>NZ_WUTS01000009.1 GCF_009901955.1 Halomonas icarae | reverse complement strand
GCCCATCTATTGTTACGTGGGCACCTAATGTCGCTGGCCAAGGGCTTACGCGGAAGGTGTGTTCAGCGGCCGCTTACTAGAAGTCGCCGTCGGCGCACTGTAGGCAGGTCAGGCCGAGCCGGCGCCAGCCGGCCACCACGGCGTCACGGTCGTCGATAACGAGCCAGGGCCGGTGGCCATCCTCGCGCATGCACTCGAGTAGCTTCGCCTTGACCTCTTCGTCGGCCACCTCGTCATCGCCTGCCGGGCGCAGATAGAGCGCGTCGAAGGGAATGGCATTGGCGACCAGCCAGTCCCGGGTGTGGGCCGCATGACTCGCCGGGCGGCCGGAGCAGATCAGGATGCGCTGCCCCTGGGCCTTGAGCAGGTTCACCAGACGGACCACCGGCTCGATCACCGGCGCTTTGGCCATGTGCTGAAAGAACGGGTCCCAGTGCTTCTCGGCGCCCAGTACCCAGGGGGCGACGGTCTCGGTGTCGAGCTCCGCCAGGGTGCCATCGACATCGACGATCACGGCATCGGTGGCTCCTTGACTGGAGCCCCAATGCTCATTCGAGAGAGTGGTGGCGTGCTGTTGGTCGAGCGGGCTAGAGGATATCTTGGCGGTCATCGTGGTTTCCAAGTAGATGGAAGGTCCAGCCCAGTGGGCCGGGACGTATCAAGAGCGGTCGGGCGTTGGGCAGCCGGGGACCTTCGGGGCGTCCGCGAACGAGTCGTTGGATCACCCGGTAGACGCCTGAGTGGGCGATGATCAGTGGGTACGGGTGAGCGGCAAGAGTAGCGTTGAGCGCAGCGACGACCCGTGCCTCGAAGCTCTCCCAGCTTTCGCCGCCGGGCGGGATGCTCATATAGGGCGGCTGATGCGCCAGCGGTGCGCACTCCAGCTGCCCCCAGTCGCGTTCGTCGAGCCCGGCGAGGCTCGCGAAATCCTGTCCGGGCACGGCAAGTTCGGTAGTCTGGCGGGCACGCAGAAGTGAACTTGTCACCACTTTCGACCAGGGTCGTTCGAGCAGCGGCCGGGCCGATCTTGCCTGGTCTTCACCCAGCCTCGTTAGCGGCACATCGGTGCTGCCACCTATCAGGCCATCGCGATTGAGAGGCGTCTCGCCGTGGCGCATGAACACAAAGGGGCTAGCCAGCAGCATCGCACACCTCGCTGGCCGGACGCAGACATCGAGTGGGGGTGGCCATGGCGAGTTCCCGTGCCGGAGGCGAGAGCGGGAAATCCTGCTGCCACTCCGGGGTCAGCTCGGTAAACAACGGCCACAGTTCCCGTGCCTGGAGCATGCTCATCAGTGTGGTGATGTCGGTCAATCGAGGATGGACATTCCAGCGTCGCCATGCGGCCTCGCCGGCGGCGACCTGGCGTCGGCGAGGCGGCGTCAGATAGCCGCTGTGCAGGGTGTGATAGCCGGGCCAGGTATTGCGGTGGCCATCGTCATCGACAAGCAGTAGATGCGGCGCGGCGGGTGGCGGTGCGGTGAGCAGTTCACGGAGCCTGGCGTCAATGCCTGGGCGGCGGAGTGTGGCCGGCAGCGCCAGCAGGCGCGTCAGCGCCTGGCGGCAGCCGTCGTCGAGGGCCAGCCGAGTGGCCCCCTCAGCGTTGCCATGCGTCGATTCCTGGTTATCGATGAACCACAGTGCTATCTCGGCGGCGCGACCGGAGGCCGGAACTGGCATCACGGTAGGACGCTCAAGGTGATCTGCCATGGCGGCCTGGGCTGCGGCCAGGGGCTGATCGTAGCGCCCGTAGGAAGCGTCCAGCAGGGCAATGGCGGCCGGCGGCGGTGGGTCGAAGGGAAACACCGCAGACTCCAGGCAGGTGTCGCCTGAGTAGAAGATGCCTTGGCCCAAGGCCAGATGCAGCCAGATACCATCTAGCGAGTGGCCGGCCTGGCCGGTGGTGACGCGTACACCGGCAATCCTCTGCTCTCCGCGGGAGGCAAGCGCTCGCCAGCGACGTCCGGCAGGCAGGGCCCTGGCTGTCTCGCTGGTGCAGTAGAGCGGAATATCGCTGGGTAGTTGTGCCAGGCTCCCGACATGGTCGGGGTGATCGTGGCTGAGCAGGATGGCATCGGGCCAGCCCCGGCGTTCAAGGTCGCTCACCCACTCGCAGGCTGCCCCTGGGTCCAGGGGACCTCCGGCATCGAGCAGCAGGCGAACCTTGGCCGTCTCTATCAAGATCGCCGCCGGCGCCTTGGCGCCGAGGCCACTGAGAACGGTGATCTCGACATGCTCTTCGCTGGTAATCTGGGTCATGCGTCCGGCTCCAGGCACCAGGCGCGCTGGATCGCGACGCCGACCGCACTCTCGGCGGCCAGGTGTGTCGGTGAATAGGCCTGCAGCTGGGTGCCGTCAGCGAGCCTCAAGTGCACTTCGTAACGTTCACCGCGAAAGATCGAGCTCACGACGCGGGCGCCTACCTGGCTACCTGAGCCGCTGTCGGGGTGGCTGCCCGACACAGCCCCGCGGGGCACAGTATCGATTGGCGTCAGGTGCACATGCTCCGGGCGCACCACGACACTGGTCGTCTCGGTGCCTTGCCCCTTGCCCCAGGCCCTGAGGGAGGCATTGAGGCATTCACCGCTGACCGCGGTGGATGGCGTCAGGCCGGGCAGCTCCATGACGCTACCCTGGCCGATGAAGCCGGCGACCCAGGGGCTGCGCGGCTGGCGATACAGGGTTTCCGGGGTGGCGAGCTGAATCAGCCTGCCGTCCTTCATCACCGCGATACGGTCGGCCAGCGACATGGCCTCGCCCTGGTCGTGGGTGACATAGACCAGGGTGGCCCGGGTGCGCCGGTGAAAATCGCGGAAACTGTCTTCCATGGCGGCGCGCAGGTGGCGGTCGAGGTTGGCGAGGGGTTCGTCGAGCAGCACCACCTCAGGGGAGGTGACCAGGCAGCGGGCCAGCGCCACGCGCTGACGCTGGCCGCCACTAAGGTCCTGGGGGCGGCGGCTGGCATAGGTCGCGAGTTCGACCAGCGCCAAGGCTTCGCCGACGCGACGCTGATACTCCTGGCCGCGAATGCCCTGGAGCTTGAGCGCATAGCCCACGTTGTCGGCCACGCTCATATGCGGCCACAGGGCGTAGGCCTGGAACACCATGCCCATGTGGCGCTCTTCCGGCGGCAGCGGTCGGCTGCCGTCGTCGAGGTGACGCCCGTTCAGGGTGATGCGCCCGGCGCTCAATGTCTCGAAGCCGGCCAGGGTGCGCAGCATGGTCGTCTTGCCGCAGCCGCTGGGGCCGAGCAGGGCGACGAACTCGCCCGGGGCGATGTCCAGCGACACGTCGTTCAACGCCGCCTGGCTGCCGAAGTGCTTGGTGGCGCCGACGATGTTCAGGCCGCGGTGGCCATCGCTGGCCTCGCGAATGTCGGCGTCACCTGCCGGCAGAACAGAATCCCTGGCCTCGGCGGGAGCAAGTGGGTACGCCGAACGGCGTAAGGTTGACAGAAGATTCATGACTTCACTCCTTCCAGGGGACCACGCCACGGGGCAGGCGACCGGCCATCAGGTTCAGGGTAAGCATCAGGGCGGCCACCAGGACCACGACCACCACGGCGACCGCCGAGGCCAGCACACTGTCGCCGCCCTCATCGAGGTTGAAGATCAGTACGCCGAGGGTCTCGTTGCCGGCACTCCATAACAGCGCCGATACGGTCAGCTCGTTGACCGCGGTCAGGAAGACCAGGATGCCGCCGGCGGCGAGGGCCGGGGCGGTAAGCGGCATGATGATGGTCACCAGGCGCCGCCAGGGGCTGGCGCCGGCCAGCTGCGCGGCCTCTTCCAGTGAGGCGTCGAGCTGTCCCAGGCTCGCCGTGACCGGCTTCAGGCACACCACCATGAAGCGCGCCAGGTAGGCGACCAGGATGATCGCCAGGCTGCCGTAGAGGCTCACCTCGATCATCGGCAGGGGACGCACGAAAAGCAGAATGCAGGCCACCGCCAGGACGACACCCGGCAACGCATAGGGAATCTCGATGACGCCCAGTAGCCAGGCTTGCAGCCGCTCTGGCATGCGTCCCAGGCGATAGGCCAGCGGCAGGCACACTGCCATCAGCACCAGGGCCGCACCGCCGGCCAGCCATAGGCTGTTGGACATGGCTCGCCAGGTCACGCCCTGGCGACCCAGCATTTCGCGGTAGGCCTCCAGGGTCGCGGTGGTGGTGTTCAGAGGCACGCCCATGGCCGGTACCAGTGAGCCGACCACCAGTGCCGTGAGCGGGGCGAGCAGAATCATCGCCAGCACCAGACCCATGCCCGCTTCCAACGGGACCCGAGAGCGTCCCAGAGAGAAGTCGTGAGCGCGTCCGCCGTGGCCGATCAGTCCGAACCGGCTGCGTCGTAGCAGGTGCTGCTGCAGGGCCACGCCGGCCAGTGCCAGCAGCCCGATCAGCACCGACAGCCCGGCCATCTCGGCGAGCACGTTGGTGCCGAAACTGGCCATGCGTTGATAGATCAGGGTCGGCAGCACCAGATAGCCGGCGGGAATGCCGAGCATGGCTGGGATGCCGAAATTGCCAAGACTGGCGGTGAAGGCCATGGCGCCGCCGGCGACCAGACCCGAGCGGGTGATGGGTACGATGATCTGGCCCCACACCTGACGCTGGCAGGCGCCCTGGATACGAGCCGCCTCGACCAGTTCTCGGGGTAGCGCCAACAGGCTTGTACGCAGCGCCAGAAAGACCAGAGGAGCGCTCTGGATGCCTAGCAGCAGACCGATGCCGGCCGGTGAGTACAGGGGCTGAGGGCTGCCGAGCTCCGGGGCCAGACCGAGGCTTGCCAGCAGAGGGCTTGCCGGGCCGAACAGCTGTAGCCAGGCCAGGGCCGTGACCTGGGGCGGAATCATCATCGGCAGCATGAAGCAGAAGACCCAGATGCCCTTGGCACGCACATCGGTCAGGGTGATGATGAAGGCGAAAAGGCTCCCGAGCGCCAGGGCGATCAGCATGCCCAGGGCAGAGGTCACCAGGCTGTGCCACAGGGCCTGCCAGGTGTCGGGGTCGCCGAGGACCTGGGCGAGGGGCGCCTCGTCCCTGAGCTCAAGCCCACCCAGCGCCTCGATGATGAGCCGGGCGCTCGGCGCCAGGCTCAGCAGTACTATCAGGATCGTCAGGGCGGTCAGCAGTCGGCGCTGGCGATCCGCCCCTCGAGAAGCGTTGTCCATCATCAGTCGCCGAATAGCTCGGAGAAACGAGCCTTGGCGGCGGCTTCTTCGTTCAGGGCCCGCTCGCTGTCGAGCGGCATCAGCGTAATGTCCTCACGGGCCGGGAAGCCGGCCGGCGGTGCGATGCCATTGCGTGCCGGCAGATAGCCCATCTCGCTGACCAGTTGCTGGCCAGACTCCGAGAGCACGAAGTCGACGAAGCGCTGGGCCGCTTCGACATCGTCGGCACCCTTCATGATGGCTACCGGCTCGGTGACGGCACTTGAGCCCTCCTCGGGGAAGACGAAGGTCACCGGCGACCCCTTGACGGCCTCGCGAATCGGCAGGAAGTCGACGACCACGCCGTAGGGCTTGGTGCCGGAGGCTACCGCCTTGAACACGCCGCCATTACCGCCCTGGGCCTCGGCGTCATTGGCCGCCAGTGCCTCGACGTAGTCCCAGCCAAGTGCGGCATTGTCGGTCAGGCTAGCCAGGTGAATCAGCGCAGCACCCGAGTAGAGCGGACTTGGCATTGTCACCTGGCCCTTGAGTGCCTCGTCGGTCAGGTCCTGCCAGCGCTGCGGGGCTTCGGCCGCGCGGTTGTTGTAGACGATGCCCGTGGTGATCAGCTTGGTGCCGTAGTAGTAGCCATCGCTATGGTATAGCTGTGCATCGAAGGCATCGCGCTCGGGGCTCTGGTAGGGCTGCAGCAGGTCATCGGCGATCAGCGACTCCATGGTCACGGCGTCGGCAATCAGCAGCACGTCGGGACGGCTGACGCCGGCCTCGAGTTCCGAGCGCAGACGCGCCATCAGGCGGGTGGTGCCATCGCGGACCCACTCGACGTCGATATCCGGGTTGGCTGCCTCGAAGGCGTCGACGGTCTGCTGGGCATCGCTGCTGGGCTGGCTGGTATAGAGCGTCAGGGTCGTCTCGGCGGCCTGGGCCGAGGCCGTCATCATGGCGAGGCTGGTGACCGCCAGTAGCGGCGTGAGATAGCGGGCGACGGTGGCAAGGTGACGTGTGGTGGACATGAAGCGTTCCTTGGGGCGATGGCGTGGGCGAATCATCCAGCCTGTGCGGCTCGGACGGCCGTCTCGCGATGGCGGGACCGGTGCGAGAACTGCCCCCAAAGGTAGTGTCATCTGTTTACAACATGGTGACAGTAAGCTTTCGTTTGAAGGCGGTTGGCTTTCGTTTTTCCGCCACTGACTTTCGCTGACCGGAGCCTCAATGGATCACCATGAACGCCGCCGTCACTTGTTGACCCTTATTCATGAGTCGGGCAGCCAGTCGCCGGTAGCCCTGGCACGGCACTTCCATGTTTCGGTGCAGACCATTCGTGCCGATATTCGGGCGCTTTCCGAGCGCGGTCTGGTGCTCCGTCGCCAGGGCGAGGTACTGCCCTTTCCGGGCCGCGAGAATGATGACTTCGAGCGGCGTGCCATCATCAATATCGACGGCAAGCGACGCATTGCGGCCCTCGCCCAGGAGCTGATCGAGGACCACCAGGTGCTGTTTCTGGGCACAGGAACCACGGTCGAGCAGGTGGCCTTGCGCCTCGGTGTGCATCAGGACCTGCAAGTCATCACCAATAATCTGCATGCGGCGATGGCGCTGTGTCATCAGAGCTGCGAGGTGGTGGTTTGCGGTGGGCGTATTCGGCGCCGCGACAAGGATGTGATCGGCGGCGATGCCTGGCGCTTCTTTCAGCGTTATCGGGCCGATGTGGGCATCGTGTCGGTGGGGGGCATGGACGACGATGGGCGGCTGTATGACTACAACGATGACGAAGTGATGGCGAGGGAGGCACTGTTTGCCCACGCCGCACGGAGGGTACTGGTGCTCGATCGCACCAAGTTCGCGACACGGCTGTGCTGCACGGCGGGGAGGCTTGACGATTTCGACGCGGTGATCACCGATCAGGCCCTGCCGGATCAACTGAGAAGCCCGCTGGCGGCCCGCGGTGTACGCTTTCTGAGTGCCTGATGGTGACCGCTGTCGCACCATTATCCAGTCAGTGCCCACCATTCGTGCCTGGCGCGATATCAAGCTGGCCTCGATGGACCACGTAGAGGAGCTCGAGAAGAAAAGGAGTAAAGAAGCGCGGTGCATTGTAGCTGCCGGCTGTCGCGTCCCAGGGTGAGCGCAACTCCGGCGACGGTGCGCTCCGGACCGTCGCCTGGCCGACCGGTCAGTAGCGCCTGGCATCGCCAGTCGCCTGTCGAGACCCCATAATGAGTGTTACGCGGCCGCCGCAGGCTCGGTTCTGCCGGCGGTCAGGGAGATACGCGAACTTCGAGGAGTGGGACACCATGAGCTATACGCCCTCGGCACACCGCTACGAGTGCATGCCCTACCACCGCTGCGGGCGCAGCGGCCTGAAGCTGCCGGCCATCTCGCTGGGGCTGTGGCAGAACTTCGGCGAGAACGCGAGCCCGGAGAATGCTCGGGCCATCTGCCGTACCGCCTTCGATCACGGCATTACCCACTTCGACCTGGCCAATAACTACGGGCCGCCGCCGGGCAGCGCCGAGTCGCTGTTCGGCCGACTACTCAACAGTGATTTCGCCGGCCATCGTGACGAGCTGGTGATCTCCACCAAGGCAGGCTACTGGATGCATCCTGGGCCCTACGGCGAGTGGGGCAGCCGCAAGTATCTGCTCTCAAGTCTGGATCGCAGCCTCGAACGGCTCGGGGTGGACTACGTGGATATCTTCTACTCCCACCGCTTCGACCCCGAGACACCCCTGGAGGAGACCATGATGGCGCTCGACCAGGCGGTGCGGCAGGGCAAGGCGCTCTACGTCGGCATCTCTTCCTACGGTGCCCAGCGCACCCGGGAGGCGGTCGAGATTCTGCGCTCGCTGGGCACCCCCTGCCTGATCCACCAGCCGAGCTACTCGATGCTCAACCGCTGGGTCGAGACCGATGGCCTGCTGGAGACCCTCGATGAGCTGGGCGTCGGCTCGATCGTCTTCTCGCCGCTGGCTCAGGGGCTGTTGACCGGCAAGTATTTGAAGGGCGTGCCCGAGGATAGCCGTGCCGCCTTGGGTCAGAGCCTGAAAGAGGGGCATCTCTCGCCCGAGAATCTGGCCCGGGTGCAGGCGCTTAACGATATCGCCGAACGCCGCGGCCAGAGCCTGGCGCAGATGGCCATCGCCTGGGTGCTGCGCCGCGGTCGCGTGACCTCGGCGCTGATCGGCGCGAGCCGCCCGGAGCAGCTGCTTGAAAGCCTGGGGGCCCTCGATACCCCTGAGTTCAGCGATGCGGAGCTCGCCGAGATCGATCGCCATGCGGTCGATGGCGGCATCAACCTGTGGGCGGCCTCCTCGCAAGGATGATCCTCGCTTAGCCCCTTTAGCCAATCCTCCACATCCCCTGGGCATGGATGCCGGCCACGTGGCCGGCATCTGGGGCGAACGGGCCGCTCTGGCCACCGACCTCGACCCTCCCGAAGCCCCGTGCCGGTCGATCGTCGCGGTGATGTGTCAGCCCACACACTCGAACATGAATGATATTGATGTTCGTCATGAGTTTCTTCAGCTTGCTTCATTAGGCGATGATTTCGATAATCCCTCCATCGCTTCGTCAGTGGCGTTCCCGCTGGGCAGTGACCGCCACCTCGGCCCGCGTTATCGGACCCGACGAGCTCGAATGGCGACGATCCAGGGCGTCATCTCGAATATCGATCAATAGAGAGATGCCTTGGGTTCATGTCTCAGGAAGCAGGATGGCAAGCCAAAATGGATAAGGATTTTACGTTTACCGTCAAGAGTATTCGTTTCGATGAGAACTATCGGCCATCGGACAATACCCGTATCACGACCAACTTCGCCAATTTGGCCAGAGGGGAGCAACGTAAGGAGAATCTGCGCAATACCCTGAGGATGATCGACAACCGCTTCAATGCCTTGGCGGATTGGGATAACCCGAAGGGGGATCGCTATGCCGTCGAGCTCGATATCATCTCTGTTGAAATGGCCGTTGATGCTGCCTGTGGTGATAGCGCGCTTCCGCTGATTGAAATCTTGAAAACAACGGTTGTCGACAAGAGATCCGGTGAACGTATTGAAGGCGTCGCCGGCAACAATTTTTCCTCCTATGTGCGGGATTACGACTTCAGTGTAGTGCTAAAGGAGCACAACAGGGACCGGAAGGAGTTCAGTGTTCCGAGTGATTTCGGCGTTCTGCATGGCAGCCTGTTCAAGGCGTTTGTCAACTCGGATACGTACAAGACGTATTTCAAGAAGCCTCCTGTCATCTGTATCAGTGTTTCGAGCAACAAGACATATCACCGCACCGAGAACCACCACCCCGTGCTGGGCGTTGAGTATGTTCAGCAGGAGCACTCACTGACGGATGACTACTTCGGAAAGATGGGGATGAAGGTTCGCTACTTCATGCCTCCGGGTAGCGTGGCGCCCCTGGCCTTCTATTTCATGGGTGACCTGCTGGGTGATTACACCACTCTGGAGCTTATCAGCACCATCAGCACCATGGACACGTTCCAGAAGATCTATCGCCCGGAAATCTACAATGCCAACTCGGCGGCGGGAAAGGCCTACCAGCCGAGCCTGAATCAGCAGGATTATTCGCTGACCCGTATCGTCTACGACAGAGAGGAGCGTAGCCAGCTGGCGACTGAACAAGGAAGGTTTGTCGAAGAGCACTTCATCAAGCCCTACCGACATATTCTCGAGCAATGGTCCGCCAACTTCGCTCTTTGATTCACCTATTACGAGATCTTCCATCATGGCAAAGCTGTTACCCACTTCGACGGCCGGCAGTCTTCCCAAGCCCTCCTGGCTTGCAGAGCCGGAGGTACTCTGGTCCCCCTGGAAGTTGCAGGGTGAGGGGCTGGCAGAAGGCAAGCAGGACGCACTGCGTCTGGCACTGCATGAGCAGCAGCAGGCGGGCATCGATATCGTCAGTGATGGCGAGCAGTCGCGTCAGCACTTTGTCACGACGTTTATCGAAAATCTCAATGGCGTTGACTTCGACAAGCGCGAAACCGTCAGAATTCGCGACCGCTATGATGCCAGCGTCCCCTCGGTCGTCGGTGAGGTATCCCGTCAGAAGCCCGTTTTCGTGGATGACGCCAGGTTCTTGCGCCAGCAAACCACGCAACCCATCAAGTGGGCGCTGCCTGGGCCCATGACCATGATCGACACCCTTTACGATGGTCACTACCAGAGTCGTGAAAAGCTGGCGTGGGAGTTCGCCAAGATCCTGAACCAGGAGGCGCGCGAACTGGAGGCGGCGGGTGTCGATATCATCCAGTTCGATGAGCCCGCCTTCAATGTCTTCTTCGATGAGGTGAACGACTGGGGCATCGCGACGCTGGAGAAGGCAATCGAGGGCCTGAAGTGCGAGACGGCCGTACACATCTGTTACGGTTATGGCATCAAGGCGAATACCGACTGGAAAAGCACCCTCGGCAGCGAGTGGCGGCAATACGAGGAGGTGTTCCCCAAGCTGCAGAAATCCAATATCGATATCGTCTCTCTGGAGTGCCAGAACTCTCGCGTTCCCATGGAGCTGATCGAGCTGATCCGTGGCAAGAAGGTCATGGTGGGCGCGATTGACGTCGCCACCAACACCATCGAAACACCGCAAGAGGTAGCCGATACCCTGCGCAAGGCGCTCCAGTTTGTCGACGCCGAGAATCTCTATCCCAGCACCAACTGCGGCATGGCGCCACTGTCACGCCAGGTGGCCAGAGCCAAGATGAATGCGTTGAGCGCTGGGGCGGACATCGTGGCAGGGGAAATCGCCGGCTAGGCTAACGGCCTTTTTGCAGGCACCCGCATAAGAAGGGCCCGGCCAATGGCCGGGCCCTTGTCGTCATGAAGCTCCTCACGCTGCCAGGCGCGGGAGCCGCATGTATCGATTACTCGGCGGCGTCCTGGGTCTTCTTGCCGACGTTTTCCAGTGCCTTGCCGATGCTGTCCAGGGCACGTGAGGCGCCTTCCTGAGTCGTCTCCCAGGCGCTGGCTGCGCCCTCCTTGGTCTGCTCCCAGGCCTCGTGGGCGCCCTGGCGAGCGTCTTGCCACCAGTCGTTATCATAGGTCGGCTGCTGGCTGATCTGGGCGTCGCTCATGTCGACGATCACGCGATATTCGATGTCATCGAGGTCGTCGCCGTTATGAGTTTCCACGCTGAAGCGGCCTGCCTCGATCACGAACTCCTGATCGCCGTCGATATCGAGCAGTTCCCCGGTATCGATCACCAGGGCGCGCACCCTCATGTCGTTATCCAGCAGGATATCCTCGACCTCGCCGATTTCTCGGCTATCGGCCGCGGTGTAGACATCGGCGTCGAGCAGTTCATCGCTTGAGTAGAGGCCCTGAGGCTCCGCCATGGCCGATGCGGACACCACCAGGCCGCCCGCGATCAGGGTGCTCAGCGTGGCGTGACGCAGGAGAGGCTTTCCATACCGCATGTGATGACTCCTTGTTCCTTTCCTTGTGCCGGGCCCGCTGCCGCGGACCCGATTCGCCGGCGTGTCATGTTGCCGTACTGCCTTGGTCATGGGGGATTCGAACGAGTTCCACTTTTTATGTAACGTAGTGTTACGGCGTGGACCTGTCGGCGGCGAGTGGGCAGCTCGACCCTGGCCGGTGAGTCCTGGGTCAATCGCACGGTCGAGGATGCCCCTTCACTGATCGGGCCTCTCGAGGCGCCGTGATCGTCGGCAGCTCCCTCCAGCGCGTCGTCCAGCGGGGTGAGCGGTTGGCGCAGCGCAGGTGCCAGGCGGCGCTGGGGGAGGGCATCCCGAGCTTGACGGTGCCGCGGCCCATGCGCTGATTGAGGGCATCCAGGGTCGCCATCAACTTCTCGCTGCGCTCGCGCTCCGCGGCACTCTGGGGTGACTCCAGCAGCGACATCTGCTGCCGATTGGCGTCGATCAGGTCGATCAGCATCACCCCGGCCTTCATGAAGCGGTAGTGCGGCCGGTAGATGGCGGCGAAGGCCTGGCCGACCGCGTGCAGGATCTCGCGGCTGTCATCGGTGGGGCGTGCCAGCTCGACCACGGCGCCAGGCGAATACTGCGGCAGGTCCTGCCGGTGGCGGTTGGTCTTCAGGAAGACGTAGACGGCCCGGGCCAGGCTATCCTGGGCGCGCAGCTTCTCGGCACCGCGCTGCCCGAACTGGCGCAGCGCTTCGTGGATCTCGTCGCGGTTGTCGGTCAGCCTGCCGAAGGAGCGCGAGGTCATGATGCGCTGGCGGGGCTCGTCGGCGTCGTTCATCTCGGTACAGGGCACGCCGCGCAGCTCCAGGGCGGTGCGCTCCAGGGTCACCGAGAAGCGCCGGCGAATCGCCTTGGGGTCGGCCTGGGCCAGATCCCAGGCCGTGCGGATATCCATCAACGCCAGCCGCTCCACCAGGCGGCGGCCCACGCCCCAGACGTCGCCCAGCTCGGTTCGTTGCAGGAGACCCGCCGTTTCGGCGCCGCCCGCCGAGAGCACGCAGACACCCCGGTAGCCGGGCACCTTCTTGGCCGCCCGATTGGCCAGCTTGGCCAGGGTTCGCGTCGGCGCCACGCCGACACTCACCGGGATGCCGGTGAAGCGGCGCACCTTGTGGTGGAGCTCGCGGCAGTGGGTCAGCAGCTGTTTGTGCTCGAAGCCGTCGAAGCGCACGAACATCTCGTCGATCGAGTAGGGCTCCATCCCGGCGGAGAACTCCTCCAGCACCGCCTGCACCCGGGCGGACATATCGCCATACAGCTCGTAGTTGGAGGAGAGCAGCCGGATGCGGCCCTGGCGCAGCAGCCCCTTCAGCTCGAAGGCCGGGGTGCCCATCTCTACCCCCAGCGACTTGAGCTCGTTGGAGCGAGCGATCACGCAGCCATCGTTGTTCGAGAGCACGCCTACCGGTAGTCCCTCCAGCCGAGGCTGGAAGACCCGCTCGCAGCTGACATAGAAGTTGTTGCAGTCGATCAGGCCGATCATGGTCACACCGGATACTCGTGGATGACCGAACGCACCACGCCCCACACCTGGCAGTCGAGGTCCTCGAGCGGGATCGGCGGGTAGGCCGGGTTGGCGGAGCAGAGGTAGGGCTGCCGCCCCTGCAGCTGGTAGCGCTTTACCATGATCTCGCCCTCCACCAGCGCCACCAGGATGTGCCCCGGTCGCGGCTCGATGGAGCGGTCGATCAGCAGCAGGTCGCCGTCGTGGATGCCCAGGGGGTCCATGCTGTCGCCGGTCACGGTCATGAAGAAGCTGGCCGAAGGGCGCTTCACCAGCCGCTCGTTGAGATCCAGGGTACGCCCCTCGTAGTCCTGGGCGGGGCTCGGAAAGCCGGAGACGCCGGCCCGCGTCAGCGCCAGGGGATGGGGCAGCGCCAGGCCGGGTGGCGTCGGGTGGGCGGGAATCGGGGTGTCGATGGTCATCGGGTGCCTCCTCTTGGTGCTGTTATTTTATACAGTATAGAGGGGTGGCAACACCATGTCGGGGATCGCTAGGGCCGAGTGTACGGGCTCGGCCTCGAGAGGGGCGTTAAAACTGGTGTGTGGCGGACTCCAGCTGGCCGTCGGCAAAGCACAGGATGAAGTGCTCGAGCGGGGCGGTGTCATGTTCACGCAGCAGCAACGTTAGCCGATTGCCGCGAAGCTCGGCGTACTCCAGATGGGCTTCCTGACCCTCCAGCCAGGCGCTGCCGGTGATGTCCTGGTATCTCTGCTTGAGCTCAACGCGGTACTGCCGATCGTCCGCTCCTGTCCACTCCCACATCCCCGCCACCTGGGCCGGCACAATCCACAGAAAGAGATTGGTGCCGTTGATACGGCGTCGCTCATCCGCTCGCCAGTCGCCCATGTCAAAGGCGTGCGACACGATGCGGGTTCCCGGGCGCAGCGTGCTCAGCAGCCGCGGGCGCAGCTCCACGTTCACCGAGTCGAGAAGGTAGAGCGTGACCACGGTGGCCTCACTGATGTCCGCCGTGAACAGACTTCCTTCAATGAAATCGACGAGATACTCGACGCCTGTCCAGCCCGCATACTCCATGGCATCGGCGACCCTCAAGGGGTCAAGATCGATACCGATGCCGCGGGCATCGCGGGTCTTGGCCGCGGCAACCACAATTCGACCGTCCCCCGAGCCCAGGTCATAGAGTATGTCCTTCCGGCCGACATTGGCCAGACTGAGCATTTCCTCAATCACCGCTTCATCGGTGGGCACATAGGGCACGTCCAGTAACAGGTCTGGCTCCAGTGAATCGTTGTCAAGGTCACTGACGAGGTCCGTAAACAATGGCGATACCTGTGTGGGAGTTCTGGGGCTATCGGTGGGGCTGTCGCGGCTGTGCCTGGATTCAGCCACGCCGTGACCGCCGCCTCGGCCGTGCTGGCTCTTGTCGCTGTTTAACGCTTTCCGCTGCCATCCTTGCGCGATGAGGCACGGGGATCGCGGTGTTTCGATATTCTATTCTATTGATTATATGATAACGATTTATTCCATAATGTGATAATTCGATAGGTGCTGGCAAATCGCCGTGTGGTCACCGGCTATTTCTCTTACGGGCAAGTTGTCGCGCTGGCAGGGAGAGGGTGTTGATGAAAGAGAACGGCGCCGAGAGGTTCTGCGCAAAGAGCGTCAGCAATGCTGCAACTGTGTCTCGCAGCTGCTAAGTCCCGCCGCTATCACCTCGCAGCTATGCCTATAGTGTGATGAGAGGCGCCACTGATGGACCCACCGGGGAAGGCGCCATGAGGCGGCGCGGAGCAGGCGTCGATGGTCGGCTAGATGAGGCGAGCGATCATGAACACGGGGCGAAACGGTTGTAAACGAGGGTTGCAGGCGCTGGGCCTGGCGGTGGGGATAGCAGGGCTGGGGGGCGCCTCGGACGCGTTCGCCGCCGACTTGAGCGGGGTCTACTGCGCGCGCGGCGGCGACGATATCCTGATCGTCGATGATCGCGGCAGCCGACTCGGCTTCGAGCTCAGTTCGTGGCAGGGGGGCATGCACCACTGCGGCACGGGACGACTGACGGCGGCGCGCCAGGGCAACGGCTATACAGTGAGCGACGGCGCCTGCACGCTACGCCTGGGCAGCGATGGCACCGATATGGTTCTGGAGGCGGCACCCTTCGAGGCCTGCAAGCGCCAGTACTGCGGCGCCCGGGCGGCACTGAGCACCCTTCGCCTGCCGTTGGCCAGTCGGCGGGCGTTGCCACTTCCCTTCGATAGCATCTCGATGATGGAAACGCCGCTCTGCCGGTAGCGGGGGCGTCCAGGTGTTTCATCCCAGGGTGTCTCCCGCTCTCCCATTGGCAACATCACAGCCCCAGGGCCTGAATGCGTAGGCTCGCATCGGGCCCCCTGTCGACGCTGAGCCGGACGTTGAAGAGTGGCTCGAGATGATCAGCCGTCAAGCAGGCCGTTGCAGGGCCCGCCGCCTGGCAGCGCCCCTCCTTGAGCAACCAGCAGTGATCGGCGAACCGTGCGGCTAGATTGAGATCATGCAGCGCCAACAGCACGCTACGGCCGCGATCCGCTTCTGCTCGCACCCACTCCAGTACCCTGAGCTGCTGGTGGAGGTCCAGCGCACTCGTGGGTTCATCGAGCATCAACACCCGGGGCCGTCGCACCACGGCCTGAGCGATGGCGACGCGCTGGTACTGCCCTCCTGACAGGCTGGCGAGCCGTCGGCCCGCGAGCGCCATGAGCCCCATGCTGTCGAGAGCCGCCTCTACGTGGGCGAGATCCTGGCGACGAACGCGCCCCGGGTGCAGGGTCTTGTACGAGAGAAGCACCGCTTCATGCACGCTCAGTGCCGCCTGGCTGCCGCCTAACTGTGGAAGGTAGTAGAGGGCTTCGCGACGCTCGGCCGACGACAGGGTGGCGAGCTCGCTCCCGCCGAGGCTCGCCGCTAGCCTGGCCGGTTCGATGCCGGCCAGGGCCCTGAGCAGGGTCGACTTGCCGGCCCCATTGGGTCCCAGCAGTACCGTCACGGCGCCGGCGGGGGCCGCCATAGGCCCTTCGATGGCGAGACGCCCGTCGAGCTCCACGGAGTGGACAAGCAGGTCATCGTCATGCATCAGGATGGCCTCCGACGCAGGATCAGCAGGAAGAAGGCGGGCAACCCGGCCAGTGCGGTGATGATGCCGATGGGTAGCACCAGCCCGGGCACGACGAGCTTGCTGAACAGGTCGGCGACGCACATCAGGGTGGCGCCACAGAGTGCCGAGAGCGGCAGGAAGTGACGCTGCTGCTCGCCTACCAGCAGGCGTGCCATATGCGGCGCCACGAGGCCGACGAATCCGATGGTTCCGACAGCCGCCACCACCACCGCGGTGAGTAGCGCCATGGCGGCCAGCATACCGAGGCGCAGCCGCGCCACGGGCACTCCCATCGCCTGTGCCTGGATGCTGCCCAGGCGCAGGGCGCCCAGCTGCCAGCCCAGCCGGTGGCTCAGCAGCAGGGTGCCCGCCAGCACGGCGGCGATCAGACCCAGCTTGAGGCCGCTGGGCCGAGACAGACTGCCCAGTGACCAGAACACCAGCTGTTGCAGGGCGTCCGGAGAAGCCAGGTACTGCAGCAAGCCGAGCAGGGCATTGAAGGTGAACATGGTCGCGATGCCCAGCAGGACCAGGGTGTCGAGCCCCACGCCGCGCAGGCGACTGAGCGAGTGGATCATGCCGGCCGCCACCAGGCTGAAGACGAAGGCATTGCCGGCGGCGGCGAGGTGTCCTGCCAGGGGCAGCAGGCTGATGCCGGCCACCACGGCCAGGGCGGCGCCGAAACTTGCGGCAGAGGCCAGGCCCAGGGTGAAAGGGTCGGCCAGGGGGTTGTCGAGCACGGTCTGCATCTGGGCGCCGGCGACGGCCAGTCCCGCGCCGGCCAGCACCGCCAGCAAGGCCGTGGGCAAGCGAAGTTGCCACACGGTGATGCGGACGAGAGGGCTGGCCTGTTCCGGGGTCAGCAGGGCCTCGAGCACCTGGCCCGGAGAGTGCCCTCCCGGCCCTAGCAGCAGATCGGCGAGAAAGGCGGCCAGCAGCATGCCGGCGCCGCCTAGCAGCCAGGCTCGATGGCGAACTTCGCGGCGGCGGAAGCCATCGGCGGCCACCAGACGGGGCGTGGTGATGGCGGGGTCGAGGCTCATGGCGAGGCCTCCTCAAGCGTCGCCCAGAAGGCCCCCTCTGTCGACAGTGGCAGAAATGCTTCGTGGAGGTGGCGCCATAGTGCCTCGGGCTCTAGGTCTGCCATGGCCTGGGGGTGCAACCACTTGGCCAGGCGTTGCACCGCGATGAACTGATAGGGCGTGTTGTAGAACTGGTGCCAGAGCGCATGGACGCGTCCCGCGCGCACGGCGGTCAATTCGGGCCACCCCAGTCGGGCTTCGGTCAGCGCGCGCATGGCCTCGCGTGCCTCGCTCACCGAAGCGTCATAGCCCAGAGGTATCGCGGCCTCGCTCAGGTCCTGCCAGTCGCCGCCGGTCATGACGATGACGTCGGGGTTTTCGGCCAATACCCATTCCGGATGCAGGCGTCCGAACACGCCGGGGATCTGTTCGGCGGCGATGTTGTCGCCGCCGGCCAGGCGCACGACACGCCCCAGGTTGTCGTCGCCGACGCTGCGGCAGCACTCCGGATGGAGCCCGGCCGCTGTCTCCACCAGCACCCTGGGCCGCGTATCTGGCAATCGATCCGCTACGGCCTCAAGGCTTTCCTGGCGCAGTGTCAGCAGGGCTTCGGCGCGCTTCTCGGCGGCGAATAGCTGGCCGAGAAGACGCACGCTCGGCGCAATGTGCTGATCCGGTTGGGTCAGGAAGTCGACGAATACTACCGGAATGCCGGCGGCTTCCAGTACCGGCAGGGCCGGACCATCGCGTAGTGCGGGCCAGGCGGCCAGGTCGAAGACGATGGCGTCGGGCTCGAGGGCCAGGGCCTGTTCAATGCTGAACTCGCCGTTGGCGGCCTTGCCGAAGGTGGCCAGAGATTCCGCGTGAGGGAAGCGTGCCCGGTAGCGAGCCCAGACATCACGGTCGAAGCGCTTGAGCTCGTCTCGCCAACCCACCAGGGGCGCGAAGGGGTCCTCCGGGCGCAGGGCGGCCAGCGTATAGAGCAACCGACCCTCGCCGAGGATCACCCGTCTTGCACCATGGGGAAGCGTGACCTCCCGGCCGGCCAGGTCGGTGACCGTGACCCTGTCAGAGGCACCTGGCGAGTCCGCCAGGGCGCTGCCCGATAGTAGGAGCCATATCAGCCCCACCACCAGGGATGACCAGCCGGGTGGTGGACGCCGTATGTGACGCTGGGGAGGGAAGGAGGGCATGGCGTCTCCGATAGCGATGAACTGACTGGTGAGTCTGACGGGTGAGCGCCCCGCACGCGGCTGGTCAGGTACGGGGCGGTGGGCGATGAGCGTACCTAGAAGGTCATGTCCAGTCCCAGGCTATAGGCACGACCGGCAAGCGGCACGCGTCCCACGGGACTCACGTCCACGCCGCGGAAGTAGGCGTCATCGTCGGTGAGGTTGTGCACGCCCAGGGTCAGGCTGGCATCGGCGGCCACCGGCAGGCGGTAGGCCAGGCTGGTGTCCACCTGCCAGTAGTCGGGCAGCTCGCCGGCGCCACCATTGGCTGTCTCCTCGCGTGTGTTGGCGGCATTCGAGAAGCTCTCGGCCACATAGCGGCCATTCAGATTCCAGGTCCAGTCGCCCTGGGTCCAGGCGGCATGCAGGTTAAGCAGGTGTGTGGGTGCATTGGGCACCTCCTGACCGGCATACTCGCCGTCGCGCTGCTCGGTATCCAGCCAGGTCCAGGTTCCCTCCAGACTGAGCGGCCCTCCGGCCGGCGCCCAGCCCAGGCGGGTCTCCACCCCCCGGTAGCGGGTGCGGCCCAGGTTCTTGAGGCTGTTGTCGGGCTGCTTGACGACCTGGTCCTGGTAATCGATCACAAAGCCGGTGCTCGATGCCTGCCAGTCTCCGGCGGTGTAGCGTGCTCCCAGCTCGTGGTTCCAGGCGGTCTCGTTGGCAACGTCGCCGGGGTTGGTGACTTGGGCCAGCTGCACCGGGGTAAGGGAGCGCTGGCTGTTGGCGAAGAGGTACCAGGCATCGCTGGCCTCATAGCCGACGGTCAGGCCGGGTAGCCACTCTTCGGCGCGGTTATCGTCCTTATCGCCGCCCAGGGCATCCGCGTAGTCCATCTCGACTTGCTCGTAGCGCAGCCCCGGCGTGAGGGTCCAGCCGCTGTCGCCGAGCCGCCAGGTATCGCTGACGTAGGCTGCCACGGCCTGGGTATCGAAGTCCCAGCGGCGCACCTCATTGGTGGTGCCACTGGCCTGCTCGCGGCGGTTGACGTCGAAGTCGACGCGTTCCTCCAAATAGCGGGCACCGAGCATCAGGGTATGGTCGCCGCGGCGTAGTGCCAGTCGCGGCTCACTGGCCCAGACCCGGAAGGCGCGGGGGGAGTCGGCTACGTGGGTGGTGGATGCCGCGGGGTCGGCCCAGTGGAAGTCGGTCGTCTTGTCCAGATGTTGACCGAACCAGAAGGTGCGATCACTGCGATGGCCGAAGTGGCGCCAGCTGAAGTCGACGTCTGCGTTGGGTTGCCAGTGCCAGGTCAGGTGGCCGCGCCAGGTGTCGGCCTCGAAGCGATCGTGGGGGCGTTGGGAGTCGGTGCGATCACGCTCGAAGGCATCCGGCGAGAGGGCGCCGGGAAGCTCGGCGTTGACTTGGTAGTACTGCAACTGGCCGTCCAGGGAGTGGGCGTCATCGATCAGATATTCGCCGTCGATGATGAAGTTGTCGACCTCGGTGTCGCTATGCTCGCGGCCCGCCTCGCCCCGCACAAGATTGGCCTGCACCTGAAGCCCCAGCTGCTCGCTCACTTGTCCGCCGGCTCGCAGGTAGCTGTCGGTCAGAAGATGGCCGGTCGCCTCATCCACGGTGAGTCGTTCACGCAGCTGGGTTTCTGTCTCGTAGGGGATGCCGCGGGTGACGAAGTTGAGCACGCCCCCGACGTTATTGGGACCGTAGTGAACCGCGGCGCCGCCCCTCACCACGTCGACCCTCTCCAGGGTGGGCAGGGTCACCGGGAACAGGGAAACGCCGATATTACTGTAGGGCCCCAGGGCTGCCGGTATGCCGTCGACGAGTATCTGCACCCGCTCGCTGCGGCGTGGGGACAGGCCCCGCACGCCGATGTTGGGCAGGATGCCGGTGCCGGTTTCGTCCTGGACATGCACCCCCGGCACCCGTGCCAGGGCGTCCTCGAGGTTGCGCACCTCGCCTGCCTCCAGCGTCTCCTCGCCCAGGGACTGGCGTCCTCCCGGGGTGGTACGCGGATCCGCCTGGGTCGCGCCCAGCCAGTCGCTGGATACCACCAGGGTGTCCAGCGTGATGTCCTCTTCGGCCCAGGCGGTAGAGGCGCCAAAAGTGATGGCCAACATGGCCAGGGTAAGTGGCGCGGGCAGAAACCGGGAATGCATGTCGTATCCTTTTGGCAATGATTATCAATAGCGACGCAGATGATATATAATTGGCGCCAATCTGCAAGGGAATTTGCTGGAGGAAACCATGCTGAAAAGCACGAGTGGCAATGAGATAGCCTGGCTGCAGGAGCGACTTCGTCTAGGCATGAGCGGCGGACGGTTTCCGGCGGGTAGCTGGCTGCGCCAGGACACCCTGGCCGAGCAGTACGGTGTGAGTCGCTTCGTGGTGCGTGGGGCACTGGAAAGACTGGCGGAGATGGGTAGCATCGAGCACGTGCCCAATCGCGGATACCGGGTACGCCACTGGAGCCGGCGAGAGCGTGAGGAGCTGACCGAGGCGCGCCTGGTGATCGAGCAGGCCATGGTGCCCTTGATGATGGCGCGCAAGACGCCGGCGGGAGTGGCCATGGTGCGGCGGGCTATGGTGGGCTTTGAGAAGGCGGTTCGCGAGCAGGACGGTGAAGCCATGGCGTTGGCCAACCATGGCTTTCATCGCGCCCTGGCGGATCTGGCCGGCAACGCGGCCCTGGCGCGACAGGTTAACTGGTTGCGTGAGCAGGGGCTGCGTGGGGCCGGTCCGGGCTGGCCCCGGGTCGCCGGGGTGGAGCGTAGCCTGAGAGAGCACCGTGACATGTTGTCCGCCCTGGAGGCGGATGACCCCATGGCGCTCCAGGGGGTCATTCATCAGCACCTCACTGCCTGGCAAGAGCGTCCGCGTGGGGCAGGTGAAGAAGGTGGCAACCAAGTCACTGACACAACGACTACTTGATTCAGAATGGCGCCAACTTTGGTGCTTCGAGGCCTTCATAGACAGGCATAACGCGTTATTTGTAGAGAGGGTGCCCCCGCATCGGGCTGGGCCTCCCAGTCCTTGTTTCTTATGTTATTTTATAACAATATCATTCACCCCCAAGGATGCCCCCATGCCCGAGCCCCTGGCCAATATCCCCGTTCACCTGATCACCGGCTTTCTGGGCAGCGGCAAGAGCACCCTGATTCACCGCCTGATCGAGCAGAAGCCGCCCGGTGAGCGCTGGGCGGTGTTGATCAATGAGTTCGGGCAGGTGGGAATCGATCAGACGATGTTCGAGACCCGCGATGATCTGGTGGTAAAGGGGCTGCCCGGTGGCTGTCTCTGCTGCCAGCTGGCCTTCGTGCTTCAGGCGACGCTGGTCAACCTGCTTCACCGTTATCGTCCCGATCGGGTGATCGTGGAGCCATCGGGGCTGGGTCATCCAGCGGGGCTGCTGGAGGTGCTGCGTGGCGAGGCCTTTGCCGAGGTGCTGGGTGTGCGCAGCATTGTGGCCCTGCTCGATCCCCGCCGCCTGGATGATCCGCGCGCCCGCGAGCACGAGACCTTCCGCGATCAGATCGCCATGGCCGACGGGGTGGCGCTGACCATGACCGACCTGGCCACTCCGGCACAGCGATCCGCCGCAGGCGAGTGGCTGGAAGGGTTCTGGCCACCCAAGCGCTGGGTCCTCGACGCGCCCGGTGGTGCGCTCCCCCTGGCGCAGCTGATGGCTGGTGAGGAGGGTGAAGAGGATGGTGAAAGAGCGCCAGTGACGCGGGAAGTGCTCGACAGCGAGGCTCATCGTCGCCTGCGGGAAGCCGCTAGCCATGTTCTGGCCCCGGGAGCGTTCGAAGCCCCGTTACCCGAGCGGGGCAGGCCGCAACGCGAAACCGGCGGCGCCCTGGGACATGCGACCCTCGGCTGGCGCTGGCATCCTCAGGACACCTTCGATCTCGATCGACTGGGAAATGTACTGGCCGAACTGCCCCAGCCGCTCAGGGTAAAGGGGGTCTTTTCTACCGATGCCGGCTGGAAGCTCTACAACCGCGCCGACGGCGTGCTGACCCTCACCGATAGTGCCTGGCGCCGCGATTCACGCCTCGAGGTCATTGGTGAGGCGGGCAGCCTGCCGGACGAGCGGCAGCTGGAGGCGGCGCTGACAGCCTGCCTGGTGAGCGCAGCCTGATGCCCGAGACAGTCCCCCTCTATGCGGGGACAGTCCCCCCTCTATGACTATGTAGGGTCGGCGGACCGGAATGCCTCACCGTCGAGTTGCAGGTCGAGCGATTGCCAATTGGCAGTGGCTGGAAGCCTGGCCAAACTGCCTGAGTCGAAATCGACTCGATTTCGACTCGCCCTGCGCTAGACAGGTACCCTATATTGTGTGCCAGCAAGCCCTTATAAGCTCTATATTTATGTAATTTAAGGAATTTATCAGTTTAGGCACGGAAATCGCTATGGGTTTCGGACAACGTCAATCAATGAGAGATGTCCTATGCCTAGCGTTACCGTCCCGCCTGCCATCGACAGTGATCGGCTGTGGTCTTCCCTGATGCGCATGGCCGAGGTGGGTCCCTCTCCCAATGGAGGTAGCCGCCGTCTTGCGATGACCCCGGAGGATGTCGCCGGTCGCCAGTTGCTGCTCGACTGGGTCGAGTCCCTGGGCTGCACCTGGCAACGCGACAGGGCCGGCAATCTGTTTATCCATCGGCCTGGCCGCGAGAACCATCTGCCGGCAGTGGCCATGGGCAGCCATCTCGATACCCAGCCTCTCGGCGGGCGCTTCGACGGCGTGCTGGGAGTACTGGCCGGCCTCGAGGTGCTGCGCACCCTCGCCGATAACGCCATCACGACTCGCCGACCGCTGTCGCTGATCGTCTGGACCAACGAAGAGGGAAGCCGTTTCGCTCCGGCCATGGGGGGGAGCGGCGTATGGACCGGTCGCCTTGATGAGGAGGCCTTCTTCTCCGCCACCGATAGCCAGGGTATCAGCCTGCGCGAGGCCATCCACGCCTGCGGTGAGGGTGGCGATCTGCCTCTGGGAGAGCCGGAGCTCGATGCCTACTTCGAGCTGCACATCGAGCAGGGGCCGGTACTCGAAGAGCAGGGCCATGCGCTGGGCATCGTTACCGGTGTTCAGGGCATTCGCTGGTACGACCTGAGCCTGCGCGGCCAGTCGGCGCACGCGGGACCTACCCCCATGACGTATCGTCGCGACCCCTTGTTGGCCGCCACGGCGCTGATCCAGTCCCTCAAGGAACAGGTCATGGCGGACCCGCAGGGGGCGGCGCGCCTGACCGTGGGGGACTTCCAGGTGGTAGAGCCCTCACGCAACGTGGTGCCCGGCGAGGTGCGCCTGCAGCTCGATCTGCGCCACACCGATGATAAGCGCCTCGCGGAGCTGGATGCCGCGGTGGAACGCCTGGCCGGTGCTGCCGCCGAGGCCGAGGGCGTGGAGCTGTCGCTACAGCGCCGTTGGCACTCGCCGGTTACCCCTTTCGATGATGACTTGATTGCCTCGCTGCGCCGAGCCGCCGATGCTCGCGGCCTTGCGGCCCCGGCCATGATGAGCGGGGCCGGACACGATGCCGTTCATCTCTCTCATGTCACCCCAACGGTGATGCTCTTCGTGCCCTGTCGCGACGGTATCAGCCACAACGAAGCCGAATACGCCGAGCCCGAGCACTGTGCCATCGGCACTCAGCTGCTGTGTGACACCGTGCTGGAGCGGGCGGAGCGAGATTGAGTCGAAATTGACTCGGATGAGTCGTTTTTGAATCGGGGTGGGCAGGATATCACTCCTCAAATAAATGGGATCAACACAACAAGGAGCAGACCTATGCACGAACAGATTCGTGACGCCATCCAGCAGCGTCGAGAGGCCTATACCGAGCTGCTGAAGCAGTGGGTGCAGGAGCCCACGCTTTCAGGGCAGGAGGCCCGCTACCAGCACCGTATCGCCGAGCTCTATCGGGAGCTTGGGCTCGATACCGATCTGTGGGAAATCGATATCGAGTCACTCAAGGGCAACCCGCTGTTTCACTGCCAGCGCGACACTCTTGCCGGTAGCCCCAATGTGGTGGGCACCTGGAAAGGAACCGGGGGTGGGCGGTCGCTCATCCTGAATGGGCATGTGGACGTGGTGCCGGAAGGAGATCATGCCCAGTGGGATCAGCATCCCTATTCGGGCCAGGTGATTGACGGCTGCCTGTATGGTCGTGGGGTCACGGACATGAAGGGGGGCAACCTCTCTGCCTACGTGGCGGTGGCTACGCTCAAGGCGTTGGGCATTCGCCTCAAGGGTGACGTTATCCTGCAGAGTGTCATCGAGGAAGAAGCGGGCGGTGCCGGCACCCTGGCGGCGTTGGAGCGTGGCTATACCGCCGATGCGGCTCTGATCCCCGAGCCCACCGAGCAGAATCTCTTCCCCCGCCAGCAGGGGTCGCGTTGGTTCCGGCTCAAGGTGGCCGGCATCAAGGCCCATGGCGGCACCCGCTACGAAGGTGTCAGCGCGCTGGAGAAGAGTGTCGCCGTGATCGCCACGGTGCAGGCCCTGGAGGCTCAGCGCAACGCCGACCTCGACGACCCGCTATACGCGGGCGTGCCGATCCCCCTGCCGATCAACCTGGGGCGTATCGAGGGTGGCGATTGGCCATCCAGCGTACCCGACGAGATTACCCTGGAAGGCCGTATCGGAGTGGGGCCCGGCGAAACCGTGGCCGCCGCTGAGCAGGCCCTGCGCACCGCCATGGCGGCGCTCGCCGACCAGGATGCCTGGTTTGCCGAGCATCCCGTCGAGGTGGAGTTCTATGGTGCCTGCTGGCAACCCGGTGGCATCGACCTCGACAATCCCTTGGTCGACAAGCTCTCCAGCGCCTTCGAGCGTGTTCACCAGCGCAGGCCGGAACTGCAGGCCTCTCCCTGGGGCACCGACGGTGGCCTTCTGAGTCAGTACGGCGTGCCAGCGATGGTGTTTGGCCCGGGCATCACGCGGCTGGCGCACTTCCCCAACGAGCATATTCGTCTCGATGACGTCTTCGACGTGGCCGAGATCATGGCGCTCACCCTGATCGACTGGTGCGAGCTGGCCGAGTAGTCCTCAACGCTCACGTGCATCTCCTCAATTCACAACAAGAGGCACCCCCATGGAGTTCAACCCTCAGGTTCTGCTGCTGTTTGCCAACGCCTTCCTGACGACCGCGCTGTCGGTGCTGATCGTGGGCACCATCCTGGTACGGGAGTACCTGCCGACAATACGCAAGCTGAAGCAGTCCGATGCCAGCGCCACTGCCCCGGGCGAGCCGGTGGCGTCTCGCTCTCACTCTTGATCCTCAATAAGCATAACTGCACCGACTGGAGACCCCCCTTATGACCTTGGCGATCTTCGCTATCGTACTCGCCGCCTATGTGGCGGTGGCGGCCTTTCTGGCCCGTCGAATCAAGAACAAGGATGACTTCTATGTGATGGGTGAGCAGGGCTCGACGCTGCTGATCGTCGGCACCCTGGCCGCCACCTTCCTCAGTGCCGTCACCCTGATGGGCATCGCCGGCATCTCCTACAGCGAAGGGCCACTGGTGATCGCCGCCCTGGGCTCCTTTGGCGCCTGGGTCGGCACCCTGATCGCGGTGGTGTTCATCGGCCGCAAGCTGAAGGCGCTGAACTGCCGCACCATGATGGACTTCTTCGATTATCGCTTTAATAACAAGTGGGTCAGCGTGGTGGCCCTGGTGCTGATGGTGGTTGGTCTGCTGGGCTACGGCATCATTCAGCTGATCGGCGCCGGGTTGGTGCTGGCCGAGATCATCGACATTCCGTTCCCGGTCATCATCGTCGCCTTCACCCTGGCACTGCTGGCCTTCTGCTCGCTCTCCGGCATGTACGGGGTGGTCTATACCGACACCATGATGTTCTTCACCATGCTGGCCATCGCCTTTATCATCGCGCCCCTATTGATCGGTGATGCCGGCTTCGAGGCGATGAAGGGTCTGGGCGAGACCCTGCCCGGCTTCTGGACCGTGGGCGGCGCCAATGATCGCCCTCTGGGATGGTCGATCTCCCAGTTCCTGGTGTGGATCCTGTTCTTCGCCTGCACCCCGGCGCTGGTGTCGCGGGTCTTCCCGGCGAAGAATGACTTCGTGATCCTCAAGGTGGCAGTGATCGGCGTCTTCTTTGCCCCGGCCATGCAGTTGCTGGTATTTCTGGCCGCCAGCGCCATGCAGGTCATCCAGCCCGGGATCGAGCCCACCGACCGTGCCATGATTGTCGGTTTCATGGAGCATACCAACCCCACTCTTGCCGGCATCGGCCTGGCCGGGCTGATGGCCTCGATCATGTCCACCGCCTCGACGCTGTTCGTGCTGACCGGCTTTGCGCTGGCGCGCGACCTCTACGAAAAGCTCTTCGATCACGAGGTCAGCGAGCGCAAGGGCGTAATGCTTGGGCGAATCTCCCAGGCGCTCGTGGCGCTGATCGTTTGTGCCGTGGCGATCTCCCGCCCCGCTGGCATCTACTGGATCTCCATCTACGCCGGTGCCATCTTTGCCGTGGCCTGGCTGCCTACCATCGTCGCCGCCTTGCACTGGCGTCGAATGAACGCCAACGCCGCCCTGGCCTGCATGCTGGTGGGGTCGATCACCTTTATCGTGGTCGGCGAACTGGAGCGCCATGGGGTCATGTCCCTGCCCCTGCATATCGATAACCTGCAGGTGGCGATCGTGCTGGGCACCCTGGCGCTGCTGGCGGTGGGCCTGAAGAGCCAGCCCTCCGACTACGAGCTGCGGGTATTCGACGACATCCGGACTCGACGCCTGTCGGATACCACCATTCGCGATATTCTGGCGCGTCCGAATGGTGCCCGCGAGCTGGTGCGTGAATACCGTCAGGTTTGGGCGATCATGGGGCTGTTTGTGATCCTCGCCGGGGCGCTGTGGGGCTATCTGTTCAGCAAGCTGGGCATGTGATCGTGCCTCACTAACGGAGCCGCGGCGCGGCCTCTTTACACCTTTAAGCACCGGGCACACCATGAGTCTCTTGGTCCCTGCCCGGAACTCGGATGAAACTCGCCACCCTTATGCCCGAACAGCTACTGGCCATCCTCAACGCGCTTGAGGATGGCATTTTTATCACTGATCTGAAGGGGCGTCCGCTGTGGGTCAATCAGGCCAGCCTATCGCAGCTCGAGATCAGCGAAGAGTATCTCTACTCAAGTGATGTCTACCGACTTGAGCAGGAGGGGGTCTTCTCGCCTTCGGTGACCCGCTTCGTGATCGAGGAGCGTCGCCAAGCAAGTGTGGTGCATCGCTATCGAGGCAAGGATTACCTGGTCAACGGGAGCCTTTTCCGGCTGGGCGGTGACCCTGCAGGAGAGCCTGACGCGGTACTGGTACAGACTCGCAACCTGGATCGTGATGTCCTGGCGGCTCGCGCACCAGATACGACTCAGGCGCTGCTCGATCACGTTATGCATCAGTTGAAGCGAATGCGCCAGGATCAGGTAGCCTCCGAGGCGAGCCCCGCCTTCCCGAGTCGCAGTATCCGTTATCGCCAGTGCCTGGAGCGTCTGGAGCGCGCCGCCGCAAGCGACACCACCGTGCTGCTAAGTGGCGAGACCGGCGTCGGCAAGGGCTGGCTGGTCAATCGACTGCACCAGTTCAGCCCGCGCTCGGACCGGCCGCTGATTCACGTCAACTGCGCGGCGATTCCCGAGGCGTTGCTCGAGGCAGAGTTGTTCGGCCACAAGAGCGGTGCCTTCACCGGGGCTCATCGGGATGGCCGGGTAGGCTATGTCGCCCTGGCCGAGGGCGGCACCCTGTTTCTCGACGAGATCGGCGAACTGCCGCTGGCGCTGCAACCCAAGCTGTTGCAACTGCTACAGGAGCGTCAATATCGTCCGCTGGGGGGCAAGGCACGTAGTGCCAATGTGCGTATCGTCGCCGCCACCAACGCCGACCTCCCTGCACGCGTCAAGGATGGGAGCTTTCGCGCGGATCTATTTTATCGCTTGAATATCGTGCCCATTGAAGTGCCGCCACTGCGCGAGCGCTCCGAGGATATCCCGCGCCTGGCCAAGCAATTGCTGGCCAATATCTCGAAACGTCATCAGCGTCGCCTGAGTCTTGACCAGGAAGCGTTGCGGGCGCTGACTCGCTATCACTGGCCAGGCAATGTGCGCGAGCTGGAAAATCTGCTGGAGCGGCTCAGCATCTTTTCCGGGGGAGACACCATCGGCCTGGCCGATGTGGCGGCGAATCTCGCTGAGGATTCCCCTCGGACGCTGCTCGGTGATGATTCGCAGACTCTGCCACAGAAACTCGCGTACTTAGAGCGTGAGGCCATTCGCGAGGCACTGGAGCTTACAGGCAGCACTCGCAAGGCCGCGCAGGAGCTTGGCGTCACCCAGTCCTGGCTGATGCGCCGGATAAAGCGTTACGGCATCGATGCCGCCGGCGGCGAGCCCCAGGCGAAGTAGGCCGGAGGCGAGCCTGTGTCCCCTGTTCAGAAAGAGGCGGGGGTAACAAACCATAGCGCCGTGGTTTCGCCTTCGCTCAGGTTGCGGTGAGCGTGGGGCTCGTTACTGGTAAACGATAGGCAGTCACCTTCCTCCAGGATGTATCGGTCGCCACCTACCGTGACCTCCAGGCTGCCCTGGAGTACCAGCACGGCCTCATGCCCCTTGTGCGAATACGGTTCGCTCTCGGTGCTGGGGGGGTAGCTCGAGTAGATGACTTCCAGGTTGTTGTTACTACGGGGGGTTAGCAGTTGATCGACGATGCCGTCCTGATACTGGATCTCGATACGCTGCTTTCTCTTGACAAGGCGCTCGTCGAGGGGACGTTCACTCCCTTCCGCTCCCTCCTGCGGGTCCGAGAAGAGCCACTGCATGGTCACGCCCAGCGCTTGGGCGATCTCCACGAGAGAGCCGATCGAAGGTTGACTGATCCCCCTCTCGATCTGGCTCAGGTAGCCATGCGAGAGGCCGGTGCGCTGGGCGAGTTGTACCAGGGTCAGGCCCTTCAGCTTACGGAGACTGCGAATCCGCTTCCCCTGAAGGTGAGTGCTTGGGGTCATGGTGGTAGCTGCCCTGTAGGAAGGATTGTCTCGCACATTGTACCGCATGCTCCTCGATGTCTTTATCAGCAGCACAATACTAAGGTCTTATGAGTATTGGTAAAAATTTTAGTATATTTTTTCACTCTGAGTGATATCTCAGCTTGGTAGTTCATGCAAAGGTTCACTAATACAAGGATAAGCCTATGAACATCTACTTCTGGGGGCTGCTGGCCAGCCTCGCCATCTATTTGTTGGTTGGCAATTACGCCGGCCGAAAGGTCAAAGGGCTGGACGATTATTTCGTCGCAGGTCGACGCGCTCCAACATTACTGATCGTCGGCACCCTGGTGGCCAGCTTCCTGAGCACCAATGCCTTTCTCGCCGAGACGGGGTTCGCCTACGATGGGTATGCCTTCCTGATGCTCGCCCTGGTGGGGGTCAATACCAGTGGCTACGTGATCGGGGCGGTGTTCTTCGGGCGCTTCGTGCGTCGTAGCCGGGCGCTGACCATTCCTGAGTTCTTCGCCAAGCGTTTCGACTCCCGCGCCATGCAGGTGCTGGCGGGGGTCACTACCGTGATCGGCCTGACCGCGTACCTGCTGGCCGTCACCCAGGGTGGCTCGATCCTTATCGCCGACGTGGCGGGCATCCCCACCGGAGTGGCATTGGTCTTGATGTGGCTGGGCTACATGATCTTCACGCTCTATTCCGGTTCTCGCGGCGTGATGCTGACCGATACCATCATGTTCCTGCTGTTTACCCTGGTCTCGATACTTGCGCTGCCCTATCTGTTCGGCGAAGGCGGCAGCTGGCAGTCGACGCTGACGGCTCTCGCTACCTATGAGGACAAACCAGGCATCATCGCCTGGCATGGCCTGACGGGAGAGGGCGCCTACTGGGCATCGGGGCGCGAGGCCTTGATCTGGGCGTTGGTACTCGGTGCCTCCTGGTCGCTTGTGCTGGCGGTCAGTCCCTGGCAGACCAGCCGCTACCTGATGGCCAGAAGTGAGCATGTGGTAGTGCGTTCGGCCTGTATCTCGGGCCTGGTGCTTGCCGGTCTGTATGTCGTGTTGATGTTCGGCGGTGCGGCCATCAACCTGGCCAACCCGGATATCTCACCCTCTGAGCGCGTCATGGTATGGGCCGGCATGAACATGATGCCAACCCTGCTCGGGACCCTGTTGATCTCCGGCATCATGGCCGCCGCCCTGTCGTCGTGCTCAACCTTTCTGTCACTGATCGGCTTCAGCGTTTCCAACGATATCCTCAAGACCTCCCGCAAGGAGGATAGCAAGGCGCTGCGCACCAGTCGGATCATCATGTTCGCTGCCGCCACGATCAGCCTGCTACTGGCGTATTTCCAGCCGCCGGCGGTGATGTGGATCACCTACTTCGCGGGAACCCTGTTTGCTTCATCCTGGGGACCGGTGGCATTCCTTTGCATCTGGAATCGTCGCATCACCGCCCCGGCGGCCTTTGTCGGCATGCTGGTAGGATTCGTGGTCAATATCGGGGCCAAACTGCTGGACCAGGCCGGTGTGGTGTCGTTGCCGGTCTACCTGGACCCCTTCATCCTGGGCTTCGTGACCAACCTTGTGTGCCTGCTGGTGATCTCCCGTGTCACCCGTCCTCGGGATGCCGCCCTGCGCTATTTCGATGAGCTGCATCGTACTCCCGAGGAGGAGCTCGATCCGGTTGAGGTGAACAAGACCCTGGCCTGGCCTCTGGTGGTCATGGTGGCTGGTCTTGTCATCGCCGGATTGCTGGTCACCTTCTACGCCATTCCCTATGCCACGGCGCAGGGGCGTGACTTCCATCTGTTCAGCGGCGAGGGCCTGCTGTCGATGGGCTACGGCTTCTCGGTCTTCTGTGTAGGGCTGCTGGCTTTCTGGCAGGTTAAACGTGTTTACGGCCGCAAGTCACAACGCCGAGAGCCAACCCACCAAGCAGCGGAGGCCCAGCAATGAGTGCTCAGGGGCTGTTTCCAAACCTGTTTTCACCCTTTCGCATCGGGCCCTGCACGATCCCCAATCGGATCGTGTTTACCGGCCACGATACCTGCCTACCCGAGGATGGCATCGTCAACGATGCCCTGGTGGCGTATCTCGAGAAGCGCGCCCGCCATGGCACTGGCCTGATCGTGTTGCAGGTCTCCGGGGTACATGAGAGTGCCCGCTATACGTCGCACCTGCTGATGGCCAACGACGACGCCTGTATTCCCGGGTATCGACGCCTGGTTGAAGCCTGTGGGCAGCACGGAAGTGTGCTGTTCGCCCAGCTGTTCCATCCTGGACGCGAGATCATGGAGTCGTCGGACGGTTTGAAGCCCGTCGCCTACTCCGCCTCTGGCGTGCCTCAAGAGCGTTTCGGGGTGATGCCCCGGGGCCTGTCGCGCGCCAGGATCCACGAGATCGTCGAGAGCTTCGCCGCCGCTGCCCGGCGCATGTACCAGGCCGGCATCCAGGGTGTCGAGATTCTCGCCAGCCACGGTTACTTGCCGGCACAGTTCCTCAACCCTCAGGTCAATCGGCGTGATGACGAGTACGGTGGCAGTTTCGCCAACCGTGTACGCTTCCTCGAGGAGGTGATCGACGCCATTCGTCGCGAGGTCGGCGATAGGATGGCCGTTGGGCTGCGTCTCTCCTGTGATGAGCGGGACGAGCAGGGGATGGGGCAGGATATCGCCATCGAGACCCTCCACCATCTGGAGAGCCGCCTCGACTATGCCAGCGTGGTGGCCGGCACCTCCGCCACGCTTGGCGGGTCGGTGCATATCGTGCCGCCGATGAGCTACGAGAGTGCCTACCTACGTGAAGAGTCACGCTCCCTGCGGGCGGATCTCTCTCTGCCGCTGATACTGACCGGTCGCATCAACCAGCCCCACGAGGCCGAGGAGGTCATACGTTCGGGAGCGGCTGATCTGTGTGGGATGACCCGAGCGCTGATCTGCGATCCGGCCATGCCAGCCAAGGCCCGGCGGAATGATGCCGAGGGTATCCGGGCCTGTATCGCCTGCAATCAAGCCTGTATCGGTCATTTTCACCGCGGTATCCCCATCTCCTGTATCCAGTACCCGGAGTCGGGTCGCGAGCTTCTCTACGACGATCTCGGCCGTGCCGAGACCTCGCGGCGGGTAGCGGTGATCGGTGGTGGACCGGCGGGCATGAAGGCCGCCGTGGTGGCCGCCGCTCGTGGACATGAGGTCACCCTGTTCGAGGCCGGACGCCGGCTTGGCGGGCAGGCCAACCAGGCCCAGTTGTTGCCGGGACGCAGCGAGTTCGGCGGCCTGGTTACCAACTTGATGGAGGAACTCAAGCGGGCCGACGTCGAGGTGGCGACCCAGAGACACGTCACGCCGCAGACACTGCTCGAGGAGGGCTTCGAGAGAGTCGTGGTGGCGACCGGGGCCCGACCCTACACGCCGCCTCTTGAACTGTTGGGTGAGCTACCGGTGAGCCAGGCCGTGGCGCTGCTCGATGGTGCCTCGTTACCGGGTGGTCATGTGGTGATCTACGACACTCAAGGAGACTGGGTCGGAGTTGGTGTGGCCGAGCTGCTGGCCCGAGAAGGGGCGCGGGTCACCCTGGCGGTCAACGGCCTGCACCCCGGGGGGGCGCTGCAGAGCTATGTGCGTGATTCTACCGTGGCGCGCCTCCACGACCTGGGAGTGCGGGTGATGACCTATGCTCGCGCCTTCGGCGTCGACGACGATAGTGTCTACTTCTATCACACCGGCGGAGCCGAGCCGATGGTCGTCGAAGGGGTCGATCATCTGGTGCTCTCCTGCGGGGGAGAGCCGGTTGTGTCTCCGGAGGACGAGGATCGCTGGGCCACGCTACCGGTCACCCTGGTTGGCGACTGCCTGGCCCCACGCACCGCCGAAGAGGCGGTCTACGACGGCTTGAAGGCCGCCATGGCCCTTTGAATTCACTGGAGCATTGAGCACGATGAAGATTCTCGTCGCGGTCAAACGCGTCATCGACTACAACGTCAAGATCCGTGTCAAGCCGGATCACTCCGACGTCGACCTCAC
>NZ_WUTS01000008.1 GCF_009901955.1 Halomonas icarae | reverse complement strand
CCGCAGACCTTTTCCTGATGCGCCTTGGTGATCACCGGACCGAAGTCGTTGCTCTTGTCGGAGAAGGGGCCGACCTTCAGGGTCGCCATCGACTCCTGCATCTTGGCAATCAGGGTATCGGCCGCTTCATTCCCTACGGCCACCGCCACGGATAGCGCCATGCAGCGCTCGCCGGAGGAGCCGAAGGCGGCTCCGGTCAGTGAGTTGACCACATTTTCCATATCGGCATCGGGCATGACGATGGCGTGGTTCTTGGCGCCACCCAGCGCCTGACAACG
>NZ_WUTS01000007.1 GCF_009901955.1 Halomonas icarae | reverse complement strand
GTAAGCGAACGGGCATCACCGCTTGCGAGTAATCAGGCAGTGTGCTGCCAGTGATGGGGCAGGAGCTCGTGGAGCTGGCTGGCCTTGTGGGTCGGCAGCCGTTCCAGCACGTCCTTCAGGTAGGCGTAAGGCTCGTGGCCGTTCAGCTTGGCGCACTGGATCAGGCTCATGATGGTGGCGGCGCGCTGGCCACTGCGCAGCGACCCGGCAAACAGCCAGTTCGAGCGGCCCAGCGCCCAGGGGCGAATCAGGTTTTCCACCCGATTGTTGTCGATGGGCAATCCACCGTCATCGAGGTAGCGCGTCAGCGCCGCCCAACGCTTCAAGCTGTAATCCAACGCTTTCGCCGTCGCTGAGCCGTTCGGGACCTTCTCGCGATGAGCCAGCATCCAACGGTGTAGCGCGCCGGCAATCGGCCTTGCTCTGGTGTCGCGTAGCCGCTGGCGTTCTTCCGCGGTCAATGAACGGGCCTCACGTTCCACCTGGTAGAGTTGACCGATCAGCTCGATGGCCTGACCGGCGATCTGGCTCTTCCCGGCCACATGAAGGTCGACGAACTTGCGCCTGGCGTGAGCCATGCAGCCAATCTCGGTGACGCCGTTGGCGAAACTCTGCTTGTAGCCGCTGTAGTCGTCGCAAACCAGCTTGCCCCGCCACTCGCCGAGGAAGTCACGGGCATGCTGGCCGCCGCGCCCCTCGCTGAAGTCGTAGACCACCGCCTGCAACCCGGCGTAAGGCGTGGTGGCATAGGCCCAGAGGTAGGCGCGGTGTGTCGTCTTCTTGCCCGGGGCCAGCA
>NZ_WUTS01000006.1 GCF_009901955.1 Halomonas icarae | reverse complement strand
TCCTCCTTGGGGTCGGGTGACACCAGTCTGACGGACACTATTTAGATGCAGAAGATGGGGTTTGTGGACCGTTTACGATGATCGCCGCTTCATCGGGTACTGGGAGGGAGACACCGTGACTCAAGGGCACAAGCAATCAGACTTGGTCACGCTGGTAGAGCGGAGTAGCGGCTACCGGAGTAGCGGCTACCTACTGGCAGCACGGCTGCCCAAGGTCTCAGCGGAACTGACGCAAGCGGCCATGATCCGCCTGTTGAAGCCTTGCTGGGGTGCTGTGAAGACCGTCACCCTGGATAACGGCTCGGAGTTCGCTGGTCACATAGCCGTAGGCAAGGCGGTGACCGCAGAAACCTACTTTTGCGACCTCTACTGCTCCGGGAAGTGTGGGAGCAACGAGAACACAAATGTCCTGATAAGGCAGTACTTCCCCTGGGGGCGGACTTCCGGCAGGTCACCTATGCCGAGCTGCACAAGATGGTCAAGAAGCTCAATGATCGCCCTCGAATGCGTCTCGGTCACCGGACACCGGCACAAGTGTTCCTGCGGGAGTACTCAGGAGCCCCGGACACAGCAGGTGCTGCACTTATTGTTTGAATTCAGGGTCATGAGTTAGACCGGTGGCGTGCCTTTACTTTGCGACAGGGGTGGTCATCAGGAGTCATGAGTTGTAGTACTCACGGGAGGCTTTGGTTGTGGCTCCTAGAAGCCGTTTTCGCGCTCAGGCAAGGCCTATCTCCATGATGGGGATGGGGTGCTAACAGATCGATATGCTCGATGCGACGGTCTTCTAGGGACCAAAGGCAATAGATCATGTCTGAGAGAATGCTGACACCGGTACCGCTGACCACCAGGCTGCGTATCGCTTCAACCATAAGGATATTAGGTTTGAGCTCGGCTTGCTTCCAGTAGCTGATCGCAGCCTGATCGCCTCGACTACCGTAAGCCTGATGCAGGGATAGTCAGCCACGTCGTGTAGGCTGACGGTTTTCCTTGACAGCACGGATGGTGGCTGCAGTCCCACGCGACTGTGTAGCGAATAAGTCCGCAGCTGGCTTTTATAGGAGCTGTGGTGTCAAGGTTCGAACTCAGCGCAATAGCCAGGTCGAAGCGACCCGACAGTAGTCCCTGCTCGTTCTCGGGGCGAGGTGCCTCAGAAAGACGGAGTTGCACTCTGGGGTAGTTACGTTGGAATCTAGACCCTAGCGAGGGTAGGCAGTAGGCCGTGACGGTATAGCTGACCGCTAGGTTCAAATCGCCTTCCAGTGGGGGCTTGTGGTCCTTAAGGTTATCGAAGGCCCCGTCGGCTGTCTGGAAGATTGAAGTGGTCCCCATCTTTCGGACCACCTGACAGGTTAGCTAAGCTCGGATCGGGTCATCATCGGCGTCAGGCC
>NZ_WUTS01000005.1 GCF_009901955.1 Halomonas icarae | reverse complement strand
GCGGCGTTGTTCGAGCAATTCCGTCTGGCCATCGAGCGCCAGTTCGGCCCCTCCACCGAAAAGTATCGCGTCGCGCAAGGTGACCTACTCATCAACGAGGCCGAGATAACGGTCGATGAGGAAGAGGCCGGCACCCAAGATGACACGGCTGGCGACGAAGCTGATGTGCCGGTTGCCCCCCAACAGCCGGCCAAGCGTCGCACCCGTGGTGGCCGCGTGGCGCTACCGCCCGAACTGCCCCGCGTCGAGATGATCCATGAGCTCCCCGAGGAGGCCCGTCACTGCCACGATGACGGCACCGAGCTCAAGGAGATCGGCAAAGAGATCAGCGAGGAACTGCATGTGGTGCCGGCGCGGGTCGAGGTGATCCGCCATGTGCGCATCAAGTACGGCTGCCCCGCCTGCGAGGAGGGCGTGCAGAT
>NZ_WUTS01000004.1 GCF_009901955.1 Halomonas icarae | reverse complement strand
TTCTGGCTGGGCCATTTGTACCATGCGTCGTCTCGGCAGATGGCGTTGAGCGAGTACGCCGAGGAGCAAGGGCTGGAACTGGCGTCTTTGCTGGCGTGGGAGCAGCGTCTGAGCGTGCAGGATGTGCCTGTGCCGCCTCGCCATCGCCCGCAGCGCTTCGTCGTCGTGGAGGTAGCCCGATGATTCGGCCAGATACCGGACTGCGGGTCTATCTGTGCCGCGAGCCAGTCGACATGCGTAAGCAGATCGACGGGCTGGCCCTGCTGGTTCAGGAGGCCATGGCGCTCAACCCCTTCGAGGAGGCGGTGTTCGTGTTTGG
>NZ_WUTS01000037.1 GCF_009901955.1 Halomonas icarae | reverse complement strand
GAGGGCTTGAGCACGAAGGTGTTACCGCAGGCGATGGCCATGGGATACATCCACAGCGGCACCATCGCGGGGAAGTTGAACGGCGTGATGCCGGCCACCACGCCCAGGGGCTGGTGCTCGCTCCAGGAGTCGATGCCCGGCCCGGTATTCTTGCTGTGCTCCCCCTTGAGCAGTTCCGGCGCGCCGCAGGCGTACTCGACATTCTCGATACCGCGGGCCAGCTCCCCCTGGGCGTCGTGGGAAATCTTGCCATGCTCTTCGCCGATCAGGCGAACGATCTCCTCGGCATGCTCCTCCAGCAGCTGCTTGAAGCGGAACATGACTCGAGCCCGTTTGGCCGGAGGCGTGTTGCGCCAGGCCGGGAAGGCCGCCTGGGCCGCGGCGATGGCCTCCTCGACGGTCGCCTTGCTGGCCAGGCTGACCTGGCCCTTCACCTCACCGGTGGAGGGGTTGTAAAGATCCTGGCTGCGCCCTTGGCGATCGACGCGAGCGCCGTTGATCAGGTGGCCGAGTGCTGTCATG
>NZ_WUTS01000036.1 GCF_009901955.1 Halomonas icarae | reverse complement strand
TCCACGAGCTCCTGCCCCATCACTGGCAGCACACTGGCTGATCACTCGCAAGCGGTGTTGCCCGTTCGCTTACGACTGCACCGTCGTCTCGGCAAGCCCCCAACATGAAAAAAACCCCGAGCAACTGAATGCCCGGGGTTTTCTCGGTATAAGTGCCTGACGATGACCTACTCTCGCATGGGGAGGCCCCACACTACCATCGGCGCAGAGCGGTTTCACT
>NZ_WUTS01000035.1 GCF_009901955.1 Halomonas icarae | reverse complement strand
CCATCTATTGTTACGTGGGCACCTAATGTCGCTGGCCAAGGGCTTACGCGGAAGGTGTGTTCAGCGGCCGCTTACTATTCCCCGCTCGGACTGCACCGTCGTCTCGGCAAGCCCCCAACATGAAAAAAACCCCGAGCAACTGAATGCCCGGGGTTTTTTCGGTATAAGTGCCTGACGATGACCTACTCTCGCATGGGGAG
>NZ_WUTS01000034.1 GCF_009901955.1 Halomonas icarae | reverse complement strand
AACACGCCCGGCGTGTAGTCGAGCTTCTCGCTAACCTCCTCACCGATCCGCCGCAGCTGACAACCACAGGCGCAGTGATCATTTTCCGGATCATGGCGTATCTCGGTGCGCGGCAGCTCCGGGGGCAAGGGGGCGCGCTTGGGCGTTTTCTTCGCCGCTGGCGTGGCAGCAGTGAGATGTAGCTCTTCCAGCTCGGTCTCGATGGCAGCGATATCGGCATCGACCACCTCCTCCAACAGACTGATCTGCAGGACGTTGAGCTGCTCGCTGCGCTTGCCGAAGGCGTGGCGCTTGAGCAGCGCCAGTTCATAGGT
>NZ_WUTS01000033.1 GCF_009901955.1 Halomonas icarae | reverse complement strand
GCCGGCACGGGCAAAGATCTGCTCCTGACGGTAGAGCGGGAGATGATCGGCGTACTTGGCGATCAGCACCTGGGCCAACAGACCGGCGGTGGGGATGCCCTTATCGATGATCTGCGCCGGCATCGGCGCCTGGGTCAGCGTCTCGCACTGGTCGCAGACCCACTTGCCGCGAACATGGCGCTCGACGTGGAACACGCCCGGCGTGTAGTCGAGCTTCTCGCTGACCTCCTCACCGATCCGCCGCAGCTGACAACCACAGGCGCAGTGGTCATTTTCCGGATCATGGTGTATCTCGGTGCGCGGCAGCTCCGGGGGCAAGGGCGCGCGCTTGGGCGTCTTCTTCGCCGCTGGCGTGGCAGCAGTGAGATTCAGCTCCTCCAGCTCGGTCTCGATGGCAGCGATGTCAGCATTGACCACCTCCTCCAATAGACTGATCTGCAGGACGTTGAGCTGCTCGCTGCGCTTGCCGAAGGCGTGGCGCTTGAGCAGCGCCAGTTCATAGGT
>NZ_WUTS01000032.1 GCF_009901955.1 Halomonas icarae | reverse complement strand
AACTTCCCCGCGATGGTGCCGCTGTGGATGTATCCCATGGCCATCGCCTGCGGTAACACCTTCGTGCTCAAGCCCTCCGAGCGTGACCCGACCTCGGCCCTCTTTATCGCCGAGCTGGCGCTGGAGGCGGGCCTGCCCGCGGGCGTGCTCAACGTGGTCAATGGTGACAAGGAGGCCGTGGACACCCTGCTCGATGATGCCCGTGTCCAGGCCGTCAGCTTCGTCGGCTCCAC
>NZ_WUTS01000031.1 GCF_009901955.1 Halomonas icarae | reverse complement strand
CTGCTCCCCTGGCGCTGGAAAGAAACTCTACCGGTCTAAATCACGCCGCACGAGGTGGGGTTGGTGGACCGTTTACGGTGTGGCAAGGATCGGCGAGCTAGCCTGGCGGTGGTCATCGACTGCTGTACGCGTGAGATCCTCGGCTGGCGATTATCGGACAATGGCAGCAGCAAGACCGCGGAGGCGGCGTTGGAGGAAGCGTTGATCTATCGGCTGGGAGCGCTGGGACGCGTTCAGCAACCACTGGCACTACGTTCCGACAACGGCCTGGTCTTCAGCAGCCGGCACTACACGGGCACGGTGAAGGCGTATGGGCTGACGCAGGAGTTCACGACGCCGTACACCCCTGAGCAGAACGGGCTCGTCGAGCGCTTCTTCCGTTCCTTGAAGGAAGAGTGCATCTGGCTCCATCGCTTCGAGTCGCTGGGCCAAGCCAGGGTCGTGATTGATCGCTGGATCCGGTACTACAACGAAGAGCGGCCACATCAGTCTCTGGACTATGTGGCACCCCGAGCACACCCAGCCTTAGCCGCGTAGGGTGTGCAGAAACCAGGGGGTCATTACAAGGCGAGCGGTGATGTGTCTAGCATGCACTGACTAGCGGCGACCCACCTGCTTACGCATCCTGGTCATATTCCAGCCGTGCCGGTGTCAGCCGCTCCTATACAGACCTGATGCCTGTAGAGCCTCAGCAGCATTCGCATCTCATTGCGGGCCATCATGTCCTGGACGGTGAAGGTGCTGGGTCCTATATACCTTTAATATAGTTTGCTGTTTAGTTTGTATCGAATGCTGGGAAGCTTTACTCAAGCTAGTGAGCCTGCCAATTAGTAAATCCTCTACTCTTAGGGGGCGACACGAGACACGATCGCAGTGTTTATGAATTACATCCGCACTATCATATGCTTTTGTTCTTATAGTGTTATATTGTTTTTGACACAGTCAATAAATGCGGAGGTTGTGGCTTTCTCACTTTGAGAAGTTTGCCAAGAAAGTATTTCACTCATCTTAGCTCTGCAATCCCTGATCGGTATAGATGTTATATCCTTATAGCCTTTGTTTTCAGCCTCTGAAACGACACTGATTCCTAGTCCAGCTAGCACCATTTCCAACACTGCTTCCCGGCCTTCTACCTCAATTGAAGGAAAAATAGGAAGTTTTTTTTCTTTCATTGTGTTTTCGAATACAACTCTAGTCATTGATCCTTTTTCTCGAATGACAATGGGCTGATTGCTTAGCTCATGTAGCTCTACTTCTTTCCTACCTGACCATGGGTGGCTTGTTGGTGCAATCACGACCAACTTATCCCTGCTTAGCTCAATCGTGCTAAGACGAGGATCGATTATATTGTTTGTTTCTGCCGTTACTGAAAAGTCAGACTCATGCTTTATTACTTTTTTTATGCATTCTTCTGAGTTTCCAGAGCTTAGCGAGAAGGATATATTGGGATGTTTTTCCTTGAAAATTTTTATATATGGCATCACATGGATGGGCGAGTCAGCAGCAATAGATACACTACCGGTCTGCAATTGCTTGGATTTAGTTAAATAAGACTCGGCATCATCTGTTGCAGAGAAAATAGTGTTGGTAATGGATAGAAGTTTTTCACCTTGTTGCGATAAAGTTATCTGGCGTTTGGATCTAACTAACAAACTTATATTATATCGCTCTTCTAGTTTTTTAACTTGATCCGATACTGCAGGCTGGCTCAGATTTAATCTTTTAGCTGCAAGAGTGAAGCTGCCACTGGTTGCAACGTAAACGGTCCACCAACCCCACCTCGTGCGGCGTGATTTAGACCGGTAGAGTTTCTTTCCAGCGCCAGGGGAGCAG
>NZ_WUTS01000030.1 GCF_009901955.1 Halomonas icarae | reverse complement strand
CCCATCTATTGTTACGTGGGCACCTAATGTCGCTGGCCAAGGGCTTACGCGGAAGGTGTGTTCAGCGGCCGCTTACTGTTCGGCGGCCGTATATGGGACTCTCCATGGGGAGGCCCCTAAAACGACGAAACCCCGACCAAGGGCCGGGGTTTCTGAATAAGTGCCTGACGATGACCTACTCTCGCATGGGGAGGCCCCACACTACCATCGGCGCAGAGCGGTTTCACTGCTGA
>NZ_WUTS01000003.1 GCF_009901955.1 Halomonas icarae | reverse complement strand
ATAGACGGCATGGAGCCCCATCTGCCGCATCAGGCGACGCACTCGTTTGCGGTTGACCCGGTGGCCCAGCCGATTGAGATGGACGGTCATCCGACGTGATCCGTAAACCGGCGTCAGCAGGTGTTGTTCATCGATCAGGCGCATCAGCACCAGATCCTCGGCCAGCCACTCTCGCTTCTGGTAGTAAAGCGAGGAACGACTGATACTCAGCAGCTGACACTGCCGTCTCAGACTCGGAGTGGCGGAAGATGGCGGCTCGATCATGGCCAGGCGCTGCGCCCGGCTCAACGATCGAGCCTGCGTGATAAAAAATCC
>NZ_WUTS01000029.1 GCF_009901955.1 Halomonas icarae | reverse complement strand
GCGTAAGGCTCGTGGCCGTTCAGCTTGGCGCACTGGATCAGGCTCATGATGGTGGCGGCGCGCTGGCCACTGCGCAGTGATCCAGCGAACAGCCAGTTGGAACGTCCGAGCGCCCAGGGACGAATCAGGTTTTCCACCCGGTTGTTGTCGATGGGCAATCCACCGTCATCGAGGTAGCGCGTCAGCGCCGCCCAACGCTTCAAGCTGTAATCCAACGC
>NZ_WUTS01000028.1 GCF_009901955.1 Halomonas icarae | reverse complement strand
CTAAGTGCCTATTCAAAATTAATCGCGTTATCAGTTCCATAGCTACCGAGCAGCCGGTGTACCTCATCACAGAGGCGGTCAAACGAGAGGTACGCACTCAGCGGCAGCCAGGCGTATTTCATCTGCCGCCACAGAATCTCAATCAGGTTCAGCTCCGGTGAGTAAGCCGATAGGTAGACCAAGTGCACACGGTGCGACATCCACTCCACTATCTTCCGTTTGAAGGCCTTGGAGCGATGCATGCTGGCATTGTCGAGCACCACGACGGCGAAGGTATCGGGGTCTTTCTGTGCCACAAACTGGTCAAATGCTTCAATGACCGTCTCGGTGGTCACTGGCTCGGTGGCGGTGTGGTAGACCAGCTTTCCCGCTCGGCTGAGGAACCCCAGCACGTTCAGCCTTCGGCTGTGTGAGTAGGCGGTCACCTCGCAAGGCTTGCCGATAGGACTCCACGCGTAGGGCACCGGCGACGACTGTGAAAAGCCTGACTCATCAAAGTAATAGAGCTCGTGCTCACCCTGGTCTTCCTGCTTTTGGAGCGCATTAAGGAGGCCCTGAGTGTTGCGGAAATCCGTCTCGTCACGTCGTGCCTTGAGTGAGTGCCGAATGCGCTTGAAGCTGAGGTCATTTTTTTTTCAATGCCCGGCGAAGGGTCACCCTGCTGACTGACTTGCCAGTCTCTTCTTCAAAACGAGCCTGCAGAGATCGAATCTGGTGAGGCTGTTCGGCGACCAGTTCCTGCAGCCGCTGGTGGTCGTTCTCATCCAAGACCGGCGTGCGGCCACTGCGGGGCTTGTCAATCAGCCCGTCGATGCCCGACGCTTCCCACTGTTTGAGCCATCGTGATACGGCATCGCGGCGAACCTGTAGTATCTCACTGATTTGGTTGATCGTATGGCCTTGATCACTCAGCAGGATGGCATGAGCACGCCGACGTAGGGCACGCTTCTCGCCATGGTGATAGGCAGAGGTCAGCGTCTGCTGTTCAGCTTCAGTGAGAGGGGCAACGAAGCGGCGCCTTGCCATGGGTTCATCCGTGTCAGTGATCCAAACACCGACACTACACGAAAACTTCAGATCAGGCACTTAG
>NZ_WUTS01000027.1 GCF_009901955.1 Halomonas icarae | reverse complement strand
CGCCCGCTGATCACCCAGCTACGCACCTGGTTGGACAAGTCGCTGACCCAGGTGTTGCCGAAGAGCGCGCTGGGCAGAGCGTTGCACTACCTGGATGGCCAATGGCAACGCCTGACCCGCTTCCTCGATGACGGGCTGATCCCGCTCGACAATAACGCCGCGGAAAATGCCATCCGCCCCTTCGTCGTCGGCCGCAAGAACTGGCTGTTCAGCCAGACACCGAGCGGTGCCCAGGCCAGCGCCGCCATCTATAGCCTGATCGAGACGGCCAAGGCTAATGGCCTCTCGCCCTACGAGTACCTGCAGTTCGTGTTCGAGACCCTGCCAACACTCGGCGAGGGCGACGACCTCAACACGCTGCTCCCCTGGCGCTGGAAAGAAACTCTACCGGTCTAAATCACGCCGCACGAGGTGGGGTTGGTGGACCGTTTACCGATTATGCGTACCCCCAAGATGACGGAATGATTCACTCGTTGCGTTCAGGCGTCGAGGTGACTGCGCTGATCATGGGGGCCTGGTCGCCATGAGACGGCTTTCATGATGACGGGGTAGCACACAGGCAACGATAGCCAGGCCACCCAGGCACCGCTAACAGCGAGCCCGACCAGCAGCAATGCGACTGCCAGCCAAGCTGCGAGATACCAGAGAGGGGCTTGCGGACGTTCATTGTTCATCGTTATGGCTCCCAGCGGGTGATCGATAAGGTACCTCCGCGCCGGCAGCCGGCTCGGAGGGGGTCCGATTATGCGTAGCCTGGGGGGGCTGATTATGCGTGTCGTTTTCGTTAGTAGTCGGTGCCCCACGGATAGTCCCCTTCAGGCCATCGGACTGGCCGATGCTCTGCTGACCACCCGTATGGGCAGACTCACTGCCGCCTTCCGCCATACCGAGCCGTTCAGCCCGGAGCTTCTGCGCCATAGAACCGCCGAAGGAGCCGTGACTGGCGTTGTAGTCACCCATGATCTTGCCACCCATGGTTTCACCTGCTGCCTTCGTCAGGTTCTTCATGGTCTGTCCAGCGTGAGCCGTGCGCCCAGCACCCAAAGCGGCACCGCCCGATGACGGGGCGGTGCCCGGCATAGGAAGCGGCCCTGTTCCACCACTTGGCGAGCTACCACCGCCTGGCGAACCACCTGCTGGACCGCCCAGGAAGGAATTACCACCGGGCGACCCACCACCTGGAGTTGCCGCCGAGGCGAGCGCTCCACCGCCACCGAGCTGTTCACCGGCCAGCTTGGAGGCTTCACGCACGGCCATAGCGCCGCCCGCAGCGCCTACAGCAGCACCTACCGCTACAGACCCGGCAGCCCTTGCCATGCCACCTACTGACGGCGTTGCACTACCGAGAGAAGCCCCGTTGATGATTCCCTGCACCGCATCTGGAATCATCTTTACCAGAATAGCCATCATCAACAGCACACCGATAATGGCGAGAATGGCCCGGAACGACTCGTGATCCTGATTTACTGCCCACTGGTGAATGAATTGTTCACCCGCGCCGATGACCAGGAACATGACATAGAGCTTGGCACCGATGCTGATGGTGTAGGTGATGTACTTTTTGGCGTAATCCACCGTCCACTGCGAACCGCCAAAACCAAGAAGAACGATCCCCGCTGCCGTGACCACGTACATTTCAGCCAGCACGAAGAAAGCATAGGCGGCAATCAGCGTGTACAGGATCACAACGGGGAGCGCCAGGATGGTGTAAGCAATCCGGCTTAGGCCACTGCCTGCCGAAATAACATCGCCCCCAAGGGTAAACCCGCGCTCCAGGATCTCCGGAACACTCAGGCTCAGGTTGGTGCTGGTAGCCTGGCCACCTATCCAGATCCAGCCCCTGATCATGGTCTCGGCTAACTGTTGACCTCCCTGTATCAGGAACAAGAAGAATCCAGTGAAGATCACTAGCCGGACGAACTCCGCCACAAATTCACCCAGGTCAGCATTTCTCAGTACCATCTGGCTTGCTGACCAGGTATAGGAAATTACGGCAAGAGAGAGCAGCAACCAGGTCGCCACTTGCTGCAAAGGGGCATACCACAGTGCCACTGAGTCTCGGAACCCATGCTGAAGCTCACGGATTATGTCCCCATCGGAGGCAGCAACTGGCCCACTGAGCAGTAGCAGAGCAGCAGGAATGACTAGATACAACCAAGGTTTCATCGCTCGTTACTCCCATCTCCTGAGCCGAATAGGTCATCTTCAGTGATTGGTCTTTGAGCGGAAGGGGCGTTGTCACGCGGTATAGTGGCGCGCTCCCAAGCGGCATCCTCTTCGGCCTTGTCGAGTTTCCATAAAGCTGCGGCGGTGGCGATGCTCGCTACTAGGCCAGCAATGACAATCAGAGTCTTGGTACTGCAGCTCATTACTCACTCCTCAAAATAGATCGTCCGCATGGATAGGCTGTTGACTGTCGGGGTCGTTGTCGCGTGGCGCAGTGGCGCGATGCCAGGCCGAGTCATCTTCCGCCTGACGATCCACCTGACCGCCTACATGCGAGGCTTGAAGCTGAATTTGCGCCATCTGAAGTTGCCGAAGTTTCTGAAGTTGCTCCACTTGCAGGGCTGCGATAGCACCACCGGCTTCCAGTAATTGCCTTTCGCCTCTAGCGCTTTCTATTTGGTGTTCAATCGCTCTCAATGCGGAGTCCTCACGCGAAAATTGTGCGGCCTGCAGGCCAGCCGCTCGAAGAGCGCCCCGCACGCTATCGTGGTTTGTCTGTGACCACTCCCGATAACGAACCGCATAGTCCTCATGGCTCCCTTTATTGCTTTGGGCGTAATAGTCGAAATCTCTATATCCTCGCTGGTAGTCTTCATCTACCTGGCCTGAGCTATAGGCAATGGCTCGTCCGGTGGCGACGATGTCAGCAAGATCTTGAAGGTCGGAAAGCGCCTGTTGCTTGATATGCTCCGGAAGACTGAGAAAGTTTTCGTACATGATTTCATATTGGCGGATGGTATATGCAAGATTCTCAGATTCGCTGATGGCAACATCAATTAGCTCCGCATTATTGAGAAGCTGAGTGGGTTCAGTCGCCCCGGTAAATCCGCCTCCTCCTGATACCGCTTGGCTGGATTGAGCGGTGAGGAATATGAAAGTTAGTGCGGTGATGAGTTTTTTCATGGTCCACTACTTCCGATTAGCTTTCTAATGTAAACAGTGAATTGATTGTATTTAATTGGCATCTCACCTTTTTTATGAAGGTGCTCCCAAATGTCTATGGCGTTATATCCATTATCTAATGCCTCCTTAATTTCCTCCTTGTATTTGAGAAAAGCATACCGTCCATGCGTTTTGGACTTCTCTTCTCTCCTCTTCTTTAAGCCTTCGATCAGGTCCATGTCGATTATTCCTGTGCTACAGGTGTGGTGTGGAGTTGGTTTGCCTGGATTTATTTTTTTTGATTGGTTTTTGTGTCGTTGTCAAGGACGGCTTTGTTTAAATAGAAATTTGGCGAAGTTTTCCGCATCTTGCGTGTATTATGATTCCTGAGATGTGTGTTTTGGTGCAGTAAGAAAGTGGCGAATACTCAGTTTGAATATTTTGATGCATGACCAATGGAGCATGGTGCAGGGGTTATGCAATACATTGATTATGCGTTTCGATGTGGACATAGTGAGCATCGTTGTAGCTGTGTTGCAGCGAGGGAGGCGGGCAGGATGTGTATTTGCTATACCGCCGCAAGCGTCGATCTAGCAAATACCCACAACTTACTCGCCTGTCGGCTCGACGCATCCTGCTCTCCGAGGGTGTTGCTGTCGCAGCCAGCGGCTACCGCCGCATTAGCAAAGGATAAAGGACATGGGTAACGAAAGCAGGAAGAGAACCGCGCATATCATGGTCCGGGTTAGTCCTGATGAAAAAGAAGTGATTGCACAGGCGGCAGCCAAGTGTGATTTTAAAGTGCCTGCTTATTTGCGGGAATTAGGATTAGGTTATGCTCCAAAAAGTACCATTGATGCACAGGCGTTTGAACGGTTGGCAAAGCTTCATGGTGATTTAGGCCGCATGGGTGGTCTTTTAAAAATGTGGCTAGCTGATGGCTCCCAGTCTGCCTACGGAAAGCATCTCGGGGTACCAGGGTTAGTTAATAGAATAGACGAGCTGCAACGAGAAATTGGAGAAGTAGCTAGAGATTTGTCTTTCTGAAGTAATCAAGAACTGAGCTACTTGCTTATTCATGCAGATTGATGTCCATGAATCTGATCCCGGAGGAATTGCTGTAGAAGCCCCCTGACTGCCAGCAGAGGATACCTTCTACTGGTTCATTTTTTCATCCGGGGCCCTACAGGTAAGGGAAGTATCAGTACGGTTGCCTGCCTTAGCTCCTCGAGCCGACTGTAGTTGGCACATGAGCTCCAGGTGATGTTATAGCAGCTTATAGCGTGCATAATGGCCAAATTTATGCACTTAATGAAAAGCATAACCATCTGTTTGAAAAGGGAATTTTTAGGGTATGTTGGTCTACAACGCCACCAAGCAGCAGTTCATCGACGATGTACGAGCCAACGTCATCACCGACGCCATCGAGAACGAGGTGGCACGCAGACTGAACCGCAACTCTCCGCGCAGCGAGGTGGAGTCGTGGGAGAACTCACTGCGCTTCATGATGAGCGCGCTGCTGGACGAGGCGATTCCCGCGTCGGCGGGGGTGGCCATCGAGTACAACATTCCGCTGACCAATCGCCGTGTGGACTTCATCCTGACCGGCAAGAACCACCAGCGGGACGATGCGGCGGTCATCGTGGAGCTGAAACAGTGGCAGTCCGTCGAAGTGACGAAGAAGGACGCCATCGTGCGCACCCAGTTGGGCGGCGGCGTGCGCGAGACCAACCATCCGTCGTATCAGGCGTGGTCCTATGGCGCGCTGATCGAGGACTACAACGAGACGGTACGCTCCGAGTCGATCCGCCTGGTGCCCTGCGCCTACCTGCACAACATGAAGCAGGGGGACGCCATCAATGATCCCTTCTACGAGCACCACACGCGTCGTGCGCCGGTCTTCATCTCGCAGGATGCCTTGAAACTGTCGGCGTTTCTGAGCCAGCACATCAAGTACGGCGACAGCAACGACATCATGTATCGCATCGAGCACGGTGTGATCAAGCCGAGCAAGAACCTGGCGGATGCGCTGGCCTCGATGATGCAAGGCAACGCCGAGTTCCTGATGATCGACGAGCAGAAGCTGGTCTATGAAACCGCGCTTGATCTTGCGCATCGTGCAGGCAGCGGCAGCAAGCAGTGCCTGATCGTCAAGGGCGGGCCGGGTACCGGCAAGTCGATGGTGGCCATCAACCTGCTGGTGGAGCTGACGAAGCGCGAGATGATGACGCAGTACGTCTCGCGCAACTCGGCCCCTCGGGAGGTCTTCAAGAAGAAGCTGACCGGCACGCGAAAGAAGACCCACATCGACAACCTGTTCAAGGGCTCGGGCAGCTATGTCATCGCAGAGCCGGATACCTTCCATGCGCTGATCGTCGACGAGGCGCACCGTCTGAACGAGAAGTCGGGCATGTATCAGAACCTCGGCGAGAGCCAGATCAAGGAGGTGCTCGCCGCGTCACGCTTCTCGATCTTCTTCATCGATGAAGCGCAGCGAGTGACGCTGAAGGACGTCGGGACGGTCGAGGAGATCCGGCGGCGTGCGGCCGAGTGCGGCGCCGATGTCCACGAACTTGAGCTGGCGTCGCAGTTTCGCTGCAACGGCTCGGATGGCTATCTGGCCTGGCTCGATCACGCCCTTCAGATTCGCACCACGGCCAACACCGACCTGAAGGACATCGACTACGACTTCCAGGTGTTCGATGACCCGAGTGCCATGCGCCATGCAATTCTCGAGAAGAACCGCAAGGCCAACAAGGCGCGCATGGTGGCGGGCTACTGCTGGCCCTGGTCCAGCAAGAAGGACAAGCAGGCCATGGACATCGTGTTTCCCGAACATGACTTCGCGGCCCAGTGGAACCTCGATGACGACGGCATGCTGTGGGCGATCGCCGATGGATCAGCTGAGCAGGTCGGCTGCATCCACACCTGCCAGGGGCTCGAGTTCGACTACGTCGGCGTCATCATCGGGGACGACTTCGTGATTCGTGACGGTCGCGTGGTGACAGACGCGGCCAAGCGGGCGGGGCAGGACCGCTCGGTGCATGGCTACAAGAAGATGCTCAAGGAGCAGCCCGAGCATGCCCGTGCCCTGGCAGACCAGATCATCAAGAACACCTATCGCACGCTGATGACTCGCGGCCAGAAGGGCTGTTACGTCTATGCCACGGACTCCGAGACCCGCGAGTATTTCGCGGCCTTCGCTCGTTCGCAGGCAGCCACCGAGCATACCGATCAGGCTGAAGAGGCCGAGACACTGGATGGCTTGCACCTTCCCATCGTGACGCGTGATGAGGCAGTGCCGTTCGAGCGCCATGTGCCCGTGTACGACCTGAGCATCGCTGCCGGCGAGTTCAGCGAGATGCAGATCGCCGCCGCCGAGCACTGGGTCGAGCTGCCGGACTTCCTGCGTGCGAGCCCCGACCTGTTCGTCAGCCGGGTAGTGGGGGAGTCGATGAACCGGCGCATCCCCAATGGCGCCTGGTGCCTGTTCCGTGCCAACCCTGGCGGCACACGGCAAGGCAAGGTCGTCGTGGTGCAGCATCGCGCCATCGAGGACCCGGACCACGGCGGCAGCTTCACGGTGAAGCAGTATCAGAGCGAGAAGGTCGAGGAGTACGGCGAGTTCGTGAACCAGCGCATCGTGCTCAAGCCCCAGAGCAACGCCTTCGGCTACAAGGACATCGTGCTTGAGGACGAGCTTGAGGACCTGAAGGTCATCGGCGAATTCCTCTCCGTGCTGTGAGCGAGTGGGCGGCCGGATGGTCGCCTATGCCGATGCTGGCTGGATAGCGAGCAGCAGAGCAGGCATGCTCTCCGCTATCCGATACCGCAGAACCAGGTGAGCCCTAGATGTCAGACCCGTTCAAGCAGCTTCGCGACGCCATGGACCAGTTCGCCACCGAGCGCGACTGGGACCAGTTCCATTCGCCCAAGAACCTGGCCATGGCGCTGACGGTAGAGGCAGCTGAGCTGCAGGAGTGCTTCCAGTGGCTGACCGAGGCGCAGTCCAGAGAGCTGGATGAGCAGCAACTGGCCGCCGTGCGCGACGAAATTGCCGATGTTCAGCTCTATCTGATCAGGCTGGCGGGCAAGCTGGACGTGGATATCGAAGCGGCATGCCGGGCGAAGATGGAGAAGAATGCGGAGAAATATCCCGCCGACCAAGTGAAGGGAAGTGCGAAAAAGTACACGCACTATCAGGATTAGTGTGATGTGTGGCCGCTTTGTCCTCTGCAGCGGCCTTCTCTGCCTGGCTTCGTCCCTCAAGCTTCCTCCCGCTGAATTGGGACTCAAGCAGGGCCGGAGACGCAGCTTTCGGTTTAAAACTAATGCTAAAAGCGGCCTTGAATGCCGGTTTTGTGCTTGAAGATAAACCATCGTGGTTTATCCTTCACTCTGAAGACGGAATTTAAGGCCGCTTTTTCACATGAAAATAAACCAGCTGCTGCACAAGATCCCGTATGGCGCAGTCGTGACGACCGCCTGGCTAGCATCACACGGCGTCACCTCGGACCAAGCACGTAAGCTGGCCGGCAGTGGCTGGCTTAAGCGCGTGGGGCATGGCGCCTACTGCCAAGCGGGGGAGCCTCTTACCTGGGAGAGCGCTGTCTTCGCTCTTCAGGCGAGCTACGACACGGGCTTACCACCGCTTTGGCCGGGTGGTCAGACGGCCCTGGCACTGCATGGCGTTGTCCACTACCTGCCCATGGGGGAGCGCACGACGCACCTGTATGGCAAGGGGGCCACTCGGTTGCCCCGGTGGTTGAGTGACGCCGAGTGGGCAGGGCGGATGGTGCTCCACTCTGAAAAGGGCCTGCCAGTGCAGCTTCCCGGCAGCTTCACGGACTACGCGCCGGATGGCAGGGCCTTCAGCTTGCAGGTATCGACCCCCGAGCGAGCGGTCCTGGAGTGGATCGCCGTGACGCCGAATGAGCTGCTGTTCAGCAGTGAGCTGGTGGACACCTTCGGCGGGCTTAACACGCTACGCCCGCGCCGGCTGCAGGCATTGCTGGAGGGATGTCGTTCGGTGAGAACCAAGCGGGCCTTCCTGGTGCTGGCTCGCCACGCCGGGCATGCCTGGTACGGTCGCCTGGAGCCACGTCGACTGGACCTCGGCAAAGGTAAGCGGCAGCTTTGCCATGGCGGCATGCTGGACAGGGAATATCACGTGACGGTGCCGGAGGCGTTTTTGCATGCCGATTGAAGCTCGCTACCACGAACAGGTTAGGCTGCTGGTCTCGCTGCTGCCATTCCTCAATGACGAGCCGTGCTTCGCCCTCAAGGGCGGTACGGCCATCAACCTCTTCGTGCAGCCATTACCTCGCCTATCGGTCGATATCGACCTGGCCTACCTGCCGCTAGAGCCCCGTGACGAGGCACTGCGACGCTGTCGCGAGGCGCTGCAGCGACTGGCAGAGGCCTTCAGTGCACGACTGCCAGGCGTGCGGGCCGAGCTTCAGGATAATCGCCGAGACGAGCTGAGGATTCTGGTGCGCCGAGGGCGTAGTCAGGTGAAGGTGGAGGTATCGCCGGTACTGCGTGGCACCCTGCACCCGCCCCAGGAGCGCGATGCCGTTGAAGCCGTGGAGGACGAGTACGGCTTTGCTGCGGTGCAGGTGGTGTCACTGCCGGACCTGTATGGCGGCAAGATCTGCGCCGCGCTGGATCGCCAGCACCCCCGGGACCTCTTCGATGTGAAGCTGCTTCTGAACCAGGGCGGCCTGGATCGAAGCGTATTCGAAGGCTTCCTGGTCTATCTGCTGGGGCATCCCAGGCCCTTGAACGAAGTGATCAACCCGCGACTGAAACCGCTGGACGATGTCTACCGACAGGAGTTTGTCGGGATGGCCAGGGCCGATATCCCGTTGCAGCAGCTGGAGGACGTCCGACACGAACTTCTGACGCGGCTGGGCCAGCTGATGACGGATGAAGACGTTCGCTTCCTTCTGTCCTTCAAGCAGGGGGCGCCTGACTGGGCGCTGCTTCCGCTGCCGGGCGTTGATCGGCTGCCTGCCGTGCGCTGGAAGCTCTCCAATATCCAGAAGATGAAGCCCGACAAGCACCGTCAGTCACTTGAGCTATTGGAGAAGGCGCTGGGTAGCCTTCGGAGATGACCCCTAATACCCCCGGCGGTGTACCGGCCTAAGTCGACTTCTCCTTATATCCTTTAAGAGCTAGGCTGTTACGCATAATTACGCTAGGCACAGGGGATGACATAGTGAACAACAGGGAAGCTCGGTTTCAGTGGGACATCACCGGGGCCATGACCGCCCATGGCTGGAAGGCTGGTAGGGCCGGCGGCTACGACCGTAAGGGGGAGGACGTCAGCGAGCTGGAACTGCCCCACTACCGCCTCACCAAGCGTGAGGCGAAACGCCTGCGCCTGGAAATGGCCGGGAAGGACTACGGCCTTACCTCGGTCAGCGATGTCCGCTCAGGCAAGCCCCACGACCCCGAGAAGCAGCGCTTGGCCGAGATCATCGACCGGCACAACGACCTCAATGGTGTCAAGGCCAGCGACAAACTGCGCTTTTCTAACTGTGTCACCGGCCACCAGGGATCACGAAAAGTCAGCATGCCGCTGCTGGAGGACGAGGAGACAGGCAGGGTTCTGATTATCAAGTTGCTGGCAGGAAGGTCAGGGCGAAATGAGCAACCAGGGAAATAATATAATAACTAAACGGTTAGTGAATGTGGGTAACAGGGGTAGGGAAATGTATGTGTGCTATCTCATTTTTTCCTTGTTCGTTGCTGCTTTGCCTTGAGGGTAGCTATGAAAAATGAAAACTTTGTTGATCCAACAGAGTTTGCATCAGTCGACGTTGCAATTCCTGTCGAGGAAGGCGGGCCGACCGCACGCACCGGGTTCAACTATCAAGACGAAATTGCAGTAAGTTTTCTTCTGGATATGCTGGAAAACTCTGCTATCGAGAAGATTCACTGCGAAACCCATGACGATGTAATCGTGGTTCGCACTGATGAAGAGTCCTCAGGTCGAGTTGCCGAATTTATTCAGGTAAAAGCTGGAGAGCCTGACAAACTTTGGTCCGTTGCAGATCTTTGTAAGCGAAAAAAAGGTAAGCCTGGAACATCAATATTTGAGACTTCATTAGCCCGTGATAGGCATCTTGAAAAAGCCCGATTCCGTATCGTGACGTTGCGAGATGTTAACAGCGTTATACGACTTCTAACTTATCAAGACAATGCCCCTGCGCGACATCAAGATGCTGCTGAAAGGAAGGAGATAATCAAAAAAATCCAGCAGAAATGCCCTGGTTTTAAATCAGAAAAAGGAAACGGTGCGGACTACTGGGTAGATCATTGTCTCTGGGAAGTGCGACACAGTGAAAAATCTGTAAAGCAACATAATGAACTGCGAATCATCCAGATAAGTTTCCGGGATAATCGACCGTTATTACCTGAGCAAGCAGAGAAGCTACTGGTGGAGCTTCGGCAAAAAGCGAAAACAGCGGGGGATGCGAAGTGGAGCTCGGAAAGGCATCTAAAGATTTTTTCCCGAGCTGAACTTCGGCAGTGGTGGGAGAGGCGTTTGGAAGAGGTTGTTAACGGTGTTTCAGCACCATCAGGTGGAAAGCTAAGGGGTAAGATGGAGGAGGCAGCCCTACCCCCGGATTTGGTAGAGCTTGCTGTAGACTTGCGTCGCCGATATGCAGCATCTTTCCGAACATCACGCTACATGAAAGCCGATCTAGGAGAAGAGTTGCAGGGGCTTGTTCAGGCCGAAGTCATATCGTTGAAGGCGGAGTATGTTGCTGGAAATCTCAATCTGGATGCCCCAGGTTTCCACGCGCTCTGTCTCAGCCGGCTTGATGAAGTAAATGCTGCACACAAGCTAGATAATAAGGATCACTCTGTATTTCTAAAGGGCTGCATGTACGATATTTCAGATCGGTGTATGTTACGATTTGTGAGGCCGCAATGAGGTCAATAAATCGCATTGGAACGAGATCGGTAAGTATTCCTCTTTCTGCGGATGACGTCGTGGAGTTTCACGCGGCTCGCTTGCTTCTTCTGATCAATATATGCGGTGTGGCGGGGCGCATTGACGGTCTAACTAAGATGGCAAAGCTGGATTTTTTTGCAAGATATCCAGACTTTTTCGAAGTCGCTGCCGATAAACTAACCGGAAAATCTGGTGAAGGAAGGGCGGGAGAAAATAAAGAAAACGCCGTAGAGTCGGCTATGGTCCGACACCATTATGGTCCTTGGGACAAGCGCTATTATCATGTTCTGGCCCATCTTGAGGGTAGAGGTCTTATTACGGTAACGAAGATGAAAAATACTTACCGGCTGGCTCTGACGGATCTTGGTAAGCAACGAGCAAAGGCGCTTTCTTCAGCACAGGCTTTCGCAGAGCTTGTCCAGCGGATGCGTGGAATAAAGAAAATCTTCGGGGGAAAGAGTGGGACTTTTTTAAAGAACCACATCTATAAGGTTTTTGAAAAAGAGGTTGGGCGTCGCCCTATGGGGAAGGTGATAACATGAGTGAATATAAGCCACATCTTTCTATAGGCCGCGTTCAGCGGAGACAATCAAGCGGAACCATTGAAGAGCTAAATTTTCAAGTTGGAGTAAATGTACTTGTTGGTCGCCCCAATGTTGGAAAAACGAAGTGGCTTCAAACTATAGATTTTTTACTGGGAGCTCCTGGCGATGATCCGTTTGCAGGCGCCGAGGAAACCGGACTTTCTGAAAAGTACGATGCGGCGGGCTTGGAGCTAAGCATTGATGATGAGCGGTTCTGGATTGAGCGTAGGTGGCGAGAGGTTGGTTCGAAAACAAAAGTTTTCGTGGACGGCGATGCCATGGCTGCGCGTGAATTTCAGCAATGGCTAATGGAAAGGCTAGGCATTCCGCTCCTACATTTCCCAAAGGGCAACCCCATGTCCGGGCAGACATGGCCAGAGCTTAGTTTCCGAATGCTTCTTCGTCACATCTATCGACAGCAACGATTTTGGGGTGATCTTGCAGACAAACAGCCAGAAGGGGAGCAACATGCGTGCATCATACAGTTCTTAGGGCTAGCAGATAAGATATTCACTGAAGAATATGGCGAGTTGGTTTCATTGAAACTTCTGTCAGAGCGCCTTAAGGCAAGTCACGAGAATTATGGTATTGCTCTTGAAGCGCTAGCACGCGATGTTCTCACTGAGTCGGGTATTTCTGAAGGGATTTCCAGAGCGACAGTAAAAACGGCTGAAAGACGTATTTCCGAGGAAATTACCTCGCTCAGGGCGCAACGCGGCGAGCTGCTTGCACATGGCCGCGATCAAGCTTTTCCTTCCGAAGGCCGCGGTCGTGTGAATGAGCTCGGGCAAAAAAGAGCTGCTTGTGTGGTGGCATTGGAGGAACTACACCGGAAGCTGGAAGAAACGACCGAACGGATCACCGAAATGACACGGTATCATGCGGACCTGACAACGGAGTTCGCGCGTCTGGATCGCGCGGCGGAAGCCGGATTTCTTCTGGCTGACCTCAGAGTTACTCATTGCCCTGCGTGTGATCAGGGGGTTCAAAAGGTCAGTACATTAGAGCATGAGTGTTTTCTGTGCCATCAAACTCTTCCTGATGAACCAGAAATCGAGGAGCTTGGAGCTGTCCGAATTAAATTTGAACGTGACAGGCTCTCTGGAGAAATCCAAGAGGCTGATGAACTTCTTCGAGCATTGCGCTCTGGACGGGAACGAATCCAGGCTGAGACGGCTGATATTCAAGAACGTTTGCAGCTCGTTGAGAATGAACTTGCGCCATCCCGTGAGGCTGTAAGCTCGTTGGTCCAAGAAGAGGTAAGTGCTCTTGATGTAGCTTTGGGAGAGGCAAGCGAAAGACAGCGTCAAGTAGGGCGTCTTTCCTCTGCAGTCGCAGCCGGTGCTGAGATCCTAGAGCGTGTTCATGAGATTGAGAAAAAGATATCGCCGTTGCAGGCGCGAGTCGACGAAATTGCCAGAGCGACCGACTTTGAGTCGGCGGCAGCTGAGTTGGAAGACGGTATTAACGAATATCTAACAGCTATCAATAATATAAAGCCTGGAGCATGGCGTCATAATCCTGTCCGTATCGACATTTCTCGGACCAGCTTCAGTATCAAGGTTGGTGCCAGGCGTTGGAGCGCCGCGCTCGGCGGTACTGATACCCTTTACTTTCTCATGGCTTATCATTACGGTCTACTTACTTTAAGTGCCAAAAGCTGGAGCCACTATCCTGGGATTTCTATAATTGATGTTCCGGGCGAATTTTCCGGTGAGGCTATTGAGGACAAAGAGAATTTTATTGTTCAGCCGTTCGTCGAGCTGATGTTAAGAGAAGAATATCAAGGTTGTCAACTCATCATCACCGGTGCCTCATTTACTGGGTTAGAGAAAGTGACACGACAGAAGTTGCGGCACGTATACGTAGCTTAGCAGTGCTGCTCGTTACATTTTAAAAGGTAGAGGTGCAAGGAAATGCCGATTGATTTTTCAGATATGCTGGACAGTGATGATGACGTTGTTATCCACCCCCGCGACATTTTCTTTACGCTGGACCGCGCACCTAGCTTTTCGTTTCCCCGGGATATACAGACGGAAGTTATGAATCATTGGTTCGATGACAGGGACAAGCGGGATAGTGTCATCAAACTCAATGTCGGAAGTGGAAAAACCCTCGTCGGATTGTTGTTGCTCCAGAGTTCTTTGAACGAAGGTAAGGGACCGGCTCTTTATGTTGCTCCGGACAACCAGCTATCACAGCAGGTCCTTCAGGAGGCTCAGTCTCTTGGTATCGAGGTTACTGATGACCCGCGTGATGCTGACTATGCAGCAGGCGAGAAGATCTGCGTTGTGAATGTTTACAAGCTTTTCAATGGAAAGTCTGTTTTCGGTGTCGGAGCCAGCCAGATCAATATTGGGACAGTCATAATTGACGATGCACATGCCTGTGTATCGACTGTTACCCAGCAGTTTAGGATTAGCCTTAAGAATACACACAATGCCTATAAGAAAATCCTTGCAGCACTATCTGAAGACTTGAGAGGGTACAGCCAGGCGCGCTACCTGGACATTGATGCCGGTGATCCTCGTGCGCACATGGAGGTTCCATTTTGGTCTTGGGATGCACGCCAGGATGAAATCCTAAGGGCTTTACATGAACATCGCAATGATGATGAGCTTCAATTTACATACCCTTTGCTCAAGGATATCCTTCCTCAGTGCCGGTGCGTAATTGGCGGACAGCACTTGGAAGTTGAGCCATACTTCCCGGCTACCGATCTGATCCAATCATTTAGACGAGCTAAGCGACGCATTTATATGACGGCAACGCTTGCAGATGACAGTGTGATTGTTACGCATTTTGGTGCAAATGCCAAAAATCTTGGTCAGCCCATCGTGCCATCGTCGTCGCAGTCGATGGGGGAGCGGATGATCCTAATGCCGCAGGAACTGAATTCAGATCTTACGATAACGGATGTTCAGGGGCTATTAACCGACCTTTCTAAAAAAGTGAACGTCGTTGTTATTGTACCTTCTAAACCGGCAGCTGATGAGTGGAAGGATGAAGCGGATCAGGTGCTTATAGGAGATGCTGTTCCCGATGGGATTGATAAGCTCCGTAATGGGCATGTTGGTCTTACAGTGCTTGTAAACCGCTATGATGGTATTGACCTTCCTGGAAACGCTTGCCGCGTACTCGCTATATCAGGCTTGCCAGAGGTAAGCTCTTATGCGCACTTGGTCGATAGTGAGATATTAAGCGGTTCAGCTGTCAATCTTCGAAGGCAGGTCGAAAGGATTGAGCAAGGAATGGGCCGCGGTGTGCGGTCGAATGATGACTATTGCGCGGTTCTCCTGCTTGGCCCAAAGCTTACCAGTAGGATTCGGTCTCCCGAAGGGTTTGGGATGCTGACTCCTGCGACAAAAGCTCAGCTTGATTTATCAAGGAAGATAGCACGAAAGCTAAGAACACCGTCCATTGCTGAAATTAACAATGTTATTTTGCAATGTCTTAATCGCGACCCGGACTGGATAAAGGTTAGTAAGAAGATTCTTGTGAACTTAAAAGCCGACGACGAGCTCCGGCTTGATCCGGCAAAGCTCGCAATTCGATCCGCCTTGGATTATGCACGTTCAAATCAGCATAAAGAAGCTGTCACAGTTATGGACAGGGCGATTGATGAGACAGGTGATGAGCAAGTAAAAGCCTGGTTACTAGCAAGAAAGGCTGCATTCCAACATGCAATTGATGCAGATGCAGCTCAAAAAACATTGGTTGTAGCTCACTCCATGGAACCTGGTGTCATCAAGCCGATGCATGGTACGACCTATAAGCAGCTTACTCCTGCGACAGGGCAACAAGCCTCCGCTCTGATCGCTAATCATCAGAAACGTTTCATGGACTCTACCTCTATGAAACTGTACGCAGACGAGCTTTGCTCTGATCTCCAATTCTGCCCTGACACATCTGACAGGTTTGAGGCTGCTGTCAATGATCTTGGCTGGTTCCTTGGGATCAGTGGACAAAGACCAGAAAAGGATTACAAAGAGGGGCCGGATAACCTCTGGGCTATGCCTAATGGCTCATTTCTGGTGATAGAGTGTAAAAATGGCGTTACAGCTGAAAGTGGTATTTCAAAAAAGGATGCTGGGCAATTAGGCCAATCTATTGATTGGTTTAGAGGGCGTTACCCAGCTTCTTCAGCTGTGCCAGTGATGATTCACCCGGAACGGGTGCTCGGGCAAGGAGCGAGTCTCGTTATGGGTATGCGTGTTATTGATATGTCCGGGCTGGACAAACTTCGCAACAACCTACGGGCTTTCGCAAAGCAGCTTGTCGATCCTGATATATCGGCCAATGCCTCTGAGGTGGCAAAGCGGCTTGGTCAATTTGAACTCAATGCAGACGGCTTCGTTAATGCGTTTTCTAGAGGTGTAAAGGGTTAGTTTTTAACGCTTGATGCTAGAAAGCTGGCTGGGGCAGGGCGTTATCAGCATGTCTCAGCCAACCTCGATTACTGATGACTTGGTAGAGGAAGTACTGCAGCGGTACACACACCAGCTTCGTGTGCTATCATCAACCTTCGCTAACCTACTGATTCAAAAGAACTGTACCTTTCGCTCGATTACGTTTGCTTTTCCTTGAATATCAGTAACATATTGATTTACAAGAGAACTCATAATCCCTTGGCGCTGGTTCGAGTCCAGCTGGCCCCATCGCTATCAGGCAATTCCTCAGCTTTGCCTGTTGTCCTGGATTTCCGCGTAGCCGAGTCATCCTTGAGAGCTTCCGAACACAGGCAGCCTGAACGCAGGCCGCCTGCACGTCGTTCGATAACTGCGGATCAGACGCTGTGGATCGCCTAGAAGTCGTAAGCGAACGGGCAACACCGCTTGCGAGTGATCAGCCAGTGTGCTGCCAGTGATGGGGCAGGAGCTCGTGGAGCTGGCTGGCCTTGTGGGTCGGCAGCCGTTCCAGCACGTCC
>NZ_WUTS01000026.1 GCF_009901955.1 Halomonas icarae | reverse complement strand
GGGCGGTAGCGCCACGCGGCCACCACGGGTGCGACGCTTGGCCGGCTGTTGGGGGGCAACCGGCACATCAGCTTCGTTGCCAGCCGTGTCATCCTGGGCGCCGGCTTCCTCCTCGTCGGCCGCCGCTTCGGCTTCGTTGATGAGGAGGTCGCCCTGCGCGACGCGATACTTTTCGGTGGAGGGGCCGAACTGGCGCTCGATGGCCAGACGGAATTGCTCGAACAACGCCGC
>NZ_WUTS01000025.1 GCF_009901955.1 Halomonas icarae | reverse complement strand
CAGTCCACCTTTATCAAGGAGGAGCTGGCCCAGTCCGACCGTCCGGAGCTGGGGGCCGCCAAGGTGGTCATCTCCGGAGGCCGTGGCATGGGCAACGGCGACAACTTCAAGCTGCTCGAGGGCATCGCCGACAAGCTGGGCGCCGCCGTGGGCGCCTCGCGGGCGGCGGTGGATGCCGGCTTCGTGCCCAACGACATGCA
>NZ_WUTS01000024.1 GCF_009901955.1 Halomonas icarae | reverse complement strand
TAGTCGCCGGCGAGCTCATTGATCAGCGCCGACATCGGCTCGGCCAGCTGGTGGGCGTAGGCGGCGTTGTCGGCCACACGAACCTTGCTGACGCCGTCCAGCTTGGCGGCGGCCTCGGCGATGGCAGCGACGCCTTCGCCGGCCACCAGCACGTCGATATCGCCCCCGATGGCCTTGGCGGCCGCAACCACATGGGCGGTGGCGCCGGCCAGGGCGCCGTC
>NZ_WUTS01000023.1 GCF_009901955.1 Halomonas icarae | reverse complement strand
GAAGGGTTGACAACGACAGCCAGTCACGTAGAATACGCCTTCCTCGCAGGGTGCTGGCGAGACCGCCGCTTCTTCGGTAGTTAACGAAAGCGACGGCACGACAGCAAGCGAGACGCTCCGCTCTCAACGAGGCGTGAGCCGCTCTTTAACAATCGATCAGGTAATTCATGTGGGCGCTTGTCGATGGCTCGGTGATCATGTCACAGAACCATCAAGGCAAGCGACTCGTCATAGATCGCAAGATCTATTTGAGACGTTTGAACCTTGAGCCAA
>NZ_WUTS01000022.1 GCF_009901955.1 Halomonas icarae | reverse complement strand
GCGCCGATCTTCCAGGTAGCCGACTATGGCCTGGTGGCGGATCTCTTCGACGCCCTGCCGGAGCTCGAGCAGAAGCTCTGATAACGATCGTGATCTTCCAGGTCGCGCTCTCGATGAGCTGCGGCCTGGTAGCTGACCTGTTCGACGCTCTGCCGGAGCTCGAGCAGAAGCTCTGATAACGATCGTGATCTTCCAGGTCGCGCATCTCGATGAGCCGCGGCCTGGTGGCGTATGTCTACCGAGACCGGCGGGTACCCCGATGGCCATGACGTCGCCACAATAGGTCATGGCCATTTCGTTCAAACGCTGCTGATCCACAGGATTCGAGCCGGCTTCGGGCTCTTCGAGATCACCGCATGACCCATCTGGCTATCCAGCGCCAGGCTGTCACCGACCTGGAGGCGAACAGGCTCATAGTGCTCGGTCCAGACCTCCACCTCCCCCTCTTGCACGACTATCTGCTCCTGTCCGGCGTGCTTCTGTAGCTCGCCAAATTCCTCGATGTCGGTGTTCAGCACCGTCGTGGCAAACACCAGGAAATCCTTGGTGAGCATTTCGCTGCAGAGCAGTTCGAAACGGTAGTTGGGTGTTTCCACCACGGAACCGTCCCCCGCACGGGTCAGCGTACGCCAGCCGCTCGGAGAGCTACGTTCGGAGTAGTAGAACAGCTCGCCGACCTCTACCTCCAGGGCCGCGGCGAGGCCGACAATGACATCGTAGGTGGGAGAAAGACGGCCGTTCTCGATACGCGAGATGCTGGCCGCTGAAGTGCCTGACGCCGTGGCCACCTGGGCGATGGTTAGTCCCTTGGAGAGACGCAACGCCTTCAGGCTCTTGCCAATGGAGCCAGGTGTGCGGCGGCGCTCCAGGGGCCGCGGAAGCATGGACGAGGTGTCACTCATGGCGCCCTCTCTTTTCAACGATGATAAGAATATATCTTGATAATCAATGATATGCGCGTTAATTTGCCGATTTTGACTTAAAGTTGCGTATATGCAATCCTGAATCAGGGTCCCGAAAGATTCAAGCAGCTTCATGTGGTGTTGGCCGCAGCCTTCTCGTGTGGTGCGGCTTTTTTCTTTCTTGATGCCCGACTCATACACAAGAAGACCTTTAGAGGACCATCATGAACAACAGGAATCGACTGGTTGCGGGCATCACTCTGGCGACTGCCATGGCGACTGCCACCACAGGTGTGAGCGCGGCCGAGACGGAGTGGAAGATGGCTACTCCTTGGGGTGGTGGACCCTGGCTGGAGCGTGATGCTCAGACCTTCGCCGACTACGTGAACCAGCTGACCTCCGGCGATATCGAGATCGAGGTTTTTCCGGGAGGGACCCTGGGTGGCGCTCTCCGCGTCACCAACACCGTCAAGGCGGGTGTTGCCGATGTGAGCCACAACTACATCAACTATGACTATGGCACCGACCCGACGGCTGCGCTGCTGGCCGGCCACTCCAGCGGTCTGACGCCGGAAGAGTTCATGATGTGGATGTATGAGGGTGGTGGTGCCGAGCTCTACGAAGAGTTCCGACGCGAGGTCTTCGATGTCGTGGCCTTCCCGTGCTCGATCCTGGGTACCGAACTCTTCCTGCATTCGAACAAGAAGGTTCAGACGTTGGAAGACTTCCAGGGACTGCGACTGCGGACCTCGGGGGCCTGGGCAGAGATCGCTTCGCGCCTGGGGGCTTCCACCGTGGTCATGGCCGGGAGTGAGATCTACAACGCCCTGGATCGTGGGGTGATCGATGCTGCCGAGTGGGGTAGCCCGGAGATGAACAAGCCCACTGGCTTCCAGGATGTGGCGCAGTATGTCGTGCTGCCTGGTGTGCATCAGTCGGGGGGCTTCCTGGAGTGTCAGGTGAACCAGGACGCCTGGGACGAGCTGGATCCTGAACAGCAGGAGCTGATGCGTCTGGCCGGCAAGCTCAGCGTGTTCGACTCCTGGCTGGCCAGCTCCTACGCCGACCTGGAGGCCTACCAGGAGCTGGTCGACGGCCCCAACGAAATCGTCCAGCTCGATCCCTCCTTTATCGATGCGATCTACGAAGAGACCCGGAAGTGGGAAGATGAGCACGCCGCGGACAACGAGTGGTTCGCGCGTGTGCTGGAGTCCCAGCGTGAATTCAAGGACTCCATGACGACCTGGCAACAGTACCGTCTGCCCATCGGGGCAATGGGTCGCGAGTAACGGCCAACACCTTCGACTCGATGTCGCGTCAGGAAGAGAGAGGCTCTCCAGCCTCTCCTTCCTGACGTCAGCGTTTGGGTATTGCGTCCCTACCGATAATCCCGTCTGGGAAAACTGAAATGAAACTGATCCATACGATTGAGCGACTGACCCGCTGGGCAGGTTGGTTAGGTGCGCTGCTGACCTTTCCCCTGATTGCGGCGCTGGTGTACGAGGTATTCAGCCGCTATGTGCTTGGCAGGCCGACGCTCTGGGCCTTCGAGGTCAGCTATATGGTCATGGGGGCAATCTTCATGCTGGGCATGGCCAATGCCTTGCGCCAGGGCCAGCATGTGAGCGTCGATCTGTTGAGTCAGCGCTGGACAAGCCGGACCAATGCCGCGGTGCGGCTGACAGGATATGTGCTGTTTCTCCCTGTGCTGGCGTGGTTGGCGTGGGAGCTCGGTGAGTATGCCATCGACGCGTTCGAGAGTGGTGAACGCTCCGGTCGTTCGGCCTGGAACCCGGTGGTATGGCCGGTATTTCTTAGCTGGTGGCTCGGCTTTCTGCTGCTTCTGCTCCAGGTGGTCGCGGAAATCATCAAGGCGGCAGTAACGCTGCGGGGCAACTCATCCATCGAGGAGGGCTCTGCATGAGTGATTTCCTGTCGCTGGCCATGTTTCCGGCCCTTATCGGTTTGATCATTACCGGCTTCCCGATCGCTTTCTCCATGATTCTGGTCGCCACGCTGTTTGGCATCTTCCTGTTTGGTGATGCTGCTGCCTACCAGCTACTGACCAAAATCGAAGACACCGCCTCCAACTCGATTCTCGCGGCGGTGCCCCTGTTTATCTTTATGGGAGCGATGCTCGAGCGCTCGGGCATCGCCGAGCGCCTGTTCACGGCGATTCACTTCTGGACACGGCGACTACCCGGTGGCCTCGGGGTCGGGGCGGTCGTCATGGGTACCTTGTTTGCGGCGGCGAGTGGTGTGGTGGGTGCCACCGAGGCGGTGATCGGCCTGCTGGCCATTCCGGTCATGCTCAAGCACAACTACAGCAAGTCCCTGATGTCCGGCACTATCTGCGCGAGCGGCTCGCTGGGAACCGCCATCCCTCCTTCGATCACGGTGGTCGTGCTGGGGCCAGTCGCCAGCGTCTCGGTGGGGTCGCTGTTCAGCGGGCTGATGATGCCGGGCTTCCTGATGGCCATCCTGTTCCTGCTCTATATCGTGCTGGTGGCCTACCTGAAGCCTGACATGGCGCCGCGAATGCCAGTGGAGGAGGGCGACGATACAAGCTGGGGCGAGAAGGTGCGCGTCACACTGTTGGCGTTATTGCCCACCCTGGCACTGATCATGACGGTGCTCGGTACCATTCTGCTGGGTATCGCGACGCCGACCGAAGCCGCGGCCTGTGGTGCGCTGGGCGCGGTGGTGCTGGCTCTGGCCTACCGTACCTTGAGCTGGGACGTGCTGTGGAACTCTGCACTACGCACCCTGAATATCTCGGCGATGATCCTGTTGATCGTGCTGGGTGGCAACATGTTTGCCGGTGTCTTCTTCGCTGCCGGCGGGATGGCGACCGTGCAGTCGCTGTTGATGGATACCGGCATGAGCCCCTGGATGGTGATCGGCATGATCCTGTTGATCGCCTTCCTTGCCGGCTTCGTGCTGGACATGATCTCGGTGGTGCTGATCGTCATTCCGGTGGCCATGCCCATCGTGCGTGCCCTTGGTTTCGACGAGATCTGGTTCTGCGTGGCATTCCTGGTGGTCATGCAGACCAGCTACCTGACCCCGCCGCTGGCGCCATCGATCTTCTATCTCAGAGCGATTACGCCACCCGAAGTGACCCTTAGGCACATGTATGCCGGCGTGGTGCCGTTTATCGTGGTGCAGCTGATAGTGCTGGCCTTAGTGCTGGCTTTCCCGTCCCTGGCGATGTGGTTGCCTGAGCAGCTGAGTGGTCCGTCATGGTGACGAGTGTTGAATTTTCACGGAGCATGATTTGATGAAGGACCTTGAAGCGCACCAAGAGGCGACCGTCCACCTCGATCGTGATGCCCTGATGAGCCTGTGCCGAAAGGTCCTTGCGCATCATGGCTTCAGCGATGAGCAGGCCGGCGCCCTCGCCGGCACGCTGGTGGCCGCCCAGCTGGATGCGAGCCACTCCCATGGCATCTATCGCTTGCTGGGTATCATCGACACCGTCAGGAAGGGGGGCGCCGTTGCCGATGCGGCCCCCGAGGTGGCGGACGTGGCCCCCGGCGTGGTGCGTGTCGATGCCAAGGGGGGCTTTTCTCCCTGCGCCTTCGAGCTCGGCCTGCCGCACCTGGTGGCCAAGGCGCGTGATGCGGGGATCGCCCTGATGGCGATCAATCACTGTGTGCATACCACCGCGCTGTGGGTCGAGCTCGAGCGGCTGACCGAGCAGGGGCTGGTGGGCATTGCCTGCAACCCGACACAGGCCTATGTGGCTCCACATGGCGGCAAGCAACCGCTGCTGGGTACCAATCCCATTGCCTTCGGCTGGCCCCATCCCGGCGATGCGCCGTTCATCTTCGACTTTGCCACCAGTGCCATCGCAAGGGGGGATATCGAGCTGTATCGGCGTGAGGGAAGGGCGATCCCCGAGGCGTGGGGCGTTGATCGTCATGGCGCGCCCTGCAGCGACCCCGCCGAGGTGCTCGATCATGGCGCCATGACCCCCTTCGGCGAGCACAAGGGGTCGGCGCTGGCGATCATGATCGAACTGATGGCCGGCCCGCTGATCGGTGATCTGCTCAGCATCGAGTCCAGCGAGCATGATGAGGGGCGGCGTGGATTGCCGTATCATGGTGAATTGATCATTGCCATTGACCCTTCGCGCCTGACGGGGGAGGCGTCGAGCGCCCATATGGAGCGCTCGGGGCGCCTGTTCGAGGCGATCCTTGGGCAGGGGGCGCGTCTCCCTTCTCAGCGCCGTTATCGCGAACGTACCCGTAGCCTGGAGCATGGGGCCGAGGTGCCACTCGCGTTGGTCAATGATATCGAGGCGCTGCTCGACTGAGCGGCGTCAGGGGCCGGGCGAGGGCACTGATACCCGCTCGCCTGCCCCGTTCGAGCCGACACTTAAAAGGAGTTATCCGAATGTTTAAACGCCATCTTTTCGTGCTGGTAACGCTGCTGGCGGCCCTGGTAATGGCCGGTTGCAGCTACACGCCAGCACGTATCAAGTCCGAGCCGTTGATCGAGATCGACGATGGCCGCCATCACGACCGTGACCATCGCCATGGGCATGGTGGCGATTTCTGTCCGCCGGGGCAGGCCAAAAAGGGGCGCTGCTGACCAAGTCCTTGCCTCTCGCTCTTGCCTCAAGCCATCGGCACACCGCTGCCGGCTCCCGGGCCGCAGTGTGGTGGTCACATGGTGGCGCGGCGAAACTGAAGTCAACCGCTGGATGAATGTAGAGGCCGGCTGGTGGTGTAACCTCGACCTAGTCGCCAGGCGGATGGTCCTTCATTTCCTTGTCTGCTAGGGCGGCCGCCACGGCCTCTTCCCATTCACCTTCCGTGATGTCCCACTGCTTCATCTCCTTCTCGTCGGCGGGACCCTCGGCGGCCTTGCGCAGCTGCTCTTCGGAGCCCTTCTCGTAGCAGTGCCGGGCAAAGGCCCGGGTCTTGGTGTCGTTCAACTGGTCGATCACTGACATATTGCTACCTCCTCTTTCCTGAGCCTTGAGACTGCCTGGTCCATGAACCAGGGCGATATGGCATCGTTTGTTGCTGGTGGGCCTGGTCGGTCAGCTTCACCCTGGTTAGGCAGCCGTACCCAAGGCAGGGTGCCACCGCCACGGCCGATACTTCAACTCGGCCGGTGTTTCAACTTGCCAAGTGTGTTGCAACTCGACAGGCCTTCCATCCACCAAGAAGGCTCAGGCGTTGCTGCCGGAACCGCGCCGCAGGACCAGAGCGGCCAGCAGGGCCGAGGCCACCATCAGCACCAGGGCCGCGGCATTGAGCACCGGGGTGGAGCCCTCACGCAGGCGGTTGAACAGCGCCACGGTCAGCGGGGTATCGCTGCCGGTAAGCATCACCGTGGTGTTGAAGTTCTCGAACGACATCAGGAATGCCATGGCGGCGGCGCCGAAGATGGCCGGCAGCAGCCAGGGCAGGGTCACGGTGAACCAGGCCACCAGCGGCGTAGCGCCGAGGTTGAGCGCCGCCTCCTCGAGCTGGGGGTCGAACTTGCGCAGCCGAGCGGCAATGACCAGGGTGCTCAGGGTAGTGATGAAGCTGACCTGACCCATCACCACCAGCGGAGTGCCGGGACGAAACAGATCCAGCTCCACCGCCCAGGCGCGGGAGACCTCGTTGGCCATGCCGCTGTAGAACACCAGGATCGACACACCGAGGATCACCCCGGGAATCACCAGTGGCAGCAACAGCAGCAGATAGAGAAGCTCCTTGCCACGGAAGTCGAGCCGCTCGAACAGCACGGCATTGCCACACCCCAGTGCCACGCTGACCAGCGTCACCCAGAACGCGATCTTGACGCTGACCCATAGCGCCGCGAGCAGACCGCTGTCGTGGAAGAAGCCGGTACGCCCGTCACTGCCGTCGGCGATGAACCAGTCCAGGGTGGCCCCCTTCCAGGGCAGCGAGGGGAAGGGCGCATCGTTGAAGGCAAACGTCGCCGTTACCAGCAGCGGCAGCGCCAGGTAGATAAAGAAGGCGATGAGGTAGGCCAGGTAGAGGCCATTGAACCAGCGCGAGCGCGGTACCGAACGAATCATCCGCTTATCCTCACCATTCGATTTAGCCCATGACCTTGCGCAGCGACTGGCCGGTCAGCTTGAGCCCGAGCCATACGATCAGCGACGACAGCACCAGCAGCAGTACCCCCAGCGCCGCCCCCTGCTCCCAGTTGAAGCGGGTGATGAACTGGGTAAAGATCTGGCCGGTGAACCAGGCGCTGTCCTTGCCCCCCATCAGGATCGGCGTGAGGTAGCTGCCCAGGGTCAGCATGAAGACCACGATGCAGCCGGAGACGATGCCGGGCATGGCCCAGGGCACGACGATTTCCCGCATGACCGTGACATGGCCGCCGCCCAGGTCGTAACCCGCCTCGACCAGGTTGTCGTCCATGCCTTCCAGGGTGGTGACCAGGGGCACCACCATGAACAGCAGCCCGTTGTAGACCAGCCCGACGATCACCGCCACATCGTTGTAGAGCATCTCGACCGGCTCATCGGCCCAGCCCAAGGCCTGCAGCGCGGCGCTGAACAGTCCGCTTTCGCGCAGCAGGATCATCCAGCCATAGGTGCGCACCAGCTCGCTGGCCCAGAACGGCACCAGGCAGGCCAGAAACAGCCAGCCCTTGGCCCGCCCGCGTGCCAGCCGGGCGATATACCAGGCCACCGGGAAGGCGATCAGCAGGGTGATCAGGGTGGTAAATAGCGACATCACCCCGGTACGCAGGAAGGTGCGCCAGTAGTAGGACTCGGTGAAGAAGTTGCGGTACTGCTCGACACCGAAGGCCAGGGTGTCCCAGCTTTCGCGTACCTGAAAGGAGACCCGCAGCATCTGCACATGGGGCAGCAGCACCAGCAGCACGATCCATAGCACGAAAGGGGTCAGCAGCAACCACAGCGAGAGCCGGCCAGTCGAGCGCATCAGCTGGCCTCCGCGGCAAACACCCGCGCCAGCTGCGGCTCCCATGCCAGCGTTACGCTGGACCCCTCCTGGGGTGCCGGCACGCTGCCATCCTGAGGCAGGCGCACATAGCAGCGCTCGCCGGCCGCCTCGACCTCCACCCGGCTGTTGGCACCGTCGAACAGGGTGGCGCGTACCCGGGCCGTCAGCGTGCAGTGCCCCGGCTCGGCAGCGCCCAGCACCAGGGACTCGGGGCGGATAAACAGCTCGGCTCGGTCGCCTATTTTCGGTGTCGGATGATGACCAGAGTCGGCCAGCCGACCGCTGACCGAACGACCATCCGCCAGCGCGACCTGCGCCAGCTCGCCGTCTCTCGCCAACAGCTTGCCGCCGAGACGGTTGTTGTCACCGACGAAGCTTGCCACGAAGGGAGTGGCGGGCTCGCGATAGAGCGCTTCGGGCGAGGCTACCTGGTCGAAGCGGCCGTCACGCATGACTGCAACCCGGTCGGACATCACCAGTGCCTCGGACTGATCATGGGTGATATACACGAAGGTGGTGCCGAAGGCCTTCTGCAGGTTCTTGAGCTCGACCTTCATCTGGTCGCGCAGCTTCAGGTCCAGGGCGCCGAGCGGCTCATCGAGCAGCAGCAGGGTGGGCTTGAGCACCAGGCAGCGCGCCAGGGCCACGCGCTGGCGCTGACCACCGGAAAGCTGCTGGGGGAGGCGTGTTTCCATGCCGGCCAGCCCAACCTGCTCCAGTACCTCGGCGATGCGGCGCTGCCGCTCGGCAGTCGGAACCTTGCGGCGCTTGAGGCCGTAGGCGATGTTGTCGCCCACGCTCATGGTGGGAAACAGCGCCAGGTGCTGGAAGACCATATTGACCGGGCGATGATTGGGCGCGACATCGTTCATGCGTTGGCCGCGGATCATGATGTCGCCCGAATCTGGCCGGTCGAAACCGGCCAGCAGGCGCAGCAGCGTGGTCTTGCCGCAGCCCGAGGGGCCCAGGATGGAGAAGAAGCTTCCTGCAGGGATTTCAAGCGATACCTGATTCACGGCGGTGTGCGATCCAAAGCGGCGAACCAGGTCCTGGCAGTGCAGATCGATATCAACTGCCATGCCGGTCACTTCGCGGCCTGGACGCGATCCAGCACCTGGCCTTCGGCGGCCTCGAGACCCGGGGGTACCGGCGGATACCACTTGATGTTGTCGATGGCGTCATCATCGAAGCTGGCGCGATAGGCGTCACGCAGATCGGCATCGACGAACTCGTCGGCGCCCTTGGAGGCCGTGAAGTTGCCCGAGGCGTTGGTGATCTTGGCGGCGATCTCCGGCTGCATCACGAAGTTGATCCACTGGTAGGCGGCATCCTCGTTCTCGCTGCGGCGCGGAATGGCGAAGGTGTCGATCCAGCCAAGCGCACCGGACTCCGGCGCCACGAAGTTGATCGCGGGGTCCTCGGCATTCAGCTTCCAGCCGCCGGCATCCCAGGCCATGGCGGCCTTCACCTCGCCGGTACGCAGCAGCGACAGCAGCTGGTCGCCGCCGGTCCAGTAGGTCTTCACATTGGCCTTGCAGTCGATCAGCTTCTCTTCCACCTGGGAGAGAATTTCGCCATAGGCGTCCTGATCCTGATAGGCGGCGAAGGGGTCGAGACCCATGGAGAAGGCGAAGCCCATCAGTGTCGGACGCTTCAGTCGGTAGCTGACCTGACCGGCCACCTCGTCGTGGCACAGATCGGTATAGTCGGTGACGATGTCCTTCACGCTGTCATGCACGATCAGTCCGCTGGTGCCCCACACCGCCGGCACGCCATAGTAGTTGCCATCGAGCTCGGTGGCCTGCTGGGTTGCCTCGATCATCGAGGCCTGCAGGTTGGCGGTCTCCAGACGGCTGTAGTCCACCGGCTTGTAGACATTGAACTGGCGCTGCACGCCGACGATGCGGTCCTGGCTGGGCTGGGCCAGATCGAACCCTGCTCCGCCGGTGGCGCGCAGCTTGGAGATCATGTCCTCGTTATTGGAGAGGGTGATCTGTACATCGATGCCGGTCTGCTCCTCGAAGGCTGCCACCACCTCGTCGGGGGCATAGCCGCCCCAGGTGATGATCCTCAGCTCTTCGGCCGAGGCCGCGCCTGCCGACAGCCCCAGGGTCGAGGCTAGGGCGACCATTGTTAGTGTTGTTGTACGCATCTTTGTCATGAGTGTCCCCTTGAAGGTGGTAGGCCAAACATTCGTCGATGGTGATAGACCCAAGGAAGGTTATAGCCCATAAGTGACACCTTTGTGAAACCGGGAGGGGCCAAATCGGCAAGGGAGAAACCAGGAAGTGTGAAACCGACAAGCCATGCAAAGGGACAGGCATGCCGGTTATCTCGCTGAGAGACGTTGCGGGTTTACACTAGGCTAAGTGCCTATTCAAAATTAATCGCGTTATCAGTTCCATAGCTACCGAGCAGCCGGTGTACCTCATCACAGAGGCG
>NZ_WUTS01000021.1 GCF_009901955.1 Halomonas icarae | reverse complement strand
TGGCCAGCGACATTAGGTGCCCACGTAACAATAGATGGGCACCTATCCATGACGTCCCCAAGCACCGAACGTGAAATCCGTCGTCGCCGCCGCTACGCCCCGTCGTTCAAGGCCAAAATCGTCGCTGCCTGCCTGCAGGGCGATGCCTCCATTGCCCAGATCGCGTTGCAACATGGGGTGAATACCAACCTCGTCCAGACCTGGATCCGCAAGGCCAAGCGGCAGAGCCAGCTGCCAGCCGTGCCGGATTTTGTGCCCTTGCCGGTACCACCAGAACCGGCTGATCTGCCAACGCCACCTTCCACCGCCGGCGAGATTTGCATCGAGCTGCCCTCGACGCGGGGCACAATCACCGTGCGTTGGCCGGTCGCCGAGGCAGGCCACTGCGCGCAATGGCTGAAGGGGCTGCTGGGATGATCCGCATCGATGAGATTTGGCTGGCCACCGAGCCGTTGGATATGCGGGCCGGCCCGGAGTCGGCGTTGGCCCGAGTGGTGAAGGTGTTCGGTGCGGCTCGCCCGCACTGTGCCTACCTCTTCGCCAACCGTCGCGGCAACCGGATGAAGGTGCTGATTCACGATGGTTTGGGCGTCTGGTTGTGCGCCAGACGCCTGAATCAGGGCAAGTTCCACTGGACCGGTAACTGGCACGGCGATCGCGTCGAGCTCTGCCCAGAACAATTGACGGCGCTGGTGCAGGGCCTGCCCTGGCAGCGTCTCGGCGCCGGCGGGGTGATCTCCGTCGTGTGATCAGTGGCACAGACGTGGCGGCCCGGCTATTCGCGGATGCGCTAATCCCACTACCCTCGGCAGGCTGGCATACTCGGCGGATGAACACGCCTTCCGACCTGTCTCAGCTCTCTCCCGATCAGCTCCGCCACCTGGCGGCAACGCTGATGTCGCAGGTCGAGCAGCAGGAACAGGCACTGGCGCAGAGCCAGAAAACGCTGCGGCATACCGAACAGGTCAACCAGAAGCTGACCTATGAACTGGCGCTGCTCAAGCGCCACGCCTTCGGCAAGCGCAGCGAGCAGCTCAACGTCCTGCAGATCAGTCT
>NZ_WUTS01000020.1 GCF_009901955.1 Halomonas icarae | reverse complement strand
TTCTTGCTCATGATCAGGGTCTCCTGGTCGGTCTGATCAGAGCTTAGCGCCTGGTCCGAATTTCGGGGACCACTTCAAGCTTGGCTGGTACCCCCACCTTGGGCCGCTTGTAACGGAGAGGTGGTTCAGAAGCCGCGGCTGATGCGGTCTGCAGTGTGTTGGGGGTACCAGATTATGGTTTCGACGATGTACCCCCATATGTACCCCCAGCATTGGGGGTATGTCAAAGCATGACCTGGGAACTCCTGAAACAAGAAAGGGGCCCGAAGGCCCCTGTTCATGCGGTTTCTGGCGTTTCTTGGTAACT
>NZ_WUTS01000002.1 GCF_009901955.1 Halomonas icarae | reverse complement strand
CTTGCTGCTGCCGACAGTGGCACCGCCAAGCCCGGTACTGGTGCTTTCGTCGCCAGTCCGACCAATGAAGCACATGGGACAGGGCCTGTTGTCCTTGCCATAGACATCTCCCGATTAGTCGCCTGAGCTCGGAGAGTGTCCACTCAATCCTGTCGGTACGAGTTTTTTTTGCTGGTGACTCGCTTGCCGTATCGCCACCAGCAAGGCGTGGGCGAGCAGCGACAAAGTAATGTGGCGATGCCAACTGGCCCAGCGCCTCACCTCATACTCATCCAGACCGCATTCCCCTTTGGCCGTCTGAAAACCCTGCTCGATTTTCCAGCGCTGACCCGCGACTCGAACCAGCGTCTCTATTGATACCCAGTCCCTGGGCGCGTGGACCACATAATAGGCCAACTCATCCGGTGTCGAGAGGCTGCGTCGGATCAGAAGATAATGGCCCCAGCGGCGTGCCTCTTCCGTAGGCTGCAGCCTTGTCAGTGGCGTCAACGCCCAGTCGTACCAGCGTTCGCCCTTGCTGCCTGAGCCAGCGGATAGGGTCTGCCATGCGTCATCCGGCAATGCCGCTGCGATCTCGTCCGCTCGCGTGTAGTGGAAGCTCTGCCACCACAAGGACTCGTTACAAGCCACTTCTAAAACAAAGGGTTGTGAGCGCTCCTCCAGCCACAGACGCAGGCTGCGGTTACCGCCATAGACGCTATCCCCCGTCACCCAGGCGGCCGGTATGTCCTGATCCATCGCGCGCTCCAGCATCCGGCGAGCGAGCTCGGGTTTGCTGGCAAATTCGACGTCATCAGGGATGCCCGCACGCCGACAACGCTCGCGGTCCTGTGTCCAGGATTTGGGCAAGTACAGGGCGCGATCCAGGAAGGCATGCCCCGCCGGGCTAGCGTAGAGAAGAAAGACCCCGATCTGACTATTTTCGATACGGCCGGCGGTGCCACTGTACTGGCGTTGCACGCCGGCCGAGTGCTGGCCTTTCTTGATAAAGCCAGTCTCGTCCAGGACTAGGACACCCTCAGGCGAGCCCAGCGTATCGATGACCCATTGGCGGAGAATATCGCGTGCTGCGTCCGCATCCCAGCGGGCACGATCCAACAGGTACTGCACCCCATCTGGGGTGGCATCCCCGAGCCACTCGGCAAGATGCCAGCTATTCTTACGTTCGCACTGACTGAGCAGACCCTGGAGGTAGCGTAGTGCGCGATCGCGCGTTTCCGA
>NZ_WUTS01000019.1 GCF_009901955.1 Halomonas icarae | reverse complement strand
ACTCCGCTTCTTTCTTCTCCATCAGCTGATGGAGACGCGCGATCTCCTCCTGCTGAGCGCGCACTTGGCGCTGCAGCCGGGAGACGCTGGCGGAAGGTGTCGAGGCCGATGAAGTCATGACGCTATTTTACCAAACGGCGCCGATGGAAGCAGCAGATAATCAGCCAACTGACTGAAAATCCAACGCCTTATGGGGACGCATGGCGCTGAGGTCATAGCCATCCAGGAGCCAGTTCAGCTCCTGGCCCGAGAGGGTGACCGTGTCGCCCTCCAGACGGTCCGGCCACTTGAAGCGCTCGCGCTCCAGGCGCTTGTACCAGACCACGAAGCCGTTACGCTCCCAGAACAGCAG
>NZ_WUTS01000018.1 GCF_009901955.1 Halomonas icarae | reverse complement strand
CCTTACCGCTGCTGCTGTCGAAGATGCCAGCGGCGTTGTCCAGCAGTTCACGCTTCCACTGGCTCACCATGGACGGGTGCACCTCGAAGCGAGCCGCCAGCGCCGAGGTGGTCTCATCGCCCTTTAGCGCAGCGAGGGCCACCTTGGCCTTAAACTCGTTGCTGTACTGCCGACGTTTCTTGCTCATGATCAGGGTCTCCTGGTCGGTCTGATCAGAGCTTAGCGCCTGGTCCGAATTTCGGGGACCACTTCA
>NZ_WUTS01000017.1 GCF_009901955.1 Halomonas icarae | reverse complement strand
TCCTTGAAGGTGGTCACCGCCACCACCGGCCCGAAGATCTCCTCCTGGAAGACGCGCATCTTGTTGTGGCCCTTGAGCAGCGTCGGCTCGATATAGAAGCCCTTGTCATAGTCCGGATCGAAGCTCGCCTTGTCACCGCCGGTGAGCACCTCCGCCCCCTCCTCGCGGGCGATAGCCATGTAGGACATGATCTTGTCGAACTGCTCCTGGGACGCCTGGGCTCCCACCTGGACATCGGTATCCAGCGGGTTGCCGCGCTTGATCTGCCCGACCTTCTCCATCACCTTGGCCATGAAGGCGTCATACATGGACTCCTGAATCAAGGCTCGGGAGGGGCAGGTGCACACCTCACCCTGGTTGAAGAAGGCCAGCACCAGCCCCTCGGCGGCCTTGTCGATGAACGC
>NZ_WUTS01000016.1 GCF_009901955.1 Halomonas icarae | reverse complement strand
GCTGCTCCCCTGGCGCTGGAAAGAAACTCTACCGGTCTAAATCACGCCGCACGAGGTGGGGTTGGTGGACCGTTTACGAAATCGAGGTGCTCGAGCGGAATCCGCTTCAGCGGGCGCGCTTAAAGCGTCAGCGAGCCGATATCGATTCCGGCGAGGTAGAAGCAGATTCAAGAAGGGTTTTAGAGGAGGGCGAAGTCGATGCTCTCTTCCGCGGTCTTCAGCTCTACAGCGAGGAGAAGAAGCGGCAGCGTCGTCATTCACGCACCAAGGCGGCCAAGCAGTATCTTCCAGACTTGGATGGGAGGGTCTATGTCGATCATGTCGCTCCGTTCGTCTTGAGTATCTACTACGGTGGGTTCAGGCCCGGCGACCTGTTCAGTTTGCAGTGGCAGCATTTCAGCGATGGGTTCAAGCATATTACTAAGGTGCTCAGTAAGACTGCACATCATGGGCGTCAGGTCCAACGCTTCCCGCTGTCTGTGCCACTGATCCAGGTCGTCGAGACTTGGTGGGAGGAGCAGGGCTGTCCTTCTAAGGGGTATGTGTTCTCTTCGCCGCGATTCCCTCTAGGAGAGCGAATGCTTGCGAGGAGCGCCATGCGAAAGCCGTGGGTAAAGATCAAGAAGCTGGGCGGGCTGCCCTCAGAGCTGGATTTGTATTCGTTGCGTCACAACTTTGCTTCCCAACTGGTGATGGCCGGAGTTGACTTGACGGCGGTGAAGAACCTAATGGGACACTCCAGTATCGAGACGACGATCAGACACTACGCGCACTTGCGAGAGGATTACCTTCAGGAGGCGCTGCGGGCGCTGGAGGGAATGGCTCCTGAAAGCGAGCCTTGATCTCGTTTGATCAACGTGGCGGCCTGCTGTCGGGCCGCTACAGTCGGGCCGCTACAGCTTGTCTTAATGTCTGACCGGGGTGCCGTGGTCTGTTGTGATATCTCTGCTCCTTTCCCTGCAGGCCACGTCATATCTCTTCTGTTGATTGACTGCTTAGTGCTACTTCCCGGCGGTTAGTCTGCATGTGTTATGCCGATCTGGTTGATGTCTCGGATATAACTTATGAATCTCATTTCTGTCGGTTGTCCAGGTAGACCTTTTCCATGCCGATTTAATACCGAATTATTAAAAGTGTCGAAGGCTGCGATGAAATCTTCGGAAGCCTGAGTTATTATTTCTTCTTTATATGAGCCATTTCTATCTAGGGCATTCCTGATCATGCTCAGTGATATGGCATGATGGAATATGTTTATTGTATAATCAATGTCTTTGATGTTTATTGATTTAAGGTGGGAGTTTATTATCTCCAGGTTTTCTGCTAGCTTATATGCTTCTTTTATTTCATCTTCGTCAAGCGGAGTTATGTCATGGAACTTATGAGTTCCTGATCTAAATAATTTGGCCCAATAGAGCATTGAGAAGACTTTGCTGGCTATTTTTGTATATTGGTGTTCAGTGTTTTGCGCCATCTCATGGATGGCTTTTCTTCTCCACTCGTTCGATTGCTCTCTCGTGAAGGAAAGTGCTTGCAGGGCCACTAGGAGAAGTCCGAAGGTTGCTATTCCAGCTAAAGAAACATTGGTGAAGTGTGCAGTAGCAAGAATGAAGGCGCTTAGAATAGCAAGTGCTAATGAGGTTGAGGTTTTCCAAATCCTTGCCAGTCGCCTGGTGATCGAGTCCATCGTCATCCCTGTCTTCCCCTATGTTAGGTCCACTGTCCTTGCGCAGCACCTAGGTTTGGCTTCGACTGCCATCGCCCCTTCCCCCCCCTCTCTCTTCGAGCAACGTCTTGCTAAGCTATTGGAGCATTGGTATTCGGTAAACGGTCCACCAACCCCACCTCGTGCGGCGTGATTTAGACCGGTAGAGTTTCTTTCCAGCGCCAGGGGAGC
>NZ_WUTS01000015.1 GCF_009901955.1 Halomonas icarae | reverse complement strand
CTGCTGTTCTGGGAGCGTAACGGCTTCGTGGTCTGGTACAAGCGCCTGGAGCGCGAGCGCTTCAAGTGGCCGGACCGGCTGGAGGGCGACACGGTCACCCTGACGGGCCAGGAGCTGAACTGGCTCCTGGATGGCTATGACCTCAGCGCCATGCGTCCCCATAAGGCGTTGGACTTTCAGTCGGTTGGCTGATTTTCTGCTGCTTCCAGCAGCACCGCTTGGTAAAATATCAGCATGACTTCAACGGCCCCGACACCTTCCGCCAGCGTCTCCCAGCTGCAGCGCCAAGTGCGCGCTCAGCAGGAGGAGATCGCGCGTCTCCATCAGCTGATGGAGAAGAAAGAAGCGGAGT
>NZ_WUTS01000014.1 GCF_009901955.1 Halomonas icarae | reverse complement strand
CTTCCGCGTAAGCCCTTGGCCAGCGACATTAGGTGCCCACGTAACAATAGATGGGCACCTATCCATGACGTCCCCAAACACCGAGCGTGAGATTCGTCGCCGCCGCCGTTACGCCCCGTCATTCAAGGCCAAGATCGTCGCGGCCTGCCTGCAGGGCGATGCCTCCATTGCCCAGGTTGCCTTGCAGCACGGGCTCAACACGAACCTCGTCCAGACCTGGATCCGCAAGGCCAGGCGGCAGAGCCAACTGCCGACCGTATCGGATTTTGTGTCCCTGCCGGTACCACCATTCACGCCGGATTTTGAAGAATCCAACTTTATTTACCGGAAAGACTTGCGGACCCGCCGGGAAAACCGTAAAGTACGCATCCGCTGCCGGCAACGGGCAAACGTTACCGGCGGTGAATGTGGCAGAAGTGACTGTTCTGCAA
>NZ_WUTS01000013.1 GCF_009901955.1 Halomonas icarae | reverse complement strand
CAAACGCCGTCAGATAGACGCATTCGTACTTCACGCTGCGCCAGAGCCGCTCCACGAAGATGTTATCCCGGTAACAGCCTTTGCCGTCCATGCTGATGGTCACGCCGTGAGCCTTGAGGACGTCGGTGAAAGCCTGGCTGGTAAACTGGCACCCCTGATCCGTATTGAAGATCTCAGGCGGTCCATGACGTGCCAGTGCCTCCTCCAGCACATCGACACAGAAGTCTGTATCCAGCGTGTTGGAGACTCGCCAGGACAGCACTCGACGACTGTGCCAGTCCATCACCACCACCAAGTACATGAAGCCGCGTGCCAGCGGAATGTAGCTGATGTCGGTCGCCCACACCTGATTCGGGCGGTCGATGGTCAGGCCGCGCAGCCGGTAGGGATAGATTTGATGCCCCTTGCCCGGCAGGCTGGTGCGAGGCCTCG
>NZ_WUTS01000012.1 GCF_009901955.1 Halomonas icarae | reverse complement strand
GCGCCGATGCCGGCGCAGATCATCGATAAGGGCATCCCCACCGCCGGCCTGCTGGCCCAGGTGCTGATCGCCAAGTATGCCGACCACCTGCCGCTCTATCGGCAGGAACAGATCTTTGCCCGTGCCGGCGTAGCGATTCCGCGTTCCACCCTGGCCGGGTGGGTCGGCATCTGCGGCGTAAGGCTCCAACCGCTGATCGATGCCTTGCGTGACCTGCTGCTCAGTGAACCCGTGCTGCATGCCGACGAGACCCCGGTACCGCTGCTGGCCCCGGGCAAGAAGACGACACACCGCGCCTACCTCTGGGCCTATGCCACCACGCCTTACGCCGGGTTGCAG
>NZ_WUTS01000011.1 GCF_009901955.1 Halomonas icarae | reverse complement strand
CTAGGGAGCGTTAACAATTACTAATTTTTGCGTACCTGATGTAGCATGACGGGATTTGGATGACGAATGCCTCGACTGATGCTGCGTGATGACCAGTGGGAGAAACTTGAGCCTCTCCTTCCCGGCAAAGTGACCGACTGTGGTGTGACCGCCAAAGACAACCGCCTCTTTGTTGAAGCTGTCCTCTGGATCGCTCGCACTGGGGCTCCTTGGCGTGACCTGCCTGCCTCCTTCGGTCGCTGGCATACCGTCTACATGCGATACAACCGCTGGTCAAAAAAAGGCGTTTGGCAGCAGGTTGCCGACACGTTGGCCGATGATCCTGATCTGGAGCAGTTGATGATCGACGGCAGCATCGTCAGGGTTCATCAGCACGGGGCTTCAAAAAAACGGCACAGAGCGCCGAAGCCATGGGCAAGTCTCGAGGAGGCTTGAGCACCAAGATACACGCGGCTGTTGATGCCTTGGGCAACCCTGTTAGGCTGATTCTCACCCCAGGGCAAGCCTCAGAATACGGTGCGGCTCCGGCGTTGCTTGAAGGCTTTGCCCCGAACGCTGTACTGGGTGACAAAGGGTACGATTCTACTGCGCTGAGAGACACCATCCGAGCGGTGGGTGCCGAGCCAGTGATTCCACCGAGAAAGAACCGCTTGGCGCCCATCGAGGTAGACTGGCACAGCTATAAAGATCGTAACCTTGTCGAGAGGTTTTTCCAAAAAATCAAACAGTTCAGGCGTATCTCAACGCGCTATGAGCGACTGGCAAGAAATTATCAGTCGCTACTCTGCCTCGTATCGGCCATCGTTTGGCTGGCCTGATTGTTAACGCTCCCTAG
>NZ_WUTS01000010.1 GCF_009901955.1 Halomonas icarae | reverse complement strand
CTGCCCAGCGCGCTCTTCGGCAACACCTGGGTCAGCGACTTGTCCAACCAGGTGCGTAGCTGGGTGATCAGCGGGCGGCTCTTCTGCTCGCGCAGCGCCTGGCGCGCTTCGGGTGCCAGGCCCTTGGCCTGCTTTTCCACGCCATAGAGCTTGCGGATCTGATTGAGGGCCCAGTCGGCCTTGCCGGTCTTGCCCTTGGGCTGCACCTTCTGGGCCTCGACAAACTTGCGACGGGCGTGTGCCCAGCAGCCAGCATGGGTGATGCCGTTCTTGCGCACCACCTCGGCATAGCCCTCGTAGCCATCGGTGACCAGGCGACCAGCATAGTCACCCAGCAGGCGTACGGGCACCCGACCGGCGCGGCTGGGGTCATAGTCAAACAGCACCACCTGTTGGCCAGGTGGGCCACCGCGCTGTAACCACATATAGGACGTTGAACTCGCCGGCCGGTCGGGTTCCGTGTTGACCTGCAGTGTGGTCTCGTCCATGTGGATCAGCGGGGCTTGCAGCAAGTGTCGGCGTAGCGCCTCGATCAGCGGTGTCATTCGCTCGCCGGTTTGCACCATCCAACGGGCCAGGGTGTTGCGCGGAATCTCGGCGCCGTGACGGGCGAAGATCTGGCTCTGGCGGTAGAGCGGCAACGCATCCTGGTACTTGGCGGTGGCCACATAGGCGAGTAGCGTCGGGCTGGCGTTACTCTTCGGCAGCAGCTTGGCGGGCGCCGGGGCGATCTGCACGCCCTCCTCGCAGGCGGGGCAGCCGTACTTGATGCGCACATGGCGGATCACCTCGACCCGCGCCGGCAC
>NZ_WUTS01000001.1:3380378-3418553 GCF_009901955.1 Halomonas icarae | reverse complement strand
TTGCTCATGATCAGGGTCTCCTGGTCGGTCTGATCAGAGCTTAGCGCCTGGTCCGAATTTCGGGGACCACTTCAGATCGTGGCCATGGTCTTCGGCCTGATCTTCATGCTGCTGGGCTGGGCGCTGATGCCGCTGCTGCGTCACCGCCTGAAGAAGCGCATGGAGCAGATGCGCGCCGATCAGGCCGAAGATGTCGGTGGTGGCTTCCACTACCACGAGACCCGCTACCGCGAGACGCACTCCTCCAGAGGAAGCCACCACGAACAGCAGGTGCTGGAGGGGGACTATGAGGTCAAGGGAGACGAGGAGCAGAAGCGGTAAGCAGAATCGATAAACACAGGAGCCCGCCATCAGGCGGGCTCATAACTTAATAGATACAAAACAATAATCGCCAGGGAATGCTTATTCCAGCGACTCGTAGGGCAGCCCAACGTAGTTCTCGGCGATGGTGGTCAGCCCCGCCTCGGAGCTTGTCACATAGTCCAGTTCGGCCTGCTGCATGCGGGTGTTAAAGTCATCCTCCTCGGAGAACTTGTGCAGCATCGAAGTCATCCACCAGGAGAAGCGCTCGGCCTTCCAGATCCGCTTGAGACAGGTCGCGGAGTAGTTGGGGATCAGATCGGTACGCCCTTTCTGGTAAACTTGGACCATCAACCGATAGAGGGTGTTGACGTCACTTGCCGCCAGGTTGAGCCCCTTGGCACCGGTGGGTGGTACGATATGTGCCGAATCGCCCACCAGGAAAAGACGTCCATACTGCATCGGCTCGACCACGAAGCTACGCAACGGGGCAATGCTCTTCTCGAGAGAGGGCCCAGTGACCAGCTTCTCGGCTACCTCATCGGGGATGCGTCGCTTCAGCTCCTCCCAGAAACGCTCGTCGGACCAGTCCTCGACCTTCTCGTCCAGACCCACCTGAATGTAGTAACGACTACGGGTCGACGACCGCATGCTGCATAAGGCGAAGCCACGTTCGTGGCGAGCATAGATCAGCTCGTCGGCCACTGGCGGGGTGTCGGAGAGCAGACCCAGCCAGCCGAAGGGGTAGACCTTCTCGAACTCCTTGATACGATCCGCCGGGATCGATTTTCGCGAGACGCCATGGAAGCCGTCGCAGCCTGCCACGTAGTCGCAATCGAGACGGTGAGTCTCGCCATCCTTTTCATAGGTGATATAGGGACTATCGCTCTCGAGGCCGTGTGGCTGCACGTTGTCAGCCTCGTAGATGGTCCTGCCTCCGATGACTTCCCGCGCCTCCATCAGGTCACGCGTCACCTCGGTCTGGCCGTAGACCATCACGGTCTTGCCGCCCGTCAGCCCGGCCAGGTCGACGCGCACACGACGATTGTCCAGGGCCAGCTCCACGCCATCATGAACCTCACCCTCTTCATCCATGCGCTTGTCGACACCCGCCTCGCGCAGCAGGTCGACCATGCCCTGCTCCAGTACACCCGCACGAATACGACCCAACACGTACTCGCCGCTCTTGCGCTCGAGGATAATATTGTCGATACCCTGACGGCTCAGTAGTTGACCAAGCAAAAGGCCCGAGGGCCCAGCACCAATGATTGCGACCTGAGTTTTCATGGCGGAGAGACTCCATTGTTCGGAGGTATGAACAGATGTTCGCTATGTGGATTGTATTTTTCACTGAGTCTCTTCCCACAATAAGGCAATATCGGCAGTGTTATCTGGACAATCCCAATATTATCGACAGACTTTAGTCGAAAGTGTATTACCGGAGCTCCCCATGTCCACCAATGCCGTCCCCGTCTTCAAGCTGTATGGCGAGACACACCACTGGCCGACGCCGGATCTGCTGCACTGGGAGTCGATTGCCGAACGCAGCCAGCTCCACGACTGGAAGATCCAGCCTCACCGCCATGCCGACCTACTCCACCTGCTACATTTGACCACCGGGCGCGTCCGCCTTGAGCTGGAGGGGAGCCAGCGCTCCCATGAGGCCCCGCTGATCATCGTAGTGCCCGCCATGAGCATCCACGGCTTCCACTTCTCGCCGGATACTCAGGGGCATATCATTACCATGGCCAGCCCCCTGGCCGAACGGCTGGAACAGCAGCTGGGTGCCCAGGCGGCAGCGATGTCACTGGCCACCGCCTATCCACTCGCGGCCGACCGACCGGCCCGACGCATCGCGACCCTGGTGGACCAGCTGGGAGACGAGTATCGCCACCCCGCCCCTGGCCGCGAACGCATCCTGGAAGCATTCACCGAGGCGCTGTTCATCGAGATCTCCCGCCTGATCGCGAGACCGCTCCACACCGGCAGCACGAGTACTCCTCGTCCCCAGGAGCGAGGATTGGTACATCTGCAGAACTACCAGGCACTTATCGAACAACAGTTTCGTCAGCAGCCTAGTGTCGAACGGTTCGCCGAGCAGCTCAGCATGACCAGCGCTCACCTCAACCTGCTGTGCCGGCGCCTCGCCAATCGCAGTGCCCTGCAACTGCTGCATGAACGGCTGCTGCTTGAGGCGAAGCGCCAGCTTACCTACACCAACATGACGGTCGCCCAGGTTGCGGATAGCCTTGGGTTTTCGGAACCCGCCTACTTCACTCGCTTCTTCAAGCGCCTGACCGGCCTGGCACCGCGTGAGTTTCGGCGGCGCCAGGCCTAAGCGCGGCCCCGATATCATGCCCGCAGCAGTACCCCAAAAACGACAGCGCCCCCGCGAGCATGGCTCTCGGGGGCACTTGTTAGTCTAGAGATTGGCCCAGGGACTTCTGATGCTCACATCAGGAACAGCGCCGTCAGCGCCGGAAAGAGGATCAGCAAGGCCAGTCGCACGAAATCCGAGACGATAAAGGGTGCTACCCCCTTGAATATCTCGCCCAACCCGACATGAGGCGCCATGGCCTTGATCACGAACACGTTCATCCCAACCGGAGGGGTTATCAGCCCCAGCTCAACGGTCAGCACGGTGATGATGCCGAACCAGATGGGGTCGATACCGAGCGCCTGGATAATCGGATAAACCACCGGCACCGTGATTACCAGCATGGCAATCGCATCCATGAACATCCCCAGCACGAAATAGAGCAGCAGGATGCAGAGCACCACGACCATGGGCGAAAGCTCCATGCCATAGAGCAGATCGGTAATCGAGAAGGAGATCCGTGACACCGAGATGAAGTAGCCCAGGGTCTCGGCACCTACCAGCATGAAGAACACCACCGCCGAGAGCGCCAGGGTCTCCTGCACGCTGCGCCATAACGCGGCTGCGCGCATGCCCTTGACCAGGGCGTAGAGCAGGGTGGCGAAGGCGCCGACACTGGCTCCCTCGGTAGGGGTGAAGGCGCCAAAGTAGATGCCCAGAATCATTACCAGAAAGACCGCGAAGAAGGGCACCAGGCCAGAGAGCGAAGCCAGCTTCTGCGTCCAGGTGGTCGACTCGCCGGCCACCGCCAGCGATGGCTTGAGTCGCATCACCACGCTGACCGTCAGTGCATACATCACCAGCCCCATCAGCCCCGGCACCAGGCCTGCCATGAACATGTCGCCGACCGATTGCTCGGTAAGGATGGCGTAGATCAGCAGGGCGATGGAGGGCGGAATCATGATGCCCAGGGTTCCCCCGGCCGCCAGCGCGCCGGTGGCCAGGCCCCGGTTGTAGCCATAGCGTTCCATCTCGGGCAGAGCGACACGGGTCATGGTGCTGGCGGTGGCCAGCGAGGAACCGGAGATCGCCGAGAAGATGCCGCAGGAGCCGACGGCAGCGATGGCCAGGCCACCCTTCCAGCCACCGCAGATCACACGGGTAGAGTGGAACAGCTTGCCGGCCATGCCGGAATGTGCCGCCAGCACGCCCATGAAGATGAACATCGGTACCGCACTGAAGCTGTAGTTGGAGAGCACTTCTACCGGCACGGTCTTGAGCTGGGCGATGGCGGCATCCCAGCTGATCACCTGGGCAAAACCCACCACCCCGACAATCAACATGGTCAACGCTACTGGTACCCGTAGCATCATCAGTACCAACAAGAGGCCCAGACCGATGGCCCCGATCATCTCACTCCCCATGGGAGACCTCCCCTTCGACGCCGAAGATGGCACTCAACAAGGCATGGACCAGACTCCGTAGTCCCAGCATCAGACTAAGTACGGCGGCGGCGTAATAGATGGGCCCCATGGGAATCCGCAGGTCCTGAGTCACCTCACCATACCGAGCAGCCGAACTGCCGGACTCCAGCAGACCGAAAAAGAGCACCAGGCCAAGGGCCGTGAAACCCAGAAGATAGACGCCGTGCAGGCGGTTCTTGATGGTGGGTGACAGTCCATGGGAGAAGGCCTCCACCACCACCTGGCTCTTCTCCACATTGGCGGCCATGGCCGCCAGCAACGAGAACAGCATCAGATAGCTCACCAGCTCCACACTACCAGTCACGCTCAACGCCACGCCCCCGTCGGTTAGCCGCGCTAGATAGCGGGTAGTAACATCAACGATGGTAACCCCCAGCAGCCCCAGCAGGGCGATGCCGGCCACCAGCTTGCACAACAGGGCCAGCCAGTGGCTGGCCCTCTCGAGACTCAACTGCATCTTCGCTTACTCCTGGTCGGCCGCGCAGGACTTGCTGGCGGCGAGGGCCGCCTTATAGACCTCGCGTCCAGGCAGGCCACGCTCCTCGAGCTCGGCCAGATAACTCTCGATACCGTCCTGCAGCGGCTGCTGCCAGTCCGCATTCTCCAGAGGATTTTCGATCTCGCGGATGGTATGCCCCGCTTCCTTGGCTTCCTGCTTGCCCTCCACATCGAGACGGTCGAATACCGCACCGGCGTTCTCTGCCCATTTCATTCCGGAGTTGGCATCGATCACCGCCTGCTGCTCGGGGCTAAGGCGGTCGTAGGCGCGCTGGTTCATGGTCGCCACGAAGATCAGGGTGTAGAACGGCACCTCGGTGTGGTACTCGACCAGTTCATTGATACGGAACCCCTTGAGCCCCTCCCACGGAAAGCTCAGGCCATCGATGACGCCACGCTGCATGGAGGTATAGATATCCGGTGCCGGCATGCCCACGGGAGTTGCCCCCATGTTCTCGAGCATCTCCCCCGCCACTGCAGTAGGACGACGGATACGTAGACCTTCAAGGTCAGCCGGCACCTTCACATCGGTGTCGATGGTGTGGATGCCGCCCGGGCCGGTGGTGAAGAAGAACAGCGGCCGGGTATCGGCGTACTCCGCATCCAGGTGCCCATCCTCGTAGAGCGTCTGCAGCACGCAGGCACCCTGGGTGGCGTTGGTCGCTACCCCGGGTAGCTCGACGATCTGGCTCAGCGGGAAGCGCCCGGCGGTATAGCCTTGTGCAGTTGCGCTGATATCCGCGATGCCATTGGCCGCCGCCTCGTAGAGAGAATCGGGCTTGGCCAGCGTGCCGGAGGGGAACATCTCCACCTTGAGCTCGCCATCCGAGGCCTCTTCGAGCGAACTCGCCCACGCCTCGAAGATGTCGTTATTGATACCGGAAGCACCCGGCCAGAAGTGGGCCATGCGCAGGGTGGTGGCTGATTGAGCAGAAGTCGCGGCCAGGCCAGCAATGGACGCAGCCAACAGGCAGGCGGTGAGCTTGATCTTCATGGTAATCCTCCGGGGATTGTTGTCGCTGCGCTAAGCGTTCGCATAGTGAACATGAGTTCGCAATATAGTGCAAAAATAAACTAACGCCCCCTGACGCGACAAGCGACTTTAGTCTCATCCTGAGCAATCGTTCCTGGCGGCAAGGCCAATAAAAGTATGGCTCATGGCCATTTGGCGTGAAGCCAATGGAAGTTTCACGTAGGCCCGATAAGCTAAAGGCGCATCGGGCGTGACCCTGGCGCCCCCTCTATGCCCGGTGCGATGGTGCTTACCGAGCCTACGAATTTGGATGGCCCATTAGTGCCATGCGGCTGACCGTCACGCCAGTCTACGAAGAACCATTGTTAACGATGTGCCAAACCAGGTTGACAGGTTCCGCATCGCTGCCATCGAAACCGAGCTGGAGGAGCTAGATCTCACTTCTGCCACGCCAGCGGCGAAGAAGACGTCTAAGCGCGCCCCCTTGCCCCGGAGCTGCCGCGCACAGAGATTCACCATGATCCGGAAAGTGATCACTGCACCTGTGGTTGTCAGCCACGTCGAATCGGCGATGCCGAACGGCACCGCGACAGCCAAGGCGCTGGACTTCAGCCTGAAACGCTGGTCGGCTCTGACGCCCTACCTCGATGACGGCGGGTTGCCGATCGACAACAACCAGGTCGATAACCTGATCCGCCCATGGGCGATGGAGCCGCAGCAACTGACTGTTCGCCGGGCCACTACGCAGCGGCCAGCACGCCGCCACCATCATGAGCCTGATCCAATCTGCCAAGCTGAATGGCCACGAGCCCTGCGCCTACCTCAGAGACGTGCAGGAAAGGCTGCCGACCCACAAGGCCAGCCAGGCCCATGAGCTCCTGCCCCACCACTGGCAGCACAACGCCAGATCACTAACAAGCGGTGTTGCCCGTTCGCTTACCCATAGGATGAAGCATACCCAGACGGACCACCCCCTCCCAAACCTGCACAGTTTAGGAGAGGGTCACCTCGGGGGCTCACCTACGTCAGGCTCGAAGCAAGGCAAGCCTCATTGGCGGACTTGACAACCACCACCATGATTAGCTTATTTAAATCGGGTAGTGTCTCGGTCCGAGCTGAACAGTTACCCAACGAAGCTCTGTAAATTCTTCGATTCCTGCTTTACCACCAAACCGCCCATAGCCACTCGCCTGAACTCCCCCGAAGGGCATCTGGGGCTCGTCATGTACGGTTGGCGCATTGACATGGCAGATCCCAGAGCGGACATGCCCTGCCAGCTTGATAGCTCGTGCGGTATCACGGCTGAAAATCGCCGCAGACAACCCATACTCGCTGTCGTTGGCAACCGCCAGGGCCTCGTCTTCCCCGTCGACACGTATCACGGATGTCAAGGGTCCAAAAGACTCCTCTGTGTATAGCCGCATTGTTGGAGTCACACCGTCGATTACGGTAGCAGGCATTATTACACCTTCTGCCCTACCGCCACAGGCAAGGCGAGCGCCCTTCGCTACTGCATCATCAATTAGGGAGTTAAGCTTTTCTCCCGCTTTTGAATCAATAAGAGTGCCAAGCTGAAAGTCACCGTCCCGCGGATTGCCAACCTTGAGCTCTTTGGCACGCATCACCAGCTTCTCGACAAAAGTGTCTGCTACTGCGCAGTCGACAATAAGTCGCTCGGTGGACATGCAAATTTGCCCTTGATTGAAAAAGGCACCGAAGATGGCTGCATCCACAGCGGCATCGAGGTCGGCATCCTCCAGTACTAATACAGGTGCTTTCCCACCGAGCTCCAACAGGACTGGCTTAAGGTGCCGTGCTGCCTTTTCTGCGATAATCTTCCCCACACCGGTAGATCCAGTAAAGTTGATTCGGCGCACTGCTGGATCAGAGATCAACGTTTCAACTACCTCTGCAGCATCCTCCGGAGCATTGGTGATGAGGTTCACTACCCCGTCTGTAAATCCAGCCTCCTGTAGAACCTCGACGATCAGATGGTGTGTAGCTGGACACTGCTCCGAGGCCTTGAGAATAACGCTATTACCACAAGCCAAGGGAGTTGCAATCGCTCGAGTACCGAGGATAACGGGAGCATTCCAAGGCGCGATGCCCACTACCACCCCACAGGGGGCACGTACGCCCATGGCGAGGCTATCCGGCACATCGGAGGGAATTAATTGTCCCTGGACCTGGGTCGTCAGAGCGGCAGCTTCACGTAGCGTGGCGGCAGCAACCTTCACGTTAAAGCCGGCCCAGCCGGAGGTAGCACCGGTCTCACCCATCATGCGCTCAATGAAGTCGGACTGACGGGATTCCATCAGATCTGCTGCCCTGAGCAGTTTCAGACGCCGCTCACTGGGGCCAGTTTTCAAATATCTCGCGAAGGCCAGATGAGCAGACTTCGCAGCCGCACGTGCATCGTCTACAGTCGCTGCAGCGGCTTGAGTTACATCTCGTTGAGAAAAGGGATTCGCACGGTTGAAAATCCCACCACCGGTGGCAAGACGGCTCTCACCGCCTATCAGCAAGTCCAATGCGTTCACAAATATCTCCAAATATCTAGATTATTAAAACATCACGAAGAGCAGCGCTCTTGTAGAGATAGTGCTTTTTGATAGACCTCTCTGGCATTATCAAGACCTCGTTCTTCAAGACGTTCGAGGTAGATGTTCGTACCTTGTTTCAAGAGGGGAGCCCACTCGGGGTCATCGAGAGGATTCTCCACAGTGTGAATGACATCGCCTTGCTCCAGAGCTTCCTGGCGCCCTTGCCGGTCCAGCTGGTCGAAAACGCCACCAGCAATCTGCGCCCACTCCATACCGCTGCTACGATCGATAACGGCCTGCATGTCTGGAGAAAGCTGCTCATAGGCCGACTTGTTCATCGTGGCCACTATCGCACCTGCATAATAAGGAACCTGAAGGTGATAGTTCACCAGCTCATTGATGCGAAAAACGCTCATGGCCTCCCAAGGAAAGCTCAATCCATCCATAACACCGCGCTGCAGAGAAGTGTAGATATCAGGCGCAGGCATCCCCACAGGATGGGCCCCCATACTGGACAGCATTTCACCCGCTACGTCGCTGGGCCGGCGAATGCGCAACCCTGCAAGGTCTTCCGGCGACTTGACTTCCGTTGCCTTGGTGTGTATATAGGCTGGCCCCGTCGTGAACATGAAAAGAACATGGCTATCATCATACTCCGCCGCAATGTCTCCCTCATCATAGAGAGATTGCAGAATACAACTTCCCTGTGATGCATCCTTTACAACTCCGGGGAGTTGCACAATCTCTGTTAATGGAAACCGTCCTGCCGTATACCCCTGTAGCGTTACTGCAACATCAGCGATTCCATTCACAGCCGCTTCGTAGGATTGGTCGGCTTTACTCAAGGTCTGCGAGGGATAGATCTCAACCTGTAGCTGGCCGTCGGATTCTTGTTCGATTCGGTCGGCCCATGCCTGATAGATCTCTTGGTTAACGGTCGAGCCTGATGGCCAAAGATGAGACATTCGTAGCGTATCGGCTTCCGCCAATGATGTGATAGACAGGCCTGCTGCCGAAGCCGCAATCATTAAGGGGGACACTGCACGCTTCATACTGACATCCTCTTGAAATTATAATTTCCGAAGGTAAAGATTTTTTTTAACATTTCCAATCAAGGCTCAATGGTTGTAGTGGGAACCTCGATCAGAAGGGGTTTATCACTGGCAAGCCCCTCCGTTAAAGCCTTTTCAAAGGCTTCACGACTTTCAGCGAGCACGGCCTCAAGACCATAGCCATTTGCCAAGGCGCAAAAATCCATACCCGGGATAGTTAGCCCTGGAGCATCATCAACATTCAGCATTCTCGAGAACCACTCAAGTGCACCATAAGTATCATTTTTCAATATGATAAAAATTATCGGCAACTTATACTGAACGGCACTCCAAAGTGCACTTATCGCATAGTTAGCAGACCCATCTCCAATAACCGCTACCACCGGCCTATCGGGCTCGGCGAGCTTGACGCCTATCGCGGCCGGCAAACCAAACCCTAGCCCTCCAGAAGCTGGAAAGTAATAGCTACCGGGATGACGCATCTCTACGCGCTCCCAGAATGCCGTCACCGTCGAAGTCGATTCCTTAACATAAATGGTATCTTCAGGCGCTAAAGCATTTAACGAATCGAAAACGGTCTCTGGCGCAAGGCGCCCCGGAGCTTCCGGCACCGGTTCCGGCAGGGGTAGAGCTTCAGGCAACTGACGATCGCTTTGCTCCAGCAGCGGAAGCAGTGCTTGCAGTGTTGCATGCAAGTCGCCTACTAGCGTATCTCCCATTGGAGACCGTGCTGCCTCTTGCACATCGCCGGTTAAGTGCAGGAGCTGCGTACCTTCAGGGAGGTAACGGCCCGGCGCATTCTGATGGTAGCGAAAGACCGGAGCGCCAATGACCAGCACGAGGTCGTGGCCTTCAAGCTTTGCAGATATTCCCGAGATAGCGGCCGGCAGCACGCCTCGGAAGCACGGGTGCCGCGTGGGGAAGGGACAGCGCGACGCAGAGGGCGCCACCCATGCCGGCATACTCAGCCTCTCGGCAAGCGCTACAGCCAGCTGATTGGCCCGGCTGGCATCCACTTCGGGACCCAACACTATCGCAGGGTTTTTCGCTTGAGCGAGGTGCTCTTTGAACCATTCGAGCTGTGAGCTTGAAGGGGTCCCAGCGGATTGCACGTCACGCTCTACCAGGAGCTCAGCATCGGCATCGACATCATGCCCCCAGTCATCATAAGGAATTGACACATAGACAGGGCCGCGAGCTGGCAAGCTTGCCATGTGAATGGCCTGGCTTAGCGCGCGCGGCACATCTTCAGGACAGGCTGGCTCATAGCTCCACTTTACCAGAGGTTTAGGCAGCTGGGTTGCATCAACGTTGGCCAACATGGCTTCCACGCCTATCAGTGGGCGCGCCTGCTGGCCGGCAGTCAACACCAAGGGTGAATGGGAATACCACGCGTTAGTCAGTGCCCCCATCGCGTTTCCAGTGCCGGCCGCAGCATGCAGATTAACGAGTACAGGCTTGCCGCTGGCTAGCGCGTAACCATCCGCCATCCCTACGACCACACCTTCATGGAGGCCAAGGATATAGCGGAAATCATCCGGAAAATTTCTGAGGAAAGGCAGCTCATTGGAGCCGGGGTTACCAAAAATGGTGGTCATTCCCCGGTGACGAAGCAATGAATAGGTTGTGGAGTGGACGGTAGACATTGGCAGCTCATTAATCGGTTAACACCTTTCACGCTAGCTGCTCTACAATAATTGATCAAATCAATGCTATTTCTATCAAAAATAGATGGTATCTATGCCTCTTCCTGACCTCAATCTGATTCGTGTCTTCGTCCTGCTATACGAGACGGCAAGCGTCACCTCAACCGCAGAACGCCTCAATGTAACGCAACCCTCCATCAGCTACGCTCTGGCTCGCCTACGGCAGCAGTTCGACGATCGACTCTTCATTCGTGCCCGGCACGGAATGACCCCTACGATGACAGCCCGGCAACTCTATCCACCATTACGTGATGCTCTGGGTCAGCTTGAGGCGACACTTGGAAGCATGCAGGAATTCGATCCAGCCAGCTGTTCACAACGGTTCCGCCTGGCATTGACCGACCTTGGCGCAATGGCCTTGCTTCCTGCTATTTATCAGAGACTTCAGAAACAAGCGCCATGCATCGAACTCGAGGTGATACCTCTGGAGATCGACCGTGTGGAGGAGTGGCTACTCAGCAGCAAGGTGAATGCGGTCATCTGCAGCCGTCCCATCATGACCGAGAATCTGGAGCAGTGTGTGATACTCCGTGACCGCTATGTATGCCTGGGGCGTACCGAGCTCTTGGGCCCAAAGCCAATCTCGCTTAAGAAATTTTTAGCCATACGCCATGCACTGGTAGCCAGTTCTTCTGGCCACAGCCTGGCCGAGGATGTAATGCGACGCAACGGCTATCAGCGGAAAGTCAGCTTGGAAGTTCCGCACTTTTCGGTACTGCCCCGGTTGCTACTCGCCAGCGATCTGTTAGCCATTGTCCCAATGCAAATTGCCAAGGAATTCATTCACGACAGTAAGTTGGACTATCATGAACTACCCTTCTCCGTTCCAGAGTTTGACGTAACTCTCTATTGGCACGCCGGTTACAGCCGCTCACCTGCTCAACGATGGTTTTGCGAGACCATAATGAATGCTATCAAGGAGATATGACTATTAGCGTACTTTTGGATCAGCCAATTCTTAGCACCGGCTTGACCGTAATGCCGTTCGCCGAGTCCTCGAAGGCCTGGTTGATCTGCTCCGGCGCATAGAACCTGACCAGCCGATCGAATGGGAAACGCCCCTCCTTGAAGTAGGCCACCAGTTGCGGAATGAACACACGCGGCACCGAGTCACCCTCGATCACGCCGATCATCGACTTGCCCTCGGCCATCAGGTCCTGGTGCACATCGAGCGTCACCTCGGGGGTGACGCCGACGATGGCCGAGACACCCAGCGGGCGCAGCGCCTGCAGCGACTGGCGCACCACCATGGGCACACCGGTGGTCTCCAGCGCGAAGTTGCTGCCGCCACCGGTGATCTCGCGTACCCGCTCGAGGGCATCCTCATTCTCGCCGTTGATGGCATGGGTCGCCCCCAACTCCCGGGCGAGCTCGAGACGGCTGTCGTGAACATCCACCGCGATGATCTGGTGGCAACCGGCGATGCGTGCCGCCATGATGGCGGATAGCCCCACGGCACCACAGCCGTAGACCACCAGGCTGGAGCCGAACTCGGGCTTGAGCCGGTTGAGCACGGTGCCGGCACCGGTCTGGATGCCGCAGCCCAGCGGGCCGAGCAGCGCCAGATCCACATCGGGGTCGACCTTGACCGCATTGCGGGCATTGACCACGGCGTGACTGGCAAAGGACGACTGGCCAAAGAAGGTCGCCAGCGCCTCGTCACCCCGGGCGATACGGTGGCTGCCATCGTCCATGGCGCCACCGAAGTTCAAGTCATTGAAGGTGTCGCAAACGGTAGGATGCCCGGTCAGGCAGTGTCCGCAGCTACCGCAATGGGCAAACGACAGCACCACATGATCGCCCACCTCGAGCCCGGTCACGCCCTCGCCGAGGGCCTCGACTACGCCGGCTCCCTCATGCCCCAGCACGATGGGGAATGGGGCAATCCCCAGGTCGCGGGCCACGGCATCGGTATGACAGACACCGGTGGCCACGATACGCACCCGCACCTCGCCCAGGGCGGGTTCGGCCAGTTCGACCGATTGCCATTGAAAGTCGCTGCCCTGTTCGGCGGTGACTGCCGCTTGAATCTGCATCGTTCCATCTCCTTACAGTGATACGCGGGAAGTCCGGCCGCAAGAAGTGGCCGGACAAAGACAACTTGGACTAGAAGGGATAGCCACGCGGCGTATGCTGGACGCTGACCCATTGATCGGTGGTGTACTCCTCGATGGCCCAGTCGCCATTGAAGCGTCCCAGCCCCGAGTTCTTCTCGCCGCCGAATGCCACGTGGGCCTCATCGTTGACCGGCATGTCGTTCACATGGGTCATGCCCGCCTTGATGCCCTGGGCGAAGCGTGCCCCGCGGGCCAGGTCGGCGGTGAACACCGCGCTGGAGAGGCCATACTCGCTCGAGTTGGCGAGCTCCAGGGCATGCGCCTCGTCCCGCGCCCTCTGGATGCCCACCAGCGGGCCGAAGATCTCCTCGCGGCTGATCTCCATCTCCGGGGTGACATCGCCGAACACATGGGGCGGCACCAGCTGGCCATCGATCTCGCCATCGAGCAGCACGGTGGCACCTTCCTGCCGGGCGGTGGCGATCTTGGCCTCGAGCCCCTCGCGCTGCTTGGCGTTGATGATCGGCCCGACCACGGTGGCCATGTCGTCCGGGTCGCCGACCTGGAGGCCCTTGACCTTGGCAACGAAGCGCTCGACGAAGGCGTCGTAGCGCGAGGCATCGACGATGATGCGGTTGATCGCCATGCAGATCTGCCCCTGGTGCAGGAACTTGCCCATGGCCGCGGCGTTCACCGCCTGGTCGATATCGGCATCGTCGAGCACCACGAAGGGGCTGTTGCCGCCCAGCTCCAGCGCCACCTTCTTGATGTGCTCGCCACCGCTGCAGATGCCGCCGATGCGGCGCCCCACCGGGGTCGAGCCGGTGAAGGAGATCATGCGGGGCACGCGATGCTCGACGAAGGCATCGCCGATCTCGCTGCCGGCGCCCACCACCACGCTGAGAAGTCCGCTGGGCAGGCCAGCCTCCTCGAAGATCCTGGCCAGCAGCAGGCCGCCGGTGACCGGGGTGTCGCTGGCCGGCTTGACCACCACTGCGTTGCCCAGCGCCAGCGCCGGGGCGATGGAGCGCTGCGAGAGGTGCAGCGGGAAGTTCCAGGGGCTGATCACCCCCACCACGCCCAGAGGCTTGCGGTAGACGCGGTTCTCCTTGCCCGGCACGTTGGAGGCCAGGGTCATGCCATGCACCCGGCCCGGCATGCTGGCGGCCTCCTGGGTAATGCCGCGCGCCGCGCCCCACTCGACGTTGGCCTTGAGCCGGGTGCTGCCCGACTCGCGGATCAGCCAGTCGATGATCTCCTCCTTGCGGGCATCGAAGATCTCCACCACCCGCTGCAGCAGGGCGCTGCGCTCCGCGGGCGGGGTCGCCGCCCACTCGGCCTGGGCCTGCTCGGCGGCCAGGAAGGCGGCGTCGAGGTCGCTGCGATCTGCCAGGCGGATATCCAGCAGTTTGCTGCCATCAAAGGGGTTGGTCACCGCGGCGCGGCGCTCACTGCTGCCCTCGCGCCACTCGTAGGCGATGGGCTGCAGATGGAAGTCGGTATAGCGTTCACTCATTTCTCATTCCTCCCGCTGGCCATGACCCAGGCGGTCATGGCCTTGTTGTCGCATATCGGACGCTTCACTCGTAGATGTCGAGATCGCTTGCCAGCACAAAGTTGCCGTCGTAATAGCCAGCCATCTCTTCCTGCAGCTGCTCATCAGTCTGGCCAAATAGCAGGGGGTGAGTCATCACCAGCAGCTGCGGATCAATGGCATCGCCGATCTCGGCCAGCTGCTTGGTGCTGGTGTGGGCGTGATACATGTAGTCCTGCCAATCCTGAGGGAGCTGGTGAACACCGCCCTCGCTCATGACCTCGTGGATCAGGATATCGGCATCGCGGAAGTACTCATAGAGCCCCTCCTCGTGGCGCGTATCGCCGCTTATGACCACCGTCTTCTCGGGAGTCTCTACCCGGTAGCCGAACGCCATGCCATCTTCCCAGCTGCCGTGGGGCACCTTGAAGGCAGTGATGGTCACCTTGTCGTCCTTATGCACAACCTGAGTGTCGCTAATCTCGGTGACATCGACCTTAAAACCATCCGGGTTGGCCGGCTGGGTGCCGTGCAGGCGATGGTCGATATCGTCGACATAGGCCTCCAGGATGTTGGTGGTCATGGCCTCGAGCCCCTTGGGCCCGATCACCTTCATCGGCTCACTCCGCCCCATGATCCAGGGACGCAGCATTAGCTCCGGCACGCCCATGACGTGGTCAGAGTCGAGGTGGGTGATGAACACCTTGTTCATCTCACCGTAGACGGAGTCATTGCTGAAGTAGATGTCCTCGGGCATGAAATCCTTGCCGGAAAGCGCATCGAAGTTCCTGACGAAACCGGGACCGGCATCGAACAGGTACATCTCCTTGTCAACCACCACCAGGATTGACTGGCCGGCACGCTCATGCTTGAACACCGGCGTACCGGTGCCCAACATCACCACGGTCGTGTTGCTGTTCACCGGCTGGCCTTTTGCTGCCTCCTGCGGCTCTGCAGCGTGCAGGGAATGGCTGCTCAACAGACCCACCAGCACCATCGCTGTCAACGACTTCAGGGAAAAATCAGTGGACATGTGTTTTACCTATTTTTACGTTGCACATTGTTCTAGACGGGCCGCCTCCTCGGTGGCGGCCTGAGGCATATCGTGACCGGTCGTCACTGCCGAATGCCGGACTTACCGGGTGACAGGATGCCGTTGGGGTCGAGCGCGTTCTTCAGCGTCTTGTGCACCTCGCGCAGCGGTTCGCCGAAGGTGCCGGCGACCTGCTCCATGAACTCGGTATTGGTGCGGTAGAGGCCATAGCCGCGCTTGGCGAACTCGTCGATCAGCTCGGCGAAGCAGTCGTGGGCACGCTGGGTCTCTTCCGGATCCTCGCGGTTGTAAAGGAGGTCGATGACATGGTGCATGTCGCGCCAGCCGACGATGTACTCTGCCACGTAATCGAAGCCGTACTTGCCGAGGATCTTCTGAGCCAGCTCGGTCTGATCCTTGGTCTCGCTACCCTTCGCCTGGGAGACCGGCGCAAACCACATGGAGCCACCACCCCCACGCCAGTTATAGAGGCCGAACTCCTGAAGGTTCATATCCCCCCTCATCAGGGCCGCACGATACTCGAAGCCACCGCCCCGTTTCTCGGCCTCCTCACCGTACATGATCTTGGCCTTGCCACTCTTCCCGAAGGCCTGCTCGACGATCTTCCAGTTGACGTCAATCTGCTCGGGGGTGCCGTATAGCGCCGCGTAGACGTTCCACTCGCCGACGCCCTCATCCTGCTTGATGCGCTCGATGGCCTCGCGCGGGATGGAGTCACTACCCTCGTAGTAGGTCTTGCGCTGCACATGGGTGCCCGCATCCCAGAGGGTGTGCACAATCACCACCGCATTGGGAATAATCTGGGCAATGCGCAGCGGGCGCAGGACATCGACGATCTCCTCGATATCCTCAGGGTTGTCATACTGGATCACGAAGGGGCGATAAGCCGGAGGCTCGGGCATCAGCCACAGGCCCATCTTGGTCACGATGCCGTAGTTGGACTGGGTAAAGAGACCGTCGATATAGGGACCATACCCCCACTTGAACACCTGCCAGGAGCTGGAGTTCTCGATGCCTCCCATACCGGTGCGTACCACTTCACCGTTAGCCAGCACGACTTCCATGCCACACTGGAACATGAAGTGTTCACCGTAGGGCGTATAGCCCACGCCGCGGTCCAGGGTATTGCCCACGGGGCCTGCGATGGCCGAAGGAGCCGGCGGATCCAGCCACAGTTTGAGGTCGTTCTCCTTGATGTAGTCGTAGAGCTGCTGATAGGTCACGCCGGGCTCGAGCAGTGCCGTACAGACCTCGGGATCGACATCGAGAATCTGGTTCATGCGGTGCATATCGAGGATCACCTGGCCGGTCTCGCCGGGGGCGGCGCTGCCGTAGCCCAGGTTCTTGCCGGTGGAGATGGTCCAGATCGGTACCTTGTACTCGTTACAGGTGCGCACGATGCCCTGAACCTGCTCGGTAGTGGTGGGCAGCAGCGCCGCGGAAGGGATGTAGTCCTTGTCGTCGCCGGCCATCATGATCTTGGTATAGGGCGCGAGTTGGTCGCCTTCGGTCAGGACACTATCGGCCCCGAGAATCTCGCGGAACCGAACGAGGGCAGCGTCGAAGTCAGCTTCGGACACGCCCTTGGGAAGAATTCGCTGTGTGGTGCTCATGAAGTCGTCTCTCGATTATTATGATCGGGGGCTTACAGCCGAACCAGGAAGCTCAGCTCGGTGGCACTGACGGATTCACCGTACGGACGCTTGATGTCTTGGCTGTGGCGCACGCTACCCGAGGCCGTTGCCAGACGGGCATATTCACGCCCCAGTGCGGCTTGCCAGCTGCCCGCATCTACCGCCAACGGCGCCGCGATGGGACCGCGATGGCTCAGCAGGCGATGCTGTCCCGCGTCATGTCGCCCCAACGCCAGCACTCGGCCGCGACCGGCCAGTAGACTGGTCAGCAGTACCAGGCCCGCCTCATCGGTAAATCCAGTCGCCAGCGTGCCGGCGGGCTGTACATTCAGCGCTAACGGGTCGAGACGACCTTCATAGCGCGGCGTCCAGCCCTGCTGACGCAACCCCTGACCTAGCTCGGTCGTGGAGCGATCGACGCCGAAGAGACTGATCGAGCCATGTGCCGGATCATCAGCAAGGCCGCCATCGGAGGCCCATGCGGCCCCCAACGAGAGCGGCACGGAGGCGCCCAACAGCAGGCCATTCTTCATGAGTTGTCGCCGTGTCAGCTTCATGGCGCTACTCCTCGCTATCCGCGGCGTGCGCCAGATCGCCGCCCATCAATGCCTGGATCAGCGCCTCCAGCTCAGGGTCGCTGATCTTGGCTTCGCGGAAGGACGGCATGGCGGCTCGGCCGTTGCGTACCGTCATACGGATATAGTTTCCACGCGCCTCATGGGCCACTTCGGGGAATGCCATGGTGATCGGAGCCACCTTGTTGGCGACGTCCGTTTCGTGGCAGTGGGAGCAGACCTGCCGGTAGACTTCGGCGGGTTCACGCATATCGGTTTCACTCTCTGCCGCCGCCACGGAGGGGAGCAGCAGAGAGCCGAACAGGGTCAGTGCCCCGATCGTCACTGGGGAGAGGCGCCGGGAAAGCACCCTTGTTATGTTTTTCATGGTCAATGTCACCCGTCTGGTCGTTATGGGCTTGCCGTCGATAGAGCCTCCAACTACCCCTAGACTTTAGTCTAATCAAAAGGTTATCAGCGGACTCCAGCCCTATTTACCTGTCAAGAACCGTGCCGAAACTCTAAAACCGTGGGTAATCAATGCACTAGGCGAATTACACGCAAACATTAATTCGCAATACGAACATGCGTTCGCTAATATCGGTTAACCATTTGCTCATCATTGCCTAAATCATCACCTCAGGGCGTCACCTCCTGATACTGCCTGGGTGATATCCTGACATTGCGACTTGTCGACGAGTGACTCATGACTGCCAGCACTCCCCAGTACCCCAGCGCCCGCGACCTGATGGACGCCCTGCGTTTCCTTCCGGAGGAGGGGCAGGTCTGGTTGGGCGAGCAACGCATGTTGCTGATGTCGCTGCAGGCGTCAGCGTTCTTTCGTAATGAGCTGGTGTCCACCCTGGGAGCGGAGCGCGCCCGTGGCGTCTTCATCCGCCTGGGCTACTACTCCGGCCTGCAGGATGCCGAGCTCGGCGAGTCACTGCGCGGCAGGCAACTGGGGCTGCACGACAGCTTCCTGGCTGGCCCACAGCTTCACGCGCTGCTGGGCCACGTCAAGGCGGTGCCAGGCCAGCTGGATATCGACCTGGAGGCCGGCCGGTTCTACAGCGAGTTCATCTGGCAGGGCTCGTTCGAGGTTGAGGTGTGGCGTTCTCGTGGCGTACAGAGTGCGCCGGTTTGCTGGACGCTACTGGGGTACGCCTCGGGTTATGCCACCCAGCTGCTGGGACGCGAGGTGCAGTATCGAGAAGTGGAGTGCCTGGGCTGCGGCGACGCCCGGTGCCGGATCATCGGCAAGCTGGCCGAGAAGTGGTCCGACCATGAGGCCTTCTCCTCCCTCCTGCGTGAAGCCCCACTGATCGATGAGCTTTACGAGCTGCAGGCGCGGGTTGCGACCCTGGAGGGAGACCTCACCCATCAGCGGCCCGACGATGACTGGGGTCCCATCGGTTCGGCACCCGCCTTTCGAGAAATGTTGACGATGCTCGACAGTGCAGCCGTCTCGGAAGTGCCGGTGTTGCTGCTCGGAGAGACCGGCACCGGCAAGGAGATCCTGGCTCGGCGCCTTCACGAACAGAGCCTGCGTGCCAAGGGCCCCTTTGTCGCCGTCAACTGCGCCGCCATTCCGCCGGAACTGATCGAGTCTGAGCTATTTGGTGTCGAGAAGGGAGCCTATACCGGCGCGGTACAGTCACGCCTCGGGCGCTTCGAGCGGGCCCACGGCGGCACCCTGTTCCTCGACGAGCTGGCCGAACTTTCGCCCCGTGCCCAGGCCGCCCTGCTCCGTGCCCTGCAGGAGCACCAGATCGAGCGAGTCGGTGGCCAGGACGTGAGGGAGGTGGATGTGCGGGTAGTCGCGGCCACCCACAACGATCTGCACCAGCGGGTCGCGGAGGGAGCCTTCCGGCGTGACCTGTTCTTTCGACTCAATGCCTTTACGCTGACGGTACCGCCCCTGCGTGACCGTCTCGAGGACATTCCCACTCTGGCCGACCACTTCCTGGCCGGCTGCGAGCACCACTATCAGCGCCGCACCTTGGGCTTCTCCGACCAGGCCCGCTCGGCCATGGCTCAGTACACCTGGCCCGGCAACGTGCGTGAATTGAAGAACACCATCGAACGTGGAGTGATTCTCACCGCCGATCAGAAACATATCACCGAACGGGCACTGTTCGGCGACTACCGGGTACCCACGCTGCAAAAGGAGAAGGGGCAAGGACTCAACGACCGGGGCCAACTCGAGGCGTCGACAGAGACCCCTGACTCGGAGGGCACACCCCGGCAACATATCCAGGCCCTGTTCGATGCTGGGCTGACCCTCGAGGATATCGAGCGAGAGATGCTGATCGCGGCCCAGGAGGAAAGCGAGGGCAATATTGCCGCCGCCGCCCGCCGGCTGGGCATGACACGCCCAGCCTACGCCTACCGGCTGAAGAAGTACGCTCTACGCTGAGGACGGGCCGGGCATCGTTATCACCGGTTCATTTTCAGGGCGACCCTGAAGGCATTGAAAGTCCAAGAATCTCGCGGGCCTGCTGCCAGGTCGCCACCGGGCGCTCATACTTCTCGCACAGCGCCACCGTGCGCTCGACTAGGGCCGCATTGGAGGGTGCAAGGTTATCGCGATCGAGACGCACGTTGTCCTCGAGGCCGGTGCGGGTATGGCCGCCGGCGGCGATCGACCACTCGTTGAGCAGGTACTGGTTGGCACCGATGCCGGCACCACACCACTGGGCGTCGGGCGCCAGCCGCTTGAGGGTCTCGATATAGAAATCGAAGGTGGGCTTGTCCGCCGGCATCGCGTTCTTTACCCCCATCACGAACTGCACATAGAGCGGCGCCTTGAGCTTGCCCTGCTTGGAGAGGCTCACCGCCTGGTGGATATGCGACAGATCGAAGGCCTCGATCTCGGGCTTGATGTCATACTTGAGCATCTCCTCGGCGAGCCAGTCGACCAGCTGCGGCGGATTCTCGTAGACGCGATTGGGGAAGTTGTTGGAGCCCACCGAGAGGCTGGCCATATCGGGCTTGAGCGGCAGCATGCCGCCGCGCTCCTCGCCAGCCCCTGAACGACCGCCGGTGGAGAGTTGCACGATCATGCCTGGGCAGTGCTTGTTCAGCCCCTCCAGCAGGCGTCCGAACTTTTTCGGGTCAGAGCTGGGCGTCTGGTCGACATTGCGCACGTGGCAGTGGACGATGGTCGCCCCAGCCTCGAAGGCCGCCTGGGTGCTCTCGATCTGCTCCTCGACGGTGATCGGCACGGCCGGGTTGTTTTCCTTGCGCGGCAGGCTGCCGGTGATGGCGACACAGATGATGCAAGGGTTAGACATGGTGATCTCTCTTCGTACCGCAACGGTACCGTGGCTCATTATCATCAGGGGGCGTCTCCCCCGTGGCGTGTGCTCGGCGCCGAAGACGCCGAACGCCGCCCCGGTGGGCGGCGCGGATGACCGGAACCCTAGAGGTCCAGGGCGCCGGGTCAGAAGTCGAAGAAGACCGTTTCACCCTCGCCTTGCAGGCGAATGTCGAGACGATAGCGCACCTTGCCGTCGACCTCCTCGCGCCGGGCGATCAGCGTCTGGCGGCGGGTCGGCGATTCGATGCGCGACAGCACCGGACAGCTGGCGTTGGCCTCGGCCTCATCATCGAAGTAGAGGCGAGTCTGCAGCTGGATATTGATGCCGCGGGCAAAGATCGCCAGGTTGATGTGCGGCGCCTGGGACTGACCACTGGCGTGGGCCACGGGGCCAGGTTTGACGGTAGTCAGTGACCACTCGCTGCCATGATCAAAAGTGGTGGCGGTTCGCCCGAAGCTGTTGAACGGCTTCTCGAGGTCGAATTCCGGTTGATACTCGCCATTGCTATTGGCCTGCCAGGCCTCGATAAAGGCATCGCGGACCAGGTCGCCATTGCCATCGATCACGGTGCCGACCACCTCGATATGCTCACCCTCGGCCTCGGGGCGAGCCATCTCGTTCCAGATCTCCTCGTCGCGGGTCGGGTTGCCGGCGGCGGCCAGGGCCAGGCCGATATGCACGTAGGGGCCGGCGGTCTGGGAGGCGGTCTCACGCAGCATCAGTTCGCTGGTGGGTCGGGAATTCGGCTGGTTCATCTCGTCACCCCTGTTACTGATTTTCGAAGTAGGTCTGCAGTTCGCCGCGCACCACCAGGTCGAAGCGATAGGCCAGGCAGTCCATGGGCTTGCTGCGGGCCATGTCCAAGCGACCTATCATGGTCTCCACGGCTTCGGGGTCCTTGAGGGTGTGGACGATGGGACACAGCGGGATCAGCGGATCGCCCTCGAAGTACATCTGGGTAATCAGGCGCGTGGAGATCGAGGGTCCCATCACCGACACATGAATGTGCGAGGGGCGCCAGCTGTTGGGATCGTTGGGCCAGGGGTAGGGGCCCGGCTTGATGGTGCGAAAGCGATACCAGCCCTGCTCATCGGTCAGGGTGCGCCCCACACCACCGAAGCTGGGGTCCAGCGGCGCCAGGTAGCTATCATTCCGGTGGCGGTAGCGACCACCGGCGTTGGCCTGCCACATCTCCACCAGGGTATGAGGAACCGGCTTGCCGAACTGGTCGACCACGCGGCCGAACATGATGATGCGCTCGCCCTGGGGTAGCCCCTGGTTCTGGTCCTGACGAAAGTTCAGCAGCAGGTCATTATCGTGTGGGCCCATTCGCAGTTGCCGAAAGTCGGGGCCGGAAAGCTCCGATACCGTTGGCTTCTGCATGCTGACCAGCGCCTGCTGCGGTGACCGGGCAACGGAGGTCTTGTACCCCGGGGCATAGGCCGGTGGGTGCCAGTTGCGGTCGCGCTCGACGAATCGCTTGCTGTCGTATTGCATTTCATTCCTCTCAGGGGAGATTACGTTGACCCAGATCAGTCTGACGGTAGTCACACGGGCTGCCAATTGACACCTTGGGCTCCACCCATAACCCAGTGGTTATGGGATGCCCGATGCCACTCCTCGCAGCGTCTCACAGAATGTCTCCAGCGCCAGCGAGGGCGCCAGGCTGGTATTGATGCATAACCCCACCGAGCCCCCTCGCTCCTCCAGGGGCAGGGCCAGCTCGGCAAGCACTCCCGCGTCGACCGCCCCACATGCGGCCTCCTCCGGTGCCACCCAGACGGCATCGCTCCCCTGGACGTAGTACCGACCAAGTGGAAGGGAAAGCGTCTCGAGTTGGCTCGTCGGCAGCTCCAGGCCATGACGCACGAAGAAGCTGTCCACCCGCTGGCGTAGCGTGGTCTGAGGGGGCGGCAGCACCCAGGGAAAGCCCATCAACTGATGTGGTTCCAGATGAGCCTTGTCGGCGAGCGGATGTCCGCTTCGTACCACCAGAACCAGGCGTTGGTAGAAGAGGTGCTCGAAGGAAAGATCGAGGATCTCCCGCGCCTCGGTCATGCGCCCCACCACCAGGTCCAGCTCGCCACGACGCAACCGAGAGAGCAGGAAGGCGCTGGGGCCGGTGACCACACTGACCCCGCTCTCTCCCTCCATGCTCGCCTGCCAACGCAGGATCGCCTCCGGCAGCAACCGGCTCTCCACCGTGGAGAGAGCCCCGACACGCAACCAGCTGCCGGCGTGTTCCTCACCTAGTGCACCCACTCCCTCTTCCAGGGCACGCAGCGCCGGGCCGGCATGCCTCAGCAGGGTCAGGCCGGCCTCTGTCAGGGAGACGCCACGGGGGGTACGTTCGAAGAGACTGGCATCGGTGATCTCCTCGAGCTCCCGAATGGTCTTGGAGACCCCCGGCTGTGTGATCGACATCCGCTCGGCGGCCCGGGCAAAGCTTCGCTGGCGAGCCACCTCCAGGAAGGCCTGGATATGACGGAGCTTGATCCGCGCATTGAGCACACCAGACCTCCTGTTATCGAGATGGCGACCTTACGGTATTGCCATATGCCATACGCATGCCTGCCAGGTCTTGAAGCCCACCAGCGGATCACTCCGCCGTTTCGCCCCACCCCAGCTCCTTGGCCAGTGCAAAGGCGTGGTTGGCTGCCGGCACGCCGCCATAGATGGCCACATGCATCAGCACCTGGCGCAGCTCCGACTCGGATAGCCCGATACGCTTCGCCGTCTTGAGGTGCAGGGTCAGCTCTTCACGCCCCAGGGCGGCAAGGATGCCGGTGGTGATCATGCTGCGCTCGCGACGGGTCAGGTCCTCGTTGCTCCACAACTCCCCCCAGGCCAGGCGGGTGATCATCTGCTGGAAGGGGGCATCCAGGCTGTTGGCATTCGCGGTGGAGCGTGCCACATGCTCCTCGCCCAGTACCTGCTTGCGAGTAGCGAGACCGGTGGTATAGTCGACGCCTCTGGAGCCCACGTCCCCCAGGTCCACGGCCAGCACCGCCAGCAGCTTCTCGGCAAACAGCTCCGGCACCTCCACGGAGGGCACATGACCCACGCCATCGAGGATCTCCAGGGGGGCGCCATCGAGCTCTTCGGCCAGGGCCTCGAGAGTCGCCGGCGGGGTGGCCAGGTCCTCGCTTCCACCCAGCAGCTGTACCTTGACGCCCTTCCCCGACAGCTTGCCGGTGAAGGTGTCGCGACCCAGCATCTCGCAGAGCTTGGCGTAGGCCTCGTCGTCACCACGCCCCATCTGGGTGCACCAGCCCGCCTTGAGGGCCGGCTCTGCCTCGAAGCAGGCAGGAGCGAACCAGCGCGGGACGATCTCCTCGGACATCGCCGCCAGCCCCTCCTGGCGCACTCGGCCGGCTCGGGTGTTCCACAGCTCGGCGTTGCCGATCACGGCTCCGGTGTTGGTCAGGGTGGCGGTAAGCAGGCGCTCTGCATGTTCGGCGATCAGCTGCTGGCCCACCGCGCCGCCGATGGAGGTGCCGGCATAGTGGAAACGCTCGGCGCCGGCATGGCTAGCCAGAGCCAGAACCTCTTCGGCGAGTGCGGCAGGCGTGATGGCCCCTTCTCCCCAGGCCTGGCTGGCCCCATGGCCGGGCAGGTCCCAGGTCAGCACGCGATAGCGCGGCAGCAGCATCGGCAGCACGTCATCCCATACCGCCTGACTCATGCCCAGTGGGTGCGCCAGCACGACCAGCGGGTTGGCCTTGGGACCTAACAGACGATAGGCAACGCTGCGCCCGTTGATAGTCAGAAATGCCATATAAAGTCTCCTGTCATACCCGTTCGATCAGGGTCGCAATGCCCTGACCCACGCCCACGCACATGGTGCATAGCGCATAGCGCTTGCCGCTCTTCTGCAGCTCATGGGCGGCGGTCAGCAACAGGCGCGCACCGGACATGCCCAGCGGGTGCCCCAGGGCGATGGCGCCACCGTTGGGATTGACCCGCGGGTCATCGTCGGCAATGCCCAGATCGCGCATGCAGGCCAACGCCTGGGCGGCGAAGGCCTCGTTGAGCTCGATCACCTCGACCTCATCGAGGGACACGCCGGTGCGCTCGAGCAGGCGGTTGACCGCCGGCACCGGACCATAGCCCATGATGCGTGGCTCGACACCGGCGGTGGCCATGCCGAGAATCTTCGCCATGGGCGTCAGCCCATGCCGCTCGACCGCGACGGTACTTGCCACCAGCATGGCGGCGGCGCCGTCGTTGACGCCCGAGGCGTTGCCGGCGGTGACGCTGCCGCCCTCACGGAAGGGCGTCGGCAGGCCGGAAAGCTTCTCGAGGCTGGTCGCGCGCAGATGCTCATCCTGGTCGAAGATCAGCGGCCCCTGCTTGCGGCGCGGGATCTCGATGGCGGTAATCTCTTCCTTGAACCGCCCGGCCTGCTGTGCCGCGGCGGCCTTCTGCTGGGAGCGCAGGGCGAAGGCGTCCTGGTCCTCACGGGAGATGCTGAACTGCTCGGCCACGTTCTCGGCGGTCTCGGGCATGGAGTCCACGCCATAGGCCTTCTTCATCTGAGGGTTGATGAAGCGCCAGCCGATGGTGGTGTCCTCGATCTTCTGCCCCCGGGAGAAGGCGCTATCGGCCTTGCCCATCACATAGGGGGCGCGGGACATGGACTCCACGCCACCGGCCAGGGCCAGGTCCATCTCGCCGGCCTTGATGGCACGGAAGGCCGTGCCCACCGCATCCATGCCGGAGCCGCACAGGCGGTTCAGGGTGGTACCCGGCACCGAGGTCGGCAGGCCCGCCAGCAACGCGGACATGCGTGCCACATTGCGGTTGTCCTCACCGGCCTGGTTGGCACAACCCATGAAAACCTCTTCGATGGCCGCCGGCTCAAGACCCGGCGCCTCGGCCAATACCGCCTTGAAGATGGTGGCGGCCATGTCGTCGGGACGCACGCTTGCAAGGGTACCGCCGAAGCGGCCCACGGCGGTGCGGCGTGGATGGCAGAGGAATACGTCGGTCATGTGACTCTCCTGATCGGCTTACTGGCCGGCATGGGCTCGTTCGGTACGCGCTTTCAGCTCGCGCAGGATCTCGAGCTCTTTCTCGCTGGGCTCGGGGGTGCTCTCGAGTACCTCGGCAAAGCGAATCTCCCAGCCGGTCGCTTCCTGGACCTGCTCGGGGGTGACTCCCGGATGGAGCGAGACCACGACCAATTCTCTGGTCTCGGGGTCGGGCTTCATCACACAGAGGTCGGTAATCACCCGGGTCGGCCCCTTGCCGATATTGGGTACGCCCTCACGGCCCTTGCCGTCGCGACCGAAGCCCAGCGTGGTGACGAAGTCGACCTCGTCCACGAAGGCACGCCTGGAGTGCTTCAGGGTGATAAACACTTCACCGGCATTCGTTGCGATCTCCGGCGCTCCCCCGCCACCCGGCAGGCGTACCTTCGGCTCTCGGTAGTCGCCGATCAGGGTAGTGTTGAGGTTGCAGTAGCGATCGATCTGGGCGGTGCCTAGAAAACCCACATCGATCTTGCCGCCCTGCAGCCAGTAGCGAAACATCTCCGGCACCGCCACGGTGGTCAGGGCCGTCTCGGCCAGCTCGCCGTCGCCGATGGAGAGCGGCAACACATCGGGCTTGGTCTGCAGGGTCCCGGACTCATAGATCAGCACCACGTCAGGGGCGTGGGTCAGGCGCGCCAGGTTGGCTGCCTCTGAGGGCAGGCCGATACCGACGAAGCAGGTGGTGCCGTTCTCCAGGGCACGGGCCGCAGTCACTGTCATCATCTCGGAAGAGGTGTAGTCCAGACGCTTGTCGGCGGCACTCATCAGGCGTTTCCTCCTGCGTTCATGACATTCTCTTCGATCCAGGCCGTGAAGGTGTCGCGATCCCTGGCGATGGCATCCCACTCCTTGTAGAAGGCGTTGTTGCGCGGGTAGTAACCATGGGCATAGGAGGGCAGCGAGCCCTGCTCGGCCACGGCGATGGCGTCGATGGCCCAGCCGGGGAGGATGCAAGCGTTGGGGTGGTAGCCCGGCTCGCTGCGCAGATCCTCCACGACCTCCTCGACCGTAACGATACTCTTTCTGGCGGCCAGTACCGCCTCCTTCTGGACGCCGACGATGCCTTCCACCAGCACGTTGCCGGCGCGATCGGCCTTCTGAGCATGGACGATGGAGACGTCCGGACGCACCGAGGGTACCGCGGCCAGTCGCTCGCCGGTAAAGGGGCACTCGATAAACTTGATCTGATCATTGACGCTCGGCAGTTCACTGCCTACATAGCCACGCAACACGGCCAGTGGCAGCCCCGCCGCACCGGCTTCGAAGGCGCAGGCCATGGCGGCATGGCTATGCTCGAGAATCTCGACCTTGTGGGGCCAACCCTTTTCTACTGCGTCGCGCAGGCGATGCAAGGAGCCCACCCCGGGGTTACCGCCCCAGGAGAAGATCACCTTCTTGGCGCAGCCGGCGCCGATCAGCTGGTCATACACCAGGTCGGGCGTCATGCGTATCAGGGTCAGGTCACGCTTCTTCTGGCGGATCACTTCGTGGCCCGCGGCGAAGGGAATCAGATGGGTAAAGCCCTCCATGGCCACGGTAGCGCCGTCCTCGACGTAGCGCGCCACCGCATCATGCAGGCTCAGGAACTCAGCCATGGGGTTTCTCCTGGCGGTTTCTCTTGCAAAGTTCGCTAAGCGAACTTTGATTTGTGATACGAACAATCTACTCCGCCATTACCCATATCGTCAATTTGGCTACCATTTAAATCACACGAGGGAGGCACTGCCTCCCTCGTAGCTAACGATTATTTTCCATTTATTTTCATAATCTTAACCGTCAAGCAACCAGTTCCTGGCACGCTGTACCTGATCCTTGCTGCTACCAAGGTACAAGGCGGGATTCGTTGCCCGGGCGACCGTCTCTGCTTCCAGTCGACCCCGGACCTCGGGGTGGCAATTAATGGCGTCGGCATAGGCAATGCCTTGAAGGCGCGCTGTTTCGGCGGCCTCGGCGCTAATCCGCTTGGCAACATCGGGCCCCTGGGTCGGCACCAGCAGCTTGGCGACCGGCTCGGCCATGATGCCCCCACCCGTTACCGCCAAATTGCGCCGCATCGCCTCGGGATGCACCTCCAGGCCCTCGAGCAGCACTGCCGCCTGCTCCAGCGCCCCCTCCAGCAGCAGGGCGCTATCGATCAGCGGTGACCATTCGGCATGCCACTCTCCCAGCCCCCGTTCCAGCGGCTGGGCGGCGGCGTTGAGCAGCACCGTGGTATGGCCATGCACCTGGCGGGCCGCACCGCGAATCAGCGCGCAGCGCACTGGATTGCGCTTGTGAGGCATGGAGGAGGACTCCCCCATGCCTGGAGCCGAAGGCTCGGCGACCTCGCCGACCTCCGTCTGGGTCAGCAGCGACACATCCAGGGCAAGTTTCTCGGCGGCTCCGGCCACCGCATCCAGGGCGGTACCCAAGGCGTGGACTGGTTGACGGTCGGTATGCCAGGGCAGTATTGGAACATCGAGCCCCAACCGTCCGGCGAGGGCGTCCATGAAGATGAGCCCCAGGTTGTCCCCGCCAGCCCCTTCCAAACCGGAGTGCACGCCCACTGCCCCGCCGAACTGTACCGGTAGTTCGATTGCCGCCAAACGGCGACGCGCCTGCTCCAGCCCTACCGCCCAGTGGGCCACCTTGACCCCGAAGGTGATCGGCAGCGCCTGTTGCATCAGCGTTCGTCCCACCATCACCGTGCCGGCATGGGCCTCCATCAGCGAGATGGCGGCACTGCGGCATCGCACTAGCAGAGACTCCAACGCCACCAGGCGTGGCTTGAGCAGCAGCATCAAGGCGCTATCTACCACGTCCTGACTGGTGGCTCCCTGATGGAAGTAGCGCCTGAGGTCATCGGGCAGTGCCGACCGTGCCTGCTTGACGAAGGGAATGGCCGCATTGCCACCGCTGGCGATGCCGGCAGCGATCGCCTCGCTATCGAAGACATGCGCCTCGAGGCTCTCGCGCATGGAACGGCTGACGCCGGCTGGCACGGCGCCGCTGGCCTCCTGAACCTCGGCGAGGCCCAGTTCGAAGGCCAGCATGGCCTTCACCATCGCCTGGGCATTGCACTGGCTCAGTGCGGTTTGGCTCATAAAGGGGTGCTGCAGCAGGGAGGCAGGCATAGTGGTCTCTCGGTATCGTTCGGATCGGGTCTGTTCGGAATAGGCCCTGGCCGATATAGCCTGGCCAGTCGACTCTGGCCAATCGACTCTAATCGACTAAAGCCCAAGCCCGCACACATGTTCGCAAAACGAACATTATGCTAGAGTGGAGGTCGACTCCGAGCAACCCGGAACGCCGCATGATGGAACGACCATGACTCCCCAGGAAGACGTTCTCAGCCCCGACGACCGCGACTTTGTCACCGCCCTGGCCAGCGGGCTGGAGGTGATTCTGGCCTTCGACGAGGCTCACCCTCGCATGACGCTCAGTGAGGTCGCCGCTCGTACCGGCATGAACCGTGCCCGCGCCCGCCGTTTTCTGCTGACGCTCCATGCCCTGGGCTATGTCAGCAAGCAGGGCCGAAACTTCGAGCTGGCCCCCAGGGTACTGCAGCTCGGCTACGCCTTCCTGTCCAGCAACAACTACCGCAGCGTGATACAGCAGGTACTCGAAGATATCACCCAGCAGTGCGGCGAGTCCTCCTCGCTGGGGGTCCTCGACGGCGAGGCGATAACTTATGTGGCCCGCTCCTCTTCGCCACATCGCTTGATGGCCATCACCCTGTCGGTCGGTACCCGCCTGCCCGCGGCCCATACCTCCATGGGCCGTGTGCTGCTGGCCCAGCTGTCCGAGGCGGAGCTGGATGCCTGGCTCGCCCGCGTCACGCTGGAGAAACATACCGACAAGACCATCACCGACAAGGGAGAACTGAAGCGCTGCATCCTCGAGGTGCGCCGCCAGGGCTACGCCATCGCCGACCAGGAGCTCGACTCCGGACTACGCTCACTGGCAGTTCCCGCCTTCGATGCCAATGGCAAGCTACTGGGCGCCATCAATATCAGCACCAATGCCGCCCGGATCGATCACGATACCCTGATACAGGAGTATCTGCCGCTGCTACAGCAGAAGGCGCAAGAGATTCGCACCACCATCAGCTGATCTGCCAAGGAAGGCCTCATGCTGGAGATTCTGACGATCACGCTACCGATCTTTATCTTGATCGGTGCCGGCTTCCTGGCGGCGTTTTCCGGGCTGCTGAGTCGCGACAATATGCAGGGCATCGCCACCTTCGTGATGTTTTTCGCCCTGCCCTCACTGTTGATTCGGGCCCTGACCGCCACCCCGCTCGAGAAAGCCTTGAATATCGGCTACCTGCTGGCCTACGGGCTTGGCTCGGTGCTGGTATTCGCCGCGGGACTCGCCCTGTCGCGCTGGCGCGGCCATGCGCTGGACGCCGCGGCCATTCATGCCCTGGGCATGTCGGCGGCCAATAGCGGCTTTATCGGCTATCCGGTTGCGGTGATGGTTATCGGCGCACCGGCGGCGATCTTCATGGCACTCAACATGGTCGTGGAAACCCTGCTGATCATTCCCATGGCCCTCACCCTGGCCGAGGCCAGCCGCCACAACGGCGGCGGGCTTTCCCGGGTCGTCCACAAGACGCTCGCCAGGCTCTCCCGTAACCCGGTATTGATCGGCCTGCTGACCGGCGTGACCCTGGCCCTGACCGGCTGGCAGCTGCCCACCCCACTTGCCAAGGCCATCGATATGCTCGCCGAGGCGGCCGGGCCGGCAGCCCTGTTCACCATCGGTGGCATGCTGCATGGCTTGAAGGTGCGTGGCATGGCGGCCGACATGGGGCAGATAGTGATCGGCAAGCTGCTGCTGCACCCCCTGGCGGTGCTGGCCTTCTTGCTACTGCTTCCCGAGTCGGACCCGATGATGATTGCTGGCGGCCTGCTGTTCGCCTGCGCGCCGATGATCAGCGTCTATCCACTATTCGGCAAGCAGTTCGACCAGGGCGACACCAGTGCCGCCGCACTGATGGTCGGTACCCTGGCCTCCTTCCTCACCATCAGCTTGTCGATCTGGCTGCTGACCCTGTTCGACCTGCTGCCCATCTAGTCACCTAGTTCGACCGCATCACCGCCTCCAGGGCGGCCCGGTAGCCCTGGGTGCCGAGCCCGGCGATCACACCGTCGGCACGCAGCGAGACATAGGAGTGGTGGCGGAAACTCTCGCGCCGGTGCACGTTGGAGAGGTGGACCTCGATGACCCGGCCGTCGAAGGCGTTCAGGGCATCGAGGATCGCCACCGAGGTGTGGGTATAGGCCGCCGGGTTGATGATGATCGCCGCGGTGCCGTCCAGGCGCGCCGCCTGGATCCAGTCGATCAGCTCCCCCTCATGATTGCTCTGCCGACAGGTGACCTCCCAGCCCCCCAGGGCCGCCTGCTCATGGAGCGTGTTATTGATGTCGTCCAGGGTCTCATGGCCATAGACCTCGGGCTGGCGGGTGCCCAGCAGGTTGAGGTTGGGGCCATGCAGTACCAGTGCCTTGTTCATTGATAGATATCCTTGGTAATCAATCCTTGGGCTCTGCCGCCTCTTCCGGCGGTTCCAGCAGCCGTTGCCACGCCTCGATGACCGCCCGGCGATGATCCTGGAAGGCCTCGTCGCGACCGCGTGCCGGCTCGCGGGTAAGCGAGGCACGATGGGCGGCGCTGCGCAGCGCCAGGTAGGCCTCTCGCAGGCGCCGGCACTCCTCGGCCGGCAGTCGCTCGCTGGCCTCCAGCGTCTCGAGGATACGCATGTTGTCGCTCCACTCGAGCAGTGCCGGTGTCTCATGCCCCATGGCCAGCACGGCGTACTGACAGAGGAACTCGAGGTCGATCATGCCGCCAGGATCGTGCTTGAGATCGAACTCTCCCTCCGCGCTCTTGCCACCCAGATGATCGCGCATCTTGTGACGCATTTTGGTGACCTCCTCACGCAGCAGCGCCACGTCACGCTCACGCCCCAGAATCTCGCGACGCACGTCGTCGAAACCTTCGGCCAGCCGTGCATCCCCGGCCACGACCCGAGCACGCACCAGCGCCTGGTGTTCCCAGGTCCAGGCCTCACGGCGCTGGTAATCCGCGTAAGCCTTGAGCGAGGTGACCAGCAGGCCGGAATTGCCCGAGGGGCGCAGCCGCATATCCACATCGAACAGCGTACCCGCGGGCGTCACCGCGGTGAGCAGATGGATGATGCGCTGACCGAGTCGCGTGTAGAAGATCGCATTGTCCAGCACGCGCTTGCCATCGGTCTCACCCTGGGGAGCGCCATCGTGGATAAACACCAGGTCCAGGTCGGAGCCGTAGCCCAGCTCGATGCCGCCGAGCTTGCCATAACCCACGATCAGAAAGGCCGGCGTCGCATCGGCGCGGCTGCCATCGGCCAGCAGAGGAAAGCCGTGCTTGCGAGTGAGATGTTTCCAGGCCATGGACAACACCGCCTCGAGGATCACCTCGGCGATATAGGTGAGGTAGTCGCTCACTTTCATCAGATGACGAGTCCCGGCGATATCCGACGCGGCCACATGCAGCGTCTGGGCGTGCTTGAAGACTCGCAGGGCCTCCAGCTGGGCCTCCTCGTCCTCCTCGGGGATACGGCCCAGGGATTGGCGCAGCTCGTCGGCGAGCCGCATCTTGTCGGCAGGCGTATAAAGGGTATCGGGCGTCAGCAGCTCGTCGAGCAGGATCGGGTAACGGGCCAGCTGTTCGGCGATCCACGGGCTCGCCGAGCAGAGCGTCATCAGGTGCCCCAGGGCATCGGGGTTCTCGCGCAGCAACGCCAGATAGGCGGTGCGCCGCAGCACCGACTCGATGAGTGGCAGCACGCGCTCCAGGGCAGTATCCGGCGCGTCACTCACGGCGACGGCATCGAGCAGCAGCGGCAGCAGGGCCTCAAGGCGCTCATAGCCGATGCGCTGCATGCCCTGCACCTGCCGCGAGTGATAGAGCGCACCGAGTCGTCGTGCCGCGGCGGCGGGATCGTTGAAACCCGCCTCCTCCAGGAGCACGGTCCTCTCCTCCTCGTCGAGCTCGCCCCGCCACAGTGCTCGCCACTGTTCCAGGGGAATGCCGCCGGCGGTCTCGTCGGCGACCTCCTCCACCTCCTCCTCGGGTTCGGCGATCACCGCATCGAAGTGATGACGCACCCGGCCGCGCACTTCGTCGAGGCACGCCATCAGTGCCGGCCACCCCTCCAGGTCCAGCGCCAGCGCGACCCGCTCTCGATCGAGCTCGTCGTCGGGCAGACACTGGGTCTGACGATCCTCCAGGGCCTGCAGCGCATGCTCCAGGTCGCGCAGGAAGACATAGTCGGGCATCAGCTCCTCGACCACCTCGACGGGCAGCAGACCCAGCTCGGGTAGGCGCTCCAGGGCGGTCTTCAAGGAGGTCACCTGCAGTTCAGTGTCGCGCCCACCGCGAATCAGCTGAAAGGCCTGAACCACGAATTCCACCTCGCGGATGCCCCCGGGGCCGAGCTTGATGTTGCCCTCCATGCCCTTGCGGCGCACCTCGCGATTGATCATGCCCTTGAGTTCGCGCAGCGACTCGATGGCCCCGAAGTCGAGATATCTGCGATAGACGAAGGGACGCAGGCCAGCCAGCAGCTCGGCACCGGCATCCAGATCGCCGGCCACCGGCCGCGCCTTGAGCATGGCGTAGCGCTCCCACTCGCGCCCCTGGTCCTGATAGTAGCTCGAGAGCGAGTTGAAGCTGCCGACCAGCGGCCCCCCGTCGCCCAGGGGGCGCAGGCGCATATCGACCCGGAAGGCGAAGCCGTCGGCGGTAACCGCATCCAGGGCTCCAATCAAGCGCTGCCCCAGCCTGGTGAAATACTCCTGATGCTCGAGGGACTTGCGACCGCCCTGCGTATCGCCCCCCTCGGGAAAGGCGAAGATCAGATCGATATCCGAGGAGAGGTTGAGCTCGCCGGCCCCCAGCTTGCCCATGCCCAGCACCACCAAACGCTGCTCATTGCCATCGCGGCGCGGGGCGGGACGACCCCAGCGCGGCGTCAGGAACGTCTCCAGCCAGGTCAACGCTGCCTCCAGACAGGTCTCGGCCAGCCGTGACACCGCCGCCGAGGTGGTCCACATGTCGGTATCCACGGGTCGTGTCAGGTCACGCCAGACGATGCCCACCATGCGCGCGCGACGGAAGCGCCGAATGACGGCATGCATGGAGGCTTCATCCTCGACCTCCTCGAGGCGCTCCTCGAGCCAGCCGTGCAGGGCGTCGGGATCCGGGGAGGCGTCAAGTTCGCCACTGGCATCCAGGTGCATGAGCCAGTCGGGATAGCGCACCAGCGTCTCGGCCACGAAATCCGATATGGCCAGCACCCGGGCCAGTTGCTCGCGGCGCGGCTCGGCGAGGCCGAGCCAGTCTTCCAGAGGGGAGTCGCGGTCGGTCATCTCCGCCAGGTGTTCGGCCTCCCCCAGCGCCTCGGCGAGCCGCTCCCGAGTGTGCTCCAGCGGCGCCCTGAGGGGTTCGGGAATGTCGTTCAGTGGCAGGAAGTCGTCGGGCAGAGGCATCGGCGTCTCGCGTCCAGGGTGGCGAATACCCCCAGCATAGCGAAGCGAGGCCCCCGCTGGCACCCGCCTGGTCGATGTATCAGCCGAAGAGTTTCTGACCCAGCAGCAGCAACCAGGTCAGGCCGGCCAGCAGCAGCGACACCATGACCGCGGCAGACCCCAGATCCTTGGCACGCCCGGAGAGCTCGTGATGCTCGGGGCCGATACGGTCCACGATGCTCTCGATCGCGCTGTTGAGCAGCTCCACTGCCAGCACGACCAGGCCGCTACCCAGCAGCAGGATCCAGTCCACCGGCCCATCGCCGAGCCATCCGGCCAGCGGCAGCAGCAGCAGGAACAGGACCAGCTCCTGTCGAAATGCCGCCTCGTGAAACCAGGCAGCCTTCATCCCCTTTATCGAGTATCGGGTGGAGTGCACCAGGTGACGCCAGCCGGTATGTCCGGGTTTCATCGTCTCTTCCTTGTATCTTGCTTGGAGCGTTGATCAGCTCATTCAGTGATTGTCGATCATGCGTTCGAGGTCCACCGCCAGGGGATCCAGCACTTCGGACCAGCTCAGGTAGGGAGTGCTGTCGGTACCGTTGATCAGCACGCTGAAGGCGCCCCAGCGACCGCGGGCGGTGCGAAAGTAGCCACTCACGGCCCTCACCGTCACCGGCTGGTTGAGGGTGCCGGTCTTGAGCATCACGTGCCGCTGGAAGGTATCGGAGCCACGCCGAATAAAGCGCATGACACCATTGTCCGGCGACTGCAGGGTGGCCACGAAGCTGGGGAACAGGGAGGGGCGGTGGTAAAGGCTATCCAGCAGGGCATTGGCGCCACGCGCCGAGGTGCGATTCTCCGGGGTCAGTCCACTCCCGCTGAACAGGGTCACCGGCCCATGTTCGGGAATGCCGGCCACGAAGGCTTCGATGGCGGCCCCAGCCGAGCGCAGGTCAGCACGTGGCGCCTCGACCAGGTTAAGGGCCAGCATATCGGCCATATAGTTGTTGGAGTAGTTCATGGTGCGAAGCAACAGTTCCTGCAGCGGCTTGCCATCCACGGCGGCCAGCGTAGTTGCTTCGGATGATGGAACCTGCTGGGTCGTATCCGCCCCGCCACTCACGGCGATGCCGGCTTGGTCGAGCATCGCCAGCAGCGTCAACGCCATCTGGTCAGCCGGATCGGCGCTGGCCCGATAGATATCGCGAGGATGGGCATTGGTGGAGATCTGGCCGCTCAGCCGCATCACGTCGCGGCCATCGCGGGTGATACGCACCGCGCTGATCTCGGTGCCGCTGTTGTCCGGTCGGGTCACCACCCCGTTGTCGATGGCCAGAATGGCCACCTGGCTATCACAATCGGTGACAATCGCCGGCTCTCCTGGTGTATCCGCGGGAGCCACATTGACACACCAGTTGCCGTAGTTGACCCCGGCCGAGGAGAGCAGCGCACTGTAGGCATGGCGCGTGCGCTCTCGCGCCTCACAACGGTCGTAGGTGAGGCACTCCACGGGACCGAAACGCCACTGGCTGACCAACAGTCTGCCGTTTACCCTGCGCACTCCCGCCTGATAGAGACGCTGCACCAGACGCCACAGGTCTTCACTGGTCAACGCCGGGTCACCACCGCCATCGAGAATTAGATCGCCCTGCAGAACCCCATGGCTATCTGGCTCCCGTGTACTGACCAGTCGAGTGGTGAAGCGGTGCTGTGGTCCCCAGCGATCCAGCGCGGCCGCGGCGAGGTAGCTCTTGCTGACCGACGCGGGGGACAGCAGGCGCTGCGGTTCGATGGCGGCCAGTACACGATCCTCGTCCAGCAGCCTGGCTTCGGCACTGATCCGGAACCCCTTGTCGAGTAAACGTGAGAGAGTCTCGAAGTCGGAAGCGTGGACAGGCAAGATGAGACACAGCAACAGCAGGGCAACGGTAGAACGCAGGCAACAGCGCATGACAGGGCTCATTGGCGGGTGAATGTGGGCCTTTAATGGGCAGAGACGGTAGAGAAAATCTGAATCACCGCGACACCGCCAATGATCATGGCGATCCCCAACAGTGCCGGTAGATCCGGCTTCTCACCATAGAGCAGAACGCCTGCCATGGTCACCAGCACAATGCCTAGCCCCGCCCAGATGGCGTAGGCGATCCCCACCGGCACAGTGCGCAGGACAAGGGCTAGCAGGTAGAAGGCGAGGCCATAGCCCACCACCACGGCCACACTCGGTCCCAATCGGGTGAAACCCTCAGAGGCCTTGAGAGCGGTAGTCCCCACCACCTCGGCGACGATGGCCAGGGCCAGGTACAGGTAGCTCATCGACACCTCTCCTGAGTCAGCCGGCGGTGCATGATGCGGTCGAAGGCCGTATTGAAGACCAGCGCATAGCATAAGAAGAACAACATAAAACCAAGATCCAGCCAGAATGCCTCGACCAGTCCGATCTGAAGCCACCACGCCACCACCGGCAGTGTCATGATCAACAGCCCCAGCTCAAACCCGCCCGCCTGGGCGATTCGCTGCCACACGCTGCGACGCCGAGTCGGCACCCAGCTATCGAACAGCCGATTCCAGATCAGGTTCCACAGCATCGCCGCACTTGCCAGGCCCACGGCCAGCACCCCGATGGCGCCACTATCGTGACCGGTCAGCGCGCTGCTTGCCGGGATCACGATCGCAAGTCCTAATGCTTCGAACAGCACCATATGAGTCAGGCGCTCTCGCCAAGAACGCATCGGTCTCTCCTTGCCATCAACACATTGCTTTCGGGGCCAGCACTTGCAGGGCTATCGCACCGCCCAGGCCTTCGCAATCAGCTCCGGGCGATACGATAGCTCGAGCGCCAGGCGCCATAGTGGCTGACCACTGAGATGATATTTCTGCTCGAAGGGCGTCAGATACTCTCCCGCTGGATCCAACGCCTCGATCTCGGCGGCAGTACCGGTGGCATACCCTAACCCCAGCAAAAACTCCTCGACATACAGCCGCCAATTGGAGCGCAACTCCAGCCGTCCACCCAGCGCCAGAATAAACGGGAAGACCGGATGGCCATGCCAGCGCAGCTTGAGCAGTGACGCCTTGGGGTAAGGGTTTGGATAGAGCAGGTAGTGACGTGCCGGCCGCCAGCCGGCCTGGAAGGCAAGCCGCCAGAAGTCCGCCAGGTCGGCCCTGACCAGCATGGCATTCGTCGGCAAGGGGCCATGATCTCGACTCAGCCGGCTCTCGCTGCGATCCACCCCGATGACTGCATGATCGGGGAAGGCCTCCGCCAGCCGACGGGTCGAAAGACCTACACCACAGCCGGCATCCAGGATCAACGGCATGTCGCTGCGTGCCTCCCTCCATCGAGCGGCGGAGGCAAAGGCTTCTCGAGTATGCTCGGCGACAGGCTTGCGCCAGGGATACTCCAGGGCACGCGCCACGCGTGTCTCGAGGCCCTGGTGAGGACCCGCCTGATTGGTAACGATGCGGCGAGAGGTGGCTTGCATGACGACCTGCTGTGATACGGAACGAGCACTGATTCTACCAGCCTCGCCTATTCCCCGTAAGCGAACGGGCATCACCGCTTGCGAGTAATCAGGCAGTGTGCTGCCAGTGATGGGGCAGGAGCTCGTGGAGCTG
>NZ_WUTS01000001.1:3379915-3380278 GCF_009901955.1 Halomonas icarae | reverse complement strand
CCGTCGAGCTCTCCCTGCCGGCCATCGTCACCACCGATCTGCGCCTGAACGAGCCGCGCTACGCCAAGCTGCCCGATATCATGAAGGCCAAGAAGAAGCCGCTGGACGTCAAGCGCCCGGAAGATCTCGGCGTCGAGGTCGCCACCCGGACCAAGCTGCTCAAGGTCGAGCCGCCAGCCGAGCGTCAGGGTGGCATCAAGGTGGGCTCCGTGGACGAGCTGGTCGATAAACTGAAGAACGAGGCGAAGGTGATTTCATGAGCATTCTGATCCTGGCCGAACACCATGACGGCGCCCTGGCCGGCGCCACCGCCCATGTGGTTGCGGCCGCCAAGGCCATCGGGGGCGATATCGACGTGCTGGT
>NZ_WUTS01000001.1:3377829-3379815 GCF_009901955.1 Halomonas icarae | reverse complement strand
CCTTAGGGGCCGACTCACTCTGCTCCGATTAGCGTCGAACAGAAACCCTTGGTCTTCCGGCGGGGAGGTTTTTCACCCCCCTTGTCGTTACTCATGTCAGCATTCGCACTCGTGATACCTCCAGCAAGCCTCTCGACTCACCTTCATTGGCTTACATAAGTGCCTGACGATGACCTACTCTCGCATGGGGAGGCCCCACACTACCATCGGCGCAGAGCGGTTTCACTGCTGAGTTCGGCATGGGATCAGGTGGTTCACGCTCGCTATGGTCGTCAGGCGAAAAGGGGTGATTCATGCTGAGCCGAGAGGTTTCAAGACGTACCCGGCGTCGTGGGTCATCACAGACCCCTTGGGTGTTATATGGTCAAGCCTCACGGGCCATTAGTACCGGTTAGCTCAACGCCTTGCAGCGCTTCCACATCCGGCCTATCAACCAGCTGGTCTCGCTGGGCCCTTCAGGAGGCTCGAGGCCTCGGGGAGATCTCATCTTGAAGGGGGCTTCCCGCTTAGATGCTTTCAGCGGTTATCCTGTCCGCACATAGCTACCCGGCAATGCCACTGGCGTGACAACCGGAACACCAGAGGTGCGTCCACTCCGGTCCTCTCGTACTAGGAGCAGCTCTTCTCAAATCTCCAACGCCCACGGCAGATAGGGACCGAACTGTCTCACGACGTTCTAAACCCAGCTCGCGTACCACTTTAAATGGCGAACAGCCATACCCTTGGGACCGACTTCAGCCCCAGGATGTGATGAGCCGACATCGAGGTGCCAAACACCGCCGTCGATGTGAACTCTTGGGCGGTATCAGCCTGTTATCCCCGGAGTACCTTTTATCCGTTGAGCGATGGCCCTTCCATACAGAACCACCGGATCACTAGAACCTACTTTCGTACCTGCTCGACGTGTCTGTCTCGCAGTCAAGCACCCTTATGCTCTTGCACTCAATGCACGATTTCCAACCGTACTGAGGGTACCTTCGTGCTCCTCCGTTACTCTTTGGGAGGAGACCGCCCCAGTCAAACTACCCACCACACACGGTCCTCGATCCGGATGACGGACCTGAGTTAGAACGCCAATGATGCCAGGCTGGTATTTCAAGGTTGGCTCCACTCGAACTGGCGTCCGAGTTTCCAAGCCTCCCAGCTATCCTACACAAGCAACATCAGCGTCCAGTGTGAAGCTATAGTAAAGGTTCACGGGGTCTTTCCGTCTAGCCGCGGGTACACAGCATCTTCACTGCGATTTCAATTTCACTGAGTCTCGGGTGGAGACAGCGTGGCCATCATTACGCCATTCGTGCAGGTCGGAACTTACCCGACAAGGAATTTCGCTACCTTAGGACCGTTATAGTTACGGCCGCCGTTTACCGGGGCTTCGATCAAGAGCTTCGCTTGCGCTAACACCATCACTTAACCTTCCGGCACCGGGCAGGCGTCATACCCTATACGTCCGCTTACGCGTTTGCAGAGTACTGTGTTTTTAATAAACAGTTGCAGCCACCTGGTATCTTCGACCGCTTTCGGCTCCACCCGCGAGGGGTTTCACGTACCGGCGGCGTGCCTTCTCCCGAAGTTACGGCACCATTTTGCCTAGTTCCTTCACCCGAGTTCTCTCAAGCGCCTTAGGATTCTCACCCTGACCACCTGTGTCGGTTTGGGGTACGGTCCCACTGTATCTGAAGCTTAGAGGTTTTTCCTGGAAGCGTGGCATCAATGACTTCCGGACCGTGGTCCGTTCGTCTCGTCTCTCGGCCTTGGAGAACCGGATTTGCCTGATTCTCCAGCCTACCGACTTTCACCAGGACAACCAACGCCTGGCTCACCTAGCCTTCTCCGTCTCCCCATCGCAATACAGTGAGGTACGGGAATATTAACCCGTTTCCCATCGACTACGCCTTTCGGCCTCGCCTTAGGGGCCGACTCACTCTGCTCCGATTAGCGTCGAACAGAAACCCTTGGTCTTCCGGCGGGGAGGTTTTTCACCTC
>NZ_WUTS01000001.1:3374273-3377734 GCF_009901955.1 Halomonas icarae | reverse complement strand
CCTCCCTTGTCGTTACTCATGTCAGCATTCGCACTCGTGATACCTCCAGCAAGCCTCTCGACTCACCTTCATTGGCTTACACGACGCTCCTCTACCGCTCATCATTCGATGAACCCGTAGCTTCGGTACCTGGTTTAGCCCCGTTATATCTTCCGCGCAGGCCGACTCGACTAGTGAGCTATTACGCTTTCTTTAAAGGATGGCTGCTTCTAAGCCAACCTCCTAGCTGTCTGAGCCTTCCCACATCGTTTCCCACTTAACCAGGATTTGGGGACCTTAGCTGACGGTCTGGGTTGTTTCCCTTTTCACAATGGACGTTAGCACCCACTGTGTGTCTCCCACGCGTCACTCACCGGTATTCGGAGTTTGCCTCGGGTTGGTAAGTCGGGATGACCCCCTAGCCGAAACAGTGCTCTACCCCCGGCGGTGCTACGTGAGGCGCTACCTAAATAGCTTTCGAGGAGAACCAGCTATCTCCGGGCTTGATTAGCCTTTCACTCCGATCCACAAGTCATCCCCGCATTTTTCAACATACGTGGGTTCGGTCCTCCAGTTGATGTTACTCAACCTTCAACCTGCTCATGGATAGATCGCCCGGTTTCGGGTCTATTCCCAGCGACTGGTCGCCCAGTTAAGACTCGGTTTCCCTACGCCTCCCCTATACGGTTAAGCTCGCCACTGAAAATAAGTCGCTGACCCATTATACAAAAGGTACGCGGTCACAGAACGAGTCTGCTCCCACTGCTTGTACGCATACGGTTTCAGGATCTATTTCACTCCCCTCTCCGGGGTTCTTTTCGCCTTTCCCTCACGGTACTGGTTCACTATCGGTCAGCCAGGAGTATTTAGCCTTGGAGGATGGTCCCCCCGTCTTCAGTCAAGGTTTCTCGTGCCCCGACCTACTCGATTTCACCGGATCAGATTTTCGACTACGGGGCTATCACCCGCTATGGCCGCGCTTCCCAACGCGTTCGTCTAATCAGTCACCGGCTTAAGGGCTGGTCCCCGTTCGCTCGCCGCTACTGGGGGAATCTCGGTTGATTTCTTTTCCTCAGGGTACTTAGATGTTTCAGTTCCCCTGGTTCGCCTCCCGTCACCTATGTATTCAGTGCGGGATACCCACGTTACCGTGGGTGGGTTTCCCCATTCAGAGATGCCCGGGTCACAGGTTGTTTGCCACCTCGCCGAGCCTTATCGCAGGCTTCCACGTCTTTCATCGCCTCTGGCTGCCTAGGCATCCACCGTATGCGCTTCATCGCTTGACCATATAACCCCAAAGGGTCTGGTCCGCGATGACACACGACATTGCCGGATACGCGCTTGAAACGTATCTCGTGTTCTTTCCTTGCGGAAAGAACGTTTGTCAGCATGAATCACATTGTTAAAGAGCAATTAGAGCGTGAAGCTCTAAGCGGTAAGCTTTACGAAAAAGCGTACGACTTAAAACTTGTTGACTGTTGAGTGGTGGAGCCTAGCGGGATCGAACCGCTGACCTCCTGCGTGCAAGGCAGGCGCTCTCCCAGCTGAGCTAAGGCCCCTGATACTGCTAAATGGTGGGTCTGGGCAGATTTGAACTGCCGACCTCACCCTTATCAGGGGTGCGCTCTAACCAACTGAGCTACAGACCCGGCACTGCATGCAAGTCGGCTTCTGACCTCACCCTCCTTTCCATTAAAGGCCAGGGGGCGCGCTCTCACCAACTGAGCAACAGAATCGACTTCCAACCACTGGGTCGATGACCCAAACAGTCTTTTGCTCTGGTCGATCAGGTAATTCATTGTGGGCACTTGCCGACAGTCGGCGACATAGTCGGTAAGGAGGTGATCCAGCCGCAGGTTCCCCTACGGCTACCTTGTTACGACTTCACCCCAGTCATGAGCCACACCGTGGTGATCGCTCTCCCGAAGGTTAAGCTAACCACTTCTGGTGCAGTCCACTCCCATGGTGTGACGGGCGGTGTGTACAAGGCCCGGGAACGTATTCACCGTGACATTCTGATTCACGATTACTAGCGATTCCGACTTCACGGAGTCGAGTTGCAGACTCCGATCCGGACTGAGACCGGCTTTTCGGGATTAGCACCACCTCGCGGCTTCGCAACCCTTTGTACCGGCCATTGTAGCACGTGTGTAGCCCTACTCGTAAGGGCCATGATGACCTGACGTCATCCCCACCTTCCTCCGGTTTGTCACCGGCAGTCTCCCTAGAGTTCCCGACCGAATCGCTGGCAAATAGGGATAGGGGTTGCGCTCGTTACGGGACTTAACCCAACATTTCACAACACGAGCTGACGACGGCCATGCAGCACCTGTCTGTGCGTTCCCGAAGGCACCAAGGTATCTCTACCAAGTTCGCACGATGTCAAGAGTAGGTAAGGTTCTTCGCGTTGCATCGAATTAAACCACATGCTCCACCGCTTGTGCGGGCCCCCGTCAATTCATTTGAGTTTTAACCTTGCGGCCGTACTCCCCAGGCGGTCGACTTATCGCGTTAACTGCGCCACAAAGGTCACAAGGACCCCAACGGCTAGTCGACATCGTTTACGGCATGGACTACCAGGGTATCTAATCCTGTTTGCTACCCATGCTTTCGCACCTCAGCGTCAGTGTCAGTCCAGAAGGCCGCCTTCGCCACTGGTATTCCTCCCGATCTCTACGCATTTCACCGCTACACCGGGAATTCTACCTTCCTCTCCTGCACTCTAGCGTGACAGTTCCGGATGCCGTTCCCAGGTTGAGCCCGGGGCTTTCACAACCGGCTGATCACGCCGCCTACGCGCGCTTTACGCCCAGTAATTCCGATTAACGCTCGCACCCTCCGTATTACCGCGGCTGCTGGCACGGAGTTAGCCGGTGCTTCTTCTGTGGGTGATGTCCTCCCTCAGGGGTATTGGCCCTGAGGATTTCTTCCCCACTGAAAGTGCTTTACAACCCGAAAGCCTTCTTCACACACGCGGCATGGCTGGATCAGGCTTTCGCCCATTGTCCAATATTCCCCACTGCTGCCTCCCGTAGGAGTTCGGGCCGTGTCTCAGTCCCGATGTGGCTGATCATCCTCTCAGACCAGCTACGGATCGTGGCCTTGGTGAGCCGTTACCTCACCAACTAGCTAATCCGACATAGGCTCATCCGATAGCGCAAGGTCCGAAGATCCCCTGCTTTCTCCCGTAGGACGTATGCGGTATTAGCCTGAGTTTCCCCAGGTTATCCCCCACTACCGGGCAGATTCCTATGCATTACTCACCCGTCCGCCGCTCGACGCCTGGAAGCAAGCTTCCATCGTTTCCGCTCGACTTGCATGTGTTAGGCCTGCCGCCAGCGTTCAATCTGAGCCATGATCAAACTCTTCAGTTTAAGATCATAAGTGCTTGAAGTAGCACCAAACTTGGCTCAAGGTTCAAACGTCTCAAATAGATCTTGCGATCTATGACGAGTCGCTTGCCTTGATGGTTCTGTGACATG
>NZ_WUTS01000001.1:3307636-3374173 GCF_009901955.1 Halomonas icarae | reverse complement strand
CTTGCTCATGATCAGGGTCTCCTGGTCGGTCTGATCAGAGCTTAGCGCCTGGTCCGAATTTCGGGGACCACTTCAGAGGCAGCAATGGTTGATCAACCATCAGGTTTTCCAGCCCTGTTGACGCATCCACAGCGCCAGCTTGCGTGGAGCGTCATCGGGTACACGGTCGCCCAGGGCGTCGGCGATGACTCGTTCGGCAGGAAGGTCGGGCGTCGCTCTTAGCCGTCGCAGAAGTGGGGCCAGGTACACACCATTGAGGTGCCATAGGCCCAGGGGCTCATCGGGAGTGACGACGACTTCGGCCTCATGAATCTCTCCCTCTGCCACCACCGGCCGTCGTGCGATGTGCACCTGATCGGGGGTGACTTCCCGATGCAAGGGCTCGGCATCCGGCCAGTGGCTCCGGGCCTTCCAGAAGGGGTGTTCGGCCCATTGAAGTTCCTGGGCATAGAAGTCGCGGCCGATACGCGCAAAGCGATAGAAGAGTCCGTCTAGGCGCGATTGATGAAACTCACGCGCCAGGAGTTCACGGGAGGGATATCGCAGCAGCGTATTGATCACCGCCGGCGCCTGTAGTGCCGACGACAGCGACTGGAAGATACCATTGCCTGAGAGTGGGTCCACCGCCATGGCGGCGTCTCCCACTCGCAGATAGCGCGATCCGACGCAGTCACCCTGCAGGATCGAGGTGCTACCTCTTGCCCGGGGTGTGTCTGAGGGCTTCGTGTGGCCGAGAAAGGGTTCGGTCAGTGCCGGGGCTTGTTCGGCAAGGTTGGTCAGGCGGGTGCTCATCCAATCCGCCATGGCGTGCCGTGGCGGCAGGCGTGTGGCGGTTGGGTCCAGAGTGATCTGTACATGGCACTCGCCACCGGGACGCCGCGCCAGCCAGGCCCAGCCGTCGGGTAGACTCAGGGCCGCCGAAGCGGCCGGGCCGCTTGCACCCTGGAGGCGTTGTAGAAGAGTCACGCTGCTCGGCCCACGCGCTGTTACGGCTCCTGCTCCGGGAGCGGTTCGCCCCCGAGCCTCTACCACGAAGTCGGCATCGAGACTCGCTATCCCGCGATGGGTTAACCATGTTACCCGATAGCCGGTCGCGATCGGCTGTAGCTCCTTGACCTGGGCGTCTATCACGCTAACCCCCTGGGTCGCGACGTCCTGAAGTAGGGCCTGGTCGAAGGTTCTGCGCTCAACTAGTCGCTCAACATTGGCACTACTGATCGCCGAGTTCCAGGCTACCTGGCGCGGGGAAGGTGCTTCAGGCACCGTCAAGGCTATCTCGAAGCCGGCATGTGCAAGCCCTTGCAGTGCCCGCTCTGACATGCCCTCGATGGCGGCGAAGGGGCGCGGGCGTTGGATCAGTGTGACGCTATAACCCAAACCAACTAGTCCCAGCGCGACCGTGCACCCCGCCGGCCCGCCCCCTAAAATGACAACATGTGCCGTCATTGGTCTTCTCCCGCTCGACGCTGTTCGGGGCCTCGGTAGTTGGCCTCTGCTATCAACCAGTCGCGTACCCGGCTTGGGCGACGCTCGCCGCCTGCTCTCAGGTAGTTGGCTATTCGCGCGCTGAGATGGGCACAACCCAGGCTGGCACCGGCATGGCGACGCTCGCCATTGATCGGTAGCACACAGGCGCCAAAATCGGCGTAGGCGGTATCCAGGTGGGAGATTTCATCCCGAGCGCATCGCGCATCACCGGTCATGCGAAACACTCCAGGATAGCAGGCGGGAAACGTTGGTTCTCCGCGAGCTGGACTGGCGGCACACAGCAGGGTGCCTGCGCGCAGTGCTCGATAGCAGGCATCGCGCAGCACTTCGCTATCTCGGCGCAGGCCCAGGCTGAGGTTGATCAGCTCGATCTTCTGTGCCACCAGCCAGTCGATCGCGGCGGCCACCTGGGTAGGCGTGGTGATGGCTCGTGTCTGGAAAACCTGGGCCACCCATAGTCTGACGTTGGGCACCTGATCGACAAGAATCTTGGTGACTCGGGTGCCGTGCCCCAGAAGATCTTCTCTTGGCGTGGTTTGCCACAGCGCATGATCATGGATCTCGAAGCCGGCGCAGCCCTCACAGTGTGCTCTCAACGCAGGCGCCAGGCCGCTGTCGATAACACCGACGCGCACGCAGCCGTCAGCTCGCATCCAGCACCTCTGCGACGTTGCATGGCGTAAGCTGGCCCTCGGCAAGCCGGAAGTGCCAGTCGGCACCGGCCAGGGCGCTGGCATGATGGCTGATCAGGATCCGGGTGCGTCCGGCGAATAGTCGGTCGACGGCGGCGATCACTTCTGCCTCGGTGGCCGCGTCCACCGCCGAGGTCGCCTCGTCGAGCACCAGGATGGCGGGATCCTGCAAAAGGGCACGAGCGATGGCAATGCGCTGACGCTGGCCGCCGGAGAGCTGTTGGCCGCGTTCGCCAAGTGGAGAATCAAGCCCTGCCGGTAGACGTTCGACCAGTTCATCTAGACGGGCGGCGTGGGCGGCCCGCGCAATATCATCATCGCTGGCCTCGGGTGAGGCGTAGCGCAGATTGTCGGCCAGAGAGCCGCGAAACAGCACGATATCCTGACTGACCACGGCGATGGTGCGACGCAGGGCGGACAAATCCAGGGTGGCGATATCGGTACCGTCCAGGCATAGCCGCCCGGCTTGAGGGTCAAAATGACGCTGCAACAGGTCGATCAGTGTCGATTTCCCCGCTCCCGAGGCACCACTGATGGCGATCTTGGTGCCGGCGGGTAGCACGGCGCTGACACCGTCAAGCACCGGCCGCGAGCGGTCGGGATAGCCAAAGCGCACGGCATCCAGGGTGATCTCGCCTCGCAGCGGAGTCGGCAAGGGCTGCGGTCTTCGTGGCGAGAGTACGTCGGGGTGCTGTTGCCGCACCTCATTGACCCGGGTCAGGCTGACACTCATACGCTGGATGGCCACGTATAATCCCATCAGACTATTGACCGGCCCGGTGGCCATACCCAGATACGTCGAGAAGGCGATCAGCGAGCCAAGCTGCCACTGACCCTCGATGACCCACCAGCCACCGATCAAGAAGGCCGCCGCGCGTGTCAGCGAGGTCAGGGTGGAAGGAATGGCTTGGGTGAAGAACTCGGTGATCTGCAGGCCCAGCAGTTGTCCCAGATAGCGGTCGTTGAGGCCATCCAGGCGACTACGCTCGCGCTCCGACTGGCCGCTCGACTGGATGAACTTGGCGGCGGGCAGGGTTTCGACCAGGAAGCTCGACAGGTCGGCCGAGCGCTCGCGCAGGCCACGGGTCTGCTGCTCGACCTTGCGCCGCATCCAGTGCAGCCAGATTCCTTCGAGCGGCACCAGTATCAAAATCAGCAGTGCCAGCTTCCATGAGAGCAGTATCATCAGCACGATGGCCCCGATGAGGCCGAGCAGGCTGCTGAGCGCCGAGAATAGGCTGTTCACCGCGAAACGCTGGATCTCGGCCACATCTCCGTCCAGACGCGACAACAGATCGCCGGTGCGGCGCTCACCGAAGAAGCGCGGCGACAGCGTCAACAAATGGCGGTAGAGGTCGCTGCGCAGAGCGAACAGGATGCGCCCGGAGAGTCGTGTATGCAGGTAGCGATTGACGCCGGCCAGCAGCGTACTGCTGATGCCGACGAGGATCATCAAACTAGCCATCATCACCAGGGTGCGATAGCTTCCGGCCAGCAGGCCCGTATCTATCAGCAATTTGGTCAGCCAGGGCTGCAGCAACACCAGCAGTGAAGCCAGCAGTGACAGCCCCAGCAGACCGATAATCGCCAGACGATGTGGTGCGATAAAGCCATATAGCCAGCGAAAGCCCTGTTCCAAGGCAGGGCGGTCGTGGCTGTGAATGGCGCGCGTCAACCAATGCAGCACTAAAGCTTTCCTCTACGTCTTGGCCGGTGGGCCGGCCATGGCTGTGCCCCGTGACATGCTGCTTTCCCTGGCTGGGTTGTTTATGGAGCTGCGTCGTGGATTACCGCCACTCGCATATCGGAAGTGGACATATCTCCGGGTAGTTGAATGCTGGCTATTTTCTCGAGAGTTTCTGCGTCGTGCACGGAGATATCACTGCTGGTGCCTCCGGCATAGACGGTATTGCCATCCCGTGAGACGTTGACCGTGTAGTAGGTGTGATCGAGCGGTTGTTCCTTGACGATGGTCTTGGTTGCAATATCGATTTTCGATACGGAATTAAAAACACCATAAAGAATGTTGTCGTCGGTCGGATCGGTGACGAAGTTCATGATCACCTCCGTGAGCGGCGCGATTTCCATGCGCTCGGACTCGGCGGTCTCCAGGTTGACTCGGCTGATGCCCCACCACCATTCGGCGGTTGCCATATCCTGCTCACCGTCAGTGAAGCGGGCAGTACTGTAAGGCATGATGTATTCATTGGCCTGACTGCCTTGGGTGTGCATGGCGAAGGCATCCGGGGTCATCCATTCTTCACCCCGCTGCCAGTTCTGCAAAGGTTCAACCACACGAATGTCACCAGTCTCGGGGTCGATAGCCTGGAGATCGCCGCCACCGAGAATCACCTCCCCGGTGCCGGTGGCGGCGATCTTGGTGATGCGGCGGTCCACGGGAAAGGTGCGTACCGGCTGGGCGCCGATGCCATCGGCGATTTCGAAGACAGCCAGGCGCGGTTCGAGCACCTCATAATGATCGCTCATCAGCCGGACCGGGTTCTGTACGGTATAGAGCTCCTGGCCGTCCTGGCTGACGGCCACCGACTGGAACGACTTGACGGTTTCATTGCCGCTGGACTGTGCGGCATGGAAGGTGATCTCGCAATCGCGGATATCGATACCGACGATATCTTCCCAGATATTGGTGATCACGTAGGCGGTCTTGCCGTCCGCAGCGGGTACCATGATGCCTGAGCCGAACGGACCGGGAATATCGCAGCTACGCAGCAGAGTGTGGCTGGTCATGTCGATGACCTGCAGCTGATTGGGCCGGGTGACGGTCAGCAGGTATTCCCGATAGTCCCGTGCGGTTGGGTCTTCCGAGGATGTCGTATCCGCGGCAGCGCTTGCACCGATGCCGGTCAGCATTAGCCCCCCGATCGTCGCCAGGGAAGAAAGCAGGAGTGAGGGTCTCATCGTGACGTTGCTCCGTTATTGTTCGTCTTCGAAGATGCCGTCGATCTTGCGCCAATCCTCGTTGGCCTTGTCGACACCGTTACCCCAGTCCGGATAAGTACTCATCGTGTCCGGCACCTGTGCCGGCCACCAACAGGCATCGGCACAGCCGTACAGATCCGACTCCATCGGCTGGCAGAGAGAGCTCAGACCACCGAAGGCGTCGATTTCCCAACCCGGGTCGGCCGTCGCGGTACAGCCGACGATGGTCTGCATGGCCACCACGTCCTCAACCTCTTCCGGTGATACTGCCTTCTGAAGTTGCACGGCCTTCTTGTTGAACGATTTGAGGTGCTTCATGGGTCAGGCACTCCTTCTGGGCGACACGTGCGAATCGAAGAAACCCGGGTTATCGAACATGATGCGGGAGTAGGTATGAATGCCGAAGTCCACCCAGTCTCGCATTAGGTCGCAGTAGTGATAGGTAGGGCGTGTCGGATCTCCGTACTTGGCGTAGCTCTCGTGATAGCAGCCGCCCGAACAGAGGTTACGTATATGACAGGTCTCGCAGCCTGTGCCGCTGCGATCGAGACGCTGTTCAACAAACTCCGCCAGTCGCGGCTTGTCGATACCCTGCTTGACGTCGCCGAACAGCGGTAGATCCGATCCGGTGAAGCGGTGGCAGAGATTTAGTCCCCCTTCATGATCAACCGCAAGAAGCCCCACTCCAGCACCGCAGGGCAGCAGCTTCTTGTTGCCTTCGTGCATGTCGCTCAGCAGCTGGTGCATATTGCCGAAACCCAGGCTGCGACCCTCGCGAGCGGCTTCGTAATAGCGTTCACCGAGGCGCTTCATGCCTGTAAAGACCTTGACCAGCTCTTCTTCGGTAAGGTTGTAGGCGGCAATATCACCAGAGGTCACCGGGCCGAAGCCGACCTCGGCGAAGCCCAGCTCGTGATGAAGGTGTTCGAAGATGCGCTCAACATCGGTAACCCCACGGGTCAGAGTGACGCGACAACCCACTGGCCGGGAACGATAGCGCGACAGCAGCATCTCTACCTTGCGGCGGACCACGTCGTAGGTGCCTTGGCCACCCACGGTAATACGATTCTTGTCGTGCAATGCCTTGGGACCGTCCATGGAGATGGTCAGCCCGAAGCGGTGAGCATCAAGCCAGTCCACCAGTGCTTCGTTAAGCATGGTAGCGTTGGTGGTGAGGGTAAAATCCACTTCGGCATCAAGCTCGGCGAAGCGCTGCTCGCAGTAGGCCACTACATCGCGGATAAGCGGCATATTGGAGAGTGGCTCACCGCCAAAGAAGACCACGTTGTAACGCGGTTGATCAGGGGATTCGCTAAGCAGCATCTCGATAGAGCGCACCGCCGTGTCGTAGCCCATCTTTTGACCTTGAGAAGGGGTCGTCAGGTCTTCCTTGTAACAGTAAGTGCAGCTCAGGTTGCAACCAGTGTTGACATTGAGAACTACGGTGGTCAGGGGAAATCGGGTCACTTTCTGCGGCTTGGGATTGATCTGTACCGGAGCGCCGGGCTCCTGAATGACCTCGAGCAATTTCAGCTCATCCAAGGTTTCCTCGATGGCCTCGGCTTTGTGGTGGGCTTCCAGTGTGGCGAGAGTGGATCGATCGACCTTGTCATGCTGGTCGAAGAGTGCCAGCAGGTCGCGGCTGAGAGCATCCAGCTCGAAAAGACTGCTGCTGGGCACATGGAAGAGCATCTGTCTCGACTGAACGTCGACCCGATGCAGATTGGGTTCGACAAGTTGCATGGCACCCATATTCACCTCGTTATTATAGAATGTCGGTCGTCGTCCAGGTGCCACACGGAGTGGCACCACTTCAAGGCCTGAATACAGGAGGATCAGTCGAGCACGCGCTGCACGTAATCCTGCACTGCTACCAGCAGCCGACTTTCTCCGGAGACCTGGTCCGTTCCGTCATCCACCGTCGCTACAGCTTTCAGGCGTCCGACATTGTTAGCCGACTTGGGGCGTTCCGGGTTGGGACCGGCATCGCCGGGGGTGAAGATGCCGTGGGCATCGATGGTACCGGCGTAATCGGCATCCTGTTCATGTGCAGCTGTCTCATCGGCGGGGATGATCGACCAGTCAGCCGGCATATAGCCCAGGCGTAGGTCGTCATCGGTGCCTACCTCGCCATCCGCACCGGCGGCATAGCCCACCGCTCGGAAGGCTACGCGCATCTTGTCGAGCTGGCCGCCGTTACCGCCGACTCGCGCCAAGGCATGGGCCGGCTCGACCTCCAGCCGCGCTAGACGATCATAGACTGCCAAGATGTTGTCGCCTGTCGCTTCGCCCACGGTCACATCACGCACTCCAGGTGAGCCCTTGGCCGCGGCGCTGATCCGCATCCGAATACGGTCATCGCTGCGTTCAATCACCTCCTCGACGCGAACACCCTCACCTAGAGAGACCTCGCCATTCAGGTGCTGGCCAATCAACGTTACCTCTCGGCTTTCTCCAAGCCGCAGGTATCCCGGTTGGATCGCCAGCACTTCGGTGCGCTCATGGTCCTTATAAGCATTCATTGCACCGCCGAGCCGGCGGCTGTCGGCCAGGAACATTCGACCCCGCAGGGTTTCTCCTTCGGGATCGGCCGCCAGCACCTGACGCATCTCGACGTCGTCCAACATCAGCGTGCCGCGCCACTCGTAACCGGTGTAGACACGTGCATGGCCTTCGCCCTCGAGCGGCGAACCATCTGCGTAGTGACCCTTCATCTGCAGCATAAATCCGTTGCCGTCTTCATCGGGGACGGCAGTCATGCGGCCATCATATTCTCCCTTTCCAGGAACGAAACCGATCACGCGCCAGCTACCTTTCAGCAGGGGCTTGTCCTGGCTCAACCACTCCTCCCAAGCTTCGCTCTTCAGCCCGTATCGCTCAGCCAGTTCCGGTGCTACCTCGTCATGGGCCAGTCGATACCACTCGCGATCGCGAGCCATGGCATGTAGCTCGGTGGTGGGGAACTGGCCCATATGAAAATTGACCAGATACTGCCACTCCTGCTCGGTACGGCGCTGTAAACCGAATCTTGCCGCGGAGTGACAGCGAGCGCACATCTGCTCAAGATTTGGGTCGACCTCGGTTTCCACTCGGTTGGTATCCTGCTCCAGCAGGTAGCGGAAGGGGGCCGCTTCGCTTGGTGCAAGCCCTTGAGTGTTAGCGAGATACTCTACCAGTGCTTGTTTCTCCTGCGGCGGCAGCCATACGCCTCTCAAATGCAGCATGCGATTGATCGACATATGCCAGCCTTCTGGTGTCTTGCGCTGGTCGGAAATACGCGAAAAATGTGCCGCTCCACTCTCGGTAGTGGTCTCCGCATGGCATAAAGTGCAGTGCTCACGCAAGATCTCCTCCCCTCCCCTGGCCTGGGCGGAAAGGCTGCCAAGTCCTGCAATCATTAGTAGTAGAGCACTACGGAAAAACAGCCGCAGCCTGGCTTTTTTATGATTCATGACCGTCGCTCCTGGCTAGAATTGGAGAGTAGTTTCTCTACGCAATCCATATGCTTTCTTATGGAAAACTCGCTTAGAGCATATGAATAGTAAAAAATACTCTATTTATTCGAAGATATCGCCATCATTCGCTAGTGCGAAATCGCCGCTATAGGCTTGCGTCATCTCGTCAATCAAGCTGTTTTCTGAAGCACCCAAGAAGAGGGGGTGAATCATGATCAGCGACTCGGGATTGATCTGCTCGGCAATGTCGGCCAGCTGTTCGGTCGTCGTATGGGCATCCAGCATATACTCTTGCCACTGTGGGGGTAGCCCTTCCAGCCCGGACTGAGACATGACCTCATGCAGTAAAATATCGGCTCCCTGAGCGTGCTGTATCAGATTTTCACTGTAGCTGGTGTCGCCGGAGATAACGATAGTCTTGTCGGGTGCTTCGATGCGATAGCCGAAGGCTTCACCGGCCTCCCAGCTGCCATGATCGACATCAAAAGCGCTAATAGTGACATAGTGATCCTGATAGATGATGCCGGGCGCTGAACCGAGCTCTGTGACGATTCCGGTGTAGGGCGCCTCCTTGCCGATAGGCAGGCTAGCCAGACGGTGCTGTATATCCGGCTGGTAGGCTGAGACGACGCCGTCGACGACGGTTCGGGTGCCGGAAGGGCCCCAGATCTTTACCGGCTCTTCACGCTCGAGCACCCAACCCCGCAGCAACAGTTCGGGAATGCCGAGGATATGATCGGAGTCGAGGTGTGTAAGGAAAAGTTTATTCAGGAATGTCGGGTACATGAATTCCGGATAAGAGGGCGAGGTCGGAAAGATCCCCTGCTTATCCAGAGTCTGGAAACTGGCCAGATTTTCCATGAAGCCGGCACCTGCATCGAACAGATAGACTTCATCCTGATTGACAACGATGGCGGTGGCCGTTCCGGCACGACCTTCGATGATGTTAGGTGTACCGGTTCCCAACGTAATGACCCGCGTTGGTGCCACGAGACTCTCGGCGGAAACGCGAGCCTCAGTAACGTCATCGATTGAGCCTGTTTCATCGGCTGCTGAGCACTGGCTGGCCACGAAAAATAATGAAAATACCGTACTGGTCAGCAGAGGGCGAGCGCCTGAAGCGCCCAAGACATGGAGCTGCATAGGGGAGTGCCTGTTTATTATGTTTGGTAGTCGATGCCTGCCAAGTCTGCTTACCTCCGGCCAGTTTCTCGCCCAGGCAGCCTGATTGTCAGGGTTTGGGGTGCGATATCGATCGGACCCTTGACGATTTTGGTTCGGCGCTGACTCTTGAAGGTCAGCTATGTCTAGTAAATACGCAAGGCAGGGGGCTTTCTTGACTCCCCATGCCTGTACAATTGACTCGTTGTGACATATGCCATATTTTCCCAAAATGCGCATTTATATAAGAATTGGACGGATGAACTAGAATGGCGTGTAATGATCGTGAACGTTTGGCCAAAGATCTTCGACTTTAGTCGAAAGGAGACGCTATGGCTTCCTTGAGTCCTGTCCAGCCCGTGTTTTCTCATTGGCTGACTTCGCTGCGTCAAGTATGCGGTAATTTTGATGCACAGCCGCCAAGCGGGATGCCTTTTTTCGGTGATGTCAAATGCTTGACAAGCGTAGGACTAGAAGTTGCCGAGATAACAACGAATGCGAAGCACATCACACGGCGGCGTCTCAACGCCGATAATGAAGATGATCGACACTGTTTTCTTATCTTGCAACGCCGCGGGCGAGCCGAGATCTACCAAAATGGCCGCTCAACAAGTTTGAATGCCGGTGAAATGGCTCTGGTGGACTCGGTCCAAGAGTGCGAGATTCTTCCTTATGGTTTAATTGACCACGCTTCCTTTCATCTTCCGCGTCAAGATGTTCTCAAACGACTCGATAAGCGAGAAGTACCTTTTGGTAAACTGCGGATCGCAGGACCCAGCGGGGACATCCTTCAGATGATGATGAGCCGAATTCTTTCTCTTGGGCCTGGTGAGGTCGATAAGAGTGAAGGAGAGGCACTATGTGCAGCCATGATTGCGTTGCTTCGAGCTCAGGATTGGGGGCAGACACATCCTGAAGAAGACATGAATACGGCTGAGCACTTGTACAGAAGTGCGAAGCTTTTAATTGATCAACAACTTCAAGATACTGACCTGTCGCCAAACAAGGTGGCGATACGTCTCAATATATCTGTGCGTCAGCTCTATCGAGTCTTCGAAACGCAAGCAGAGACCGTGGCACGATATATCCAGAGAAGACGCCTTGAACGAAGTGCCGAGGCCCTGACTTGCTCTGCGCAAGCACATCGCTCAATTACCGATATTGCCTTTGAATGGGGGTTTACAGACTCAGCCCACTTTAGCCGTGCCTTCAAGAAAGCATTTGGTCAGTCACCAAGAGACTATCGGCATCATTATTATAGAGATAAGTCATAACTGGAAAGAGTCGCGCAGGTCTAGCCGAGCAGCTGGTATTTTTAACTTCACCCCGAAAGCTGGATTGGTTGTCTAACTTTCAGGGTGCAGTTCATTTCTCACTATGTTTGTTTCTCAGTAAGCAATGCATACGGACTTGAGAGTCGTACAGGCCTCTAGAGCCTCACGACCAAACTCTCTTCCAATACCCGACTGCTTGACTCCCCCAAACGGTAAGCTGGCATCAAGCGTAACATGTGTATTGACCCAGACTGTGCCGGCTTCAATTTCGGGGATAAGGCGCATGGCTTCCGACAGGTTATTCGTCCATACGCTTGCCGCCAGGCCCAGGTCACTATCGTTGACCATGGAAAGCGCCTCATCCACGTCATCGAAGGGTATGACCGATAGTATGGGACCGAAGATTTCTTCACGCGCCGCGCTCATTTTCTGTGTCACGTTGCTCAAGACCACGGGCGAAACGTAGAAGCCTTCGCTATCGGGTATTGAGGGTCCACTCAGTACCCTGGCACCTTCCTGCTCTGCACGCTGCAGATGGGAAAGTATGCTCTGCCGATGCCGGTGGGAAACAACCGGGTTAAGCTGTGCGTTGGGGTCCATGCCGGGACCGATTGACATCTGCGAGATAGCGCCATGAAGCTTGTTGCAGAAAGTGTCGTGCAGGTCACGGTGAACATAGAAGCGTGAGGCTGCGGCGCATACCTGACCCTGATTGAGCAGGCCCGCCATGAGTGCGCCCTCCACGGCTGCGTCAACGTCGGCGTCTGCCAGCACCAGCATAGGGTTTTTTCCGCCCAGCTCAAGCGAGAAGCTGGCCATATGATCCACGGCCGCGTGTCCGATCTGTTTGCCAACCTCGGTACTGCCGGTAAAAGTGACCTTATTCACGTCGGGATGACTCGCCAGGCGTGCGCCGGCCATCGAGCCGGAACCGACCACCACGTTGAATACTCCGCGCGGCAAGCCGGCTTCGAGGGCCAGCTCCGCCAGCCGCAGCACGCTTAGCGGGGTTTCCGTTGCCGGCTTGATCACCACCGAGCATCCGGCTGCCAGGGCCGGCAAGACCTTCCATAATGCAATCATCATGGGAAAGTTCCAGGGTACGATGCCGGCGACGACACCCACGGGTTGGCGAAGCGTATAAGCGTTAAACTTGGCCCCTTCGGGCATGCCGATGGACACATCGGTTGTTTTTCCCTCTACCTTGGTCGTCCAGCCCGCCATATAGCGAACGAAGTCGACGGAGAAGCCAACGTCTACTGCGCGGCTAATATGAATCGACTTGCCTTGGTTAAGAGTTTCGATCTGAGCAAGTTCTTCGGCATGTTCTTCGATTATATCGGCGAATTTTAGTAAGACCCGCTCACGCTGAGCCGGCGATAGTCCGCGCCAATGACGGTGCTGAAAAGAGCGTTTCGTCGACGCTACCGCCTCATCGACCAGCGCCATGTCCGCCAAGCAAATCTTGGCAAGCGCCGCACCCGAGGATGGGTCAAGCACCTCTCGAACTTGATCGGTTGCCGCAGCATAGTGGCCATCGACAAAGCTGCCGGTGGCACGTTCAAAAAAGGCATTAACTTCGCTTAGACGCGGTAGCATGGTATCGCTCATTATTTTTTGCCTCTTGCGAAAGGGAGGGTGCTGTGTAGCTGCCCAAGATAAACTAAGCCGGTGTACCGGTTTTCGTTTGACATGTCTCAACGAATCTAGCACCCCCTAGATATTCGAGCTTGCCCGAGGCTGCCAGTAGTCTGTTCTCTGCCTGCCACAGCCGCAACAGTCTCCAGCGCTGCAAATGGGCCGCTGAAGCAGGCTATTGGAGTTAGGCAGAGATGGTGTCTCGGCGTTACTGCCGTAGTGAGGTGCTCTTCAAGAGCTGATCAGGCTATTGTCACAAGAAGACCCTCGACCTTTGCATCGAGGATCTTCGTGCGCTATGAGGTGAGGAGAGTAGCTCAGTACGTCAGTCGTTCCTGCCTGGTGGAGTCCTCCCGGATCGTCGCCGTATTTAGTAGCACAGGTTTGTTCTCGAGTTCACGGAACAGCGGGATCTGATCGTCATAATGCGGTGAGCGATCTCCATCAGGAGCCACGAAGCCGGATTGTCCTGGCGCCGCCACTTCGTAGCCGCGTGCCTCCTGCGACGTGAACACGGTCATGTTGTTCTCAGTGCCGCGATTCATGGCGTGATGAACGCGGATGTCTTCGTCTTTACCGGCTTGAGGCACGCCCATGAAGTTGCGATGCGAGAAGATAGTATGGGCTACTCCGCTGCGCCAGGCATCCATGTCATCGCCCTGCGTCTGCTGAAGATTGGCGATGGCGATCTGCATGGCTTCACGCATCAGCCGCTTCGGGTCGCGATCCGCGAACAGGTCGTAGGTACCGCTCTCGCCATGCTGGTGTTGACGCAGCGCCCTATACACCAACTTCGCCGCCACCGAGATATTGGTGCTGCCGGTGCTAGCCTGGCCTGGTTTGAGGTGGCCGGTGGTCAGGAACCAGGGAGCGATTTCTTCGGGCAGTATATCGCTCAGGCTTAGTATGATCAGTTGCTCGAGCCAGGCTCGGTACAAGGGGATCGCGGCCTGGTCATACTCACCGTCAGCATCCTGATCGTACTCCATGTAATCCCACTTGGAGAGTAACTCAGCCCCCCTGCGAAGCGTGTCATCGTTCTCGCCATCGAGTGCGTCGAGCAGAAGAGGAATAAAGAAGCGTGGGCTTGGGTCGACGAAGGATGCATCCATCATCAGCTGCCAGGCCTCGTCAGCGCTCAGGCGTTCCTGAGACTCGACGGCGTCGATGAGTGTCTGAACGCGATCGGCTTCGTGCCAGGCATACCACCACATGTCTGGGTTAGGCATCCCCTCTGCCGGACGCTGGTTCCAGTTGGTGATGTAGCCGGTGGACGGGTTGAGCACCTGGGGGTTACTGTCGAAAGGCATGAAGCCTTGCCATTCGTATTCGCCGTTGCCCGGCATCGGGAGTCGGCCGTCGCTACCGGGGGCCCTGACGGGATAGTGGCCCCCTAGCGCATAGGCGATATTGCCTTGCTGATCAGCATAGTACCAGTTGACATTGATCGCTGACTGGCTGACTTCCGCCTGCCAAGTTGTATGGTCCTCAGCCTTGGCAACACGATTCCAGGCCATTAGGGTGGAGACTTCCTTGCCCTCCCAGCCGCGCTGCTTGGCGTAGGCGACGCCTTCGTCAGGTCGGTAATCGACTACCGCCCCGTGGTGGGAGCGATAGACCTTTATGTCGACGTCCTCTGCGCCCTTTACGGTGATGGTCTCGGAGCGCATTTCGAGCTTCCGGTAGCTATCCTCGAAGCGATAGCGGGTTGGATCGTCGGGGTCAAGCTCTAGCCGGAAAATATCGACGTTGTCGGCGGCTCCCCAAGTGCTGCCCCAGGTGATCTTTCCATTATGCCCAAATACTACCATTGGATAGCCGAAAGGGCTGTTGCCAACGGCATTGTAGCCGGCGCCATGCAGACCAATAGAGTAGGTATAGGCCGGCTGGTAGAAGCCGAACTGCGGCCCGTTTATCAGGATCGATGTAGCCGAGTCGGTGCGCTCCGGACCGAGCACCAATATGTTGCTGAAGGCCTTCTCGGGAGCCGACAGCTCGGCCAGGTCCTGAGATCGTTCCAGGGGAGCTGTCGATGTGAAGGCGGGGTCGGTCCCGCCAAGAGTAAAGGCACCCTGGCGTCTGGCGGGATCCCATTCGCCATTTGGCACCGTGGTCTGGGCATCTGGATCGTAAAAGGCCAGCAGCCAGTCAAAAATGGCCTTGCCAGTATCCTGACCATGCTCCCTGATTAGGTTATTCAGGATCTGTTGGTTCTGGATTTCGGTGTTGTAGTCGCCGAAGCGGTTAATCATGGTGCCGATGAAGACCATGGCGACATCGAAGGCTTCCCAGGGTTCAGGTCTGAAGCCATGATCGAGAAATTGCTTCGGCATTCGGTTGTCGGGCGCTGCTTCGATCTCCTCGAGCCAGCGATTGATGCCATCGGCATAGCCTTGAAGGATGTTGTACTCGTGCTTATCCAAAGCTGCCAGTTGCCGGCGAATACGCTCCGGATCATAGTTGCGGCGTACCCCCGTGTCGAAGTCTATATACTCCTCGCCCAGCACTGCAGCGACATGGCCCTGTGTACTGCGTCGTGTCATCTCGAGCTGGAAGAGGCGATCCTGAGCGATGGCATAACCGTAGCCCATGAACAGCCCGTAATTGTCGTCGGCAAAGACATGTGGCGTACCGGCCTGGCTCCATTCGATGGTCACCTCAGCGGCCGCGGCTGGCTGGATGCCAAGCATTGCGACTAGCGGTAGAGCGGTCAGCAGCGTTGTGCAGGTCCCAAGAGTAAATGGTTGAGCCATTTTCTATCAATCCTTATTTATATTATGGTTTTAATATGGGTTATGGGAGTTACTTGATGTCATCAGATGCCAAAAAATACTCTCGCTTGCGGGCTGGTCCCATCATCGCGATACCTTTTTGGTAGCTGATGGTGGCGCGGAACTCGAGCTCATATCACTGTTTCTTCCCAAGCTGAAGAATGCCAGTAGTGACAACAAGCCCGCGAGTCCAATGGCCACGGCCATGGTGAGTGAAGTGCCATCGTGAAACTGGCCGACCAGGGCCCCTCCCAGAGCGGCGATGGTCATTTGCAGGAAGCCGAACAGTGAAGAGGCGGAGCCTGCGCATTCGGGATTGGGCGCCAGGGCGCCGGCCATGCTCTGCGGCATGACGATACCGAAACCGAACAGAAACAGAATATGAGGGCCAATGACCGCCCAGGGCTGGTGCACGCCGAATATTGCCAGCGCCGCCATGCTGCTACCGGACAATGCACAGAGCGAGGTGGCGATCCACAACAAACGATCTCGACCCAGGCGATGGCTGTAACGACCGCTGTACAAAGTGCCCGAAAAGAACCCCGCCACGATCAAGGTAAACCCGATACCATACTGGAACGGCGATAGCCCCATATACTCGATGAGTACGAAGGAGGAGCCCGAGAGGAAGGCAAACAGACCGGCGAAGCCGCTGGCGTTGATCAGGGTATAGCCGAGGAAGCTGCGCTGGGTCAGTAGCATGCGGTAGTTGGAGAGGATGATGCGTGGTGCGACCGACTGACGCCGCTCTGGCGGTAGTGACTCGGGCATCAACAGGGTCAGGATAAACAGCATGATCACCGCATAGAGCGATAATAGCAGGAAGACAGATTGCCAGCCGAAGAACAGTAGCAGCCCTGCTCCTACTACCGGGGCAAGCGCCGGCGCCAGTGCCATGGTGCTGGCCATGTAGGAGAGAACGCGGCCTGCTTCGACGGGGCCGTAGATATCGCGAACCGCGGCGCGCCCCAGCACCGGGCCGGCGGCGCCACCGAAGGCTTGCAGGAAGCGGCCTGCCAGTAGCCACTCGATATTGGGCGCGAAGGCACACAGCAGGCTGGCAGCCAGGAAAAGGGAGAAGCCGGCGATCATCACCGGTCGGCGCCCGAATCGATCGGAGATCGGTCCGCAGAAGAGTTGGGCCAGGGCAAAGCCTGCCATGTAGAGGCTCAAAGTCAGCTGTACCTGGTCGGGCCCGGTGTTCAACGCTTCGGCCATCGCCGGCATTGCCGGCAGGTACATATCGGTGGCCAGCGGGCCTAGGGCCGTCAGGGCGGCCAGCACCACGATGGTGGCGGGGGAGGTCAGCCTCAGCACCGAGGTCTCCTTAATGTTGTTATCGGCCAACAGAAAAACGGGCAAAACTTTCGGGAAGTCCTGCCCGTTCCATTAGCCTGCTAGTTTCTCAGCCGGCATCCGGTTGTGCTTCCGGAGCTGCCTTGGCAAAGGCGGGAAGCGCACGACAGTTGGCTGCGATACCTCGAATCCTCGGGTAGGGCGACAGATCGCACTCGAAACGTTCGGCGTTGAACACCTGGGGGACCAGGCAGATGTCCGCCAGGCCTGGGGAGTCTCCATGACAGAACTTGCCGCTGCCCGCTTCGGCAGTGAGCTTGGCCTCCAGGGCCTGGAAGCCTTCGGCGATCCAGTGGCGGTACCAGCCGAGCTTGGCCTCGTCACCCACACCGAGCTCGCCCACCAGGTACTTGAGTACCTTGAGGTTGTTGAGAGGGTGGATCTCGCAGGCCACCAGCTGGGCCAGGGCGCGCACTCGCGCACGACCTTCGGCATCTGCCGGCAGAAGTGGCGGTTCGGGATATATCTCATCGAGGTACTCACAGATAGCCAGTGACTGAGTCAGCTGTGTTCCCTCGCTGGTTTCGAGTACCGGTACCAGCCCCTGGGCGTTGCGAGCGAGATTGGCATCTCCGCGCTGCTCGCCCTTTACCAGGTTGACCGGTGCCTGGTCATAGTCGAGTCCCTTGAGATTTAGCGCGATGCGCACCCGATAGGCAGCCGATGAGCGGAAGTAACCATAAAGTGTCGTCATCACTGTTTCCCTTGGTCAGGAGTGGGGCTCTTGGTCAGGGGGATTTCCATCAGATCCTGACCCACGATGATATGACCATCGAATTCACTGCTGGCCGCGTCATACCAGGACTGGTCATTATCACTAGGCCCACCGGTCGGCACGAAATGATTGAGTACCAGGGTGTCTACCCCGGTGCTTTTCGCGATTCTGCCCACCTCTTCGGGTGGTGTATGAGCCTCAACGATATGCCGCACCAGTGCATCATTGCCCGGGTCGATGCGCTCAACCAGCGCCTCCACACCGGGTACGCTGACCACTTCGTGCACAAGAATGTCGGCATCCTGGGCGTGTTGGATGAGGTTGTCACCGCCCGAGGTGTCGCCCGAGAAGACGATGGCATGCTCGGCCGTATCGAAACGTAGGCCGTAAGACGGCTCTGCGGCACCGTGGGGCACTTCGAAGGCGGTCACGGTGACATTGTCATCCTGGTAAATGACTCCATCGGCAGTGATTTCGTGGACCTTCACCATACGCGTCAGGTCAGGGCGCCCCTCGTCGACCTGGCGCAGGGTAATGTCCCACTCGTTCAGAGCCATGCAGGCATCGGTCATCCGCTGAAGCGGCTCAGGACCATAAGCATCAATATCATCGCGCTGGCCACTGGCCCAGCTTCGAACCAGCAGTGGGCAATAGCCAACGTTATGGTCGGAGTGCTGGTGGGTCAGGAAGACGGCGCGCAGGTCGCGTGGAGAAATACCGGCCAGGATCATCTGACGCACTACGCCATCGCCTGCGTCGATGATGTAGACATCATCGCCGATGACGAGAGCGTTGGCGGGCTGGGCCCGAGCCGCCTTGGCGGATGGGCCGCCGGCTGTGCCCAGCAATACCAGGCGTGCTTCCTGTTGATCGTCGGCGGCGCCGGCGCTCAGTGAAAGGCTGACACCTAGTGCCAGAAAGAGGGCGCCGAAGCGCCCTTTAAATTGCTGAAGCTGCTGCATAGAAAAGCCTTGTTATGATTGTGAAGCGTTAAGCAAAGCGCTTACTTGGGCTCGTACTTCACGACCTGCTGGTCGATGGCACCGAAGATGCTCTTGCCTTCACGGTCGAACATTTCGATACGGACCCGGTCACCGAAGCGCATGAACGGAGTCTTGCTGTCGCCGTGGAGGATCTTCTCGACCATGCGTACCTCGGCCAGACAGCTGTAACCTACCCCACCGTCCGCGACCGGCTTTCCGGGGCCACCGTCGGGGTCCGGGTTGGAGACGGTGCCGGAGCCGATGATGGCGCCGGCGCCCAGGTAGCGGGTGCGTGCGGCGTGGGCCACGAGTTGCGGGAAGTTGAAGATCATGTCGGGGCCGGCCTCAGGCTCGCCGAACTTCTCGCCATTGAGATGAACGGTCAGCGGCAGGTGCACCTTGCCGTCCTGCCAGGCGTCGCCCAGCTCGTCCGGAGTGACGGCGATGGGAGAGAAGGCAGAAGCGGGCTTGGCCTGGAAGAACCCAAAGCCCTTGGCGAGTTCGCCGGGGATCAGGCCGCGCAGGCTGACATCGTTGACCAGCATCACCAGCTTGATGTGCTGGGCGGCCTGCTCGGGAGTGGCGGCCATGGGGACATCGTCGGTCACTACCGCAATCTCGCCCTCGAAGTCGATGCCGTGCTCCTCGCTGATCGCCTCGATATCTTCGGTGGGCGCCAGGAACTTGTCTCCGCCGCCCTGATACATCAGCGGGTCGTTCCAGAAGGTCTCGGGCATCTCGGCGTTGCGCGCCTGGCGGACCAGCTGGACGTGATTCAGATAGGCGGAACCGTCGGCCCAGTGGTAGGTGCGCGGTAGCGGTGAATGCAGGGCGCTCTGGTCCAGATCGAAGGCACCGTCAGCCTTACCGTCGTTAAGTTCGGCGTAGCGTGCCTCGAGCTTAGGACTCACGGCGTCCCATCTCTCGATCGCCTGCTGGAGAGTCGGAGCGATGTCGACGGCGCTGACGGCGCGGGAGAGATCACGAGAGACGAGAATCAGTTCACCGTCGCGTCCGTTCTTGAGGGTGGCCAGTTTCATTGAAAAGTCTTCCTTTCGTCAGGGACGGGGCTGATGGCGCCCCGTGCATCGTTGAAATTGACTCGATCAGCGCTGCTCAGGGGTGAAGTTCGAGCGCAGGGTCGACCAGACATCCACATAGTCGCGCTGACGGTACTCCGTGGCGAGGGCGGCCTCGGTGGGGTGGTAGACATAGCGGCTTTCGAACATGAAGGCCAGGGTATCTGCCAGGTATTGTGGTTTAAGCTCGGCGTTGGAGGCCTTGTCGAAGGTTTCGGCGTCGGGACCGTGCGGCGACATGCAGTTGTGCAGGCTGGCGCCTCCCGGCAGAAAACCTTCGGCCTTGGCATCGTACTCACCGTGAATCAGGCCCATGAATTCGCTCATCATGTTCCGGTGGAACCAGGGAGGACGGAAGGTGTTTTCTGCCACCATCCAGCGCGGTGGGAAGATGACGAAATCCAGGTTGGCCACTCCCGGCGTATCTGAGGCGGAGGTCAGCACGGTGAAGATCGACGGATCCGGGTGGTCGAAACTGACCGTGTTGATGGTGTTGAAGTGAGCAAGGTTATATTTATAGGGGGCATAGTTGCCGTGCCAGGCGACGACATCCAGCGGCGAGTGACCGAGGCGGGTTTCCCAGAAGCGGCCCGAGAATTTGGCAACGAGTGAGAAGTCACCCTCGACATCCTCGTAAGCGGCCACCGGGCTCTGGAAATCGCGTGGGTTGGCCAGGCCATTGGCACCGATTGGGCCAAGGCCCGGGAGCTCCACCGGGCTGCCGTAGTTTTCGCAGATGTAGCCGCGAGCGGCGTCGACGTTCTGCCCCTTGCGTACCTGGAACTTGACGCCACGAGGGATCACGGCAATCTCGCCGTTGTCGACTTCTATCTCGCCGAACTCGGTGCGCAGCCGCAGCGTACCGAGCTGCGGCACAAACAGCATTTCGCCATCTGCCGTGTAGAAGAACCGGTCGGTCATATCCTGATTAAAGGCATAGACATGCACCCCGACCCCGGTCTGGGCTCCGGCATCGCCATTGACGGCGATGGTCAGCAGGCCATCGATAAAGTCGGTGGGCTCATCGGGCAGAGGTGCTGGATCCCAGCGCATCTGGTTGGGGTCTGCGGCGGGCTTGTCCAAAGGTGAGGTGTGTACCTGATGATTCTCCAGTGGCCGATAGGCGCTCTGTACCACCGACGGGCGAATGCGATAGAGCCAGCTTCTCAGGTTCTGATGCCGAGGGGCGGTGAAGGCAGAGCCCGTCAGCTGTTCGGCATAGAGTCCGTAGGCACATTTCTGTGGTGAGTTTTGCCCCTCGGGAAGTGCTCCCGGCAGGGCCTCAGTAGAGAAGTGATTGCGAAAGCCGTGCTGATAATTCAACTCGTCAGCCATTGTTGTGTCCTCATTAAATGTCTGTCTTTATTTTGTGATGGTTTCGTTATCGCGGTTGCTCGGAGTCTGCAGCAGCAATACTCAGGGCTTCTTCCAGCACTTGCTGCTCACCGATATGGTTGGCCAGCAGTAGAATCAGGCGGGCGTTGATACGCTCGCTGTCCGCCTCGCTGCGTTCGCGGTGAGCCTCTGTCAGAGCCGCGTAAAAAGCATCTGGATCGCTGAAGTTGGGAGAAAGTTCAAGCCGTGACATGACGGGGCTCCTGCATCGAAAGCTGCTTACCCAAGGCGCGATCGATGGCCTCGGCGACGGATAGCGCGTCACACTCGACCCACCTTGCGGTGACGTGTTGATCGGGGCGAATCAAGTAGGCCGAGCCCGGCATCAGGCCGTAACGCTGATCGACAAGCCCGTCGGCATCTTCGATCAGCGTCGTGCGTGGCAGACGGCTCAGGGCCCGAGAAACTGGTCCCAGGATCAACAGATCTAAATCTGGCTGTGTTTGCAGCAGCGACTCGAGTTCAGGTGCCAGTGCTTCAGCCTGGCTGGTCGATAGCCGTCCATCCAGCATTAGCACGAAGCGGTTGCCAAGCTGGTTGAGCAGCCAGGCACTCTCGCCGCAGAGACGAACGGGGGCATCCTTGGCCGGGCTTCCGGGACGAAGATCGGCGGGCATTCTGCTGCTATCAGGCCCGTTGAGTGGCGAGTTGTCATAGCGGCAAGGCATCGAAAGACGGCCGCTGTTTACCAGACTTCTGGCGAAGGGATAGTGCTCTGCCAGTTCCAGTGCCGTGTCACGAAATAGCCGACTCACCCGGCTCTTTGGCGTGATAAAGTCGGTGGCGCGAGTAGAGTTGAGAATGTTCTCTGTTGCGCCATGCTGGCGCTCGGTGTTGTAGGTCTCGAGCAGGGCTGCGGGTGCTTCCCCCTTCACGACTCTGGCTAGCTTCCAGGCCAGGTTATCGATGCTTTGAGCGGCGCCATTAGCACCACGAGCACCAAATGGTGAGACTTGATGAGCGGCGTCACCCATGAAAAACACCCGGCGGTAGGCAAAGTCATCCATCTTGCGACAGCGGAAGGTATAAACGCTGGCCCACTCAAGCTCGAACTCCACGTCCTGGCCAAGCATTGCCTGGACTCGGGGGCGGATATTCTCCTCTTTCTTCTCCTCTTCCGGATCCGCATCCCAGCCAAGCTGGAAATCGATGCGCCAGACGTTATCCGGCTGCTTGTGTAGCAGGACCGACTGGTTGGGATGAAAGGGCGGATCAAACCAGAACCAGCGTTCGGTGGGAAAGTCGGCCTTCATGATCACATCGGCGATCAGGAAGCGATCCTGAAAGATCTGACCTTTGCTTTCCAGCCCCAGCATGTCGCGTATCTTGCTGTTGGCACCGTCCGCCACCAGAAGATAATCGCATGTCAATCGGTAATCGCCGTCCTGAGTGGCGATCGTGATCGCCGTATGATCGGCTTGGGCATCGATCTCGGTGACCTTGTGCCGCCAGCGCAGGTCGATATGCTCCTTCAGGTCTTCGGCACGATCGACCAGGTACTCTTCAAAGTAGTACTGCTGCAGATTGATAAAGGCAGGTACGCGATGGCCCTCTTCCGGAAGCAGGTTGAAGTCATAGACCTCACGCTCCTGGAAGAAGACACGACCGTGCTGCCAGGTGACGCCCTTGTCGAGCATGGGCTGAGCGGCACCCAGACGATCCATGATCTCCAGGGTACGCTTGGCGAAGCAGATCGCTCGTGAGCCGACGCTTACGGTGTTGTTATCGTCGAGCAAGACACTGTCGATGCCTTGCAGTGCCAGGTCGATGGCGGCGGTGAGGCCGGAGGGACCTGCACCAACGATAATGACCGGACAGTGGCGCACTTCGTCGCTATTCAATTCGTCCGGGCGTCGATATGGGTAGACGGGGTTGTTGTAGGTCGTTGGCATGCGTTGCTCCCATGGGTCGCCAGCTGCGCTGCAGTGGCGACCATTCACGGTCCTGGGGATGGCTGAGGGGAGAGATTTATTGGCTCTCGACGACTTCCTGCAGCGAATGCCACATCTCGGTATCGCGTTCGGCGGTCCAGATGCGCGGATCCGGATACTCACCGCCGGCCTCGTCATAGCAGCGGGTGATGTCGAAGGGCAGGCAGTGATCGAAGATCACCCAGTGGCCGTACTTGGGTTTCAGCTTGGCGTAGGTCTCGGCGTAGCATTCGGAGAGTGATTTCCCCGCAGCCTTGCCCGCCTTGACGCTTTCATACATGTCGGCGAGGAAGTCACGCGTACCCTGGATGGCTTCCTGGCACTGCTCGGGTGTCTGGAGTGCTTCACCGCGGCCCGGCACGAGCTTCTCCGGCTGCATGGCCTGCAGACGGTCCAGTGTGGCAGGCCAGTACTCATGGTAGGCGTCGCCGGTGTAAGGAGTAGCGCCGTATTCGACCAGATCGCCGGAGAACATGACCTTCTCCTTGGGCAGCCAGACGATGGTATCGCCCTTGGTGTGGCCGCGACCCAGATGAATGATCTGTACCTCACGCTCCCCCATGTACATCGTCAGCTCTTTCTGGAAGACAATGTTCGGCCAGGTAAGGCCAGGCACGGAGTCCACACCCTGGAACAGACGAGGGAAACGTCCCACTTCGGACTCATAGTCCTGCTGGCCACGTTCGACGATCAGGTCGTAGGTGTGCTGGCTGGCGACGATGTTCTCGGGCTCGTAGGCAGAAGCGCCCAGTACACGCACGGCATGATAGTGGGTCAGTACGACATGCTTGATCGGCTTGTCGGTGATCTCGCGGATACGGCGAATCACATCCTGAGCCATGATGGGAGTGGCCTGGGTGTCGATGACCATGACGCTGTCATCACCAATGATCACGCCGGTGTTGGGATCGCCTTCGGCGGTGTAGGCATACAGACCCTCGGCCAGCTTGGTGAAGCTAACCTCTTTTACCTCGGTATCGGCGTGCGATGCGAATTTCTTGCTCATGCTTCCTCCAGTGTCGTCGGGTCGCGTTGGCTTGCTGTGAACCGGCAGCATAGTTTCTTTTGAAACTAGGTGTCCAGCTATCCAATATTTTTGTCGTGACGTCAAGCCTCTCGGGAGGTCATAAATTGACGCAAATCAGTGGTTTTTGATCACCTTTATACCTAAGTCGCATACTGAGTTTCGCCAAATTAGTTGCGGTGGATACTGAATGGCGGCAAGGTTGCCGCACGGGATGCCCATCAAGGGCTTTCCTGCGATCCCTTTTGATGATCAGGAGCTCACAAAATGTATAACTCTGCTCGTTTGGTGCTAGGAGCCGCCAGTGTCGCTTCGCTGGCCCTGGCGATGCCCGCCATGGCCCAGACCACGATCAATGTCAGCAGCTGGGGCGGCCCCAACCACGGGATCAACACCATCGTGTGGCCGACCTGGCAAGCCTGGATTGAGGAGGCGACCGAAGGGCGCGTCACCCTGCAGGTAACCGAAGATCTTGGTCCGCCGGCGGCACAGATGGCGCTGGTGGCCGATGGAGTCGCCGATGCCAGCTGGATTTTTCATGGGCATATGTCTGGGCGCTTCGGATTAACTCAGCTGCCCGAATTTCCCACCTTCGAGGACTTCTCTTCCGAGGTGGCATCGGCGGCATACTGGCGCACCTACGAGGAGTACCTGGCCCAGGCCAACGAGCACCGGGGGCTCGAGGTAATGGCCATGGGCGTACATGGGCCGGGCCAGATTTTTACTACCGAGAAGATCGAGACATTCGATGACTTGTCTGGCAAACGGCTGCGCGTCGGTGGCGGTGTGATGACGGATCTGGCCAACGCCCTCGATGTGACCGGGGTAGCACTGCCGCCTACCGGCGTCTATGAGGCAGCCTCTCAGGGCGTTATCGATGGCGCCATGCTCACTCTGGAAGGGCTGCGTAGCTTCCGCGTCGCCGAGGTAGCCCCTTATACCCTGACGGTTGATGGCGGTTTCTATCGAGGCAGCTTCGCCATTGTCATGAACCCCATGGTCTGGGATCGGGTGTCTGACGAAGACCGCGAGGCCATCGAGGCGGTCTCCGGCGAGCGTCTATCGCGGCTGTTTGGCTACATGATGGATGTCTCCGATCAGCGTGGTGTCGAATTCGCCGAAGAGTTGGGCAATACGTTCACCCAGGCGACGGAAGACGATATCGCCATGCTGCGTGAGGTCTCGGATGAGCTGATCGACGCGTGGGCCAAGAAGGTCAGCACGGGGGATCTGGATGCCAGTGAGGCTCTACAGTATTTCCGTGATCAGCTGGCGGTAGTGGCCGAGGAAGAGAGTATCGCCTCCGACCTTGAACAGTCTTGATGATTTGTTGACAGAGGCCTGATCCATGCAGACCCCGACAACCTACTGGGCGCGAACCGGCCGAGTCTTCCAGCTGTTGCTGGAGGGGGTGGCGGGAGCCACCCTCTTCGGCATGATGTTGTTGACCACGGTAGACGTGACCGGTCGCTACTTCTTCAATGCCCCGATCCTCGGGGCCGTGGAGCTGACCCAGCTGATGCTGGCGGCGCTGGTGTTCCTTTCATTGCCGATCGTTTGCTGGCGCCAGGAGCACGTCAGCGTGGACCTGCTGGACGCTATCTTCCCTGCTCGTCTGGTTTGGGTACGTGAGGTGCTCGTCAACCTACTGATCACTGTGGCCTTGTGGGTGATGGCCCAGCGAGTCTGGGCCTTGGCCGAGCGCGCCTTCTCCTGGGGAGACGTGACCGAGTTCCTGCGCATTCCCTATGGCTATCTGATCGGGTTGATCGCAATCATGTTGGCGTTGTCGGCCCTGCTGACCCTGGCGCGGGCGATCCTCTATCTGCTGGAAGGCATCAAGGTGATCAAGCGAGGCGGCCCGCTGAGCCCCGGAGGGAACCATGACTGAAGCACTCTACGGATTTGCCGCCCTGCTGGTGCTGGTGTTCCTGCGTGTACCGCTGGCCTTCGCCATGGGCATCGTGGGCTTTGCCGGCTTCTACTATCTGACCGGCAACGTGAATGCCGCCGAGGCGATGGCGGCTCGGCGGGTGGTGGATACCGCCATGGACTACGGCCTGTCGGTCATCCCGCTATTTATCCTGATGGGCAACTTCGTCTCCCATGCGGGGTTATCTGATGCGCTGTTCCGGGCCTCCAACGGCTTTCTGGGGCACCGCAAGGGGGGGCAGGCGATGGCCACCATCGTGGCCTGCGGAGGCTTCAGCGCCATCTGCGGATCAAGCCTGGCTACCTGTGCCACCATGGGCCGCGTGGCGATGCCACAGATGCGCAAGTACGGCTACAAGGACTCGCTGGCCTCGGCCTCCATCGCCGCCGGCGGCACCCTGGGCATCCTGATTCCGCCCAGCGTGATGTTGGTGATTTACGGCATCCTTACCGAGACGAGCATCCGTGAGCTGTTCGCCGCCGGTTTTATCCCCGGCATCCTGGGCATCTTCCTCTATCTGGGGGCGGTGAAGTGGGTGTTGTGGCGCGATCCGGAGGCGGGCCCGGCGGCGCAGAAGGTGCCATGGCCGGAGCGCATTGCCGCACTGAAGAGCGTGGGCAGCACGCTGGCGCTGTTCGTCCTGGTGATCGGCGGTATCTACCTGGGTATCTTCACCCCCACCGAGGCCGCCGGCATCGGGGCCATGGGAGCGTTTCTGATCGCCCTGATGCGTCGCTCGCTGTCGCCACGCGTGCTGATGAACGTGCTGATGGACACGGTGCGAACCACGGCCATGCTCTTTGCGGTGGTGCTGACGGCGCTGATCTTCGCCAACTTCATCAACCGGGCCGGGCTGCCCAACGATCTACTGGCGCTGGTCAGCGGCATGAACGTGGCGCCCTTTGTGGTGATCCTGACGATTATCGCCATCTACGTGGTGCTGGGCTGTGTCTTCGAGAGCATGTCGATGCTGCTGTTGACGGTGCCGGTCTTCTTCCCGGTGGTAGCGGGGCTCGGCTACGACCTGGTGTGGTTCGGCATCCTGGTGGTGATCGTGATCGAGATCAGCCTGATCACGCCGCCGGTGGGAATGAACGTCTTCGTGCTGCGGGCGGTGCTGCCGGACGTGGCGACGGGAACGATCTTCCGCGGTGTGACGCCGTTCTGGGTGGCGGGCACGCTTCGCGCCTTGCTGGTGCTGCTGTTGCCGGGCATCGTGCTCTTCCTTCCCGACCTGCTCTATTAGGCACACTTTATGGATATAATGGAAGGTAGGCCACAGGGTGAGTCGGTTGATGAGGCCGCGAGCCAGGCCACTGGTCATGTCAAGCCGGAGATCGACCTCGATCAGTTTCTCCCCTATCGGCTCAATAAGCTGGCGGATCGTATCAGTGGCGAGCTGGAGCGCATGTATTCCCAGCGCTATGGACTGAACGTCGCTCAGTGGCGCGTGCTGTCATGGTTGAGCCACTGTGATGATCTGACCGCCAAGAAGATTTGCTCGTACACGAGCATGGATAAGGCGCGGGTATCGCGAGCGATCCAGGCCCTGGAGGACAAGGGGCTGATCTCGCGAAGACCATCTCCTCGCGACCAGCGCGTTCATGACCTGCTCCTGACTCAAGAGGGGGCTCGGTTACTGGAGGGGCTGATACCCGATGCACACTCCTGGGAAGCCGAACTGGTGTCGACCTTGAGCGTCAGCGAGTATCGCGACCTGCTGCATGCTATGAGTAAGCTCGAGCGTCAGTTAGATCGAATGTAGCCGTATCTGTCTTTGCACATTTTATGGTCAATGCCCGGCATCAATGCCGGGCATTTTGTTACCACGATTGCGGAATACGCCCACCCAATCGAGCGGTAATCTCCGCGGCGGTATCGCGCACCAGGGCACCCAGCTCCAGCAGGCGTGCTTCCGGGATGCGCGCTACCGGGCCGGAGACTGAGAGGGCGGCCAGCGGGGTGCCGTGCTCATCGTGGATGCAGGCGGCCACGCAGTGCAGACCGATGGCATGCTCCTCGCGGTCGCAGGCGAAACCCAGCTGGCGAATCTCCGCCAGGCCCTCGCGCAGGCTCCCGGGGGTGTGCAGGGTGTTCTCGGTGACCCGAGGCAGGCCGCGCTCGATAAGGACCCGCTCGAGCTCCTCCTCGGGGAGCCAGGCCATCAATGCCTTGCCCACCCCCGAAGCGTGCAGCGGGGCACGGGAGCCGAGGCGGGTGATCATGCGCATCATCTGCGGCGACTCGCTCTGGGCGAGGAACACCGCGGTGCCGCCGTCGCGGATGCCGAGGTTGGCCGTTTCGCCGGTCTGGTCGGTGAGCCGGCGCAGGAAGGGACGGCTGGTGCCGACGAAGTCTCGGGCCTCGAGGAAGCTGTTGCCGATGCGAAAGGTCTTGACGTCGACCTTCCACACGCCGAGCTCGCTATCCTGAGTGATGAACCCCTGACTCTGCAGCGCCTGCAGCAGGCGGTGAGTGGTGGAGGGGGCCAGGTCGGCTTGTTCGGCGAGCTCCGAGAGTGCCAGGCCTCCGGGGTGCCCGGCCAGGCGTTCCAGAAGATTAAGGCCGCGCACCAGCGACTGGCTATGGCCGCCGCTGGCCTTGCCCGACCCCGCGGGACGCCCCGCCGTTCTGCGCTTCACTTCACTCACCCTGCTGCTCCTTATGGCTTGGCTTCGCCGGCACAGGATACCCTGTCGACAGGTGTCTGTCGCGCCTTCGGAAATCGCTTCCATTAACTCTTGTCGCAGGGGGTCAGCGGTCCTGCCATACGGGGCGGCGCTTCTCGATAAAGGCATCGATGCCTTCGGCGACGTCCTCCGCCAGCATGTTGCCGGCCATCACATCGCCGGCGAAGCTGTAGGCCTCGTCCAGGGGCATGCGCAGCTGGCGTTGAAACATCGCCTTGCCGGTGCGTACCGCCACCGCGCTCTTGGCGCAGATGCTGGTGGCAAGCTCGGCTACCGCTTCGTCGAGCCGCTCGTCATCGGCGACGCGGTTGATCAGCGCCCAGTCGCGGGCAGTGTCGGCGTCGATGAAGTCGCCGGTAAGCAGCATCTCCATGGCGTGCTTGCGGGCCACGTTACGCGATAGCGCCACTGCGGGGGTGGAGCAGAACAGACCGGCGTTGATGCCGGAGACGGCGAAGCGTGCCGAGCGCGCCGCCACCGCCAGGTCGCAACTCGCCACCAGCTGGCAGCCCGCCGCTGTGGCGATGCCCTGAACCCGGGCGATTACCGGTACCGGCAACTCGACGATGGCCTGCATCACGTTGGCGCAACGGATGAAGAGCGCCTGGAAGTAGTCGCGGTCGTCTCCATGGGAGCGCATCTGCTTGAGATCGTGGCCGGCGCAGAAGGCGCGCCCCTCGGCGGCGAGCACCACGCAGCGTACGGCGCCGTCGTCGGCCAGCTGCTCGAGCTCGGTGCCCAGCGCTTCGAGCATCTCCTCGGAGAGAGCATTGAAGCTACCCGGGCGGTTGAGGGTCAGGGTGGTCACGCCGTCGGCATCGTGGCGCAGCACCGGTGGGGTCGTTTCGCTCATGGGAGTCTCCTGTTGTTGTTTGGGTACTGTGAGAGCCGTGTCACAGCCTAACGCACCTGGCCGTGTCTGCGCATATTGACCGGGGAAGGGCCTGTTCTGCCTCCAAACGCAAGCCGCCGCGTCGGGAAGACGCGGCGGCGAGGCGTGGAGTACTCGGCTGGTGTGGTGGGGTCAGATGTCCTGGCCACCCTCGGAGTAGAGCACGCGCACCTTGAGGGTGTGTGCCACCTGGCGCAGGGCGTCCAGCGCCTGGGGGCCGTAGGCCTTGTCCACATCGATGACCACGTAGCCGACCTTGTCGTTGGTCTGCAGGTACTGGCCGGCGATGTTGATGCTGTTCTCGGAGAGCACGCGGTTGATCTCCGACATGACGCCCGGCACGTTGTCGTGGATATGCAGCAGGCGATGCTTGCCCGGATGAGACGGCAGTGCCACTTCGGGGAAGTTGACCGAGGTGACGGTGGTGCCGTTATCGGAATAGGTCGCCAGCTTCTCGGAGACCTCGATGCCGATGTTCTCCTGCGCTTCCAGGGTCGAGCCACCGATATGCGGGGTCAGGATGACGTTGGGCAGACCGCGCAGCGGGCTCTCGAACTCTTCGTCATTGCCCTTGGGCTCTACCGGGAAGACATCCACGGCGGCACCGTTGAGGCGCCCCTCGCGAATCGCCTCGGCCAGGGGCTCGATCACCACCACGCTGCCGCGGGAGGCATTGATCAAAATGCCCCCCGGCTTCATGCAGGCGATCTGTTCGGCGCCGATCATCCAGCGAGTGGAGGGTAAGTCGGGAACATGCAGGCTGACTACATCCGCCTTCACCAGCAGCTCTTCTAGGCTGCCGACCTGGCGGGCGTTGCCCATGCCCAGCTTGGCCACCACATCGTAGTAGATGACGTCGAAGCCCAGCGATTCGGCGAGTACCGATAGCTGGGAGCCGATGCTGCCATAGCCGACGATGCCCAGGGTCTTGCCGCGGGCCTCGTGGGAGTTCTTGGCGCTCTTGAGCCAGCCGCCTTCGTGGGCGCGGGCGCTCTTTTCAGGGATGCCGCGCAGCAGCATGATCGCCTCGGCCAGCACCAGCTCGGCCACCGAGCGGGTATTGGAATAGGGTGCATTGAATACCGGGATGCCGCGCACCAGGGCGGCATCGAGGTCGACCTGATTGGTGCCGATGCAGAAACAGCCTACGGCCACCAGCTTCTCGGCGGCGTCGAACACTCGCTCGTTGAGCTGAGTGCGCGAACGGATACCGATGAAGTGGACATCACGGATCTTGTCGATCAGCGCGGCTTCATCCAGTGAGGTGGGTAGGTGCTCGATATTCGAGTACCCGGCGTTGCGAAGATTGTCCACCGCGGTCTGGTGGATGCCCTCGAGAAGCAGGATCTTGATCTTGCTCTTGTCCAGGGACGTCTTTGCCATGGTCGAATCAACCCCTTCCGGCGCGAGCCGCATGCTGTGTCAGAAACTGGTGAGGCGGTTATCGTATCACAGCCACCGGATGAGCCAGGATGAAAATGCTGCGCTGCTCATATGAGTCAGGCGCAAGTTCATGGGGATCTTCGGGCCGTCAAGCGGTGGGGAGACGACCCCCCGGGGAGAGCGTGTATACTGTCGCCCTTTAAACGAACTCTTTCTAACTATCGGGGGCGGTAAAGGAGCACCATGGCTGAGCGCAACGAGCGGTCCCGGGAACCACAGGCCGATGACGCCTCCTCCGCGGACTTCGCCGCCACCGTCGAGCGGCTCGAGGGGCTGGTGGCGCGTCTGGAGTCCGGCGAGCTGTCGCTGGAAGACTCGCTTGCCGCCTTCGAGGAGGGGGTGCGATTGACGCGGGATGCCCAGCGTCGCCTCGACGAGGCGGAACTCAAGGTGCGTGCCCTGACCGAGGGCGCCCAGGGGGGTATCGAGCTCGAGCCCTTCACACCGCCGTCGGAGGATGACAGTGAACGCTGAAACCCTGACGACCGCGTTGGCCGCGGATCGTGCGCGCGTGGATGCGTGCCTGGAGGCACTGTTCGCCGAGCGTGACGCTCCCGCCCCGCGACTCGAGGGCGCCATGCGCCATGGCGTGCTGGTGGGGGGCAAGCGGCTGCGTCCGGTGCTGGTGTATGCCGCTGGCCGCGCCCTGGGAGCCGATGATGATGCCCTCGATGCCCCGGCCATGGCCATCGAGCTGATCCATGCCTACTCGCTGGTTCACGATGACCTGCCGGCCATGGACGACGACGATCTGCGCCGTGGCCAGCCGACCGTGCACCGCGCCTATGACGAGGCCGCGGCGATCCTCGCCGGTGATGCGCTGCAATCGCTCGCCTTCGAGGTGATTGCCCGCTCCCGGCATCCTCGGCTGGCGGCGATGATCGCCAGCCTCGCCGAGGCATCGGGGCGTGATGGCATGGTGGCCGGCCAGGCCCTGGACCTCGAGGCCGTTGGCGGCCACCCTGATGTCGCGGCCCTGGCGACCATGCACGCTCACAAGACCGGGGCGTTGATCCGTGCCGCGGTGCGTCTGGGCGGGCTGGTGGCGGTGGCCGAGGACGATGCGCGCCTGAACGCCCTGGACGCCTACGCCCGGGCCATCGGCCTGGCCTTCCAGATCCACGACGACGTACTCGATGTGATCGGGGATACGGCTACCCTGGGCAAGGCCTCGGGTGCCGATGCCGTCCGCGACAAGCCCACCTACCCGAGCCTGCTGGGGCTCGATGGGGCTCGCGCCCGGGCGGCGGGGCTGGTCGAGGAGGCCGCCGCCGCTCTGGCGCCGCTGGGTGAGTCCGCCCTCCCACTGCTGGCGCTGGCCCGATACATGATCGAGCGTGACCACTGACACGACAGATGCCCACATGAAGCTGTTCGATGATATTCCCGTCGAGCGTCCGGCCACGCCGCTGCTCGACACTCTGGACACTCCGGCGGCGCTGCGCGCCATGTCCACCGCGCAGCTGGCGCAGGTGGCCGATGAGCTGCGCGCCTACCTGCTCTATAGCGTGGGGGTCTCCGGGGGGCACTTCGGAGCCGGCCTCGGCGTCGTGGAGCTCACCGTGGCCCTGCACCAGGCGCTGGAGACGCCCCATGACCGCCTGGTGTGGGATGTGGGTCATCAGGCCTACCCCCACAAGATCCTTACCGGGCGCCGCGAGGCGATGCCCAATATCCGCCACTATGGCGGGCTCGCCGCCTTCCCGCGGCGCGCCGAGTCGGAGTTCGACACCTTCGGTGTCGGCCACTCCAGCACCTCGATCTCGGCGGCGCTCGGCATGGCTCTGGCCGCCCGCACCCGCGGCGAGCGGCGGCGGGTATGCGCGGTCATCGGCGACGGCGCCCTGACTGCGGGGATGGCCTTCGAGGCCCTGGCCCATGCCGGCCACGTCGATGCCAACCTGCTGGTGGTGCTCAACGACAACGAGATGTCGATCTCCGAGAACGTCGGCGGCATGGCCAGCTACCTGGCACGCATCCTGACCAGCAAGCCCTATACCACCATGCGCGAGGGCGGCAAGAGGGTGCTGTCGCATCTGCCTGGAGCGCTGGAGCTGGCACGCCGCACCGAAGAGCACATGAAGGGAATGGTCAGCCCGGCCACCCTGTTCGAGGAGATGGGCTTCAACTATATCGGGCCCATCGATGGTCACGACCTGCCTCTGCTGGTGCAGACTCTGCGCAATATGCGTGATCTGGAGGGACCGCAGTTTCTGCATGTCAGGACCTGCAAGGGGAAGGGGTTTCTGCCTGCCGAGGCCGACCCCATCGGCTATCACGCGATCACCAAGCTGGAGAAGGGCGAGAACAACGCGACCCCACCACCGCTCAAGCCGGTCGCCCAGGGCAGCGACGGCGTGGCTTCCACGCCGCCCCCCAAACCGCGCAAGTATTGCAGCGTCTTCGGCGACTGGCTGTGCGATATGGCCGCCGCCGATCAGCGCTTGATCGGTATCACCCCGGCGATGCGCGAGGGATCGGATATGGTGCGTTTCTCGCAGACCTACCCAGATCGCTACTTCGATGTGGCCATCGCCGAACAGCATGCCGTGACCCTGGCGGCGGGCATGGCCTGTGAGGCCATGAAGCCGGTGGTGGCGATCTACTCGACCTTCCTGCAGCGTGGCTATGACCAGTTGATCCATGATGTGGCGGTGCAGGAACTGGATGTCACCTTCGCCATCGATCGCGCCGGTCTGGTGGGCGAGGATGGCCCTACCCACCACGGCAGCCTCGATCTCTCCTATCTGCGCTGCGTGCCCGGCATGGTGGTGCTGGCGCCTGCCGACGAGGCGGAGTGTCGGGCGATGCTCAGCGCGGCCTATCATCATCCCGGGCCCGCGGCGGTTCGCTACCCGCGGGGTACCGGCCCCGGCACCGCGATTCCCGCCCACCTTGAGCCGGCCCCCATCGGGCAGGCGCAGCTGCGCCGCGAGAGCGACGCCGAGAGAGGGCGGCGGGTGGCCCTGCTGGCCTTCGGCAGCCTCAATACGCCGGCGTCCGAAGTGGCCGAGCGACTCGATGCCAGTCATCTCAATATGCGCTCGGTGAAGCCCCTGGATCGCGAGGCGGTACTGGCGGCGGCAGCCGACCATGACCTGCTGGTGACCCTGGAGGAGAATGTGGTGGCCGGTGGCGCCGGTAGCGCCGTCAACGAGCTGCTGGCCGCCGAGGGAATCTCCAGGGAGGTGCTCAATCTCGGCCTGCCCGACGCCTTCGTCGAGCACGGCAAACCCGGGGAGCTGCTGGCCGATTGCGCCCTGGATGCCGATGGCATCGAGGCCACCATTCGGCGTCGCCTGGTGGCCGTCGACGCCACCGCAAGAGAGGAGATGCGCTGATGTGGTTCGTTGTTCTGATTGGCGCAGGCCTCGGCTACCTGATCGGAGGGCTCGTCGGGGCGCTTATCGGTGGCGGGCTTGGTTACTGGCTCGTCGCCCGTCTGCGCCGCAGCATGCTGGGCAAGCTGGCCGCCTCCCAGGCGCAGTTTCTCTCCTCGACCTTTGCGGTCATGGGTTGCCTGTGCAAGGCCGATGGCCAGGTCACCGAAGATGAGCTGGATGCCTCGCGGCAGCTGTGGGAGCGCCTGCGGCTGAATGAGACCCAGCGAGCCAGGGCCCGGGCCGACTTCAATCGCGGCAAGGCGGCCGACTTCGACCTGGATGCCGAGCTGGCGAAGGTGCGCAGCCTGCTGGGAAGCCAGCCCGCGCTGCGTCAGGTATTCCTGCAGGTACAGTTGGCGGCGATCGCCGCCGACGGACGCCTGCATCCCGCCGAGCGCGAGATGCTGATGCGGGTAGTGCGCGGACTCGGCTGCTCCGAGGCGGAGATCGCTCAGGTCGAGGCGATGCTGCATGGCGCCGGTCAGCAGGCCGGGGGTGGTGCGGCCAGCGGCCCAACCCTGGCCGATGCCTACCGGGTGCTGGGGGTCGAGGAGGATGCCAGTGACGCCGAGGTCAAGAAGGCCTATCGGCGCCTGATGAGTCAGAATCACCCCGACAAGCTCGCCGCCAAGGGGTTGCCAGAGAGCATGCGCGAGGTGGCCAAGGAGCGTACCAGCGAGATCAGCAACGCCTACGACCGCATTCGCAAGGCGCGCGACGCCGCCTGAACCTTCGAAGACTCCCCGGTTCCCCCTTCAGGCGTGAGTTGGCCGCGACTTGATCGATAACCGGCCGCGCCAACTACGCCACCAACTACGCCACCAACTACGCCACCAACCACGGCCATCAAGAACGCCACCAAGATTCCAAGGAGAGCATCCGTCATGTCTTTCGGTGCCTTTTCCCTGCTGCCGCCGTTATTGGCGATAGCACTCGCGCTGATGACGCGCAACGTGATTCCGGCCCTCTTCTGCGGGGTCTGGCTGGGCGCCACCATGCTGGCAGGGGGCAATCCTGCGGTTGGGCTCTATGACACCTTCGATGCCTTCATCATCCCCAGCGTGGGTGATGAATGGAGCGTGACGGTGTTGATCTACTGTGGCCTCTTCGGCGTCCTGATCGGAGTGCTGGAACGTTCGGGAGGAGCCCAGGCGATTGCCCACTGGATCTCGGCGCGGGTGGCATCGCGGCGCGGCGCCCAGGGGGCGACCATGGGGCTCGGGGTCCTGATCTTCTTCGAGGACTACTTCAACGCCCTGACCGTGGGCAGCGTAATGCGCCCGATCACCGACAGGATGAAGGTCTCCCGGGAAAAGCTGGCCTATATCGTCGACTCCACCTCGGCGCCGATGTGTCTGCTTGGCCCGGTATCCACCTGGGTGGTGTTCGTGATGGGGCTGATCGGCACGCAGCTGGTCGATATGGGGGCCAGTGGCTCCGAGTACCTGATCTACCTGTCGACCATCCCGCTGAACTTCTATGCCTGGCTGGCGCTCGGGCTGATCGCCTATCTGGTCATTACCCAGTGGGACTTCGGACCCATGGCCGCGGCCGAGCATCGTGCCCGCACGACCGGCGAGATCATGGCAGCCGGCGCCATGCCACCCTCCGAGCGCCACACCCTCAGCGATAGCGTCGTGAACGAGGAGCAGGCACGCAAGCGCAATATGCTCGTGCCGATCGGCGTGCTGTTGGTGATGATTCCGCCGCTGTTTCTATGGACCGGTAACTTCCCCGAGAATGACCTGGTCACCGCGGTAGGCAATGCCAAGGGTGGGCTGTCGATCCTGCTGGCGACGCTGTTGGCCGTGGTGGTGGGTCTGACCATGGGCATGCTGCAGAAGCTGTTCGATTTCCGGGAAGCCATGAATATCGTGGTCGATGGCATCAAGAGCATGACCCTGGTCTATATCATTCTGACGCTGGCCTGGTCGATCGGCAGCGTGACCTCCGAGCTTGGCACCGCCGCCTATCTAGTAACCCTGGCCGAAGCGAGCCTGGCGCCCAGCCTGGTGCCGGTGCTGCTGTTCGTGATCGCGGCGCTGGTGGCCTTTACCACCGGCACCTCCTACGGCACCTTTGCCATCATGATTCCCATCGCCATGCCGGTGGCGGCGGCCATGGACCTGTCGCTGGCGTTGACCATCGCGGCGGTGTTGAGTGGCGGCATCTTCGGGGATCACTGCTCGCCCATCTCGGATACCACCATCCTCACCTCTGCCGGGGCGTCCTGTGACCACATCGATCACGTACGAACTCAGCTGCCCTATGCGCTTACCGCAGGCAGTGCGGGTATCGTTGCCTTCTTCGTCGCCGGGCTAACGGGGAGCGCCCTGCTGGGAGGAGCCAGCGGCGTGGTCGTGCTGTTGACCATTGCCATCGCACTCAGGCTGCTTTGGGGAGCGCCCCGCAAGCGGGTGGCGACCAAGGTGAACTGAGGCGAGCCCCGGAGGCTCGGTTAACCTTGACTCCTTCGTGAAGACGTTGATCGAGCCACGTGAAGGCCGTTCCTGCCGGACCCGGTCCTCAAAGCGCTGCATCGGTAGCGTGAGAGTCCGCTAGCATATGCTAGAAAAAGCCTATATATGACTTTTTCGGAACGGGTTGAAGCAATCAGAGCAGCCGAGGTCGTCAGCCACTATGGTGGGACCCTCAGTCGTAGTGTCGCTGGGCACGAGCTCAGCGCAGTTAGTTCGGCTGCCCATTCAGCAACTTCGGTCACCACTTGTCTGCAGTCGCCTCGAGGCTGAAGTGACCCCCTCCATAGCTGCACAGGGTATAGTGCAGCCATCAGGAGGATAGGATGAGCGACGACAACCCCATCAAGCGATGGACCGCGAAGCGAAAAGCCGCCGTGGTCATGGACATCTTCAAGGGCAAGACCACGACCGCTGAGGTGGCTCGCCAGTACGACCTCACCGTTTCCGAGGTGGAGGGCTGGATCGATGAGGCCCAGCGCAGCATGGAAAACGGCTTCAAGGCCCGTCCCAAGGATATCCGTGAGCAGTACGAGTCCGAGCTCCGAGAAACCAAGGAGGCGCTGGGCGAGGCCCATCTGCAGATCTACGCACTAAAAAAGTGGCGCCGCCTGCTCGACGAGGACGAGAACTCGTAAGGTCGCTGCAGGCGGAAATGGCCGAGGAAGGCCAAGTGGTATCGCTCGTTAAGCTCTGCCGGTGGCTTGGGTTCCCCCGGCGAAGCCTGTATTACCGGCCCAAGCCGCGGCAACGTGTCATCAATGACGATCTGGCGGCACGGGTGAAGCTGACCCTGGAGCGGTTTCCCACCTATGGCTATCGCCGGCTGGCGTGCGTTTTGGGTGAGAATCGCAAGCCAATACAACGCATCCTGCAGTTGAAAGGCTGGCAGGTGCGCAAGCGGCCGCAGGGCTTCCGACCGCGTGCCAGGAGTCTGCCGTCCGTCGCCTTGAGGCCTGATGAGCGATGGGCGACCGATCTAACCCACGTGTGGTGTGGCGTAAACGGTCCACAAACCCCATCTTCTGCATCTAAATAGTGTCCGTCAGACTGGTGTCACCCGACCCCAAGGAGGACCGGAGCGCCGGCCGCCGGGATCTGGCACCTGGAGCGTTGGCCGGACATCGTCAGACCCTTATTGAAAAAAGCCTCGAGCTCATCATGAGCTCGAGGCTTTTTGCGTTTGGGGCACCGAAGGAAAGAGATGCTTCGGCGGGCAGGCGGGCATGAAAAAGCCCGGCCATATGGCCGGGCTCGGATGTCGCCGGGATGTGCCTAGAGGGCGGCAATCTTGTCGCGCTGCTCTGCCAGCAGACGACGAGAGATCTGAAGGTCGGTCAGCTTGCCACGCTCCTTCTCCACTACCGCAGCAGGAGCCTTGGCCACGAAGCCCTCGTTGGAGAGTTTCTTCTCGATGCCGCCGATCAGCTTGTCCTGCTTGTCGATCTCCTTGTCGAGCCGGGCGAGTTCCGTCTCCTTGTCGATCAGGTCGGCCATGGGCACCAGGACTTCCATCTCGCCGACCAGCTGGGTGGCCGCGAGAGGCGCCTGCTGAGGGTCATCCAGCCAGCTGAGGCTCTCCAGCTTGGCGAGCTTGGCCAGGAACAGGCGGTTGGCCTCCAGGCGGTCGCGATCGGCGGTGCCGCCCTTGGTCAGCAGCACGTCGAGAGGCTTGCCCGGTGCGATATTCATCTCGGCACGGATGTTACGCACCGCCACGATGACACCCTTGAGCCATTCGATATCGCGGATGGCGCCTTCATCGAGCAGGGCCTCATCGGCGGTCGGCCATGGCTGAGCCATGATGGAGTCGTCGCCCTGAAAGGTGCCGGCCAAAGGTGCCACGCGCTGCCAGATCTCCTCGGAGATATACGGCATCATCGGGTGGGCCAGGCGCAGAAGGGTTTCCAACACGCGGACCAGGGTCCGGCGGGTGCCGCGCTTGGCATCGAGGCAGGCGTTGTCGTCCCAGAGTACCGGCTTGGAGAGCTCCAGGTACCAGTCGCAGTACTCGTTCCAGACAAAGTCATAGAACGCCTGGGAGGCATGGTCGAAGCGGAACTCCTCCATGGCCCTGGTGACCTGGGTCACGGTCTGCTGCAGGCGTGAGAGGATCCAGCGGTCGGCCAGGGAGAGTGTCACCGGTTCACCGCCAAGACCGGTATCCTCGCCTTCGGCATTCATCAGCACATAGCGTGAGGCGTTCCACAGTTTGTTGCAGAAGTTGCGGTAGCCATCCAGGCGACCCATGTCGAACTTGATATCGCGTCCGGTGGTAGCCTGAGAGAGGAAGGTGAAGCGCAGCGCATCGGTGCCATGAGGCTCGACGCCTTCCGGGAACTCGCTTCGCGTGGCCTTGGCGATCGCCTTGGCTTTCTGCGGCTGCATCATGTTGCCGGTGCGCTTCTCTACCAGCGTATCCAACTCGATGCCGTCGATCAGATCGATGGGGTCGAGCACGTTGCCCTTGGATTTCGACATCTTCTGGCCCTGGCCGTCACGCACCAATCCGTGCACGTAGACCTGCTTGAAGGGCACCTCGCCGGTGAACTTCAGGGTCAGCATGATCATCCGCGCGACCCAGAAGAAGATGATGTCGAAGCCGGTGACCAGCACGCTGGAGGGGTGGAAGGTCTTGAGCTCTTCGGTCTGCTCCGGCCAGCCCAGGGTGCCGAAGGTCCACAGCCCCGAGCTGAACCAGGTGTCCAGCACATCCTCGTCCTGAGTCAGCTCGAGGTCTGCAGGCAGACCATGCCGCTCCCGGGCCTCGGCCTCGCTGCGGGCGACATAGACGTTGCCGTCGGCGTCGTACCAGGCAGGGATGCGATGGCCCCACCAGAGCTGGCGAGAAATGCACCAGTCCTGGAGGTCGCGCATCCAGGCGAAGTACATGTTCTCGTAGTTCTTCGGCACGAACTGGATGTCGCCCTTCTCCACGGCCTCGATGGCGGGCTTGGCCAGACTCTCCACGGCCACGAACCACTGGTCGGTCAGCAGCGGCTCGATGATATCGCCGGAGCGATCTCCGAAGGGCAGGGTGTTGTTGACCGTCTCGATCTGCTCGAGCAGGCCGGCGGCCTCCATATCGGCGACGATCCGCTGGCGTGCCTCGAAGCGGTCCAGACCTGCATAGGCCTCGGGCAGGCTCGGGTCGATATCTGTCAGTGGACGGCCTTGAATGTCGAAGGCCTCAGCCTGCCCCAGGACGGCGGCGTCCTGGGTGAAGACGTTGATCAGCGGAAGGTTCTGGCGGCGGCCTACCTCGTAATCGTTGAAGTCGTGGGCCGGAGTGATCTTCACGCAACCCGACCCCTTCTCCATGTCGGCGTGTTCATCGGCGACGATGGGGATGCGGCGACCCACCAGCGGCAGCGTGATGAACTTGCCCACCAGGGAGGCATAGCGGGGGTCCTCGGGGTTGACTGCAACCCCGGTGTCGCCGAGCAGGGTCTCCGGACGGGTGGTGGCAACGACCAGGTAATCCTTGCCGTCGTCGGTGGTGACGCCATCGGCCAGGGGGTAGCGGAAGTGCCAGAAGCTACCCTGCTGGTCGCGGTTTTCCACCTCGAGATCGGAGATCGCGGTATGCAGGGTCGGGTCCCAGTTGACCAGCCGCTTGCCGCGGTAGATCAGGTCCTCCTCGTAGAGACGGACGAAGACCTCCTGGACCGCCTTGTAGAAACCGCTGTCCATGGTAAAGCGCTCACGGCTCCAGTCGACGCTGGCTCCCATGCGGCGCAGCTGGCGGGTGATATGGCCGCCAGACTCATGCTTCCATTCCCACACCTTGTCGATGAAGGCCTCGCGGCCAAGGTCGTGGCGACTCTTGCCTTCTTCCGCCGCCACCTTGCGCTCGACCAGCATCTGGGTGGCGATGCCGGCGTGGTCGGTGCCCACCTGCCACAGAGTGTTGCGACCCTGCATCCGTCGCCAGCGGGTCAGGGTGTCCATGATGGTGTCCTGGAAGGCGTGGCCCATGTGCAGGCTGCCGGTGACGTTGGGCGGCGGAATCATGATGGAGAAGGGCGACCCCTCGCCCGAGGGGGCGAAACGGCCGTCGGTCTCCCAGCGCTGATACCAGCGGGATTCGATCTGCTCGGGTTGGTAGGTCTTGTCCATGGGCGTTTCGGGTCCAGAATAAGCACCGCCGACCTGATGGCCGGACGGCAGGAATGGCGACGAAAATGGGGCCAATTATAGCCCGGCGGGGTGGTCGGCGTCAGCCTGACTGACCGCGCAGCTGATGCGCCTTGACCGGGTAACCGCGCTGCTTGTAGGTCTGCCAGCACTTTCGCTTGGCGGTCAGCACCGTCTGATGCTGATTGATGATCTCGGCGACACGCTCGAAGCGTGAGAACCACTCGGGGATGCCGGGTGAGAGGTTGAGTAGCGCCTGGGCGAGGCGCTCGGGGGGGGGCGGCTCGGACCAGCCGATGGTGACCGCTACCTGCTCGGCGAGGGCGTCATCGGCCAGGGCATGAGGCACATAGGCGTCGGCCCGGAAGGTCCAGAGCGCCTCATCGAGCTCTCGGGCCATGGTTTCATCCTCGGCGTGCAGGTGTAGCCGGTAGCCCTTGCGCTGAATGGTCTCGGCCAGCCGGCAGGCGAAGTCGAGACGCGCCTCCAGGGTGGTGTCGGGGAGGACGTAGAAATCGATCTGGGTCATAGGAGAGCCTGCAGGGCATGAATGCCCCCGGCCAGGGGCCGGGGGCAGCTTGCCGTGTAGGAGCCGAATTCATCCGGCGATGGTACCGCCCCATCGCGCGATAAATCGCGCTCCTACACGAGGCGGGTCAGCCAGCCGTGAGTGTCCTCGGCGCGGCCATACTGCAGGTCGAGCAGCTTGGCGCGCAGGCGCTTGGCGATGGGGTTACCGTTGTCGCCCGCCAGGCGGATGCGTTCCTGTTCGCTGACCAGCTCTCCTACCGGGGTGATCACCGCTGCGGTCCCGCAGGCGAAGACCTCGGTGATCTCGCCGTTGGCCGCGCCTTCGCGCCACTCATCGATACTGATCGGGCGCTCCTCGGGCGTCAGCCCCTCGCCGCGTGCCAGGGTCAGCACCGAGTCGCGGGTCACGCCCTCGAGAATGGTGTCGGTCAGGCGTGGCGTCGCGATACGCCCATCCTTGTAGACGAAGAACAGGTTCATCCCCCCTAACTCCTCGATCCACTTGTTCTCGACGGCATCGAGGAAGGCGACCTGGCCGCAGCCGTTGGCGCTGGCCTCCTTCTGGGCCGCCAGGGAGGCAGCGTAGTTGCCGCCGCACTTGGCGAACCCGGTTCCCCCCGGAGCGGCACGCTTGTAGTGCTCGGTGAGCCAGATCGAGACCGGCTCGATGCCACCCTTGAAGTAGGCTGCCGCCGGCGAGGCGATCACGTAATAGTCGACCTCATGGGATGGGCGTACGCCGAGGAAGCTCTCGCTGGCGATCATGAAGGGGCGCAGGTAGAGGCTGCACTCGTCCGCCTCGTTCTTCGGCGTGGGCACCCAGGGGTGATCCTGGGCCAGCAGGGCCTTGAGCGAACCGATGAAGTCCTCGTCGGAAAGCTCCGGCAGGGCCAGGCGGCGGGCGCTTCGGCGGAAGCGCTCGGCATTCTTCTCGGGGCGGAAGGTCCAGATGGAGCCATCGGCATGCCGGTAGGCCTTGATGCCCTCGAAGATCTCCTGAGCGTAGTGCAGCACGGCAGCGGCAGGATCCAGGGTCAGGGGCCCATAGGGAAGCACCCTGCGGCCGTGCCAACCATCGTTCAGGGTCCAGCGCACATGGGCCATATGGTCGGTGAAGTACTGGCCGAAACCGGGGTTGGCGAGGATGTCCTCGCGGATGGCATCGGCCGTGGGGGAGGCGTGGGGAAGCAGGTCAAAGGTGTCAGTCGGCACGGCAAGAGGTCTCCACTACATCCGGGGCCGTGGGCTCCGGGTCGGTAAGGAAGGTTCGGGCCAGCAGTGGCCCGGGTCGTGAGGTCATCGTCTACCCCATGAAAAAGGGGGCGCGAACAAAACGCAAGTCCTGTGAGGGTTCACCGCGGCCTGAACGAGGGGCATCGAGGCCAGGACGACGAGAGGGAGCTATGCCAGGAGCATTGAGCACCCAGTGGAGGGGCTCAGCGCCCCTCTACGGTCCGGCCCTGCCGATGGTCAGCTCGAGCGCTGCCAGTGGGCGTCTAGCGCCGGGGCCACTCTGCTCAATCCGTTCTGGTGTCTACGCTGTTATCCACCTCGGCATCGGCCTCGCGGTCCAGCAGGTACTGGGTCAGCAGGGCCACGGGGCGACCGCTGGCTCCCTTCTGCTTGCCGGATGACCAGGCGGTGCCGGCGATGTCCAGGTGGGCCCAGGGAAAGCGGTCGGCGAAGCGCGACAGGAAACAGGCGGCGGTGATGGTGCCCGCCGGGCGGCCGCCGATATTGGCCAGGTCGGCGAAGTTGGAGTCGAGCTGCTCCTGGTACTCGTCCCACAGCGGCAGGTGCCAGGCGCGATCCCAGGCGGCCTCGCCGGCATCCAGCAGGTCCAGGGCCAGGTCGTCGTCGTTGGACAGCAGGCCGGTGGCGTGGTGGCCAAGGGCGATGATGCAGGCGCCGGTCAGGGTTGCGATATCGACGACGCTGGCGGGTTCGAAGCGCTCCGCATAGGTGAGGGCGTCGCACAGTACCAGGCGGCCTTCGGCGTCGGTGTTGAGTACCTCCACCGAGAGGCCCTTGAGGGTCTTGATGATATCACCAGGCTTGGTGGCCCGGCCGTCGGGCATGTTCTCCGCAGCGGCCACGATCGCCACCAGGTTGACCCTGGGACGGATGCCGAGGATCGCCTTCAGTGTGCCGAACACGCTGGCCGCGCCGCACATGTCGAACTTCATCTCGTCCATGGCCTCGCCGGGCTTCAACGAGATGCCGCCGGTGTCGAAGGTGATGCCCTTGCCGACCAGGACATGGGGTGCCTCGTCGGGGTCCTCCGCTCCCTGGTAGCGCATGACGATCAGGCGTGAGGGCTGTTCGCTGCCACGGCCCACGGAGAGCAGGCTATGGGCGCCCAGCGTCTCGAGGGCCGCTTCATCGAGGGTCTCTACCTGCAGGGCGCCATCGGAGGCCTGGCTCAACGCCTCGGCCTGCTCGGCCAGGTAGTTCGGAGTGCAGACATTGCCGGGCAGATTGCCCAGGGTGCGGGCGTAGTTGATGCCCTGGCCCAGGGCATCGCCGATGCGGGCGCCTTCGGTGGCGGCCTTGGCATCGCTCTGTTCGTTGACCAGTAGCTCGACCCGCGCAAGGCGTGATGCGGGGGTCTTTTCGGACTTGAACTCCTCGAAGCGATAGAGCGCGCGATGGACGGCCTCGGCAACCATGCGTGCCTTCCAGTCGACGCCGCGTTCCGTCAACGGGACCTCGGTGAAGGCCATGGTCACTTCGTCCAGCGACAGGCTCGCCAGGAAGGTGAAGGTGGCATCCAGAGCCTTGCGGAAGGCCGCTTCCCGACACGTCTCGCGCTTCCCCAGGCCCACCAGCAGCAGGCGGTCGGTGGAGAGACCCGGCGCGAAGGGAACCAGCTGCACGTTGCCCAGTCTGGCGTCGAAATCACCGCGCTCGAGCAGCTGAGTGATCAAGCGTTCGCTGGCGTCGTTGAGGCGGGCAGCGGTGGGCAGCAGAGTCTCGTCCTTGAATACCGGAATGACGATACAGGCGCTTTCGACCTTGGCGGGGCTACCCGTCCTGACAGGGAATTCCATGGCGTCTCCACAAGACAAGCGTTGGGGGTTACAGGCAATTGGGGTTACAAGCGTAGGGGGATTCTGGATAATGCCGACACCTTGCCGTGTCACCCAGTGTACCCAAGGCATGGCCCCATTGCATGGCAGACGCCGCATGATCATCTTTCGTTATCTGACCCGCGAGATCCTGCTGACCATGGCCGCCGTTGCCGGCGTGCTGCTGCTGGTCATCATGGGTAGCCGTTTCATTCGCTACTTCAGCAACGCCGCCGAGGGCGAGATTCCCGCCAGTATTCTTGGCACTCTGATGCTGCTGCACCTACCGGGGTTTCTGGAGCTCATTCTGCCCCTGGCATTCTTTCTGGGAATTCTGCTCGCCTATGGCCAGCTCTATCTGAACAGCGAGATCACCGTGCTGGTGGCCTGCGGTACCAGTCCCAATCGATTGCTGCAGGTGAGCCTGATACCGGCCACCCTGGTGGCTGTGCTGGTGGGGCTGTGCAGCCTGTGGCTGACGCCAGCGGGTGCGCTGGAGACCGAGACGCTGCTCGAGGATCAGCGCAGCCGCGTGGATTTCTCCACCCTCGGGCCCGGGCGCTTCCAGGAGTTCGGCAGCGGGCGTACCGCCTATATCGAAGGGGTCAGCGAAGATGGCAGCGAGATGCGCGGCGTCTTTATCAGCGAGCGCCAGCGGCGCAGCGATGGCACGCCCGGGAGCGTGGTGACTCGTGCCGAGGGGGGGCATCAGGTGCTGGATGATGAGACCGGCAGCCGCTTCCTGGTGCTGAGCGAGGGTGAGCGCTACAGCGTCGAGCCTGGCCGGCATCAGGCCGAGCGGCTCGAGTTCGACACCTATGCGGTGCGCCTGTCACGAGCCGAGACGCTGCGCGAGCTTGACTCCCCGGAGCTTGCCACCACCCGGGAGCTGCTTGGTGATGCCTCCCCCGAAGCCCGCGCCCAGCTGCAGTGGCGGGTGAGCATGCCGCTGATGGTGTTTATCCTGACCCTGCTGGCGATGCCACTCTCGCGGGTCAATCCGCGCCAGGGGCGTTTCGCCAAGCTGCTGCCGGCGATCTTCCTGCATGTGGCCTACTTGAGCCTGCTGCTGGCGGCGCTGGATGCCATTGGTCGTGGCAACCTGCCGGCCGTGGTAGGCATGTGGCCAATCCACGGTGCCTTCCTGGCGCTGGGGGTGTTGATGATGATACGCGCCCAGCGCAAGGGGATGAGTGGATGATTGCCGATCGCTTCGACCGCTACCTGGCACGCAACGTGCTGGGAGCCATCATCGTCGTCCAGGTGGTGCTGCTGGGGCTCGACCTGGTGATCACTTATATCAACGACCTGGGCGATGTGGAGGGGAACTATGGCGCCTTGCAGGTGCTGCTCTACCTGTTGATGCGCCTGCCCTGGCGGCTCTACCAGTATGCGCCGGTGGCGGTGCTGATCGGGGCGCTGATCGGCCTGGGGGGCATGGCCTCGAGCAATGAACTCACCGTGATGCGCGCCGCCGGCCGCTCCCTGGCGCGGATCCTCTGGGGCGCGATGAAGCCGATTATCCTGGTGGTGATCGTGGTGCTGTTTATCGCCGAATATGTCTCCCCGCGAACCGAGCAGTTTGCCAGCGCCTGGCGGGTCGAGAAAATCCAGGGGGCCGGTGCCCTGGTGACCGAGCGCGGTGGCTGGCAGCGGGAGGGCGACAGCTTCTACCGCTTCGGCGCCATTCGTGCCGATGATACCGTGCTCGACCTCACCCGTTACCGCTTCGAGGGACAGCGCCTGGTCGAGGCGATGAGCGCCGCGCGGGCGGTCTGGCAGGAGGAGCGCTGGGTACTGGAAGACGTGGCGGTAACACGATTTACCGAGCAGGCGACCGAGGCCCGGCGCCTCGAGACCCGGGAGTGGGATACCCGGCTGACCCCGGAACAGCTATCGCGGCTGTTGCGCGACGTCCAGAGCCAGTCGCCGAGTGAGCTATGGGCCTATGCCAGCTACCTGCGCGACCAGGGACAGCAGGCCACCCAGCCGCTGCTCTACTTCTGGCAGAAGATGCTCCTGCCGCTGACCATGGGGTCGCTGGTGCTGGTGGCCGCCTCCTTCGTGTTTGGCCCGCTGCGCAGCGTGGCCGCCGGCACGCGGGTGTTCTATGGCGTGGTCACCGGTCTGGCGTTCAAGTATCTGCAGGACCTGCTGGCGCCGGCCTCCACGGTGTTCGGTTTCTCGCCGGCCTGGGCGGTACTGGTACCAACCCTGCTCTGTGTCGTGGTAGGGATTCTCCTGCTGCGCCGCAACGGTTAAGACAAGGAGTGCGACATGTCACGCCGTTTGCCTAATCTCGATGACGTCTGGCCCGCCGGCCTCGGCCGCCGGCTGGGTGCCATGCTCTACGACGCCTTCCTGGTGGCCGCCATCTGGCTGCTGGTGGCCGGACTGCACCTGCTGGTGGTGCGCCACCTGATCGGCCTGCCCGCCGAACAGGTCGGGGTGGGGGCCGCACAGGTCGCTTCCCTGCGCTTTGGTATGCTGGCGTCGGCCTTCGCCTTCTTCGCCTTCTTCTGGTGTCGTGGTGGCATGACCCTGGGGATGCAGGCCTGGCGGCTGCGGGTGCAGACCCTGGATGGCTGCACCATCACCCTGCGCCAGGCCATGGTGCGCTATCTGGTGGCCTGGCTCTCCGTGGCCACCCTGGGGCTGGGCTACCTGTGGGTGCTGTTCGATGCCGAGCGGCGCAGCTGGCCCGATATCGTCTCGGGAACCCGGGTGGTGGTACTCCCCAAGACATCCCGCTAGCCCAGATCCCGATCGTCGGAGCATTGACCGGTGTCAGTCATTGGCCCCGTTGCGGTTGCAATACCTTATGCGAATCATTTACATTTGTCTCGCTATCCAACGCGAGGAATTCGCATGTACGTTTGCATCTGCAAGGGAGTTTCCGATCGCCGCATCCGCCAGGTGGTGGAAGAGGGGGCACGTAGCTGGCGCGAGGTCCAGGCCGAGACCGGCTGTGGCACCCAGTGTGGCAAGTGCGCCTGCGTCGGCAAGAGCCTGACCCGCGAGGCGGTGAAGGAGGAGCTGATGCAGGCCTCGACGGATCTTGCCTACGCGGTGTAGCACGCCACCGGCAACCTCCCTACGGTCGGGATTTGGCAATCGCCATCGTGGCGTGCCAAGCTTGAGGATGGTTCCCCCATGTCAGGAGAGGCAGATCCATGAAAGGCGACAGCAAGGTCATCGAACACCTCAATCGCGCTCTGGGCAACGAGCTGGTCGCGATCAACCAGTACTTCCTGCATGCCAAGATGTACAAGGACTGGGGCCTGAAGAGGCTGGCCAAATGGGAATATGACGAGTCCATCGAAGAGATGGTCCATGCCGACAAGCTGATCGAGCGCATCCTCTTTCTCGAGGGCATTCCCAACCTTCAGGACCTTGGCAAGCTGCATATCGGCGAAAACGTGCGTGAAATGCTCGAGTGTGACCTCAAGATCGAGCATGAGGGGCGCAAGGACTACATCGAGGCCATCGACTACTGCGAACAGGTCAAGGACTATGTGACTCGCGATCTGTTACGCGACCTGCTGGCCGACGAGGAAGAGCATATCGATCATATCGAGACCGAACTGGGGCTGATCGACAAGGTCGGTATCGAGAACTACCTGCTCAAGCAGATGCAGGAAGCCGGCGAAGAGTAATCACTCCCCCCTTTTTCTCGTCGGCCCTGTCCCGAGGTGCCTCCTTCAGGACCCATCGACCGTGACTCCCGGCGCCCAGGTGGCGCCGGTGTGCGTTTCTGCCTCCCGACCCGAGCAGGTCCGTCTCAGAAGGCCTTCTCCAGCTCGAAGCGTGGGACAGGTTCGCCCTGCACCTTGACCAGTTCGTTGAACATCGCGAGGGGGCGCACCCAGAGGCCGTATTCGCCATAGAGGGCGCGATAGACCACCAGAGGCTCCTCGGTCTCGCTGTGATGGGCCATGCCGAGCACCTCGTAACGGTTGCCCTTGTAGTGGCAGTAGATTCCGGGAACCGGCAGTGGGCGGGTCATGACACTCTCCTGAAGTAAGAAAAGAACTCTGAAACGAACTCTGGTAAGGGCTGCTGTTGGTGGCGCGGTTATTCTATGAATCCAGGAGACTCAGGCGCCAGTCTGGTGGCTGCTGGCCCGCTTTGCCAGCCTTGCCAGGGTGCGTGATGCGGCCACGAAGCCGAAGCTGCCGGTGACGAAGGTGGCGGCGCCGAAGCCGGAGGCGCAGTCCAGGCGGGTGGCCTCGCCGCTGCCCGGTTTCTGAAAGCACACCTCGCCGTCGCTGCCCGGATAGACCAGTTGCTCGTCGGAGTAGACACACTCCACCGAGAAGCGCCGCCGGGGGTTGCGCGAGAACCCGAAGTCGCGGCGCAGCCGAGAGCGCACCTTGGCCAGCAGGGGGTCATGTTCAGTGCGCGACAGGTCGGCCACCTTGATACGGGTGGGGTCGGTCTGGCCGCCGGCGGCACCGGTTACCGTGATCGGCAGCTTGCGCCGTCGACACCAGGCGATCAGCGCCGCCTTGGCCACCACGCTGTCGATGGCATCGATCACATGGTCGGCATCCTCGGGGATGCGCTCGGCCAGGTTGGTGGGGGTGACGAAGGCGGTATCGGCCACGATCTCGATGCCCGGCTGAATCGCCCGACAGCGCTCGGCCAGCACCTCCACCTTGGGACGGCCCACGGTACCGTCCAGGGCGTGGAGCTGGCGATTGGTATTGGAGACGCAGACATCGTCCAGGTCGATCAGGGTCAGCTTGCCGATGCCGGAGCGGGCCAGGGCCTCCACGGCCCAGCTGCCGACGCCTCCCACCCCGACGACCACGATATGGGCGCTGCGGAAGTATGCGAAGGCACGGGCGCCGTAGAGACGGCGGATGCCCCCGAAGCGCAGGTCGTGGTCATCCTCGGTGAGGCCGGCGGGAGAGGCGGTAATGGGATCGCTCATGGTCTCATGGAGTCGTGAGTGGGACGGTGGATGGTGCCGCGGTGGCGGGCCAGGGGATCTCGGTGGCCGAGAGGGTCTCTACGTTATCCTGGGGCAGGTGGCCGCTCCAGCCGAACCGCTCGAACAGCGCGCGCATGGCGCCATCCGGAGCACACTCGATGCGCAGCCGCTGGTCCGTCTCAGGATGATGGAAGGCCAGCCCCACGGCGGCCAGCAGCAGACGGGGTGTGTCCAGCTGCTCGGCGAAGAAGCGATTATGCTTGCCCTTGCCATGCTTGGCGTCACCGATGATCGGATAGCCACGCCGGGAGAAGTGGCGGCGGATCTGGTGGCGGCGTCCGGTCAGGGGGTATGCCTCCATCAACGAGTAGCGGCTCTGGGGGTAGCGATCCACCTGTATCGGCAGCTCCACGCTGTCCAGGCGGCGCACCACGGTGATCGCCTCCTGGGCCGGCATCTCCGCCTTGGGGCGACGACCATCCTCCTCGCGCAGCGCATAATCGAGGTGCTCGGCCTCGGGGCCGATACCACGCACCACCGCCAGGTAGCGCTTGACGACATCGCGCTCGGCGAAGGCGTCGCCCAGGCGAGTGGCGATCTCCGAGGAGAGGGCGAACACCATGGCTCCCGAGGTGGGGCGGTCGAGGCGGTGGACCGGATATACCCGCTGGCCCAGCTGGTCGCGCAGGCGCTGCAGCAGAAACTCGCGCTCACCCCGAGCCAGGGCCGTGCGGTGCACCAGCAGCCCGGCGGGCTTGTGCACGATCACCAGGTGCTCGTCGCGATAGAGGATACGCAGCTCGTCCGCCATGGCCCGGGTCCAATTCAGAAAGGGCGGCCATTGTCGCCTTCAGCCGTGGGGATGTCATCCCCGGTGGAGGGGTGCCTCATCGACGCCTGCTGCCAATCCATCGAGGCGCCTTCGGATTACTCGAGGGGTCAGTTGCCCACAGGCATGTAGGGAACGTCGGCCAGGCGACGCACCTCGACGTGGGAGAGCCAGTCGATATCCGCGGCGCACTCCTTCAGGTCGCGTATCACCGCTTGACTCTTCCGGGGATAGCCTTCGTCCAGGCAGATGACCACCGTCACTGCATCCTCCAGATAGTGCAGCTCCAGCTCGCGGATCTCCGGCCACACCTCGAGAGAGGACCAGCGCCGGGCCAGGGCAGCCTCGACCGCGGGTCGTAATGGCAACCCCGGGAAGCGACTGGGGTCCCCCTCGCCGGCGTCATCCTCGGGATCGATATGGAAGGTCAGGTCGGTCAGGGCGGGGAAGCCGTTACGCAGGCGGCGACTCACCTCGTTGCCGATCTCGTGCCCCTCGGAGACGCTGATTCGTGGTGACACCACCACATGCAAGTCGAGCATGGTGCGGCCCGCCGACTGGCGGGTGCGCAGGTCGTGGATGCCGCGAACGCCGGGCACGCTCATCGCCATCTGGCGCATCTCTTCCTGGGTGGCCACGGGCAGGGCGGTGTCCACGAGCTCGCGGCCCGAGTCCCACAGCAGGTCCCAGCCAACCTTGCCGACCAGCAGACCAACGATGACCGCGGCCGCGGTATCGATCCAGGTGGCACCGAACTGGCTACCGATCAGCGCCACCATGACCACGCCGGTGGAGAGCACGTCGCTACGGTGGTGCCAGGCGTTGGCCTCGAGCATCTTCGATCCGATGCGCTTCGCCACCCGACGGGTGATATGGAAGAGCCACTCCTTGGCGAGCAGTGCCAGGGCGGTGAGCAGGATCGCCCAGATGCCGGGTGGGGGGATTCGGGTGTCGGAGAGCAGCCGATCCAGGCTCGACCAGGCGATTGCGCCGGCCACGAAGATCAGCACGCTACCCAGAAACAGGGTCGCCAGGGTCTCGATACGCCCGTGGCCGTAGTGATGATCATGGTCGGGGCCCTGGTGGCCGTAGTGGGAGGCGGCGATCACGAAGCCATCGGTCACCAGATCGGAGAAGGAGTGCACGCCATCCGCCACCATCGCGGCGGAGCCGACGATCCAGCCCACGATGACCTTGGCCACGCCCAGCACGCAGTTCGTGCCTATCGAGAGATAGGTGACGCGACGGGTGGCCTGGTGTTTCTCGAGATGGGTCTGCATGGGCGGGTCCGAGAGGGGGCTTCCAGGAGGTAAGCGTAGAGGCTGTGGCCAAAATAGTACCGAACAGGTACTGATTGATGCAAGGCGGAAAGCCGGTGTCGCTTGCCACCATGGTCGGCTCGCCGCGGCGACGGGATAGGGCCATGCTCTACTCCTGCCTGATAGCGTCTGGAGACATGCATGCCGCTTTCCCCCTCCTATCGACTCGCCGCCACCATCCTGCATGGCTTCGACGAGTACCGTTCACGCTTCAAGGCGATTACCGCGGACGCCAGCCGACGCTTCGCCGCCGGAGCGTGGCGTGAGGCGCAGCGGGCCTCGGCGGAGCGTATCAATCTCTACGAGGAGAAGGTCCAGGCTACCCTGAAACGGCTGCGTCGCGGCTTCAGCGAGGAGCGGTTGATCGACTGCGAGTGCTGGAGAGAGGCGCGCACTCATTATGCAGAACTGATCGATCAGCGGCTGGATTACGAGCTGGCCGAGACCTATTTCAACTCGATGTTCTGCTCGCTCTTCCATCACCGCCATATCCGCAATGAGTGGATGTTTGTCTACAGCTCGCGAGAGCGGGCGGCACGCCTCTCCGGGCTGACCCTGTGTCGTCGTGCTCGAGTCCAGGGGGGCTGGACCGCCGGGTTGCGCTGGGCCCTGGAGGGTGCCCGTCTGGAGACCCCCTTCATCGATCTGGAAAATGATGCGGCCCGGGGAGGAGAGGTGCTCCGGGGGCTGCTGCCCGACACCATCCGTGATGACCCCGAGGCCGAGATCGAGCTGATCAAGAGTGTCTTCTATCGCAACAAGGGGGCGTATCTGGTCGGTCGGGTGCTGGGCGGTGGTGAACAGGTGCCGCTGGTACTGCCGGTGCTTCACGAAGTGGGAGCCGGACTCTATCTGGATACCGTGCTGATCGAGCCCGATGAGGTCTCGATCATCTTCTCGTTCACGCGTGCCTACTTCCAGGTCAAGGTCGTCGTGCCCAGCGAGTTCGTGCACTATCTTCAGGAGCTGATGCCCGACAAGCCGGAGGGTGAGCTCTACGCCGCCATCGGGTTTTTCAAGCATGGCAAGACCGAGTTCTTTCGCGGCCTCAATCGTCAGGTGGCACGCCGCGATGATCGCTTCATTATCGCCCCGGGAGTCCGCGGCATGGTCATGGCGGTCTTCGTGCTGCCCTCGTATCGCACCGTCTTCAAGATCATCAAGGACCGCTTCGACCCCTCCAAGTCGATGAGCCGTGAGAACGTGCGCGAGAAGTATCGCCTGGTCAAGCTGCACGACCGGGTGGGGCGCATGGCGGACACCCAGGAGTTCTCGAACTTCACCGCCCGCCAGGACCACTTCGATCCCGAGTGCCTGGCGCACCTGCTGGAGGTCGCCCCCTCCACCGTCTACCTGCGAGGTGACAAGGTGGTCATCAGGCACTGCTATACCGAGCGCATGATGACCCCGCTCAACCTCTATCTCGGGCAGTGCGACGAGGCGGAGACCCGGGCGGTGCTCAAGGACTATGGCAATGCCATCAAGCAGATGGCCGCCGCCAATATCTTCCCCGGCGATATGCTGCTCAAGAACTTCGGCGTGACCCGCCACGGCCGGGTGGTGTTCTACGACTATGATGAGGTGTGCTATCTCACCGAGTGCAACTTCCGGCATATCCCCGAACCGCTCTATCCCGAACAGGAGCTGGCCGATGAGCCCTGGTACTCGGTGGGACCCAACGACATCTTCCCCGAGGAGTTCGGCCCCTTCCTGTTTGCCGATATTCGCCTGCGGCGGCTCTTCTACGGGCTCCACCCCGAGCTGCTCGATGCCGACTACTGGAAGGGCTTGCAGCGTGCGGTCCTCGACGGCCGCGTCATCGACGTCTACCCCTATCGCAACAAGCAGCGCTTCAGCGGCGTCGAAAACGGGGACCTGGTCCACTAGCCGAAGCGTGGCGCGCTATGCTGAAAGAGCGTGAAGCCCCCTGGTGGTAATCCGTGGGGCTCTCAACCCAAGGAGAACGTCATGCTGGATCTGATTACTCACTCGGCAGGGCATGTCGTGGCGATGAAGGCGGGAGGCGTCGTCACCGCAAGCGAGTTGCAGCGTGCCATCGATGCCATCGAGGCCGCCAAGCAGAACCATCCGCTGGTCAGCATGGTGGTCGAAGTCGATAACCTGCGCTGGATGACCCTCGGTGCGCTGCTCAAGGATGTCGGTTATGGTCTGACTCAGCTCGGTGACCTGAAGCGTTACCACCGTGTGGCCGTGGTCACCGACCAGGCCTGGCTGAAACATGTCGCCCATCTGGAAGAGCGCCTCTTTCGCGCGTTGGAGATCCACACCTTCGCCAAGCGTGACCATGCCGCCGCCATGGCCTGGGCGGCCGAGCTTCCCAGGGGAGCCCATGAGAGCCCGGAGGAGGATGGCTATCACGGCGCCTGAGCCGGATCATGGTCGCTGGTCGACATCTGGCCGAGATGGTAGTTTCGAGAGAGTCGGTGTCGAGAGGTGATGAATGGTAGAGCGGCGCGCACCCCATCTGGTGGTGCTGACAGGAGCAGGTATCAGTGCCGAGAGCGGCATCCAGACCTTTCGTGCATCGGATGGTCTGTGGGCCAATCACCCCGTCGAGGAGGTGGCCACCCCCGGTGGCTGGCGGCGTGACCCCGCCCGGGTGCTGGCCTTCTACAATGCGCGACGAGAGCAGGTGCGTCGAGCGCGTCCCAATGCCGCCCACAAGGCCCTGGCGGCATTGGAACAGCAGGGTTTTCGGGTCAGCATCATTACCCAGAACATCGATGACCTGCATGAACGGGCCGGTTCTCGGCATGTCCTGCATCTGCATGGCGAGATTCTCAAGGCGCGCTCCACGGTGGATCGCCGCATGCACTATCCGCTGCCGCGTGGTGGCATCGCCCTGGGGGATGTGTGTGACAAGGGCAGCCAGCTGCGCCCCGATGTGGTGTGGTTCGGCGAGGATGTGCCCCACTTCCCCGAGGCCTGCGATATCGTGGCCGAGGCCGACCTGGTGTTGGTGGTGGGTACCTCGCTCGAGGTGATGCCGGCCGCCTCACTGCTCCAGCATGCTCCCTTTGGTGCCGGCTGCGTGCTGGTCGACCCCGAGGCCGAGGCACTGGCGCCTCCCGGTGTCGCCCGCCTCAGCCAGCCTGCCGGCAAGGGGGTGCCGGCGCTGGTCCGGCACTGGCGGCGTGAGGGACGGCTGTGGGTACCCGAGGCGCTGCTGGAGGGGTGATGTGCCAGGGTCATGCTAGAATGCGCCCCCGTTTTCTCCCCGGACAGGCCATCATGCAGGACGACTTCCCTCACGAGTCCGAGACGTTTCACGAGCCCGAGACCCCGCAGGCGCACGCTCCTCGGACTGGACTTTCCCGAGACCCGGGAACCGGGCCTGCTCGCGACCCCGGAACGGGTCGCCCACGCCCTCCGCGCCGAGAGTTCAAGGCCCGAGGGAGCTTCGTCGAGCGTTGTACGGGGTGCAACCTGCCGATGCTCAATTGCCTGTGTCCCTATCGAGTGCAAGCCAGAAGTTACGCCCGGGTGTGGCTGCTGACCCACTCCATGGAGCATTTCAAGCCTACCAATACCGGACGGCTGATCCAGGATGTGCTTCCCGATACCGAGGTGTTCACCTGGTATCGCACCGCGCCGGACGAGCGCCTGCTGGCGCTGCTGGACGACAAGCGCTTCGCGCCCTTCGTGGTCTTTCCCGATGATCAGCCCGACTATGCCGAGCGCGTGGTCGACATCGACGCCGTGACCGAATCCCGGGCGGCGGGTCGCATTCCCGTCTATCTGCTGCTCGATGGTACCTGGCGGCAGGCGCGACGGATCTTCCGCAAGAGCCCCTATCTGGATGCCTTGCCGGTGTTGCCGTTGCGCACGGAGCGCTTGACGCGCTACCGGCTGCGCAAGCCCGCCTCCAGCTCACATCTGTGTACCGCCGAGGTGGCCGCCGAACTGCTGCGACAGGGGGGCGACGAGGAGGCCGCCCTGGCCCTGGACGACTATTTCGACGCCTTCAATGAGTGCTATGCCGCCAGCCGGCGCTTCGAGAAGATTGAGGCGCCGACGGCGGCGATGCGGCGTCTGCTGACAGCCAGTGGCGAGTCCTGACGCCTGGAAGTGACGTCTGACCATCTTCTCCGTGGCGCTGTCATGGCACGGAATGTTGGTCGATCGAGTATTGATCGAGAAGCAGTCCGATGTTGATCGGTAGGGCTCGGGTGAGCGTCACTGCCACGAGGTAAGTCGAGCCTACTCTCCCTTGTGCATGCCCAGAATCCAGTCGACCAGCCGCTCGGCCTCCTCCTCGCTGACCTCGGGGCGCTCATCGGTCTCCGGCATGGTTGCCGAACCCCAGTGATCCTCGCCCCCCGTCATCACCACATCGACCAGATACCCTCGCATCTCTCCTCCCGCGTATTTTGCGGCAATGCTGTTGAACCCTGGAGCCCTGGGCGTCTCATCTTCACTGGCGTGGCAGCTCATGCACTGTTTGTCAGTAGCCAGCTGCTGTGTGTCCTCGTGCATGTCGGCCAGGGAAGCGGTGGTACTCAGCCATAGGAGTCCAGACAGTGTTGTTGCGATCATGATCTTCATTTCTTCGCACCTCCTGTATAGGGCGAATGAAAATGGACGATTATCGTTATTGTGTCATCACATGATCCCTGCGCCTTCAATGAAGGTAGTGGTGGACCTGCCAGCCGTCCATGACGGAGGTCAAGCATCTCCCTGGCGGAGGTCAAGCATAGTCGCCCGGCGAGCCGTGACCTGTAGTAAGGCCTTAGCTCGCCAGTGTTATTCACTTGTCCGAGAACACCAATGGAGGAAGCGGCTTGCGGTCCACAGAGAGCGAGAAGATATCCGGCCGAGCATAGTGCCCGCATACATCGAGGGTGCGCCTTGCTCGCCGAGCCACTTCTACATCGATCTCGGCATAGAGGATGCCCTTTTCGCGGTGTAGGGGACCCGCTGTCACCTCGCCCGATGGGGCGATGACGGTGGCATTCCCCGGATTGATCCATTCCTCCGGGCTGAAGAGCCTGTCGCGGTCGGGGAAGGTGGCGGGGATATCTCGTCCCTGAATGGCGGTGGCTGTACCGATTACCCAGCAGCCGCCTTCCTTGGCGATATGACGTAGGGTGGCAAGGCCGATATCACTGGCATCCCAGGTCGGGTTGATGAAGATTTCAAGGTCCTGAGCATAGAGAGCGTAGCGCGCCAGTGGCATATAGCACTCCCAGCAGATCAGGTTGCCGAGTCGTCCCGCGGGGGTGTCGACGACCCTGAGACCCGTCGCGTCCCCCATGCCCCATACCATGCGCTCCGGATTGGTCGGCATCAGCTTGCGATGGCGGTTGAGTAGTGTGCCATCCGGCCCGATCACCACGACGGTGTTGAAAAGCGTGGTGCCGCTGTAGCGGGTGTCGAGCTCATGGATCCCCACGACGAGGGTCACGGCGTGCTTGGCCGCTGAGTCCTGCAAGGATTGCAAGCCCGCGTGGGCCAGATCGACGGCATTGGCGCGCAGTCTGGCATGGATGTCGCTGGACAGCGCCATGTCGCCCCCCGGCACAAGGCGCCAGACCCAGGTCGGATAGCCGGGAATATAGGCTTCCGGGAACACCAGCAGATTCGCGCCATTGTTGGCTGCCTCGTCGATCGAGAGCAGCATCTGTTCGATGGTCTCTTCTCGCTGGAGCAGCACCGGTGGCTTCTGAATTATCGCAATGTTCGTGTTCATGGTGGTTCTCCTTCTTCACTCCGGCAGCAGAGCACCGGTTCCCCCCATGTCGGCGGGGATATCCTGCTGTTTGGGGAGACCGTCTCGCATCGGTAGGACCGTTTCTTGGTAGTTGACGTGCAAGGACGGCGTGAAGGCCAGCGTTGGAACGATGGCGGCATAGACATCCACCACCCCCCAGAGGGGGTGTTCGGTCAGCAGGTGGCCGCCACAGTGTTGGCACCATTTGCGAATGCTCTTTTCGCTCTTCTGGAAGCTGGCGATATGCTCGATGCCCCTGGTGATCCTTACGCTATCGGGCTTCCAGAGAGTGAAGGCATTGACCGGGCCTGCCGACCAGGCTCGGCAGGCGTCACAATGGCAGTAGCCCATGGCCACGGGCTCTCCCGTTACGGTGAGCTCCACGGCGCCGCAGAAGCACCTGCCCGTGTAGGTGCTTTCCTGAGTGCTGTCATGAGTCATGGTGTTCATGGTCTGTCTCCTTTCATTTGCGTGTCTGGATACTTGATGGCTCATGGGCGAATCAGGTTTGGCGTGCCTTGTTGGCCGGAGAACACGATCAAGAGGCGGGCCGGCACGTCACCAGGATTGCGGCCGTTGTGCCAGGTGTTGATGACCTCGGCGAACCCTTGACCCGCGTCGAACGTCTTTATGCCGTGTCCCTCGATCTCGATGGAGAGCTGGCCCTCAAGCATGTAGACGAACAGGGGGACCGGATGCAGATGACGCCCGACCTGACCGCCAGGCTCGATCTCCGCCAGCACGGCCACGAGCTGGTTGTTTCCCTGAGGGAAATGGATCGGTTGGCCGGTGATGGTCTCTGTCGCCTCCAGGATGGGCGTGATTGTGAGACCCTCCGGGCCGAACGTTGACGCACTGTCTTCCGCCATCAGGCCTTCGGCGGCAAAAAGCAGCAGGGGTGCAAGAGCAAGTAGCGGTTTCATGGCAACCTCCCAGGTTTGTTATCGGAGCGACTCGGCGTGTCCGTATCGCTCAACTGCTAGACTGGAAGGCAGGCGTGGGAAGGCCCGTGGGAACCACCATGGGAATGCACCCGGCCTGACAGGAGGCGTGCGTGGGTGGCTGTCCTCTCGAACTTCATCTCCTCGGCGAATTGCAGCTCGCCACCAAGGGCAGGGAGGTCGCTCTGCCGGCCTCGAAGAAGACGCGCGCGCTGCTGGCCTATCTCGTCGCCACCGGCGGGCCGCATCGTCGGCAGTGGTTGTGTGATTTGTTGTGGGAGGGGCCGAACGATCCGCGGGGTGAGCTGCGGTGGAGCCTGGCCAAGATACGCCCACTGCTGGACATGGGGGGAAGGGTCCGCCTGGAAACCAACCGGTCGTGGGTCGCCTTCGCGCCGTCCGCCGCGAAGGTTGACCTCATCACGGCTCGCGAGTCGCTGGACGATATTGCGAATGCATCCCTGACAAGTCTGCGAGCCGCCCTTGCGTTGTTTCGTGGTGAGTTTCTGGATGGTCTCGACCTGCCTGCCTGTTACCGTTTCCAGGCATGGTGTCTGGCCGAGCGCGCGGCTCTCAGCAAGCTTCGGCTGGCCGCCCTCGATGCCCTGGTCAACCGGCTGAGCGATAGCCCCGAGGAGGCGCTCACCCAGGCCCGCGCCCTGGTGGCGATCGATCCCTTGACGGAAGGTGGGCATGTCCATGTCGTACGCCTGTTGGGTCGACTGGGACGCCGACGTGAGGCCCTTGAGGAGTATGAGTGGGCTCACCAGCTGCTGGAGCGTGAAATGGGGGTGGCATCGTGCGAGGCGCTGGAGAGGGCCCGGCGTGCTATCAAGCCGAAGTCTTTTGCACCTCTACAGGAGCAGGGGAGAGAAGAGCTGCCGGAAGCGAAGAGCAGCGAAAGCCAGGCCGCGAGCGGCCGTTCGCCACGCAATTCCATGACGCTTGTTGGCCGCCATGCGGAGCGTGTCCAGATAGAGCAGCTGGTGTCGGCGGCCATCGATGGCCGGTCAACGCCGCTGCTGCTGATCACGGGCGAGCCCGGCATCGGCAAGAGTCGGCTGCTCGAGTATCTCGTCGAGCGCATGACCATGAGCGGTGCCTTCTGTCTCACGGGACGCGCCTTCGAGGCGGAGGCGGTGCGTCCCTACGGTATCTGGAGCGATGCCCTGCGTGCGATCCCTGCCGATACCATTCCCGATGAGGTGGGGCATGGCCTGTTACAGCTTCGGCCCGACATGGGCCAACCGCCGACGATACCGGTAGATCGTGCGCGGTTCTTCGAGGCGATTCTCTCGCTGCTGCAACACCTGTCTCGGCAGGCGCCGCTGTTGGTGGTGCTGGACGACCTGCAGTGGCTCGACGAGGCCTCGTCGGCGCTCTTCCATTATGTGGCCAGGAGCCTGCTTGCCTCGAACATTGGCCTGTTGGCCTGCGCCTTCCGCCCGGGAGAACTCGAGGATAATCCCGCCGTCTTGCGAACGCTGCAGACCCTGGAACGTGACGAGCAGGTGTTAAGGCTTCCCCTTGCAGTGCTGAGTGCCGCTGAAACCGCCCAATTGGTGCAGGCCGTCAATCCGGAAGTCGATGTCGCGGCCATTGCGGGGGAGAGCGAGGGGCACCCTCTGTTTGCTCTGGAGCTTGCCCGGACATTCCGTGAGGGGCATTACCAGCCGGGTCGTTCGCTGCAGGTGGTGATCGCACAGCAGTTCGACATGCTGGGTGATCCCTGTCGCGGTCTGGTGGCCTGGGCCGCGACGATGGGGCGGGCCTTCGGCCCCGAGCTGCTGATTCAACTGGCGCGGCTCGAGATGCCGGTGCTTCTCAGCGCCCTGGAGGCGCTGGAGCGCCGCGGCATCCTGCGAATCGCCAACGAGGACCGCTATGACTTTGTGCATGACCTCGTGCGTCGAGTCGCATATCAGCGAATCTCCCAGCCGCGTCGCAAGTTGATGCATGGCCAGATCGCGCAAGTCCTGGCCGAGCGGGTCGAGAGCCAAGAGGAGCTGGCCTCCGACCTCGCCCACCACGCGGAACTTGCCGGGGAGCATGCGCTGGCGGCTCGTGCCTGTGTCCTCGCCGGTGAGCGGAGCCTGCGGCTCTTCGCCAATGTGGAGGCGACGGCGCTGGCCAGGCGTGGGCGCGCGCATCTCGACAGCCTGGCGGATGACGCGCTTCGCCGCGAGCTGCTGATCGGCCTGTTCAAGGTGGAGATCCTGGCCGCTGCCGGACCCGCCATGCGCTCACCGCCGCCGTTGGTGAGCGAGCTGAGCGAGGCGGTCAGCGATGCCGAGGTGGCTGGCCAGCATGCGGCGGCGGCGACAGGCCACTACCTGCTCTCGGTGTTGCATCAGAAGGGTGGCGACACCCTCCGCGCCACACAAAGCACGGTACGTGCTGCGGCGGTGGGGCGTGGTACTCACCGGCAGACGCTCGCTCGCCAGCTTGCCAACACCGCACGTTGCCTGATCGAGCTGGAGACCGAGATACCGCGGGCGCGAGCCCTGCTCAGGGAGGTGGACACTCTCCTCGGGGACGCCGGTCAAGGCGTCTGTGAGCTGCAATGGGGGCATGGGCTGCTCGAGCGCTGGGAAGGAAACAGCGAGCACGCCGCACTGCTAACCGAACGCGCGCTCGGTCTTGCCCGAGATGCGCAGGACCGATGGAGGGAGTATCAATGCCTGACCTGGCTTGCCGTGATCGAGTTCGAGCGCGGCCGGTACGCCACCGTCATGGAGCGCTGCAGTGAGCTGCGGGCGGTTGCGGTGGGGCTGGGTGAACAGCAGGCGCCGGTCGCCGATACCCTGCAGGCGCTTGCCGAGTTTGCTGACGACAGCGAGCCACGTCTCGACCGGCTGGCAGCGGCGTTGACGCAGCTGCGGGCCGTAGACGACAAGAGCCACCTTGCTTATGCCCTGAATACGGCTGCCTCGCTCTGTGTTCGCCAAGGGCAGCCGAGCAGGGCACAGGGCTTCGCCAAAGAAGCGCTGGACGCGGCGGTTGCCATGCAACGGCATGACGAAGCCACTATCGCCCAGGCGACCCTCGCCGGCCTCGGCGGACGGTATCGGGAGGAAGCCGCCAGCGGGGCAATCGAGCGACTAACTCGCCGGTCTGCTGAGCTCGAGCGGTGTAATGCCAGGGTGCGGGCGGCCATTGCTGAAGTGGCGGTCATCGCCCGCGCCGCCCCTGATGTGGTGCCAGCGCTGCCCACCAACGAGCAGCGCTAAACCAGGAGAAAGTCGATGTCACATATCATCGTCGAACGCAGCTTCGCCACACCGCTGAGGGAAGAGGAGCTAACGGCAGTCGAGGCGCGCATGATGCCGTGTCTCGAGCTCTATCGGGTGCGTTGGATTCGCAGTTACTGGTCGGCGGATCGGCGGCGGATGATCTGCGAATATGAGGCGCCAGACGCTGCCAGCGTGAAGTCGGTGCAACGCGAAGCCGAGGCCAGGTTCGACCAGGTGTGGGTGGCCGAGGTGCTGGGCGAACCATGACCGTTTCGGGGGCGGAGGGTCAGCCGCTGCCGAACAGGGTGCCGGCGATACGGAAACCGGCGATCCAGGTGCCGGCGGCAGAGCCTAGCGTGGCGGCCAGAAACACCAGCAGGGTGCGTGAGACCCGGTTGTGCCACCACCCCTTGAGGTGGGTGACGTCGTGGCGCAGCGTGGAGAAGTCGCGCACCTTGGGCTTGCGCAGGTAGAGCTCGACCCCGGCCGCGACGAAGCCGGCACCGATGGTGGGGTTGAGCGAGGTGAGCGGTGCGGCGAAGAAGGTGGCAATGACCGTGAACGGGTGGGCCAGGGCCACCAGGGTAGCCCCCGCCGAGAGCACCCCGTTGATCAGGAACCACTCCGCCACCAGCTGCCAGCCGAGGCCGGTATTGCGCGAGAAGCCGATGGCGAAGCCGGTAAGCACCAGGGCGGTGATGACCCAGGGCAGTGCCTTCCAGATCTTCGACGGCGGCGGCGTGGCCTCGAGTCGCTGGCGCTCCTCGGCCGGCTGTTGCGGCAGCTCGTCGGTGAAGTGATCGGCCATGCCCTTCATATGGCCGGCTCCGATCACCACCAGCACATGTCGATAACGCCCCGGCGGAGCATCCTCGGCCAGGCGCAACACCATGTAACGGTCACGCTCGCTGATCAGTGGGGTATAGAGGCTCTCGGACTCGGCCGCGAATTCGCTGAAGGTGGATTCCAGCACGTCGCCCTCCTTGAGGCGCTCGACCTCTTCGGGGGAGACCTCCTGGCGAGACAGCACGCTACCCAGCAGCCCCGAGAACAGCGAGAAGCGCTGCCACCAGGGGACGTTGTGGTAGATGCGCTTGAGGGTCACGCCGACATCGCGGTCGATCAGCAGCAGCGGCAGCGCCGCCCGCTGGGACTCCTCCAGGGCGGCGCGCATCTCGGCTCCGGGCTCGATACCGGACTGTTCGGCGAGGCGCTGCTGGAAGGCACCCAGCGCCAGGCTGGCGGCCACCACGCCAGCCTTGCCCTGGCGGAAGACCTGGAACAGGTCCTGTTCCGCCAGGGCGTCGGGGTTGGTGAGGCTGTGATGGCGGGAGTCACACAGTTCGATGGCCACGGCGTCGAACTCACCCGAGCGAATCAGTCGGCGCACGTCCTCGGCGCTCTCGGCGGAGACGTGGGCGGTGCCGAGCAGGGTATAGCGGGTCTCGCCGATCTGCAGGACCCGCTGCGGGCCGCTGATGGTATCGTCCGGGCGTGTCGGCATGGGGGCCTGGGTCTCGGTCATGGGGGCTCGACTCGAAGAAGTGAGGGCTCGATTATCCATGAACGCTCCCGTCGGGCCAAACCTCCTGCATATCGGCTCGGGGCGATTGCAGATGGCAGCGCCGCTCAAGGCGGCTCCGGCGACGGGCTGTCACCCTGCGGTGACGGCGATAGCCCTGCGTCCCGGTTCGGCTAGCGGCGCCAGAAGGCGGGGGTGAACAGCACCAGCACGGTGAAGATCTCCAGGCGGCCCAGCAGCATGGCCAGCACCAGAATCCACTTGGCCAGATCGGGCAGGTCGCCGTAGTGGGCCGAGGCCTCGCCCAGGGCCGGCCCCAGGTTATTGAGCGCCGACCCCACCGTGGACCAGGCGGTTATCTGGTCGACCCCGGTGGCCATCACCCCCACCAGCATCAGGAAGAACAGCATCACGTAGACGGAGAAGAACCCCCATACCGCCTGGGCGATGCCGTCGGGCACGCTCACCCTGCCGATCTTGACCGTGATCACCGCGCTCGGGTGGATCAGGCGCATCACCTCCCGCATGCCCTGCTTGAGAATCAGTATGATGCGGATCACCTTCATGCCGCCCCCGGTGGAGCCCGAACAGCCCCCCACGAAGGCGGCCATGAACAGCAGGAAGGGCAGGGCGCCGGGCCACAGCGAAAAGTCGGTAACGGCGAAGCCCGTGGTAGTGGCCACCGAGACCACCTGAAACAGGGCGTGGCGAAGACCAAGCTCGGTCCCATAGGTGTCGGTCAGCCACAGCGAGACGGTGGTGATGGTGGTCAGACCGGCAAGAAACAGCAGCAGGAAGCGTGCCTCGGGGTCCTCGAAGTAGTGCAGCAGGCTGCGTTCCCGCCAGGCGATGAAGTGTAGGCTGAAGCTGACGGCCGACACTATCAGGAAGAACACGCAGATCATCTCGATGGCGGCACTGTCGAAATAGCCGATGCTGGCATCGTGGGTGGAGAAGCCGCCGATCGCCACGGTAGAGAAGCTGTGGCCCAGGGCGTCGAACCAGTCCATGCCGGCGGCCATGTAGGCGAACGTGCAGGCGATGGTCAGCGAGGCATAGATGTACCAAAGGGCCTTGGCGGTCTCGGTGATGCGCGGGGTCAGCTTGGAGTCCTTGAGCGGCCCCGGAATCTCGGTGCGATACAGGGCCATGCCACCGACCCCCAGGGTCGGCAGGATCGCTACCGCCAACACCACAATGCCCATGCCGCCCAGCCACTGCAGTTGCTGGCGGTAATAGAGGATCGATTCGGGCAGGTGATCGATGCCGGTGATTACGGTGGCGCCGGTGGTGGTCAACCCCGAGAAGGATTCGAACACCGCATCGGTAAGCGTAAGCGCCGACTCGCCGGTCAGCATCAGCGGCAACGAGCCGAACAGCGCGAGTACGCTCCAGAACAGCGCCGCGATCAGGAAGCCATCGCGGGTACGCAGTTCCTTCCGAGCGCGGCGGTTGGGCAGGAACATCAGGGCGCCGGTCGCCACGGTGATGCCGATGGCCACGGCGAAGGCATCCCACTGGCCGTCGGCGAACAGCAGCGAGATCAGGATCGGCGGCATCATGGTCAGGCTGAAGAGCATCAACAGCAGCCCCAGGATACGCAGCGTCATGCGCAGGCTCATCGGACGGCTCTCCTTGCGTCGCGGGCTTTCAGAAGAAGGTCAGCCCGACCTGAAACAGTCGCTCCACATCGCGGATGCGGCGCTTGTCGATCACGAACAGGATGACATGGTCGCCGGACTCCACCACTACATCATCATGGGCGATCATCACCTCCTTGCCACGCACGATGGCACCGATGGTGGAGCCCCGCGGAAGATCGATCTCGCCGATGGAGCGCCCCACCACCCGGGATGACTGGATATCGCCGTGGGCGATGGCCTCGATGGCCTCGGCGGCGCCGCGGCGCAACGAGTGGACGTTGACGATGTCGCCTCGACGCACGTGGGTCAGCAGGCTGCCGATGGTGGCCTGCTGGGGCGAGATGGCGATATCGATCTCGCCGCCCTGGACCAGGTCGACATAGGCGGCATTGTTGATCAGCGTCAGCACCTTCTTGGCCCCCATGCGCTTGGCCAGCATCGACGACATGATATTGACCTCGTCGTCGTTGGTCAGGGCGCAGAAGATGTCGCACTCCTCGATATTCTCTTCCTCGAGCAGGCGCTTGCTGGTGGCGCTGCCGTGCAGGACGACGGTGCGGTCGAGGCGTTCGGAGAGTACCGTGCAGCGCTCCAGGCTGTGTTCGATGATCTTCACCTGATGGCTGTGCTCCAGGTGCTCGGCGAGGCGCTCGCCGATATTGCCGCCGCCGGCGATCATGATGCGCCGGAAGTCGCGGTCGAGGCGGCGCAGCTCGCTCATTACCGCACGAATATCGCGACGGGCGGCGATGAAGAAGACCTCGTCATCGGCCTCGATGACGGTATCGCCCCGTGGGATGATGGGACGGTTGCGTCGATAGATGGCGGCCACCCGGGTATCCACGCTGGGCATGTGGCGGCGCAGGAAGGCCAAGTCCTGACCCACCAGTGGGCCGCCGTAGACCGCCTTGACCGCCACCAGCTGCACCAGACCACCGGCGAACTCGAGCACCTGCAGGGCACCAGGGTATTCGATCAGACGGCGGATGTGGTCGGTGACCACCTGCTCGGGGCTGATCAGCACATCGATGGGCACCGCCTCGTGGGCAAACAGCCCGCGGCGGGTGAGATAGGCGGTGGCCCGCACCCGGGCGATCTTGGTCGGGGTGCGAAAGAGGGTGTGCGCCACCTGGCAGGCGATCATGTTGACCTCGTCCTGGCTGGTCACCGCGATCAGCATGTCGGCGTCTTCGCAGCCGGCCTGACGCAGCACCATGGGATAGGAGCCGGGGCCCACCACGGTGCGGATGTCGAGCCTGGTATGTAGCTCGCGCAGCTTGTCGCCATCGGTGTCGACGACGGTGATGTCGTTCTCCTCGCGGGCCAGATGCTCGGCCAGGGTGCCGCCGACCTGGCCGGCGCCGAGAATGATGATCTTCATCGCGTGAGGGTTCCGCTGGGTCGAGGGGTGGCGAAAGCTGATGCGCCGCTGCACGTGGCGGCTAGACTAAACCAGCCGCCACGGGAAGGACAGGGGGCGGTGTCAGTCCAGGGTGAAGCCGACCTTGATGGTGACCTGCCAGTGCTGCACCCGGCCATGCTCGATATGGCCGCGGGTATCGATGACCTCGAACCAGCGCATGCCATGCAGGCTCTCGCTGGCCTTGCCGATGGCGCTCTCGATGGCCTGCTGAATGCCCTGCTCCGAGGAGCCGGTGAGTTCGAGATGCTTGTAGACATGACTGCTCATGATTCCTCCTGCACGTATCGATTGGTGGTGCATGCGTGAGGCGGGCTCCTTCGTGAGCCTGACCCTAGTGCTTCCTAAGTCTGGCCTAGCTGTTTCTTAAGTCTGGCCTAGTACTACAGTCGTAACTAATGCCGTGATCGTTCATGCATTGCCATCCGGACTTGCTGCTGCCGACAGTGGCACCGCCAAGCCCGGTACTGGTGCTTTCGTCGCCAGTCCGACCAATGAAGCACATGG
>NZ_WUTS01000001.1:3216633-3307536 GCF_009901955.1 Halomonas icarae | reverse complement strand
GGGCCCGAAGGCCCCTGTTCATGCGGTTTCTGGCGTTTCTTGGTAACTCCTGAAACCTGTGGTTGGTGGAGGCGGCGGGAATTGAACCCGCGTCCGCCAGCACTCGCCCATTGGCTCTACATGCTTAGATTCCGTCATTTGATTTAACGCGACTGGCTCCGACGGTCAGGATCCAGCCTCGCGATTCCTCTGAAGTTTAACGATCGGCAAGAGGACGCTACCGATCGCGATCCCATCATTCTTGGCTCGTATCCCCTCCGTGATGAATGGGCACATCACTTCGGGGCCGGACTAGAAGCTAGCGGCTATTAAGCTGCCAGCGCGCCCTGAGCGTAGTTGTCGTCGTTTGCGACTATTTAGTCGTGATGTTGGATTTACGAGATACATCACGCTCTCGGCATGCACCGCAGGGGTTGTCACCGGCGTCGAAACCATGTCGCCCCCTCAACGTCCATCCTAACAGGATGTTGCTTGATATGACAGGTCAGCCCCGATTTTGTTCCCGCATGATGCGTCCCTTCTGACGCTGCCAGTCGCGGTCCTTCTCGGTGGCGCGCTTGTCGTGCAGTTTCTTGCCGGTCACCAGCGCCAGCTCGCACTTCACTCGGTTGCCCTTCCAGTAGAGCTTGAGCGGCACACAGGTGTGCCCCTTGTCCTGGGTACGCGAGAAGATCTTGGCGATCTCCTTCTTGTGCAGCAGCAGCTTGCGGGTGCGCGTGGGATCGGCCACCTCGTGGGTGCTCGCGGTGTTGAGCGGCAGGATATGGCTGCCCAGCAGCCAGGCCTCGCCGTTCTTGACCAGGATATAGGTATCGGTGAGCTGGGCCTTGCCCGCCCGCAGACTCTTGACCTCCCAGCCCGCCAGCACCAGGCCGGCCTCGAAGCTCTCCTCGATGTGGTATTCGAAGCGCGCCTTCTTGTTCAAGGCGATGACGTTGCTGCCGGGGCCCTTGCCCTTGCCTTTCTTGTTGGCCATGAAACCTCGTATCGTGTCTTGTCCGTGGCGGCTTCCTCCGAGATGTGGGGGAAGCGTGGTACCATTCAAGGCCTGAAATGACGGCCCATGATACGCCCTGGGCACCGTGAAGTCAGCGAGGAGCGCAATGCCAACGGTTAACCGAACCGCCATGGTGCGGCATACCCCCCAGGAAATGTTCGATCTGGTCAATGACTTTGAGCGCTACCCGGAGTTCCTGCCGGGCTGCCGCCGCGCCCGCCTGGTGGAGCGCGACGAGTCACACCTGATCGGCGAGATGACGCTGGGTCGGGCCGGCATCGAGCAGAGCATCATGACCCGCAACGATCTAATCGAACCCGAGCGCATCGAGATGTCGCTGGTCAGCGGCCCCTTCAAGCGCCTGCGCGGCCGCTGGCTGTTCACCCCCATGGGCGAGAACACCTGCAAGGTGAGCCTGGAGATGGAATTCGAGTTTGCCAATCGCCTGCTCGGCATGGCCTTCGGCAAGCTCTTCCAGCAGGTGGCGGGGCAGCTGGTCGACTCGTTCACGCGCCGTGCCAACGATCTCTACGGGCGCTGAGGCATGGCCGAGATCGATGTCGAGGTCGCCTTCGCCCTCCCGGAGAAGCAGCGCATCATCGCTCTGCGGGTGCCGCTCGGCACCACGGCAAGCGAAGCCGTGGCACTGGCCGACCTGCCGTCACACTTTCCCGAACTGCCCGCCGAGGCCTTCACTGCTCCCGACCTGGGGCTGTTCGGCAAGCATCTGCGCGCGCCCGAATCCCATCGGTTACGCGCTGGTGACCGGGTCGAGGTCTATCGTGCACTGATCATCGACCCCAAGGCCGCCCGCCAGGCCCGCGCCAACACCAGACGCTGACGCCCCGCCGGGCGGATACTCGGCGGGGCGTCGCTTGGCCAGGCTGGCTGCTATCAGCGCTGGTCGGCGGGAACGGCGTTGGGGGTCGCCAGCGGCGTGCTGGTGCCGGCGTCCGGTGATGGACCACTCTCGCCCTGGCGCATCTCGATCGCGCCGTCGAGATCCCCTTCACGCTGGATATCCACCAGGCGGTTGCCATCGAAGGTCAGGGTGACGCGACGGCGCTCGGTGCCCTCGTAGGCCTTGTCCAGATAGAAGAGGTAGTCCCACTGGCTGGCATCGAAGGGCGCCTCCAGTAGCGGGCTGCCCATCACATAGATGACGTCATCACGCGTCATGCCGGTGCGCAGCTGGCCCACCATCTCGGCGGTCACCAGGTTGCCCTGGGGAATGTCGCGCTTGTAGACCCCGAAGTAGCTGCAGCCGCTGGCCAGCAGCAGGGCGACGGTAAGGGTGACGATTTTGGTCAACTTTTGCATTTGCGCCTGTTCTTCACTATCGTGGTTTCGGTCGATCATACCCGACCCTACCCGTTACTGCGAAGAGCTACCATGGCCGACCAGAACCATGAATTACGCAAGGCCGGTCTCAAGGTGACCCTGCCACGCGTCAAGATTCTGCAGATCCTGGAGAATGCCCAGGGTGAACACCATTTGAGCGCCGAGGATGTCTACAAGACCCTGCTGGATGCCGGAGAGGATGTGGGACTGGCCACCGTTTATCGTGTGCTGACCCAGTTCGAGGCCGCGAACCTGGTGGTTCGCCACAACTTCGATGGTGGCCATGCGGTGTTCGAGATCTCCCAAGAGGAACACCATGATCATATGGTGTGCCTCGAGAGCGGCGAGATCGTCGAATTCTTCGACGAGGTGATCGAGCGTCGCCAGCAGGAGATCGCCGAGGAGCATGGCTACGAGCTCGTCGATCACGACCTGGTACTCTATGTCCGTCCGCGTGGCTCCAATGCGACCCGCCTGGATGGTCCGCCGCGCAAGTAGTCGTGCTCGTATGCCGGCGACGCCAGCCTGAGGCAGCGCCAGTCTGAAACAGCGCCAACCACAAACACCACGGCCCCGATCAGTGATCGGGGCCGTGGTGTTTGTGGGCCTATTATCCTCGGCCGGTACTCACTGTTCGGCGGTCAGGCAGCGATCAGTGGTGGGGGTGCTGGCTGGCATCGAGCATCTCCCGGGCATGAGCCAGGGTGCGATCGGAGAGGTTGACCCCGCCCAGCATGCGCGCCAGCTCGCCGACCCGGCCGGCTTCATCGAGCAGTGCCATGCGGGTCAGGGTGGTGTCGCCCTCGGCCTGCTTCTCGATATGTAGATGGCGGTGGGCCTGAGCCGCCACCTGGGGCAGGTGGGTCACCGTCATCACCTGCCCCTGCTCGCCGAGCCGGCGCAGCAGCTGGCCGACGATCTCGGCGGTGGCGCCGGAGATACCCACATCCACTTCGTCGAACACCAGGCTGGGGATGGTGGAGTGGCGTGCCGCCACCACCTGGATCGCCAGGCTGATGCGTGACAGCTCGCCCCCCGAGGCGACCTTGGCCAGTGGCCGTGCCGGCTGGCCGGGGTTGGCGGCAATCAGGAAGCGCACGCTGTCCAGCCCCTCGGCGGCGGGCGTCTCACGCTCGCTCACCTCGACCTCGAAGCATGCCTTGCCCATGGCCAGGAAGGTGAGCTGCTCCTGCACGGCCTCGCCGAAACGTGCGGCCGCCTGGCGGCGCGCCTCGCCTACCTCCCGGGCCAGGCGCTTCCACTCCTCGCGCAGGGCCTCGACCTCGGCGGAGAGGCTGTCCAGGTCCTGATCACCCTCCTCGAGGGTCGCCAGTTCGGTCCGCAGGTCCTGATGCAGCGCCAGCAGCTCCTCGGGCATCACATGGTGCTTGCGCGCCAGGCGGTGCACGGCCCCCAGGCGCTCATCCACCCAGGCCAGGCGCTCGGGGTCGAGCTCGGTATCCGCGGCGAGGTGGGTCAGCTCGCGGGCCGCCTCCTCGACCTGGATGCGCGCCTCCCCGAGCATGGCCAGCGTCTCCGCCAGGCGGCCGCGGTCGCAGCCAGGCAGCGTTTCGAGCCGAGTAATCGCCTGGGTGAGGCAGCTGATGGCACCACCCTCGTCATTGTCGCAGCACTCGCTGGCGAACTGTGCCTCGCGCAGGCGCTCCTCGGCGTGGGCCAGCTCCTCCTGCTCCTCCTCCAGGGCCTTCAGTTCGCCCTCGGCGAGGCCCAGCTGGTCGAGCTCCTCGACCTGGTAGCGCACCAGCTGGCGGCGGGCGCTCAGCTCGTCGCCATCCTCGGCCAGGCGCTTGAGCCGTCGCCGAGCGGCCTGCCAGGCGCGAAAGCGCTCGGCCATGCTGGCGACGGTATCGCGATGTCCGGCGAAGTCGTCGAGCAGGCGCAGATGGGTCTCCTCGCGCAACAGCTGCTGATGGGCATGCTGCCCATGCACCTCGATCAGGTGCTCACCCAGGCCGCGCAGATCGGCGATCGTCACCGGCTGGCCGTTGATCCATGCCTTGGAGCGGCCGTTGGCGCTGATCACTCGCCGCAGCAGGCAGTCGTCGCCGGGCAGCTCCCGGGCGGCCAGCCAGTCGCGGGCCTGGGGCAGGTCGGTGATATCGAAGCGGGCGGAGAGGTCGGCGCGCTCCCGGCCGTGGCGCACGCTGGCGGCATCGGCGCGTTCGCCCAGGCAGAGGCCGAGGGCCCCGAGCAGGATCGATTTACCGGCGCCGGTCTCGCCGGTGATGGCGGTCATGCCGCCGGCGAGCTCCAGTTCGAGATGGTCGACGATGGCGAAGTCGCGAATGGCAAGTTCCGTCAGCATGGTGTCTCCCCGGGCGGGCCTGTCTGCTGTCTACTGTTCATGCATACAAGATTTGAGTTTTTATACAGTAGTTCAGGGCTCCCGACAATGCACGGTCGGTTGTTGAAACCTGGTTGTAAAACGAGTCGAAGCGCGAGTCGAAACGTGATGCCTTGAGTTCCGACGAGGCGTCCCCATATAACGGGCATAACCGTTTCACGTAGCCATACATGCAGCATCGGCGCCCTCGCGACGCCATTTTTGCACCCAAGACAAGCGCTTCAGGAGAGACCCATGGCCCAAGACCCCCAGACCCCGCTGGACGAGGAGCTCAAGCGCCACGAGGAGGAGGCAGAGCCCCAGGCCCAGCCTGAGCTCGTGGAAGGCGAGCTGGAGGACGCGGCTGAGGCCGTTGATCAGGCCGACCAGGCGGCAGTGGAGAGTGACAACCCCGAGGCCGAGGTACTGGCGGCCCGCGTCGAGGAGCTCGAGCAGAGCGTGGCGGAGGCCAAGGACCAGGCGCTGCGCGCCGCCGCCGAGGCCCAGAATGTACGCCGCCGTGCCGAGCAGGACGCCGAAAAGGCGCGCAAGTTCGCCCTGGAGAAGTTCGTCAAGGAGCTGCTGCCGGTGGTCGACAGCCTCGAGAAGGCGCTGGAGGCCATGGCCGACGGAGCGAGCGAGAGCCATCGCGAAGGTGTCTCCATGACCCTCAAGCTGCAGCTCGATGTGCTCGGCAAGTTCGGCGTCGAGGTGGTGGACCCCGCCGGTGAGCCCTTCGACCCGCAGTACCACGAGGCCATGGCCATGGTGCCCAACCCCGAGCTCGACCCCAACAGCGTGATGGAGGTGGTCCAGAAGGGCTATCTGCTCAACGGTCGCCTGGTGCGTCCGGCCATGGTGGTGGTCAGCCAGGCTGCCGGCTGAGCGGCAACAAATCCGGGTCGCAGGGCTTGAAAAGTTCTCCACGGCCCCCAGATAGAAAGCAACTCCGCGGCGCAGGCCGCTGAATACCACTCCTGAATACATCACACGACTTTCGAGGATTTCCTATGGGACGCATCATTGGAATTGACCTTGGCACCACCAACTCCTGTGTCGCCGTGCTCGACGGTGACAGCGCCAAGGTGATCGAGAACGCCGAGGGTACCCGCACCACACCTTCCGTCATCGCCTACACCGACGACGGCGAGACGCTGGTGGGCCAGTCGGCCAAGCGCCAGGCGGTCACCAACCCCGAGAACACCCTGTATGCCATCAAGCGCCTGATCGGTCGTCGCTACAAGGACGACGTGGTCCAGAAGGACATCAAGATGGTGCCCTACAAGATCGCCGAGGCCGACAATGGCGACGCCTGGGTCGAGGTGAAGGGCAAGAAGCTGGCACCGCCCCAGGTCAGCGCCGAAGTGCTGAAGAAGATGAAGAAGACCGCGGAAGATTACCTGGGTGAGGAAGTCACCGAGGCGGTCATCACCGTGCCGGCCTACTTCAACGACAGCCAGCGCCAGGCCACCAAGGACGCGGGTCGCATCGCCGGGCTCGAGGTCAAGCGCATCATCAACGAGCCGACCGCGGCGGCGCTGGCCTACGGCATGGACAAGTCGCGTGGCGACAAGACCATCGCGGTCTACGATCTGGGCGGCGGCACCTTCGATATCTCCATCATCGAGGTGGCGGATGTCGACGGCGAGACCCAGTTCGAGGTGCTGGCCACCAACGGTGACACCTTCCTGGGTGGTGAGGACTTCGATCTGGCGCTGATCAACTACCTGGTCGACCAGTTCAAGAGCGACAGCGGCATCGACCTGTCCGGCGACACCCTGGCCATGCAGCGCCTCAAGGAAGCCGCCGAGAAGGCCAAGATCGAGCTCTCCAGCGCCCAGCAGACCGACGTCAACCTGCCGTACATCACGGCCGACAACACCGGTCCCAAGCACCTCAACGTCAAGGTGACCCGTGCCAAGCTCGAGTCGCTGGTCGAGGACCTGGTCAAGCGCTCTCTCGAGCCCTGCAAGACCGCGCTCAAGGATGCCGGCCTATCCGCCTCCGAGATCGATGACGTCATCCTGGTCGGTGGTCAGACCCGCATGCCCATGGTCCAGCAGTCGGTTGCCGACTTCTTCGGCAAGGAGGCCCGCAAGGACGTCAACCCGGACGAGGCCGTGGCCGTGGGTGCTGCCATCCAGGGCGGCGTGCTGGGCGGCGACGTCAAGGATGTGCTGCTGCTCGACGTCACGCCGCTGACCCTGGGCATCGAGACCCTGGGTGGCGTGATGACGCCGCTGATCGAGAAGAACACCACCATCCCGACCAAGAAGACCCAGACCTTCTCGACCGCGGATGACAACCAGACCGCCGTGACCATCCACGTGCTGCAGGGTGAGCGCAAGCAGGCGGGCGGCAACAAGTCACTGGGTCGCTTCGACCTGGCCGACATTCCGCCGGCACCGCGCGGCGTGCCGCAGATCGAGGTCGCCTTCGACCTGGACGCCAACGGCATCCTCAACGTGTCCGCCAAGGACAAGGCTACCGGTAAGGAGCAGTCGATCGTCATCAAGGCCTCCAGCGGTCTCTCCGACGACGAGATCGAGCAGATGGTCCGGGACGCCGAGGCCCACGCCGACGAGGACAAGAAGTTCGAGGAGCTGGTTCAGCTGCGCAACCAGGCCGATGGCATGGTCCACGCCGCACGCAAGACCGTGGAAGAAGCCGGTGAGCACGCCACCGACGAGGAGAAGGAAGCCATCGAAAGCGCCGCCAAGGAGCTGGAAGAGGCTATCAAGGGTGACGACAAGGACGACATCCAGGCCAAGCTCGACAAGCTGACCGAGGCCTCCGGCAACCTGGCGCAGAAGATGTACGCCGCCCAGGCCGAAGCCGGCCAGCAGGAAGGTGCCGAGGCGGGCGACGCCGGTGCCAAGCCGGAAGATGACGTGGTCGACGCCGAGTACGAAGAAGTCAACGACGACCAGAAGAAGCAGTAAACCACGCATCTGAACGACGCATCTAAGCCATGGATGACACCAGCGCGGGGGCCTGACTCCCGCGCTGGTGTTTCCGAGGGACCGCGACGGAGGCGGACAGACCCATGTCCAAACGCGACTATTACGAGGTGCTGGGCGTAGAGCGCGGTGCCGATACCAAAGAGATCAAAAAGGCCTACCGCCGGCTCGCCCAGAAATTCCATCCCGACCGCAATCCGGATGATGACAGCGCGGCGGAGAAGTTTCGCGAGGTCTCCGAGGCCTACGAGGTACTCAGCGACGGCGAGAAGCGTGCCGCCTATGACCAGTTCGGTCATGCCGGCGTGGACGGCCAGGGCGGTGGCTTCGGCGGAGGCGGCTTCGGTGGCGCCGGGGCCGGTGGCTTCAGCGATATCTTCGGCGACGTGTTCGGCGATATCTTCGGCGGCGGCGGTGGCCGGCGTCACCCCAACGCCCCGGCCCGCGGCAGCGACCTGCGCTACAACCTCGAGCTCGACCTCGAGGATGCCGTGTCCGGCACCAGCGTGGATATCCGTGTGCCGCGCCATATCGAGTGTGAGCGCTGTGACGGCGAGGGTGCCGAGCCGGGCTCCAGCAAGGAGACCTGCCCGACCTGTTCCGGCCACGGCCAGGTGCGCATGCAGCAGGGCTTCTTCGCCGTGCAGCAGACCTGCCCGACCTGTCATGGCTCCGGCCAGCACATCAAGGTGCCGTGCCACAAGTGTCATGGCGAGGGACGTGTGCGTGAGACCCGCACCCTGTCGGTGAAGATTCCCGCCGGCGTGGATACCGGCGACCGCATTCGTCTCAACGGCGAAGGCGAATCGGGCGTCAATGGCGGCCCGCCCGGCGATCTCTACGTGCAGGTGGCGATCAAGCCGCACCCGATCTTCCAGCGCGACGGCCGCAACCTGCAGTGCGAGGTGCCGATCAACTTCGTCGATGCGGCGCTGGGTGGCGAGCTCGAGGTGCCCACCCTGGCGGGGCGGGTCAAGCTGAAGATCCCGGCCGAGACCCAGACCGGCAAGCTCTTCCGCCTGCGCGGCAAGGGCGTCAAGCCGGTGCGCGGTGGCGCACCTGGCGACCTGATCTGCAAGGTGGTGATCGAGACGCCGGTGAAGCTCAACGAAGAACAGAAGGAGCTGCTGCGTCAGTTCCAAGACAGCCTGGGGGGTTCCAGCAGTGCCCACCACTCGCCCAAGAAGAGCGGTTTCTTCGACGGCGTGAAGAAGTTCTTCGAAGATATGAAACCGTAACGGTTTCTTCCTGGCAAGCGCCTGGCAGGGCCCCGTCATCGAGAGGTGACGGGGCCCTGCTGCATTTCAAGCCATGACTCATCAAGGCATGACTCAGCGCCGCAGGTGATCCAGGCGCCAGGCCAGGGCCTCGGGGGCGGGCCGCCAGCGTTCATCCCTGGGCAGCACCAGCGGCTGGCGATCGAGGCGGCACAGCCAGTCGTTGTCCGCTACCAGATGATCCACCGCGGGGCTGACATGCCAGTGGTGATCCGGCCCCGGCGCGATCAGGTGGTTATCCATGGCCCAGTGCAGGTTGGGAGTCAGCGCCAGGCCGTTGCTCGGCCTGTCGTCCTGGGTAACGCTGAAGGGAATCAGGTGGGCCGCCTCGACCAGGTAGCGATAGTCGGGAGTGATATAGCGCAGCCGGCTGGCCGCACAGCGATAGTCGTAGGCTTCCAGTACCAGCGATCGAAAGGCGGCTGAGCGGGCGGGGACCGGGGCGGCCTCCTTGATCCCGTCGGCGAGTCGTTCCGGGTGCCGCTGGTAGTCGCCACTGGCCAGTTCGGTGTCGAGGTGGCTCATCAGGCGCTCAAGCGTCGCCTTGTCATCGCCAAGGTAGCGATGGGCCAGCAAGGAGCAGGCCTCGCGGGCGAGGTCGCTCTTCTGCAGGGCGGCGAACAGCTCGTCATCGAGCCGGGCGGAGCTGAAGCGCTCGAGCAGCTGATTCATCGACCTTGGCTGGCCCAGCTGGTCGGCCACGGGGGCCAGGCTATCAGCGTAATCGGGTGACCAGATTGGGCCCGCAGGCCCCCGGTCATTGCGAAGATGCCACAGCGGTAGCCAGGGGTTGGCCCTGTGGCGCTCACCGCTGACCAGTTCGTAAAGATCGTGATAGCGGGACAGAAGCCGAGGGTTGATCTGTACCCGGTGGGTGGTGATATGACCGCATTGAATCTCGCAGATCACCGCCAGCAGCAGGCAGGGCTTGTTGTAGGGGCTACCCGTGCGGAGATGATTGAGACAGGTCAGGCGTTCATCCATGTGCCCACTCCATGGGTTCTTCTCCATCGGTTTCACTACAGTTGATAAGCTATTACGTTAGGACATCCGCACAGACAGCGCTACAGCCACCCGGCGCGGCGGAAGCGTCGATAGAGGCCGCCGCAGGCGCCGCCCATGACCAGCAGGGCCAGGGGGTAGCCGATCCGCCAGTCGAGCTCGGGCATATGGGTGAAGTTCATCCCCCAGATGCCGGCGAAGATGGTGGCCACGGCGAAGATCGCCGCCCAGGCGGCGAGCCGCTTGTTCACCTCGCCCTCGTCGATGGCCACCAACGAGAGGTTCACCTGGATGGCGGTGATGATCATCTCGCGGATGGTGTCCACCGCCGACTCGATGCGGTGCAGGTGGTCGTAGACGTCGCGGAAGTATTCCCGGGTCTCGAGACAGAGTGCCGGTACTCGCCCGCCGAACAGATGACTGACCGCTTCGCCCAGCGGCATGGCGGCGTGCTTCAGCTGCATGGCCTGTCGCTTGAGCTGGTAGAGCCGCTCCAGGCTGGTGCGAGCCGACCCTTGAACGAAGATTTCGTCCTCGATGCTCTCCAGTTCCGCCTCCAGCGCCTGCACCACCGGGAAGTAGTGATCGACCACCGCATCCAGCAGTGCGTAGAGCACGAAGGCTGGGCCCTGGCTCAGCAGCGCGGGGTCGCTTTCGCAACGTTTGCGCACCTCGGCGAAGCCCTGGCCCGGATGCAGTCGCACCGATAGCACGTAGCCAGGGCCGGCAAATACCGCCACCTGGCCGGACTGCAGTTCGCCGTCGACCATGGCGACCATGTGCATGATCATGAACAGTGCCGAGTCATACTCCTCGAGCTTGGGGCGCTGGTCACCCTTCAGGGTGTCCTCCACGGCCAGCTCATGAAGGCCGAACGCCTCCTGGTAGTGTGCCATCTCCTGTGCGCTGGGGTCGTGCAGGGCCACCCAGACAAATCGGTCGGGCTGCCCCAGGTAGTCGCCGATCTGGTCGGGCTGGATATCGTGCAGGCGATGGCCCTTGTCGTAGACCACGCAGTTGATGAGCATTGGCTAACCCTCCCGGTCATGACTGGTGTCCTGGATAGCCCTAGTGTGCCAGGAAGTCGCCCGATGTGACTCCCGTTGGCGCCGGTAGCGTGGTGGGCAGCGTAGGCGGGGAGGGGGTGGCGTTCCACGAGGCGGCATCATAGTCTGAAGCCTCGACATTTCTGCAGAGGATAAGCGTTATGCCTATTTCACGCGCCGAGTTGCACGCCGAGGATGCGGCGGCCCTGATCGATCAGCTCTGCAAGCGCTGGGCCGGTGCCAAGGAGATAGATCGTGCCAGTGATCCGGTGCAGGTGATCTTCGAGGAGGGCAGTTGCTACCTGCAGGCCCAGCCGGACAAGCTGCTGGTGGTGGTGGAGGCCCTGGATGATGAGAGCCACGACGAACTCGAGCGCCAGGTGGACAATGCCCTGGATGAGCTCCGGGGCGTCGAGCTGGATATCGTCTGGGAGGCGTGAGCCAGAACGTCACCCTCCGTGGCGCCCATCTCGGCATGCTGGTGTGGGCCATTCTGGTAGGGCTCTCCTTTCCCGTGGTGGGGCTGATGAGCGAGCTGCCGCCGCTGCTGCTTACCGCCCTGCGCTTCGCCATCGCCTGCGCCGGCCTCTATCCGCTGGCCAGGCGTTCGGCGAACTTCGTGCCGCGTAGGCAAAGCCTGTTGCTCTATGCGCTGATGGGGGCATGCCTGGCCGGCTTCTTCGCAGCCATGTTCTGGGCCGCCCATCACGCCACGGCACTCTCCATGGCGACCCTGTATGTCACGGTACCGCTGCTGGCCTTTCTGTTGGGGCGAGGGTTGCGAGTGGAGGCCCAGGGCTGGCGGCTGCCGGCGATCCTCGCCCTGGGGGCCGTCGGTGCCCTGGGGCTGGCTGTTGCCGAGGGGTGGCAACAGGGCGGCGAGCTGAGTTTCGGCCTCGGCGAGGCGGTGTTCTTCGCGGGCTGCCTCTCCTCGGCGCTCTATCCGGTGCTTAGCCGCTGGGGGCTGGCCACCGGGCGTTTGCCGGAGTCGGCGGCGGTACGCACCTTCTGGAGCCTGGGGCTGGGGGGCGTGCTGGTCGGCGCGCTGGGACTCGCCACCGAGCCACTGGAGCATCTGGCGAACATGACCGCCCTGGATCTGGCGCTGCTGGTCTATCTGGGACTCTGCTCCAGCGCCCTGACCTTCTGGCTGATGCAGCGAGCCACCGCGGCGCTGACCCCGGGAGTGGTCACCGCTTACGGCTATCTGGTGCCCTTCGTCTCCATGCTGCTGCTATTCATACGCTCGCCGCAGCAGATCGGCTGGGTGTGGCTGCCCGGCAGCCTCACGGTCCTGCTGGCCATGGTGCTGCTGATGCGGCATGAGCGGCCCTCGCCACGGCTGGGATAGCCTTCGCTCTGATATACTCCGGTCATTCGCCAACCTACCGCTTACGCAGGAGTTCCTATGACCCGTATCGCCATCGTCGGTGTCGCCGGCCGCATGGGCCGCACCCTGGTCAAAGCCGTTCAGCAGGATGATGGCGCCACCCTGGCGGGGGGCATCGTCGAACCGGGCAGTACGCTGGCGGGAGCCGATATCGGCGAGCTGGCGGGAGTCGGCAGGCTGGGCGTGGCCGCCGTGGAGTCGCTGGAGGCCATCGTCGACGACTTCGATGTGCTGATCGACTTCACCGCCCCCCGGGTCACGCTGGCCAACCTGGCGTTCTGTGCCGAGCATGGCAAGCGCATGGTGATCGGGACCACCGGGCTTGCCGATGAGGAGCTGGCCACGCTGGAGGGCTACAGCGAGCGGCTGCCCTTCGTCTTCGCGCCCAATATGAGCGTCGGGGTCAATCTGACCCTCAAGCTCCTGGAAACCGCGGCCAAGGCGCTGGGCGACGAGGGCTATGATATCGAGGTGATCGAGGCGCACCATCGCCACAAGGTGGATGCGCCCTCCGGCACGGCGCTCAAGATGGGCGAGGTAATGGCCGATGCCCTGGAGCGCCCGCTCAAGGAGTACGGTGTGTATGAGCGTGTCGGTCAGTGTGGCCCGCGCAGCGACAAGGAGATCGGCTTCGCCACCGTGCGCGCCGGGGATATCGTCGGTGAGCATACGGTGATGTTCGCCACCGAGGGTGAGCGCATCGAGATCACTCACAAGGCCTCCAGTCGCATGACCTTTGCCAAGGGCGCGGTGCGCGCGGCACGCTGGGTCGCCGGTCAGGGCAACGGCCGCTATGCGATGCAGGATGTGCTCGGTCTGGAGTGACTCGGTCTGGGCTGACTCGGTCAGGGTGACCGGGTCAGTTGCTACCGGCTCCATGGGTGCAGGGCGAACGCAGATGGCAGCCCGCTCAAGGCTATTCCGGCGACAGGCCCCGGAGCGCCGGACCGTCGAGGGGGTGCTAATCGGTAGCTGCGATAACCCTGACCATGGTGGCGGGGGTAGTCGCCGGGCAGCGATTCCTGTAATATCCCTAAAATTTTGGCCGGGCGCATGGGTGAGAGCCCCTTCACAGCGCTTGTTGCTTCGGCCCCCAGAGTTCTGAGCACATCAGTTCCGAGCGAATGACAACAAGCGGGATGAAACCGGTCCATATCAGGTTTCATCCCGTTTTTTTGCGACTGGCGTACGGCGGCGCTGAGAATCCCTTGACGAGCAGGAGGACGTTACCTTGAACAGACCCGCGATACTGGCCCTGGAAGACGGCAGTGTGTTTCATGGCACGGCGATTGGCGCCGATGGACAGACCAGCGGTGAGGTGGTGTTCAATACGGCCATGACCGGCTATCAGGAGATTCTTACCGATCCCTCTTATGCTCGCCAGATCGTCACCCTGACCTACCCCCATATCGGCAATACCGGCGTCAATGCCGAGGACGTGGAGTCCAGCGGCATCGCCGCCGCCGGCCTGGTGATTCGCGACCTGCCGCTGCTGGCCAGCAACTTCCGCTGCGAGCAGACCCTCTCCGACTATCTCAAGAGCCAGAATGTGCTGGGCATCGCCGAGATCGACACCCGTCGCCTGACCCGCCTGCTGCGTGACAAGGGTGCCCAGAACGGCGCGATTCTGGCCGGTACCGAGGCCGAGGGTGAGGATGCCGTCGAGCGTGCACTGGCCGCCGCCCGTGACTTCCCGGGCCTTGCGGGCATGGATCTGGCCAAGGTGGTCTCCTGCAAGGCGCCCTACGAGTGGACCGAGGGCGAGTGGACCCTGGGCCAGGGCTACAGCGACGCCAGCCAGTGCGAGCGCCCCTTCCATGTGGTGGCCTACGACTTCGGCGTGAAGTACAACATCCTGCGCATGCTGGCCTCCCGCGGCTGCCGTCTCAGCGTGGTGCCGGCCCAGACTCCGGCCGCCGAGGTGCTGGCGATGAACCCGGACGGGATCTTCCTCTCCAACGGTCCCGGTGACCCCGAGCCCTGCGACTATGCCATCACGGCGATCCAGGAGCTCCTCGAGAACGGGATTCCGCTGTTTGGCATCTGCCTGGGGCATCAGCTGCTGGCGCTGGCCAGCGGTGCCAGCACCATGAAGATGAACCACGGCCACCACGGCGCCAACCATCCGGTGCAGGATCTCGATAGCGGCCGCGTGATGATCACCAGCCAGAACCACGGCTTCGCCGCCGACGAGGCCCAGCTGCCGGCCAATCTGCGTGCCACCCACCGTTCGCTGTTCGACGGCACCCTGCAGGGGGTCGAGCGTACCGACTGCCCGGCCTTCAGCTTCCAGGGCCATCCCGAGGCGAGCCCGGGCCCGTGCGACGTGGCGCCGCTGTTCGACCGTTTCGTCGAGATGATGCGGGCTCGCCGGGCCTGAGTCCGCACTTAGAGCCAGATTAGAGCCAGAGACACGTCACCACTCGTCACCTACTTCTGCGGGAAGCACCATGCCCAAGCGTACCGACATCCAGAGCATCCTGATCATTGGCGCCGGCCCGATCGTCATCGGCCAGGCGTGTGAATTCGACTACTCCGGCGCCCAGGCCTGCAAGGCGCTGCGCGAGGAGGGCTACCGGGTCATCCTGGTCAACTCCAACCCGGCTACCATCATGACCGACCCGGCCATGGCCGATGCCACCTATATCGAGCCGATCACCTGGCAGGCGGTGGAGAAGATCATCGAGGCCGAGAAGCCGGATGCCATCCTACCCACCATGGGCGGGCAGACCGCGCTCAACTGCGCCCTGGATCTGGACAAGCACGGCGTGCTCGACAAGCACGGCGTGGAGATGATCGGTGCCAATGCGGATGCCATCAACAAGGCCGAGGACCGTGACCTCTTCGACCAGGCCATGAAGCGCATCGGCCTGGAGTGCCCCAAGGCCAAGGTGGCTCACACCATGGACGAGGCCTGGGAGATCCAGGGCGAGCTCGGCTTCCCGGTGATCATCCGCCCCTCCTACACCATGGGCGGCTCCGGCGGCGGCGTGGCCTACAACAAGGAGGAGTTCGAGGAGATCTGTACCCGCGGCTTCGAGCTCTCCAACAACCACGAGCTGCTGATCGACGAGTCGCTGCTGGGGTGGAAGGAGTACGAGATGGAGGTCGTGCGTGATCGCAACGACAACTGCATCATCGTCTGCGCCATCGAGAACTTCGACCCCATGGGCGTGCACACCGGTGACTCCATCACCGTGGCCCCGGCCCAGACGCTGACCGATAAGGAATACCAGATCATGCGCGACGCCTCCCTGGCGGTGCTGCGCGAGATCGGCGTCGAGACCGGCGGCTCCAACGTGCAGTTCGGCGTCGACCCCAGGACCGGGCGCATGGTGGTCATCGAGATGAACCCGCGGGTGTCGCGCTCCTCGGCGCTGGCCTCCAAGGCCACCGGCTTCCCGATCGCCAAGATCGCCGCCAAGCTGGCCGTTGGCTACACCCTGGACGAGCTTTCGAACGACATCACCGGCGGCCAGACCCCGGCCTCGTTCGAGCCCTCCATCGACTACGTGGTCACCAAGATTCCGCGCTTCACCTTCGAGAAGTTCCCCCAGGCCAACGATCGTCTGACCACCCAGATGAAGTCGGTGGGCGAGGTGATGGCGATCGGCCGCACCTTCCAGGAGTCGCTGCAGAAGGCGCTGCGCGGCCTGGAGACCGGCAACGATGGCCTGGACCCCAAGGTGACTCGCTTCGACGCCGACGGGATGGCGCATATCAAGGGCGAGTTGCAGGCCGCGGGTGCCGAGCGCATCTTCTTTATCGCCGATGCCATGCGCGCCGGCATGACGCGCGACGAGATCTTCGCGCTGACCAATATCGACCCCTGGTTCCTGGTTCAGCTCGAGGACCTGATCGCCACCGAGGGCGAGGTCGCCAAGCGCTCGCTCTCCGAGCTCGACGCCCGCGAGCTGTTCCGACTCAAGCGCAAGGGCTTCTCCGACGCCCGCCTGGCCTCGCTGCTCGGCGTCTCCGAGAAGGAGTTCCGCAAGACGCGTCAGAAGGCCGGTATTCGCCCGGTCTACAAGCGGGTCGACACCTGTGCTGCCGAGTTCGCCTCGGACACTGCCTATATGTACTCCACCTATGAGGAGGAGTGCGAAGCGGAGGTCAGCGACAAGAAGAAGATCATGGTGCTCGGCGGCGGGCCCAACCGCATCGGCCAGGGCATCGAGTTCGACTACTGCTGCGTCCACGCCGCCTTCGCCATGCACGATGACGGCTACGAGACCATTATGGTCAACTGCAACCCGGAGACCGTCTCCACCGACTACGACACCTCGGATCGCCTCTACTTCGAGCCGGTGACCCTGGAGGACGTGCTGGAGATCGCCGACAAGGAGCAGCCGGTCGGCGTGATCGTGCAGTTCGGTGGCCAGACCCCGCTCAAGCTCGCTCGCGAGCTGGAGGCCGCCGGCGTGCCGATCATCGGCACCACCCCGGACGCCATCGATCGCGCCGAGGATCGCGAGCGCTTCCAGCAGATGATCGACAAGCTGGGCCTCAAGCAGCCGCCCAATGCCACTGCGCGCAGCTTCGACGAGGCCTTCGCCAAGGCCGAAACCATCGGCTATCCGCTGGTGGTGCGTCCCAGCTATGTACTGGGCGGGCGCGCCATGGAGATCGTCTATGACGCCTCCGAGCTCGAGAGTTACATGACCCACGCGGTCAAGGTCTCCAACGACTCGCCGGTGCTGCTCGACCACTTCCTCAATGCCGCCGTCGAGATCGATATCGACGCGGTGAGCGACGGCAAGCAGGTGGTGATCGGCGGCATCATGCAGCACATCGAGCAGGCCGGCGTACACTCCGGTGACTCTGCCTGCTCGCTGCCGCCCTACTCGCTGCCCAGCGAGGTGCAGGACGCGATGCGCGAGCAGGTCAAGCAGATGGCCGTGGAGCTTGGCGTCAAGGGGCTGATGAACGTGCAGCTGGCCTGGCAGGACGGTGAGATCTACATCATCGAGGTCAACCCGCGCGCCTCGCGTACCGTGCCCTTCGTCTCCAAGTGCATCGGCACCTCACTGGCCCAGATCGCCGCGCGCTGCATGGCCGGCACCACCCTCGAGGAGCAGGGCTTCACCCGCGAGATCGTGCCGCACTTCTTCAGCGTCAAGGAGGCGGTCTTCCCGTTCAACAAGTTCCCGGGGGTCGACCCAATCCTGTCGCCGGAGATGAAGTCCACCGGTGAGGTGATGGGCAGCGGAGACACCTTCGCCGAGGCCTTCTACAAGGCGCAGCTGGGGGCCGGCGAAGCGATTCCGCCGCTCTCCGGGCCGCGCAAGGCGTTCCTCTCGGTGCGTGAGCCGGACAAGGCGGGTGTTATCGAGGTGGCGCGTTCTCTGGTAACATTGGGCTTTACGCTGTGCGCGACCCGCGGTACCGCGGCGGCTCTCGAGGCCGAGGGTATCGATGTCGAGGTCGTGAATAAGGTCTTTGAAGGCCGCCCGCATATCGTCGATCTGCTCAAGAACGACGAGATCGCCTATATCGTCAATACCACCGAGGGTCGCCAGGCGATCAACGACTCCTCGGTGATCCGCCGCACCGCGCTGGCCCGCAAGGTTCCCTACGCCACCACGCTGGCGGGGGCGAACGCCGTTTGTCTGGCGCTCGAATATGGCAATGAGATCACGGTGCGGCGGCTACAGGAATTGCATGCAGGAGCTGCGCAATGAACAAGGTCCCGATGACGGTCGCCGGAGAGTCGCGTCTGCGCGAGGAGCTCGACCACCTCAAGGGCGAGGCGCGTCCCAGGGTGATCGCCGCCATCGCCGAGGCCCGGGAGCATGGTGATCTCAAGGAGAACGCCGAGTACCATGCGGCCCGCGAGCAGCAGGGCTTTATCGAGGGGCGTATCCAGGAGATCGAAGGCAAGCTCTCCAACGCCCAGGTGATCGATGTCACCAAGCTGCCCAGGACGGGGAAGGTGATCTTCGGTGTCACCGTGGAGCTGCTCAACCTCAACAACGACGAGGAGGTGACCTACCGGATCGTCGGCGAGGATGAGGCGGACATCAAGCAGGGCAGGATCTCCGTGACCTCGCCCATCGCCCGTGCCTTGATCGGCAAGGAGGAGGGTGATGTGGTGGTGGTCAAGACCCCGGGTGGCGACGTCGAGTATGAGATCTCGGGCGTCGAGCACCTCTAACCCAAGCTGGAAGGGCGGCGCTTCGCGCCTGGAAGCTTGAAGCCGGAAGAAAAAACACCCCGCAGCCATGGCTGCGGGGTGTTTGTCTCTATGGCCCTCAAGACCATCGCTGGCTTCCAGCTTCCAGCTTCCAGCTTCCAGCTTCCAGCTTCCAGCTTCCAGCTTCCAGCTTCCAGCTTCCAGCTTCCAGCTTCCAGCTCGCGCGAAGCGCGTCAGTGGCGCCCGTGGTGGTCCGCGTAGCGCTGGACGTTGGAAAGCTTCGGATTGGCCCTGGGGTTGGCGCGATAGAGCAGCGCCATCTTGCCGATCTTGTGGACCAGCTCGGCGCGGCTGGCCGCGACCAGCTCCTCGAGCATGGCCTCGCGCTCCTCGCGCTCCGGCAGGGCGAACTTCACCTTGATTAGTTCATGGTCGTTGAGGGCTCGGTCGAGTTCCGCCAGCACTCCCTCGGAGATGCCGTTCTCGGAGATCATCACCACCGGGTTGAGGTGGTGGCCGATGCTGCGAAATGCTTTCTTTTGTGCCTGTGACAAGCTCATGGTATCTTGCATCTTCTCGGTTGCGCGCAGCCAGTCATGGTACGCGCAAATCGTCACGCCGAAAACGTCTTCGGCGAAAGCGCCGTTTCAGCCGGCCACTCCTCGGCGCTCCAGTACCGTTTTTTCGCTCCGCGCCAAGTCTTATCCCGTTACGTCCCAGGTGATGCCGTGGCCCGTTCCCGCACCTCATCCCCCGCCTCTGGCAAGCACTCCGCAAGCAAGACCAGCAAGGGCTGGTTGAAGGAGCACTTCGATGATCAGTATGTGCAGCGCTCCAAGCTGGAGGGGTATCGCTCGCGGGCCAGCTACAAGCTGCTCGAGCTCGACGAGAAGGACCGTCTCCTCGTTCCGGGCATGACCGTGATCGACCTGGGGGCGGCCCCCGGTGGCTGGAGTCAGGTGGCCGCCGAGAAGGTGGGGCCCGAGGGGGTGGTGATCGCCTCCGATATCCTCGAGATGGATGCCCTGGCCGGGGTCGACTTTATCCAGGGAGACTTTACCGAGGAGGAGATCCTCGAGGCGATCCTTGCGACGCTGGGCGAGCGCCCGGTCGACCTGGTGATGTCCGACATGTCACCCAACATGAGCGGCATGGCCGCCATCGACCAGCCCCAGGCGATGTATCTGGTGGAGCTAGCGCTGGACCTGGCCGGCCAGACCCTGCGCCCCGGCGGCACCTTCCTGGCCAAGGTGTTCCAGGGCGAGGGCTTCGATGAATACCTGAAGGCGCTGCGTGGCGCCTTCACGCGGGTGGTGACCCGCAAGCCCGGCGCCTCGCGGGCACGCTCCCGCGAGGTCTATCTGCTGGCGCAGGGCTTTCGCGGTTGACCCGAGAGGTTGAGGCGCCGTGATAGCCCTGGCCTAACGGGGCGATTGGCGGACAAAGCAGAATAATGTGTGTCACAGTGCCTGGTGCGAATGACCGCTTATGCCGTCGCGAATGACCGCGTAGCTAATTGCGAATGACCGCATAGCAGCGGTGGCCGAACGCGGCCGGCTCATGTAGTGTCCAACGTGCCAGGTCCTTGCGGCCGATAGATTTCAGATATTGAGGGTAGTCCCTTGAACGATATGGCGAAGAACCTGATCCTGTGGTTGGTCATCGCGGCGGTGCTGCTGACGGTGTTCAACAACTTCAGTGTCGACAGCTCACCCCAGACGATGAACTACTCCCAGTTCGTCCAGCAGGTGCAGAACCAGCAGGTGCGCAGCGTCACCATCGATGGCTATACCATCAATGGCGAGCGTACCGATGGCTCCCAGTTCCAGACCATCCGCCCCGCGGCGGAGGATCCCAAGCTGATGGATGACCTGCTCTCCAGCAACGTCACCGTGGTGGGCAAGAAGCCCGAGCAGCAGAGCCTGTGGATGCGACTGCTGATCGCCAGCTTCCCGATCCTGCTGATCCTGGCGATCTTCATGTTCTTCATGCGTCAGATGCAGGGCGGCGGGGCCGGCAAGGGTGGCCCCATGAGCTTCGGCAAATCCAAGGCCAAGCTGCTCTCCCAGGATCAGATCAAGACCACCTTCGCCGACGTTGCGGGCTGTGACGAGGCCAAGGAGGAGGTCGAGGAGCTGGTCGACTTCCTGCGCGACCCCACCAAGTTCCAGCGCCTGGGTGGCACCATTCCCCGCGGCGTGCTGATGGTGGGCCCGCCCGGCACCGGCAAGACGCTGCTCGCCAAGTCGATTGCCGGCGAGGCCAAGGTGCCGTTCTTCTCGATCTCCGGTTCCGACTTCGTCGAGATGTTCGTCGGTGTGGGCGCCTCCCGTGTGCGTGACATGTTCGAGCAGGCCAAGAAGCAGGCGCCCTGCATCATCTTCATCGACGAGATCGATGCCGTGGGTCGCTCCCGCGGGGTCGGCATGGGCGGTGGCAACGACGAGCGTGAGCAGACCCTCAACCAGCTGCTGGTGGAGATGGACGGCTTCGAGGCCAACGAGGGCATCATCGTCATCGCCGCCACCAACCGCCCCGACGTGCTCGACCCGGCCCTGATGCGTCCGGGACGCTTCGACCGCCAGGTGGTGGTGCCGCTGCCCGATATCCGCGGCCGTGAGCATATCCTCAATGTGCACCTGCGCAAGGTGCCGCTGGCCGATGACGTCAAGCCGTCGCTGATCGCTCGCGGTACGCCCGGCTTCTCCGGTGCCGACCTGGCCAACCTGGTCAACGAGGCCGCCCTGTTCGCCGCGCGTCGCAACAAGCGCCTGGTGGGCATGGAGGAGCTCGAGCTGGCCAAGGACAAGATCATGATGGGGGCCGAGCGCCGCTCCATGGTCATGACCGAGAAGGAGAAGCTCAACACCGCCTATCACGAGTCGGGCCATGCCATCATCGGCCTGGTGATGCCGGAGCATGACCCGGTCTACAAGGTGACCATCATCCCGCGTGGCCGCGCCCTGGGCGTGACCATGTTCCTGCCCGAGCAGGATCGCTACAGCCTGTCGCGGCAGCAGATCATCAGCCAGATCTGCTCGCTGTTCGGTGGCCGCATCGCCGAGGAAATGACGCTGGGGCCGAACGGGGTAACCACCGGTGCCTCCAACGATATCAAGCGCGCCACCGAGCTGGCACACAATATGGTCGCCAAGTGGGGTCTCTCCGAGGAGATGGGCCCGATCATGTACGACGAGGATGAGTCGCACCAGTTCCTGGGTGGCCCCGGTCAGGGTGGCAAGCTCAAGTCCGGCGAGACGATCTCCAAGCTCGACAGGGAGGTGCGCAAGGTCATCGACGAGTGCTACGAGCAGGCTCGCGTGATCCTCGAAGAGAATCGCGACAAGCTCGACGCCATGGCCGATGCGCTGATGAAGTACGAGACCATCGATGCCGACCAGCTCAAGGACATCATGGCCGGGCGTACGCCGCGTCCGCCCAAGGACTGGGAGGATGGAGACTCCTCCGGTCCTGGCGCCCCGGTGACCGAGGGGGCTCGCGACGCGACGACCCCGGATGAGCCGGAGCAGGTCGACGGTGACGAGGATGACGACGAGGAGCCGCGTCGTCGGCCCTCCGACCCGCTGGGTGGCCCGGCCGGCTCCTGAGCCCGCAGCCCACCCCAGTCAGGCGCCCCCGCGGGGGCGCCTTTGCCTTTCTGATCAGCCCGTTTTCTCAATCATTCAATTCACTATCATTCAATTCTCTGTTCTTCAGTTCACTACCCTTCAATTTGCTACCCTTCGATTCACTTACCCTCCGAGCGAAGATGAACGCGAACTCCCTCTCCCTGATGTGCGGTCGACATCGGCTCGACCTCTCCTATCCCCGCGTCATGGGGATCCTCAATGTCACCCCCGACTCCTTCTCCGATGGGGGGCGCCATGTGTCCTTGGACGATGCCCTGCGCCATGCCGAGCGCATGCTGGCGGAGGGGGCGGCGATCATCGATGTCGGCGGCGAGTCGACCCGTCCCGGGGCCGATGGGGTTTCGCCCCAGCAGGAGCTCGAGCGGGTGGCACCGGTGGTGGAAGCACTGGTCCGTGAGCTGGATGCCCTGGTCTCGGTGGATACCAGCAGCCCCGAGGTGATACGCGAGAGTGCCGCCCTGGGCGCCGGCATGATCAACGACGTACGGGCCCTGGAGCGCGAGGGGGCGATGGTCGCCGCCATCGGCAGCGGCCTGCCGGTGTGTCTGATGCATCGCCAGGGCGAGCCCCGCGACATGCAGCAGGCGCCCCGTTATGATGTGCCCATCGAGGAGGCGGTAGCCGACTATCTCGCGGCGCGCGTGGCGGCCTGCGAGCAGGCTGGCCTGCATCGTGATCGCCTGCTGCTCGACCCGGGCTTCGGCTTCGGCAAGACGGTGGAGCACAATCTACGCCTGCTCAATCGCATGGAGCGTCTCGTCGAGCTCGAATTGCCGCTGCTGGTGGGCATGTCGCGCAAGAGCATGATCGGCAAGGTGCTCGAGCGTCCGGTGGAGGAGCGCCTGCCCGGCGGCCTGGCGCTGACGGCGATGGCGGTGGAGCGCGGCGCCCGCATCCTGCGTGTCCACGATGTCGCCCCCAGCGTGGATGCGGTGAACATGACCTGGGCAGTACTCAAGGAGAGTTGCTGATGGCTCGACGCTATTTTGGTACGGATGGAATTCGCGGCACCGTCGGCGAGGCACCGATTACCGCCGACTTCATGCTCAAGCTGGGCTGGGCCACCGGGCGTGTGCTCGCCGCGCGCCATGGCAAGCGGCGCTGCCGGGTGCTGATCGGCAAGGACACCCGCATCTCCGGCTACATGTTCGAGTCGGCGCTGGAGGCGGGGCTCTCGGCGGCGGGGGTCGATGTGGCCCTGCTCGGCCCCATGCCGACTCCTGGTATCGCCTACCTGACGCGCACCTTTCGTGCCGATGCCGGCATCGTGATCTCGGCATCCCACAACCCCTTTGCCGACAATGGCATCAAGTTCTTCTCCACCGAGGGCGCCAAGCTCAACGATGAGGTCGAAGAGGCGATCGAGGCGATGCTCGATGAGCCGCTGACCACCGTGGCCGCGGACCGCCTGGGCAAGGCCGAGCGCATCGATGATGCCGACGGCCGCTATATCGAGTTCTGCAAGTCGACCATCCCCGACCGGGTCAGCCTCGAGGGGCTCAGGGTGGTGCTCGACTGCGCCCATGGCGCCACCTACCACATCGCCCCCAGCGTGTTTCGCGAACTGGGTGCCGAGGTGAGCGTGATCGGTGCCTCCCCCGACGGGCTCAATATCAATCGTGAGGTAGGCTCCACCCACCCGGCGGCGCTGCGCGCGGCGGTGATCCAGCAGGGGGCCGATCTGGGAGTGGCCTTCGACGGTGACGGCGACCGGGTGTTGCTGGTGGATAGCGACGGCCGCGAGATCGATGGCGATGACATCCTCTATCTGATCACCCGCGACCGCCATGCGCGTGGCGAGCTGGGTGGCGGCGTGGTCGGCACTCTGATGTCGAACTTCGGCCTGGCCGCGGCGCTGGAGACCATGGGGGTACCCTTCGAGCGGGCCAAGGTCGGCGACCGCTATGTCATGGAGCGGCTCGCCGCCAACGGTTGGCAGCTGGGCGGTGAGTCCTCCGGTCATATCGTCTGTGGCCATGTGCAGACGACCGGCGACGGTATCGTCTCGGCGCTGCAGGTGCTGGCCATCATGATGCGCGAGGGCGAGTCGCTGCAGAGCCTGCTGGCCGGGCTGGAGAAGGCCCCTCAGGCGCTGGTCAATGTACGGTTGACCCCCGGCAGCGATGCCCGGGCGGTGATGGCGATGCCGGCCCTCAAGGATTCGGTAAGCGAGGCCGAAAGGGAGCTCGGTGAAGAGGGGCGGGTGCTGCTGCGCCCCTCCGGCACCGAGCCACTGATCCGCGTGATGGTCGAGGGTCGCCCTCACCTGGACGTGGATGGTCTGGCACGGCGCCTCGCCGAACGGGTTGAGGCGCTGCTCGGCACCTGAGGACTCGCTGGTCGAGGGCTCGGGGTGGCCGGTTGTCTTGACAGGGCCTCTCCTATACCATTTCGCTCCATCTTGAAAGAGGACAGTCGATGCGCACGCCGCTGATCGCCGGCAACTGGAAGATGAACGGCTCGACCGAGCTGGTCGAGGCCTTCGGTCAGGCCTTCTCGAGTGCCGCGCTACCCAACTCCCTGGAAGCGGCGATCTTTCCGCCCTATCCCTATCTGGGGGCGGCGCGAGCTGCCTTCGCCGAGTCGCCGCTGGCGCTCGGTGCCCAGACGCTCAATCCGCACCCGGCGGGGGCGCACACCGGTGAGGTGAGTGGTCCCATGCTGCGCGAGTTCGGGGTCCAGTATGCCCTGGTGGGGCACTCCGAGCGTCGCCAGCTCTATCGCGAGAGCGACGAGCAGGTGCATGAGCGCCTGCTGGCCGCGCTCGAGGTCGATATCGTGCCGGTGCTCTGCGTGGGCGAGAGCCTCGCCGAGCGCGATGCCGGTCATACCCTGCAAGTGGTATTGCATCAGGTCGGGTACGTGATGTCGAGGCTGGAGCCGGCGCAGCGCGAGCGCGTGATCATTGCCTATGAGCCCGTGTGGGCCATCGGTACCGGCCGTACCGCCACTCCCGAGCAGGCTCAGGAGGTCATGGCCGGCATTCGCGCCTACCTGGCCGAGTTCGATCGCGGTCTGGCGGATGGGTTGCGGCTGCTCTACGGCGGTAGCATGAACGCGGGCAATGCGGCCGAACTGCTAGCCCAGCCCGATATCGACGGCGGCCTGGTGGGCGGTGCCTCGCTCAAGGTCGACGATTTCCTAGCCATCTGTCAGTCAGCAGGTTAATTCCATGCAAGTTGCCATTCTTATGATCCACGTGGCGGTCGCCATCGCCCTGGTCGTCCTGATCCTGCTGCAGCAGGGCAAGGGGGCCGAGGCCGGCGCCGCCTTCGGTGGCGGTGCCTCCCAGACCGTGTTCGGCTCCCGCGGTAGCGGTGGCTTCCTGTCGAAGTTCACCGCCGTGCTGGCGGCTGCCTTCTTCGCTACCTCCCTGACCCTGGCCTGGTTCGCCAGTCAGGCCAGCGACGCTCCCGAGGCAGGCATTCCGGACGCGCGCCTGATCGAACAGCAGAATAACGTGCCGACCCTTGACGAAGGGGAGTCGAGCATGGATAATGCTGCGCCAGTGCTGGAGAGCGGCGGCGAGCAGTAAGGCGTCGTTGCACCATCATCCAGCCTCCCCTGATGCCGAAGTGGTGGAATTGGTAGACACGCTATCTTGAGGGGGTAGTGACCTTACGGTCGTGCGGGTTCAAGTCCCGCCTTCGGCACCATCTGATTCATCGCGGCGTTCCTGGTTAACGGCTGATAGTTAACATGACGATGCCGACGATCCTTCAGAAGCAGGATTGGCAAAGCGGTGTGCAGCTCTTGACGTATTCGTCGGCTGCGTGTAGTATCACCGACCTAGATTGATGCGGGGTGGAGCAGTCTGGTAGCTCGTCGGGCTCATAACCCGAAGGTCATCGGTTCAAATCCGGTCCCCGCTACCATCTTCCGGCAGGTGCCTGTCGACCATGCAAGCTGGCATGATCGAATGAAGGGGCAGCTATTGACCGCCGGAGTGGTTTACAGGTTTCTTGTGAAAGCCCCTTCCTGTGAAGGGGCTTTTTGTTAGCAGCTTGCTCAGGGCGCCAAGCGTCGGGGCACTGTTCCGGGCAATGCCAATCAGCCACCTGACTTTCCAGTTCACTCCCGGCCAGGTGCCTGATGCAACGGCTGTAGGAGTCTATTCCGTGGCTACCAAGGATGCTGCGCTACACACCTTGATCGACCCGGTGGTTACCGCCATGGGTTTCGAGCTGTGGGGCATCGACTATCTCTCCCAGGGTAAGCACTCGCGTCTGGTGATCTATATCGATCACGAGGACGGTATCACCGTCGACGACTGTGCGGACATCAGTCGTCAGATCAGTGCGCTACTCGATGTCGAGGACCCGATTCACGGCGAATATCGCCTCGAGGTCTCCTCTCCGGGGATGGATCGCCCCCTGTTCACCCTCGATCACTTTTCTCGTTATCGTGGCCACGAGGTGGCACTGAAGCTGCGTGCGCCCTTCGAGGGGCGGCGCAAGTTCCAGGGCCTGCTGGCCGGCGTCGAGGGTGACGAGGTGCTGGTGCAGGTCGATGGCGAGGAGTACTGCTTCCCCGTCGACGGCATCGATCAGGCGCGCGTGGTGCCCCGTTTCGAGGATTAGCCCGCGGTTCAAGGATTCGGCCTCCCCCCAGGGGAGGCATGTTGAGCATCAGCTCGAGAACAGCTTTCTGGCGAGGCAAAGGCATGAGTAAAGAGATTCTGGCGGTCGTGGATGCGATCTCCAACGAGAAGGGGGTTCCCCGCACGGTGATCTTCGAGGCCGTCGAGGCGGCCCTGGCCAGCGCGTCGCGCAAGCGCTTCGAGGATGAAGAGGCCAGCGTGCGCGTGCATATCGATCGCAGCACCGGCGAATACGAAACCTTTCGTCGCTGGGAAGTGGTCGAGGACGATGACTTCGACGGCCCTGACCACCAGATCAAGCTGACCTTTGCCGAGCGTCGCGATCCGCCCCTGGGCCTGGGTGACGTGGTCGAGGAGCGCATCGAGAACGCCGAGTTCGGTCGCATCGCCGCCCAGACCGCCAAGCAGGTGATCGTGCAGAAGGTGCGTGAGGCCGAGCGTGCCGAGGTCGTGCGGCTCTACGCCGATCGCGAGGGTGAGCTGGTCTCGGGCATCGTCAAGAAGACGACCCGCGATGGCCTGATCATCGACCTGGGTGACAACGCCGAGGCGTTCCTGCCGCGCAGCGAGATGATTCCCGGTGAGCGCTACCGCATGAACGAGCGGGTTCGTGCCCTGCTGGTCAAGGTCGACCCGGAGGCGCGCGGTGCGCAGCTGATCCTGTCGCGTACCTGCTCCGAGCTGATCATCGAACTGTTCAGCATCGAGGTGCCGGAGATCGCCGAGCAACTTATCGAGATCAAGGGGGCCGCTCGCGACCCCGGGTCCCGCGCCAAGATCGCGGTGAAGACCAACGACCGTCGTATCGACCCGGTGGGAGCCTGTGTGGGCATGCGTGGCTCACGGGTCCAGGCCGTCTCCACGGAGCTCCAGAACGAGCGCGTCGATATCGTGCTGTGGGACGACAACCCCGCCCAGCTGGTGATCAACGCCATGGCGCCGGCGGATGTCGCCTCCATTCTGGTCGATGAGGATGCCCACGCCATGGACGTGGCCGTCGCCGAGGACAATCTGGCCCAGGCCATCGGCCGCAGCGGTCAGAACGTGCGCCTGGCCTCCGAGTTGACCGGCTGGCGGATCAATGTGATGACCGAGGCCGAGGCGGAGGACAAGCGTGACCAGGAGGTCGATAGCCTGGTCGAGCAATTCGTGCAGCACCTCAACATCGACGACGATGTGGCGCGCCTGCTGGTGGAAGAGGGCTTTACCACCCTGGAAGAGATCGCCTACGTACCGGTTGAGGAGATGCTCGAGATCGAAGAGTTCGATGAAGAGACCATCGAGGAGCTGCGCTCGCGTGCCAAGGATGAGCTGCTCAACCTCGCCATCGCTTCCGAGGAGGCGCTGGATGGTGCTCAGCCAGCCGACGATCTGCTGGAGATGGACGGCATGGAGCGCCATCTGGCCTTCATCCTGGCCAGCCGGGGAGTCGTAAGCATGGAGGATCTGGCCGAGCAGTCCGTCGATGATCTTCTGGATATCGAGGGCATGGACGAGGAGCGTGCCGCGTCACTGATCATGACTGCCCGTGCGCCCTGGTTTGAAAACGAGTAGTTCGCATAGGAACGGCTCGAAGGCGAATAACGTGCAGACAAGGGTCCGATGCCCAGCGCTCGGACCGGCAGTATTCGAAGCGAACAGAATTGGGGTCACGGGCTCAGGAGGGTCTACATGTCAGACATGACCGTTAAGGATTTTGCAGCGAAGGTGGGACGCGACGTTCCCCGCCTGCTGGAACAGATGAAACAAGCCGGGCTCAAGCACAAGTCCGAGAGTGACGCCGTGTCCGAGGAAGACAAGCGTCAGCTGCTCGACTTCCTGACCAAGAGCCACGGCGGCAGCGCCGAGAAGGCCGCGCCGAAGAACCGCATCACCCTGACGCGCAAGACGCGCAGCCGCATCAACACCGGTGAGCGTGGCAAGACCATCGAGGTGCAGGTGCGCAAGAAGCGTACCTACGTCAAGCGCGCCGAGGAAGAGACCAAGCCGAAGCAGGTGGAGGACACCGGTCCGCGTCAGTTGGTCGGCGACATGGCCGACTCTCAGCAGGCCCAGGCCGCCAAGGAGGCCCGCGAGGCCGAAGAGGCCAAGGCGCGTGCCGCCGAGGAGGCCGCGCGCGAGGCCGCCGCCAAGCTGGAGGCCCAGAAGGCCGCCGAGGTGCCCGATATCCCGGTGCCCGAGCTCGAGACGACGGCACCCGGCGACGAGCCCCCGGCCCCGCCCAAGGAGGGCCGTACCGATCGTCGTACCGCGCCGCCCAAGAAGGCCGCCGCCAAGAAGGGGCGTCACGATCGCGATGACGACCGTGGCGAGCGCGAGGACCGGCGTCGTGGCGGCAAGAAGGCCAAGCGCGCCGAGCGTCGCGGTGGTCGTCGTGGTGGCAGCAGCAGCCAGGGCAATGGCAAGCACGGCTTCCAGAAGCCGACCCAGCCCATCGTCCGTGAGGTCTCGATCCCCGAGTCGATCAGCGTCGCCGAGCTGGCCGACAAGATGTCGATCAAGGCCAACGAGGTCATCAAGACCATGTTCACCATGGGCGCCGCGGTGACCATCAACCAGACCATCGACCAGGACACCGCCGCCATCGTGGTCGAGGAGATGGGGCATACGCCCAAGCTGGTCAAGGACGATGCGCTCGAGGAGGAAGTGCTGGACAGCATCTCCTACGAGGGTGAGGAGCTGACCCGTGACCCGGTGGTGACCGTGATGGGCCACGTCGACCACGGCAAGACCTCGCTGCTCGACCATATTCGCCAGGCCAAGGTGGCCACCGGCGAGGCCGGCGGTATCACCCAGCATATCGGCGCCTATCATGTCGCGGCCGAGAAGGTGAACAACTCCCACGGTGTGACCTTCCTGGACACCCCGGGCCACGCGGCCTTTACCGCCATGCGTGCCCGCGGTGCCAAGGCGACCGACGTGGTCATCCTGGTGGTGGCCGCCGATGATGGCGTCATGCCCCAGACCATCGAGGCGATCGAGCACTCCAAGGCCGCCGAGGTTCCCATGGTGGTCGCCGTCAACAAGATCGACAAGCCGGCCGCCGATCCGGATCGCGTCAAGAACGAGCTCTCCCAGCACGGCGTCATCTCCGAGGAGTGGGGTGGCGACACCCAGTTCGTGCATGTCTCCGCCAAGACCGGTGAGGGCATCGACGCGCTGCTCGAGGCGGTGCTGCTGGTCTCCGAGGTGCTCGAGCTCAAGGCCGTCCCCGAGGCGCCCGGCAAGGGTGTGGTGGTCGAGTCGCGCCTGGACAAGGGGCGTGGTCCTGTGGCCACCGTGCTGGTTCAGAACGGCACCCTCAAGCGTGGCGATATCGTGCTGGCCGGCCTGCACTATGGCCGCGTGCGTGCCCTGACCAACGAGCTGGGCAAGCAGGTCGAAGAGGTCGGCCCGGCGATGCCGGTGGAGATCCAGGGCCTGGACGGTACGCCCGAGGCGGGTGACGACTTCATGGTGGTGGCCGACGAGAAGAAGGCCCGTGAGGTTGCCAACTTCCGTCAGGGCAAGTATCGCGAGGTACGCCTGGCACGCCAGCAGAAGGCCAAGCTGGAGAACATGTTCAGCCAGATGGGCCAGGATGTGGCCGCCAAGCTCAACATCGTGCTCAAGGCCGATGTCCAGGGCTCTCTGGAGGCGATCAAGAGCGCGCTGGAAGAGCTCTCCACCGGCGAGGTGGAAGTGGCAGTGGTCTCCTCCGGTGTGGGTGGCATCACCGGTACCGACGCCAACCTGGCACTGGCCTCGGAAGCCATCGTGGTCGGCTTCAACGTGCGTGCCGATGTCGCGGCCCGCGAGATCATCGAGCGCGAAGGCCTCGACCTGCGCTACTACAGCGTCATCTACCAGCTGATCGATGAGGTCAAGCAGGCGATGAGCGGCATGCTGGCACCGGAGTGGAAGGAAGAGATCGTCGGCGTGGCCGAGGTTCGCGACGTCTTCCGTGCACCGAAGATCGGTGCGGTGGCCGGCTGTATGGTGGTCGAGGGCACCGTCTTCCGTAACAAGAAGATCCGCGTGCTGCGCGACAACGTGGTGATCTACGAGGGTGAGCTCGAGTCGCTGCGTCGCTTCAAGGACGATGTCCAGGAAGTGCGCAACGGCATGGAGTGCGGCATTGGCGTGAAGAACTACAACGACGTCCAGGTCGGCGACAAGATCGAGGTCTTCGACCAGATCAAGGTCGAGCGGACGCTCTAAGCGCCAGGAGCTAAGCATGCGCGAGTTCAAGCGTACGGACCGGGTGGCCGACCAGCTCCAGAAGGAGCTGGCGGTCCTTATCCAGCGCGAGGTCAAGGACCCGCGCCTGGGCATGGTCACCGTCAGCGGCGTCGAGGTCAGTCGAGACCTCGGCTATGCCGACGTTCATGTGACCCTGCTGGGTGAGGACACCCCGGAACGGATCAAGGAGAACCTCAAGGTTCTCAAACAGGCCGCCGGTTTCCTGCGCGGGCAGATCGCCCGCCGCATCAAGCTGCGCCACGTGCCGGAGCTGCGCTTTCACTACGACGAGAGCGTGGTGCGCGGCCAGCGCCTCTCCTCGCTGATCGACGAGGCGGTAGAGAGTGACCGCACCCGCCTGGGTGAGGAGCCAACTTCCGACGACGAGGGTGAGCGGGACTGATGGCACGTCGACGTCGCGGCCTCCCCGTCAATGGCGTGCTGCTGCTGGACAAGCCCGCGGGCCTGTCCAGCAATCACGCGCTACAGCAGGCCCGACGCCTGTTCCAGGCCCAGAAGGCCGGCCACACCGGCACCCTGGATCCTATGGCGACCGGTCTGCTGCCGGTGTGCTTCGGCGAGGCGACCAAGTTCTCCGCTCATCTGCTGGCCTCCGACAAGGTCTACCGTACCCGGGTGGAACTGGGCGTGGTGACCGATACCGGGGATGCCGAGGGTGAGGTGGTCGAACGCCTGGCGGTCCCGTCCCTGACCGCTGCCGATGTGGAGGCCGTGCTGGCTCGCTTTCATGGCGAGATCGATCAGGTGCCCCCCATGTACTCGGCGCTCAAGCACCAGGGACGCAAGCTCTACGAGCTGGCTCGCGAGGGCAAGTCGGTTGAGCGTGCAGCGCGGCGTGTGACCGTGTATGATGCCCGGCTCGTTTCCTTCGAGGGCAGCGCCTTCGAACTGGAAGTGTCGGTCAGCAAGGGGACCTATGTGCGTACCCTGGCCGAGGATATCGGACGCGAACTGGGCAGCGGGGCACATATCAGTGCGCTGCGTCGCCTGGCCACCGGGCCCTTCGGCGCCGAGGCCATGCTGACCCTCGAGTCGCTGCAGGCACTGCCTGACCAGGCGGCCCGAGAAGCGACGCTGCTGCCGGTCGACGTGCTGGCCGCGCACCTGCCGCGCCTCGAGGTCGACGCCGAGGCGGCGCGCCGCCTGACCCATGGTCAGGCGGCCGCGGTGGATGCCGGCGATATCGCCGTCGGCGAGACGGCAAGACTCTACTGCAACGAGATCTTCCTGGGTCTCGGTGCGGTGACGACGCCACAGGAGGTGGCGCCGAAACGGCTGCTGAGCACCGCAGCCGATTGAGGGAGAGACGCCCGAGACTGCAAATATGCGTGGTCTCACACACTCATCATTCAGGCATATTGCTTACTGGAGAGACAGATGGCACTGACAGCCGAGCAGAAGTCCGCAATCGTCAGCGAATTTGGTCGTGGCGACAACGACACCGGTTCCCCCGAAGTTCAAGTGGCCCTGCTGAGCGCCAACATCGATGGCCTGCAGGATCACTTCAAGACCAACAAGCAGGATCACCACTCCCGTCGTGGCCTGATCCGCATGGTCAACCAGCGCCGCAAGCTGCTGGACTACCTGAAGCGCAAGGACTTCGAGCGCTATCAGGCTCTGATCCAGCGTCTGGGCCTGCGTCGCTAAGCGTCGCACCCCGCGCGGTAACGAAACGGGCAGCCTTCGGGTTGCCCGTTTTGCGTGTATAGGGCGGAAATCTCGCTATCCGGTGGCCGCGGGGCGCGTCAACCCCTAAAATGGTCGGCGAGTCGAAACGACCCAAACACAGAAAAGTAGATATTGAAGGAAGTCGCCGTGAATCCGGTCAAGAAGACATTTCAGTACGGTCGCAGCACCGTCACCCTGGAAACCGGGCGCATCGCCCGCCAGGCCTCCGGTGCCGTAATGGTCACCATGGACGATACCGTGGTGCTGTGCACCGTGGTCGCCAGGAAGGAGGCCAATCCCGCGCAGCCGTTCTTCCCGCTCTCCGTGCACTATCAGGAGAAGACCTATGCGGTCGGCAAGATCCCCGGCGGCTTCTTCAAGCGCGAGGGGCGCCCCACCGAGAAGGAGACGCTCACCTCGCGGCTGATCGATCGCCCGATCCGTCCGCTCTTTCCCAAGGGCTTCATGAACGAGGTGCAGGTCGTCTGCACCGTGCTCTCCACCGATCGCAACCATGATCCGGATATCGCGGCGCTGATCGGCACCTCCGCGGCCCTGGCCATCTCCGGGGTGCCCTTCAGTGGCCCCATCGGCGCGGCCCGCGTCGGCTTCAACGAGGAGCAGGGCTACTTCCTCAACCCCACCGTGGAAGAGCTCACCACCTCCGAGCTGAACATGGTCGTCGCCGGTACCGAGAAGGCGGTGCTGATGGTCGAGTCCGAGGCCGATGAGCTGCTCGAGGACGAGATGCTCGGCGCCGTGCTCTACGGCCATATGGAGATGCAGACGGCGATCCAGGCCATCAACGAGCTTGCCGCCGAAGCGGGCAAGCCGAAGTGGGACTGGCAGCCGCCGGTGGAGAACACCGCGCTCAAGTCCGCCATCGCCGAGGCCTTCGAGGCCCGCGTGGGCGAGGCCTATCGCATCACCGACAAGATGCAGCGCCAGGATGCCCTGTCGGCCCTCAAGGCCGAGGCGGTGGAACAGCTGGCCGGTGAGGAAGAAGGTAAGTTTGCGGCCGATGATGTCAAAGGTGCCTTCTCCAGCCTCGAGAAGCGCGTGGTACGTGCCCGTGTGGTGAAGGGCGAGCCGCGTATCGATGGCCGTGACCACAAGACCGTGCGTCCGCTGGAGATCGAAGTGGGTAGCCTGCCCAAGGCCCACGGCTCGGCGATCTTTACCCGTGGCGAGACCCAGGCCATCGTGGTCGCCACCCTGGGTACCCTGCGTGACTCCCAGCTGATCGAGTCCCTGGAAGGGGAGCGCAAGGACCGCTTCCTGTTGCACTACAACTTCCCTCCCTACAGCGTGGGTGAGGCCGGCTTCATGGGTGGTCCCAAGCGCCGCGAGATCGGCCATGGCCGCCTGGCGCGTCGTGGCGTGCAGGCCATGCTGCCCGACGAGGCGGAGTTCCCCTACACCATCCGGGTGGTCTCCGAGATCACCGAGTCCAACGGCTCCAGCTCCATGGCGTCCGTGTGCGGCTCCTCGCTGGCCCTGATGGATGCCGGCGTGCCGATCAAGTCGCCGGTGGCAGGTATCGCCATGGGCCTGGTCAAGGACGAGGACGGCTTTGCCGTGCTGACCGACATCCTAGGTGACGAGGACCACCTCGGCGACATGGACTTCAAGGTGGCCGGCTCCGCCGATGGCGTGACCGCTCTGCAGATGGACATCAAGATCGAGGGCATCAACGAGGAGATCATGGAGCAGGCGCTGCAGCAGGCCCTGGAAGCGCGCCTCAGCATCCTCGAGCAGATGAACGCGGTGATCAACCAGAGCCGTGCCGAGGTCTCCGAGAACGCGCCCTCAATGGCGACCATCAAGATCGATCCCGAGAAGATCCGTGACGTCATCGGCAAGGGTGGCGCCACGATCCGCAAGATCTGCGAGGATACTGGCGCCTCCATCGATCTCGATGATGACGGCACCGTGCGCATCTATGCCGAGGACAAGTCGGCGGCCAAGGCGGCCATCGACACCGTGCTGGCGATCACCGCGGAGCCCGAGATCGGCAAGCTCTACCGCGGCAAGGTGGTGCGCATCGCCGACTTCGGCGCCTTCGTCAATATCATGCCCGGCACCGATGGTCTGGTGCATATCTCCCAGATCGTGCCGGAGCGGGTCAATGACGTGCGTGACTTCCTCAACGAGGGCGACGAGCCCATCGTCAAGGTGCTCGATATCGACAACCGCAACCGGGTGAAGCTCACCATCAAGGAGATTACCCCGGAAGAAAAGGCGGCATTCGAGGCCGAGGCGGTCGCTGAACCCGAGCTGTAAGCGCCTTCGGCGAGCTCTAAGCCGGAAGCTTGAAGCTGGAAGAAAAAACCGCCCCCGCAGCCTGGCTGCGGGGGCGGTTTCTTTAGAGGTATCGTCTATTCAGCAGTAGGAGGGATCGGTCCGCCGAATCGGCTCCGCATCGCGACCGACCCCGTCAGGTGCCTGGTGGTGTCTCCCGGCTGTAGCTAGCGCTGCCGGGAGGCCTGCGGCCTCCATTCGCCCGGCGGACCCGGCCTCCTACAACAGCGCGTTATCTTTCGATGGCGAGTGCCACGCCCTGTCCACCACCGATGCAGAGGGTGGCGAGGCCCTTCTTGGCGTCACGGGCGATCATCTCGTGGACCAGGGTCACGAGGATGCGGCAGCCGGAGGCGCCAATGGGATGACCGATGGCGATGGCACCACCATTGACGTTGATCTTGCTGGCATCCCAGCCCAGCTCCTTGTTGACGGAGAGGGCCTGGGCGGCGAAGGCCTCGTTGGCCTCGATCAGGTCGAGGTCGTCGATGCTCCAGCCGGCCTTCTCCAGGCAGCGTCGGGTCGCCGGGGCCGGGCCGATGCCCATGATGGAGGGGTCGACGCCGGCATTGCTGTAGGCCTTGATACGCGCCAGCGGCTCGAGGCCCAGGGCCTTGGCCTTCTCGGCGGTGCACAGCATCACCACGGCCGCACCGTCGTTGATGGAGGAGGCGTTACCGGCGGTAACGGTGCCATCCTTCTTGAAGGCCGGGCGCATGCCGGAAAGCTTCTCGGCGGTCACATCACGCGGGCCCTCGTCGGTGTCGAAGACGATCGGATCACCCTTGCGCTGGGGGATCTCCACCGGGACGATCTGCCCCTTGAACCTGCCCTCGCGGATGGCCGCGGCGGCCTTCTGCTGGGAGTCGGCGGCGAACGCATCCATCTCCTCGCGGGTGATACCGTACTTTTCGGCCAGGTTCTCGGCGGTAATGCCCATATGGTAGTTGTTGAAGGCGTCCCACAGGCCGTCGTGCACCATGCTGTCCACGGCCTTCCAGTCGCCCATGCGCTGGCCATTGCGCGAGTTGGGCAGTACGTGGGGCGAGGCGGACATGTTCTCCTGACCGCCGGCGATGATCAGCTCGGCATCGCCACAGCGGATCGCCTGGGTGGCCAGGTGTAGCGCCTTGAGGCCGGAGCCGCACACCTTGTTGATGGTCATGGCCGGTACGGTCTCGGGCAGTCCAGCCTTGATGGCGGCCTGACGCGCCGGATTCTGGCCAACACCAGCGGTCAGCACCTGGCCAAGCAGCACCTCGTCCACCTGATCGCCGGCGACGCCGGTAGTCGCCAGGATGTCCTTGATCACTTGGGCACCTAGATCGCTGGCAGGGACGCCGGCTAGGGAACCGCCAAAGGAGCCGACAGCGGTGCGGCGGGCGGCAACGATAACCACTTCTTGCATGGGAGCAGTCTCCTTGCTGGAAAGACGAGCTTACGGCCTTGTCGCGACAGCTGGACATGACCGGGGCCTTCAGCATAGGGGAGTCTTGTGCGGTGCCGCAATGTTTACGTGGCGGTCATTGGTGGTAGTCGGTCACAGGGAAGGAGAGCCAGTGCTCCAGTGGTGCCTGGAGCGTGCATTCCAGATGGATCGCATCAGCGCGGCAGGGTCAGGGCGAGATTGTCGATCAGTCGGGTAGGGCCGAGACGAGCGGCGGCCAGTAGTATCGCCTCACGGGTCGAGGGAATCACTGGGCCGAGGTCGGCGGCGCGCAGCTCCAGATAGTCGGGATCGAAGCCGGCTTGCTTCAGGTCTGCCCACCCGTGCTCCAGGCTAGCGGATGTATCCCCACCGGATTCCAGTGTGTCGCGTAGCTTGCAGAGGGTGACGTAAAGGCGCGGAGCGATACGACGCTGCTCGGCACTCAGGTAGCCGTTGCGCGAGGAGAGCGCCAGGCCATCCTCGGCACGCACGATGGGTACGCCGAGAATCTCGATGGGAAGGTGCAGGTCGGCGACCAGGCGACGAATCACCGCCAACTGCTGGTAGTCCTTCTCCCCGAAGCAGGCGAGGTCGGGTTGCACCAGGTTGAAGAGCATGCCGACTACCGTGGAGACGCCATCGAAATGGCCGGGACGAGAGGCGCCACAAAGCCCTTCGGTCACTTCGGGCACCACGATACGGGTCTGGGCTTCCAGGCCCCTTGGGTAGAGGGTGTCGGTGTCGGGGGTGAAGAGCAGGTCACAACCGGCCGCCTCGAGCCGCGCCTGATCCTCCGCGAGGGTTCGCGGATAGGCGTCAAGGTCTTCCCCGGGGCCGAACTGCAGCGGATTGACGAAGATGGTGGCGACCACCACTTCGGCCCGCTGACGGGCGGCGGCGACCAGGGCCAGATGGCCTTCGTGCAGATTGCCCATGGTGGGCACCAGGGCGACGCGGTCGCCGCGCCGACGGGCGTCGCCCAGCGTTTCGCGCAGGGCGGGAATGTCTCTCAGGGTACGCATGGCAAGGTTCCGGCTAGAAGCGGTAGTAAACAGCGTTTCTTAAAAACTGGGGCTGAAACCCGAAGTTAAAACTAAAGTTAAAAACTGAAGTTAAAAACAGTGCTCCTCGGCGGGGAACCGCCGTGCCTTGACGTCCTCGTGGTAGCGACGAAAGGCGCCGTGGATGTCCTCGGCCTCGGCCATGAAGTTCTTGACGAAGCGCGGCTTGCGGCCCGGGGTGACGTCCAGCACGTCGTGCATGACCAGGATCTGGCCATCAGTGTCGGGGCCGGCACCGATGCCGATCACCGGTACATCAAGGGCCTCGGTGATGGTGCGGCCCAGGTCGGCCGGCACGCACTCCAGCAGGATGACCGAGGCGCCGGCCTCGACCAGGGTGCGGGCGTCCTCGAGGATCTGGCTGGCGCGGTCGGCATCGCGGCCCTGCACCTTGTAGCCACCCAGCTGATAGACGGTCTGTGGCGTCAGACCCAGATGGGCGCATACCGGCACGCCCCGGCGGGTCAGCTCACGGATGCCGTCGGCCATCCATGCTTCGCCCTCCACCTTGACCAGCTCGGCCCCGGCACGCATCAGTTCGCCGGCGTTTTCCAGCAGCCGTTCCTGGCTGGCATTGCCCATGAAGGGCAGGTCGACCATCAGCAGGCTGGCGCCCTTGCCACGCGCCACGCAGCGAGTGTGATAGCAGATCTCCTCCAGCGTGACCGGCAGGGTGCTGGTATGGCCCTGCAGGACCATGCCCAGGGAGTCGCCCACCAGCAGTACGTCGATGCCGGCATCGCTGGCGGCCCTGGCAAAGGAGGCGTCGTAGGCGGTCAGGCAGCTGAAGGTGTCACCGGCGCGCTTGTAGGCCTGCAGCGTGCTCAGGGTGATGGGTTTCATGGCATGCTCTCTCGGTTATGACGTCGGATCGCGGCGTGGAATGCCGGCCCGTGTAACCCACGATTGTTACCCGAATGGGCGCTCTGTGTCGATGGGTAACACTTTCTGGCGATCATCCTCCCTCGAGCGGTAACACTCCACTCGAGAGGGCGTCGACCTGGGTGGCCTGCAGGTCGGCCAGTCGCCGTCCGTCGGGGAGGCGCAGTCGCGGATCGACGTCCAGCAGTGGCAACAGCACGAAGGTGCGCTGAGTCATCTCCGGATGTGGCACCGTCAGGCGCGGCAGGCACAGGGTGCTGTCACCAAACAGTAGCAGATCCAGATCGAGGGTGCGGGGGCCCCAGCGGCGCGCACGCACGCGGCGGTGGCGCTGCTCCAGGGCCTGCAGCTGGTCGAGCAGTGCGAGTGGCGAGAGGCGTGTTTCCAGGCAGACCACGGCATTGATAAAGTCGGGTTGGTCCTGGGGGCCGACAGGGCGGCTGGCATACAGCGGTGAGGCGGCCACGCGACGGGTCAGCGGCAGCCGGTCGAGCGCCTCGATGGCCGACTCGACCTGTCGGCGGGGGCTCTCGAGATTGCTGCCCAGACCGACCCAGGCGCGCTGCAAGCTCATGGCTCCGAGCTACCGCTACCATTCCCACCGCTTGGCTTGCGGCGGCGTCGACGCCGTTTGCGGCCGGGTTTGCCACTGCCGGCGGGATTGGCACCGACCCGGTCGAGCAGGCGAGCCTGTTCGTGCTCATTGGCGTTCTGGAAGTCGGTCCACCAGTCGCCGAGACCCGGTGTCAGTTCGCCAGCGGCCTCGCGCAGCAGCAGCAGGTCGTAGGCGGCGCGGAAGCGCGGATGCTCGCGTGTCTGGAATACCCGGCGACCGCGGCGCAGTGGCAGGCGCTGCTGGAGATCCCAGATATCGCGCATGGGCATGCTGAAGCGCTTGGGGATCGATACATGCTGGAGCTGACGCGAGATCACCTGTTGGGCAGCGGCCTGCAGGGCAGGGATCGGCGGCAACCCATTGGCCTCCTGTTCGGCCTGGCGCTGCACCACCGGTGGCCATAGCATGGCGGCGAACAGGAAGGCCGGCGTCACCGGACGCTCCTCGTGGATGCGGCGATCCGTGCTGGCCAGGGCTTCCTCGACCAGGCGCTCGGCCCAGGGCAGCTCGTCCATGGCCTCGGCGGCCTCGGGCAGCAACATCTCGAACAGGCCGTAGTGGCGCAACAGGCGGAAGGTCTCGACGCCATATCCGGCCATGAACAGCTTGAGCACTTCGTCGAACAGACGCGCTGGGGGGATCTGCAGCATCAAGGGGGCGAGCTCGCGGATCGGCGCCTCGGTGGTCGGAGCCAGCTGGAAGTCGAGTTTGGCGGCAAAGCGCACGGCCCGCAGCATGCGCACCGGGTCTTCGCGATAACGGGTCGCCGGGTCGCCGATCAGGCGCAGGGTGCGTGCCTGGATATCGCGAACGCCATCGGCGAAGTCGTGGATCGAGAAGTCTGCGATGCTGTAATAGAGGGCGTTGATGGTGAAGTCGCGGCGCAGGGCGTCTTCCTGAACATCGCCCCAGACATTGTCGCGCAGCAGCAGACCGTCGTCGGACTGCTGGGCAACATGATCGGCGTGCTCGTCACCGGGCTTGCCTCGGAAAGTGGTGACCTCAATGACTTCGCGGCCGAAGCGCACATGGACGATACGGAAACGGCGACCAATGATCCGTGAGTTGCGGAACAGCCCCTTGACTTCCTCCGGTGTGGCATCGGTAGCCACATCGAAGTCCTTCGGCATGCGCCCGAGCAGGGAGTCACGGATGCAGCCACCGACGAGATAGGCTTCGAAGCCGGCGTTGTGCAACCGATAAAGAACCTTGAGGGCTGCATCGCTGAGATGCTGGCGCGATACTGGGTGCTCCTCGCGTGGAATGACGCGAACCTCGGGGTTGCTGCTGGCAGCCTCGGTACCGAACAGTGATTTCAGGCTCTCGCCGGGACTCTGCAGAAAACGGGTAAATCCTTTGAACATGCGGCGATATCGACTCGCAGGGCGGAGAAAGCTCGTGGCTTTGGTAAAGGTGCAAAGGCATTGAGTGTAGCGGACCCCCGGGAGCTTGCATAGCACCAGGGCTTCTCCGGCTTTCGCACATTTCCGATACCCGAACACGTATTTCCGATACTCGAACGTAAAAGGGGGAGGCCATTGGCCTCCCCCCTCAAGCAGCGTTGCAGCGTCCCTGCAGCTGTTTCTTCTTCGTGATGGCACATCGCCTTGAATACGCACCACAGTCACCAAGGAGTTCAGGCAAGCAGTGTTGTTATCCTTGTTGGCGCTCCCGGTGGAGACCGCCTCGTATTCAAAACAATAATCCAACCACGACGGCAGTGATTCTGCCTTCCCCCGGCGTATTGGTATTGTTTCCGGGGGTGCGCCTCGCGGGCCCATTGTTCTTGTTGTGGGCGTGGCTGGCGCGTCGCGTCCTGAATTTTCCGGTGCCTCGTCTATTGCTGTTGTTATGTTCGAGGGGCCGGGCACGTCACTCTGTTGTTCTTGTTGTGTCGCACCTGTGGCGGAATTGGCCCACGCCTCTTGATGTTGTTGTGGTGGGCCTGTGTCATTCGGGCTGCGCTGTTGTTGTTGTGGCCGTTGTTGTGGCGGGCAGCGAATGACGCCGGAACTTGTTTTTCTTGCCATGTATATTGCAGATGGCATGCCATTATCTTTTTTTAACAATAAAATCAGTATGATACTTTTTATTTTTCAGGGAGGGACTTCTGCTGAAGGAGCGAGTGTTACCTGGATGGTGCAGGAACCGGGCATGACGTGTGTGGGACGGTAACAAATGGTGCTTGAGGAAGGCCGATGCTCGATCCGGGGTGCTCACATCAGGCCAAAAACCGTCCTTGAACCTTAGTCGAAGAGGGCTTGGGAGTATGGTCAACTGGCCCTGGCCCCGGCCCCGGCCCCGGCCCTGGCCCTGGCCCCGGCCCTGGCTAGGGTCAGTCGACCTTGCGACGAGAGCTCTTCTTGCGTGGAATACCGAGCCGCTGACGGCGCTCCCAGAGCGACTTGCGGCTGATGCCGAGCTTCTGGGCCAGCTCGGTCTCGCTCATATGATCCTGGTTCTCCAGCACAAAGTGCTGGAAATAATCCTCTAGCGAGAGGTCATCTGCGGGGGCGCTATCGACACTAGCCGTCTTGTCGACGGCCGGAGCTTCCTGGGGGGGAGCAGGCCGCCGTGTCATGGGGGGAGCGCCAGAGGCCGCGGTGAGGCCAAGGTCGTCGGGGTGAATCAGATGGCCCTCGGCGAGGATCACTCCACGCTCCAGGGCATTCTCCAGCTCGCGCACGTTGCCGGGCCAGGGATAGTGGCGGATCTCGTCGCGGGCGGCGCGGGAGAGACGCAGCCCACCGCGCTCATGGCGCCGACAGGCCTTGTCCAGCAGGGCGTCGGCGATCTGCAGCACATCGTCCTCCCGCTCGCGCAGGGGCGGCAGGTCGATCTGCATGACATTGAGGCGGTAGTAGAGGTCGAGGCGGAATTCACCGGTCTTCGACAGCGCCTGGAGGTCGCGGTGTGTGGCGGCGATCAGGCGCACATCGACGTGGCGAGTCTCCACCGAGCCGATCTTGCGGATTTCACCCTCTTGAAGGACCCGCAGTAAACGGGCCTGAGCATCCAGAGGCAGCTCCCCGATCTCGTCGAGAAACAGGGTGCCACCGTCGGCGGCCTCCACCAGGCCGGTGCGGGCTGCACTGGCCCCGGTAAAGGCTCCCTTCTCGTGGCCGAACAGCTCCGATTCGATCAACGTTTCCGGAATCGCCGCGCAGTTGACGCAGATAAGCGATGCCTTGGCTCGCTTGCTCTGCTGGTGCAGAGCACGAGCCACCAGCTCCTTGCCGGTGCCGGACTCGCCCTGGATCAGCACGGTGACATCGGCCGGAGCGGTCTTGCTGATCCGTGCGTAGACCCGCTGCATTGCCTCGCAGTTGCCGATCATCGGCCGCGCCTGGCCGCCGGGGTCGGCGATAGCGGGGGGAGTGGCTTGCAGGCTGCCCTGCTGGTGAAGCACGCGGGCCACGGTCTCGAGCAGTTCATCGTGGTCGAATGGCTTGGCCACGTAGTCCACGGCACCCAGCTTGAGGGCGTCCACGGCGGAGCGCATGCTGGCGTAGCTTGTCATGATCAGCACCGCTACCGGGGCGACGCGGGTAATCAGTTCGGTGCCGGGCTCGCCTGGCAGGCGCAGGTCGCTGATCACCAGGTCGAAGCGTTGCGGATCCAGGGCCATGGCCTCGGCGACCGAGCCGGCCTCCTCGACTCGGTAGTCGTGGCGTTCGAGCAGGCGGCGCAGCGCACTGCGGATGATGGCTTCGTCTTCTACGATCAGGATCCGGCTCATCGGGGTCTCTCACCCTCCTTCTGGTGACGCGGCAGCCACAGGCTGATGCGAGTACCGCCCTCATTTCCTGGCAGCGGTGACTCGACGTCCAGGGTGCCGTGATGTTCGGCAATGATGCTATAGACCAGCGGCAGGCCGAGGCCGGTGCCTTCGCCGGGGGGCTTGGTGGTAGTGAAGGGCTCGAAGAGATGATCGCGGACACTGGGATCGATGCCAGCGCCCTCGTCGGTGACACTGACCCTCACCCCCGGGCCTTCAGGGACGGTCTCGATGGTCACACTGTCTCCCGGGCCGCTGGCGTCGCGAGCGTTGCCCAGCAGGTTGACCATTACCTGCAGCAGACGCTGGGCATCGCCCTCCACGCACGCCTCCCGCGAACAGCGATTGTCGAAGCGCACATCCTCCCTCGAGCGGGCCAGGTGGATCAAGTGAATGGCTTCGTCGACCACCTCGGCAATGGCCACCGGGGCGAGCTCGCGGCCGGCGAGGTGGCGGCCGCCATGGGCGAAACCCACCAGAGAGGAGACGATGCGCGAGACGCGATCGGTGAGCTGCTGGATTTGTTCGGTGGTCTCCACCACCTCGGGGTCATCGGCCTCGTAGCGCAGGTTCTGTGCCAACGACGAAATGCCGGTGATGGGGTTGCCGATCTCGTGAGCCACGCCGGCGGCCAGCTGTCCAATGGAGGCCAGTCGAGCAGCGTGGACCAGCTCATCCTCCAGCCATTTCATCTCGCTGTGATCCTCGATCAGGATCACCATGCCACCGGGCTCGCTATCGCTGCCCTCCAGGGCGGCCTTGTGTAGGCTGAGGTAGCGGGTGGTGCCGTCGAGAGTGACGGGGTGTTTGTAGAGCTGGCTTTCAGGCTCGGCGATGATGCGCCCCAGCAGCTGGTTCCAGGGGGCGGGCAGACTCTCGCGCCTGGCGCCCACGACACCGCTGCCGTCGATGCCCGAGAGGCGGGCCAGCGCATCGTTCCACATCAGCAGCTCGCCATCCTCACCGAAGGCGCACAGCCCCACGGGCAGTCGCGTGAGAGTGCGTCGGTGGTAGCGGCGCAGGCCGTCGAGCTCCCGTGCCAGGCCGGTAAGCCGCGAGCGGTAGGCCTCCAGGCGGCTCTCCACGAAGTGGATATCCTCGATGGCGCCGGGGCCTCCCTGGCGGTAGGGCAGATAGCGGTCGACAATATCCTGGGCCACCGAGGGGCCCATCAGCCCGGAGAGGTTGGCCTGCAGACGGTCGCGTAGCCGGCGCAGCGCGTAGGGGCGGCCGTCCAGCGGTGATAGGCCGAGATCATCCAGGGCGCGGTCGACCTCTCGCCTCGCTACCGACTCACCCAGCGCACGGGCCAGGTGTGGCTTGAACTCCTCACCGTTGGCGGCCTCCAGCGGCAGTCGCTGGGGGCGGATCACCGCATCCACCGAACAGGCCTCGGCGGCGGCACGCTCCCCTTCGGATGTCGGGGTGGCCAGGGAGACCACGATAAGGACCATGGCGTTGCTTGCCAGGGAGACCAGGGTCACCGTGTACCAGACCGGCTCGCCATTCAGCGCCTCGAGCCCGGGGGGAATGATCGCCAGTGCGGGGAGTCCGGTCAGCAGGGGCACCCATAGGCCGGAGAGCCATACCCCCACCCCGACGATCAGCCCGGCCACCATGCCGCGCCGGTTGGCGCCTGGCCAGTAGAGCAGGGCCAGTAGTCCAGGGAGACACTGCGCCATGCCCACGAAGGCCGCCAGCCCCAAGCTGGTCAGGTCGTGGTGCACGCCGACGATGCGATAGAACAGCCAGCCGCCGAGCACCACCGCGGCAACCAGGCCGCGGCGCAGCCAACGTAGCCAGCGGTATAGGTCGTGGTGGGCCTCGGGGGGGTGTGCCACCAGGAAGACATGGTTGGTCAGCATGCCCGACAGCGCCAGGGCGATCAGCAGGGTGGTAGCGCTGGTGGCGGCGAGTCCGGCGAGGAAGGCAAGGGCCCGAAGGGACAACGACTCGGACAGGCCAAACGCCAGGTAGCCGGTGTCGAAGGTGGCATCGACCCCCAGGCGCTGGCCGGCCCACAGGATCAGCGGTACCGGTAGCGCCATCAACAGCAGGAACAGCGGTAGCGCCCAGCTGGCCTGCAGCAGGGTGTGACGCGAGCGGGTCTCGTTAAAGACCAGATGGAAGATATGCGGCATCAGCAGGCCGGCGAAGAACAGCAGCAGCATCGAGCGCCAGTGAGCCGGGTCGGTCTTGACTACGTTGGACTGAAAGGTCTGGCCTGGGCCCTCGAGCCATGCCTGAACATCGGTGGGTCCATCGAAGATTACGAACAGTGCGAAGGCGCCGAGGCCCAGCATGGCTAGTAGTTTGATCAGAGAGGAGAGGGCCATCACGGCCAGCAGACTGTCGTGTTGGCCATCGATACTCTGGCGCCGTCCCACGAAGGTCATGTCGAATAGCGCCAGCAGTACACAGAAGAGCAGTGCTAGTGTGGCCGGTGAGGCGGCGCCGGTCATCAGATAGATGGCGTTGCCCATGGTCTGGACCTGCAGGGCCAGCAGCGGTAGTACCGCCAAGAGGCTGACCAGGGTGATCAGGGTGCCGACCCAGCGCGAGCGATAGCGAAAGGCGAAGAGGTCGGCCAGCGAGGCCAGCTGATGGGTGCGCACCATGCGCTGGATCGGCACCAGCAGTACCGGGGCCAGCAGGAAGGCGCCGGCCATGCCCAGATAGTAGGTCAGGTAGCCGTAACCGGAGGTGGCGGCCAGCTCCAGGCTGCCATAGATCGCCCAGGCACTAGCATAGACCCCCAGCGCAAGAACGTAGACGAGCGGGTGGCGGGTGATATGCGTGGAAATCCAGCCACGTTCCACGGCCAGTGCGCAGAGCCAGAGCAGTAGCAGGAAACCGGCTCCCACGCCGAGCATGCCGACCAGGCTAGCGTTCATCGAGTTTCCTCTTCTGCTCCAGCCACAGGGTCAGGGCGATCAACACGCCCCAGATGATGAAGGGACGGTACCAAGCCACGTCGGGATTGGCCCAGCCGCTCATCATCAGCGGTGAGAGCAGGTAGCCGATGAACACCAGGAACAACATCAGTCGATAGACGTACATGGCACCTCCTTCTCCATCACGACGCCGTGACCCGATTGTTGGCGAGAGGCCGTTCAGCCTGGGGATGAATGCGTGCCACCGACCAGGCCTCAACGGCCCAGGCGAGCTGCTCGCTCACGGGTGCGGTGGCAAGCGTCTCCGGGGGCGCCTGGTCGAGCGCCTTCAGGGCGGCATGCAGCAGCGGGCGTACCGCGGCGTCCCGGGTGGGCAGCGCCGGGGCGAGGTTCTGCTTGGAAAGTTTCTGGCCACCTTCACCGATGATCAGCGGCAGATGCAGGTAGCTCGGCGTGGCGGCACCCAGGGCGTGCTGCAGCTGGCGCTGCCAGGGGGTGTTGTCGAGCAGGTCGAAACCGCGTACGACGTTATTGATGCCCTGGCCGGCATCATCCACCACCACGGCGAGCTGGTAGGCCCACAGGCCATCCTTGCGCTTGAGTACCACGTCGCCGAGTCGAGCCGGGTCGAAGCGCTGTTCGCCAAACAGTCGATCCTGCCATACCACCGGGCGCAGCCCCCGGTCGCTGCGTAGTCGCCATGCCACCGGCTTGTCGGGCTCACGGACGCCATGGCGGCACCAGCCGGGATAGACGGGGTGGTCACGCCACTGCTTGCGTGAGCAGCTGCAGGGATAGGCGAGGCCCTGATCGGTCAAGCGTTCGAGGGCGGCCTGGTAGGCGTCATTGCGGGCGTGCTGCCAGAGTACGGGTCCATCCCACTGCAGTCCAAAGGCCTCCAGCTGGCGCTGGATCTCGTCGGCGGCACCGGCCGGGCAGCGTGGCGGGTCGATATCCTCGATGCGCAACAGCCACTCGCCGCCGGCCTGCCGAGCATCCAGGAAGCTGCCCAGGGCCGCAATCAGTGAGCCGAAGTGCAGTGGTCCTGAAGGGGTGGGGGCGAAGCGTCCGCGGTAGAGGCTCATGCAGGTTTCCAGGCGTCAGATGCGCAGACGGGCACCCTGGGGTGCCCGTCATGAAGGATCAGCCACAGCACCGGCATGGCCGGATCAGCCGCCCAGCTGCTTTTCCTTGAGCTCGGCCAGCGTCTTGCAGTCCACGCACAAGGTGGCCGTGGGACGGGCTTCCAGCCGGCGAATGCCGATCTCGACGCCGCAGGCCTCGCAGAAGCCATAGTCGTCCTCGTCGATCATGTCGAGCGTCTCGTTGATCTTCTTGAGCAGCTTGCGTTCGCGGTCCCGGGTGCGCAGCTCCAGGCTGAAGCCCTCCTCCTGGGTGGCGCGATCGGCCGGATCGGCGTAGTTGTTCGCCTCCTCCTGCAGATGGCGCACGGTGCGGTCCACCTCTTCCATGAGATCCTGTTTCCAGCCCAGCAGGATCTGTCGGAAATGCTCCAGCTGCTTCTCGTTCATGTACTCCTCACCCGCCGCCGGTTCGTAGGGGGTGAACTTCTCGGGAGCTTCCGTTTTCTTGTCGGCTACTGGCATGGTGCTGCCTCCTGGCATGGTGCTGCCTCGTTACTGGTGTGACTGCTGATCGATACTCGCCGCCTGGCAAGATATCTCACGCCAAAGGCATGCTTGTTTAGCCGATAAACCCCATCTTTGCAAGCTCGGCTGGGCATATGACTGCGATCTTGCCACCAAAGTCGCTACACTAGGCCCTCAGTGACACCACTCTTTGACCGTGCCGTGGGAGGATTGACTCCCTGGCATGGTGGCCCAACGACAGGAGTCTTGCCATGGCCTGGAGCCCCCGAATCGACCAGGTCGCCCCCTTTCGGGTGATGAGCCTGCTGGAAACTGCCCAGGCCCGTGAGGCGGCCGGCCATGATGTGATCCATCTGGAGGTTGGCGAGCCGGACTTCCCGACCCCCGAGCCGGTGGTCGCCGCTGGCCAGGCCGCCCTGGCGGCGGGCCACACCCGCTACACGCCGGCGGCTGGGATACCAGCCCTGCGCGAGGCGATTGCCGGCCACTACGCGGACCATTTCGATGCCGAGGTGGACCCGCGACGCATTCTGGTCACCCCCGGCGCTTCTGGTGCGCTGCTGCTGGCCAGCCAGCTGCTGGCCGGGCCCGGTGACCGGGTGTTGATGGCCGATCCCAACTATCCCTGCAACCGTCACTTCATGGCCCTGGCCGGGGCCGAGGTGGATGTTGTGCCGGTCGGGCCGGAGAGTGGCTGGCAGCTGGATGCCGGGCTGGTCGAGCCCCACTGGCGGGAGACAACGCGGTTGGCGATGCTGGCGACGCCCTCCAACCCTACCGGTCATATGCTGGATGCTGGCCAATTGGCCGCGGTGGCCGAGGTCGTGGCCGGACGCGGCGGTCATCTGCTGGTAGACGAGATCTATCAGGGGCTCTGCTATGACCTCGAGCCCCTCTCGGTGGCCTCGATCACTCCGGATGCCTTCGTGGTCAACAGCTTTTCCAAGTACTTCGGCATGACCGGCTGGCGCCTGGGGTGGCTGCTGGCGCCCGAGGAGGCAGTCGAGCCGCTGACGCGGCTGGCCCAGAACGTCTTCCTGGCCGCCCCCACTCCGGCCCAGCATGCCGCCCTGGCCGCCTTTACGTCCGACTGTCGTGCCATTCTCGAGGAACGCCGAGTCGAGCTGGGACGCCGCCGGGATGCGTTGTTGGCCGGACTTTCGCGGCTCGGCCTCGCCCCCTCGCTGCCGCCCCAGGGGGCCTTCTACCTGTGGCTGGATATTTCCCGCTACAGCCACGATAGTCAGACCTTCTGCCAGCGTCTGCTGGAGGAGGAGAACGTCGCCATCACGCCGGGAGTCGACTTCGCCGTGCAGGGCGGCGAGCGGCATGTGCGGATTGCCTTTACCACCGGCGTCGAACGCCTGGAGGAGGCGGTGGGCCGCCTAGAACGTTTCCTGGCACGCCAGTAGATGGTGAGCATGGCGTATCCCGAGCTGATGCCAGGCGTGCTGCTGCGCCGCTACAAGCGTTTCCTGGCCGATGTGCTTCTCGACGATGGCCGCGAGGTGGTGGCTCACTGCCCCAATACCGGCTCCATGCGAGCGGTGAATGTTCCGGGTTGCCGGGTATGGCTATCGCCCAGCGACAACCCGAAACGCAAGCTGGCCTGGACCTGGGAGCTGATCGAGCTGCCTCAGCCCGATGGCAGCCTGGCGATGGCCTCGGTGCAGACCGGGCGGGCCAACCGTATCGTCGAGGGGGCGCTGCGTGCCGGGCGGATCCCGATGCTCGCCGGGTATGCCGAATTGCGGCGCGAGGTTGCGGTTGCCACTCAGATGGAGAAGGCTTCGCGAATCGACTTCCGGCTCGACGACCCCGAGCGTGGCACGGCCTTCGTGGAGGTCAAGCAGGTGACGCTGAGGGAGCCTGATGGGCACGGCTACTTTCCGGATGCGGTGAGCGAGCGGGGCAGAAAGCACCTGGAGGCACTGATGGCCCTGGCGCAGGCGGGGCAGCGTGCGGTATTGCTGTTCTGCGTGGCCCATGAGGGCATTCCCGACGTGGCCCCCGCCGAGCACCTTGATCCCGCCTATGCGGCTGCCCTGCGCGAGGCGGCGGCAAACGGCGTTGAGGTGCTGGCATGGCGCTGCCGCGTGCAGCGACGTGACGGGAGGCCGGTCGATATCCATCTGGATCTCGAACTGCCGGTGGCACTCGAGCGCCGCTTTAGCGGCTGAGATGCGGCGGCGGACGCCGCATCTCGGTCGCTAACGGTCGATATAGAAGCGCTGGATAAACTGCACCTGGGCTGGTTCGGCGTTGCGATCGTGGAACACCTCCAGATCGAAGCGCATCGGCGCCCCGTCGTCGATACGGAACACCGCCACCTGGGAGGGGGAGTCGCCGATGCGCAAGGTGCGGAAGCTCAGCGGCCTGCCGTCGTCATTCTCGCCGATGCCGCCAACCCGCCCATCGACCCTGGCGGGCACGTTGCGGGTGGTGCCGTCCTCACGCTCCTCGAGCACGCTGACGTTGAGCAGCGCCAGCGCAGGACTACGCTGGATCTGGTGTTCACGCGCCACCGCCTCGGGCAGGAAACTGGTGCTCACCGCGCTGTAGTGAATCTGGACGTCGCCTATCTGCTCGAACTGCTGGGCGGCGGCAGTGCCGGTCAGCATTGCCAGAGTGCCCGCGAGCAGGGCAGGCAGGATGCCCCGCGTCATGCATTGACTTCTCATGCGCTTATTCCCCTTGCCGTCATTCACTGGACCCCTCCGAGTCAGCCGCGGGCGACCCGGAAGATGGCGATCTCGCCGAACAGGTTGGGCCATAGCCGCGAGGTCCAGTGCCCCTCGTGGTCGCCGATACCCACTGCTCGGTCGACGATGATCAGACCCTTGTCGCGACAGAGTTGTTCAAAGTCGTTGAAGGTCGAGAGGTGAATGTTGGGCGTGTCGTACCAGGCGTGAGGCAGCGACTTGGAGACCGGCATGTAGCCGCGGATGCCCAGATGGACCCGGTGGCGCCAGTAGGCGAAGTTGGGGAAGGTGATGATCGCCTCCCCGGCCACCCGCAGCATCTCGTCGAGGGCGAGGTCGGGACGGCGAAGGGCCTGCAGGGCCTGGGTCATTACCACCAGGTCACAGGCGCCATCATCGAAGTTGGCCAGCCCGTCATCGAGATTCTGCTCGATGACATTGACGCCCTTGGCGATGCAGGCGGTGATGCCTTCGGGGTCGATCTCCAGGCCGTAGCCGGTCACCCCCTTGTTGCGTGCCAGGGCCGCCAGCAGGGTGCCATCTCCGCAGGCCAGGTCGAGGATATGGGCGTCGGTCGGCACCCACTCATGGATCAGCTTGAGGTCCGGGCGATTCATGGGCGTTCCTCCAGCCCCAGGTCCCGAGCCACCCGCGACATGAAGGCAGCAAATACCGCCTGGTAGCGGGGCTCGGGCATCAGGAAGGCGTCGTGGCCGTGACTCGATTCGATGTTGGCGTAGCTGACTGGCTTGCCGGCACGGATCAGGGCATCGACCAGCTCCTTGGAGCGCGAGGGTGGGAAGCGCCAGTCGGTGGTGAAGCTGGTTACCAGGAAGGGGCAGCGGGCCGGGGCGAGGGCGCGGGCCAGGTCACCGCCATGAGCCGCCGCCGGGTCGAAGTAGTCCAGCGCCTTGGTCATCAGCAGGTAGGTGTTGGCGTCGAAGGAGGTGGAGAAGGTATCGCCCTGGTAGCGCAGGTAGGACTCGACCTGAAACTCGACGTCGTAGCCGAAGTTGAAGTCATGGCTACGCAGGTCGCGGCCGAACTTGTGGCCCATGGCATCTTCCGAGAGGTAGGTGATATGCCCCACCATGCGTGCCAGCTTGAGTCCGCGTCTTGGTATCGCCGAATGCTCGGCGTACCAGCCGTCATGGAACTCGGGATCGGAGCGAATGGCCTGGCGCGCCACCTCGTTGAAGGCAATGTTCTGGGCCGAGAGCTTGGGCGTGGCGGCGATGACCGCGGCGCTGCCGACGCGCTCGGGGTAGCTCAGGGTCCACTGCAGTGCCTGCATCCCGCCCAGGCTACCGCCGATGACCGCGGCGAAGCGCGTGATTCCCAGGCGGTCGGCCAGGCGGGCCTGACTATGTACCCAGTCGCCCACGGTCACCATGGGGAACTCCGGACCCCACAGGCGACCCGTCGCCAGATTGATGCTGTTGGGGCCGGTGCTGCCGTGGCAGCCGCCCAGGTTGTTGAGCGAGACCACGAAGAAACGCTCGGTATCGATGGATTTGCCGGGGCCGATGTGTGCATCCCACCAGCCCGGCTTGCGTTCCTCGGCGTCGTGGTAGCCGGCGGCGTGGTGATGGCCGGAGAGCGCATGACAGATCAGCACGGCGTTGGAGCGCTCGGCGTTGAGGGTGCCGTAGGTCTCGTAGACGAGGTCGTAGGCCGGCAGTGTCATGCCGCAGGCCAGATCCAGGGGGTCGTCGAAGTGCGCCGTCTGAGGCGACACCAGGCCGACCGAGTCGCGTGCGATCTCGGGCATTGGTCCTTCCAAGTCCAGTCGTTGCAGGATTCGCTGTTGTCGTCAGAGGCCTACCAGGGCCCCGGCGATCCCGGCGGCGCGGGTTAGTGAGGCCACCACGATACCATCGATCAGGCTGATGGCGATGAAGACGAAGATCGGTGACAGGTCGATCATGCCCAGCGGCGGTATCACCTTGCGCACCGGCGCCATGATCGGCTCGAGCAGCTGCATCACCAGCAGGGCCCCCGGGTGGCTGGCGTTGGGCGCCACCCAGCTGAGGATGATCATCACGATCAGGGCGAAAAAGTAGATCTTGAGAATGGCGTTGGCCAGTGCCGCCACGGCGCCGATGGCCACCCCGGCGATGGATGGCATGCCGAACCCGGCGATCTGCAGGATAAGCACGATGCCGACCGCCTTGATCACCAGACCGCAGGCCAGGGTGGCCAGGTCGAAGCGGCCCATCACCGGCCCCAGGAAGCTCTGGAAGGGGCGCACCGCCGGTTGGGTGACCTTGACCACCGACTGGCTGATGGGGTTGAAGTAGTCGGCCCGAGATGCCTGCAGCAGAAAGCGCAGCATCAACAGGAAGATGTAGATATTGATCAGGGTGTTGACCAGCATCAGGCCGGCGTTGCCCAGTTGGCTGCCCATATGGGCTCTCCTCAGAATTGGCTTGAAGTTATGTAGCGTGTTGGTACGCCGTCGCTCAGTTCTTGTCGAGTTCTTTGGCCATCTCGCGGGCGCGAGCCGAACAGGCGTCCATGGCCTCGGCCAGGGTGTTGCGCAGGCCGGCCTGCTCCAGGTGCTCGATGGCTCGCTCGGTGGTGCCACCGGGGGACATCACGTTGCGCTTGAGCTCGGCCGGCGTCTTGTCGCTGGCCATGGCCATCTTCGCCGCACCAAAGGCGGTCTGCATCGCCAGTCGGCGAGCGGTCTCGGCGGGAAGCCCCTGACGGATGCCGGCTTCCTCCATGGCCTCGAACATCAGGAAGAAGTAGGCGGGCGCGCTGCCGGAGACGGCGGTGACGGCGTCCAGCAGTGCCTCATCGTCTACCCACTCCACCAGCCCCACGGCCTCCACCAGCTCGCTGGCCTGTTTCCGTTGCGTCTCGTCGACCCTGGCATTGGCGTAGAGCCCGGCGGCACCGGCGCCAACCAGCGAGGGCGTGTTGGGCATGCAGCGTACCAGCGGCAGGTCACCGCCCAGCCAGCGCTCGAGGGTCGCGGCGGGCAGACCGGCGGCGACCGAGACGATCAGCGGCCGACGCGCCTGAATGGCCTCGCGCAGCCCCTCGCAAACTTGATGCATGATCTGTGGCTTGACCGCCAGCACCACCACGTCGGCATCGCTCACCGCCGCGGCGTTGTCGGTGGCGGTATTGATGCCGAGGCGCTCACGTAGAGGAGACAGCATGGCGTCATCGGGAGAAGTGGCGGTGATATCGCCGGCGCTGTAGCCGCTATCGATCATGCCGCCGATGATGGCGCCGGCCATGTTGCCGGCGCCGATAAAGGTGACTCGGTTTGCCATGGGGAGGTCCTGTGCTATTCGGGGTGGTGTGCTATTTGAGATGGGTGGCCGCCACCGGCGACCGCTGCATTGGGTCACTCATGTCGTTGTCTTGCTCCGAAGATGGCGGTGCCCAGGCGTACCAGGGTGGCACCCTCCATCACGGCGGCTTCCAGATCGTCGCTCATGCCCATGGAGAGGGTATCCAGTGGTGCCTCGGGGAATCGCTCACGGAGCTCTTCAAGGGCCTCGCGTAGCCGAGCCAGGGGGGCACGCTGGGCCTCCAGACCCTTGCTCGGTGCGGGGATCGCCATCAGCCCGCGAAGACGGAGTCGCGGCATGCTCAGCACCGCCTCGGCCAGTGCGGGCAACTCGGCGAGACTCATTCCTGACTTGGAAGCTTCTGTGCTGATATTGACCTGCAGGCAGATGTTCAACGGGTCGAGTGACGCGGGGCGCTGATCGTTCAGGCGCCGGGCAACCTTCTGGCGGTCTACGCTATGGACCCAGGAAAAACGCTCGGCTACCTCTCGACTCTTGTTGGATTGCAGCGGGCCGATGAAATGCCACACGATATCCTCGAGATCGGTCAACTCGTCCTGTTTGTTCAGTGCCTCCTGGACGTAGTTCTCGCCGAAGTCACGCTGTCCCAGGTGCCATGCCTCACGAATCATCGCGGCGGGTTTGGTCTTGCTTACTGCCAGCAGGCGGGCATCGGCCATCGGACGGCCGGCCGCACTCAGGGCTTCGGCCAGGCGCTGCCGGGCAGCGGCAAGGGATTCGGAGACTGTCGGCTCGGTCATGTCTCAAGCTCTGTCATACTGGACCTCACGCATATTTGACCCCACAACAAGACGCACCATATCGGGAGCAGGGAAAACGCATGGATATTACCGAACTGCTGGCGTTCTCGGCAAAGCAGAACGCCTCGGACCTCCACCTGTCGGCTGGGCTGCCGCCGATGATTCGTGTGGATGGCGACATCCGTCGACTCAACGTGCCGGCCATGGAAGATCGTGAAGTTCGCAAACTGATCTACGACATCATGGCGGATCGTCAGCGTCGCGACTACGAGGAGTACTTCGAGACCGACTTCTCCTTCGAGGTGCCGGGGATTTCGCGCTTCCGTGTCAACGTCTTCAACCAGGCCCGTGGCGCGGGGGCGGTGTTCCGTACCATTCCCACCGAGGTGCTGACTTTCGAGGATCTCGGGATGGGTCAGACATTCCGACAACTCTCCATGCTGCCACGCGGCCTGGTGCTGGTCACCGGCCCCACCGGCTCGGGCAAGAGCACTACCCTGGCGGCGATGATCGACTACATCAACGATCATCGCTACGAGCATATCCTCACCATCGAGGATCCGGTGGAGTTCGTCCACCGCAGCAAGCGTTGCCTGGTCAACCAGCGCGAGGTACACCGTGATACTCTCGGCTTTGCCCCGGCGCTGCGCAGTGCACTGCGTGAGGATCCGGACATCATCCTGGTCGGCGAGCTGCGTGATCTTGAGACCATTCGCCTGGCACTGACCGCAGCCGAGACCGGACACCTGGTGTTCGGCACCCTGCATACCACTTCCGCGGCCAAGACCATCGACCGGATCATCGATGTCTTTCCCGGTGACGAGAAGTCGATGGTGCGCTCGATGCTCTCGGAGTCGCTGCAGGCGGTGGTCTCTCAGGCGTTGCTCAAGCGCATGGGCGGTGGTCGGGTGGCGGCCCATGAGATCCTGATTGCCACCTCGGCGGTGCGCAACCTGATTCGCGAGGACAAGGTGGCACAGATTTATTCGGCCATCCAGACTGGTGGCAATCTGGGGATGCAGACCCTCGATGCTTCCATGGCCAAGCTGGTGGCGGATAACGTAGTAGCGCGTGACGAAGCCCAGGCCAAGGCCAAGGGCATCATCTGAGCGGGCGATGAACAGAAGAAAATAACTATAAAGCGACAAGGAGTGTGGATATGACGGCTCAAGAGTGGCTAAACCAGCTGCTGGATATCATGGTGAAAAAGGATGCCTCGGATCTGCTGATCTCGGTGGGGGCGCCCCCCAACCTCAAGATGGCTGGGCGGCTGACTCCTCTGGGCGAGCAACAGCTCAGTATTCAGCAGGTCAACGAGCTGGTCAGTGCCACCATTCCGGAGTCGATGCAGGCCCGTTTCGCGACCGAGCGCGAGGCCAATTTCGCCATTAGTTTCGAGGGCAAGGGGCGCTTTCGAGTCAGCGCCTTTCAGCAGCGTAACCAGAAGGCGATGGTGATCCGGCGCATCGGCTTCGATATACCCCATCTGGAGGAGCTGTCACTGCCCACCACGCTTGGAGAGCTGGTCAACAACAAGCGAGGCCTGGTGTTCGTGGTAGGGGGGACCGGCACCGGCAAGTCGACAACCCTGGCATCGATGATTCAGCAGCGCAACGAGACGCTGGGTGGACATATCATCAGCGTCGAGGATCCCATCGAGTATGTGCACCCACACAAGAAGGCGATCATCAACCAGCGCGAAGTGGGTATCGACACCGAGTCCTTCGAGGTGGCATTGAAGAACACCCTGCGCCAGGCGCCGGATGTGATCCTGATCGGCGAGGTGCGTAGCCGCGAGACCATGGAGCATGCTTTGACCTTTGCCGAAACCGGCCACCTCTGTCTGGCCACCCTGCACGCCAACAATGCCAACCAGGCACTCGATCGCATCATCAACTTCTTTCCCATCGAGCGCCATGCCCAGATATGGCTCGACCTGTCGCTCAATCTGCGTGCCATCGTCGCTCAGCAGCTGATGCCTACTCAGGATGGCGGTCGCTGCCCGGCCATCGAGATCATGCTCAACTCGCCGTTGATCGGGGACCTAGTGCGCAAGGGGGAGGTCTCCGAGATCAAGAACATCATGGCTCGTTCACGGGACCTCGGCATGCAGACCTTCGATCAGGCACTCTATGACCTCTACACGGCGGGCAGGATTTCCGAGGAGGTGGCCATGGTGCACGCCGACTCGCCCAATGATCTACGCATGATGATCAAGTTTGGCGGTGGTACCGGCAGCAAGGGGATCGATCAGGCCAAGGAAGCTGCCGGATCACTCTCGCTGCGCAGCGAGGATGACTTCTGAGACGTCGGATGGGTCATCCCTAAGGGGCAAAGACACCGCCCAATACGCGAGGGCCGGCGGCCCCGGTTACGCTGGGCAGGTTGCCAGGCAGGCCCGCCAGGCGTCGCCAGGCCAGCCAGGCGAAGGCGCCGGCTTCCATCCAGTCGGCAGGCCAGCCCCACTCGGCGCTATCGCCAAGGGGCGTGTCGGGGAGGCGGCGTGCCAGCCGGCTCAGCAGATCATGATTATGGGCACCGCCGCCGCAGGGGATCAGCAGCGCCGGCGGCGGGGCATCGAGGCGCTCCCGGGCCATCTCCACGGCCAGGGCGACACTCGTCGCCGTCAGCTCTGCCAGCGTTGCCTGCACATCCTCGGGTCGCTCCCTGCCATTCAGATGTTCTGCCAGCCAGTCGAGATGGAACAGTTCGCGGCCGGTGCTGCGTGGCGGTGGCAGGTGAAAGAAGGGCTCTGCCAGCAGGGCTGCCAGCAGTGTCTCGTCGACTCGGCCGGAGCCTGCCCAGGCGCCGTCGGAGTCGAAGGCGCCGCCGCGATGGCGTACGTGCCAGGCGTCCAGCAGGACGTTGGCCGGCCCCGAGTCGAATCCCAGCGGCGCACGAGTGTGCGCCACGGGTGGTAGCAGCGTCAGGTTGGCGAAGCCCCCCAGGTTAAGCACCAGTCGCCACTCGTCAGGAGCCCGGAACAGCGCCTGGTGAAAGGCTGGCGCGAGGGGAGCGGCCTGGCCACCGGCCGCCAGATCTCGGCGACGGAAGTCAGCCACCACCGCGATGCCGGTAAGCTCGGCTAGCCGGCTGGGATTGTCGAGCTGCAGGGTGTAGGCGGGGCCGCCATCATGGCCCTGAGGCGCGTGTTCGATGGTCTGGCCATGACTACCGATGGCTTCCACTCTCTCGATCGGCACATGGCTGGCGGTTAATAGTGCGGCCACGGCGTCTGCCTGAAGCCTGCAGAAGGCTTCCTCCGCCGCCGCAAGCTCGGCGAAGCCTACATGGTCGGCATGACAGAGCTGCCATAACCGCGCACGCAGCCGAGCCGGCATCGGTTCGGCGTGGCTGGCCAGCAGCCTGGGCCGGCCGCCCGTCGGCTCGTCGTCGATCTCCACCAGGGCGGCATCTACGCCATCCAGGCTGGTGCCGGACATCAGGCCGATATAAAGAGTCATGGCGGTCCCTCGGGCAATATGGTGTCAGCGCGACGCATCGACACATGCTACCATTCTGCCCCATTCGATATGGCCCCGAGCGGCCGAGCAACCTGATACGTGGAGTGGGAGACGATGAGCGATGTGGCGAGCGCCCTGGCGCTGCTGAAGCGGGGTACCCAGGAGATTCTGCTGGAAGAGGAACTGGTCAAGAAGCTGGAGTCCGGGCGCAAGCTGCGCATCAAGGCGGGCTTCGATCCCACGGCGCCCGATCTGCACCTGGGCCACAGCGTGCTGTTGACCAAGATGCGCCAGTTCCAGGATCTCGGCCATGAAGTCGTGTTCCTGATCGGTGATTTTACCGGCCGTATCGGCGACCCCTCCGGCAAGAACGTCACTCGCAAGCCTCTCACCGAGGAGGAGGTCAAGGCCAACGCCCAGACCTACAAGGAGCAGGTGTTCAAGATCCTCGACCCCGAGAAGACCGAGGTGCGCTTCAACTCCGAGTGGTTCACCGCCATGAGTGCCGCTGACATGATCGAGCTTGCCGGGCAGAGCACGGTGGCCCGCATGCTCGAACGCGACGATTTCGAGAAGCGCTACAAGAGCGGCCAGTCGATCTCCATCCATGAGTTCCTCTATCCGCTGGTCCAGGGCTACGACTCCGTGGCCCTGAAGGCGGATATCGAGCTGGGCGGTACCGATCAGAAGTTCAACCTGCTGATGGGCCGCGAGATCCAGAAGCACTTCGATATGCAGCCGCAGGTGGTGATCACCATGCCGCTGCTCGAGGGGCTCGACGGCGTGCAGAAGATGTCGAAGTCGCTGGGCAACTACGTCGGGGTCGACGAGACGCCGGGGTCGATGTTCAACAAGCTGGTCTCCATGCCTGACAGCCTGATGTGGCGATACTTCGAGCTGCTCTCTCTGAAGCCCAACGAGGAGATCGAGGCGCTCAAGCGAGATGTGGAGGCCGGTGCCAACCCGCGTGATATCAAGATGGAGCTGGCGCGAGAACTGATCGGCCGCTACCACGGTGACGAAGCCGCCGCCAGTGCCCACCGTTCCGCGGGGAACCAGCTCGCCGACGGAGAGCTTCCCGAGGACCTTCCCGAGGTCGAAGTGGACTTCGAGGGTAGCGCCCAGGCCCCGATCGCTACCGTGCTCAATCGCTCCGGGCTGACCAAGAATAGTGCCCAGGCCAAGGACATGCTCGGTAATGGACGCGTCAAGGTCGATGGCGAGGTCGTCGAGCGTGATCATATGCTGGATGCCGGGAAGAGCTATGTGATCCAGGCGGGCAAGAAGCGCTATGCCCGCGTGACGCTCAAGTAACGAAGGAGGGCCTGGTCGGCTACGGTCGACAAGGACGTTGCGCCCGCCAAGTGCGGGCGCCGCTGTTTCTGGCGGTTACCCCTCCCTTACGCCTCTTAACTTCTTTCGGCCCTCTTTTTTAACCCTCTCACAGGCGAAGACGCTAACCGAAGGCTTCGGTCAGCCAGGATATCCACAAGGCGTTTCGATGAAGAGGTTGTGGGTAATCGAGGTGCGAGTAGAGGTTCGTGCTTCGACCATTTATCAGGCCCCTGAAACTTTTTTACAGGAAGGGCTTGCGGACCCGCCGGGAAAGCCGTAAAGTACGCATCCGCTGCCGGCAACGGGCAAACGTTACCGGCGGTGAATGTGTCGAGCACGCCCTCGCGGTCGCTGGCGGGGCCCAGGGTGGCAACGATCTTGGTGCGGCGAATGGGGGCGTGGATGGGCTGTGTCGACATTGGGCGGGCCTCCCGTGGCATGGCTGGTAGTCAGACTACAAGAGTAGCCGTTTATCAGTAGCTTTACTACACCTAAGGCTTGCCTCGGAAGAGCCCGTATTGTCTGGTTTTTAAATTTTACTTTCAGTAGCTTAGGGGTGTTTTTTGCTTCATTTTATAAGCATTGGGGAGTCTGAAGCATGGTGAATGTTGTAAACTTACTTAATAATTGTTGAGTCCCTGATCAGTTTGGGTCACATTGAGAGGCATGATACGAGCCGCAGGGCAGTGCCTCGTTAGCTTTACGACACGGGGCACTCGCCAGCAGGTTCGATTTATATCCCCCGCAAGATGCCACTGAGAGGAGAGAGGAAATGATGCTCAAGATTGCCATCAACGGGTTTGGCCGCATCGGCCGCAATGTGCTGCGCGCCCTCTACGAGAACGGTTATCGTGACCGTGTAGAGGTGGTGGCCATCAACGATCTGGGCGACCCCTCCCTCAATGCCCATCTGCTGCGCCATGACACCGTGCATGGCCACTTCCCCTTCAAGGTCGAGCATGACGAGCAGAGCATGAGCGTCGACGGCGACCGGATCGCGATCCTCTCGGAGCGTGACCCTGCACGCTTGCCCTGGAAGAACCTGGAGGTGGACCTGGTGATGGAGTGCACCGGCCTGTTCACCCAACGGGCAGACGCCGCCAGACATATTGAGGCCGGCGCCGAGCGGGTGCTGATCTCTGCGCCCAGTCCAGACGCCGACGCCACGGTGGTCTATGGGGTCAACGAGGGAGTGCTCAGCGCCGAGCATCGCGTGGTCTCCAATGCCTCCTGTACCACCAACTGTCTGGCCCCGGTGGCCAAGGCGCTCAACGAGGCGGTGGGCATCGAGAACGGTCTGATGACCACGGTGCACGCCTACACCAACGACCAGAACCTCTCCGACGTCTACCACAAGGATCCCTACCGTGCGCGTAGCGCCACCCACTCCATGATCCCAACCAAGACCGGCGCGGCGGCGGCGGTCGGGCTGGTGTTGCCGGAGCTCGCCGGCAAGTTCGATGGCCTGGCCGTGCGGGTACCGGTGATCAACGTCTCGCTGGTGGACCTGACCTTTACCGCCGGGCGCGAGACCACCAAGGAGGAGATCAACGAGATCGTGGCCCGCGCCGCCGAGGCATCACCGGTGCTGGCGGTCAATGCCCAGCCGCTGGTCTCCATCGACTTCAACCACGACGCCCACTCCTCGACCTTCGACGCCAATCACACCCGGGTGAATGGTCGCCTGGTCAAGGTGATGGCCTGGTATGACAACGAGTGGGGGTTCTCCAACCGCATGCTGGATACCGCCCTGGCGATGCACGCCGCCGATTGAGCGGCGTGAGTGGCACCTGGCAGGCGGAGGAAACGCAAAACGCCCCCAAAGGGGGCGTGTATCGAAGGTAGGCGTCTCTCGAAAGAGAGCGCCTCACGATGGGGGCGGGTTCGGTGGGTGGTCAGCTTAGCCGCTGCATATAGTCCACGTAGCCGAAGGTCCTCACCGTGCGTACCTCGCGACTCGCCTCATCGATCCGACAGATCGAGGGCAGGCGAATGCCATTGAAGGTGGTGGTCTTGACCATGGTGTAGTGGGCCATGTCGGTGAACACCAGGCGGTCGCCGATGGCGAGTGGTGCGTCGAAGCTGTACTCGCCGACGATATCGCCGGCCAGGCAGGTCTGGCCACCCAGGCGATAGGTGCAGGCCTTCTCGCCCGGCTTGCCGCCACCGATGATCTCGGGACGGTAGGGCATCTCCAGCACATCGGGCATATGCGCGGTGGCGGAGGTGTCGAGGATGGCGATGGGGCCATCGTTGTCGACGATATCCAGCACCGTGCAGATCAGGTAACCGGTGTTCAGCGCGATGGCCTCGCCCGGTTCCAGATAGACCGTCAGGTGTGGGTGGCGCTCACGGAAGCCGCGAATCACCCGCACCAGGCGTTCGACGTCGTAGTCGTCACGGGTGATATGGTGGCCGCCACCGAAGTTGACCCACTCGAGGTCACCGAGATAGTGGCCGAATCGCGCCTCGAAGGCCGCCAGGGTCGTCTCCAGGTCGTCACTGTTCTGTTCACACAGGGTGTGAAAGTGCAGGCCCTCGAGGCCCTCGAGATCCTCCGGCGTCAGATCCCTCGCTCGGGTACCGAGCCGTGAGCCCGATGCGCAGGGGTCGTAGAGCGGGACATCGCCGGTGGAGTGCTCGGGGTTGACCCGCATCCCGCAGGAGACCCGGCGCGGCACCGCCGCGACCATCTCGCGGAAGCGCCGCCACTGGCCCGGGGAGTTGAAGCTGAGGTGGTCGGCATAGCGCAGCACTACCCGCAACTCCTCCTCGGTGAAAGCCGGCGAGTAGCAGTGCACCTCGCCACCGAAGGTCTCGGCGCCCAGGCGTGCCTCGTCCTGACCGCTGGAGGTGGTACCCACCAGGTACTGGCGTACCAGCGGGAAGGTGTCCCACATGGCGAAGCCCTTCAGCGCCAGCAGGATCCTCGCACCGCTCGCCGCCTGGACTTCGCCGAGGCGCTCCAGATTGCGACGAAGCAGGGCATCGTCCACCACATAGGCCGGGGAGGGGCAGGCCCGGATGCTGAAGTCCAGGCCCTGCTCGCGTGCGTTCGCCATGGCTCAGGCCAGCGGGTCGTGGTTGGGGTCGAGCTCGACCACCTGCCACGGCAGCCCCATCTCGCCGATGCGGGCCATGAAGGGATCCGGGTCGAGCTGCTCGACATTGAACACGCCGTCACCCTTCCAGATGCCCGCAAGCATCAGCATGGCGCCGGTCACCGCCGGCACGCCGGTGGTGTAGGAGATGGCCTGGGACTTGACCTCCGCGTAGCACTGTTCGTGATCGCAGATGTTGTAGATATGCACCTTGCGGCGCTTGCCGTCCTTGATGCCGTCGGCAATGATGCCGATGTTGGTCTTGCCCTTGGTGCGCGGGCCCAGCGATGCCGGGTCGGGCAGCACTGCCTTGAGGAACTCCAGGGGAGCGATCTCGGTGCCGTTCACCTCGATCGGCTCGATGCTGGTCATGCCGACGTTCTCGAGCACCTTGAGGTGGGTGATGTACTTGTCGGAGAAGGTCATCCAGAAGCGGATGCGCTCCAGTCCCTTGATGTTCTGGCACAGGGATTCCATCTCCTCGTGATAGAGGAGGTAGATATCCTTCTCGCCGATGCCGTCGAAGTCGAAGGTGCGCTTCTCGGCCAGCGGCGCGGTCTCCTTCCACTCGCCCTTCTCCCAGTAGCGACCCTTCGCGGTGATTTCGCGAATATTGATCTCCGGGTTGAAGTTGGTGGCGAAGGGATAGCCATGGTCGCCGCCATTGGCATCGAGGATATCGATGCGATGGATCTCGTCGAACAGATTCTTCTGAGCGTAGGCGCAGTAGATATTGGTCATGCCCGGGTCGAAGCCGCAGCCCAGGGTAGCCATGTTGCCGGCCTTGGCGTAGCGCTCCTGGAAGGCCCACTGCTCCTTGTACTCGAACTTCGCCTCGTCGGGGTGCTCGTAGTTGGCGGTATCCAGATAGGGCACGCCGGTGCGCAGGCAGGCCTCCATGATGGTCAGGTCCTGGTAGGGCAGGGCCACGTGGATCAGCACATCGGGCCTGAATGACTCGATCAGCGCGACCAGTGCCTCGACATCATCCGCATCCACCTGGGCGGTCTGAATCGGGCGATCCAGCTGCTCGGCGATGGCCTGGCACTTCGCCTCGTTGCGGCTGGCCAGCATGATCTCGCTGAAGACTTCGGGGTGCTGCGCGCACTTGTGGGTCACGACGCCGCCGACGCCGCCGGCGCCGATAATCAGGACTTTGCTCATGGGTTCGAATCCAGATCGGGAAAGTTCAACAGTGGTAGGGTCTTATCGGTAGTGAAGCGCCGCGGCGCCTCCGACCCGATGCCACCCCGGTCTTGGCCTCGCCCGGCTCCCCGGCAGGGGATGACGAGAGGGCGCTGATAATGGCGTCCTATGAGGCTGGTATCAAGTGGTTTTGGCGTCAAGCTCAGGCCGGGGCGCGGAGCACCGGACGGGAAGTTGGCTTGGAACGCAAGGGTGGTTAGGGCAAGAGCAATGAAGCGAATGTGTGTGCCGGCCCCATTTGATCCCATGCACCAGTTTGTTGCGTCCTTCTCCGCAGTATTTTCTTACGGGAACAACAGGAAAACCCGACTTCTTGATGAAGGTCATGGCAAGTTTAAGACAGTCTGCTACCTTGATGTGCTAATTAAACCAATAACGTATGCATGCGTGATGACGCATGCTGAAATCATGCCGGCTGACCTGTGAGGGGGCGTTATGGCAGAGGTCAAGAGCGAGAGCGAGTCAGGCTCTATCGGCAAGCGGCGAGAGTGGCTTGCCTTTCTTTTCGTGGTGGCGATCGTCGTGCCGCTGCTTACCATCGCGGTGGTGGGGGGGTATGGCTTCGTGGTGTGGATGCTGCAGGTCTTCGTGCTGGGGCCGCCCGGACATGGTGGTTGACGCCCTACTGACTGAGAGAGACGAGACATGAAGATCATCGCAACCCTGTGGAATACCCTGAAAAAGCCCCCGGTGCATATCAGCCTGGGGGTGATCATCATCGTCAGCTTCTTCGCCGGCATAGTGTTCTGGGGCGGTTTCAACACGGCCATGGAGTACACCAACACCGAGGAGTTCTGCGTCAGCTGCCACGAGATGGAGGACAACGTCTATCAGGAGCTGCAGAGCACCGTGCACTGGTCGAACCGCACCGGGGTGAGGGCCATCTGCTCCGACTGCCACGTGCCCCATGACTGGACCGCCAAGATTGCCCGCAAGATGCAGGCGAGCAAGGAGGTGTGGGGCGCCATTTTCGGCACCATCGATACCCCCGAGAAGTTCGAGGCCAAGCGTCTTGAGCTGGCCCAACATGAGTGGGCGCGTTTCAAGGCCAACGGCTCCCTGGAGTGCCGCAGCTGTCACGACTACAACAGCATGGACTGGGACAGGATGTCCGACGAGGCGCGTCGCTTTATGAAGCCCGCCGCCGAGCGTGATCAGAGCTGCGTGGACTGCCACAAGGGCATCGCGCACAAGCTGCCCGAGCAGATGGGCAGCGAGGATCCCATGCTGGCGCGCCTGGTGCGTGAAGCCACCTCGGTCAGCCTGGACGAGGGCCAGCAGTATTACAGCGCCAAGTCGGTGGACCTGTATACCGACCCGGAGCTCACCGAGCGTGCCGGTGTTCTGCAGGTGGCCACCGAGGTCAACATCGTCGAGACCCGGGGCGACAGCGTGAAGCTGGAGATTCCGGCATGGCGCAAGGAGAAGGGCTTCGGTCGCGTGCTCTATGCTGACTTTGGTCATAACATCAGCAGTGCCGTTCTCGACAAGGAGGTTGCCCAGAATGACTCGCTTATCGAGGTTCAGGAGACCAATGTCGTCGATGAAATGACCGGCCTACCCTGGGGCAACGTGAACGTGGCGCTATGGGCCGAAAAGGGGGTCTATCTCGAAAACCGCGAGGCCCTCTGGGAGACCGCGGGGCAGACCTATCGTGATGCCTGCAGCGTCTGCCACACCGAGCCCGCGCCCGAACATTTCGATGCCAACACCTGGCCGGCGATGTTCTCCGGCATGGTCGGCTTCACCAACATGAGCGCAGGCACCCAGGAGCTGGTGCTCAAGTACCTGCAAATGCACTCTTCCGACTATGTCGAAGGCGCTCACTGATACGCCCAAGGAGCTCTCATGACTATCAGCCGTAGAAGTTTTCTCAAGGGGGCCATGGCGGGCTCCGCAGCTTCGCTGATCGGCCCTGGGCTACTCACCAGCACTGCCGCTGCCGGGGTGACCGAGCAGGGTGTCTGGAAGACCGCCGGCTCTCACTGGGGCGCAATGAACGCCCTGGTGAAAGGGGGCAAGGTGGCCGAGGTGAAGCCTTTCGGTGCCGACCAGTACCCCACCGAGATGCTCAAAGGCATCAAGGGGCTGATCTACAGCCCCTCGCGCATTCGCTACCCGATGGTGCGTCTGGAGTGGCTTAAGAATCGCCACAACGGTGACCGCACCACGCGCGGTGACAACCGTTTCGTGCGCTTGACCTGGGATGCGGCGCTCGACCTCTTCCACGAGGAGCTGGAGCGCATCCAGACCGAGTATGGTCCCTGGGCGCTCTATGCAGGGGCCACCGGCTGGCGCCAGACCGGTCAGGTGCACAGCTGCGGTAACCATATGCAGCGGGCAGTGGCGATGCATGGTCACTTCGTCAAGAAGGTGGGCGACTACTCCACCGGGGCTGGTCAGGTCGTTCTTCCCTACGTGCTGGGGTCCACCGAGGTCTACAGCCAGGGCACCTCCTGGCCGCTGATCCTCGAGAACAGCAAGACGGTGGTGCTGTGGGGCAACGACCCCTACAAGAACCTGCAGGTGGGGTGGAACTGCGAGACCCATGAGTCCTACGCCTATCTGGAGCAGCTCAAGGCCAAGGTGGAGGAGGGCAGCATCCGGGTCATCAGCGTGGATCCGGTGCGCACCAAGACACAGAACTATCTCGGCTGCGAGCAGCTCTATATCAACCCGATGACCGACGTCGCCTTTATGCTCGGCATGGCGCATACCCTCTACAACGAGGCGCTCCACAATCAGGAGTTTATCGACGCCTATGCACTTGGCTTCGATGACTTCATCGCCTATGTCCAGGGTGACGCCGATGACGGCGTGGCCAAGACACCGGAATGGGCCGAGGAAATCTGTGGTGTGCCGGCCGAGCGTATCCGTGAGTTTGCTCGCTTGCTGGCGGCCGACCGCACCCAGCTGCTGTTCGGCTGGGCCATACAGCGCCAGCAGCATGGCGAGCAGCCCTACTGGATGGGGGCCGTGCTGGCCACCATGCTGGGGCAGATCGGTCTTCCTGGCGGTGGCATCAGCTATGGCCACCACTACAGCTCCATCGGTGTGCCGTCATCCGGAGCGAGTGCGCCGGGCGCCTTTCCGCGCAACGTGGACGCCGGCAAGACCCCCGAACACGACAACACCGACTTCCAGGGCGCCGCCTCGACCATTCCGGTGGCACGCTGGATCGACTGTCTGCTCAATCCGGGAGAGACCATTCAGTACAACGGTGCCGAGGTCACCTTCCCGGATATCCACATGTGCGTCTTCAGCGGCTGCAACCCCTGGCATCACCACCAGGATCGCAACCGAATGAAGAAGGCGTTTCAGAAGCTCGAGACGGTGGTCACCATCGACTACTCATGGAACGCCACCTGTCGTTTCTCCGACCTGGTGCTGCCGGCCTGTACGCAGTTCGAGCGCAACGATATCGATATCTACGGCTCCTACTCCAACCGCGGCGTGCTGGCCATGCACAAGCTGGTGGACCCACTTTTCCACTCGCGCAGCGACTTCGACATCTTCACCGATCTGTGTCGTCGCTTCGGGCGTGATGAGGAGTATCGCCAGGGCCTGGACGAGATGGGCTGGGTCAAGAAGCTCTACGATGAGTGTCGCGAGGCAAACAAGTCCTTCAGCCCGGCGCCGGGAGGCGACCAGTCGACCTCGTCCATGCCGGAGTTCGCGCAGTTCTGGAAGGAGGGGTATGTCGACTTCGGCCCGGGCGAGAACTGGGTGCGTCATGCCGATTTCCGTCAGGCTCCCGAGGTCAATGCGCTGGGCACCCCCTCCGGCTTTATCGAGGTCTCAAGCCGCAAGATCGCCCGCTATGGTTATGACGACTGTCGTGGCTATCCGACTTGGATGGAGAAGGCCGAGCGTTCTCACGGGGGACCGAACTCCGACCGTTACCCCTTGTGGTTGCAGTCGGTTCACCCCGACAAGCGGCTCCACTCCCAGCTGTGCGAGTCCGAGGAGTTGCGGGCCACCTATGCGGTGCAGGGGCGCGAGCCCATCTACATGAGCCCGCAGGATGCCTCGGAGCGCGGGATCCAGGATGGTGACCTGGTACGGGTATACAACGATCGCGGGCAGCTGCTGGCGGGGGCGGTGGTTTCCGATGATTTCCCGCCAGGCGTGGTACGCATCCAGGAGGGGGCCTGGTATGGGCCGGTGGGGCCGGAAATCGGAGCCCTGGATACTTACGGCGATCCCAATACCCTGACTCTCGATCTGGGCACCTCCAAGCTGGCCCAGGCACCCAGCGCCAACACCTGCATCGTGGAGATGGAGCGCTTCGAAGGTGAGGTGCCCGAGGTCACTGCCTTCGGTGGACCGACCATGGTGGAGATATGAGAGAGTCAGCATCGCCCCTGGCTGCCGCCCGCCCTGAGATGGGCGAGCGGCAGCCAGTCGACTGGGAGTCGGAGAGCCTGTTGTGCCGCTGGCTGGCGACCGTTCTGGGCACCGAGCTGGATGACGCCTCGCTGGAGCGCTACCGCAACGGAGAGGCGGCCCCATTCTTTGACTATTTGCGTGACGCCCATGGCATGACGCATGAGGTCGCGCGCCTCGATGAGGCGCTGTCACGGTTGGTGATGCTCAGGGCTCCCCGCCTGGAGCTGGCGGCTGATTTCACCGAGTTGTTTCTGGTGGATGCGCGGAGCGGTGCGCCCCCTTATGCCTCATTGTACGCAGGCGGCGAAGGTGGCTTTCATGGTGAGGCGGCGGAGCGAATGGAGGCCCGGCTCTCTGAGGCGGGGTATGCAGTCAGGAGAGAGGTTGCCGAGCCTGCCGACCACCTGGCCGTGATGCTCGACTATCTGGCGACTCGCCTGCAGATGCTGGCTGAGGCGGAGGGCCCCGCACGAGAGGAGATGCGTCAGGATGTCGGGGCGTTTCTGAAGCATGAGCTGTGTAGCTGGCTGCCGCTGCTGGTGTCGAGAAGCGCCGCCGTGAAGACCGTCAGTGACTTCTATCCGGCGCTGCTGGCCCTGGCTGACGCTTACTGTCATCGACTGTCACACAGTCCTCCCTAGTTAAGCGGGGGGCGACACGGCTATGGCGCGGAGGAATATATCCATAAAGAGCATTCTCACTTGACCTCCACTACTGAGCGGCCAAGCAGTTCTCGGCCGGCAATATCCAGGAAACGGACCTCATAGAGCCCTGGATCATCCGGCACAATCAGCTCCATGCTGCTGGCTTCGCCGATGGAGTGAACGCTGATCCAGCTGAAGTCGGGCTGCTCCTTACGCGCTATCGAGATGCGCTGGTCGCTGCTGTCGTTCCCCCCGCTCCAGCTGATGGTGATGGTCTCGCCCGGGGCGGCCGATGCTGGCACCGAGAGTCCCGCCCCTTCATCCAGGGGGGCGTCGGCACCGACGACCTCGAGAGAAACGCTGGCCAGGGTCTTCTTGCCCTCGTCCAGGATATAGCGAATCTCGTAGAGCCCCGTTTCGGCGGGGGCGCTCAGCCGAGTCTTCGTCACCTTACCGGTGCGCCGGTAGGTACCGCGCACGCCCTCGTCGGCGCCTGCCGGCACGATGGCGATCATGTCGCTGGGGTTGATTGTCGATGACCATGAGATATCCACATTCTCTTCCACGCGCACGATAGGGGGGCCGGAAATACCCATTTCCGGGGCGACGACCTCGATGGACGCGGTGGCCAGGGTCCTCTTGCCCTCGTCCAGGATATAGCGCAGCTCATAGAGGCCGGTGTCGGCGGGCGCGGTCAGGCGACCCTCGGTGTCGTTGCCGGTGCGCTTGTAGTTGCCGCGGGTCCCCTCGTCGGCACCGACCGGCACGATGGCGATCATGTCGGAGGTGCTGATGGGCGATGACCATGACACCTCGAAGGGCGCCCCGGTGACCACCTGATCGGGGCCCGAGACGCTGATCTCGGGGGCGGTGACCTCGATGGGCGCGGTGGCCAGGGTCCGCTTGCCCTCGTCCAGGATATAGCGCAGCTCATAGAGGCCGGTGTCGGCGGGCGCGGTCAGGCGGCCCTCGGTGTCGTTGCCGGTGCGCTTGTAGTTGCCGCGGGTGCCCTCATCGGCGCCGACCGGCACGATGGCGATCATGTCGGAGGTGCTGATGGGCGATGACCATGACACCTCGAAGGGCGCTCCGGTGACCACCTGGTCGGGGCCCGAGACGCTGACCTCGGGCGGCTCCGGCTCTGGAGCCGGCTCGGGGGCCGGGGGCGCCTTGTTGACCGCATCCTTTACCTGCGCCAGGGCGGCGTGCAGCTCGTCGGCATTGCTGGCGGGAACGAACAGGCCGCCGGTGTTTTCGGCGATGCAGGAGAGGCTGGCATGGGCTTCATCTTCCAAATCGAAACCAATGACATGGGCGGTGAACTCGACACCCTGGCTGGCGAGCTGTTCAGAGAGCGCGCAGGGGTCGGCATTGCAGGTTTCCACGCCATCCGAGATCAGGACCACCGTGGCGGGGTTGTCACGATAGGCCAGCAGGTCGGCGGCGTGCTGCACCGACGCCGAAATCGGCGTCTTGCCCACCGGCTTGATGGCGTTGACGGTATCGATGAAGTGGGCCTTGTCGATTGGCCCCGGCTCAACCAGCGTTTCGATATCACGGCAGTCGCCCTGACGCCGGTGACCGTAGGCAACCAGGCCAAGGTTGGTGTCGGTATCCCAATGGTCGACCAGCTCAGCCATCACGTCACGAGCGATCTCGATCTTGCTGCTGCCCTCGATCTGACCCCACATGGACCCCGAGGCGTCATAGACAATCACGATATCCTCGGCGGCGATGGCCGATGCTGCCGAGGCGAGGCCACCGGTGATCATCATTGCCGCCAGTGTCGGAGTGATCCGTCTCATGCTCGTTTCCTCGCGTATGCGTATGGCGGGTCGGGAGTGCAATCTCCAGCTTAGCCTCGCTGCTTGTGAGCTGGTGGTTGGTTTTCAACGTTCCAGATGGCATCGAGGCATAGGAGCCAGGGCTTGATGTTGACAGAGTGGGAGCTGGCGGCGCCCCCTTCGTTCAGGGAGGTGGGCGGCGTATGGATTTGATTAGTTAACGGCTCAATCCTAATCTGCTGATATGCCGGCATCGCCGGGGCTTCACCAATAATCTTCACTCGCACGCTTTATCAATAACAAGCCACTGGAGATCAGCATGAGTCCGTTTCTTCGTTCCCCCCTCGTCTCTCGCTCCCTGACGGCGGCATCGCTGCTGACAGCAGGCCTTGCCATTGCCTTCGCCGGTAGCGTGCAGGCCGCCACCACCGTGAACATCGGTTACAACGGCGCCCCGGACCCCGACAAGAACGCCGTCCATGTCTTCGCTACCAACCTCAAGGAACTGGTCGAGGAGAAGACCGCTGGCGAGCTCGAGCTGAAGCTCTATCCCAACAGCATGCTGGGCGAGGAGGAGGAGCGCATGGAGCAGGTGATGAACACCCCCAGCCTCAATATCGCCTCCTTCGCCGGCATGTCGCCCGTGGTTCCCGAGGTCTTCGTCAGCGCCATCCCGTTCCTGTTCGCTGACTTCGAGGCGGCACGCACCTTCTTCGACGAGGGGGAGTACTGGCAGGCGGTGGAAGAGGCGCTGCGTGAGCGCACCGGTCTGGAGTTGCTGGCCGTGGTCGAGGAGGGAGGCTTCCTCGCCTTCACCAACGATGAGCGGCCCATCTCGTCACCCAGCGATTTCGAGGGGCTGCGCTTCCGCGCCATGGACCCCAGCCAGGTGGCCCTCTATGAAGCCTTCGGCGCCTCGGGTACCCCGATCCCCTGGACCGAGGTCTACATGGCGCTGCGCACGGGGGTCGCCGATGGCCAGATGAACCCGCCGATGTACATCATCCTCGGCAGCCTCTACGAGGTGCAGGACTACCTGACCCTGGCCAACATTCAGTACTCGGACCAGTTTCTGGTCGGCAACGGTGCGATGATCGATGGATGGGACGAGGAGATGCGAGAGGCCTTCCTGGAGGCGGTCGCCGAGGCCAATCAGCTGGCGCGTGACGACAACGAGGCCAGGGTGGAAGAGCGCATCGCCTATCTCGAGGAGCAGGGCATGGAGGTCATCCGGCCGTCCGAGGAGGAACTCGCCGAGTTTCGTGAGCTGGGGCAACCGGCCTACATGGAGTGGCTCAAGGAGCGTGATATCGACCCCCGTTTCATCGACATGGCCCTGGAAGATGCCGGCATGACCCACCTGACCGAGTAACCGGCCCCATGGCGCAGGGCAGCCGCCAGGGCCCGCCCTGCGCACGAACCCATTGATCATCGCGGAACCTTCCATGCCATCCTTGAGTGCTCGCGTGCTGGGGTTCAGCCGCCGTGTATCGCTAACGGTGGCCGGCTCGCTGTTGTTGCTGGACCTGGCCATCATCCTCTTCGGTGTCTTCATGCGCTACCTGGCCGGTGGCGCCCCCATCTGGACGGATGAGCTGGCCCGCTACCTGATCATCGGCAGCGTCCTGCTCGCGGCAGGTGCCGTCTGGATCGAGGGGGGCCATATGCGGGTCGCCCTGATCGAGCGTCTGCTGCCGGTGCCGCTCCGTCGACTGCTGAACCTCTATCAATGGCTGCTGACGCTGGGCATCGCGATTGCCGCGACCCTGTTCAGCTACCGCTATGCGCTGTCGGTCTCGATGTTCACCAGTCAGGGGCTCGGGGTCAGCCGAACGGTGCCGATGATGGCGCTTCCGGTGGGCTTCGCCCTGCTGGCCTGGCAGGCCCTCTGGCATGGGCCGGCGCCACTCAGGGAGCCCACGGAGGAGGCGACATGACCCTCACCATGCTGGCCGTCTTCCTGGTGCATGTGTTGCTGGGTCTGCCGCTTTTCGTGTCGCTGCTGGCCACCTCGCTGGTCGGGTTCCTGTTCGTCGATACGAGCATGATTCCGCGCATGCTCCCCCAGCAGTTCTTCGGCGGCATCAATGTCTTCTCGCTGATGGCGATTCCGCTGTTTATCCTGGCCGGCAACCTGATGAACGTGACTCGCCTCACCGACCGCCTGATGGCCTTTGCCAAGCTGCTGGTCGGGCATCTGAGAGGGGGCATGGGGCACGTCAACGTGGTGTCGAGCGTATTCTTTGCCGGGGTCAATGGATCGGCCGTGGCCGACACCTCGGCGCTGGGGTCGCTGCTGGTGCCACCCATGCGCAAGGAGGGCTACTCCACGGCCTTCGCGGCCGGGCTGACGGCCGGCAGTTCGTTGATCGGTCCGATCATCCCGCCGAGCATCTTCATGATCCTCTACGCCTCGCTGACCAACACCTCGGTGGGCGACCTGTTCCTCGCCGGCGTGATTCCCGGTCTGATGCTGGGGGTGGCGTTCATGGGCATGAATGCCCTGTATGCCTGGCGCGTGGGCCTTCAGAAGCGCGGCGGCCTGCCCGGCGCACGTGAGCTGATGGTGACGGCGGTGGGAGCGCTCCCGGCCCTGGTCGCCCCCTTTATCATCGTGGCGGGTATCGTCCTGGGGTTTGTCACTCCCACGGAGTCCGCGGCGCTGACCGCCCTCTATGTCGCGCTATGTGGCGCGCTGCTGGGGAAGCTCCGCCTGGCCGATCTGTGGAAGGCCATCGTCGATACCACCCGCCTGACCTCGGCCATCTTCATGATCATGGCCGCCTCGGCCACCATCAGCTGGTTGCTCGCCTATGCCCAGGTGCCCAACCAGTTCGTCGCGTTGCTGGATCCCTATATCGAGCGGCCGATGGTGATCTTGCTGATGCTAAGCGCAATCACCTTCGTGACCGGCATGTTCATGGAGGAGGTGTCGGCGCTGATGCTGCTGACGCCGATCTTCTCCCCCGTGGCGATGATGGCCGGGATCGACCCCGTGCATCTGGGCATCATCATCACCCTCAATATCACCATCGCCCTGATCACCCCGCCCATGGGGGCCTGCGTGTTCGTCGCGGCCGCGGTCAGCCGACTGGAGATCGTGTCGTTGTTTCGCACCATCTGGCCGTTCGTGATTACGGCGGTGCTGGTGCTGTTACTGTTGATCCTCTTTCCCGGGCTCACGCTCTGGCTCCCCTCGCTGCTTGGATAGTGCCATGACCGACTCCCTCTCACGGCTGACCGCGGTACCGATCCCCGAGGCGCCCGGCCCCGACTGGCCGGTGCTGAGCCGGATACCCATCGCGGGGAGCGACGAGCCGTTGATCCCGCTCAGCCTGGCACCGGCCCCGATCAAGGTCTTCCCGGTATATGCCAAGCAGGGCCTGCCGGGCGCGATCGATGAGTGCTACGTACGAGAAGGGGTATATCGGCGCCTGCTCGAGGTGGCGCGAGCCCTGCCGGAGGGCATGGGGCTGATCATCCTGGATGGCTGGCGGCCATGGCGGGTTCAGCAGTATCTCTTCGATACCCTGCAGGAGGCGATTCGTGGGCATCATCCCGAGCTCTCAGAAGGGGAGCTTCTCACCCGCACCCGGGAGTTCGTCTCGGTGCCCAGCGATGACCCAGCAGCGCCCAGCCCGCATCTGACCGGTGGGGCGGTGGATGTCACCCTGAGCGATGGCGACGGGCTGCCCCTCGATATGGGCACGCTCTTCGATGAGGCCGTACCGGCCTCGCATACCGCCTACTACGAGGCCCTGGAAAAACCGACGGAGCGGCAGCGTCGGGTGCGTGCCAATCGCCGGCTGCTCTTCACGATGATGCGCAAGGCCGGTTTCACCAACCTGCCCAGCGAATGGTGGCACTTCGACGCCGGCGACCAGCTCTGGGCCCATTACGGCCAGCATGACAGGGCGATCTACGGTCCCGCCGAACTCGAGACGGTCGAGAGTCGCTGGAAGAAGCAGCTATAAGGAACGAGCTGGAGTCACGAGCGCCTGAAAGGCGCCCCAGTGATGGCGGGGCGCCGATGGTGTCAGGCGCGGGCGAGCCGCTGGCGCAGCCTGGGCAGCTTACGGGCCACCGGCGGCAGGCGGGTCGCCATGATCAGCGCGGCTGCTACGGCATAGGCCGCCCACTCCCTGAGGTCGGCGCGCACGACCCAGAAGAAGTGCAGCAGGACCAGGCCCAGGATGGAGTAGGAGAGCTTGTGCAGCGACTTCCAGCGCTTGCCGAGCCGACGCATCGACCAGCGGTTCGAGGTCACGCCCAGCGCGACGAGACCGATCAGGGCCAGCATGCCGACGATGATATAGGGGCGCTTGACCACTTCGCTGCCCAGCATGCCCCAGTCGAGCCCCAGGATGAACAGGGCGTAGCTGAGCAGGTGCAGGGTGGCGTAGGCCAGCGTCCAGAGGCCCAACTGACGGCGGATCAGCGCGAAGCCCTTCCAGCGGATGAGCTTGGTGAGTGGCGTCAGGCTCAGGGTGAGCAGCAGCATCCACAGCGCGCCGAGACCGAGATTCAGCAGCAGGTAGCGGCCTGGCTCGGGGCCGGCGGCGTTACTGGCCACCTGCCAGCCCCAGATCACCAGTGGGGCCAGGGCCGCCAGAAATACCCCCAGGCGCCAGAGCTGCCAGCGATTCGGAATGGCCATCAGGCGGTTCGAGATGGCCATCAATAGTGCGTCCGCAGATCCAACCCCGCGTATAGCTCGGCCACCTCGTCGGCATAGCCGTTGAACATCAGGGTATCGATGGTGTTGGGGCTGAACAGGCTATTGGGCAGCCGGCGCTCGGTGGCCTGGCTCCAGCGGGGGTGATCGACCCGGGGGTTGACGTTGGCGTAGAAGCCATACTCCTCCGGGGCGATCTGCTGCCAGGTGTTGAGCGGCTGCTCCTCCACCAGCGAGATGCGCACGATCGACTTGATGCTCTTGAAGCCGTACTTCCAAGGCACCACCAGGCGCAAGGGGGCGCCGTTCTGATTGGGCAGCTCGCGGCCGTACATGCCCAGGGCGAGCAGGGTGAGCGGGTGCATGGCCTCGTCGAGGCGCAGCCCCTCCACGTAGGGCCAGTCGATCAGCGAGAACGCGGAGCGCTGCCCCGGCATCTGTTCGGGGTCGACCAGGGTCTCGAAGCGCACATATCTGGCTCTGCTGGTGGGTTCCGCGCGCCTGATCACCTCGGCGAGGGGGATGCCTAGCCAGGGAATCACCATCGACCAGGCCTCGACGCAGCGCAGGCGGTAGATGCGTTCCTCGAAACGCGAGGGGCTGGCAAGATCCTCCAGGGCGAAGCGGCCGCCGTTGTTGACCTCGCCATCGATCACCACGCTCCACGGCTGGGTCTTCAGGCTGCCCGCCCGGCGCGCGGGGTCGGCCTTGCCGGAACCAAACTCGTAGAAGTTGTTGTAACCGCTGGCATCGTCGAAGGGGGCCAGCGTGTCCTTCTCGGGGTTGGCGGGGGTAACCGCTTTCCAGTGAGTATCGTCGATCTTCTTCTTCAACCAGGCCGGCCCGTTACCCTCGGGTACATCCGCATAATTGGCATCGGCGTGGGCCGGGCCGCCAAGGGCAAGCCCCGCCCCCAGTCCCGCCATGCCCCCCATGAAACGGCGACGGGAGAGATAGACGGACTCCGGTGTCACATCGGAGTCGCGCAGATCATGCGGTTTGGCGATCTTGATCAGCATAGGATGTCTCCACGGAGTGGATATTGACGCGGCGACGTGCCGGCTTGGCGAATCACTATCGTGACATGTGGGTACCGTCAATCACCTGACGGCAAGATGACAGCTTTGTAATGGGCGCCGGGGGCCGGGGTCGGCTACCCTGTGTCGATTTCACGGAGGGTGGCATGCGAATTCTGGTGGTGGAAGACGAGCGCAAGACCGCCGACTATCTGTGCAAGGGGCTCGGCGAGTCTGGGTATCGCGTGGAAGTGGCGCGAGATGGCTTCGAGGCCGAGCATCTATTCGAGGAGGAGTTCGACCTGATCATCCTCGACGTCATGCTACCGGGGCTGGATGGCTGGCAGCTGCTGCAGCTGATTCGTCGCCGCAGCCAGGTGCCAGTGCTGTTCCTGACCGCACGCGACGCGGTGGAGTATCGCGTCAAGGGGCTGGAGCTCGGCGCCGACGACTATCTGGTCAAGCCTTTCTCCTTCATAGAACTGCTGGCGCGGGTTCGGACCTTGCTGCGCCGCGGTCCGCCGCGTGAGAGCGAACACTTTCGCGTGGCCGATCTGGAGATGGATGTGCTGCGCCGACGGGTGACCCGTCAGGGAGAGCGTATTGCATTGACCAACAAGGAGTTCGCACTGTTGGAGCTGTTTCTCGAGCGGCAGGGGGAGGTGCTGTCTCGAACCTATATCGCCTCGCGGGTATGGCAGATGAACTTCGATAGCGACACCAATGTGGTGGAGGTGGCGATACGCCGACTGCGTGCCAAGGTAGATGATCCCTACCCCCTCAAGTTGATCCATACCGAACGTGGCATGGGCTATGTGCTGGAGGAGCGCGCCTGATGGTGCTGTTTCGCTCCCTGGCCGGGCGGCTGTCGCTGCTGTTTGCCCTGGTCAGTGTAGTGCTGCTGGGCAGCGTCGGGGCCTATCTCTACCACTCGCTGAGCCGCGAAATCATCTGGCGTGACGATCAGATGTTGCGCGGCCGTCTGGAGCGGATGCAGGCGCTGCTCGACGGTGGCGAAAGCGTCGCCGCCCTGCGTCGTCGCCCTCAGCTCTACGCCAATATGCTGGGCAATCGCGACAGCCTGCTATGGGTCCTGGATGACCGGGGCGAGGTGCTGATAGAGGTCAACCCTGGCCACTTGCCGGTTCCCGCGCTGCCGGAGAGTGACGAGGTGCGCCTCGGCAATGTCACCACGACGGCCCCAGCGCGGCTGGCGTGGCAGACCTTCGAGCAGGAGGGGCGCTCGTTGACGCTGGTGGCCGGAAAGCGGCTCGATGAGCGTCAACAGATGCTGGCAGCCTATCGACTGCGGATATGGCTGGCTCTGGCGGGCGGCGCGCTGTTCGCCTGTCTGCTGGGCTGGGGGGTCAGCCGACGGGGGCTGCGCCCGTTGCGTCGCCTGGCGAAACAGGTCGGCCGCATCGATGTGCATCGTCTGGATCACCGTCTGCGCGTCGACGGTGAGGCCGAGGAGATCGCCGTCCTGAGTCGCGGCCTGAACCGAATGCTGGGCCGCCTGGAGGAGGGCTTCTCTCAGCTGTCGCGCTACTCCGCCGACCTGGCCCACGAGATGCGCACGCCCCTTACCAACCTGCTGGGGCAGAATCAGCATACCCTGCGCCGAGAGCGCAGCGCCGAGGAGTATCGGCGGGTGCTGGAGTCCAACATCGAGGAGTACGAGCGGTTATCGCGGATGATCGACAGCATGCTGCTGCTGTCGCGCACCGAGAACCCGGCCAAGAAGCTTCCCAGGCAGACCGTTGATCTGCACCGGCTGGTCGAACAGCTCTGCGAGTATTTCGAGGGCATGGCGGAAGAGGATGGACGCGTGCTCGAGCAGTGCGTCGATGGCACCGTGATGGCTAACTGCGAGCTGCTGCGCCGGGCGCTGGCCAACCTGATGGCCAATGCCCTGCGCCATGGTCGCAGTGGCACGCCGATCCGGATCAGCAGCGTCTGCCTGGCGGACCGGGTCGAGCTGCGGGTGCATAACCAGGGCGAGGCCATCGCTCCCGACGACCTGACGCGGATCTTCGAGCGCTTCTATCGCTGCGATCCCGCCCGCACCGGCTCGGCCGACTCGGGGGGATTGGGGTTGGCCATCGTGCGCTCGATCGTTGAGTGGCATGGCGGCGAGGTGTTCGTGGAGAGCCACGCCGAGCGTGGCACCACCTTCACCCTTTCGCTGCCGCGAGTAAGCGAGGGGGCGATATCCGCCTAGGCGGTCTCTCTTCGCCACGCTTCACCATATCGTTACCTGGCTTACGACTAACGTCTAAAACGGTCCGCTTTGTTGCCTATACAGCAACAAAGCGGACCGGCTTGCCTCTCCTTTCGAAACCCCGGTTCGCATAGCGTGATGCACCGCCAGGAAGCCCGTTTCAAGGAGATTCAATGTTTGACGACGCACAGGTGCAGGAAGCCATCCGCTTGCGCCGCCATTTTCATCGTCACCCCGAGCTGAAGTTCGAAGAGACCGCGACGGCCAGCGTCGTCGCCAAGCGTCTTCGCGAACTTGGCTACCGGGTGACCGAGGGCATCGCCACCACCGGCGTGATGGCGGAGCTGGACACCGGCCGCGATGGCCCGGTCATCGCCTTTCGTGCCGACATGGATGCACTGCCGATCCACGAAGCCAACGACTTCGAGCATCGCTCGAGCCACGACGGGCTGATGCACGCCTGCGGCCACGACGGCCACACCGCCAGCCTGCTGCTGGCTGCCGAAGCCATCATCACGCGGCAGGACGAGCTGTGCGGCCACCTGAAACTGCTGTTCCAGCCGGCGGAAGAGGGTGGCAACGGTGCCGCTCGAATGGTCGAGGCCGGCGTGCTGGATAACCCGAGGGTCTCGGCGATCTTCGGCTATCACAATCGACCGGGATTCGACGAGGGCCAGCTGTTCGTCAAACCCGGACCCGCCATGGGCGGCAACGATACCTACCGGGTGACCATCGACGGCCGTTCAGGCCACGCGGCGATGCCGCATCTGGCGGTTGACCCCATCTATATCGGTGCCTCGCTGGTGCAGCAGCTTCAGGGGCTGGTCGGTCGCCAAAAGTCTCCCCTCGAGGCCGGGGTGATCACGGTCGCCGCCTTCCATGCCGGCGACGCCGCCAACGTGATTCCCGGTCAGGCCGAGCTGGTCGTCAATATTCGCAGTGACCGACCATCCTCGCGTGATGCGCTGGCGGGTCGGCTCGAGCGAGTCGTCAGCGGTGTGTGTGCCGCGCATGGCGCTACCTTCCAGCTGGAGCACGAGCATCAGGTGCCGCCGCTGGTTAACGATGCCGAATGGGCCGAACGTGTTCTGTCACTGGCCAAGGCGCACGGTGTCAGCCGTGATATCCAGCGGCTGGACTACATGCCGACCATGGGCGCAGAGGACTTCTCGTTCTATCTGCAGGAGGTACCTGGCTGCTTCTTCTTCGTCGGCAATGGCGACAGCGCCTATCTGCATAACGAGCACTACGACTTCAACGACAACATCCTGCCGGTGGCCGGCGGCATGTTCGTCGCGTTGGCCCAGGGCCTCATGTCGCGGGACTGAGCTCCCGAGAACCAAAAAAACACCGTCATAACAAGGTCACCCAAGATGCAAGCCGTCCTCTCATCCATCGAGCGCGCAGGGAACAAGCTGCCGCACCCGTTCATTCTGTTCGCAATTCTCGCCGGCGTAGTGGTGGCGCTCTCCGCCCTGCTGGCATCCCTGGGCGTCTCCGCCATCAACCCGCAGACCGATGCCGAAGTCCATGTGCGCAGCCTGCTCTCCGCCGAGGGCATCGAGTTCATGCTGACCAGCGTGGTCAGTAACTTCGTCAACTTCCCCCCGCTGGGGCTGATTCTGGTGGTGATGTTCGGCATCGGCCTGGCCGACAAGGTGGGGCTGATGTCGACCCTGATGCAGGTCAGCGTGGCCAAGGCGCCACCTGCGCTGCTGACCTTCTGTGTGTTCATGGCCGGCATCTGTGGCAGCATCGCCTCCGATGCCAACTACCTGATCCTGATTCCGCTGGCGGCCATGGTCTATCACTCGGTGGGACGCCACCCCATCGCCGGGGCAGCGGCCGCCTATGCGGCCGCCGGCGCCGGGTTCGATGCCAGCCTGTTCATCACCGTGGGTGATGCCCTGTTCGCCGGGATTACCACCGAGGCGGCGCGCCTGGTCGACCCCGAGGCCTATATCTCGCCGGTGGACAACTACTTCTTCGTCGCCTGCTCGGTATTCGTGCTGGCTACCGTAGGCACGCTGCTGATCGATAAGGTGGTGGAGCCGCGCCTCCAGCGTACCCTGCCCATGGCCAAGGACTTCACCACCGAGGTCGAGACGCCCGAACTGACCGCGACCGAGAAGCGCGGGCTAAAGCGGGTCGGGATCGCCACCCTGGTCTATCTCGCCCTGGTGGCGCTGGTCGTGGTGCCCGAGGCCTCGCCGCTGCGCAACGCGGAGGGTGGCCTGATCCCCTCGCCCTTCCTGCGCTCGCTGGTGCCGCTGATGTTCGTCTACTTCGTGATGATCGGCCTGGTATACGGCATCACGTTGGGGAAGATCACCAGCAGCCGCGACGTGCCCCAGCGCATGGCGGAGTCGGCCAGCGATCTCGCCCCCACGCTGGTGCTGTTCTTCGCCATCGCGCAGTTCATCGCCTACTTCCGCTGGTCGGAGCTGGGACAGTTCATCGCCATCGAAGGCTCCAACATTCTGCAGAGCACCGGCTTCACCGGTCTGCCGCTGGTGGGTGCCTTCATCGTCATGAGCGCGGTGCTGAACGTGTTCATGACCAGCGGGTCGGCGCAGTGGGCGCTGATGGCACCGGTGTTCGTGCCCATGCTGATGATGATCGACTTCGACCCCGCCTTCGTTCTGGCCATGTTCCGTATCGGTGACTCGAGCACCAATATCATCTCGCCGATGAGCCCCTACTTCTCGGTGGCGCTGGTCTATATGCAGCGCTATAAACCGGACATGGGGCTGGGCACGCTGATCGCCACCATGCTTCCAATGGCGTTGGGCTTCCTGATCGCCTGGTCGGCATTTCTGATGTTCTGGCTGGCCATGGGCTGGCCCATCGGCCCGGGCATCTACATGATGGCTAGCTGAATGATGATCAGCTGATCACTGCATCCCCAGCATCAGCTTCCAAAGATAGCCGGCAGCCGGTGATAACCGCCTGCCGGCTCTGCGTACCAGATTCCCCTGGCTGTGCTCCGCCATCGGATGACGAATGGGGATGGCACGCAGCTGACCCGCCTCGATTTCGCATCTCGCCGCGGCGGCGGTCATGAAGGATACCCCCACTCCCGCGCTGGCCAGTCGACGCGAGACGGAGTGCAGATTGCAGCGATAGACGGGTGTCGCCGCCAGCCTGGCGGCCCGAAACAGCTCGTTGACGAAGCGCTGGGAGCCCGAGGCATCGGGCAGGAAGATCAGCTTATGGTGGGCCAGCTCGTCTAGGGTTACCCCGTCGCGGTCGGCCAGGGGATGGCCGGGCGCTACCAGGGCACACAGCGGGCCTCGTTCGAAGGAGTGGATCACCAGCCGTGGGTCGGAGATCGAACCGTAGGTCACGGCGATATCGACCTCGTCGTTGGCCACCATCTCATGCGGCTCGCGTGGGTAGTAGATACCCGTCTTGATCTCCACCAGCACATCGGGGTACTGCTCGGAGACGCGGCGCATCACATGCTGGATAAAACTGTCGACGAAACCGTCGCCCACCGAGACGACGACCTTGCCCGACTGCAGGTTGCGCAGCCGCGAGAGCGTATCCCAGAGCTGCGAGTGCAGCCGCCGCTGATCCAGGAAGCTATCGACCACCAGCTGTCCGGCCTCTGTCGGCACCACATTGCGCCCCTGGCGCTCCAGCAGCGCGGTGCCCAGCTCGCGCTCGAGGTTGCGCACCTGGCGGCTGATCACGGAGGGGCTGAGGTCGAGGTGTTCCGCCGCCGCGCGAATGCCGCCGCAGCTAACGACCTCGAACAGATAGAGTGCGCGCTTATCGAGAAGGCTCATGTGGAGATGTAACTCGGTAGAGGATCTAAAGTCAGCCAGTGAACTTCGCCACGGCCTTGAATCGGGAGCGCAAGGCTCTCGACGAGCAGGCGTATAGTGTAATGCCCATCACAGGATGACCGCGGATCCTGGCAATAACGGATCCGCAAGTCTGCCTTCAGTGATTCCTGACGCGCTGAATTCTCCACGCCAGAAAGCCGATGATCCCCAACCCCAGGGGGCCCAGGATGGCGGCGGCGACGCCTGGTGCTATGACCACGCCAAGGGCATTCAGGCTCTGCAGCCCCAGCTTGAACAGGCTGAAGAGGTAATAGCTGATGACGATGATCGACAGCCCCTCGACGGCCTTCTGTATCTTCAGCTGGCTGCTGGTGCGCTCGTTGAGGCTCTGCAGGATCTCGGAGTTCTGCTCCTCGATCTCCACCTGGGCACGGGTTCTGAGCAGGTCATTGAGCCGTGCAACACTCTCCGCGAGACTCTCCTGACGCCGATTGATAGCGGCACAGTAGTGAACCAATGGGATGGAGTCCTCCCCACCCTTCATCGGCGTCGTTGCGCCACACTGGTGGGTGAGTGCATCACTTACCAGCCTGAGGATGAGGAGAACTCCCCATGAACATTACCCGGGTCGGCGTGGATATCGCAAAGTCTGTCTTTCATGTGCACGGCGTGGATCGCCATGACCAGGTCCAGTGGCGTGGCAAGTACTCACGAGACAAGTGGCTGGACGCCATCGTCAATCGCGTCCCTGCCGGTGCCGTGATCGGGATGGAAGCCTGCGCCTCCGCTCATCACTGGGGCCGCGAGCTGCAGGCACGCGGCTATCACGTCACGTTGATCGCCGCTCAGTTCGTCAAGCCCTATGTGAAGAGCAACAAGAACGACCGCGTCGATGCCGAGGCCATCTGTGAGGCCATGGGGCGGCCGAGCATGCGCTTCGTGACGGTCAAGTCCGTCGCCCAGCAGGATGTTCAGGCCGCTCATCGCATCCGCAGCGAGCTGGTGCATCAGCGCACCGCCAAGGCCAACCAGATCCGCGGCTTGGTCGGTGAGTATGGGCTGGTGGCCCCCGTCGGCATCGGCCAGCTGCGCGCCGCGCTGCCCCGCTGGCTGGAAGATGCCGAAAATGGCTTGACCGATGATTTCCGCGTACTGCTGGCCGACCTCGCAGAGGATCTCCGCTATCTGAGCGATCGCATCGCTACAGTGACGGAGCGCATCGAGCACCACGCCCAGACCGACCCGGTGGCAAAGCGCCTGTTATCGCTCCGCGGGGTCGGCACACTGACTGCCAGCGCGTTGGCCGGCGCCTTGGGTGACGCCCAGGCTTTCAAGCGCGGGCGGGACTTCGCTGCTTCGCTGGGCCTGACGCCGCGTCAGCACAGTACGGGAGGACGTGACCGCTTGCTGGGCATCAGCAAGCGGGGCGACAGCTACCTACGAACCCTGCTGGTGCACGGCGCGCGCGCCGTTCTGCGCTGCAGCGATGGCAAGGAGGACAACCTGAGTCACTGGGTCAGGAAACTGGCCGAGCGAAAGCATGCCAACGTGGCGATTGTTGCGCTCGCCAACAAGACAGCACGTATCGCCTGGGCGATCACGCGTCACGACAGCGACTATGATCCCGAGCTGGCGGCCCATGTGGCGTAACATCACCCTACTGAATTCCAACGTTTTTACCGAGGGTTCCCACCACCACGATTGCTGAGCATGCTGCAAGATGGCGAACAGGTCGAACCGACGTCAGCAACCCCCGACACGTACGTGAGCTAACAGCTCGATGAACCGATTGGGAACTGACGTGCGGATAGCCCATCAGGGTCCGATGCCATTGGCATTATTAATGAGACCGGATATACGTGTGCAGTCGTACCTACCGCCGATCATGCCTCATGCTGGCAAACGGGGAGGACTCCATATACGTTGGTCGGAAGCGCCGCAGGATGAAGGTCCCCAGCCGGGGACGGTCGTCCAGTCGCTCCTCGCGTAGCTCCTCGATACGGTTGAAGACGATCCGCGCATAGGCCTCAGTGGCGCTGAAGCGCTGCCGCGATCGGGCACCCGAGCGCTCAAGCCTGGCCGAGAGCTCGGAGATGGCCGCCAGAAGCGGGCGGGAGCTTGCTTCTGCGTCCTCTGTGTTACGCTCCGAGAGCTTGCCGAGCTCAAGCTCGTGGTCGCGCAGCTCGAGGCTCATCTTCTTGGCCACTGGTAGCGCTAGCGAGGCCATCATGCGGTATGTCTCGATCTCCAGGAGGCGCCGGGTCGTGCGCCCCAGACGAAAGGCGTTGAGGCCCCGGTTGACCAGCATCAGCCGATTGACACCGTCCGCGGTGAGCCGGAAATCGCTCCATACGGTGGCGTCTCCATCCCCCACGCTGGAGCCGGCGGGGTCGCGAAAGCCATAGGCGCTGGGGTCGCCACCCCAGTCAGCCTCCGCCTCTACCAGGACCAGGCTGGCATTGATGAGCTTACGGCTGTGTGCGGCGCTGATCTCCGCCAGCAGCGGCGGGGGCGATGGCCAGGGCTCGCCCCGCGCGGACTTCGGGACCAGTAGGGTGAGGGTGAAGAACTCGGTATGGCGCTCCCACTTCAGCGTCTGGTCACCGAAGTTCAGGATCTCCTGAGCCGCTTCGGAGTCGGGGGTCCTGCCGACCGCCTCGGCGATCCGCTCGAGGATGTCGGTGGCAATGCCGTCGCCATCGAGGAAGGCGTAGTGGTGAATGTGCGCCGGCTCCGCGAAGTAGATCGAGGGCTGGGCGTGAAGCTCGTTATGCAGTCGGGCGCGTTGTGGGTGCATGCTGGAACCAGGCAAGGTGGGAAATGCTTCGAGCCTAGAGGCTGGCTTCCCCCGGGCCAAGTGTGCTGCGTCAACGCGGTTACCGTTGCCTCGCCATTCGGCGCCAGGCGAACTTGAAATAACCTCCCTCAATTCGGCAGGGAAATAGTAGTGGCCCGCTTGCGCGTGCTGAGTAGCGAAGGGCTAGATAATTGCTATAGAAACCCATCTTATGGAGTCGTATCGATATGCGTGTACTCGTTGCTCAGATCCATATTCCTGCCATTGACAGCCGAGATAGTCAGCGGGCCCATGTCGAGACAGTCATCCAGCGACTCTCGGCCCAGGTCACTGCCCAGCCGGTTGATCTGATTGTCTTGCCGGAACTCTCGACCATGGAGTACTCGAAAGAGAACTTTCAGCAGGTTGCCCGGTTCAGGGAACCGCTGGAAGGCGAGTTCTACACCCTGTTTGGGCAATTCTGTCGCGAGCACAAGGTGGCCATATGCTACGGCACGGCGCGCCAGGACGGCGAGGACACCTATATCAGCCAGGTCACCATTGGACGTCAGGGACAATACCTGACCCATTACGACAAGCTGCACACCGCCGAGTATGGCGACTCGCATGAGCTTCGTTACTTCCGGCGTGGCGATCACTTGTCCGTATTCGAGATCGACGGAATCAAGGTCGGCGTGATCATCTGCTATGACATGCGGTTTCCCGAGTTGACGCGCCGCCTTTGCCGTGAGTTCGGCGTGGATGTCATCCTGCATCCTGTCGCCTTTTCCAAGGATCTTTCCTATTACTCATGGCATCAGTTCGTGACCACGCGGGCGCTGGAAAACCAGGTTTACTTCCTCAGCGTCAACCGCAGCGGCGAACATTTTGGTCAGTCCTTTCTGTGTCCACCCTGGATCGATGACACTCTACCCGCCACGGTGCTGGGCGAGAGTGAAGAGTTCCATCTTATGGAGGTTGATCCTCGGGTGATCAGCGATGCTCGGGCACGATTGCCCTTTCGCAAGGACGTGTTGGAAGACTATTCCGCCTTGCCGGTATGTGGCACCCGATAACAGCCCATGCATGAAGACGCGGCAGTGGCGACACGCGGGAACGCTCGACGATGGTGTCGACCGGCATCTGATACGGTTTCAGGCAGGCTGGGGGGTGATTCTCCGTGTTCACGATGCTTTCCCATGTGTTGATGCTGATGATGACGGTTGAGGGCCCTCATACACAGCGAAGTGGAGCGAAGGCAAAGGCCGTTTAGGGGGTGTGAGTATCGGCATCATCTACAAGTCGATCGTCCCCTTCGTGCTGCTGCAATTGACTGGACTGCTGCTGTATTCTGTTTCTGTCAATCATGCTCTGGCTGCCGGGGCTGAACGATTAGCTGTATGCAGAGAGTCTCTTGGCCAGAGAAGGCTAGAGACTCGAATTGATCAGGGAATCCATGTGGATAAGCTTTCATTTGCCTGGGGCCTGGCCCTTTGTGTTTTTTTCATCCTGGGAGTGCCCTGGGTAATCTGGAATACCGCCGAGAAATATGATGCGCATGGATGGATCATTCTTCCGATCCTTGGCTGCATGTACCTGGTTCGCGTGATTGACGCTACAGGTCGTTCTGAGCGCTGGCATAACTTCCTTAGGATTATTGAAGACCCCTTCTGCCCAAAGGGTGAGGCGTTTAAACCAAGGATGCTACTGCTCCTGCTGACACTGGCTACCCTGGTCGTGCTGATTGGCATGCTAGTGTTCCACGGCGTTGTGTCGTTGTTGGCGTGGTTGGGGGGGATCTGAGAGTCCCAAAGGACTATCCCGTTATCTAGCGCCTTCATCTTTTGCCGAGAAAGGTGCTTGAGGATCGCGGCTATAGGGTCCCGGATGATAGTTTCGACGATGTACCCCCATCGTTGGGGGTATGTCAAAGGATGACCTGGGAACTCCTGAAACAAGAAAGGGGCCCGAAGGCCCCTGTTCATGCGGTTTCTGGCGTTTCTTGGTAACTCCTGAAACCTGTGGTTGGTGGAGGCGGCGTCCCGTAAAAAGCATCTGTAAAGCACTGATTAAAAAGAATGTTTTTTTCGACATTTTTCATGTACCCCCTCATGTACCCCCGTTCGTATTTTTTAGTTTTCAGCACAGAACTTGACTAGGTTGGCTTGACCCCCAAGCGAAGCCCTACGGGATATTGAGTGGGTCGATGTTTGCTTAATGTAGGTCATGCTTCTAGTGATTCTCAGCACCCTCCCATGCTCGGAGTGCCTGAGAACTCAGAGCTTGAATGCTGGGGCATGTGCGCGCACTAGGTCAAGCATTGCAGAGGCCCCAGTAGAGGGCAGTGTTCGGGAGGGTGTGATGACGCCGAGGATGCGTGGAACACGAGGTGCGATGAGTGGTCGCCAGTCAAGAGCCGTATCCGGTCCGGCGAACATATCCTGTGGCTGAGTGGCCAGCCAGAACTTGTCGATGTGTTTTTCCCAGCCCCCTTCAGCCACTGCGCTGCCTCGGCGACCAGCCAACGCACAGTGGTCGTGCCCTGTGTCGAGTGAACCTGATGATCGCTGTCTGTTTTCTCGGATGGCGGGCGAGGTCTTGGCACGTTGATGAAGTACTTGAGTTATGGTTCCTCCTTGGATAATGGTTCGTTCCATGGACCATTACACCCTGGGACTAAACACCTAGAGCAAGCCGCGGGCAGAGCGTTGTTCAATTGCTCATCTCGCGGGGTACAGCTGACTCCGGAAGGAAGACTCTTTCTGCCCGCGGCAAGACGCTTGACCGTCAACTAGGAAGCAGCACTGGGGGAAACTGGAGGAGCTGCTCGACAAGCAGCGAGGGAAGGTTACACTTGCCGACTCTGGCTGCTGGCTTCCAACCAGCGGTACTGGCCGACTACTGATTACGCCATTCTTATATCACAATCAACGTACACGACATGTTGGCCAGCCAAGTGGATGTACTAGTCAACGAGTAACGTTCCAACATCTGCTTCTCCGTGCGCCGCTCTGCATCAGGAGCTACTCAGTTCGAGCCGTTGATCGATGACTACTTTGTGGCGGTATGCCCCTTCGGGCACCCTCTGCTAGAACAACAGGAAGTCTCCTGGCAAGACCTTCTGCGATCCCCCATCATCGCTGGCAGCCGTCCATGAAGTACTCGTCAGGCTATCCAAAGGGTTTGCAAGAGCACGACTTACAAATGGAACTTATGTGTGAAGTCTGCCAGATCGGCATTGCCGGCCGCATGGTTGCCGCAGGTCTCGGTGTCTCCGCCCTACCCTCACTGAACTTTCGCCAGATTTCCTTTGAAGGTTTTGCCTGGGAGGTGAAGGTATTCGGCGTGGCCCATATCATGCAGCAGCAAGAATTAGTTGTTAATTTTTAAAATTTCTTTATTTTATTTTTTCTTTGTTTTTGTCAGGGTTTATGTGAAAGTTACACTGCCTGAATAGATTGATCTATATGCCTTAAGAATGGCTATTAAATAACGGCAAGGCCATCGCATTATTATTTAAATAAATAGAGATGGAGATGTTAATGACCTTCTTTTCCGTGATACGTTCCGTAACGTTGGCAGCTGTTGGTTCCTTGGTCGCCCTTCCTGTCTTAGCTGAAACTACTTGGATTATGGCAACGGGGTATCCAGAAAGTAGTTATTTTACCCAGAACATAAGAAATTTTGTCGAGGCCATAGAGCGGCGTACCGATGGTGAATTGAAAATCGATCTGCGACCTAATAGTAGCTTGATCAAGCTCGATAGCATTAAGAGATCTGTACAAGCAGGACAGATTCAGGTTGGTGAAATCCGCCTGAGCGTTTACGGCAATGAGGAAGAGATCTACAACCTAGACAATATCCCGGGTGTGGCAACCACACTGAAGGAGGCCCAGAAACTGATGGAAGCTCAGGCTCCTCTTTTCGATGAGCGCTTTGCCCAGGATGGTATGCGCGTCTTGACTTATGCGCCTTGGCCGGGGCAGGGCTTCTACACGAGCGAGCCCATCCAGTCACTGGATGATCTCAATGGTATCAAGCTACGTATCTATTCTAAGCAGACCCAGAAGCTGGGCGAAGGGATCGGCGCAGATGCCATCATCCTGCCGTTTGCTGAGATACCTCAAGCCTTTGCCACTAACATGATCGAGGCCTTGTGGACTTCTGCGCAGACGGGTACCGACATCCAGGCCTGGGAGTATCTCGATATCTTTACCTATACCGGCACCATGCATCAGAAGAATGCCGTCATCGTTAACGAGCGGGCTTTCCGTTCCCTGCCCGAGGAAATTCAGGAGGTGGTACTCGAGGAGGGGAGACGTGCTACCGAGCGGAGCTGGGAGATGGCCGAGGCTGCTGGAAAGCAGCGCATGGGTGTGCTCGAAGAGCATGGCATGCAGATTGCTGAGGCACCACAGGATGTACTGAATCGGATCGACGAGATCGGCGAGCAGCTGATCGCGGAGTGGCTTGAAGCCGCCGACTCCAGTGAGCAGGCCGTTTACCAGGCCTACAGGGAGTCACTCCACTGATACCACGTTCTTTCCACGGGGGCTTCGTCAATGAGACGCACTCTGGACCGGCTCTATGATGCGGCAGGCTATCTCGCTGCACTCTTTCTGGTCGGGATTCTTGTGACCATCGTGATCCAACTGGTCTGTCGGATTCTTGGAGTGACCTTTGAGGCCACCGAGGCCGCCGGGTTTTGCATGGCCGCCGCTACCTTCTTCGGCCTCGCACACACCTTCCGCGCTGGAAGCCACGTGAGGATCACCTTGACACTGGACCGATTACCGCGGCACGCACGCCGCGTGGTCGAAATAGTCAACTGCACTGTTGCCGGCGTAGCTGTCGTCTTTCTCTCGTGGCACATCATCGCGCTGATGGTGCAATCCTATCGCTTCCAAGATGTAAGCCCCGGACTCCTGGCTATCCAGTTTTGGATTCCGCAGGCCGGCGTCGCACTGGGGGTCACTCTGTTCGCCACTGCCTTGCTCGATGAGCTGGTCAGTATGCTGCGGGGGCACACTCCTAGCTATGACAGTGACGACGAGTCCCTACCTTTCGAGTGATCATAATGATCGATACCACTGCACTTGCCACAATCACACTTGCGGTCCTCGTATTCGGCTTTCTTGCGTCTGGCATCTGGGTTTCGGTGACTCTACTGGTGGCAGGGATGGTCATGATGGCCCTTTTCACACCCGCACCGATGGGGTCACTGATGGCGTCGACCCTTTGGGACGCTAGCTGGGGGTGGGAGTTGACCTCGTTGCCGCTCTTCGTCTGGATGGGAGAAATCTTGTTTCGTTCGAACCTGTCTCGCCATATGTTCCAGGGGCTAGCACCTTGGGTTGGGCGACTGCCGGGTGGGCTGTTACACGTCAATATACTGGGCTGTGGTGTGATGGCGGCTATTACCGGCTCTTCGGCAGTGACATGCGCCACCATCGGCCGTATGACTGTGCCGGAGCTCGGCCGACGCGGTTATCCAATTCGACAGACTATTGGCACTCTAGCCGGCTCCGGCACTATGGGGTTGCTTATCCCTCCATCGATCATCATGATCGTCTATGGTGTTTCGGCGGAGCAGTCGATTGGAAGGCTATTCATAGCCGGCATTGTCCCCGGCCTGCTGCTGATCGCTCTCTATATGGGGTATGTTACGATCTGGAGTTGGATAAATCCGGGTGATATGCCCGAGCGGGATCAGCACTCTAGCTGGCGTCATCGACTTGAGGTGTTGCCAAGTCTCCTGCCCACAATTGGTCTGGTATTTCTCGTGATCGGCTCGATCTATGCTGGAATTGCCACGCCGACCGAGGCCGCAGTCATCGGAGTGATCGGCGCCCTGGGACTTTCCGCCGTCTATAGGGCCCTGAGCTGGAGGTGTTTCTGGGAGGGTCTGATGGCGGCTGTCAGAACCTCGTGTATGATCTCCTTTATCATCGCAGCTGCCTCCTGCCTATCGATTGCCGTCGCCTTTATTGGCCTACCGCGGGAGTTGGCCGGTTGGGTGGGAAGCTTTGGCTTCTCGCCCTATATCCTGCTGCTGGTTATGGCGTTGCTGATCCTCATCTTGGGCTGCTTTCTCGAGGGTATCTCGATCATCGTGCTCACCTCATCGGTCATGCTGCCGCTAGTGGAGGCTGCTGGCATCGATCTCATCTGGTTCGGAATCTTTATCGTGATCCTCATCGAGGCTGCGCAGATCACACCACCTGTTGGTTTCAACCTCTTCGTTATGCAGAGCTTGACTGGGCAAAACATCTTGCTGATAGCTCGGGCGGCACTTCCCTACTTCCTGTTATTAATATTACTTCTGGTTATGATCACTCTTTTTCCGTCTCTGGTGTTAAGTCTGCCAGAATTGATGCGTTAGAACGTCGCCGTTAGATCGGGCCTATGATCCCGATTTGGCGGTTCAGACAGCTAGGGAGCGTTAACAATCAGGCCAGCCAAACGATGGCCGATACGAGGCAGAGTAGCGACTGATAATTTCTTGCCAG
>NZ_WUTS01000001.1:3153936-3216533 GCF_009901955.1 Halomonas icarae | reverse complement strand
TCAGCAGTGAAACCGCTCTGCGCCGATGGTAGTGTGGGGCCTCCCCATGCGAGAGTAGGTCATCGTCAGGCACTTATACCGAAAAAACCCCGGGCATTCAGTTGCTCGGGGTTTTTTCATGTTGGGACGTTGCCCATGCAGCGTCCCGGAATGCCGGCCATCGAGGCGCCGCTCACCGGAGCGCCGGCCGCCGGGATCTGGCACCTGGAGCGTTGGCCGGACATCGTCAGACCCTTATTGAAAAAAGCCTCGAACTCATCATGAGTTTGGGGCTTTTTGTGTTTGGATGCTGAGCCTTTCCAGATGCTTACATTTCCGGGGTGCGCTGCATCCGATAGAATGGGTTTTTTTCCGATCCGGGATCCCTGGCATGACCATCGGTGACCTCATACGCCTTCTTGGCGACGGCGAGTTCCATTCGGGCGAGCAACTCGGTGAGCAGCTCGGTGTGTCGCGTGCTGCGGTATGGAAGCAGTTGCGCAAGCTCGAGTCTTTGGGCATCAGCATGGAGGCGGTGAAAGGGCAGGGCTATCGACTTGCCGAGCCCCTGGAGCTCCTGGATGGACAACGCATCATCGCTGACCTCTCTCGTCAGGCACGTGGCCATCTGACGCGCCTTTTTGTCGAGGAAACCCTGCCCTCCTCGAACGCCTTTCTGCGCGAACGCTTCGACCATGGGGCGGGGCACGGTGAAGTGTGCCTGGTGGAGCAGCAGAGCGCCGGGCGTGGTCGCCGTGGGCGGGCCTGGAGCACTCCCTGGGGGAAGAGCCTGATGCTCTCCCTGGGATGGCGAGTCGAGTCCGGCATCGCTGCCCTGGAGGGGCTGAGCCTTGCCGCAGGGGTGGCCCTGGCCCGAGTGCTGGAGAGTCACGGGGTTTCGCCGCTACTGAAGTGGCCCAATGATGTGCTGCTGAAGAGACCGGATGGAGAGTATGGCAAGCTGGCGGGCATCCTGGTGGAGGTCAGTGGGGACGCCTCTGGTCCCTGTGAGGTGGTGATTGGCATGGGGCTCAACCTTTCCCTGAGCGATGAGTTCCGCAGCTCCCTGGGGCAGCCTGCCGCGGCTGTCGAGGATCAGGTGACCGGCATATCCCGTAATGCGCTGGCAGCGGATCTGCTGGAGGCACTGCTTCCTCTGGTGGCGGAGTTCGAGCGTGAGGGGTTTGCCCCATGGCACAATGCCTGGAACGCCCGGCACGCCTTCGCCGGCCGTGAAGTGGACGTGTTGAGCGGCAATGCGCGTGAGGTAGCGCTGGTCGAGGAGGTGGATGCCTCCGGCAACCTGGTGGTGGTCCAGGGTGGAGAGCGACGCTATCTGGCGGGTGGTGAGATCAGTCTGCGTGTGCGCTCATGATTCTCGACCTCGATATCGGTAATACGCTCTCCAAGTGGCGTCTCAAGGATGTCGATACCAGCGAGATCCGCTCTCGTGGAGCGGTGTGGACCCGGGAGGAGTGGCGGCCGGGAGCCGATATTCCCAATCTCGAGGTGGTCGAGTCGGTGCGCATATCCAGCGTTGCGAGGCGTGCGGTGCTCGAGGAGACCGTCCAGCTGCTGCGTCAGCGCGTGGGGGCCGTTTATGTGGCCAGCTCCACCCCCGAGGCACTGGGTGTCACGAATGGTTATGAGGAGCCCGAGCGGCTCGGGGTCGACCGCTGGCTGGGAGTGCTGGCGGGTTACCAGCAGGTTGGCGCCTGTTGTGCCGTGGACTGTGGTAGTGCCATCACCATCGATTTCGTGCTGCCGGGAGGGCGCCACCTGGGTGGGTATATCCTGCCGGGGCTAAGGCTGATGAAGGAGAGCCTCAAGCTGGGGACCCGTAACGTGGCCATCGATCCCGACAGCGAGCCTGAGGAGCTGCTGGTTCCCGGCCGGCGCACGGTCGAGGCGGTCAATCATGGCATCTACATGGCGGCGGTCAGCGCGATCAACCGCGTCTATGCCGAGGTGTGCGATAGCGAAGGAGTTGCGTTGCCGCTGATGGTGACCGGTGGCGATGCACGGGTGGTGGCTCGCGGACTTCAGGTGCCCCATGCCGTCTGGCCCGATATGGTCTATGGCGGTCTGGAGGCATGCTTTCCATTGACCGCCGCCGAGCGAGCAGGCCGAATGGCGGGCGCGCCGTGTGTGCCATCGCCGGTAGCGCTGGAAAAGATTCGCGCGGGGCTTGCATTCTCCATGCTGCTTTGACACAATGCGCCGCGTTCCGAAGAGAAGGGTGGCGGCGTCTTGAGTCGCTCCAGGCATGAAAAGCTGCTTGTGAAACAATGGCTTGACATTCGGAATGGCGCTGGTAAAATAGGCCGCCAGTTGGAGGGGTTCCCGAGTGGCCAAAGGGAGCAGACTGTAAATCTGCCGCGAAAGCTTCGAAGGTTCGAATCCTTCCCCCTCCACCAGAATCAGGCAGCGATGATGAGGTTGGTCATCGAGGCCGAAAGAGTGGGTAGGCGGGCATAGTTCAATGGTAGAACCTCAGCCTTCCAAGCTGATGATGCGGGTTCGATCCCCGCTGCCCGCTCCAGCACCCAAGGGTGCAAAGGTTAGGCTCATGTAGCTCAGGGGTAGAGCACACCCTTGGTAAGGGTGAGGTCGACGGTTCAAATCCGTCCATGAGCTCCACATTGAAAGGCGAGCCAAGGCTCGCCTTTTCTCTTTCTCGCCGTTGATAGATTCTAAGTGGCGAGAGGGGGTTGCCAGGCAAAGCGGCTTCCGCTATGATGGCGACCGCTGTCGCAAGCCACCTGCAAAGGGTGGAGGAAGGCAGATACAGGCCAGTAGCTCAATTGGCAGAGCAGCGGTCTCCAAAACCGCAGGTTGGGGGTTCGATTCCCTCCTGGCCTGCCAGTCTTCCCCAGACTGGCTTATTCCCGTAAGAATTCACGTATCGATTGCCGCGCCTTGAGGAGTCTCGTTTTCATGAAACATAACGCCGAGGTGCAGGAGTCGCGCCACGACGGGCTCAAGTGGGCGGTTGTCGTCACTCTGCTGGTTCTGGCTGTGGTAGGCAACACCTACTTCGCCGACCAGGCTCTGCTCTATCGCGTGTTGGGTGTCGTGGCGCTGAGCGGCGTCGCTGCCTTGGTGGCGATGACCACTGCCAAGGGGCGTGATCTGGCTGAACTGGCTCGTGCCGCCAAGAAAGAGATTCAACGCGTAGTGTGGCCGACACGGCCCGAGACCATCCAGACTACCGTCATCGTGCTGGTCGCCGTGCTGGTGGTTGGTCTGATGCTGTGGTTGATCGACACCCTTCTTGGCTGGGCGATGTCCGGCGTTATCGGTTAGGAGCCCCCATGTCCAAGCGTTGGTACGTCATTCACGCCTACTCCGGATTCGAGAAGCATGTCATGCGTTCACTGGGTGAGCGCGTGAAGATGTTTGGCATGGAGGATCGCTTCGGCGAGATTCTGGTGCCAACCGAAGAAGTCGTCGAGATGCGTGATGGCAAGCGCCGCAAGAGCGAGCGCAAGTTCTATCCCGGCTACGTACTGGTCGAGATGGAAATGGATGACGAAACCTGGCACCTGGTCAACGAAACCCCGCGCGTCATGGGGTTCATCGGTGGAACCAAGGAAAAGCCGGCACCCATTACTCAGAAAGAGGCCGATGCCATCCTGCGTCGGGTCGAGGATGGGACCGACAAGCCAAAGCCCAAGACTCTGTTCGAGCCGGGGCAGTCGGTCCGGGTTATCGATGGCCCCTTCGCCGACTTCAACGGTGTCGTAGAGGAAGTGAACTACGACAAGAGTCGCGTTCAGGTCAGTGTGCTGATCTTCGGACGCTCGACTCCTGTCGAGCTGGAATTCGCGCAGGTCGAGAAAGAGTAACGCTCGACCTGATGCAGGCAGGGCCGCAGCCAGCGGCCGCAATACCGGGGAGCCGAAAGGCGCTACTACCCAACTGGAGTCCAATATGGCCAAGAAAGTACAGGCTTACATCAAGCTGCAGGTAGCAGCTGGTAAGGCCAACCCGAGTCCCCCCGTGGGCCCCGCGCTGGGTCAGCACGGCGTCAACATCATGGAGTTCTGTAAGGCGTTCAACGCCGCGACCCAGGAGATTGAGCCGGGTCTGCCCACTCCGGTGGTGATCACCGTCTACTCCGACCGCAGCTTCACCTTCATCACCAAGACCCCGCCCGCGGCGGTCCTGCTGAAGAAGGCGGCTGGCATCAAGTCCGGCTCCGGTGAGCCGAACAAGAACAAGGTCGGCACCGTGACCCGTGAACAGCTCGAAGAGATCGCCAAGACCAAGGAGCCGGATCTGACGGCTGCCGATCTCGACGCCGCGGTGCGTACCATTGCCGGTAGTGCCCGCAGCATGGGCCTGAACGTGGAGGGTCTCTGATCATGGCCAAGCTGTCCAAGCGCGCGAAGATGATTAGCGAGAAGGTCGACTCCACCAAGGTCTACTCTCTCGAGGAAGCCGTGGCTCTGCTCAGCGAGCTCTCCACGGTCAAGTTCAAGGAGTCCCTGGACGTCGCCATCAACCTGGGCGTCGATCCGCGCAAATCCGACCAAGTGGTGCGTGGTGCGACCGTGATGCCCAACGGAACCGGCAAGGACGTTCGCGTCGCCGTGTTCACCCAGGGTGCCAACGCCGATGCCGCCAAGGAAGCCGGTGCCGATATCGTCGGCATGGATGACCTGGCCGAACAGGTCAAGAAGGGTCAGCTGGACTTCGACGTGGTGATCGCTTCACCCGACGCCATGCGCGTGGTCGGCCAGCTGGGCCAGATCCTCGGTCCGCGCGGCCTGATGCCGAACCCCAAGGTCGGCACCGTGACCCCTGACGTGGCGACTGCCGTCAAGAACGCCAAGGCCGGTCAGGTGCGCTTCCGTACCGACAAGAACGGCATCATTCACACCACCCTTGGCAAGGTCGACTTCGACGCCACCGCCATTCAGGGCAACCTGGACGCGCTGGTCGCCGACCTGAAGAAGCTCAAGCCGAGCACCTCCAAGGGCGTGTATTTCAAGAAGGTCACCCTGTCCACCACCATGGGCCCGGGCGTGACCATCGACCACTCCGGTCTGGTCTGATCGGTCGGTAGGTCGAACATTCAGCAAGAACTTTGCGGTCCCCGTGTCGAGTCTTGACTCGCCGGCGGGGCACCGTCAAAGACCGCAGGCGCCGCCTCGCTCGTGTGAGGCGGCTTAATCATCCCTTCGGGGCTGGCCTGCGCAGATGGTGTGGCCGCCAGGCGTCTGGTGAGCACCATCACCCAGGACTTCCGGCTCGCCTTCGGGCTGCCGGGAGAGATGGTAACCACCGGAACCCTCATCGCGAGGTTCCGGCACGAAGGAGTGATCACCGTGCCACTAGCACTCGAAGGCAAGAAGGCGATTGTTGCCGAGGTCAGTGAAGCGGCCAAGGATGCGCTCTCCGTCGTAGTTGCCGATTCTCGTGGCGTCGCGGTCAGCAAGATGACCGAACTGCGCAAGCAGGCCCGCGAGAATGGCGTCCAGGTGCGTGTTGTTCGCAACACTCTGGCACGCCGCGCCCTGTCCGGAACTCCCTGGGAGATTCTGGACGAAAGCTTCTCGGGTCCGACCCTGCTGGCTTTCTCCTACGAGCACCCGGGCGCCGCCGCCCGTCTGTTCAAGGAGTTCGCCAAGGAGGAGAAGAGCTTCGAAGTCAAGGCGCTGGCCTACGAAGGTGAGCTGATTCCGGCCACCGAGCTCGATCGTCTGGCGACGCTGCCGACCTACGACGAAGCCATTGCCAAGCTGATGTCCGTCATGAAAGAGGCATCTGCCGGCAAGCTGGTCCGTACCCTGGCCGCCCTGCGCGACCAGAAGCAGGAAGAAGCCGCCTGATCGGCGAACTCCTGCAGGCAGCCTGAATCGAATATTGAATCCCGAGCCGACGCTTGAGCGTGGCTCCCGCAAAGTTAGGAATCGTGACAATGGCACTGACCAAAGAAGATATCATCAACGCCGTCTCCGACATGTCCGTCATGGAAGTGGTCGAGCTGATCGAGGCCATGGAAGAGAAGTTCGGCGTCTCCGCTGCTGCCGCTGTCGTGGCTGGCCCGGGTGGCGGTGAAGCCGCTGCCGAGGAAGAGCAGACCGAGTTCGACCTGGTGCTGACCAGCGCTGGCGACAAGAAGGTCAACGTGATCAAGGTCGTCCGTGAGATCACCGGTCTGGGCCTGAAGGAAGCCAAGGGTGCCGTCGACGGCGCACCGGCTACCGTCAAGGAAGCTATGTCCAAGGAAGACGCAGAAGCGGCCAAGGCCAAGCTGGAAGAAGCCGGCGCGAGCGTGGAGCTCAAGTAAGTCATTGAGCAACATGGCTTCACGCGCGGCGTAAGCTTCCACGGCTGGTGGCGGGACACCCGCTGCCGGCCTTTTTCTGTTGTCACTGGCCGCTGCTTCGGCAGCCCGGCCAGACGAATTCCAGAAGGCGAGCGTCCCTCTAGGCGCTTGCCTTCATCGCCTGACGGAGCCGCACCCCGTCGGGTGGCGCCGACCACGCATCGGTCACCCATGGTGAACAAGCTGGGGAATACAGATGGCTTACTCATACACTGAGAAAAAACGCATCCGCAAGGATTTCGGCAAACTGCCCCAAGTGATGGATGTGCCCTACCTGCTGGCGATCCAGCTTGATTCCTATTACGACTTCCTCCAGCAGGACCGAGCGCCCGAGGAGCGTCTCGAGACCGGCTTGCATGCTGCCTTCAGGTCGGTGTTCCCGATCGAGAGCATGTCCGGCAATGCTGCGCTGGAGTATGTCAGCTACCGCTTCGGTACGCCGGCCTTCGACGTCAAGGAGTGTCAGCTGCGTGGTGTCACCTATTCGGCTCCACTGCGCGTCAAGGTTCGCCTGATCATCTATGACAAGGAGTCATCGAACAAGGCGATCAAGGACATCAAGGAGCAGGAAGTCTACATGGGGGAGATCCCCCTGATGACGGAGAATGGTACCTTCGTGGTGAACGGTACCGAGCGGGTTATCGTTTCCCAGCTGCACCGTTCTCCCGGCGTGTTCTTCGATCACGACAAGGGCAAGAGCCACTCCTCCGGCAAGCTGCTCTACTCCGCGCGGGTCATCCCCTACCGCGGCTCCTGGCTCGACTTCGAGTTCGATCCCAAGGACAGTGTCTTCGTGCGTATCGACCGTCGCCGCAAGCTGCCGGCCTCGGTACTGCTGCGCGCGCTGGGCATGAGCGCCGAGGAGATCCTCGAGGAGTTCTTCGAGACCAGCACCTTCCACGTCGAGAAGAACGGCTTCTCCGTGGAGCTGGTGCCGTCGCGCCTGCGCGGCGAGACCGCCACCTTCGACATCAAGGATGCCGAGGGCGGCCTGATCGTCGAGGAAGGCCGCCGCATTACCCAGAAGCATATCCGTCAGCTGGAGAAGGCCGGCCTCGAGCGTCTCGAGGTGCCGATGGAGTACCTGTTCGGCAAGACCCTGGCCAAGGATCAGGTCGACCCGAACACCGGTGAGCTGCTCTGCCCCTGCAACACCGAGATCACCCCGGAGCTGCTCGAGAAGCTCGGCCAGGCCGGCATCACTACCCTCGAGACGCTGTACACCAACGATCTCGACTGTGGCCCCTTCATCTCCGACACCCTCAAGCTGGATACCACCGGGTCCCAGCTCGAGGCGCTCGTCGAGATCTATCGCATGATGCGTCCCGGCGAGCCGCCCACCAAGGAGGCCGCCGAGACCCTGTTCAACAACCTGTTCTTCAGCGAAGACCGTTACGACATCTCCAGTGTCGGTCGCATGAAGTTCAACCGCCGCCTGCGTCGCGAGTCCGATACCGGCTCCGGCGTACTGGATCGTCGCGACATCCTTGACGTGCTCAAGGAGCTGATCCATATCCGTAACGGCTTCGGCGAGGTGGACGACATTGACCACCTGGGCAACCGCCGTATCCGCTGCGTGGGCGAGATGGCCGAGAACCAGTTCCGCGTCGGCCTGGTGCGCGTCGAGCGCGCGGTCAAGGAGCGTCTCTCCATGGCCGAGAGCGAGGGCCTGATGCCTCAGGACCTGATCAACGCCAAGCCCGTCGCCGCGGCGGTCAAGGAGTTCTTCGGCTCCAGCCAGCTCTCCCAGTTCATGGACCAGAACAACCCGCTCTCCGAGGTCACCCACAAGCGTCGTGTCTCCGCGCTTGGCCCGGGTGGCCTGACCCGCGAGCGGGCCGGCTTCGAGGTGCGTGACGTTCACGCGACCCACTATGGTCGACTGTGCCCGATCGAGACCCCGGAAGGTCCCAACATCGGTCTGATCAACTCCCTGGCGACCTATAGCCACACCAACAGCTATGGCTTCCTCGAGACGCCGTACCGCAAGGTGGTGGACAGCCAGTTGACCGACGAGGTGGTTCATCTCTCGGCCATCGAGGAGGGCAACTTCGTTATCGCCCAGGCCTCGGCGACCGTGGATGAGAGCGGCAAGTTGGCCGACGATCTGGTGCAGGTGCGCCACAAGGGCGAGACCACCTTCATGCGTCCCGAGCAGGTGACGCTGATGGACGTGTCGCCGCGTCAGGTGGTATCGGTTGCCGCCGCATTGATTCCCTTCCTCGAGCATGATGACGCCAACCGCGCCCTGATGGGGGCCAACATGCAGCGTCAGGCGGTGCCGACCCTGCGTGCCGACAAGCCGTTGGTGGGTACCGGCATGGAGCGCTTCGTCGCCCGTGACTCCGGGGTCTGTGAGGTGGCGCGTCGCGGCGGGGTGATCGACTCCGTGGATGCCAAGCGCATCGTGGTACGCGTCAACGAGGATGAGATCATCGGCGGCGAGGCCGGCGTCGACATCTATAACCTCACCAAGTATGTGCGTTCCAACCAGAACACCTGCCAGAACCAGCGCCCGATCGTGCGTCCTGGTGACTCGGTGGCACGCGGCGACATCCTCGCCGATGGCCCCTCCGTGGACATGGGTGACCTGGCGCTTGGCCAGAACATGCGCATCGCCTTCATGCCCTGGAACGGCTACAACTTCGAGGACTCGATCCTGCTCTCGGAGCGGGCGGTGGAAGAGGACCGCTTCACCACCATCCATATCCAGGAGCTGACCTGCGTCTCCCGCGACACCAAGCTGGGGCCGGAGGAGATCACCTCCGATATCCCCAATGTCGGCGAGTCGGCACTCTCCAAGCTGGATGAGGCCGGTGTGGTCTATATCGGTGCGGAAGTCGGTCCCGGCGATATCCTGGTCGGCAAGGTCACGCCCAAGGGGGAGACCCAGCTGACGCCGGAAGAGAAGCTGCTGCGTGCGATCTTCGGTGAGAAGGCCAGCGACGTGAAGGACACCTCCCTGCGTGCCCCGACGGGCATGAAGGGAACCGTCATCGACGTTCAGGTCTTCACCCGTGACGGCGTGGAGAAGGACTCGCGTGCGCTCTCCATCGAGCAGATGCAGCTCGACGAGGTACGCAAGGACCTCCAGGAGACCTATCGCATCGCCGAGGATGCCACCTTCGAGCGCCTCAAGCGAACCCTGAGTGGCCAGCCGGTAAACGGTGGCCCCCAGCTCAAGAAGGGTGACGTGCTCTCCGAGAGTTACCTCGACGAGCTGCCGCGTCAGCAGTGGTTCAAGCTGCGCCTGCAGGACGAGACGCTCAATGAGCTGCTGGCCCAGGCCGACGAACAGCTCGAGAACCGTCGCAAGGAGATGGACGAGCGTTTCGAGGACAAGAAGCGCAAGCTGACCCAGGGGGACGATCTGGCTCCCGGCGTGCTCAAGATCGTCAAGGTCTACATGGCGGTCAAGCGTCGCCTGCAGCCGGGCGACAAGATGGCGGGTCGTCACGGAAACAAGGGTGTCATCTCGGCGATCATGCCCATCGAGGACATGCCGTTCGACGACCAGGGCGAGCCGGTGGATGTCGTGCTCAACCCGCTGGGCGTACCCTCGCGCATGAATGTCGGTCAGATTCTCGAGACTCACCTGGGCCTCGCCGCCTGGGGGCTGGGTCGCAAGATCGACGCTCTGCTGCGTGATGCGCGTGAGCAGCAGGTGGCCGAGATCCGCGAGTTCCTGGGGCAGGTCTACAACACCACTCCGGGCACCCGGGTCGAGGAACTCGACACGCTTTCCGACGATGAGGTGATCGCCCTGGCGAAGAACCTCAAGGGCGGCGTGCCGATGTCCACGCCGGTGTTCGATGGCGCCGAAGAGGATGAGATCAAGCATCTGCTGCGCCTGGCCGAGCTGCCGGATTCAGGCCAGATGACGCTCTATGACGGCCGTACCGGTGATGCCTTCGATCGTCCGGTGACCGTTGGCTACATGTACATGCTCAAGCTCAACCACCTGGTGGACGACAAGATGCACGCCCGTTCCACCGGCTCCTACTCGCTGGTGACCCAGCAGCCGCTGGGCGGCAAGGCGCAGTTCGGTGGTCAGCGTTTCGGTGAGATGGAGGTCTGGGCCCTGGAGGCTTATGGCGCCGCCTATACCCTCCAGGAGATGCTCACCGTCAAGTCCGATGACGTGGAGGGTCGTACCAAGATGTACAAGAACATCGTGGATGGCGATCACGCGATGCAGGCGGGCATGCCGGAGTCCTTCAACGTGCTGGTGAAGGAGATCCGCTCGCTGGGCATCGACATCGAGCTCGAGAGCTGAGGCGGCCGACGCTTCACATTATGACGGTCCGCGGGGGTGGCAGCATTGCCCCCGCCCATGACAACTCCGCAGCGGAGCCGACCCCATGAAAGATTTGGTGAAAGTCCTCAAATCGCAGTCTCAGTCCGACGAGTTCGACGCGATCAAGATTACCCTGGCGTCCCCGGACATGATCCGTTCCTGGTCATTCGGGGAGGTCAAGAAGCCCGAGACCATCAACTACCGTACCTTCAAGCCGGAACGGGATGGCCTGTTCTGTGCCAAGATCTTTGGCCCGGTCAAGGATTACGAGTGCTTGTGCGGCAAGTACAAGCGCATGAAGCATCGCGGCATCATCTGCGAGAAGTGTGGCGTGGAGGTCACCAAGGCCGCCGTGCGCCGTGAGCGCATGGCGCATATCGAGCTGGCCAGCCCCGTCGCGCATATCTGGTTCTTGAAGTCGCTCCCGTCACGTATCGGCATGTTCCTGGACATGACCCTGCGTGATATCGAGCGCGTGCTCTACTTCGAGAGCTTCGTGGTCATCGACCCGGGCATGACCACGCTGGAGCGCGGTCAGCTGCTCAACGACGAGCAGTACTTCGAGGCACTCGAGGAGTTCGGCGACGACTTCGACGCCCGCATGGGGGCCGAGGCGGTCCAGGCGCTGCTCAAGGACATCGATATGCTGGAGGAGATCGAGCGCCTGCGCGAGGAGATCCCCCAGACCAACTCCGAGACCAAGATCAAGAAGCTTTCCAAGCGGCTCAAGCTGCTGGAGGCCTTCCAAGGCTCCGGCAACGATCCGGCCTGGATGGTCATGGAGGTGCTGCCGGTGCTGCCACCGGACCTGCGTCCGCTGGTGCCGCTGGACGGTGGTCGTTTCGCGACCTCCGACCTCAACGACCTCTATCGTCGCGTGATCAACCGCAACAACCGCCTGAAGCGGCTGCTCGACCTCAATGCGCCCGATATCATCGTGCGCAACGAGAAACGGATGCTGCAGGAAGCGGTCGATGCGCTGCTCGACAACGGTCGCCGTGGTCGTGCCATCACCGGCTCCAACAAGCGCCCGCTGAAGTCCCTGGCCGACATGATCAAGGGCAAGCAGGGGCGTTTCCGTCAGAACCTGCTGGGCAAGCGCGTCGATTACTCCGGCCGTTCGGTGATCACCGTCGGCCCGACCCTGCGCCTGCACCAGTGTGGCCTGCCCAAAAAGATGGCGCTGGAGCTGTTCAAGCCGTTCATCTACTCCAAGCTGCAGTCACTGGGCCACGCCTCCACCATCAAGGCGGCCAAGAAGATGGTCGAGCGCGAGACAGCCGAGGTGTGGGATATCCTCGCCGATGTCATTCGCGAGCACCCGGTACTCCTCAACCGCGCCCCGACCCTGCACCGCCTCGGCATTCAGGCCTTCGAGCCGCTGCTGATCGAGGGCAAGGCGATCCAGCTGCACCCGCTGGTGTGTGCCGCCTACAACGCCGACTTCGACGGTGACCAGATGGCGGTCCACGTGCCGCTGACCCTGGAAGCTCAGCTCGAGGCGCGCACGCTGATGATGGCGACCAACAACGTGCTGTCGCCGGCCAACGGTGAGCCGATCATCGTGCCTTCCCAGGATGTGGTGCTGGGTCTGTATTACATGACCCGAGAGAAGATCAACGCCAGGGGCGAGGGCATGGTCTTCACCGACCTCAACGAGGTGGAGCGCGCCTTCAACACCCAGAATGTGGCGCTGCATGCCCGCATCAAGGTGCGTCTCGACGAGGTCCTCATCGATGAGGAGAGCGGTGAGAAAACCCACCAGCGGGTGCTTCGCGATACCACCGTCGGGCGTGCGCTGCTGTTCCGCATCCTGCCGGAGGGCGTGCCCTTTGAGCTGGTCGACCAGCCGATGAAGAAGAAGGCGATCTCCGGCCTGCTCAACGAGGTCTATCGCCGTTCCGGTCTCAAGCCGACGGTCATCTTCGCTGACCAGCTGATGTACACCGGCTTCCGCCTGGCCACCTGGTCCGGCGCCTCCATCGGGGTCAACGACTTCGTCATCCCGGACGCCAAGGCCGAGATCGTCGAGGCCGCCGAGGAGGAGGTCAAGGAGATCGAGGACCAGTTCTCCTCGGGTCTGGTGACCGCGGGCGAGAAGTACAACAAGGTGATCGACATCTGGTCCAAGGCCAACGACAAGGTGGCCAAGGCGATGATGGTGGGGATCTCCAAGGAGACCGTGATCGACCGCGAAGGCAAGGAGGTCGAACAGGACTCCTTCAACAGCGTGTTCATCATGGCCGACTCCGGTGCTCGGGGTAGCGCCGCCCAGATCCGCCAGCTGGCGGGCATGCGTGGCCTGATGGCCAAGCCGGACGGCTCGATCATCGAGACACCGATCGTGGCGAACTTCCGTGAGGGTTTGAACGTACTCCAGTACTTCATCTCCACCCACGGTGCCCGTAAAGGTCTGGCGGATACCGCCCTGAAGACCGCCAACTCCGGTTACCTGACCCGTCGCCTGGTCGACGTGGCCCAGGACATGGTGATCACCGAGACGGACTGCGGCACCGAGCGTGGCTTGACCCTGCATCCGGTGATCGAGGGTGGCGATATCATCGTGCCCCTGGCGCAGCGCGTGCTGGGCCGCGTGGTCGCCCAGGATGTCATCGACCCGGCCAGCGACGAGGTGCTGATCCCGCGTAACACCCTGCTCGACGAGAAGTGGTGTGCCGATCTCGACACCATGGGTGTCGACGAAATCGTGGTGCGCAGTGCGATCAGCTGTGAGACCGCCCATGGCGTCTGCTCGGCCTGTTACGGCCGCGACCTGGCGCGTGGCCATCAGGTCAATATCGGCGAGTCCGTCGGCGTCATCGCCGCGCAGTCGATCGGTGAGCCGGGCACCCAGCTGACCATGCGGACCTTCCACATCGGTGGTGCCGCATCGCGGGCCTCCGCGGTGGACAGTGTCCAGGTCAAGCATGGCGGTAAGGTACGTCTGCACAACATCAAGTATGTCGAGCGCGCCGACGGCAAGTTGGTGGTGGTCTCGCGCTCCAGTGCCTTGGCCGTCGCCGACGAGCATGGTCGCGAGCGCGAATATTACAAGCTGCCCTACGGTGCCGAGCTGTCGGTCCGCGACGGCGACAGTGTCGACGCCGGTCAGGCAGTGGCCAAGTGGGATCCGCACACCCACCCAATCGTCGCCGAGGCCGAGGGTGCCGTGCAGTACGCCGACATGGAGGAGGGCGTCACCATCCACCGCAGCGTGGACGAGATGACCGGTCTCTCCTCCATCGAGGTGATCGAGGCGGCGGCGCGGCCGATGGCTGGTCGCGACAAGCGCCCGATGATCCTGCTCAATGACGAGTCCGGCAAGCCGGTTACCGTCACTGGATCCGATACTCCCGTGCAGTATCCGCTGCCCGGCAAGTCGATTGTCACCGCCGACAACGGCGCTCGGATCGGTATCGGTGAAGTGGTCGCGCGTATCCCGGTGGAGGCCTCTTCGAACAAGGACATCACCGGTGGTCTGCCGCGTGTCGCGGATCTGTTCGAGGCGCGCAAGCCCAAGGAACCGTCGATCCTCGCCGAAATCAGCGGCGTGATCAGCTTCGGCAAGGAGACCAAGGGCAAGCGTCGCCTGACGATTACCCCGGAAGGCGGTGGCGATCCCTTCGAGACGCTGATCCCGAAGTGGCGTCAGATCGCGGTCTTCGAGGGCGAGTCGGTCGCGAAGGGCGAGGTCATCTCCGATGGTCCCAGCAACCCCCACGACATCCTGCGTCTGTTGGGTGTCGAGGAGCTGGCCAAGTACATCACCGCCGAGATCCAGGAGGTCTACCGCCTCCAGGGCGTGGGCATCAACGACAAGCACATTGAAGTGATCGTGCGTCAGATGCTGCGCAAGGTCGAGATCACCGATGCCGGTGACTCCGACTTCATCCCCGGCGATCAGGCCGAGCTGGTGCGGGTGCTCGAACAGAATGCGCGCCTCGAGAAGGCGGGCAAGTTCCCGGCCAAGTATCAGCGTGTGCTGCTCGGTATCACCAAGGCCAGCCTGGCAACCGAGTCGTTCATCTCCGCGGCCTCCTTCCAGGAGACCACGCGAGTGCTGACCGAAGCCGCGGTGACCGGCAAGCGGGATTACCTGCGCGGCTTGAAGGAGAACGTCGTGGTGGGTCGCCTGATCCCGGCCGGTACCGGCCTGACTCACCATGCCGAGCGTCGCCGCCGGCGCGATGGTGTCGAAGAGCCTGCCGCACCGTCGGCCCATGACGTCGAGCAGGCGCTGGGTGCTCAGTTGACCGCGCTGGATTCGGATGACGACGAGATCTGACGTCACCGGCAGGTCCGGCCGCTGCGGCGGCCGGGCTTGACGAAGGGCGGCGTCAGCCAGTAGAATGCGCAGCCTTTAACAGTGGGGCGGGTGCGCCCGAACCTGCTGGGAAGGTAGCGTAGTACAGGAAAGCGAGCGGCTACCTCGCTTCCGCAAGGCAACCCATTGGAGCAATAGATGGCAACAATCAATCAGCTGGTGCGCAAGCCGCGCAAGCGTCCCGTCAGCAAGAGTGACGTGCCGGCGCTGCAGGCCTGCCCGCAGAAGCGCGGCGTTTGCACCCGCGTCTACACGACTACCCCGAAGAAGCCGAACTCCGCACTGCGTAAGGTGTGCCGTGTTCGCCTGACCAACGGGTTCGAGGTTTCCTCCTACATTGGTGGTGAGGGGCACAACCTGCAGGAGCACTCCGTGGTTCTGATCCGCGGTGGTCGAGTCAAGGACCTTCCCGGTGTGCGTTATCACACCGTGCGCGGCGCTCTGGACACCTCCGGCGTGCAGAACCGTAAGCAGGGTCGTTCCAAGTACGGTACCAAGCGTCCCAAGGCCTGATCGGCCCGGATCGCGATTTCACCACCCATTGATATCGGTCTGATAAGAGTAAGGTCGGGCGTCGCGGGCTCAAAGCGAGTGCGCGGGAGTTCCGAGTTTACCTGAAGGACCCTTCAACAGAGGGCTTATCATGCCTAGAAGAAGAGTTGCGGCCAAGCGTGAGATCCTGCCGGATCCCAAGTTCGGAAGCGAACGCCTGGCGAAGTTCATGAACCACCTGATGATCGGCGGCAAGAAGTCCGTAGCTGAGCGCATCGTCTATGGTGCGCTGGACAGGGTTGCCGAGCGCAGTAACGAAGAGCCGCTGGAGATCTTCGACAAGGCGCTGGAGAGCATCCAGCCGATGGTCGAGGTGAAGTCACGCCGCGTCGGCGGCGCGACCTATCAGGTGCCGGTCGAGGTGCGTCCCTCGCGTCGTCAGGCGCTGGCCATGCGTTGGCTGGCAGATGCCGCGCGCCGCCGTGGTGAAAAGACCATGGTGCTGCGTCTCGCCGGCGAGATGCTCGATGCCGCCGAAGGCAAGGGCTCTGCGGTCAAGAAGCGTGAAGACGTGCATCGTATGGCTGAAGCCAACAAGGCCTTCTCGCACTTCCGGTTCTAAGTGCCGGCCGCAAAACGCATCGCCAACCAACGGGGAGTTCCACCGTGGCTCGCAAAACTCCGCTAAAACGCTATCGCAACATCGGGATCGTCGCCCACGTCGATGCCGGCAAGACCACCACGACCGAGCGCGTGCTGTTCTATACCGGGATCAACCACAAGTTGGGCGAGACCCACGAAGGCGCTTCTACCACCGACTGGATGGAGCAGGAGCAGGAGCGTGGTATCACCATCACCTCCGCTGCCGTGACGACATTCTGGAGGGGGATGAACCACCAGTTCGACGAGCATCGCATCAACATCATCGACACCCCCGGGCACGTCGACTTCACCATCGAGGTGGAGCGTTCCCTGCGTGTGCTCGACGGTGCCGTGGTGGTGCTGTGTGGCTCTTCCGGCGTGCAGCCGCAGACCGAGACAGTCTGGCGTCAGGCCAACAAGTACGAAGTTCCGCGCATGGTGTTCGTCAACAAGATGGACCGTACCGGCGCTGACTTCTTCAACGTGGTCGCCCAGCTCAAGGACCGGCTCGGTGCCAATGCCGTGCCGATCCAGATCAACTGGGGCACCGAGGAAGACTTCAAGGGCGTCATCGATCTGATCGAGATGAAGGCCATCCAGTGGAACGAAAGCGATTTCGGTGCCACCTATGACCTGATCGATATCCCCGCCGATCTCCAGGAGACCGCGGAGAAGTATCGCGAGGAGATGGTCGAGGCCGCAGCCGAAGCTTCCGAAGAGCTGATGGACAAGTACCTGGAAGGTGGCGAGCTTTCCAAGGAAGAGATCAAGGCCGGTCTGCGCCGTCGTACTCTCGACAACGAGATCGTGCTGGTCACCTGCGGCTCTGCGTTCAAGAACAAGGGCGTGCAGGCGGTGCTGGACTCAGTCGTCGAATACCTTCCGTCTCCCACCGAGGTCAAGGCGATCGAGGGTGAGCTGGACGACAAGGAAGGTACCATCGAGACTCGCGAGGCCGATGACAAGGCGCCGTTCGCCGCCCTGGCGTTCAAGATCGCGACCGATCCCTTCGTCGGCACCCTGACCTTCATCCGCGTCTACTCCGGCGTGCTGAAGTCCGGCGACAGCGTCTACAACTCCGTGCGCAACAAGAAGGAGCGTATCGGGCGTCTGGTGCAGATGCACGCCAACTCCCGTGAGGAGATCAAGGAAGTGCTGGCCGGCGATATCGCCGCCTGTATCGGTCTGAAGGACGTCACCACCGGCGACACCCTGTGCGACCTGAATGACAAGATCGTGCTGGAGCGCATGGAGTTCCCGGACCCGGTTATCTCCGTGGCCGTCGAGCCGAAGTCCAAGGCGGACCAGGAGAAGATGGGCGTGGCGCTGGGCAAACTGGCCCAGGAAGACCCCTCGTTCCAGGTGCGTACCGACGAGGAGACGGGCCAGACCATCATCTCCGGCATGGGCGAGCTGCACCTCGACATCATCGTCGACCGCATGCGTCGTGAGTTCAAGGTCGAGGCCAACATCGGCAAGCCGCAGGTCGCCTACCGCGAGACCATTCGTGGCTCGGTCGAGCAGGAAGGCAAGTTCGTGCGCCAGTCCGGTGGTCGTGGTCAGTACGGTCACGTGCATCTGCGCATCGAGCCGCTGACCGCGGAAGACAAGGGCGAAGATGAAGACATGAGCTTCAAGTTCGCTTCAGAGATCGTCGGCGGCGTGGTTCCCAAGGAATACGTGCCAGCCGTCGAGAAAGGGGCCTACGAGCAGCTGCAGAACGGTGTCATCGCGGGCTATCCGATGATCGACGTCAAGGTTACGCTGTACGATGGTTCCTACCACGACGTGGACTCCAACGAGACCGCGTTCAAGGTTGCTTCTTCCATGGCAGTCAAGGAAGGTGCCAAGAAGGCCAAGGCGGTGCTGCTCGAGCCGGTAATGAAGGTCGAGGTCGTCACCCCCGAGGACTTCATGGGCGACGTCATGGGTGACCTCAACCGCCGCCGTGGTCTGGTATCCGGCATGGATGATTCGCCCATGGGCAAGGTCATTCGCGCCAGAGTTCCGTTGGCTGAGATGTTCGGTTACGCGACCGATCTGCGTTCTCAGACCCAGGGACGCGCAAGCTACGTCATGGAGTTTGCGGATTACGAAGAGGCGCCGTCCAGCGTCGTTGAAGCCGTCATCAACCAAAACGGTTAACCGTTAGCTAACGTAAAGAGGTTATAGCAGTGGCTAAGGAAAAATTTGAGCGTTCCAAACCGCACGTCAACGTCGGTACCATCGGTCACGTCGACCACGGCAAGACCACTCTGACTGCGGCCCTGACCCGTGTTTCCGCCGAGGTGTTCGGTGGTGACTGGAGCGAGTTCGACGCCATCGACAACGCTCCCGAAGAGCGTGAGCGTGGTATCACCATCGCCACCTCTCACGTCGAGTACCAGTCCGAAGCGCGCCACTACGCACACGTCGACTGCCCGGGGCACGCCGACTACGTCAAGAACATGATCACCGGTGCCGCCCAGATGGACGGTGCGATCCTGGTCTGTTCCGCTGCCGACGGCCCCATGCCGCAGACTCGCGAGCACATCCTGCTGTCTCGTCAGGTTGGCGTGCCGTACATCGTCGTGTTCCTGAACAAGGCCGACATGGTCGACGACGAAGAGCTGCTCGAGCTGGTCGAGATGGAAGTTCGTGAGCTCCTCGACGAGTACGACTTCCCGGGCGACGACACCCCGATCATCACCGGCTCTGCCCTGATGGCGCTGGAAGGCAAGGACGACAACGGCATGGGCACCACCGCCGTTGCCAGCCTGATCAAGGCCCTGGACGACTACATCCCGGAGCCGGAGCGTGCCATCGATCAGCCGTTCCTGATGCCGATCGAGGACGTGTTCTCCATCTCCGGTCGCGGCACCGTGGTCACCGGTCGTGTCGAGCGCGGCATCGTCAAGGCTGGCGAGGAAGTCGAGATCGTCGGTATCAAGGACACCGTCAAGACCGTCGTTACCGGCGTCGAGATGTTCCGCAAGCTGCTCGACGAAGGTCGTGCCGGCGAGAACGTTGGCGCCCTGCTGCGTGGCACCAAGCGTGACGACGTCGAGCGTGGTCAGGTTCTGGCCAAGCCGGGCACGATCACCCCGCACACCAAGTTCGAGGCCGAGGTGTACGTGCTGTCCAAGGACGAGGGTGGTCGTCACACTCCGTTCTTCAAGGGCTACCGTCCGCAGTTCTACTTCCGTACCACCGACATCACCGGTACCTGTGAGCTGCCGGAAGGCGTCGAGATGGTCATGCCGGGCGACAACGTCAAGATGGTGGTCAGCCTGATTGCGCCGATCGCCATGGACGATGGCCTGCGCTTCGCCATCCGTGAAGGCGGTCGTACCGTCGGCGCTGGCGTCGTGGCCAAGATCGTCGAGTAAGCATCGCGCTGCTTGAATGATCAGAAGGGGCTCCAGGAGGAGCCCCTTTGCTGTTCATCGTCAACGAGTGTTTGACTCTCGTTTTCGGTGTGCATATAATGCGCATCCTTTGAATGCGTGGGTTGACGGCTCGCGCCGTCAGAATCCATTGGAGTTAGGGCAAATGCAGAACCAGAAGATTCGCATTCGGTTGAAGGCCTTCGACCATCGCCTGATCGACCAGTCCGCTGCGGAGATTGTCGAAACCGCCAAGCGTACCGGCGCCCAGGTTCGTGGACCGATTCCTCTGCCGACCAATCGCGAGCGCTATACCGTGCTGATCTCGCCGCACGTCAACAAGGACGCGCGCGACCAGTACGAGATTCGCACTCACAAGCGCGTGCTCGATATCGTCGAGCCGACGGAGAAGACCGTCGATGCCCTGATGAAGCTCGATCTCGCCGCCGGCGTGGACGTGCAGATCAAGCTCGACTGATTATTACACTAGACACCGCGGCCCAGCGTTCGACAATTCGCTCGAGCAGCAGCCGCCGCGCCGTGAGGCGCCACACAACGTGCTAGTGGAATGCTCTGGAAAGGGCAGCCATAGCGGGTGATAGCCCCGTACACTATAGGAGACTGAGAATGACTATCGGTTTAGTCGGCAAGAAGGCCGGGATGACCCGTGTCTTCACCGAAGACGGCGCTTCCGTGCCCGTAACCGTGATCGAGGTTGAGCCTAATCGCGTCACTCGCGTCAAGACCGTCGAAAGCGACGGCTACGCGGCGATTCAGGTTACAACTGGCTCCCGCAAGGCCAAGCACCTGTCGAAGGCCCAGGCTGGGCAGTTCGCCAAGGCAGGTGTCGAGGCCGGTCGTTCGCTGATGGAGTTCCGCCTGGCAGAAGGCGACGAGGCTCCGGAAGTGGGCGGCGAACTCACCGTATCCCTCTTCGAAGCTGGTCAATCGATCGATGTGACTGGCAGCTCCAAGGGCAAGGGTTTCCAGGGCGCCGTCAAGCGCTGGAACTTCCGCACCCAGGACAACAGCCACGGTAACTCCCTGGCCCACCGCGCGCCGGGCTCCATCGGCATGTGCCAGACCCCTGGGCGAGTGTTCAAGGGCAAGAAAATGGCTGGCCAGATGGGCAACGTGCGTTGCACCGTCCAGAGTCTTGAAGTCGTCCGCGTCGATGCTGAGCGTAATCTGCTGCTGGTCAAGGGTGCCGTGCCTGGTGCCACCGGTAGTGACGTTATCGTGCGCAGCGCCGTGAAAGCTGGCTGAAGGGGAATCTACCGATGAATCTGAATCTTGCTGCCGGCGCCGGCACCGTCGACGTGTCCGACGCCACCTTTGGCAAAGAATTCAATGAAGCGCTCGTGCACCAGGTTGTCACCGCCTATCTGGCCGGTGGTCGTCAGGGTACCCGCGCTCAGAAGAACCGTTCCGACGTGCGTGGCGGCGGCAAGAAGCCGTGGCGTCAGAAGGGTACCGGTCGTGCCCGTGCCGGCACCATCCGCTCGCCGATCTGGCGCAGTGGCGGTGTGACCTTTGCGGCTCGTCCCCAGGACTACACCCAGAAGGTCAACCGCAAGATGTACCGTGCGGCGATGCGCTCGATCCTCTCCGAGCTGGTGCGCCAGGATCGCCTGGTGGCCGTCGAGGAGTTCGCCGTCGACGCTCCGAAGACCAAGCAGCTGGTCGCCAAGCTCAACGAGCTGGGTCTGGAGAAGGTGCTGATCGTCACCGAAGAAGTCGATGAGAACCTCTACCTGGCCGCCCGCAACATCCCCAACGTGGATGTGGTCGATGTGGCCGCCGCCGATCCGGTGAGTCTGGTCGCCTTCGACAAGGTGCTGGCCACCGTCTCCGCCCTCCGTAAATTCGAGGAGAAGCTGGCATGAACCAGGAGCGTGTATTCAAGGTGCTGCTCGGCCCGCACGTGACCGAGAAGGCCGCCATGGCTGCTGAACGCAACCAGTACGTGTTCAAGGTGGCTAGCGACGCGACCAAGCCCGAGATCAAGAAGGCCGTTGAGGCTCTGTTCGGCAAGAAGGTCGACCGCGTTCAAGCGCTGAACGTCAAGGGCAAGACCAAGCGCACCGCGCAGGGTCTGGGTCACCGCAAGGGGTATCGCAAGGCCTATGTTACGTTGGCCGCCGGCGAGACCCTTGAAGACTTCTCTGGCGCCGAATAAGGGCAGGAGTACGGACAATGGCAATCGTCAAGACTAAACCCACATCCGCCGGTCGTCGCCACCTTGTAAAGGTCGTGAACAGCGAGCTCCACAAGGGTGCACCCTACGCGCCTCTGCTCGAGAAGCAGTCGCGCAATGGCGGGCGTAACAACAACGGTCGTATCACCACCCGTCACGTGGGCGGTGGTCACCGTCAGCACTACCGGATCATCGACTTCAAGCGCACCAAGGATGGCGTTCCGGCCATCGTTGAGCGTCTCGAGTACGATCCGAACCGTAGCGCCAACATCGCGCTGCTGAAGTATCTCGATGGCGAGCGTCGCTACATTCTGGCGCCCAAGGGCGTGAGCGCCGGCGACCGTCTCGAGTCCGGCGTCAACGCGGCCATCAAGAAGGGCAACGCTCTTCCGCTGCGTAACATTCCGCTGGGTTCCACCGTGCACTGCATCGAGCTCAAGCCCGGCAAGGGCGGCCAGATCGCTCGCAGCGCCGGTACCAGCGCCCAGCTGGTCGCTCGTGAAGGCAACTATGCCACCCTGCGTCTGCGCTCCGGCGAGATGCGCAAGGTGCTGAGCGAGTGCCGCGCGACCCTGGGAGAAGTGGGCAATTCAGAGCACAGCCTGCGTCAGCTTGGCAAGGCCGGTGCGAAGCGCTGGAAAGGTGTGCGTCCGACCGTTCGCGGCGTGGCCATGAACCCGGTGGATCACCCGCACGGTGGCGGTGAAGGCCGCACCAGCGGTGGTCGTCATCCGGTGACTCCGTGGGGCGTTCCCACCAAGGGCCACAAGACCCGCAAGAACAAGCGCACCGATGCGCTGATCGTTCGTCGCCGCAAGGCCAAGTAACACACTTTAAGAGGTAACGGCTGTGCCACGTTCACTGAAGAAAGGTCCCTTTATTGACCTTCATCTGCTGAAGAAGGTCGAGGCTGCTGTGGAGAAGAGTGATCGCAAACCGATCAAGACCTGGTCGCGTCGCTCCATGATCCTGCCCAACATGGTAGGACTCACCATCGCAGTCCATAACGGTCGCCAACACGTCCCGGTGCATGTCTCCGAGGAAATGGTTGGCCACAAACTGGGCGAATTCGCTGCTACCCGCCTCTATCGCGGTCATGCGGCGGACAAGAAAGCCAAACGGTAAGCCAGAGAGGATTGAGAGATGGAAGTCACAGCTAAGCTGCGTGGCGCTCGTTTATCCGCCCAGAAGGCCCGTTTGGTGGCTGACCAGGTGCGCGATAAGCCGGTCGCCGAGGCGCTGGACCTGCTGACCTTCTCACCGAAGAAGGCTGCCAAGCTGGTCAAGAAAGTGCTGCAGTCCGCCATCGCGAACGCGGAAGAAAATAACGGCATGGATATCGACGAGCTGCGTGTCTCGACCATCTGCGTCGATGAGGGCATGACGCTCAAGCGTATCAAGCCGCGTGCCAAGGGCCGCGCGGATCGTATCTTGAAGCGCACCTGCCACATCACCGTCAAGGTAGCCGAGAAGTAGGAGTCGACCAGATGGGTCAGAAAGTCAATCCAACAGGCATCCGCCTGGGTATCGTCAAAGACCATACCTCGGTGTGGTACGCCGAGCGCGGCGCCTATGCCGATAAGCTGAACAGCGACCTCGCGGTGCGCAGCTTCCTGGAAGAGCGTCTCAAGAACGCCTCCGTGAGCCGCATCACCATCGAGCGTCCGGCCAACAACGCGCGCATCACCATTCACACCGCCCGTCCGGGCATCGTGATTGGCAAGAAGGGCGAGGACGTTGACCGTCTGCGCCGCGAGCTGACCGCGATGATGGGTGTGCCCGTGCACGTCAACATCGAGGAAGTTCGCAAGCCCGAGCTGGATGCCATGCTCGTGGCCCAGAACATCGCTGGCCAGCTCGAGCGCCGCGTGATGTTCCGTCGTGCCATGAAGCGCTCCGTGCAGAACGCCATGCGTCTGGGCGCCGGCGGCATCAAGGTGTCGCTCTCCGGTCGTCTCGGCGGTGCGGAAATCGCCCGTACCGAGTGGTACCGGGAAGGTCGTGTTCCGCTGCACACGCTGCGCGCCGACATCGACTACGCCGCCTACGAGGCCAAGACCACCTACGGCATCATCGGTGTCAAGGTTTGGGTCTTCAAGGGTGAAATCCTCGGGGGCATCGAGGAGGTCCGCGCCAAGGCTAAACAGCCGCAGGCCGCGCCCTCCAAGAAGAAAGGTTCCAGGTAAGGGGAGAGCGAGTCGATGTTACAACCCAAGCGTATGAAGTTCCGCAAGATGCAGAAGGGCCGCAATCGTGGCCTGGCGCATCGCGGAAGCAAGGTAAGCTTCGGCGAATACGGCCTCAAGGCAACTGGCCGTGGTCGTATCACCGCCCGTCAGATTGAAGCCGGTCGTCGTGCGATCACCCGTCACGTCAAGCGTGGTGGCAAGATCTGGATTCGGGTGTTCCCGGACAAGCCGATCTCCAAGAAGCCCCTCGAAGTCCGTATGGGTAAGGGGAAGGGTTCCGTCGAGTACTGGGTCGCACAGATTCAGCCCGGTCGGATCCTCTACGAGATCGAAGGCGTGTCCGAGGAGCTGGCTCGCGAGGCCTTTGGCCTGGCGGCGCAGAAGTTCCCGGTTTCCACCACCTTTGTGAAACGGACGGTGATGTGATGAAAGCCCAGGAAATCCGTGAAAAGTCAGTCGACGAGCTGAACGATCAGCTCCTCGAACTCCTCCGCGAGCAGTTCAACCTGCGCATGCAGAAGGCCACCGGCCAACTCAGCCAGACGCACCTGCTCAAGCAGGTTCGTCGGGACATCGCCCGGGTGAAGACTGTGCTCAACGAGAAGGCAGGTGACTGAGATGGCCGAAGAGAAGAAAACCCGTACGCTCACCGGCAAGGTGGTGAGCGACAAGATGGACAAGTCCATCGTCGTGATGATCGAGCGCCGTGAGCGGCACCCGATCTACGGCAAGTACGTTAAGCGCTCCACCAAGCTCCACGCCCATGACGAGGCGAACCAGGCGAAGGCCGGTGATACGGTCTCCATCCAGGAGTGCCGTCCGCTGTCCAAGACCAAGTCCTGGACGCTGGTCGAGGTGGTCGAGCAGGCCAAGGGCTAACCCTACACCTGCTGTCAGATTAGGTTTGGAGAAAACCGATGATTCAGACTCAGACAATGCTGGACGTCGCCGACAACAGTGGAGCGCGCCGGGTGCAGTGCATCAAGGTGCTGGGCGGTTCTCATCGCCGTTATGCCCACGTTGGCGACATCATCAAAGTCACGGTGAAAGAAGCCATTCCGCGTGGCAAGGTCAAGAAAGGCCAGGTCCTCAAGGCGGTGGTGGTTCGCACCCGCAGCGGTGTCCGTCGTTCCGACGGCTCGCTGATTCGCTTCGACGGAAATGCGGCGGTTCTGTTGAACAACACCAATGATCAGCCGATCGGCACCCGTATCTTCGGGCCGGTGACCCGTGAGCTTCGCAACGAGAAGTTCATGAAGATCATTTCCTTGGCGCCTGAAGTGCTGTAAGGAGCGAGGCGGATATGCAAAAGATCAAACGTGACGATGAAGTGATCGTCATCGCCGGCAAGGATAAGGGCAAGCGCGGCACCGTAAAGCGGGTTCTTGATAACCGCTTCGTGGTGTCCGGTGTGAACATGATCAAGCGTCACACCAAGCCCAATCCCATGGCGGGAAATCAGGGCGGTATCGTCGAGCGCGAGGCTCCGATTCACGCGTCCAACGTGGCCATCTTCAACCAGGAGACCGGAAAGGCAGATCGCGTCGGCTTCCAGGTTCAGGAAGACGGTACCAAGGTACGTATCTACAAGTCGACGCAGTCGCAGATCGACGCCTAACGCGAGTCGGGTAGCATAATGGCGAACTTGAAAGAACGTTATCAGAACGAGGTGGTGGCTCAACTCAAAGAGCAGTTCAGCTACGCCAACGTGATGCAGGTGCCACGAGTCACCAAGGTGACTCTGAATATGGGCATCGGCGAAGCGACCAGCGATAAAAAGCTGATCGACAACGCCATCGGTGACCTGGAGAAGCTCTCCGGTCAGAAGCCGGTGGTAACCAAGGCACGTAAGTCCATCGCGGGCTTCAAGGTGCGTGAAGGCTGGCCGATCGGGATCAAGGTGACCCTGCGCTCCGAGCGCATGTGGGACTTCCTCGATCGCCTGGTGAATATCGCGATCCCCCGCGTTCGTGACTTCCGTGGTCTCAACCCGAAGTCCTTCGACGGTCGTGGCAACTACTCCATGGGGGTGCGTGAGCAGATCATCTTCCCGGAACTCGAGTATGATAAGATCGACCGGATTCGTGGTCTGGATGTCACCATCACCACCACCGCCAACACCGATGATGAAGGTCGTGCGCTGCTGAGCGCGCTGAACTTCCCGTTCAAGAAATAAGGGTGGGATCATGGCAAAGAAAAGCATGGTAGAGCGTGAGCTCAAGCGCGCCAAGCTGGTGGAGAAGTACTCCGCCAAGCGTGCCGAGCTCAAGGCGATCATCCAGGACGCGAACGCTTCCGACGAAGAGCGCTTCGAAGCTACGCTGAAGCTTCAGCAGTTGCCGCGCGACTCCAGCCCGGTGCGTCAGCGTAACCGCTGTCGTATCACTGGTCGTCCGCACGGCTTCTACAACAAGTTCGGCCTCGGCCGCAACAAGCTTCGTGAAGCCGCCATGCGTGGCGATGTTCCCGGACTCAAGAAGTCCAGCTGGTAAGCCACGCAAGAATCAGGAGCGCAACGTAAATGAGCATGCAAGATACTCTGGCGGATATGTTTACCCGTATCCGCAATGCGCAAATGGCCACCAAGGAGACGGTCACCATGCCGTCTTCCCGCCTCAAGGTTGAGGTGGCCCGCGTATTGAAGGAAGAGGGTTACATCAACGACTTCGCGGTGTCCGAAAGCGCCAAGCCGGAGCTGGCCGTGACCCTCAAGTATTTCGAGGGCAAGCCGGTCATCGAGCACATCCAGCGAGTTTCCAAGCCGTCCCTGCGCCAGTACAAGGGCAAGGACGCGCTGCCGAAGGTCGCCGATGGTCTGGGTATCGCTATCGTCACCACCTCCAACGGGGTGATGACCGATCGCGCGGCTCGCAAGGCCGGTGTCGGTGGCGAAGTCATCTGCACCGTATTCTAGGAGTTTGGAATGTCCCGCGTAGCCAAATATCCAGTAAAAGTGCCCGCTGGCGTCGAGATCAAGATCGACGGTGACCAGCTGACCGCCAAGGGCGGCCAGGGCACGCTGTCAATGACCATCCACCACGACGTGGTGGTAGGTCAGGAAGAGGGTCAGCTGACCTTCGCCCCCAGCGAGTCTGCCAAGACCTGGGCCATGGCCGGTACCACCCGCGCCCTGGTGCAGAATCTGGTGACCGGGGTAAGCGAAGGCTTCACCAAGTCCCTCGAAATCATCGGCGTCGGTTATCGTGCCCAGGCCAAGGGCCAGACGCTCAATCTGTCACTAGGCTTCTCGCACCCAGTCGAGTATACGCTGCCTGAGGGTGTCTCCGCGGAAACGCCGAAGAACACCCAGATCGTGCTGAAGAGCGCGGACAAGCAGAAGCTCGGCCATGTGGCCGCGGAAATCCGCGCCTTCCGTCCGCCCGAGCCCTACAAGGGCAAGGGTGTCAGGTACGCCGACGAGCAGGTGCGTCGCAAAGAAGCCAAGAAGAAGTAAGGCAGGGTTATGAACGCGAAGAAAGAATCTCGTCTCCGTCGTGCCCGCCGCGCTCGCGCCAAGATCCGCGAGCTGGGCGTGTATCGCCTGTGCGTCAACCGTACCCCGCGTCACATCTACGCGCAGATTATCTCGCCGGATGGTGGCAAGGTGCTGGCCAGCGCCTCAACGCTGGACAAGGTCCTGCGTGAGGGTGCTACCGGCAACGCTGACGCCGCCGCCAAGGTTGGCGAACTGATTGCTGAGCGCGCCAAGCAAGCGGGCATCACCCAGGTAGCCTTCGACCGCGCCGGTTTCAAGTACCACGGCCGCGTCAAGGCCCTGGCCGACGCCGCTCGTGAAGGCGGCCTGGAATTCTAAAGGGTTTTACGATGGCGAAGAACGAACAGCAAAGCGGCGACCTCCAGGAGAAGCTGGTACAGGTCAACCGTGTTGCCAAGGTGGTCAAGGGTGGCCGTGTCTTCGGTTTCACCGCTCTGACCGTCGTGGGCGACGGCAAGGGTCGTGTCGGCTTCGGTCGCGGCAAGGCACGTGAAGTGCCGGTCGCTATCCAGAAGGCGATGGACCAGGCGCGTCGCAACATGGTCAAGGTGCACCTCTCCGGCGGCACCCTGCAGTACCCGATCAAGGCCCGTCACGGTGCCTCCAAGGTGTACATGCAGCCCGCCTCCGAGGGTACCGGCGTAATCGCCGGCGGTGCCATGCGCTCCGTGCTGGAGCTGGCCGGCGTCCATGACGTCCTGGCCAAGTGCTACGGCTCCACCAACCCGGTGAACGTGGTACGGGCGACCGTCAAGGGCCTGAGCGCCATTCAGTCGCCGGAAGACATCGCCGCCAAGCGCGGTATGCCTGTCGAAGCGATCACGGGGTGAGCACCATGGCAGCAACGATCAAGGTTACCCAGACCCGCAGCACCATCGGCGTGCTGGCCAAGCACAAGGCCACCATCCAGGGCCTCGGCCTGCGCCGCATCGGTCACACGGTCGAACTGGAAGATACCCCCGCCGTACGCGGCATGATTCACAAGGTTAACTACCTTGTGCGCGTTGAGGGAGAGTAATCCATGAAACTCAATAGCCTGAGCCCGGCACCGGGCTCCAAGCACGCCGAGAAGCGTGTCGGTCGTGGCATCGGCTCCGGTCTGGGCAAGACCGGCGGCCGTGGCCACAAGGGCCTCAAGTCGCGCAGCGGCGGCAGCGTCAAGCCCGGCTTCGAGGGCGGTCAGATGCCGCTCCAGCGGCGTCTGCCGAAGTTCGGCTTCACCTCTGCGAAGTCGCTGGTTTCCGAGGAAGTGCGCCTGGCCGAGCTGGCCAAGGTTGCCGGTGACGAAGTCACCCTCGAGACCCTCAAGCAGGCCAACGTGCTGAAGGACGCCACGCTGCACGCGAAGGTGATCCTCTCCGGCGATCTGAACAAGGCGGTTACGGTTCGCGGACTCAAGGTCACCAAGGGTGCCCGTGCCGCGATCGAAGCCGCCGGTGGCAAGGTAGAGGACTAAATGGCGAAGTCAGGAAAAATGCCGGCGATGGGCAGCGGTCTAGGTGAACTGTGGGCGCGTCTGCGCTTCGTGCTCCTCGCCATCGTGGTGTACCGCATCGGTGCCCACATCCCCGTGCCCGGTATGAATCCTGACCAGCTTGCTGCCTTGTTCAGGGAGCAGCAGGGTACCATCCTTGGCATGTTCAACATGTTCTCGGGTGGCGCCCTGGAGCGCATGAGCATCTTCGCCCTGGGCATCATGCCCTATATTTCGGCGTCGATTATCATGCAGCTGTTGACCGCGGTCTCGCCCCATCTTGAGCAGCTCAAGAAGGAGGGTGAGGCCGGGCGGCGCAAGATCAGCCAGTACACCCGCTACGGCACCGTTGCCCTGGCACTGGTTCAGGCCACCGGCATGTCGGTCGGCCTGGCCAGCCAGGGCATCGCCTATACTGCCGACTTCAGCTTCTACTTCACCGCCATCGTCACGTTCGTGGGTGGTGCGGTATTCCTGATGTGGCTGGGTGAACAGATCACCGAGAAAGGGATCGGCAACGGCATCTCGCTGCTGATCTTCGCCGGTATCGTGGCGGGCCTGCCCGGCGCCGTCGGTCAGGCCTTCGAGCTGGCTCGCAACGAAGGGGCGTGGAACGTCCTGCCGCTGCTGGCACTCACTGCCCTGGGCGTTGCTACCGTGGCCTTCGTGGTGTTCATCGAGCGCGGTCAGCGCCGCATCACGGTGAATTATCCGCGTCGTCAGGTCGGCAACAAGATGTATGCTGGTCAGAGTAGCTATCTGCCGCTGAAGGTGAACATGGCGGGCGTCATTCCGCCGATCTTTGCCTCCAGCATCCTGCTGTTTCCGGCCTCGCTGGGACAGTGGGTCGGTGCCGGCGATGGCCTCGACTGGCTGCAGCGTGCGTCCCAGGCTCTTGGCCCGGGTCAGCCGCTGTACATCTTGCTTTTTGCCGCTGCGGTGGTATTCTTCTGCTTCTTTTACACAGCGCTGGTCTTCAATCCCAAGGACGTCGCCGACAACCTCAAGAAGTCGGGTGCCTTCCTGCCGGGGATTCGTCCTGGCGAGCAGACGGCTCGCTACGTCGACAAGGTCATGACTCGTCTGACCCTGTTTGGCGCCTTGTACATCACTGCGGTTTCCCTGATGCCCCAGTTCCTGATCGTGGCGTGGAACGTGCCGTTCTTCTTTGGCGGTACTTCGCTGCTGATCGTGGTGGTGGTCATCATGGACTTCATGGGTCAGGTGCAGTCGCACCTCATGTCGCACCAGTACGAGTCGGTGATGAAGAAGTCCAACCTGAAAGGCTACGGCGGCGGCGGCATCATGCGCTGAGGCGCCGTTCGTCGAACTGGCGCGTTGCGGTCCCCAGGGGCCGCCTCGCTAGCCGACTTTGGAGATGGAACGATGAAAGTTCGAGCTTCCGTGAAGAAAATGTGCCGCAACTGCAAGATCATCCGTCGCAATGGCGCCGTCCGCGTCATTTGCACGGAGCCGCGGCACAAGCAGCGTCAGGGTTGATCCTGGCGACTGCGCTGAACCGGGTGCCGGCATGCCCCCCTTGCCCTGTGCAGGGTAAAGGGGTATGCTGTTGCGCCTTTTGTAGTAGACCCAACGAGCAAGCCGCTCACATATTCGGAGTAAGCTGATGGCCCGTATTGCAGGCGTCAATATCCCGGACAACAAGCATGCGGCGATCTCGCTGACCTATATCTTCGGGATTGGCCGCACTCGTGCACAGGATATCTGTGCCGCGTCCGGCATCGCGCCGACCACCAAGATCCAGGACCTGTCATCTGAAGAGATCGACACCCTGCGTTCTGAAGTCGGCAAGTACACCGTTGAAGGTGACCTTCGTCGTGATGTGACGCTGAATATCAAGCGTCTCATGGACCTGGGTTGCTACCGTGGTCTGCGTCATCGTCGTGGTCTTCCGCTGCGTGGTCAGCGTACCAAGACCAATGCGCGTACCCGTAAGGGCCCGCGTAAGCCGATCCGCAAATAACACGCACGTTCTGGCGTAAAGACAGGAAGAATCATCAACATGGCTAACCCGCGTAGCAATCGCAAGAAGGTTAAAAAGCAGGTGGTGGATGCCGTCGCGCATATCCACGCCTCTTTTAACAACACGATCATTACGATCACAGACCGCCAGGGCAATGCCCTATCCTGGGCAACTGCCGGTGGTTCGGGTTTTCGTGGTTCTCGCAAGAGCACCCCGTTCGCTGCTCAAGTGGCAAGCGAGCGTGCAGCGACCGCTGCAGCCGAGTATGGTGTGAAAAACGTCGACGTGCTGGTCAAGGGCCCCGGTCCTGGCCGTGAATCCGCCGTGCGCGCACTCAACGCCGCCGGCTTCCGCGTGCAGAGCATCATTGACGCGACGCCCATTCCCCACAATGGCTGCCGTCCGCCGAAGAAACGCCGCGTTTAAGGAGACAGATTCATGGCTCGTTACATTGGACCGAAGTGCAAACTGTCTCGTCGTGAGGGGACCGACCTCTTTCTGAAGAGCGGTGTCACTCCCTTCGAGAAGAAGTGCAAATCCGAGCAGATTCCGGGTGTGCACGGCCAGCGCCGTCAGCGTATTTCCGAATACGGCTTGCAGCTTCGCGAGAAGCAGAAAGTACGTCGCATGTATGGCGTACTCGAGAAGCAGTTCCGCAACTACTACAAGGAAGCGGCCCGTCTCAAGGGCGCGACCGGCGAAGTACTGCTGCAGCTTCTCGAATCCCGACTGGACAACGTCGTCTACCGCATGGGCTATGGCTCGACCCGCTCCGAAGCTCGGCAGCTGGTCAGCCACAAGGCCATCGCCGTGAATGGCAAGACCGTCAACGTGGCGTCCTATCAGGTCAAGCCCGGTGATGTGGTCTCCGTTCGCGAGAAGGCGAAGAATCAGGCGCGCATCCAGAACGCCCTGGCCCTGGCCGCCAACCGCGGCGACGTGGCCTGGATCGAGGTCGATGCCAAGAAGATGGAAGGCACTTTCAAGGCGCTGCCCGAGCGTGGCGACCTGACTGCCGACATCAACGAGGCCCTGATCGTCGAGCTGTACTCCAAGTAAGCGGTGTCAAGCGCCGTGCCTGCCCTCGTTGACGGGGGCGGGCCAAGAGTACCCAGTATCCGTTTGGCAGCCTGAAAGGTGTTCATATGCAGCGTTCAGTGACAGAGTTTCTTCGTCCGCGCGACATCAAGGTCGAAGAGATCAGCGCACACCACGCAAAGATCGTGCTCGAGCCCTTCGAGCGTGGCTTCGGCCACACGCTGGGCAACGCCCTGCGTCGCATCCTGCTCTCGTCCATGCCCGGCTGTGCCGTGGTAGAGGCCGAGATCGGCGGCGTAGAGCATGAATACAGCGCGATCGAGGGCGTTCAGGAAGATGTCATCGAGATCCTCCTGAACCTCAAGGACGTGGCGATCAAGATGCATAGCCGCGACGAGGCGGTGCTCTCGCTGAACAAGCAGGGCCCGGCCGTCGTGACTGCGGGCGATATCGCCCTCGACCATGACGTCGAGATCATCAATCCCGACCATGTCATCGCCCACGTCAACGAGGGTTCTGAGCTGAAGATGCAGCTCAAGGTGGCACGCGGCCGTGGCTATGAGCCGGCGGATGCACGTGTCGGTGCCGATGATGAATCTCGCGCCATCGGCCGCCTGCAGCTGGATGCGACCTTCAGCCCCGTGCGTCGTGTTTCCTACAGCGTCGAGGCCGCGCGTGTTGAGCAGCGCACCGACCTCGACAAGCTGATCATCGACCTGGAAACCGACGGCACCCTGGATCCCGAAGAGGCGATCCGTCGCAGCGCGACCATCCTGCAGGATCAGCTGGCCGCGTTCGTCGACCTGGAAGCCGACAAGGAACAGGAAGTGGAGGAGGAAGAGGATCATATCGATCCGATCCTGCTGCGCCCCGTAGACGATCTCGAGTTGACCGTTCGCAGCGCCAACTGCCTGAAGGCCGAGAATATCTACTACATCGGCGATCTGATCCAGCGCACCGAGGTGGAGCTGCTCAAGACGCCGAACCTCGGCAAGAAGTCCCTGAACGAGATCAAGGACGTGCTGGCAGCACGCGGTCTTTCCCTGGGCATGCGGCTGGAAAACTGGCCGCCGGCAAGCCTGAAGGACGACAAGGCCTCCGCGTGAGCGCCGACTCGAGTCCCAGTTTGGTAAGGAATCACAACCATGCGTCATCGTAAAAGCGGTCGCCAGTTGAACCGTAACAGCTCGCATCGCCAGGCCATGTTCAAGAACATGAGCGTGTCGCTGATCGAGCACGAGGTCATCAAGACAACCCTGCCCAAGGCCAAGGAGCTGCGTCGCGTCATCGAGCCGCTGATCACTCTGGCCAAGCAGGACAGCGTCGCCAATCGTCGTCTGGCCTTCAGCCGCACCCGTTCCAAGGAAGCGGTCGGCAAGCTCTTCAATGAGCTGGGTCCGCGTTACGCCGAGCGTCCGGGCGGTTACGTCCGTATTCTCAAGTGCGGCTTCCGCACCGGCGACAACGCCCCCATGGCCTTCGTCGAGCTCGTCGACCGTCCGGTCGTCGAGGATGCCGACGAGGAGTGATCCTCGGGCCCCCGGGTCAGGCATACGCTGTAAAGAAAAACCGGCTCCCGCAAGGGGCCGGTTTTTTTTATCCCCGGCTTCGCCGGGAGCTGTAAGCCATAAGCTGTAAGCCATAAGAAACCCCCGCCAGGTCTGGCCTGCGGGGTCTCATGCTGTGCTTACAGCTTACAGCTTACAGCTTACAGCTTACAGCTTACAGCTTACAGCTTATGGCTTACAGCTTAAGAGGCGGCCTCAGTCTCCGCCTTGCCGGCTTGGGCCCGCTCCAGCAGCGGCTTGAGGAAGCGCCCGGTATGGGAGACCTCGCTGCGGGCCACCTGCTCCGGGGTACCCTCGGCGATGATGCGTCCGCCGCCGGAGCCGCCCTCGGGACCCAGGTCGATCAGCCAGTCGGCGGTCTTGATCACATCCAGGTTGTGCTCGATGACCACGATGGTGTTGCCGTGGTCGCGCAGGCGATGGAGCACGCCGAGAAGCTGGCGGATATCCTCGAAGTGCAGGCCGGTGGTGGGCTCATCGAGGATATACAGCGTCTTGCCGGTGTCGCGCTTGGCCAGCTCCCGGGCGAGCTTGACCCGCTGGGCCTCGCCGCCGGAGAGGGTGGTGGCGCTCTGGCCCAGGCGGATATAGGAGAGGCCCACATCAAGAAGGGTCTGCAGGCGGCGGGCAATGGCCGGCACGGGGCTGAAGAACTCCAGCGCCTCCTCCACGGTCATCCCCAGCACCTCGTCGATGCTCTTGCCCTTGTACTCGATCTCCAGGGTCTCGCGGTTGTAGCGCTTGCCCTTGCAGACATCGCAGGGCACATAGATATCGGGCAGGAAATGCATCTCGACCTTGATCATGCCCTCGCCCTGACACGCCTCGCAGCGTCCCCCCTTGACGTTGAAGGAGAAGCGGCCGGGCTTGTAGCCCCGCGAGCGCGCCTCCTGGGTGCCGGCGAAGAGTTCGCGGATCGGCGTGAAGATCCCGGTGTAGGTGGCCGGGTTGGAGCGAGGGGTACGCCCGATGGGGCTCTGATCGATATCGATCACCTTGTCGAGATGATCGAGCCCCTCGATCTCATCGTGGGCCGAGGGCGTCAGGCTGGTGGCGTGGTTGAGCTCGCGGGCGGCGATGGGCATCAGGGTCGAGTTGATCAGCGTCGACTTGCCGGAGCCGGAGACGCCGGTGACGCACACGAACAGGCCCAGCGGCAGCTCCAGGGTGACATCCTGAAGGTTGTTGCCGCGGGCGCCTGAGAGGCGCAGTACCTTCTCGGGGTTGCCGGGGATGCGCCAGGGCGGGACCTCGATGCGCCGGGTGCCGGCCAGGTACTGGCCGGTGAGCGAATCGGCGGTCGCGGTCACCTCCTCGGGGGTGCCCTGGGCGATGATCCGGCCGCCGTGAACGCCGGCTCCGGGGCCGATGTCGAGCACATGGTCGGCGGCACGGATGGCATCCTCGTCGTGCTCCACCACGATCACGGTGTTGCCCAGGTCGCGCAGGCGCTCGAGGGTCTGCAGCAGACGGTCGTTGTCACGCTGGTGCAGGCCGATGGAGGGCTCATCGAGGATATACATCACTCCCACCAGGCCGGCGCCGATCTGGCTGGCCAGGCGGATACGCTGGGCCTCGCCGCCGGAGAGGGTCTCGGCGCTGCGCTCCAGATTGAGGTAGTCGAGACCGACGTTGACCAGAAACTCCAGGCGGGCATGGATCTCGTTGATGATCTTGGTGGCGATCTCGCCTCGCCGGCCCGGCAGCTCGAGCTCCTGGAAGTAGTGCCAGGCCTCGCCGATGGGCAGGCGCACCATGTCGGGCAGGGAGCGCTCGTCGATAAAGACATGGCGCGACTCCTTGCGCAGTCGCGACCCGTCGCAGCCCGGGCAGGGCTGGAGCGCGATATAGCGTGCCAGCTCCTCGCGCACCATGTTCGACTCGGTCTCACGGTAGCGGCGCTGCAGGTTGGGCAGCACTCCCTCGAAGGGGTGTTCGCGACTCACCTTGCGGCCACGATCGTTGACATAGTGGAAGGCGATATCGTCGTGACCGCTGCCGTAGAGAATCACCTCGCGCTCGTGGCGTGCCAGCTCCTGCCAGGGGGTCTCCAGGGTGAAGCGGTAGTGATCGGCCACTGCCTGGAGCTGATTGAAATAGAAGACGCTGCGCCGGTCCCAGCCCTTGATCACGCCTTCGGCCAATGACAGTTCCGGGTGGCTGATCAGCTTGTCGGGATCGAAGACCTGCTGCACCCCCAGGCCATCGCAGGTCGAGCAGGCGCCGGCGGGGTTGTTGAAGGAGAACATGCGCGGCTCGAGCTCGGCGATCGAGTAGCCGCACACCGGGCAGGCGAAGCGTGCCGAGAAGGCGATATCCTCCCGCTCGCCGTCCATGAAGTGGACCATGGCGACGCCGTCCGCCAGGCCGAGGGCGGTCTCGAAGGATTCCGCCAGGCGCTGCTGCAAGCCGTCACGCACCTTGATGCGGTCCACCACCACGCTGATATCGTGCTTGCGGGTCTTCTCCAGCGGGGCGATATCATCGAGCTCCAGGACCTGGCCGTCGACCATCGCGCGCACGAAGCCCTGGGCGCGCAGCTCGGCGAGCAGCTGCAGGTGCTCCCCCTTGCGTCCCTTGACCACCGGAGCCAGCAGCATCAGCTTGCTGCCCTCGGGCAGCGCCAGCACCTGGTCGACCATCTGCGAAACGGTCTGGGCCTCGAGGTCCTCGTCGTGTTCCGGGCAGCGCGGCGTGCCGGCCCGCGCGAACAATAGCCGCAGATAGTCGTAGATCTCGGTAATGGTACCCACGGTAGAGCGGGGGTTATGGGAGGTGGACTTCTGCTCGATGGAGATCGCCGGTGACAGCCCCTCGATATGATCGACGTCGGGCTTCTCCATCATCGACAGGAACTGGCGGGCATAGGTGGAGAGCGACTCCACATAGCGCCGCTGCCCTTCGGCATAGAGCGTATCGAAGGCCAGCGAGGACTTGCCCGAGCCGGATAGGCCGGTGACCACGATCAGCCTGTCGCGGGGCAGCTCGACGTCGATATTCTTCAGGTTGTGGGTGCGGGCACCCCTGACCAGAATCCTGTCCATTCCCACCTCATGAGCGCGGCAAAAGAGCGCGGCAAAAGGCCGATTATACGGGCCGGCTCCCGGCGGCGGCAAAGCGGGTTGGATGTCGACTTTCCCCGGCAGGTGGCAAACCGCTAGAATAGACGGTCAATCCTGGGCGCATGACGCCCCCTCCAGGGAAGATACGCTACGCCTATGCGCAAGGTCTCCGGGCTGCTGCTCCCCGCCGAACGGCGCGCCATCACCGGCCTGGCCGGTCTCTACGCCACTCGTATGCTGGGCCTGTTCATGGTGCTGCCGGTTCTCGCGCTGTATGCCGATGACCTGGCCGGCGCCACGCCGCTGCTGGTGGGGCTGGCGCTGGGCATTTACGGCCTGACGCAGGCGGTACTGCAGATCCCCTTCGGGCTGCTCTCCGATCGTCTTGGACGCAAGCCGGTGATCGCCGCCGGCCTGGTGCTGTTTGTGCTGGGCAGCGTGGTGGCCGCCGCCGCCGACACCATCGGCGGCGTCATCCTGGGGCGCTGCCTGCAGGGCAGCGGTGCGGTGGCCGCGGCGATCATGGCACTGCTGGCCGACCAGACACGCGAGCAGGTGCGCACCGCGGCGATGGCCACCATCGGCCTCTCCATCGGGGTGGCCTTCGCCGTGGCCATGGTGCTGGGACCGCTGGTGGCCGCCAGCTTCGGTCTTTCGGGAGTGTTCTGGTTCAACGCCCTCCTGGCTGCCATGGGACTACCGGTGCTGTGGCGACTGGTGCCGCCTGCACCACGCCGCTTGCGCCATCGCGATGTGGGCATCGACCGCGCACAGCTGGGGCGCACTCTGAGGCGGCCCGATCTGCTGCGCCTGGATGTCTCCATCTTCGCCCTGCACCTGGTGCTGATGGCGATCTTCGTTGCGGTACCCTTCCGACTGATCGAGGCGGGGCTTCCCTCGGAGCGCCACGGGCTGGCCTATCTGGGCGTGATGCTGCTGGCCTTCATCGGCATGGTGCCACTGGTCGTGGTGGCCGAGAAGCGCCGACGCATGAAGGCGATGTGCCTGCTGGCCATCTCGGCGATGCTGGTCAGCCTGCTGGGCATGGCCTGGGGCGGCACCGGTCTCTGGGGGCTGCTGGCCTGGCTGCTGGCCTACTTCATTGGCTTCAATCTGCTCGAGGCCACGCTGCCGTCGATGATCAGCAAGCTGGCACCGGCCGGGGCCAAGGGCACCGCCATGGGGGTCTACTCGACCAGCCAGTTTCTGGGGGCCTTCCTGGGCGGCGTGCTGGGTGGCGCCCTGGCCCAGCACTGGGGGCTGACGGCGGTCTTCCTGGGAGCAGCCACGTTGGTAGCGGCCTGGCTGGCGGTCATGGTGGGCATGCGTCAGCCGCCGCATCTGGTCAGCGAAGTAGTGGCGCTTGAGGGTGATCACGGCGATGATGCCCTGGAGACCCTGATGGCGAGGTTTGCCGAGGTGGCCGGCGTCGAGGATGTGCTGGTCGTCCCCGAGGAGCGCCTGGCTTATCTCAAGGTGGACCGCCAGCGCCTCGACGAGGAGGCGCTGGCCAGACTGATCGACTCGGGAAGGGAGCGTGCCTGACGGCGCCCTCACCCACGCCGGCCGGCATGACACACCAGATGGCGACCCCGGCCCGCGAAACCGTGCATTGATGGCATCTCTTTCCTGTATCTCTTTCTGACAACTTTCCCGAAAACTTTTCTGAAAACTTTTTTTAAACAAGGAGTCCCTCATGGCCCGTGGCATCAACAAGGTCATCCTCATCGGCAATCTGGGGCAGGACCCCGAGGTTCGTTTTACCCCTTCCGGTACCGCCGTTGCCAATGTCAACCTGGCGACCACCGATACCTGGATGGATCGCCAGAGCGGCCAGCGTCAGGAGCGTACCGAGTGGCACCGTCTGGTGATGTTCAACAAGACCGCCGAGATCGCCCAGCAGTACCTCAAGAAAGGCAGCAAGATCTATGTCGAGGGACGCCTGCAGACCCGCAAGTGGCAGGGCCAGGATGGCCAGGATCGCTATACCACCGAGATCGTGGTCAACGACATGCAGATGCTCGACGGCCGCGCCGGTGGTGGAGACTTCCAGGGGGGCGGCTTCGGCGGTGCCCAGCAGCAGGGTGGCTATGGCGGACAACCCCAGCAGGGCGGCTATGGCAGCCAGCCGCCGCAGGGTGGTGCTCCCCAGCAGGGCGGAGGCTTCGGCGGTGGAGCACCCCAGCGTCCCCCGCAGCAGCCTCCCCAGCGTCCCGCCCAGGGTGGCCAGCCGGCTGGCGGTCAGCAGCAGGGTAGCAACTTCGGGGCTCCCGATCCGGGCAGCTTCGACGACTTCGATGACGAGATCCCGTTCTGATACGTCGATCCGCTGACGCCATGTCGAGAGAGGTGCACGAGTGAAGCTGCTGGTATTGGATGCCGGCCACTGCCTGAGCCTGGCCCTGGCTCGGGAGGCCAATCGTCGCTCGGATACCGAGCTGGTCATCGAGGAGAGCCTGGCGCTGGACCCGGACTGGCTGGCGGAGGTGGCACCGGACGCCCTGGTGATTCCGCCGCTGTCGCGCCCGATCATCGCCGCGCCGGCGGAGGTGACGGCCCATGCCGAGGCGGTGGAGCGCTGCATGGAGCTGTGTCGTGAAACGGATATTCCGCTGGTGTGGTGTGTCTCCGACCAGCTCTACGAGGATGGCTTCGCCGAGCCCATCGACGAACATGTCATTCCGCGCCCGCGAGACGAGAGCCTGCGACGTCTGGTCGTTACCGGCGATCGCATCCGCGCCGAGCACCCTCACCACCTGATCGTGCGGTTGGGGCCACTGTTCGCGCTGGAGGGCAGCCACGCCTGGCTCAATGAATTGATCGATACGCTGATTGTGGCCGGTGAGGTGCGTGGCGAGGTCGATGTGACCTGCTGCCCCACCTCGGCGGATGCGGTGGCCATGGCGCTGGTCGGCATGTTACAGCAGCAGCAGTGTGGTGCGGGGGCCTGGGGTAGCTATCACCTGGCGGGCACCGAGCCGGTCAGCGTCTACACCTTTGTCTCGGTGGTGCGCACCCAGCTCGCCACCCGCCTCGAGGGGCGCGGTGAGCAGCGAGAGCTGGGACCTCTGCGCGCCCTGCATCATCATCACGACCACCCGCTGCGCCGTGTGCTCAACTGTCGGCGCGTGCTGGAGGTCTTCGGTGTGCATCAGAAACCCTGGCGCCTGGAGCTGAGCAATATGCTTGATGCCTGGTGTCTGGCCAATGCGCCGTCGTGCAGCAAGGAGGAGAGCGCATCGTGAACGTGTTGCGCAGCCTGATCTTCTACCTGGGCTACTTCATCGCCATGCTGGTGTGTGGCGTGCTGTTTCTGCCGCCGGCGCCCTTCCTGCCGCTCGGCTCTCGCTATCGCCTGCTCAACCTCTACAACCACTTCATCATCAGTTGGTTCCGGCTGGTTGTCGGGGTGCGCTACGACTTTCGAGGCCATGAGAACGTGCCCGATGGCCCCTGTGTGATCCTTGCCAATCATCAGTCCGAGTGGGAGACCGTCTATCTGCAGCTACTGCATCCGCCTGTGTGCACGGTGCTCAAGAAGGAGCTGCTGAATCTGCCGATCTTCGGCTGGGGGCTGCGCCTGTTGCACCCCATCGCCCTGGATCGCTCTCGTCCCTCTCGGGCCATCAAGCAAGTGCTCACCCAGGGCAAGCAGCGCCTGGGAGAGGGGCTGTCGGTGTTGATCTTTCCCGAGGGTACCCGGGTCGCTCCGGGCAGCCGCAAGCGCTACAACAAGAGTGGGGCGGTGATTGCCTGTCGTGCCGGGGTGCCGGTGGTGCCGGTGGCCCACAATGCCGGCGAGCGTTGGCCAGGGCGCCACTGGGTAAAGAACCCGGGCCGGCTGTCGCTGGTGGTGGGGGCTCCCATCGCCACCGAGGGGCGTAGCCCGGAGGAGGTCCTGCTCGAGGTCGAGGCGTGGATCGAAGCGACTCTCGAAGAGATCTCCGAGGTACCGAGGCCAGTGACCGATAGTGCAGCCTCTGCCGTGTGACGCCCGAGGCGACAGATAGCCTGGCTGTCCGGGCTGATCTGGCGATAAGCCCTACGAGCGTGATGCCACTATCGCGAGTGACGAACGCAAGACGGCGCCCCTGAGGGCGCCGTCTTGTGTTGCGGTACGCGGCCAAGTGTCATCAGTCGCGGAAGGTCTCCAGCACCAGGCAGGCGTTGGTACCGCCGAAGCCGAAGCTGTTGGAGAGCACGCGCTCGACCTTCACCCCGTCACGACGCTGGGTCACGATATCGACGCCTTCGGCCTGCTCGTCGAGGGTCTCGATATTGGCCGAGGCGGCGATGAAGTCGTTCTCCATCATCAGCAACGAGTAGATCGCCTCCTGCACGCCGGTGGCCCCCAGGGAGTGTCCGGTCAGCGACTTGGTGGAGCTGATCGCCGGGGTCGCATCGCCGAACACCTCACGGATCGCCCGTAGCTCGGAAATATCGCCTACCGGCGTCGAGGTGCCATGGGTGTTGATGTAGTCGATCTTGCCGTCGACGGTGGCCATGGCCTGACGCATGCAGCGCACGGCTCCCTCGCCGGAGGGGGCGACCATGTCGTGACCATCGGAGTTGGCGCCGTAGCCGGTGACCTCGGCATAGATCTTGGCGCCCCGAGCGCGCGCATGCTCGAGCTCCTCGAGTACCAGCATGCCGCCACCGCCGGCGATGACGAAGCCGTCGCGGGCCTGGTCATAAGGGCGTGATGCCTTGTCCGGCGTATCGTTGTACTGGGTGGAGAGGGCACCCATGGCGTCGAACAGGCAGGAGAGGGTCCAGTGCTCCTCCTCGCCGCCGCCGGCAAAGACCACATCCTGCTTGCCCATCTGGATCTGCTCCACGGCGTTGCCGATGCAGTGCACGGAGGTGGCGCAGGCAGAGGAGATGGAGTAGTTGATGCCCTTGATCTTGAACGGCGTCGCCAGGCAGGCCGAGACGGTACTGCCCATGGTGCGGGTGACCCGGTAGGGCCCCACGCGGCGCAGGCCCTTCTCGCGCATGACGTCGGCGGCCTCCACCTGGTTGGCGCTGGAGGCGCCACCGGAGCCGGCGATCAGGCCGGTACGTTCATTGGATACCTGCTCCGGCGTCAGGCCTGCGTCCTCGATGGCCTGGGCCATGCTGACATAGGCGTAGGCGGCGGCATCGCCCATGAAACGACGCTGCTTGCGGTCGATCAGGGCGTCGAGGTCGATATCGACCACGCCGGCCACATGACTACGGAATCCGCGCTCGGCGTACTCCTCCTTGAAACGAATACCGGAGCGCCCTTCCTTGAGCGCCTCCAGAACCTGCTGTTGGTCGTTGCCCAGGCAGGAGACGATGCCCAGGCCGGTGACTACCACTCGTCGCATGGAAGCCTCCTGGTCAGAAGTTCGCGGTGGAGGTGAACAGGCCGACGCGCAGGTCGTTGGCCTGATAGATATCGCGGCCGTCGACGGAAACGGTGCCGTCGGCCATGCCGAGAATCAAGCGCCGGGTGATGATGCGCTTGATATTGATACGGTAGGTGACCCTCTGGGCATCGGGCAGGATCTGGCCAGTAAACTTCACCTCTCCGCAGCCCAGGGCGCGTCCACGGCCGGGGTGGCCGAGCCAGCCCAGGTAGAAGCCTACCAGCTGCCACATGGCATCCAGGCCCAGGCAGCCAGGCATGACCGGATCACCGGGGAAGTGGCAGTCGAAGAACCACAGGTCGGGATGGATATCGAGTTCGGCGATCAGTTCACCCTTGCCATGCTCGCCGCCATCCTCGGTGATCGAGATGATACGATCGAGCATCAGCATGTTGGGGGCCGGCAGCTGGGCGTTGCCGGGGCCGAACAGCTCGCCTCGTGAGCAGGCCAGCAGTTCATCGCGGTTGAAGGAGTGTTGCTTGGTCACAGAGTCATTCCGAGAGTCGAATGTTATTAGAGGCGTAGTCTACTGCCCGTGCAAGGTGAATGCACGTTGTCCTCGCCTTCACATTTCAGTGTCGGAAGGTGGGGTGATGGCCCAGTCGCCGACATAGCCACAGACAGAGGCCGGCCCAGATCAGAGCCTGAGTGGGAAGTAACCATGGGGCGAGAGATACATTGGCGAGTTTGGCGCCGGCGTAGTAGGAGAGCGGACCGCCGACGGCTCCGCACAGAGTGGCGAGCCACGGTCGTGTCCACAGCCAGGCCAGGGAGTGGTGCAGCAGGGTGGCGAACAGTGGCCACAGCAGCCATAGCCAGGCCGGCAGCAGGTCAAGGATCAGGGGCGCATCGCTGAAGTCGAAGCCGCCGGCCCGGGTCAGGCCACCATCGACGGCCAGGCCGAGCAGGATAAAGCCGAGCAGCCAGCGCCACTCCCCGGGCCAGGCCTGCCAGCGTAGATGGGCGATGAGAATCACAATGGCCATAGTCCCGCCCGACAGGCTGCCGCCCAGCACGCAGGCCAGCCAGCCCGCCTCGAAAGCCAGCAGGTTGGCCAGCAGGCGGGGTGTCGAGCGTCGCCGGTCCAGTGCCGGCTCAGGCATCGGCCAGGATGCCGGTGAGTGGGGTCGGGCGGGCGCCGGGCTTGGCCAGCAGCAGGTGGCAGGTGCCGATGGTGCGCTCGAGGAAGCCCCCTTCGCAGTAGCACAGATAGTAGCGCCACATGCGAATGAAGCGTTCGTCGTAGCCCAGGTTACGTACGGTCTCCAGGCTGGCCTCGAAGCGCTGGCGCCATTCACGCAGGGTGCGCGCATAGTGCGGACCTATCTCGTTCAGGGCCAGTACATTGAGCGAGGTGCTTCGCGTCACCCCTTGCAGGATGGCGTGGTGAGAGGGCAGGAAGCCGCCGGGAAAGATATGGCGCTTGATGAAGTCCATCTCGCGCTTGGCAGCCTCGAAACGCTGGTCGCGGATGGTGATCGCCTGCAGCATCGCCAGGCCGTCGTCGGTGAGCAGCCGGTCCAGGGTGGCCAGGTAGATCTCCAGATACTGATGGCCCACCGCCTCGATCATCTCCACCGAGATCAGCCGGTCGTACTGGCCCTCGAGCTCGCGGTAGTCCTGCTTGAGCAGGGTGATGCGGTCCTCCAGCCCTTCGTCGGCGATGCGTCGTGCGGTGTAGGCGTACTGCTCCTCGGAGATGGTGGTGGTGGTGACTCGGCAGCCGCGGGTCCTGGCCGCATGGATGGCGAGTCCGCCCCAGCCGGTACCGATCTCGAGCAGGTGGTGGTCGGGGCGCACATCCAGCCGCTCCAGCATGAGATCCAGCTTATAGGTGGAGGCTTCCTCCAGGCGAGCCTCGGGATGAGGGAAAACGGCGCTGGAGTACATGCGATGCTGTCGATCGAGGAAGGTGGCAAACAGCTCGTTGCCGATATCGTAGTGGGCCGAGATGTTGCGTCGTGAACCGGACAGGCTGTTGCGCTGCAGGCGGTACAGGGCGGTCAGTAGCCAGCGGCCCAGGCGGGCGGGGCCGTTCTCGATCTCGCCGTTGACCCGCTCCAGGTTGGCGGCGCACAGGCGTACCAGCGTGACCAGGTCATCGGTATCCCAGTCGCCATCCATGTAGGCCTCCGCTGCCCCCACGGTGCCGCCCAGCGCCAGGCGCCTCCAGGCCCGGCTGTCGCGCACCACCAGGTTGGCGACAAGTGGCCCGCCCTGGCCCAGATAGTGGCGACGATGTCCTTCGATCAGTGTGATCTGGCCACCCTCAAGGCGGTCCAGTTGGGCCAGCAGACGCGGTCGTAGCCAGCGTGTCAGGCGGTCGGCATCGTCCGTCAGGGGACGAGTGGTGTTGGCGGAGCGCAGCGTGTTCACGTCGGTCTCTCCTCTACGAACGGTCGGCACCGGGGCCGGGGTGGTCATGGACTGGCACGCGCTTGGCCCATAGGCGCAGTGCCTCGAAGTGGATGCCGGCCAGGGTCTTGGCGCCCATCCACGGCTGGTACGCCAGGCTGCCGAGCAGCACACGGCGGGTCGCCGGGCGACCCTCCAGGGTCAGGGTGGCGTCGAAGTGGCGTGCTCCCTCGCGCCAGTTCTCCATATGCATCAATAGCCGCTCGCCGGGGGTGTTGAAACGCCAACGATAGGTCATGTCCATGGGGTTGAAGGGCGAGACGTGCATCGCCTTGGTGAACTCGGCCCTGTGGGTGTGCCGGCTCGGGTCCACGGCACAGGCGTAGCGGGTACGCTCGCCCCAGGGGATGTTGCTCACCTCACCCAGCACGGCGCGCAGCTCGCCGCGGGCATCGAAGGCGTAGTAGAGCGAGATGGGGTTGAAGCCTACTCCCAGGGTGTGCAGCTGGGTGAGCAGGCAGATGCGACCATCGGGGGCGTCGCCCAGCTGGTGCGCGATCTCCTCGCGTACCACCTGTTCAAGGGGGCGGTCGTGGGGGGCAAGATAGTCATGGCGGCGGAAGCAAGCCAACGCGGGGCGCCGGGCGCTGAAGCCGGGCACACCGTCGAACAGCTCAGGCAACTCGTCGAGATCGAGCCAGGCCATCCACACCCTGTAGGTGAAGGCGTGGTCGCGCGGCAGGAAGCGCCGATGACGCAGCTCGCCGCGATAGATGCGAGAGCGGGGCGTGGCGATCATGCGCTCACGGCCCCCTCGACCACCGGGGCGAGCAGATTGGTGACACCCTCGGGCCCCATCTCGTCACCGCCCAGGGTGTGGGCCACGCGCAGGGCGCTCCAGACGCCGTCCTCGTGGAAGCCGTTGCGCCAGTAGGCGCCACAGTAGTGGGTATGGAAGGCGGTGCCGGAGATCTCGTCATGGCGGGTCTTGGCCGCTTCGCCGGCCAGGGTGAACTGTGGGTGGGCATAGGTGAATCGGCCCAGCACCTTCTCCGGCGCGATCGCCTCGCTGTCGTTGAGGGTGACGCAGAAGGTATGCGGTGCCGCCAGGCGCTGCAGGATATTCATGTCATAGGTCACCGAGACGCGTGCCGTCTCGTCGCGACCATCCAGTCGATAGTTCCAGCTCGCCCAGGCGCGGCGGCGGCGGGGCAGCAGGCGGGTGTCGGTATGCAGCACCACCTCGTTGTCCTGGTAGGTCAGGGCGCCAAGGATCTCACGCTCGGCGGGGCTAGGATCCTCCAGCAGCGCCAGGGCCTGGTCGGCGTGGCAGGCCATCACCACCTCGTCGAAGTGTTCGACGCCGAGGGCGCTGCGCACCACCACGCCGTCGGCCTGTCGGTGGATACCGCGCACCGGTGTCGACAGGCGGATGCGGTTGGCGTAGGGCGCGGTGAGCAGCGGAATATAACTGCGCGATCCGCCGACCAGGGTGTACCACTGCGGTCTGTGGTTGATCGAGAGCAGGCCGTGGTGGCGAAAGAAGCGCACGAAGAATTGCAGCGGAAAATCGCGCAGATCATTCAGGCTGGCCGACCAGATCGCCGCACCCATGGGCAGCAGGTAGCGTTTCTGGAAGGCGGCACCGAAACCGTGCGCCTCCAGCCATGTGCCCAGAGTCAGAGCGGGATCGAGTGCGCCCTCATCCATGGCCCGGATCGCCTCGTGGTTGAAGCGCAGGATCTCGCGCAGCAGACCGTAGAAACTGGGGCGCAGCAGGTTGCGCCGCTGAGCGAACAGGCTGGCCAGGGTGTGGCCGTTATACTCGAAGTCGCGGGTCGTCTCATGCACCGAAAAGCTCATCTCGGTGGGCTGGGACAATATGCCGAGGCGCTGCATCAGGCGTTGGAAGTGCGGATAGGTCCAGTCGTTGAAGACGATGAAACCGGTGTCGATGGCGTAATGGCGGCCCTCGAGCTCCACATCCACGGTGGCGGTATGGCCGCCCAGGCGTGCATCGGCCTCGAAGAGCGTTACCTCGTGGCGGCCCGACAGGTACCAGGCGGCGGCCATGCCGGCGATGCCGCTGCCGATCACGGCGATGCGCCGCCTGACCGTGGGATGGGGAAGTCGAGCATTCATCGGGCGTTCTCCTTGACGGCCTCGGCGCGAGTCATGCGTCGCCCCAGGCGATAGCGCAGGGGCGCCGGCAGTATGCCCATCAGTTTGACGAGCAGGGTAAAGCGGCGTGGGAAGTGAATGTCCAGGCGACGGCGAGCGATACCCTCGAGGATCGCTTCGGCGGCCTGGTCGACCTCCACCCGCATGGGCATCGGGAAGTCATTGCGGTCGGTGAGTGACGTGCGCACGAAACCAGGGTGGATAAGGCTGACGTCGATCCTTTCGTCGGCCAGGTCCAGACGCAGCGACTCCAGGAAGTGACTCAGCGCGGCCTTGGAGGCGCCGTAGGCCTCGGCCCGGGGCAGGGGCAGGTAGGCCGCGGCACTCGACGTGGCGGCGAGCAGCGGATTCCCGCCCTCGATGCGGGCGCGGCGCAGCAGTGGCAGGGCGGCATCGATGCAGTGGAGGGCGCCGTGGAAGTTGGCGGCGAAGACTCGCTCCACCAGGTCGACGTCGAAGTGTCGGGCATCGAGATATTCGCAGGTGCCGGCATTGAGAATCACCAGGTCGAGGCCGCCCAGGGTGGCCGCCAGTTGCCGACTGGCGTCGCGTACCGCCCCGCGGTCGGTCACATCCAGCGGCAGTACCAGGGCGTTGGCGCGGCCGGCGGCCAGCTGATCGAGGGCAGCCGTGTTGCGGCCGCTGAGTGCCACGCGATCGCCGCGGGCCAGCAGGCGTTCGGCCAGGGCGCTGCCGATACCCGAGCTGGCGCCGGTGATCCAGATGCGCTGGGAGTCGGACATGGGGCCTCCGGGGGTGGTTGCCATGCCCGGGGCCGTTGTCCTCAGGCGTCGAGCTGGCGCTTGATCAGTCGGATGGCACCGCCCAGCAGGGGGAGCCGTTCATAGAGCAGTTCACCGGCATCGAAGTAGTCGCGATGGCGGGCGATCCGTCCGCTGTCATCTTCCGCGAAGGCGAGGTGGGAGCATCCTTCCACCGTGATCTCGCGGCCGCTCTCCAGACGGGGGTGCACCAGGTGCATGGTCCAGGTGACGAAGGCCTCCCGATCCAGGCGCTGCCGACTGTGAAAGCGGAATCGGCATTTGGTGACATTTCTGTACAAGGCAGAGAAGTAGCGCTCGAGTGACTCTATACCCTCGATATGGTGAAGCGGGTCGTGAAAGATGACGTCCTGAGTATAGAACTCGCTCAATCTGTTTGTATAGCTCTTGTCTAGATTTTTAAAGAAGGCGCAGAAGGCCTCCAGCTGAGGGTCGGCTGACATCGGGCACACCTTGGTTCAGTCGGCCTTGAGTGCCTTGAAGGCCTCCAGCGCGCGAAGGCGCGCCGCCTTGTGGTCGACGATGGGAGAGGGGTAGCCGCTGCCGCCGAGCAGGTCACGGGGCGGGGCATGGCGTGCCTTGGCAGGCAGCTCGGCCAGCTCCGGCAGCCACTCGGCCAGGAAGGTGCCGTCGGGGTCGAAGCGCTTGGACTGGGTGGTGGGATTGAAGATACGGAAGTAGGGTGCTGCATCGGTGCCGGTGGAGGCGGCCCACTGCCAGCCGCCGTTGTTGGCGCAGAACTCCCCATCCACCAGGTGGCGCAGGAAGAAGGCCTCGCCGCGGCGCCAATCGATCAGCAGGTGCTTGCTCAGGAACATGGCGGTGATCATGCGCAGGCGGTTGTGCATCCAGCCGGTGGCGACCAGCTGGCGCATGGCGGCATCGACGATGGGGTAGCCGGTGCGGCCCTCGCACCAGGCGCGAAAGCCAGCGTCATCATCGCGCCAGGCGAGCTCCTCGGTATGGCGCTGGAAGGCACGATGCCGGCATACACGAGGAAAGCCCACCGCCACATGACGGTAGAACTCACGCCACACCAGCTCATTGACCCAGGCGGTCAGGCCCGCATCACCCTCGGCCAGGCTGCCGTCATTCTCGGCGAGCACCGCCTGAAGACACTGGCGCCAGGAGATCATGCCCAGTGCCAGGTAGGGTGAAAGCTCGCTGGTGCCGCGAATCGCCGGGAAGTCGCGCTGGTTGGCGTAGTAGCGAGCACGGAAGCGCAGGAAGCGCTCCAGGCGATCCGCGGCGGCCTCCTCACCGGCCGGCCACTGGCGGCCATCGATGGGGCTGTCCGCGAGCGTCGGAAGAGCGGGCAGCGGGTCGCTCTCGATACCGATGGATGCCTGGGGGGGCGGGGTGTCTGCCAGCGCCAGGCGCTCCGCGCTCAGCTGGCGGTGCCAGGCCCGTGCGAAGGGGGTGAAGACCCCGTAGTAGTCGCCCTTGCCGGTGAGCAGCTCTCCCGGGGCGAAGGCCACGGCATCGTGATGGCCTTGTGCCTCGAGGCCCGCCGCCTGGAAGACATCGATCACCGCGGCGTCCCTGGCGAGCTCATCCACCGGGTACTCGCGATTGAAGTGCACTCTGCCGGCGCCGGTCTCGCGGGCGATGGTCAGCAGCGATTCCGGGGCCTCGTCGAAGTCGTCGATATCGCGATGCAGCAGCGGGATGCCCAGGCCTCGCAGCGCCGTCTCGAGGGCCGCCACGCCGCGGGCGCGGAAGTCGAGCTGGTTGGCGCCATGGCCGTGGCGTTGCCAGTGGGGCAGGGCGCGCAGGTAGACGGCGATCACCGGGCCGCGGTGTGCGGCGGCGGCCAGGGCACGGTTGTCATGGACACGCAGGTCGCTACGAAACCACATCAGGGTCGGGGGCATATCGGCTCCATCAGGTGGTGGGCAGCAGGGCCTGCAGGCGTGTGATCGCCTCGATGAGGTCGTCACCCAGAGCCGCCACACCACTGTCGTCGAGTTCGGCCTGGCGGATACGTGCCACCGGGCCGCACAGTCCCAGTGGGACCTCGAGCTGTTCTGCCAGGCGCGGCAGCTGGCGACGAATCAGGTCAGTGCGCCCGGCGTGGCTGCCGGCCAGCAGTACACCGCTGGCGCCCAGACGCTCCACCGCCAAAGGCAGTTCACCCAGGGGGGGCGCAGCATCAATCAGCGTCACGTTCAGGCCGCGGTCGCCAGCCAGCAGGGTGGCGAGCAGCAGCCACAGGGTCCCGGGGTCGTCGGGCAGGGGCATGGCCAGCAGGGTTGGCCCTGTGTGTTGGGCATTGCTGTGATAGAGACGCATGCCGATGCGTGATCGCAGGAAGGACTCCAGCATGTGGCGCTGCAGGATGTTGCCAAGGCGTTCGTCACCCCAGCGCTCCTCCAGCTCCCGAAGTGCCGGAGCCCACAGCTCGTTGACGCAGGTGGCCACCGGGTAGAGCGCCAGTGCCTGGTTGTAAAGGCCATCCAGGAGAGCGAGGTCCACGGCCTCCACGGCGTCGACCAGGCGGCGGCGCTGGGCGTTCCAGTCGCTGGGGTCGGGGAGTGGCGCTTCGGGTTCGGCGAGCGCGGGGCGATCGAGCAGTTCGCGCACCTGGCTGACCGGAACGCCGCGGTTAAGCCACTGCAGAATCTCCTCGATCCGTTCGATATCCTCGTGGGCATAGAGACGATGCCCCTTCGGCGTGCGACGCGGCTTGATCAGGGCGTAGCGGCGCTCCCAGGCGCGCAGGGTCACGGAATTGACGCCGGTAAGCCTCGACACCTCGCGAATCGGATAGAGCGGGGTGTCGCCGCCGTGCTGGATCGGCTCGTTCATGTTGCGGATGATCCTCCTGTCAGGGCATCGCCGAGATGGTGGCCGGAGAGCCAGGCGTCCTCGATGCGCGGCCCGCGCCAGCCGTCGCCGCACAGCGCCAGGCCGTTGCGGGCTAGACGGTAGTCGACGTTGACCGCCTCGCCCGAGGCGAAGACATCGGGCTGTGCGTAGCGCCAGCGGTGAGCGCCCATGGCACTGGGCTCGGGCAGGGTGATATCACCGGGCAGGCCGCGCTGGAAGGCGTTGAACAGTGCCTCGGCGATGGTTTCGGGGCCGTCCTCGAGGCGTGCCTTGCTCCATTCGAGATTGGCGAGCAGGGTAAGGCCCTCGCCCTGGTCGCCGCGTCCGGACTTGAGGTGGTTGCGTACCGCGAAGCGCAGCGCCGGCGCATGCAGGCGCACCGCCTGCCAGTCATCGTCGACGCCGGGCAGCGTGGGCAGCGGGGCATCGAACAGCACCCAGGCGGTCCAGCAGGGGCGCTGGATCACCGCCGCGCAGGCCGCGGCCAGAGCCGTATCGTGGGGCGCCACCAGTGCCCTGGCCTGGGCCGAGGGGATGGCGATCACCACCTGGGTGAAGGGGCCGTGACGCCCGCCTTTGGCGTCCACCAGCCACCACTCTCGGGAATCGCGTTCGAGGCGTTCGATGCGGGTCCTGGCGTGAAGCTCGAGCCCCGTTGCCAGATGACGAGTCAGCGCGCTCATGCACGGAGTGCCGCACAGTCGGCGCAGATCGTCTCGATGGCGCTGCCAGCCGTCATCGGTGGCGGACCATAGCGAGGTGGGCCATTCGGCCAGGCAGCCCGCTTCCAGCCACTCCTCCACGGCCGCGGCGAAGGTGGCGTCGCGCACGCTGAGGAACTGGGCGCCGAGGTCCAGGGTCGCCTGGGGCAGGTGGCGGCTCGACAGTCGCCCGCCGGGGCCGCGCCCCTTGTCGAACAGGGTCACCGGCCGGCCGGCGGCGGCGAGCGACCTGGCGCAGGCCAGGCCGGCGATGCCGGCGCCGATGATGGCGGTATGGTTCTGGGGCTGGGTCATGACACCCTCGCAAGCTGGTTTTCCGCTAGACTAGCAGAAGTGTACAACAGCTGTATAACTCATCACGGCTTATCAGGAGGTTCGGATGCGCGTGCTGATTACCGGAGGAAGTGGGTTCGTGGGCCAGCGACTGTGCCAGCGGCTGACCGAAGCGGGGCACCGGGTGCAGGTGGTCTCGCGAGATCCCGAGTCGGCGCGAGGCCGCCTGCCCGATACGGTGGATATACGCCGCTCGGCGCTGGACTTCGTCGATGCCCCCCCCGACGTCCTGGTCAATCTGGCGGGCGAGCCGATCGCCGCCAAACGCTGGAGTCACGACCAGAAGGAGAAGCTGATCGACTCGCGCCTCAACGCCACCCGTGAACTGGTGGGGCTCTGTGAGCAGCTGCAACAGACCGACACCCGGGTACCTCGCGTCATGGTGTCGGGGTCGGCGATGGGCTATTACGGCGACCAGGGCGATCGTGAAGTGACCGAGGAGACCCCACCCCACGATGAGTTCGCCCACCGTCTCTGTCGTCGCTGGGAGGAAGCCGCCCTCGAGGCCGAGGCGTTTGGAGTGCGGGTCGCCCTGCTGCGTACCGGCCTGGTGCTGGACCAGGGCGGCGGCAGCCTGGCCAAGATGCTGCCCCCCTTCAGGCTGGGGCTGGGCGGGCGCTTCGGCAGCGGCAGGCAGTACATGCCCTGGATCCACCGCGAGGATCTGGTGCGCGCCATTCTCTTCCTGATCGAACGTGATGAGCTGGAGGGGGCCTTCAACGGCAGCGCCCCGCACCCGGTCACCAACGCCGAGTTCACCCGCGCCCTGGCCGGCCAGCTGAAGCGTCCGGCGATCTTCCCGGTGCCCGCCATCGTGCTTCAGACCGCCTTCGGCGAGATGGCGCGACTGCTGTTGACCGGCGCCGATATGCGCCCGGGCCGGCTCCTCGAGGCCGGCTTCGAGTTCCGGTTCGAGACGCTGGAGGAGGCCCTGGCCGACATCCTGGCCTAGCGGGTTTCTTCCCCCACCGTCACGATGACCCGCACCGCGTCCAGGCGCAGCCGCGCCCCCTCGATGGCCTCGTCCAGGGCGGCGCGCTCGTCGCGTAGCGCGGCCAGCTCTTCCTCGCGAACCGCCGGGTTACGCCGTGCCAGGGCGGTCAGCCGCGCCAGCTCTCCGTCAAGCTCCTCGCGCATGCGACCCTGGGCGGCCTCGACGATGGAGGGCAGCTCGCGAGCCGCTTCCCCCTCGCCTCGGTCGAGCAGCTCGCGCAGCACCTCCAGGCGGCTGCGGATCAGATCTCGAGCCATCGCCTTCTTGACCTTCTGCAGGTTCTTCGAGAGCCCCGTGAAGGAGATCTTGTCGGTCAGGTTGGCGCCGGACTCATCCAGCAGCACGCGCACCGCGGTGGGCGGCAGGAAGCGGTTGAGATGCAGCTTCCTTGGGGCCGGGCAGTGGGTGCGATAGATCAGCTCCACCATCACCCGACCGGGCGGCAGTGACGGATGCCGGAGCAGCGCCAGCGCGGTATTGCCCATGCTGCCGTCGAGGATGCGCCCCATCATCTCGCGCACCACCGGATGCTCCCAGGAGAGTCGCTGGACATCGTCACGGGCCAGCGCCCGCGAGCGCGATAGGGTGGCGGAAAAGCCCTCCTCGCCCTTGGCCAGCCCCGGCAGGCCGTCGAGCATCTGCGGGCCGGCCACCAGGTGCTGGATATCGCCACCCAGGTCCTGGTTGTCGACGCCGAAGATATCCAGGGCCAGATCCAGATAGCGGCGCAGGGCGCGGTCCTCATCCAGCTCGCCGATCGCCGCGGCCACCGCCTCGGCACGCTCGTGCCGGCAGGCGTTGAGCTCCAGCAGGCGGTTGCGACCGGCATCGCGCTCGGCCAGGCGGCTCTCGAACAGCGCCCGGGTCTCCTCGATGACCTCCTCGAGGGAGTCGTCGTCGAGCAGGGCATCGGCCAGGGGGTCGCCGAAGGCGTCGAAGATCTCGCTGCCGATGCCGTGGGGCGCGCTGAACGCGTCCATGCCGTCGCGGTACCAGCGCAGCAGCTTCTCGCCGGGACTGGCCTCGAAGACCGGCACGTGAATCTCGATGGCGTGGCGCTGGCCGATACGATCCAGGCGGCCGATGCGCTGCTCCAGCTGGTCGGGGTGCAGCGGCAGGTCGAACATCACCAGGTGGCGGCAGAACTGGAAGTTGCGACCCTCGGAGCCGATCTCGGAGCACACCAGCACCTGGCAGCCCTCCTCCTCGTCGGCGAAGGCGGCGGCGGCGCGGTCGCGCTCCACCAGCGAGAGCCCTTCGTGGAACACCGGGGCATGGTAGCCACCCAGCACGCGCAGGGCCTCGGCCAGGCCCTCGGCGGTCTCCCGTTCGTGGGCTATCACCAGCACCTTGTCACCGGCCAGCCCGCCTTCGCCGTCATCGGCCAGGCGCTCCAGCAGCCAGTTGACCCGCGGGTCGATCTGCCACCAGGGCTCGCCGTTGAGCGGATCGTCGGAGAGGGCGCGGTACATGGCGTCCAGGTAGATCAGCACCTCGGGGTGGTCGAGGCCGGTCTCGATCAGCAGGTCGTCGAGGTACTCCTCGTCTCGGCCCAGCTTGCGCAGCACGCGCCGATAGGCGGCCGGGGGGGCAAGCTCCGTCACATGCAGGCGGCGCTCGGGGAAGCCCCCCACGTGGCGCCGGCTGTTGCGAAACATCACCCGGCCGGTGCCGTGACGGTCGAGCAGCTGGTCGCGGAGCTGGTCGCGAGCGGCATCGCGTTGGGTGGCGTCGGCCTCGGGGTTGGCCAGGGTGGCAAGCAGTGCCAGGCTGTCGGGTTCGTCGATCACCGCGGCGACCCGCTCGCGCTCCTCGTCGCCGCCGGGCAGGCGCTCCAGGGCGTCGATCGCCTCGGCCACCGCCACATAGTGGGTCTCCTCCTCACGGAAGGCCGCCAGGCTGTGATAGCGACCCGGGTCGAGCAGGCGCAGGCGGGCGAAGTGGCTCTCGATGCCCATCTGCTCCGGGGTGGCGGTCAGCAGCAGCAGGCCCTCGCTCTCGGCGGCCAGCCGTTCCACGCAGGCGTAGCCGGTGCCGACCTGCTCCGCGCTCCAGTCGAGATGATGGGCCTCGTCGACGATCAGCAGGTCCCAGGTGCAGGCCTGGGCCTGAGCCTGACGGTGAGGATTGGCGAACAGCCAGTCCTGGCTGGCCAGGATCAGCTGGCCGGCCTCGAACGGGTTGGTGTCGCCATGGGCCTGGCTCTGCTGCTCGTCGAGCAGGGTCACCTCGAGGGCGAAGCGGCGCAGCAGCTCCACCAGCCACTGATGGGTCAGGCTGTCCGGGACCAGGATCAGGGCGCGCTCGGCGCGGCCGGTGAGCAGCAGGCGGTGCAGGATCAGCCCCGCCTCGATGGTCTTGCCCAGGCCTACCTCGTCGGCCAGCAGCACCCGCGGGGCGTGACGGCGCGACACCTCATCGGCGATATAGAGCTGGTGGGGGATCAGGTCGATGCGCGGACCGGAAAGGCCCAGCGCCGGGTTCTGCTCCACACGATGGTAGTGGTGCAGGGTGCGAAAGCGCAGGTCGAACCAGTCGTTGCGGTTGACCTGGCCGGTGAGCAGGCGGTCGCGGGCCTGATCGAACTGCATGCTGTCGGCCAGGCGCGCCTCGGAAAGTTCGGTGAGTTCACCCTGTTCGTCCTCGCCGATATAGACGATCAGGCCGCCGACCTCCTTGGTGTCATCGACGGTCAGCGTCCAGCCTTCGGCGGCGCGGATGCGGTCGCCGCTGCCGAAGGCCACGCGCGTCAGCGGGGCCTGGCGGCTGCTGTAGGTGCGGGTTTCCTGGCTGGCGCCGAACAGCACGGTCACGCTGCGCGGGTCACAGTTGAGGATGGTGCCTAGGCCGAGTTCGGCCTCGCCGTCGCTGATCCAACGCTGACCGGGGGTGAAGTCGCTCATGATGCCTCGAGGATGCTGTAACAGGGTGCGCTCACGGCCGCAGGGAAGGGGCGACCTGGACAAAGGCGCGGTATCTTACAGCAAAGCTCGACGCGGCTTAAGTCTCGGACGCTGCCCTTGACGCCAGAGCCGATGCCAGACCCGATGCCGGCGCCTTGTTGGGAGGGCACGCTGGCCATCGACGCGAACGCCCCGACCGCAGGGCCGGGGCGTCGCTGGTATCGGCGAAGGTATCGACAAGGGTATCGGCGAGGGCGTCAGCCCTCGGGGCCGATCAGGTGCTTGACCTCCAGATAACCGGCCAGCCCCCAGGGCCCCAGCTCTCGACCGATGCCGCTGATCCCGAAGCCGCCCCAGCTGGCCTCGGGCATCACCAGCTGCTCGCTGTTGAACCAGATGCTGCCGGCGCGCAGGGCGCGTCCTACCCGGCGGGCACGCTCGTTGTCTCCCGAGATGACCGTGGCGGCGAGCCCGAAGGGCGAGTCGTTGGCCAGCTCGATCGCCTCGGCCTCGCTGGTCACGCTGTGGGCACACAGCACCGGCCCGAAGATCTCCTCCCGCCACAGGCGGCTGCTGGTCGGCACGTCGCGATAGAGCGTCGGGGCGACGAACTCACCCTGGTCGGGCAGGTCGCGATGGCGGCCGTCGCGGACCGCCACCAGCCCTTCGGCCCTGGCGATCTCGAGGTAGCGCTCCACCGCCTCGCGCTGGCGGGCACTGGTCATCGGCCCCATGTCGGTGCCCTCGACCAGAGGATCCCCCAGGGTCAGCGCATCGATGCGCTCGGCCAGCGCCTGGTAGAGCGGCTCCGCCAGCGACTCGTGGACGAGCAGCCGGGAGGTGGCCGAGCAGATCTGCCCGGAGTTGAAGTAGATGCCGGCCATCACCCAGTCGGCGGCGCTCTCCACCTCGGCGTCATCGAGCACCAGGATCGGTGACTTGCCACCGAGCTCCAGCGATACGCCGCGCACGCCGTTGGCGGCGGCCTGCATGACCTTCTCGCCCACCGCGTTGCTGCCGGTGAACGACAGCTTGTCCACACCCGGATGGGCGGACAGCGGCGCACCGATGCCGTCGCCGTCACCATTGAGCAGGTTCAGCACCCCGGCGGGCAGGCCGACCTCCAGGGCGATCTCGGCGAGCACGACCTCCGGCAGCGGGGTGACCTCGGAGGGCTTGAAGACCACCGTACAGCCGGCGGCCAGTGCCGGGGCAATCTTCCAGGCACTGGTGACCAGCGGGAAGTTCCAGGGAGTGATCAGACCGACCACCCCGGCGGGGTCCTCGAAGACCCGCGCCTCGATACCCGCCATGCCGTGCTCGAGCCGGCGTCCCTGTCGCTGCTCCAGTGCCTTCGCCTGGCCGGCGTAGTAGCGGTAGCAGGCGATGGCATCATCCAGATCGATGGCGGCCTCGGCCAGCGCCTTGCCGTTGTTGGTCGACGAGCACCGTACAAGGCGTTCCCGGCGGGCCTCCAGGGCGTCGGCAAAGGCCGCGAGGTAGGCCCCGCGGCGGACGCCACCCAGCGCCTGCCAGACGGGCAGGGCCGCACGTGCTGCCTGCACGGCGGCGTCCACATCGGCGCTGTCGCCGGCGGTGAGCTCGGCGATCCGGGTCTGGCGATAGGGGTCCATCACCGACAGGCGGCGCTGGCCTCGGCTCTCGATCCATTGATTGTCGATGAACTGCTGAATCAGGTGTTGCATGCAAAGGCTCCCGGTTGTCTCGGCACCATGCTGGAGGGTGAGGCGGTCAGGCAACGGTCTCGGACCAGGCCGCGGCGTCGATCTCGATCAGCATCGGGCCGTCCTCGGGACGGTGTGCGAGGGCACGTGCCAGGCCCGCGGGATTGCCGACCCGGCTCGCCGCGCAGCCGAAGCCGGCGGCCAGGGTCTGGAAGTCCGGCGCCTGAATATCGACCCCGAGGCGAGTGACCCCGGCATTGTCCATGAAACGGCGGATCTCCTCATAGCCCTGGTTGTGCCACAGCAGCACGATGATTGGCAGGCCCTCCTCCACCGCGCAGGCCAGCTCGGTGAGGGTGAACATCACGCCGCCGTCGCCGACCAGGGCGACCACCGGCAGTTCGGGCTGACCGAGGCTCGCCCCCATGGCGGCGGGCAGGCCGTAGCCCAGCGTGCCGTAGCCGGTGGAGGCGTTGAAGAAACGCCGCGGGGCATCCTGGCTCACCAGATGATTGGCCGCGTAGGTGGTGGCGCAGGAGTCACCCACCAGGATCGCTTCAGGCAGGCACTCACGCAGCGTGTCGAACAGCGGAACATAAGCGCGGAAGGCCGGGTCCTCGGCCAGTGCCAGGGACTCGAGGGCGGCGCGGGTACGGTTCCTTCCATCCCGTGCCAGGGGGCGGCCGGCCAGCGCCTGCTCGCAGCTCGTCGCCAGCGCCTCGATGCTCGAGACGGCGTCGGCCACCAGCGCCAGATCGGCGTGCTGATTGCGCGCCAGCTGTTCGGGGTCCAGGTCGATACGGATCAGCTGGCCGTCCAGCTCGAAGCCATCGTCGAACACCACATCGTAGTCGGTCTCGCCAATCTCGGTGCCGATGGCCAGCACCACATCGGCCTCACGCGCCAGCTGGCGCACCGCCGGCAGCGAGGCGTTGGCGCCCAGATCCAGCGGATGGTCGCGGCCGAGCAGCCCCTTGGCGTTGATGGTGGTGACGGTGGGGGCATCGAGCAGCTCGACCAGACGGCGGGCCGCCTGAGGAGCGCCGACGCAGCCACCCCCCAGCAGCACCAGGGGGCGCTCGGCCTCGCCAAGCCAGCTCCGGGCCTGCTCGAGGGCGTGCGGGTCCGGGGCGGCCTTGCTCAGCACGCTGCGGCGAAGGTGGCGTGGGGCGCTGACCGGGGCATCGAACAGATCGATGGGGATCTCGATATGCACGGGCCCCGGGCGGGCTCCGTCGAACACCGCAAAGGCACGGGCCAGCACTTCACCGAGGCCCTCCGGGTCGAGCAGGGTGTGGCTGAAGCGAGAGACCCCGGCCATCAGCTCGCGCTGCCCCGGCAGCTCGTGCAGGCGCCCCTGACCACGACCCAGGGTGTCACGGCGATTGACGCTGGAGATCACCAGCATCGGTATCGAGTCCGCCAGGGCCTGGCCCATGGCGGTGGCGATATTGGTCATCCCGGGGCCGGTGATGATGAAGCAGACGCCGGGCTTGCCGGTGGCGCGAGCGTAGCCGTCCGCCATGAAGCCGGCGCCCTGCTCATGGCGTGGCGTCACGTGGCGGATGCCGCTGCCCTGGCGTTCATGCCCGTCGCCGCCTTCTAGGCCGCGGTAGAGCTCGATGGTATGGACGCCCGGAATTCCGAACACGGTGTCCACGTCGTAGGCGTCGCGCAGCAGGCGGATCAGCAGTTCGGCGCAGGTCATGGATATCTCTCTCCTCAGTGGCATGGTGGGCTCGGGGGTAGGGGTGCCCTTTACCCCACCAGCCAGTGGGCCATGATCACGATGATGGGCAGCGTGATGGCGGTACGCAGCAGGAAGATCACCACCAGTTCCCACAGCTTGAGGGGAATGCGGGACTTCAGCAGCAGGGCGCCGATCTCGGACATGTAGATCAGCTGGGTCAGCGACAGGCAGGCGATAACGAAGCGGGTGAGCTCGCTCTCGATGTCGCTGGCCAGCACCGCCGGCAGGAACATGTCGGCGAAGCCGACCAGGGTGGCCGGTGCGGCAGCCTCGGCTTCGGGCAGGCCCATCCACTCGAGTACCGGCACCATCGGCATGGAGAGCCAGGTGAACAACGGGGTGAACTCGGCCAGCACCAGCGCCACGGTACCGATGGCGATGACCAGCGGCAGCAGGCCGAAGAAGATGTCGGCGACGTTGAAGAGAGCCAGGCGGACCAGCTTCAGCGGACCCGGAGCCTTCTCGGCGCGGGCCACGGCGATGCCCAGGCTGTAGCGCAGCAGGCTCTGGTCGCCGGTGTTCTCCTCCTGGATCTGGCAGCCGACCGGCTCGTAGTAGGCGTTGGACTTGCGTGACAGGGGCGGCAGGCGAGGCACGATCACGGCAGCCACCAGGCCGGCCACCACCACGGTCAGGTAGAAGGGAACAAACAGGTGGTTGATGCCGATAAAGCTGGTCACCAGCAGGGCGAAGGCGATGGAGACGATGGAGAAGTTGGTCGCTATGGCCGAGGCCTCGCGGGCGTTATAGAAGCCCTGCTCGTACTGCTGGGTGGTGATCAGCACGCCGACGGTGCCCGAGCCCATCCAGGAGGCGGTCGCATCGATGGCGCTTCGCCCGGGTAGACCGAAGATCCTGCGGAAGGGGGTGCGCACCATGGAGCCGATAAACTCCATGAAGCCGAAATCGACCAGGAAGGGCAGCAGAATGGCGGCGAAGAAGAAGAAGGTCAGCAGGACCGGCGCCAGATCGTTGAGCATCACGCCACCGGTGAAGGAGGCGGTGATCATCTGCGGGCCGACCTGGAAGTAGGTCATCAGCGCGAACGCAGCACCGAGGGCACGCATCACCACCCATAGCGGCGAGATGTCGAAGAGCTCCTTCATGGCGCCCTGGCGGGCCCAGCCGGGCCGTGTCAGCTTGACCAGAAGTGTCAGCAGGATGGAGACACAGAGCACCACGGTGGCGATGGCGGGCAGGGCGTCACCGAGGGTGGCCTTGAGCCAGTCGGCGGCCAGGCCCATGCCAATGTTGATGGTGTCACCCACCGAGAAGGGCACCAGGAACAGCAGGATGCCGATCAACGAGGGGGCGAGGAACTTGATCAGGCCGTGGGTGCTCAGCTTGTCCCCTTCGGTCGTGATCTTGTCGGCGGAATGCAGATGGGAGGACATGGGGCGATTACTCATTGCTGTTGTAATGGTGGGCGCCCGCTGGGGGCGCCATCAGGCGGTTGTCGGGGCCTCTCCCTGGCCCCGGGGTGAAATCAGTCGCGGCGCTTGACGCCGGGCAGGACGCACAGCATTTCGTACAGCAGCGTGGCGCCCATCAGGGCGGTATTGCCGCTCGGGTCGTAGGGCGGTGCCACCTCGACCAGGTCACCACCGACGATGTTGAGCCCCTGGGCGCCACGCACGATCTCCAGTCCCTGGGCGGAGGTCAGGCCGCCCATCTCCACGGTGCCGGTACCGGGTGCGACGGAGGGGTCGAGGCCATCGATGTCGAAGGAGATATACACCGGGCCGTCGCCCATCTGCTCGCGCACCTCGGCCATCAACGGCTCCAGCGACTTGTGCCAGCACTGCTCGGCCTGAACGACACGGAAGCCCTGCTGGCGACACCAGTCGAAGTCCTCGGCGGCGTAACCGGTGCCGCGCAGGCCGATCTGCACCACGCGGTTGGCATCCAGCAGGCCCTCCTCCTGGGCGCGACGGAAGGGGCAGCCGTGGGCGACCTCCTCACCGAACATGTGCTCGTTGACGTCGGCGTGGGCATCGATATGGATCAGGCCGACCGGGCCATGCTTCCTGGCGATGGCGCGCAGGATCGGCCAGGTCAGGGTGTGGTCGCCGCCCAGGGTCAGCGGAACACAGTCATGGGCCAGAACGTCGTCGTAGAACCGGCTGATGATGTCCAGGTTCTTCGGCAGGTTGAAGGTGTTGATCGGCACGTCGCCGATATCCGCCACCTGCAGGCTGTCGAAGGGGGCCGCACGAGTGGCCATGTTGTAGGGCCGCAACATGCGCGACTCATCGCGAATCTGTCGCGGCCCCAGGCGGGTTCCGGGCCGGTTGGAGGTGCCGATATCCATCGGGATGCCGATAAAGGCGGCATCGAGGCCGGCAGCACTCTCCTGGGTGGGCAGGCGCATCATGGTGGCGGGGCCGCCAAAACGCGGCATGTCGTTGCCGCCGAGGGGCTGGTTGAAGTCGCTCATGCAGGGCTCCTGTGAGGCTGATTGATATGCCTGGCCGAGGTAAGGCTGGTGCGATACCCCTGGAAAAGCAGGATGCGTGCCAATGTCGGTTTCGTTAGACCAAAGATTAAAAAACAAGGCCGATGATATGGCCTGAGGAGGTGAGGTAAGAGAGAATTGATTCAATTCTGGATCGGTGGGCCGGAGTGGCGTGATACAATAATGGATCGCGATCCAGGAATGAATCACCGATGTTCGAGCATGACGCCCTGATCCTCAAGACCATCATCGACACCGCCCACGATCACTTCTTTATTGTCGCGCCCGATGGCCGTATCCGGGATGTCAGCCCCGGGGCGGCGGCGGTCTATGGCATGTCCCGTGAGGCCCTCTGTGCCACCAGCGTCCAGCGGCTGGAGGCCGACGGTGTGTTGACGCCCTCGGTGAGCCTGGAGGTCATCCGAACGGGCAGGCCGGTGCAGCTGGAGCAGCGTACCGGTACCGGGCGGCGGGTCATCGCCCAGGCGCACCCCGTGTTCGAGGACGAGCGCCTGGTGGCGGTGGTGAGCCGCTCCATGGACATGACCGATCTGCAGCTGTTGCAACAGGAGTATGCGCTGCTGCAGCGCCGCTTCAGTGAGCATCTCCGCCGGGGGCATGCGCTGGAGACCGACGCCGAGGCGCTGGAGGCGGAGCTGGATGAGCTCGAGGTGAAGAGCCAGCTGATGCGTGAGGTGGCCCTGCTGCTGCGGCGGGTCGCCCCTACCGATGCCACCGTGCTGATGCTGGGGGAGTCCGGGGTGGGCAAGACCGCCTTCGCCCGCCAGCTTCACCGCTGGAGCTCGCGTTGCGACGGCCCCTTCATCGACGTCAACTGTGCCGCCATTCCCGAGAGCCTGTTCGAGTCGGAAATGTTCGGTTATCGCCCCGGCGCCTTCTCCAGCGCCGCCCCCGGTGGGCGTGTGGGGCTGATCGAACAGGCCGAGGGCGGCACCCTGTTTCTCGATGAGATCGGCGAGCTGCCCCTGGCGGTGCAGACCAAACTGCTCAAGACCATCCAGGATGGCTTCATCACTCGGCTCGGCGACAGCGCGCCGAGGCGCGTGGACTTTCGCCTGGTGGTGGCCACCAACCAGGACCTCTCGGCGCGGGTGGAGGAGGGGCTGTTTCGGCTCGACCTCTACTACCGCCTGAATGTGATCCCGGTCACCCTGCCCCCGTTGCGCGAGCGTCGCGAGGATATTCCGGGGCTTGTCGAGCGTCAGCTCGGGCGTCTCAATCGGCGCTACGGGCGCGACAAGATGCTGGCGCGCAGCGTGTGGCAGTCGCTGATGGGCTGGGAGTGGCTCGGCAATGTGCGCGAGCTGGAGAATGTGCTGGAGCGCGCCTGGCTATCGGCGGAGGGCGATGTCATTCGCCATCAGGAGCTGGGTGAGCTGCCGCGCCCGATGACGGAGTCGAGCGATGTGGAGCTGGCCGAATCGAGTCCCCAGCCGGTGCCGGCCGAGCCTGCCTCGGCGTTGGGAGAGAACGAGTCACTGGCGTCGGCCCTGGCGCGCACCGAGCGCGACATCCTGGCGGGGCTGTGCGGCGAGCTGGACTCGACCTATGCCATCGCCAGGCGCCTGGGCATCAGTCAGCCGAGCGTGGTGCGCAAGCTCCGCAAACATGGTCTGAGGATCGCCAGGGCCGAGGAGCGGCTGGCGATCGACAAGGCCGATTCCGCCGCCCCCTAGTACTACAGTCGTAACTAATGCCGTGATCGTTCATGCATTGCCATCCGGGCTTGCTGCTGCCGACAGTGGCACCG
>NZ_WUTS01000001.1:2766171-3153836 GCF_009901955.1 Halomonas icarae | reverse complement strand
GTTCTTGCATCCTTCACCCTGTGATCGCTTCCATATCAACCACATGCATTGTAGCTTATTCAGTTACGACTGTAGTGCTAGGGCGGCGGTGCCAACCAGGTGTCCAGCTGGGCACGGGTCAGCTCGCCGACATGCTGCTCCACGGCGTGACCCCGGGTGTCGAACAGCAGGGTGGTGGGCAGACCGGGAGACTCGCTGAGCACCATCAGCTCCTGGTGTGGGTCGAGCAGCGGGTAGCGAAAGTCGAGTGCCTGGTCGTCGAGGTAGCGCACCACCTGCAGCAGCGACTCGCCCTGGTTGGCCACCACCACGGTAACATCGTCCCGAGCGCTCGCCTCGGCCAGCAGCGGCATCTCGCGCAGGCAGGGCGGGCACCAGGTGGCCCATAGATTCAGCACGACGCGCTCGCCCTCGAGCTCACGCAGATTGACGGTCTCGCCCTCGAGGTTTTCCAGAGCGAGGTCGGGCAGGGTCTTCAGAGCCATGCCACCGCCGAAGGGCGCCAGGGTGACGGTGGCCAGCCAGAGTGCCGAGACCACGACCAGTAGCGCCATGGCGCCAACCAGACGGCCCAGGTGGTCGCGCAGCATCCAGCCGCTCCAGATCAGGCCGGCCATCAGGCCCCAGAGCCCGTGATAGCCGGGCTGCCACAGCTTGAGGGCATCCAGCGGGGCGGCGGCATAGGCATCAGGGTGGAGCGCCACATGGCCGATCCTCGCGCCGAGCAGCCAGGCCAGCAGCAGGCCATTGAACCAGCGGGAGTGGGCGCGCCGGGGCAGGCCGAGCAGCCAGGCGCTGGCACCCAGTAGTAGCAGGGCAGCCACGAAGGCGTAGAGGCGCGGCAGCGAGAGCAGGACGGGACCCAGGGCGATGGCATCCATGGGGTGGCGACTCCTTAGGGGTGTGGCTCCTTGAGGGCAGGGTCGGCGAACGAAAGGCCAGGGGGTACAATGTGGTGCAGCCGATCCTGGATCCTGCCAAGCCTACTGCCGGTTGGCGGGGCTGTCATCCGCGGGGTCCGATCCTAGCCGAAGCATCCGCCACCGGGAGCCGCCATGGCCAAGCCTGCCTTCGACACCCTGCGTGCCCTGGCCATCGCCAGTCAGGCGCTGGGTTTTATTCTGATCATCACCCTGGAAACCGTCATGGGCGACGCCGCCCGCCCCTGGCAGGGCTGGACCCTGGCGGCCATGGTGGTGGCCGCGCTATGGATCGCCCTGGTGCGACTCTATCGGCGCAATCGGGCCCGCAAGGCGCACTCCCGGCGACAGGCGGCGGGGGGCGAGACTGACGAGGACGACGACTGATGCCACCGTCATGCCGGCGAAGACCGGGGAGGGGGCTTGGAGCGAAGCGAAGCCCTACCGAAGGGCTATGCTGAGAGAAGCGGGCCGTGCCGCGCCCCTTACCTCTCGGCTGCTGCAGGAGTGACGCCATGTACGCCAAGATTCTGGTTCCCCTCGACGGTTCCGAACACGCCATCAAGGCGCTGAGGGTCGCCGCCTCCCTGGCTCGTGCCGGGGCATCGACGCTGCATCTGATGACCGTGGCGGAGTATCCGCCGGACAACGTCGGGCTGTTTGTCGGTGGCTCCGCCGACCCCTTCTCCGAGGAGGAGCGTGAGCAGATGGCGCAGGCGATGAGGGACAAGGCTCGCAAGGTGATCGATCAGGCGCGCTCCCTGGTCGATCTCGACGGCCTGGACGTGAAGGAGAGCGTGTCTCAGGGGCGTCCCGCCGAGCAGATCAAGGAGCAGGCGGAAACGATTGGCGCCGACGTCATCGTGATGGGCAGCCGTGGGCTCGGCAATGTGCGCGGCATGATATTCGGCAGTGTCTCCCATAAGGTCAGCCATATCGCCGGCTGCGGGGTGATCACCGTGACCTGAGCTATCACATGACCCCCGCTTGAGGCAGGCGGGAGTCGTCGGCAACGCAAAACGGCCACCGCTCAATCGAGCTAAGTGGCCGTTTAACGTCCTCGCTCTTCAGGAAGTACTGGTCGATGAAGGGCTTCTCCAGCATCCGTGTTTTCGGGTCCTCCCATGCTGTGGCTATCTGTGTGAATTCATTTCCCTCAGCATGCCAGTGACAGGTCAGCAGCCTGTTTCGGATATTGCGATTTTTGTTTATTTCGAATAGCCTGGCAGGTACCGATAGAACACGAGACGGTAGCCTGCAGTAGCGGGCCGCGTGGAGGACATGACATGAACGTTGCCACTCAAGATACCGTGCCCGACAACCTCGAGCTCACCCACCTGGCCAGGGCCAGCGCCACCGAGCTTAGCCAGCTGCTACGCGAGCGGCCCGACAGCGACCGTGCGCATATCAAGCTGGATGGGGCGGACCTGGTGCTGCCCCGTCAGGCGCTGGTGCTGCTGCGTGACCTGCTGACCGAGATGGCACAGGGCAATGCCGTGACCATCCTCCCCACCCATGCCGAGGTGACGACCCAGGAAGCCGCCAACATGCTCAATGTCTCGCGGCCCCACCTGGTCAAGCTGCTCGAGGAGGGTGCAGTTCCCTTCTCCCGAGTGGGCACACACCGTCGCATTCGCCTGCAGGATCTGTTGGCCTACAAGCGCCAGCAGGAGGAGGTCTCCGAGGCCGCCCTTCAGGAGCTGGCCGACCAGGCTCAGGACCTGGATATGGGCTACTGATGCGCTTCGTGGTCGTCTACGACGCCTGCGTGCTCTACCCCGCACCCTTGCGGGATCTGCTGATGAGACTGGCCACTTCGGGGCTCTACGCGGCGCACTGGACCGAGCAGATTCACGACGAGTGGACGCGCAACCTGCTCAATAATCGCCCAGAGCTTGCCAAAGCGCTGCCGCGAACCGTCAAGCTCATGAATCGGGCGGTGCCGGATGCGCTGGTCACCGGGCACGAGCCGTTGATCCCCGCTCTCGAGCTGCCCGACCCTGACGACCGCCACGTGCTGGCCGCAGCCATTCGCGCCGGGGCGCAATTGATCGTCACCTTCAACTTGAAAGACTTCCCGGCCGATACCCTGGCCCGCTTCGGTATCGAGGCCGTCCATCCCGATACCTTCCTGGAGCAGCAGTTCGAGCTGAATGAGGGGCTGGTGCTCAGGACCGTCCATCGCCACCGTGCCAGCCTGCGCAAGCCGCCAAGAAGCGCCGAGGAGTACCTCGACACCCTGGCGGCCTGTGGTCTGATCGTCACGGCGGACCGATTGCGAGAGTTCATCGAGGTCCTGTAACAGTCAGCAGGCTTCCTTTGCCTGGCCATCGCCTTCAGCCGCGGGCGGGAAACGTTGACGAAATGGTTGAGCCGCTGTGCCAGCCAGGTTTGGCACTCGTCCTCGCTGGCGAAGTCGCTGAGTTGAGCATGGCAGGCGTGATCGCGCTGCCCCCAGCCGCTTGTGCAGCCTGTGCAGACGACTTTCTGGCACTTGGAACCTATTTGTACCTGGAAGGCTGGCAACGCAAAACGGCCACCGCTCCATTGAGCTAAGTGGCCGTTTTTACTGAATTCTTTGGTCGGAGTAGCAGGATTCGAACCTACGACCTCTGCCTCCCGAAGAGCGCACCTGCAAGCACTAATGTTGCCGATGTCGGTAAAATATGAGCCTAAATGTATGCAATTGGCATCGATTTTCCGATAACTTGAAAGCCTAAATATCCTTAGCATAAGTTTGTGGACACCCCGTTCGTCCATCGTTCTGTGGTGAGTCAGAACGCTTGTGGACGGCTCGTGGACGGCTGGGCGGGCCCTTGATGCTGTGCATCAGGGGCTCCAGTCATCCACTCTGCTGAGGATTGGGCTATGTCCAGAAATGTCATTTCGCGTCGTATCACCGAAGCTGCTATTCATGATGCTAAGAAGAAGGGAGTGTCAGAGATCAGGGATACCCTGATCATGGGGTTTTCATGCTTGCTCAGTCGTGATCAGTCGGTGGTGTCGTTCTTCTATCGATACCGGTCCAAGGTCGAGCGTAAGCGTCCAGCGGTGAAAGTCGGTAGGTGGCCAGGGGTATCTGCTGATGCCGCCAGAGAAATCGTCACAGGTTGGCTGGCAGGTATTGCCAACGGTATTGAGCCCCACATCGAGCGTGAGCGTAAGCGTCGGGAGCTCCTGGAGGCTAAGGACCAGAAAGTCTCGGCAGTGACCTTTGCGGAATTCGCCGATGGCCCTTTCCGCGAGCACCTGATGCGCAACAAGCAAGGCAGCGAGGATCTCAAGCGACTCAATCGCGATTTCCGTGACTGGCGGAGTCGTGAGTTGCTGGAGTTGGGGAAACAGGATCTTCTCGCCTGGCAACTGGCGATGGAGGGAAGGGGGCTCGCGTATTCGTCCATCAAGCGGTCTTGGAACGTGCTCAGGTCGATGCTGAACTACGCAGTGGAAATCGAGTAAACGGTCCACAAACCCCATCTTCTGCATCTAAATAGTGTCCGTCAGACTGGTGTCACCCGACCCCAAGGAGGACTCCTCCTTGGGGTCGGGTGACACCAGTCTGACGGACACTATTTAGATGCAGAAGATGGGGTTTGTGGACCGTTTACGGTATTCGCCAGCAAGGTTTGAACCTGATCCTACCACTGATCATTGGACGAAGCTGTGCCAAGGGCTGTTGAGGATCTGGCATATCGATCGCATTAGACCGTTGCATCCTCGGTGCGGACGGATTCGTCCGCTATCCGTTCTGAAAGGAAGGGGCTGCACTTGTCCGGCGCAGGCGCTACGCTGATTGAAGCCTGATGTCCTCAGTTGGGGTGTCGGGCCCGAGTCCAAGGCTTGTGCTGTGGGTTCGGGCTTTCTGTGCGACTCGCGCTGCCTCCCGGGGGCAGGCAGAAACGAAAAAACCGGCCGCTGTGGGCCGGTTCTTCGGGACTTGATGATAGTGGACTTGTGGGGGACGGTTTTTGGCAGCGCCCGCTGCTACCGTAAGTCATCACTTATCATCTAAGTCATTGAATTAGTGGTCGGAGTAGCAGGATTCGAACCTACGACCTCTGCCTCCCGAAGGCAGCGCTCTACCAAGCTGAGCTATACTCCGATGTCGTTCTCGAGGGGTGTCCCTGATCGACGCAGCGTAGTTTACGCAGGTGGCGGGAAAATGCAACCCCGCCAGGTCTTTTTATGCCTGGCGATCCACCGCGAGGTGGGCCAGCTCGGCCATGCTGTCGCGGTAGGGGCTTTCGGGCAGCGCTTCGAGCTGAGCCAGGGCCAGATCGGCCATCTCCACGGCGCGCTGGCGGGTGTACTCCAGGGCGCCGGTGGCGTTGATGATCTCCAGGACCTCCTGCAGGTGATCCAGCCCCCCCTGGCGAATCGCCTTGCGGATCACCTTGGTCTGCTCCGGGGTGCCCTTGGCCATGGCCTGAATCAGCGGCAGGGTGGGCTTGCCTTCGGCCAGGTCGTCGCCGACGTTCTTGCCCATCGCCTCGGCATCGCCCTGATAGTCGAGCAGGTCGTCGATCAGCTGGAAGGCCAGGCCCAGGTAGCGGCCATAGAGTTTCAAGGCGGTCTCCTGCTCGGGAGTGGCCTCGGCGAGGATGGCGCCGCTATGGCTGGCCGCCTCGAACAGCATGGCGGTCTTGCCCTGGATGGTCTCGAAGTAGGCGGCCTCGTCGATATCCGGGTTGCCCACATTGGTGAGTTGCTGCACCTCGCCCTCGGCGATCACGCAGGTGGCGGAGGAGAGCACATCCATGATGCGCATGGAGCCCACCTCGACCATCATCTGGAAGGAGCGCGAGTAGAGGAAGTCGCCGACCAGCACCGAGGGGGCGTTGCCCCAGGCGTCGTTGGCGGTGGCCTTGCCGCGACGCAGGTGCGACTCGTCCACCACGTCGTCATGCAGCAGGGTGGAGGTGTGCATGAACTCGATCAGGGTGGCCAGCGTGATATGCCGATCGTCCTGGTAGCTCAGTGCACGGGCCGCCAGCAGCACCAGCAGCGGGCGCAGGCGCTTGCCGCCGCTGACGATGATGTGTTGGCCGATGGTCTCGACCAGCGGGATGCGAGAGCCGAGCTTGGCCATGATGGTGCGGTTGACGGCGGCGAAGTCCTCGGCCACGACGGCATGGATCGGGGAGGCGGCGGCGGTGTCGGAAGCGGAAGCGTGGATGGGCATGTAGGCGGTATCAACAGTCGGTTGGGCCGGGGCGAGGCGGCCCCCTGCTGGCCTTGGATTGCCGGCCATGCTATGGGGCGTCCTCGGGGGCGTCAAGGCGGCGGCAGAAACGCCCATCTCGCGGGTTGTCTGCCGGGTCGCCTGTCGTTATAATTCGCGACCCACTCATCTCGCTCCCTGTCAGATGGTTGCCGAAAGGGGCGCCACTCGAAGCAGGCCGACGAAGAGCCCAACCCGATGAGTCCTGGAGAGAAAAGCATGTACGCAGTTATCAAGAGCGGTGGCAAGCAGTACCGCGTTCAGGAAGGCCAGACCCTGAAGCTCGAGAAGATCGAAGTCCCGACCGGCGAGTCCATCGACTTCGACGAAGTGCTGCTGGTCGGCAGCGACGACGAGGTCAAGGTCGGCGCTCCCCTGGTTGACGGTGCCAAGGTCTCTGCCGAGGTCGTTTCCCACGGCCGTGGCGACAAGGTCACCATCATCAAGTTCCGTCGCCGCAAGCACAGCATGAAGCGTCAGGGCCACCGTCAGTGGTTCACTGAAGTCAAGATCACCGGGATCTCCGCCTAAGCGGTCCATCCCCCTGAACGGAGGTTTATACCATGGCACATAAGAAGGCAGCGGGTTCTACCCGTAACGGTCGCGATTCCGAATCCAAGCGCCTTGGCGTCAAGCTCTTCGGTGGCCAGGCCGTGACCGCCGGCAACATCATCGTTCGCCAGCGCGGCACCAAGTTCCACGCCGGCACTGGCGTCGGTATCGGCAAGGACCACACCCTGTTCGCTCTGGACGAAGGCGTGGTCAAGTTCGAGACCAAGGGTCCGAAGAACCGCAAGTTCGTCAGCGTCGTCTCTGCCTGAGACTCCTGATTCTTGCCGCGAGAAGGCCCCGCTATGGCGGGGCCTTCTTGTCTTTATTATGGCGGCCGGAGCGGTACAGGCAGCCTGGAGAGTGACAGATGCAGTTCGTCGACGAATCCTCGATCATTGTGGAAGCCGGCAAGGGGGGCAACGGCTGCCTCAGCTTCCGGCGCGAGAAATACGTGCCCAAGGGTGGCCCCGATGGCGGCGACGGCGGCCATGGTGGCAGCGTCTACCTGATCGGTGACGACGCCCTCAACACCCTCATCGACTTCAAGTACCAGCGCTTCTACAAGGCCCAGAACGGCCAGCCCGGCATGGGTCGGCAGATGAGCGGCAAGGCCGGTGAGGACCTGCACGTCAAGGTGCCGGTGGGTACCACAGTGATCGACGAGGACACCCTCGAGGTGATCGCCGACGTCACCGAGATCGGCCAGGTGGTGCTGGTCGCCCAGGGTGGCCGCCGCGGGCTTGGCAATATCCACTTCAAGTCCTCCACCAACCGTGCGCCGCGTCGCACCACGCCAGGTACCGATGGCGAGCGCCGCAACCTGCGTCTGGAGATGAAGGTGATGGCCGACGTGGGGCTGCTGGGCCTGCCCAACGCGGGCAAGTCGACGCTGATCCGTGCCGTCTCCGCGGCCAAGCCCAAGGTGGCCAACTACCCCTTTACCACTCTGGTGCCCAACCTGGGGGTGGTAAAGCTCGGCATGCACGAGCACTTCGTGATGGCCGATGTGCCGGGGCTGATCGAGGGTGCCTCGGATGGCGCCGGCCTGGGGCTGCGCTTCCTCAAGCACCTGACCCGCACCCGGCTACTGTTTCACGTGGTGGATGTGGCGCCCTTCGACGAGTCCGACCCGGTGGAGGCCGCCGAGGCGATCATCCACGAGCTGGGCGAGTTCTCGCCGGCCCTGGCCGAGCTGCCACGCTGGCTGGTGCTCAACAAGCTCGACCTGCTCCCGCCGGAGGAGCGCGAGGCCACGGCCGACGAGATCGTGCGTCGCCTGGGCTGGGAGGGCCCGGTGTTCCGTGTCTCGGCGATCGGCAGCGATGGCACCGATGCGCTGGTGCAGGCGGCCTACCGCTGGCTCACCGAGCAGCGCCGCCTGGAGAACGAGGACGAGGAGGCCGCCGAGCGCGCCCGCGAGATGCGCGAGCGCATGGAGGAAGAGGCAGTGGCCCGTACCGAGGCGCGCCTGGGGCGCAAGCGCAAGCCCTCCGCCGAGGACGATGATGACTTCGATGACGACGACTACGATGTCGAAGTTGAATACGCGCCCTGAGAGAGCTCTTGTCGGTGCCGGGAGTCGATGGGGTCAGACCCCATCTGGTTGGGGGTCTGACCCCATGGATGCCAGGGTTATGAGCGAATGGACAGTGACGAGCAGGTGATGGGTCGCGAGGCGCTGAAGGGCGCCCGCCGGGTGGTGGTAAAGATCGGCAGCGCCCTGCTGACCAACGACGGGCGTGATCTCGACGAGGCGGCGATCGGCGGCTGGGTCGATCAGATCGCCACGCTGCATCGGCGTGGCATCGAGGTGGTGCTGGTCTCCTCCGGCGCCGTGGCCGCGGGCATGGTGCGACTCGGCTGGCAGGCGCGCCCCTCGGCGGTGCATGAGCTGCAGGCCGCGGCGGCGGTAGGCCAGAATGGCCTCACCGAGTGTTACGAGGGCCACTTCGCGCGCCATGACCTGCTCACCGCCCAGGTGCTGCTGACCCACGATGACCTCTCCAACCGCAAGCGCTACCTCAATGCACGCTCGGCGCTGCGCACCCTGGTCGACCTGCGGGTGGTGCCGGTGATCAACGAGAACGACACCGTGGTCACCGACGAGATCCGCTTTGGCGACAACGACACCCTGGGGGCCCTGGTGGCCAACCTGCTGCAGGCCGACGCCCTGGTCATCCTCACCGACCAGGAGGGGCTGTTCGACGCCGACCCGCGCTTGAACCCCGAGGCCCGGCTGATCGCCGAGGGGCGTGCCGACGACCCGGCCCTGGCGGCCGTGGCCGGCGGCGGCGGGGCGCTGGGGCGTGGCGGCATGACCACCAAGATTCGTGCCGCCAGCCTGGCGGCGCGCTCCGGTGCCGTCACCGCCATTGCCAGCGGTCGTCAGTCCGATGTGCTGGTTCGGCTGGTCGATGGCGAGCGCCTGGGCACCCTGTTGCGGCCCGATCAGGCCCCCATGGCGGCGCGCAAGCGCTGGCTGGCCGGGCAGCTCCAGGTGCGCGGCACCCTGACCCTGGACGCCGGCGCGGTGAAGGTGCTGCGCGAAAGCGGCTCCAGCCTGCTGCCGGTCGGGGTGAGGGCGGCCGCCGGGCAGTTTCGGCGCGGCGATATGGTGCTGTGTGTCGACGAGCAGGGCGAGCGGGTGGCCAAGGGGCTGGTCAACTATGGGCTCGACGACGCACAGCGCATCATCGGGCAGCCCAGCCACCAGATCGAGGCGATCCTCGGCTTTATGGAAGCACCGGAGCTGATCCATCGCGACAATCTGGTGGTGCTGTAGGTCAGGGCTATCGTTAACGATTTAACAGCCTGGTGGCTCGGGGCTGATCTGGCGACAAGCCCCGGAGCGCCGGACCGACGAGAAGGCGCTGTGAACCCCTCCCTGGGCGCTACCGACGCCTTCCCTGGCGTAGGACCTTCTCTTCGGCTTGTCCCCAGCGCCCCTTGGATTCGCAGCAGCGATGGCCTTGTAGACATGCTGGCAAGCCCCGCCCGGGCTATGGTAGGATGCGCCATCCTCTCAGACACGGCCCGTGAACGATCGCCGCACCAGCAGCGGTCGGCCAGATGGCCAAACCGGCGGTAAAGATGACTCTTTGCTGCCGGATCAATACGTTATCGCAGCCGTCATTACATGGGCGGCGAAGAATCTCCAAGGAGACAGCAAGTGGCAAACAGCAAGCAAGCTCGCAAGCGCGCCCGTCAGGCCGAAGGTCGTCGTGTCCTGAAGGCCAGTCAGCGCAGCATGGTCCGCACCTACATCAAGCGCGTTATCACCGCCATCAACGGTGGTGACCACGCCGAGGCGATGACCGCCTTCCAGAAGGCGCAGCCGGTCATCGACCGCATCGCCGACAAGGACGTGCTTTCCAAGAAGAAGGCCGCGCGCCTGAAGAGCCGCCTGAACAAGCGCATCAAGGCCCTGGCTGCCTAAGCCGGTCCGATGCCATCGAGAGCCGGCCACTGGCCGGCATCTCGTGAAAAAACCGGCTGCGGCCGGTTTTTTTGTGGCCGTTAGTTATCAAGCCGAGGAACAGACGTGGCGGATCGCGAACAGGCGCCACCGGCAGCGGTGGACGAGAACGACAGGGTAGTGGCCCCCAAGGGCGGCGGGCTGATGCGCTCGGGCCTGGTGGTCAGCGTGATGACCATGCTCTCGCGGGTGATGGGGCTGGCGCGTGACGTGGTGATCGCCGCGCTGTTCGGCGCGGGGCAGGGGGCCGACGCCTTCTTCGTCGCCTTCAAGATCCCCAACTTCATGCGCCGGCTGTTCGCCGAGGGCGCCTTCAATCAGGCCTTCGTGCCGGTGCTCTCGGAGTACGCCACCCGGGGCAGCCGACGCGAGGTGCGCGAACTGCTCGATGCCGTCTCCGGCAGCCTGGCCGCGGTGCTGTTCCTGCTGACCGCGCTGGCCATGTTTGCCGCCCCCTGGCTGGTATGGGTGTTTGCCCCCGGCTTCGGTCGTGACCCGGCCAAGCTGGCGCTCACCGCCGACATGCTGCGCCTCACCTTCCCCTATCTGCTGCTGATCTCGCTCACGGCCTTTGCCGGCAGCGTGCTCAACACCTGGAACCGCTTCGCGGTGCCGGCCTTCACCCCGGTGCTGCTCAATCTCTCGCTGATCGGGGCGGCGCTGCTGCTGACCCCGCTGATGAGCGAGCCGGCCATGGCGCTGGCCTGGGGGGTATTGATCGCCGGTGTGGCTCAGCTCGCCTTCCAGGTGCCCTTCCTGGTGCGGCTGGGGCTGGCGCCGCGGCCCTGGCCCAGTTTCGCCCATGCCGGCGTCAAACGGATCATGAAGCTGATGGTGCCGGCGCTGTTCGGCGTCTCGGTATCACAGATCAATCTGCTGCTGGACACCGTGCTCGCCTCGTTGCTGGCGGCGGGCAGCGTCTCCTGGCTCTACTACTCCGACCGTCTGGTGGAGCTGCCGCTGGGGGTGTTCGGCATCGCCATCGGCACCGTGATCCTGCCGGCCCTGTCGCGCCGCCATGCCGAGCAGTCCGGCGAGCACTTCAGCGCCATGCTCGACTGGGCGATCCGCACCGTGCTGCTGCTGGGTCTGCCTGCGGCCCTGGCCCTGACCCTGCTCGCCGAGCCTCTGCTGATCTCGCTGTTCCACTACGGCGCCATGACCGAGCGCGATATCGCCATGGCGGCGATGAGCCTGCGGGCTTACTCCCTGGGGCTGGTGGCCTTCATGCTGATCAAGGTGCTGGCGCCGGGCTTCTTCGCTCGCCAGGACACCAAGACCCCGGTGAAGGTCGGCATCATCGCCATGGTCGCCAATATGGTCTTCAACCTGATCCTGATCTGGCCCCTGGCCCACGCGGGCCTGGCGCTGGCCACCGCGCTCTCGGCATTCATGAACGCCGGCCTGCTGGGCTGGCTGCTCAGGAAGCAGGGCGTGCTGGTGTTCCAGCCCGGCTGGGGTCGCTATGCGGTACAGCTGCTGGGTGGCTGCGCGGTGATGGGGCTCGGCCTCTGGTGGTTCTCTCCCGACTGGCAGGCGTGGCTCGGCTGGGGTGTCTGGCAGCGTGTCGCCTGGCTGGCGGCGCTGGTGATCGGCGGTGCGGGCCTCTACTTCGCCTGGCTGGCCGCCACCGGGGTGCGGCTCAGGCACTTCAGGATGAAGGGCTAGGCGGGCCCGGCTGTCAAGGGGCCGTCTGTCCGGTATAATCGACGATTTAACCACCATTCGACGCCGAGCGGGGCTCCAGCACGCCATGCAAGTGATTCGAGGACTGCACAACCTGCGCGACGAGCATCGTGGCTGCGTGGCCACCATCGGCAACTTCGATGGGGTCCACCGCGGGCATCAGGCGATTCTCGAGCAGTGTCGCGAGCAGGCCAGACGTCTCGGCCTGCCGGTGACGGTGGTGGTGTTCGAACCACAGCCCCGCGAGTTCTTCGCCGAAGACCAGGCGCCGCCGCGGCTTACCCGCCTGCGCGACAAGGTGCGGCTGCTCGGCGAGGCGGGGGTGGAGCGTGTGCTCTGCCTGCCGTTCAACGACGCCCTGCGCAGCCTGACCGCCGAGGCCTTCATCCAGCGGGTGCTGATCCAGGGGCTGGGCGTGCGCCACCTGGTGGTGGGCGATGACTTCCGCTTCGGCTGCGACCGCCGTGGCGACTTTCATCTGCTGACCGCGGTGGGCGAGACCGAAGGCTTCGGCGTGGAGCATACCCGCACCTTTACCATCGACGATGAGCGGGTCTCCAGCAGCCGTATTCGCACCCTGCTGGCCAGCGGCAACTTCGAGGCCGCGGCACGCCTGCTGGGGCGGCCCTATCGTCTGGGCGGCCGCGTGGTGGCCGACCAGAAGCTTGGCCGCACCATCGGCGTGCCCACCGCCAACCTGCCCCAGCCGATGCGCTCACTGGCGTTGCATGGGGTCTATGCGGTACTGACCGAGCTGCCCGATGGTCGCCGCCTGCCGGGGGTGGCCAATATCGGCTGGCGGCCCACGGTGGGCAGCGTGCGGCCGGTGCTCGAGGTGCACCTGTTCGACTTCGACGGTGACCTCTATGGCGAGCGTCTGGTGGTGGTGCCCTGTGCCAAGCTGCGCGGCGAGGTGAAGTTCGAGGACTTCGCGGCGCTCAAGCATCAGATCGGTCTCGACCAGCAGCGTGCTCGCGATTATTTCTTTAAGCACCCCGAAGCCGGTGCTAACGGTTCTCTGCACCCCGAAGCCGGTGCTAAGAGCGCTCGGCACCCCGAGACCTTCGGTAACGATGATTCTCTTCCTCTGGCATCGGCGCCGCTGGCGCGCGAGGCCGTGACACTCGATTCCTCGGCGGGTATCTCCGCCGACCATGACGACGGCTGATCCCCAGAATATGAGCGACTACAAGCCCACTCTGAACCTGCCAGAAACCGACTTCCCCATGCGCGGCATGCTGCCCAAGCGCGAGCCCGAGCGGCTGGCCCAGTGGCAGCAGCAGGATATCTACCACCGCCTGCGCGAGGCGCGCCAGGGTCGTGAGCTGTTCGTGCTGCACGATGGCCCTCCCTACGCCAATGGCAGCATTCATATCGGTCACGCCGTCAACAAGATCCTCAAGGACATCATCGTCAAGTCGAAGAACCTGGCCGGCTTCGATGCCCCCTACGTGCCCGGCTGGGACTGCCATGGCCTGCCCATCGAGCACAAGGTGGAGACCACCCACGGCAAGCAGCTGGAGCCCGAGCGTGCCCGCGAGCTGTGCCGCGAGTATGCCGCCGAGCAGATCCAGGAGCAGCTCAAGGACTTCGTGCGCCTGGGCGTGGTCGGCGACTGGGACAACCCCTACCGCTCCATGGACTACGCCAACGAGGCGGGCGAGATCCGCGCCCTGGCCGACATGGTCGAGGCCGGCTATGTGTTCAAGGGGCTGAAGCCGGTCAACTGGTGCTTCGACTGTGGCTCGGCACTGGCCGAGGCCGAGGTGGAGTACCAGGACAAGCAGTCCGACGCCATCGACGTGGCCTTCCCGATCGAGGACGCGGACCGCCTGGCGGCCGTCTTCGGCCTGGAGGCGCTGCCCAAGCCGGCCGCGGTGGTCATCTGGACCACCACGCCCTGGACCGTTCCCGCCAACCAGGCGCTCAACATGCACCCGGAGTTCACCTACGCCCTGGTGGACACCGGCGAGCGGCTGCTGGTGCTGGCCGAGGAGCTGGTGGAGTCGTGCCTGGAGCGCTTCGGCCTGAGCGGCGAGGTGATCGCCACCGCCCGTGGCGAGGCCTTCGACGGCATCCGCTTCCGCCATCCGCTCTATGAGCGCCTGTCGCCGGTCTATCTGGCCGACTACGTGGAGTGTGAAGTGGGCAGCACCGGCATCGTCCACTCGGCGCCGGCCTACGGCGTGGATGACTTCGTGACCTGCCGAGCCCACGGCATGACCTTCGACGAGATCGAGAGCCCGGTGCAGGGCAACGGCGTCTACGTCGACAGCCTGCCGTTCTTCGGTGGCCAGATGATCTGGAAGGCCAACCCCCAGATCGTCGCCAAGCTCGAGGAGGTCGGCGCGCTGATGGCTCACAAGCCGATCACCCACAGCTACATGCACTGCTGGCGCCACAAGACGCCGGTGATCTACCGCGCCACCGCCCAGTGGTTCGTGGGCATGGACGTGGCCGGCAAGGATGGTCGCACCCTGCGCGAGCGTGCGCTCGAGGGCATCGAGGCCACCCGCTTCACCCCGGCCTGGGGCAAGGCGCGCCTGCACAGCATGATCGCCAACCGTCCCGACTGGTGTATCTCCCGCCAGCGCAACTGGGGTGTGCCGATTCCGTTCTTCCTGCACAAGGCCAGCGGCGAGCTGCATCCGCGCACGGTCGAGCTGATGGAGGAGGCCGCCAAGCGTGTCGAGGCCGAGGGCATCGATGCCTGGTTCCGCCTCGATCCCGCCGAGCTGCTGGGCGAGGAGGCTGCCGACTACGACAAGGTCACCGATACCCTGGACGTGTGGTTCGACTCCGGCACCACCCATCGCCATGTGCTGCGTGGCTCGCACCCCCACGGCCATGAGAGCGGCCCGCGCGCCGACCTCTACCTGGAGGGCTCCGACCAGCACCGCGGCTGGTTCCACTCCTCGCTGCTGACCGGCTGCGCCATCGACGGCCACCCGCCGTACCGTGGCCTGCTCACCCACGGCTTCACCGTGGATGCCCAGGGCCGCAAGATGTCCAAGTCGGTGGGCAACGTGGTCGCCCCCCAGCAGGTGATGGACAAGCTCGGCGCCGACATCCTGCGCCTGTGGGCCGCCTCCACCGACTACTCCGGCGAGATGGCGGTCTCCGACGAGATCCTCAAGCGCACCGCCGATGTCTATCGCCGCATCCGCAACACCTCGCGCTTCCTGCTCGCCAACCTCAACGGCTTCGAGCCGCAGCGTGACGCGCTGCCGTTCGATGAGATGCTGGCCCTGGACCAGTGGGTGGTGGACCGTGCCGCCCAGCTGCAGGCGCGCATCGAGACCGCCTATGAGGAGTATCGCTTCCTGGATGTCTACCAGCAGGTGCACGGCTTCTGTGCCCGCGAGCTGGGCGGCTTCTACCTGGACGTGATCAAGGATCGTCAGTACACCACCCAGGCCGACTCGGTGGCGCGCCGCAGTGCCCAGACCGCACTCTACCACGTGGTCGAGGCGCTCTCGCGCTGGGTGGCGCCGATCCTCAGCTTCACCGCCGAGGAGATCCATGAGCATATCCCCGGGACGCGCGGCGACAGCGTGCTGCTCGAGGAGTACTACACCGGGCTCGAGACCCTGGCCGATGACGCCGAGATGGGCCGCGACTTCTGGGAGCAGGTGCTCAACGTCAAGCAGGCGGTCAACAAGTGCCTGGAAGACGCCCGTAACGCCAAGGCGATCAAGGGCAGCCTGGCCGCCGAGGTCACCCTCTACGTGGACGATGCCCTGCACGCCACGCTGGCCAAGCTGGGCGACGAGCTGCGCTTCGTGATGCTGACCAGCGAGGTGCGCCTGGCACCGCTGGCCGAGGGTGAAACGCCCGAGGGGGCCGAGGCCACCGAGCTCGAGGGCCTCAGGGTCGCCGTCAACGAGAGCCCGAACCAGAAGTGCGAGCGCTGCTGGCACCACCGCGAGGATGTGGGCAGCCACGCCGCGCATGTCGACCTCTGCGGCCGTTGCATCAGCAACCTGCCGGATGGCCCGGGCGAGACGCGTCACTATGCGTGAGGTGTCGCCCATACCGCCGGTGCACCAGCCCCTGCGCTGGCTATGGCTGGCGCTGGCGGTGGTCGTGCTCGACCTGGCCACCAAGTACGCCGCCTCCGCCTGGCTGCAGTACGCCCGGCCGGTGGAGGTGTTGCCGTTCTTCAACCTGACGCTGCTGCACAACACCGGCGCGGCCTTCAGCTTCCTGGCCAGCCACCCAGGCTGGCAGCGCTGGCTGTTCGCCACCATCGCGGTGGGGGCCAGCATCGGGCTGACGCTCTGGATGCGCCGGCTCAAGCGCGACGAGACGCTGCTCGCGGCGTCGCTGGCCATGATCATCGGCGGCGCCCTGGGCAACCTCTACGACCGCCTGGTGCACGGCTATGTGGTCGACTTCCTCTCCTTCCACGCGGCGGGCTGGTACTACCCCGCCTTCAACGTGGCGGACATCGGCATCACCCTGGGCGCCATCGGGCTGATCTGGGAGTCGGTGTTCGGCGAGAAGCGCCGAGCCCGCCAGCGAAACTGACAAGGATTTTATCGCAGGAGCCCGATTTATCGGGCGATCTTCACCTTATTCGAGTCTGATACCCATGACCGACCAGAACAGCCCGCAGCACCGCATCGACGAGGGCATGGAAGTGACCCTGCACTTCACCCTCAAGCTGGAAGACGGCACCGTGGTGGACTCCACCCGCGACAAGGCCCCGGCCACCTTCCAGCTGGGCGACGGCAACCTGCCGCCCGGCTTCGAACACCCCATGAAGGGCATGAGCGCCGGCGAGAGCGCCACCTTCGAGATCACCCCGGAGCACGCCTTCGGCCAGCACAACCCGCAGAACATCCAGCGCCTCAAGCGCGAGGACTTCGGTGAAGAGCCCCTGGAGATCGGCACCGTGATGTCCTTCGCCGACCCCGCCGGCGGCGAGCTGCCCGGCGTGATCAGCGCCATCGAGGGGGAGCAGGTGGACGTGGACTTCAACCACCCGCTGGCGGGGCGTACCCTGACCTTCGAGGTCGAGATCATCGACGTAGTGCCGGCCACTACCCACTAAGCCACCCCACGCCTGGCGGCGCCTCTGATGGAAAGCCTTGGAGGCGTCGGGTTTGCCTCGCTTTGTGCACAATGCCATGCTTGGCGGCTATGCTGGGGTCTGACCCAAAAGCTCACGCCAAACGTTCTAAAGCTCGCCAGCCTTGGCAATCAGTTTGACTGATGCTGCTTCGCATCAAGGAATTTTTCACCATGCAAATCAGGCTCGCCAATCCCCGTGGCTTCTGCGCTGGCGTCGACCGCGCCATCGAGATCGTCAACAGTGCGCTGGACGTGTTCGGTCCGCCGATCTACGTGCGTCATGAGGTGGTCCATAACCGCTTCGTGGTCGACAGCCTGCGCGAGCGGGGAGCGGTATTCGTCGAGGAGCTCCATGAGGTACCCGACGACGTGATCGTGATCTTCTCCGCCCATGGCGTCTCTCGCGCCGTTCAGGAGGAGGCCGAGCAGCGTGGCCTCAAGGTGTTCGACGCCACCTGCCCGCTGGTCACCAAGGTGCACCTGGAGGTGCTGCGCTACGCCCGCCGTGGTCAGGAGTGCGTGCTGATCGGCCACGCCGGCCACCCCGAGGTGGAAGGCACCATGGGGCGCTACGACACCAGCCTCGGCGGCACCATTCATCTGGTGGAGAACGAGGAGGACGTGGCCACGCTCGAGGTGAAGGATCCGAGTCGCCTGGCCTATGTTACCCAAACCACCCTCTCCATGGATGACACCGCCAAGGTGATCGACGCCCTGCGCGCCCGCTTCCCGGACATCCAGGGGCCGCGCAAGGATGACATCTGCTACGCCACCCAGAACCGCCAGGACGCCGTGCGCGAACTCGCCGACGGCGCGGACCTGGTGCTGGTGGTGGGAAGCCTCAACAGCTCCAACTCCAACCGCCTGCGTGAGCTCTCCGAGCGGGTCGGCACCCCCGCCTATCTGGTTGACAACGCCGACCAGATCGACCCGGCCTGGCTCGAGGGCGTCAATGCCATCGGCGTCACCGCCGGCGCCAGCGCCCCGGAGGTGCTGGTGCAGGGCGTGATCGAGCGGCTCAAGAGCCTCGGCGCCAGCGCCCCCGAGGAGCTCGCCGGCCGCGAGGAGACCATCACCTTCTCCATGCCCCGCGAGCTGCGTGAGCGCGTGATCGTCAGCGAGTAGCGGCGCCGCAATCACCGCCCGCGCCAAGCCGGAAACGCCGCCGTCACCCGGAAGACGGCGGCGTTTCTGTCTCCCGGGAAGGGGTGTGCGGCGCACCACACGGGAATGGGTGTCAGGGGGTGACGATCATGCCCTGTAGCCAGCAGCGACTCAGCGCCTAGCCCGTCATGGCATATGTGCAGGATGCCGCTCACCCTGGCAGCATGACATTTTTGGTCCATCACCCTACCGGAGTCTCGCCTCTTGATACATACTGAAACAAATACATCACTCGTAGGGAGACGTCACGCGTGATCATCGACACCTCTCAACGCACTCCCCGGCGTCCGGCAGGCACTGCCCGGCACAGCGCCGGCTTCAGTCTTATCGAGCTGATGATTGCGGTTGCCGTCATCGGCATCTTGGCGTCGATTGCGTATCCGAGTTACACCCAGTATGTGGCCCGCGCAAATACTGCCGAGGCCGAGGCCAGGCTGATGGAGGGGGCTGCAGCAGTAGAGCGCTGTTATACCGAAAACTACAGCTACAGCAGCTGCGATCCGGATTTGAATGCTACCGAAACGTATAGTTTCGCGTTCTCTTCCAGCAGTGCCGCCTCGTATTCACTGGCTGCCACGGCAGAATCTGGGGCGAATGTCGAGGAGCAGTGCCTGGCGATCAATGCAACCGGGGAAGTCACAACGGACTGTCCTGAGGACTGACTAGATGGCGCAGCGAGGCTTTACCCTGATCGAACTGCTGATCACCATGGCAGTAGCGATTATCTTGATGACGGTTGCCGTGCCTGGATATCGCAACATGGTGGCCGACCAGCAGATGGCTTCAGAATATAACGAGATCCTGACCGGGCTTCGGTTCGCGCGTAGTGAAGCCATCAAGCGCCGCGAGCCGGTGAGCTTCGAGCTCGCACAAGGCTGGTCCTATCAGGTGAAGGATGATGAAGGCAACCTGCTGCGACAGCGAGCCGGTGGCAGTGGCAAGCTGACAGTAGAGGAGGTGAATGAGGAGGACTTGGTGATCACCTTCAATGCCACGGGCCGTATCGATGATGACTCCGACGACTGCAGCGCCGGCTGTATCACCCTGGCCCATGACGCCGGCTCGGTAGCTTCCAAGAAGATCGCCGTCAGCCGTTTCGGCCGGGTCGGCAAGCCTCTGCCAGTTGAGGAGTCTTGAATCACCATGAAAGCGATGATGGCATCACGAGGGTTTACCCTGATCGAAGCGTTGATCGCGCTGTTAGTGCTCTCCATTGGCCTGTTGGGGGTAGCCGGTATGCAGCTCAAGGCACTGCAGGGGGCGCATATAGGGTATCAGCGCTCTGTAGTCTCGCTTGCTGCTGTTGATGCCCAAGAGCGAGCATGGAAGTACTTGGCCAAAAGTGAAGAACGATACTGTCCTGGTGAAGATACATCGGAAACTACTGCTTTATCCACTATTGAGAAAGATTGGAAAAACGCTTGGGTGATAGGGGAAGGGGTAGTCATCCCTGATGCTGGAAGCCTCCTGCGAGATACAGATGAGGATGGTAATGCCCTTGGTAGTTGTGAATATCAAGTCGTCGTCAAGTGGGTAGAACGCCGCGCGGAAGGTGATGGCAATTTCACATACAGTTTCCGCTTGCCGAATATGAATTGAGAAGAGAGTTTATGCGCAGCTCTGGTCACAGCCAGTCAGGTTTTTCCTTAGTTGAAATGATGATCGCCATGGCGATCGGTCTGATCATCATACTTGGGGCTGGACAGCTCTTTCTAATGGGACTGCAGAATTTTCGTCTGGTAGAGCTGCTGGGCAATAAGCAGGCAGCGCTGACCTATTCCGCCGAGATGATCATTCGCGATATCCGTCGTTCCGACAATGGCTTTATCGATTGGGACGATAGCACGGATCCGCACACCTTGAGCTTGCAATTCCGGTCTGTCTCCAAGGCGGATGGGTGTAATGCTGGAGAGGTTGTTGGACGTGATTACTATGTGTCTGATGGAGAAGCCATCAGTCCCTCTGAAGGGTGGGCGCTGATGATGAAGCAGCAGTGCGGCAGTTTGATTGCTAAACCTGAGCCTCTGGTGACCGGGTTTGGCCCGAATGGCCAAGGTCTCAAGGTAATCGAGACTGATGAGGAAAATGGCATCTATAAGGTGACCTTCTGTCTGATCGCCGAGCCGGGGGATGAGGACTGTGACTCCGATTCAGAGGGAATCACCTTCCATGCCGTGAATCGAGTGGCCGCCCTGGCCAAGTAAGTTGCTTGGTGTGTCGGCCTTGTTGGAGTAATAACATGAAACAACAGAACGGAAGCGCACTGACGGTTACACTGGTGATGCTGGTGATGGCGCTGATGATGGGGATTTCCAGCATGCAATCCTCCTTGGTGGATGAGCGTATGGCGGGGAATTACAAGGCACAGTCTCAAGCACAGATGGCTGCGGAAAAAGCCGCCGCCGAGGGAGTGGTCTCTATTTATTATGGTGTTAGCTCTATAATTCCTGATGAGTATAATATTAATAACCTACATGCGATAGATTGGGTGAAGTTTACGGGAGAAAAGGGGAAGTTGTCGCCGGATAGTCTGAGCTTGGATGTGTGTCCAGGAACGCAAACCGAATGCTACTATCGCTTTATTAAGGATAATGCGGGAAACCAGTATGTCGCTGCGATGGGGGTCGTGGTGGAGGGTGGCGGGGTGATCGCCGTCAGTGAGCCATTGGTCGTGGACCTCGTTTCTTCATACGGTGGTGTTTCCGCTGCGTTAAACATCTATGGTGGTATTCACAATATAAATAAAAAGGTTGGGAGTAATCCAGGGAAGGAGGAGGTCTGGTACCCCACCTCTGAAAACTCTAGGGTGGCGGGTGGTGACTTCGGTGACGAAGACTCGGGAACTGGGAGTGTTAGCTCCATGTATTACGAAGGTGTGGAGCTTAACTCATCAACTCTTGATAGCATCGCCTCAAAGGATACGTTCCCTGATGGTTACGATTATGGGGGTAACTTAGGGCAGACTGGTCTGGATTCCATGGCCTTTCTGGGCGAAATTTATCAGGTGGCGATGGAGTCAGGCAATACTTCTACCACTTTGTCGGACTCTGATTTTGTCGGTAAGGATGATTCATGCTCGGTTTATAAGTTTGCGGTTGTGAATAGTTTTGATCATTCGGGAAACAAGAAGTTTTGTGGAGTGCTCGTCTACCTAGGCGGTGACCTGGCTCTCGGGGGGACTGCGGTGGTAGAAGGACTGGTTCTTGCGGCGAATCCGCACATGAAAACATTAGACGACGACTCACAAGTTTTTGACTTCTCCAAGCGCTCGCAGCATCTCAACTTGATGTTCAGCGGTGGTGGGAAGAAAGGGTCGGTATATTTCAACGAGACAGCAGTTGAAGGGGCGTTTAACCTGATTGGCGAGAACTATCGCGATTACCTAAAGGGTGGGTCAAAGACCTCTCGGTTCAACATTTCCGGTTGGGGCGCACGATAGCCTTGATTGCTTTGCTAGTTGTGCCTCCGCCGGGTTGTTCACGGCAACGCCCATCTGGCTAACCAGAGGGCAGTGATCCAGGCTGGCATGGGCCGATGCAAATTGTACTGATGGAGACAGGCAGGTGGAGTAGGAACAACCGAGAGATCACTGGGTTATAGCGCCATGGCGGCATGTTTACAACAGGAGGCAAGCTGCACGCCGTGGTTGCCGGTGGGTAGGCCAAGAGTGAGGGCTCACGCGCCCGGTGAAGGATGGGGTAAGATGGTGGCGGCTGTCGCTAACGGAAAGGTTTGTATGCCACTTCGGTTGTGCGGCACTGCAGTGACGGGTCAAGAAAACAGTGTTGGCTCTCACGCGCGCTGATACTGAAACGATTGAGGCCTAACATTTCGTGAAAACGCTACCGGGTACAAGCAACGTGAAGCAACAAAGGGGCGCCGCGCTGCTTGTCGTGCTGTCGGTGATAGCGGTCTCGCTCATGCTGGGGGTGACCAGCATGCATTCGTCCATGGTTGATGAGCGTATGGCGGGGAATTTCAAGGCAGCTGCTCAGGCGCAGATGAATGCAGAACATGCGGCCTCCGCAATGCTGACTGCCCTTGCCTCGGCTCCAAGAGACAAGATCTCAAGGAGTGTTGTTACTAACTACGACTGGGGTGATGGTGGCCTTCGTTGGTCCAGCTTTAATGAGCTTTTGGGCTCAAAGGATGTTGCATCTGAATCATGCTTATCCACAGGCGACAGCTTGGCCTGCTACATGGAATTGCCAGAAAGAGCCTTTGGAAGTGGACTGTTGGAAGGTGACTATATTGTTGCCATGGGTTCGTTAATGCAGGGTGTGGGTGGTGAAGAAGAAACGGTTATATCTGAAAGCAATCCGGTTTTTGTAAGGGTGTCTGGCGCTTTCCTTGGTTTTTTCCCTGAGGCGACAGTGAGCTGTCTGGGTAGTGAGTGTGATTTCATGCCCGGGCAGGGTAATTCCGGGCCTGCCATTGACGGCACCGACCGGAAAATGGATGGGAAAACAACCGGATCGAATCGCCCTGAACCAATTCTTGATGGCGATGGAAATAAAGTTATGGTGCCTGCAGTTATAATGGCGGATAGGAATTCTACTGCTACCGGGTCGTCAACGGGTGGTGGAGTGTTGGGTGACGAGATTTATACAAAGGACCAATACAACGAGTTCAAGGAGTCGTTGGGTTTTTCAGGTTATGACATTAGTGAAGATGGCTGGGTGGCGATCAAGAAGGTTATTCGCCAGGAGATTAAAGAGGCTGTAGGAAAAGCACCTGGTTCTAGTGAGGTTTTTTACGCTGGGCCGGGTCAGACAGTCAGTCCTGGCTCTGCAAGTGGTGTTGTCGTCATTGATGGGGGAACGCTAGTTTTTGGGGGTGATGACAGGTTTAGTGGTCTTGTGATAATGAATGGGGGGCAGATTCAGTCGACAGGGACGCCAGCGATTGTGGGTGCCGTGATCGGAGAAGACTTTTCCTTTGAAGGTACGGGGAATCCTACGATACTGTATAGCTCGGAGGCTGTAGAGAGTGTGAATGGCCGTTCTGCTAAGTGCCTGATCTGAAGTTTTCGTGTAGTGTCGGTGTTTGGATCACTGACACGGATGAACCCATGGCAAGGCGCCAGATGCCAGCTATTCTTACGTTCGCACTGACTGAGCAGACCCTGGAGGTAGCGTAGTGCGCGATCGCGCGTTTCCGAACGCGGAAAGAGCGGGCCTAACCGCTCTGCCAGGTCATCCAACAATGCTGAGACAGAGAGATCCAGTTCTTGCATCCTTCACCCTGTGATCGCTTCCATATCAACCACATGCATTGTAGCTTATTCAGTTACGACTGTAGTACTAGCCTTTCTTAAGTCTGGCATAGAAGAACCCATCGTGACTGTCGGCCTCCGGCAGCAGTTGCTGCCCGGCACCGGCAGGGCGGCCCCAGGCGACGTCGCGCGGTGTGGTCGCCTCGGCATCCGGGGTGCGCGCCAGGAAGGCGGCGACCTGCTCGCTGTTCTCCTCGGGCAGTACCGAACAGGTGGCATAGAGCAGGGTACCGCCAGGGCGCAGCAGGGGCCAGAGGTTGTCGAGCAGGCGTGCCTGGAGCTTGGCCAGGGTCTTGATGTCAGCGGCGCGTCGCAGGCGCTTGATATCCGGATGTCGCCGGATCACCCCACTGCCGGAGCAGGGAGCATCAAGCAGAATCGCCTCGAACGGGGTGCCGTCCCACCAGTCGCGGGCGGTGGCATCTCCGTGGGCCAGGCGGGCCTTCAGGCCGAGGCGCTGCAGGGCATCCTCGACACGCGCCAGGCGCTCGGCGTCGCTGTCCACTGCGTGCATGTCGATATCGAAGACCTCCAGCAGATGGCTGGTCTTGCCTCCCGGGGCGCAGCAGGCATCCAGCACTCGGGCGCCGGGGCGGGGGGCCAGGGTGGGTCCGAGCAGCACTGTGGCAAGCTGGGCGGCCTCATCCTGAACGCTGACGTGACCGGTGTCGAAGCCGGGCAGCTCGAAGACGTCGCAGGGGGTCTCCAGGGTGATGCCATCCGGCGCATGGGCGCACAGCCGTCCCTCGAGGCCCGCCGCGTCGAGTCGCTCGAGATAGGCCTCGCGGTCGCCATGACGGCGATTGACGCGCAGCGTCATGGGGCCGGGGACATTGTTGGCCTCGGCCACGGCGCGCCAGTCATCCGGCCAGGCTTGGCGCAGCGACTTGAGTAGCCACTTGGGGTGCAGCAGCGCCACCGCCGGGTCGCGGTCCACGTCGGCCAGCAGGGTGGCGGACTCACGCTGCAGGCGGCGCAGGCAGCCATTCAGCACCCGAGTGGCCCACTCCTTGCCGATCAGACGAGCGGCGCCGGCGGTCTCGCCGACGGCGGCGTGCGCGGGTATGCGCAGGTAGAGCAGCTGGTAGATGCCCACCAGCAGCAGCGCCTGGACATCGGCATCACGCACCTTGAAGGGCTTGTTCAGCAGCTTCCCGGAGAGCGCCTCAAGGCGTGGCAGGGTGCGACAGGCACCGAAGCACAACGCCTTGAACAGGGCGCGGTCGCGGGCTACCACCTGATGGTCATCGAGGCCGGCAAGCGACCCCTTGCCGGTGATCACCGGCACCAGGGCGCGGGCGGCGGCGGCACGGACCGCCAGGCCGCCGTCATTCTCCAGCCCACGCGAGGCGGTGCGGCGCGACTTGCCGTTGGAGGGGGGCTGACTCATGAGGAGGTCTCCTCGTGATGGTGGCCGAGGAGCAGGCCAGCGGGGAAACGATCGGCTCGGGCGTGCAGTAGGTCCTTGACCGGCAGTGCCCTGCCACCGGGCAGCTGGGCGCGGGTGACGCGCAGCACCTCACGGCCTTTGGGGCCACAGGCGATGCGCAGCGCGTCGCCGTCATGCTCGAGCAGGGTGCCGGGCGCGACGGGAGGCTCGTTGGCGGCGAGATCGCTCGCTTCGGCCATCAACAGGCGCAGGCGGTCGGCGTCGAAGGTGCACCAGGCCACCGGCCAGGGGTTGAAGGCGCGCACTCGAGCGGCCAGTGCCGCGGCAGGTTCGCGAAAGTCCAGCTCGGCCTCGGCCTTGGAGAGCTTGGCCGCATAGGTAACGCCTGCCTCGGGCTGCGGAGTGGCCACGAGGCCCTCCTCGACGAGGGCATCCAGTGCCTCGACGATCGCTTCGCCACCGAGTGTCGCCAGGCTGTCGTGAAGCTCGCCACCGGTCGTCGTGGTGGTGATGGGGGTGCGTCGCACCAGCAGCATGTCACCGGTGTCGAGCCCGACATCCATCTGCATGATGGTGACACCGCTCTCGGCGTCGCCGGCCTCGATGGCGCGCTGGATGGGCGCCGCACCACGCCAGCGCGGCAGCAGCGAGGCGTGGATATTGAGGCAGCCGAGTCGCGGCGTATCGAGCACCGCCTTCGGCAGAATCAGGCCATAGGCCACCACTACCATGATATCGGCATCAATGGCGGCCAGTTCGGCCTGAGCCTCGGCGGGTTTGAGGCTCTCGGGTTGGTAGACCGGCAGTTCGTGTTCCAGGGCGAGCCGCTTGACGGGGCTCGGCGTCAGCCTGCGGCCGCGCCCGGCGGGGCGGTCGGGCTGGGTATAGACGGCGACGATGCGGTGGTGGCTGGCCAGCAGCGCCGCGAGGCTCTCGGCGGCGAAATCGGGGGTGCCGGCGAAGATGATATTGAGGGGTCGGGACATGGGGACAGCCTGGCCGTAAGTGGATACCTGCATGATAACGGAGCTTGCCGTAAACGACGAAGGCCGACGCGTTCGGCGTCGGCCTTCGTGAAGCTGGCGGAGGAGGCTCAGGCGCCCTGCATCAACTTCTGGCGCTTCTGCATCTTCTTGATCACCCGGTCGCGCTTGAGCGGCGAGAGGTAGTCGACGAACAGCACACCCTCGAGGTGATCCTGCTCGTGCTGGATACAGTGTGCGAGCAGGCCGTCGGCTTCCAGTTCGTAGGGCTGGCCGCCGCGATCCAGTGCCTTGAGGTGAACACGCAGGGCGCGGGGCACATCGGCGTAGTACTCGGGGATCGACAGACACCCCTCCTGCATCGGCTCGCGCTCTTCGCCGATGGGCGAGACCTCGGGGTTGATCAGCACCAGGGGTGTCGAGCGATCGTCGCTGACGTCCATGACGATGACGCGGCGATGCACGTCCACCTGCGTGGCGGCCAGGCCGATGCCCCGGGCGTCGTACATGGTCTCCAGCATATCGTCGACCAGCCGGCGCACCTCGTCGTCGACCGCTTCCACCGGCGCCGCCTTGGTGCGCAGGCGCTCGTCGGGATATTCGAGGATAGGTAATTTGGCCATGGCGTTGGTTTCACCGTTATGCTGTCATTTACACAATGACACTAATTCCAGGTGTGATGCGTACGTCGGCGACAGGGCCGGAATCGCAGCACGTCGATAACATCAGACTATATCACGCCGGTAGCGCTCCATGGCATTGGTCGGTGACACGCGGGGGAGAGCAGGGATGAGGCAAACGGTTGACGGCAAGATGCGGCGCGCGTGGTTGGGCCTGGCGGCGGGGCTGGGCCTGGCCGTGGCCGCCGGCGCTCAGGCCCAGGGGTTGAGCTGGGAGGATGGCCTGCGCGGTGATGCCCCGGACCGCTATACCGTGGTGCGGGGTGACACCCTGTGGGATATCTCGGGACGCTTCCTGCGCCACCCCTGGCAATGGCCCGAGGTGTGGCAGGTCAACCCCCAGATCCGTAATCCGCACCTGATTTACCCCGGGGACGTGGTCTACCTCTATGACTGCGATGGTCGCCCCTGCATCGGGCTCGAACGCGGCCAGGGTCAGGTGCGGCTTTCTCCGGAGATGCGCACCATCCCGCATCGCGAAGCGATTACCCCGATCCCCCTGGAGGATATTCGTCACTTCCTGCGTGAACACCGCATCGTCGATGATCCCGAGGCCCTCGAGGAGCTGGCCTATGTGGTAGGGGGTGACGACCGCCGATTGATGAGCGGCGTGGGGGATCGGCTCTATGCGCGGGGCGAGGTGCCTGCCATCGGTCGTGTAGGATTCTATCGCGTGGGGGAGCGCTTCCTGGACCCGGCCAGCGGTGAGCTGCTGGGCCTCGAGCTGGAGGGGGTCGGCCAGGCACGCCGCGAGCGTCAGGAGGCCGAGATGGCGGTGCTGGAGGTGACCTCGTCGCAGCAGGAGGTGCGCAACGGCGATATCGTGCTGCCCCTGGAGGATCGTGGGCTGGTGACCGAGTTTGTTCCCCGCGCGCCCGAGCGCGAGGTGGAAGGCACCATCCTGGCGGTGCCCGGGGGCGTGCAGTTCATCGGTCGCCTGCAGGTCGTGGCGCTGGATCGCGGCCGCCGTGACGGGCTCGAGCCCGGCCATGTGCTGAGAGTCGAGCAGCGTGGCGAACTGGTCAGCGACCCGCGTACCGGCGAGCAGCTGCGCCTGCCGGGGGAGGATGCCGGGCTGGTGATGGTCTTCAAGGCCTATCAGAAGATGAGCTACGGCCTGATTATGGAGGCCAGTCGAACGCTGGCCGTGGGGGATCGCGTCCACAACCCGCGGCGGGCGGTCAGCGCCGCCCTGCGCTGAGGCCTGGCAATGGCGACGCCTAACCTCGGCACCCGGGAGTGGCTGGCCCTGACGGGCCTGCCGGGGCTCGGTGCTGGGGCTCTGGTCGAGCTGCTCGCCCGGCAGCCGCAGTGGCCCGACGGCTGGCTGGCGGTGTTGCCGCGGCGGGCCGCCTCGGAATTGCGGCTATGGCTCGACCATCCCGCGCGCAGCCCGCTCGAGGCCCGGGTGGACGCTGCCCTGGCCTGGGCGGCGGCCAGTGACGACCACTACCTGCTGCACGCCGGGCACCCCGCCTGGCCAGGCCTGCTCTCCGAGATTGCCGACCCGCCTCCACTGTTGTGGGCCTGGGGTGACCTCACCAGCCTGGCGCCTCCCAAGCTGGCCATGGTGGGATCCCGTCGCGCCACCCGCGAGGGGTTGACCAATGCCGCCGGCTTCGCCCGTGAGCTCGCCACACGGGGCTGGTGCGTGGTCAGCGGCATGGCGCTGGGTATCGATGCCGCCGCCCAGCAGGCCGCCCTGGATGCCGGTGGCACCAGCGTGGCGGTGCTCGGCTGTGGCGTCGATGTGATCTATCCCCCGCGCCATCATCGGCTACATGCCCGTCTGCGTGATGCCGGGGGGTTGCTGCTTTCCGAGCATCCCCCCGGTACCCCGGCCCGGGCCGGCTTCTTCCCACGTCGCAACCGTATCGTGACCGGGCTCAGCTGTGGGGTGCTGGTGGTGGAGGCGGCCGAGCAGAGTGGTTCGCTGGTCAGCGCACGACTGGCCGGGGAGCAGGGCCGTGAAGTGTTCGCCCTGCCGGGCTCGCTGCATAATCCTCAGGCGCGAGGCTGTCTGCGCCTGATCCGCGAAGGTGCGGTGCTGGTGCGTGAGGTCGATGATATTCTAGCCGAGCTTACCCAGTGGCAGGCTCCGGTAACGCCCGCCACGATAACTGCCGAGGCCTCAGGTCGGGATGATGACCCACTGCTGCGCTGGCTGAGCGGGACTCCGACGCCGGCCGACGTGCTGGTGGGGCTGACCGGGCTCGATATCGCCGAGTGCCAGCGACGCCTGCTGACACTGGAGCTCGAAGGGCGTGCGGCACGGGTCGCCGGTGGTTGGGTGCGCCTCACGGCGGCGTGATAGAATTCTCGGCCATTCGCGCCCAGCCGAGTGAGGAGAGCCCATGAGCCAGGCCCATCAGATCGAGCAAGCCGCCGCTACCCTGCGTCAGGGAGGGGTGATCGCCTATCCCACGGAGGCGGTCTGGGGGCTGGGTTGCGACCCCGACAACGAGGAGGCCCTGGCCAGGCTGCTACGTCTCAAGCGGCGTGACCCTGCCAAGGGAGTGATCCTGGTCGCGGCGAGCATCGACCAGTTCGACGCGTGGCTGGAAGGGCTACCCGCCGAGCAGCAGGCACCCCTGGCAGCCAGCTGGCCTGGGCCCAATACCTGGCTGGTGCCCCATAACGGGCGCAGCCTTCCCCTGGTGCATGGCGAACATGATCGAGTGGCCCTGCGCGTTAGCGCCCATCCCCTGGTGGCGGCGCTCTGCGAGGCCTTCGGTGGTCCCATCGTTTCCACCTCGGCCAACGTGGCCAGCGAGCCGCCGGCGATGAGCGCCGACGAGGTGCGCACCCTCTTCGGCACCGAACTCGATGCCGTCGTCGAGGGGGAGCTCGGTGGTCTCGCGCGTCCCAGCACCATTCGCGATCTGGTCAGTGGCCGGGTGCTGCGCTCCTGACCCATCCACTCTTCTTTCATCCTGCCTGGAGGCACCGTTGGCCCACCCGCAACTCGAAGACGTCAAGACCTACCTGCTCGACCTTCAGGAGCGCCTGTGCAGCGCCCTGGCTGCCGTGGATGGCGGAGCGGTGTTCCACGAGGATGCCTGGCAGCGCCCGGGGGGCGGTGGAGGTCGCTCCCGTGTGATCGAGAAGGGACGAGTGTTCGAGAAGGGTGGCGTCAATTTCTCGCACGTCTACGGCGAACAGCTGCCACCCTCGGCCACGGCGGCCCGCCCCGAGCTGACGGGGCGCAGCTTCCATGCGGTGGGGGTCTCCTGGGTGCTGCATCCCGAGAATCCCCATGTGCCGACGAGCCATGGCAATGTCCGTTTCCTGATCGCCGAGAAGTCCGGCGAGGCGCCGGTATGGTGGTTCGGCGGCGGCTTCGATCTGACCCCCTTCTACCCGGTTCATGAGGATGTGGTCCATTGGCATCGGGTTGCCCGGGATGCCTGCGCCCCCTTCGGCGAGGGTGTCTACCCGCGCTACAAGGCGTGGTGTGACGACTATTTCCATCTGAAGCATCGCGACGAGACCCGCGGCGTGGGTGGGCTCTTTTTCGACGACCTCAATGAATGGGGCTTCGAGCGCAGCTTCGCCTTCCAGCGTGCCGTGGGCGACGCCTTCCTCGAGGCCTACCTGCCGATCGTGAAACGCCGGGTCGATACGCCCTGGAGCGAGCGCGAGCGCGCCTTCCAGCTCTATCGCCGGGGGCGCTATGTGGAGTTCAATCTGGTGTGGGATCGCGGCACCCTGTTCGGGCTGCAGAGCGGTGGGCGCACCGAGTCGATCCTGATGTCGATGCCACCGCTGGCGAGCTGGGAGTATGACTGGCACCCGGAGCCCGGCAGTGCCGAGGAGTGTCTCTACCGCGACTATCTGCGCCCCCGTGACTGGCTCGGCGAGCAGACGGGGCGAAGCCAGGGCCAGGAGGAGGACGGAGCATGACCGATCGCTACTGTGTCTTCGGCCACCCGGTGGCCCACTCGAGATCGCCGTTTATTCATGCCGCCTTCGCCGAGCAGACCGCCGATACCATCGAGTACACCGCCATCGAGGCGCCGCGTGACGATTTTCCCGGCGCCTGGCGGCGCTTCACCGCCAGCGGTGGACGCGGGGCCAACGTCACCGTGCCCTTCAAGGAGGAGGCGTTCCGCCTCTGCGACACGCTCAGCGAGCGTGCCCGGCGTGCCGGAGCGGTCAACACCCTGATCCTGGGAGTGGACGGCCAGACCCATGGCGACACCACCGATGGCATCGGCCTGGTGCGCGATCTGGAACGCCATGGCGTGAGGTTGGTCGGGGCGCGCATCCTGGTGCTCGGTGCCGGTGGCGCGGTGCGCGGCATTCTGGAGCCGCTGCTGGCCGGACACCCGGCGAGCCTCCTGGTGGCCAATCGCACCGCCGCCAAAGCCGAGGCCTTGGCCACTGACTTCGGGGACCTGGGCGAGATCTCGGGGGGGGGCTTCGACAGGGTGGAGGGGCCGTTCGATCTGGTGATCAACGGCACCAGCGCGAGCCTGGCGGGCGACCTGCCGCCACTGCCCGATGGACTGTTTGCCGCCGGCGCTACCGCCCATGACATGATGTATGGCGCCGAGCCCACGGTGTTCCTGCGCTGGGCATCTGAGCGCGGCGCTCGCACCGTGGATGGCCTCGGCATGCTGGTGGAGCAGGCGGCGGAGTCCTTCTTCCAGTGGCGGGGCGTGCGTCCCGATACCGCCCCGGTGCTGGAGCGGCTCCGCCAGGGGCTGTAGAGGAGGTGAGTAGGCCCTTGTCGGGGGCGACTCCAGCGCTGGCGCACCCCTTGGCATCCTGTGGGGGCAGACCCCCGGCCAAGCCGCCAGCTCTGCCTCGGTTGGGATCTTCGGACGAGCTCTTGGCCCAAAGTGGTCACGGCGGAGCAGCATGCCTCGAAGAAGCAGGCGAGGTTACCGCCGCTTGGTATACAGCCCCACCATGCACAACGCCAGACCGATCAGCGACAGCAGCATCCCGCCATTGACCAGCCAGGGGTAGCGTTGTAGCCAGGAGACGAAGGGTTGGGGGGTGTCGCGGCACACCCCTTCCAGATAGTCCCAGTGGCCCCCCGAGAGCGTGCACTCTCGCACGCTCGAATACTCCCAGAAGTAGACGCCCATCAGTGCCAGCATGGGGACGATCAGCAACAGCAGTCCGAGTCTCAGCATCTCAGGACCTCGAGCAGCTGGGCGTGCGGCCGGCCTGACGGGCGCGCTCGTAGCGGCTCAGGGCATCGCCCATGCGCGCCTGCAGGGCCTGGCTGCGCTGGCCGTGGCTGGGGTGGCTGGAGAGCCAGGCGGGTGGCTGGGCACCGCCCTGGGCGCTCATGTTGTCCCATAGTGCGAGGCTGGCACGAGGATCGAAGCCGGCTTCGGCCATCAGGTAGAGACCGAGCTCGTCGGCCTCGCTCTCGTGACTCCGCGAGAAGGGCATCAGGATGCCGTACTGGGCGCCCATGCCGAGGGCCCCCATGATCTGCTCGCCACCCGCTCCCTCGAGGCCGGCGGCCGAGGAGAGTACCGATAGCCCGAGCTGGGTTGCGGTCTGGGTGGAGACACGCTCGTTGGCGTGACGGGCCAGCACGTGGGTGATCTCGTGACCGATCACCGCGGCCAGCTGGTCCTGGTTGCGGGCGACCTCCAGCAGGCCGGTATGGACCCCCATATAGCCCCCGGGCAGGGCGAAGGCGTTGGCATCCTCGGCCTTGAAGACACGAATCTGCCAGTTCTGGGACTGACGCTGCTCGGGTGGCAGCGCACGCACCAGGGCATCGGCCACGCACTGTACATAGCGCTGGGTGGCGCCGCCCACCATGGGGCGCTCCTGCTGGTATTGCTCGAAGGCCTGGGCGCCCATCTGGTCAAGCTGGGCATCGGACACCAGGGTCAGGCGCTGGCGCCCGGTGGGGGAGGTGGTGCAGGCGGCGACGGTCAGGCATAGCGCGCCGATGGCGAGGGGTTTGAGCCAGCGCATGGCGGGTCTCCTTGATGGGCGATGACATCCAGCCTGTAAGACGCTGGACGAAGGTCCGAGTTCGCCACAAGATACTCGGAACGCTTGCGAGGTCAACCGTCGCTTACGGGTTCAAACTGCCTCAGGGAGGCATGTCACCAGCCAGCCCCGAAGGGGTAGCACTCCCTGGGACTTTACGAAGGAGAAGCCAATGGACGCTGAGCTGACGCGTCGCCTGCTGCACCTGCTGGATCGCGTAGAGCACTGGCTGCCGCCGGCTCCGGTGGAGGTGGACTGGTCGCGGGATGTGGCCGCCCTGTGGCAGCGTCATGCCCTGGGAGGGCGACTGCTGCCGGTGCCGCCCCGGGATGCGCTAGGCCTGGATGATCTGATGGGCATCGAGCGCCAGAAGCTGGCCCTGATCGATAACACCCGGGCCTTCCTGCAGGGGCTGCCCGCCAACCATGCCTTGCTGTGGGGCTCCCGGGGCAGCGGCAAGTCGTCGCTTATCCGAGCCCTGCTCAATAGCCTGGCCGACGAGGGTCTGCGCCTGGTACAGGTGGATCGCCACGACCTCTCCGGTCTGCCGACACTGGTGGAGCAGCTGCGTCACCATGACCAGCGCTTCGTGGTCTACTGCGACGACCTCTCCTTCGAGGGACACGACGATGCCTACAAGGCACTGAAGAGCGTGCTGGACGGCGCCCTGACCGGCCCTCCGCCCAATGTGCTGCTCTACGCCACCTCCAATCGCCGCCATCTCCTGCCCGAGTCGATGAGCGACAACGCCGGGTCGAGGCTGGTGGGCGACGAGCTGCACCACGGCGATGCGGTGGAGGAGAAGATCTCGCTCTCCGACCGCTTCGGGCTCTGGCTGGGCTTTCACCCCTTCAACCAGGATGTCTATCTGGAGGCGTGCTGTCACTGGGTCTCCCAGCTGGGGCATGCCGAGGATTGGGGCACCGAGGCGCGGGCCGAGGCGATCCGTTTCGCCACCCTGCGTGGTGGGCGCAGCGGGCGCACCGCCTGGCAGTTTGCCAACCACTGGGTGGGTCGCCGGCGGCTGCATGACAGGCAGTAAACACGAATCAGCAGACACGAAGGCGCCCGGCACGTTCCAGGGATTTCCTGAAAGCGGGCCGGGCGCCTGTGGTCGAGGGGGCGGGGTCAGCGGCGGCTGTTGCGAGCCTCCTTGGTGCGCGAGAGCTCGCGCTTCTTGGCCTTCTCGCGGTCGCTGGCGCCTGCCATCTTGTCGTAGGGGTTCTTGCCGGAGCGGAACTCGAAGCGCATCGGTGTGCCGCGCACCTTGAGCACCTTGCGGAAGGTGTTGGTCAGGTAGCGGCGATAGGCCTCGGGCAGGGACTCGGTCTGGTTGCCATGAACCACGATGATCGGCGGGTTGCTGCCGCCCTGGTGGGCCATGCGCAGCTTGATCCGGCGCCCACGAATCATGGGCGGCTGGTGCGACTCCACCGCGTCCTGCAGGATGCTGGTCAGGCGGTTGGTGGACCAGTGGGCGTTGGCCGAGGCGAAGGCGCGCTCCAGCGACGGATAGAGGTCGCCGACTCCGGTGCCGTGCAGTGCCGAGATGAAGTGCAGGTCGGCATAGTCGGCGAATCCCAGGCGGCGCTTGATCTCGGCGCGCATCTTCTCCTTGGCCTCGCTCTCCAGGCCGTCCCACTTGTTGACCGCCAGTACCAGGGCGCGGCCGGTGGTCAGCACGTAGTCGAGCAGGTGCAGATCCTGCTCCACCAGTCCCGAGCGGGCATCGAGCACCATGATGGCGACATGACACTCCTTGATCGCCTCCAGGGTCTTGATGATCGAGAACTTCTCGGCCACTTCACGGACATTCTTGCGGCGCCGTACGCCGGCGGTATCCACCAGCACATAGGGCTTGCCACGGCGCTCGAAGGGGATCTCGATGGCGTCACGGGTGGTGCCGGCCTCGTCATAGACCACTACCCGCTCCTCGCCGAGCAGACGGTTGACGAGGGTCGACTTGCCGACATTGGGGCGACCGATGACGCCGATGCGGATGCCCTTGGTGCCGGTGTCCGCCGGAATGCTCTCGTCGCGCTCCGGGAAGGGGGCGAGTACCTCGTCGATCAGCGTGGTGACATTGCGACCATGGGCGGCGGCGATGGGACGAGGCTCACCGAGGCCTAGCTCCCAGAACTCGGCGGTGGCACTGTCCTCGTCGAGGCCGTCGGTCTTGTTGACCACCAGCCAGGTCTTCTTCTGGTTGACCCGCAGGTGGTTGGCGATGGCCTCGTCGGCGACATTGAGGCCGGCTCGGGCATCGACCAGGAACAGCACGATGTCCGCCTCGTCGATGGCAGCCAGCGACTGTTCGGCCATGGCGGCATCGATGCCCGCCTCGTCGCCGCTGATGCCTCCGGTGTCGATCACCGTGTAGGCCTTGCCGCCGAGCATGCCGTTGCCGTACTTGCGGTCCCGGGTCAGGCCCGGGAAGTCGGCCACCAGGGCGTCGCGAGTACGGGTCAGGCGGTTGAACAGGGTCGACTTGCCCACATTGGGCCGGCCGACCAGGGCGATCACGGGTGTCATCGGATATCCAGGGTCTCGAGGGTGCCGTCATTGGCCAGCACATGAATGCGATTGCCGTCGGTGACCGGGCGCACGCCGATGCCGGAGCCGTCGATGCGCTCACGGCCAACCATCTCGCCGCTGCGTGCGTCGATCAGGTGCAGGTAACCGTCGAAGTCACCGAACACCAGCTTGCCGTCGGCAAATGCCGGTGAGGTAGGCCGACGGCCCTCCAGCGCGGTGTTGCGCCAGACCTCCTCCCCGCTGTCGGCGGCCAGGGCCAGGATTCGCCCCGACTCCTCGACCACGAACAGGAAGTCACCCACCACCAGGGGGGTGTGGAAGCTGGAGAGCTCGCGGGCCCACAGGGGCTCGCCGCGGGTCGCCTCCAGGGCCACCAGGCGGCCGTTGTAGCTGGTCACGAAGAGGCGGCCGTCGGGGGTCAGCAGCGGCTGGCCGGCGAGGTCTACCAGGCGCTCGATATCGCTGCGCCCCTGAGCCACGGCGATGCGCCGCTCCCACAGCGGCTGGCCGCTGCGGTTGTCCAGTGCCACCAGGCGGCCGTTGGCGAAGCCGGCGAATGTCACCGGGTCGATGGTCGTGGGGGTGCCCGTGCCGCGCAGGGTCAGCGAGGGCAGGTTGGCCTGATAACGCCAGCGCTCATTGCCGCTGGCGCGATCCAGGGCGGTGATGGAGCCGTCGACGCTCTGCACGATCAGCAACTGTTGATTGGGCTGGGGGGCGGCCAGCACCTCGCTGGGCACGCGGGCACGCCAGCGCACGCTGCCATCACGCTGGCTCACCGCCAGCACCTGGCCGTCGCGGGTGCCCAGGTAGATGTCTCCGGCCACTGCGGTGAGGGCGCTGGAGACCGGCACGTCGAGCGCCGTCTCCCAGCGAGTGTCGCCGGTAATGGCATCGAAGGCGAACAGCTCACCCTGGTAGTCGGCGGCGAACAGGGCATCGCCCTCGCGCGCCGGTGCGATGGGATAGGCGGCACGCCCCTGGCCGTCACCGGCGCCCTCGCGCCAGGCAGTGTCGAGCTCTGCGCTCGCCGCGAAATCCCGGAGCTCGGTGGGCGGGTACTGTGGTTCCACCTGGTTGCCGGCACAGCCGGCGAGCAGTGTCAGGCCCGCAAGGGCGGCGATCAGGAAGGTCGGTTTCATGCGTCCAGCCCCCGGTTGTCATGGCTTGTGGTATCGCGGCTCGATGTTTCCAGGGCCGAGCCTTCGAGATCCGGCGACTCAAGCCCCAGATTGTCGAGCTTGAGCTGCACGCCATAGAGCGGCTGCTCGTTGGTCGCGGCGAGACGCAGTGCCTCACGCCAGGCCGTGGCGGCCTCTTCGCGACGCTCGAGGGCGTGATAGGCATCGCCGCGCACCTCGGCCCGCTGGGCGGCCAGCGCCTCTGGGACACCACTCTGCAGGACGTTCAGTGCCTGATCGGCGTCGCCCTCGGCGACCAGCAGTCGTGCCAGGCGCAGCCGCGCCAGGCCGGCCACATAGTTGTCCGAGCCGGCATCCGCCAGGGACTGCAGGCGCTCCCGCGCGCCGGCCAGGTCACCCTGGGCGACCGCCAGGCGGGCATCCATCAGGCGCGCCAGGTCGGCATACAGCGTCTTGCCATGCTCATCGACGATCTCGTCCACCAGGGCGCGTGCCTCGGGGAGCTGCGCCTCATCGAGGTCGTTGCCGGCGGTCAGGTTGACCAGTTGCTGGTAGCGCATCGAGGCGGCGGTGGCCTGGTTCTCCTGATAGCCCTGCCAGGTATTCCAGCCCAGCACGCCCGCGGCGGCCAGCGCCACGCCGGCCACCAGCGAGAGGCCATTCTCCTTCCACCAGCGCTTGAGCGCCTCGACCTGTTCTTCCTCGGTTCTCAGCTCCGCCACGGGCGGTCTCCTTGTGTGTCTGGTGTGGGCCTTCAGGCCAGCAGATCGTGCAGCTCGTCGACCAGGGCGTCCCGGGCCAGGCTGCGCTGGTCACGCTCCTCGCGCAGGAACTTCAGGGTCGCGGTGCCGTGGGCAAGCTCGTCCTCGCCAAGCAGCAGGGCCAGGCGAGCGCCGCTGCGGTCGGCCTTCTTGATCCGGCTCTTGAAGCTGCCGCCGCCACAGTGCAGCTGGGCGCGCAGGGTCGGCATGTCGCCACGCAGCTGCTCGACCAGCTGCAGGGCGGTGCCGGCCGCGGCATCGTCCATGGGCAGTACATAGAGATCGAGTTCGCCGCGGGCGGCATCGGGAATCAGTTCAAGGGTCTCGAGCAGCAGCACCAGGCGTTCGATGCCCATGGCGAAACCTACCGCCGGGGTCGGCTTGCCCCCCAGCTGCTCCACCAGGCCGTCGTAGCGGCCGCCGGCACATACCGTGCCCTGGCTGCCGAGCGCGCGGGTGGTCCACTCGAAGACGGTGCGACTGTAGTAGTCGAGACCGCGCACCAGGCGCGGGTTGATCACATAGTCGATGCCGGCGGCATCGAGCAGGGCGCGGAGCGACGCGAAGTGCTCGCGGGACTCGGCGTCCAGATGGTCGAGCAGCTGGGGAGCGCCGGCCAGCATTTCGGCCATCTCCGGGTTCTTGGAGTCGAGGATGCGCAGAGGGTTGCTGGTGAGGCGGCGCCGGGAGTCTTCATCCAGCAGCTCGTGATGCTGCTCGAAGTAGGCCACCAGGGTGTCGCGGTAGGCGGCGCGAGCCTCGGAGGAGCCCAGGGAGTTGAGCTCCAGGGTGACATGCTCCATCAGCCCCAGTTCGCGCCACAGGCGTGCCGAGAGCAGGATCAGCTCGGCGTCGATATCCGGCCCCTCGAGACCGAAGCTCTCCACGCCGACCTGGTGGAACTGGCGGTAACGCCCCTTCTGGGGGCGCTCGTGGCGGAACATCGGTCCCTGGTACCAGAGGCGCTGGGTCTGGTTGTGCAGCAGACCATGTTCCATGGCGGCGCGCACGCAGCTCGCCGTGCCCTCGGGGCGCAGGGTCAGGCTGTCTCCGTTGCGATCCGCGAAGGTATACATCTCCTTCTCGACGATATCGGTCACTTCGCCGATGGAACGGGAGAACAGTGCGGTCTGCTCGACGATAGGGGTGCGGATCTCGGCATAGCCGTAACGGGCCATGAGGTTGCGGACCTTGCCTTCGAAGTACTGCCACAGGGCGGACTGCTCCGGCAGCAGGTCGTTCATGCCACGAATGGCCTGGATCTTCTTGGCTGGCGCCTTGGGACTTGCTTGGGACTTGCTCAACGGTGGCTCCTTGATGGATGCCGGCGACTCAGGCGTCGCGGGCGATCACGTCCTGTTCGGTCTGCTCTTTCTCGCGCACCTTGTCGCGGATCAGTCGCTCGAGGTCATCGACCAGATGGTCGTTACGCAGCTTGGAGGCCGGCTTGCCGTCGATATAGACGAGGTTGGCCGGGGAGCCACCGGTGAGGCCGATATCGGTCTCCTTGGCCTCGCCCGGGCCGTTGACCACGCAGCCGATCACCGAGACATCGAGCGGCGTCATGATGTCCTCGAGACGCTCCTCCAGGGCATTCATGGTGCCGATAACATCGAAGTTCTGGCGTGAGCAGCTGGGGCAGGCGATGAAGTTGATGCCCTTGGAGCGCAGGCGAAGGCTCTTGAGCATGTCGAAGCCGACCTTGATCTCCTCTACCGGATCGGCGGCGAGTGATACGCGGATGGTATCGCCGATGCCGTCCATCAGCAGCATGCCAAGGCCAATCGATGATTTGACGGTACCCGAGCGCAACCCACCGGCCTCGGTGATGCCGAGGTGCAGCGGCTGCTCGATGCGTGTGGCCAGGTCACGGTAGGCGGCCACCGCCATGAAGACGTCGGAGGCCTTGACGCTGACCTTGAAGTCCGGGAAGTCGAGGCGCTCGAGGTGATCGATATGACGCATGGCCGACTCGACCAAGGCCGCCGGCGTGGGCTCGCCATACTTCTTCTGTAGATCCTTCTCCAGCGAGCCGGCATTGACGCCGATACGGATTGGAATGCCGTTATCGCGGGCCGCCGAGACAACCGCGCGTACGCGATCCTCGCGGCCGATATTGCCGGGGTTGATACGCAGACAATCGACGCCCAGCTCGGCGACGCGCAGGGCGATCTTGTAGTCGAAGTGGATGTCGGCGACCAGCGGTACCTCGACCTCGCGCTTGATGCGACCGAAGGCCTCGGCGGCCTCCATGTCGGGTACCGAGACGCGCACGATATCGGCACCGGCGGTCTCGAGCTGGCGGATCTGCGCCACGGTGGCGGCCACATCCAGGGTGTCGGTATTGGTCATGCTCTGCACCGAGATGGGGGCATCGCCCCCGACGGCTACCCTGCCGACGTGGATCTGGCGTGACTTGCGACGGACGATAGGGGATTGTGCGTGCATGGTGACGGAATCATTCTCCCAGGGTGAAGCGGGCGACATTGCTGGCACCGGCGCGCTCGGCGAGGTCTATGTTTTCGCCCTGCCAGACCAGCTCGACACCGGAGGCGTTGCCTACGGTAAGTCGGAAGGGCGGCTCGCCTTCGACGGTGGCCGTGGTGCCGGGTTCCTGCAGGCCAACGAAGACGCGCTGGTTGGTGGCGTCGAAGACCTCGGTCCATGACTGCTCGTTGAAGGTAAACGCCAGGCGGCCGGCATCGGCCGGCGTAGCACTCGACGCGCTGTCGGCGGCGGACTCGGTGCCTTCCTCCGGCTCGACAGCGGCTTCGGCGCTGGTCGGCTCCTGTGTCTCGGCGTCGGCGAGAGCCTCGATATTCGGATCCGGCGTGACCGACGAAGTGCTGCTCTCCTGCAAGGCGTCTTCGGCGGCCTCGGCGGGTCTCTCGACAGAGGCTTGCTCCACCGGCGTAGGCTCGTCGGGCAGCGGCGGCAGGCTGTCCGGTTCGGCAGTGGCCGAAGCCTCGGATTCGGTTACGCTGGCGGTGCCATCGAGCCGGTCTACGGCAACCGGGTCGCTCTTGCCGATGCTCGGCGGCTCGCCCCCGCCACGGCTCTGCCACCACATCAGGGTCAGGCCGATCAGGCCGGCAAGAACCAGCAGGGAGACCAGGCGGAACAGCCAGGCGCCCAGACGTGAGGGGGGCTTGCTGATCTGAACCGGTGTGACCTGACGCTGGGCGGCGTCATGTCTGCCGAAGCGGGCGCGATAGGCTTCCAGTACCGGGGTGTCGTCGATACCGAGCAGGTGCGCATAGGCGCGCAGGTAGCCGCGCCGATAGGTGGCGATCGGCACCTCCTCGTAGCTGTCTTCCTCGAGGCCACGGATCACCGCCGGCCTCAGGTTGAGCGCACCGGCCACCTCGGAGAGGGAAAGGCCCTGGCTCTCGCGTTCACGCCTCAGCTGCTCGCCGGGCGAGGCCGTGGCATCAGCATGCAGGTCCTGTTCATGGGGGTCGCTCATGGCGGCGCATCCTTGGTGGCGTTCTCGGGTCAGGGCGTGGTGCCACGCCCCTCCAGCTGTTGGGTATAGAAGGCGGCAGTGGTGCCGTCGCCCTGGGCCCTGGCGATGTCGCTGGCCAGTCTCAGCGCTTCAGGACGCGGGCCGGCCAGGCGCATGAAGGCCTCAATTTGTGCTCGAGCCTGGGGCAGTTGGTTCTCGGCATACTCCAGTTCGGCCAGGGTGAAGTAGCTGCGCGGAGCGCGTGGGTCGATCTCCTGGGCGCGGAGCAGGTTCTGCCGCGCCTCCGGCACCTCGCCGAGCTCACGATGACACTGCCCGAGGTTGGCGAACAGCTGGGCTCGGTTGGGATACTGGGCATCCTTCGAGGCTCGCTCGAGCTGGTCGCAGGCCTCACGCACGCGACCGCGCGCGTAGAGGAACGCCGCATAGTTGTTGCGGGCCCGGGTGAGGTCGGCATCGGCCGTCAGCGCCCGGCGGAAGGTCTCGTCGGCCAGCGTCTCTTCGCCCTGGCGCTGGTAGACCATGGCCATGGCCTGCAGCGCCTCAGGGTCATCGGGAGCGATCTCCAGCGCCCGGTCCAGCGCCCCCATGGCGCGCCGCAGGTTGTTGCGCTCCAGATAGGCGACGCCGAGCTGGGTGTAGGCGTCGGCCGGACTGGTCTCGCTCTCCGCGGAGGCGATCCCCTGTGATTGGGTGGCGCAGCCGGCCAGCCAAAGGCTGCCCAGCAGAGCGGCCAGAGGCAGCAGCGAGCTTCCGGTGAGGCGTGAGCGGCGTATCATGAACTCCTCCCGAGGATCGACAGGCTCCCACCGGCGGTGTGCCGCGGACTGACGGAAGCCGGAGGGAGGCAGGGACCCATCAAAGCGTTGTGCCCGGTTGAAGTCAAGGTGGCCCCTTCAGTCGGCGTCGAGCTGGATCGACTTGATATAGCGCTCGTGCCGACGGGTACGGTCCTTCACCCGACCCACCAGCTGGCCGCAGGCCGCATCGATATCGTCGCCCCGCGGAGAGCGGATCGGGGCGGTGTAGCCAAGTTCATAGAGCCACTGCTGGAAACGCACCACCTGGTTGCGTGACGGTGTCTCGTAGCCCGAATGGGGGAAGGGGTTGAAGGGGATCAGATTGATCTTGCATGGCAGCTCGCGCAGCAGCTCGGCGAGCTGGCGGGCGTGCTCCTGCTGGTCGTTGACCCCCTTGATCACCGTGTACTCGATGGTGACCACGCGGGTGTCGTCGCACTTGGCCAGATAACGCTGGCAAGCATCCAGCAGGGTGCGAATGTTGTACTTGCGGTTGAGCGGCACCAGTTCGTTGCGCAGCTCGTCGTTGGCAGCGTGCAGCGAGATGGCCAGGCTCACGTCGAGCTCGTCGCCAAGCTTGTCGAGCATCGGCACCACGCCGGAGGTGGAGAGCGTGACACGGCGCTTGGAGAGGCCGTAGCCGTCATCGTCGAGCATCAGCTTCATGGCCGGCACGACGTTGTCGTAGTTCAGCAGGGGTTCGCCCATGCCCATCATCACCACGTTGGTAACCGGGCGGTTGGCAGTATCCTTGCGCGGGCCCACACTGCGCTGGGCCACCCAGACCTGGCCGATGATCTCGGCGGCGCTGAGATTGCGCTGGAAGCCCTGCTTGCCGGTGGAGCAGAAGCTGCAGTCCAGCGAGCAGCCCACCTGGGAAGAGACACACAGGGTGCGGCGCTTGCCATTATCGGCAGGGATCAGCACCGTTTCCACGTAGCTGCCGTCCTCGACCTCCAGCACCCACTTGCGGGTTCCATCGTTGGAGGTGCCCTCGTAGACCACGCCGGGGCCGCGAATTTCGGCCACCTCGGCGAGCCTTTCACGCAGCGCCTTGGAAAGATTGGTCATGGCCGCGAAGTCATCACAGCCCTCGTGGTGGATCCACTTCATTACCTGGGCGGCGCGAAACTTCTTCTCGCCGATGGAGAGGAAGAAGGCCTCCATCTCCTGGCGGGACATGCCGAGCAGGTTGGTCTTCTGGGGTGCGGTTTCAGCGGTCATGGCGTTCAGCGGGTCGGGGAAGGGGGGAGCGCAGGGGAGGCGGGGACAGGGCCCCGCCCGGAGTCTCGATCAGCGCGGGCAGATCTCGTCGGCGCCGAAGAAGTAGGCGATCTCGCGCTCGGCGGACTCGGGGGAGTCGGAGCCGTGCACGGCATTGGCGTCGATGGTCTCGGCGAAGTCGGCGCGGATGGTGCCCGGTGCGGCTTCCTTGGGGTTGGTGGCACCCATCAGCTCACGGTTCTTGGCGATGGCGTCGTCGCCCTCGAGCACCTGCACGACCACCGGGCCGGAGGTCATGAAGCCGACCAGATCCTTGAAGAACGGGCGCTCCTTGTGCTCGGCGTAGAAGCCGCCGGCCTTGTCGTCGTCCAGCTTGAGCATCTTGGCGGCCACGACCTGAAGGCCAGCCTTCTCGAAGCGCGAGATGATCTCGCCGATGGCGTTCTTGGCGACGGCGTCGGGCTTGATGATGGACAGGGTGCGTTGGGTAGCCATGGGCTTGTCTCCAGTAAGGGTGATGGAAATCGATGGATAGCGCCACGCCGCCCTCTGGCTTGCGGCAAGCAGGGCGGCGCGGTGAATCGGGTGATGCGGCTCGGCGTCCGATGGTTCGGCGGTGCGCCGACTGGGCGAGGATTATAGCGTCCCGGGGCGGCGTTGAACAATCGTCGCCGCCTCTGGGTGGTCAGCCGACGGTCGAGCCGGTCGAGGTCGTTTCGTTGACGGGCCTAGACGGTGAAGCTCTCACCGCAGCCGCATTCATCCTTGACGTTGGGGTTGTTGAAGCGGAAATAGCGGTTGAGCCCCTCGTTGACGTAGTCGACCTCGCTGCCATCGAGCATCTCCAGGGCCTCAGGCGCGACGAAGACCTTGACCCCATGCTCCTCGAAGCAGGTGTCGTCATTGGCCGCCTCGTCGGCGAAGTCGAGCACGTAGCTGTAGCCGGAACAGCCGCTGGGCTTGACCGACACACGCAGTCCAAGGCCCTGGCCGCGCTCGTCGAGTACCCGACGGATCTGCTCGGCGGCGGCGTCGGTGATAGTGAGATGCGACATGGGTCTCTCTCCTGTTGTGAATGCTGTTGCAGGGGGTGCGCCAGTCGTGAACGCGTCATCTGGCCTGGCGGCGCAGGCCTACCAGGGCGTGGCGCAAGGCCTCCAGGGCCCGGTCGATGTCGGCCTCGGTAGTGAAGCGTCCGAAGCTGAAGCGCAGCGAGGCGAGCGCCAGCGCTCGCGGTAGACCGATGCCCTTCAGTACATAGGATGGCTCGACACTCGCCGAGTTGCATGCCGAACCGGTGGAGAGGGCGATATCGCGCAGTGCCATCAAGAGCGACTCGCCCTCCACGCCCGCGAAGGCCAGATTGAGAATATTGGGTACGGAGGCTTCCAGTGCAGTGTTGCAGTGGATGCCGTCGAGATCGGCGAGCCCGTCGAGCAGGCGGTCACGCAGCGCCTCGATGCGCGCCTGGTCGCCGGCACCCTCGGTGCCGGCGAGGGCGAAGGCCTCGCCCATGCCGACGATCTGGTGGGTCGGCAGAGTGCCGGAGCGCATGCCCCGCTCGTGGCCGCCGCCGTGAATCAACGCCTCCAGTCGAATATCGGGGTGGCGCCGCACATAGAGGGCGCCGACGCCCTTGGGCCCGTAGGCCTTGTGCCCGGAGAGCGACATCAGGTCGATGCCGAGGCGCCGTACATCGAGGTCCAGGCGGCCTACCGCCTGGGCGGCATCGACGTGGAAGGCGGCGCCACCGGCGTGGGCCACCTCGGCCAGGGCCGCCAGGTCGTGGATCACTCCCAGCTCGTTGTTCACCGCCATCAACGACACCAGCACGGTGTCCTCGCGCATCGCCTCGCGCAGCTGTGCCGGGCTGATCCGGCCGTCGTGGGACGGCGTCAACCAGGTGACGTCGAAGCCCTCGGCCTCCAGGGCGTGGGCGGTATCCACCACCGCCTTGTGCTCGATCACCGAGGTGATCAGGTGGCGGCCGCGGTGGCGGTTGGCACGCAGGAAGCCGGTCAGGGCCAGATTGTCGGCCTCGGTGGCGCCGCTGGTCCAGACGATCTCGCGAGGGTCGGCGCCGATCAAGTCGGCCACCTGGCGACGGGCATTCTCCACCGCCTGCTCGGCCTGCCAGCCCAGCATATGGCTGCGCGAGGCGGGATTGGCGAAGATGCCATCGAGGGTCAGGTGGCGCGCCATCAGCTCGGCGACTCGGGGGTCGGCGGGGGTGGTGGCGGCGTAGTCGAGATAGACGGGTGTGGTCATGGCCTCGGGTAGTCTCGAGTTCGGCCTGGCGATCACGTCGCCGAGGCGAGGATGCCGTCACCATCGAGGCGACGACGTTGACGGCTGGCGATCCGCTGGATCTCCTGGCGGTCGGCCAGCTGGCCGAGGGTGACGCCGTCGAGGAAGCCGTGGATATGTTCCGACAGCTCGCACCACAGATGGTGGGTCAGGCAGGTATCTCCCTGCTGACAGTCGGAGAGGCCTCCACAGCGCGTGGCGTCCACCGACTCATCCACGGCGTCGATCACTCGGGCCACCGAGATCGCTTGCGGCTCCTGGGCCAGTAGATAGCCACCGCCCGGGCCGCGCACGCTCTCCACCAGCCCGCCGCGGCGCAGGCGAGCGAACAGCTGTTCAAGGTAGGAGAGCGATATCTCCTGGCGACGCGCGATATCGGCCAGGCAGATGGGTCCGCTATGGGCATTCATGGCCAGGTCGAGCATGGCGGTGACGGCGTAGCGTCCCTTGGTGGTCAGGCGCATGGCGTCCTCGGCACCGCCGAAGCGGCGTTGGGTCATCATCGGCTCGCTGGGAGCGCGCGGGTCGAAACGGCATTATGGGAAAGACCGAGTGGCAAGGTCAACCATTCGTGCCGGACCCCTCGTCGGCTCGATCGCGCCTGTCGTCGGAAGCAGGGGCTTTCTCGGGCTCCTTCTCGGGGGGCTTGCAGGGGTCGTCGAGTACCTCGGCGAAGTCCTCGTCGCGCAGCTCGGGCATCTCCCCGGCACGGTAGCTGGCGTCGACCTTGCGCAGGGTCTGGCACATGCGCTCGAGACGCTCATCCACGGCGTGCATATGGTCGAGCATCGCCTGAATGGAGCGCGCCACCGGGTCGGGCATGTCCTCGCTGACCCCATAGGCGTCGAAGCCGAACTTGCGACGAATCGCCTCGCGGCGACCCGGATCCACGTCCAGGGTGTCGGCGGTATCCGGCTCCTCGCGCTTGACGATCTTGCCGGGTATGCCCACCACGGTGGCGCCGGCCGGCACCTCCTTGGTGACCACGGCATTGGAGCCGATCTTGGCGCCGGTGCCGACGCTGAAGGGGCCTAGGATCTTGGCGCCCGCACCGACGATCACGCCATCCTCCAGGGTGGGGTGGCGCTTGCCCTTGTTCCAGCTGGTGCCGCCCAGGGTTACCCCCTGGTAGAGGGTGACGTCGTCGCCCACCCTGGCGGTCTCGCCGATCACCACGCCCATGCCGTGGTCGATGAAGAAGCGCCGGCCGATGGTGGCCCCCGGGTGGATCTCGATGCCGGTGAGCCAGCGCGAGAAGGTGGAGAGGCTGCGGGCCAGCCAGCGCAGGTTGGCGCGCCACAGGCGATGGCTCAGGCGGTGGAGCAGCAGGGCGTGCAGGCCCGGGTAGTTGGTCAGCACTTCGAGGAAGTTGCGCGCCGCCGGGTCACGGTCGAAAACGCTGTTGATGTCCTCACGCAGGCGTTGAAACATGCAGCGGTCCTTGGGCTTGGATGGGCAGGGCGGCAGCCGCCGCGGATGGTCATTTTAGTGTGGGGGCGCCGGTGAAGGCCTTCAAGGCGAAACGGGGCTTTTCACCGGTGCCTTGCCTTTTCAGTCATCGCGTGGCGGGGCGAGCTTCTCGGTCTCCGTGAGGATGCCGCGCAGGATATTGAGCTCCATGCGCTCGGGGCGGGCCCGCAGGGTAAAGCGGCGCAGCCGGGCCATCAGCTGGCGAGGCTTGGCCGGGTCATGGAAACCGATGGCGACGAGAGTGCGCTCCAGGTGGGCGAAGTAGTGCTCGAGCTCGGCATGGCTGGCCAGGACCTGGTCGGGATTCGTGGGCTCATCGGTATCGGCAGGCTCACTTGTCAGCCAGGCCTGGCGGCATTCATAGGCGAGCACCTGCACCGCCGCGGCCAGGTTCAGCGAGCTGAAGTCGGGGTTGGTGGGGATGTGCACATGAGCATGACAGCGCTGCAGCTCGGCATTGGTCAGGCCGCTGTCCTCTCGACCGAATACCAGCGCCACCCGGGCATCAGGCTCGACCAGCTCCGCGGGCAGGCGGTCACCCACCTCACGTGGCGAGAGCATCGGCCAGGGGAGGGTGCGCGAACGGGCGCTGGCGCCCACCGTCAGGGTGCAGTCGGCGACGGCCTCCTCCAGAGTGCCGACCACTCGGGCGGCGTGTACCAGATGGTCGGCACCCGAGGCGCGCGATACGCTCTCGGCGGTGATCGGCTCACAACGTGGTGCCACCAGGCTCAGGTCGGCCAGGCCCATATTGTGCATGGCGCGGGCGGTGGCGCCGATATTGCCGGGGTGGCTGGTGCCGATCAGGACGATTCGTATGCGCTCGAGCATGGGTCAGGGTCCGGTGCTACTGGAAGTTTAGGGGCGCAGTCTAGCATGCGAGCGCCGCCGTGGATGGCGCGTCCCGAGCGCTTCTGCTAGGATTCGCGACATCGTTTCGAGTGAACGTCCCGTTCTTTAACACCACCGACTCCCCAAGGCCCGATCATGCATCCGATGGTCCAATACGCGCTGCGCGCCGCTCGCAGTGCCGGAGAACAGTTCCTGCGCATCCGTGAGCGCATCGAGAACTCCCACCAAGAGCACAACCTCGAGCGTCTGCTGCAAGATGCCGCGCGCAACGCCGAGACGCTGATCGTGCGTCAGCTCTCCCGCGGTTATCCCCAGCACGGCGTCGTCGGTCGATTCACGCCTCACCGTGAAGGTGAAGGCGAGGGGCGCGATGTGCTGTGGCGCATCGAACCCTTCCATGGCTACTCCAACCTCGAGGTGGCTGCCCCCGGCTTCGCGCTGTCGCTGGTCTGCCTGATCAAGGGTCGTGCGGAGCATGCGGTGGTGATCTGTCCCTTCAGCGACGACGAGTACCTGGCCAGCCGGGGTCGTGGTGCCCAGCACAACGGCAAGCGTATCCGTGTGCCTGGCCGCCATGCCGTGACCGGCACGCGCATTGCCATGGGACTGCCCGACGCCACCCTGCGTAGCCGCCATCTGCCCGCCTATCTGACCCTGGTGCAGCAACTGGGCCCGCTTATCGAGATGCAGCGCGCCACCGGCAGCGGCCTGCTCGACCTCGCCGAGCTCGCTTCCGGTCGTGCCGATGCCGCCTTCGTGCTGGGGCTGGAGGAGCAGGAGCTGCATGTCGGCAGCCTGCTACTCAAGGAGTCCGGCGCACTGATGGGGACCCCGGATGGTCAGCCCCTGGTGGAGGCGGATGGTCGGCTGATGGCCGCCGGTCCGCGCCTCTACAAGGCGCTGGTACAGCAGCTCAAGCCGCACTTCTAGGCGGGTGAGCTCATGAAAAGCCCCATGGTGCCTGAGCACCATGGGGCTTTCGTGTTTCTGGCATCCGGCTTTCGGGCTCAGGCGGGTGCCTGACAGAGAGTCTCCAGGGTCTCGGTGAGGCTGGTCATCTCATCCTCGGTGCCGATACTGATGCGCAGATGATCGCGCAGCGCCTCGGTATTGAAGTGGCGAACCAGGATGCCGCGCTTGCGCAGTCCCACGAACAGCTGGGCGGCGTCCTGCTCGGGGTGATGCGCCAGCAGGAAGTTGGCCTGGGAGGGCAGCACCTCGAAGCCGAGCCGTTCGAGACGGTCGCGGGTGCGCTCACGGGTGGTGATCACTCGCCCTCGGCATGCCGCGAAGTGCTCGCGGTCGGCCAGGGAGGCGATGGCCACGGCGCTGGCCAGGCTGTCGATTGGATAGGAGTTGAAGGAGTCCTTGACTCGCTCCAGCCCCTCGATCAGCTCCCGGGAGCCTACCGCATAGCCCAGACGCAGGCCGGCCAGGCTGCGGGACTTGGAGAAGGTGCCGGTGACCAGCAGGTTGGGGAAGCGCTCCACCAGCGGCACCCCACTCTCGCCCCCGAAGTCCACGTAGGCCTCGTCGACCAGCACCACCGACTCGGTGATGCGCTCGAGCAGGGTGGAGAGGGCCTCGCGGGTATGACCGTGGCCGGTGGGGGCGTTGGGATTGGCGAAGATGACGCCGCCGGCCGTGGCCGAGAAGGCCTCGAGGTCCACCGACCAGTCGGCGGCCAGCGGCAGGGCCTGGCGCTCGATGCCGTAGAGGCGGCAGTAGACCGGATAGAAGCTGTAGCTGATCTCCGGCATCTCAAGCGGCCGCCCCTGGCGGAAGAAGGCCTGGAAGGCCAGCGCCAGCACCTCGTCGGAGCCGTTGCCCACAAACACCTGCTGTGGCTCGACGCCTAGCTCCTCGGCCAGCGCCTCACGCAGGGCACGGGATTCGGGGTCCGGGTAGCGGCGTAGATGGTCGCTGGGGAAGTCACGCAGCACGGCGCCGACCCCGGGGGCCGGCGGATAGGGATTCTCGTTGGTGTTCAGCTTGATCAGCTGCTCGCGGGGCTGCTCACCCGGAATATAGGGGGTCAGCTCGCGCACCTCGGGGCTCCAGAACTTGCTCATCGCTCTCGCTCGGGTCATGGAGGGGATACCAGCATGGTGACCCGCCCGGCCGGGCCGCGCAAGCCGTGCTAGGCTGGGGCTCCTGTTCCCTGATGACAATGACGTCGCGATGACCGCCCAGATTCTTGCCACCCTGCTGCCGGTATTTCTGATCGCCGGATGCGGAACCCTCTACGGCCGCCTGCGCAACCCCGATATCGCTACCCTCAATACGCTCAACATGGAGCTGTTCGTGCCCATGCTGGTGTTCGCCGTGCTGGCCGATGGCCAGTCGCCACTTGAGGAGTACCTGGGGCTGGCGCTGGGTGGAGCCGTGGTGGTGCTGGGCTCCGGGCTGCTGCTGTGGCCTCTGGCCAGGCACCTTGGCCTGGAGGTGAAGACCTTCCTGCCACCGATGATGTTCAACAACTCCGGCAACATGGGCATCCCTCTGCTGCTGCTGGCTTTCGGCAAGGCGGCGCTGCCCGCCGCGGTGGTGCTGTTTATCGTCGAGATGCTGCTGCACTTCACGGTGGGGCTGTGGATGTTGCGCCCCGGCTCATCGCTGCTGCGGCTCCTGCGCCTGCCCATCGTGTTGGCCACCCTTGCCGGCCTGGCGGTCAACCTGTTCGGCGTGACGCTGCCGGGCTGGCTGCTGGAGGCGCTGCACATGCTCGGCGGGGTGTGCATTCCGCTGCTGCTCTTCGCGCTGGGCGTGCGCATGCTCGATATCGACTTCTCGGACTGGAAGACCGGTCTGCTGGGCGCCTTGCTATGCCCCCTTTCAGGGCTGGTGCTTGCCGCGCCGCTGATCTGGCTGCTGGGGTTGACCGGTCTGCAGGCCGCGGCACTATGGGTGTTTGGCGCCCTGCCGCCGGCGGTACTCAACTATCTGGTGGCCGAACAGTATCGCCAGGAGCCCCACAAGGTCGCCTCGCTGGTGCTGATCGGTAACCTCGGTTCGCTGGTGGTGATGCCGGTGGTGCTGGCGCTGGTCTTTGCCTATGTGCATGCTGGTATCGGCGGCTGAGGTGCTGAGAAACTGTGCGCCGGCCCTGTCAGCGGTTATGCTGTGAGTCAGGCCGCCGTGCCAAACGAAGCAACGACCACTGTCCAGGAGGATATATATGCAAATCAGGACCTTGCTCGCCGGATCGGCCCTGCTCGCGCTGCTGGCCGGGTGTGCCACCGGCCCCAGCGGTGGCCCGGGTGGCGCCGCCGTGGAGCCCGATGAAGAGCGCTACCAGGGAACTCTGCCGTGTCGCAACTGTGACGGTATCGACCTCGATGTGCTGATGCGTGGCGATGAGCAGGCCGCTGCCGCGGAGCGTACCTTCGAGCTCAATGCCTCCTACCGTGGCCACCCCCAGAGCCCCCCGGACGAGACCTACGCCGGCAACTGGGAGGTGCTCTCCGGCACCGCCAACGAGCCCGATGCCACTGTCTACGAGCTCACTCCTGACGGCGAGGGGCAGATCTACTACTTCCTGCGCCTCGATCCTCAGACCCTGGAGCTGATCGACCCCGAGCGTCGCCGCTTCCAGAACAGCGAGATGCTCCAGCTCAAGCGTCAGTAATCGCCGGCGAATGATGCTGAGTGATCCAGTGGGGCGGCCTTTTGGCCGCCCCCTGCCGTTGAGGCAGATGCCGCGCCTCCCCTGCGGGGTCTGGGGCCTCGCCCAAGCGGTTTTCTACGATTTAACCACCGATGAGACATGCCATGGCCAAGGTAAAGAGCGCCTTCGTCTGTACCGAATGCGGCGCCGAGTACCGCAAGTGGCAGGGACAGTGTGGAAGCTGTCGCGAATGGAACACCCTCAGCGAGGTGCGTCTCGCTCCGGCACGGCCCGGCGGCGGGAGCGCCGCGGCAGCGGCGGGCGGCGGTCGTGGCGGCTATGCCGGTGCCCTGACTCGCGAAGTGGTCGACCTGGGCAGTGTCGATCTCAGCGAGGTGCCGCGCCTCTCTTCCACTTTCGCCGAGTTCGACCGGGTGCTGGGCGGGGGCCTGGTGCCCGGTTCGGCGGTGCTGCTGGGCGGCCACCCCGGGGCGGGTAAGTCGACCCTGCTGCTGCAGACCGCCTGCAAGCTGGCCCAGCAGCAGGGGGTTCTCTATGTCACCGGCGAGGAGTCGCTCTCCCAGGTGGCGATGCGCGCCCACCGACTGCAGCTGCCCACCCAGGGGCTGAAGATGCTGGCCGAGACCAGTGTCGAGACCGTGTTGGCGGTGGCCGAGCGCGAGCGGCCCGACATCCTGATCATCGACTCCATCCAGACCATGCATCTGGAGGATATCGCCTCGGCCCCGGGCGGCGTGGCCCAGGTGCGCGAATCCGCGGCGGCGCTGACGCGCTTCGCCAAGCAGAGCAACACCGTGCTGCTGCTGGTGGGGCATGTGACCAAGGATGGCAGCCTGGCCGGCCCCAAGGTGCTGGAGCACATGATCGATGCCTCGCTGTTGCTGGAAGGGGGCGCCGACTCGCGTTTTCGTACCCTGCGCGGTCAGAAGAACCGCTTCGGCGCGGTCAACGAACTGGGGGTCTTCGCCATGCTCGAGCACGGTCTCAAGGAGGTGAAGAACCCCAGTGCCATCTTCCTGTCGCGCACCGAGGAGCAGGCGCCGGGCAGCCTGGTGATGGTGGTATGGGAGGGCACTCGGCCGATCCTTGTTGAGGTACAGGCGCTACTCGATGATTCGCCACTGGGCAATCCGCGTCGGGTCGCCGTGGGTCTCGACGCCAACCGCCTGGCGATGCTGCTCGCCGTGCTGCACCGCCACGGTGGCCTGTTCACCGGTGACCAGGATGTCTTCCTCAACGTGGTTGGCGGGGTCAAGGTGCTGGAGACCAGCGCCGACCTGGCAGTGCTGTTGGCGGTGGTCTCCAGCCTGCAGAGCCGTCCGCTGCCGCGCGAGCTGGTGGTGTTCGGCGAGGTGGGGCTTTCCGGCGAGATCCGCCCGGTGCCGAGCGGTCAGGAGCGTATCGTCGAGGCCGCCAAGCATGGCTTCACCCGTGCCATCGTCCCGCGTGCCAATGCCCCCAAGCATGCCCCGGAAGGCATGGAGGTCGTCGCGGTGGACAAGCTTGCCGATGCCCTTGAGGCCCTGTGAGCGGGGTCCTTGGTGTTAGAATGCCCATCACTGATTGCGAGGAGAATCCGATGAGCGCCATCCGCCTGACACAGTACAGCCACGGCGCCGGCTGCGGCTGCAAGATCGCCCCCGATGTACTCGACGGCATCCTGGCCAAGGCCGGTCCCGGCGCGAGCCATTCGCGCCTGATCGTCGGCAATCAGGGCCGCGAGGACGCCGCCGTCTACGATCTGGGCGATGGCCGCGGCATGATCGCAACCACCGATTTCTTCATGCCCATCGTCGACGACCCCTTCGACTTCGGGCGCATCGCCGCCACCAATGCCATCAGCGATATCTACGCCATGGGCGGCACCCCGGTCATGGCGCTCGGTATCCTCGGCTGGCCGCTGGACAAGCTACCCGCCGAGGTGGCCGGCGACGTGATGGCCGGTGCCCAGGCAGTGTGTCGCGAGCTGGGGCTGGCCCTGGCCGGTGGCCACTCCATCGATGCCCCGGAGCCTATCTTCGGCCTGGCGGTGAACGGGCTCGTCGAGCTCGATCACCTCAAGCTCAACAAGGGCGCCAGGCCCGGTGATCTGCTGTTCCTGACCAAACCGCTGGGGGTCGGCATGCTAACCACGGCGGAGAAGAAGGGGCTGATCGAGCCCGGCCACCAGGGCCTGGCCCGGGAGACCATGCTGCGCTCCAACCGCATCGGCGTAGACCTGGCCCGGATAGCGGGAGTGCATGCCATGACCGATGTCACCGGCTTTGGGCTCGGCGGCCACCTGGCCGAGGTGTGCGCGGCCAGTGAGGTGGCCGCGCGCATTGACTTCCGTCGCCTGCCGCGGCTGGCCGAGGCCGAGGCCTATCGCCGCCGGGGCGCGATGCCGGGGGGGACCCTGCGCAATCGCCAGGCCTTGGGTGCTAGCCTGCCCGAGATGGACGAGGCCCACTGGCAGTGGCTGTGCGATCCCCAGACCTCCGGCGGCCTGCTGCTGGCCGTGGACCCGGCCTGGGAAGATGACGTCGAGCGCATCGGCCGTGAGCATGGCCTGACCCTCCAGCCCTTCGGCGAGATCGTCGAGGCCAGCGGGCCGGCGCGTATCGAGGTGCGTGGATGAGTGAGCTGCCGCTGGTCGACCCCGACCCGGGGCTGCTGAGCGAGGGGCGACGGCTTATCGATGTGCGTGCCCCCGTGGAGTTCATTCAGGGGGCTCTGCCCGGGGCGGTCAACCTGCCGTTGATGGATAACGAGGAGCGGCGACTCGTCGGTATCGAATACAAGCAGCGTGGCCAGGCGGCGGCCATCGCCCTGGGTGAGCGACTGGTCCGCGGTGAGGTCAAGGCGGCCCGGGTCGCGGCCTGGAAGGCGGAGCTCGAGCGGCACCCCGATGCCATCGTCTACTGCTTTCGCGGCGGTCTGCGCTCGCAGATCGCCCAGCAGTGGATCCGTGAGGCGGGTATCACCCGGCCACGTATCCGCGGCGGCTGGAAGGCGATGCGCCAGGCGCTCTGTGCCCGCATCGATGCCGCCGCCGAGCAGCCGCTGCTGGTGGTGGGCGGGCTCACCGGCTGCGCCAAGACCGATCTGGTGCTGGCGCTGGACAACGGCCTGGACCTGGAGGGGTGCGCGCGTCACAAGGGGTCCGCCTTCGGCCGCCACCCACTTCAGGCCCCCAGCCAGATCGACTTCGAGCACGCCATGGGCCTGCGCCTGCTGGCGCTGCCGGGCCCGCTGGTGGTGGAGGATGAGTCTCGCCATATCGGTGGCTCCAACCTGCCCCAGGCCTTCTGGGAGGGGATGCAGCGCGCCCCGCGGATACGCGTGGAGATGTCCCTGGACTGGCGCCTGGCGCAGATCCACCGTGACTATATCGAGGAGCTGTGGACGGTCTATCACCGACAGTTCGGCGAGTGGCTGGGCTGGGCCCTGATGCGCAAGCAGCTGGAGGAGTCTCTGGCCAAGCTGCGCAAGCGTCTCGGCAGCGCGCGCCTGGCTCGGCTGCAACGGCTCCAGGAGCTGGCCTTTCGCGAGCATGAGCGGGGCAACTCCCAGGCCCACGAGGCGTGGCTGGCGCCACTGCTGACCGAATACTATGACCCCATGTATCGTCACCAGCTGGAGAAGCGCGACCCGGGCGACTTTCTGCATGTGGGTGACTGGGAGAGCTGCCTTGCGTTCGCGAGGGAGTGGTCGGCGCAGTAGCGGAGAGGGCAAGGCAGGACGGGAAAGGTAGAGCGGGAACAGGGCATGGGGAGTCCTGTCCAGCAGAGGGTGATGAGGCGTCGGACGGAGGTAACATGCAGGCTAGCTGGAGGGAGCAGGTCCTGACCGTGATCGCCGAGATTCCCCACGGCCGTGTGACCACCTATGGGCGCATCGCCGCCATGGCCGAGGGTGCCACGCCACGGCTGGTGGCCCGCGCCCTGCGCGACCTGCCCGAGGGGCACGGGCTGCCCTGGTATCGCATCATCACCGCCTCGCGTCGGCTGGCCGATCACCCCGGTGCCGCGGAACAGCGCGAGCGCCTGGCCGCCGAGGGAGTGCTGCTGGATGCCCGCGGCCGCGCCCCGGCAGAGCGGATGTGGCCGTGAGTTATATCGCTCAAACGGGGCTTTCTCGGGGACAGGCCCCGAAGTGTCGGACCATCGGGGAGGCGCTGTGAACCCGTCCCTGCGACCTGTCACCGACGCCCCTCGTGGTTCAGCGAGATTTTGATAATGTAAGCCCAAGGAGAGTCCATGAGCGGTTTCTTTCAGCGTCTGCAGGGCCTCGAGCCGCGCCGCCAGCAGGCCTTTATGGCGGCGCTGTGTGAGCGACTGCTGCCCAACTATGCGCTCTATGCCCAGACGGCCGGCCAGGGCAACCCGGCGGGGCTGCGAGCCATTCTCGATCTGGTGTGGGAGCGCCTGGCGATTGCCGGGGCCAAGATCGACTTCGAGCGACAGGCCGAGAAGCTGGCCGAGCTGGCGCCGCCGGAGGGTGATGACAGCTTCGGGGCCCGGCGTGCCACCGAGGCCGTGGCGGCTCTCTCGGCGCTGCTCGATACCCTGCAGGGCGAGGCGCCGGAGGCGGTGCTGGAGGTGAGCCGCGCCTCGCGGGGCGGCGTGCGGGCCTTTATCGAGCTGACCGAGGGCGAGGAGGATGGCGAGCGCCTTGCGGCGCTGGTGCGCGAGCATCCGCTGATGGAGGACGAGAATGACTTCCAGGATGCAGCCCTGGAAGCCGTGGAAGAGGGCGTACTGGGCCGCGACGCCCTCAAGGCCCTGCGCCGCCTGGGGCACAACGAGGGCGTCAGCAATCTCGGCCTGTCGGCCGACTGACGCCGGCTGGCTCAGAGGCGCATTTCTATTCCGCGCTCGGCCATATAGCGCTTGGCCTCCGGGATGGTGTACTCGCCGAAGTGGAAGATGCTGGCGGCGAGCACCGCATCGGCTCCTCCTTCGCGTACGCCCTCCACCAGGTGGTCGAGGGTGCCGACCCCGCCGGAGGCGATCACCGGTACGCTGACGGCATCGGCGATGGCACGGGTCACCCCCAGGTCGAAGCCGGCCTTGGTGCCGTCGCGATCCATGCTGGTCAGCAGCAGCTCGCCGGCGCCGTACTCCACCATCTTCTTCGCCCACTCCACGGCATCCAGGCCGGTGGGGCGACGCCCGCCATGGGTGAAGATCTCCCAGCGCGGCGCCTCGCCCTCAGCGGAAACCCGCTTGGCATCGATGGCCACCACGATGCACTGACTGCCGAAGCGCTCGCTGGCCTCGCGAACGAACTCGGGATTGGTGACCGCGGCGGTGTTGATGGAGACCTTGTCGGCACCGGCGTTGAGCATGGTGCGTATATCATCACAGCTGCGAATGCCACCGCCCACGGTCAGCGGTATAAACACCTCGCCGGCGATGCGCTCGACCATCTCCACGGTGGTATCGCGGTCCTCGTGGCTGGCGGTGATGTCGAGGAAGGTGATCTCATCGGCGCCCTGCTGGTTGTAGCGCTGGGCGATCTCCACCGGATCGCCTGCGTCGCGGATGCCGATGAAGTTGACGCCCTTGACCACGCGGCCGGCGTCGACGTCGAGGCAGGGGATGATGCGCTTAGCGAGTCCCATGTTCAGTTACCTTTTTCGGCGAGTTCATCGCACAGCCGCTGGCCCTCGGCCAGGTCCAGGGTGTCCTCGTAAATGGCGCGCCCGGTGATGGCGCCCAGAATGCCCGGTTCCCGGGCGTCTGCCAGGGCGCGCAGGTCATCGAGGTTGGTCACTCCGCCCGAGGCGATCACCGGCAGCCCGCCGTCGCGGGCAAGCGCCGCGGTCGCCTCGACGTTGACGCCATTCAGCATGCCATCCCGGGCGATATCGGTGTAGACGATGCTCGAGACGCCGTCGTCGGCAAAGCGTTTCGCCAGGTCAACGGCCTTGACCTCGGAGACCTCGGCCCAGCCGTCGGTGGCCACGAAGCCGTCACGAGCGTCGAGGCCGACGATCACGTGGCCCGGGAAGGCGCGACACATCTCGCCGACGAACTCGGGCTCCTTGACGGCCTTGGTACCGATGATCACGTAGCTGACCCCGGCCGTAAGATAGTGCTCGATGGTCTCGGCGGAGCGGATGCCGCCGCCGATCTGGATCGGCAGGTCGGGGTAGCGTCGGGCGATGGCGGTGACTGCCTCGCCGTTGACCGGCTTGCCCTCGAAGGCGCCGTTGAGGTCCACCAGATGCAGGCGACGAGCGCCGGCGGCGACCCAGCGTTCGGCCATGGCCACCGGATCATCGCCATAGGTGGTGGAATCGTCCATGCGGCCCTGCTTGAGGCGCACGCACTGACCATCCTTGAGATCGATAGCGGGAATTACCAGCATGTCAGACTCCTATGGATTCGGGGCCGGGCACCGCCCGAGGCGCCCGGTTGATCCTGGCGCGGATAAGGCGCCCAGTTAATCCTGGCGCGGATAAGGCGCCCAGTTGATCCCGGCGCGGATAAGGCGCCCAGTTGATCCCGGCGCGGCTTAGGGCGCCCAGTTGATCCCGGCGCGGCTTAGGGCGCCCAGTTGATAAAGTTCTCGAGCAGCCTGAGGCCTGCGCGTGAGCTCTTCTCGGGATGGAACTGCACGGCAAAGGTGGCGTCGCGGCCGATGGCCACATGGGCCTGGGTGCGGCCGTAGTCGGTAGTGCCGAACACCGTGGCATCGTCACTGGCCGCTACATAGTAGCTATGCACGAAGTAGAAGTGCTCATCCTGATCGATGCCCTTCCACAGTGGGTGATCGCGCTGCTGGTGAACCAGGTTCCAGCCCATATGGGGGACCTTGAGGCGCTGGTCCAGGTCGTCGCGCATATCGGCGGGAAAGCGTTTCACCTCACCGCCGAGGAAGCCCAGGCAGTCGATGCCACCGTTCTCCTCGCTATGGTCGAGCAGCATCTGCTGGCCCACGCAGATGCCCAGTAGCGGCTTCTCCTGGCTGGCCAGTAGTTCCTCCACCAGACCACGCAGTTCGGTCTTCTCCAGCTCGCCGAGGCAGTCGCGAATGGCACCCTGGCCGGGCAGCACCAGGCGTGTGGCGCCGAGGATGCGGCGCGGGTCGCGGGTGACCACCACGTTCTCGTGGGTGACGTGTTCCAGTGCCTTGGCGACGGAATGCAGGTTGCCCATCCCGTAATCGATGACGGCAATGGTCATGGGGCGCTCCTCGTGGGGTGGTGCGTGGGGCTCACAGGCTGCCCTTGGTGGAAGGCATCTGTCCGGCCATGCGCGGATCGGGCTCCAGGGCCATGCGCAGGGCACGACCGAAGGCCTTGAAGATGGTCTCCGCCTGATGGTGGGCGTTGAACCCCTTCAGGTTATCGATATGCAGGGTGACCATGGCGTGATTGACGAAGCCCTGGAAGAACTCCCAGAACAGCTGGGTATCCAGGCTGCCCACGGCGGCGCGAGTGAACTCCACGTCCATAAACAGACCGGCGCGCCCCGAGAAGTCGATGACTACCCGGGATAGCGACTCGTCGAGTGGCACATAGGCGTGGCCGTAGCGGCGAATGCCGCGCTTGTCACCGATGGCCCTGGCGAAGGCCTGGCCGAGGCTGATACCCAGGTCCTCGACGGTGTGGTGGTCGTCGATATGGCGGTCACCATCGGCCTTGATATCGAGGTCGACCAGGCCATGACGGGCCACCTGGTCGAGCATGTGATCGAGGAAGGGCACACCGGTCTCGCAGCTCAGCTTGCCGCTTCCATCAAGGTTGATGGTGACGCTGATGCGGGTCTCCTGGGTGTCACGGCTGACCGTGGCAATACGCTCGGACATTGAGGCAACTCCAGCGCCTGGGCGCATGTCGATGCGGACTACCGATGGAGGCGGCCCGCGGAAACAGGATGGTGGCAGGGCTCGCCCGTCACCGTAAAACTGCCATTATAGAGAATCGCCGACCCCATCCGCTACAATGCCCCCTCCGCGGTGGCGAACCTCGCTGCCCCGGCCCAGGAGATCAGCTATGCCGGTGACACTGCACCCCGTCGACCGGGGCGCCTGTGACATGGACGCTCAGGCCCGAACCGACCTTGTTCGTATCTATGCTGATGCGCCCGCCGAGCGTCTGCCGTCAGCGCCTGATGCTTTCATCGAAGCGCACCTGGACTCTGGGGGGAATTTCCTGTGTGCACGCTTCAATGACCGCCTGATTGGCGCCATAGCGCTGCGGGATGACGGTGAGGCCTGGTGGCTGTCGCACTTCTGCGTTCGCAAGCCGACGCGCCGCAGAGGCGTCGGTTCGCGCCTGCTGACACTGGTTGCCCAGGCCGCCAGTGCTGAGGGCAAGCCGCTGCGTGTCGAGGTGGCCCAGTTGCAGATGGCCGATCAGCTGATGCTCTCGCGGCTCGGTTATCGTCTCGATCGCAGTGGCGATCACTACGAACTCGCTCTTTCGGGCCGTCATTCCAAGGAGTTGCCACGATGAAGCGTTTGTTGAGCACCTTGCTGGCCGCCATCGGCATTCTCGCGGTGCTGGCCGTGGGGGCGGTGATCTACGTTACCACCTTCCTCGACCCTGAAGACCTCAAGCCGGAACTGGAGGAGGTGGTAAAGGAGCGCACCGGCCTGACCCTGGACCTCAAGGGCCCCCTCTCCTGGTCATTCTATCCACGACTGGGGGTCGGCGTTGAGCAGGCCGAGGCCTGGCTGCCGGAGCAGTCCATCGAGCAGGACATGGCCTTCATGGCCTTTCGACGCGCGGAGGTGAGCCTGGCCTTCACATCGCTGCTGCGCGGAGAGATGGCCATCGACGGCATGGCCCTGGATGGCCTGCGCCTCAACCTGTCGCGCGACGAGCGCGGACGGGGCAACTGGGAGACGCTGCTCGAGCGCCTGGCCGATGACGATGAGGAGCTGCCGACACCTGCCAGTGCCTCCACGGCACCGACACCGAGTGGCAGTGGGCCCTCCGTGGCCTTCAATATCGCCCGGGTGGAGGTCAAGGACGGCGAGGTGAACTACACCGACCAGGCCATCGGCCGCTCGCTGCACCTCAAGGGGCTCTCGGTCACCGGGCGCAACGTCAACCCGCGGCGTCCCTTCCCCTTCACGACCAGCTTCCAGCTATTTGGCCACGATACCCCGACGGGTGCCGGTGATACCGTGCCGAAGCTGGCCAGTGACGTCACCCTGCAGGGGCGCCTCGCCCTGGCCCTGGCCGAACGCCGCTATAGTCTCGAGGACCTCTCCCTGGTCACCCGCAACCAGCTGGCCGGTGTGAAGAGCCCACAGCAGCTGGAGCTGAGTGGCCAGCGACTGGTGATCGATGCGAGGGAGCGCCAGCTGCGCCTGGAGCGCGGCACGCTGAATGCGACACTCGAGCATGCCGTGCTCGGGGAGGCTCCGCTCTCGTTGGTCATGGAGTTCGCCCTGGAGTCAGATATTGCCGACGGCAGCGCCCAACTGCATGATCTGACGCTGAGTGGTAATGATGGCCTGCGCCTGAGCGGCAATCTCAATCTTGCCGCCCTCTACGATGAACCACGCTACGACGGTCAGCTGCGCCTGGCGCCGACCTCGCTGCGGCCATGGCTTGAACGCTTCGGCAGCCTGCCGACCACGGCCGATCTCGAAGCGTTCTCCGATGTGGCGTTGACGACCCCCCTGGAGGGCGACCTCCAGCAGGTGGCTCTTAGCGGCATGACCCTGGTGCTCGATGACAGCACCTTCACCGGGAGGTTGACGGCGGGCCTCGACGGGCAAAGCCTGGAGGCCGAGCTGCAGGGCGATAGCCTGAACCTTGACGCCTATCTGCCGGCCGCTTCGGGGACCGCCCCGGACGGCGCGGGTCTTTGGTCGCCCGGCATCGGTCGCGCCTATGCCCAGGAGGGCGAGATGCTGCCCGTCGACTGGCTGCGTGAACTGTCGCTGGACGCCAGCCTGACCCTGAGCCAACTGCGGTTAGGTGGCCTGGATTTTCAGGACGCCTCGCTGGCGCTAGAGGGTGAGGATGGCCGACTGCGACTGTCGTCGCTGGAATCGGCCTTCTATGAAGGAAGCCTGGCCGCCACGGGCGAGCTGGATCTGACCCGCGACCCCATCGCCTGGCGTTTAGCGCATCGCCTGGAGCGTGTGCGTGTCGACACTCTGCTGGAGGCACTGGGCGAGGGTGATGAGCGGGCGCCGCTGCGGGGTCGAGCCTTTGTCGATGGCTCGCTGACCACCCATGGCAATGCCTGGCCGGTGATGAAACGCGGCCTCAATGGGCGCCTCGCCATACGACTGGACGATGGTGCCATCCTCGACGTCAACGTGTCCAAGGAGCTGTGCAGCGCCGTGGCGACCCTGCAGGGAGAGACGACCCAGCGGGAGTGGGCGTCGGATACACGCTTCGAGCGCGCCGAGGCTACCCTCGAGGTGCGCGATGGCGTCGTGGAGAGCGATGACATCATCGTCACCTTGCCGGGGATCGACGTAGGCGGCGAGGGCTGGCTCGACCTGACCAGCGAACGCTTCGACCTACGTGCCGCGGCACGTGTGGTGGATACCGCCGATATGGCCTGCAAGGTCAATCGTCGCCTCGAGCGCCTGCCCCTTCCAGTACGCTGCGAGGGCAGCCTCGACGGCGATAGCGCCGAGTGGTGCCGCTTCGACAGCACCGGCTTCCAGGCGGCCATCGGTGAGGCTCTGGGCGATGAGCTTGGCGAGCGTGCCGGCGATGCCGTGGAGCAGCAGCTGGAGGGGGCCCTCGACAAGCTCGAGGAGCGCCTCGGCGAGGGTGCCGGCAAGGAACTTCGTGACTCCTTGAGGGGGCTCTTCAAGTGAGCAAAGTCAGTCTCTGCGTCGGCCTCGTGCCGGCGCCTTTTTTTGAGCTTCAATGACCGATACACCGACACCCGTACTCGCGCCCGCCACCTTTCAGCAGCGTCTGCTCGACTGGTTCGATCAGCATGGCCGCCATGATCTGCCCTGGCAGCAAGACCGCACGCCCTACCGGGTGTGGGTCTCGGAGATCATGCTGCAGCAGACCCAGGTGACCACCGTGATCCCCTACTTCGAGCGCTTCATGGCGCGCTTTCCCAACCTGCGCCGCCTGGCGGCGGCGGAGCAGGATGAAGTGCTGCACTTGTGGACGGGGCTCGGCTATTACGCCCGAGGACGCAACCTGCACAAGGCCGCCCGGGTGGTGGTCGAGGAGCATGGCGGGGCGTTTCCACTCCACAGCCTCGACGAGATGGCGGCCCTGCCCGGTATCGGCCGCTCCACCGCCGGCGCCATCATCGCGCAGAGCCAGGGGCGGCGGGCGGTGATCCTCGATGGCAACGTCAAGCGCAGCCTCACCCGGCTGCATGCCGTGGCGGGGTGGCCGAGGCGTCCGGCGGTGGAGCGCAGGCTATGGGCGCTGGCCGATCACTATACGCCAAACCATCGCCTGGCCGACTACACCCAGGCGATGATGGACCTGGGCGCCACCCTGTGTCGGCGCGGCACCCCCGAGTGTGGTCGCTGCCCCTTCAGCGATGTCTGTGTGGCTCATGCGCGCGGTGAGGAGCGCCGCTTCCCGGAATCCAAACCGAAGAAGGCGCTGCCCACACGAACCACTCGCATGCTGCTGTTGCGCGATGCGCGGGGAAGGGTGTTGCTGGAACAACGCCCTTCCAGCGGCCTGTGGGGTGGGCTCTGGAGCCTGCCACAGTTCGATGACGCGCTGGCCCTGCAGGCCTGGCTCGACATCCATGCCCCAGACAGCCGGCTCGATGCGCCGGGCGCCTCCTTCACCCATGTCTTCAGTCATTTCCGTCTGGAGATCACGCCCCAGCCGGCGCGGATCGGGAGCCTCGATTCGATCGGGGAGGCGCGCCGCTGGTACGATCCCGATAATCCCGATGCCGTGGGCCTGGCGGCCCCGGTGAAGGCCCTGCTGGCGAGCCTGGCGACCTTCACCCTGGACATGCCGCCGGGGCCCTGAGCTTCCATCTGCCTAGGAGACGTCTCATGAGTCAGACCGTGTTCTGCCGCAAGTATCAGCAGGAGCTCGATGCCCTGCCATTTCCCCCGCTGCCTGGAAAGAAGGGCCAGGAGATCCAGGCCAATGTCTCGCGCCGGGCATGGGAAGAGTGGCAGGCCCTGCAGACCCGCCTGATCAACGAGAAGCACCTCAATATGCTCGAACCCTCCTCCCGCGAGTACTTGATGGAGCAGATGGAGCGCTTCTTCGACAACCAGGAGACCGATCAGGCCGAAGGTTACGTGCCGCCCTCATCTTGATGATAAGAAAGGGGTTGACGCGAAAAGCCGGTTGGGGTTTAATACGCACCGTTGGCAAGGGGCCAGATAGCTCAGTCGGTAGAGCAGGGGATTGAAAATCCCCGTGTCGGGGGTTCGATTCCCTCTCTGGCCACCAAGCTGCTGGGGTATAGCCAAGTGGTAAGGCACCGGTTTTTGGTATCGGCATTCCCAGGTTCGAATCCTGGTACCCCAGCCATCGCCAACCTTGTTTTCGAAAGACCGTGGACCCGAGTTCACGGTTTTTCTCGCCAGGAGGAGTGGTCCTCCATGTCGCCTTCAGTGCGGCTATTGCCGACATAGCTCAGTTGGTAGAGCAACTGACTTGTAATCAGTAGGTCCCGGGTTCGACTCCTGGTGTCGGCACCATTTCAAGACATGATATATCAATCGCCCAGCGCGATTCCCCCAACCGCCCATGAGGCGGTTTTTTGTGCTTCATCTCCATCTCGAGTCGGCATGATCTGCGCTTCGGGGCGTGTGCTCCTACCGATACCACCAAGGCCCGAGTGATGTTAAGCCAGTATTGGAGCTTGTTGATCTCGCCCCGCCGTAAAGAGAAGTATGACTAAGCACCATTCTGAGGTGCCGCTGAGAGGGTCAGCGCAATCGCATCGTGGCGCCATAGCTCATCGTCGTAATCGATGGCTCGTCCATTCTGGTCGAAGTTGATGCGAGTGACTCGCTGAGCAGGTCCTCCCGAGGCGGCACGAAGTGCATCAGCGGCTCGCTCATCCAGCACCGTGGAGCAGAGCTCGAAGCTCACGCGACTGACGCGGATGCTGTAGTGACTGCGATAGAGCTCGGTCAGCGAGCGGGTTTCGAGGTCGTGCTCGAGAATCCCCGGGAAGCAGTCCGTGCGCAGGTGGTGCTCCACATACAGCACGGGGCGACCATCGACGTGACGGGCTCTGACGATATGGTAGACCGGTGTGCCCTCCATGATCCCCAGGCGGGCAGCGATTCTGGCAGACGCTGGGCGATGAGTTGCCTCCAGTACGTAGGTCTCTGCCCGGCGCTGCTGAGACTCCACCATCTCCCGGAAAGGCAGGCAGGCCAGCAGGTCATAGCGCAGGCGCGGGGGGGAGACGAACCAGCCACGACGATTCTCCCGATAGATACGCCCTTCGGCTTCCAGCTGCGTTAGCGCTTCTCGCAGGGTAATGCGTGTTGTGCCGAAGCTCGCCATCATCTGCCGTTCCGAGGGTAGCCGCGCTCCGTGACCGACGGCCTTGTCGGCCAACATGTCGAGCAGCGCATGGCGCAGTCGATTCGCCGGTGGCGTCAGGCTGGATGGGTGGTGGCTGGGTGCTGACGTCGGAGAAGGCGGTGGCATCGTGGTCAAGGGTGTCTCGTTTCTGGTCTAGTTCAGTTGTCGTTCCGTTATAAACGGCATGCTGCGTGTCAGCCTATCGAAACTTCCATGTCGTCACGATGACAGCAGTTCCATGGAATACCAATGATGCCAATGTTTGTCGAGGACGGCGGCAGGCAATCCAATTGCCATGTTACCGACACGCCACTGTCACCTTGTTGGCCTAGTGTGCCTCCTGTCAGCCGCTTCTGAACTAGACCAGATGGCGGTTTCACCCTGACCACCTGCATGGAGCCACACCGTGAATCCGACACGTTCGACGCTGCTTCGCCTCACCTTGACCGCCGCACTGGGTACCACGCTGTTTGCCGGCCAGGCACAGGCCTCCACCGAGCTGTCAGATCTGATCGCTGCCGCCCAGGAGGAGGGCCGTGTCGACAGCGTCGGCATGCCGGATACCTGGGCCAACTGGAAGGACACCTGGGCGGACCTCCAGGAGCATTACGGCCTGGAGCACATGGATACGGACATGAGCTCCGCCGAGGAGATCGCCAAGTTCAAGGCGGAAGGCGAGAACGCGACCGCCGACATCGGTGACGTGGGCATCAGCTTCGGCCCGATCGCCGTGGCGGAGGGCGTCACCCAGCCCTACAAGCCGGCCACCTGGGACGAGATTCCGGACTGGGCCAAGGACGGCGAGGGCCACTGGGTGCTCGGCTATACCGGCACCATCGCTTTCATGACCAACAAGCAGCTGGTGCCGGAAGAGGAGCGTCCGCGTAGCTTCGCCGATCTGGCCGAGGGGGAGTACAGCGTGTCATTAGGCGCCGTGGGCCAGGCGGCTCAGGCCAACAGCTCCGTGCTGGCGGCGGCCTTCGCTAACGGTGGGGATGAAAGTGACTTGGCCCCGGGGCTGGAGCTGTTTGCCGAGCTGGCTCGCCAGGGGCGTCTTTCGCTGGCGGACCCCAGCATCGCCAACCTCGAGAAGGGTGAGGTCGAGGTGGCCCTGCTGTGGGACTTCAACGCCCTCAACTATCGCGACCAGATCGATCGTGACGCCTTCGAGGTGGTGATCCCCTCCGATGCCTCGGTCACCTCTGGCTATGCCACCATCATCAACAAGCATGCCCCGCACCCCAACGCCGCCAAGCTGGCACGCGAGTTTATCCTTTCCGATGAGGGTCAGTTCAATCTGGCAGAGGGCTATGCCCGGCCGATCCGCGCCCAGCACCTGACCCTCCCCGAGGAGATCGCCGCCAAGCTGCTGCCCAACGAGCAATACGCCAATGCCCGGCCGGTGGAAGATTTCGACGCCTGGGAACAGAGTGCCCGCCAGCTGCCGCGCCAGTGGCAGTCCCAGGTACTGATGCACCAGCAGTAACCCTTCCGCTCTCTCATCGATTGCCGCCTCCCCGTGAGGCGGCAAGGAGGTTTGAATGTCTCATCGCGTCATCCTCGTGGTGCTTGATGGCCTTAACCATGCCGTGGGTCAGCACGCCATGGGCCACCTGCATGCGCTGTGTGAGGCGGGCCGTGGCAGCTATCACACGCTGGATTGTGAACTGCCCGCCATGTCGCGTCCGCTCTACGAGTGTCTGCTGACGGGGGATCGCCCGGTGGACTCCGGTGTGGTGCACAACCAGGTGGTGCGCCGCTCCACCGGCACCAGCCTGTTCGATCTGGCGGTTCGCCAGGGGCGGCGTACCGCCGCGGCGGCCTATCACTGGGTCAGCGAGCTCTATCTGGAAGCCCCCTTCGTGCCGGCACGCCATCGTTTCCATCAGGATCCCGAGAGCGCCATTCAGGCCGGGTTGTTCTATTGGCAGGATCACTACCCCGACGATCACCTGTTCAGCGATGCCGAGGCGCTGCGCCGCCTGAGCGACCCTGACTTTCTGCTGGTGCATAGCATGAATGTTGATGATGCCGGCCACCGTCATGGCGGGGAGTCGCCCCAGTACCGCAACGCCGCGCGGCGAGCCGATATCGCCCTAGCCGATTACCTGCCGACCTGGCTGGCTGAGGGTTACCACGTCATGGTCACCGCCGACCATGGGATGAATGCCGACGGCTCCCACTCGGGCCTGCTGGAAGAGGAGCGTCGGGTGCCTCTGTGGCTGTTCGGCGAGGCGTTTGCCCATGACGCAGCAACCACCGTCCAGCAGCCCCGGCTGTGCGGCACGCTTGCCAGCTTGCTGGGCCTGCAGCACGACAAGCCATCTCACCCTGAACTGCTGGTCAAGGGGAGGGACGCTTCGTGAAGCGCCTGCTGCCTGCCTGGCTGTGGCTGATGCCATTCGCGCTGGTCTTCGTCGCCTTCCAGATGGCGCCTCTGGGCTGGATCGCCGTCAGCGCCTTTCAGGTCGAGGGAAGCTGGGGGCTGGGGCACTTTCAGGAGATCGCCACGTCGCCCTTTTTTCGCCAGGCGATCTGGCGCAGCCTCGAGATCTCGCTGGTCTCCAGTCTGCTGGGGCTTATCATCGCCGTTCTGACGTGCCATAGCCTGACCCGTACCAGTGGCCCGCTGCGTCGCTGGATGATCGCCTTCACCAACATGACCAGCAACTTTGCCGGGGTGCCGCTGGCCTTCGCGTTCATCATCCTGATGGGAGCCAACGGAGTGCTGACCCTGGCCCTGCAGCGTGTCGGGCTGATCGATGACTTCTCGCTCTACTCACGCACCGGCCTGATCGTCATCTACACCTGGTTCCAGATCCCGCTGGGCATGCTGCTGTTGTTTCCCGCCTTCGCGGGGCTGCGCGCCGACTGGCGTGACGCCGCCAGCCTGCTGGGCGCCGGGCGAGTCGCCTACTGGTACCACATCGGCCTACCGGTGCTCCGTCCGGCGTTGGCGGGGACCTTCACGATCCTGATTGCCAATGCCATGGGCGCTTATGCCACCGTCTACGCCCTGGTCAACACCAGCTACAACCTCATGACCATCCGTATCGCCAACCTGGTGTCGGGCGACCTGTTCCTGCAGCCCAACCTGGCCAGCGCCCTGGCGCTGACCCTGGTGGGCCTGCTGGCCCTGGTCACCCTGATTCAGCAGTGGCTGTTACGCAGGAGCCATCATGTCGCAGAACGCTGATCTCACCCTGTCGCGGCCCAAGGCACCGGCCCTGCCGACGCTTCGCTTACCGCGTCTATCTATTCATGCCCTGGTGGTGGGGGGCGTCTTTACCCTGCTGGCACTGCCTCTGGTGGCGACCCTGGGGTATGCGCTGGCGACCAGCTGGGGTGCCACGCTGTTGCCGGACGGGCTGACACTCAAGTGGTTCCTGGAGCTGTGGAGCACGCCGCGCTTCCAGCTGGCGTTCGCTCGCTCCATGCTGGTGACCCTGGGAGCCCTTGTGCTGAGCCTGGTACTGGTCGTGCCGGTGGCCTTCCTGGCCCATACCCGCTACCCGCGGCTGGATGCCTGGATGAGCGGGCTGGTGTTGGTGCCCTTTGCCGTGCCGCCGGTGGTCTCTTCGGTGGGGCTGCTGCAGCTCTATGCCGGTGGCCCGCTGCCGTTGGTGGGCTCCCCCTGGATCCTGATCTTCACCTACGTGACGATCGCGCTTCCCTTCGTCTATCGGTCCGTCGCCAACAGCCTGCGGGCCATCGATATGAAATCGCTGATGGATGCCGCTCAGCTGCTTGGCGCGACGCCGTTCAGGGCCTTCTTCCTGGTGATCCTGCCCAATATCCGCATCGGCGTTCAGGTCGCCGTCTTCCTCTCCTTCTCCTTCCTGGTGGGTGAGTTTGTCTTCGCCAACATGTTGGTGGGTACCCGCTTCGAGACCCTGCAGGTCTATCTCAACAACATGCGTGGGACCAGCGGCCATTTCACCAGCGCCTTGGTGATCACGCTCTTCCTGTTCACCCTGTTGCTGACCTGGCTGGGGAATCGCCAGGCCGGCCACGCCATCGCCAAGGATGCCAACGCATGACAACCTTGACCGCCGCTCCCTATGCCCGCGACCACCTCTCGACGCTCGATCGCCGCGATACCGTGGCTGATTTACCGGCAAGGCAACATGGTGCCACAGCCCCTGCATCCCCCGACTACCTGCGTCTCGAGAGCCTGGCCAAGCGTTTCGGCGAGACTCAGGTGTTTTCCCAGATCGATGCCTTGATCGCCAAGGGCGAGTTCGTCACGCTGCTGGGCCCCTCCGGCTGCGGGAAATCGACCCTGCTGAGGGCCATCGCCGGGCTGAACTCGATCGATGAAGGTCGCATCGTGGTGGATGGCGAGGAGATCACAGCACTCCCTCCCCAGCAGCGCGGCGTCGGCATGGTGTTCCAGCACTATGCGCTGTTCCCCAACATGCGGGTCACCGATAACGTCGCCTTCGGGCTTGCCATGCAGAAGGTGCCCCAGGAGGAGCGCCGCCGCCGCGTGGACGAGGTGCTGCGCCTGGTCGAGTTGCGCGAGCATGCCGACAAGTTTCCGCATCAACTCTCCGGAGGGCAGTGCCAGCGAGTGGCGCTGGCACGTGCGCTGGTCGTGGAGCCCCGTATCCTGCTGATGGATGAGCCGCTGTCGGCGCTGGATGCACGCATCCGCCGTCATCTGCGTCAGCAGCTGCGCGACATTCAGAAAACGCTTGGCCTGACGACGCTGTTCGTGACCCACGATCAGGAAGAGGCGCTGCTGATGTCCGACCGCATCTTCCTGATGCATGACGGACGTATCCTGCAGCAAGGGGATGCCGAAGCACTGTACACACGGCCCCGCAGCCATCAGGCCGCTGGCTTCATGGGGCACTACAACGTGCTGTCGGGGGAGCAGGCGCATGCGCTGCTTGGCGAGGTGAGCAGGGCGGCACGCGTGGCGTTGCGTCCCGAGGCCATCTACCTGCAGCCGGTGTCGGATACCACGCCAGGTGGCGAGTTGCCGACTCACGCGGGTCCCGGGTGTCGTGGCGTGATCCGCCGTCGTCAGCTGCTGGGCAACGTCGTACGCTATGCGGTGGAGTGTTCCGGGATTGAGCTCTCTGTCGATGCCCTCAATCGAGGCAGTCGCCATCTGCTGGCGGAAGAGAGCGAGGTGCTGGTGTTTGTCGACCTCGATGAGGTTCAGGATATTGAGGAGTGAGTATGTCTTGCAGGGCAATGCGCCTGGCGCTGTTCGATCTGGATGACACCCTGCTCGACGGGGACATAACCGGGTACTGGAACGAGTGGCTGATCGAACAGGGCTGGATCCCGGATACCGCCGAGTATCGCCGCACCTGGGAGAGCCATATGGCCGACTACGCGGCAGGCACCCTGGATATGGAGGCACATCTGGCCTTTCTGCTCGCCCCCTTGGCGGGACGCAAGGTCCAGGAAGTGGCCGAGCAGGTCGAGGTCTTCCTGGATAGTCGTATCATGCCGCGGCTATTCCCGGGAGGCCTTGCGCAGGTGGCATGGCATCGCGAGCAGGGGCATACCACCGTCGTCATCTCCGCCTCGACCGCCCAGCTGGTGGCGCCACTCGCCAGGCGCTTGGGCTGCGATGCGGCACTGGCGACGGAGCTCGAGGAGCAAGCCGGTCGCTATACCGGCCAGGCGCGCGGTATCCGCACCTTCAAGGAAGGGAAGCTTCACGCACTCCGGGAATGGCTGGGAGAGGCGCAGCCAGCGGAGACCTGGGGCTACTCTGATTCCCGCAACGATCTTCCGCTTCTCGAGGCGGTGGAGAGACCGCACGCCATCCATCCGGACCCGGTGCTTGCCGGCATTGCGCGTGAGCGGGGGTGGGCGATGCCCTCGTGGCGGTGAGGACGCGCGATGTAGCACCCCTGCGCCGCGATGACCAAGACCGGCACCTTCGGCCATATCGAGCCGTTCAAGCTGGTGTAGTCACCACCCTAAGTCGCCTTGATCATCGTGCCGGCGCGGGAGAGAGTGGGTAGCTGCTCCTATCGCAACCGGACAGGCTTCAGGGATGACCACAGAGCACATCACGGACTACCACGCCAAGTATTTCGCCTATGAGCTCACTCGCCAGCGACGGGGTGGAGACGTGGACCGTCTGGCCACTTCGTTGTTCGACGCTTCGGTCGATCTCAACCCCCACCAGATCGATGCCGCCTTGTTCGCCCTGCAGAACCCGCTGACCAAAGGCGTGCTGCTGGCCGACGAGGTGGGGCTGGGCAAGACCATCGAAGCTGCGCTGGTCATCTGCCAGTACTGGGCAGAGCGTCGGCGTCGGCTGGTGGTGATTGCTCCAGCAGCCTTGCGTAAGCAGTGGGCGACTGAGTTGACTGAGAAATTCCACCTGCCCACTCAGGTGCTGGATGCTCGCACCTACAAACAGCAGCGTGATCAGGGAATCTACGACCCGTTGGATCAGGATGTCATCAGCGTGATGTCCTACCACTTCGCGGCCAAGCTGGAGCCCCAGCTGCGCACCATCCCCTGGGACCTGGTGGTGATCGACGAGGCTCACAAACTGCGTAATGCTCACCGTGAGAGCCATCGCACCGGGCAGGCCATCAAACGCACCTTTGCCGGCAGTCGCAAGCTGCTGCTCACCGCTACACCACTGCAGAACTCGCTGCTCGAACTCTACGGTCTGTCGACTGTGATTGATGACCAGCTGTTCGGTGATGCCATCAGCTTTCGCCGACAGTTTATGCGTGGCGGCAACGATATAGAGGGGCTGCGACGCCGGCTTGATGAATTCGCCAAACGCACCCTCCGCCGCCAGGTGCTGGAGTATGTGCAGTACACCGAGCGCAAGGCGCTGACGATCCCCTTCACCCCCTCCCAGGATGAACAGCGGCTCTACCATCTTGTCTCGGGCTACCTGGAGCGCGAAGACAGCTATGGCGTGCCCACTCGCCAACGCCACCTGGTGTCACTGGTCATACGCAAGCTGCTGGCTTCCTCCACCACTGCCATTATCCAGACGTTGGAGACCCTCAAGGAGCGACTCGAGGCACTGCATGACCGGCATCAGGTCGAGCAGGACTGGTTGGAGCGACTGCTGAAGTGGTCCCCGAAATTCGGACCAGGCGCTAAGCTCTGATCAGACCGACCAGGAGATCCTGATCATGAGCAAGAAACGTCGGCAGTACAGCAACGAGTTCAAGGCCAAGGTGGCCTTGGCTGCGCTGAAGGGCGATGAGACCACCTCGGCGCTGGCGGCTCGCTTCGAGGTGCACCCGTCCATGGTGAGCCAGTGGAAGCGTGAACTGCTGGACAACGCCGCTGGCATCTTCGACAGCAGCAGCGGTAAGGCCGCTCAGAAGGGCCAAGAGGAGATCGATATCCTCTACCGCGAGATCGGTAAGTTGACGGTAGAACGGGATTTTTTATCACGCAGGCTCGATCGTTGAGCCGGGCGCAGCGCCTGGCCATGATCGAGCCGCCATCTTCCGCCACTCCGAGTCTGAGACGGCAGTGTCAGCTACTCGGCATCAGCCGTTCCTCGCTGTATTACCAGCAGCGAGAGTGGCTCGCCGAGGATCTGGTGCTGATGCGCCTGATCGATGAGCAGCACCTGCTGACGCCGGTCTACGGCTCGCGCAGGATGACCGTCCATCTCAACCGGCTGGGCCACCGGGTCAACCGCAAGCGGGTAAGGCGCCTGATGCGTCAGATGGGGCTTCAGGCGATCTATCCGCGCCCACGGACCAGCCTGCCGGGCAAGGGGCATCGGATCTATCCCTACCGGCTACGTGGCCTGACGATCGACCGGCCGAACCAGGTGTGGGCGACCGACATCAGCTACGTTCCGCTGGTCCGCGGATTCATGTACCTGGTGGCGGTGATGGACTGGCACAGCCGCCGTGTCCTGTCGTGGCGGGTCTCCAACACCTTGGACACGGACTTCTGTGTCGATGCGCTGGAGGAGGCACTGGCACGTCACGGACCGCCTGAGTTCTTCAATACGGATCAGGGGTGCCAGTTTACCAGCCAGGCTTTCACCGGCGTCCTAGAGGCTCACGGCGTCACCATCAGCATGGACGGCAAGGGCTGTTACCGGGATAACATCTTCGTGGAGCGGCTCTGGCGCAGCGTGAAGTACGAGTGCGTCTACCTGAAGGCCTTCAAGGACGGGGCACACCTGAAGCAGGAACTGGGCCGCTACTTCGCCTGGTACAACCAGGAGCGGCCTCACCAAGGACTGGACGATGCGACACCTGATGAGGTGTACTTCCCACAACTAGTGAAACAGGCGGCCTGACGCCGATGATGATCCGATCCGAGCTTAGATGACCTGTCAGGTGGTCCGAAGGCTGGGGACCACTTCAGCCAGGCCAAGCAGCACGAGCGCTTCTTCGATGACAATCGTCTCCTGTTCCTGGATATGGCTGCCCTGGAGCGCGACCTGGAGCGCGACCTGGAGCGCTATCGGCGCTCCAGGGGCTACGCTAACCTGCTGATCGATGCCAGCCGATTCCCGGCGCTGCTAAAGAGCCAGGTGTGGTACACGCTGCTGGTCCCCGACAATCAGTGGAAGCTGCACGCCGACAACTTCCAGCGCTACCAAAGCATGGCGCTGGAGCTCCTGTCGCTGCTGATGGATCGAGTCTTCAACTACCACCGCCGCGCCTACCTGGAGCCGCGCCTGGAACTGGTGGCGCTCGAGGATGCCCGTGGCAACCTGCCCGATACCAAGGAGTATCAGCTGATTGTTGATGGCAGCGAAACGGCACTGATCGACGACATCAGGCAGATGAAGGAGGCCATCGAGCAGCAGCGTCAGGCTATCTATCGTTCATCCAAGGCCAACGGTGTCAGCGCAATTCAAATTGATGCCCACCTCTACAGTCCGCTGCTGCATCTGGGCAAGGACAGCCGTATCCGTGTTGAGCCCGTTGCCCTCAACGATAGCGAGTTCCGTTTCGTCGAGGACCTTAAGGGATGGTTGGAGCGAAACCAGCAGGCGCTCGCTGAACGAGGTGAACAGCTCTACCTGCTGCGTAACCTGGTGAAGCAGGGTATTGGCTTCTTTGAAGCTGGTGGCTTCTATCCCGACTTTATCCTTTGGCAAGTGCAGGATGACCGCCAGCGCATCGTCTTCGTAGACCCTCATGGTCTGCGCCATACAGGGCCAAAGGACGAGAAGATTGAATTCGGAGAGCGCATCAAGGAGGTGGAGCGGCGCCTGAAAAGTGAGCACGTCGAGCTGGAAAGCGTCATCCTCGCACCTTCCAGCACTACGCGTGAGTGGATCATCAGCCACTGGGGCATGACCGCGGAAGAGCTACGCACCAAGCACGTGCTGTTTATGTCAGATTCCAACTACCTGGACAGCTTGATGCAGGTGGTGGCAGGCCAGCCGGCTGAAGCAGCGACTATGCAACCATGACTTCTTGCACTTATCGCCACTACCCCAGCTTCACCCGCCGCTACGTCCGCTCGGTGATGAAGATGATGGGGCTGCCCAAGAAGCCCAGCATCGAGGCGGAGATCTTCGGCCAGATGGTGCTGGATGAGCGGGTAGTCCACTCCATCAACGGCGAGGTGCTGATGCTGGAGGCACCATGGCCGCGAGGGCAGGATAGTGGTGCCTGAGCCGTCATTGTCGAGCTGGCTGCAGACGGTGCAGCTGAGCAAGGTGCAGGGTGACGCCTGGTCGTGGCCACCGAGCAGCATTGCCTGGGCGACTATTGGTAGCTGGTGGCGGCCGATGCCGAAGGCGGCCCAGTTGGCATTCTCCGGCAGCTTGTTGCACATGGCCTGCATGGTCTCCGGGTCGGCCTCGGCGCCCCAGGGAATGCCCAGGCAGAGCTGGAACAATGGGTCGCCGTCGAGCTGGCCCTCCTTGGGCCGCCGCGGGTCGGGTCCTCGACATCGGGGATCCAGTCGCCGCCGCAGGCGGTGATGTTCATGACGATATCGACGTCGGCCTCGCGCACCCGCGCCATCACCTCGCTAAGTGATCCAGGGAGTGGCTGATGCCGCCGGTCTCGGGGTCGCGCACGTGGATGTGAGAGACGCTGGCGCTGGCCTCGACGCAGTCGACGGCGATCTGCTGGGGCGTGACCGGGACGTGGGCGCGATGATCCTCCAGGCGATCCAGACGATCCAGGCTCGCCAGCTGCCGGACGCCGATGACGTAGACCTCGACGAGCACGCCGCTGGAGGCGCGGCGCTTGGCCCCCAGGTAGGCACCCAGGTCGTACAGGGTCAGCTCGCCCAGGCGGTCGTGGCCGAGCAGCCTGGCGGCTTCCAGCCAATGGTGGTTGTGCTGCCCCCGCTTGAGAGTGCCGTAGACGGCCACGCGAGGACAGCGCCGGATATCCTGCTGCAGCGACACCACGGCGGGCTCCTGGACCAGGGGACGAATCGGCAGGATGCCCGCCGCGGGCCACCGGGGCAAGCCGAGCGCGGGGCTAGATCAACGCTCGGCGGATGCGTGCCGCCAGCCACTCGCTGACCACCACGGTGGCCAGGATCACCAGCAGCAGAGTGGCCACCTGAGACCAGGCTAGGGTGTCGATGGAGGCCTGCAGCTTCATGCCGATGCCGCCGGCGCCCACCAACCCAAGGATGGTGCTCTCGCGGATGTTGATATCCCAGCGAAAGGCGCTGATGCCCCAGAACGCCGGCAGTACCTGGGGCACGATGCCGTAGTGCACCACCTGGGCGCGAGCGGCACCGGTGGCGGCGATGGCCTCGACCGGGCGCGGGTCACTCTCCTCGATGGCCTCGTAGAGCAGCTTGCCCACGAAGCCCACCGAACGCAGGGCGATGGCCAGAATGCCGGCCAGCAGTCCCGGGCCGATGATCGCCACCAGCAGCAGCGCCCAGATCAGCGAGTTGATCGAGCGCGAGGCGACGATCACCAGCAGCGCCGCCGGCCGTACCAGCCGCATCGAGGGTGTGGTGTTGCGCGCGGCGAGAAAGGCCACCGGCACCGCCAGCAGGACCCCGCCCAGGGTGCCCAGGGTGGCCATGTTGAGGGTGTCCCACAGCGGCACGAGCAGCTCGGGCAGATAGGCCAGTCGCGGTGGCAGCATGCGCTGACCGATGTCGATGGCCTGGCTTGGCGCGTCGGCGACGAACCACCATAGGGTGTTGGCGTTCATCAGCCGCCAGCAGATCAGAAACAGCACCGCCAGCAGCAGCCAGCCGACCCACAGCGCGAGGCGGGTGCGGGGCGGGCGAAAGGTCCAGACCTGGGGGTAGCGCGGTGGCGCGGTGGAGCGGGTGGTCATTGCAGGTACTTCCTTACATGGCTGGAGCTGTACTCGACCAGCAGAACGATGACGATGATGATCAGCAGAATGGCGCCGGCGCTGTCGTACTCGTAGCGCTCGATGGCGGTGTTGAGGGTGGCGCCGATGCCGCCGGCGCCGACGATGCCGATCACCGCGCTTTCGCGGAAGTTGATGTCGAGTCGATACAGCGAGAGCCCGATCAGGCGTGGCATCACCTGGGGCTGCACGGCGTAGTGGATCAGCTGCCACCAGCTGGCGCCGGTGGCGCGAATCGCCTCGCTCTGGCTGGCGTCGATCTCTTCGATGGCGTCGGCCAGCAGCTTGGCCAGAAAGCCGATGGAAGCGAAGGTCAGGGTCATGAAGCCAGCGAAGGGGCCAAAGCCGAACATCGCCACCAGAAAGATGGCGATGATGATCTCCTGCAGCGCGCGACTGAGGGCGACGATGGCCCGGCACGCCAGGTAGATCGGCCGCGCTACCAAGTTGCGCGCCGCGCCGATGCCGATCGGCACCGACAGCAGGATGCCGGCCACGGTGGCGGTCAGGGTCATGGTCAGGCTTTCGATCAGCCCCTGCTGGATATCGCGCCAACGGCTAGTGAAATCGGGCTGCAGGAAGCCGCGCAGGAAGTGGGCGCCGCGCTCCAGCCCCTCGGCGATGCGCGCCGCATCCAGTTCGAGGGCGCCCAGCGCCAGCACCAGATAGCCGAGCGCTCCGACCCGCAGCGCCCAGCGCCAGCGTGGGTCGCGGATCAGCGTCGGCGGCCGGCGCCAGCGGCTGGGATAGGCGGTGGGAGCACTCATGACGCCACCTCGACCGGGCGGGCGCGGGCGGGGCGCGCGGGGGCGTCCTCAACGCCGTCCGCGTCCGCGTGCAGGGTGTGCCACTCCTCGGTGCCGTAGATGGCGGTGAGCGCGGCCTCGTCGAGGGCGTCCGGGGCGTTGTCGAACACCTGGCGCCCGGCGCGCAACCCCACCAGGCGGTCCACGAAGCGCCGCGCCAGCGGCACATCGTGGATATTGACGATGGCCGGCAGGTCACGCTCGGCGCACACCTCGCGCAGCAGGCGCATGATCTGGCGGCTGGTGCGCGGGTCGAGACTGGCGGTGGGTTCGTCCACCAGCAGCAGCTCCGGCTCCTGGGCCAGCGCCCGAGCGATGCCCACGCGCTGGCGCTGGCCGCCGGAGAGGGCATCGGCGCGCTTGTCGGCGTGGTCGAGCAGGCCGACCCGGTCGAGCAGGCGGTAAGCGTTCTCGATGTCCCGGCCGGGAAAGCGCCGGGTGAAGCTGCGCCAGAACGACACGTAGCCCAGACGCCCGGAGAGCACGTTCTCCATCACCGTGAGTCGCTCCACCAGGGCGTACTCCTGGAAGATCATGCCGATGCGCCGGCGGGCCTGGCGCAGCCCCCGGCCGTGCAGGCGGGTCAGCTCGGTGTCGCCCAGCCGCACCCGCCCGGCGCTGGGTTCGACCAGGCGATTGATGCAGCGAATCAGCGTCGACTTGCCTGCCCCCGAGGGGCCGATCAGTCCCACCATCTGGCCGCGGGGAACGCGAAACGTCACCTCGCGCAGGGCGGTGTCGCCGGTGGCGTAGGTCTTGCACAGTTGTGTGATTTCCAGCACGGGGCACCCTTCTTCACAACGTTTTTCACACTGTTTATCACAACGCTCTTTACAGCAGGCGCCCTGCGCACGGTGAGCCGGGCGCAGGGCGAGGATCGACCGGCGGACGCAACAACGCGACGGTGGCGCTTAGCCGCAGTCGTAGGTGACGTCGTTGGCGCGGTCGATCTGGCGAATCACCGCCCAGTGCTCCTGGAAGGTGATGGGGATGAACTGCGCCTCGCCGTTGCGACCAAACTCCTCGGCCAGCGCCGAGCCCTCCCAGTCGTAGCTGAAGAACGCCTCCTGAATGGCCGCCTGCAGCTCGGGCGCCAGGTTGTGGGCGGTGCCGTAGCTGGTGGTCGGGAAGGTGTCGGACTGATAGAGCACCTCGAGCTGATCGGCCGCGATCACGCCGCGGTCGAGCATCCGTCCCTTGACCGAATTGGCGATGGTGGCCGCCTCGTAGTCCTGATTGGCGACGCCGAGAATCGAGTTGTCGTGTTTGCCGGAGAAGTCGACCTGGTAGTCCTCGCCGGAGATCAGCCCGAACTCCGCCGCCAGCAGCGCGGTGGGTGCCTTGAAGCCGGAGTTGGAGGTCTCCGAGGTGTGGGTGAGGGTGCGCCCGCGCAGGTCGTCCACGCTGCGCACCGCGGAACCCGGATAGGTGATGATCTCCATCTCATAGCCGAAGCTGCCATCGGCGGCGGCCATCATGGCGAACGGGCGATAGCCGGCGCAGGCCACGGCCAGGGGGTTGGAGCCGGTATTGAAGCCGGCCACGTGCAGGCGCCCGGCCCGCATGGCCTCGATCTGCGCCGCGTTGGACTGCACCGGGAAGAACATCACCCGCTTGCCGGTCACCGCCTCCAGATGGGCCAAAAAGTCGGACCATACCTCGGCATATACCGCCGGATCTTCGACCGGCGTATAGGCGAAGACCAGGGTGTCGGGGTCGATCCAGGCGTCGGGGTCGGCGGGAATATCGGCGACCAGATCACCATCGGCATCGGTATAGCGATCGCTGAGCGTGAAGTCTTCGGCCTGAGCCGTCATCACGCCACCCAGCAGCAGGCCGCCGGCCAGGGCGGTGATCAGTGAACGGTGCGGAAATGGAAGCATGGCAATGGCCTCTTGATCGGAATGAATGCCGGTCAGTGTGGCGAGGTCATGTGAAAGTTTGGCGACAGTTTTTTGGATCTGATGCGCGGTGAACGAATCCGGAATGCGTCAAGAAATCGTCACGCATTTGACATGCGGCCTGGCTAGCCTCTGCGGCAAAACAACAACATGAAGGCAATGGATAGAGCCATTGTGCGTCGGATGAACCGGCCGGCGATGGTCGATAAAGGGCACGCAGCCTGCCCACTAGATACGCAATCATTCAAGGGACTATCACATGTTGAAGAAGGCGATTCTCGCAAGCGGCGTGGCGTCGGCCATGGCCGCATCCACCCTGGCCGGCGCGGCCACCGTGTACGATCAGGACGGCACCAAGCTCGACCTGTACGCCCGGATTGCCATGGGGATCGAAGGCGGCGGTCTGGAAACTCCCATGAGCGACAATGGCGCCGAATTCGTCAACGTAGGCTCGCGTCTGCAGCTGACCGGCAGCCACCAGATCAGCGATGACCTGCGCGCCTTCGCCCGGGTGCAGTGGCGTTTTACCGGCGATGAGCGCGACAGAAGCTCGGGCTTCCAGGAAGTGCGCAACAGCTATATCGGCCTGGAGAGCGAGGGGCTGGGTACCCTGATGGCCGGCAACTACGACAGCTTTTACAACAGCTACGTGACCGAGCCGTTCGATGTCTATGTCCAGGATGGCTATGAGCTTGGCGGCGGTGGTCTGCAGGCGAGGGGCGACTCGCTGGGCTACATCACCCCGAACCTGGCGGGCTTCACGGCCTTCCTGTCGGCCAAGCACTACGACAAGCGCGGTGAGGCGCAGAACGCCGCCTCGTCCGAGATCGTCACCCAGGGTGGGGTGAGGTTCGAATCCGGGCCGCTGTTCCTGGCACTGGGCTATGTCGACGACGAGGACGGGCGTGCCGGTGGCCGGGGCGAGATGATCTACGGCGCCACGGTCGCCTATGCGATCACCGACGCCATCTCGGCCCGCCTGGGGTATGAAACCCAGGACAAGAACTTCGACACTCTGGGCCTGGGTATGACCTTCAAGACCGGCGCCTGGAAGTTCCACGCCGACCTGTACAACCAGGATATCGACGGTGTTTCCAGCGATCGCACCACCTGGGCCGCGGCGGCGCACTACAAGCTGTCCAGCAGCCTGGACTTCTTCGTCGAGCTCAACGACGCCGACAACGACTTCGACAATCAACCGAATGAGAGCGATGACCTGTACTACATCGCCGGGGCGCGCTACCACTTCTAGGCGCCGTGGCAATGCATGACTGGACCTGACTTCGATCCTTTGGCCGGCAGCGATTGCCGGCCTTTTTGCTGTTGCGTCTGGCGGGTTTGGCACGGGTTTGGCGCTGTGCTCACTAGGCTGTTTTGCACTGGGCCGGGCGTCGATCCATCGGCGCAAGGCGGCGATGCGGGAATATGTCGGCGTCGCTCAGCCCAGCAGCGCCAGGCTGGCCAGGGCGAAGGCGTAGCCGATCAGGCCGCCGGCGATGACGTCGCTGAGGTAGTGCAGCCCCAGTCCGATCCGGGAGAGGGCGATCAGTGTGGCCAGCGGCAGCAGCAGCGGCAGCAGGGCGGGGGTGTGGGCGGCGCTGAGCGTGCAGAACAGCACCGCGTGCAGGGTGTGCCCGCTGGGAAAGCTGTAGCGGTCGCGGGCCGGCTCGCGGCAGGGGATGGTGCCGAAGGTGATGAATGGCCGTTCGCGACACAGGCGGGTCTTGATCAGCCGGTAGACAACGATGGCCGCCAGTGCGGTCAGGCTGTACTGCAGCAGGTAGCCATGACCGGCCTCATGCAGCCACGGTTGGGCGGCGATCAGCGCTACCCAGGCGGGCCAGTCGCCCAGTTTGCTGGCCAGACGTAGCGTGGCCAGCCAGGGACGATACAGGCTCAGGCGGGCGATGCGCTGACACAGCTGCCACTCCAGCAGGTCGAGGCGCTCAAAGGCGGCAGGAGCGCGTGGTTTCATCGAAGCTCTCCCGGGCATGCTCGAGAATGGCGAGAAAGGTGTCGGCGATGGCGGGCCAGCGCCACTCCAGAGCGCGCTGGCGGGCGGCACGGCCCAGGCGGGCGTAGCGCACCGGTTGCTGGCTGAGTTCCGTCGCGGCGGCGCAGAAGGCCGCCTCGTCACCCGGCGGCAGCACCAGGCCCGAACGATCGTGGTCGATCAGCTCGGCCGCCGCGGCGTGCCGGAACGCCACCACCGCCAGCCCGCTGGCCATGGCCTCCAGCACCACGTTGCCCCAGGTTTCGGACAGCGAGGGGAACAGGAACAGGTCGGCGCTGGCGTAGTGCCGAGCAAGTGCCTCGCGGGGCAGAAAGCCGGTGAAGTGCGCCTCGGGCAGCGCGCGTTGCAGGGCGGCCCACGTAGAGCGCCACCGGCTGGTGGTCGTCGACCCCCCAGTGGCGGCGCAGGGCGCTGTCCCGGTGGGCGGGGGAGAAGCACTCGCCGTCGATGCCCCGCCCCATCACCGCCAGCCGGGCGAAGCCCTGCCGTTCCAGCTGGGCGCACTGGGCGTGGGTGGGTACCAGGGTCGCCGCGCAGCCGTTATGGAAGCGGCGCAGGCCACGTCGCACGCCGGACTCCAGCCAGGGCAGGCCGTAGGCGCGGCAGTAGTGATCGAAGTTGGTGTGCCAGCCGGCCACCATGGGAACCCCCAGGCGACGCGCCGTGCGCCGCGCTGACCAGCCCAGCGGCCCTTGGGTGGCGAGGTAGATCACATCGGGCCGTTGAGCCTGCCAGAGTCGCTGCAGACGGCGCCCGGCGGGCAGGCCGAGGCGGACCTCGCGGTAGCCGGGCAGCGCCACACTGCGTACCTGCAGCTCGTGTTGCAGGCCGGGCACGGGGACGCGATGGCGAGGCAGGCGGAGCGCCGGGTGCACCAGCTGCAGCGTTTCGCCGCGGGCCAGCAGCACGCCGGTAAGCTGGTTGAGGGTATGGGCCACGCCGTTGATGTCGGGTGGCCAGGTCTCGCTGACCAGGCAGATACGCATGGCGATCCTCGTCGTCGGCGGGGCGGTGTGTCGATCAGGGTGCCCGGCGGCTGTGACGGTGTGACGACAGCGGCGTGATGGCGCGATGACAGTCGCGCTTCACCATGGTCGGCTCGCGAAACGCGCCCCGATGAGGGCTCATGCTGCCTGGAGTCCGCCATGAAGCTGTCGCCCGCCTACTGCCTGGCCGCCACCATCCTGCACGGCTTATGAGTACCGTTCTCGCTTCAAGGCGATCACCGCCGAGCCAGCCGGCGCTTTCGCGACGCCGACGACGCCAAGCTGGAGCTGATCGAGAGCGTCTTCTACCGCAAAAAGGGCCCCTATCTGGTGGGACGGATTGGTGGGACGGATTCGCGGCGGCGGTGAGCAGGTGCCCCTGGTACTGCCGATCCTGCATGCGGCTCCGCGTGGCCTGCAGCTCGATACCGTGCTGATCGAGTCCGACGAGGTATCGATCATCTTCTCTTTCACCCGGGCCTACTTTCAGGTCGAGGTGCGGGTGCCCGGCGAGTTCGTCTACTACCTGGGGGAGCTGATGCCGGACAAGCCTGCCGGCGAACTCTACGCCGTCATCGGTTTCTTCAGGCACGGCAAAACCGAGTTCTTTCGCGCCCTCAACCGCCAGGTGGCCAAGCGGGAGGGTCGCTTCGTCATCGCGCCGGGGGTGCGCGGCATGGTGATGGCGGTATTCGTGTTGCCGTCGTTTCGCACCGTGCTCTAGGACTACGGCAATGCCATCAAGCAGCAGGCGGCGGCCAACATTTTCCCCGGTGACATGCTGCTCAAGAATTTCGGCGTGACCCGGCATGGCCGGGTGGTGTTCTACGACTACGACGAGACCTGCTACCTCACCCAATGCAACTTCCGCCACATTCCCGAAGCTCGCTACCTCGAGCAGGAGCTGGCCGACGAGCCGCGGTACTCGGTGGGGCCGAATGATATTTTCCCCGAGGAGTTCGGTCCCTTCCTGTTCGCCGATCCGGCGCGGCGCCGGCTGTTCACCGAGTTGCACCCGGAGCTGTTCGACGCTGACTACTGGCAGGGGCTCAAGGGGGCGATCCCCGCCGGTCGAGTGATCGACGTCTACCCCTACCGCAACAAGCAGCGCTTCGCCGGAAACGGCGGCGACGGGTTGATCTACTAGGAAACTGTCGAATGCAACGCATACCCACTATGAAGTTCGTCTTGGTCTCTCGATGCGTCTGCGTCCGAGAGCCGGGGCCGAAGGGGTGGGTAGGACTCGAACAGTAGCAGGCCGGAGGTGCCCGAGTAATCCAGGCGTTCGAGAGTATTGGGAACTTCATGGCTCTGGCGGCGTGGTAGCTCTTGCGTAGAGTCGTGCCGACGGCTTCGGCGGCGCGATACAGGGGCCGTCTAGAGATTCTGTGTTGTCGGTCATGTGAGTTCTTTCATCCGTTGATGGGGAGTCGCTTGCGGCTGAACACGGTTAATGCCACCAGAAGTGCCGTGGTGGTAAAGATCGCCACGGCACTCATGGCCATGCCGACGCCGGGGGAGCCCTGCTCGAACTGCCCGAACACGAAGGTCGAGACCGTGCGCATGCCGGCGGGCGCGACCATCAACGAAGCCACCAGCTCCCGTGAGGCGATGGCGAACACCAGCAGCATGGAAACAAGCAAGCTTGGCGCTAGAGCCGGCAGCAGAATACGCCGGAAGGCAGTGAAAAAGCCCGCGCCGCAGACCCGTGCCGCCGCCTCCAGGTTCTCACCCATCTGACGGAAGGAAGCTGAGGCGTAGCGTACTGGGTAAGGCAGCAGCAGGCAGGTGTAGGCGAGCAACAGCATAGCGCCGGTATTGTAGACCTGAATCGGCCACCAGCTCTGGTTCCAGGCTAGGATTAGCCCCACCGCGACGACGATGCCGGGCATGGTATTGGGCAGCAGAGATAGCAGATCCAGCAGTCCTTTGCCGCGCAGTTGGGCGCGTACCACCAGATAGCCCACCAAGGCGCCAAGCAAGCCGGTGAGCAGGGCCGTGCCGATGGCCAGGCCCAGGCTGGTGGAGAGCGCCTGCAGCGCTCCGTCGCGATTGGCGAATAGTGCCTCGAAGTGGCGTAGCGAGAGATTATCCCAGGCAATACCGCCGGAGAGCGTGCCGGTAGAGGCGGTGGCCAGAATGGCGAGAATCGGTAACGCCACGGCAGCCAGCCCCGCTAGGCTGAAGAAACCCAGCACCGGCCAGCGCCAAGAGCCCAGTTCGATCAGCTCGGCCGCTGCCGGCTTGCCGGTCTGGCTGACGAAGGAACGCCGAGTCACCAACCAGTGCTGGAGGTAAAAAGCCGCCATGGCCAGCATTATCAGCAGCAGAGACAGTACAGCTGCCCCGGGAATGTCGATGGGCCAGTCGGCAAAGCGCTCATGAATCCCTGTGACCAGCACCTTATTGAAGTGGTCCCCATCTTTCGGACCACCTGACAGGTTAGCTAAGCTCGGATCGGGTCATCATCGGCGTCAGGCCGCCTGTTTCACTGGTTGGGGGAAGTACATCTCATCCGGAGTCGCATAGTCCAGTCCTTGGTGGGGGCGCTCCCGGTTGTACCACGCGAAGTAGTTTCTCAACGCTCGCTTCAGGTGAGCGCCGTCCTCAAACGCCGTCAGATAGACGCATGATCTTACCCAGCAATTGTGGACACTGATCTAAGCGATCATTCGGGCTTCGAAGGCCTCCGGGCTGATCATCCCGATTGCACTGTGCCGGCGCTGCCGGTTGTAGTCCAACTCAATATACTCGAATACTTGTCGTCGCATTGCATCCCGCGTTTCGAATCGCTCGCCAGGGCAGCCCCTGCGTCGAGAGTGCGGGGGCAGCCAGGTTCAGCGAGGAACCGGGCGGGTGATGCGCTTGGTCTCGAGATATGCCTCCAGGCCCTCCTGGCCCAGCTCCCGGCCGATGCCGCTTCGCTTCATGCCTCCCCAGTTGCCCTGAGGGGGCGCCAGCTGGTCGCTGTTGCACCAGACATTGCCCGCCTCCAGCCGTCGGGCGATGGCGTCGGCGCGGTTCAGGTCTCCTGATACCACGGTGGCCGCAAGCCCGTAATCACAGTCATTGGCCAGAGAGATCGCCTCCTCGTCGCTGGTAACCCGGCGCGCGCAGAGCACGGGACCGAAGATCTCCTCCCGCCACAGCTGACTGGTCGTGGGAACATCCCGATATAGCCGAGGCGATACGAAGCATCCACGCTCGGGCATGGGCGGGGTGGGTGTCTCGCTGTGCAGCCCCTCCGCTTCGGCCTGGGCCAGATAGCGATTGACCCGTTCCTGTTGGCTGGTATTGACGAGGGGCCCCAGGGTGATCCCTTCCATGAGGGGATCCCCCGGCAGCAGTTCCGCCATGGCGTCATCGACGGCAGCGTAGAGTCGGTCTGCCAGACGCTCGTGGACGATCAGGCGACTGGTGGCCGAACACATCTGGCCGGCGTTGTAACAGATGCCGGCGATCACCAGGTCACGGGCGAGGGTCAGGTCGGCATCCTCGGTGACCACGATCGGCGACTTGCCGCCGAGCTCCAGCGAGACCGGCCGTACGCCGCTGGCGGCGGCCCGCATCACGGCTTCACCCACCGGGTTGCTGCCGGTAAAGGAGAGCTTGTCGATGCCGGGGTGCTGGCTCAGGGGAGCGCCGATCCCCTGGCCATCGCCATTCAGCAGGTTGAACACGCCGGGGGGCAGGCCGGCCTCCAGCACGATCTCGCACAATGCCTGCTCCGGCAGCGGCACGACCTCGGAGGGCTTGAACACCACCGTGCAGCCGGCAGCGAGCGCCGGTGCCAGCTTCCAGGCACTACTGACCATGGGGAAGTTCCAGGGCGTGATAAGGCCGGCGACACCGACCGGCTCCCAGTAGCGATAGGCCGCCAGTCCTGGCTGGCCGACATCCTCGCGGCGGCCCTGGCGCTCGCCCAGGGCCGCCGCCGCTTCGGCGTAGTAGCGATAGCAGTCGATGGCATCGTCGAGGTCCTGGCGTGCCTCGTTCAGCGGCTTGCCGTTGTTGCGGCTCGATAGACTGGCCAGCGTTTCGCGACGCCGCTCGAGCCCCGCGGCGATGGCTACGAGCCGCTCACCGCGCTGGGCCGCCGGCGTGGCACGCCAGCCGGGCAGGGCCCGCCTGGCGGCGCTTACCGCGGCCTCCACGTCGGAAGGGTCGCCACGAGTTATCTCACCCAGCGGTGTCTCGCGGTAAGGATCGATGATCGCCAGCCGGATATCGCTGCGGCTGGTTATCCATTGGTTATCGATAAACTGCTCGTGCAGTGAGTCCATCATCATGCTCCTGATCCTGAGATGGGCAGCCAGCGTCGACGAGTCGGCCGCATGCCGGGAAAGTTAAGCTCGACCAGGCGAAGCATCAGCGTAAGCACCACGGTGGTGGCGAGATAGATACCCGCGATCAGCATCAGTGGCTCGTAGACCAGGAAGGTCTCGTCGCGAATGATATTGGCCGCCTGAAGCAGATCCATCAGCGCGATGGTGGAGACCAGCGGGATCGACTTGAGCAGCAGGATCATCTCGCCGGTGAGTGTGGGCAGACAGAGCTGAAGAGCGCGCGGGAGCCACAACCGGATAAGTACCTGGAAGGATGACAGCCCGAAGGCGCGGCCAGCCTCCAGCTCACCCCGTGGCACGCTCTGCATGGCGCCGCGGATGACCTCGCCGGAGTAGGCGCCGACGCTGAGAATGAAGGTCAGCGCGCCGAAGAAGAAGGGATCACGCAGTAGCGGCCATAGAACGCTCTCGCGGATGCCGGGTACACCCTCCAGCAGGCGCCCCACCCCATAATAGAAGAAGAACAGTTGCACCAGCAGCGGCGTGCCGCGGATCACGGTAGTAAATGCCCAGGTGAACCAGGCCAGGGGGCGCGGTCCACGCAGGCGGGCCAGAGCGACCCCCACGGCGAGGAGCAGGCCACCTACCGCCGACACCAGCAGTAGCCAGAGTGTATTGACGAAGCCTTCCCACAGATAACCTTGATAGAAGGGATCACTCAGCCAGGAAAAGTCCATGTTCAGGCCTCCGTGGGTTGGCCGCGGCGCACATGGCGCTCGAGACGGGCGAACAGCGCCGTGGAGCTTACCGTCATCAATAGATAGATGACGCCGGCAGCGGCATAGAAGAGGAAGTAGGCACGGCTGCTGGCCGCGGCCTGCTGAACCGTGAAGAACAGCTCATTGAAGCCGATCACGCTGATCAGGGCAGTGTCCTTGATCAGGATGAGCCACAGATTGGACATGCCGGGCAGGGCATTGGGCAGCATGCTCGGCAGCACGATGCGATGGAAGCGGTCCCAGCGCGAGAAGCCGAAGGCATCCGCGGCTTCCAGCTGGCCACGGGGAATGGCCTGAATGGCACCGCGGAACACCTCAGTCATGTAGGCGCCCTGGACGAAGGCCAGCACGCCGACGGCGGTGGCGAAGCCGGTGATCTGAACGGCACCCTCCATGCCCAGGCGGGCCAGCAGGCTATCCAGTGCCTGAGCCCCGGCGTAGTAGAGCAGAATGATCAGCAGCAGTTCGGGAATCGCCCGAATCAGGGTGGAGTAGGCGGTGGCCAGGCCGCGCAGGGGCGGCCAGGGGCTAAGTTTGGCGCCGGCACCCAGCAGGCCCAGCAGCAGGCCGATGGCGTAGGCCAGTACGGCGATCTGCACCGTGGTCAGGGCACCGCTCAGGATGGGGCCGGCCCAGTCGACCAGCCCCTCCGGTGTCATCGAAGTCATGGTCGATGTTTTCCTTGGTCACGAAACGGGATGCCCTCGATGCCATGGGCGCCGAGGGCAGACAGCAACAAACGATGGTTCAGCCGTCGACACAGACGTCGGTTCCCAGGTACTGCTCGGAGAGGCTGGCGCAGGTGCCGTCCGCTATCACCGCGGTAATGGCCGTGTTCAGTGCCTCGCGTAGGGCGTCGTCTTCCTGGCGCAGGCCGATGCCGACTCCCTCGCCATAGGCTGCGTGGTGAGGTGCGGTGGCTTTTATTTCGAACCCCTCGGCCTCGTCGCGGGCCAGGAACTGGGCCATGGCGATCTGGTCGGCGAGGATCACATCCAGGCGCCCGGACAGCAGGTCGTTGTTGACCTGCTCCGCCTGGTCATAGAGGCGGATATCGACGCCGCTGTCGCGCAGTGCGCGACGCGCATAGGTGGCGTTGGTGGTGGCAGCCTGCACGCCCATTACCAGGCCGTCGAGATCATCGGGGGGTGTCAGCGAGAGGTCGCTGGCGGCGACATAGGCGCCCGGCGTGAAGTAGTAGGGGCGGGTGAAGTCGATGACCCGCTGGCGCTTCTCGGTGATCGACATGGAGTTCATGATCATGTCGATGCGCCCGGCCTTGAGCGAAGGGATGATGCCGCTCCAGCCCGTCGGCGTGATCTCGCACTGCCGCTCCATGGCGTCACAAATCTCGCGGGCCAGCTCCACCTCGAAGCCGGTCCAGTCGCCGCTGGCGGCCTTAAAGCTGAAGGGCGGGTAGGGTTCGCCGGAAATGCCGACCTTGAGCGGATCGGCGGCCTGGGTGGCCTGGGCGAGGCCGAAGGCGGTCACGGCGGTTGCTATCATCATCGAGACTTTCATGGGGGTCTCCTGTCGTTATTGTGGGGAAAGCCATCATGCGGCGGGGGCGACGAACTGACTACAACGCGGATCCTCGAACACGGCTTCCGGCGTACCCGAGGCCGCGATACGGCCCTGGTCGAGGTAGACCAGCTGGTCGGAGACTTCGCGGGCGAAGTGCATCTCGTGGGTGACCAGCAGCATGGTGCGGCCCTCGTCGGCGAGGCCGCGGATCACGCCGAGCACCTCGTTGACCCGTTCGGGATCCAGTGCCGAGGTGGGCTCGTCGAACAGCAACAGGCGCGGCTCCATGGCCAGGGCCCGCGCGATGGCGACCCGCTGCTGCTGGCCCCCGGAGAGGAAGGCGGGGTAGGCGTCGCGACGATCGGCCATGCCGACCCGCTCGAGATAGTGCTCACCCAGTGCGGTGGCTCGCCGGCGAGAGAGACCCTTGACCCGCATGGGGGCCTCGATGACGTTGCCCAGCACGGTCAGGTGTGGCCAGAGATTGAACTGCTGGAAGACCATGGTGACCTTGGCCCGCAGCCGCTGGAGCTGGTGGCGATCGAGGCCGGTGATATTGCCCTCTGGGTCGCGGATGAAGCGAATCGCCTCGTCGGCGATGGTCAGCTCGCCCTGGTCGGGGCGCTCGAGCAGGTTCATGCAGCGCAGCAGGGTGCTCTTGCCCGAGCCGCTGGCGCCGATGATGGAGGTGACGGTGCCTTCGGCCACCTCGAGGGAGACGCCCTTGAGCACCTCGAGGTCGCCGAAATGCTTGATCAGTTGATGAGCCACCACCGCCGGCGCGGTGGTGGTGCGGTCAGGGAAAGCGGCATTGAGCGATGATGTCATAGGCAATCGGCCTCCGAGGCCGGGGTCGGTGGCAGGGCATGCGGGTCGCGCTCGCACAGGGCGCGCTCCGCGAAGGAGGCCAGCCGTTGGCTGGCGGCGGCGAGACGCTCGGCGTCCACGGTCAGGCCGAGGCGCACGAAGCCGGCCGCCGAGGGGCCGAACGCCTCGCCGGAAAGCACCGAGATGCCCTCTTCGTCGAGCAGGCGGTCGGCAAATGCCTGGGAGGAGAGGCCGGTGGCACGAATATCCACCATCATGAACATGCCCGCCGGGGGGCGGACCGCGGTGACCGCCGGGCACCCGGCCAGGGCCTCGCAGACGACATCGCGGCGAGCCCGGTAGGTCTCGCGCATCTCCGCCAGCTCATGGGGAGGCGTCTTCAGGGCATCGCAGGCGGCGTCCTGAATGAAGTCGGGGCAGCCGTAGAGCATGCACAGGGCCAGATGACTCAGATGCTGGATCAGTGCTTCGGGCCCCAGCACCCAGCCCAGGCGCCAGCCGGTCATGGCGTGGGACTTGGACAGGCTGCTGATCACCACACTGCGTTCCGCCATGCCGGGAAGAGTGGCGGGGCAGAGGTGCTCGCCCTCGAAGATCAGCTCGGCGTAGACCTCATCGGAGATCAGCCACAGGTCGTGGCGACGGCACAGCTCGGCGATGGCGGCCCAGGTATCGGCGTCGATCAGCTGCCCGCTGGGATTGTGGGGGCTGTTGAGCAGCAGGGCCCGAGTGCGCGGGGTGATCGCCGCCTCCAGCGCGGCGGGATCGAGGCGAAAGCCCGCCTCGCCATCCATGGGTACCTGTACCATCTCGGCGCCGGTGGCGCGCAGCACCGCCTCGTAGGTGACGTAGCAGGGCTCGGGGACCAGCACCTCGTCGCCGGGATCCAGCAGGCACTGGGCGGCAGCGTAGAGGCCGCACTGGGCACCGGCCGTGACGATGAGGTTGTCGGGGCCGACCGCGAGCCCCTGACGGCGGTAGTCATCGGCGATGGCCTGGCGCAGTGCCAGCTTGCCTTGCACATCCGAGTAGTGGGTGGCGCCACCGCGCAGGCTTGTTACCGCGCTCTCGACGATCGCACCCGGAGTATCGAAATCCGGGTCGCCCACCGAGAGTATGGTGATATCGTCGCCATTGGCCTGGCGAGCCAGGGCACGATAGTGGATATCCCAGGCTGCGGCGCCGTCGCCGGCGATTCGATCCGTCAATTGTGAGTAGCGCATATCGATCTCGTTGTGGTCGTTAGGGCTGGAGGGGCCGCAGATCTGGCGTGCGGTCGGCCAGGCGTCGCCGCTCGGCCTGCCAGGCGCGGCCGATGCCTGCCGGGCTATCGGCCCAGGCCTCGTACTGGCGGGCGACATGTTCGGCCATTGCCGAGGAGGCCGTCCGCAGCGGTCGGCCGGTGGCCTGGGCGGCCAGCTGGGCCTGGCAGCTGCGCTCCAGGTCACGCATCACGAGGAAGGCTTCGCCGACGCTGCGCCCGCAGGTCAGCAGGCCGTGCTGGCGCAGGATCATCGCCCGGTGGGGGCCGAGGTCGGCGGCCAGGCGCTCGCGCTCGTCGAGGTCCAGGGCGATGCCCTCGTAGTCGTGATAGGCCAGCCGGTCGTGGAACTGCAGCGCCCACTGGTTGAGCGGCAGCAGGCCCTCCTCCAGGCACGACAGGGCGACGCCGGCGACGGTGTGCGTATGCAGCACACAGACGACCTCGGGTCGGGCAGCGTGGAGCGCGCTATGGATGGTGAAGCCGGCGGGGTTGATGCCTAGCCCGGTGGGGTCATCGAGTACCTCGCCGTCGCCATTCACCGTGACCAGGTTGTCCTCTCGCACCTCCTCGAAGCGCAGTCCGAAGGCGTTGAGCAGGAAACGGTCGTTGCTCAGGCGCGCCGAGATATGGGTAGAGATGCCATCGTCCATGCCGTCCAGCGCGATCAGCCGGTAGGCGGCGGCCAGGTCGCGACGGATGGCGAGTTCGTCCATTTGGTGGCCGCTCACAAGCTCTGCTCCACGGCACTCAGGGCGCTGTCGCCGTCGCGGGTGGTCACGCCCTCCAGGAAGGTGGCGACACGCTCGGGGTGGTTGACCAGCCAGTCATGAGCCACCTCTTCGAGATCGCCGTTTTCCAGGCTGTAGGCGCGAATGAACTCGCTCTGCTCGTCGGCTGAGAGCACGAACTGATCGAGCAGCCTCAGCATGTTGGGATTGGCCTCCGCGTAGGCCTTGGAGACGATGGTCTTGACGTCGCTGCGGCCATTGTCGTCGCCGTAGACACCGGCGGGATCGTCGAGGATGCGAGTGTCGTATTCCGGCACCATCCAGTGAGGCGTCCAGCCGTAGAAGAGGATCCAGCGCTCCTCCTGAACGGCGCCCTTGACCTCGCTGAGCATGCCGGGCGTCGAGGAGGGCTTGCCCTCCCAGTCACCGAGGCCGTGAACGTTGGCGTCGATGGCAGCATTGAGCATGTCGGTGACCGTGGAGCCGTTCTCGATGCTGTAGATACGGTAGTCGAAGCGCTCGGCGACCTCCGGATCGGCCAGCTGCTCGGCATTGGTGATACCGGCATCGGCGACGTAGCCGGGAACCGCGAAGCCCATGCGGGCGCCATTGACGTTGTTGCCCAGGTCGACGATGGCGCCATTCTCCATGGCGGCATCAAAGCTCTCCTGCTGGGCGGGCAACCAACCGGCCAGGAAGGCGTCGGCCTCGCCACTCTGCAGGACCTGGTAACCCACCGTGGAGCTGACCTCCAGGGCATCGACCCGGTACCCCAGGGGCTCGGCGAGCTGTGCGAAGATTTCTGACTTGACCGTGACACCGGGCCAGGGTGGCACGACCAGGCGCAACTCCTCGTTGGCATCCTGCGCCGCCTGGGCCGAGAGAGGCAGCAGGCCGGCAAAAGCCAGGCTGGTGGCTAGGATCGATTTACGCATGTCAGGTCTCCTTGAAATGTTATTGGGTAGTGGTCTCGGGTTACAGGGCGGCGACCCAGGCCGAGGCATCCACCTCGATCAGCAGGGGGGAGGCATCCGCGCCGAGCTCGGCCAGGGCCTGTCCCAGCGAACTGGGGTCACCCACGCTCCGATAACGGCACGCGTAGCTGGTGGCCAGCGCCTTGAAGTCCGGGGCCGCCAGGTCTACGCCGAGGTGGGGCACCTCGCTCATCGACATGTAGCGCCGAATCTCGTCATAGCCGTCGTTGTTCCAGATCACCACGGCCACGGCGCGGCCGAGGTCGCGGGCGGTGCCGAGCTCGCCGAGCACGAACTGCAGCCCGCCGTCGCCGACCAGTGCCACCACGGGGTGTTGCGGCTGGGCCAGGGCGGCCCCCAGGGCAGCGGGTAGACCGTAGCCGAGAGTACCGAAGCCGGTGGCGGCGTTGAACCAGCGCCGCGGGGCCGGCAGCGAGGCCAGGAAGTTGCCGGCGTAGACCGGACCGGTGGAGTCGCCGACCACGATGGCTTCGGGCAGCACCTCGCGCAGGGTGGCGTAGAGCGGCACATAGGGGGCGAGTTCAGGGTCGTCGGCCAGCGCCAGCTCGTGGCGCACGGCGGCGGTCCGGGCTGCCCCGTCGCGGCGGGTGGCTGCCGGCAGGTGCTCGAGCAGCCCATTCATCGCCTGACCGGCCTCGGCCAGGATGGCCAGGTCGGCGGCCTGGTTGCGGCCCAGCTGCTGGGGGTCGATATCGATGCGAATCAGCCGGCCATCGAGCCGGAAGCCCTCATCGGTGTACATGTCGTAATCGGTTTCGCCCAGCTCGGTACCGATCGCCACCACCACGTCGGCCTGGGAGGCCAGTCGGCGCGCGGCGGGCAGGCTCGCGGTAGCCCCCAGATCGAGGGGGTGGTCGAGGCCCAGCACACCCTTGGCATTGATGGTGGTAAGGGCCGGGGCATCGAGGTGCTCGACCAGTCGGCGGGCGGCCTTCGGCGAGGCGGCGGTGCCGCCCCCGAGCAGCAGCAGCGGACGCTGCGCGCTAGCCAGCCACTCGGCGGCCATCTCCAGCGCGGCGGGAGCCGGTGCCGGAGGAAAGGTACGCGCAGGAACAGTAACTGCCTGAGGCGCCGGGGCGGCCATCACATCCAGCGGAATCTCGATATGCACCGGGCCCGGCCGTGCGGAGGCGAAGATCGCGAAGGCGCGACTCAGCACCTCGGGCAGCGCTGCCGGGTCGAGGAGGGTGTGGCTGAAGAGACTGACGCCCGCCAGGGTCTGGCTCTGGTGTGGCATCTCGTGTAGCCGCCCCTGGCCACGACCCAGGGTGTCGCGTCGATTGACGCTGGAGATCACCAGCATCGGCACCGAATCGGCCAGGGCCTGGCCCATGGCGGTGGCGATATTGGTCATGCCCGGGCCGGTGATGATGAAGCAGGCCGCCGGCTTGCCGCTGGCCCGGGCATAGCCGTCGGCCATGAAACCGGCCCCCTGCTCATGGCGCGGAGTGACATGCTGGAGCCGGCCTTGGCCCAGCGCACGGTAGAGCTCGACGGTGTGTACCCCGGGGATGCCGAAGGCGGTATCGACCCCGTACGCCTCGAGAAGGCTCAAGAGCTGCTGAGCACAGGTCTGGCTCATCACGGCGTCTCCTCGGGCAGTGACTCCTTGGGCAGTGGCTCGGGAAGGCCGCCGCGGGGAGCTCGGCCGAGCACCCTCTCCACCATCGGGACGAAGTGCTCCAGGGGCAGGCTGTCGTAGTCGGGGTCGAAGCTGGCCTGGTCCCACTCGTCACAGAAGCGCACGGTACGCTCATAGGCCGGGTGGTCGCGATACTGCTCACGTGCGTGGCGGTCCTGCCCGAAGAAATGGCGGTAGTGGTAGCCCTGAAAGAGCTCGTGGTGGCGGATCATCCATGCATTGAGCGGGTCGATAAAGGGTTCAAGGATGGCCGCCGCGACCTCGGCATGGTTGGCCGGTGCCAGGTCGTCACCGATGTCGTGGAGCAGGGCGCAGACCACCATCTCCTCATCGGCACCGTCACGCAGCGCACGCGTTGCGGTCTGCAGGCAGTGTTCGTAGCGATCCACCGGGTAACCGTGGTGGTCGCCTGCCAGGTTGTGCAGATGGGCCAGCACCCGGCGCGGGGCATCGTCGATGTAGTCGCGAAAACGGGCGTCGATCAGGGCCCAGTCGTCGCGCTGGGCCTCACCGAAGTTTCGGAAACGCGCTTGTTTCATGCGGGCTCTCCCTTGAGCTGTGAAGTGGCGAAACGCTGGCGAAGGGTGCGGCGGCGGCTGGCTGTGCTGTCCCGGTCCACGTATCCCTGGCGCATATGACGTACGCCGCCGGCGAGCTGAAAGGCGCTACGCCCGTGGAGCAGGCGGTAGTTATCCATGATCAGCATCTGGCCGGGGTTGAGCTTGAGGTGCAGGGTCAGCTCCTCGCCGGTGATCAGCCGATAGAAGGCCTGGCGTGCGGCGTAGTAGGCCTCGAGCTCCTCGGGGGGAAGGGCGGGCACCTGTTCGGTGCGGTTGGAGTAGCGTACCCGCACCGGAGTGCCGTAGCTGTCAAGCTCGATCAACGGCCCCTCGCTCTCAAGGTGGGTGTCGGCATCGTGATAACGGAAGCCGGGCGTGACTCGAGTCAGCGTGGCGTACGCCTCGGGGTCGCGCTCGCGCAGCAGGCGAGCCGCCATGAAGCCATCAGCCAGGGTGCTGTCGCCACCGTCGGCGGCATTGGTCAGACAGTGCAGCCAGATGTAGCCGGGAATGGGGTCACGGTAGGGGTTGTCCGTATGGGGCTCCAGGCCGCGTTGAGTCATGGTCAGGTCATAGGCATTGGCCACGGACTTGACGTCGGCGATGCCACCCCAGTTGGTACGGCGCAGCGGGCCGATGCGGTCGATCAGGGGCTGCATCCCATCGACCTGCGCCGGCACCCCGGAGACGACCACGAAGCCATCGCGGTGCAGGGCTTCCAGCATCTCCAGAAGGGCCGAGTCATCCTCGCAAGCCGCGCTGAAGTCGGCCTGGGGAAGTGGGGCGCCGGCGGCATCCCATAGCCTCCTGGGAGGGTCGCTGGGCACCTCCCCGAATAGCGCGTCGAGATCGAAGGCGGTGCGATGGCCGTCGCTGAAGCTCAGCTGAAGCCGATTATCGGTTACCTCTGCGGACTCGATCGCCAGCGATAGCGGCAGCTCCGCCGCTTCAATCAGGCGCTGGCCGGTACGCGGGTCCAGCGTGTCGGCATCGGGGCAGCGCTCGCGCAGCCAGAGGGCGGCAAACTGGCGCTGGTGGCCGTCATGCTCGATCGCCAGATGGCGGCGATTGGCAAGAGGCGTGACGTGAGTCATGGCGGTATCTCCACGGGCTGTGCTAATGGGCGTTCTTTACCCTAAGCTCCTCCGTGGCATGCGACTTGACTTTTTTGGACATAAAGTTAACTATATTGGCCATGTTCGAGACTGACGAAGGCCTGTGGCCCTACCCGCGCCCCGATTCTCCCCCCTTGCTGACACCGGAGCAGGCCGAGCATACGCTCAATGTGTGGCTGGTGCCGCGCTTCTCCATGCTGACCCTGTTCTGCCTGCTTGAACCGCTTCGGGTGGCCAATCGCTTTGGTCGCGACCTCTTTGCCTGGCGGCTGCTGTCGTCGGATGGAGAGGCGGTTGTGGCAAGTAATGGCGTGCGCATCGACGTGGATGGCGCCATCGCCTCCCTGGACGATACGACGAGGCTGATGGTGGTATCGTCATACGACGCTGAGGCCACCGTCAGCTTCCAGGACCGTGCCGTATTGCGGCGTATTGCGGTCCATGGCGGCTGGTTGGGGGGATTGGATACGGCCCCCTTTATACTGGCACGGGCGGGGGTTCTGTCTGGGCATCGGGTGGCGCTGCACTGGGAGAGTGTCGCGGCGTTTCGTCAGGAGTTTCCCGATCTCGAGGTCAGCACGGCCCGCTATGAAATGGATGACGCGCGCCTCACCGGTTCGGGGGGAGCCGCCGGTATCGACATGATGCTGACCTGGATCGAGCAGGCCTATGGACCGGCGCTGGCGGACGCTGTCGGACTTCAGCTGATCCACCAGAGGCCTCGTGGGGGGGAGGAGAAGCCACAGCCACGCTATGGTGATCTGCAGCGTGGGGTGATCCGTGCCCTGGCCGTCATGGAGGCCAATCTCGGCAAGGCGCTGTCGATTCCCGAACTCTGTCGGCTGGTGGGGCAGTCTCAGCGTCAGCTGGGGCGCCTGTTCCGGCACCATTTCGGCGAAACGCCCCAGCAGTGTTATCTGGGCATGCGTCTGGATCGCGCCCGGCAGTTGCTCACCGATAGTCAGTGCCTGGTCACGGAGGCGGCGCTGGCGAGCGGCTTTACCCAGCCGGCGCACTTCACGCGGGCCTATCGCCTACGGTTCGGCGAGGCACCGAGTGTTACCTCGGCAAGGAGCCGCAATGGCGGTTAGTCTGCAGGGGGCGCGGGTGCTCCGTTCCTGATGCGCCATTACGGGGAGCGCGAGGGTGCCTGTCACGCTTACCGTGATAGCCTTGCTGTTCGTGGTGGCTGTCTGGGCGAACACAGGTATTACGTGGATATCTTGGATGACGGCTGCCGCGGCCTATCGATCAAGGATTGAGCTTCGGTATAATCCTGTCCGCTCACGTTCGTGATGGCGACGCTCCCGGCGGAGGTCACGCAGCGTTCGGCGCCGGGCCTCCATGTGTGTCTACGCTACTCGACATATACAGTATCGCTTGCCGACCTCCCCCCTTTGAACGCAGAGGGGCGGACGCAAGGCCTTGAAAATTATCGATGCCATCCCGATATGGTGAAGCACGACCTCTACCCGAGGTCATTCGCGGCTGTCTTGCCGCTGAACGCGTTTTGCTGAAATTGATCACGGATTCACAGGAGGTGATTGAATGTCAGTCAAGACATCCGAGCATGTTCTGCAGGAGAGTGCCAATCCGCATCAGGTCGTCGATTCACCGGACCCGCAGAGCCGCGTAAGGAGCGCGCCACGCCCGGGGGATGACCCCTATCCCACGCGCCTCGCCGAGCCCTTGGACATGCCCTGGTTAAATCGCCGTGAAGCGGTGGTGAAGGGCAGTGCCGAGGATGGTCCCCTGAGCCGGCAGCAGCTCGACGAGTTCGACCGCAAGGGGTTTCTGTTCGAACCCAATTTCATCGCCGGCGAGGAGCTCGAGGAGCTGCGTCGAGAGCTGGCGGTGCTGCTGGAGAACCCCAACTACCGCCATCGCGACTTCAGCATCACCGAGCCCTCCGGCAAGGAGATTCGCTCGCTGTTCGCGATGCACTTCCTGTCCGAACGCTTCGCCCGACTGGCCCAGGATGAGCGCCTGGTGGGTCGTGCCCGCCAGATCATCGGCGGCGAGCCCTTTGTGCACCAGTCGCGCATCAACTACAAGCCGGGCTTCGAGGGCAAGGGCTTCAACTGGCATTCGGATTTCGAGACCTGGCATGCCGAGGATGGCATGCCGGCCATGCATGCGGTCAGCGCCTCCATCGTGTTGACCGACAACCACCACTTCAATGGCCCGCTGATGCTGATTCCTGGCTCCCACCGGGTGTTCATTCCCTGTCTCGGGGAGACGCCGGCCGCCAACCACCAGCAGTCGCTGAAACAGCAGGAGCTTGGGGTGCCGAGCCGCGAGGCGCTCGCCCGGCTGGTTGAGCGTCACGGTATCGAGGCGCCCACCGGTGCCGCCGGCGGCCTGCTGCTGTTCGACTGCAACGTGCTGCACGGCTCCAATGCCAATATGGCGCCAGACCCGCGCAGCAACGCCTTCTTCGTCTACAACCGCCGCGACAACCGTTGTGTGGCGCCCTTCGCGGCACCCGGACGGCGACCGGGCTTTCTGGCCCATGAGCCCGACGAGGCGTGGTCACCGGAACAGTCTTGAGCGGTGCTGCCATCTGCGATCGTACTGCCGCGCTGCCGGCTCCGGTGTAGTGTGTGCCGCCGTCTGCGCTAAACTGTGCGCCTGTCGCGTTCGCGGCACACTCACAGAAGGAGAAGATGCGCCATGCGCTTTGTGCCCCGCTTCACCGACGGACAGGCCTATGCCGAGCGGCTTGGCAAGATCGTCTGCGTCGGTCGCAACTATGCCGAGCATGCCCGGGAGCTTGACAACCCGGTGCCCAGTGAGCCGCTGCTGTTCATCAAGCCGGCCACCAGCGCCGTGCCACTGGAGTCGCCCATCGAGGCGTCTCACTCCCGCGGTGAGGTCCATTACGAGACGGAGCTGGCACTGCTGATCGGTGAGGAGCTCAGCCACGTGACTGCCGGGGAGGCGGAGCGCGCCGTGGTGGGTATCGGGCTGGCCCTCGACCTGACCCTGCGCGATGTCCAGTCACGGCTCAAGGAGAAGGGTCACCCCTGGGAGATCGCCAAGGCCTTCGACGGCGCCTGCCCGCTGTCGTCCTTTCTGCCGCTTTCTCAGGTGCCCAACTGGAGCGCGCTCTCCTTTACCCTGGAGATCGATGGTGAGCTTCGTCAGCAGGGCGAAGGGGCCGATATGCTCTTCCCGGTGCCGACCCTGCTGGCCGAGATGAGCCGTCACTTCACCCTGCAGCCGGGCGATGTGGTGCTGACGGGCACGCCGGCCGGGGTAGGCCCGCTGGTCAGCGGTGCCGAGCTGCGCTTCACCCTCACCGGCGGCCTGGAGGTCACCACGCGGGTGGAGTAGGGGCACGTTAGAAGTTGGAAGTTGTGAGAGCGCAGAGATAAGCGCGCCGCCGTGGATACCAACGACGGGGCGCTCTCTCTGTCTCTTGCTCTGTCTCCGGAAGGGGGCGAGCTACTCTAGGTAGGTATAGCCGGAGAGCCCCTCGGACAGATCGTCGAGGAAGCGCTGCTGCTCGGCCTCTTCCAGGCCGCTGGTGGCGAGCTGTTCGGCCAGATGGCGGCGCAGCACCTCGGCGTCGAAGTTGACGTAGCTCAGCACGTCGGCCACACGGTCGCCCTGCTGGATATGGCTCAGGCTCCAGCTGCCATCCTCGTTGAGGGTGGCATCCACAGAATCGGTGTCGCCGAACAGGTTGTGCAGGTCGCCGAGGATCTCCTGGTAGGCGCCCACCATGAAGAAGCCCAGCAGGCGCTCGTCATCCTCCTGCCACTCCGGCAGCGGCAGGGTGGTCTCCACACCCTGGCCATCCACATACCCGTCGATGCGGCCGTCGCTGTCGCAGGTAATGTCCTGGATGACCCCGCGGCGTACCGGCTCCTGGTCGAGTCCGGTGAGCGGCATCACCGGGAAGATCTGCTGGATCCCCCAGACATCGGGCACCGACTGAAACAGCGAGAAGTTGACGAACAGCTTGTCGGCGAGCTTCTCGGCTAGCTCATCACCGATCTCGCGATGCACGCGATTGCGCGTGTCCAGGCGTGCGCGCAGTCGGGCACAGGCCGCGAAGTAGACCGCCTCACCCTCGGCCCGGGCGGTGATATCGGTCAGCCCCATGACGAAGCGTTCATGCAGATCACCCATGGCCTGGGCGAGGTCATGCCAGGCCTCGACCAGGCCGCGCTGGTCGGGGGAGGCGCCGAGCAGGTCGTGGACTCGCCACAGCTCGTCGACCTGGGAGTCGCCTTCGACCCGGCGTTCGGGAGAGGCATCGCTGACCCGCTCCTCGCCGATCACGTTGGTGATGAGGACGGCGTGGTGGGCGGTCAACGCGCGGCCCGACTCACTGATCAGGTGGGGCTGGGGCAGATCGTTCTCCTGGCAGGCCAGGCGGAAGGCGTAGACCACATTACGGGCGTACTCGAGCATCGAGTAGTTGGCCGAGCAGAAGCTGCGCGAGCGGGTGCCTTCGTAGTCGACGCCGAGGCCGCCGCCCACATCCACGGTATCCACCGGGGCGCCCAGCTCCACCAGGCTCTGGTAGAAGCGCGCACACTCGCGCAGGCCGCGCTGGATGTCACGAATATTGGCGATCTGCGAGCCCAGGTGGAAGTGCACCAGCTGCAGGCTGGCCAGGGCATCGGCCTCGCGCAGTCGCTCCACCACCTCGAGGATCTGGCTGGCGGTGAGGCCGAACTTGGACTTTTCACCGCCAGTGTTCTGCCAGCGGCCGCGTCCTACGGAGGCTAGCCTGGCGCGTAGTCCGATGCGTGGTGTGACGCCGAGTGCCGAGGCCTCTTCGAGGATCAGCGGCAGTTCCGAAAGCTTCTCCACCACCAGATAGACACGGTGGCCGAGTTTCTCGCCCATCAGCGCCAGGCGCACATACTCGCGATCCTTGTAGCCGTTACAGACGATCAGAGAGGGACCGTCGCCGGAGAGCGCCAACACGGCGAGTAGCTCCGGTTTGCTGCCGGCCTCCAGCCCCACCCGATCGCGACCGCGCTCGGGAGTGGCGAGTATCTCCTCCACCACTCGGCGCTGCTGGTTGACCTTGATCGGGTAGACCGCCGTATAGCCGCCGCCAAAGGATTCTTCTTGCATGGCGGTATCGAAGGCGTGGCAGAGTTGCTCGACCCGGTCGTGGAGGATATCGATAAAGCGTACCAGCACCGGCAGGCGCAGGCCGGCAGCCTTGAGCTCGCTCACCAGGTCGTTCAGCGGCAGGGTCGGGCCCTCGGCCTCGCTGCCCAGGGGGCGCACCAGGGCATGGCCGGCATCATCCACATCGAAGTAGCCGCTGCCCCACTGGTCGATGTTCCAGACGCGCCGGGCGCGCCGGGCGGGACCGCTGGCACTGGCCATGGAGAGGCTCATCGGCTTGCCTCCGGTAGGAGCAGGGCAGGCTGCTCGATACGCGCCTTGAGAATGGTGCGAAAGCGTTCGGGGTCGTGAGGCGTCAGGTCGTGGGCCGGCGGGTCCACATAGACCACCAGCAGGCGCGAGAGCCAGTAGCGCAGCGCGGTCATGCGCAGCATCATCGGCCAGACATCGCGCTCGGCCGCCGTCAGCGGACGGTGTGCTTGATAGGCGGCGAGGATGGCGTCATGGCGTTCGGCATTCAGGCTGCCGTCCGCGTTGCAGGCCCAGTCGTTGATGACGATGGCCAGGTCGAACAGCAGGTCGCCGGTGCAGCCATTGTAGAAATCGATGATGCCACCCAGACGATCACCATCGAACAGGGTATTGTCGCGGAACAGATCGCCGTGCAGTGCCCCCTGTGGCAGCTCGATAACGCCATTGAAGACATCTTCATAGGTCTCCACTTCATCCTTCATCAGCGTCTGATCCGCCGCAGAAAGATAGCCATGTACCTTGGGGTGAAGGGCCACCAGCCAGTGGAGATCGCGTGGGTTGGGGCGATGGCCGGTGAAGTGCTGTGAGATGGCGTGCAGGCGTCCCAGCACGCTGCCCAGCTCATGGCACTGGGCCAGATTCGGATCGAGCGGGTGCTTGCCGGGCAGCCTCGGGAACAGCAGTGCCGGCTTGCCGGCCAGGCTATGCAAAGCCACGCCCTCACGGTCATGCAGGGGGCCGGGCACCGGCAGGCGATGCTCATCGAGGTAATCGAGCAGCTCGACAAAAAACGGCAGTTCCTCATGCTCACCCTGTTCGAACAGGGTCAGCACCAGCTCCCGCTGGTCGGTAGTGACGAAGAAGGTACTGTTCTCGGTGCCGGCGGGAACGCCCTCCAGGGAGACCAGTGAGCCGGCGTCGAAGCGGCTCAGGAAGGCCTCGATCTGGGACTCGGTCAGCGGTGTGAATACGGCCATGTGTCTCTTACCCGGGTATGCCAAGCCGCCTATTGTAGCGACTTGCGAGTGTGATGCACGCTTCGCCGAACCGCCAGGGGATTGAACCGTTCGAGGCTTGTCCCCGGCGCCTCTCGCGTTACCGGCGATAGCGGCTTTCATCATTCAGAAGGTCTGCAGAACCCATTCGGGCACGGCGATGCGATCGCCCTGCTGGCGTTCAAAGTTGCCATCACCGTCGCGATCGACCAGGTAGTAGGAGGGGCCGCTGGAGGGGCGGATCTCGATGGCATAGAGCTCCCCATTGATCCGGTACTCGCGGATGATGCGCTCCTCCTCCTGGCGGATGGTGATATCCGGTGCCAGCTCATCATTGGGCTGGGCCAGGGCCGGCAGGGCAGCGGCGAGCGACAGGCCCATGGTCAGCAGCGCGGCGGTAAGTGAGGGAAATGTGTTCATGATGATCTCCGGTCCGCCGGGGCGGTGAGATGGTGTGTGTCCCCAGTGTAAGGGGTCGTTGCCTTCGCGCCCACCGGGCGCGGCAAAACGGCCGCGCTATGCGTATCATGGTTGATCAGAATCACTCTCCGCTCAGCTTCAATGGATGCCTCCATGGCCGATAGTCCCATCGTTCTCGTCGACGGTTCCTCCTACCTGTACCGCGCCTTCCACGCCCTGCCGCCGCTGACCACCTCGGAAGGCTTACCCACCGGGGCGATCAAGGGCGTGCTCAACATGCTCAAGCGGCTGATCAAGGACTACCCGAGCAGCCCCATGGCGGTGGTCTTCGATGCCCCGGGCAAGACCTTTCGCGATGAGTTGTTCGAGGAATACAAGGCCCAGCGGCCACCGATGCCGGATGAGCTGCGCGATCAGGTTCAGCCGCTGCACGACTGCGTGAGGGCACTGGGCCTGCCGCTGCTGTGCATCGAGGGGGTCGAGGCCGATGATGTCATCGGCACCCTGGCTCGCCAGGCCACCGAGGCGGGTCGCGATGCGGTGATCTCCACCGGTGACAAGGACATGGCACAGCTGGTCAATGCCCACATCACCCTGGTCAACACCATGAAGGACGAGACCCTGGACGTCGAAGGTGTCAAGGAGAAGTTCGGCCTGCCCCCCGAGCTGATCATCGACTTCCTGGCCCTGATGGGCGACAAGGTGGACAACATTCCCGGTGTCCCCGGGGTGGGCGAGAAGACGGCGCTGGGTCTATTGCAAGGCATGCAGGGCGGGCTCGATACCATCTATGCCGATCTAGAGGCGGTCAAGGCGCTTGATTTCCGTGGCGCCAAGACCCTGCCAAAGAAGCTCGAGGAGCACCGCGACAAGGCCTTCCTCTCCTATCGGCTGGCGACCATCAAGACCGACTGCGAACTGCCGGTGGGGCTCGATGATCTGGAACTCGCCCATCCGGACCGCGAGACGCTGCTCGAGCTCTATCGCCGTTTCGAGTTCAAGGCCTGGCTGTCCGAGCTGTTGGAGGGCCGGGACGAGGGCGTTGACGACGTCGCCGGTGGCACCAGCACTCCGGAGGTCGCCGAGGAGCACGCCGCCGGCGGCGCACCACGTGAGGATCATGTCATTCTCGAGCAGGCCGAGCTGGACGCCTGGCTCGAGCGGCTACAGAGCGCCGAGGCCTTCTGCTTCGATCTGGAGACCACCAGCCTGAACTACATGGAGGCGCAGATCGTCGGCATCGGGCTGGCGCTGGAGGCGGGGGAGGCCGCCTATATCCCCCTGGCCCACGACTACCTCGACGCCCCCGAGCAGCTCGATCGTGACGCCGTGCTTGCCGCCCTCAAGCCGCTGCTGGAGGACAACGGCAGAACCAAGATCGGGCAGAACCTCAAGTACGATATCTCGGTGCTGGCCGGTTATGGCATTCGGGTGGCCGGGCCACTCGAGGACACCATGCTCGAGTCCTATGTACTCGACTCCACCGCCACCCGTCATGATATGGACTCCCTGGCACTCAAGTACCTGGGCGAGAAGACCATCCCCTTCGAGGAGATTGCCGGCAAGGGGACCAAGCAGCTCACCTTCAACCAGGTTGCCCTGGAGCAGGCGGCGCCCTACGCCTGTGAGGATGTCGATATCACCCTGCGTCTGCACCACGAGCTGCGCCCAAGGCTCGAGCGGCAGGGGCGTCTGCGCCAGGTGCTCGAGACGGTCGAGCTGCCGCTGATCCCGGTGCTGTCGCGGATGGAGCTGACCGGCGTGGCCCTGGATCCGCAGCGCCTGCACGCTCAGAGCCGTGAGCTCGAGGCGAGAATCAACGAGCTGGAGGCCCGTGCCCATGAGCTGGCCGGCCGTGAGTTCAACCTCGGCTCTCCCAAGCAGCTGGGCCAGATCCTCTTCGAGGAGCAGAAGATCCCGGTGCTCAAGAAGACCCCCAAGGGGGCGCCGTCCACCGCCGAGGCGGTGCTCGAGGAGCTGGCCCTGGACTATCCGCTGCCCAAGGTGATCATGGAGCATCGCGGCCTGGCCAAGCTGAAGTCCACCTACACCGACAAGCTGCCGCGCCTGGTCAACAAGACCACCGGACGCCTGCATACCAGCTATCACCAGGCGGTCACCGCCACCGGGCGACTCTCTTCGAGCGATCCTAACCTGCAGAACATCCCGATCCGGAACGAGGAGGGCCGCAAGATCCGCCAGGCCTTTATCGCCCGGCCCGGCTATCGCATCGTCGCCGCCGACTACTCACAGATCGAACTGCGCATCATGGCCCATCTCTCGGGTGACAAGGGACTGCTGGCGGCGTTTTCCGAGGGGCGTGACATCCATGCCGCCACCGCCGCCGAGGTGTTCGGCGTGGCACTCGACAAGGTGACGGCAGATCAGCGGCGCAGCGCCAAGGCGATCAACTTTGGGTTGATCTACGGCATGAGTGCCTGGGGGCTGTCACGGCAGCTGCATACCGAACAGAGTCAGGCCAAGGTCTATATCGACCGCTACTTCGACCGCTACCCCGGGGTGGCGAACTATATGGAGCGCATTCGCGCCCAGGCCGCCGAGGATGGCTTCGTCGAGACGGTGTTCGGTCGGCGCCTCCATCTGCCCGAGATCCGCTCCCAGAATCGTGCCCGCCGTCAGGGCGCCGAGCGTACTGCCATCAATGCTCCCATGCAGGGCACGGCCGCGGATATCATCAAGCGTGCCATGATCGAGGTGGCCGCCTGGCTGCAGGAGGGGGAGATGGATGCCTGGATGGTGATGCAGGTTCACGACGAGCTGGTGTTCGAGGTGGCCGAGGCCCGGGTAGAGGCGTTCAGTGAGCAGGTGAAGGCGCGCATGCAGGCCGCCGCCGAGCTCGATGTGCCATTGATCGTCGAAGCCGGGAGTGGGGCCAACTGGGACGAGGCGCACTGACCATGAAAAACGCCACCGCTGCTGCGGTGGCGTTTCTGGTGTTGGCCTGGGCTGGAAGGCTTAGCGCCAGCCGACGCGATCGAAGATCCGAATCGCCTCGGGGTTGTTCTCGCCGAGCTTGCTGATGTTCAGGCTATCCTTCTTGAAGTCGCCCCAGGACTCGAGCACCGGATTTTTCATCGCGCCCTCGACCACCGGGAACTCGTAGTTGCCGTTGGCGAAGATCTCCTGGGCGGTATCGGAGGCCAGGAACTCGAGGAAGCGCACGGCATTTTCGCGGTTGGGAGCCCCTTCGACCACGCCGGCGCCGCCCACGTTGACATGAGTGCCGCGGCCGTCTTGGTTGGGGAAGATCACGCCGACACGGCGGGCGACCTCACGATCCGCCTCGTTGTCGGAGTGCAGCAGGCGCACGTAGTAGTAGTGGTTCGCCACCGCCAGGGAGCACTCGCCGCTGGCAATGCCCTTGATCTGGTCGGTGTCGCCACCCTCGGGGTCGCGTGCCATGTTGGCCACCACGCCCTGGGCCCACTCCTCGGCGCCCTCGGCGCCATGGTGCTCGACCAGTGAGGCGAGCAGCGACTGGTTGTAGATATTGTTCGAGGAGCGGATGCACACCTGACCCTCGAACTTCGGATCGGCGAGCTCCTCGTAGCTGCCGATCTGGCTCGGGTCGAAGTTCTCGCGGTCATAGAAGATGGCGCGGGCGCGTTGACTGAAGCCGAACCACAGTCCCTCGGGGTGACGCATGGCTTCCGGCAGGCGCTCGTTCAGCACCTCGGAGTCGACGCTCTGGAAGATATCCTCCTGCTCGGCACGCCACAGGCGGCCGGCGTCAACGGTGATCATCACGTCGGCGGGGCTGGCCACGCCCTCGCGGGTGATGCGCTCGATCAGCTGGTCCGAATCGCCCTCCAGCAAGTTCACTTCGATGCCGGTCTCCTCGGTGAAGGCCTGGTAGAGCGCCTCGTCGGAGTCGTAGTGACGTGCCGAGTAGATGTTCAGCTCGTCGGCGGAGACGGCGGTAGCGAAGGCGGAACCGGCCAGCGCGACGGCGATGGGGGCGGCGAGACGAACGTTCTTGATCATCATGACCTCTGGGATATCCGGCAGAGTGGAGATAGTGGAATGATAATACGTTGCATTAATGACCCGCTTATTGAAGCCCCGTACGTCGGCGGCGTCAAGGGGCAGGGCGGCGATTCCTTGCGCTGAAGCAGTGAAATATTGAATGCGAGTCGCTTTCAAACGCATTAGCGCTCGTGATCGGTTATGATGGGGAGATCTCCACCGACACGACGTCGAGGGCCCTAATGAACCTGAATCTGCAACAGCCGCACGCCACTTCCGCTCCGGTACTCTCCATGCAGGGCATTCACCACGCCTTCGGCAAGCACGAGGTGGTGAAGGGCATCGATCTGGATATTCAGCCGGGTGAAGTGGTCTGCCTGCTGGGCCCCTCGGGGTGTGGCAAGACCACCCTGCTGCGCATCGCCGCGGGCCTCGAGAAGCTACAGCACGGTCGCGTGGTCCTGGAGGGCGATGAGGTAGCCCGCCCTGGCGGGCGTCACCTCCCCCCCGAGAAGCGCAGCGTCGGCCTGGCCTTTCAGGACTCCGCGCTCTTTCCCCACCTTTCCGTGCTGGAAAACGTGACCTTCGGGCTCAAGCACTTGCCGACAGGCGAGCGTCGTCGGCGTGCCTTGAGGCTACTCGAGCAGCTGGGGATGGGCGCCCGGGCCGAGGGCTATCCCCACATGCTTTCCGGAGGCCAGCAGCAGCGCGTGGCACTGGCTCGTGCGCTGGCGCCGGAGCCGCACCTGATGCTGCTCGACGAGCCTTTCTCCAGCCTCGATGCGCGGCTACGCGACCAGATTCGCGATGACACCCTGCACGTGCTCAAGGAGGTCGGGGCCGCCACCCTACTGGTGACTCATGACCCGGAAGAGGCGATGTTCATGGCCGACCGCATCGCCCTGATGCGTGATGGCCATATCGTTCAAGTCGGTACGCCACGCGAGCTCTACTGCAACCCCAGCGACCCCTTCGTGGTGACCTTCTTCGGTGAGGTGAACGAACTCTCCGGGATGGTTCGCGACGGCAAGGTGCTGACACCGGTGGGCATCGTGGATGCCGGTTGGCTGGCCGAGGGCAGTGAGGTACGCGTGCTGGTAAGGCCGGAGGCGCTGCAGGTGGCGAGGCTGGATGTGCCGGCTGAAGCGCACAGCCACAGCCATATCGTCATGGCCAAGTTGCTGGGGCGCAGCAGCCTGCTGCATATCTGTGCCCATGACTCCGACGGTGATGAAGCCCATATCCATGCGCGGGTGCCGGGGGTCTTCCTGCCCGCCGAGGGCCAGCCCGTGACTCTGCGGCTGGACCCCTCCCAGGTATTTGTCTTTCCCTCGCGCTCCTCGTCACTTTCCGCCGCCGGGGCGCGAGCGTCGCATGGCCAGGCTGAGCAGGATCACCGGGACTATGCCTACCACCACGATGGCCAGTGAGGCCGTCGAGGCTTCGGCGAGACGCTCGTCTGCCGCCAGGTTGTGAGCGCGTACCGCCAGGGTATCGAAGTTGAAGGGGCGCAGGATGATTGTCGCCGGTAGCTCCTTCATCACATCCACGAAGACCAGGATGCAGGCCGCCAGCAGGCTGCCGCGCATGATTGGCGTGTGCACCCGCTTCAGTGTGCCGGTGGCGGTCTGGCCTAGGGTGCGGGAGGCGGCATCCATGCTCGGCGTCACCTTGCCCAGGCTGGCTTCCACGGCGTTGAACGAGACCGCCAGAAAGCGCACCACATAGGCGTAGACCAGGATAAACGCCGAACCGCTGAAGATCAGTCCGATCACCTCGCCACCGCGTGAAAGCAGCCAGGTATTGAGGGTGTTGTCCAGCCAGGCGAAGGGAATCAGGATACCAACCGCGACCACCGACCCTGGGATCGCATAGCCCATGGCCGAGATACGCGTGGCGGTTCGGGTCAGCCGGGTATTGTTCAGGCGCACCCCGTAGCTGAGCACCACCGCCAGGGTGACCGCCACCAGAGCGGCGATCGAGGCGAGTATCAGGCTGTTGCGGGCATAGCCGATAAAGCTCTTGCCGAAGAGTGAGTCGCCCTGCTGGATGGCCAGCTCGGCGAGGATGCCGCTGGGGATCAGAAAGCCGCCCAGGATTGGCAGTAAACAGGCCAGGAAGGCGCCTGCCGAGGCCCAGCCACCGAGGTGGAACTCCGGCAGCTGTTGATAGCGGCTGGAGGTGTGGAAGTAGCGCCGCTTGCCCCGCGACCAGCGCTCCAGCAGCACCAGGGCGATTACGAAGGTCAGCAGGCAGGCGGCGAGCTGGGCGGCGGCGGCCTGTTCACCGAGGCCGAACCAGGTGCGGTAGATGCCGGTGGTGAAGGTATCCACACCGAAGTACTGCACCGCGCCAAACTCGTTCAGTGTCTCCATCAGGGCTAGTGATACGCCGCCCACCAGGGCCGGACGCGAGAGTGGGATCGCCACGCTCCAGAATAGCTGCCAGGGTCCGCGGCCCAGGGTACGTCCCACGTCCAGCATGCACACCGACTGCTCCATGAAGGAGGCGCGTGCGAGCATGTAGACGTAAGGGTAGAGCACCAGGCTGATCAGTGTTGCCGCCCCGCCCAGAGAGCGTATTTCAGGGAACCAGTAGTCTCCGAATCCCCATCCGAACAGGTCGCGTAGCCACCCCTGCAGGGGGCCCGAGAACTGCAGGAAGTCGGTATAGGCGTAGGCGATCACATAGGTCGGCACGGCCAGCGGCAGCAGCAGCGCCCATTCGAACAGCCGTCGCCCTGGGAAGCGGCACATCACCACCAGCCAGGCGGTACCGGTGCCGATCACCAGGGTGCCGAGGCCCACCGTGATGACCAGGAACAGGGTGTTGGCCAGGTAGCGGGGCAGCACCGTGCTGGCCAGGTGCTGCCAGACGCCACCGGTGGGTACCAGGATGTGCGCCAGAACCGCCAGCACCGGCAGTGCCACGACCAGCGCGACCCCGAGCAGCAGGGCGGTCCAGGGAGTGAAGGAGGGAAACAGTCGGCGTGAGAGGGTGGGCAGGTCGCCGCTGGTAGGTCGAGACAAGGGAGGCTCCTCGCGGGCGCAGGATGGTAAATGCGAGACATTGACGCCGGCAAATAGTATCAGTTGCGCTTGGCTGCTGCAGCCAACATCGATTGACCACCGTCAAACGACGACGCCCGCCGTCGGCTGACGGCGGGCGTCGTTACGCGTTCATGGGTCAGTAGCCGAGTAGCATCGATGGCAGACCGGTGATAAGGGCCGGGAAGAAGGCCATCAGCACACAGGCCAGCACGATCAGCGCCACGAAGGGAATGACCGCCTTGTAGAGATCGACGATCTCCACCCCGGGGGGCGCGACCCCCTTCAGGTAGAAGAGCGCATAGCCGAACGGTGGGGTCAGGAAGGAGGTCTGCAACACCACGGCCACCATCACCACGAACCACAGCATATCCACCCCCATGCTGTCGACGATGGGGAGCATGATCGGGAAGCTGAGCAGCACGATGCCGGTCCAGTCCAGGAACATGCCCAGCAGAAACACCAGGAACAGCATCAGGATCAAGGCCCCGATGGTGCCGCCGGGCATCGCCGTCACCACGTTATGGATGACATCCATGCCGCCGCCGATGGAGAACACCCCGGTGAAGGCGGTCGCCCCCACCACCACCAGCATCACCATGGTGGTGGTCTTGCTGGCCTCGATCAGCGTGCGATAGCAGGTCGACGCCTTGCGATCACCGAAGATCAGGAACAGCAGGAAGGCGATGGCCACGCCGATGGCCGAGGCCTCGGTGGCCGTGGCGATCCCCAGGAACAGCGAGCCCAGCACACCGAGAATCAGCGACATGGGCGGCAGCACATACTTGCCGAGCATGATCAGCAGCTGGCCGGTCGAGGTCTCGGCGCGCTCCTCTGCGGGAACGGCTGGCCCGTAGTGTGGCTTGACGAAACAGATCACCAGCACGTAGAGCGCGTACATGGTGCCGAGCATCACCCCCGGTACCAGGGCACCGGCAAACAGCGCGCCCACCGAGACCGGCGAGTAGCTGGCCATCAGGATCAGCATGATGCTGGGGGGAATCAGGATGCCCAGGCAGCCGCTGGCCATGATGACGCCGGCGCTGAGCTCCTTGTTGTAGGAGTACTTGAGCATCGGTACCAGGGCGATCATGCCCATCACCGCGATGGATGCGCCGACGATGCCGGTGGTGGCGGCCAGCAGTACCGAGACGATGACCACGGTCAGGGCCAGGCCACCACGCAGGTTGGCGAGCAGCAGGCGCATGGTGTCGAACATCTTCTCGGTGACGCCGGAGTCATTGAGAAAGCGCGCCATCAGCACGAACAGGGGAATGGCGACCAGGACATAGTTGTCCATGGAGTTGCCATAGATGTTGTTGATCAGAATGCCCAGCGTATTGGCGCCGGGGCCGAGCCAGGCGCCTAGCACGGCGACGCCGCCAAGCACGAAGGCCAGTGGGTGGCCCATGAACAGCCCGATCAGCAGGCCGCTGAACATGAAGAGAGTGAGCATCTCGGGGCTCATGCGGCACCCTCCTTGCGTAGTTCACCGCAGGCGCGGATCACGATGGCGATGGCCTGCAGCAGCAGGAGCAGGGCGGCCACGACGATCACCCCCTTCACCGGATAGACCGGGATGGACATCATGCCGTAGGTGGTTTCTCCGCGGCTGAAGGAGCGCTCGAAGAAGGCCCAGCCGAAGGTAAGCAGCATCCAGATGAAGGGCACGAAGAAGAGCAGGTAGCCGAGCAGTTCGAGGGCGGCCTGCTTGCGGCGGGTGAGCAGGCGCTTGAGCACGTCGACCTCGACGTGGGCGTGATGGCGCAGACCGTAGGCGGCCATCAGCATGAAATGGGCGCCGAACAGCATCTTGGTAACATCGAAGGCCCAGTCGCTGGGGCGGCCGATGAAGAAGCGTGCGGCAATATCATAGATCACAATCAGCGTGATTACGGCAAGGAGTGGGGCGATCAGGCGTCCGAACCCCTCGTTGAGGGCATCGATGGCCCTGGCAATGGTGTTCATGGTGAGGCTCTCGGAGTCGGGCTAATCAAGCGAACACAGGAGGTAAAGCGACCGGATAGGGCCGGGCCCTGCAGGGCCCGGCCCGGTCCGCTTACTGGTTCATGCAGCTCTCGAGCTCCTCGAGGGGCGGCAGGTTGTCCATGCTACGGCTCATGTTGAAGGGCACGGTCACGTCACGCCAGTTGGCGTAATGATCCAGGTAGCTGACCATGGAGTGATAGACCTTGGCGTGCATCGGATCCTCGCAGGCGCCCTGCAGGATCACCTCGTTGGTGATCTCCTGGATGCGAGCCAGGTCCTCTTCGGGCAGCTGGTTGATCGTCATGCCCTCGTCCTTGAACTTGACCGTCGCCTCGGTAGACTGCCGCTCGGACCAGGCCAGTGACCAGGTCATGGTGGCCTCCGCGGCGATCTTCAGCTTCTCCTGGGTCTCCTCGGAGAGGGCGTCCCACGCCTCCTTGTTGATCATCACGCCGAAAACGCTAGCGGACTGGTGCCAGCCCGGAGTGGACCAGTAGTCGGCCACCTCACCGAAGCCGGCCTTGTAGTCGACCCCCGGGGTGGAGAATTCGCCGGCGTCGATCACGCCGCGCTCGATGGCCTGGTAGACCTCGCCGCCGGCCAGGGTGACCTGGGAGCCGCCGAGCTTCTCCAGGACGCGGCCCTGGTCGCGGCCGGAGAGGCGCAGACGCTTGCCTTCCAGGTCGGCGATGCTCTCGATGGGGGTGCCGCCCATGAAGCCGGATTCGTTGTTGGTGATGCCGTAGGGCAGGTAGACCATGTCATACTCGCCATAGACTTCCTGATACAGCTCGAAGCCGCCCCACTGGTTGATCCAGTTGAGGTAGTCCACGCCGTTGAACAGGCTGGTCGTGGTGGCCAGCGGCGAGAAGGCCGGGCTCAGGCCCGCCCAGTAGCCCGGCCAGTCGGCGGCGGCCTGGATGGCGCCGGTCTGGGTGGCATCGAATACCTCGCTGCCCGGCATCAGGGTGCCACCGGCACGGAAGTTGATGGTGAGCTCGTCACCGGCCAGCTTGTTGACCAGTTCGACCCAGTGGCGGTCCATCTGGATCAGGTCCAGATTATCCGGCCAGGTGGTGGTCATGGTCCACGTTTCCTTGGCCTGGGCGGTGGTGCTCAGTGCGGCCAGGGCCACGCCGGCGGCCAGGCTGGTGAGCGTGAAGGTGCGCAGTGTTTTCATGTTGTTCTCCCTTCGGGACTGGACAGCAGATAGCGCCTCCCGGCGCCATGGACAAGACTTGGGAGCGGTAGCCGGCACAGGGGTGCATCGACGACCCGCCACGACACTTCAAACTAACACCCCATTGGTGTGCAAAACGATCATGGCCTTGCGACGCTGGTGCGGCCCGTGGACTGAGGCCAGGCATCGCTATCCTGACCGCGAAAGGGAATGTCGATGTTTGATAATTCAATACTATCAGATATTTAATAAATGTTTACGTTGACGTCAACGTACCATGATGGGCGGTGGCTAGCGTTGAATGGTGCACTGCCATAAGACCAAAGTGCTAGGTGAGGCTGTGGAGGGCCGATGAATAGGGGAGAGAGGGAGCATGACCTGTCGACGCGGGCGCTGCTGGCCCACATCTCACGACTTGCCCGCCGTCGCTGGCGGGGCCTGGTCTGGCTGCAGTGTGCGCCCCAGACCTGCTGTGATGCGGCCGTCGAGTTATGGCGAGCCGGCGCCTGGCACTCCCCGCTCTGGGTGGCGCCGGAGTTACCAGGGCAGGTCGATACGGCGCACTGGTTGGCTCCTGCCCGTGCCCGAACTCGTCTGGGGGGCGAGCATGATCTGCTGGTGATAGACGCCGTTTCCGCTGGGGCGGGCTTCGACCCCGATGCCGTGGCGGCTCTGGTTGGCACCCTGACGGCAGGCGGCCTGCTGGTGCTGATGACCCCGCATGACTGGGGAGGCCGACCTGATGCCGACTATGCACGACTGGCCGAGCACCCCTGGCGCCCCGAGGCGCTGACCAGTCGCTATCTGGCCCGGCTGGCGCGCCTCCTGGCGCGCGACGACCAGGTGATTCGCTGGCGTGCCGGCGAAACACCTCGGTTGCCTAGGCTTCCCATCCGTCAGGCGCATGCCGAGCTGCCGCTGACCGATGGAGACTGCCTGACCGACGACCAGGCCCAGGCGGTGGCCCGCCTGGCACGGCTGCGCCGCCGTCGTCCGCTGGTGATCACCGCCGACCGTGGGCGCGGCAAGAGCGCGGCCCTGGGCATCGCCTGCGCCCGCTGGCTGGCCACGGGGGAGCAGGAGGTGCTGGTGACCGCGCCGCGACCGGCGGCGGTGGAGAGCCTCTTCGAACGCCTTGCGGCGCTCTGCCCCCAGGGTGAGCGGCGCGGACATGTCTTCGCTACCGACCAGGGTGAGGTTCGCTTCGTGGCCCCGGATGCCCTTGCCGAGCTGGCCCGACAGGGCCAGGCCGGCGGTGCCGGCCGGCTGCTACTGGTGGATGAGGCGGCGGCGATTCCCGCCGGGTTGCTCGGCGAGTGGCTCGACGCCTTTCCGCGGATCGCCTTTGCTACCACGGTACACGGCTACGAGGGCTCCGGTCGCGGTTTTGCCCTGCGTTTCCGCGAGCGTCTCGAGCGCACCACCCCAGAGTGGCGAGGGTTGCATCTGGCCGATCCGATCCGTTGGGCGAGTGACGACCCCCTCGAGCCGCTGATCCATCGCCTGTTGATGCTGGATGCCGACCCGCCAGAGCCTCACGATCGAGCAACCGATGGCGTGCGGCGACTGTCGCGGGCCACGCTGGCCGGTGACGAGCCTGGTCTGCGTAGCTTGTTCGGTCTGCTGGTGCAGGCACACTATCGCACCACGCCCAGCGATCTGCGGCTGCTGCTGGACGGCCCGGGCCTCACCGTTGGGGCAATGACAGCCGGTGACGTGCCGCTAGGGGTAGTGATGACCGCAGATGAGGGGGGGTTCGAGGCCGACCTGGCCGAGGGGGTCGCCCGTGGCGAGCGACGCCCTCGTGGCCATCTTATGGCCCAGTCCCTGGCTGCCCATGTGGGGTCCCGGGAGGCGCTTACCGGGCATCTGCGGCGGGTGGTGCGTATCGCCGTGGCACCCCAGCACCGTCGCGAGGGGCTGGGGAAGCGGCTGATCGAGGCGGAGCTGGAGCGAGCGCGTGATGATGGCTGCGATCTGTTGGGGGCGAGCTTCGGCGCCGAACCGGCGCTGATGGCCTTCTGGCAGCGGCAGGGGTTTCATGCTCTGCGCCTCGGGCTGACCCGCGAGACCGCCACGGGTGAACACGCCCTGATGGTGGCTCGAGCCACCAGCAAGCGCGGTGAGGCGCTGATGGGCTCGCTCGTCGCGCGCTTTCAACGCGCCCTGCCTGGCCTGCTGGCCTTCGAGCTGCGTGATCTGGCGCCGCCAGTGGCCGCCGCTCTGCTGGCGGAGGGGTGTGGGGTGAATCTTGCAGATGACGACCGCCGCGATGCAGAGGACGTCGCCGCCGGTCACCGCGAGCCGGCGCTGGCCCGTCCGGCGCTGCAGGCCCTGGTTCGTCTCGCTCTGTCCCGTGGCATCTCCTTCGCCGATCCCGAGCTGCTGCTGCTGGTGACCTGGGGCTTTCAGGGGCTGAGCGGCGATGCCCTGGCCAGGCATCTCGGTGTATCGGGCCGGCGGCAGGCCACCGCTCGGCTGCGCCAGGCGGTGGCGATGCTTCTGTCCTTCTCTTCCCCTTCCGCAATGGGCTGAGTAAGGTAGGCCGGTTACTCAGGAAGGGATCACCATGAACGAACATCTCGATCGGCTCTCGCCGCAGCCGCTCTGGCGCCATTTCCGCACCCTTTGCGAGACTCCGCGCCCCTCCGGCCACGAGGCCGCCCTGGCGGCTCGCCTCGAAGCCTGGGCCGACGCACAGGGGCTCGCGCATGAGCGCGATGCCTTCGGCAATCTGCTGATTCGCAAGCCGGCCTCCCCCGGTCACGAGCAGGCTCCCGGCGTGATCTTCCAAGGCCACCTGGATATGGTTCCCCAGGCCAACAGCGACCATCCACACGACTTTACCCGTGATCCCATCGAGACCTATCTCGACGATGAAGGCTGGCTGCGGGCACGCAATACTACTCTGGGGGCCGACAACGGCCTCGGCGTGGCCGCCGCCCTGGCCATACTCGAGGATGACGAGCTCATCCACGGCCCGCTGGAAGCGATTTTTACCCTGGAGGAGGAGTCCGGCATGGGCGGGGCGCTTAACCTCGCCGAAGGGTGGCTGCAAGGACATTACCTGCTCAACCTCGACTCCGAGGATCGCGGCGAGGTGTTTATCGGCTGCGCCGGAGGCACCGATGTGGTGGTCGAGGCGCAATTGCCCACTGCGGCGCTGGCCGACGATGAGGTGACGCTCCGCCTGTCGCTGACCGGGCTGCGCGGCGGTCACTCCGGGATCGATATCGACAAGGGGCGGGGCAACGCCAATCGACTGCTGGTGCGGGTGATGCGAGTCCTGGAGCGTCTCGATGCACGGCTGACGAGCTACCAGGGGGGTACCCTGCGCAACGCACTGCCACGCGAGGCCCTTGCGATCCTGGCGTTGCCCGAAGAGGAGCTCGAGGCCGCCAAGGCTGAGGTGGCGGAACTGCAGGCCACCCTGCGCAAGGAGTTTGCCGGTGTCGATGATGCATTGTCGCTGAGCCTCGAGTCGGTCGAGATGCCCGCCGATGAGCCGCTTACCGGTCAGGCGACGCATCTACTGCTGGCCGCCCTGCACGCCGCTCCCTGTGGCGTCGAGCGCATGAGTCAGGAGGTGCCGGGGGTGGTGGAGACCTCCAACAACCTGGGGGTCGTGAGCCTAGCGGCGGGGCGGTTCCATCTCGGCGCCCTGGTGCGCTCGCTGCATGACAGCGCGGCCCAGGACCTGGCCGATCGCCTGCGTGCCGTGTTCGAGCTGACCGGGGCCAAGGTGCGCCTCGAGAATGGCTATCCGGGGTGGACACCCCAGCCAGGCAGCGAGCTGCTGACGCGCTTTCAGCGTGTGCACCATGAACAGCTGGGCAGCGAGCCGGCGGTCAAGGTCATCCATGCCGGGCTCGAGTGCGGCATCCTGGACGGCAAGTATCCCGCGCTTGAGATGATCTCCTTCGGTCCGCTGATTCGCGGTGCCCATTCGCCGGATGAGCGGGTCGAGGTCGCCTCGGTGGAGGAGTTCTGGACGCTGCTGCGCGCCCTGGTGGAGGATCTGACGCGCTGACAGGTGCGTGGTCCGAGGTAATCGTGCCAGACACCACAACGCCGTGCCTTGGGCCCGGCGTTGTGGTGACATGACCCGTGATGCCTGATCGGGTCGGGTCCGGAGTCAGGCCAGGTAGCTGGCCAGCATCCACACGGTCTTCTCCTGCTCGCGGATATAGTCGCCGGCTTGGGCGGCGGTGCCCTCGTCGTCGGCATCCGAGGCCAGGGAGAGGATCTCGCGCTGCAACTCGATCAGTACCTGATAGCCCGCCAGCACGCCCTCGACGCAGGCCTTGCCGTCCGAGACGTTCTTGTCCTCGGTGATGCGTGAGACCTCCACATAGTCGCTGTAGGCATGCAGCGGCTGGTGGCCCAGGGTAAGCACGCGCTCGGCGACCTCGTCGATCTTGGTCAGCAGGTCGGTATAGAGCTCCTCGAACTTCTCGTGGAGCTGGAAGAACTGCGGCCCCTTCACGTTCCAGTGGTAGCCGCGCACGTTCATGTAGAAGACCTGGTAGTTGGCCAGCAGCTCGTTGAGCTTCTCGGCGAGTTGGCTGGCGCTGGCCTCATGCAGGCCGATGCGGTTGGTATCGCTCATGTAATGCCTCCTTGGTGGTGTTGGTTTCCATGATCCATGTATCGCCCGCTGGCGGACAGTGAATCCTGACCATGGGCATCATAGCCATGTTGCATGACATCTTGGCGGTGGGGGCTGACTTCAAGGGGACTGCGTCATCCTGACGCGTCGGGCGACGGGCGACGGGCGTCGGGCTCGGATGCCGCCGTCGTGCAATATTCCCTCGTCACGGCCGCCTGCCTACACTGAAGTCGTCAGTCGTCCAATCACGGGAGAGAAATCATGCGTCCCTGGCCGTTGCTTGTCCTGCTGGTGCTGGTCGGTTGCCAGACCGTTCCCGCCACGTTGCCGGTGGCGGAGCCGACCCCCGCGGCGGCCTGCCTCTGGTCAGACGAGGGTGTGTCGGTCACCGAGACGCTGCGCCGGGCGGTGGTTGCCCTGGAGAATGATGGCTTTTTGATCCGCCATACCGCGACCGCTCCGGCATTGGTAAGCGCCGAGCGTACCCGCATCCTGCCCGGCTACGGCGACCGCCATGGTGACTGGGAGCGTCGTGGTGTGTTCGGCGGTATCGGCCTGGGTGGTGGTCGTGGTGGTTTCGGTGGAGGGGTGATGATCGGCTTCGGTGGAGTGGGCAGCCTGACCCGCGATGCCACCGAGCTGGAGCGTGTCTCGCTGCTGGTCAGTGGCGGAGAGGTGCGGGTCAGTCGCGATCTTCAGGTCATCGACTGGCGAGGTGAGCTCGTGGAGTCGCGAAGCGCCAGCAGCGAGGCATTCTGTGGTGGCTTGCGCCGTTCCATGGGCACAGGAGATGAGCCATGAGTCGTCTGCCTGGCATGCTATTGGTGGTGGGGCTGCTGGCTGGTTGTGCGACCCCTTTATCATCGGTGCCGCCGATGACACTTTCCTCACAGGCCTCCCCGTCCTGTGCCCTGGAGGTTACCGCCGAGGCGCTGATGGTGCGCGGCTATGTGGTGCGCCATGCCGATGCGTCGGTGGGGCGCCTGGAGGCGGTGTTCTCGCGCTGGCCGGGCTACCGAGTGCTGGTGACGCTCGAGCCGCCTGGCACCGATGGCCGCCTTGCCTTGACGGCCCTCCGTGGCGGACGCCCCATGCCCTCCGCCACCCTGGAGCGGCTGGTGTCGGATATTGCCGCACGCCTCGTCGACTGCGAGGCCAGGCAATAGTCTCAGGAGGCCTGCGACTCCTCGGGTTGCAGGTCGAGCCCCTCGAGCATGGCCAGCACCCTGTCACGCATGGCGGCCAGGGTGTCGAGGTCATAGGGCAACGCCTCTCCCTGCCCCCACACAGGCCCTGGCCAGAGACCGTCATCCGTGCGGCGCAGCACCAGATGCACATGCAGTTGTTCCACCACATTGCCGAGGCTCGCCACATTGAGCTTGTCGGCTTCCATCAGGGCCTTGAAGGCCTGGCCGATGCGGCTCGTCTCACGCCATAGCTGCCGCTGCTGCGCCTCGCTCAGCTCGAAGACCTCGCTGACGCCATGCCGGCGTGGGATCAGCAGCAGCCAGGGAAAACGGCTGTCGTTCATCAGGCGCAGCTGGCAAAGCGGCAGCTCGGTGATCGGGTAGCTGTCTTCAACCAGGCGGGGGTCTGGCTCGAAATGATCCATCAGGGCTCTCCGGCGTAATCAGCGAGTGGTATCGACTGTCCGGCATCATGCCATATAACCGTAGGGAGTTTTCCCCGTTTGCTCGGGCGGATAAGCTGTGCGGCTCTTTCCTGAAAGGACTCTTCCATGACCTTGTTCGAAGCGCTGGCCCTGCTGCTGGTAGGTGCATTGGCCGGCTTTATCAACGTGCTCTCTGCGGGGGGCTCCATGCTTACCCTGCCGCTGTTGATGTTCCTGGGTCTGCCGCCTCAGGAGGCCAACGGTACCAATCGTGTCTCCATTGCCCTGCAGAGCGTGTCGGCGGTATACAACTTCTTCCGTGCCGGGGCACGCCATCTGGGGCTCTCGCTGCGCCTCTCCGTGCCGGCGGTGGTGGGTTCGCTGGTCGGGGCCTGGTTGGCTCTGCTCACCGGTGATGCCCTGTTCGAGGCGATTCTGATCGTGGTGATGGCGGGCTCGGCGCTGTTGATGCTGCTGCCACAGCCGCGCCTGGATACCCGGCCGCTGACCCCCGAGCGGCTGACGCCGGCGGTCTACCTGGCGATGTTTGTCATCGGCCTCTATGGCGGCTTTATCCAGGTGGGGGTAGGAATTCTCTTTATCGTGGTGCTCTATCGCATGCTCAAGATCGACCTGGCCCAGGTCAACGTCTTCAAGGTGTTGATCGTACTGGTCTACACCCTGCCGGCACTGGCCATCTTTGTGGTCAATGATCAGGTGCGCTGGAGCCATGGGCTGGTGCTGGCGGTGGGCAGCATGTCGGGCGCCTGGCTGGCGGTAAGGGTCAATGTCAGTCCGCGTGGCGCCTTTGTGGTCAAGTGGCTAACGGTGGCCGTGATCGCGGCGATTATCCTCAGGCTGCTGCTGGGATAAGGCGAAGCTCGCCGTGAGCTGCTAAATTACGGGTGCAACATTTTCAACGCACAAGGAGGTCGATCATGAGGCGTACTCTGATGATGCTGGTGGCGGCACTGTTCGCCGTTTCGCTTCTCTCCGGCTGTAACACCATTCGCGGTGCCGGCCAGGATATCGAGCAGGGTGGAGAGGCCGTTCAGGACGCCGCTTCCTAAACAGAGCCCCGGGGGGCGGCTAGTCTGCTACGGCACTCTGAGCCGAGCCATGGTGAGTCAACTGCCGGATCGGCTAGTCCGTTCCGGCACTTTCTTTGGTATGGATCAAGGAAGCCCAGATGATTGTAACGAGGTTGTCGCCGCTACTCTTAGGCCTTCTTCTGGTGGGCTGCAGTGGCATGAGTTCGGCGCCGGAGCCCGAACCAGCTCCGCTGCCGCCTCGCGTGGAAAGCGGCGGGGAGTGTGGTGCCCAGCGCGTTCAGGACCGTATCGGTCGTACCTACAGCGTATCCCTCGGCAAGGCGATTCATGCCGAGAGTGACGCGTCGGCCATTCGGGTGATTCGCCCCGGTACGGCGGTGACACTCGATCACCGGCCAGATCGCCTCAATGTCCACCTGGACGAGGCGGACATCATTCTCAGCCTGGACTGCGGCTAGTCGTCTTCTCCTCTGGCGCCGTGCTCGGCCTGGGTGCGGCGCTCCTCCTCTTCGGCCCGCTTGCGAAGCTTCTTGCGCAGGGCCGCCTTCTCGAAGCGTAGCTTCTGCACCTTCGTGTCAAGCGCCAGCGGAGGCACTGGAGCCGGCTTGCCATCGCCATCCACCGCCACCATGGTCAGGTAGCAGCTGTTGGTGTGACGGATCAGCTTGTTCTGGATATCTTCGGCCACCACCTTGACGCCGATCTCCATGGAAGAACGGCCCACATGGTTGACGCACGCCAGGAAGGTCACCAGCTCCCCCACATGGATCGGCTGCTTGAACAGCACCTGGTCCACCGAGAGGGTAACCACATAGTGGCCCGAGTAGCGGCTGGCGCAGGCGTAGGCCACTTCGTCGAGCTTCTTGAGGATGGCGCCGCCATGCACCTTGCCGCTGAAGTTGGCCATGTCGGGAGTCATCAACACGGTCATCGACAGCTCGTGCTGGCCGGGCAGGGCGCCGGCCAGGTCGTTATCGTCCATTCGATCTCCTTGTGAGTTATCCACAGCCGGGTGCCCTGCCCGTCTGGGGGCAGGGCACCTCGCTGGAGGATCAGAACCAGGTCAGGCCGATGGAGATCAGCACCCCGGTGATCAGCAGCTGGATCAGACAGAAGCCCATGATGTCCTTGGCCTTGAGCCCGGCGATGCCGAGTACCGGCAGGGCCCAGAAGGGCTGTAGCAGGTTGGTCCAGGCATCACCCCAGGCCACGGCCATGGCCATCCGGGGAATATCCACACCCAGTGCCTGGGCGGCCGGGATCATCACCGGCGCCTGCACGGCCCACTGACCGCCGCCGGAGGGCACGAAGAGGTTGACGATGCCGGCACTGATAAAGGTCCAGACCGGCAGGGTGGTGTCGGTGGCAAAGGAGACCAGCGCCTCGGACATGCTGGTTGCCAGACCGGACTGCACCATGATCGCCATGATCCCCGCGTAGAACGGGAACTGGATGACGATGCCGGCCCCACCCTTGATCGCCTCCTGGAGACTCTCCAGCAGGCTGCGCGGGGTGCGATGCAGCACGATGGCCAGGAACAGGAACATGAAGTTGACCACGTTCAGGTTGAGGCCACCGCCGCGCAGGAAGAAGTGGTCTGCCAGGAAGATCAGCCCGGGAATACCCACCAGCCAGGCCAGCACCACGCTGTTCTCCATGCGCTCGGCGGGACGGGTGATACGCACCTGGTGTGCTTCATCATCGCCGAGCAGCTTTGGGTCGACGAACACGCTATCCTTTTCGTCGGGCAGCATCATGCGATTGACCAGCGGTACCGCGATAAACAGCATCACCACGATGGCCAGGTTGAAGAAGGAGAAGATGGTCGAACCGGTGCCGATCACGCCGATCTGGTCGGCGCTGAAGTGGCCGTCGGTGGCCACGGTCAGCGGTACCGAGCCGGCCAGACCGCCGTGCCAGACGATAAAGCCGGAGTAGGCGCTAGCCACCAGCAGGCGGTAGTCGACCCGCACCAGGCGCGCCAGCTCCTTGGCGAACAGCGCCCCCACCACCAGGCCGAAGCCCCAGTTGATCCAGCTGGCGACCAGCGATACATAGGTGACCAGCAGGATGGCGCCACCGGGGCCCTTGGCCAGAGCGGCGAGTCGTTGCAGTAGCTTTTTCACCGGGGGAGAGCTGGCCAGCATGAAGCCGGTCACCAGCACCAGCAGCATCTGCATCGAGAAGGTCAGCAGGTTCCAGAAGCCGTCCCCCCACATGCGCATCACCGCGAGTGGCGTCTGGCGTTCCACGGCAATGGCCGCCACGGCGGCGATGATGGTCAACAGCAGCACGAAGATATAGGGGTCGGGCAGGTAGCGTTCGACCAGCTTGACCGCCGGTCTGGAGAGGGCCTTGAGCATGGCGTTCCCTTACTGTTTTGAGTGTTATTGGTGTTTCATGGCATAAAGTAGCGCAGCATCAGTATCTTGCGCTATCCCTCGCTGACGGTCCAGGCGGCCCGCGCCGCCCGCGCCAACCCGCAGATTGGGGCCGGTGTCCGCGTGACGCATCGCCATGAATCGATATGAGACGCTATGAGGCGTCGTGGCTGGCATCGCGCCAGTCGCTGCGGCGCCGTTGACAGTAATAGGCGATCAGCGTCGCCGAACGCGTCAGCATGAACAGCGTGAAGGCGAGCCACAGGCCGTGGTTGATGAGCGCCTCGGGAAGCAGGGCCTGGCCCAACCACCAGGCGGGCAGATAGACGGCGAGCCCGGCAAAGATGCTGTTGCGCATCTCGCGAATCGCCGTGGCACCGATAAAGACGCCGTCCAGCAGGTAGCCCCATACCGCGATCAGCGGCATGGCGACCATCCACGGCAGGTAGGTGGAGGCGGTCTCTCGCACCTCGGGCAGGCCGGTAAGCAGGGCGATCAGCGCCTCGCCCCCCAGGGCGAAAGCCAGGGCGGCGGTACCGGCCGTCAGCAGCGAGAACCAGGCGGCACTCCGCACCGACTGGGCGAATTCCGTCCAGCGCCTTGCCCCCACCGAGCGTCCGGTCAGCGCCTCGGCGGCGTGGGCGAAGCCATCCAGGGCGTAGCTGGTGAGCATGATGAACTGCAGCAGCACGGCATTGGCGGCGAGCACGGTATCGCCCTGGGCCGCCCCTCGCGAGGTAAAGAAGGCCATCACGAAGAGCAGCCCCAGGGTACGCACGAAGAGATTGGCATTGACCGAGAAGAGCTCGCCATAGGCTGAAACGGCCAGGAGCCGATGGCGAAGGAAGCGGCCCGACAGCCATCTGAGCTGTCGCGAGACCAGCCACAGGCCGAAGGTCAGAGCGGTATAGTCGGCGATCACCGTGGCCCAGGCCACGCCATCGCTGGTCATGCCGAGGCCGATGACAAAGAGCAGGTCGAGGAGGATATTGACCCCGTTGGTGAGCACCAGGATCGCCAGGGTCACTCGCGAGTTCTGCTGTCCCAGGAACCAGCCCAGGATGGCGTAGTTGGCGAGTACCGCCGGCGCCGAGAGGATTCGTATCTCGGCATACTCGGCGGCCAGTGCCGTGGCGACGTCACTGCCATCGAGGAGCCATAGTCCCAGCCTGATCAGCGGTCGTGAGAAGAGAATCAGTGCCGCACCGATGCCCGCCGCGATCAGCAGCGACTGGCCCAGCAGGTTGCGTACGTCCGTGTCGTTCTCGCGCCCTACCGCCTGGGAGGTGAGCCCCGTGGTACCCATGCGCAGGAAGCCGAAGCCCCAGTACAGGAAGCTGAACAGGGTAGCGCCCAGGGTGACCGCCGCCAGATAGCGCGAGTCCGGCAGATGGCCGACCACGGCGGTATCCACCAGCCCCAGCAGCGGCACGGTGATATTGGAGAGGATGATCGGCCAGGCCAGCGCCAGGATGCGCCGGCGCGCGGCCCCGGATGACGAGGACTCCGAACGGCTCACAGGGGGCTCCCGAGATTGACGAGCCGGGCAGCATGGCCGGCGGCGGGGCATAACGCAACCGCCCCGCACAAGGGCGGGGCGGCGGTGGCAATAAAGGGCGATTATCGTTTAGAAGCGGTAGCCGATGCTGGCGGAGATCAGGTCGATCTCGAAGTCTTCGCCATCTTCGCTGATATCGTAGCGTTCGAACTCGGCGCGCATCAGGATGCGCTCGGCTTCATATTCAGCGCCGATGCCGTAATAGGGATCGGAGCCGTCTTCGCTGGCGGATTCACGATAAACGTCTCCGCCGATGGTGGCATCCAAGTCCACGTCAGCATCCCATGCGACCATGCCGAGCTTGCCGAAGACACTGAAACCATTCTGGATGGGCAGTTTTCCAACCAAAGCAGCAGTAAAGCCTTCCACTCCAAGCTTCAGGCGGGGACTGTCAGTACCATCCGCTTCACTAGCTTTGAAGTCACCAAAGTCTACGTAGCCCGCTTCAACAGCGAAGTTGGGGTTGAACTGATAGCCTACAAACAGTTTATAGCCGGTATCGCTGTCATCGGTGCTCGCGCCAACATCCCCGAGCCAGTCGAGGGTGTCATTATCCAGTTTCGAGTACCCCAGGCCCGCACCAATATACGGTCCCTCATTAGGGTCATACTGATAGCTCTGGGCGAAGGCGGGGCTGGCGACCAGGGTGGCCAGGGCGGCGGTGGCGATAAGACGCTTCATCATGCTCTCCTTTGCATGGTGATCGGAGCAGGTGAGGCCTGTCCTGGGGTGGGCAAGCGGCGAAAGCCGCCTATCCTGATGTAAGATCCCGTGAGAGGATGTAACCTTAGCGATTCTAAGGCCTCATGATGACTAACACCATACTCGATTCGCTACAGGCGAGCGCCGGGTGGTGACGACGCAGCATAGATGGCAGGGAGCACGGGGAGTGCAAGCGATGAGCAAGCGGATCATGATCTTCTTTACACTGGCGCTGGTGGCGCTGATGGCAACCTCTCCGGCGATCGCTCAGGAGCAGCGCGTGGGGGTTCAGCCGAGTGGCGGGGCGATGATTGCCGATGCGGTAATCGCGCGACCGCTGCTGGCGGCGGCCACGGTGGGCGGTACCGCCGTGTTTCTGGTGACACTGCCCTTTACCGCCCTGGGCGGCGGGGTGGACAGCGCGGCCGAGACGCTGATCAAGACCCCGGCCGAGGCGGCCTTCCGCCGTTGCCTCGGGTGCACGGTCAGCAAGCGGGCCGACGAGCTATAGCCAAAGGTGACGGTCCCACACAACGCGAAACGCCCCGCACTTGGCGGGGCGTTTCGTGATGCAGAGTCGTCCTTGCTTGCCAGGCTTGCCAATCATCAGGCCGCGGTGATGCGCTCATATTTGGCCATCAATTCCTCGTGGCTCTCCTCGCGCTCCGGGTCCAGAGGGATACAGTCCACCGGACACACCTGCTGGCACTGGGGCTCGTCATAGTGACCGACACACTCGGTGCACAGCGCCGGGTCGATGATATAGATCTCTTCGCCTGGCGAGATGGCCCCGTTGGGGCATTCCGGCTCGCAGACGTCGCAGTTGATGCACTCGTCGGTGATCATCAGGGCCATGGGGTACCTCACGGAAGTCGCTGGCCGCGGTCATCGGGATCTGCTCGGCACAATCCCGAGCCTTGTGGTCAGGTATTGTAATGGCTCTTCAGCCTCGCGGCGACCCCGGGATGCACATGCTGCGAGACATCGCCGCCCAGCTTGGCAATTTCGCGCACCAGGGTGGAGGAGATATAGGAGTTCTCCACCGCCGGGGTCAGGAAGACGGTCTCCAGCTCCGGCATCTGGGCGCGATTCATGTTGGCCAGCTGCAGCTCGTACTCGAAATCCGAGACCGCGCGCAGCCCCCGCAGCAGCACGCGTGCCTGCTGCTGCTTCATGAACTCGGTCATCAGACCCGAGAAGCCGGTCACCTCGACGTTGTCCAGCCCAGAGACCACCTCTCGGGCCAGGGCGATTCGTGTATCGAGATCCAGCGCCGGGCCCTTGCCGGGACTGGTGGCGATGGCCACCACCACCTTGTCGAACAGCCGGGATGCGCGTTCGATCAGGTCGAAGTGGCCGTTGGTGATGGGATCGAAGGTGCCGGGGTAGACCGCGATATTCATTGCCGTCACTCCTCGAGTTTGCCGAAAGGGTTGTTGACCGCCAGGGAGACCGGACGGGCGTAGCCGGGGATATGGATCTCGGCGTCGCTGATCGAGAGCTCGGGGCCTTCCAGCACGCCCTCGCCGAAACGGTAGCGAGGGGAGAAGAGCCCCCGGTCGGCCTGCTGACGGTAAGCGGCGGCGGCCTCGCGAGTCGCCTCGCGGCGAACCTGCCAGGCGGCCACGGCGGCCTCGCCGTGACGCTGCACCAGCAGGCGTTCGGTAACGTCCGGGGAGAGCAGCACGCCGGTAGCGTTGTTGCCGCCGAATCCCTTGGCATTGATCAGCGCGGCGTCGGCCGCAAATGGCCGCGTCTCCCGGGAGAGTCCCAGGCGCTCGGCATGGACGTCATCGGCCACGGCGTCGAGGTTGGCGATACCCGGTAGCAGGCCGTGGGCGAAGCTGCCCAGAGCACTGGTCAGCTGGTCACCGGCGGCGCTGCCCTGGGAGTGGCCCACATAGGACTTCACCGCGACCACGGGCCAGGCGTCGATGCCATAGGCCTCGGCCACCCGGTCGAGGACGTGGGACTCGGTGACGCGGTTCTTGGGCGTGCTGGTGGCATGGGCGTGGACGAACGAGCGCTGGCGCAGGACCTGCTCACCAAGCATCTCACGCACCAGGGAGGCGGCCTTCCCCAGGGTGATGTAGTTGCCGATGCCGGGGGCGGAGATGGAGCGCTTCCAACCGTCGGCATTGACGAATACCTCCGGCACGCTGCCGAGGAGCTCGGCGCCTACCTCCATGGCCAGAGCGTCGTCCATCAGCATCACGAACTGACTGGATTCGGCGATGGTGAAACCACAGTTGCGGGCGAAGGGGCGGCAGCTTTTCTGGTAATCGGCGTCGGTCAGCAACTCCAGGGCGTCCAGGGCTCGCAGGCTGTCGTCGTCGGCCAGGGCGCCCATGGCACGGAAGCCTTCGATGATCTCGGGGGTGACCGGAGCATCGGCGGTGCCGACCATCACCACCCTGCAGCGCCCTTCACGGATGTCGTTTACGCCCAGGCGCAGGTTATAGAGAAAGCTGGCGCAGGCGCCCATGGCCGCGCCGGTGCTGCCTACGCTACCCAGCACATAGGCGTTCAGGAAATCGGCGGGCATCTGCCCGTAGCCCAGCGGCATCTGTTTGGAGGTGGCTCGCTTGCCGGAGACGAAACTCTTGAGCAGCCCGCCCCAGCCCTCTTCGTCGAGCTGGCCGATGGAGTTGCCGGCGTAGACGGCGATCTCATCGGGATCGAGGCGATCGCGCAGGATATCCCAGTCGAGCCCGCTGTCTCCCAGGCAGTCGCTGGCGGCGAAGATCGCCATCGAGAGTCCGCGGGGGTGATGCACGCTGCGGTAGAGCTGGCTGGGTTCGAAGCCGCTCGGCAGCTGACCGGCTGAGCGCACCTGGGCGGGGCGGTGCTCGGGCAGCATGACGTCCATTTCGCCGGCGGGCACCGTGACCTCGAGAAGCTTGTGATCGAGTTCGCGTACCTGCCAGGTTGCTGGCAGGTCCTGAGGCAGCTGACGGCGGCGGACGCGGAAGGTGAGGGGGACTTCCAGCGCCAGACTGGCCTGACGGTTGGCGGGCAGGCCTGGATCATTGAAGCGCGGGTCCTCGATGCGGCGTATCAGGGTATGGTCGAGGACCTGCTGGCGGGTCTGTTCAACGATTGTGGCGGGGTCCACGGGGCGTCCATCTGCGTCATGCCAGCTGCCGTCTTCCTGGCCGCTGGCCAGGCGCATCATGGCGGCCAGGCCCAGCAGGGTACGGGTCTGCTCCTCCACGGGCAGGGCGTCGAGCACGGTACGGCGAAACGCCTGGTGGCCCGAGGTTCTGCCGGCAGGGTTCACGCCGCCCATGCCGACGATCACCGGTAAGTGTGACAAGCCGGATTCCTCGTTGTGCTGTTGGTGTCTACGAGTGTGTAATGATGATGGATCATAGCACCCGGCCAGCCGCGGCGTCATGCGGTGGCAGAGAGTGGGACAAGGGTCGACTGGCGAGATCGGTGGTACGCAGGGTGTCGATAAAACGTATGTTTGAAATTGTTTTTTGGCTCGGCTAGCATACCTCTGCTGTTTGAGTCATACGAGTGCTTACAGGGGCGCCTCTCTGCGGAGGGTGCCCTTTTTTTCGACTTATGATCGACCTGCCCGGCGGTAGGGCGCGACGCCGGCCAGCCCTTGCTCAAGCGTGATCCAAAGTGACACCCTGGGTGGAAGCAGCCCGGCACAAGCGCTAGCTTGTTCTTGATGGATACGGTTGTTTGTCACTTTTTTCATGTTTCACAGGAGGGAAACATCATGCAGCGCACCATGACACGGAAGCTTTTCCTGGCTCTGCTGGCCGGCCTGCTGGCGCTGGGGCTTGCTGGTTGCGAGGAGGACCAGGGGCCTGCCGAAGAGGCCGGTCAGGAGATTGATCAGGCAGTTGAAGAGGCGGGTGAGGGTGTCGAGGAGATGGGTGACGCCATCGAGGATGCCAGCGAGGGTAATTGACGCCGTGAGCAGCCACGCTTAACAACGACTCTCAACAACTGTGCTCAACCACCATGCTCAACAACTACGATTAACAGCTACGCTTAACATCCATGCGTGAAACAACAGGCCGGGCTGCTGTCAGCCCGGCCTGTTGCGTTTCAGGGGCGGGGAGAGCGTTAGCCGTTCTGCTCGATGCCCTGCACATACCAAGGAGCGCCGTCGCGCAGCTCCCGCACCAGGTGCCAGGTCTCGTTGAACTCGTTGTGCTCGCCATTCTCGTCGAGGATGCCGTGGAAGATCACGCTGGCCTCAGCCTGCTGGCCCACTTCCTGAACCATGCCCAGTTCGGCGAACAGGCGAACGACCTCGGTGCGGTTATTGGCCGGATGCTGCTTGCGCTCCTCGCGCAGCAGGTTGTAGAGCTCCGGGGTGACGTACTCCTGAATGCCACTGAGGTCGTTGTTGTCCCAGGCACGCTGCAGGGTCATGAAGTGTTCCTTGGCACCACCGAGGAAGCGCTCGCGGTCGAACCATTCGGGCTCGCTGGCGAAGGCGCCACCGGCCGGAGCGGCGCTGGCCTGGAAGGGCTGGGCGGCGGATTCACGGGGCTCCTGCGAGGCTGGCGAGGGGCCACCTGCCACGGCCGGACGGCGGCGTGCCAGCAGCCGAAAGAGCAGGAAGGCGATGCCGGCCACCAGCAGGATGTCCATCAGCCGAAGTTCGTCGAAGGCGCCGCCGAAGAACAGCGCGGCGAGCAGGCCACCGGCGAGCAGGCCGCCCAGCATGCCGGGCATTTTCGACCCGGCTCGCCCCTGGGTGGCGCGGGTGCCGGAGGTCTGGTTCTGGGTGGCAGAGGGTTGCTGCTGCACGCTGCGTGATTGAGAGCCGAAGCTCTTGCCGCCGCCGAGGCGACGGGCTTCGGCGTCTTGCATGGCCGGACCCAGGGTCAGGAGTCCTGCCACCAGCATGATCAGCAGGTGACGTATCAGAGAGGTCTGGCGGAGTGTCGAAGTCATGGCAGTATCGTCATCAGTAGTGGATTAATGGTCGGTGAGTCGTGAATGGTGAGGGGGTGAGTCGAGTTGGTTGATTCTACCGACTATGCTGGTGGGCTCCACTACCATTCCACAATGCCGGGGAGTTGAACACCATGCGCCTGAAACGTGAAGAGAGCCTGTTGCTGGTTGTCGACCTGCAGGCGGGACTGTTGCCGGTGATCGAACATGCCGACCAGGCGGTAAACGAGGCGGTCTGGCTGGGCGGCCTGGCCGCTACCCTTGAGGTGCCGGTATGGGTCACCGAGCAATATCCCGAGGGGTTGGGGGGCAGCGAGCCGCGCCTGCTGGAAGCGCTCCCGGGACATCGGCTATGGCAGAAGCTGACCTTCGATGCCTGTGCTAACCCCGAGTTCATCGCGGCACTCGAGCAGAGCGGCAGGCGTCAGGTGGTGCTGTGCGGCAGCGAGGCGCATATCTGTGTCATGCAGACCGGCCTGGGGCTACTGGCGGCGGGATACGATGTCTACTGGCTCAGCGAGGCCTGCGTCAGTCGGCGCGCCGCGGAGGCACGCCTGGCCCGGGAGCGGCTGGTGCAGGCCGGTGGTGTGGCGGTAAGCGCGGACATGGTGGCCTACGAATGGCTGCAGCGCTGCGACAACGACCGCTTCAAGCAGGCCCACCGCCGCTTCCTCAAGGCGCGCGCCTCGCGGCCGTTGGTGTTTGCATAGGGAGCACAAGAAGGCCTCCCTGCAGAAGTTGCGAGGTCTGGCAACACCATCGGAGCGCCAGGCGGCGCCAGGCGGCGCCAGTCGCGAGGCGGAGCCTCCCTCCTACGTTGATCGCCACTCAATGGCGGTTTCGCCACCCTGTAGGAGGCCGGGTCCCCCGGGCGATTGGAGGCCGGAGGCCTCCCCGGATGACGTCTCCCATATAGGCTCAGGCGGCGCCTTCGGGGCGCGTAAAGACCAGGGTGTCACCCTCGCTCATGGCGGCGTTGAAGCGGTAGCCGGCCATGTCGAACTCCTTCAGGCCCTCCGGGTCGTCGAGGTGTTCGCGGATCATCCAGGCCGTCATCAGGCCGCGGGCCTTCTTGGCGTAGAAGCTGATGATCTTGAGCTTGCCACTCTTCTCGTCCTTGAACACCGGAGTGATCACCCGGGCCTCGAGCCGCCTGGTATCGATGGCCTTGAAGTACTCGTTGGAGGCGAGATTGATCAGTACCGGACTGCCGCTGGCCGCCACGGCACGGTCGAGCTCGGCGGTGAGGGTCTCCTTCCAGAAGGCATAGAGATCCTTGCCCGCAGGGTTCTCGAGCCGCGTCCCCATCTCCAGGCGGTAGGGCTGGATCAGGTCCAGCGGGCGTAGAAGCCCGTAGAGCCCCGAGAGAATGCGCAGATGCTGCTGGGCGAAGGCGTTCTCGTCATCCGTGAAGGTGTCGGCCTCGAGCCCCACGTAGACGTCGCCCTGGAAGGCCTGGATTGCTGGCTTGGCGTTCTGCGCAGTAAAGGGTGTGTGCCAGTCGGCGTAGCGGGCGGCATTGAGGGCGGCCAGCTTGTCGCTGATGCCCATCAGCTCGGAGAGCCGTTGTGGCGAGTAGTCGCGCAGGATCTCGATCAACTCCTGGCTCTGTTCCAGAAAGTCCGGCTGGGTGTGGCGGGCCGTGGTGGCCGGGGTCTCGAAGTCCAGCTTCTTGGCGGGCGAGATCACGCTCAGCATGGGGCGCTCCAGATCCGATGAAGTGAGCATGGAGTATACCAAGCACGCCCAGGCTCAGGGGCTATCGGGTCGATAGCCCCCGGGTGAAGGGCCTCAGGGCGCGGGGTTGGAGTAGCGGCGATGAACCTCCTCGATCGCCTCCAGCACCTGGCCGTCCAGACGCAGGGATTCGCTGGCCAGGTTGCTCTCCAGCTGAGTCATCGAGGTGGCGCCGATGATATTGCTGGTCAGGAAGTCTCGCGAGTTGACGAAGGCCAGTGCCATGCGAGCGGGGTCCAGGCCGGCATCCCGGGCAATCTGCACGTACTCGGCGGTGGCGGCCTGGGCCTGGGGATTGGTATAGCGCTGGAAGCGTTCGAACAGGGTCAGCCGGGCCCCCTCGGGGCGGGCGCCATCAAGGTACTTGCCGGAGAGCATGCCGAAGGCTAGCGGCGAGTAGGCCAGCAGTCCCACCCGCTCGCGGTGGGCGATCTCGGCCAGGCCCACCTCGAAGCTGCGATTCAGCAGGTTGTAGGGGTTCTGCACCGCGGCAACTCGCGGCACGCCCTGGGTCTCGGCCAGGTGGAGGGCACGCATCACGCCCCAGGGGGTGTCGTTGGAGAGTCCGATGGCACGCACCTTGCCGGCGTCTACCAGCTCCTTGAGAGCGGCCAGTGTCTCCTCCAGCGGGGTGGCATCCTCCTCGTCGTCGTGTGCATAACCCAGCTTGCCGAAGAAGTTGGCACTGCGCTCCGGCCAGTGCAGCTGGTAGAGGTCGATGTAGTCGGTCTGCAGGCGGCTGAGGCTTGCGTCGATGGCCTGGTGGAGATGGTCACGGCTCAGCCGTGGGCCACCGCGGATATGCTCGGGGCCGGGACCGCTCACCTTGGTGGCGAGGATGATATCGTCACGGCTGCCGCGGTGCCTGAGCCAGCTGCCGATATAGGCTTCGGTGCGTCCCTGGGTCTCCGCCCTCGGTGGTACCGGGTACATCTCGGCGGAATCGATGAAGTTGATGCCGAAGGCCACCGCGCGGTCGAGCTGCGCGTGGGCCTCGGCCTCGCTGTTCTGTTCACCGAAGGTCATGGTGCCAAGACAGAGGCGGCTGACCTCGATGCCGGTATCGCCCAGCGGTCGCGTCTGCATCGTGACGTCCTCGTGGATCGGGAAATGGAACCGGCATGGTAGCCAGGCCCTGCCAGGGCGGCAAATGACCAGGGTTGAGTCGGCGCAAAGGCGGGCGTATGCTGGCCGCCCGTTACGCCCCGGGGACCGGGGCTGGGCAGACATCAGACGCCGCGCACAGGGTGGTGCGGAGTGTCTTTTTCTTGTGATACAGGATCCGGTAGAAGGCCATGACGCAGGCATCATCACTGTTCACCCGGCTCGAGTACCGCCTGGCGGAGCAGCTCTTCCATACCCGCTGGCTGCCTCGTTCGCCGCGCACCCAGCGCCTGACCATGCACCTCTTCCAGCGCTGTGCCGATGCCGGCCATCCGGCGGCGCTCTCCCTTTATGGTCATATGCTGTTTCACCGCGGCATGTCGCCCCAGGACAAGGCGCGCGGTGCGCGCTACGTGCTGGAAGCGGCCAATGCTGGCGACTCACGTGCCCAGTACCAGGCGGGGCAAATCTACGAGCATGGCTGCGCGCTCTATCCTCGCCGCGACGACCACGCCGTGACCTGGTTTGCCCGTGCCGGCGAGGCGGGGCATCCACTGGCCGCCGAACGGCTGGCGCGTGCCTATCGCGAGGGACAGCTGGGGCTGGCGGTGGATGCCGAGCGTGCCGCCCACTGGCAGAGGCTGGCCGACCACGCCGCCGGTTTGGGTGAGGGGCTGGACAGCGCGGAAACCGAAACGCGACACTAGCGAGGAGGCGCCAGCGAGATGGCGCCCCTTCCTGTTTTCCGCCGCAAGGACTCCTGCCCACCGTGACGCTACCGGCCCTGCTCGATATCGAGGCGTCTGGATTCGGACGCGGCAGCTACCCCATCGAGGTGGGGTTGGCCCGCCCGGATGGCAGCAGCTGCGCCTTCCTGATTCAGCCCCTGGCCGAATGGACCCACTGGGACCCCAAGGCTGAACTGCTCCACGGCATCAGTCGTGCCCGGCTGCAGCGCGAGGGGTACCCCCTGCGTCAGGTCGCGCAGTGGCTCAATGACGAGCTCGGTGAGCTCAAGATCTGCTACAGCGACAGCTGGGGTTACGACAACACCTGGCTATCGCTGCTCTTCCACCATGCCGGCATGCTGCCGGCCTTTCGCCTGGAGGCGCTGCGCAAGCTGCTCAGCGAGGAGCAGCTTGCGCTGTGGAAGCCCACCAAGGAGGCGCTGATCGAGGAGCTGGGCATCCTGCGACATCGAGCCGGTGAGGATGCCCGGCTGCTGCAGCTTACCTATCAGCGTACACGTGAACTGGCTGGCGAGGCCTGACTCAGCGCGGGCGAGCCAGCTGTGCCTCCAGGATATCCAGCAGTTCGAGAGCGTCGGTCGCGTCGAACAGCTCGGCCCGGGTACGGGCATTGAGGAAGCCCTGTTCCACGGTATTGTCGAGAAAGCTTAGCAAGGGGGCGTAGAAGCCTTCGCTGTCGAGGACGCCGATGGGCTTGTCGTGAAGCCCCAGGTAGTGCCAGGTCCAGGCCTCGAAGAACTCCTCCAGGGTGCCGATCCCCCCGGGCAGCATGATAAAGGCATCGGCATGGGCCGCCATGCTGGCCTTGCGCTCGTGCATGTTACGCACGCGAATCAGCTCGGTCAGCCCGAGGTGAGCCTGCTCGCGATCCACCAGATGGTCCGGCATGACGCCGATGACCTTGCCGCCGGCCCCCAGGGTCGAGTCGGCCAGGGCCCCCATCATGCCGATGCGAGCCCCGCCGTAGACCAGGGTGTGGCCACGCCTGGCCAGTGCTTCGCCCAACCGCCGCGCATCGGCCAGGTACTGCGGGTCACGGCCTTCCCGTGAACCCAGAAAAACGCAGAATCTCGCCATGCTCTTCTCCTCGATGATAATGCCCATACTGGCGGGCTCGGTCTTACACTGCAATATCTTGAAGTCTAACGAAAAAGGGCGCCGTCAGGCGCCCTTGTCAATCGCAGAAGTCTCACTTAGCGGGCGGCGTCGGCGTCACGCTTCATGGCATCACGCAGCAGCTTGACGCCGGCAACGGAGATGCCGACCAGGCTGGCGACCAGGGCGAGGCTTGCTACGACATGAATATCGAAATACATCATGGGCTCCTTTGTTGAGCGGTCTAGGGTCAGGGGGCTCAGGGCAGGCAGTCGACGACGCCGTATTCGGCATCCATCCAGCGGCCGATGACGTTGTCACCGCACAGATGGTGGGCGTATTGGGTATGCAGGCAGCGCACCTGGTTCCAGTTGGCGATACCGCCGATGCCTCGCTCCGTCAGCACGCCATCATAGCCCAGTTGCATTACCTCTGCCTTTTGTGACGCGCTCATGTGCCGCCAGCGGGCGGTGACATAGTCGCGATGGCTGGTGTGGTAGGCGGCGAGCAGCTCGGGCTCTTCCTGCAGGCGCGCCTCGAGGCGCTTGATGGCGCCGTCGGCTTCGATGCGCGAGATGACCACCTTGAGACGCTCGCAGCTCAGCCAGTAGAGGGTCGGAAAGGGTTTGCCATCGACGATCGGTGCCATGCGCAACACCAGGGGAGTGCCTTCGCCGTCGATGGCTGCCACGGCCTCGATGCCGCGAGGGGCGCGGCCCAGCTGCTCGCCGATGATCGTCAGCTGGCGAGGGTTGGGCGGGTTATCGGTGCGTATCACCATCGTCGGGTTCTCGTAGAAACTTGTTGGACTCACCGACGGCCAGGAAGAAGGCCCGATTGAGCTGCTCCGGGGTGGGCACGTAACGCCACTCCCGCTCGCAGTACTCTGCGGCCCGCGCCATCAGAACATCATGGAGTCGATTGAACGGCGCATCATAATCGTAGGGGTCGGCACCGAACAAGCGGATATGGGGGTAGTCGGCGAAGCGCTCGAGAAAGTAGTGCCGCAGCTGCGCCTCCATGGCGCGGTGGCGCTCGGTATCCTCCGGGTCCAGCCAGAGGGTGTAGCGGATGGCCATGGCGGGCTCCTGTGGGTGCATGGCCCGGGCTTGCCCGGACATGGTGGGGCGGCCAGGTGGTATCTTAGCCGCGGGCGAGCGCTGCCAGGCGTCCGCAGGTCAGCCTGAGCAGATCGGCAGGTGCCAGGCAGATCTCCAGGCCACGGCGACCACCGCTGACATGAATCGACGCCAGGGCCTCGACGCTGGCGTCGAGGAAAGTCGGCAGGCGCCGCTTCTGGCCCAGGGGACTGATACCGCCCAGCACGTAGCCGGTGGCTCGCTGGGCCTCCTCGCCCTCGGCCATCCGCGCCTTGCGGGCGCCGGCGGCGCGGGCCAGGGCCTTGAGGTCGAGCTGGCTCGAGACCGGCACGATGGCTACCACCAGGCGGCCATCATCGAGCCTGGCCAGCAGCGTCTTGAAGACCTCATCGACCGAGAGCCCCAGTGCCTGGGCGGCCTCCTCGCCATAGGCGGGACTACGTGGGTCATGAGGATACTCGGCCAGCGTGAAGGCGATGCCGGCCTTCTCCAGCTGCTTGACGGCGGGGGTCATGCCTCGGCGGGCTCCTCGTGTAGATGCGCCTCCAGGGATTCGCGTAGCGCGCCCTCGATGGGAATGGATTTCTTGGTAGTGTGGTCGAAATGCACCATTACGGTATGGCCCAGGTTGGTGAGCTGACCCTCCTGTCGCGCCTCCTGACTGACGGTAAAGGAACTGTTGCCGAGCCGTGAAATATAGGTGCGAATCTCGATCTCCCGGCCATACTGCAGCTCGGCGCGATAGTCGACTTCCATGCGGGCCATTATCAACCGCCACTTGCGCGGGTCCAGGTCCGGGGTGAACAGGCGGAAGAGGTCGTTGCGCGCGAGCTCGAACCAGGCCGGCAGTCGCGTGTTGTTGATGTGACCCAGGGCGTCGGTGTCGTAGAAGGCGGGCTCGATCTTGCGGATAAACATCTGGCGTTTCCTTGTGGTTATTGCTCCAGGCCGAATAGCGTTGCGCCTGGCTGGCGCCTGGTCAAGTCCTCGCGGCTCGTCGCGCTCCCAGCCACCCCTGAAAGCGGGTCCAGGCGATGAGCCAGAGGGTGGCCACGGCGAAGCCGGCCAGGGTGCCCAGCGCCAGGCCCAGAGTGGGGTAGGTGAACGAGACGCACAATGCATAGCTGAGCAGTGAGCCGAGCCCCATCGGGTAATGCTTGATCACCGTGGCCACCGGCCCCGGGCCGTGGGTCAGATGCAGGATCACCAGGAAGGGGTACATGGTGACCGGAAAGGCAGCCATCACGCCTGCCCAGGCCGCCGGCAGTACATGGGCCAGGCCGGTGATGACGAAGATGATCACGGCGGCGAGCAGGGCGCGCACCATCAGAGCGCTCCAGGAGAAGCGCCCGGCGGGTCGCGCCACGCTCTCGGGCACATGGCGATAGAGCCAGGTAAACAGCGCAATGGCAGCCAGGGTGGTCAGGGTGCCGGTGATGCGGTCGAACTCCACACGAGTGAGCACCAGGCTTACCACCAGGAAGGCGGCCAGCCCCACGGCGGTACCGGCCAGCACGCCGGGAAGCCCTGGTCGGCGACCGGCCAGCAGGTAGCCGCCGCCCAGCGCCAGCGTCGCCGTGAAGCCGGCCAGGGTATGCACGGCGCTCTCGGCGGCGAAGCCCGGGGAGAGCTCGAGGCCGATGAAGAACAGCGCGATGGCGGTGCCCAATGGGTAGCCCGCCAGCAAGCCGGCAACGCGCGGGCTGACACGCACGGCGATGGCGCCGAGCCCCAGCACCATGCCGACCGAGATCACCAGCTTGGCCAGCTGCCAGCTCAGGGGAACATCCATATCGCTTTCCTTATCCATGTGAAAGGGCTGTTGCCCTTATTGTGTTGCTCAGGCCCGGGATGCGTGCCGTACGGCGCTAGACGAGGCGTAGGCCGCAGCGGTCCTGCCAGGCGGCGGGCAGGACGTCTGCCAGCGGGTCATGCAGGTGCATCGGGAGTGCTGATTCGGCCGCCTCCAGCGAGGCGAAGTCATGATTGCGCAGCCAGCAGTAGGCCCAGGCACAGGCCTCGTCGGTGTCATGGGGAAGTGGTCGAGCTGGCATCTGCACCAGCAGGAAGGTAGCCGTACGTGCTGCCCACAGCGGGATCTCCTCGCCATTTGCGGCCTCGCTCCAGGCCCTCAGGGTGGTGGCATCGGGCGTGGTTTCCGGCAGGCCGATGCGCGTCACTCGGGCGGTCTCGGCGAGCAACAGGGCCAGCCGCTCCGGTGTGTCCTGTCCCAGCTCGAGCCACTGGGCGATCAGCTGCGGCATGCCGCGGCGCATCTTGGCATAGAAGTCATCCTGGGGCATGGTCGTGGGCATGAGGCCGTCCTGGTCTGCGAGACAGAGGAGTGAGTGTGCATGGTGTTTGATTTTGCCACGCCAGTTGAGCGTCGGCACCCGTCCGGAAACTGGCCGTCACAGAAATGGCATCGCTATGGCGAGGAGGTGCTGCCCCTGTGGGTGGCCGACATGGACTTTGTCTCGCCTCCGGCGGTCATCGAGGCACTGCGTGCGCGGGTTGATCACGGTGTCTATGGCTATGGCCAGGTGCCGGACTCGCTGCGTGAGACGCTGTGCGCCTGGAGCTCGGCGCACTATGGCTGGACCATCGCGCCGGAGTGGCAGCATTGGCTGCCCGGAGTGGTGCCGGCGCTGCATCTTGCGAGCCTGGCACTGACCGAACCGGGCGACGGGGTGCTGACGGTCACACCGATCTATCCGCCCTTCCTCAAGGTGGCCGAACATACCGGGCGCCTGCCCCAGCAGGCCACCATGCGCGAGCCGTCCTCTCCGGATGAGCCCTGGCGCCTCGATCTCGAGGCGCTGGAGGCGGCGATTACCCCCCGAACTCGCTTGCTGCTGTGGTGTCATCCCCATAATCCGACCGGGCGGGTGTGGCGCCATGAAGAGTTGGCCGGCCTGGCCGAACTGGTGGAGCGCCATGATCTTTATGTGGTCTCCGACGAGCTGCACTGTGATCTGCTGCTGGAGGCCGGCGCCTGCCATCAACCGCTGGCCGCGGCCTTTCCGGTACTGGCGGCTCGCACCATCACGCTCTGGGCGCCCTCCAAGACCTTCAATCTGGCCGGACTGACAGCCGCCTGCGCGGTGATTCCCGATACGCGGCTGCGCCAGCGCTTCGCCGCGGCGGCGAAGGGGATGATGCCGGATGGCAATGTGCTGGGGCTGGTGGCCGCCGAGGCCGCCTATGCTCGAGGGGAGCCCTGGCGACAGGCGTTGCTCGAGGTGCTGCGTGGTCACCGACAGATGCTGACGGAGAGGGAGAAACACTGGCCCGGGGTCGGCATGGCGCCGCCGCAGTCCACCTATCTGGCCTGGCTCGATCTGCGCCAGGCTGGGCTGGGTGAGTCACCCCAGCGAGCCTTGTTGGAGCGCACCGGGGTGGCGCTCTCCGATGGTGCCGACTTCGGCTGGCCTGGCTTTGTTCGGCTCAACTTCGGTACCACCGCCACACAGCTGGAAGCGGCGCTCTCTCGGCTGGATGGGGTGCTGAGCGAGTGAGCGCCCTTTGGGCTGGTGAGGGGTGAGCGCCGCTGCGCGTGGTGAGTGCGCTTCGCGCTTGTGAATGGCGAGTCGTTAATCGTTGCCACTCACCACTCACCACTCACCACTCACCACTCACCACTCACCACTCACCACTCACCACTCACCACTCACCACAGCTGGATCAGTAGAGCATGGTGAATAGCTTGCGGCGGTAGCTGACCGTCAGCGGATGATCGGCGCCCAGGGCATCGAAGACCCGTAGCAGGGTCTTGCGTGCGGCATCGTCGCCATAGCTGCGGTCGGCCTTCATCAAGGTCAGCAGTCCCTCGAGGCCCGTTTCGTAGTCGCCGTCGGCGACTCGGCGCATGGCGCGCAGATACTGGGCCTCGCTGTCATCGCGCTCACCGAGGGCGGCAAACTCTTCGGCGGAGGGGGCCTCCTCGCCGAACTCGATGCTGGCCCGCACGCCTCTGGCCGGGGCGGCATCGCGCTCTTCCGGCGGCAGATTGTCGAGCACACTGCGGGCCTCATCGGCGCCCCCCTCGGCCACCAGGGTTCGCGCCAGCTCGATCTGGTAGGGGATATGCTCCGGATACTGCTGGACCAGCTCCTGGTAGATGGCGCGGGCACCGGCGGCATCACCGGCGGCCAGTGCCTCGGCGGCCTGGTCTTCGGGGCTCGCCGGGACATTTTCCGGCGCCGGGAAGTAACGCCCCAGCCACTCGCGGATCTCCTTCTCGGGTAGTGCGCCCTGGAAGTGATCGACCAGGCCTCCCTGGCTGACGAGCTTGACGTCGGGCACCGAGCGCACCCCCAGCTGGGCGGCGATCTCCTGGTTCTCGTCGATATTGAGCTTGGCCAGGAGGAAGGCGCCCTGGTATTCGTGGGCCAGCTTCTCCAGCACCGGCATCAGGTTCTTGCAGGGACCACACCAGGGTGCCCAGCAGTCGAGCAGTACCGGCACCTGCATGGAGAGCTCCAGCACCTGCTGGATATTGCTGGCATCGACGTCGATGATGACCTCGGGAGCCTCGCCTGCTTCTGGCTGGGAGGGCTGTGGCTGGGCTTCCTGCGGGGCACTGATATCGGCGGTGAGCGGCTCACCGGTACGCGGATCGACGATGGACATGGTTGGATTCCCGGAAACGAGTGTGTTTGCTCAGGATATGCGGGTGAGAACGGTCGGATTCAAGGGGAGAGGGAGAGGGAACCGATGACCTTCGGGTCATGGGCACGAAAAACGCCGACTCCTGAGGAATCGCCTTTCTCGGTATTGGGTAGCGGGGACCGCTGACTCTGAAGCGAGAGAGAACCGATGACCGCCGGGTTATGAGCACAAAAAAAGCCGACCCCCTAAGGAATCGGCTTTCTCGGTATTTGGTAGCGGGGACCGGATTTGAACCGATGACCTTCGGGTTATGAGCCCGACGAGCTACCAGACTGCTCCACCCCGCATCAATGTAGGACATATTTTACACGGGATTCGCCTTTAGTCAAGCCCTCCTCTCAAACGCTCGTCCCTTGTGCCCTCGATGGGCCATACTGAATCCGGCTTGTCATCAAGGTGACAGCTTGACCAAGAACAATGCGATGTCCGGCCGATGCTGTCGGATCGTAGTGTCATCATTTTCAGGGAGATTTACATGGCCAATTCATCACGCGTCGCTTGGGTCACCGGTGGTACTGGCGGCATCGGCAGTGCAATTTGCCGCTCACTGGCCGCCGAAGGCTACAAGGTAGTGGCCGGTTACCATAACCCGGAGAAGGCCAAGGCCTGGCTCGAGGAGCAGAAGGCTGCTGGCTTCGACAACATCGACATCGCCGGAGTCGACCTGGTCGACTACGACGCTTGCGTGAAGGGTGTCAAGGAGATCGAGGAGAAGCACGGCCCCATTGACGTTCTGGTCAACTGTGCCGGCATCACCCGCGACGGCACCATGAAGAAGATGAGCCCCGCGCAGTGGCACGAGGTTATCGATACCAACTTGAACAGTGTCTTCAATACCTGCCGCAGCGTGGTCGAGAGCATGCTCGAGCGGCAGTATGGCCGAATCATCAACATCTCCTCGATCAATGGCCGCAAGGGGCAGTTTGGCCAGGTCAACTACGCCGCCGCCAAGGCGGGGATGCATGGCCTGACCATGTCTCTGGCGCAGGAGACCGCTACCAAGGGCATCACCGTCAACACCGTGTCGCCGGGCTATATCGCGACCGACATGATCATGAATATCCCCGAGAAGGTGCGCGAATCGATTCGTGAGACCATTCCGGTGAAGCGCTATGGCAAGCCCGAGGAGATCGGTCGCCTGGTGGCCTACCTGGCCGACGAGGAGTCCGGCTTTATCACCGGTGCCAATATCGATATCAACGGCGGCCAGTTCATGGGTTGACGCCGGTTTCCTTCCGTCTTGTTACGGGCAGAATCACACGGGAGCGTGGGGGATACCTCGCGCTCCCGTGTCGCTCAGGAGGGGAGAAGAAGGCTTAGGGAGGGGGCAGGCTCGACAGTCGCTCCAGCATATGGTCCAGCTCGCCGACGGTATGCTCCCAGAGAGCAGGAGGCACCGGCCCGGTGGCGAGCAGCTCGGCCAGTATGCTGCGTACCTCTTCGGCTCGGGAAAGTTCGCGGCCCATGTTGTCGTTGAGGCGCTCGACCTGAATGGCCAGACGTAGTGGCTCATCACGATGGCTGACGCTGCCCTCAGCCAGTAGCGCAAGGTGCACCCGGGTGCGTGCAAGGCGTTCTTCTACCGTATCAAGGGGGGGGCTGTCCCGGCGCGCGGCATTGCGGCGGAAGTGAGCGCTGCGCATGTCCTCGGCAAGCATCTGGCCTTCCGGCAGGGGGACATCGCCGGGTTCGTTGCCCGCCAGGTGCTCGGCATCCGCCTGCAGATGGGCATCGAGCAGCGGCCTCACCTCCTGCCAGTCGGTTACCTGTTCGATCACCGCCAGCCTCTCCAGCCGTTGGCGCCTAGCACGCACGATGCCCGACCAGCGCCGACGCATGCCCTCGCTACGGCGGCCACCGGGAAGGGGCTCCAGTGTGGCAGCCTCGGCGATGGCCTGGGTCAATATCACCTCGTCACTTGATCGGACAGGCTGCCAGCCATGCAGACGATTGATCAGGCCCTGCATGGCATTCAGTCGCTCTTCGGCACGGCGAACACGATCGTCACGGGCCGCTTCGCGGCTCGCGAAAATGGTGTCGCAGAGGCCGCGGAACTCACGCCACAAGGCCTGCTCTTCGCGCTTTGGGGCTCTGCCCAGCGCTCGCCAGCGGCGCTGGAGCTCCTTGGCTTGTTCGGCCCGCCTGGCTGCCGGTATCTCTTTTTCTTCCGATAGTTGTCGAGCCTTATCGACAAGTTCGTGCTTGGCCTCGGCGATCTCCCGGGCGCGCTGATCGATCAGCGCTTGAAGGCGGTGGCGAATGGCGCCGAAACGTCGGCCGATGGCCTCCGACTTCTCGCGTGGAACCGGTGAGGCTCGGCGCCACTGATCTCGAGCACGATCACGGATCTCACGCAGAGCGTCGGGGTCGGCCTCCTGTGCGGGGTGGTCGAGAAGCGTCTCAAGTTGTTCGCAGAGCGCGATGCGTGTCGCCAGATTATTGGCACGTTCGGACTCCAGGCGCGCTCGCCATGGCGCCAGACGCTGATGAATGCGGTCCGAAGCGGTGCGGAAGCGTGTCGACTGCTCACGATTGGCAGCGGCATCGCCCAGTGACTTCCACTCTTTCACCAGCTGACGGTGGCGTCGGTCCAGGACCGTCTCTACGCTGGTCTCGTCATCGGCTAGCGCCTCAATACTAGCAACCAGCTGTTCACGCTTGGGGCCGGCCACGAATCCTCGCCAGTCGCGCAGTTCGGCCAGCCGTGCGCCAAGTCGCTTAACGCGTGCCTCCAGGGGGCGAAGGGTGGTGGGGTCTACCTTATCGGCAAGCTGGCGCAGTTGCTGATGCAAGCGGCTGGCAGGCTTGAAGGCACCGCGTTCCAGCAGGCGCTCGAGCTCATCGAGCTGGGTCTCAATGTGTTCAGCCGATACGCCGGCAGGCGTGGCATGCTGCTCGAGGCGTTGGTGGCAGGTGTGGAGCAGTGATGTGGGGGCCAGGCTGTCGGGCCAGTCGATTGCGGTGAGCAGCGTCTTCAGGCGCTCCCTGTCATTCTCTTCGAGGGCACGCTCCAGATCGCCGGCCCGCTGGTCGAGGCGAGCCCAGGCACTACCGATCTTCTCGATGCGCCCCAGGGCGGTGTCGTAACGCCGGCGCAGCGCTGCATCGGTGACATGCTGGTCGGCCAGTTCCTGCCAGCGGTGGGCCAGTAGGCGCTTCTGAGAGCGCAGGCTGGCGATATCCTGGGCGCCCAGTGTTTCGCTGCGCTCGAGTGCCTCGATACTCTCCTCCAGCGCTTCCACCAGGCTTGCGCTGGCCTGCTGGACATCTTCGCGATGTCGATGGACCGCGGCGTTGGCACGCTGCTGGGCTTCATGATCCTCGATCACCTTGCGACAGCGCAGGCAGGCATCGTGATAGCGTAGCTCCAGGCCTGGGTCGGGTGTGTCTTCGAGCTGCTGCCACTCGCGCATCAGGTGGCGCATTCGGCCGGCGTAGAGAGGCTCCCAGGGTGCGCTCGCATGGCGCTCCAGTGCGCTGACCAGTGCCTCGCGGTGCTCCCTGGCGGCGGCCAGCTGAGCGGCATCGGCACGCCGCCGGTTGAGCCGCTCGCGGGCCTGGCGCACCACCTGGCGGTCGCGCCTTGCTTCACGCACCAGGCGTGACAGGCCGGCGTCACTGTCGACCCTTGCCGCTGCCGCATGGCGCACGGCGGCAATGCCGTTGTCGCACGCCTGGCGTACCAGGGCGTCCTCGTCATTAATCCGCTCGATCGCTGCCAGACGCAGTTGCTGATTGTCACCCTCCAGGGCGACGGTCTCGAGCAGCTCTGTCTCACTCAGGCGGGCGACCACGGCGACCCGTGCGGAAAGCTCGAGCCGTCCCTCCTTCCCACAAACCAGTGACGTCAGGCGTCGCTTGAGCTCCGGCGAGCGTGTCGCCTCGCCGAGCAGAGCGATTAGGGCATCGGGGTCCTCGAGCCGGGCCAGTGCCGCGGTCCGCACGCCCGGGTCGGCGTCCGCTGCCAGTCGCTCCAGAGTATGGCGCTGGTCGTGACGGGTGGGGTCGAGGCGCTCGATGGCCTGGCGGCGCACGTCGGGGTTAGGGTGCTGCCAGCGGGGAGCAAAGAAGCGGCGAAGGAGTCCGGACATTGGCTATCCTGGCAAGAGGGGCAGGTGTGTTAAAACGCATCTGCTCATATCATTGTTGGTCAATCGGGCAAGGGCTATCTAAGCATGCGGCGCCGCTGGGGAAAAGTCCGTGCCACGGGCCCTTGTGGTTATATGGCGACACTGACAGATAAGGTGTGTCGCGCGTATGATGGGAGTTGCAGGGGCAGTAGGAGTCGCTTAGCTTTGACTTTACTCCCATCACAGCGACCTGGAGTTCGGCAATGAGCCTCAAACTGGACAGGGAAAGCACGGCCTTCACCTTCAAGGGAGGCATGCTGCCGATGACGGTCATGGAGCTGACCAGTGCGGACCCCGAGCTGATCCGCGATCAGCTCGCCGGCAAGCTCAGCCAGTCGCCGGCCTTCTTTCAGCACACGCCGGTGGTGCTCAGTGTCGAGAAGCTCGACGAGCCTCACCTCGCCCTGGAGCGCATCTGCGCCGTCTGCCGGGCTCACAAGCTGCTGCCCGTGGCGGTGCGCGGGGGAGCCGATCCGATCAAGCAGTCGGCCTGGGCACTGGGTCTGGGCTGGTTTCCACCCCAGGAGGCCGGCAGGGCTCGCCCTCTGGAAAGCGTTGCCGCCGATGAAGAGGCGCCGGCCGAGCTGGCGGTGCCAGCGGATAGCATCGGTGGTGGACGCATCTTTCGTGGCACGGTGCGCTCCGGGCAGCAGATCACCTCCCCCAGCGGTGATCTGGTGGTGATCGGGGCGGTCAATGCCGGCGCCGAGGTGCTCGCGGCGGGCAGCGTGCATGTTTACGGCGCTCTGCGTGGACGTGCTCTGGCCGGCATCCATGGTGATGCCCTGGCCTGCATCTTCTGCCGTGAGCTCCACGCCGAGCTGCTCTCGGTGGCCGGGAACTACAAGCGCCTCGAGGACATCGACCGGCGGTTGCTGGGCACCCCGGTACAGGTTCGCCTCGATGGGGATCAGCTGGGCATCACCTCGCTCACCTGAGCGGTATCTCCGTCGATGGCTCGCGCCATTTCAACAACACGACAGGAAGTGACTCTTGGCCAAGATCATCGTTGTGACCTCCGGCAAGGGAGGCGTCGGCAAGACAACCAGCGCGGCAGCCATTGCCACTGGCCTGGCACTGCGCGGTAACAAGACCGTGGTCATCGACTTCGACGTCGGGCTGCGTAACCTGGACCTGATCATGGGCTGCGAGCGGCGTGTGGTCTACGACCTGGTCAACGTCATTCAGGGTGAAGCGGGGCTGAGCCAGGCTCTGATCCGCGACAAGCGTGTGGAAAACCTGCACATCCTTCCCGCCTCCCAGACTCGTGACAAGGAGGCCTTGACGCGTGAAGGGATCGAGAAGGTACTCGAGACCTTGAGCAAGGACTTCGACTACATCCTCTGCGACTCGCCCGCCGGCATCGAAGGGGGAGCCCAGCTGGCCATGTACTTCGCCGATGAGGCGATCGTGGTCACCAACCCCGAGATCTCCTCGGTGCGTGATTCCGATCGTATTCTCGGCCTGCTGGCCTCCAAGACACGACGTGCCGAGCGTGGCGAGGAAGCCATCAAGGAACACCTGCTGATCACTCGCTACAACCCGCTGCGGGTCGATACCGGCGATATGCTCAACCTCGAGGATATCCGCGAGATCCTGGCGATCGACCTGATCGGCTTGATACCGGAGTCGGAGGCGGTGCTGCGTGCTTCCAACCAGGGGGTGCCGGTAACCCACGACGCCTCCAGCGATGCCGGTCAGGCCTATACCGATACCGTATCGCGGCTGATTGGCGAGGATGTGCCGCTGCGCTTTCACGAGTATCAGAAGAAGAGTCTGCTCAGTCGCATGTTTGGAGGAGGTCGTCGGTGAAGCTGCTTGAATTCCTGAAACGGGAGCGCAAGAAGTCCGCGCCAGTCGCCAAGGAGCGGCTACAGATCATCGTCGCTCACCAGCGCAGTCAGCGCGGCCAGCCGGACTACATGCCGATGCTGGAGCGGGAGCTGTTGGAGGTGATTCGCCGCTATGTGCAGGTGGATGATGACGCCATCAATATCAGCCTCGACAGTGAGGACAACTGTTCGGTGCTCGAGCTCAATGTGACCCTGCCCAAGGGGGCGCCGGGCTGAGCCGGTCTGGCTGAACCTGTCTGGCTGAGTGAGTCGTTGGGCTGTGCTAGGCTGTTGGCTCCATGCTGAATCGCCGGAGAAACCTTGATGGCGCCGCCTGACGCCCCGAAGACCTTCCTGTGGCACGACTACGAGACCTTCGGTGCCGACCCCCGTCGTGACCGTCCGTCTCAGTTCGCCGCGATCCGTACCGATGCCGAATTCAACGAGATCGGTGAGCCGGTCACCTGGTACTGCCGGCCGGCAGATGACTTCCTGCCGCATCCCCAGGCCTGTCTGGTCACCGGTATCACGCCCCAGCAGGCGCGTCGCCGCGGGCTGCCCGAGGCGCAGTTTGCCGGGCAGATCGAGGCGCTGATGAGCGTGCCGGGCACCTGCGCGGTAGGCTACAACAGCGTGCGTTTCGACGACGAGGTCAGTCGTCATCTCTTCTACCGCAACCTGCTCGACCCCTATGCCCGGGAGTGGCAGAACGGCAATTCGCGCTGGGACCTGATCGATGTGGTGCGGGCCTTTCACGCCCTGCGTCCGGAGGGGCTCGAGTGGCCGCGTCGCGAGGACGGGGCGCCCAGCTTCCGGCTCGAGGATCTCACCGCCGCCAACGGCATCGAGCATGTCGGGGCCCACGATGCCCTGGCCGACGTGCGGGCGACCATCGCCCTGGCCAGGCGTCTGCGTGAGGCCAATGCCAACCTCTTCGACTTTCTGCTCAAGCTGCGCGGCAAGCGCGCCGTGGGCAAGCTGCTTGATGTGCCTGGACGCAAGCCACTGCTGCATATCTCACGGCGTTACCCGGCCAGTCGCGGCTGTGCCGCCCTGGTGGTGCCCCTTGCTGAGCATCCCAGCAACCCCAACGGGGTCGTCGTCTATGATCTTTCGGTGGACCCCGCGCCACTCCTCGAGCTCTCCGCCGAGCAGATACGCCAGCGGGTCTTCGTCAGTAATGACGACCTTGCCGAGGGCACCGAGCGGATCCCGCTCAAGGTGATCCATATCAACAAGTGCCCGGTGCTGTTCCCGGCCAGCGCCCTCAAGGACGTGGCGGGTCCGCGGCGCGGAGAGCATGGTGATATCGTCGAGCGCCTGGGGCTGGATATGGCGACCTGCCGCGAGCACTGGAAGCGTCTGGCTGGGCATCCGGAGGTGGCCGCCCGTGCCGCCGAGGTGTTCGCCGAGCCACCCCCGGCGGGGTCGGGTGACCCCGACCTGATGCTCTACTCGGGAGGTTTCTTCTCGCCGGCGGATCGCCGTCAGATGCAGCAGGTGCGCGAGATGGCGGCCTGGGATCTGGTGGGTGCCAGCTTCGCCTTCCAGGATCCACGCCTGGAGGAGATGCTGTTTCGCTATCGCGCGCGCAGCTTCCCCGAGACGCTTGAAGGCGATGAGCTGGCCCAGTGGGAGGCCTACCGCTGGGCTCGCATGAATGACGCTGAGGTGGCGAGCCTGACCCTCAAGGGCTTCGCCCGAGAGATCGAACGGCTCAACCGGGTCGAGCTGAGCGACCGCGACCGTCAAATCCTCGAGGAGCTGGTGATGCATGTCGAGGCCATCCTGCCTCCCCAGGCATTCGACGCGGGCTAACGCGCTGTCTTCTCCTTCGCAGCAGCTTTTGCCTGGCCTGCCATCGTCAGGGCCACATCACTTTTGATGTGGCCCTCTTCCGGCTTGTAGCTTACAGCTTATCGTTCCGGCGCAGCCGGGGTTCACTCCTCGCCCCACACTCTTTACCTTCCGGCAACGGCTCGAGGTCAGCCGTGAATGCCAGCACGTCGGTGGGCGCATCGCCCGGGTCATAGGCGACTCGCACCTCGGGGCTGGCAAGCAGGGCCGTCCAGGCCTCGCGCAGCTCGTCGGCGGTAATAGCCAGGACCCGCTCGGCGAGCTTGTCGCGCCGCTCGAACTCGGTATCGCCGTAGGCCAGGGTGCGCCACAGGCGATTGGTCCGGCCGCCCAGGCTGGTATCGCGCCGGGTCAGTTCGGCATGCACCGCCTGGCGGTAAGGGGCGAGTGCCTCCTCGTCCAGCGTTTCCAGGGTGGCGCCGAAGCTCTGCAGAAAACGATCCATATGGTCGGCGATCGACTCGCTATCGGTCTCCGGTGACTGCACCAGCAGGGCGAGACCCGGGGCATCCAGCATCGGCGAGTAGCCGGCGTGAACCACGTAACCGAGCTGCTGCTCGGTGCGCAGACGCTGGTAGAAGGGGGTGTCGATCAGCTGGCCGAGCAGTGCCAGGCGTGCTTGGCTATCGAGGGAGCGGTCCGGGCCCTGCAGGTAGCGCAGCAGTATCGACTCCTCGCGACCTGTCTGTGGGGTCAGGGCGGGAAGATCCGCGGAGGCAGCCAGCGGGACCAGGTCGGGAATCGCTGCCGCCGTGAGGCTCGGCGCCAGGGTGTCGGCCATCTGCTGTGCAATCTCATCGGCTTGCTCGGCGCCGATATTGCCCACCGCCATGGCCTCCAGATGCAGTTCGTCGAGGAAGATGTCGCGAAATTCACGCAGGTCCCCCGGCGTCATGCCTTCGCTGGCCTCAAGCAGTGTATTGGTGGGCCACTGGGGGCGCACCAGGGTCTCGGCCAGGGTTCGGTTGGCCTGTCGGTGGAGTGGGTCCTGGGGCGCATTGCGCCACTCCCGCTGCAGGCGATGGCGCACCCGTTCGAAGGCGTCGGGCTTGATGGCCCCCTGCTGAAGCTGCTCGATCACACGCTCCATCACCACCGTCTGACGATCGCGCCAGCCGGAGAAGGCCAGGGTAATGCCGCGGGCGTGGGCGTAGGCCTCGACTCCCTGGCCGGCCAGCCGCGCGGGATAGAGCACCTCGTTGAGGCTATCCTCCAGCCAGCCGGCGAGCAGCCGGGCCAGTACCGCTTCGCGGGGCGCCTCGGCGGCACGCGGGTGTTGCAGGCTGAAGCGCCACTCCACCTTGGGCGTGTCGAAGCTGGCGTCTGCCATGTGCCAGAAGGTGAAGGTGGCTTCATCGATACGCTGTCGAGGGCGCTCGTCCTGGGCGTCGAGCAGCGCGAGATCTTCGGCGATATAGGGGTTGGGTTCGGGCAGCATCAGCCCATCGCGAGGCGTGGCATCGGCGGTGTAGGCGTCGTCGCCCCAGGGGGTGTCGAACCAGGGCGAGGTCCGCTCGCCTTCGACGTCCGGGGCGCTATAGAGCCGAATCAGGTTGTCGGGCCTTAGTGCGGCCAGGTAGTCGCGGGTCCGCCCCCGGTCGAAGCCATCCATGCGATAGTCGGCATATTGCACATCCTCCACCGGGTAGCGTGCCAGGTTCATGGCCAGGCGCATGGCGTCCTGCTGGGGCGAGCCGTGCTGCTGAAACTGGAAACCCTGTTCGGCCAGGCGCGCCTGCTGGGAGTAGCGCCACGCCTCGGGGCCGGCCTCGCGAATCGTCTCGATGGCAGCGAACAGGCTCGCCTCGATGGCATCGCGATGTTCTGCCCCCAGAGGGGTCAGGCTGATGTCGACGGTGAACAGGGCGTGGCGTCCGTCACCCCGCGAGACGCCGGCGGAGAGCCCATCGGCCCAGCCCGCCTCGCGCAGGGCCGCAAGCAGGCTACCCTCGCCCTCATGCCCGAGCAGGTGGGCGATCAGGTCGACAGGCTTGTGGCGGTACTCGGCGATGGGGTCGTTTACCGGAAAGAGAAAGCGCAGCTGGTGGCTGTCACGCAGGGACTGCACGGCGACTCGCCTGGGAAGTGTCTCCGGCAGGAACAGCGGGTCGCTGATCTTCGGCCGCACCAGGCCTCGGTCCGGCACCGTGGCGAAGCGCTCGGCGACTAGCCGCTCCAGTTCGTCGAGGGGCTGAGGGGCGACGATCGCCAGGTGCATGACGTTGGCATCGTAGTGCGACGCATAGAAGTCGATGACCCGCTCACGCAGACTCGGCTCGTCGCTGGGACGGTCGGCCAGGGTCGTGCGGCTGCCGACCGAAAAGCCGGTGAAGGGGTGTTCGGGGTTCAGCAGGCGGTCGAGCACGTCGTTGACCCGCCGGCCCTCGTCGCGGATGCGCGCCATATATTCGGAGTGCACCACGTTGCGTTCGCTCTCCAGGCGGTCGGCGTTGAATAGCGGCGCGATAAAGAACTGGCTGAAGCGATCCAGGGCGCCTTCGAGGGCATCGGGCTCGATGGTGAAGAAGTAGTTGGTGTCCTGGGGCGCTGTAAAGGCGTTGTGGCTGCCGCCATGGCGGGTCAGATAGCCCTGATAGGCATCCGCCTCGGGGTAGGGCTCGGTGCCCAGGAACAGCATGTGCTCGAGGAAGTGGGCGAGACCCGACAGGTCTTCCGGATCCTGGGCGCTGCCGACCGAGACATTGAGGGAGGCCGCGGCCTTGTCGGCATCGGGGTCGCTGACCAGCAGGGCGGTGAAGCCGTTCTCCAGGCTCAACACGCGATAGTCGCGTTCGTCGTGAGGGCTGACCCTGGGCGTGGTGCTTGCCTCGACGGCCGCGGTGGGGGTGGTCGCCGTCTGGGTGGCCAGGGCCTGGGAGGCTAGGCTCTGTGAGGCCAGGCCCAGCAGGACAAGCAGCGGGGGCAGCAGTCGCCCGCAGCGGGCGACGGACAGGATAGGCAACATTCTCACTCCTTGTGCAGGGATGCCGGCTCAGGCCTCGTGGCGCAGCATGGGGCCGACCGGGTGGGCGCAGGCCGCGTCCTGGTTCGCCGGATTATTCACACGTCTTGATACCGGAAAAGCGCCCAACAGTTCCCTGGGCGCCGGTGCCAGCATGGCCTGGGCCGCCTCGCTTGGTGTCTGCGGATCGAGCCAGCGCCGTGCCTCGGCAGGTGGTATTGCCGCCGGGAGGCGATCGCTGAGTGGCGCCAGCAGGCCGTTGGTCGGCACGGTGATCAGCGCCATGGAGTCGGTGTGCTCGGCCAGGCTGGTGTGGAAGCGACACCAGAGCGCGGCCAGCAGCAGCGGGCCGCGGTCCACTCGTGTGACCAGGAAGGGCTGCTTGAAGCGTGGCTGGGGCTTCCATACATAGACGCCGGTGGCCGGGATCAGACAGCGCCTGGCGTGAAAGGCCTCGCGGAACATGCGGCGCGACGCCAGGGATTCGGCGCGGGCGCAATGGGGCGCGTGGTCCAGCACCTCCAGCCAGGGCGGCGTCAGCCCCCAGAACAGTTGTTCCAGGCGCGGCCGGCCCGCGTCCAGGCGAATGCCCGAGAGCATGCGTCGGGGGGCCAGGTTGGCACCGGTCAAGAGGGGCGTCTCCATCACCAGGTCGGGCACGAGCTGGCTGATGTCGATCGGGGCGATATGCAGTCGGCCGGCCATGGAATCTCCGAGTCTGGGGAGTGTCAGGGTAACATGGCTATCGAAAACAGTGTTCGATGTGCGCTATCCTTGGGGACCTTCACGCAACTGCCTGCTTCGGCACGCGAGGAACTCGATGGCTCGTCCCAGACAACATGCCCCCGAGGCGCTTCATGCCCAGGTAATGGCGGCCTGTGATGCCTGGTTGCAGGGCAACTCGGTACACGGCCTGTCACTGCGTGCGCTGGCTCGCGAGGTGGGGTGCGCGCCCAGTACCCTGCTCAAGCTTTATGGCAGCTTTCACAACCTCCTGCAGCACGTCAACATCGAAACCCTTGGGCATCTGCGCGAGGTGGTCGAGCCGCTGGCCGGCCAGGCAGCACCGGAGGAGCGGTTGCGCGCCCTGGCGCGTGCCTACTGGCAGTTTGCCCAGCGCGAAGCGTATCGCTGGCAGCTGCTGTTCGACTTCCCGCTGGCCCAGGAGGGAGAGCTGGACCAGCGCCAGAACGAGATGATCGAGGCGCTCTTCCTGCGTGTCGAAGCCACTCTCAAGGAGTACCAGCCGGCCCTGGATGATCTCGAGGCGCGCCGGCTGGGGCGCACCCTCTGGGGCAGCGTGCATGGCCTGGTACAGCTGGGCCTTAACGAGCGGCTGGGCTACTGGCAGGGCCAGCAGTTGGAAGTGGGGGAGCTGCTCGACCAGCTGCTCGACACCATCCTCGCCGGCCTGAGGGCCAGATAGGTGTCGTCGTGACAGCGTTTAGCTGGTTCCTGATCGCCTGTGTGGCGCTGTGTCTCGTCTGGCGGATCATTCGGGCGCCGCGCCCGGCGGTACGCCTGCTGGTCTATCTGCTGGTTCGCCTGCTCTATCGGCTGCGCCTGACGGGGCTCGAGCACCTTCCCGAGCGTGGGGCGGCCCTGGTGGTGTGCAACCACGTCAGTTTCATGGATGCCCTGGTGCTGGGTGGCGCGAGCCCGCGACCACTGCGCTTTCTGATGGACAAGCCGATCTATGATTCACCCTGGCTCAACTGGCTGTTCCGGCTGGTGGGGGCGATTCCCGTTGAGTCGGAGCGCAGCGATCCAGGCACTCTGCGCCGGGCGATGGAGGAGGTGAGTCGGGCGCTGCGCGATGGCGAGGTGGTGATGCTGTTTCCGGAGGGGCGTCTGACAATGGATGGCGAGGTGCAGGAGTTTCGTCGTGGCCTGGAGCTGATCCTCGCCCGTGACCCGGTGCCGGTGATTCCGGCGAGCCTCTCCGGGCTCTGGGGCTCATGGACCTCTCACTGCCACGGTCGTGCGCTGAGTCAGCGACCGCGACGTTTCCGCGCCCGAGTGGTGCTGCAGCTCGGCGAGCCGCTCTCTCCCGGGGCGGCGACTCGTTGCCAGCTGGAGGCCAGAGTTCGGGAGCTCAAGTGCGTTGGGGATGCCTCGATCCAGCCGGCGGTCGAACACCAGACCCAGAGTCGCTAGAGGCATGTGCCTGGCGTCGCGCTCACCGCGGGGCCAGCCAGCAGCGTGCCGCGGTGATCAGGTTGTCACGCACCGCCTGGATCTCCATGCGCACGTCGCCCACCTGTAGCGAGGTCGGGCCCTCCGGAAATCCCTCAAGGTGTTCGAGGATCAGGCCATTGAGCGTCTTGGGGCCGTCGGTAGGCAGTTGCCAGCCCAGCGACTTGTTGATGTCGCGGATATTGGCGGTGCCCTCTATCACCACGCTGCCGTCCTCCTGGTGCCGGATATCCTCCTGCATGCCTGCTACCCCGGTGGTGAACTCGCCGACGATCTCCTCGAGGATATCCTCCAGGGTCACCAGGCCCTCCACATCGCCATACTCGTCCACCACGATGCCGATACGCCGCTTCTGCTGCTGAAAGTGGAGCAGCTGGGTGTGCAGCGGATTGGACTCGGGGATGAAGTAGGGCTCACGAGCCTCCTGGACGATGGCGGCCTTGGTCACTTCGCCGCGGGATAGGAAGCGTGCCGCATTGCGCAGGTGCAGCAGGCCGATGATGTTGTTGATGTCGCCCTTGTAGACCGGCAGCCGGGTGTGCTGGCTGGTGCGGATCTGGGTGAGGATCTCGTCGAGATCATCGTCCAGGTTGATGCCGATCACCTCGTGGCGCGGCACCATGATGTCGTTCACGGTGACGTTCTCGAGATCGAGGATGGAGAGCAGCATCGCCTGGTGGCGGTGAGGGATAAGGGTGCCCGCCTCGTGAACCACGGTGCGCAGTTCATCGCGGGTCAGATTGTCGCCATCCCCATCGATGCTGCGCACGCCGATCAGCCGCAGCAGACCATTGGAGATCACATTGACCAGCCACACCAGCGGGTAGAGCAGCTTGAGCAGTGGCTCGAGCACCAGCGAAGCAGGGAAGGCGATGCGCTCCGGCTTCACCGCTGCATAAGTCTTGGGGGTGACCTCGGCGAAAATCAGGATGGTGATGGTCAATGCGGCGGTGGCGACGGCCGGGCCGGTAACGTCGCCAAGAAAATGAATGGCGATGATGGTGGCGATGGAGGCCGCCAGGTTGTTGACGAAGTTGTTGCCGATCAGGATCACGCCGATCAGCCGGTCGGGGCGAGCCAGTAGTCTGGCGACACGTTGGGCCCGTGCCTCCCCACTGCTGACCCGGTGGCTGAGGCGGTAGCGGTTGATCGACATCATGCCGGTCTCGGAGCTCGAGAAGAAGGCAGACAGGCAGACAAGCAGGAACAGCAGGCCGAACAGCAATCCCAATGGGAAGTCGTCGCTCAAGTCGAAGAGTCCTCGGTCGCGGGTCAGGCTCGATTTGACGGGAGGTGGGCGCGCGGTGTCAAGGTATCAGAAGGGCCGCTCAGCCGCGGTTGAGCAGCACTTCCAGAACGAAGAGGCTACCAAAGTAAGCCGCTACCAGAACGGCGCAGCCGCCAAGGGTCCAACGCACGGCACGCATGCCGCGCCAGCCCAGGCGGTGGTGGCTGAACAGCAGGATGGCGAAGATTACCCAGGCAGCCAACGAGAGGATCGTCTTGTGAGCCAGGTGCTGGGCAAACATGTTGTCGAGGAACACGAAGCCGCTGAGGATCGCCAGGGTCAGCAGTGCCATGCCTGCCCAGATCAACTCAAACAACAACCGCTCCATGGAGGTGAGCGGGGGCAGAGCCTGGACAATTCCGCGGATGTGGTGGTGGCGCAGGGCGCGGTTCTGCAGACCCAGCAGGATGGCCTGCACGGCGGCGATGGCCAGCACCGCGAATCCCAACAGGGAGCTGATGGCATGGAGGGCGACACCGGGAGAGAGTGCCTCGGCCGGGGGTGGTGCCGGTACCGTGGCAGCCAGCAACAGCGCAAGGCCTGCCATCGGCAGTACGCCGACGGCGGCACCCAGTACCGGCTTGAACAGGCTGACACCCAGCAGTACCGCCACCGCCATGGCACTGATCAGGATCATGCTGGTGTAGAGCCCCGGCAGTACCTGAGCATCATGACCGAACAGGCTGACGACCAGTGGCAGGTGGCAGAGCAGGCCAAGCAGCGACAGGCCGCGTACCAGCATCGGCTGTGGCGCTACCCGGCGAACCAGAGTCAGTCCCTGCCAGGAGGCGGCGGCGAGATAGAAGAGAGAGGCCATTACGGCCAGGGCGAGCGCCTGCATGGGTTGCGATCCGTGCGCTTGTGAAAGTGGTCAGCATAAGGGTGGCATCAGTGCGGTTACTATACCCAATCACCCGGCTGGCGCACAGGCCTTGGAGTCTGGGTCAGGACGTGGTGCATGGAGACTCGCGGCCACAGCGCGTATAATCGCCCCCAACCTTCAGGCCATCGCACACGTGGAGAGGCCAATGTTTCAGAATCTCAGCGAGCGCCTGTCGCAGACGCTCAAATCGATCAAGGGTCAGGCTCGCCTGACCGAGGACAATGTAAAGGACACCCTGCGCGAGGTGCGCCGTGCGCTGCTCGAGGCGGATGTCGCCCTGCCGGTGGTCAAGGACTTTATCGACCGCGTGCGCGAACGCGCCGTGGGTCAGGAAGTTTCCAAGAGCCTCTCGCCCGGTCAGCAGTTCGTCAAGATCGTCCAGCAGGAGCTGGAAGCGACCATGGGCGAGGTCAACGAGGGGCTGACCCTCAAGGGCTCGCCGGCGGTGGTGCTGATGGCCGGCCTGCAGGGCGCGGGCAAGACCACCTCGGTGGCCAAGCTGGCGCGCTATCTGCGCGAGCGCGAGAAGAAGAAGGTGCTGGTGGTCTCTGCCGACGTTTACCGCCCGGCGGCCATCGACCAGCTCGAGACCCTGGCGAAGGAGGTCGAGGTCGACTTCTTCCCGTCGCGCTCCGACCAGCAGCCTGTCGCTATCGCCGAGGCGGCGATCAAGCATGCCAAGATCCAGTTCCACGATGTGGTGCTGGTGGATACCGCCGGTCGCCTTGCCATCGATGAGGCGATGATGGCCGAGATCCAGGCGTTGCATAAGGCGGTCTCGCCTCAGGAGACGCTGTTCGTCGTCGACGCCATGACCGGCCAGGATGCCGCCAATACCGCCAAGGCCTTCCATGAGGCGCTGCCGCTGACCGGGGTGATCCTGACCAAGGCCGACGGCGATGCGCGTGGTGGTGCGGCGCTCTCGGTGCGTCATATCACCGGCAAGCCGATCAAGTTCATGGGCGTTGGCGAGAAGGTCGACGCCCTCGAGCCCTTCCATCCGGATCGCGTGGCGTCGCGCATCCTCGGTATGGGCGACGTATTGTCGCTGATCGAGGAGGCCGAGCGCAGCGTCGACAAGGGCAAGGCCGAGAAACTGGCCAAGAAGGTCAAGAAGGGCCAGGGCTTCGATCTCGAGGACTTCCGCGACCAGCTCCAGCAGCTCAAGAAGATGGGCGGTATGGGCGGTCTGCTGGGCAAGTTGCCCGGCATGGGGCAGATGGCCGAGATGGCTCAGGGGCCCGGCCCCGAGAAGGAGATGGGCAAGCTCGAGGCGCTGATCAACTCCATGACGCCCCAGGAGCGTCGCAAGCCCGAGATCATCAACGGCTCGCGCAAGCGGCGCATCGCCGCCGGTGCCGGCCTGCAGGTGCCCGATCTGAATCGTCTGCTCAAGCAGCACAAGCAGATGCAGAAGATGATGAAGAAGGCGGGCAAGAAGGGTGGCATGCAGAACATGATGCGTGGCATGTCCGGCATGATGGGCGGCGCTGGCCCCGGCGGCATGGGTGGCATGGGTGGCATGGGGGGAATGGGCGGCCCCGGTGGCAAGCCCTGGCGATAAGCCCGAAAAAGGTTCCCAAGCGGGACTGTTTTCCGTAGAATGCTGCGTCTTGACTGACAGGACCGCGAGTGTCGCGGTCATCGTCGTGAACGAATCCCAATCAACCGAAGGACTTAATAGGCCATGGTTACCATTCGTCTGGCTCGTGGTGGCGCCAAGAAGCGTCCCTTCTACCACCTGACCGTTACCGATTCCCGCAACGCCCGTGATGGCCGTTTCATCGAGCGTCTCGGCTTCTTCAACCCGGTTGCCCGTGGTCAGGAAGAGCGTCTGCGTGTCGATCTCGACCGTGTCACCCACTGGCAGAGCCAGGGTGCCCAGCTCTCCGGCCGTGTTGCCGAGCTGGTCAAGGAAGCTCGCAAGCAGGCCTGAGGTCTGATGCGATGATTGTCTCGGTTCCGAGGTCGTCGATGAGCGAATCTGCAAAGGCTCAGCCCGCCGACGATCATGTGGTGCTGGGAAAGTTGACCAGCCCCTATGGCGTTAAGGGCTGGCTCAAGGTGTATTCGTACACCAGCCCCATGGAGGGCATCCTCGACTACCCCGAGTGGGTGGTGCGTCAGGGCGATACGCTGAAGCGTTGTCGACTGGTGCAGGGGCGCCGCCACGGCAAGGGTCTGGTGGCCCAGCTCGAAGGCTGCGACTCCCGCGAGGCCGCCGAAGCGCTGGCCGGCGCAGAGATCGTGCTGCCCAAGGCAGAACTGCCCGAGCTCAGCGGCGACGATTTCTACTGGCACGAGCTGGAAGGCCTGCGGGTCGTGACCCGTGATGGCAGCGTGCTGGGCCGTATCGACCATCTCTTCGAGACCGGCGCCAATGATGTCATGGTCGTGAAGGGAAGTCTCGAGACGGACGCCATTGATGCCCGCGAGCGACTGCTGCCGTTCCTGCCCGAAGAGGTGATCCTCGAGGTGGATCTCGAAGATGGCGTGATGCACGTCGACTGGGATCCCGAGTTTTGAAGGAATCCGATTCGATGACGGCTGACTCTCCGGCACCCGAACGGGTGGCCGATATGTGGGTCGGGGTCGTCTCGCTGTTTCCGGAGATGTTCGAGGCGATCACGCGCTACGGCGTTACCGGTCGAGCAGTCGAGAAGGGGCATGTGGCGCTGGAGGTCTGGAATCCTCGCGACTTTGCCACCGACAGACATCGCACCGTGGACGACCGCCCCTATGGCGGCGGGCCAGGGATGTTGATGAAGGTCGATACCCTGCGCGCGGCGATTCATGCGGCCAAAGCCAGGGCCGAGCAGGCCACCGGGCAGCGTCCCAGGGTGGTCTATCTGTCGCCCCAGGGGCGACGGCTCGATCAGGCCGGGGCTCGGGAGCTGGCGGCCGGGCCGCCACTGGTCGTGGTGGCGGGGCGTTACGAAGGCATCGATGAGCGCGTGGTGGAGAGCGACATCGATGAAGAGTGGTCGATCGGTGATTATGTGTTGAGCGGCGGCGAGCTGCCGGCCATGGTACTGATCGATGCCGCGGCAAGGCTGGTGCCCGGAGTGCTGGGTCATCAGGATTCCGCGGTCGAGGACTCCTTCAACGAAGGACTGCTGGACTGCCCGCACTACACTCGCCCCGAGGTGATCGACGGGCGTCGGGTGCCGGAAGTCCTGCTCAGCGGCAATCACGGTGCCATTCGGCGCTGGCGGCTGAAGCAGTCTCTTGGGCGTACCTGGCAGCGACGTCCCGACCTGCTCGAGGGCAGGGAGTTGAACAAGGAGCAACGCAAGCTGTTGCAGGAGTTCCTCGAGGAGCACGCTTTGCCCGCCAGATAGGGCAGGCGGAGGTGCGGGAGCGCTGAGCGATCGAACTCACTGCCCCGCGTCACCCATTATCTCCCGCGCTCTCGAGAGCATTCGAGCGCCGGGATCACGATTCATCGGCAACCCAGGCGATCGATGAGTCAACGTTATCAAGGAGTCATTGTCATGAGCAGCAAGAACAAGGTGATCCAGGCGCTCGAAGCCGAGCAGATGAGCAAGGAGATCCCGACCTTTGCCCCCGGCGACACCATTATCGTCCAGGTCAAGGTCAAGGAAGGCAGCCGTGAGCGTCTCCAGGCCTTCGAAGGCGTGGTGATCGGCAAGCGTAACCGCGGCCTGAACTCCGCCTTCACCGTGCGCAAGATCTCTCACGGTGTGGGTGTCGAGCGTACCTTCCAGACCTACAGCCCGCTGGTCGACTCCATCAGCGTCAAGCGTCGCGGTGACGTGCGCAAGGCCAAGCTCTACTACCTCCGTGAGCGCAGCGGCAAGTCTGCACGCATCAAGGAAAAGCTGGCCTGAGGCCAAGGCCTCCGAGCCCTCGGGTCGGGGCACTGCCCCGGCTCGATCGACAAACCCCGTCACCGCTCTCGCGGGGCGGGGTTTCCTTTTGGGTGCAACATGCCAGCCGGAGAACCTCATGAGTAGGGTCGACGAGACAGCCGTGATCGATACCTTTCTCGATGCCCTGTGGCTGGAGCAGGGGGTCAGCGAGCATACGCTGGCTGCCTACCGCCGCGACCTGACCGCCTGGGCGGCGCATCTCGCCGAGCTTGGCGAGGGGTTGCTCTCGCCAGATGCCAGGAGCCTGCCGGCCTGGCTCGACGCGCGGCGTGCGGCCGGCTATCGGCTGCGCAGCAATGCGCGCCTGCTCTCCAGTCTGCGTCGCTTCTATCGTTGGGCGCTGGAGACGGGGCGTATCGAGCGTGACCCGCTGGCCGAGGTCAGGTTGCCCCGGGTGCAACCCAGCCTGCCCGAGACCCTGGAGGAGGCCGAGGTGGAGCGGTTGATTGCGGCACCGGATGTGACGACGGATCTGGGGCTTCGTGACCGCACCATGCTGGAGGTGCTTTATGGCACGGGACTACGCGTCTCAGAGCTGGTGGGACTGACCACCGATGCCGTGAATCTGCGCCAGGGAGTGGTCAGGGTGCGCGGCAAGGGTGACAAGGACCGCCTGGTGCCTCTGGGCGAGGAAGCCGTTCACTGGGTCACGCGCTATCTGCGCACCGCGCGTGGTGCCTTGATGCATGATGTCATGCGGCCTGCGCTCTTTCCGGGGCGTGACGACCGCCCGCTGACCCGACAGGCCTTCTGGTACCGGATCAAGCATCACGCCAGGGTGGCCGGCATCGAGCGCTCGCTGTCGCCCCATACCCTGCGCCATGCATTCGCCACCCACTTGTTGAATCATGGTGCCAATCTGCGTGTCGTACAGTTGCTGCTAGGTCATAGTGACCTTTCCACTACCCAGATCTATACCCATGTGGCCCAGGCGCGTCTGGAGCGCCTGCATGCCGATCATCACCCACGAGGATGAATCATGACGACCCTTTCCCGGCTCCTTCTTATCGGGCTGTCCGCCGCGCCTATTGCCATGCTGCTCTCGACGCAAACCTTGGCCCAGCAGGGTGAGGCCGAGCGTCTTGCCGAGCGGCTTTCGGTCAGCGGCCAGGCGATGCCGGTGCGCAGCGTTCGCGAGGCGCCGATGGAGGGGCTCTTCGAGGTGCGCCTGGAGACCGGCGAGCGCTTCTACAGCGACGCGCAAGGCGAGCACTTTCTGGTGGGCGACCTCTACCGCAATGGCGAGCAGGGGCTGGTCAACCTGAGCGAGCAGAGTCGCAACGCCGAGCGTGCCGAGCGTCTGAGCCAGGTACCGGAATCCAAACGGGTGATCTTCCGCGGAGCCCAGAGCCGCGCCAGTGTGATGGTGTTCACCGATACCACCTGCCCCTACTGCCAGCAGCTTCACGAAGAGGTGCCGCGGCTCAACGAGCTGGGTATCGATGTGCACTACCTGGCCTTCCCGCGTAGCGGCATGAGCGGCCAGGGCGCGCGTACCATGCAGCAGGTGTGGTGTGCCGACAACCCCGCCGAGGCGATGAGTGCCGCCAAGCGGGGGGATTCGCTTTCGACCGCCGCGGACTGCGACAATCCGGTCGAGTCACAGTATCATCTGGGACTCGAGCTTGGCGTTCAGGGGACGCCGGCCATTGTGCTGCCTGACGGCCGCCTGGTACCGGGCTATGTGCCCGCCGAGCGCCTGGCCGCTATGCTGGGGCTCGACGAGTAGGGCATCCCGCTCTGTCCGCACGCCTGCAGGCCAGGCGCTGGTGGCCGAGCGCCCTGGCCCGCCCCGGTGGCGGGCCGCCGAGCCATCTGGACACGACACGCTATATAACGAACTCGGACACACGAGCAGGAGTAATACATTGAAACCGGTGAGAGTAGGAATCTGTGGGCTGGGGACCGTCGGTGGCGGAACCTTCAACGTGCTGACTCGCAACGCCGACGATATTACCCGGCGGGCCGGGCGACCGATTGTCATCGAGCAGGTCGCCTATCGCACCCCCAACCCCGAGTGTGACCTCACCGGCATCGACACGACCGCCGATATCTTCGAGGTGGCCAGCAACCCCAACGTCGACGTGGTGGTGGAGCTGATCGGTGGCTATGACGTGGCGCGTGAGCTGGTGCTTGCCGCCATCGAGAATGGCAAGCACGTGGTCACCGCCAACAAGGCGCTGATCGCGGTGCATGGCAACGAGATCTTCGCGGCCGCTCACGAGAAGGGCGTGATCGTGGCCTTCGAGGCCGCGGTGGCCGGCGGCATCCCGGTGATCAAGTCGCTGCGTGAGGGGCTTGGCGCCAATCGCATCGAGTGGGTGGCGGGGATCATCAACGGTACCGGCAACTATATCCTGACCCATATGCGCGACGATGGGCGGGCCTTCGAGGATGTTCTCGCCGAGGCCCAGGCGCTCGGCTATGCGGAAGCCGATCCGACCTTCGATGTCGAGGGCATCGACGCCGCGCACAAGCTGACCATCCTCGCCTCCATCGCCTATGGGGTGCCGCTGCAGTTCGAGAAGGCCTATACCGAGGGCATCTCCCGGGTCACCGCCGAGGATGTGGAGCAGGCCGACAACCTGGGCTACGTGATCAAGCACCTGGGGATCTCCAAGCGGACCGAGCAGGGCCTGGAGCTGCGTGTGCACCCCACGCTGATCCCCAAGGAGCGCCTGCTGGCCAACGTGCATGGCGTCAAGAATGCCATCGCCGTGATGGGCGATGCCGTGGGGCCGACCCTCTACTACGGCGCCGGCGCCGGGGCCGAGCCCACCGCCTCCGCGGTGGTGGCCGATCTGCTCGATGTGGCCCGTGATATCGCCACCGATCACCACTACCGGGTGCCCTACCTGGCCTTCAGCGGCATCAGCGAGGACGTCAGTCAGCTGCCGATCATGCCCATGGAGGAGATCACCACCGCCTACTACCTGCGGCTGCTGGCGGTGGATCGCCCCGGCGTACTGGCCCGGGTGGCAACCATTCTTTCCGAGCAGGGCATCTCCATCGAGGCGCTGATCCAGAAGGAGGCCACCGAGGGTGAACTGGTGCCGATCATTCTGCTGACTCACCGCACCCCCGAGAAGAGCATGAACGAGGCGATTCGCCAGATCGAGTCCATGTCCGATGTCGCCGGACCGGTGACCCGGATTCGCGTCGAATCCCTGGACGAGCAGGAATAACCCATGCGCTATATCAGTACCCGCGGGCAGGCGCCCGCACTCTCCTTCGAGGAGGTCGTGCTTACCGGCATGGCCAGTGATGGTGGCCTCTACGTGCCCGAGCATGTGCCCGAGCTCTCGCAGGATGAGCTGGCGGCCATGGCCGGTCTCTCCTATGCCGAGATCGCCTTCCGGGTGATGAAGCCCTTCGTCAACGGCGAGATCGATGACGAGACCTTCCGCGGGATCGTGAAGGAGGCGTATGCCACCTTCAGTCACGATGCCGTGGTGCCGCTCAATCAGCTTGACGCCAACCACTTTCTGCTCGAGCTGTTCCACGGTCCGACCCTGGCCTTCAAGGATGTCGCCCTGCAGCTGCTGGGTCGCATCCTCGACCACTTTCTCAAGAAGCGTGGCGAGCGGGCGGTGATCATGGGGGCGACCTCTGGCGATACCGGCTCGGCGGCCATCGAGGGCTGCCGCCACTGCGACAACCTCGATATCTTTATCCTCCATCCGCACAATCGGGTGTCGGAGGTGCAGCGTCGCCAGATGACCACGGTGCTGGCGGACAACGTCTTCAACGTCGCCATCGAGGGCAACTTCGACGACGCCCAGGCGATGGTCAAGGCGAGCTTCGCCGATCAGGACTTCCTGAACGGTACCCGGCTGGTGGCGGTAAACTCCATCAACTGGGCGCGCATCATGGCCCAGATCGTCTACTACGTGGCCTCCGCCGTGGCCCTGGGAGCGCCCCAGCGCAAGGTGAGCTTCTGTGTGCCATCGGCCAACTTCGGCAATGTCTTCGCCGGCTACATGGCCTATCGCATGGGCCTGCCGGTCGAGCGCTTCGTGATTGCTACCAACGCCAACGACATCCTGCACCGCACCCTGGCCGCCAACGACTTCTCGAAGAAGGAGCTGGTGGCCACGCTCGCGCCCTCCATGGATATCGTGGTCTCCTCGAACTTCGAACGCCTGCTGTTCGAGGCGTATGATCGCGACGGCAAGGCCGTGGATGCCCTGCTTGAGCGCTTCCAGGCCGAGCCCACGGCCCTGGCCGAGGCACCGCTATCGCGCCTGCGTGAGCGCTTCGCCAGCCACAGCGTCGATGACAGCACCATTCTGGAGGTGATCCGCGAGGCGCACCATCGCACCCAGGAGATCCTCGACCCGCACACCGCCACCGGCTACCGCGCCGCCGAGCGCGAACGGGGTGACGAGAGCGTACCGATGATCACCCTGGCCACCGCGCACCCGGCCAAGTTCGCCGAGGCGGTGGTCAAGGCCGGTTTCCCGGGGGTACCGCTGCCGCCGCATATGGACGACCTGCTGGAGCGTGAGGAGCGCTACACGGTGTTGCCGGCGGAGCTTTCTGCGGTGCAACGGTTCGTCGCCGAGAATCGCCGCTGAGGTCGGAAGCCGGAAGTCGGAAGCGTAAGTAGCGAGGGGCGCCGGGGACAGGTCTGGAGGGGGTCTTTTTCCAGGGAAGGAAAAAGTAGCGTACAGGGAGGTATTCACAGCGCCCCCGAACAGGCCTTTCGCCGGATCAGCCCCGAGCGAGCTGTTACCTCTACTCAACCGTCCGCGATAACCCGCAGGAGCCTGGCTTGAACGCCATACGCGACCCCAACGATCTGAACGAGCGCCTGAGGCCGCGCATCCTGCCGCGGCCCCGGGATGCCGCGCTCTATGCTCGCGCCCAGCGAGAAGGGCTCAGCGAGCTTCAGGCTCGGGTGCTGGCCGGGCGTCTGCCGGGCTATCGGGGGGAGCTTGATCCGCTGGTCTCGCCCAGCCTGCGACATTTGGCCCACCCCGAGAAGCTGGCCGATGGCCGGCGTGCCGCCGAGCGCATCGCTCAGGCGGTGGTCGACGGCGAGCATATCGGCATCCTGACCGACTACGATGTCGACGGCATCACCTCCCATGTGGTGATTCGGCGCACCCTGCACGAGCTGTTCGGCGTGCCGGAGGCGAAGCTGCACAGCCTGATTGGTCATCGTATCCATGACGGCTACGGCATCAGTCTGCCGCTGGTGGAGCGAGCCCTGGCCCTCAAGCCGCGGCCCAGCCTGGTGATTACCGCCGACTGTGGCAGCAGCGACGAGCCGCGTATCGCACGCTTGGCGGCCCAGGGCATCGAGGTGGTGGTCAGCGACCACCACGCGCTGCCGGTGGAGGGGCCACCGCCCTCGGCGCGTGCCGTGGTCAACCCGACTCGCGACGACTGCGACTACCCCGACCCGACCATCGCCGGCTGCATGGTGGCCTGGCTGGTCATGTCGCTGACCCGCAGCGTGTTGATCGAGTGGGGTGTGCTGGCCCAGGCGACGCCCAAGCTCTCGCCCTGGCTCTCCTATGTGGCGCTGGGCACCGTGGCGGACTGTGTCTCCCTGGGGGGCAGCCCCGCCAACCGCGCGGTGGTAACCCACGGTCTGGCGTTGATCAACCGCATGGAGGCGGCCTGCTGGCGAGCCATGGCGCAGCGGCTGGGCGCCGATAGCGTGCCCTTCGACGCCGAGACCCTGGGGTTCCAGATGGGGCCGCGGATCAACGCTCGTTCGCGCCTCGATGACCCTTATGCCGCGTTGCACTTCATGCTGGCGGCGGATGATGTCTCGGCGGCGCGGCACTTGGACACGCTGGATCAGGACAACCAGTCTCGCAAGGCGATCGAGGCCGACATGGCCGAGGAGGCGCGAGCGCTGGCGATGCCGGCGCTGAGTGCCAATGAACCGGCCGTCGTGGTCTTTCTGGAGGATGGGCATGCGGGGGTGCAGGGCATCGTCGCCTCCAGGCTGGTGCAGGCCTACGGCCGCCCGGCGCTGGTGCTCACGCCGGCGGCCGCCCCCGGCATGCTGACCGGTTCGGGGCGCTCCATCGAGGGGCTGCATCTGCGAGATGCCCTGCAGCGCACCTTCGAGCTTGCCCCCGAGGCGTTGCCGCGTTTCGGAGGGCATCGTGGGGCGGCCGGCGTCGGCGTGCCCGCCGAGCAGCTCGATGCCTTCAAGGCCGCCTTTCTAATGGCGGTGGCCGAACAGCTGGGCGAGGCCGAGCTCTATCCCAGGATCCTGACCGATGGCGACCTGGCCCCCGAGCAGCTGAGCCTCGCGACCCTCGAGGAGCTGCAGGCGGTAGGGCCCTTCGGTCGTGAGTTCGATCCGCCGCTGTTTCAGGGCGAGTTTGTCGTCGAGCGCCTGCGCCCGGTGGGTGCCGACGGCACTCACCTGATGCTGGAGCTATCACTGGGGGCGGTAACCCATCGGGCGATCTGGTTCCGGGCACTGACGCCTGGCGAGGTGCCGGCCTTCGGCGTGGGTGATCGGCTGCGCTGTGCCTACAAGCTCAACCGCAATCGCTGGCGGGGTCGCGAGAACCTGCAGCTGATGATCGAACACGCCGAGCAGGGCTGAGACATCGAATCCAGGCAGGCGCCGGGGGCGGCGCTTCGATACACTGCGTCGCGTCCCCTTTCCTGACCCAGAGAGTCGCGATGGAGCCCCAGGTATCCCCCTCATCCCCGCATCGTCCCTATGAGGACGCCCTGGCACTGCTGCTCGGTACCTTGTTCGTGGCCCTCGGGGTGGCCTTCTACACCCAGGCCACGCTGCTCACCGGCAGCACCGCCGGCATGGCCTTCCTGCTGCAGTACGCTACCGGCTGGTCCTTCGGCGTCTGGTTCTTCCTGATCAATCTGCCGTTCTACTGGCTGGCCATCAAGCGCATGGGCTGGTCGTTCACATTGCGTACCTTCGCCGCCATCGGGCTGGTGTCGCTGTTTTCCGAGCTTACCGGCCGCTGGATCAGCATCGATTCGCTGGCACCCTTCTATGGAGCGCTGATGGGCGGCTGCCTGATCGGCATCGGCATGCTGATCCTGTTTCGCCACCGCGCCAGCCTCGGAGGGGTCAATATCCTGGTGCTCTATCTCCAGGATCGCTATGGGCTGCGTGCCGGCTATGTGCAGCTGGCGATCGACGGGGTCATCATGCTGGTCGGCCTGGCGCTGCTGCCGGCCGACCGGGTGGGGCTGTCGGTACTCGGGGCGGTGGCGCTCAACCTGATCATCGCGCTGAACCACAAGCCGGGGCGCTATATGGGGGTCAGCTGAGACGGCAGCGGCTCAGCCGCTGCCCCAGAACCACCAGGCGATCAGACCGATCAGGGCGAGTCCTGCCAGATTGACGATCCAGCTCATGACGTAGCCTCCTTGTGCTGGCTGCTGTTCTCTTCGCCGCCCCCGGACTCGCCGGAGGGGCTGAACAGCCGCAGCCGGTTGGCGTTGCTGACCACGGTGATCGAGGAGAGCGACATCGCCGCCCCGGCGATCATCGGCGACAGCAGGGTGCCGGTGATGGGGTAGAGCACCCCGGCGGCGATGGGGATGCCCAGGGTGTTGTAGCCGAAGGCGCCCACCAGGTTCTGCTTGATATTGGCAAGCGTCGCGCGGCTGATCTCGATGGCGGCGGCCACGCCATGCAGCGAGCCGCGTACCAGGGTGATGCCGGCGCTCTCGATGGCCACATCGGTGCCCTGGCCGATGGCGAAGCCGACATCGGCCTGGGCCAGGGCCGGGGCGTCGTTGATGCCGTCGCCGACCATGCCGACCACCTCGCCTTCACCCTGCAGGCGCTCGATCTCGGCGTGCTTGTCCTCGGGCAGCAGGCCGGCGCGGAACTCATCGATGCCCACGGCGCGGGCAATGGCCCGGGCGGTGTGCTCGTTATCGCCGGTCAGCATCACCACCTTTAGGCCGTCGTCCTGCAGGCGCTTGACCGCCTCGACGGTGTCGTGGCGTAGCGGGTCGCTGATGCCGAATAGCGCCGTGAGGCTGCCGTCCACCGCCAGGTAGACCACGGTGCGTGCTTTCCTCTCCAGCTCCTCGGCGCTGTGACGTGCCTTGCCGAGGTCGATACCGGCCTCCTCCAGCAGTCGAGCATTGCCCAGCAGCAGTGCCCTGCCGTCTAGGGTGTCGGCCTTGACCCCGCCCCCGGTGACACTTTCGAAGTTCTTGATCTCGGCGGGTTCGGCAACGGCCTCCTCGGCCCGTTCCTCAGAATAGGCCAGCAGGGCCGCGGCCAGGGGGTGCTCCGAACCACGCTCCAGGGCCGCTACTAGGCCGAGTTGCTTCGCGTCGTCGCCAGCGAGGCCCGCGTCTGAGAAAAAATGGGTCTCGGTGACCTGCGGCTTGCCTTCAGTCAGGGTGCCGGTCTTGTCCACCACCAGGGTGGTGAGGCGGCTGGCCGTCTGCAGGGCGTCACCGCTTCTGACCAGTACGCCGTGCTCGGCGGCCTTGCCCACACCGATCATGGTGGAGATCGGCGTGGCCAGGCCCAGGGCGCAGGGGCAGGCGATGATCAGCACCGTGGTGGCGGTCACCAGCATATGCAATATCCGCGGCTCGGGGCCGACGTTGTACCAGACCAGGGCGGTAAGCACGGCGATGATCATCACCGAAGGCACGAAGATGCTCGATATTCTGTCGGCCAGCTGGCCGATGGGGGGGCGCGAGTTCTGGGCGCTGGCCACCTGCTCGGTGATGCGTCCCAGGCGAGTGTCGGCGCCGACGCGGGTGGCGCGATAGACCAGCGAACCCTTGCCGTTGACGGTACCGGCGCTTACCTCATCGTCCTGCGCCTTGCTGACCGGAAGGGGCTCGCCGGTGAGCATCGACTCGTCGATATGGCTCTGGCCCTCGATCACCTCGCCATCCACCGGCAGGCGCTCGCCGGGGCGCACGCGGATATGGTCACCTTCGCGCACCTCATCGATCTCGACCTCACGCTCCTCGCCGTCACGGATCACGCGTGCGGTGCGGCTCTGCAGGTCGAGCAGGCGCTTCAGGGCGTCGCTGGTACGTCCTCGGGCGCGCAGCTCCAGGGCGTTACCCAGCAGCACCAGGCCGATGATCATCGAGGAGGCCTCGAAATAGATGCCGCGGGCCATCTCCGGCAGCCAGGGAGCGAAGGCCACCACCGCCATGGAGTAGGCCCAGGCGGTACCGGTTCCCATGGCGATCAGGGTGTCCATATTGGCCTGATGGTGTCGAAAGTTCTTCCAGGCGTTGACGAAGAAGTGGCGGCCGGGGAGGGCCATGACCGCCAGCGTCAGCCCGCCGATCAGCATCCAGAAGAGTCGGCCTGCGCCCTCCGGCTGAGGGTGGAAGACGAACATGCTGATCATCAGCGGGATGGCCAGTGCCAGTGACCAGACGCTGCCTCGCAGCAGGCGACGATACTCACGCTGGCCGCGCTGGGCTCTGGCCTCCTCGGCCTGGCGAAGGTCGTGGATGGGGTCGGCGCTATAGCCCACTGACTCCACGGCCTGGACCATCGCCTCCTCGGTAGCGCTGCCCTGTACCTGGGCGGTATGGGTGCCGAAGTTGACGGTGGCCGAGACCACGCCCGGGGTGCGCTCCAGCACCTGCTGTACGCTCTTCACGCAGCTGGCGCAGGTCATGCCGCCGATGGCGAGCCGTCGAGTGGTGGCGCGCTCGCCGCTGCCAGCGTCTGGTTCGGCCGGTGCCTCGCCGCCAGGAGCATCGGCTTGCCTGATAGGGGCCTCTTCTTCGCCGGATGCCGCTGCCCCCTCCGCCGGATAGCCGGCCTCGCTCAACACGCGGTCCAGTGTCTGGCCATCCAGCCGGGTTACCACGTCAAGGCGCTTCTCCGCCGGCACACCGACCACCTCGGCGTTCGGGTCCTCGGCCTGAATCGCCTCGCGCATGCGTTTGACGCAGCCCTGGCAGCTCATGCCGGGGATCTGGCGTTCGAGGGTGGCGTTCATGGCTCCTCCTTGGGGGCGTGCTCGTCGGCGCGATGCCTTGCATCGCCCCGCAGCGGTTCGGGAAAGCTCTCGATCAGCCGGCACAGGCTGTGGCCGTCCGGGGTGCCATCGGGCATGTCGGCCCAGGTCTCCAGTGCCTGCTCCATGCGTTCGGCCAGCGCCTGAAGCTCGGCGATGCGCGCATGGATCTGTGGCAGGCGACTGGCCAGCAGGTCGCGCACCATGGGGCAGGGAGAGTCGCCGTGATCGGCGTGGTCGAGGATCTCGCGTATCTCGGCCACACCGAAGCCCAGGGTGCGGGCGCGCTGAATAAAGCGCAGTCGCTCCAGGTCGGCCTGGGTGAATAGCTGGTAACCGTTGTCGGGGTGGCGCTCGGGATGCAGAAGCCCTTCACGTACATAGTGGCGCACGGTCTCGGCGGTAACCCCGGCCCCCTTCGCCAGTTCACTGACCTTCATGACGGTGTCTCTCGAGAGTGGCATGCCTGCAGTGTAAAACCTTTGGGTTACCCAAGGGTCAAGCCGTCCCGAGTCAGGGCGCGCGTCGTTGCGGCATATCCCGTGAGGTGTTGTGTAACCCACTGAAAGTTCACAACATCAAACAGCTGTGCGACCAAAGTATTAGTGTATTCGACATTAAAACGGTCGTTTGGGGTTGAAACAAGCGTTGGCATACGCGAAAAGGGGAGGGCACGCGCCCGCCTCCGGGGAGAGGCAATACCAGCGCCAACGTAACAATCGTACCGCAACAACCGCACCGCAAGGGATGGATCTCATGAAGAACAAGTTCAATCGCCTGACGCTCGCCGCCGCCGTGGCGGCCGCCGCATTTGCCAGCCAGGCCCAGGCCGGGGGCTTCCAGCTTAACGAGCAGAGCGTCAGCGGCCAGGGCTATGGTCATGCCGGGCGCAGCTCCAACGTCAACGACGCCACCATCGTCTTTGGCAACCCGGCAGGGATGTCGTTCCTGGATCGCGCCCAGCTCTCTGCCGGTGCCACCTATCTGGTTGTCAATAACGATATCAGCAACGTTACCGCTACGCGTAACGTTGATGCTGGTATCCTTGGCGGCGGCATGCCAAATGGTGTTCAGGTGCCGGTCGGTGAGATTCCCGGTGGTAATGAGGGCGATATGGTAGGCAACAAGGCGGTGCCCTTCGCCTTCTATGCACATCCGGTCAATGACAGGCTGGCCTTCGGCTTCGGGGTTTATGCGCCCTTTGGCTCCAAGACCGATTATGAGGATGATTTCCAGGGGCGCTACTTCGGCAACTACACCGAGGTCACGGTCGTCAGTGCACAGCCGACGGTCTCCTATCGCTTCAATGACCAGTGGTCGGTCGGCGCCGGTATTACCTACAATCAGGTGGAGGGTGAGCTGCGTCGCCAGATTCCTAGTGTTCAAAGCTATGATCCTGCGGGCGATGTCGATGCACGTGTCGATGGCGATGATGAGGCCTGGGGATATAACCTGGGGGTCATGTATCGGCCGGTGCCGGAGACGACCCTTGGGCTGACGTATCGCTCCGAAGTCGAATATGAGCTTGAGGGGGATTTCAAGGCCATCGACCCGATGGGCAATATCGTCAGGTCTGACAATGCTTCTCTCGATCTGACTACTCCCGAAACCGTCAACTTCTCCGTGACCCAGCAGATGACTGATAGGCTCAAGCTGATGTTCGGTGCCTCCTGGTCACGCTGGAGCAAGTTCCAGGAGATCCGCGTCATCGGTGATGCCATTCCGGTCATCACCGATGAGACACAGAACTACAGCAACGCCTGGGCCTTCGCAGTGGGTGGGCAGTATCAGCTGAACCCGCAGTGGGTGCTGCGTGCCGGCCTGACCTTGGATGAGACCCCGAGCAACGACCGGCATCGCAGCGTGCGTATTCCCTCCGATGATCGCCGAATCTTCTCGCTTGGCGCCGGTTGGACGCCGACCGACTCTCTCACGATCGACTTTGCGTACTCCTACCTCACCGAGCAGGCCACTCGCATCGAACAGAACCGCACAGACCACCTGGCAAGTCCAGCAACCGGCGGTGTACCGGTTGGGGGCACCACTTACGCAGCTGACTACAAGAACGAGGCCCATGGCTTCGGCGCCCAGCTGACTTACCGCTTCTAAGCGAGAGTCTGCCAAGCGCAGGACAGAGACCCCGGCCCAGGCCGGGGTCTTGGCGTCTGGGTCGTGCGAGTGGGGCGGATGGGTGCGGCTCGCCGCGGCTTTCGCTACAATGGCCGTCTTTTCCGTGCCGCTGCGGGCCGCACTCCTGCCCGCCCGCGACGGCCGTACGTCCACCCGAATTCAGGCGAGACGCCCCATGCTGGAAACCAACCCGATTCACAACCTCATCAAGGACCTGTCTGAGCGGACAGACGTCCTGAGGGGGTATCTTTGACTATGCCGAAAAGAAGGATCGGCTAGAGGAAGTTACCCGCGAGCTGGAAGACCCCAATGTCTGGAACGATCCGGACTATGCCCAGAAGCTGGGCAAGGAGCGCGCTTCCCTCGAGACCATCGTGGCCACCATCGACGAGCTGGACCAGGGGCTGGGCGATAGTCGCGACCTGCTGGAGCTGGCCGAGATGGAGGATGACGAGGCCACCGTCGCCGAGGTGGAGAAGGAGCTCCAGGGCTTCCATGCCAGCCTCGAGAAGCTCGAGTTTCGGCGGATGTTCTCCGGCGAGATGGACGAGAACAACGCCTATCTCGATATCCAGGCCGGTTCCGGCGGGACCGAGGCCCAGGACTGGGCGAACATCCTGCTGCGCATGTACCTGCGCTGGGCCGAGCATCATGGCTTCAAGGCCGATATTACCGAGCTCTCCGCCGGCGATGTGGCGGGCATCAAGTCGGCCACCCTGCATATTCAGGGTGATCATGCCTTCGGCTGGCTGCGCACCGAGACCGGCGTGCACCGCCTGGTCCGCAAGAGTCCCTTCGACTCCGGCGGTCGCCGCCATACGTCGTTCGCGTCGGTGTTCCTCTCCCCGGAGATCGATGACAGCTTCGAGGTCGATATCAATCCCTCGGACCTGCGCGTCGACACCTACCGCTCCAGCGGCGCCGGCGGTCAGCACGTCAACACCACCGACTCGGCGGTGCGCATCACCCATGAGCCCACCGGTATCGTGGTGGCCTGTCAGAGCCAGCGTAGCCAGCATGCCAACCGCGACTTCGCCATGAAACAACTCAAGGCGAGGCTGTGGGAGCATGAGATGGAGAAGCGCAACGCTGCCAAGCAGGAAGCCGAGGACTCCAAGTCCGATATCGGCTGGGGCAGCCAGATCCGCTCCTATGTGCTGGATGATCAGCGCATCAAGGACCTGCGTACCGGTGTACAGACCAGCAACTGCGACAAGGTGCTGGACGGCGATCTGGATCAGTTTATCGTCGCCAGCCTCAAACAGGGTCTATAGCCTGCTGCGCTCGCCGACGCGCCCCCGCCCCTCTGCTCGAGATGTCCATCGGCCCGAGTCGATGCCGCTCTCCGCAGAGGGGCGGCTTGTATCGGCGTCGCTTGCACGGCTCTAGATGCGTCTCAGCTTTCGTATTCGAGATTTCCAACAGGTAGCGATATGGCCAACGAGAGTCCCTCAGCGGAAAGCCCGCAGAACGAAGAGAACCGCTTGATCGCCGAGCGCCGCGCCAAGCTGGCGGCACGCCGCGAGCGGGCCGCCGCCCAGGGCGAGAGCGCCTTCCCCAACCATTTCCGTCGTGACAGCCAGGCCGCCGAACTCGAGGCGGCACTGGGTGACAAGGACAAGGCCGAGCTCGAGGCGCTGGGCCACCAGGCCAGTGTGGCCGGCCGTATCATGCGCAAGCGTGGTCCCTTTATCGTTATTCAGGATGTCAGCGGCCAGATTCAGCTCTACGTCGACAAGAAGGGACTGCCGGCCGAGCTGCTCGAGGAGATCAAGGGCTGGGACATCGGCGATATCGTCGCCGGGCGTGGCCCGGTGCACAAGTCGGGCAAGGGTGACCTCTATGTGATGATGGAAGAGGCGGTGCTGCTCACCAAGAGCCTGCGGCCGCTGCCCGACAAGTTCCACGGCCTCACCGATATGGAGGCGCGTTATCGTCAGCGCTATGTGGACCTGATCATGAACCCTGACTCGCGCCAGGTGTTCGAGACCCGTGCCGGGGTCATCAGTGCCATGCGTCGCTTCTTCGAGGCGCGCGGCTTCATGGAGGTGGAGACCCCCATGCTGCAGGCGATCCCTGGTGGTGCCACGGCACGCCCCTTCGTGACCCACCACAATGCGCTGGACCAGGACATGTACTTGCGCATTGCGCCGGAGCTCTACCTCAAGCGCCTGGTGGTGGGGGGCTTCGAGAAGGTCTTCGAGATCAACCGCAACTTCCGTAACGAGGGGCTCTCCACGCGCCACAACCCCGAGTTCACCATGATCGAGTTCTATCAGGCCTATGCGGATTACCATGACCTGATGGATCTGACCGAGGAGATGTTGCGTACCCTGACCCAGGAGGTGCTGGGCAGCACCACCGTGGTCAACACCGTGCGCAATCGTGATGGCGAGGTGCTGGAAACCTTCGAGTACGATTTCGGCCAGCCGCTGCGTCGCCTGAGCGTGTTCGACGCAATTCTCGAGTACAACCCCGATATCCACGCCGATTCGCTGGCCGACGAGGCCGCGGCGCGTCAGATCGCCGAACGCCTGGATATCGACGTCAAGGATGGCTGGGGGCTGGGCAAGATCCAGATCGAGATCTTCGAGAAGACCGTGGAGCATCGTCTGCAGCAGCCCACCTTTATCACCGAGTATCCCACCGAGGTGAGTCCTCTGGCGCGGCGCAAGGATGCCAACCCCTTCGTCACCGAGCGTTTCGAGTTCTTCGTCGGGGGGCGCGAGATCGCCAACGGCTTCTCCGAGCTCAACGACGCCGAGGATCAGGCCGAGCGTTTCCGCGAGCAGGTGGCCGAGAAGGAGGCCGGCGACGACGAGGCGATGTACTTCGACGCCGATTATGTGCGGGCTCTCGAATATGGTCTGCCGCCCACCGCCGGCGAGGGCATCGGCATCGACCGTCTGGTGATGCTGCTGACCGATAGCGCCTCGATCCGCGATGTGCTGCTGTTCCCTGCCATGAGGCCAGAAGTCGAGTAGAGGAGCGGTTCGGGAAGCATTGGTAAACGCCGTGGGTAGCGCCCATAATGGTCAGCGTTTCGACGTCGAGGAGACCGCCATGAAACTGCTCAACCGCTCTGCCCTGAGCGTCCGCCCGACCCAGCACTTCGTGGATTGGATCAATGGGCTCGAGCCCACCCTCGGCAACGAGGACCTGACGCTGGCCGACGTCGAACACGAGAGCACCATCTACCTGATCCCGGAGATGGATACCCCTGAGGCCCTGCAGGGCTTCGTGCGTGAGCGCTACCTCGAGATCCTCGAGACCGAGCTCCGCGCCTGGGAAGAGGATCAGCGGCAGTGGCCCGAGGTCCTCGACTGGCCGCTGTTTCAGCGCTTCCTGCAGCTCGAGCACAGCTATCTCGCCATCGACCTGGATGATGAGGCGGCGCTGGAGATCTCCGAGATCGACGATAGCCTGCTGCTGGAGACCGACCAGGACTGACGCCTGATCGGAGATTCGCGAGAGAAACCGGCTTCGGCCGGTTTCTTCGTTAACAGACCCTGATGCGGAACATGGAATGAGCCGACTGTTCGAGACGCGCCCCGATGATGATGGCCTGCCGGGGCCCGAGCGACGCCTGGCGGTGCTGGCGCTGATCCTCGGTACCCTGATGGCGGTGGTGGATACCACCATGGTCAATATCGCGCTGCCCTCCATCGCCACCGGCCTCGAGGTGTCGGCGTCGCGTGTGGTATGGGTCACCAACCTCTTCCAGGTCAGCTCGGCCGCCTTCCTGCTGGTCTTCGCCGCCCTGAGCGAGCTGCTGAGCCGACGCCGGCTCTATGTGGCGGGGGTGGCGGTATTCACCCTGGCGGCGCTGGGCAGCGCCCTCTCGACCACTCTCGAGAGCCTGCTGGTCTTTCGTGCCCTGCAGGGACTTGGCGCGGCGGCGACACTCTCCATCGGCCCCTCGATCTATCGCCAGGTCTTTCCGACGCGGCTGCTGGGAAGCGCCCTGGGACTCTCGGCCATGGTCGTGGCGGGGGGCTATGCTGCCGGCCCGGCGATCGGTGGAGCCCTGCTCTCGGTGGCCGACTGGCCATGGCTGTTTGCGCTGCACCTGCCGCTTGGTGCGGTAGCGGTGGTGCTGGCCTGGAGGGCACTGCCGCGTGAAGCGGCGCGCCCCGGTGGCTTCGACTGGCAGGGGGCGCTGCTCTCGATCACCATGCTCGGCGGCCTCTTCGTCGCCATGGATGGCCTCGGTCATGGCATGGCGGCCTGGGCCCTGGCGGCCTGGCTGGGCACCAGTCTGGTGGCGGCTCTGCTGTTCGTGCGTCGCCAGCGACGTGCCACTCACCCGTTGCTGCCGCTGGTGATCTTTGCCGAGCGGCGCTTCAGCCTGGCGCTGGCCGCTCAGGGGAGTGCCTTCATCGGGCAAGGGCTCGCCTTCGTGGCGCTCTCCTTCCTGTTCCAGCAGCAGATGGGGTTCTCTCCCCTCGAGACCGCCTGGCTCTTCACCCCCTGGCCGCTGGCGATCATGCTGGTGGGGCCGCTGGCGGGCCGGCTGGCCGACCGGGTGAACCCCTCCCTGCTGGCGTCGCTGGGCCTGCTGCTGCTGATGGGGGGGCTGTCTGCCCTGGCCTGGCTCGATGCCGAGGCCGGGGTGATCGAGGTGCTGTGGCCCATGGCGCTGTGCGGTATGGGCTTCGGGCTCTTTCAGCCGCCCAACAACCGCGAGCTGATCGGTAGCGTACCGCTGTCGCGCAGCGCCAATGCGTCCGGGGTCATGAGCACGTCGCGTACCGTGGGGCAGTCGCTGGGGGTGGCCCTGGTCGGCGCCTTCCTGGCCGCCGGCGTGGCGGTGCAGGCCACGCTATGGCTCGGTGCCCTGACGACCCTGGCCGCCCTGTTGTTCAGCCTGCTGCGAATTCCGCTTGCCGCAGCCGCCCGGCGTGGATAGCGTCGCCGGGTCGCGGTGCATCGTTCGCCTTGCCTATAGCGAGTACAATGGGTGTTTCACTTCACCATTTTGGGAAGCCGCCATGAGCATCCAGTCAAGCATCGAAGAGAAGCTCCAGGCCCTCGAGCCCGCCTTTCTACAGGTGGAGAACGAGAGCCATCGGCACGCCGTGCCGCCCAACTCCGAAACCCACTTCAAGGTGACGCTGGTCAGCGAGCGCTTCGAGGGTCTGATGCCGGTCAAGCGCCATCAGCAGCTCTACGCGCTGTTGGCCGATGAGCTGGCCGGGCCGGTGCATGCCCTGGCACTGCACCTCTATACGCCCCAGGAGTGGCAGGCCAGCGGCCAGGCGCGTCCCGACTCGCCGGACTGCCGGGGCGGCGGCCGGTGACCAGCGAGCCGCAGCGCCTCCAGTATCTGGAGGCGATGGGTCTGACCGCCTGGGTGGCGCGCTATGCGCTGCCCAATGCGCATCCCACGCCGGCCTGTGAGTGGGAGCTGCCCGAGCGGCCTCCCGAGGTCGGGCATGGTCAGCGCCTGCAGGCGCTGCTGGATGAGGCGCGGGAGCAACCGGCGGCCCCGCCGGCCGAGAGCCCAGCTCAGGAGCGCACCGAGCGCGTGCCGCGTCCTGGCAAGGCGCGAGCGGCCTTGCTGGGCGATATGGCGCCTCTCGAGGAGGTCAGTGCCGAGGCCGAACCGTCGCGCGCGATGGCCGATGAGGCGCCCCGGGAAGCCCTGCGCTTCGCCTTTCAGGTGGCCTGCCTGGAGGGGCGCTGGCTGCTGGTGCTGCCGGGCGACCAGGCACCGGGGCGTCTTCAGCTGATGTTGCTCGCCAATCTCCTGCGCGCCGCAGGTATCGAGTCGCCGCCCCCGGTGTTTCAGGACTTTCGCTGGCCACTGCAGGAGGGACTTCCGGTACAGGAGCCTCTGGTGGAGGCCCGGGAGGGGCTGAAGGCCTTTGTGGCCGGGGCCAGCAGGCGCGGCTGGGAGCCTGAGCGGTTGCTGGTGTTCGGCCGGGACGAGGTGCTGGAGCGAGTGCTGTCGCTCGAGGGAGAGCACTGTCCGCTGTTCGGGCTGCCCGCCTGGCAGGGGCCTTCGCTGGCCGAGCTCGTTAATGGCGCCGAGGCCAAGCGCGCACTGCTGCCCCGGTTGCTGGCCCTGGGCGAGGCATGGCGCGAGACACAGGGTGGAGCATCGAGTGAGCAGTGAGGTGTCTGGCGACCGGCCGGTGTTGACGTCCCTGGATGAGGCCGCGCTGGAATCGCTGACGGCCCTGGAAGCCGCCCATGGGTGGGCAACCGCCGGCTCGACGAGCCAGCTCGCGGCAACCCTGCGGTCGTCGACGATGTGGGTGGTGGGCCAGGTGGTCGATGATGTCGTGGTGGGGTATGCCGCGCTGGAGCGGCAGCCCTTCGAGGCCGAGCTGCAGGCGATTCTGGTGGATGCGCGCTGGCGAGGGCGAGGAGTGGCTCGTCGGCTCCTGTCGGAGGTGGTCGAGCAGGCCCGAGTTTGGCGCAGCGAGCGCCTGTTGCTGGAGGTGCGGGCTGGCAATGTCTCGGCCATCGCGCTCTATCGCGCGGCAGGCTTCGCGGAGGACGGCGTTCGCCGCGGATACTATCCGCCCCGGCAGGCCGGGGCGGTCAGGGAAGATGCGTTGCTGATGTCACTGGCGCTGGCGTGAGACCGGCGCGGTGGTGGCTCAGCTCTGGCTGCTGGTATCCAGCTCATCCAGCTTGCCGAGCACGGCGGTCAGACGGCTCTCCCACTCCTCGCGCTCCTGCTTCAGGCGGCTGTTTTCCTCGCGCAGCTCTTCGGCTTCCATCTTAAGCAGTTCCAGGGCCTCCACGGCGCTGGTGACCTTCTGTTCGAGCCGGTTGAAGAGTTCGATGCTCATCCTGTTCTCCTGAGGTGTCGTTCCGGGTGGTCCTTGTGGCCGAGCCGGCGCCCGCAGCGGGCGTTCCAGTCCCGCAGCGTAACGCCGAGCCCCTGGCTCAGCAAGCGTCTTCGGCCGGCGACAGGGCGGTCGCGTCACGCCGATAGAGTCGACCATGGCTGTCGCCGGCGTGAACCTCACGGTGTAGCCGCCAGCTGGGAGGCACCTGCGGGTCGAGCCCGGCTTCGGTTTCCAGATAGATGAAGGCCTCGTCGGTCAGCCAGCCCGATTCCAGCGCGGCACAGCACGGCTCGGCCAGCCCCTGGCGGAAGGGGGGGTCGAGAAAGACCAGAGTGGCCGGGGAGGGCGCATCGCTCAGGAAGCGGTCGACATCGGCGTTGATGACGCGCCCCCGCGATGTGGCCCCCAGGGTGTCGAGGTTCCTGCCCAGCTGGTCGGCCACCCGGGCGTCGCGCTCCACGAAGATGGTCTCGCGGGCGCCGCGCGAGAGCGCTTCCAGGCCGAGGGAGCCGGTGCCCGCGAAGAGGTCAAGCACCCGGGCGCTGGGCAGGGTGGCGGCAAGCCAGTTGAACAGCGTCTCGCGCACTCGGTCTGGCGTGGGACGCAGGCCGGGGCTGTCGAGTACCGGCAGCAGCCGGCGGCGGAAGTCGCCGCCGATGATGCGCAGGCGGCCCGCATGGCGTCGGTCGGAGCTTCGGCGGCCGGCGGTCGTGGGCTTGCCTGAACGGCGTGGGCGTGGGGAGCGTCGAGTCATGACGGGATTGTAACCGGCGACTTGTCCACAGTCATGGTGGGCAGTGGTAGGATGTGACGATTCGTTCATCCGCGAGGCTGATACTGTCCATGTTCGGTTTTTTCAAGCGCAAGAAGAAGCAGGAGCAAGAAGCGATCCGGGAGGAGCAGGAGCTCCAGGACGAGGTCGCTCCGCCCTCCGAAGAGGAGGAGGGCTCCGACCAGGGTGAGCGCCCCGTCGACGAAGAGCACGCCATCGAAGAAGGGCGCGTCGCCGAGACGCAGGCTCGGCCCGAGTCACGCACCGTCGAATCTTCGCCTGCCGAGGTGACAGAGACGTCGGGCGAGGACACGGCCGCCGCCTCGGCGAGCATTGCCCCTGACCCCGTCAGGCAGCAGCCTGTACCCGAGCCCGAGCCCGAGCCCGAGCCCGAGCCCGAGCCCGAGCCCGAGCCCGCCGTGTTGCAGGAGAAGCCTGCCGCCGGCGAGAAGAAGGGCTGGTTCGCGCGCATTCGTTCGGGGCTCGGCAAGACCCGTGCCAACCTGACCGACGGCCTGGCCGATCTGTTTCTGGGCAAGAAGCAGATCGATGATGATCTGATGGAGGATCTCGAGACCCAGCTGCTGATGGCGGATGTAGGGATCGAGGCCACCACCGCGATCATCGATCGCCTGGCCGAGCGTGTCTCGCGCAAGGAACTCAAGGACAGCGACGCGCTCTATCGTGCCCTCCAGGAAGAGCTGGCCCTCATGCTCGAGTCGGTGAGCACGCCCCTGGAGTTGCCACCCAAGGGGGAGGGGCCCTTCGTGATTCTGGTGGTCGGGGTCAACGGGGTGGGCAAGACCACCACCATCGGCAAGCTGACCCAGCGCTTCCAGCGCGAGGGCCGCAGCGTGATGCTGGCCGCCGGCGATACCTTCCGTGCCGCCGCGGTGGAGCAGCTCAAGGTGTGGGGCGAGCGCAACCAGGTGCCGGTGATCGCCCAGCATACCGGTGCCGACAGCGCCTCGGTGGTCTACGATGCGGTGGCGGCCGCCAAGGCACGCGGCGTCGATGTGCTGATCGCCGATACCGCCGGGCGTCTGCACAACAAGGCGCACCTGATGGAGGAGCTCAAGAAGGTCCACCGTGTGATGGGCAAGCTCGATGCCAGTGCACCCCATGAGGTGATGCTGGTGCTCGATGCCGGTACCGGGCAGAACGCTCTCTCCCAGGCCAGCACCTTCAACGAGGCTGTGCCAATCACGGGAGTGACGCTGACCAAGCTGGATGGCACCGCCAAGGGGGGCATCATCTTCGCCCTGGCCAAGCAGCTGGGCACCCCGATCCGCTTTATCGGTGTCGGCGAGACACTGGACGACCTTCGCCCCTTCGTGGCCGGCGAGTTCGTCGATGCGCTGTTCGACCGTGAGAGGAACGACGCCCAGGGATGATCGTCTTCGAGCACGTCGGCAAGCGCTACGGTGGGCGCTTCGAGGCCCTCGCCAATCTCGACTTCCGCGTGCATCGCGGCGAAATGCTGTTCCTGACCGGCCATTCGGGGGCCGGCAAGAGCTCCCTGTTGCGCCTGATCATGCGCCTGGAGCGCCCCACCCGGGGACGCATTCTGGTCGCCGGCCACGATATCGACCGGCTCCACCCCAGCCAGGTGCCGTTCTATCGCCGCCAGATCGGCGTGGTCTTTCAGGATCACCAGCTGCTCCATGACCGCTCGATCTTCCATAACGTGGCGCTCCCCCTGACGATCCAGGGGGTCGAGCCCCGCGAATCGGCGCGCCGGGTGCGCGCCGCACTGGACAAGGTCGGGCTGCTGCACCGTGAGAAGGCACTGCCGATCGAGCTCTCCGGTGGTGAGCAGCAGCGTGTGGGCATCGCCCGTGCCGTGGTCAACAAGCCGGCGCTGCTGCTCGCCGACGAGCCGACCGGCAACCTCGACCCCCAGCTCTCTGCCGACATCATGACGCTGTTCGAGGACTTCAATCGCATCGGCACCACGGTGATGATCGCCAGCCACGACCTGGCGCTGATCGCGCGATTGCAGCATCGCACCCTGCGCCTGCGCGAGGGTCGCCTGGTGGGCGACCGGGAGGCCGCATGAGTCGTCGCCCCGCGCCCTCTCCACGGGGTGCTCGCACCCACCGCACACGCTCCTCGAGTCGCCTCCGCGGCTGGTTGCGCCACCACCGGGCGATGTGTCTGGACAGCGCCTGGCGGCTGCTGCGAACGCCCGTCGCCAGCCTGGTGACCATGCTGGCCATCGCCATCGCCATGGTGCTGCCCGCGGGGCTGTGGCTGACCCTGGACAGTGCGCGACTGCTCGATGCCGAACTGACCGAGAGCGCGACCCTCACTGTCTACCTCGCGCCTGGGGTTGGCGATGGGGAAGCGGCACGCATCGACGAGGCCTTGGGCGCTCAGCCCGGCGTGGCCCGCACCCGGTTGATCACCGCGGCCGAGGGCATGGCGGAGTTTCAGCAGGCGCTGGGGCTGGAGGATGCCCTGGGGCGCCTCGATGACAATCCTCTGCCGGCCAGCGTGGTTGTGACGCCCGAAGCCCCGGCACCGGAGGCCGTCCGCGCGCTGGCCGAGTCGCTGGCGGCGGTTCCCGGGGTAGAGGAGGTGCGCCTGGACCTGGCCTGGATCGAACGGCTGCGCAGCCTGGCCGAGCTCGGCCAGCGCGTGACGTTGGCGCTGGCGGTGCTGTTCGGGGGAGGTGTGCTGCTGGTGGTAGGCAATACCATCCGCCTGGCGGTTGAGAGTCGTCGCAAGGAGATCGAAGTGGTCACCTTGATCGGCGCCACCCATGGCTTCGTGCGCCGCCCCTTCCTCTACAGCGGGGCCTGGTATGGCCTGGGTGGTGGCCTGCTGGCCTGGGGGCTGCTGACCCTGGGAGGGGAGTGGCTGGCGACACCGGTCTCGGCCCTGGCGGCCAGCTACGGCGCCAGTTTCAGCCTGCCGAGGCTGGGGGTAGGCGGTTCCGCTTTCCTGGTGGGGTGTAGTATGCTGTTGGGCTGGTTGGGTGCCTGGATTGCGGTCAGCCGCCACCTCGCCGAGGTGAAGCCGCGCTGATACCTGGGCGCCGTGTTGATTGACCCGTCGGGTAGACGGGACTTGAAATTTCGCGGAACCTTACATTGTTTCTGGTGTCTTAGGTGCCGCACGCACAACGCATAGACACCATAACGTATAGACACGCACGAATGGGCTGATTGAGGAGACATCCTGCACATGAGCAACAGTCTTCTTCCGGTGGGCCAACTCTCCCCGGGGCACGACCTCAACGGATATATCCGGGCGGTGACCGGCATTCCGATGCTGACCCCCGATGAAGAGAGGGAGCTGGCCTTCCAACTGCATGACGAGGGCGATCTGGAGGCGGCGCGCCGCCTGGTACTGTCGCACCTGCGCTTCGTCGTGCATATTGCCCGCAGCTATTCCGGCTATGGCCTGCCCCAGGCGGACCTGATTCAGGAGGGTAATGTCGGCCTGATGAAGGCGGTCAAGCGATTCGACCCCAATCAGGGGGTGCGGCTGGTCTCCTTCGCCGTGCACTGGATCAAGGCGGAGATTCACGAGTTCGTATTGCGCAACTGGCGTATCGTGAAGATCGCCACCACCAAGGCCCAGCGCAAGCTGTTCTTCAACCTGCGCAGCGCCAAGAAGCGCCTGGCCTGGCTCAACAGCGATGAGGTCGAGGCGATTGCCAAGGATCTCGACGTCAAGCCCGAGGTGGTGCGTGAGATGGAGGGCCGCCTGGCTTCCCATGATGCCGGTTTCGATGCGGCGCCCGGTGAGGACGATGAGAGCAACTGGCAGGCGCCGGTGCATTATCTCGATGACGCCTCCGCCGACCCGGCCGTTCAGCTCGAGGCGAGCGACTGGGAGGGGGATTCCACCCGCCGTCTGCAGCAAGCGATGGAGGGGCTGGACGAGCGTTCGCGCGATATCCTGCGGCGTCGCTGGCTCACCGAGCCCAAGGCCACCCTGCATGACCTGGCCGATATCTATGGCGTCTCCGCCGAGCGTATCCGTCAGCTCGAGAAGAATGCCATGAAGAAGATCAAGCAGCAGATCGGTGATGCCCTGGTGGCCTGACGCCCCTGAGTGACACGCCTGACGTTGCCACCAAGTCCCACAGAGCCCCCGCCGGAGTGTATCCGGCGGGGGCTCTGGCGTCTCTGGCGGGGGTTGAGCCTACGCTGGCTGCGGGCTTTCCCTGAGCAGCTGGTTGGAGAGCAGCAACCACTGCTCCTTCCAGTGCTCGGTGGGGCGGCGCTTGAAGTCACTTCTCACGTACTGACTGATGCGCCCCTCGGCGGTGGCCAGCAGCAGGTTGGCGGCGGCCGAGGCGGGCAGAGTGGTGCGCCGCCCCTCGCGCAGTTCGGCCTCGCGCAAGATCTGCTTGAGCTGGGTCTCGAGCCGTTCGAAGAGCTGATGGATACGGACTCGCAGGCGGGCGGTCTCGCCGGTGAGCACCCCGCCGTCGAGCAGTCGCGAGAGGCCAGGGTTCTTCTCGGCGAACCCCAGCAGCAGGGCAAGCAGGGCGGCGCAGCGGGGCAGCGCCTCGTGCTCCTCTTCCAGAATGCGCCCGATGCGGGCAAACAGGGTCTCCTCGATAAACTCGATGAGGCTTTCGAACATGCGGGCCTTGCTGGGGAAGTGGCGATAGAGGGCGGCCTCGGTGACGCCGACCTGCTTCGCCAGGGCAGACACGGTGATACGCTTGCCACTGTCCTCCTCAAGCATCATGGCCAGCGCCTGCAGAATCTGATCGCGACGACTGGGGGTGGGGGTTGCCTGGCTCATGGTGTGATCAGCTTTCGTCGGTGATCAGGGTGCCGACCCCGGCGTTGGTGAAGATCTCCAGCAGGGTGGCGTGAGGGACTCGGCCGTCGATGATATGGGCGCTCTTCACGCCGCCCTTCACCGCCTCCAGGGCGCAGCGAATCTTCGGCAGCATGCCGCCATGGATGGTGCCGTCACTGATCAGTTCATCCACCTGAGTGGTGGTCAGGCCGGTCAGTACCTCGCCGGCGCTGTTCATCAGGCCGGCCACATTGGTCAGCAGCATCAGCTTCTCGGCGCAGAGTGCCTCGGCGACCTTGCCCGCCACCAGGTCGGCGTTGATGTTGTAGCTGTGGCCCGCCTCGTCCACGCCGATGGGGGCGATGACGGGAATGAAGTCGCGGTTGGCGAGCATGTCGATCAGGTCGGTAGAGATATGCTCCACCTCGCCGACATGACCGATATCGATGATCTCGGGGGCGGTCATCTCGGGGGACTGATGCTCGACCTTGAGCTGGCGGGCACGGATCTGGGCACCATCCTTGCCGGTCAGGCCGATTGCCTTGCCGCCGCACTGGTTGATCAGGTTGACGATGCCCTTGTTGACCAGTCCGCCGAGCACCATCTCCACCACATCCATGGTCTCGGCGTCGGTCACCCGCATGCCATTGACGAAGCGTGACTCGATATTGAGCTTGCCGAGCAGCTCGCCGATCTGCGGGCCGCCGCCGTGGACCACCACCGGATTGATGCCCACCTCCTTCATCAGCACGATATCGCGGGCGAAGGAGTCGATCAGGGTGTCCTCGGTCATGGCGTTGCCGCCGTACTTGACGACCACGGTCTTGCCGGAGAAGCGCTGGATGTAGGGCAGTGCCTCGGAGAGGACCTCCACCACCAGGCGCGGGTCACGGGTCTGTTCGGTCATTGCGGGTTCCTTGTTCATGCTTGGAGCGCCAGATCCAGTTCGGGGGCCACCTGGGCCAGGGCGTCGGCGAAGCGCGCCTTGATGCGCTCGAGCGCCGAGTCGCTCTTGCCCTCGAAGCGCAGCACCAGCACCGGGGTGGTGTTGGAGGCGCGGCACAGTCCCCAGCCGTCGGGGTAGTCGACACGGATGCCGTCGAGGGTGGTCTTCACGCCCTCCTCGCCGAAGTTGCCCTCCCGGGCCAGGCGTGCCACCAGATCGAACTTGGTCTCGTCGGTGACGGTGATGTTGATCTCCGGGGTGCCCTTGTCCTGAGGGTAGCGGTCGAAGAAGGCGTCCGCGTCCTGCTCCTGGCGAGCGAGGATCTCCAGCAGGCGGGCGGCGGCGTAGAGGCCGTCATCGAAGCCGTACCAGCGCTCCTTGAAGAAGATGTGGCCGCTCATCTCGCCGGCGAGCAGGGCGCCCGTCTCCTTCATGCGTGCCTTGATCAGCGAGTGGCCGGTACGCCACATCTCGGGCTCGCCACCGGCCTCATCGATCACCCGGGCCAGGTTGCCCGTGCACTTGACGTCGTAGATCACCTTGCCGCCGGGGTTGCGTTCGAGCATGTCCTCGGCGAAGGCCATCATTAGATGGTCCGGATAGATCAGTCGGCCGGAGGGCGTGATCACCCCCAGGCGGTCGCCATCGCCGTCGAAGGCCAGGCCGATGTCGGCGCCGCTCTCCTGCACCGCCTGAACCAGGTCGCGAAGATTCTCGGGCTTGCCCGGGTCCGGGTGATGGTTGGGGAAGGTGCCATCGATCTCGGCGAACAGCGGCAGGGTCTCGACGCCGAGTCTCTCCACCAGTTGCGGGCCGAGCTCGCCCGCCACGCCATTGCCGCAGTCGACCACCGCCTTGAGCGGACGGGGCAGGCGCACGTCGGCCAGGATGCGTGCCAGATAGGCGTCACGCACGTCCACCTCACGCAGGCTGCCCTGGCCCTCGCTCAGGTCGTGCGTGGCGATACGCTCGTGCAGGGCGGTGATCGCCTCGCCCGAGAGGGTCTCGCCGCCCAGCACGATCTTGAAGCCGTTGTAGTCGGGAGGGTTGTGGCTGCCGGTGACCATCACCCCGGAGGTGGCGCCGTCCAGCACGTGGGTGGCGAAGTAGAGGACCGGGGTGGGCACCATGCCGATGTCGATGACGTCGCGGCCGGTAGCGATCAGGCCCCGCACCAGGGCGGCCTTGAGGCGCTCGCCGGAGAGCCGGCCATCGCGGGCAACCACCACGCTGGGCTCCCCGCGGGCGGCGGCCTCGCTGCCGATGGCGCGGCCGATCAGCTCGACGGCGGGCTCGGTGAGGGTGTCGTCGACGATGCCGCGAATATCGTAGGCACGGAAGATGGAGGCGGGTACGGTCTGGCTGTGTTGCGTCATGAAGCGTACGTTCCTGTGAGCGGTGACTGGAGGCGCTGGCTGGGTCAGTGGCGGCCGGAGCTGCCGAAGCCGCCGCTGCCACGCTGGCCGTTACTGTTCTGGGGGCTGCTGCTCTGGCCGGTAGCGAAGTCGTCTACCAGCTCGAGTTCGGCCTGTACCACCGGCACCAGCACGTACTGGGCCAGGCGCTCGAAGGGCTCCAGGGTGAAGTCGGCCTGACCCCGGTTCCAGACCGAGATCATCAGCTCGCCCTGGTAGTCCGAATCGATCAGTCCCACCAGATTACCGAGCACGATGCCGTGCTTGTGGCCCAGCCCCGAGCGGGGCAGGATCAGGCCGGCGAGGGCCGGGTCGGCGATATGAATGGCCAGCCCAGTGCGTACCAGCTCACACTGTCCCGGGCTCAGGGTCAGGGGTTCGTCGAGCAGGGCGCGCAGGTCCATGCCGGCAGAGCCCCGGGTGGCGTAGTGGGGCAGGTAGTCGCGCAGGCGTTCGTCGAGCAGCTTGACGGCCAGGCGGGGCTTGGCATCGGGTTGGGGCATCGGAGGTTCCTGATACGGTTCGGGGTCGTGGATCGGTGGGTGGCTCAGTCGTCGGCTCGCTCGGCCAGGCAGGCCAGGGCACGACGCATGATCGCCTGGGCCATCTCGCGCTTCGGCTGGGGAGCGAGGCTCTCCCGCTCCTCTCCCGCGGCGCCGCGCCAGAGCAGCAGGGCGGCGTTATGATCGCTGCCGAAGCCGAGCCCCTCGCGGGAGACATCGTTGGCGACGATCATGTCGAGCCGCTTGCGAGCCAGCTTGTCGCGGGCATAGCTCGCGACGTCCCGGGTCTCGGCGGCGAAGCCGACCACCAGCGGACGCTGCGGCACCGGCAGTGCGGCCACCGCGGCGATGATGTCGGGGTTCTTGACCAGGCGCAGGGTCAGGACATCCTCGCCCTCGACCTTCTTGATCTTGTGCTCGGCGGCCGCTTCGGCGCGGTAGTCGGCGACCGCGGCGCAGCCGATAAAGATATCGCTCTGCGGGGCGAGTCGCGCCGTCGCCTCATGCATCTCGAGCGCCGTCTCCACCGCGACTCTCTCCACACCGGCCGGACAGGGCAGGGTCACCGGGCCGCTTATCAGCTTGACCCGGGCGCCCAGTGCCGCGGCAGCCGTGGCCAGGGCGTAGCCCATCTTGCCGGAGCTGTGGTTGGAGAGGTAGCGCACCGGGTCCAGGGGCTCCCGGGTCGGGCCGGCGGTAATGGTGATGGTCAGGCCGGTGGCCGACGCGTGATCGGCGGCCTGCGGTGAGAGCAGTGAACCGAGGATCGCCTCGGGCTCCAGCATGCGCCCGGGGCCGGTATCGCCACAGGCCTGATCGCCACTGTCCGGCCCCAGCAGGCGCCAGCCATCCTCGCCGAGACGAGTGGCGTTGCGCCGGGTCGCGGGCTGGCGCCACATGGCCTGATTCATGGCGGGTGCCATGACCTTCTCGGCATCACTGGCCAGGCACAGGGTGGTGAGCAGGTCGTCGGCCATGCCCGCGGCCAGGCGTGCCATCAGATCGGCGGTGGCCGGAGCGATCAGAATGGTGTCGGCCCACTTCGCCAGCTCGATATGCCCCATGCCGGCCTCGGCCTCGGGGTCAAGCAGCGAGGTACGTACGGGCTCACCGGTCAGGGCCTGCAGGGTCAGCGGCGTGATAAAGGCCTGGGCCCCCTCGGTCATGACGACGCGCACTTCGCAGCCCGCCTGTTTGAGCAGACGAGCAAGCAGGGCGCTCTTGTAGGCGGCGATACCGGCACTGATGCCGAGCAGAATGCGGCGGCCTGTGAGTCCGGTTCCGGATAGCGATGACATGGACAGGTTCCCGGCGAGTATCTCAGCCGCCTACCTTACCACTGGCGCCCCACCTTGCGTAGCCGAGCCGGTATGGCAAGCCGGGCTGGCCCTGCAGCAGAGTGACTACACTGAGGGCCAGGCTGAGGGGAGGGGCGAGCGATGTCGATCAAGGACTGGCCTGAGGGGGAGCGCCCCAGGGAGAAACTGCTGGCGCTGGGTGCCGAGGTGCTCTCGGATGCCGAGCTGTTGGCGATCTTTCTGCGGGTCGGCGTGCAGGGCCGTTCGGCGGTGGACCTGGCCCGCGATCTGCTGCTGGAGTTCGGTGGCCTGCGACAGCTGCTGGAGGCCGAGCGCGAGCGCTTCTGTGCGGCGCGGGGCATGGGGGATGCCAAGTATGTCCAGCTTCAGGCCACCCTCGAGCTGTCGCGGCGGCACCTGGCAAGCCAGCTGGCCCGGGGGGAGGCGCTCACCTCGCCGACCCTGGTGCGTGCCTATCTCTCCAGCCAGCTGCGTCACCTGGGGCATGAAGAGTTTGCCGCGCTATTCCTCGATACCCAGCACCGCGTGATTCGCTATGAATCACTGTTCCGCGGCACCCTGGACAGCGCCTCCGTCTATCCTCGCGAGGTGGCGCGGCGTGCCCTGGAGCTGGGCGCCGGGGCGCTTATCCTGGCCCACAACCATCCATCGGGGGTGGCAGAGCCTAGTGACGCCGACCGGCGCATCACCGACCGCCTGTGCGAGGCCCTCGGACTGTTCGAGATCCGCGTACTCGACCACTTCGTGGTCGGGGATGGCGAGGTCGTCTCCTTCGCCGAGCGAGGGTGGCTGTAGGACATGACGCGGGGCGCGACTTGCTCTATAATGTCGCCTCGGCTGCGCCTGGCCCCCGAGAGAGTTGAGTGAAGAGTACGGGGGCTGCCTGCCAAGCACCGGCCCACCATCAGTCGTCTTTCGCGTCGCCCTTGCCGTCGCTGGACAGATTTGTCCTTGCGCTACGGGCTTGTCCGGTGAGGCGGTCTCTGGTATAAAGTGCAGCCTTTGAATTCCCTTGGGTCAAATGTCACGGGATCTCCCGGTTTGCCCGACAGGTTTTGAACACAACAGGTGATTGACACCTGGCCAGTGGTTGGAGGCTCCCATGTCCAAAGTATGTCAGGTTACCGGCAAGCGCCCGGTGACTGGTAACAACGTTTCACACTCCCAGCGCAAGACCCGCCGCCGGTTTCTGCCGAACCTGCACTCCCACCGTTTCTGGGTGGAGTCCGAGAACCGTTTCGTCAAGCTGCGCGTCTCTTCCAAGGGCATGCGTATCATCGACAAGAAGGGTATCGATGCGGTTCTGGGCGATATCCGCAAGCGCGGCGAAGCCGTCTAAGCGATTCGCGTCTAGCGATCCATACAAGGGGAGCAAATAGTCATGCGTGACAAGATCAGAATGGTGTCCAGCGCCGGTACCGGCCACTTCTACACCACCGACAAGAACAAGCGGAACACTCCGGACAAGCTGGAGATGAAGAAGTTTGATCCGGTCGTTCGCAAGCACGTGATGTACAAGGAAGCCAAGATCAAGTAAGCCTTGATCCTCTTCCGCAGGTGTTCAAGCCTGTTGATCTGAACCCGGCTGATCCCTCAGCCGGGTTCAGGCGTTTCTGAGGAAGCCGTAGAGCCTGTCACCGATGCCAGAACTCCCCGAAGTCGAGACCACCCGCCGTGGCATCGCCCCGCATGTCGAGGGGCGTGAGATCGGTGAAGTGATCGTGCGCCAGTCCCGTCTGCGAGTGCCGGTACCGGCCGACCTGGCCGACCGGCTGGTTGGTGCTCGCATTGGTTCGCTGGCCCGTCGTGCCAAGTACCTGCTGCTCCCCCTTGCCGGAGGAGACTCTGCCGGAGCGACCCTGCTATGGCATCTGGGCATGTCGGGCAGTCTGCGAATCGTGCGTCTCGGTGAGCTGCCTAGAAAGCATGACCACCTCGACCTGGTGCTCGATGATGGTGCCATCCTGCGCTATCACGACCCGCGGCGCTTCGGCTTCGTCGATTGGCTGGCCGGCAGCGTTGAAGAGGACTCGCGCCTGAGGCGACTGGGGCCGGAGCCGCTTTCGGAGGCCTTCGACGGTGAGCGGCTCTACCGCCTCTCGCGAGGGCGGCGTGTCGCGGTCAAACCCTTCCTGATGGATAACGCCGTGGTGGTGGGGGTCGGCAATATCTACGCTTCCGAGGCGCTGTTCATGGCCGGCATCGATCCGCGCCGCGCCGCCGGGCGGATTTCGGCCGAGCGCTATGCACGTCTGGCCGCCGCGGCCAAGGAGGTACTGGCCGCCGCCATTACCCAGGGGGGCACGACCCTGCGTGACTTCGTCGGAGGCACCGGCGAGCCCGGCTACTTCAAGCAGCGGCTCAATGTCTACGGCCGCCATGGCGAGCCCTGCCGGTGCTGTGGCACCGAGCTTCGCCTTATTACCCTCGGGCAGCGGGCCAGTGTCTACTGCCCTCGTTGCCAGACCTGACTTCCCGGAGAGACCCACCATGACCCTGTCCTCACTTCGCCTGAAGAAGAACGCCGACCGCCGCCTGAAGGCCGGCCACCTGTGGCTCTACTCCAACGAGATCGATACCGCTGCGACACCGCTCAAGGGCCTGGAGCCGGGGCAGCAGGTGGTGGTGGAGGCGGCCAATGGCAAGGCCATGGGCGTGGCCTACGTCAATCCCAACTCGCTGATCTGCGCGCGTCTGGTCTCCCGGGATTCGCAGCAGAGTCTCGATCGCTCGCTGCTGGTACATCGCCTCAATCAGGCCCTGGCCCTTCGACAGCGGCTGTTCGCTGCCCCCTACTACCGCCTCGTGCACGGCGAGGGCGACCTGCTGCCTGGGCTGGTGATCGACCGCTTCGGCGATACGTTGGTGGTGCAGCTCAATACCGCCGGCATGCAGGCGGTGCTGACCGAGCTCCTCGATGCCCTGGATAAGGTGCTCTCACCCGTGAACGTGGTGCTGCGCAACGATACTTCGGGGCGCCGTCAGGAGGGCCTCGAGCGCTCCGTGGAGGTGGTCAAGGGCGACGTGGGTGACCCCGTGCTGCTGGAGGAGAATGGCGTGCGCTTCTCGGCACCGGTGCTGGATGGCCAGAAGACCGGCTGGTTCTATGACCACCGCGTCAACCGCGCCTGGCTCAATCAGTTCGTGGCCGGCAAGCGGGTGCTGGACCTGTTCAGCTATGTCGGCGGCTGGGGCGTACAGGCCGCGGCTCATGGTGCTCGGGAGGTGCTCTGCGTGGATGCCTCGGCCCCGGCGCTGGAGCGGGTGGCCGACAATGCCGCACTCAATGGCCTGCACGAGCAGGTGTCGGTGGGGGAGGGGGATGCCTTCGACGTTCTGGCGGCTCTCAAGGCGGAGGGCGAGCAGTTCGATGTGGTGATCCTCGATCCGCCCGCCTTCATCAAGAAGCGCAAGGATATTCCCAATGGTGAGCGCGCCTACGGCAAGCTCAACCGTGAGGCGATGCGCCTGCTGGGCCGCGATGGCCTGCTGCTATCGGCATCGTGCTCCATGCACCTGGCACCGGAACGGCTGGTCGACGTGGTGCGTGGAGCGGTGCGCCATCAGGATCGCCACGGCCAGATTCTCTTCCAAGGCCATCAGGGGCCGGACCACCCGGTGCATCCGGCGATTCCCGAGACCAGCTACCTGAAGGCTCTGGGGGTGCGGGTCTTCCGGGACTGACAGGATGAGAGAGTCGGTGCGTGTCTTTGCCCACAGCAATGCGCTGCTGGTCAGCCATGTGTATAACCTGCTCGAAGCGGCGGGCATCCCCGCGGAGTTGCGCAACATGGCCCTGGGTGGCGGCGCCGGTGAGCTGCCGCTCGGGGAGTGCGAGCCCGAGGTGTGGGTGAAGTCGCATAATCGCGAGCGTGCCGACGCCCTGATAGGCGATGCCCTGACGGGCAGGAGCGATGCCGCGGCCTGGCACTGCCCGGGCTGCGGCGAGACCCTGGAGGGGGTCTTCGAGGCCTGCTGGAAGTGTGGAGCTGGACGTCCCTGAAGGCGAAGGTGCGAGATCGGGCCCAGAGCCTGGTCGAGCCCTTTGCCACACGCTCCCGCTTATGCCCTCGGCTATCGGTCATTGGTCATCGGGGGTGGGGGGAGGAGCGGCGTCTGCCCCTGGTCGCCTTGTGGGGGCCCGCGCGTTACCATAGCGACCATTTACGAACCGCAGAGTCCGCTTTCCATGAGTGCAGCTTCCGAGAAGATCCGCGTCCTTACCGGCATTACCACCACCGGTACCCCCCATCTGGGTAACTATGTCGGTGCCATCAAGCCCGCCATCGAGGCGAGCCAGGATCCGGGAGTCCAGTCCTACTACTTCCTGGCCGACCTGCATGCATTGATCAAGTGTCAGGATCCCCGTCGGGTGCAGGAGTCGCGTCTGGAGATCGCCGCCACCTGGATGGCGCTCGGTCTGGACACCGACAACGCCATCTTCTACCGGCAGTCGGACATTCCCGAGATTCCCGAGCTGACCTGGATGCTCACCTGTGTCTGTGCCAAGGGGCTGATGAATCGTGCCCATGCCTACAAGGCGGCGGTAGCCGAGAACGAGGCGGCCGGCAACCAGGACCCTGACAAGGGCATCACCATGGGTCTGTTTGGGTATCCGGTGCTGATGGCGGCCGATATCCTGATGTTCAACGCCAACCGGGTGCCGGTGGGGCGGGATCAGATCCAGCATATCGAGATGGCCCGTGATATGGCGGGTCGCTTCAACCATCTCTACAAGGGGCAGTACTTTACCCTGCCCGAGGCGGTGGTGGACCAGAAGGTCGAGGTGCTGGGGGGCTTGGACGGACGCAAGATGTCCAAGAGCTACAACAACACCATTCCGCTGTTCGTTTCCGAAAAGAAACTGCAGAAGCTGGTGCGCAAGATCAAGACCAACTCGCTGGAGCCCGGCGAGCCCAAGGATCCGGATACCTGCACCCTGTTCCAGATCTACTCCGCGTTCGCCACGGCCGAGGAGACGGCGGCCATGCGCGAGGAGTATGTTGGCGGTATCGGTTGGGGCGAGGCCAAGAACCGTGTCTTCGAATACCTCAACGATCACCTGCGCGAGCCTCGCGAGCGTTACCAGGCGTTGCTGGAGGACCCAGGGCATATCGAGCAGGTACTGCTGAAGGGAGCAGAGCGCGCTCGGGCCGAGGCGGCGCCGTTGATGGATCGGCTGCGGCAGGCGGCAGGACTGGGTCGCTTCGTCTGACGCCACCTCGGTTGCGTTGATATGTCGGGCGCCTGCTGGCGGCCGACATTCGTTCAAGCCTTTAATTACTTTTTGGCATCAATTTCTTCTTTTAAATACTTTTACGCGATTTGCGGGTTCCGTTATCCTGACCGGTTTGCGGGCATCCTGTCCCGTGATGTCCATCTCCCCGTGATACTCCTCTGCCTCCGAGTGAACCTGCCATGAGTGAATTCGCCTTGACCCGACCTAAGCGACTCTCCCTTCCCGCCGTGGCGGCCGGGGCCCTGCTGCTGGGAGCGCTGGTCGTGGGCACCGTCTTCGGTGCGCGCCTGGGTGGGCTGATGGTGGTTGGCGGCCTGCTGGGCATGGTGCTCTACCATGCGGCCTTCGGTTTTACCGCCGCCTGGCGGGTCTTTATCACCGAGCGGCGAGGTCGCGGCCTGCGCGCGCAGATGGTGATGCTGGCCATCGCGGTGCTGCTGTTCTTCCCGGCATTGGGGGCCGGCAGCCTGTTGGGTCAGCCGGTCTATGGCTTCGTGGCACCCATTGGTGTGTCGGTGCTGTTCGGAGCCTTTCTCTTTGGGGTGGGCATGCAGCTGGGAGGCGGCTGTGCCTCCGGCACCCTGTTTACCGCCGGGGGCGGCAACGCGCGCATGCTGATCACCCTGGTGTTCTTCATTATCGGTTCGCTGATCGGTACGGCTCATTTCGCTTGGTGGCAGAGCCTGCCGGCCTTCCAGCCGGTGTCGCTGGTCAAGACCGCGGGCACCGGTGGCGGAATGGCGATCAGCCTGGCGCTGTTTGCGGCCATCGCCGCCTTTACGGTGGTGATGGAGAAGCGCCGTCACGGGCAGCTTGAGCGGGCAGCGAAGATCGATGTCGGCAATCGGCGCTGGCTTGTCGGTCCCTGGCCACTGCTGGTGGGGGCCGTGGCCCTGGCGCTGCTGAACTTTGCCACCCTGGCTTTGGCCGGGCGCCCCTGGGGCATCACCTCCGCCTTCGCCCTGTGGGGCGCCAAGGGCTTCACGGCACTGGGGGGAGATGTCAGCCAGTGGGGTTACTGGCAGTCCTCGTGGAATGCTGCCGCCCTGGAGGCCACGATCTGGCGTGATATCACCAGCGTCATGAACATCGGCTTGATGGTCGGCGCCTTGATCGCCGCCTCGCTGGCCGGCCGCTTCGCCCCCAGCTTTCGCATCCCCCTGCGCTCGGTGGTGGCAGCCGTGATCGGTGGCATTATGCTCGGCTATGGTGCTCGTCTGGCCTTCGGCTGCAATATCGGCGCCTACTTCAGCGGTATCGCCTCCGGCAGCCTGCATGGCTGGGTGTGGCTGGTGGCGGCCTTCGCCGGCAATATGCTCGGGGTGAAACTGCGGCCATTCTTCTTCAAGGCATCGGCCTCATCCATCGCGCCAGTCAAGGGTAGCTGACAGCACCTCGCCAGACGCTTTCGGAATGGGTTTTATGAGTGGGGAGCGGTGGTTGCGTCGAGATGATCTTCTCTCATCAGGTGCGGTGACCCGAAAGGGGTTGGCACTCTGCCATGAGTGTGATTATTCTAAATTAACAATAATGACTCCCGTGGCTAGTGCGCCACTCTAATGAAAGGAACCGACGATGCCGATTCAACGCTGGCTGCTGGCACTCTTCCTGATCCTGTTCGCGGTGACAGCACAGGCGCGGGACTATTATGTTGATATCACCAATGACACTGGCTATACGATCTACTATCTCTATGTCAGCCCGGACAAGTCGACCTCCTGGGAGGAGGATGTTCTGGGAAGTGAGGTGATGCTCGATGGTGCCACTCGTCGGGTCACGCTGACCGGATACAAGAGCCCTATCTTCGATATCAAGCTGGTCGACTCGGACGGCGACTCCTACACCTTCTGGGGGGTTGATGTGTCGCGTCGCGACCTGGTGGTAACCCTCGGCGACCTCGACTGAGACCCAGGCTGATCGCCAGGGATTATCAACCCAGCATTGAGCGCCCCGGCCAAGGCCGGGGCGCTGCCGTTTCGTGCATGGTAGAGTAGTTGGCGGGTGCCGATAGGACGCCCCCCGGCCTGTTCCCGTCAACCGATCGAGAGCTGAGATGACCACCGAATCCAAGCGCCCGCTGTATATCCCCTATGCCGGTCCACCGTTGCTGGAGATGCCGCTGCTCAACAAGGGCAGTGCCTTCAGTCAGGAGGAGCGCATCGAGTTCAACCTGATCGGCCTGTTGCCGCAGTGTGTGGAGACCATCGAGGAGCAGTTGGAGCGGGCCTACCGACAGTACCGACAGTGTCAGACCGATCTCGACAAGCATATCTATCTGCGTGCCATTCAGGATGACAACGAGACCCTCTACTATCGACTGGTCTCGGAGCACCTCGAAGAGATGCTGCCCATCATCTATACGCCCACGGTGGGCAAGGCGTGCCAGGAGTTCTCCAATATCTACCGCAATCACCGGGGGCTGTTCATCAGCTATCCCGATCGTGACCGGATGGATGACATCCTGCGCTCCTCCACCAAGGAGAAGGTCAAGGTGATCGTGGTCACCGACGGTGAACGCATTCTTGGCCTGGGGGATCAGGGGATCGGTGGCATGGGAATTCCGATCGGCAAGCTGTCGCTGTACACCGCCTGTGGTGGCATCAGTCCTGCCTATACCCAGCCGATCATGCTCGATGTGGGGACCAACAATCAGGCCCTGCTCGATGACCCGATGTACATGGGATGGCGCCACCCGCGGATCTCCCAGGAAGAGTATGACGCCTTTATCGAAGCGTTTATCGTGGCGGTGAAGCGGCGCTGGCCAGGGGTGCTGTTGCAGTTCGAGGATTTTGCCCAGGCCAATGCCGTGCCGCTGCTGACGCGCTACCGTGATGAGCTGTGCTGCTTCAACGACGATGTCCAGGGTACCGCCGCGGTGGTGGTGGGCACCCTGATGGCGGCCTGCAAGGCCCGTGGTGAGGGGATCACTCAGCAGCGTGTGGTGTTCGTGGGGGCGGGCTCCGCCGGGTGTGGCATCGCCGAACAGGTGGTGGTGGCCATGCAGGCGGAGGGGCTCAGCGAACGCGAGGCGCGTGACCGTATCTACATGGTCGACCGGGAGGGGCTGGTCACCGACGACCAGAGCTGGTTGCGCGACTTCCAGAGCCGTCTGGCCCACGGTGCGGCCCTCACCGAGGACTGGAACGGCCAGGATCTGGTGGAGACGGTGCGACAGGTCAAGCCGACGGTGCTGATCGGGGTGTGCGGGCGGCCGGGCATCTTCACCGAAGAGGTGGTGCGTACCATGCACGCCAGCTGCGAGACGCCGGTCATCATGCCACTCTCCAACCCCACCTCACAGGCCGAAGCCTTGCCCGAGGATGTGATCCGCTGGACCGACGGGGCGGCGCTGGTTGCGACCGGTAGCCCCTTCGCTCCGGTGGAGTACGAGGGGCGCACGATTCCCATCGCCCAGTGCAACAATGCCTATATCTTCCCGGGAATCGGCCTTGGGGTGATCGCCGCCGAGGCGCGGCGAGTCACCGACGACATGTTGATGGCCGCCTCGCGAGCGCTGGCGCGAGAGGCGCCTATCGTCAAGGAGGGCAGGGGCGCGCTGCTGCCACCGCTGAGCAAGATTCGCGAGCTCTCCAAGTCGATCGCCTTCGATGTGGCCGGTCAGGCTCAGGGGGAGGGCATGGCGCTGAAGACCAACGGCATCAAGCTGCGCGAGGCCATCGAGCGCAACAGCTGGACCCCGGAGTATCGGCGCTATCGCCGCCGTTCCTTCTAGGCCAGAAGCGCCGAGTCAAGCGCTCTGAGCCAAGAGGTTGTTCGACATCTGACGCTCGAAACCAAGCAGCCCCGCCGGATATCCCGGCGGGGCTGTTGCTGGTGCGGTTGAGTCGGCCGAAGGGGGTCAGGCCGAACCGATCATCTTGCGCAGCACATAGTGCAGGATGCCGCCATGGCGGTAGTACTCCAGCTCGTTGGCGGTATCGATGCGGCACAGCGCCTCGATGTTCTTCTCGCCCTTGTCGCTCTTGATGGACACCTTGACGCTGCTGCCCGGGGTGAGCTCGGAGAGCCCTTCGATGGAGATCTGCTCATCGCCGGTGAGCCCCAGCGACTGGCGACTCTCGCCCTCGGGGAACTGCAGCGGCACCACGCCCATGCCGATCAGGTTGGAGCGATGGATACGCTCGTAGGACTCGGCCAGTACCGCGCGGACGCCAAGCAGGCGCGTCCCCTTGGCGGCCCAGTCACGACTGGAGCCGGTGCCGTACTCCTTGCCGGCCACCACCACCAGCGGAGTGTTCTCCTGCTGGTACTTCATGGCGGCGTCATAGATCGCCATCTGTTCGCCGGAGGGCACATGGCGTGTCTCGCCGCCCACCACGCCGTCGAGCATCTCGTTCTTGATGCGGACGTTGGCGAAGGTGCCGCGCATCATCACTTCATGGTTGCCGCGCCGCGAACCGTAGGAGTTGAAGTCCACCGGCTTGACCCCGTGCTCCTGCAGGTAGCGACCGGCGGGGCTGTCGGGCTTGATGGCGCCGGCCGGCGAGATATGGTCGGTGGTCACCGAGTCGCCCAGCATGGCCAGGATACGGGCGTCCTTGACGTCCTCCACGACATCGGGTTCTCGTCCCATGCCGTCGAAGAACGGCGGATGCTGTATGTAGGTGGAGTCCGTCGACCACTGGTAGACCTTGCTCTGGGGGACTTCGATGGCCTTCCAGACCTCGTCCCCGTCGAAGACCTCGGCATACTGCTTGCGGAACATCTCGGTGTTGACCCGCTCCACCGCTTCGGCGATTTCCGCCTGGCTGGGCCAGATGTCCTTGAGGTAGATCGGCTCACCGTCCTTGCCGGTGCTCAGAGGTTCCTGGGTCAGGTCGAGCCGGACGTTGCCGGCCAGGGCATAGGCCACGACCAGGGGCGGTGAAGCCAGCCAGTTGGTCTTGACCAGCGGGTGCACGCGACCCTCGAAATTACGGTTACCGGAGAGGACCGAGGCCACGGTGAGGTCGGCCGTATTGATGGCCTGCTCGATGGGCTCCGCCAGTGGACCAGAGTTGCCGATGCAGGTGGTGCAGCCATAGCCCACCAGGTTGAAGCCGAGGGCATCGAGGTCCTCCTGCACGCCACCGGCGGCCAGGTAGTCGGTGACCACCTTGGAGCCCGGCGCCAGTGAGGTCTTCACCCAAGGCTTGGTGGATAGCCCCTGCTCGCGGGCCTTGCGGGCCAGCAGGCCGGCAGCCATCATCACGCTTGGGTTGGAGGTATTGGTACAGGAGGTGATGGCGGCGATCACCACGTCGCCCGGGTTGAGCTTGAACTGCTCGCCGTCGAGGTCGACGTCCTGGCTGTCGGCATGCTCGAAGCTGCGCTCGACGCCCACCGCGGTCTGCCCGCCCTCGGAGAACAGGCGCCCCTTCTCCACGGAGGCGGCCTGCTTGACGCCCGGCTTGGTGGTTCTGGTCTCCGTGTCGTCCTCGAGCAGCGCCTCGAAGGTTGACTTCATGTCGGAGAGGGCCACGCGATCCTGAGGACGCTTGGGGCCGGCCAGGCTGGCTTCGACCTCGGTCATGTCCAGCGCCAGGGTATCGCTGAACACCGGCTCCTCACCGGACTCGCGCCACAGACCCTGGGCCTTGCTGTAGGCCTCCACCAGGGCGATCTGCGCATCGTCGCGGCCGGTAAGGCGCATATAGGTCAGCGTCTCGTCGTCTACCGGGAAGAAGCCACAGGTGGCGCCATATTCCGGTGCCATGTTGGCGATGGTGGCGCGATCCGCCAGCGGCAGATCCTTGAGGCCGTCACCGTAGAACTCCACGAACTTGCCCACCACGCCGTGGTTGCGCAGCATCTGGGTCACCGTAAGCACCAGGTCGGTGGCGGTGATTCCCTCGCGCAGCTTGCCGCTGAGCTTGAAGCCGACCACCTCGGGAATCAGCATCGAGACCGGCTGCCCCAGCATGGCGGCCTCGGCCTCGATACCCCCCACGCCCCAGCCGAGTACGCCAAGGCCGTTGATCATGGTGGTGTGAGAGTCGGTGCCCACCAGGGTGTCGGGGTAGGCGAGGGTCTTGCCGTCCTGCTCCCTGGTCCACACCGTTCTGCCCAGGTACTCGAGGTTGACCTGGTGGCAGATGCCGGTGCCCGGTGGCACCACGCGGAAGTTGTCGAAGGCCTCCTGGCCCCAGCGCAGGAACTCGTAGCGTTCTCGGTTGCGCTCCATCTCGATGGCCACGTTATCCTTGAACGCGGAGGGGTTGCCGAACTTGTCCACCATCACCGAGTGGTCGATGACCAGGTCCACCGGGGAGAGCGGATTGATCCGCGCCGGGTCCTCGCCGAGGCGCTCGACGGCCGCTCGCATGGAGGCGAGGTCGACCACCCCCGGCACGCCGGTGAAGTCCTGCATCAGCACACGAGCCGGGCGGTAACCGATTTCACGGTCGGAGCGTCCCTCCTGCTGCCAGTCCACCAGTGCCTGCATGTCCTCCCGGGACACGCTCTCGTCATCGGCAAAGCGCAGCTGATTCTCGAGCAGGATCTTGAGGGTCTTGGGCAGACGCTCGATGCTTCCCAGGGCCTCGGCTGCCTTGGGCAGGCTGTAGTAGTGGTAGGTCCGGCCTGCGGCCTCGAGGCTCTGCAGAGTATCGGAAAAAGAGTCGGTGCTCATCGAAATCCTCCCATCGGAGTGTGAACGAACCTTCCTGGTACGCCTTAATGTATATGGTCATGATAGGCAGGCTTTTCAACTGCTGCCCGGAGGGTGCTTGAAATGCTCGCCGGGCGTCGCCATCTCATGTTATCTGCGTCAGCGTGGATCAAACGCCGGAAAGCCATACGCCAACCCATGCTTTCATGACAGGCCGAGCAGGGCCGGGGAGTTACCATGCATGAAGAGGCACTGACCCCGCGACGGGTGCGTTGTCCCTACTGTGATGCCCCCTTCGATCTGCTGCTGGATGCCTCCCAGGGCAGCCAGATCACCTGGGAGGATTGCCACGTCTGCTGTGCGCCTATCCAGGTGCGCATCGAGGCCGACCCCGGCGATCCCGAGGTGCTGACGGTGGTGCTGGGCCGCGATGACGAGGTGCTCTAGCGACTCGCGGCACGGCTGCCTCGGTCGGGGGTACGGCCCCTATGATCCGGCGTGCCTGTTACAATGACGCCACTTTCTTCTGAACGTTACTGCCACGAGGTTTTTCCATGAGCGATGCGCGTCATGAGCGCCTGATCATTCTCGGTTCCGGTCCGGCGGGATATACCGCCGCCGTCTATGCGGCCCGCGCCAACCTCAAGCCGCTGCTGATCACCGGCATGCAGGCGGGCGGGCAACTGACCACCACCACCGATGTGGACAACTGGCCTGGCGATGATACCGGCGTACAGGGGCCCGAGCTGATGGAGCGCATGCAGCGCCACGCCGAACGCTTCGATACCGAGGTGCTGTTCGACCATATCCACGAGGTGGAACTGCGTGAGCGCCCCTTCACCCTGAAGGGCGACAACGGCACCTATACCTGCGATGCACTGATCATCGCCACCGGCGCCAGCGCCCGCTATCTGGGGCTGGAGTCCGAGCAGAAGCTGATGGGCCAGGGCGTGTCGGCCTGTGCTACCTGCGATGGCTTCTTCTACCGCAACCAGGAGGTGGTCGTGGTCGGTGGCGGCAATACCGCCGTGGAGGAGGCCCTGTATCTGGCCAATATCGCCTCGAAGGTTACCCTGGTGCACCGTCGTGACAGCCTGCGTGCCGAGAAGATCCTTCAGGACAAGCTGTTCCAGAAGGCCGAGGAGGGCAAGGTGGTGCTGGAGTGGAACCACACACTGGAGGAGGTGCTGGGTGACAACAGCGGCGTGACCGGTGTGCGTCTGGCCTCCACCACGACCGGCGAGACCAAGGAGCTCGCGGCACCGGGCGTGTTTATCGCCATCGGTCATAGCCCCAATACCGGCATCTTCGAGGGGCAGCTGGAGATGAATGGTGGTTATATTCGGGTCCGCTCGGGCCTCGATGGCAACGCCACCGCCACCAGCGTGCCGGGCGTGTTCGCCGCCGGCGACGTCATGGACCATGTCTATCGCCAGGCGGTCACCTCCGCCGGCAGTGGTTGCATGGCCGCCCTGGATGCCGAGCGCTACCTCGACGAGCTATAACCCGGCTGCGCCGCTCACCCTGTGGTGGCGCTACGCTTTCCTTGCCCCTTGAGGCTAATAGTGCGGCGGTAGCTCGTCCTCGGCGCTTGGTGTCGCCGCATCTCCTCCCTCCTGCAGTGCCTGCTGCTGCTCGCGAACCTTCTGCTGCATCAAGTCATTGATGCGCTCCAGCCTGGTCAGGCGCGCCTCCTGGGCGACGACCGCCTGGTCCAGGGTGTCCAGCCAGTGTTCCTGGTAGGCGATACGGCTCTCCAGGGCGGTGAGGCGCTCGTCAAGGGTGTCGGACGTGTGGGTCGTGCTCATGCTAGAATCCTTGCGCTGCGTGCCACCGTTCATCGTGGCACCTTCCTCGTGGTTATCAATATCGTTCATTGCCAACTAGAGAGTCATTCGAGTCCATGAATCGTAAGCTCATGTTTCGCTGTAGTCTGATCAGTCTGCTGCTAGCTGCCCCGGCGCCGTTGCTGATCGCCCTGTTTATTCACCTGGCCGGCGGCGCCCTGTCCGAAGCGCTGTTCGACAGCCTCCAGCTAGGCGGTGTCGCCGTGGTCTATGCTGCCGCGGCCCTGGCGGTTTTCCTGGTGCTGCTGGTCGCCACCCTGGCAGTCAATGCCCTCAGCCCCCAGCTGGTCAACCTGGCCGAGATCGAGAGCGATGATCGTGAACTCGGTGAGGTGAAGTGGTTCAACGTCAACAAGGGGTATGGTTTTATCACTCGCGACAGCGGCGAGGATGTCTTCGTTCACTTCCGGGCCATTCGTGGCCGTGGTCACCGCACCCTGGCCGAGGGCCAGAAGGTCCGCTATTACGTGGTGGAGAACGAAAAGGGGCTACAGGCCGACGATGTCACGGTGATTACCTGAAGCGCAGCGTCATCGGCTGGCTCCGGGGCGCCCTGTGCTCACACCTGTAGTACTCAAGCCTTTGGTGCTTACGCCTTTCAACATCGCCCCGCAGCCGCGGGGCGATGTTGTTTCGTGCTACCGGCCGGAGTCGGGCCAGTGGATCTCTGCTTCACGCCCGTCGGGAAGCACCTGCAGAAAGCGGTCGGGCTCGTCGCCGGGTTGCCAGCCGCCCAGCGAGCAGCGTACCTCGCCGCCCAGGTGACGGGCGGCGGAGCGGGCACAGGCCGCGTCATTCGACCAGGGAGTCTGGGCGCTATCGAACCAGAGACTGGCGAAGCCGTCGGCGGCACGCTCCACCAGCAGCACCGGGATCTCGTTGCCGGCATGCTGGCCACGGGTGCGCCACTTGCCCTTGCCGGCCGGGGCCAGAGGATCGGCTCCGATGGCCTCGCCCAGCCACGCATTCAGTGCCTCCACGGGCGCCTTGGCCAGGTAGATCTCGATATCGGGATAACGGGGTTCGCTGTCAGCTGTCATGCAAGCCTCAGGGTCGGGCACTGCCGTTGATGAACAGGTGCTTCATGATCGCTTCATAGATGCGGCTCAGCTCGTCCAGGTCGCTGGCCCGCACCCGCTCGTTGACCTGATGGATGGTGGCATTGAGGGGGCCCAGCTCTACCACCTGGCTGCCCAGGGTAGCGATAAAGCGTCCATCCGAGGTGCCACCGCTGGTGGAGAGTTCGGGGGTCTGTCCGGTGACCTCCTCGACGCCACGTACGCTGGCTTCCACGAGTTCGCCCTCGGCGGTGAGGAAGGGCTCGCCGTTGAGGGTCCAGTCCAGTTCGTAGTCCAGGCTGTGGGCGTCGAGAATCCTCGCGGTGCGCGACTTGAGCTGCTCCTGGGTCACCTCGGTGGAGAAGCGGAAGTTGAACACGACCTCCACCTCGCCGGGGATGACGTTGGTGGCGCCGGTACCCGAGCGAAAGTTGGAGATCTGGAAACTGGTCGCGGGGAAGAAGTCGTTGCCGTCGTCCCAGTGCTCCCGGGTCAGCGCATCCAGCGCGGGCATGGCCTGATGGATGGGGTTGCGCGCCAGGTGAGGGTAGGCCACATGGCCTTGTACCCCTTTGATATGCAGCACGCCGCCCAGGGAGCCACGACGACCGTTCTTGACCACGTCCCCCAGTCGAGCGGTGGAGGAGGGCTCGCCGACGATACAGTAGTCGAGCCGCTCGTGGCGTTCACGCAGATGCTCCACCACAGCGCGCGTCCCATCCTTGGCCGGGCCCTCCTCATCGGAGGTGATCAAAAACCCCAGTCGGCCGTGGTGATCGGGATGGTCGGCGAGAAAGCGCTCCACCGCGGTGATCATGGCCGCCAGGCTACCCTTCATGTCGGCGGCGCCTCGGCCTCGCAGCATACCGTCGTCATCGATACACGGCGTAAAGGGGGGGGTGTCCCAGTGGGTGTGAGGGCCGCTGGGCACCACATCGGTGTGGCCGGCGAAGGCCAGCAGTGGACCGTGGTGGCCGCGGGTGGCCCAGAAGTTCTCGACATCGCCGTAGGGCAGGCGTTCGATATGGAAACCGAGCGCCGCGAGACGCTCGATCATCAGTTCCTGACACCCCAGGTCGTCCGGCGTCACCGAAGGGCGTGCCAGCAGGTCGAAGGCGAGCCGCAGGGTGGGCGAGAGGCCAGTGGGATCAGTTGTGGGCATGCAGTGCCTCGTTGAGCGCGATGGCGCTCTTGTTGGTCAGGCACTCGATGCGACCGTTCTGGGAGTTGCGGCGCAGCAGCAGGTCGTCCTGATTGGCCAGCTCACGTGCGGTCACGGTACCGGCCTCCTGGCCCTGGTCGTCGAGCAGGGTGACCTTGGCACCGGCGGTAAGGTAGAGACCCGCCTCCACGGTGCAGCGGTCCCCCAGCGGGATGCCGATACCGGCATTGGCACCGATCAGGCAGCCTTCGCCGACCTTGATCACGATATTGCCGCCCCCAGAGAGCGTGCCCATGGTCGAGCAGCCGCCACCGAGGTCGGAGCCCTTGCCGACCATCACCCCGGCCGAGATCCGGCCTTCGATCATGCCCGGCCCTTCGGTACCGGCGTTGAAGTTGACGAAGCCCTCGTGCATCACGGTGGTGCCCTCGCCGAGGTAGGCACCCAGGCGCACCCGAGCGGTGTCACCGATACGCACACCGCCGGGAACCACGTAATCGGCCATCTTGGGGAACTTGTCGACACAGTCGACGGAGAGGGCTCGGCCCTCCAGGCGCGCCTTGAGGCGGCGGGCGGGCAGCTCCTGGACGTCGATGGCGCCCTCGCTGGTCCAGGCGATATTGCGCAGCAGGCCGAACATGCCGGTAAGGTCGAGACCGTGGGGCTTGACCAGGCGGTGAGACAGCAGGTGCAGCTTGAGGTAGACCTCGGGGACGCTCTGCGGGGGCAGGTCCTCGGTGATAAACATCGCCACCAGCGGGCGAGTGGCCGCGGCGAAGGTCTCGGCCAGCTGTGCCTGCTCGGCGTGACCGGCGTCCTTGAGGGCGCCGGCCAGCTCGCCACACTGCTCGGGCAGGAAGCTGACCGCAGCGTTACCTTCCGGAACGTCCAGCACCCGCTTGACCGCCGCGATCAGGTCGGCATCGGGCTCGAGGAGGGGGGCGGGGTAGTAGATCTCCAGCCAGTCGCCCTGGGTGTTCTGGGTGCCGGTTCCGAGTGCAAAGCTCAGCATATCGAGAGTCCTTGTAGAGTCGAGTCGTGTGTTCAGAGGGGGCGCTTAGCCCTGAAGGTCGTCGTAGTCGCCGTCGCGATACCCCACGCGGATGTCATCGCCGGTATCTAGCAGAGGGCGCTTGAGCAGGGTGGGGTGGGCGAGCAGCAGCTCGCGGGCGCTGTTGGCATCCACCTCCCGCTTCTCCTCGTCGGACAGGTTGCGCCAGGTGGTACTGCGCTTGTTGAGCGCCGTCAGCACCGGCACCTTGTCGAGGATATGTTCGAGCAGTGGCGCGGAGAGGCCATCCTCGCGCAGGTCGTGGAACTGGTAGGGAACGCCGGAATTGTCCATCGCCTTGCGCGCACGGCGACAGGTGTCGCAGTTCTTGATGCCGTACAGGGTAAACATCACAGCCTCCTTTCGATGAAGTCGCGGATGCGGCGCGCCGCCTCGGCGGTGGCCTGGGGCTCGGCGACCAGCGCCAGCCGCAGGCGGCCGCTGCCGGGGTTGATGCCAGCGTTGCGGCCGTCGGGTGCGGGGCGGCCCATATAGCTGCCGGGAAGTACGCTCACGTTGGCATGGCGCAGCAGCTCCCGGGTAAAGCCCTCGTCGTCACCGCCGGGTACCGCCGGCCACAGGTAGAAGCTTGCCTCCGGGGTGGGGAACGCCATCACCGGGGCGAGAATGCGGGTCACGGCGTCGAACTTCTCGCGGTAGGCGTCGCGATTGGCGCGCACATGGCTCTCGTCGCGCCAGGCGGCGATCGAGGCGTGCTGCACCGGCAGCGCCATGGCGCAACCGTGGTAGGTGCGATAGCGCCTGAAGGGGGCGATCAGCCCGGCATCGCCGGCCACGAAACCCGAGCGCAGCCCGGGCAGGTTGGAGCGTTTCGAGAGGGAGTGGAAGACCAGGCAGCGTCGATAGTCGTGACGCCCCAGGGCCGCGCAGGCCTCGAGCAGCCCGGGGGGTGGGGATGTCTCGTCCAGATAGAGCTCCGAGTAACACTCGTCCGAGGCGATGATGAAGTCGTGTTCGTCGGCGAGCTCGATCAGTCGCTGGAACTCGGCCAGTGGCGTGACCGCCCCCGTCGGATTGCCGGGCGAGCAGAGAAAGACGATCTGTACCTGGCGCCAGACGTCGGCGGGCACGGCCTCGATGTCGGGACGAAAGCCGCTTTCGGCGTTGCAGTCGAGGTAGTAGGGCTCGCCACCGGCGAGCAGGGTGGCGCCCTCGTAGATCTGGTAGAAGGGGTTGGGCATGGCCACCTTCGCCGGACGGGTGCGGTCCAGCGCCGCCTGAACGAAGGCAAACAGCGCCTCGCGGGTGCCGTTGACCGGTAATACCTGGGTGTCGGGGTCGAGGCCGTCAAGGCCGAAACGGTGCCTGGCCCAGTCGGCGATGGCCTGACGAAGCTCGGCACTGCCGGCGGTGGCCGGGTAGCGAGCGAAGTCGGCCTGACTCGCCTGCAGCGCCTCGAGGGCGCCGGCATAGGGGGCGTGCTGGGGCTCGCCGATGGTCAGCGTAATAGGCGCGAGCTCCGCGGGAGGCGTCACGCCGGCCCTGAGGGCGGCCAGCCGCTCGAAGGGGTAGGGCTTGAGGGCGTCGAGATCAGGGTTCATGGGTGTCCAGGCGCGCCTCTTGGGCCGTGGCCGCAGGCGTCGTCGTTATGATGTGTCGCGGGGTGAACGCAGGAGGCTCGATTATAGGGAAGGCCAGGGAAGGCCTCAAACGCGGCTAGCCTGAGACATCCAGCACCTCCACCAGGCGCTCGCGCAGGCGCGCCTGGCGCTCGGGGTCGGTGAGCGGGCGGCCGGTCTTGTCGGTGATGAAGAAGACGTCCTCCACCTTCTCGCCCAGGGTGGCGATCTTGGCCGCGGAGAGAGCGATATCCTGCTCCATGAAGATGCGGCCGACCCGGGCCAGCAGGCCGGGGCGGTCCGGGGCGATCAACTCCAGCAGGGTGCGCTCGTTGGCCGGGTCCTGCTCGATGATCACCCGGGTGGGAACCTTGAAGTGTCTGAGCTGACGTGGGGTGTGACGGGTGACGATCTGCGGGTAGTCGTCGGGGTCGTCGAGCTCCTCGACCAGATGGGCGCGAATCTCTTCCAGGCGGATCGGGTCGCGAATGGGGCGCCCCTGGTCGTCGAGCACGATAAAGGTGTTCAGCGTCCAGTCGTTGCTGGAGGTGGCGATACGCGCATCGTGGATGGAGAGGCCGAGCTGGTCGAGGTCGGCGGCGGTGGCGGCGAAGAGGTCATCCACCGAGCGGGTGTGGATAAACACCTTGGTGCCGCCCTCGACCATGCCGTCGGCCGGAGCGCTGAGCAGGATCAATGGCAGCTGGCTCGTCCCGTGGGCGAGGATGCCCTGGGTCTGCCAGGCGATTTCGCTGGGGGCGTACTGCAGGAAGTACTCTTCGCCCAGCGACTCCCACAGGCGCTGCACCCGGTCCATGTCGGCCCCCACCGCCGCAAGCAGCGAGAGTGCCTCGTCGCGGGTCTCGTTGACCCAGTCGTTGCGCTCCAGGGGGTTCTCCAGGCCGCGACGCAGGGCGCGCTTGGTCTCAGCGTGCAGCTGGCGCAGCAGCGAGGCGCGCCAGCCGTTCCAGAGGCTGGGGTTGGTGGCATTGATATCGGCAACGGTCAGTACGTACAGGTAGTCGAGGCGTGTCTCGTCGCCGACCAGGCGGGCGAAGTCGGCGATCACGTCGGGGTCGGTGATATCGCGCTTCTGGGCCACCATCGACATGGTGAGATGCTGCTCTACCAGCCAGCTTACCAGGCGCGTATCCCGGGGGGAGAGGCCATGGCGTTCGGCAAAGACCTCGACGTCCCGGGCGCCGAGGATCGAATGGTCACCGCCGCGGCCCTTGCCGATATCGTGGTAGAGCCCCGCGATCCACAGCAGCTCCAGCTTGGGCAGCTGGTGGATGATATTGGCGGCCACCGGGAAGGTCTCGCGGGCCTCGGGCTTGCGGAAGCCGTGAATGAACTTCAGCAGATGCAGGGTGTGGGCGTCCACGGTATAGATATGGAAGAGATCATGTTGCATCAGGCCGATGGCTCGACCAAATTCCGGCAGGTACTTGCCCAGCACCCCGTAACGATTCATGCGCCGTAGCTGGCGTGCCACGTTGCCACCGGAGCGCAGCAGCTCCATGAACAGGCTCTGGTGGCGCACGTCATCGCGGTAGAGGTCGTCGATCAGGTGGCGGTGGTCGCGGATCTGGCGGATGGTGTCGGCACGTACGCCTTCGATGTCGGGATGCTCGGCCATCAGCAGGAAGAGCTCGAGCAGGGCCGAGGGGCGGTCGCGGAAGACGGTTCGCGAGCGCGCCTGGATAAAGCCATCCTTGACCTCGAAACGTTCATTGAGTGGCTCGACCGGCAGCACCTCGCCGGCATGCAGGATCGCCTCGTCGAAATGCTGCAGCAGCATGTCGTTGAGGCCCGCCAGGGCCGTGATATGGCGGTAGTAGCGCTTCATGAACTGCTCGACGGCGAGACGCTCCGGTGTGTCACGAAAGCCGAAAAGCTCGGCGATGGTGCGCTGGTGGTCAAACAGCAGACGATCCTCGGCGCGGCCAGCAAGCATGTGCAAGGCGTAGCGCACCTGCCACAGGAAGGCCTGCCCCTGGCTGAGAATGCGGAGCTCGGCGTCGTTCATGAAGCCGGCGGCCACCAGGTCGCTGTAGCGCTCGCTGCCGAAATGTCGCTTGGCGACCCAGCCGATCATCTGGATATCGCGTAGCCCGCCGGGCGCGCTCTTGATATTGGGCTCCAGGTGGTACTCGGAGTTGTTGTGGCGCTGGTGGCGGCTGATCTGCTCCTGCCACTTGGCTTCGAAGAAATGCTTCGCCGGCCATACGCGATCGGCGGCCAGGCGTGCCTTCATCGACTCGCGCAGCCGTTCGTGGCCGGCGATGGTGCGGCTCTCGAGCAGGTTGGTGATGACCGTAAGGTCGGCCCTTGCCTCGCGTTCGCAGTCGGCCAGCGAGCGCACGCTGTGCCCGATTTCCAGGCCGATGTCCCACAGGAAGGTGATAAAGGCCGATAGCGGCTCGCGATAGGGCGCATCATCGTCGTGTTCGAGCAGCAGCAGCAGGTCGACATCGGAGTAAGGATGCAGCTCGCCGCGGCCATAGCCGCCCACGGCGAGCAGTGATACACCGTTATCGGGCCAAGCGTGATGCTCCCAGGCCGCTGCTAACAGCCGATCCAGGCACCAGGCGCGACCGTGAACGAGGTCGCGAATATCGGCCCCGGCGCGAAACCGCTCGTCGAGACGCGCCTGGATTTCGCGCAGGGCGGCCTTGAACGGCGCGATCAGCGAGTGGCTGGCAGAGAGCTCCGCCCGGAAACCCTCGACGTCGAACAGAGATTCGTCCGGCGTAAAGCGATAGTGGTGGAGCAGCATCGGCTCAGGGCTCGAGGAAGGTGAGGTCTTCGTCGCTGCGCGCGGTGAGTACCTCGACGCCGGACTCGGTGACCAGCAGGGTGTGCTCCCACTGGGCGGAGAGGCTGCGGTCGCGGGTCACGGCGGTCCAGCCATCGCGCAACACCTTGGTGCGGTAGCCTCCCACGTTGATCATCGGCTCGACGGTCAGGCACATGCCGGCGGCGAGTTCGATATCGGCCTCGGGGGCATAGCCGTCGTAGTGCAGCACCTGCGGGTCCTCATGGAAGCTGGCGCCGATGCCGTGGCCGCAGAAGTCGCGCACCACCGAGTAGCCGTTGGCCTCGGCATGCTTCTGGATGGCGCGGGCAAGCTCCGAGAGGCGCACGCCGGGGCGCATCAGCGCCATGCTCTTGTAGAGACACTCCTGGGTGATGCGGCACAGGCGCTCGCCCTGGATATTCTCGCCGACCACGTACATCACGCTGGAGTCGCCATGATAGCCATCGGCGGTCTTCACGGTGATGTCCAGGTTCATGATGTCGCCGCTCTTGAGCTTCTTGGCGTCGTCGGGGATACCGTGACACACCACGTGATTGATCGAGGTGCACACCGACTTGGGAAAGCCATGGTAATCGAGAGGGGCGGGGGTCGATCCCAGCTCCTCGACGATAAAGTCGTGACACAGGCGGTCGATCTCGCCGGTGGAGATGCCGGCCTTGATATGGGGGGTGATCATCTCGATCACACGGGCAGCCTGGCGGCCCGCCTCACGCATCTTCTCGATCTCGTCGAGCGTCTTGATGGGTACGTTCATGGGGTCTCGGATTTGGGGGTGGAGGGCGTCCGCGATAGCCATTCACGCGCGCGGACTGCTTCATCTCGGGCTTATTCCATGGTATAAAGCTGCGCGCCTTCCTGCAATCGTCGAGCCTTCGTGGCAGCGTGTCTGGTGATCCTCGGGTCGCCCAGCCGTGCCGGAAATCTTCGATAGCGAGGGTGCCAATCAACATAACGCCTTGAAAACACACATGCACCGGCACATGGTCCCGGGTGCCGCAGCGTCTCTTAATGGAGGTGTAGCGGTCGGATCCATGGGGTGCATGGAGGCCTAACCCGATATTTCAGGAGTCATCCATGGCACACGTCAATATGCGTGACCTGCTCAAGGCAGGTGCTCACTTCGGTCACCAGACCAAGTACTGGAACCCGAAGATGAGCAAGTTCATCTTCGGTGCACGCAACAAGATCCACATCATCAACCTCGAGCACACCCTGCCGGCGCTCAACGAGGCCATCGATGTGGTCGAGAAGATGGCGGCGGCGAACAACAAGATTCTGTTCGTCGGCACCAAGCGCAGCGCGAGCAAGATCATCAAGGAAGAGGCCACTCGCGCCGGCCAGCCATTCGTCAACCATCGCTGGCTTGGCGGCATGCTGACCAACTACAAGACCATTCGCGTCTCCATCAAGCGTCTGCGTGACCTCGAGGCCATGCACGAAGACGGCACCTTCGACAAGCTGACCAAGAAGGAAGTGCTGATGGCGACCCGCGAGCAGGAGAAGCTCGAGCGGTCCGTGGGTGGTATCAAGGAGATGGGTGGTCTGCCCGACGCTCTGTTCGTGATCGATGTCGACCATGAGCGCATCGCCATCAACGAGGCGAACAAGCTGGGCATCCCGGTCATCGGTGTGGTGGATACCAACTCCGATCCGGATGGCGTCGACTATGTGATCCCCGGCAACGATGACTCCATCCGCGCCATCCAGATCTACGTCAAGTCCATCGCCGATGCCTGCGCGCGTGCCAAGGAAGGTCGTCCCGACGAGTTCGTCGAGGTGACCGAAGAGGCCGCCGCTCAGGAAAGCGACAGCGCCGCCGAGTGATCGCGGCCCGTCTGATCGACGGCGGCCGTCGGCCAGTCATGCTGCTGACAGCGCCGTTGGTTGGACGAGAAGGGGGCCGCGGCCCCCTTTCTTCTCCGAATTTTCGAAATCTCCGCCACGGGGGTTTCGGCCCACTACCCGAGATATTCAGAGGTGACACCCATGGCAGCTATCAGCGCCTCACAGGTCAAGGAACTGCGCGAGCGTACCGGGCTCGGCATGATGGAGTGCAAGAAGGCCCTCACCGAGACCGGCGGTGATATCGAGCAGGCGATCGAGAACCTGCGCAAGAACTCAGGCCTCAAGGCCGCCAAGAAGGCCGACCGCACCGCCGCCGAAGGCGTCGTGGTGACTCGTGTGGCCGAAGACGGCAGCTACGGCGTGATGATCGAGATCAACTCCGAGACCGACTTCGTCGCTCGTGACGACAACTTCACGGCCTTCGCCGCGAAGATCGCCGATGCCTTCTTCGCCGCCAAGAGCGAGGACGTGGCCGCCGTGATGGCAGGCGACCTGGAGACCGCTCGCGAGCAGCTGGTCCAGAAGATCGGTGAGAACATTGATGTGCGTCGCAGCGTGGTGGTCGAGGCCGGCGACGGCAACCTGGTCGGTGAATACGTCCACGGTGGCCGTATCGGCGTGCTGACCAAGCTCAAGGGCGGCAACGCCGAGGCGGCCAAGGACGTTGCCATGCACGTCGCCGCCATCAACCCGGCCGTGGCACGCCCCGAGGACATGCCCCAGGAGCAGCTGGACGCCGAGAAGGCGATCATCCTGGCGCAGCCCGATATGGCCGGCAAGCCTGAGCAGATCGCCGAGAAAATGGTCCAGGGTCGCCTCAAGAAGTACCTGGCCGAGAACAGCCTGACCGAGCAGCCGTTCGTCAAGAACCCGGACCAGAGCGTGGCCGAGTTCGTCAAGGCCGCCGGCGGCGAGGTGATCGGCTTTACCCGCTTCGAGGTGGGTGAGGGCATCGAGAAGGAAGAGGTCGACTTCGCCAAGGAAGTGATGGAACAGGCCAAGCGCAGCTGAGGTCAGAAGTTCCGCTACCGTGATGGCGTGCGCGCGAGCGCACGCCTTCGCGTATCCGGCCGGTTAAACCGGCCCCATGTCATGCCACCCCAGATGCCAGGAGATGTTGCCATGTCCACCGCCGAACACCTCGAAGCCCCCGCCAAGCCACGCTCTCAGAAGTCGAAGTACAAGCGTATCCTGCTCAAGCTCTCCGGCGAGGCGTTGACCGGGGATGCCGAGTTCGGCATCGATCCCACGGTTCTCGATCGTATGGCGCTGGAGATCGGGCAGCTGGTCGGCATCGGCGTTCAGGTGGGCATCGTGGTCGGAGGTGGCAACCTGTTCCGGGGTGCCGCCCTGCACGAGGCCGGCATGGAGCGAGTCACCGGTGACCACATGGGCATGTTGGCCACGGTGATGAATGCCCTGGCCATGCGCGATGCCCTGGAGCGCTCCAATATCCGCTCGCGGGTGATGTCGGCGATTCCCATGAGTGGCGTGGTGGAGCACTATGATCGGCGTACCGCCATTCGCTACCTGACTTCCGGCGACGTGGTGCTGTTCTCCGCGGGCACGGGCAACCCCTTCTTCACCACCGACTCGGCGGCCTGCCTGCGCGGCATCGAGATCGATGCCGACGTGGTGATCAAGGCCACCAAGGTAGATGGGGTGTATGACAAGGATCCGGTCAAGTATTCGGACGCGGTGAAGTATGACCAGCTCAGTTATGATGATGCGCTGGACCAGAAGCTCGGTGTCATGGATTTGACCGCCATCTGCCTGGTGCGGGACCATGACATGCCGGTACGCGTCTTCAACATGAACAAGCCTGGCGCCCTGCTCAACCTGGTGGTGGGCGGCGAGGAAGGCACGCTGATAGACAGAGGCTGATATCGTGATCAATGACATCAAGAAGGACGCAGAGAGCCGCATGAAGAAGAGCGTCGAGGCGCTCCACGGCAACCTGAACAAGATTCGTACCGGGCGAGCTCACGCCAGCATTCTGGATTCGGTGACCGTCGAGTACTACGGCAGCCAGGTGCCCCTGAACCAGGTGGCGAACATCAATACCGAAGACGCTCGTACCCTCTCGGTCGTGCCCTGGGAGCAGAGCATGGTGCCCAAGGTCGAGAAGGCGATCATGACCTCCGACCTGGGGCTGAATCCTTCGACTGCCGGCAACAATATTCGCGTGCCGCTGCCCATGCTCACCGAGGAGACCCGCAAGGGCTACATCAAGCAGGCGCGCCACGAGGCCGAGAACTCCCGGGTGGCCGTGCGCAACGTGCGTCGTGATGCCAACGGTGATATCAAGTCCCTGCTCAAGGATAAGGAGATCAGCGAGGACGAGCAGCGCCAAGCCGAAGAGGCGATCCAGAAGCTGACCGACAAGTACATCGCCGAGATCGACAAGATCCTGGAGTCCAAGGAACGCGACCTGATGCAGGTCTGAGGACATCCGCCCGGCCCGCTCGCGGCCGGGCGTGGCGACACACCCAAAGCGAGACCCCATGACGTCACCGCTCCCCCCCAGCGCCGGAACTCCCACCGGCACTTCCTCCGCCACCGAGACCGGTCTTCCGCGCCACGTGGCGATCATCATGGATGGCAACAACCGCTGGGCGAAGGCCCGTGGCCTCTCCGGCGTTCGCGGCCATCACGCCGGCGTCGAAGCCGTGCGGGCCACGATTCGACGTGCCGCCGAGCGCGGGGTCGGGGTCCTCACCCTGTTCGCCTTCTCCAGCGAGAACTGGAAACGGCCCAAGGCCGAGGTGAGCGCGCTGATGGAGCTGTTCCTGCTGGCGCTCAAGCGCGAGGTGAACAAGCTTCATGCCAATGGTATTCGCCTCACGGTCATCGGTGATCGCAGTGGTTTCTCCGAGGCGATTCAGGCGCATATTGCTCGCGCCGAGGCCAAGACCCGAGACAATACGCGACTGCATCTGGTGATTGCCGCCAACTATGGCGGTCAGTGGGACCTCGCCCAGGCGGCGCGCCGTCTGGGCGAGCGGGTCGCCGCCGGCGAGCTTGCCACGGATGCCATCGACGAGGCGGCCCTGGCCTCAGAGCTGAACCTCGCCGGCGTGGCGCCGGTGGATCTCTGTATCCGCACCAGTGGGGAGCAGCGCATCTCCAACTTCGTGCTCTGGGAACTGGCCTATGCCGAGCTCCATTTCACGCAGCGCCTGTGGCCCGACTTCGATGCCGATGCCTTCGATGCCGCGCTGGAGGACTTCCGGCGTCGCAAGCGGCGGTTCGGCATGACCGATGATCAGATCGACGAGGCCCAAGGTGCTTAGACAGCGCATTATTACCGCCGCCTGGCTGGCTCCGCTGATGCTGGCCGGCCTGTTCGGCCTCTCGGGGGGCGCCTTCGCGGGCTTCACCGCGGCCATCGTGCTGCTGGGTGGCTGGGAGTGGACCAACCTGGCCGGTATCGCCGGGCGTGCTCGGCGGCTGGGCGTTGTCGGACTCCTGGCCCTGACCATGGCGCTGCTGTGGGGTAGCGGCGGTGCTCGGGCCGTCTGGCCGCTTTGGCTGGGTCTGGCCGGCTGGGGGCTCAACCTCTACTGGGTCACCCACTATCCCGATCACACGCGTCAGTGGGCCTCATCTGCGCGGCGCCTGGCCATGGGCCTGTGGGTGCTGCTGCCGGCCTGGGTGGGGCTCAATGTGCTGCGCGAGATCGGTGGCATCTGGCTGCTGTTCGTGATGCTGCTGGTGTGGAGTGCGGATATCGGTGCCTACTTCGCCGGTCGCGCCTTCGGCCGACTGAAGCTGGCGCCGCGGGTCAGCCCCGGCAAGAGCTGGGAGGGCGTGATGGGAGGCATGGCGGCCACGCTGGTGCTGGCCCTGATATTCGCCTTCGCTCAGGCGCTGACGCCGGTCGACGCCGTCCTGCTGGTGCTGACCACCCTGGCGGTGACACTGGTCTCGGTGCTGGGTGACCTGCTCGAGAGCATGCTCAAGCGCCATCGTGGCATCAAGGATTCCAGCGCTCTGCTGCCCGGCCATGGCGGCGTGCTCGACCGTATCGACAGCCTGACCGCGGCCCTGCCGCTGTTCGCCCTTCTTGCACCGGGGGTGGTCTAGCATGGGCAGCGACACCCGCCAGCGCCGCCAGGGGGTTACCGTGCTGGGCGCCACCGGCTCCATCGGCACCAGCACCCTGGACGTGATCGCGAGGCACCCGGAGCGCTACCGGGTCCATGCCCTGACTGCCCACCGTTCCCGTGAGCCGATGCTGGCGCTATGTCGGCACCATCGGCCGGCGGTGGCGGTGCTCGAACGCGAAAGTGACGCCTGCTGGCTCCGCGAGCGCCTGGCCGAGGCAGACCTCTCCACCGAGGTGCGCAGCGGCCCCGAGGCATTGGTGGAGGTCGCCGAGGCCGGCGAGGCCGAGGTGGTGATGTCGGCCATCGTCGGCGCCGCGGGGCTGCTGCCGACGCTCGCCGCGGTGCGTGCCGGCAAGCGGGTGCTGCTGGCCAACAAGGAGGCCCTGGTGATGTCCGGGGCGCTGTTCATGGAGGCAGTGTCACAGCATGGCGCTACCCTGTTGCCCATCGACTCCGAACATAATGCCATCTACCAGTGTCTACCTCTGGAGCATCGCGGCGGCCTGGCTCGTCACGGCGTGACCCAGCTGCTGCTGACCGCCTCCGGCGGCCCCTTTCGGGGGTGGGCGGCCGAGGCCCTGGCCGAGGTCACCCCGGCCCAGGCCTGTGCTCACCCCAACTGGAGCATGGGGCAGAAGATCTCGGTGGACAGCGCCACCCTGATGAACAAGGGGCTCGAGCTGATCGAGGCGTGCTGGTTGTTCGATGCCTCCCCCGACCAGGTTCAGGTGGTGGTGCATCCACAGAGCGTGATCCACTCCATGGCGGCCTACAGCGATGGTTCGGTCATCGCCCAGCTCGGCAACCCTGATATGCGCACGCCCATCGCCTATGGGCTGGCCTGGCCCGAGCGAATCGATGCCGGCGTCCAGTCGCTGGACCTGTTTTCCGTGGCGCGACTCGATTTCGAGCCGCCCGACGAGGAGGCCTTCCCTTGCCTACGGCTGGCGCGTGACGCCATGGCGGCGGGAGGGACGGCGCCGGCGGTGCTCAATGCCGCCAACGAAATGGCGGTGGCGGCCTTTCTGGGCGGCAGGCTGCCCTTCACCGGCATTGCCGAGCTGGTGGCGAGGGTGCGTGATGCCGAACCGGTGCAGCCGGCCACCGAGCTTGAAGTGATTCTCGCGGCCGATGCCCAGGCGCGGCGTGCCGCCGAGAGGTATCTGGCACGCCTTTGAGGCGAGGCCGCAACATCATGGCGTCAATGATGTCAGGAGGAGAGTGACTTGGGCGTGATCCAGAATATCCTGGCCGTGGTCGTGGTGCTGGGCCTGCTGGTAACCTTTCACGAGTTCGGCCACTTCTGGGTGGCACGGCGCTGTGGTGTGAAGGTGCTGCGCTTTTCGGTGGGCTTCGGCACGCCGATCTGGTCGCGACATGATCGCCAGGGCACCGAGTACGCCATCGCCGCCATTCCGTTGGGCGGCTACGTCAAGATGCTCGACGAGCGCGAGGGTGATGTGTCCCCCGACGAGCTCGACCGTGCCTTCAATCGCAAGAGTGTCTGGCAGCGTATCGCCATCGTCGCCGCCGGCCCCCTTGCCAACTTCCTGCTGGCCCTGGTGGCGTACTGGATGCTGTTCGTTGCCGGCACGGTAACGGTGGCGCCGGTGATCGGCGAGGTGGCGCCTGGCTCACCCGCCGAGCGGGGCGGGTTGAGGGTCGACCATGAGATCACCGCCGTTCAGGGCGAGGCCGTGCGCTCCTGGGAGGAGATCAACCTCAAGCTGGTGGCGGCCATCGGCGAGCCCGAAGCGCTTTCCATCGCCACCCGGCCGAATGCCACCGCCGAGCCGCGCGAGCACCGGGTGCCGGTAGACAACTGGCTGGTGCGACAGGATCCGCCTCAGCCGCTGGTCACGCTTGGCGTGACACCTTGGCGGCCGCCGATACCGGCGGTGCTGGATCAGGTTGTCGAGGGCGAGGCCGCGGCGCTGGCGGGCCTCGAGGCGGGGGACGAGATCCTCCGTGTGGACGGCCAGCCGGTGGATGGCTGGCGCGACTTCGTCGAGAGCGTGCGCGCCCACCCCGGTGAGCCACTCGAGCTCGAGGTGAGTCGGGAGGGACGGCGGCTGACGCTGACCGTCACGCCGGGCCGTCGCGAGCTGGATGAGGGCATCAGCATCGGTTATGTCGGTGCCGGGGTGGTGCCGGTGGAGTGGCCCGAGGAGTACCGTCGCGAGATCCGCTACGGGCCGGTCGCCGCGGTGGGCGAGGCCTTCTCGCGCACCGGCGAGATGATCCTGCTCACCTTCGATGCGGTGCGCAAGATGCTGGTGGGGCTGATTTCGCCTTCCAATCTCTCGGGGCCGATCACCATTGCCCAGATCTCCGGCGACTCGGCGCGTGCCGGCCTGGAGAGCTTTGTCAGTTTCCTGGCCTACCTGTCGATCAGCCTGGGGGTGTTCAATCTGTTGCCGATTCCGGTGCTGGATGGCGGCCACCTGCTCTACTATGCCATGGAGCTGGTTCGCGGCCGGCCGGTCTCGGAACGCACTCAGGCCATTGGGCTGCGCATCGGCCTGGCCCTGGTGGCTGGCCTGATGTTGATGGCGATCTATTTCGACCTGATGCGGCTCTGGTAGGCACTCCCTCGCCTTGTCAGTAGACTGCACAAATGTATAAGGTGCCTGTCTGGACAGGTTTGGCAGATCAACGCGAGCGAATCGATTGCATGAAAATCAAGACCATCGGACTGGCGGCGCTGCTGCTCGCCGGGGCCAGTGTGGCCCAGGCGGAACCTTTCGACGTTGCCGACATTCGGGTAGAGGGTCTGCAGCGTATCTCTGCCGCCTCCGTCTTCAACGCCTTTCCTGTCTCCGCCCGTGATCGCGTCGACGAGCGCGAGCTCGCCGAGGCCGCTCGCGAGCTCTTCGCCACCGGCCTGTTCGAGGATGTCAGGCTGGCTCGCGAGGGCGATGTCCTGATCATTCAGGTGGTCGAACGCCCGACCATCAGCCGCCTCAACATCGACGGCAACCGCCAGCTCGACGATGACCAGCTACGCCAGGGCCTGCGCGAGGCGGGCCTCGACGAGGGGCAGGTCCTGCAGCTCTCCACCCTGGAGGAGATCGAGCGTGAGCTCGAGGGCGTCTATCAGGCCCAGGGTCGCTACAGCGCCAGTATCGAGACCAGCGTGCGCGAGGTCGACGAGGGGCGGGTGCAGGTCGATATCGAGATCAATGAAGGGGCGGTGGCCAAGATCCGCCAGATCAATATCGTCGGCAATCGGGCCTTCGATGATGCGACCCTGCGTGAGGTGTTCGAGCTCAACGACCGCCCCGGTCGCATCTTCGGCTGGTTCTCCAAGGATGAGTATTCGCGAGAGGCCCTGGCCGGTGACCTCGAGCGCCTGCGCTCGTTCTATCTGGACCGCGGCTATGTCAACTTCAACATCGAGTCGACCCAGGTCTCGATCAGCCCCGACAAGTCCGAGATCTTCGTCACCATCAATGTCGACGAAGGCGCCGAGTATCGGCTGGGCGACGTGCGCTTCGTGGGCGACCTGACGATCAGCGAGCGTGAGGCGCGTGAGCTGCTGAAGGTCACTCCCGGGGAGACCTTCTCGCGCAGCGAGGTGACCGCCTCCAGCGAGGCGCTGCGTGCACGCCTGGGGGCCGACGGCTTCGCCTTCGCCAGCGTCGATGGCATTCCCGAGACAGGCGCCGACGGCGAGACCGTCGACCTGGTGTTCCGGGTCGACCCGGGCCGCCGCGCCTATGTGCGGCGCATCGAGTTTGTCGGCAATACCACCACCATGGATGAGGTGCTGCGCCGCGAGATGGTCCAGATGGAGGGGGCGCCTGCCTCTACCGAGGCGATCAGCAAGTCCCAGCAGCGACTCGAGCGCCTGGGCTTCTTCAAGCAGGTCGAGGTCGAGACCCAGCCGGTGGCCGGCGAGCCCGACAAGCTCGACGTTACCTACAGCGTCGAGGAGCAGCCCTCCGGGTCGATCTCGGCAAGTATCGGCTTCTCCCAGAGTGCCGGGGTGATCTACGGCGTGGGCCTCTCCCAGAGCAACTTCCTGGGCACCGGCAACCGGGTGAATATCGGTGCCCAGCGCAGTGATACCTTCACCAGCCTCAACTTCGGCTTCACCGACCCCTACTGGACCATGGATGGCATCTCACGGGGCTATAACCTCTATTATCGCGAGTCCGACTACGAAGATTCCGATATCTCGACCTACTCCACCGATGCCTACGGGGCGGGGATCAACTTCGGTTATCCGATCAACGAGATCACGCGGCTTAACTTCGGCACCGTGGTGGAAGACCTGAGCATCAAGACCTACAACGATACGGCGTCGGAAATCAAGCGCTACGTCGATGATCAGGGTAGCGATGCCCAGGCACTGAAGCTGACCGCCAGCTGGACCCGCAACAACCTCAACCGCGGCATCATGCCCACCGACGGCAGCTACCAGCGCCTGTCGCTGGAGACCGCGGTGCCGGGCAGCGATGCGGAGTATGCCAAGCTGCGTGCCCAGGCTCGCCAGCTCTTCGCACTGGATGACAACCATGACTGGGCGCTGAAGTTCAAGGGCGAGCTGGGCTATGCCGATACCCTGGGGGGCAGCGACCCCTATCCCTTCTACGAGAACTTCTATGCCGGTGGTCTGGGCTCGGTGCGCGGCTTCACCGGCAATACCCTGGGTCAGCCCACCACGCCGTCGGGCAATTCCACCCGTGATCGCACCCTGGGGGGTAACGTGCTGGTCCAGGGCAGTGCCGAGCTGATCTTCCCGACCCCCTTCGTGAGCGATCAGCGCTCGGTGCAGAGCTCGCTGTTCATCGACGGCGGCAACACCTTCTTGACCGATTGCTACCCCGTGGAAGCGGACGCCAGCTCCAGCTGCAGCTCGGGGGTCGACCTCGGTGATCTGCGCTACAGCGTCGGTCTGGGCCTCTCCTGGCTGACTCCGGTGGGCCCCTTGACCTTCAGTATCGCCGAACCGCTCAACGACAAGAGCGGTGATGATACCCAGTTCTTCCAGTTCTCCCTCGGGCAGACCTTCTGACCCGGGGACGTACTCCCTTTACCCCTGGCCGCCGTCGGCGGCCCCAACAGGAGTCCCACCATGCGCAAGTTGACCATTGCCCTCATCCTGCTGCTGTCCACCGCTGCCCTGCCGGCCGTGGCCGACGATGTGGCGGTGCTGGACTGGCGTCGTGCACTGATGGAAACCGATGCGGCCCAGCGCTCCATGAGCGACCTGGAGAGTCGTGTCGGCAGCCAGCAGCAGCGCGCCCAGGCGCTCGAGCAGGAGCTCAACCAGCTGCAGCAGCGCGCCGACAGCCTGACTGACAGCGAACGCCAGCAGGCCAACCAGAAGGTCGCCGAGCTCAATCGCCTGATGGGTGAGGTGATGCAGGCGCGCCAGGAGTCGGAGCAGGCTTTGCTGCAGCGTGCCGAACCCAAGCTGCAACAGGCGGTGGAGCAGATCATCGCCCGCCACAGCATTCAGGTACTGGTGGAGCCCCAAGGAGTGCTGCATGCCGAGAGCGACCTGCAGAACGTCACCGCCGAGGTGACCGAGATCCTTAACAGCATGCTGTAACCGCGGCGGAACCTTGCCATGACGCGAAGCGCTACCCCCAAGATGACCCTGGGCGAGCTGGCCGAACGACTCGGCGCACGCCTGGTTGGCGATGCCGGGCGGCAGGTCAGTGGCCTGGCGACGCTCAACACCGCCGAGCCGGGACAGGTGGCCTTTCTGGCCAACCGAGCCTATCTCAAGGACCTTCCCGGCACACGAGCCGCGGCGGTGCTGTTGCACCCCCAGCATGCCGAGAGCTGCCCGGTGGATCGTCTCGAGCTCGACAACCCCTATCTGGGCTATGCAGCGGCATCGCGGTTGTTCGATCCGCTGGTCGGCCGTGAACCGGCCGGTATCCATCCCTCGGCCGTGGTGGACCCCACGGCCACCCTGGGAGCCCGGGTCGAGATCGGACCGCTGGCGGTGATCGAGGCCGGTGCCTGCCTGGGCGACGATGTCACCGTCGGCCCCGGCTCGGTGGTGGGAGCCGACACCACCATCGGTGCCGAGTCTCGTTTGCATGCTAATGTCACGGTCTATCACGGCGTGGTGATCGGTCGGCGTGCGGTCCTGCATAGTGGCTGCGTGGTAGGCGGCGACGGCTTTGGCTTCGCCCATGATGGCAGTCGCTGGCACAAGATCGCCCAGCTCGGCGGGGTGGTGCTGGGTGACGACGTCGAGGTAGGCAGCTGCTCGAGCATCGATCGTGGCGCGCTGGGTGACACCCTGATTGGAAATGACGTCAAGATCGACAGTCAGGTGCAGATCGCCCACAACGTGCAGATCGGCGAGCATAGTGCGCTGGCCGGTTGCGTGGGCATCGCCGGCTCGACGAAGGTGGGGCGCCACTGCATGCTGGGTGGTGGCGTGGGGCTGGCCGGTCACCTGACCCTCTGCGATGGCGTCCAGGTGACGGGCATGAGCCTGGTCACCAACTCGATTCATGAACCGGGGGTCTACTCTTCGGGCACTGGCGCCATGAGCAATGCCCAGTGGCGAAAGAATGCAGTGCGTTTCAAGCACTTGGATGATATGGCCAAGCGGCTCGCCCGACTCGAGAAGGGGCGTGGCGCTTGAGGGCTCCGCGAGGGGCGCTATAATCCCCGCCTGACCGGCATGATCGCCGGCTCTCGCCTGCCGGGACGGCAGGCACCCCGAGACTTCAGAGGTTGTGACGATGGTAATGGACATCAACGAGATCCGTGAGTATCTGCCCCACCGGTATCCTTTTCTGCTGGTGGATCGGGTCACCGAGCTGGCCCTGGGCGAAACCATCGTTGCCTACAAGAATGTCAGCATCAATGAGCCTTTCTTCAATGGTCACTTTCCCCACCATCCGATCATGCCAGGAGTGCTGGTAATCGAGGCGCTGGCCCAGGCGTGTGGCATCCTCGGCTTCAAGACCGTCAACAAGCTGCCGGCCGATGGCTATGTCTACTACCTGGTGGGCAGTGACAACGTGCGCTTCAAGCGCCCGGTCATGCCAGGAGACAAGCTCGACCTGCGTGCCGATGTGGTGCGCGAGAAGCGCGGGATCTGGAAGTTTGCCTGCAAGGCCAGCGTGGCCGGTGAGCTGGCCTGCGAGGCCGATATCATCTGCGCCGAGAGGAAGGTTGCTTGATTCATCCCACCGCCCTTGTTGACCCCGCCGCCAGGCTGGCCGATGACGTCGAGATCGGTCCCTTTACGGTGGTCGGGCCCGATGTCGAGATCGGATCGGGCTCGCGCATCGGCCCCCATGTCGTGATCAAGGGGCCGACGGTACTTGGCGCACGCACGCGGATCTTCCAGTTCGCCTCGGTGGGGGAGGATTGCCAGGACAAGAAATATAACGGTGAGCCGACCCGCCTGGTGATGGGCGATGATAATGTGATCCGCGAGGGCGTCACCCTGCATCGCGGCACCGTTCAGGATCGTGGTGAGACAACCATCGGCTCGCGTAACCTGTTCATGGCCTACGTGCATGTGGGCCACGACTGCGTGATCGGCAGCGACTGCATCCTGGCCAACCAGGTGACCCTGGCCGGACACGTCAAGATGGGTGACTTCGCCATTATCGGCGGGCTCTCCGCGGTGCACCAGTTCTGCCACTTCGGCACTCATGCCATGGCCGGCGGCGGCTCGATCATCACCAAGGACACTCCGGCCTTCGTGATGATCAACGGCAACCCCGCTCAGGTACACGGCCTCAACCTGGTCGGGCTCAAGCGCCGCGGCTTCTCCCGTGACGCCCTCAAGGCGCTGGGCGAGGCCTACAAGCTGGTCTATCGCCAGGGACTTACCGTCGACCAGGCGTTGGTCGAGATTCGTCGCCGCTTTCAGGCCGTCGAGACCGAGGCCTTCGCCGCCTCCATTGAGGCCTCGACCCGCGGCATCGTCCGCTAGTCATGGGCGGCGATGAGGGGAGCGTCGTGCGGCGTGTCTATCTGGTGGCCGGCGAGCTCTCCGGCGATATCCTCGGCGCCGGCCTGATGCGCGCGCTCAAGGCGCGTCATCCCGATGTCGAGTTCCGCGGTATCGGCGGGCCGCGCATGATCGAGGAGGGCATCGAGAGTCGCTTTCCCCTGGAGACCCTGTCGGTGATGGGGCTGGTCGAGGTGCTCAGGCATCTGCCGCGGCTGGTGGGTGTGCGCCGCGAGCTCAGGCGCGATGCCCTGGCCTGGCAGCCCGATATCATGATCGGCATCGATGCCCCCGACTTCAATCTCGGCCTGGAGCGTCAGCTGCGCGAGGCCGGGGTGACTACCGCCCACTATGTCAGCCCCTCCGTGTGGGCGTGGCGCCAGGGGCGAGTCAAGGGGATCGCACGCTCCGTCGACGCCATGCTCACCTTCCTGCCCTTCGAAGCCGCCTTCTATGCCCGCCACCGTGTCCCGGTGGCCTTCGTCGGCCACCCACTGGCCGATGAGCTGCCGTTGGAGAACGATCGCGCTGCCGCTCGCGCGGCACTCGGGGTGGCGACCACCGCCCCGGTGCTCGCCGTGCTGCCCGGCTCTAGGGCGAGCGAGATTCGCTTCCTGGGCGAGACCTTCCTCGCCGCCGCCGAACGGCTGTGTGCTGCTCGGCCCGAGCTGCGCGTGGTGATTCCGGCTGCGACCCCCCAGCGACGCGATGAACTCGAGGCTCTGTTCACCGCCCATCCCGCTCTCGCCGGGCGCCTGACGCTGGTCGACGGCAAGGCCCGGAAAGCCATGGTGGCCGCGGATGCCGTGCTGCTGGCCTCGGGTACCGCGGCCCTGGAGGCGATGCTCTGCCACCGGCCGATGCTGGTGGCCTACCGCATGGCGCCGGCCACTCACTGGCTGGCGAAGAAGCTGGTCAAGACCGAGTGGATCTCGCTGCCCAACCTGATTGCCCGGGAGAGCCTGGTGCCGGAACTGATCCAGGAGGAGGCGAACCCGGAGACGATCTCCGAGCGGTTAGGCGAGATGCTCGACGACGCACCGGGGCGTGAAGCCCTTGAGGCGCGCTTCGCCGCGATGCATGCCGGCCTGCAGCGCGATGCCAGCCGCCGTGCCGCGGAGACCATCGAGGCGCTGGTGGCGGGGAAGCCGTTGCCGGCCAGTGTCGCCCCCGCACGCGGCGAGGAGGCGGCGTCTTGACCCGGACGAAAGCGGCGAATGCCAGGCAGAAGAGTGACCTGCCGCCGCTGGTGGTCGACTACCGCGGGGAGCGGCTGGCCGGGGTCGATGAGGTCGGCCGTGGCCCCCTGGTCGGCAGCGTTGTGGCCGCCGCGGTGATCCTCGATCCGGCGCGGCCGATCAAGGGGCTGACCGATTCCAAGGCGCTGACGGCGAAACGCCGGGAGGCGCTTGACGCCGAGATTCGCGAGCAGGCCCTGGCCTTCGCGGTGGCAGAGGCTTCCGCCATCGAAGTGGATGAACTCAATATCTACCACGCCACTCATCTGGCCATGCGCCGTGCCATCGATGCCCTGGCCCCGGCGGCCGAATATCTGCTGGTGGACGGCAATCGTCTGCCCGGGCATCATGTGCCCGGCCAGGCGGTGGTCAAGGGCGACGCCCGTCATCCGGCGATCGGCGCGGCCTCGATACTGGCCAAGGTCGCGCGCGACGCCCAGATGCTGGCCCTCGATACCCGCCACCCCGACTACGGCTTCGCCCGCCACAAGGGCTATCCGACCCGCGAGCATCTGGCCGCCCTGGAACGCCTGGGGCCGCTGCCCGAGCACCGCCGCTCCTTTGGCCCGGTCAAGCGCCAGCTGGCGCTGTTCTGACCTTCTCGAGGGCTCCGAGCGGAGCAGAGTGCGATTTCCACGTCATGTGCCAGATCCGATAGCCTGGCTTTCCGACAGATCTTTATACCGCCAAGCCCCGAGCCTTTTATGACCACGCCCTTTGTCCATCTGCGCGTCCATACCGAATACTCCCTGGTCGATGGCCTGCTACGCCTCAAGCCGCTGGTCAAGCAGGCGGCCAGGCTGGGCATGCCGGCACTGGCCGTTACCGACGAGGCCAACCTCTTCGGGCTGGTCAAGTTCTATACGGCCGCCCAGGGCGCCGGTCTCAAGCCGATCATCGGTGCCGACCTGTGGCTGACCAACCCTCATGATGACGCTCACCCCTATCGGGTGACCCTACTGGCCATGAACGAGGTGGGCTACCGGCATCTGACCGAGCTGATCTCCCGGGGCTGGATGGAGGGGCAGCGGCTGGGCCAGGCGTTGCTCCAGCGTGACTGGGTGCTGGAGCGTAGCGAAGGACTGATCGCGCTCTCCGGTGGGCGTGAGGGGGAGGTGGGCCGCCACCTGCTCAGCGACCATCCCGATGAGGCTCGAGAGATTCTGGCGCAGTGGAATGAGGCCTTCCCTGGGCGCTTCTATCTGGAGCTGATGCGCACCGGTCGCCCGGGCGAAGAGGAGTGCCTGCACCTTTCGGTGGCGCTGGCCGCCGAGACCGGTACCCCTGTGGTCGCCACCAATGACGTGCGCTTTCTCGAGAAGGAGGACTTCTGGGCCCACGAGACTCGCGTGGCCATCGGCGAGGGCAAGGCGCTGGATGACCGGCGTCGCGAGAAGAAGTACACCGAGGAGCAGTACCTGAAGAGCCCCGAGGAGATGGCGGCGCTGTTTGCCGACGTCCCCGAGGCGCTGACCAACAGCGTGATGATCGCTGCCCGCTGCAGTGTCGAGGTGCGCCTGGGCGAGATCTTCCTGCCCGAGTTCGAGATCCCCGACGGGCTGACCCAGGACGACTATTTCCGCAAGGTCTCCCACGACGGCCTCACCGAGCGCCTGGATTTCCTCTTTCCGCCCGAGCAGTATCCACGGGATGGTGCCGAGTACGCCGAGATCGATGCCCGCTATCGCCAGCGGCTCGACTTCGAGCTCGAGATCATCATCCAGATGGGCTTTCCCGGCTACTTCCTGATCGTGATGGACTTCATCCAGTGGGCCAAGGACAACGATGTGCCGGTAGGCCCCGGACGTGGCTCCGGTGCCGGGTCGCTGGTCGCCTATGCCCAGAAGATCACCGATCTCGATCCCATCGGTTACGATCTGCTCTTCGAGCGCTTCCTTAACCCCGAGCGGGTCTCGATGCCCGACTTCGACGTCGACTTCTGCATGGAGAAGCGCGACCGGGTGATCGACTATGTGGCGGATCGTTACGGGCGCGACGCCGTCTCTCAGATCGTCACCTTCGGCACCATGGCCGCCAAGGCGGTGGTGCGTGATGTGGCACGTGCCCAGGGCAAGCCCTACTCGCTGGGCGACAAGCTCTCCAAGCTGATCCCCTTCGAGGTCGGCATGACGCTGGCCAAGGCGATCGAGGCCGAGCCGGCGCTCAAGGAGTTCCTCGACAACGACGAGGAAGCCGCCGAGATCTGGGAAATGGCCCTCAAGCTGGAGGGCATCACTCGGGGCACCGGCAAGCATGCCGGTGGCGTGGTGATCGCACCGACCAAGCTCACCGACTTCTCGCCACTGCTCTGCGACGAGGACGGCTCGGGTCTGGTGGTGCAGTTCGACAAGAACGACATCGAGGATGCCGGCCTGGTCAAGTTCGACTTCCTCGGCCTGCGCACCCTGACCATCATCGACTGGGCGTTGGAGATGGTCGACAAGGTGCGGGCCGTCGAGGGACAGGGGCCGCTGAACATCGACACCATTCCGTTGGACGACGCGCCCACCTTCGAGATGCTCAAGCGTGCCGAGACCACGGCGGTGTTCCAGCTCGAATCCCGCGGAATGAAGGAGCTGATCAAGCGTCTGCTGCCTGACTCCCTCGAGGACATGATCGCCCTGGTGGCGCTGTTTCGTCCGGGGCCCCTGCAGTCCGGCATGGTTGACGACTTCATCAACCGCAAGCATGGCCGGGCCGAAATCTCCTACCCTCACCCGGACTACCAGCATGAACTGCTCGAGCCGGTGCTTGCCCCCACCTACGGCATCATCCTCTACCAGGAGCAGGTGATGCAGATCGCTCAGGTGATGGCCGGCTACAGCCTGGGGCAAGCCGACATGCTGCGACGGGCCATGGGCAAGAAGAAGCCCGAGGAGATGGCCAAGCAGCGCGCCGGTTTCATGGAGGGGTGCGAAGCCAACGGTATCGATGCGGATCTTGCAGGCAATATCTTCGACCTGGTGGAGAAGTTTGCCGGTTATGGCTTCAACAAGTCTCATTCGGCGGCCTACGCACTGGTCTCCTACCAGACGGCGTGGCTGAAGGCGCACTATCCCGGCCCCTTCATGGCGGCGGTGATCTCCACCGAGATGGATAACCTCGACAAGGTGGTGCCGCTGATCGAGGAGTGTCGCAACCTCGGGCTGACCGTGACGCCACCGGACGTCAATGTCGGCAGCTACAAGTTCAGCGTCGATGAACAGGCGCGAGTGATCTACGGCCTGGGAGCGATTCGCGGTGTGGGCGAGGGGCCCATCGGCGCCATCGTCGAGGCTCGCGAGGCCGGGGGGCCCTTCACTGATCTCTTCGACTTCTGCCGCCGTATCGATCCCAAGCGCATGAACAAGCGCACGCTCGAGGCGCTGATTCGCTCCGGCGCCCTGGATACCCTGGGGCCCAATCGTGCGGTGCTCACCGCCGCCCTGGACGATGCCCTCAAGGCCGCTGCCCAGACCCAGACCAACCAGAGCCTGGGCATGATCGACATGTTCGGGGAGGCCTTTGCCGAGCCCTCCGAGGAGGGTGACGCCTACGCGGAGTATCGCGGAGTGCGTGAATGGAGCGACAAGCAGCGTCTCTCGGGTGAGAAGGACACGCTGGGTCTCTACCTTACCGGCCACCCCATCGACGAGTACGAGAAGGAGCTGGAGCGCTTCGTCTCCACCCGTATCGCCGACCTCAAGCCCTCTCGGGAGCCTCAGCGTGTCGCGGGGCTGGTCGTGGGGGTGAGAACCATGAAGTCCAAGCGTGGCGACACCATGGCCTTCCTGACCCTGGACGATCGCACCGGCCGCATCGAGGCGTCGCTGTTCGGCGAACTCTTCGACCAGGTGCGTGGCCAGCTCGAGACCGACCAGGTGCTGATCGTCGAGGGTGAGGTCTCCAGTGACGACTATTCGGGAGGGCTTCGCCTGCGTGGCAAGGAGATCACCCCCATGGTCGCCGCACGGACCCGTTACGGTCAGGCGGTGGAGCTCTCTCTGGACGGCTCGGCTGTCAACGGGCGACTGGTCGACTCGCTACGTGCAAGCCTCGACCCTCATCGCGATGCCGAGGGGCTACCGGTTCGGCTACGCTATCGCAATGCCCAGGCCACCGGCTGGCTGGAGCTGGCCGAGGAATGGAGGGTGGCCCCGACCGATGAGCTGTTGATCGGCCTGCGCGAGGTCCAAGGCCAGGATGGGGTGCGGCTGAAATATCGCTGACGCCGAAAGGTGCCGGGCTTGAAGCTCCCTCCGGTGATAGCCCTTCAGGGAGGCGCTGTGCCCCCTTCCTGGGTGCTACCTCAGCCATCCATGCTCCTGGGACCTCCCTTGCGGGTTGTCCACGGTGCTTCTCGCCCCTGTTCCCGCCGCCTTGCGTGTCGCGTTGAGGGTGCGATAATGCCTGTCACTTTCCTTTATACGTGCCGGTCGTGCCGCTTGTGGCGGCCGGCAGAACACCATAAGGCCAGCCGCCAATGAACCCCAACTATCTCGACTTCGAACAGCCCATCGCCGAGCTCCAGGCCAAGATCGAGGAGCTCAGGCTGGTCGGCAACGACAGCCAGGTCAGCCTCAGTGACGAGATCGAGCGCCTCGAGGAGAAGAGCCGCAAGCTCACCGAGTCGATCTTCAAGGACCTCACCCCGTGGCAGGTCTCGCAGCTCTCTCGGCACCCCCAGCGCCCCTACACCCTGGACTACCTGGAGCACGTCTTCAGCGATTTCGACGAGCTTCATGGTGATCGCCGTTTCGCCGATGATGCCGCCATCGTCGGCGGGGTGGCACGCCTCGACGACCGCCCGGTCATGGTGATCGGCCACCAGAAGGGGCGTGATGTCCACGAGAAGGTACGCCGCAACTTCGGGATGCCGCGTCCCGAGGGTTACCGCAAGGCGTGTCGACTGATGGAGATGGCCGAGCGCTTCGGCATGCCGGTGCTGACCTTCATCGACACCCCCGGCGCCTACCCCGGCATCGACGCCGAGGAGCGCGGCCAGTCGGAGGCCATCGCCTACAACCTTGGCGTGATGTCGCGCCTGCGCACACCGGTGCTGGCCACCGTGGTGGGCGAGGGTGGCTCCGGCGGGGCGCTTGCCATCGGCGTCTGCGACGAGCTGGCCATGCTGCAGTACTCCACCTACTCGGTGATCTCCCCCGAGGGCTGCGCCTCGATCCTGTGGAAGAGCGCCGACAAGGCCTCCGATGCGGCCCAGGCCATGGGGATCACCGCCGAGCGCCTCAAGGAGCTGGGACTGGTCGATACCCTGATTCCCGAGCCCCTGGGCGGCGCCCATCGCCAGCCGGAAGCCACCGCTGAACGCGTCAAGGAGGCCTTGCTGGCCAGCCTGGAGCGTCTCGATGCCATGGATACCGATGCCCTGCTGGAGCGTCGCTATCAGCGCCTGATGAGCTATGGGGCGCCTGCGTAACGGCATGGACTCGGTGACGCTCATGGAGTTAGCCCCCTGCGGTGGCACCCTGTCGGTCTGCCTTGCCGACGCCGGGGTCTGACCCCATGGGGCTGCCTCTCCAGGCCGTCATCGACAACGCCCTGGCGCAGACTGCGCCGGGGCGTTGTGTATGGGTAGCCCTCTCCGGTGGCCTGGACTCCTCCCTGCTGCTGACCCTGGCCGCCGATGCCTGTCGGCGTCACCCCCGTCCCCTTCGCGCGATTCATGTTCACCATGGCCTGCAGGCCGCCGCCGATGACTTCGAGACACACTGCCGGGTGCTGTGCGAGCGCCTCGAGGTGCCGCTCAGCGTGGCGCGGGTCGATGTCGACCTTGCCACCGGCCAGGGGCTCGAGGGCGCCGCCCGAGAGGCGCGCTACGCGGCCTTCGATCGGCATGTGGCGCCAGGCGAGAGCCTGATGCTGGCCCAGCATCGCGATGATCAGGCGGAAACGCTTCTGCTCGCCGCCCTGCGCGGGAGCGGGGTTCGCGGCCTGGCCGGCATGCCTGCCGAGCGAGACTGGCAGGGTCGGCGTCTGCTGCGCCCGTTGCTGGAGATCTCCCGAGCGCGGCTCGAGGCCGAGGCGACACGCAGTGGCCTCGCCTGGACGGAAGATCCCAGCAACGCGGCAAGCGATCAGGACCGTAATTATCTGCGCCATGCCATCCTGCCGCGTCTCGCCGAGCGTTGGCCCCAGGCCACTCGATCGCTGGGGCGCAGTGCAGCGCTCTGTGGCGAGGCCGATGGCTTGTTGGGGGAGCTGGCGGAGCTTGATCTGGTCTCCCTGAGCGGCGATCCGGGCTGTCTGCCCCTCGATGCCCTGACTCGGCTGTCGTTGCCGCGTCGTCGCCTGCTGGTGCGTCACTGTTGTGGGCGGTTGGGGCTGGTGCTACCGCCGGCGCGTCGCCTGGAGAGTCTGCTGGCGCAGCTGCATGCGCGCCGAGACGCCGAGACGCGAATCACCTGGCCTGGCGGCGAGGCGCGAATATGGAGAGGCCATCTTTATCTGATGGCGTCGATGCCCCCTCTCTCGGCCTTATGGCAGGTGGAGTGGGATGGCGCCTCGCCGCTCGTCACGCCCTATGGTCACTGTGAGGTCGCGCTGGCGGGGCCGGAGGGGGGCGGGCAGCCGTTGAGGGCCATGCCGCGCCGCGGTGGCGAGCGCCTGCGCCTGGCCGGGCGTGGACGACGCGACCTCAAACGGCTGCTTCAGGAGCTGGAAGTGCCGCCCTGGGAGCGCGAGCGGCTGGTGGTGATCCTGGCGGGGGAAACGCCGGTGGCGGTCCTCGTACCGGACACCGGGCGCTGGCTGGCGCTGGCCGAGGGGTGGCAGGCGGCCGCGCCCTAGTCGTGTAGCCCCACCAGGTCGTAGAGCACACCTTCGCGCAGGGCGCCATCGGTGTAGTCCATCTGCTCGAGCCCGAAGGCCTCGAAGATGGCGCCAAGTATCGCCATGCCCGCAGGGAAGACCCTTGCACGATCGGGCTTCAGCCCCTCCAGGGATACCCTGTCCAGATGCTTGAACTCGATCAGCCGGCGGCGCAGTTCGATCAAGCCCCCGCGGGTGATCTGCCCTTCCCGGCAGTCGCCACTCTTCGCCAGCACCGAGGCGGCGGCCTGGAGGGTGCCACTGGTGCCAACCGCCTGCTGCCACCCCAGTTCTCGATAGGCCGGACAGATCGCGGCCAGCTCGGAGAGGGCGGCCAGCTCAGCCCGGCGCATGCGCTGCTCGGTGATCTCGCCGTCGGCGAAGAAGCGGCGAGAAAAGGTCACGCAGCCCATGCTCAGACTCTCCAGCGCCAGTGGCGCGAAGCCTTCGCCGATGATGACCTCGGTGGATCCGCCGCCGATGTCGGTGACCAGTCGTCTGTTGGCTGGTCCGAGAGCCTGGTCGTCGAGGTCACGGGCGGCGAGGGCATGGGCGGCGCCCAGGTAGATCAGGCGTGCCTCCTCGTGGCCGGAGATGATCTCGATCTGGTGCCCCAGTCGGGACCTGGCAAGTTCGATAAAGGCCCCGCTGTTGGTGGCCTCGCGCAGGGCGCTGGTACCCACGATGCGCAGGTGGCGCGGCGTGACACCCTCCAGCAGGGGGGCAAACTGTTCCAGGCACCGCAGGCCTCTTGCCATGCTCGCGTCGTCGAGGGTGCCGCTATCGTCGAGACCCGCTGCGAGCTGCACCTTCTCGCCGAGGCGCGAGATAATCTGCAGGCGGTGGTTCCGGTAGCCGGCCACCAGCAGATGAAAGCTGTTGGAGCCCAGGTCGATGGCGGCCAGGCGGGGGGCGCTGGTGCCATCCTGGGCGAGGGGAGCCGGGTCCTGTGGCGAGTTCATGAATCTTCCTTCGACGGGCCTCGAAAAAGGGTGCTGCCAAGCCGCGGCGCTGTCAATCGCCACGGATGGCAGGGCTTGCGTTCATCGGCGGGCTTGTCTAGTATCGAGGCGTTCGCCTGTTCCAAATGCTTTCCGACCGAACCGGCGATTCGTCTCGGTCACTTCCAAGTCGTCAGACAGCCCACTGCATCAGATCGTGTTCCCGGCCTAGCGGCCCCGAACCCCTGATCAGGTGAAATGAACCTGCTTCCTCGCTCTCGCTATCGGTTCGGCAGCCCCGTGCGGCCGACCGCCCATGGCCATACGACGCATCATGTCCAGAGGTAGCCTGTCCGGGCTCTGAACGCACCTACAGGGCGTCTTCTTCTCGCCTCCTGTCGCTTTTCCTCACGGCGCATGCCGCCCGGCTTACCAAGAGCAACGTCTGAACACACCGATGAATCTTACCGAACTCAAGCAAAAGCCCGTGCCGGAACTGCTGGAGATGGCCCGCGAGATGGGCATCGACAACCTGGCACGTTCTCGCAAGCAGGACATCATCTTTGCCATCCTCAAGAAGCACGCCAAGAGTGGCGAGCCGATCTATGGCGATGGCGTGCTGGAGATCCTTCAGGATGGCTTCGGCTTCCTGCGCAGCGCCGACAGCTCCTACCTGGCCGGGCCCGATGACATCTATGTCTCGCCGTCACAGATTCGCCGCTTCAACCTGCGCAAGGGCGACTCCATCTCCGGCAAGATTCGCCCGCCCAAGGAGGGAGAGCGCTACTTCGCCCTGCTCAAGGTCAGCCAGATCAACTTCGATCGGCCGGAGAACGCCAAGCACAAGATCCTGTTCGAGAACCTCACGCCGCTGTTCCCTCAGGAGCGGCTGCGCACGGAGATCGGCAACGGCTCCACCGAGGATCTCACGGCTCGGATCATCGATCTGGTGGCCCCCATCGGCAAGGGGCAGCGCGGCCTGCTGGTGTCTCCGCCCAAGGCGGGCAAGACGCTGATGCTGCAGAATATCGCCACCTCGATCACCCGCAACAACCCCGAGTGTCATCTGATCGTGCTGCTGATCGACGAGCGCCCGGAGGAGGTGACCGAGATGTCACGCACCGTGCGCGGCGAGGTGGTGGCTTCGACCTTTGATGAGCCACCGGCACGGCATGTGCAGGTCGCCGAGATGGTGATCGAGAAGGCCAAGCGCCTGGTGGAGCACAAGAAGGACGTGGTGATCCTGCTCGACTCCATCACCCGTCTGGCGCGTGCCTACAATACCGTGGTGCCGAGCTCCGGCAAGGTGCTCACCGGTGGTGTCGATGCCCACGCCCTCGAGAAGCCCAAGCGCTTCTTCGGTGCGGCGCGCAATATCGAGGAGGGCGGTAGCCTGACCATCATCGCCACCGCACTGGTCGACACCGGCTCCAAGATGGACGAGGTGATCTTCGAGGAGTTCAAGGGTACCGGCAACATGGAGGCGCACCTCGATCGCAAGCTGGCCGAGCGTCGCGTCTATCCGGCGATCAATATCCGCCGTTCCGGTACCCGTCGAGAGGATCTGCTGGCCTCCGAGGACGAGATGCAGCGCATGTGGATCCTGCGCAAGCTGCTCAATCCCATGGAGGATACCGCGGCCACCGAGTTCCTGATTGACCGCCTCAAGGATACCAAGACCAACATCGAGTTCTTCGAGGCAATGAAGCGCCGCTAGCCGTATCAGTCAGTGAGCGAAGGGGTAGCATGCTATGCTGCCCCTTTCGTCATTCTGGGATCGGGAAGTCCGAATGAAGTACAAGGATCTGCGCGAGTTTATCGCTGCCCTGGAGGCTCAGGGAGAGCTCAGGCGCATCAGCGCCGAGGTGGACCCCTACCTCGAGATCACCGAGATCTGCGATCGCACCCTGCGCGCGGGGGGGCCGGCCCTGCTGTTCGAGAACGTCAAGGGCCATGATATGCCGCTGCTGGGCAACCTCTTCGGTACGCCGCGCCGAGTGGCCCTGGGCATGGGCCAGGAGTCGGTTGCCGCCCTGCGTGAGGTAGGCGAGCTGCTCGCCTTCCTCAAGGAGCCGGAGCCTCCCAAGGGCTTTCGTGATGCCTGGGACAAGCTGCCGATCTTCAAGCAGGTGATGAGCATGGGGCCCAAGAGCGTGCGCTCGGCTCCGGTGCAGGCGCTGGTCTACGAGGGGGATGAGGTCGATCTTGACCGTCTGCCGATTCAGCACTGCTGGCCCGGTGATGCCGCACCACTGGTCACCTGGCCGCTGGTGATCACTCGGGGGCCCCACAAGAAGCGCCAGAACCTGGGCATCTATCGGCAGCAGAAGCTCGGCAGGAACCGGCTGATCATGCGCTGGCTCTCCCATCGCGGTGGGGCGCTGGACTTTCAGGAGTTTCAGCAGGCACACCCCGGCGAGCCCTTCCCGGTGGCGGTGGCGCTGGGGGCCGACCCGGCCACCATCCTGGGTGCGGTGACCCCGGTGCCCGACTCGCTCTCCGAATACGCCTTCGCGGGGCTGCTGCGCGGCTCGCGCACCGAGCTGGTCAAGTGTGGCCATGTCGACCTGGAGGTGCCGGCCTCGGCGGAGATCATCCTCGAGGGCTTCATCTACCCCGATGACATGGCGCCGGAAGGCCCCTATGGCGACCATACCGGTTACTACAACGAGGTCGACAGCTTCCCGGTATTCACGGTGACGCGCATGACCATGCGCGAGAATGCCATCTATCACTCCACCTATACCGGACGTCCCCCCGATGAGCCGGCGATCCTGGGCCTGGCGCTGAACGAGGTGTTCGTGCCGATCCTGCGTCGACAGTTCCCCGAGATCGTCGACTTCTATCTGCCACCGGAGGGCTGCTCCTATCGCATGGCCGTCGTGACCATGAAGAAGCAGTATCCCGGTCATGCCAAGCGGGTGATGATGGGGGTCTGGAGCTTCCTGCGCCAGTTCATGTACACCAAGTTCGTGGTGGTGCTCGATGACGACATCGATGCCCGCGACTGGAAAGATGTGATCTGGGCCATCACCACGCGCATGGACCCGGCCCGCGATACCGTGATGGTGGAGAACACTCCCATCGACTATCTGGACTTCGCCTCGCCCGTCTCGGGCCTGGGCTCCAAGATGGGCCTGGATGCCACCAACAAGTGGCCCGGCGAAACCGACCGAGAGTGGGGCGAGCCCATCGTCATGGACGAGGCCGTCAAGGCCCGCGTCAGCGAGCGCTGGAACGAGCTGGGCATTTAGCTTCCTGATACACGCTCCCCCGACAACAAGACCCCCTGACATGCGTACGAGGATTTCATGACGCCAAGGATCCTGACCTGCCCGGTCACCGAGGTCGAGGACCTCAGCCAGGACGTATTTCGCGTCCGGCTCGACGGACGCGCCGAGGCGGCCGCCCACGACCCTGGCCAATACCTGGAGCTCAAGCTCGCCGAGGAGATCTGGGTGCCGTTCTCCATTGCCAATGCCTGGCGTGGCGACGGCGAGATCGAGCTGCATATCCAGCACTGGCCGGAGCGTGATAACTCCGTGCGGCTGCGCGAGATGGTCAAGGTGGCCAACCGCCTGACCCTGCGCCTGCCTGGCGGTGACTGCGTGCTCGACCCCGACAGTCGGCGGCCGTTACTCCTGATCGCCGCCGGTACCGGCTTTGCCCAGATGAAGGCGCTGGTCGAGGGGGCGCTGGCCGCCGACCCCGAACGCGAGATCGCCCTGTGGTGGGCGGCGCGCGAGGAGCGTGATCTCTATCTGGAGAGCCTGCCCCGAGAATGGGCCGAGGCGCATCGCCACTTTCACTTCCATCCGGTCACCGAGGTGACCCCGGCGCTGCCCTGGTCCGGCGAGCGAGTAGTGGGGCATCACGGCCGCATCGACCAGGCGCTGGCCAATGGGCTCGAGGATGTCTCGGGCCATGATGTCTACCTCTCCGGCTCACCGGGCATGGTCTACGCCTGCGTCGATGTGCTGGCCTCGCTGGGCCTGTCGCCCTCGCGGGTGTTCTCCGACGTGTTCGCCTATGCGCCCCGCGACCCCATCGTGCCCACCGCGGGCAGCCTGCGGCGTGAGGCCGGTGCATGAGTGCCTCACCGATACTGATCACCGGTGGCGCCCAGCGGCTGGGTCGCCACTGCGCCGAACAGCTGATCAACGACGGCCATCCGGTGATCATCAGCTATCGTCGCGAGCGCCCCGAGCTCGAGGCGCTGCGCGAGCGAGGCATCGTCACCCTGCAGGCCGACTTCTCCAGCGAGGCGGGTATCCTCGACTTCCTTGCGCGGCTCAAGCGCGAGACAGCGTCGCTGCGTGCCATCGTGCATAACGCCAGCGACTGGGCGCCCGACTCCTGCGGGGAGGAGGCGGGGGCGACCTTCGAGCGGCTGTTCCGGGTGCATATGCTGGCCCCCTATCTGATCAACCTGCACGCCCGCGGGTTGCTCGAGGCGTGCAGCGAGCCCCAGCGCGATATCGTACATATGACCGATTACGTGGTGCAGAAGGGCTCCCGGAAGCACGCCGCCTACGCCGCCAGCAAGGCGGGGCTCGATAATCTGACCCTGTCGTTCGCCGCCATGTACGCCCCCGATATTCAGGTCAACGCCATCGCCCCGGCGCTGATCATGCTGGGTGAGGACGACGACGAGGCCTATGCCGAGAAGGCGCGCGCCAAGTCGGTGATGCAGAAGGTGCCTGGCCCCGGGGTCATCTATCAGACCCTGCGCTACCTGCTCGACAACCGCTATGTCACCGGCGCTACCCTGCCGGTGGACGGCGGTCGCCATCTGCGCTGAGCCTGCACATGGATCAGCAGAGTGCGACCATCGGCGCCGTGCCGGTGGTCGTCATCTTCGCTAGAATAGTGCCTTACCCTGACCCAATATCCTGACGCAATCGAAGGAGCGACACATGGCGGGACATGACGAGAACTTCAGCGACAACAGCGGCCTGCTGTCCATCATCATGGGCCTGATAGTGCTGGTGGCCATGAGCTGTCTGCCGGCCACCATCGGCTGGTACCAGTTGTTCGCCAGCTGAACCATTTGGCCTTTGGTGTGATGGGCCTTGTCAGCCCTGCCGCGATGCGGCACGATAAAGCGACTGCACAGGAGAGACCCATGACCGCATCCGCCACTCACCGCTTTCACCATCACGCCGCCAGCGAGCGTGTGGGATCGCTGTGCGCGGCCACAAGCGGTTTCTGGTATGGCTACTTTATGACCGGTGTGCCGGCGGCCATGTCCTGAACGCGCAAGAGACGACATCGCCGGAGGCACACCCCCCCAGGGCCGCCTCCACCAGAACCCCCGGACGGCAGCCCCGCCCGGGGGTTCTGCGTTCCTGGGTGCCCGAAACCATCACGGCCACGTCGCCCGACAGCACAGTAGATATCGAGGAGAGAATCATGAACGCATCCATCGCCATCCGCCAGACCCTATGCTGCGTGGGCTATTACGGCTACTGGCGATTTAGCGAGCTGCGGTCGGCTCACTCCGCCACATCCGACCGTAGCGAAATCGGTGGCATCCGACAAACACGATGTATGACCGCTACCCGGAGTTGATGACGTCATGAATGCTACTCTTGCCGCCGCCCCCCTGAACGATTCCCTGCGCCCCGCCGCCCATCCCGCTCGAGTGCTGCCCACGCCCGGCGACCTGTGCCGTGAGCTACCGCTCTCCGCTGACCTGAAGCGTCGCGTCGAGAGCCAGCGCCAGTCCGTGCACAATATTCTTGCCGGCCACGATGATCGCCTGCTGGTGGTGGTCGGCCCCTGCTCCATCCACGACCCCCGGGCGGCCCTGGAGTATGCCCAGCGGCTGGCAGAATTATCGGCACGAGTGGAAGACCGCCTGCTGCTTGTCATGCGGGTCTATGTCGAGAAGCCGCGTACTACCGTGGGGTGGAAGGGGTTGGCCTATGATCCTGGCCTCGACGGCACGGGGGACATGGCCCGCGGCCTCGAGGTCTCGCGCCGGCTGATGCGCGATGTTTCGGCACTGGGCCTGCCGGTGGCCACCGAACTTCTGCAGCCGATGCTGGCGCCCTATCTGGAGGATCTGCTCTCCTGGGTGGCGATCGGCGCCCGTACCACCGAATCCCAGCTGCACCGTGAGCTGGCCAGTGGACTCGCGGCGGTGGTGGGCTTCAAGAATGCCACCGGCGGTGATATCGGTGTAGCCCTGGATGCCATGCGTGCCGCGGCTCATCCCCATAGCCATTTCGGCATGGATAGCGAGGGGCGGCCGGTGATCCGCGATACCGAGGGCAATCCTTACACCCAGTTGGTGCTGCGCGGCGGTCACGGCGAACCCAACTATCAGGCACATCATGTTCAGGCGGCTCGTCGCGCCCTGGAGGAGGGTGGTCTCTCCCCGCGGCTGATGGTGGACTGCAGCCACGCCAACGCACGCAAGGATCATCGCCGCCAGAGCGAGGTGCTGCTCGACGTGCTGGCACAGCGCCAGGCCGGCGAGACGGCGATCACTGGAGTGATGCTGGAGAGCCATCTTCACGAGGGTAAGCAGGCGCTGGAGCCGGGGCGCTTGCGCCACGGGGTGTCGGTCACCGACGCCTGCATCGGTTGGGAGACCACCGAGCATCTGCTGCTCTCCGCCGCCGAGCGGTTGCGTTGAGAGCGTCTCCTCGCGGGCCTTTCCCCGGATCGGCCCCGAGCGATATGGGTGACGGCTTACGCTGTACCACCGATAACGATGACGGGATAATGCCGGCCATCACCGATTCGCCAACCAGGAGTCCAGCATGTCGTTTCACTTCGAGGAGCACGACCCCGAAACCTACCGCCGCAAGGGGCGCCTGATCAGCCTGGCCATGGCGGCCCAGCTGGTCGTCTTCGGGCTGCTGTTTTCCCAGTTGCTGCAGGCCGCCTTCGACGGCGGCTTCTGGCTCAATGTGCTGGGGGTGGTGCTGGGTCTGGTATCGACCAGCCTAGTATTTGCCGTGGTGCGTGAGCGCCCCTGGATGGCGGAAGTGCGCTATGCGTGGCAGCTCAAGCATCACCTCGCTCGGGTCAGCGGCTATCTGCCGGGGCTGCGGCGTGCCTCCAAGGAGGGCAATGATACCGCCCTGGATCTGCTCGCGTTTTACCACCAAGGCATGCTGCAGCTCGCCGACCTCAACGGTCGCACCCTGGATGATGATGGCGAAGCCGTTGCCGAGCGCATGAGGGTGCGTCAGGCCCGAGAAGAGCGGGGCCTGCCCGAGCGCGTCGAGGGGTTCGATCCCCACGACCTCGCTGCCTTCCGCAAGGGGTAGCTCTAGCATGCCCGCCTGTCAGGCGGCCAAGATGTCACCTCTCTATCGGCGGTTCATCGTACTGTCACCCCGTTCGCCTAGCCTGACCTCGTTCCCTGGAGGCGCCTGACGCTTCCCCCATCCGACGAGGAAAGCAGCATGAGCAAGGAAATCGAGGATCACCGCGTCCTGAACCCCAGCGGCAACGAGCCCTTCGCCTCCGTTCTCGAGCGTCATGTCACGCGGCGCAGCGTGATGCGTGGCGGCCTGGGGCTGGCGGCCGCCTCGATGCTGGGTTTCGGTGGGGCCGCTCGGGTGCTGGCTTCGAGTGTCGACCAGAAGACGCCACTGGCCCTGGCCTTCGAATCGGTACGCGGCTCGCGCACCGACGCCGTGGTGGTGCCGCCGGGCTATACTGCCCAGGTGCTGGTGCCCTGGGGCACATCGCTCGCTGAAGAGACCCAGGAGTGGCATGACGATCTGCCCATGACCGCGGAGCGTCAGGCCACCAGCGTGGGCATGCACCATGATGGCATGCATGGCTTTGCGCTGGATGAGTCGACGGCCTCCCGGCGCTTCGTGCTGGCGCTGAATAACGAGTATATCGACCAGCAGGCGCTGTGGGCGCCTGAGGGAGGCCCGACCAATGCCGAGGAGGGTGTCCGCCCCGCCGAGGAGTCGCGCACCGAGATCAATGCCCACGGGGTGACCCTGGTGGAGGTAGAGGCGTCCGCCGATGGCCACTGGCACCATGTGCCTGGTTCTCCCTATAACCGTCGGCTTACCAGTGCTTCCGTGATGGAACTCGCCGGACCGGTCGCCGGCAGCGACTATGTGCGCACGCGCTTCTCGCCGGAGGGCAGGCTTGCCCGCGGCACCAACAACAATTGCGGCAACGGCTTCACGCCCTGGGGCACCTACCTGGCCTGCGAGGAGAACTGGCCGAATATCTTCGTCAATACCGGCGAGCGCTTTCGGGACGATGCTCGCATTGGAATCCCTACACAGCGCTCCCGCTATGGTTGGGAGACCTCGGCGGGTGACTCCTCCGAGCAGAACGACGAGTTTGCCCGCTTCGATATCACCCCGCGGGGCGCCGATGCTCGCGATGACTATCGCAACGAGGCGCGAACCTTCGGCTATCAGGTGGAGATCGATCCCTACGACGGCTCTCGTCGCGCCGTGAAGCGCACCGCCCTTGGCCGCTTCCGCCACGAGGGCTGCTGGCTCGGCAAGCTTGAGCCCGGCAAGCCGGTGGTCTTCTACTCCGGCCATGACGCACGCAACGAGTATATCTACAAGTTCGTCTCCGCCGCCGCCTGGGAACCGGCCGATGCCAACCGCCCAGGCGAGGCCTACGACCGGCTGACCATCGGGGCCAAGTACCTGGACCACGGCGTGCTGTATGCCGCGCGCTTCGATGCCAACGGTCGAGGAGAGTGGTTGCCATTGACCCCGGAGGCGCAGACCGTTGACGGCCGCCGCCTCCACCAGGCCCTGGGGCTGGCCGCCGACGATCTGGCAGGCATCATCATCAACACCTGCGACGCCGCCGATCTGATGGGGGCCACGCCCATGGATCGTCCCGAGTGGGCCAGCGTGGACCCCGCCTCCGGCGAGGTCTATATCACCCTGACCAACAACAGCCAGCGCACCGGGGAGGGGAGCGAGGCGACCTTCACCAATGGCGGCGGTGCGGTCGAGGAGCCCGGTGTGGGGTTTGCCACCGCCCCGACCAACCCCGCCAACCCGCGACCCGACAACGGTGCGGGACATATCATCCGCTGGCGGGAGGGCGATGGAGTGACTCGCTTCGCATGGGAAGTGTTCGTCTTCGGGGCGGCAGCCGCCGATAGCGACAATCTCTCGGGGCTGACCGAGATGAATCAGTTCGCCAGCCCCGATGGCCTCTGGTACGACGACCGTGGTGATGGGCAGGGGATCCTGTGGATCCAGACCGATAACGGCTACGCCGGGGTCGCCGAGCATACCAATGATCAGCTGCTGGCGGTGGTGCCGGGGGCCCTGGGGACGGGCGGCGAGCAGGCCGTGATGACTGCCGATAACCAGCAGCACCTCAAGCGCTTCGCGGTGGGACCCAATGGCTGCGAGGTCACCGGGATCTTCGCCACCCCGGACAGGACGGCGCTGTTTATCAATATCCAGCATCCAGGCAACTGGCCGGCCTCGGAGGATGCCACCGAGCAGGCCCAGGGTAGTGTGCGGCCCCGGGCGTCTACCGTGGTGATTCAGAGGCAGGATGGCGGGCAGATCGCGGTGTAGCGCGAGTCGGCAGGTCATCGGCGTCGGCCGGGGGGGGGTTGCCCGGAGGCCGACGCCTGACGCCGCTACTGCTCGGTGAGCAGTCGTGCGGCCCGCTTGGCGAAGTAGGTCAGCACGCCGTCGGCGCCGGCGCGCTTGAAGCACAGCAGGGATTCGAGGATCACGCTATCGGCATCCAGCCAGCCGTTCTCGAAGGCCGCCATATGCATGGCGTACTCGCCGCTGACCTGATAGGCATAGGTGGGTACCTTCAGCTCATCCTTCACCCGACGCACCACGTCGAGGTAGGGCATGCCGGGCTTTATCATCACCATGTCGGCACCCTCGCTCAGGTCCATGGCCACCTCATGCAGTGCCTCGTCGCCATTGGCCGGGTCCATCTGGTAGGTGCTCTTGTCGGCCTTGCCCAGGTTGGCGGCGGAGCCCACCGCATCGCGGAAGGGGCCGTAGTAGCGCGAGGCATACTTGGCGCTGTAGGCCATGATGCGGGTATTGACCCGCTGTTCCTGCTCGAGCACCTGACGAATCTCGCCGATGCGGCCATCCATCATGTCCGAGGGTGCCACCACGTCGGCACCGGCCTCGGCGTGGGAGAGCGCCTGCCTGAGCAGCGTCTCCACGGTGCGGTCATTCTGCACATAGCCCTGCTCGTCGAGGATGCCATCCTGGCCGTGGCTGGTGTAGGGGTCCAGGGCCACATCGGTGATGATGCCCAGCTCGGGGAGAGCCTCCTTGAGGGCCCGCACGCTGCGTTGCACCAGGCCGTCGGGACTATAGGACGCCTCGGCCAGTTCGCTCTTCAGCGAGGCATCCACGACCGGGAACAGGGCCAGGGCGGGAATGCCCAGCTCGAGTGCTTCGCGGGCCTCCTCGATCAGCAGGTCCACCGAGAGTCGCTCGACACCCGGCATGGAGGGTACCGGTTCGCGCTGGCCCTCGCCCTCCAGGACGAAGACCGGCCAGATCAGGTCGGCCGGCGTCAGCACATTCTCGCTCATCAGACGGCGCGAGAAGGCATCGCGGCGCATGCGGCGCATGCGAGTGGCGGGAAAGTGGCGTGGGGTCGTGAAGCTCAAGATCGTCTCTCCGGCTCTGGCGCCACCGACGGAAGTCCGGCGCTCTTTGATGACTTGGATGGGAATGGACGGCCCATGAGTATATCAGTGTGGCCTGGTGCCGAAAGGCTTGCCTTGTCGCACCCGAGGGATGGCTCTAGAGTGTCATATTCGATTATTGGTCCTGTCGCTCGTTGGCAGGCGACTTCTGCAAGGAGATAGGCATGAGCAAACAGGTGGCGGTGATCCTCTCGGGCTGTGGTGTCCATGATGGCGCCGAGATCTACGAGACCACCCTGACGCTGCTGCGGCTCGACCAGCTGGGTCTGGGCTATCGCTGCTTTGCCCCGGATATTGCCCAGCATCACGTCATCGATCATCGAAGCGGTGAGGAGGTGGAAGGCGAGACGCGCAATGTGCTCAGTGAGTCGGCTCGCCTGGCGCGGGGTGATATCCAGGCGCTGGACGAACTGGACGCCGACGAGTTCGATGCGGTGATTCTGCCCGGAGGTTTCGGTGCCGCCAAGAATCTTTCCAGCTTCGCCCTGGATGGCGCCGAGATGCGGGTACTCGATGAGCTCAAGGAGACGCTGCAGGGCTTCCATGAGGCGCGCAAGCCCATCGGGCTGATGTGCATCAGCCCGGTGATGGTGCCCAAGCTGCTCGGTACAGGCATCGCCGTCACCATCGGTCAGGATCCCGGGGTGTCGGGTGCCATCAGCGCCATGGGGGGCCTGCACCGCAGCTGCGGCGTCGAGGATATCGTGGTCGACTTCGAGCACCGGGTGGTCACCACACCGGCCTATATGCTCGCCACCCGCATCAGCGAGGCCGCCACCGGCATCTTCAAGCTGGTCGACAGGGTCGACGAGCTGATGGATCTCTGACCCGGCGTGCCGGGAGCCGTAAGCTTGTAGAGCGGCGCTTCGCGCCTGGAAGCTGGAAGATAAATCGCCCCCATGGCGTTGCCATGGGGGCGATCTGTTCTAGGCTGCGGACCAGCTTCCAGCTTACGAGTCGTCCTCCACCTCGCGCCGCTCCTTCTTGCGTCGGGCCAGGCGGCCGAACAGCAGCCCCACCTCGTAGAGCAGATACATGGGGATCGCCAGCAGGCTCTGGGAGATCACATCCGGTGGGGTGAGCAGCATGCCGACCACGAAGCAGCCAAGCACCACATAGGGACGCTTCTTCGACAGGCTCTCCACCGTGGTGGCGCCCGAGGCGATCAGCAGGAAGGTGGCGATGGGGATCTCGAAGGCCATGCCAAAGGCGAAGAACAACTTCAGAACGAAGTTGAGGTAGGCATTGATATCGGTCATCACCGTCACGTTCTCCGGCCCGGTCTGGGTGAAGAACTCGAACAGCAGCGGAAAGACCGCGTAATAGGCGAATGCCGCGCCGGCGTAGAACAGCAGCACGCTGGAGGCCAGGATCGGGATGGCCAGGGCCTTCTCGTTGTCGTAGAGGCCCGGGGCCACGAAGGCCCATGCCTGATGCAGGACATAGGGCACGGCGATAAACACGGCCGCCACCAGGGTCAACTTGAAGGGGGCCAGGAAGGGCGAGGCGACTTCGGTCGCGATCATCTGTGATCCTTCCGGCAGCAGCGCCATCAGCGGCTGGGCCACGAAGAGGTAGATGTCGTTGGCGAAGGCGTAGAGGCCGAGGAAGATCACCAGCACCGCCACCACCGCGCGCAACAGACGCGAGCGCAGCTCGATCAGGTGCTCGATCAGCGGGGCCTGGTGCTGTTCCGGGCCGTCACCGGGGTTGCTCATCGTTGTGGGGCGTCCTTGTCGACGGAGGAGGGCTGGGGAGCGGCGTCAGCGTCGGCGGCACCCTCGCGGGCGCGTGCCAGGGCATCATCCAGGCGCTGTTCCGGGGATGATGCGGGCGCCTGCTGAGGCGGCTTCACGGCATCGTGGGTCCTATCCTCGGACTTGGCGAGGCCCTCGACGCCGTGTTTCACCCGGGAGACGCTGTCGTCCAGCTTCTTCTGCTGCTCGTCGAGCTTCTGGCGCAGCTCCTCCGCCTCCAGCTGGGCGCTGATCTCGCGCTGCATGCCGGAAACGGTTCGCTTGATCTTGCCGATCCATAAGCCCAGGGTGCGCGCCGCCTTGGGCAGCCGCTCCGGTCCCAGCACCAGCAGGCCTACCACGCCGAGCAGCAGGAGTTCGAGAAAGCCGATATCGAACATGGCGGTTTATTTGCGCTCTTCTTGTTCCTCGGGCTTTCGCTCGGCCTGAACGTCGTAGGTGTTGGGCGCTTCCTTGTGGTCGACGCGGGCCTGTGCTTCGCTCTCGGCGCCGCTCTTCTCGTCCTGCTCGCCCTTCTCTTCCTCGCTCATCGCCTTCTTGAAGCCTTTCACGGCGCCACCCAGATCGGTGCCGACGTTGCGCAGCTTCTTGGTGCCGAAGATCAGAATGATGATGCCGAGTACGATCAGCAGCTGCCAGATACTGATGCCACCTAACATTAGTGCTTCCTCTTGTTGGGGGTTCCGGCTCACCCGGAACGGCCAGTGATGTCGTGTCCAGCGGGTTATGGCTCGCGTGCGGCCTTCTCGTCGTGGCCGGAGATGCCGAAGCGACGAGCCAGTTCGTCGAGTAGTGCACCATGCTCGAGCCCGAGATGCGACAGCATCACCAGGCTATGAAACCACAGGTCGGCGGTTTCGGCGATCAATGCCTGACGTTCGGCGTCACCGCCGTCCTCAGCGTCCTTTGCCGCAAGCAGGGTCTCGGTAGCCTCTTCGCCGACCTTCTCGAGTATCTTGTTCAAGCCCTTGTGATGCAAGGCAGCGACGTAGGAGTCTGCTGGATTGGCCTCGCGACGTTGATCCAGGACAACCTGAAGCCGCTCAAGAATATCGCTCATCGATGACGTCTCCGTGAAAAAAGGGGGGCGTGAAACGGGGTCAGTACCAGGCCAGCAGTACCAGCCCGATGGCAGTGGCGACCAGCGCCGGCCAGGGTTGGCCATCGGCCCATTCGACCAGAGGCTGCCAGGCCATGGCCAGCGCCACCAGCAGCAGGCCCAGTCGCAATCGGCGATGACGCCTCCCCTGGCGTTCCAGCTGATATTGGATGCCCCCCAGGGCCTCGCCCTGGCGCCGGCGCTGACGATTTTCCAGCTCGGCCTGAGCCAGCGCCTGGTGGGCCAGGGTTGGCAGCTCGGGCAACTGGTGGCTGAGCTCGGGGGCGTGACGCTTGAGAGAGGCCCATAGCCCCTTTACCCCGGCGCGCTCCTGCATCCAGCGCTCCAGATAGGGCTTGGCGGTCTGCCACAGGTCCAGCTCGGGATAGAGCTGACGCCCCAGGCCTTCGATATTGAGCAGGGTCTTCTGCAGCAGGACCAGCTGGGGCTGTACCTCCATGTCGAAGCGACGGGCGGTCTGGAACAGGCCCAGAAGCACCTGGCCGAAGGAGATGTCCTTGAGCGGTTTCTCGAGGATCGGCTCACACACGGTGCGAATCGCCGCGGCAAACTCGTTGGCGCGGGTGTGCTCGCCGACCCAGCCCGATTCGATATGCAGCGCCGCTACCTCGTAGTAGTCCTGATGGAAGAAGGCCAGCAGGTTGCGGGCGAGGTAGTCCTGATCCTCGCGGGTCAGGCTGCCGACGATGCCGCAGTCGATCGCGATGTACTGGGGGTCGTGGGGGTGCTTGCGGGAGACGAAGATATTCCCCGGATGCATGTCGGCGTGGAAGAAGTTGTCACGAAACACCTGGGTGAAGAAGATCTCCACGCCGCGCTCGGCAAGCTTCCTGAGGTCGGTGCCCTGGGCCTCGAGTGCGTCGATATCGGCGACCGGCACGCCATAGATACGCTCCTGAACCATCACCCGTTGGCGGGTCAGCTCCCAGTGAATGGCGGGCACATAGAGCAGTGGGGAGTCCTTGAAATTGCGCTTGAGCTGGGAGGTGTTGGCGGCCTCCTTGTGCAGGTCGAGCTCGTCGAACAGGGTGGTCTCGTAGTCGCGCACCACCTCTACCGGACGCAGGCGTCGCGCCTCGGGCACGAGGCTCAGCAGTCGCGCGAAACGGTAGAGCAGGGCCATGTCCTGGCGCATCACCCGTTCGATGCCGGGGCGGATGATCTTGACGACGACCTCCTCGCCGCCGTGCAGCCGGGCACCGTGTACCTGGGCGATCGAGGCCGAGGCCAGCGGCTCGGTGTCGAACCGGGCGAAGGCCTCGGTCACCGATAGCCCAAGCTCCGCTTCCACCACCTCTCGGGCCTGTTGGCCGGGGAAGGGGGGGACCTGGTCCTGTAGCCGCTTGAGCTCGTCGGCCACGTCCTCGGGCAACAGGTCGCGGCGGGTGGAGAGTACCTGGCCGAACTTGATGAAGATGGGACCCAGCGACTCGAGGGCCAGGCGCAGGCGCTCCCCGCGTGAGCGCTCACCGATGGGGACCAGTCGCAGCGGCGAAAGCCTGAACAGGGTCCGCAGCGGCCAGGGAAGACGCTCGAAGGGCAGCAGGGTGTCGAGACGGTAGCGGGTGATCACCCACAGGATGCGCAGCAGACGCAGCAGGATCATGCCGTCACCCTGTCCGCCAGGCGCCGGTGCAGGCGGGCCAGGCGTGCCTCGAGGCGGTCGGAGGCTACCTCGAGCTCGGTAAGGTGGTCGCGCAGCACCTCGAGCTGAGGGCGGCCCGGCAGCAGGCGCGCCTCCTCGACCAGGTACTCCGAGAGGTCGGCATAGAACTCGTCGCGGGAGCGCAGCCCGAAGCGGCCCAGGCGGCGCAGACCCTCGGCCAGGCTGTGGGCCGGGATATCCCCGAGCCAGCGGGCCAGCTCTCCTTCCCAGTCCAGGTCGAGGTCCAGCAACAGGTCGCGGGTAGCTTCCAGCAGCGGGATGCGGCCACGCACCGCCAGACGTCCCTGGAACATCAGACGTTCCATGGAGGCGCCGCCAAGCAGGGCACCGAGGCTCTCGGCGTCAAGCTCGACCACGGCATCATGGTCCTCCTCGGCGCCGCCTTCGGCGCGCAGCAGGTCGAGGCCACCGGGATGGAAGTGGATGGCGAGTGCCAGCTCGGGGTTCTCGAGACGCAACAGCAGGCGCTGGCCCGCGAGGCGGGCGAGACGTGAGGGCGCCGCCGGGTCACGGGCCAGCAGGGCGTTCAGGGTTCTCTCGGCGGCGGCGAGCAGCAGGGTCGGGGTCACGGCCATGCCCACCTCAGAGCTTTATGCCGCGGTGCAGGGCCACGATGCCCCCGGTCATGTTGGTGTACTCCACCCGCTCGAGGCCGGCCGCCTCCATCATCGACTTGAGTGTCTCCTGATCGGGATGCATGCGGATCGACTCGGCCAGGTAGCGGTAGCTGTCGGCATCGCTGGCCACCACCTGCCCGATTCTCGGCAGCAGACGGAAGGAGTACTCGTCGTAGGCACGGGTCAGCAGGGGGTTGCGCGGCTTGGAGAACTCCAGCACCAGCAGTCGGCCGCCCGGCTTGAGTACCCGGGTCATCGAGCGCAGGGCGGCATCCTTGTCGGTCACGTTGCGCAGGCCGAAGGCGATGGTGATGCAGTCGAAGGTATTGTCCGGAAAGGGCAGGCATTCGGCATTGGCCTGGACATACTCGACATTGCCGCCCACGCCGTGGTCGAGCAGCTTGTCGCGGCCGACGCGCAGCATCGACTCGTTGATATCGGCCAGGACGACACGTCCGCGAGGCCCCACCGTGCGCGAGAACTTCAGCGTCAGATCGCCGGTGCCGCCGGCGATGTCGAGCACACTGTGCCCCGGGCGCACGCCGGCACGCTCGATGGTCAGGCGCTTCCAGAGGCGGTGGATGCCGAACGACATCAGGTCGTTCATGACGTCGTAGCGAGCCGCCACGGAGTGAAACACATCGGCGACCCGGGAGGCCTTCTCGTCGAGAGGCACTTCCTGGTAGCCGAAATCGGTGGTCTGCTGGTCCCTGGAGCTGGAGTTGGCGCTCATGCGATGGGGCTCCCGAATCGCTGCATGGGAGAGGTCAAGGCCTCGGATGGGCGCCATTGTAGCCTCCCGCAGCGGCGATTGTCTTGACGCGGGTTACAGCTGCTTGATTTCTATGCCCAGTGGCTCGCGGCTGGCGCCGGCCGCCTCCAGACGCTGGAGATAGTCGGCCCAGTTGGCCTCGCGGTGGTTGATCAGCCACCACAGGTAGTCCCAGCTGAAGAGGCCACTGTCGTGGCCATCATCGAAGTGCAGCTTGAGGGCGTAGCGACCGGCAGGCGTGATGTCCTTGAGGCCGACGAACTGCTTGCCCGTCTGCAGGGTCTCCTGGCCCTTGCCATGGCCGCGTACCTCGGCGGAGGGTGAGAAGACCCTCAGGTACTCGATGGCGAGCCGGTAACTCTGGCCATCGGCATAGCCGAGCTCCAGCTCACGGGCCTTGCGATGGTAGTGAACATTCGCGGGAATAGGGGCGGTCATGGGCACCTCCTGTGAGCTTGAAGCTGGAAGAGCGCCGCTTCGCGGCTGGAAGCTGGAAGCGTCTGGTTACGCCGAGAATGGGAAGAGAGCCCGCTTTGCAGGCTTATGCCTGGGGCTGGAAGACAAACTCTGGCTCCAGAGTTAGCGGGGGCATGATGTCTTCCAGCTTCCAGCTTCCAGCTTCCAGCTTATGGCTTATGGCTTATGGCTTAAAGCTGGGGTTACAGGATATACCGCGACAGATCCTCGTCCATCGCCAGTTCGCCGAGCTGGGAGTCGACGTAGGCCGCGTCGATGGTCAACGGGGTGCCGATATCGCTGCCCTGGAAGGAGGCCTCCTCCAGCAGTCGCTCCATCACGGTGTGCAGGCGGCGTGCGCCGATGTTCTCGGTGCCCTCGTTGACCTTCCAGGCGATCTCGGCGATGCGCTCGATACCGTCTTCGGTGAAGGCGACCTCCAGCCCCTCGGTGTTCAGCAGTGCCTGGTACTGTTTGGTCAGCGCTGCGGAGGGCTCGGTGAGGATGCGCTTGAAGTCATCCGGGGTCAGGGCGTTGAGCTCGACGCGGATCGGCAGGCGGCCCTGCAGCTCCGGAATCAGGTCCGAGGGGCGCGACAGATGGAAGGCGCCGGACGCGATAAACAGCACATGATCGGTCTTCACGATGCCGTACTTGGTCGAGACCGAGGAGCCCTCGATCAGCGGCAGCAGGTCGCGTTGCACGCCCTCGCGGGAGACTTCGCCACCGCTGGACTGGCCGCCGCCCTTGCAGACCTTGTCGATCTCGTCGAGGAAGACGATGCCATTCTGTTCCACCGACTCGATGGCGCGGGCCTTGATCTCCTCCTCGTTGACCAGCTTGCCGGCCTCCTCGTCGCGCAGCACGGCGAAGGCATCCTTCACCGCGATGCGGCGCGTCTCGGTCTTCTGCTTGCCCATGCCCGAGAAGAGGCTCTGTAGCTGACTGGTCATCTCCTCCATGCCCGGCGGGGTCATGATGTCGACATTGGGCCCCTGCTGGGAGACCTCGATATCGATCTCCTTGTCGTCGAGCTGCCCTTCGCGAAGCTTCTTGCGGAAGATCTGGCGGGTGGAGCTGTCGTGGCGGGGCTCGTCTTCCTGGCCCCGGGGCGGTGGCAGCAGGGCATCGAGGATGCGCTCTTCGGCGGCATCCTCGGCGCGATGCGCGACCTCCTCCTTGGCCTGTTCGCGAACCAGCTTGATGGCCGCCTCGGTAAGGTCGCGCACGATCGACTCCACGTCGCGGCCCACGTAACCCACTTCGGTGAACTTGGTGGCCTCGACCTTGATGAAGGGGGCACGGGCCAGCTTGGCCAGGCGGCGGGCGATCTCGGTCTTGCCGACGCCGGTGGGACCGATCATCAGAATGTTCTTGGGCGTCACTTCCTGGCGAAGATCGCCGTCGAGCTGCATGCGCCGCCAGCGATTGCGCAGGGCAATGGCCACGGCGCGCTTGGCATCCTGTTGGCCGATGATGAACTGGTCCAGGGCGTGAACGATCTCGCGGGGGGTCATCTGGGTCATGGTGTCGGCCTTAGCCCGCCTTGGCAGGCAGCTCCTCGAGGGTGACGTTATGGTTGGTGAACACGCAGATATCGCCGGCGATCTCGAGCGACTTCTCGGTGATCTCGCGGGCTCCGAGGTCGGTGTTCTCGATCAGGGCACGCGCCGCGGCCAGGGCGAAATTGCCACCGGAGCCGATGGCGATGATGCCGCCCTCGGGTTCCAGCACATCACCGTTGCCGGTGATGATCAGCGAGGCGTCCTTGTTGGCCACGGCGAGCAGCGCCTCCAGGCGGCGCAGGGCGCGGTCGGTGCGCCACTCCTTGGCCAGCTCCACGGCGGCCTTGACCAGGTTGCCCTGATATTTCTCCAGCTGGGCCTCGAAGCGCTCGAAGAGGGTAAAGGCATCGGCGGTGCCGCCGGCGAAACCGGCCAGCACGTCGCCGCGGTAGAGGCGCCGCACCTTGCTGGCGTTGCCCTTCATTACGGTGTTGCCTAGTGAAACCTGGCCGTCGCCGGCCAGCGCTACCTGGTCACCGCGGCGCACGGATACGATCGTCGTCATGGAGGGGACTCCTTGGGGGAGCGGGTCAACGGCTCCCGATGACTTTCGGCGCCCTGCGGGCGCCGTAATGGATCTGTCTGGTGGGAGTAGGTGTGGGCGTGGCGCCAGAAATTCAAGCGGGCAGCGTGCAGATGGGGCGTTCCTGCTCAGTTGTTGAGCTGGATAAGCAGTGGCTCGATGCCCTGGGTGGTCATCAGGTCCTGGGCGCGCGACAGTTCTCGGCGGTCCTCGTAGGGTCCCACCTGAACGCGGTGCCAGGTCTGACCGCCGCCTGCCTTGACCTCGCTGACCTGCGCCAGCAGGCCGAAGTCACGTAGCCGACTGCGCAGCTGCCGGGCATCGCTGGCCTCGCGGAAGGAGGCGGCCTGTAGCATATAGCGCTGACCCGAAGCGTTGGTGGCGGTCGTACTCTGCTCAGTCGACCTCCGGCGGTCGCCGGCCTGATTGGCGGCGATCACCTCGGCGATCGGATCGTCCGCGGGAGCCGAGTCAGCATTGGTTGCGACCTCCGCCGCCGGTGGCGGGGTCGCCGTGGAGGCGGGCATCTCCCCGCCGGGGGCGATCACCTCGGACTCCGGCAGCAGGGTATAGAACTCGAAGGTCGGCATCGGCGGCTCGCTGGGCTCCGCGGGTGGCGCTGGTGCGCTCTCGGGCGAGACGCTCCGCGGCAGTACCGTGGCCAGCGGTGAGTCCTCTACCTGCCAGGGTGCCACACCGTGCTGGTGTTGGGAGAGCAGGAAGCCGGCCACCAGGCCGGCCAGGCCCCATATCCAGCCGGGAAGACGCCATTCGCGACGGGGCTTCTTGCTGGGCTGGCGCCGGTTGTTGGTGGCGCCGCGCTTTTTCGCAGGCTGCTTGCGAGTCGCCATGGGTTACATTTCCTCCGGGGCGCCGACTCCCATCAGCTCCAGGCCGTTGCGCAGCACCTGGCGGGTGGCCAGGCCCAGGGCCAGGCGGGCGTTGCGCAGGGCGTCATCCTCGACCATTACCTTCACCGCGTTGTAGCAGGTGTGGAAGTCGGCGGCCAGATCGAGGAGGTACTGGGCGATCTGCTGAGGCTCGCGGGCGGCGGCCGCGTGTGTCACCGCTTCGGGGAAGCGGGCCAGGCGGTTCAGCAGCGCCTTCTCCTGGTCCTCCTCCAGACGACCCAGATTGCCCATGGCCAGGGCGTGGTCGAAGGGCAGTCCGTCATTCGTTGCACGACGTTCGACGCTGCACACCCGGGCGTGGGCGTACTGCACGTAGTAGACCGGGTTGTCGTTGGACTGCGAGCGCGCCAGGTCGATATCGAAGGTGAGCTGGGAATCGGCTCGTCGCGCGGCCAGGAAGAAGCGGGTGGCATCGCGCCCCACCTCGTCGATCAGATCGCGAACGGTCACGTAGCTGCCGGCGCGCTTGGAGAGCTTCACCTCCACGCCGGAGCGGGTCACCATTACCATCTGATGCAGCACGTAGTCGGGCCAGCCCTTAGGGATGCCGGCTTCCAGGGCCTGCAGACCGGCGCGTACCCGGGTCACGGTGGAGTGGTGGTCGGCCCCCTGTTCGTTGATCACGGTGGTGAAACCGCGCTGCCACTTGTCGAGGTGATAGGCCACGTCGGGCAGGAAGTAGGTGTACTGACCGTCGGTCTTGCGCATCACCCGGTCCTTGTCATCACCGAAATCGGTGGTGCGCAGCCACAGGGCGCCATCCTGCTCGTAGGTGTGGCCATTCTCGACCAGACGCTCGACGGTCGCCTCCACCTTGCCGTCGCGGTAGAGCGAGGACTCGAGGAAGTAGACGTCGAAGTTCACGCCGAAGGCCTTGAGGTCGAGGTCCTGCTCGCGGCGCAGATAGGCCACGGCAAACTCCTGGATCGCCGCCAGGTCGTCCGGGTCGGCCTTGGCGGTAACGTGGCGGTCGTCGGCATGCACGGTCTCGCCACCCAGGTAGGCATTGGCCACATCGATGATATAGCCGCCGCGGTAACCGTCCGCCGGCCAGCCTTCATCCTCCGGGCCGAGCCCCTTGACGCGGGCCTGTACCGAGAGCGCCAGGTTGGTGATCTGGGCGCCCGCGTCGTTGTAGTAGAACTCGCGGGTCACATCGAAGCCGGTGGCTTCGAGCAGGCGACAGACGCAGTCGCCGATGGCCGCCCCGCGACCGTGGCCGACATGCAGCGGCCCGGTGGGGTTGGCGGAGACGAACTCCACCTGCACCTTCTGCCCCTGGCCGGTGAGGCTGCGTCCATAGGCATCGCCCGAATCGAGCACCTGGCGGACCACCTGGGCGGCGGCGTCGGTGGCGGCGAAGAAGTTGACGAAGCCGGGACCGGCGATTTCGACCCGGCTGACCGCCGGGCTCTCGGGCAGGGCGGCCACCAGGATATCGGCCAGCTCACGGGGCTTGCGGCCGGCTGGCTTGGCCAGCATCAGTGCCAGGTTGGTGGCGTAATCGCCATGCGCCTTGTCTCGGGTGGGATCGACCTTGATGGTCGGGGCGAGGTCGGCGGGCAGCACGCCCTGCTGCCTGAGGGAGTCGAGGGCGTCCTCGAGCAGCGCAACGATGGTCTCTTTCATGGGGCGTTGGATGTCCTGTGGCGTCGGGGTGAGCGGCCGATGAACCGGCGATAAAGAGGCGCTCGCCCCGGCGTGGGCATGGAAATGGAGCCCTGAGCGGGCATGGCCGGCCATTATCGGCAATTGTGGGGCGGCTTTAAAGGGCAGGCTTCAGCTGAGCGTCTGCGGATCAATATCCAGCGACCAGCGTACCCGGCGGGCTTCGGGGGTGGCCTCCAGCCAGGCGGTGAGCCAGGCGCCGGCCTCGTGAAGGGCGCTACGCTTTTCGGCGCCGAGCATCAGCTGCAGATGATAGCGACCCTGGCGCCGCTCCATGGGGGCCGGCACCGGGCCCAGGCAGTCCACCGTCAGCTGGCGTTCGGCCAGCCAGGCCCGCAGTGCGGCGGCGGTGCGGCGGCCCAACTCGCCGGCGGCCTCTTCCCTGGCACTTTCCAGGCGCAGCAGGGCCAGGAAGCGGAATGGTGGCAGCGCGGCGGCGCGTCGTTCTTCCAGGAGGCGCTCGGCGAGGGCGGCATAACCGCGCTCGGCCAGCAGGCGCAGGTGAGGGTCGTCGGGATGCATGGTCTGGACCAGCACTCGCCCGGGGTGGGCGGCACGACCGGCGCGGCCGGCCACCTGCACCAGCAGCTGAGCACCCTGCTCAAGGGCGCGGAAGTCACTGGCATAGAGGCCGGCGTCAGCATTGACTACCACGACCAGTGTGACATGAGGCAGGTGGTGTCCCTTGGCGAGCATCTGGGTGCCCACCAGCAGGCAGGGGTCACCTCGGCGAACCTCGGTCAGGGCCTGTTCGAAGGCGTCGCGACGGCGGGTGCTGTCGCGATCGATGCGGTGCACCGGCACCTTGGGGAAGCGCTCGGCGAGAGTCTCCTCGGTGCGCTCGGTGCCACTGCCCAGCGGCCGCAGGTCGATGCTCTGGCACTCGGGACAGGCGTCGGGCAAGACGCGGCGGCGATCGCAGTGGTGGCAGGCCAGTAGCGGCGGCTGGCGATGAAGCGTCATGCGCGCGTCGCAGCTGTCGCACTCGGCCAGCCAGCCGCAGGCATGGCAGGCCAGGGTGGGCGCGAAGCCGCGGCGATTGATGAACACCAATACCTGGTGGCCGGCGTCGAGGGTCTCCGAGATCGCCTCCAGCGCCGGTGGGGCCAGGCCACCCAGGCGAGGGCGCCCCCGCAGGTCGAGCAGCTCCAGGCGCGCGGGGGCGTGGCGAGTAGCGCGCCGGGTCAGTGGCAGGTGACGCCACTCGCCGCGGTGCGCTCGGGCCAGGCTCTCCAGCGAGGGCGTGGCGCTGCCCAGCAATAGCGGGATACGGTGGTGATGGGCGCGGGCCACGGCGAGGTCTCGGGCATGGTAACGCAGCCCATCCTGCTGCTTGTAGGAGGCGTCATGCTCCTCGTCGACGATTAGCGCACCAGGGCGGGCCAGAGGGGTGAAGATCGCCGAGCGGGTGCCGACCACGATGGGGGCCCGGCCGCTGGCCGCGGCCTCCCAGGCATCCAGTCGCTCATGCTCGGTGAGCCCCGAGTGCAGGGCGACCACCGGTACTCGGAAGCGCTTGCGGAAGCGTGCCAGGGTCTGGGGGGTGAGTCCGATCTCCGGCACCAGTATCAGCGCCTGGCGGCCGCGTCCCACGACCGCTTCGATCAACTGCAGGTAGACCTCGGTCTTGCCGCTGCCGGTGACGCCCTCCAGCAGGCAGGGATGGTAGCCATCGAGCCGCTCGTGGAGCGCCGAAAGAGCATGAGCCTGCTCGCGGTTGAGCGGCAGCGCAGGGCTGGCCAGCAGATGGTCAGGGTCGGGGAGGGGCGCGGCGGTGAGGGGTTCTTCGTGACGCTCGACAAGCCCCTTGGCGGTGAGAGCCTTGAGCTGGTCGCGGCTGAATGACTGGGCGAGGATCGCCTGACTGACCAGGCCGTGGGGGTGCTGGCGCAGCATCTCCAGCAACGCCGCCTGGCGTGGGGCACGGGGCAGGGCGTCGCTCCCCGCGGTGTGTCCCGCCTGGGTAAGCGCCCAGCGCTCGCGTGTGCGTGGGGCCAGCGCACGTCCCTGACGCAGCAGGACCGGCAATGCCTGGTGCAGGGTGTCGCCCAGTGGGTGTTGATAGTAGCGTGCGGTAAAGCGGCACAGCCATAGCCAGTCCGGGGGCAGCGGGGCGTCGTCCAGGCAGGCAGTGACTCGCTTGAGGGCAGTCAGCGGCAGGTCACTCTGCTCGCGACACTCCACCACGATACCGACCACCTCGCGGCGACCGAAGGGCACTCGCACTCGTAGCCCCGGCTGCCAGCCGCAGGCCGGAACGTCGGGGGCTGGGCGGTAGTCGAACAGGCGATGCAGTGGCGAGGGAATGGCGACGCGTAGTACCCGCAAAATTGGTGAACCTGGCAATTGGCCTCCGGCGGCGACTCTGGTAGTATGCGGCGCTCCCCGGCGCCTGGTCGGCGACGAGGGGTTCCGGTGATCCCATGATTGTTTGGCAATCAATAGTGTTGCTCGTCAATCGATAGACAACCGTGTGCGGTGCCTGGCAGCGGATCAGGTGGCGGCATACAGCGCAACGAGGCTCAAGATGAAACAAGGTATCCACCCCGAATACAAGACGATCAGCGCAACCTGTTCCTGCGGCGCCACCTTCGAGGTCGGCTCCACCGCCGGTCGCGATCTGGAACTGGACGTCTGCTCTCAGTGCCATCCCTTCTATACCGGCAAGCAGAAGCAGGCCACCACCGGTGGTCGTGTCGAGCGCTTCAACAAGCGTTTCGGCGCCGCGCTCAAGCGCTGATCGTGACCGATGTCGGTCAGCCGTCACGAGAACCCGCCTTCCTGGCGGGTTCTTGCGTTTTGGCGACAAGGTGCCGGCAACGGCGTCAAACGAGCGTCCAGCAGGCGCTTCGTGGGGCGCTGTTCAGTTGTGGAATATTTTTCTATACTTGTTGAACAAGTCACCCTTCCTGATGGATCTCGAGCATGACTGATGCAAGACAGGCGGCGCTGGACTACCACGCAAAACCCATTCCCGGAAAACTCTCCATCGAGCTCACCAAGCCTACCGCCACTGCCAGGGATCTGGCACTGGCCTACAGCCCCGGCGTGGCCGAGCCGGTGCGCGAGATCGCTCGGGACCCTGAAAATGCCTACCGTTACACCGGCAAGGGTAACCTGGTGGCAGTGATCTCCGATGGGACTGCCATCCTAGGCCTGGGCAATCTCGGGGCGTTGGCCAGCAAGCCGGTCATGGAAGGCAAGGGAGTGCTGTTCAAGCGCTTCGCCGGTATCAACTCCGTGGATATCGAGGTCAATGCCGAAAGTCCTCAGGCCTTTATCGATACCGTGGCGCGCATCGCCGATACCTGGGGGGGAATCAACCTCGAGGATATCAAGGCGCCAGAGTGCTTCGAGATCGAGCGCACGCTCATCGAGCAGTGCAGCATCCCGGTGTTCCATGATGACCAGCATGGAACCGCCATCGTCACCGCGGCCGGCATGCTCAATGCCCTGGATATTGCCGGAAAGAAGCTTTCCGAAGCGAAAATTGTCTGCATGGGGGCTGGCGCCGCGGCCATCGCCTGCATGAAGCTACTGGTCTCCTGTGGTGCTCGCGCCGAGAATATCGTGATGCTCGATCGCAAGGGCGTGATCCATAGTGGGCGAGAGGATCTCAACCAGTACAAGGCGATGTTTGCCGTGGAGACCGACAAGCGCACCCTCGATGATGCCATCGATGGCGCCGACGCCTTCGTGGGACTTTCCGGCCCAGGGCTGATGAGTGCCGATCATTTGCGCAAGATGGCCTCGAACCCGGTGGTGTTCGCCTGCACCAATCCGGACCCGGAAATCCACCCCGATGTCGCTCACGAGACCCGTGATGATGTGATCATGGCCACCGGTCGTTCCGACTATCCCAACCAGGTCAACAATGTACTGGGTTTCCCGTTCATTTTCCGCGGTGCCCTGGATGTTCGGGCCACGCGAATCAACGAGGAGATGAAGGTGGCGGCGGTGCACGCGCTCAAGGACCTGGCGCGGGAGCCGGTGCCCGGAGATGTGCTCGAGGCCTATGGCAAGGAGAGCATGAGCTTCGGTCGCGACTACATCATTCCCACGCCGGTCGATGTACGCCTGCTGGACCGGGTGACCTCCGCCGTCGCTCAGGCTGCCGTGGACTCCGGTGTGGCGCGCAAGCCCTACCCCTCCCATTACCCGCTGACCGCAGTGGATGACATCTACGGAGCATGAGCCTCTGAGTACTCGCCACCGCCCATGACGACGCCGGCCCTCGAGCCGGCGTCAGTATTTATGTGTTACTGGATTACCAGTCGTAGAGAATGGAGGCGCTGGTGGTCTCGTCGGTACGTGCCTCAGCGTCCGCCGGAGGGCGCGAGGTATCCTTGATCTCGTGCGACAGCTTCAAGGCCAGGTGTGAGTTTAGCCGAGCGGTGAGTGACGAAAGTGAGCGTGAGGTGGTGTTGTCGTCAGTGGCCTCCACCGACAGCTCTTGCTCCAGACTCGCGGTCTTCGAGAAAGCCCATTCGTAGGCCATCGCGCCATATGCCACGCCCAGCGAGGCGTTCTCCTTCCCCTCGATGCGGTCGTAGCGATAGCCCGGTCCCGATTCCAGTGAAAGTCGGTGACGCTCGTCGTCGAGCAGGTCTCGTCCATAGCCGGCGATGGTGGTGAATTGCTGGTCATAGCCGCTGAAGCGGTCTCTCTCTCCGCGAGCGAAGCCAAAGAGGTAGTGGGGGCCTTCGAGGTCAAAGCGTTCGCGACCGGCCACCAGGTACTGCTCGGCGCTGGTGTCGCCATCACGGCTGACATTGCGTACCTCGCCGCGCAGGGTGTGAGTCCAGTTGTCGGTAAACCAGGTGAGTCGGCCCTTGGCGATCAAGGTCTGGCTGTCGGTGTTGCCAGACATATGGGTGTAGCCCAGCTCGGTGCTGCCGCTGAAGGCCTCGTCGTCCTCTGTGGGCAAGGGCGGAGCATAGAAGGGGCTGGAGTGCACCTGGCCCGCAATTGCTAACAGGCCGAAAAGCGCCAGCCATACAGATGTGCAGGACCGAAACGCAGAATGCGGCATGGTCGGTCTCTCGGGTTGCCAGGTATCGTAAGTGGAGAGCGGCGCGTGAATCAGTCGAGGGACGAGAGCCTCCGCGCCGCTGCCAGCGAATGCCGGGATTGGTCGAAACGTTAGAAGATTGCCTCGTAGACGCCCGTACCCTGGGAGCCACTCTGTTGTTCCACCTCACGCTCCACACGGCGTGGTTGCCGCTCAGGAAGGTGGTCGGGGTGGAAGAGCTCGCTGATGCCGCCGCTCGATACGCGTCGGCCGGTCTCGGGGTCGACGCGTGCGGTGATCAGCTCGCCAGGAGCCTCGGGCATGGCCAGGGGCTTGCCGTCGAGGGCCTCGCCCATGAACGCTATCCAGATCGGCAGGGCCGCATTGGCGCCGTATTCGGCGGTGGTGGTGTTGTCATCCTTGCCTAGCCAGACCGTGGCCACCAGATCGCTGTTGAAACCGGCGAACCAGGTGTCGCGCTGGCCGTTGGTGGTGCCGGTCTTGCCGACGATATCCTCGCGGCCCAGCTCCAGGGCACGGCGGCCGGTGCCGTTCTCGATCACATCACGCAGCATGTCGCGCAGGATATAGAGGTTGATGGGATCGACCACGCGCTCGGCGACGGCATGGCGCTCACCCTCAATCGTTACCTCCTCCTGCCCGGCGCTGCACTCGCGGCAAGCCACGACCGTCTGCGTCTCTTCTACAATCGTTTCGCCCTTGGCGACGCGCTCGATAAACCAGGGCGAGATCTTGAAGCCGCCGTTGGCCAGAATCGCATAGGCGCTGGTCATCTCCAGAGGGGTCAGGCTGGCGCTGCCCAGCGCCAGGGAGAGGCCATGGGGAAGGCGCGATTCATCGAAACCGAACCCCTTGAGGAACTCGATGGTCTCGCTGAGGCCCACCTCGCGAAGCACGCGGATGGTCACCAGGTTGCGAGATCGCGCCAAGGCATTGCGCAGGCGCATCGGGCCGAGGAAGTCACCGCTTGAGTTGACCGGGCGCCACAGCTCGTTGCTGCCGTCGTCGATCACCACCGGAGCGTCGTTGACGACGCTGGCGGCGGTCATCATGCCGCTCTCGAGCGCCGCCAGATAGATGAAGGGCTTGAAGATGGAGCCCGACTGGCGCTGAGCCTGTACGGCGCGATTAAACTTGCTGGCGTTGAAGTCGAAACCGCCCTGAAGGGCGAGAATGGCGCCGGTATCGGGATGCATCACCACCAGGGAGCCTTCCGCGTCGGGGCGCTGAGCCAGGCGCAGGCTGCCGTCGTCGCGCTCCATCACGCGCACCAGGTCGCCACGGCCGGCGATCTCGGCCGCCGAGCCTGGCTCGGCGCCGCGGTAGCGTGCGCTCTTGTACTCGCGGGCCCAGGAGAGGCCGTCCCACTCGATGGTCCGCAGCTTGCCTTCGCGCATCAGCACGCGCATCTGGCGGCCTTCACTCTCTACCACGATGGCAGGTTGGAGAAGGCCATAGCGTGGCGTGCGCTCCAGCACCTGCACCCAGTTGCTGACGTCGCCGTCGATTCCTTCGATACGGGTCTCGCTTCGCTCGGCGGCGCGTCGGGCGGTCTCCAGCACTTCGGGGGACTCCTCGAGCTCCTCCTCCAGGCCGCTGCGCTCGGTGCGATCCTGGGCCTCTGCCAGACTCGGCGGCAGTTGCTGCTCTTCCGACCCGCGCCAGCCGTGGCGGGTGTCGTAGTCGATCAGGCCACGGGCCAGGGCGCGGCGCGCCATGGGCTGGAGCTCGCTATCCAGGCTGGTGGTGATCTTGTATCCGCCGGTATAGACCTCGCTTTCGCCGAAGCGGTCGACGGCATACTGTCTCGCCATCTCGGCGACGTAATCGGCATCGACTTCGGCCTTAGCCACATGGCGCTCGGCGGTGATGGGGGCCTGCACCGCCTCATCATAGGTGGCCTGGTCGATATGCCCCAGTTCCCGCATGCGGAACAGAATCCAGTTGCGGCGAATCAGCGCGCGCTCGGGGTTGGTCAGAGGGTTGAAGCTGGAGGGGGCCTTGGGCAGGCCGGCAATCATCGCCTTCTCGGCCAGGGTCAACTCGGCCAGCGGACGGTTATAGTAGATTTCGGCGGCGGCGGCGATGCCGTAGGCGCGATGACCCAGGAAGATCTTGTTGACGTAGAGCTCGAGGATCTCTTCCTTGCTGAGCACTCGCTCCATTTGCAGGGCGAGCAGGATCTCCCGAATCTTGCGGGTAAAGGTACGGTCCAGGGTCAGCAAATAGTTGCGCGCTACCTGCATCGTAATGGTGGAGCCGCCGGACTGAATCTCGCCGCCGCTTGCTACCAGTTCCCCGGCCGCCCGCAGCAGGCCCATGGGGTCGACGCCACGGTGCTCGAAGAAGCCGTCATCCTCGGCGGCCAGCAGTGCCTGGATAAACTCGGCAGGGATTTCGTCATGGTCGATGGGCAGGCGGCGCTCTTCACCATATTCGCCGATCAACTTGCCATCGCGGGTATAGATGCGCAGTGGTGAATGCAGCTCGAAGTCCTGGAGCTGGCGCACGTCGGGCAGCCCGGGCGCAAAGTAGAGGGCGGCGCCCACTACGCCCAGGCCCGCCGCGGCGATCAGCGAGACGGTGAGCCAGACCAGGGAAAAGAGCAGGGTTCTGATAAACGTCATGAAATGGCGGTGTCCATGCTGGGAACTGGAGCGGATGTGAAGCGATGACGATACGTTGGTTGCGACATTGGTTGCCGGGCCATTATAGAAAGCCCGGCCGAGGGTCACCAGCGTTGACGATGCTAGCCCAAGGTTTACCGTGTTAGTAATGGCAAGATCATGTAACCTCATGCGACAAGACTGAGATAAACAATCGAGACCTGCCGTGGTAGAAGCAAGGCAGGCACCACGTCAAGGCAAGCATGCCGCACGACTCAGCAGGGGCAAAGCAGAGATGCGATTGATGGCATCAAGCAAGGGAGTGATCGGTGTCGATATCACCTCGGCCACGGTCAAGCTTGTGGAGCTCAGGCGAACTGGCGCCACGTATCAGGTGGAGAGCTATGCCGTCAGGCCGCTGCGCGAGGGCGCGGTGGTCGAGCGACGCATACAGGATATGGACGAGGTGGTTGACGCCCTTACCCGAGCCGTCCATCAGGCCAAGCCTCGCACCCGCAAGGCAGTGGTAGCCGTACCCGCCAGCGCAGCGATCACCAAGACGCTCACGCTACCCGCATCGCTAAGCAGCGATGAAATCGAGTCGCGAATCGAGCTTGAATCTGACAAGCACATTCCCTTTCCGTTCAGTGAAGTCGCCTATGACTTCCAGCGCCTGGGACTCAATGCGCGCTATGCCGACCAGCAGGACGTGCTGCTGGTGGCCTGCCGGCAGCAGGAGGTCAGCCAGCTGACCGACGCCGTGATGCAGTCAGGGTTGACGCCGGCAGCAGTAGATGTCGAGACCTTTGCCATGGAGAGGGCCTTCACCGAGTTGCGCCGCCAGTTGCCGGCACATGTCGAAGAGGAGGATTGCGTGGCACTGGTGGATATCGGAGCCAACATGAATACCTTCCATGTGCTGCGTCATGGGCGGATCGTCTACAGTCGTGACACCGTATTCGGCGGTCGTCAGCTGACCGAGGAGATTCGTAATCGCTACGGCCTGAGCTATGACGAAGCGGGGCTCGCCAAGAAGCGCGGCGGCTTGCCGGAAGACTACCAGCACAGCGTCCTTACTCCCTTCCTGGATACCCTGGCCCAGCAGGTCGGGCGTTCGCTGCAGCTCTACTACACCGCCGGGCGCAAGCAGGAGGTGCGTCATATGGTGCTGGCCGGAGGTACCAGCGTACTGCCTGGCCTGGCCGAGCGCCTGGCCCAGGAGAGCGGAATGGAGGTCTCCATCGCCAATCCATTGGCGCGCATGAAGGTCAACAGCCGCATCGATGTACAGACGCTTTCCGGCGAAGCGCCAGCCATGTTGACGGCCTGTGGTCTGGCATTGAGGGCGCGCTCATGACGATCGAGATCAACCTGCTGCCATGGCGAGAAGAGAAGCGGGCGCGGCGCAGCAAGCGCTTCTATGTGGCACTGGGGGGGGCGGCGCTGCTGGGAATTGCTGGAGGCTATGCCATGACCTGGTTCTATCAGCAGCAAGTCGAGGTTCAGCGTCAGCGCAATGCCTATATCGAGACCCAGACTCGTCAGTTTGACTCATCGATCAGAGAGGTCGGCGACCTGGAGACGGTTCGTGATCAGGTGATCGAGAAGGTTGGCGTCTTTACCGAGCTGCAGAACGGGCGCAGCCAGACGGTTCACGTGATGAGCGATCTGATCACCAGTCTCGAGGAGGGAGTGCATTACACCCAGTTCAGCCGACAGGATGACGGTCTGCGCCTCTCCGGGCGAGCCGAGGATAACGGCCAGGTGTCGGATCAGCTGCGCCGGCTGGGGGCGGCAGCCTCCTTTACCGAGCCGGTGCTATCGGGAGTCGAAGCCGAGGGCGGCGGGGAGCGTAGAAGCTTCAGTCTCAGCATGAGTCAGCGCATGCCCGCAACGCACGCGGAAAAGTCATCCGGCGGAACCGAGGAGGAGAGGCCATGAACCTCAATGCCGAGATGCGTCGGCTGCGCGAGCTGGACTGGCGCGAGCTCGATATCAAGGAGGCCGGGGTGTGGCCCTGGTCATTGCAGCTGCTGCTCTGTCTGTTGACGCTGGGTGTGACTTTCTTCGCCATGCACTGGTATCTGGCTGCGCCAGCCAAAGCACAGCTCGAGCAGGTCAGGGCCGAAGAGCCACAGTTGATTCGCGCCTTCAGAACCAAGGCGGCGCTGGCCGCCAGGCTTGAGCCTCTTCGTGAGCAGGTGGAGGCTCTCGAGGTGCGCATGGACGAACTGCGCGAGATGTTGCCCAGTGGTGCGGAGATTCCGGCCCTGCTCGACAATATCACCGAGACTGCCCTCGACAACCAGCTGACGATCGACTACATCCGTCTGCGTGGCACGGCGGCCCAGGAACACTATGTCGTGCAGCCTTTCGATATTCAGGTGCGTGGCGACTATCACCGTATCGCCGCCTTCCTGGCCGGCGTCGCCGGCCTGCCACGCATTGTTACCCTGCATGACATGACGTTGTCACCGGAGGGGGATAACGGTCACAACCTGCGGCTTGCCCTGGTGGCGCGAACTTACAGCTATCGGAAAGACGCGGAGGGCGACTCATGAGGGCCGGGCAGAGAGTAGTCGCAGGGAGTGCAGTCCTGTTGTTGGTCGTCGGCTGTGCCGATCCGCAGCTGACCAGTCTCGACCGCGAGTTGGCCGAGATTCGTAACAATCCCGCCCCCGCACCGGAGATCGAGCTACCGGAGATACCCGATTTCGAAGCAGTGCCCTACACATATGCCGATCTGCGCAGCCCCTTTGTGCCGCGCATGCCCGAGGAGGAGCAGCAGACTCAGGTTGCCACCGACCTGGCGCCCGATCTGGGCCGTGAGCGGGAAGCGCTGGAGGCCTATAGCCTCGGGGAGCTACGTCTGGTAGGCACCCTGACCGAGGGTGGTCAGCCCTCCGCGCTGGTGCATGCACCGGATGGCCAGGTTCACCGGCTGCGGGTGGGCAACCATATGGGGAGCGATTTCGGTCGTATCGTCAGTATCACCTCATCAACGGTACAGTTGATCGAGATCGTGCCAACCGGGCGTGGTGGTTGGGTCGAGCGCACCACGCGGCTCGAGCTCAACGGCCAGCAGAGCGGCTAGCTCAGCAGGCTCGGCAGTCAATAACAAGTGCGAACAGCGCAGCAGTTTATCATTGCTCCCGGGGAGCAACGTCAAGCAGGGGGAAGGGAACCAGCCATGCAAGCACACATTATCAAGCGTACCGTGGCGCTGCTCGCCATGTTGGCGGTCTCGGGGGCTGCTATGGCCGCGTCGACGCTCGAAGAGCTCGATTTTCGGCAAGGATCCAGCGGTGAGCTTGAGGTCGATCTTGAGTTTTCCGGCCTGGTTCCCGAGGTGCGTGGTTATCGCATTGACGATCCTGCACGGCTGACCATCGATCTGATGGAGACCGATAACCGCCTCGATCGTCGCAGCTACTCCCTGGGTATTGGCGGGGTGCAGCGGGTTACCGCCCTGGAGGCGGGCTCGAGGACCCGTCTGGTATTCGATCTCGAGGGGCCGCTGCCCTACAACACCCGAGAGCAGGGCAACCGCTTGCGCCTGGCCATTGGTGGCGGTGCCGCCGATACCGGCGTGGCGTCGACTACCGACGCGTCGACGGCTGAGCCCGCATCGTCCTCCCGCCAGCCGGTCAGTCGCGGACCAAGCGTCGAAGATATCGACTTTCGTCGTGGTAACGATGGTGCCGGCCGGCTGGTGGTCACCTTCGATCGTGCCGGCATCGATGCCCGGGTGCGCGAGACCGGTCGCAACCGGATCACCGCCGAGCTGATGGGGGTCGATCTGCCCGCCTCGCTGGACCAGGTCTACGATGTCAGCGACTTCGACACCCCGCTGCAGCGGGTGACGCCGCAGGTGGGGCGCAACGGTGTCGTCCTGAATATTCAGGGAAGTGGAGACTATGCCATGGTCTCTACCCAGAGCGGCCGCCAGCTGACCATCGAGGCCCAGCCGGTTACCCGCCAGCAGCAGGAGCGGCGGGTGCGCGAGCAGTTTCCCTACACCGGCAAGCGGATTACCCTCAATTTCCAGGATATCGAGGTGCGCTCGGTGCTGGCGATCATCGCCGACTTCACCGGTCTCAACCTGGTCGCAAGCGATAGCGTGCAGGGTCGCGTGACCCTCAATCTCGAGGATGTGCCCTGGGATCAGGCGCTGGACCTGGTGCTCAAGAGTCATGGTCTGGCCAGCCGCCAGGAGGGCAATGTGATCGTGGTGGCTCCGGCCGCCGAGCTGGCCCAGCGCGAGCAGCTGGAGCTCGAGACCCGCGAGCAGCTGGAGGTTCTGGCGCCGCTGGAGACCGAATATATTCAGGTCAATTACGCCAAGGCGAATGATATCGCCGCGCTGCTGCGGGGGCAGGATGGTTTCGGCCTGTTGACCGAGCGCGGGAAGGTGGCGGTGGATCCGCGTACCAATACCCTGCTGATTCAAGATACCGCCGAGCAGATCAGCACGATCATGGATACGCTTGAGCGTCTCGATGTGGCGGTGCGCCAGGTACAGATCGAGGCGCGTATCGTCATTGCTAGCAATAGTGCTGCTCGGGAGCTAGGCGTGAACTGGGGGGCGTCATCAACTAGCAGTGGGCGTTTTAATACGCGAGGTGCATCAACAGGAAATCCTTATATTGGTGATGGTGGGCGTCGCTACTCAGGCGGTGAGCAGTTGCAAGGCAGTACGACAACAACAGTCACGGATGGGGTTGTTCAGATTGAAAACGATGCACCTGATCTATTTAGTCGGGGTGGGCTAACTGTTGACCTAGGTAGTGCAAACCCTGTCTCAGCATTTAGCTTCGGGTATTTGTCTGGTGATATTCTGCTCGACCTCGAGCTGAGAGCGCTGGAAAGCGATGGCAAGAGCTATACGATCTCCCAGCCACGGGTGATTACCGCCAATCAGAGTACCGCGGTGATCAAGCAGGGGCAGGAGCGTGCCTACCGCGAGGCATCGGCCAGTGGCGCCTCGGCGGTGGAGTTCAAGGAAGCGGTGCTCTCCCTGGAGGTGACGCCGCAGATCACCCCGGATAATCGCATCATCATGGATGTGGCGATCACCAACGACACCTTCGGGGAGTTCAACCCTGGCGAGGAGCCGCCGATCAACAAGAACGAGATCGAGACCCAGGTGCTGGTGGATAATGGCGAGACCGTGGTGTTGGGGGGGATCCTGCAGACCGAAGAGCTGGAAAACTTTATCAAGACGCCCTTCCTGGGGGATATTCCGGTGCTCGGCAACCTGTTCCGCTATACCCAACAGAGCGATGACAAGGTAGAGTTGCTGGTGTTCATTACCCCACGAATCCTGGATGACGGTGTGGCCCTTCGCTGATGCTGGCACTACCCAACCTGATACTGATCGGCCCCATGGGGGCCGGCAAGAGCACCATCGGCCGCCTCCTGGCGGCCGAGCTTTCTCGCGACTTCCTGGATACCGACCATGAGATCCAGGACCGTTGCGGTGCCGATATCCCGTGGATCTTCGACGTCGAGGGTGAGGGTGGCTTTCGCGATCGCGAGACCTTGATGATCGACGAGCTGACCCACCGCGAGGGGGTGGTGATCGCCACCGGCGGGGGTGCGGTACTACGCGAGGAGAATCGTCGCATGCTGCGTGAGCGTGGCACCGTCATCTACCTCTTCACCACCGTGGAGCAGCAGCTCAGGCGAACCGCCAAGGATCGCAATCGTCCGTTGTTGCAGCGCCCCGACAAGGAGGCGGTGCTGCGCCAGATGTTCGGTGAGCGTGACCCCCTCTACCGTGCCACCGCCGACCTGACGGTACGCACCGATCGGCGTGGTCCGCGCTCGGTGGTCAACGATATCGTCCGCCGCTTGACGCGGCTGGTCGACCCTCTGCAAGCCAAGGCCTGAACCATGACCCAGACCCCTTCCGGCCCGCACACCCTCGAGGTGGCGCTGGGCAGTCGCAGCTACCCCATTCATATCGGCCCCGGCCTGCTCAATGAGCCCGGTGTCCTGGCCCCCTGGCTGGCCGGACAGCAGGCGATGATCGTCACCAACGAGACGGTGGCGCCACTCTACCTTGAGCGCTGCCGCGCCGCTCTGCCCGAGGGCGTGGAGGTGCGCGAGCTGGTGCTGCCGGATGGCGAGGCCACCAAGAACCTAGAGCATGTCTCGCGCATCTGGGATGCGCTGCTCGAGGCGGGCTTCAATCGGCGCTGTACCCTGGTGGCCCTGGGGGGTGGGGTGGTCGGTGACATGGTGGGCTTCGCCGCGGCCTGCTATCAGCGTGGCGTGGCCTTTATCCAGGTGCCGACCACCCTGCTGGCCCAGGTGGACTCATCGGTGGGTGGCAAGACCGGAATCAACCACCCGCTGGGCAAGAACATGGTCGGCGCCTTCTGGCAGCCGCGAGGGGTGTTGATCGATACCGATACCCTGGACACCCTGCCGCCCCGCGAGCTTTCCGCCGGGCTGGCCGAGGTGATCAAGTATGGCCTGATTCGCGATGCGGACTTCCTCGCCTGGCTGGAGCGGTCGCTGCCCGCATTGCGCGAGCTGGAACCCGACGCCCTGGCAGGCGCCATCCAGCGCAGCTGTGCGCTCAAGGCGGAGATCGTCGCCGAGGATGAGACCGAGCAGGGGGTGCGGGCGCTGCTCAATCTTGGGCATACCTTCGGTCATGCCATCGAGGCGCATCAGGGCTATGGCGATTGGCTGCACGGCGAGGCGGTGGGTGCCGGGATGCTGATGGCCGCCGAGCTTTCGGCGCGACTGGGCTGGCTCTCGGTGCGTGATGTCGAGCGGTTGCGGGTGATCCTGCGGCTGGCGGGGTTGCCGCTGGATGCCCCGGCCGGAATGGGTGTTGATGACTTCCTGTCGCGCATGCGTCTCGACAAGAAGAACGTCGACAGTCGCCTGCGCCTGGTGCTGCTGCGTGCCATGGGCGATGCCTGTGTGTATGACGCCACCCCGGAAGCGCTTCTGGTGGAGTTGCTGGAGCAGTTTCCTCGCGGCTGACCTCGTCTTTCTCTTTTGATCGCTACCTCTTTTGACCGGAACGCCCGCGCCACCTTGGTGCGGGCGTTCCTCGTCTATGCTGCTGAGTAGGCGGCTCCGGAGGAGGTGGTAGCCATTGATTGGCATGGAGTATGCGCTATTGGCATGGGTGATATGGCTCTGTTTAGACAAAAGTCTAATGCGGGATTCGTTTCGTTTGTTTTCCGTTTATGGTGATTGCAAGTGACTGAGCGGTGGGGTTTTTTTTAGCGAGCCTGAAAGGCAACACACGGATTTGTCGGTGGTTTTTGAGTAAGGAGAGGTCGCCGGTATTGCGCTGCAGTGTGGCGGCTGGCTATTCTGGGCGCACCTTTTCCGCGCAGGTCGGTGCGAGGCACTCGCCTGGCATCATGAGATAAAAACCTTTGAATATAGCATGGGGTTACTGCAAGAAAAAACCCATTTCATCGAGGCGCGCCTATGAACAGTGGTCTATATCAGCCCGGCGAGTTCCGCGACAACTGCGGGTTCGGCCTGATCGCCCATATGGAGGGGCGTGCCAGCCATGAGCTGCTGCGCACCGCCATCGAATCTCTCACCTGCATGACGCATCGCGGTGGTATTGCCGCCGACGGCAAGACCGGCGACGGTTGCGGCCTGCTGCTGCAGTTGCCCGACACCTTCATGCGTGAAGTGGCCGAGGAGGCGCTGGGCACCGCCCTGGGCGAGCGTTATGCGGTGGGGGCGGTGTTCCTGCCCGATGACGATGCCCGCGCCGAGCATGCTGCCGAGGTGCTCGAGGGCGAGCTACGCGCCCGCGGCCTGGTGATTCGTGGCTGGCGTGAGGTGCCGGTGGATGCTTCGGTGTGTGGCCCCATGGCGCTGGAGTGCCTGCCGCGTATTCGCCATCTGTTCGTGGAGCCGGGCAGAAACGGCAGCGCCGAGCGCTTCGAGGTCGACCTGTTCATGGCTCGTCGCCTGGCCGAGCAGTCGCTACGCGATGAGGAGGCGTTCTACGTCTGCTCGCTCTCCGAGAGGGTGATCTCCTACAAGGGGCTGGTGATGCCGGTGGACCTGCCGGCCTTCTATCGGGACCTGGGTGACGAGCGCCTGGAGACCGCCATCTGCGTCTTCCATCAGCGCTTCTCCACCAACACCGCGCCACGCTGGCCGCTGGCGCAGCCGTTCCGTCTGCTGGCCCATAACGGCGAGATCAATACCATCGAGGCCAATCGCGGCTGGGCCAATTCACGCAAGGAGAATTTCGTCTGCGAGCGGCTTCCCGACATTGCCGAGCTCGACGAGATCGTCAACACCGTGGGTTCCGACTCCTCGAGCATGGACAACATGCTCGAGGTGCTGCTGATGGGGGGCATGGGGCTGCACCGTGCGGTGCGCATGATGGTGCCGCCGGCCTGGCAGAACGTCGAGTTGATGGATCCCGAGCTGCGCGCCTTCTATGAATACAATTCCATGCATGTGGAGCCCTGGGATGGCCCCGCCGGCGTGGTGATGACCGACGGGCGCCAGGCACTCTGCATGCTCGACCGTAACGGCCTGAGACCGGCGCGCTGGGTGATCACCAAGAACGGCTTTATCACCCTGGCCTCGGAGATCGGCACCTACGACTATGCGCCGGAGGATGTGGTGGCCAAGGGGCGCGTGGGACCGGGGCAGGTGCTGGCCGTCGACACCGTGACCGGCGAGGTGCTGCATACCGAGGATATCGATGCCCGGCTGAAGTCGGCCTATCCCTACAAGCGCTGGCTCAAGGAAGAGGCGCAATATCTGGAGTCGTCGCTCACCGAGCTGGCCAGCTTCCATAACATGGACGCCGATGGCCTGGCCGTGGCCCAGAAGATGTTCCAGGTCAGTTTCGAGGAGCGGGACCTCCTGCTGCGTCCGCTGGGCGAGAGCGGCCAGGAGGCGGTAGGCTCCATGGGCGACGATACCCCCATGGCGGTGCTTTCCGCCAGGCCGCGTCTGCTCAGCGACTATTTTCGCCAGAAGTTCGCTCAGGTCACCAATCCGGCCATCGACCCGCTGCGCGAGGCGATCGTGATGTCGCTGGAGACCTGTATCGGTGCCGAGCGCAACGTCTTCAAGGCGACTCCCGAGCATGCCCATCGCATCATCCTGACGACGCCAATCCTCTCGCCGCGCAAGTTCACCGCCCTGGTGGAGCAGGAGGATGCGGCCTATGCCAGTCATCGGCTGCGCATGGCCTATGACCCCGAACACCACGGCCTGCAGGCCGCCCTGAGTGAGCTGTGCCGTCAGGCCACGGAGGCGGTCAAGGCGGGCAAGGTGATTCTGGTGCTTACCGATGCCGGCCTCGAGAAGGGCGAGCTGCCAATTCATGCGGCCCTGGCCGTTGGTGCCGTGCACCACCATCTGGGGCGGCTGTCGTTGCGCCCGCGCTGCAACATCGTGGTAGAGACCGGTTATGCCCGCGACGCCCACCAGATGGCGGTGCTGTTCGGGGTGGGGGCCACCGCCGTCTTTCCCTGGCTCGCCTACCAGGTGATGGCCGACATGCATCGCACCGGTGAGCTGGTCGGTAATCCCGCCGATGCCCGTGAGAACTACCGCAAGGGTCTGCAGAAGGGGCTGTTCAAGATTCTCTCCAAGATGGGGATCTCGACCCTCGCCTCCTATCGCGGCTCCCAGCTGTTCGAAGCGGTTGGACTCGACGATGAGGTGATGGCGCTATGCTTTCCGGGCATGGCCTCGCGCATTCAGGGCGCCGGTTTTGCCGAGCTGCAGCTCCAGCAGGAGCTGCTTGCCCGCGATGCCTGGGTTCCACGCAAGGGCATCAGCCAGGGAGGGTTGTTCAAGTATGTGCACGGTCACGAATACCACGCCTTCAATCCCGACGTGGTCAAGTCACTTCAGGAGGCGGTACAGGAGGGGAGTTACGCCAAGTGGAAGTGCTTCGCCGCACTGGTCAACGAGCGCTCTCCTGCCACTCTGCGCGACCTGCTTAGACTGAAGCCGGTAGCAGAGCCGTTGCCGCTCTCGGAGGTCGAGCCGGTCGAGGCACTGCTGCCGCGTTTCGACAGCGCCGGCATGTCATTGGGGGCACTCTCGCCCGAAGCCCACGAGGCGCTTGCCCAGGCCATGAACGAGTCCGGCGGGCGCTCCAACTCCGGCGAGGGGGGCGAGGATCCGGCGCGCTATGGCACGATTCGTTCCTCCAAGATCAAGCAGATCGCTTCGGGGCGCTTCGGCGTTACCCCGGCCTACCTGGTCAACGCCGAGGTACTGCAGATCAAGGTGGCCCAGGGCGCCAAGCCCGGCGAGGGCGGCCAGCTACCTGGCGGCAAGGTCAACGAGTTGATCGCACGGCTGCGCTATGCGGTACCCGGGGTGACCCTGATCTCGCCCCCGCCGCATCACGATATCTACTCGATCGAGGACCTGGCGCAGCTGATATTCGACCTCAAGCAGGTCAACCCTGACGCCCAGGTGTCGGTGAAGCTGGTCTCCGAGCCCGGTATCGGCACCATCGCCACAGGGGTTGCCAAGGCCTATGCCGACCTGATCACCGTCTCGGGCTATGACGGCGGGACGGCGGCGAGCCCGATTACCTCCATCAAGCACGCCGGTTCCCCCTGGGAGCTGGGGCTGCCCGAGGTGCATCAGGCGCTGCGTATCAATGGTCTGCGCGACAAGATTCGTCTGCAGACCGACGGCGGCCTCAAGACCGGCCTCGATGTGGTGAAGGCGGCGATCCTTGGCGCCGAGAGCTTCGGGTTTGGTACCGCGCCCATGGTGGCACTGGGTTGCAAGTACCTGCGCATCTGTCATCTCAACAACTGTGCCACCGGCGTGGCCACCCAGGACGACTATCTGCGTGACGAGCACTTCCGAGGCACCGTGGATATGGTCAAGCATTACTTCCGCTTTATCGCCGAGGAGGTGCGCGAGCTGATGGCCATGCTGGGCGTGGCCAGGCTGACCGACCTGATCGGCCGTACCGACCTGCTCGAGGTGATCGAGGGCGCGACCGCCTCCCAGCGCAAGCTGGATCTGACGCCACTGCTCGGTAACGATCATGTGCCGGCGGATGCGCCGCAGTTCTGCAAGGTGAACCGCAACGTGCCTCACGACCCGGGTGCCAAGAACCAGGAAGTATTGGCGGCGCTGGAGGAAGCCATCGCGCACGGCAGTGGTGGTGAGTTCACCTTCACCATTACCAACTGCGATCGCAGCGTGGGGGCGCTTGCCTCGGGGGTGATCGCCAAGCGTTACGGCGAGGCGGGCCTTGCGGAGGCACCTGTCACCGCACGCTTTACCGGGGTGGCTGGCCAGAGCTTCGGCGTATGGAATGCCCGCGGACTCAACCTCTATCTGGAAGGTGACGCCAACGACTACGTCGGCAAGGGCATGAACGGTGGCAAGGTGGTGATCACGCCGCCCCGTGGCAGTCGCTTCGAGAGTCACAGGACGGCCATCATCGGCAATACCTGCCTGTATGGAGCCACCGGCGGCAAGCTGTTTGCGGCGGGCACCGCCGGTGAGCGTTTTGCCGTGCGCAACTCCGGTGTCCATGCGGTGGTCGAGGGCCTCGGCGACCATGGCTGTGAGTACATGACCGGCGGGCTGGTGGCCGTGCTCGGTGAGAGCGGGGACAACTTCGGTGCGGGCATGACCGGTGGCTTCGCCTACGTGCTCGACGAGGACCGCAGCTTCGTCGACAAGGTCAACCACGAGCTGGTGGAGATCCACCGAATCAATACCGAGGCCATGGAAGCCCATCGGCGTCACCTGCGCGAGGTCATCGAGGAGTTTGTCCTCGAGACCGACTCGGCCCGCGGTCACGCCATTCTCGAGGACTTCAGTGACTTTGTCCGCAACTTCTGGCTGGTGAAGCCCAAGGCGGCGAGCCTGAAGAGCCTGTTGGCCCAGTCCCGGCGTCAGCCGGAATAAGAGGCGGCGTCAGCCGGAATAAGAGGCGGTGTCTGCCGGAATAAGAGGCGGCGTCTGCCGGAATAAGAGGCGGCGTCTGCCGGAATAAGAGCCGACAACAGCCGGAGCAGAGAGCCGGCATCAGCCTTCACCGTCAGGGTGACCTGCGCCCGTCGAGTTCGGAGCGCGGGCGGACGGTCGACAGGAACTCCAGGAGTAGAGAACATGGCTAACCGTTTGAGCAACGATTTCCAGTTTATCGAGGTGGGTCGACAGGATCCGAGCAAGAAGGATGCCCGTACCCGCTCGCGGGAGTTTGCCGAGATCTATGAGCCCTTCAGGCCCCAGGAGGCGGCGGGTCAGTCGCATCGCTGCCTGCACTGTGGCAACCCCTATTGCGAGTGGAAGTGTCCGGTACACAACTACATACCGAACTGGCTGCAGCTGGTCAGCGAGGGCAATATCCTCGAGGCGGTCGAACTCTGCCACAAGACCAACTCGCTGCCCGAGGTGTGCGGCCGGGTGTGCCCTCAGGATCGTCTCTGCGAGGGAGCCTGTACCCTCAATGACGGCTTCGGTGCCGTTACCATCGGCTCGGTCGAGAAGTACATCACCGATACCGCCTTTGCCATGGGCTGGCGCCCGGACCTGTCTCGGGTCACCTGGACCGACCGCAAGGTGGCAGTGATCGGTGCGGGACCCGCGGGGCTGGGGTGCGCCGATATTCTGGTGCGTAACGGCGTCAAGCCGGTGGTGTTCGATCGCAACCCGGAGATCGGTGGCCTGCTGACTTTCGGTATCCCCGAGTTCAAGCTCGAGAAGAACGTCATGGAGCGTCGGCGTGCGGTGTTCGAGGAGATGGGGTTCGAGTTCCGCCTGGGGGTCGAGATCGGCCGCGACATCGCCATCGACACCCTGCTCGAGGAGTACGATGCGCTGTTTTTGGGCATGGGGACCTACAAGTCCATGCAGGGGGGCTTCCCTGGCGAGAACCTGCCGGGCGTTCACAAGGCGCTCGACTTTCTGATCGCCAACGTCAATCACTGCCTGGGCTTCGAGAAGGATCCCAGCGAGTACATCAGCTTCAAGGGGCAGCGGGTGGTGGTGCTGGGTGGCGGCGACACCGCCATGGACTGCAATCGCACCTCGATTCGCCAGGGCGCCACCAGCGTCACCTGCGCCTACCGCCGTGACGAGGAGAATATGCCTGGCTCACGCAAGGAGGTGGCCAACGCCCGGGAAGAAGGCGTGGAGTTCCTGTTCAATCGCCAGCCGGTCGCCGTGGTGGGCGAGGGGAAGGTCGAGGGGGTCAAGGTGGTGCGCACCCGGATGGGCGAACCCGACGAAAACGGTCGCCGCCGCCCCGAGGTGGTGCCGGGCTCCGAGGAGGTGATTCCCGCCGATGCCGTGGTCATCGCCTTCGGCTTTCAGCCCGATCCGCCGGCCTGGCTCACCGAGACCGGCGTGGAGGTCGATGAACGAGATCGGGTCAAGGCAGCGGAGCAGGGTGAGTTCGCCTTCCGGACCACTCACGAGAAGATCTTCGCCGGCGGCGATATGGTGCGCGGCTCCGATCTGGTGGTCACCGCCATCCACGAGGGGCGGCAGGCCGCCGAGGGCATTTTGGACTATCTGGGGGTATAAGCCTCGAGCTACAAGCGCCGAGCTACAAGCAGACCCCAGGGCTTCGGGCGTCAGGGATTGGCTATTGATGGGGCGGTCTTATACCGCTGGCTTGCAGCATGACGCTCAAATTGAGCCGTTGGTCGTATTCTGCTACTCTGTCATCCCATCCTGGCGCGGCTTTCTGTCGTGCCTACCGATCACGCTTCGACAGGTTCCTCATGACACGATACATCTTCGTGACCGGCGGCGTTGTGTCCTCTTTGGGCAAGGGCATTGCGTCGGCCTCGCTTGCGGCGATTCTCGAGGCTCGCGGCCTCAAGGTCACCATGCTCAAGCTCGACCCGTATATCAACGTGGATCCGGGCACCATGAGCCCATTCCAGCACGGCGAGGTGTTCGTTACCGAGGATGGTGCCGAGACCGATCTCGACCTGGGCCACTATGAGCGCTTCATCCGCACCAAGATGACCCAGGGCAACAACTTCACCACCGGGCGCGTCTACGAGCACGTGCTGCGCAAGGAGCGCCGCGGCGACTACCTGGGCGGTACCGTACAGGTGATTCCGCACATCACCGACGAGATCAAGCGTCGCGTCTATGAGGGTGGCGAGGGTTTCGACGTGGCGCTGGTGGAGATCGGCGGCACCGTGGGCGATATCGAGTCGCTGCCCTTCCTCGAGGCGACCCGCCAGATCAGGAGTGAGCTCGGTGCGAGCCGCGCGATCTTCATGCACCTGACGCTGGTGCCCTACATCAAGACGGCCGGTGAGACCAAGACCAAGCCGACCCAGCACAGCGTCAAGGAGCTGCGCTCCATCGGTATCCAGCCGGATATCCTGATCTGCCGCAGCGAGGTGGAGCTCGAGGAGAGCGAGCGTCGCAAGATCGCCCTGTTCACCAATGTGGAGGAGCGCGCGGTCATTCCGCTGCAGGACGCCGATACCATCTACCGTATCCCGCTGATGCTCCACGAGCAGGGGCTCGACGAGATCGTCTGCGACAAGCTCCGCCTGACGGCCGACGAGGCCGACCTGGGAGAGTGGGTGCATGTACTCGATGCCAAGCTCAATCCGCTCAAGTCGATCAATATCGCCATGGTCGGCAAGTACATGGAGCTGCTCGATGCCTACAAGTCGCTCAACGAGGCGCTGATCCACGCCGGTATCCAGACCCGCGTGAAGGTCAATGTCGACTATATCGACTCCGAGGATATCGAGCGTCACGGCACCGAACGTCTGGCCGGCAAGGATGCGATCCTGGTGCCTGGCGGCTTCGGCGAGCGTGGCGTGGAGGGCAAGATCGCCACGGCGCGCTACGCCCGTGAGAGCGGCATTCCCTATCTCGGCATCTGTCTCGGCATGCAGGTGGCGGTGATCGAGTTCGCCCGACACGTCGCCGGTTGGGAGGACGCCAACTCCACCGAGTTCACCCACGACACCCAGCACCCGGTGGTTGGCCTGATCACCGAGTGGCTGAGCCCCGAGGGCAAGATCGAGTTGCGAGACGCGGCCTCCGATCTTGGCGGTACCATGCGCCTTGGCGGCCAGGTCTGCCAGCTCAAGGCCGGCAGCAAGGCCCGCGAGGCTTATGCCGCCGATGAGATCGTCGAGCGTCACCGTCACCGCTTCGAGGTCAACGAGCAGTTCGTCGAGCAGCTCGAGCAGGCGGGCCTGGTCGTCTCGGGCAAGAGTGTGGACAACTCCCTGGTCGAGGTGGTCGAGCTTCCCGATCATCCCTGGTACGTGGCCTGCCAGTTCCACCCGGAATTCACCTCCACTCCCCGAGACGGTCACCCGCTGTTCACCGGCTTCGTCAACGCGGCGCTGGAGCAAAAGGCAGCACGCGGCCGCGCCCAGTCCTCTTACCAGGAGTGAGTCGGATGAGTGCTCCCGAAAGAGCCATCGAGATTGCCGGCCTGAAGGCCGGCAATTCATTGCCGCTGATGCTGTTTGGCGGCATGAACGTGCTGGAGTCCCGCGAGCTTGCTCTGGAGGTGGCCGCGGCCTATGTCGAGGTAACCGGCAGGCTCGGCATGCCCTATGTGTTCAAGGCCAGCTTCGACAAGGCCAACCGCAGCTCCATCCACTCCTTCCGTGGCCCCGGCCTGGAGAAGGGCGTCGAGATCCTGGCCGAGGTGAAAGAGCGCTTCGGTGTGCCGATCATCACCGATGTTCACGAGCCATGGCAGGTCGAGCCGGTAGCAGAGGTAGCCGATGTGATCCAGCTGCCGGCCTTCCTGGCCCGCCAGACCGATCTGGTGGTGGCCATGGCCAGGACCGGGGCGGTGATCAATATCAAGAAGCCCCAGTTTCTGGCGCCCCACGAGATGCGTCATATCGTCCGCAAGTGCGAGGAGGCCGGCAATGACCGGGTGATCCTCTGCGAGCGAGGCTCGAGCTTCGGCTACAACAATCTGGTGGTCGACATGCTTGGTTTCGGCGAGATGAAGCAGAGCGGCCTGCCACTGTTCTTCGATGTGACCCACTCGCTGCAGCGCCCGGGGGGGCGCGCCGACAGTGCCGATGGCCGCCGGGCACAGGTGGCGGAGCTGGCGCGTGCCGGTGTCGCCGTGGGGCTGGCCGGTCTCTTCCTGGAGGCCCATCCGGACCCCGATCACGCCAAGTGCGATGGCCCCTGCGCCTTGCCGCTGGACCGGCTCGAGCCGTTCCTGACCCAGCTCAAGGCTCTCGATGACCTGGTAAAGGGCTTCGCGCCGCTCGAAATCTCATAACACTCCAACGCTGACACGACTGAGGAAGATTCGCATGACCAAGATCGTCGATATTCGTGCCCTTGAGGTGCTCGACTCCCGCGGCAACCCCACCGTCCAGGCCGAAGTGCGCCTGGAGAGCGGTGCCGTGGGCGTGGCCTGTGCTCCCAGCGGTGCCTCTACCGGCTCCCGCGAGGCCCTCGAGCTGCGCGACGGCGACAAGGCCCGTTACCTCGGCAAGGGCGTGCTGAAGGCCGTCGACGCCGTCAATGGCGACATTCGTGCCAGGCTAGTCGGCATGGATGCGCGTGATCAGCGTGGCCTCGATGACGCCATGCTGGCGCTCGATGACACCGACAACAAGGCCAAGCTTGGCGCCAACGCCATCCTGGCCGTATCGCTGGCCGCCGCCAGGGCGGCAGCCAACGCCAAGGGTGTGCCACTCTATGCCCATATCGCCGAGCTCTATGGTCAGCCGGGCCGATACTCCATGCCGGTGCCGATGATGAATATCCTCAATGGTGGAGAGCATGCCGACAATAACGTCGACATCCAGGAGTTCATGGTGCAGCCGGTGGGGGCCGCGAGCTTCCGTGAAGGTCTGCGCATGGGTGCCGAGATCTTCCATGCCCTGAAAAAGGTGCTTTCGTCGCGTGGCTTGTCCACCTCGGTAGGTGACGAGGGCGGTTTTGCACCCAACCTCGCCTCCAACGCCGAGGCCCTGGCGGTGATCAAGCAGGCGGTGGAAGACGCCGGCTACAAGCTCGGCAGCGATGTGACCCTGGCGCTGGACTGCGCCTCCTCCGAATTCTTCAAGGATGGCCAGTACGACCTCTCCGGCGAGGGCAAGCAGTATGATGCCGCGGGCTTCGCCGATTACCTGGCCGGCCTTTGCGATGAGTATCCCATCGTCTCCATCGAGGATGGCATGGATGAGTCCGACTGGGACGGCTGGAAGGCGCTGACCGACAGGCTCGGCGACCGGGTGCAGCTGGTGGGGGATGATCTCTTCGTGACCAATACCCGCATCCTCAAGCGTGGTATCGACGAGAAGATTGGCAACTCCATCCTGATCAAGTTCAACCAGATCGGCTCCCTCTCCGAGACCCTGGATGCCATTCGCATGGCCCAGGATGCCGGTTTCACCGCGGTGATCTCCCATCGCAGCGGCGAGACCGAGGACACCACCATCGCCGACCTGGCCGTGGGTACCTGCGCCGGCCAGATCAAGACCGGCTCGCTGTGTCGCTCCGATCGTGTCGCCAAGTACAACCGACTGCTGGTCATCGAGAGTGAGCTGGGCGAAGGGGCGACCTACCCGGGGCTGTCGGCCATCAAGGGTCAGTAGTGGCGTGTAGGAGATTGCTGACAAGGTGGCGTCGTGATTGACGCCATTTGAATGAGAAGGCCGGCACCCAGGGTGCCGGCCTTTGTTTTATCTTGTTGAAAATAAAAAGATAAGTTTCCTGTCTGCATGCCGGTCGAGCGTGCCGGCGTTAGATATGTCGTCGTTTATGTCAGATTGTGCCGTGGCGCAATTCTGAGACAATCAGCCACGCAGCACAGGGGCCCACGGGATGTAGCCTCGGCAGGATGCAATGGGATGTAGTCAGGTGATGCGCCCGGTACGGCAGGATGCTGTTTCCGGGCAGGGATGTCATCACGGGAGTCTGAGCGGAAGGAGTCGCTCATGGAGTGGCTTGGAGCGGGCGGCCCCTGGGCCGCCTTTTTTCTTGCGTGGCGTTATCGTTGTCTCGCCACTCACCGGATAGATACAGCAGCGCCGACCGCCTTGTGGCGGTCGGCGCTGCTGTATCTGGTGCCTCGCTGATCGCTTCCTGCCGACTGAAGCCGCGGCAGTAAGCGAGTGCGGTTCAGCGTTCCAGCTGCTCCAGCTTGCCCGGCTTGCCATCCCACTCCTCGGCGTCGGGCAGCGGGTCCTGCTTCTCGCTGATATTGGGCCATACCTCGGCAAGCTCGGCATTGAGCTCGATGAACGCCTCCTGACCCTCGGGTAGCTCATCCTCCGAGAAGATCGCCTCGGCGGGACACTCCGGCTCGCACAGGGCGCAGTCGATGCACTCGTCGGGGTGGATCACCAGGAAGTTGGGGCCCTCGTAGAAGCAGTCCACGGGACATACTTCGACGCAGTCTGTGTATTTGCACTTGATGCAGTTCTCGGTGACGACGAATGTCATGCCGCTTTTTCCTCCCTCATGGCCTGGCTCGCGCTGTCGTGGCGGGTCCCGACCTATGTAAATATTAAAAAGTAATAAAAACCAGGCCTCTTATTCTAAGGAGTCCGGGGATTCGTCCATTCTAGTCGCCGCTGCCTGACCGTCGCAAGCAAAGGCCTGGCCGATCCGGAGGTGGCGCCCCCTCGAGCGAAGGTGCCGTCGGCATCGGCAATGGCCTCATCGTATCTCGCGCCAGCGGTAGAGCATCTCGAGCGCCTGGCGTGGCGTCAGGTCATCGAGGGCAAGCCCGTCGAGCTCTTCCACCATCGGGTGTGGCGGGCTGGCGAAGAGGTCGCTCTGCAGCGGTGTCTGAGCATCGTCTGTGCCAGCCAGTCGGGTCCGACTGCCCTGGTCGACCTCCTGCTGCTCGAGCTGGGCAAGCTTCTCTCGGGCCCGGGCGATCACCCCCTGGGGAACACCGGCCAGCTGAGCCACCTGCAGGCCGTAGCTCTGACTGGCGGGGCCTTCCTCAACCCGGTGCATGAAGACGATGCCATCCTTGTGTTCCGCCGCGGTCAGGTGCACGTTGGCCACCCCCTCGGCCTGCTCGGCCAGGGCGGTCATCTCGAAGTAGTGGGTGGCGAACAGTGTAAAGGCACGGGTGCGGGTCAGGTGCTCGGCGCTGGCCCAGGCCAGGGAGAGGCCGTCGAAGGTGCTGGTGCCGCGACCGATCTCATCCATCAGCACCAGGCTGTGATCGGTGGCGTTGTGCAGGATGCTGGCGGTTTCGGTCATCTCCACCATAAAGGTGGAGCGGCCACCGGCCAAATCGTCCGATGAACCGATGCGGGTGAAGATGCGATCCACCGGGCCGATGTCGGCCGCGCTGGCAGGCACGAAACTGCCGGTGTGGGCGAGCAGCACGATCAGCGCGGCCTGGCGCATATAGGTCGACTTGCCACCCATATTGGGGCCGGTGATCACCAGCATGCGGCGACCCTCTTCCATGATCAGGTCATTGGGTACGAAGGGAGCGTCGCTGACCCGCTCCACCACCGGGTGGCGGCCGCCATGAATGGTGATGCCCGGGGCCTCGGCAAGGTGTGGGCGCACGAATTCCAGCGCATGGGCGCGCTCGGCGAAGGCGCACAGCACATCAAGCGTCGCCAGGGCCCGGGCGCTGGCCTGAAGGGTGTCGAGTTCGCTGTTCAGGGTCTCGAGCAGCCCCTCGTAGAGCAGCTTCTCGCGTGCCAGGGCGCGGGACTTCGCCGACAGGGCCTTGTCCTCGAACTCCTTGAGCTCGGGAATGATAAAGCGTTCGGCATTCTTCAGGGTCTGACGACGGACATAGTCCGCCGGAGCATCCTTGGCTTGTGCCCTGGGGATCTCGATGAAATAGCCGTGCACCCGGTTGTAGCCGACCTTGAGGCCGGGCAGGCCGGTGCGTTCGCGCTCCCGGGTCTCCAGTCTCACCAGGTAATCGCCGGCGTGTTCGGCGAGGCCGCGGTGCTCGTCGAGCTCGGCATCGAAGCCCTCGGCGATCACCCCGCCGTCGCGGATCACCACCGGGGGGTTCTCCACCAGGGCGCGATTCAGGGTGTCGGCGAGCTCGGGGTAGGGCCGAATATGGTGCTTCAGCTCGTCCAGGGTGGAGCCCTCGGGGAAGTCGGCGAGCCGGGCCTCGAGGTCGGGCAGGGCATTGAAGGCGTCACGTAGCCGGGCCAGATCACGCGGGCGGGCGCTGAAGAGGGCCACCCGGGCGAGGATGCGCTCCACATCGCCGATCGCCTTGAGCGAGTCGCCGAGTGCCACGAAGCCATCCGCCTCCAGCAGCAGCGTCACGGCGGACTGGCGAGCCTGGACACGCTCGCGGTCACGCAGTGGACGGTTGAGCCAGCGCTTGAGCAGGCGTGATCCCATGGCGGTGGCGGTGGTGTCGAGCACGCTCGCCAGGGTGTTGTCGCCGCTGCCGGCGAGGTTGGTGTCGATCTCCAGATTGCGACGGCTGGCGGCATCGATGACCACGGCGTCGTCGCGGCTCTCCACGCCGATGGCGGTGACATGGGGCAAGCGCGAGCGCTGGGTATCTCGGGCGTACTCCACCAGCACGCCGGCGGCGGTGATGGCCGCGGAGAGGTGCGCGCAGCCGAAGCCACGCAGATCCTGGACGCCGAACTGGTCGCAGAGCAGACGGGTCGCGCTCTCCGGGTCGAACAGCCAGTCGCTCTGGCGACGCAGCCCCCGACGCTCCTCCAGGGCCGGCGGCAGATTCAGACCCTCGGCCACCAGCAGCTCGGCCGGGTCGAGACGCTGGAGCTCGGCGAGCAGTTCGCTCTCACCCTCCACCTCCAGCACGCTGAAGCGTCCACTGGAGAGCTCCAGCCAGGCCAGGCCGATACGCTCGGCGGTGGCATGCACAGCCACCAGCAGGTTGTCGCGGCGAGCATCGAGCAGCGCCTCGTCATACAGGGTGCCGGGGGTGACAATGCGTACCACGCGCCGCTCTACCGGCCCCTTGCTGGTGGCGGGGTCGCCGATCTGCTCACAGATCGCCACCGATTCGCCGGCGGCCACCAGGCGCGCCAGGTAGCCCTCGGCGCTATGGTAGGGGATCCCGGCCATGGGAATCGGCTGGCCGGCAGACTGGCCGCGTTGGGTCAGGGTAATGTCGAGCAGTGCCGCGGCGCGCCTGGCATCGTCGAAGAATAGCTCGTAGAAGTCACCCATGCGATAGAAGAGCAGCACCTCGGGATGCTCGCGCTTGATCTTCAGGTACTGGGCCATCATCGGCGTATGCTGGGTGCTGGCCTGGGACATGGCGATTGCTGGGCTCCTGATCTTGTAGAAGGTCTTGTCGATGGTCTCGTTGAGCGGTCGGCAGAGACGCACACAGGGTGGCGGTGCCTGCAACCCCGCGGCAAAGGCAGTATTCTACGCAGATGGTCTCGCCTCGTCAGGCTTGCCTTCGATCCACCGAGCAGGAGTCTTCAGCATGTCCCACTCAGCCGCGAGCCTTGCCAATCTCGACCTCGCTACCCTGGCCGAGCGCCTGGGTCGACTGTGTCGCGAAAAGGGGGTCACCCTCACCTGTGCGGAGTCCTGCACCGGTGGTGGCGTGGCCAGCGTGGTCACCTCGGTCGCCGGCAGCTCCGACTACTTCGAGACCGGCTATGTGACCTACTCCAATGCGGCCAAGGTCCGTCTTCTCGGGGTGCCTGAGGCGCTGCTCGACCAGCACGGTGCCGTGAGCCGTGAGACGGTGGAAGCGATGGTGATGGGGGCCTGCCGTGACAGCGGTGCCGATCTCGGCGTGGCGGTCAGTGGCGTGGCCGGGCCGGGCGGTGGCAGCGCCGACAAGCCGGTAGGTACCGTATGGCTGGCCTGGGGCGACGGCAAGGGGGCCGAGGCCGAATGCTACCGCTATCCTGGCGATCGCCGAGCCGTTCGCGAGCAGGCGGTGCGCGAGGCGCTGGTCGGCGTGGTGCAACGTCTTGAGGAGCGCTGAGTCCATGGGCGCCCTGGAAAACTTTCGCTGGCCGAGTGCGCCATTTTTCCCCATAATACTGTTCAGTCATACAGTATGAAGAGACCCAGATTGAGGAGATCCGTGATGGCTCAGGAAGACAATCGCTCCAAGGCGCTGGACGCCGCCCTATCCCAGATCGACCGCCAGTTCGGCAAGGGGACCGTGATGCGCCTGGGTGATGCGCCGCGGGTGGTGATGCCCTCGGTCTCTACCGGTTCGCTGGGGCTGGATATCGCCCTCGGCATCGGCGGTCTGCCGCTGGGTCGGGTTGTCGAGATCTTCGGCCCGGAGTCCTCGGGCAAGACCACCCTGACGCTCTCGGTGATCGCCCAGGCACAGAAGCAGGGCAAGACCTGCGCCTTTATCGACGCCGAGCATGCCCTGGACCCCAGCTATGCCGAAAAGCTGGGCGTCAATCTGGATGACCTGCTGGTTTCCCAGCCCGATACCGGCGAGCAGGCCCTTGAAATCTGCGACATGCTGGTGCGCTCCGGTGGTGTCGACGTGATCATCATCGACTCGGTGGCGGCGCTGACCCCGCGCGCCGAGATCGAGGGCGAGATGGGCGACTCCCATGTCGGTCTGCAGGCGCGCCTGATGTCCCAGGCGTTGCGCAAGATCACCGGGAATATCAAGAATGCCAACTGCATGGTGGTGTTCATCAACCAGATCCGCATGAAGATCGGCGTGATGTTCGGTAGCCCCGAGACCACCACCGGCGGCAATGCGCTCAAGTTCTACTCCAGTGTGCGTCTGGATATCCGGCGTACCGGCTCGGTCAAGCAGGGCGACGAGGTGACCGGCAACGAGACCCGGGTCAAGGTGGTCAAGAACAAGGTGGCGCCACCGTTCCGCCAGGCCGAGTTCCAGATCCTCTATGGCAAGGGGATCTACCATGCCGGGGAGGTGGTCGACCTGGGCGTGCAGTGCAAGCTGGTCGACAAGGCCGGTGCATGGTACAGCTATCAGGGCAACAAGATTGGCCAGGGCAAGGCCAATGCCGCCCAGTTCCTCGAGGATAATCCGGCGGTGATGGAGGAGATCGAGAGCCAGATTCGTGCTCAACTGCTTGCCACGGCAGAGCCCGCCAAGGAAGAGGGCAATGAGGCCGCCCTGTCGGCCGATGGCGATCAGGGCAGCGATCTGCTGTAAGCCATGTTCGAGCGCAGCGCAGGTGACTCCACGCCCCGAGACGATGCGCTCCGCCTGCTGGCTCGCCGCGAATACTCTCGCGCCGAGCTGGCAGAGCGGTTGGCGGCCAAGGGGCATTCGCAGGCAGACATCGGCGAGTGTCTCGACGAGCTTGCCGCACAGGGGTTGCAGTCGGATACCCGTTTCGCCGAGAGCTTCCTGCGCTCGCGCCTCTTCCGTGGGCAGGGGCCCGTGAAGATTCGCCTGGAGATGGAGCGTCGTGGCCTCGATCCGGAGGAGGTGCGAGAGGCCTTCGCGGCGGGTGAGGTGGACTGGCAGGCCCTGGCCTGTGAGACACTCTCGCGGCGCTTCCCCGGTCCCGGTGACTCCCCGCGGGAGCGCGCCCGCCGCGAGCGCTTTCTGGCGGGACGCGGCTTCGACTTCGACCAGGTGCGCTACGCCCTGACCCACGCCTGGAGTGCTGACCCTGACGATGCCTAGCTCAGGCTAGCTGTGCACCCGTTCCTTCGCCGCCGACGCGGCTGCCCCTTCAGTCCCTTGACGACTGCGCTATAATGACTCCCTTTGCGAACGCCCCGGGTGGCATCCCGTGGTAGTGCGATGTGCCCTGTTCAGGCACGTCGCGGTGCCCGTCTCGAGCCAGCGTCGCCCGCCGGGTCCTCCCGTTCATCGCCACGGATACCCCATGAAAAGCGCAGACATCAGACAGGCCTTTCTGAGTTACTTCGAGGCGCACGGCCACAGCGTCGTGCCTTCCAGCTCTCTGGTTCCCGGCAACGACCCGACCCTGCTGTTCACCAATGCGGGCATGGTGCCCTTCAAGGACGTCTTTCTGGGTCGCGATCCGCGCCCCTATGTGCGCGCGACATCCTCCCAGCGCTGTGTGCGTGCCGGGGGCAAGCACAACGACCTCGATAACGTCGGCTATACCGCTCGCCATCACACCTTCTTCGAGATGCTGGGCAACTTCAGCTTCGGCGACTACTTCAAGCGTGATGCCATCCGCTTCGCCTGGGAGTTCCTGACCGAGACTCTGGGGCTGCCGAAGGAGAAGCTGTGGGTCACGGTGCACGTCAGCGATGACGAGGCCGAGCGCATCTGGAAGGAGGAGGTCGGGATCGACCCCGAGCGCTTCTCCAGGCTCGACGAAGACAACTTCTGGCAGATGGGTGACACCGGTCCCTGTGGGCCGAGCTCCGAGATCTTCTTCGATCACGGTCCCGAGGTGTGGGGTGGCCCTCCCGGTAGCCCCGAGGAGGATGGCGATCGCTATATCGAGATCTGGAACCTGGTGTTCATGCAGTTCGACCGCGATGCCGAGGGCAACATGCACCCGCTGCCCAAGCCCTCCATCGATACCGGCATGGGGCTGGAACGCATCGCCGCGGTGATGCAGGGAGTGCACTCCAACTACGAGATCGACCTGTTTCAGAACCTGCTGGCAGCGGCGGCGCAACATACCGGACATGCGGATACCCGCAACCCCTCGCTGCGGGTAATCGCCGATCATATCCGCTCCTGCGCCTTCCTGATCGCCGACGGCGTGCTGCCCTCCAATGAGGGGCGGGGCTATGTGCTGCGACGTATCATTCGGCGCGCCATCCGCCACGGCCACAAGCTGGGCGCCCAGGGTAACTTCTTCCACCAGCTGGTGGGCTCACTGGATGCCGAGATGGGCGAGGCCTATCCCGAGCTGCGTGAGGCGCGCCCCCAGATCGAGCGGGTGCTGCTCAAGGAGGAGGAGCAGTTCGCCCGCACCCTGGAACATGGCATGGGCCTGCTCGAGGAGGCGCTGGCCGGTCTCGACGGTGAGGTGCTGCCCGGCGAGACGGTTTTCAAGCTGTATGACACCTATGGCTTCCCCTACGACCTGACCGCCGATGTCTGTCGCGAGCGTGGCGTGACCCTCGATGAGGTTGGTTTCGAACGAGCGCTTACGGCCCAGCGCGAGCGTGCCCGAGCGGCCAGCCAGTTCGGCGCCGACTATGGCGGCACCCTGGAGCTGGAGGGCGAGACCGCCTTTACCGGTTACGAGCGTCTCGAGGATCACGCCACCGTCAGCGCGCTGGCCGACCGCGAGGGCAATGCCCTGGAGCGGCTCACCCCGGAGCACAAGGCGGTGGTGGTGCTGGATCGTACCCCCTTCTATGGCGAGTCCGGCGGCCAGGTGGGCGATACCGGCTATCTGCATCTCGACGGCGGTGGTCGCTTCCTGGTGGAGGATACCCAGAAGCAGGGCGACCACCACCTGCACCACGGCGTGCTGCTCGAGGGCGCGCTGGCCCTGGGAGACAGGGTGCGCCCGGTGGTGGATGCCGGCCTGCGCACCGCCACGGTACGAAACCACTCCGCCACCCACCTGATGCACAAGGCGCTGCGTATGGTGCTGGGCGATCATGTGGCCCAGAAGGGGTCTCTGGTCACTCCAGAGCGCCTGCGCTTCGATTTCAGCCATTTCGAGCCGGTAACCGCCGACCAGCTTGCCGAGGTGGAGCGTCTGGTCAACGAGCAGATCCTGGCCAATGCCCCGACCCGTGTCGAACAGATGACCCTTGACGAGGCCAAGGCCAGGGGAGCAGCGGCGCTCTTCGAGGCCAAGTACGCCGACAGCGTACGGGTGCTGACCATCGGTGCCGACGATTTCTCCATCGAGCTGTGCGGCGGCACCCATGTGGCGCGCAGCGGCGATATCGGCTGCTTCCATATTGTCAGCGAGCAGGGCATTGCCTCCGGCGTGCGCCGCATCGAGGCGATCACCGGCGAAGGGGCGCTGTCCTGGTTCCATGAGCAGGAGGCCCGGCTCAACCGCATCGGCGAACGGCTCAAGGCCAAGCCCGAGCAGGTCGAGGAGCGCGTGGCGTCACTGGTGGAGCGCAATCGTGGCCTGGAGAAGGAGCTCGAGCGACTCAAGGCCAAGCTGGCCAGCGCCGCCGGCAGCGACCTGATTGCCGAGGCGAGCGAGGTGGCCGGGGTCAAGGTCCTGGCCCGGTCCCTCGAGGGCGTCTCCGGCAAGGAGCTGCGTGGCATGCTCGACCAGCTCAAGAACAAGCTCGGCTCCGGCATCATCGTGCTGGGAGTGGGCGATGAGGCTGCCGGCAAGGTGAGCCTGATCGCCGGGGTCACCGACGACCTCACCGGTCGCATCAAGGCCGGCGAGCTGGTCAATCACGTGGCCGGCCAGGTGGGCGGCAAGGGCGGTGGGCGAGCCGATATGGCCCAGGCGGGCGGCAGCGACGTCGCCGCCCTGCCGGGTGCCCTGGAGGGTGTCGCCGCCTGGGTCGAAGAGCGCCTGAAATAGGATCTGACAGGGCCGGTTGCCGTGAGGCGCCGGCCCTGTTCGCAAGGAGTCACCTTTCACTCACCCGGGCGCTCGCGCCCGACGCACGAGGGAAAATTGCAGATGGCACTATACGTACAGAAATTCGGCGGTACCTCGGTGGGCTCCGTGGAGCGCATCAAGGCCGTGGCCGAGAAGGTCAAGGGCTTCCGTGACAACGGCCACCAGGTCGTGGTGGTGGTGTCGGCGATGAGTGGCGAGACCAATCGCCTGATCGGCATGGCCAACGAGATCAATGACGAGCCCACTCCGCGAGAGATGGACATGCTGGTCTCCACCGGTGAGCAGGTCACCATCTCGCTGCTGGCCATGGCCCTGCACAAGCTGGGGGTGCCGGCGACCTCCTATACCGGCTCACAGGTGGGCATCCAGACCGACAGCGCCCACACCAAGGCGCGGATCCAGCGCATCGAGACCGATGAGCTGCAGGCCGATCTGGATGATGGTCAGGTGGTCGTGGTGGCGGGTTTCCAGGGCGTCGACGAGGAGGGCAATATCACCACCCTCGGTCGTGGCGGCTCCGACACCACCGGTGTGGCCCTGGCCGCGGCGCTGAAGGCCGATGAGTGCCAGATCTATACCGATGTCGACGGTGTCTACACCACCGACCCCCGCGTCTGCAGCAAGGCCCAGCGTCTCGAGCGCATCACCGTCGAGGAGATGCTGGAGCTGGCCAGCCTCGGCTCCAAGGTGCTGCAGATTCGCGCCGTCGAATTCGCCGGCAAGTACAATGTTCCGCTGCGCGTGCTGTCCAGTTTCCAGGATGGCCCCGGCACCCTGATCGTTGCAGACTCCGACCAAGAAGAGGACTCCATGGAAGAACCACTGATCTCCGGTATCGCCTTCACTGCCAACGAGGCCAAGCTGACGCTGCTCAATACCCCGGACGTGCCGGGCGTGGCGTCGCGCATTCTCGGGCCCATCGCCGGCGCCAATATCGAAGTCGACATGATCGTGCAGAACGTGGCTCCGGCTGGCGACTACACCGACTTCACCTTTACCGTGGCCAAGGGGGACTACAAGCAGACCCTCAAGATCCTCAATGAGCAGGTGCTGCCCGACCTGGGCGAGGGTGAGGTCAAGAGCGACGACAATATCGCCAAGGTCTCGCTGGTGGGCGTTGGCATGCGCTCGCATGCCGGTGTGGCTTCCAAGATGTTCCGCGTGCTTGCCGAGGAGAGCATCAATATCCGCATGGTCTCGACCTCCGAGATCAAGATCTCCGTGGTGATCGACGAGAAGCAGATGGAGCTCGCCGTCCGCGCCCTGCACAAGGCCTTCGGCCTTGACAAGGCCGATATCGAGAACAAGGAATAAGTCGACCCCTCGGGGGCAGATTCCCTTCTACGCTGGTAGGGAGGTCCGCTGCATCTCGCGGTGGGGCTTCCCTTCAACGGGGGCCTGGTGTTTCATGGGCCGCCGTGTTGGTCATGGAAGGCGTTCTGCCACATACTGAGACGGCGTGATGCCGTCGGCCAGCACCCCGTTGCCAGCCAGAGAACAAGTCTGAGAAGGAGATCAGCCATGCTCATCCTGACCCGCCGTGTCGGCGAGACCCTGATGATCGGTGATGACATCACCGTGACGGTGTTGGGCGTGAAGGGTAACCAGGTCCGTATCGGTGTGAATGCACCGAAGGATGTGGCAGTCCATCGCGAAGAGATCTACCAGCGCATTCAGCGTGAGAGGAGCGACGAGGAAGGTTCTGACCACGACGTGTAGTGCGCAGGGGCGGTTAATAAAAAAACCGCCGGGGTGCTGGACAAACCCCTTCGGAAACGGTAAGATATGCGCCGTGTCGTTAGGGAGAGGTGGCCGAGTGGCTGAAGGCGCTCCCCTGCTAAGGGAGTAAGGGGTTTATAGCCTCTTCGAGGGTTCGAATCCCTCCCTCTCCGCCATAACGATACCGTGAAGCATCAGCGCCCGTAGCTCAGCTGGATAGAGTACCTGACTACGAATCAGGTGGTCGGAGGTTCGAATCCTCCCGGGCGCGCCAGATACCGACCCGTCCTCTCGCAGGGCGGGTCTTCTGTTTTGTTCGTGATGTTTTCTCGCTAGCCGGACCGGTCGTACCCAGCGTGGGCACCGGTTCCGCGATCGTTTGAGGCGCCGTCGCCATTGCGACGTGCGCCTCTTTTTTTGCCTGCCCCAGTGTCTTTCTTTCCTGCCCTAGTGTCTTTCTTTCCTGCGATAGTGCCTTTCTTTACTGCGATAGTACCTTTCTTTCCTCGGTTAATGCCGTTCTTTCCTGAGAATAGTGTCTGTCTATCCTGCAGTGGCGTCAGCTTACCCCGCCGCCGCGCCTGCCAGGCTCGGAGGAGGACTGGCTGACTGCGCACTGTCTGCCTGCAGGCCCGCCAGTAGCTCGTCGAGCAGGGTAAGCCGCTTGACTCGCTGGAAGCGGCGAGCCGCCTCGGCGTCTGCCCGGCGCATATGATTGAGCCACTGCTTGATCAGCGAGGCCACGATGCGTTCGGGAAGGGTCTTGCGCTTGAGGGTGGCGAACTCGTGCAGGATCTCTGCCCGCGCCGCCCAGGGCGTGGCTGCCAGCCGCTCACCGGTGAGATGCCAGTGGCGAATGCGGGCCGCCAGCCAGGGGTCGGCCAGGACGCCACGTCCAAGCATGACATGTCGACAGCCGGAGAGCGTACGCGCCTTCCAGTAGTCCTCGAGAGTCCAGATATCGCCATTGGCGATCACCGGGATGGAAAGGTCGCGTCGTATGCGGCCGATCCACTCCCAATGAGCCGGTGGGCGATAGCCCTCTTCACGGGTGCGGCCGTGCACCACCAGGTGCCGAGCGCCGCCGGCCTGGGCGGCGCGCCCGCAGGCCAGTGCCAGGCGGCGGTCGGCGTATCCCAGGCGAATCTTGGCGGTCACCGGGATGCGGTGGCCGACCGCTTCGTGGACGGCGGCAACCGCGGCATGCACGCGCCGCGGGTCGCGCAGCAGCGAGGCGCCACCATCATGACGATTGACGAGCTTGGCTGGACAGCCGAAGTTGAGATCGATGCCAATGGCGCCGAGGCGCAGTGCCTGGACGGCGTTGGCGGCCAGGGCCTTGGGGTCGGAGCCAAGCAGCTGCAGCTGGACCGGTACGCCTGAGGGGGTCGTCCGGGGGGAGTGCTGCAGTTCGGGACAGTGCTTGTAGAAGACCCGTGGCGGCAGGCGGGTATCGACCACGCGCACAAACTCGGTGACCACCCAGTCGAAGCCCGGCTGCTGAGTCAGCAGGGCCCGGGTGTGGGCATCGATGACGCCCTCCATGGGGGCCAGACCGAGACGTCCGGGAGTATCTTGTAGTAAATTAACAACGCTGACTTCCACCATGACCCCATTGCAATTTGTCGACAATCTGGCAGGTTATAGCATTGCAGATTCTACGCAAGCCACCCAGCATGGCGTAACCGCGCCGGTGGTGGCGAATGATTCATACGGGAGGCGCCCAATGCAGGATACGCAGCTTCTGGAGGAGGGACTTTCCCTCATGGCCCTGGGCATGGGCTTTGTTTTTGTTTTTCTTACCTTGCTAGTCATTGTGACCACCCTGATGTCGAAGTTTATCGGTCGCTTCTTCCCCGAGCCCGTGACGCCGGCGGTGTCGCCGACACGTGGCCGCGCAGCCTCTCAGGCGAGTCAGGACGATGATGTCATGGTGGCGATTTCTGCCGCGGTGCATCGCTATCGTCGCCGCCACCGTCGCTGACCCCTCCTTCTCCGGTGTCTTTCCTACCACCACCAACCACAACTCCAAGGTCTCCCCATGACTGACAACGCTCGCCCGCTGGGCATCACCGATGTCGTCCTGCGCGACGCCCACCAGTCGCTGTTTGCTACCCGCATGCGTCTGGATGACATGCTTCCCATCGCCGAGAAGCTCGACCGTGTCGGCTTCTGGTCGCTGGAATCCTGGGGCGGGGCCACCTTCGACGCCTGTATCCGCTATCTCGGCGAGGATCCGTGGGAGCGGATACGGGCGTTGAAGGCCGCCATGCCCAATACTCCCCAGCAGATGCTGCTGCGTGGCCAGAACCTGCTTGGTTATCGCCATTACGCCGACGATGTGGTGGATCGCTTCGTCGAGCGCGCCAGGACCAATGGCGTCGATGTCTTCCGGGTCTTCGATGCCATGAACGATCCGCGCAACCTGGAGCGTGCCATTCAGGCGGTGCGCAAGGTCGAGGGTCATGCCCAGGGCACGCTCTCCTACACCGTGAGCCCGGTGCACACCCTGGATGGCTGGGTGGAGCTCGGCAAGACCATCGCCGACATGGGGGCAGACTCGCTCTGCATCAAGGACATGGCGGGGCTACTCAAGCCCTACGATGCCTATGAACTGGTCTCCAGGCTCAAGAAGGCCGTGGATCTTCCCATCCACATGCAGTGTCATGCCACCACCGGCATGTCCACCGCTACCGCCATCAAGGCCGCCGAGGCGGGCATCGACAACGTCGATACCGCCATCTCCTCGATGTCCATGACCTATGGTCACAGCCCCACCGAGTCCGTGGTGGCCATTCTCCAGGGCAGCGAGCGTGATACCGGCCTGGACCTCGAACTGCTCGAGGAGATCGCCGCTTACTTCCGCGAGGTGCGCAAGAAGTACGCCGCCTTCGAGGGTTCGCTGAAGGGCATCGATTCACGCATCCTGATCGCCCAGGTGCCGGGCGGCATGCTGACCAACATGGAGGGGCAGCTCAAGGAGCAGGGGGCCGGCGACAAGCTCGACGACGTCCTCCAGGAGATCCCGCGCGTGCGCGAGGACCTGGGCTTCATCCCGCTGGTCACCCCCACCTCCCAGATCGTCGGCACCCAGGCGGTGATGAACGTGATGATGGGGGAGCGTTACAAGTCGATCTCCAAGGAGGTCCAGGCGCTGCTCAAGGGTGAGTATGGTGCCGCCCCGGCGCCGTTCAACAAGGAGCTGCAGGCGCGCGTCCTGGAGGGAGGCGAGCCGATCACCTGCCGCCCGGCCGACAACCTGAGCCCCGAGATGGACAGGCTGGCCGCCGAGCTCAAGGAGAAGGCCAAGGCCGACGGCATCCGCCTGGCCGAAGGCGAGCGCGAGATCGACGACGTGCTGACCTATGCGCTCTTCCCCCAGATCGGCCTGAAGTTCCTCGCCAACCGCGATAACCCCGACGCCTTCGAACCGACCCCTCAGGCACCAGGCAGTGAGAGCCCCGGTGCCAGTGCCAACCTGCCGGCCGCTTCACAGCAGGGCGGGGCAGGGGCCAAGGCGCCGGTTTCCGGCCCAGAGACCTACACCGTCAAGGTCAACGGCAAGGCCTACGTGGTCGAGGTCGCCGAAGGCGGCGAGGTCGGCGCCATTCAGGAGCAGGCCGCACCGGCTGCCGCCGCCTCTGCCCCTGTTGCGAGCGGCGAAGCGTCGCCCGGCGAAGCGTCGCCCGGCGAGACGATCAGTGCCCCCCTGGCCGGCAATATCTTCAAGGTCAACGTGCGTGAGGGTGACAGCGTCGCCGAGGGTGATGTGGTGATCATCCTCGAGGCGATGAAGATGGAGACCGAGGTGCGTGCCTCGAGCGCCGGCACCGTTTCCGCCGTCAAGGTCGGCGAGGGCGACAGCGTCGCCGTCGGTGACGTGCTGATCGAGCTCTAAGGGACCCGTCATGGAGAAACTACTGACACTCTGGTACGGCTCGGGGGTCTATAACCTGACCCCGGGCCAGGCCGTGATGATTCTGGTCGGCATGTTGCTGCTCTATCTGGCCATCGCCAAGAAGTTCGAGCCGCTGCTGCTGGTACCGATCGGCTTCGGTGGCATTCTGGCCAATATTCCCGAGGCGGGCCTGGCGCTGTCGGCGCTGGACCAGGCCATCGAGGTGGCCAAACCGGCGGTGCTGGAGCGGATCGCCGGGGCCCTCGGGGTGGCCCTCGACCCTCAGGCGAGCGTCGAGGCGTGGCGCGAGCTCCTCAAGGGGGTGGTCGAGGAGGAGGCCACGGCGGATGCGCTGCGCGCGGGTCGCGATGTGGCAGCCAGCGTCGGCTACGGTGACGGCATGCTCTACAGCTTCTACAAGGTTGCCATCGCCTCCGGTATCGCTCCGTTGATCATCTTCATGGGCGTGGGGGCGATGACCGACTTTGGGCCGCTGCTGGCCAATCCGCGTACCCTTTTCCTGGGGGCGGCCGCGCAGTTCGGCATCTTCGCCACCCTGTTCGGGGCGGTGGGGCTCTCGTCGCTGGGGGTGATGGATTTCTCGCTCAACCAGGCCGCCGCCATCGGCATCATCGGTGGCGCCGACGGCCCCACCTCGATCTATGTGTCGAGCGTGCTGGCCCCGGAGCTGCTGGGGGCGATCGCCGTGGCGGCCTACGCCTACATGGCGCTGGTGCCGCTGATCCAGCCGCCGATCATGCGGCTGCTGACCAGCCAGAAGGAGCGCGAGATCACCATGACCCAGCTGCGGCCGGTGTCGAAGCGCGAGAAGATCGCCTTCCCCATCGCCATCCTGCTGCTGGTCGCCTTCTTCCTGCCCGATGCGGCGCCGCTGCTGGGGATGTTCTGCTTCGGCAACCTGATGCGCGAGTGCGGGGTAGTGGAGCGCCTCTCGGACACGGCACAGAATGCCCTGATCAATATTGTCACCATCATTCTGGGCCTCTCGGTGGGCTCCAAGCTGATGGCCGACAGTTTCCTGGCCGTGGAGACACTCGGGATCCTGGCCCTGGGCATCGTGGCCTTCGGAATCGGCACCTGCGCCGGCGTGCTGATGGCCAAGCTGCTGAACGTGGTCAGCCGTGTACCGATCAACCCGTTGATCGGCTCGGCGGGTGTCTCGGCGGTACCGATGGCGGCCCGGGTCTCCAACAAGGTGGGGCTCGAGGCCAACCCGCACAACTTCCTGCTGATGCATGCCATGGGGCCCAATGTGGCCGGGGTGATCGGCTCGGCGGTGGCCGCGGGGGTGATGATCAAGTACCTCGGCTGATGATGGCATCGGCCATGCGAGTGAAAGGCGCCTGCGGGCGCCTTTCTTTTTTTCGGATGCCTTTCTGCATGCCTTTCCGAGTCTTGACTAATCGTCGGCGAGAATTTCGAGGTTGCCACGCAGCCGCGAGGCCAGCGGACTCAGGTCGACCTCGACATCGCTTGGCCAGCCAACGGTCAGCCAGACACCATCGGCGGCGTAATCGGCCTCTTCCACCGGGGTCCGGCGCTCGCTCAGCCAGCCGCGCGCCTCGGCCTCGCCCGAGAAGTCGACCCGGAGCCTCAGGGAGGTGCGCTCGACCACCTCGCGACGGGGCAGCACCTCCAGTGCCTGGGAGACGGCCTGGGCGTAGGCTCGGGCCAGTCCGCCGGTGCCTAGCTTGGTGCCGCCGAAGTAGCGAATGACCACGCAGCCCGCCTGACCCAGCCCGGAGCCCTCGAGCACCTGAAACATGGGGCGCCCGGCGGTTCCGCCGGGTTCGCCATCATCGGAGAAGCCAATGGCCGCCTGCTCACCGGGAGGTCCGGCGATAAAGGCGGTGCAGTGGTGGCTGGCGCTGGGGTGGCGCTCGCGCGCCTGCTCCAGCAGCGCCTCGAAGTCGGCGATGGTCGGGGCATGGCAGAGCCAGGTGATAAAGCGGCTCCTCTCCACCTCCAGTTCGCTCTCCTGCCATTCGCCGGGGGGCAGATCGGGTACCGGGTAACGCATCAGGCGGCCAGCTCGCCCTGACGTACCACGCCCATCACCATCCCCAGCACCTGGATATCGCTGTTCTTCAGGAAAATGGGGGCCATCTGCCGGTTGGCGGGTTGCAGACGCACGCCGGACTTTTCGATATAGAGCTTCTTCAGGGTGACCTCCTGGCCATTGATCATTACCACCGCGGTCTCGCCATTCTCCGCGCTTTCGCACTGTTCGATAATGATCACATCTCCATCGAAGATGTTGCAATCGATCATGGAGTCGCCACACACCCGTAGGGCGTAGGTGTTGCGACGCACCATGCGACGAGGAACGCGAATATGGCTGACGCTGGGGCAGGCCTCGATAGGCATCCCCGCCGCGATGCTGCCCAGCAGGGGGATGTCGACCATTTCCTCGAGTGCGTCCTGGGGATCGCCGGGAAGAGGGCAGGGCGACCACGCCTCGGCGAGGCGCCGGTTGGGGTGACGTATCATGTACCGCGTGCTGGCCTCGAACATGGCATACCTCCTGTTGAAACATACAGTGTTTAGAGAGCATAGCAGGGACGCCAAATCTGGCAAGGTGAGTAATCGACGATGCGCTTGATGCACGTCAACTGCGACCGGCCGACGCGGTACCCCTCTCTGGCAGGAAAAGGGCTTTACGTGTAGAGTCTCGGGCCAAACTACCCATCCACCGGAGTGTGTCTTGACCCTGCGCCTGCAAGCTAGTGACCTGGCCTGTGAACGGGATGACCGGTGGCTGTTCAAGGACCTCGACCTCGATATTCGAGGGGGCGAGATCGTGCGCGTTGAGGGCCCCAACGGCAGCGGCAAGACCACCCTGCTCAAGATCCTCTCCGGGCAGCTCGCCGACTATCAGGGTGAGCTGTTCTGGAACGAGCGTCCGATGCGCCAAGCGCGCCAGGCCTTCCTCGAGAATCTGCTCTATCTGGGCCATGCCCCAGGTGTGAAGGCGGCCCTGACGCCGCTGGAGAATCTCGCCTGGTATCAGGCGCTGGCCGGTGAGCCGGTTCAGGAGCCAACGCGACTGGCGGCCCTGGAGGCGGTGGGGCTGGCTGGCTTCGAGGATCTTCCCGCAGGTCAGCTCTCTGCCGGTCAGCAGCGCCGGGTGGCGCTGGCCCGACTGGAACTGACGCCGCGGCCACTATGGGTACTCGATGAACCCTTCACCGCCATCGATCGCGAAGGCGTCGAGGCGCTGGAGGCTCGCCTGGTGACACATGCCCGCTCGGGCGGGTGTGTGTTGGTGACCACCCACCATGAACTCAAGGCTTCACATCAGCTGCGGCATATTCGTCTCGGTCGGGGAGGACAGGATGCCGAGCATTGACACGCGTATGAGCGAGGGGCGTCAAGGCAGCGACGGGGAACCTCGCGGCGGTCTGCTGGTCGCAGTCTGGGCAACACTCAAGCGTGATCTGACCCTGCTGATGCGTCGGCGTAGCGAGGTACTCAACCCGCTGGTGTTCTTCGCCCTGGTGATTACGCTGTTTCCGATCGGCATCTCGCCGGACCCGGAGTTGTTGGCGACCATCGCCCCCGGGCTGCTGTGGGTGGCGGCGCTGCTGGCGGCACTGTTGTCACTGGACAGTCTGTTTCGCAGCGATTACGAGGATGGCTCCCTCGAGCAGCTGTTGCTGACCCCGCAGCCGCTGGCCATGCTGGGGCTCGCCAAGGTGGCGGTGCACTGGCTGCTGACCGGCCTGCCCCTGGCGCTGATGGCACCACTGCTGGGCATCATGCTGGCGCTGCCGTCAGGGAGCTATCTGATTCTGGCTTTTTCCCTGGCCCTGGGCACTGCCAGCCTGAGTCTTATCGGCGCCATCGGCGCGGCACTCACCGTGGGGTTGTCACGTGGTGGGGTGCTGCTGTCACTGCTGGTGCTGCCACTCTATATCCCGGTGCTGATCTTCGGTGCCGGAGCGGTACAAGCGGCAATCATGGGGGATGGCGCCGCGGCGCATCTGGCGATCCTGGGGGCCCTGCTGGCCCTGTCACTGATGCTGGCTCCCTGGGCGATCGCGGCATCGCTGCGCATCAGCATCAACGGTTGAACGTTCAAGCGAGAGACGCAATCAATGGGCAAGATCTGGTCCTTTATTCACAAGCTTGGTTCGCCCAAATGGTTCTACGGCATCAGTGCACGCCTGATGCCGTGGTTCTGGACCGCCGCCGTGATATTACTCCTGGCAGGCAGCGTCTGGGGGCTGGTCTTCGCTCCTCAGGACTATCAGCAGGGTAACAGCTTCCGCATCATCTACGTGCATGTGCCGGCGGCCTTCCTCGCCCAGTCGATCTTCGTCAGCATGGCGGTAGCGGGGCTGATCTTCATGGTCTGGAAGATCAAGGTCGCCGACATGGCGGCGGCGATGATGGCGCCGCTGGGGGCCTCCATGACCTTTATCGCGCTGTTCTCCGGGGCGGTGTGGGGCGTGCCCACCTGGGGGACCTGGTGGATGTGGGACGCACGCCTGACCTCGATGCTGATCCTGTTGTTCCTCTACCTGGGCGTCATCGCTCTGCGTGGCGCCTTCTCCAGTCGTGACAGCGGCTCGCGGGCGGCCTCGGTGCTGGCCATGGTCGGGGTGATCAATATCCCGATCATCAAGTACTCGGTGGACTGGTGGTACACCCTGCACCAGCCGGCCACCTTCAGCGTGACCTCGCGTCCGGCGATGCCGGTGGAGATGTGGGCGCCGCTGCTGATCATGGTACTGGGGTTCTACTGTTTCTTTATCGCCGTCACCCTGATGCGCACGCGCAGCGAGATTTTGCGTCGTGAATCGAACAAGCGTTGGGTGCGCGAACTCGCCGGAGACCAGGGCTGATGGCTTTCGATTCCTTCCAGGACTTTCTCGCGATGGGGGGGCATGCCCCCTATGTATGGGCCAGCTGGGGCGTGACCGGTGCCCTGCTGATCGGCATTGTGCTGCACGCCAGGGCGGAGCGCCGCCGACTGCTGCGCTTGCTCCAGCGTCGCCGTCGCCGTCAGGCCGCGACAAACCAGACTTCACACCGAACGGGGGGAGAACGCCATGAGGCCTAAACGCAGACAGAAACTCTATCTGTCGCTGGGGTTGATCGCACTGGCGGCCATCGCCGTGGGGCTGACCCTCTATGCCCTGCGCAGCAATATCAACCTGTTTTTCAGCCCGGTCCAGATCGCCGCTGGAGATGCGCCCTTCGAGCGTCAGATTCGCGCCGGTGGCATGGTCAAGGAGGGCACCGTGGCCCGGGATCCTGAGAGCCTCGACGTCGAGTTCATGGTGACCGACTATGTCGATGATCTCGAGGTTCGATATAGCGGTATTCTTCCCGACCTGTTTCGCGAGGGGCAGGGGGTGGTGGTGGTCGGTGAGCTGCAGCCCGAAGGGTGGCTGCGCGCAGACCAGGTGCTGGCGCGCCACGACGAGAACTATATGCCCCCCGAGGTGGCCCAGGCCCTGGAAGAGGCCGGCTACTCGCCGGAGGACTACCAGGCCAAGGCCGCCGAAGTGGGTGCGCGTATGGACGCCAAGCAGCAAGGCGCTAGCCAGTAACGAGCGGAGACCCCATGCAGATTCTGATGATCCCCGAGATCGGCCACTATGCCCTGGTGATCGCCATGCTGATGGCCACCGTGCAGGGTGTGTTGCCATTGGCGGGTGCGGCCACTCGCCGCCCGTTATGGATGGCCTATGCCCGGCCCATGGCGGCCGGACAGCTGCTGTTCGTGGCCATCGCCTACGCCTGCCTGACGGCCAGCTACATGCTGGATGACTTCAGCGTGACCAACGTGGCCAACAACTCCAACTCCATGCTGCCCTGGTACTACAAGCTCAGCGCCGTATGGGGCAACCATGAGGGCTCGGTATTGCTGTGGAGCCTGATGTTGGCGGCCTGGGGCTATTTCGCCGCGCGTTTCTCACGCGAACTGCCCCGCGATATGATGGCGCGGGTGCTGGGGGTGCTGGGCCTGGTCGGCATGGGCTTTCTGGCCTTCGTGCTGATCACCTCGAATCCCTTCGAAAGGCTATTACCCGGCGTTCCGGCCGATGGTGCCGACCTCAATCCGCTGCTTCAGGATATTGGTCTGATCATGCACCCGCCAATGCTCTACATGGGCTATGTGGGCTTCTCGGTGGTCTTTGCCTTCGCCATTGCCGCCCTGCTGGGGGGGCGTCTGGATGCCGCCTGGGCACGCTGGGCCCGCCCCTGGACCAACCTCGCCTGGGCCTTCCTGACCGTGGGCATCGCCCTGGGCAGCTGGTGGGCCTACTACGAGCTGGGCTGGGGCGGTTGGTGGTTCTGGGATCCGGTAGAGAACGCCTCGCTACTGCCCTGGCTGACCGGCACGGCGCTGATGCACTCGCTGGCGGTGACCGAGAAGCGTGGCGTCTTCAAGAGCTGGACCCTGCTGCTGGCGATTTTCACCTTCTCGCTGTCGCTATTGGGCACCTTCCTGGTGCGTTCTGGGGTGCTCACCTCGGTGCATGCCTTCGCCAATGACCCCACCCGTGGTCAGTTCATCCTGATGTTGCTGGGCATCACCGTGGGCCTGTCGTTGCTGGTGTTCGCGCTGCGGGCGCCGCGAGTCGGCCACAAGGTGGGCTTCACCTGGCTCTCCCGGGATGCCCTGCTGCTGATCAACAACATCCTGCTGGTGATCATGACGATCACCGTACTGATGGGCACCGTTTATCCGCTGCTGCTCGACGCCCTGGACCTGGGCAAGATCAGCGTCGGCCCTCCCTATTTCAATGCACTCTTCGTACCGCTTACGCTGGTGCTGGCGCTGTTTATGGGGCTGGGGCCGGTAGCGCGCTGGAAGCAGACGCCGGTTCGCCTGCTGGTCAGGCGGCTATGGCTCGCCGCCGTGGGTGCTGTGGTGCTGGGGGTAACACTGCCGCTGCTGTTTGCCGAGCGGTGGAGCCCGGCGGTTGCCCTGGGCCTGGTGGCGGCGCTATGGATCGTGCTGCCGATGCTGCGTGACCTCTTCGAGAAGACCCGTAACGCAAGCTCCGTGGGGGCCGGGCTGAAGAAGCTGTCACTGGCCTACTGGGGCATGCAGCTTGGCCACCTGGGTGTCGCGGTGAGCATCGTCGGAGTGGCGGTGGTCTCCAACTACAGCATCGAGCAGAACGTGCGCATGGCGCCGGGCGACAGCGTCGAGGTGGCGGGCTACACCTTCATCATGAACGAGCTCTCCCATCGTGAGGGAGCCAACTTCGTGGCCGACCGAGCGAACATCTCGGTACAGCGGGGTGACAGCCGCCGCAGCTTCACGATGAATCCCGAGAAGCGTCTCTATCTGGCGACACGCATGCCGATGTCCCAGGTGGCGCTGCGCCCCGGCTTTTTGCGTGACCTCTACGTGGCCATGGGCGAGGACCTGGGAGACGGTAGCTGGGCACTGAGGGTGCAGTACAAGCCCTTTGTTCGCTGGCTGTGGCTGGGAGGGCTGCTGATGGCCTTCGGAGGTGTGCTGGCGGTGGCCGACAAGCGCTATCGCCGATTGGCTACCGCGCCCGACCCCGAGTCCCGGGCGCTCGGCACGACCCGGCGGGAGGCCAATGCATGAATCGTCGTCTGCTTCTGCTGCTGCCGCTCGCCGGCTTCCTGGCCCTGGCGGTGTTCCTCTACCAGGGGCTCTCCCTGAACCCCTTCCATCGCGAGTCGGCGTTGATGGCGCGCGACTTTCCCGAGTTCGATCTGGCGACCCTCAAGGCGCCCGAGCGACGGGTCAACCGCGACTTGTTGACCACCGGCGAACTGACCCTGGTCAACGTCTGGGGGGAGTGGTGCCCCGAATGCAAGCGCGAGATGCCTCAGCTGCTCGATCTCGCCGAGCGCCATGACATACGCCTGGTGGGCGTCAGCTGGAAGGATACCCGGGAGAAGGCGCTGGGCTTTCTGGAGGAGTTCGGTGACCCTTTCGAGGTCAATATCTTCGATCCCGAAAACAAGCTGGCCTTCGAGCTCGGCGTCTATGGCGCCCCCGAAACCTTCCTGGTGGACGGTGACGGGGTGATTCGCTATCACCACACCGGCTACATCGCGCCCAACGATGTTGCCGAGACGATCCTTCCGGAGGTGGAGCAATGGCGTTGATGCGACGAGATCCGCTGATTTTGGTGGCCGGCCTGTTCTTGCTGTTGATGGCCGGGCTAGCGCAGGCTGCCGCCATCGAGGTGCGCGAGTTCGACGACCCGGTACTCGAGAAACGTTATCGCGATATCACCGCCTCCCTGCGCTGCCCGACCTGTCAGAATCAGGCCATTAATGATTCCGATGCCCCGGTCGCCGGTGATATGCGCGATCGCGTCTACCAGCTGTTGATGGATGGGCGGGCCGATATCGAGATCCGGAACCATATGGTGGAGCGCTTCGGAGACTATGTGCTCTATAACCCGCGCCTCGAGGGCCGCACCTTCCTGTTGTGGGGCCTGCCCGTAGTTCTGGGTCTGCTTGGCCTGGTGCTGGTGGGTCTGCTGGTGCGCGCCCGTCGCAACGCCTCCAACAGGGCGCTCTCAGCCGAGGAGCGCGCCCGCCTGGATGCCCTGACCAACCGCGAGAGAACCGAATGACTCTGCTGTGGATCGCCTTTGCCTTGTTGTTGCTACCGGCCCTTTGGCTGCTGGTAGCGCCGCTGAAGCGAGCTCGCGCGCTGCACGATGCCCAGCGCGATCATGAGGTCAACGATCGCTCGGCCGACCAGAACGTGGCCATCTACCAGCGCCGCCTGGCGTCCCTGGATGCGGCTCTGGAGCGTGGCGATACCGACGAGGCGAGCTACCAGGAGGATCGCCTGGCACTCGAGCGTGGCCTCCTCGAGGATACCGAGCGCCTAAAGCGCGCTCCGCTCAAGCCGTCGGCCGCCGGGCGCTTGGCAGTTCCGTTGGTGATGCTGGGTGTCGTGGTGGCCAGTGCGCTCTGGTATCAGCGGCAGGGTGCCGAGGGCGATCTGGCGTTGCTCGCGGTGCAGGAGGAGGTCATGACTCACCCCGAGGGCTCGGCACAGATGCTAATCGAACGCCTCGAGGAGCAGGCCGCACGCCAGCCGGACAACCCCAATGTCTGGGGCATGCTCTTTCCCCTCTATCGGGATGGCGGCCAGGGCCAGCAGGCCATCGATGCCCTGGAGCGACTGATCGAGATCGAGGGTCGCCAGCCCGCGCTGCTGGCACAGCTGGCCCAGATCGAATTCTTCGTCGCTGGCCGCCAGTTGACCGACCGTGTTCAGTCACTGGTCGACGAGACCCTGGCACTCAATGCCAGCCAACCCACGGTGCTTGGCCTGCTGGGGATCGAGGCCTTCGACCGTGGTGCCTACCAGGAAGCCATCAACAACTGGCGACGCGCCATCGCCGGCATGAACGACCCCGCTACCGGCGAGGCCCTGCGCCAGGGTATCCAGATCGCCCAGCAGCGCCTCGGTCAGGCCCCCGAGGATGATCCGCTGGCCGACACCGAGCCGCAGGGTCCGGGCATCCTCGCCCGGGTTCGCCTGGATGACGAGCTCGCTGGCCGTCTCGACGACACGACCCCGGTGTTCGTGGTGGCCCGAGACATGGCCGGTGAACTGCCGCCACTGGCTGTGGCACGACTGACACTGGGCGAGCTGCCGACCGAGCTGGTGCTCGATCGCCGCCATGCCATGTCGCCCCAGGCCAATCTCGCCCAGGTGGATGAAGCGCGACTGGTGGTTCGTGTCTCGTCGAGTGGGCAGGCCACGCCTCAGGCCGGGGACATGTTCGGCGAGCGTACCGACGTGGCCGTGGGGGAGACCGACGGCGAGCCGGTCGAGGTCGTGATCGATCGCGTCGTCGAATGAGCCGGTGGGGTAGCCGACGATGCGTTTGACATCGATACGCCTGGTGGGCTTCAAGTCCTTTGTCGATCCGGTCACGGTCCCCTTCGACAGCAACATGACCGCCATCGTCGGGCCCAATGGCTGCGGCAAGTCCAATATCATCGACGCCGTGCGCTGGGTAATGGGCGAGTCGTCGGCCAAGACTCTACGCGGCGAGTCGATGGCCGATGTCATCTTCAACGGCTCCACCGGCCGCAAGCCGGTGGGGCAGGCCGCCATTGAGCTGCATTTCGATAATCGTGACGGTGCCATGGGTGGCCCCTATGCCCAGTATGCCGAGATCGCGGTTAGGCGCCAGGTGACTCGCGAAGGACAGTCGAGCTATTTCTTCAACGGCCAGAAGTGCCGTCGTCGGGATATTGCCGACCTCTTCCTGGGGACCGGGCTCGGTCCACGCTCCTACGCGATCATCGGCCAGGGCATGATTTCACGGCTGATCGAGGCGCGCCCCGAGGAGCTGCGCGCCACCCTCGAGGAAGCGGCAGGCATCTCCAAATACAAGGAGCGGCGCCGCGAGACCGAGAACCGCATGCGCCGCACCCAGGATAACCTCGAGCGTCTCGAGGATATCCGGGAGGAGCTCGACAAGCAGCTCGAGCGCCTGAAGCGTCAGGCCGAGGCGGCGCGCCGCTACCAGCAGCTCAAGAATGACGAACATCGCGTCAAGGGCGAGCTGGCCCTGCTGCGGGCACGGGCTTTGCGGGCCAGCCAGGGCGAGGAGGAGAGCCGCGTCGCCGAGCTCGAGACCGCCGTGGAGCGCGAGGTGCTGGGGTTGCGCCAGTGCGAGAACCGCCTGGAAGAGGCGCGGGCCGACCACGATCGCCTCGCTTCCGAACTCGACGCCGAACAGTCGCGATTCTTCGAGACCACCACCGCCATTGCTCGCCTGGAACAGGATCTGGAGCATGGCCGTACCCGTGATGCGCAGCTGGCCCGTGACCTCGAGGCGGGGCGTCGTGAGCTTGCCGACCTCGACCGCCTCGGCGAGAACGATGGCGAGCGCCTGGTCAGCCTGGATGAGCGCCTGGCGACCCTTGTTCCCGAAAGGGAGGAGCTCGCCGAACGTCTCGAGGAGCTCGAAGCCGCACTGGAGGAGGCCGAGCCCGAAGCGGAGGAGGCCGACAGCGCCTGGGAGGCGTTCGGCGAGCGCTGGCGCGAACAGAGTCGAGACGCCGAGCGTTGCCAGGATCGCCTGCGCGGGCTGGAATCGCGTCTGGAGGGGCTCGATGCCGACCTGATGCGACGCCGCCAGCAGCAGCAGGAGCTGCCCGATCTCCAGGCGTTGACTGCCCAGCGCGGTGAAATCGCCGAACAGCTGGCCGAGATCGAGCTCGAGCGCGAGGCTCTCGAAGGGCGTCGCGAGGCCCTCGCCGAAGCCCGAGACTTGGCCCGTGAGGCATCGCGCGCCGCAGAAGCCGGGCGAGAGGAGGAGCGCCAGGCGCGTAGCGAGCTGGCCGGTGAGCTGGCCTCGCTGGAGGCGCTGATCGAGGCAGGGCTGGCCGACCACGATGACGCCCTGGAGGCGCATCTCGCCGAACATGGCCTTGGAGAGGCGCCGCGTCTTGGCGAGTGCCTCACGGTGGCCCCCGGCTGGGAGGCGGCCGTCTCCTGGGTGTTGGCCCCCTGGCTGCGCGCCCGGGTCGCCCCCCTTGAGGGGCGCCTCGAGGCCCTGGTGACCACACCGGGGGAGCTTGGGCTGATCGACGCGAATGAGCCCCGGGTCGCATCAGAGAACCTGGCCGCCAAGGTTGAGGGTGCCGGGGCTGCCGCCCAGTGGCTGGCGGCGGTGTGCTGTGTCGAAAGTCGCGATGAGGCCTGGAGTCGACGTGATGAGCTGGGGCCAGGGGAGAGCCTGATCACCGCCGATGGTCTGTGGCTGGGCCGTGGCTGGGCGCGTCAGCGCGTCAGTGGTGATGGCCCGGATGCCCTGCTGGTGAGCCGGCGTCGACAGGGAGAGGTCCGCGAGGCGCTCGACCGGGTCGAGGCACGCCTGGCCGATCATGAGGCAAGCCTGACATTGGCCAATGAGCGCGCCGAGAGAACCGAGGCCGACCTCGAGGCGTGTCGCCAGGCGGAGCGTGACCTCGAGCGACGCTATCAGCAGCTCGCCGTCCAGGATAGTGGCCTGAGCAGTCGGCTGGAGCATCTGCAGGGACGCTTCGCAGAGTTGGCGGAGGAGCTCGCCGGTCTGGGGGAGTCACGCGAAGAGGCCCGCCTGGCCATCGACGAGGTGCGCGAGCAGTGGCAGGCCGCCATGGAGCGTCTGGAGGCCGGCGCCGATCACCGTGAGCGGCTGGAGAGAGAGCGTCAGGCGGCACGCGAGCGGTTGGGTAGCCTGCGCGCGCAGCAGCGCCCCCTGGCCGAGCAGTTGCAGCGTCTGGCACTGGAGCAGGAACGCCTGGTGGCCGAGCGAGCCGGCCTGGCCGAGCAACGGGAGCGTGCCGGCGAGAGCCGTCAGCGACTCCAGGAGCGCCTCGCGGAGCTGGAAGAGAAGCGCGAGCTGCTCAGCGAGCCGGAGGAGGAGCGCCGTGAGCGCCTGGAGGAGCTGCTCGACCGGCGTGAGCGCGAGGAGCGTAGTCTCAATGCGGTGCGCGCGCGTGCCGCCGAGCTGGTCGAGCGGCTGCGCGAGGACGAGCAGGCACGCCAGTCCCACGAGCGGGCACTGGAGGGTATCCGCGAGCGCCTGCAGGAGTCGCGCATGCAGGTTCAGGCGCTGCGTCTCAAGGCCGAGGGGCAGGATGAACAGCTGCGGGAGCTGGGGCATGACGAGCGCCAGCTGTCCGAGACGCTGGACCCCGCCGCCACCGAATCCGCCTGGCAGGCACGCCTGGAGCAGCTTGCCGAGCGCATTCGTCGCCTGGGTGCCATCAACCTGGCGGCCATCGAGGAGTATGACCAGCAGGCCGAGCGCCGCGACTATCTGGAGGCGCAGCACGCCGAGCTGAGCGAAGCGCTGGAGACCCTCGATCGCGCCATTCGGCGCATCGACCAGGAAACCCGCAGTCGTTTCCGTGATACCTTCGAACGGGTCAATACGGGGCTGCAATCGCTTTTTCCCAGAGTCTTCGGTGGCGGGACCGCATGGTTGACGCTGACCGGTGAGGATTTGCTGGAGACGGGAGTGGCGATCATGGCGCGGCCCCCGGGCAAGAAGAACAGCACTATTCATCTGCTCTCGGGTGGCGAAAAGGCGTTGACGGCCCTGTCGCTGGTCTTCTCCATCTTCCAGCTCAATCCTGCCCCCTTCTGTATGCTCGACGAGGTGGACGCCCCACTGGATGATGCGAATGTGGGGCGCTATGCCCGGTTGGTGAAGGAGATGTCCGAGAGCGTGCAGTTCATCTATATCACCCACAACAAGATCGCCATGGAGGCCGGCGAGAGGTTGATGGGAGTGACGATGCAGGAGCCGGGGGTGTCACGATTGGTCGCGGTGGATGTCGAGGAAGCCGCGGCGCTGGCCGAGGCTTGAACGCTTGAAGGAAGCGTCGAAAAGGGGTAACAAGGAAAGATTATATGTTGCAGTGCATGGAAGCAGGGGAATTATCGAAGGGCGATTGCAAGGGGCGAGTCAAGCTTGTCTTGATAGATCACCGATGCTTGACAAATAAAAAAATTAGCTCCTTTTTCGGCAATCGCGCTATGCTGGTGACAAACACGCATCTGGCATGGCGCCCTAGCGAAAGGCTGACGATCCATGGAACTTAGAGAGTGGCTGATCATCCTGGGGTTGGCGTTGGTAACCCTTATCGTGGTGGATGGAGTGCGGCGTCTGCAGCGTCAACGACGAACCCCACGCCTCGATGAGGTGGCGGAGGACGCCCTTGGCACCGACCCCGACGAAGCGGCCCGCAAGGCCGAGGTTAACTGGGAATTGCCCAATGGAGGGGCGCGGGTCGTCAGACCTGCAGACTACGGCCATGTGCAGCCCAAACCCAAGTTGGAGCGCCAGGAACATCCTGGTCCATCGCGGGTGCTTTCCAGCTGGAAGGCCTCTACCTCTCGGGAGGGAGAGGCCGCGTCAGAGTCTGCCGAGCCGATGACGTCGCCAGCCAGCAGTTTCGCCACACAGGGTGATTTTCATGCGGAGGAGCGTCTTGAACCAACGCTTGCCTCGTTGGATGACACGTCCCAGGACGTTTCTGCGCCTGCGTCCGATGAGGGGAGGGCAGAGTTTGGCCCTTCGCATCGTTCTACCGAGCCGCTGGTTGCCGACCCACAGGATCATGACAGTGTCGACGAAGATGAGCACTATCGCCTGGTGGATTTCGACGGCATGGGTGACTCCCTGAAGAGCGGTTCGAAGCGCATGGGGAGCTCGGTTCAGCGCTTCGGTGCTTCGCTGCAGAAGAATCTGGCCGAGCGCCGTGAGCAGAAGCGTGTGGACAGGGCGCGACGTGAGGAGGAGCGCAAGGAAGAGAAGGCACGCAAGCTGGCCGATGAGGCCGAACGCAAGCGTCAGGCCCAGGCCGAAGCGGAATCTGCCCGTGGTGCCGAGCGCCGTCGCCTGGCGTCCGAAGCGGAAGCAAACGAAGCGGCGGCGGTATCCGCCGAGGAGAAGGCCTTCGAGGCACCCCGCCACAGCGACAAGGTACGTGTCCATCCGGTGCTGGAAAAGGCGCTACGCCACGATGTGAGTGCGGAACATGCCCGACTGACGCTCAGCCAGTCCGAGGAGATTATCGTCATCTCGGTCATGGCCCGTGACGAGGAGGGGTTCTCCGGAACCGCTCTACTCGATCTGATGCTTGCCTGTGGCCTGCGCTACGATCGCGAGATGGGCATCTTCCATCGCTTCGAGACCGAGGACCCCGAGAGCCGTCTGCAGTTCTCCATGGTCAATGTGGTCAAGCCCGGGACCTTCCCCATTGAGGCGATCGATGATTTCCGCACGCCGGGCATCACGTTGCTGATGCCGCTGCCGGGAGCCGAGGACAGCGGTGCCGCCTTCGAGGCGATGGTCGAGACCGCCATGGTCATCGTGCGACACCTGGGCGGCGAGCTGAAGGACGAACACCAGAGCGTGATGACCGCCCAGACGGTGGAGTTCGCTCGACAGCGTGTTCAGGACTTCGTGCGCCGCAACCGCCTGCATCGCTATCAGGTGAATTAATGCCGTTGGGCGCTCGCCGCACAACCCAAAGACAACCCTCGTGAGGTAGGCCCCACGAGGGTTGTTGCTTTGGTAAGCTAGGCGATCATTTCCGCCTCGCGAGCTGAGGCCCTGCGATAGACCCAGACACGGAATTCCATGACCCAGCTTGACTCGAAGCGACGCGAAGAGGTCGAGCGGCTGCGCGCCGAACTCGATGATGCCAACTATCGCTACTATGTTCTCGACGATCCACACCTGACCGATGCCGATTACGATCACCGCCTGCGTCGATTGCAGCAGATCGAGAGCAAGCATCCCGAGCTGGTGACGGCGGACTCGCCGACCCAGCGGGTGGGGGCCCCCCCGGAAGCAGGATTTCCCGAAGTCGAGCATGCGGTGCCCATGCTGTCGCTGGACAATGCCTTCGACGAACAGGAGTTGGAGGCCTTCGTCAGGCGAGTAGCCGAACGCCTGGAGCGTGACGTCGCCTCGATCGCCTTCTGCTGCGAGCCCAAGCTGGACGGTGCAGCGGTATCCCTGGTCTACACCGCGGGAGAACTGGTCAGCGGGGCCACCCGCGGCGATGGCCGCACCGGCGAAGGAATCACCTCCAATCTGCGCACCCTGCGCTCGGTACCGTTGCGGCTGCGTGGTGATACACCGCCAGCCCTGCTCGAGGTGCGTGGCGAGGTAATCATCTCCCATGCCGACTTCGAGGCGATGAATGAGCGCGCCCGGTCGGATGACGCCAAGGTCTTCGCCAATCCACGCAACGCCGCCGCCGGTAGCTTGCGCCAGCTCGACCCCAAGGTGACCGCCACTCGTCCGCTGACCTTCAGCGCCTATCAGGTGGCCCGCGTCGAGCCCGATCCGGGTGACGCTACCCATAGCGGCTTGATGGCCCACCTGGGCGATTTTGGGTTCCGCACCAGTAGTGAGCTTGAGGTGGTGCAGGGCGCCGCGGGGGTGGTCGACTACTGTCGCCGGCTCGGCGAGAAGCGTGACTCGCTCGGTTACGACATCGACGGCGTGGTGATCAAGGTCGATGCGCTACGTCTGCAGCGTGAGCTGGGGTTCGTGGCCCGTGCGCCACGCTGGGCGATCGCCTTCAAGTTTCCGGCCCAGGAGCAGACCACGCGGCTCAACGATGTCGAGTTTCAGGTCGGGCGCACCGGTGCCATCACCCCGGTGGCCCGCCTGGCGCCGGTCTCGGTGGCGGGAGTTACCGTCTCCAACGCCACCCTGCATAACGCCGACGAGATCGCCAGGCTCGGGGTGATGATCGGCGATACCGTCGTTATCCGGCGTGCCGGTGATGTCATCCCGCAGGTGGCACGGGTGATCGAGGAGAAGCGACCGGCGGATGCCTGTGCGATTGTCTTCCCCGAGCGCTGCCCGGTGTGCGATGCGCAGATCGAACGCCTGGAGAACGAGGCGGTGGCGCGCTGCTCCGGGGGGCTCTACTGCCCCGCCCAGCGCAAGGAGGCACTAAAGCATTTTGCCTCACGCCGGGCGCTGGATATCGATGGTCTCGGGGAGAAGCTGATCGATGGCCTGGTCGAGCGGGACTGGGTCGCCACCCCAGCGGACCTCTTTCGCCTGCAGGCCGAGACGCTGGCCACGCTTCCGCGCATGGGCAAGAAGTCCTCCGAGAACCTGGTCGCGGCCCTGGAGAGGGCCAAGGCGACGACCCTGACTCGCTTTATCTACGCCCTGGGCATCCGCGAGGTGGGCGAAGCCACCGCGGCCAGCCTCGCGCGGCATTTCGGCACCCTGGAGGCGCTGATGGCGGCTGAACGGGAGGCCCTGGAGGGAGTCGATGATGTCGGGCCCATCGTTGCCGCCCATGTCCACACCTTCTTTCGCCAGCCGCACAACCGCGCGACCATCGATGACCTGGTCGCCTGTGGTCTGCACTGGCAGGAGCAGGCCGTCGTCGAGCGTCCTCAGCCCCTGGTCGGGCAGACCTGGGTGCTGACCGGCACCCTGGAGAGCATGACCCGCGATCAGGGCAAGGAGCGCCTGCAGGCGTTGGGGGCCAAGGTGGCGGGCAGCGTGTCGAAGAAGACCGCCGGCCTGGTAGCAGGCGAGGCCGCCGGCAGCAAGCTCGACAAGGCGCTGCAGCTGGGTGTGCCGGTACTGGATGAGGCGGCCTTCCTGGCGCAGCTGGCCGCCTGGGAAGCCGGCGACGTCGCCACGGATGAGAACGAGGAGGGCGAGACATGAGCGGCGACCGCTTTATCGAGGTGCCCTACCGGATGCTGCCGGGGGAGACCCTGGATGCCCTGCTGGAGGCCTTCGTCACTCGCCAGGGCTACGACACCACCGACACCGGCGAGGGCATGCGTGGCTGGGTGGCCGAACTCAAGCGCCAGCTGGAACGCAGCGAGCTGATCATCGCCCATGACCTCAGAACGGAGAGCACCGAGGTGATGACCCTGGCCCAGTGGCGGGCCTTCGGTCGAGATCTCGCCGACGACGAGGAGGGATAGTCTCCGACTCTAGGTGCGGCCCTCCATCGGCGAGGGCCTTGCGAGGCCCCCGGCGTCCAAGAGGATGGGCGATCACTTTCCACGAATCAGGTCGCGTATCAGGCGCCGGCCGGGATGTAGATGGTCCGCCAGCGGCTGCTCCAGGGGTAGTGGCTCGTCGCAGATCCGCGAGGCCAGTAGCTCGGCACATAGCGGGGCACTGGCCAGGCCGCGAGAGCCGTGGGCGGTGCTGATCCAGAGCCCCGCATGGTGCCGTCCGAGTGCCTCGGGAATGCGGGTGGCGTCCTTGGCCAATACTGCATACTCCTCCCGCCAGGCATCGGCGTCGGGCACTGGGCCGCAGTAGGGGGTCTTGTCCGGGCTCGCCGCACGCACCCCCACCAGGGCACGGAGCCGCTCCGGGGAGAGGTCGGTGCCGGCGTCGCGCAGGGCGGCGACGAAGTGGGGCAGGCCACGCTCCAGCTCCTCCAGGTTGGCGCGATGGTCGCCCTCGCGAGGTGTCGTGTCGGTATCGTCAGGAGCGAAGGTGGCGCCGATGTTGAGCACGCCATCCGCTGCCGGGGGCACATAGCCTCCGGCGCAGACCACACGCCCCAGCCTGGGTGCCCCCGAGGGTAGCTCGAGCTGGCTGAGCTGCCCGCGAACCGGCTGCAGGGGGAGAGGGGTGGTCTGCTCGAAGGCGACGGTTTCCGCAGCGCCGGCGACGATGACCTGGTCGGCCTCGATGGGCTCGCCGTCGCGCATCTCCAGTCTCCAGCCGGTTTCCAGTCGCCGCAGTGCCGTGACCTCTCCCCGAAGGAAACTGACACCCGACGTTTCCGCCAGTCGTATGCAGAGCTCCATGGGTCTGACCCAGGCGGCATTGGGGTAGTCCAGGGCCGGGGCATCGACCCTGACGCCGGCGGCGGCGCTGGCTCCCGCGGCGTCCACCCCTCTCACCACGCTCTCCGGTAGGGGGTGGTTGGCCAGGAAACGCGTCTGGCGCGCCTGCTCCTTGTCGTTCAGGGCCAGCTGCAGCACGCCGCTCTTCCGCCATAGCGACTGCCGCGGGTCGAGCCAGGCCAGCCAGCGGCGGCTATGCAGCAGCCCGGCCAGGTAGATACGGCTCTGCCGATTGGTGTCGGCAGCCAGCTTGACGTAGAGCGCGCCCTGCAGATGGGTGGCTTCCAGGTCGGCACGCTCGAGGCGGTCGATCAGGGTCACGGCGATGCCGCGCCTGGCCAGGGCGGCGGCGGCGCTGGCGCCGGCGATGCCGGCACCGATGATCGCGACATGGCGAGGTGGCCGGGGCGCCGGTGGGGTGAACCAGGGAGTCTGTCGCCGGCGTTCATCGAGGGGGGGCTCGGCGATCTCTCCGTAGAGCATCTCTCGCTTGCGCCCGAAGCCCGGTGACTTGTGCCAGGTGAAGCCGGCCGCCGCCAGGCCGCGCTTGACCACGCCGGCGCAGCTGAAGGTGGCAAAGGTAGCCCCTGGTCGGGAGCGAGCCGCCATCGCCTGGAACAGTGCCGGCTGCCACATCTCGGGGTTCTTCGCCGGGGCGAAGCCATCCAGGAACCAGGCGTCGACCCGGCCGTCGAGCAGTGACAGCCGCTCGGCGGCATCGCCCAGGTGCAGGTCGAGGGTGACGCGCTCATCGAGCCAGAGCCGGTGCACGCCGGTCACCGGCTCGGGCCACTGCGCCACCAGGCTCTCGCTGCGCCTTGCCAGATCGGGCCAGGCGGCCAGCGCCCGGGCCAGATCGGCGCGGTCGAGTGGGAACTTCTCGGTGGACACCAGATGCAGTCGAGCCTCCGGCGCCGCGTGGGCATCGAAGCAGGCCCAGGCACACAGCATGTTGAGCCCGGTACCGAAGCCGGTTTCGCCAATCACGAAGGGGCGCGGCTCCTGCCACTCCCTGAAGCGCTCCGTCAGGCGATTGCCGGCGACGAAGACATGTTCGGTCTCGGCGCGTCCATCATGGCGAGAGAAGTAGACATCGTCGAAGGCGGAAGAGTGAGGGGCTGCCTCGCCGCTTGCGTCGTTTCGCCAGTCGAGACAGGCGTTATCGAGAGCGGCGAGAGGCGGCAGGCCATCGGGGGCGGCAGTCACGGGAAGCTCCGGAGGCGTGTTCAATATTTGATCGATTGCGCCGCGGAGCCGGTATCAGGGGGCTGGCGACAGGCATCCGCGGCGTTTCAACAGGGTTGTCCACAGTGATTGTGTAAAAACCGGCTGTTGATAAGTTGGCTGGTTCAGAAAGCCTTCTTCAGGGGAGAACCTTCTTGAAAGGCTTCACCGCCACCCTGGCGTAGACGCCGGCGATCACATAGGGATCGGCATCGGCCCAGGCCTGGGCCGCCTTGAGGCTGTCGAACTCGGCGACCACCAGGCTGCCGGAGAAGCCGGCCTCGCCCGGGTCTTCGCTGTCGACCGCCGGGTGGGGACCCGCCAGGACCAGGCGACCCTCGTCACGTAGCGCCTCCAGGCGCGCCAGATGATCGGGGCGGGCGGCGAGACGGCGCTCCAGGCTGTTGTCCACATCTTCACTGATGATCGCGTAGAGCATTGGCTGGCTTCCTTCTATGGGGCGGCAGGGTCGGGTAGTGGCGCCATTGACCGGCATTGGCCAGAGGCGCACCATGATAGACCATTCTGACAAAGTCGCCGATCGGCGTCATGCCAATGTCTCCACTTCCCCTGCGCTTCGAGGGCGACCCCGCGCCGCTCAGCATCGACCTACATATGCACTCCACCGCCTCGGATGGAGCCCTGTCCCCCATGGATCTGGTGGCGCTCTGCGCCGCCCAGGGTCTGACGCACATGGCGCTGACCGACCATGACACCCTGGACGGTGTGGCAGAGGCGGCCGAGGCGGCCCGCCACGAGGGCCTCGTACTGATTCCCGGTACCGAGCTCTCCACCCAGTGGCGCGGCATCGGCATCCATGTGGTAGGCCTGCTGCCCGAGGGCGTGAAGGGGGCGCTGGTCGAGGGGCTCGAGGCCCAGGCCGTGGCTCGCGTGAAGCGCGCCAGGACCATCGCCTCCCGCATGGAAAAAATTGGTCTCGATGATGCCCTTGCCCGGGCACGGGAGCAGGCCGGTAGCGAGCGCCCCCTGGGCCGTCCCGACTTCGCCCGCGCGCTGGTAGCGGCGGGCGTGGTGCCCGACGTCGCGACCGCCTTCAAGAAATACCTGGGGGCCGGCAAGCCGGGTGATGTCAAGGCGCTATGGCCGGATATGGCTGAGGCGGTGGGCTGGGTGCTTTCGGCGGGGGGCGTGGCGGTGCTGGCGCATCCCCTTCGCTACTCCCTCACGCGGCGCAAGCGTGGCCTGCTGCTCGACGACTTCAGGGTCGCCGGCGGCCAGGCCGCCGAGCTGGTCAGTGGCTTCCAGAATCCCGATGTGACCCGCGACCTGTCGCGTCAGCTCCAGGAGCGCGGGCTCTATGCCTCGCTGGGCAGCGACTTTCACTTCTCCGGCGGCCACCTGGCGCCGGGCAGCATGAGCCTGGTGCCGCGCACCGCCACGCTGCCGGTATGGACCCATCCGCGGCTGGCGCCGCGGTTCAATTCAGGAGCGTGACCATGAGCCAGTTCTTCCAGATTCACCCCGAAAACCCCCAGAAGCGCCTGGTCGAGCAGGCGATCGGCATCATCCGTTCCGGCGGTGTGGTGGCCTATCCCACCGACTCGGGCTACGCCTTGGGCTGCCACCTGGGCGAGAAGAAGGCCATCGACAGGATCAAGCGGCTGCGTGCCCTGGATGACAAGCACAACTTTACCCTGGTGTGTTCCGACCTCTCCGAGATCGGTACCTATGCCAAGGTGGACAACGCCGTCTTTCGCCTGCTCAAAGCGCATACCCCTGGTGCCTACACCTTTATCCTCAATGCGACCACCGAGGTGCCGCGGCTGCTGCTGCACCCCAAGCGTCGCTCCATCGGGGTCCGCGTACCGAACCATGCCATTACCTACGCCCTTCTCGAAGCACTCGGCGAGCCGCTGATGAGCGTCACCCTGATCCCGGTGGGCGAGGAGCTGCCGATGACCGATGCCGAAGAGATTCGTGAGCGCTTCAGCGCCGACCTCGATCTGATCATCGACGGTGGCGCCTGTCATCTGGAGCCTACCAGCGTGGTGGACCTGCGCGAGCTTCCGCCGGTGGTCCTGCGCGAGGGTCGAGGCGACGTCGCTCCCTTCCGCGACTGACCTCGACGGCTCAGCCCGACGGCGGCGCCTTGTCGGTGTCGCCATCCTCCTCCTTGCCGCCATGCTCCTCCCACCAGGCCTCCTGCTCCTCCTCGGAGAGCTGCGGGTCGGGGGTGTCCTCGTCGAGCCAGGTGCCGCACAGCAGGCAGTACTTGGCGCGCTGCTCGTGGCGGTCATGGCCGCACCCCGGGCATGCCTCGTCGGAGTAGCGGTCGGCGCGGATCGAGCGGATCACCTCGGCGGAGAAGACTCCGGTGGGCACGGCGATGATCGAGTAGCCGATCAGCATCACCATTACCGAGATCGCCTGACCCAGAGGGGTCACCGGCACGATATCGCCGAAGCCCACCGTGGTCAGGGTGACGATGGCCCAGTAGATTGCCGTGGGGATGCTGGTGAAGCCGGCCGAGGCGGGCTCGATCAGGTAGACGATCGAGGCAAAGATCGAGACCAGCATGAAGACGGTAAACAGGAACAGAAAGATCTGATGACTGCTGCGTTTCAGCGCCCCTATCAGCAGGCGTCCCTCGCCGACGAACTCCATCAGCCGCAGAACCCGGAAGATGCGCAGGGTGCGTAACAGACGCACCATCACCAGCGTCTGGGTCCCGGGGACAATCAGTGCCAGCCAGGTGGGCAGGATGGCGATCAGGTCGACCATGCCGTAGAAGCTCCTGAGGTACTGCAGGGGGCGCTCCAGGCAATAGAGGCGCACCGCCAGTTCCACGGTGAAGGTGATGGTGAACCCCCACTCCAGCCAGAAGAACAGGGTGCCGTAGTCGGCACGAAGGCTCTCGATGCTCTCCAGCATCACCACCAGCACGCTGGCGAGTATCGCCACGATCAGGGCGATATCGAAGCCCTTGGCCAGCGGGGTGTCGGACTCGAAGATAACCTGGAAGACCCGAGTGCGCAGGCCCGCGCCGGCGGGTTTGGGGAGGTAGTTCACGGACGGTTTCCTTGTGATTGAGATCAGGCCAGGCGTATCCGGCCCGACAGACGGTGCGCTAGCCACAACAGGCATCGGCCGTTAGAGGGCGTCAACCAGGCTTCGTTTGTCAGGGCCCTCGCAAGTGAATGTGCTGCCTCTCTCGTAGGAGTGTCGCCCAGGTCTGCGAGTTGGCGAAAGGCGTCGGCTGCCGCTTCTCGCCAGGCGCCATGGCCGCTATCGGTGTGAGCATCCAGTGCCACCACGGCGCGGTGCAGCCACGAAGACGGTGAGTCGCCCGGGGGGAGCCGCCATTCGCCCGTCAGCAGTGCTCCGCCGCGAGCCGCCTTGCTGGTATCCGAGGGGCGCAGCGCCACATGCTCGGCCAGCGTCTCGGCCAGCGACCATAGCGCCGCCGGCTCGCCCTCCACGAGCTCCAGCTCCAGCTCACGAATTGCGACATGACGACACGCCGCCGAGATCTCACCCTCATCCAGGGCTAGCTCGATACGGGCCCCGCGATGCTCGAGGTGCCAGGTTTCGCGGCGGAAGTCCGTGGTAAAACGTGCCTCCAGTCGCGTCAGCACGTCCTTGCCCAGTTCGGCCGGTGGCAGCCCCTCCAGACCGGCCAGATCGAGTCCCGGCCCCGGAACTCGCCACTCCCACTCGCCGCGTCGTGACAGGCCGCCGCTGCCCTCGCCGCGGGTCTTTACCGTCTGCAGCAGGCGGCCGTCGACCCGACGCAGGCGCAGCGCCATGCGTGCCGCCTCGAGCTCACCCCTGGCAGTGTCGAAGTAGGTGTTGCCGAGGAGGGTGGCACTTGATGAAGACTCATTCAGCAGGGGATGACGACGCAGGGCGTCGGGGCCTTCGGGGCCCAGGGCGAGTTTCAGTTCGATCTCTTGACTCATGCGTCGACAGCCTCGATCAGGTGGGGATTCGCAAATTGGATGAATAGTCCATGACGATGGCGGCAGGGGTCACTATACTGTCGCCGCCATTTTCAAGGTTTCGAGATGCCCTATGGTGACATCCAACCCCTTCTCCGCGATGTTCGGTCGTTCGCCATTCGAGCCGTTGCTGACCCATATCGTCAAGACGAGCGAGTGCGCCGACCAGCTGCTGCCTTTCTTCGAAGCGACCCTCGTGGGTGACTGGGAGGCGGCCGCTGCTCACCGCGAAACGGTGACTCGCCTCGAGCACGAGGCCGATGAGCTCAAGACCGAGCTGCGTCTGAATCTTCCCAACACCATGTTCCTGCCAGTGTCGCGCTCGGATCTGCTCGACTTGATCAGCGTGCAGGACAAGATCGCCAACAAGGTTCGCGATATCACCGGCATCATGCTCGGCAGGCGCATGCAGGTGCCCGAGGAGCTGGCCCAGCCGATGCGCGACTACATGCATACCGCTGTGGCTTGCGTGGCCCAGGCACGTCACGCCCTGGAGGAGCTCAGGGATCTACTTGACTCCGGCTTCGGGCGAAACGTCAGCGATGTGATGCAGAAACTGATTCGTGAGCTGGACCGCCTGGAGCATCAGGCCGATGCCCAGCAGGTCGCCATTCGCCGTCAGCTGTTCGGTCTCGAGGATCGTCTGCCCCCGGTCGATGTCATGTTCCTCTACACCATCATCGACTGGGTCGGTCAGCTCTCCGATCGTGCCGAGCGTGTGGGAAGCCGCCTGCAGATCATGACTGCCAACTGAGTGCCACGGCCCTGGCACTGCCAGGGCCGTTGTGAACATGCTATCAAACGACCGTAACGAGGGGACGTATCCTCATGTCGATCATTGCGCAGCACGGCGAGATCTTCATCATCCTGGCCTGCCTATTTGGCTTTTTTATGGCCTGGGGGGTGGGGGCCAACGATGTCGCCAACGCCATGGGCACCTCGGTGGGCTCTCGCGCCATCACCATCAAGCAGGCGATCCTGATCGCCGTCATCTTCGAGTTTCTCGGCGCCTGGTTAGCCGGCGGCGAAGTGACCAATACGATTCGCAAAGGGATCATTGACCCCGAGCTTCTCCAGAGTGACCCGCAGCTGCTGGTCTATGGCATGCTGGCAGCGCTGCTGGCGGCCGCTACCTGGCTATTGATCGCCTCCCTGAAGGGCTGGCCGGTCTCCACCACTCACTCCATCGTCGGTGCCATCGTCGGCTTCTCCGTGGCTGGCCTGGGAGCCGCGGCGGTGGACTGGGGCAGTGTCGGCAAGATCGCTGCCAGCTGGATCGTCTCGCCGCTGCTCGCCGGCACCATCGCCTTTACCCTGTTTAAATCGGTACAGCATCTGATCTTCGAGGCCCGCGACCCCTTCGCCGCCGCCAAGCGTTACGTACCGATGTACGTCTTCCTGGTGGGCTTTTCGGTCACCATGGTGACTCTGACCAAGGGGCTCAAGCATGTTGGTCTGGATCTTAACTTCGGCACCAGCCTGCTGTTGGCGATACTCGCCGGCCTGCTGTTTGCCGTAATGGGCGTTCTTATGGAGCGGCGGGTGCAGGCCAGTAGTCGCAAGACCGATCATTTTGGCTTCAGCGGAGTCGAGCGGGTGTTCGGAGTGCTGATGATCTTCACCGCCTGTGCCATGGCCTTCGCCCATGGCTCGAATGATGTGGCCAACGCGGTGGGTCCCCTGGCGGCGGTAATCGGCGTGGTAAATAGCGGCGGCGAGATCGAGGGGGCCGCCCTGGTGCCCTGGTGGGTGCTGGTGCTGGGCGGCGGCGGTATCGTTGTCGGCCTGGTCACCTATGGGCATAAGGTGATTGCCACCGTCGGTACCGGCATCACCGAGCTCACGCCCAGCCGTGGCTTCGCGGCTACCCTGGCCGCCGCTGTCACCGTGGTGCTGGCGTCGGGTACCGGCCTACCGATCTCCACGACCCACACCCTGGTGGGGGCCGTGCTGGGTGTTGGCCTGGCCCGCGGCATGGCGGCCCTCAACCTGCGCGTGATCGGTACCATCGCGATGTCGTGGCTGATCACCCTGCCTGCCGGTGCGGGGCTGGCCATCCTGTTCTTCTTCATGTTCAAGGGCATGTTCGGCTAGCTCATATGGGGGGGCGGGGGCCACGAGCCCCAGGCCATCCTCTGCACGGAGCCCCGAGCGGCGGCACCACGTTAGTGGTGCCGCCGTTTCCGTTGCTCTGCTATAGTCGTGGACCCTCCTTTCGATCACCCGCAGCCGGAGAGCGGCTCTTGGATAAACGCTTCCCCTTCGTCGACTGGTTTCGCAACTCCTCGCCCTATATCAATGCTCATCGCGGACGAACCTTCGTCATTCTGATCGAAGGCGAGGCGATGGCGCGGGGGCGTGGTGAGCAGTTGATCCAGGATCTGGCGCTACTGCATACCCTGGGGGTACGGCTGGTGGTGGTGTTCGGCATTCGTCCTCAGGTACGCCAGGCTCTGGATGCGGCAGGGATCACGCCGGGCCAGCATCAGGGACGCTGTGTTGCCGAGGGTGAGGTGATGGCCTGCATCGAGCGTGTGGCCGCCGAGCAGCTGCTATGGCTGGAGGCGCGCTTCTCGCTGGGCCTGCCCAATACGCCGATGCATGGCGTGGAGCTCTCCGCGATCTCCGGCAACCTGGTGATGGCCAAGCCGCTTGGGGTGCGGGAGGGAGTCGACTTCGATCATAGCGGAGAGGTGCGTCGGGTGCGTACCCAGGCCATCGAGGGGTTGCTGGAGCAGGGAGCGCTGGTGGTGCTGCCTCCACTGGGCTTCTCCAGCACCGGAGAGGTCTTCGACCTCGACGCCTCGGATGTGGCCCAGCATGCTGCCATGGCGCTGTCGGCCGACAAGTTGATCCTGCTCGGCGAGGCCAGTGGCCTCTGCGATGCCAGTGGTCAGCTGCAGCGTCAGCTGACGCCCGCCGAGGCCGGGCCGCTGCTGAATCAGGCTCCCCCCGGCAGCGAGCTTGCACGTCATCTGGAGGCCGCCTGCCAGGCCGCCCGTCACGGGGTGGCGCGTACGCACCTGCTCTCGTGGCATGACCATGATGCCCTGCTTGGCGAGCTCTTCACCCGCGACGGGGTCGGCACCATGATCACCCGGCATCGTTACGAGCAGCTGCGCTCGGCGGAGCTGGCGGATATCGGTGGCCTGCTGGAGCTGCTCGAACCGCTGGAGCAGCGCGGCATGCTGGTGCCTCGCTCCCGTGAACGGCTGGAGCACGAGATCGACGATTATCTGGTGATCGAGCGCGACGGCATGATCATCGGCTGTGCCGCCCTGCATCGGTTCGATGATGCCGAGATGGGCGAGCTGGCCTGCGTGGCGGTTCACGATGACTATCGTGGCGGTGCTCGCGGCGAGCTACTGCTCGCTGAGCTCGAGCGATGTGCCCGGCGGCAGGGGCTGTCTGCATTGTTTGCCCTCAGCACCCACACCACTCACTGGTTCTTCGAGCACGGCTTTCGCCTGGCCGACCTCGAGGCGCTGCCTCCGTTGCGCCGGGACACCTATAACCATGCCCGCAAGTCCAAGGTGCTGATCAAGTCACTCGGCTGAGCATGCCGGCGTGTTATCGCAACGATCTCGCCTGCCATTTGCAACGATGTGGCAAGCCATGTCCTGTCGCCGTGAGGTGTCACCTCCTGTGCGGTCGTCGCGGTTTGGCGACTCTCTAAGCTATTGATAAGTATGACTGTTTAGAGATCCTCTCCGCTTGTGTCTTTTTCTTGCGACATAATCCCGGTCGCAAGCCTCCCCGCCGCCCGGGTTGTAACACATCCTGAGTAAAGGCGCGTATGTAAGTAATTGAATTTTAGCTATTTATTTAATTTTGGCACGAAGTTCGCAATATGTGAAGTGAGCGACGGGAGTGGTTCATTACGGCTCGAGCCATTTCGATCGCGGCGGGGGCGGAACGACACTGCCCTGTGCCTCGCCTCCAAAGCGATCAACGTCTGCTCCTAGCGATGTGTGACTTAGGTTGCGATGAGACGGGTACCGACATGGTCAGGGATGTGTACCCAAGGGCAAGGATGCCCCGGCATGGATGCCTCTCCCCCTTGCGGGGGATAGAATCGCGCAGTGGCGCCGCGGCCACATTGGTTACGACCAAGCCGGGCGACACCGCCAGAAACGAAGCGGGATGGTCGGCCCTCGATGGCTTGCCATCCGCATGAGGAGGGCCAGCCCCTGGTGGCAGATGGCTCGCCCATGGCTTCGAGGGCCTTCCCCGGCCCGTTTGGAAGGGTGGGCGTTGGCTGGACCAGGCCGCCACCGGTGATCCTTCCAGACCCTTCAGTTCCCTGCGTACTTGGGCCGGCTCTGCCGGCCTTTTTTTTACCACTCGCATGTTTTTTACCGCTCGCATGCCGCGATCTAGAGGGCACGGCGCCCAGGCAAACTCTGGTATCCTGAAGGTTCGACATGATGGCAACCCCATCCGCCACCCCGCCCCTTGGTTATCTGCAAAGAACGCTGGACATGGCCACCCGAGTCGCCCGTCGCTGGCGCCCCCGCTCCCTGCTGCAACTCGTGCTGATCGCCTTCGTGGTGGTGATGCTGCCGTTGGGCGTGCTGATGTTCCAGGCGGGTCAGGCCCTCTCCGAGCTCACCCGTTTGGCCGACATCAGCGCACGCCAGGCGGTGGAGGAGACGCGGCGCGCCCGGACCCTGGGGGTATTGGCCCTGGAGATGGAGCGTAGTGCTCGGCAGTATGCCGTTCTGGAACAGGAGAGCCTGCTGGAGATCTATGCCGCCCGGCTCGAGGAGTATCGTCAACTGCTGGGTCGGCAGCAGGAGCTGCTGCCGGAAGCTCCTGTCATGGTGGAGCTGGAGGCGCTTCTCGAGCGCTTGAGCGATCTGCCCGGCCTGGAGCTGGCCGCGTTCAAGGATCGGCTCGAGGCTTTCCCGGCACTCGCTGAGCATACCGAAGCGCTGCGCCAGGCCACCAATCAGCGCATCGATACGCGCATTGATGCGATTCGTGAAGGGGCGCGAGGGGTACAGAGACAGCTGTGGTGGCAGACCGGTGCTCTGGTGTCGGCCAGCCTGGTGCTGATGCTGCTGTTCTCATGGCTAATCATTCGTCCGGTGCGCCAGCTGGAACGCCGTATCCTGGGGATCGGCAGTGGTTCCCGTGATGCGCCACCCCGCCCGGTACAGGGCCCCGCCGAGTTGATTCAGCTGGATGAACGCCTCGACTGGCTCGCCTCGCGTCTCGATGAGCTTGAGGCAGAAAAGCAGCGCTTCCTGCGCCATATGTCTCATGAACTCAAGACCCCGCTGGCCAGCGTGCGTGAAGGGTCTGCGCTGCTGGGCGACGGAGTGGCCGGGAAGCTGACCCCACAGCAGCAGGAGATTCTCGAGCTGATCGATGGCAGCGGCCGCGAGCTGCAGCGGCTGATCGAGCAGCTGCTCGACTACAATCTGCTGCAGCAGAACCGCCGAGTGAAGATTGAGCGGCTCGACGTTGCCACCCTGCTGCACGAAGTGCTGGCCAAGCACCGTCTAGCGCTGGCCAACAAGGGGATGCGGGTCGAGGGCTTCAATGGCCCGGTGGTGTGGCCACTGGATCGTGCCGCGACTGAGCATATCCTCGATAATCTGGTCTCCAACGCCATCGCCTATGGTGAGGACGGAGGTGTGCTGGAGATCCGGGCTCGACAGCGTCGAGGTCGTCTTGAGTTGGAAGTGGCCAATAGCGGCGAACCCATCGCCGAGGCGGATCGCCCGCGGTTGTTTGAGGCCTTCTATCAGGGCGGCACGCGTCGCAAGGGGCCGCTCAAGGGCTCCGGCATCGGACTCTCGGTAGCGGCGGATTGCGCCCGCCTGCAGCAGGGCGAGTTGGCGCTGGTGACAGATCCACGCCTGGCAGTCTGCTTCCGCTTGACGCTGCCGCACACTGCCCCCTCGAGGGGTGATCCTACTGACACGCCTGCCGAATTGGCAGACCCACAAGCAAGGAGCTGATGTGATGACGCTGCGTCCCCTGTTGACCTGTCTACTGGCCACCTGGTTGGTCGGTTGCGAGAGTCTGTCGCAGGGGCTGATGGAGCACTCCGCCGAGCCGACCAGTGTCGTGGAGTCTGCCGCCCACTGCCGCTCCGAACTGCCGAGCTTCACCAACGAGGCGTGCCTGCTGAGGGAGTGGGTCGACTTCGGGCTGGCGTCGCAGCGCGGTGATCGCACCTGGCGTGATGCCATGCTCAAGCGCCTGGAAGGTGAGGAGGCGGAGCAACGCCTGGCCCGCGCCGTGGCGCTCTCATGGGGGAACCACCGGCAGTGGGTGCTTGCCTCGGAGCTTTACAAGGCCGACCTGGGTGCCGCGCCTGTGACCCTGCAGCCGCTGCTACGCTACTGGCTCAACGAGCTGGAGCGTCGCCGCGCCATGCTTGGGCGACTGAATGCCGCGCACTCCTCCCAGCTGGATAGCGAGGCCCGGATCACCGCCCTGGAGGGGGAGAAGGCCGCCCTGACGGAGAAGCTCGAGGCGCTGACCGCCATCGAACGAAGTATCAACCTGCGACAGCAGAACGAAGAGTGATGGAGGCCTCGATGTGAAGACCCTGCCCCCCCTGCAAACGCGTGCTGAATCGACCCGGATGGCAGCCGCCGGGAGTGCCGGGCGCCGGCAGCCTGCCCATATCCTGCTGGTGGATGACGACGTCAGCCTGCTGAGGCTGCTGGGCATGCGACTGGAGAGTCGCGGCTACCGGCTGACCACCGCGGCGAGCGGCCGTGAGGCGCTCAGGTCGCTGGAGGTCAATCGTCCCGACCTGGTGATTACCGACCTGCGCATGGACGAGATGGATGGTCTGATGCTGTTCCGCGAGGTACAGCGGGCGGCGCCGGGGCTTCCGGTCATCCTGCTCACCGCCCACGGCTCGATACCCGATGCGGTCGCGGCGACTCGCGAGGGCGTGTTCAGTTTCCTGACCAAGCCGGTGGATCGAGACGAACTGTTCGCTGCCATCGAGGATGCCTTGACCCAGGTCCCGGGCGGGCTGACGGATGGCGATGAAGCCTGGCGTGCCGAGATCATCACCCATAGCCCCGAGATGGAGCGCCTGCTGGAGCAGGCGCGCATGGTCGCCGCCTCCGATGTCAGCGTGCTGGTCAGCGGCCCCTCAGGCTCGGGCAAGGAGCTGATGGCCAGAGCCATTCATCGTGCCAGCCCGCGGGCCGAAAAGCCCTTCGTGGCGATCAACTGTGGTGCCCTGCCTGAACAGCTGCTGGAGAGTGAGCTGTTCGGGCATGCCAAGGGAGCCTTTACCGGGGCGATCAGCGAACATCGTGGCCTGTTTCAGGCCGCCGACGGCGGCACCCTGTTTCTCGACGAGATCGGCGACATGCCGTTGCCGCTTCAGGTCAAGCTGCTGCGTGCCCTCCAGGAGCGTCACGTTCGCCCGCTGGGCTCCACTGTTCAGGTGCCGGTGGACGTGCGAATCATCTCGGCAACCCACCGCGACCTCGATCGTGCCATGGGCGAGGGCGAGTTTCGCGAGGACCTCTACTACCGCCTCAATGTGGTCAACCTGCGTCTGCCATCGCTCAAGGAACGCCCCGAGGATGTGCCGTTGCTGGCCAAGCACCTGGTGGTCCAGGCCGCCGAGCGTCACAAGCCCTTCGTCAAGGGCTTCTCGCCGGAGGCCCTGAAGCTGCTGGCGGCCAGTGCCTGGCCGGGTAACGTGCGTCAGCTGGTCAATGTGGTCGAGCAGTGTGTGGCCTTGACCGGGACCGCGATCATCCCCGAGGCGCTGGTGGCCCAGGCGCTGGCGGCCGAAGAGAGCGTGTTGCCGACGTTCAACGATGCTCGGGCGGCCTTCGAGCGTCGTTACCTGATCAAGGTGCTGAAGCTCACCGCGGGCAACGTGACCCAGGCGGCGCGTATCGCCGGGCGCAATCGCACCGACTTCTACAAGCTGCTGGGGCGTCACGACCTGGAGCCTGCCACCTTCAAGCCGGAGCGCTGAGGGCTCACGAAACGACTGTCCCCCGCCATGTGGCGGGGGCCAGGGGATCGCATCGTGCTCCGCTTACTGCTGGGGAAGCTTGGTGCGACGCAGGTAGGGGAAGACGGTCTCGAACTCGCCGAACTTGGCCTTGGCATCCTCGTCGGAGACCGTCGGGGGAATGATCACGTCTTCGCCCACGGTCCAGTCCGCCGGGGTGGCGACGCCCTTGCCGTTGGCTGTCTGCAGGGCATCCAGGGCACGCAGTACCTCGGCGAAGTTGCGACCGACGTTCATCGGGTAGGTCATGGAGAGCTTGAGCTGCTTGTCCGGACCGATGATGAACACCGAGCGGACCGTGGCGCTGTCGGCGGGAGTCCGGCCATCGGGCAGGTAAGCCTCGGCGGGCAGCATGTCGAACAGTTTGGCGACCTTGAGGTCCTCGTCGGCGATGATCGGGAAGCCGACATCGCTGCTGGCAAAGCTCTCGATGTCCTTGATCCAGCCCTTGTGCTCCTCCACGCCATCCACCGAGATGCCGATGACCTTGGTATCGCGCTTTTCCCACTCATCTCTGAGCTTGGCCACGGCGCCGAACTCGGTGGTGCAGACCGGGGTAAAGTCCTTGGGGTGGGAGAACAGGATGGCCCATTTGCCGTCCAGCCACTCGTGGAAGCGAATGGCACCCTGGCTGGTGTCGGCCTCGAAGTCCGGTACGAGGTCATTGATGCGCAGAGACATGTGTGACTCCTTTATACATGCTGATGAAGTCCCGCCCATGGCGGGAGTGTCGCAAGAACAGTCGACGAAACGGCATCTGGCCCGGAACGTCAAGACGACTTGCGACTAAGCTTAGATAGCGCAGGGGCGTGAGCTTTCTGCGCTATCGGTTCGACCGCTTGCCGGTCGGAATATCGGCGTCATAAGGAAGTACCTCGAGTGTCAGGCGTCCATCCCCCAGGCGGGCGGACAGACGGTCGCCGGGGGCGGCGTCGTCGGCTCGTCGTACCACGCGCGCCTGTTCATCCTCGAGTATCGCATAGCCACGGCCCAACACCGCCAGGGGACTGACGGCATGCAGCTCCCTGGCGACTGCTGTCAGACGCTCGCGATGACGCGCCAGCACCCGCGGTGCCGCGATGCTCAGACGCTGGCTTGCCGTCTCGAGGCGGCGTTCGGCCAGTGCCAGTTGGCGGCCGGGCGGGTGTGCCGTCAGGCGGCGCTGCAGTTGGGCCTGGTGCCGGCTGGCCTCGGTCAGGCGCGCCTGAAGGGCTCGCGTCAGTCGTCCGGTCAGTTGTGCCAGCGCCTGGCGCCGGTGCTGCAGCTTCTCGCCAGGATGACGCAGTCGCGCCCGCTGGTGATCCAGGCGCTGACCCTCGCCATCGAGGCGAGACTGGATCGCGCGCATCAGGCGAGCCTGGAGCATCGCCAGACGGTGGCCGAGATCGTGGCGATCCGGCACCAGTCGTGCCGCTCCCGCAGAGGGGGTGGGGGCGCGTGCATCGGCGGCAAAGTCGGCAAGGGTCGCATCCACCTCGTGGCCCACCGCCGACATGATCGGCAGTCGCGAATGGAAGATCGCCCGGGCCAGGTGCTCGTCGTTGAAGGCCCACAGGTCCTCAAGGCTGCCGCCGCCCCGGGTGAGGAGGATGACGTCGCGGTCCGGGGCGAGATTCGCTTGGCGATTGAGTAATCCTAGCGCCGAGATCATTGTCGGCACCGCCTCGCGCCCCTGTACCGCCACTGGAATCAGCGTCACGTTCACCATGGGCCAGCGTGCGGCAAGCACCGCCAGTACGTCGCGAATCGCCGCACCGGTAGGCGATGTGATGATCAGCAGGTGGCGTGGCGGGCAGGCCAGAGGGCGGGCGTTGGCGAACACGCCTTCGCTGTCGAGTCGTGACTTGAGCCGTTCATAGGCCGCCAGCAGCTCGCCCAGGCCGGCGGCCTGCACCGCTTCCGCGATCAGCTGATAGTCGCCTCTCGGCTCGAAGACCGACAGCCGCCCGCGTACCTTGACCCGGTCACCGTCGCGCATCGGCGCCCCGACGAAGCGTGCACGGCTCCGAAACAGGGCGCCGCGCAGCTGGGCATGCTCATCCTTGAGGGTAAAGTAGACATGACCGGAGCTGGGGCGCGAGACCCCGGAGAGCTCGCCCTCGACCCAGATATCGCCGAAGCGCCCCTCCAGCAGCTGCCGGGCGCTATGGTTGAGTTCGCTGACGGATAGGGGTGGGGCATCGGGGTGGCTCATGGCGCGGGCTCCTCGGATATCAGGGGCAGGGTAGCATGGAGTCGTGTTGGTTCGTGACGTGGCCCGCCTTCGCCCGTTATAATGGTGGATTAACTTACCTCCCTTCTCCCACCAGCTCACTGGGTGTTGCCGATATGCTACGTATGGCCCAAGAAGCTCTTACGTTCGATGACGTATTACTCGTCCCCGGGTATTCCGAGGTCCTGCCCAACGACGTCAGCCTACGGACCCGGCTGACACGGGATCTCCACCTGAACATCCCGCTGGTCTCCGCCGCCATGGACACGGTGACAGAGGCGCGACTGGCCATCGCCATGGCCCAGGAAGGGGGCATCGGCATTATTCACAAGAGCATGACCATGGCGCAGCAGGCCGCCGAGGTGCGCAAGGTCAAGAAGCACGAGAGCGTGATCGTCAAGGATCCGGTCACCGTTGGCCCCAAGGCCAAGCTGGCCGACCTGCTGGCGATGGCCGAGGAGCACGGCTTCTCCGGCTTCCCGGTGGTGGAGGGGGAAACCCTGGTGGGCCTGGTGACCGAGCGCGACATGCGCTTCCAGCCCAACCACGGCGACAGCGTCGCCGACATCATGACCCCCGGCGAGAAGCTCGTCACCGTGCCGGTGGGCACCACCCTCGACGTGATCAAGGGCAAGATGCAGGAGCACCGCATCGAGAAGATGCTGGTGGTCGATGACGAGAACCGCCTGCGCGGCCTGGTCACCTTCCAGGACATCGAGAAGGCTCGCACCTTCCCCAACGCCGCCAAGGATGCCGACGGCCGCCTGCTGGTCGGCGCCGCGGTGGGCACCGGCCCCGAGACGCCGGACCGCGTGGCCGCCCTGGCCGAGGCCGGGGTCGATGTGGTGGTGGTTGACACCGCCCACGGCCACTCCAAGGGCGTGATCGAGCGCGTGCGCTGGGTGAAGGAGAACTTCCCGCAGATCCAGGTGATTGGCGGCAACATCGCCACCGCCGAGGCCGCCAAGGCGCTCGCGGAAGCCGGCGCCGACGCCGTCAAGGTCGGCATTGGCCCGGGCTCCATCTGCACCACTCGCGTGGTGGCCGGCGTCGGCGTGCCGCAGATCACCGCCGTCTCCAACGTCGCCGCGGCCCTGGTGCCCTACGACATTCCGCTGATCGCCGACGGCGGCGTGCGCTACTCCGGCGACCTGGCCAAGGCCGTGGCGGCCGGTGCCAGCACCGTGATGGCCGGCGGCCTGCTGGCCGGCACCGAGGAGGCTCCGGGCGAGATCGAGCTTTTCCAGGGCCGCACCTACAAGGCCTACCGCGGCATGGGCTCCATGGGCGCCATGTCCCAGACCCAGGGCAGCGCCGACCGCTACTTCCAGGACAAGGACGCCGGCGCCGAGAAGCTGGTGCCCGAGGGCATCGAAGGCCGCGTGCCCTACAAGGGCATGATGAGCGCCATCGTCCACCAGCTGATGGGCGGCCTGCGGGCCTCCATGGGCTACACCGGCTGCCGCGACATCCAGGAGATGCGCACCAAGCCGCAGTTCGTGCAGATCACCGGGGCCGGCTTCAACGAGTCCCATGTGCACGATGTGCAAATTACCAAGGAAGCCCCCAACTATCGGGCTGGTTAAAAAGCGCCGCTGGAATGGCGCCATGCGTTGTTGAAAACGGCCTCGGCATGCTCATTGACAGACTCGTCAACTCCGCTGCCTCGGCCGTTTTCGCCTAGCCTGACGCTCATCCAGCAACGCTCGCAGGATTTTCTACGTATTTTCAGCCTTGGCCTAGATGCCCTAGCGGATGCTTTCATGACCGATATTCACGCCCACAAGATCCTGATCCTCGACTTCGGCTCCCAGTACACCCAGCTGATCGCCCGCCGCGTGCGCGAGATCGGTGTCTACTCCGAGGTTCGCGCCTTCGATATCAGCGAGGCCGAGATTCGCGAGTACGCCCCCAACGGCATCATCCTCGCCGGCGGCCCCGAGTCGGTCACCGAGCTGGATTCGCCCCGTGCCCCGCAGTGCGTGTTCGAGATGGGGCTGCCGGTGCTCGGCATCTGCTACGGCATGCAGACCATGGCCGAGCAGCTTGGTGGTGCCGTCGAGGGCTCTCATGTTCATGAGTTCGGCTATGCGCAGATTCGTCTCGACGCTGAAACGGCGCTGTTCAAGGACATCTCGGATCACATCGATCACGACACCGGCAACAGCCTGCTCGATGTCTGGATGAGCCACGGTGACAAGGTCTCACGGGTGCCCGACGAGTTCATTGTGACCGCCTCCACCCCGAGCTGCCCGATCGCCGCCATGGCCTGGGAGGAGAAGCGCTTCTTCGGGGTGCAGTTCCACCCCGAGGTGACCCATACCCTGCAGGGTCAGCGTATCCTCGAGCACTTCGTGCTCGACATCTGCGGCAGCGAGCGCAACTGGACCCCGGCGCAGATCATCGAGGATCAGATCGCCCGCGTGCGCGACCAGGTAGGCGATCGTCACGTGCTGCTCGGCCTCTCCGGCGGCGTCGACTCCTCCGTGGTCGCCGCGCTGCTGCACAAGGCCATCGGCGACCAGCTGACCTGCGTGTTCGTCGACAACGGCCTGCTACGCAAGGCCGAGGGCGACCAGGTGATGGAGACCTTCGCCAAGCACATGGGCGTCAAGGTGATCCGCGTCGACGCCGAGGACCTGTTCCTCGACAAGCTTAAGGGCGTCGACGAGCCCGAGGCCAAGCGCAAGATCATCGGCAACACCTTCATCGACGTGTTCGATGCCGAGGCCGCCAAGATCGAGGGCGTGGACTTCCTGGCCCAGGGCACCATCTACCCGGACGTGATCGAATCCGCCGCCGCCAAGACCGGCAAGGCGCACGTGATCAAGTCGCACCACAACGTGGGCGGCCTGCCCGAGACCATGAAGCTCAAGCTCGTCGAGCCGCTGCGCGAGCTGTTCAAGGATGAGGTGCGCAAGCTCGGCGTCGAGCTCGGCCTGCCCTACGACATGGTCTACCGTCACCCCTTCCCGGGGCCGGGCCTGGGCGTGCGCATCCTCGGCGAGGTGAAGAAGGAGTACGCCGACATCCTGCGCGAGGCCGACGCCATCTTCATCGAGGAGCTGCACAACGCCGGCTGGTACCACAAGACCAGCCAGGCCTTCGCCGTCTTCCTGCCGGTCAAATCGGTTGGCGTGGTAGGCGACGGCCGCCGCTACGAGTGGGTGATCGCCCTGCGCGCCGTGGAGACCATCGACTTCATGACCGCCCGCTGGGCGCACCTGCCCTACGAGCTGCTGGAGAAGGTCTCCAACCGCATCATCAACGAGATCACCGGCGTCTCCCGCGTGACCTACGACGTGAGCAGCAAGCCGCCGGCCACCATCGAGTGGGAGTGATCGCCGGGGCAGGGCGGATAAGAGTCGCCTAGCCCCGCCGCATCATCCGGGTCATACGAAAGCCTGCCGTTATCGGCTAATGCCAGTCAGTTAACGCTGACCGGCATTACAATTAGACCCCGTTCCCGTTCCCGTTCCCGTTCCCGTTCCCGTTCCCGTTCCCGTTCCCGTTCCCGTTCCCGTTCCCGTTCCCGTCCCTCGCGGCGTCGGCGCTGCGCCATCCCCGCGGCGAGCAGCCGGTATGCCGGCGGAATACCTTGGTCAGCGCCGAGGGGCTGCTCTAGCCCACCTGGCCGACGGTGTCGCGAAACAGGCTGGCGAAGCGGGCCCGGGACATGCCCGCCTCGCGGGCCAGCCCGTTCAGCGTCCAGTCGGCCTCCGGCCGGTCGTGCAGGGCGATCAGCGCCTTGACCAGCTTGGGGTGAGCCATCCCCGCCAGCAGCCCCGATTCCACTTCGCCGGCATCCATCAGATAGCGCAGTAACTGGATTGCCAGCAGTTCACATAGCCGATCCAGAGCGGCCTGTCGGCCGCAGCGCTCCTCCCGCATCTCCGCCAGCGTCAGTTCCAGTGTGCCGCCTACACTGTCAATTGCCGGCGATCGTCCCGGCACCCGAACAGGAGGAGCGGATCATGACAACCATCAATGCTTTTGGGCTGGCGACGTTGCTGGCGCTGACCGGCCTTCCCGCCCTCGCCGCCGATCTGGCGACGACGACCTACCGCGAACACGTGGACGGCGAGGGCGGCATCTCGCTCCCGGCGGAGGTCCGGGGCCGCTGGGTTCACCTCGGCTCCTGGGTGATCAATGACGCCGAGGCCCCCGGGGCCGGCTTCCACGACGTCTATACCCAGCCCGAGGCCGCGCGGGCCTATCAGGAGAGCGGTGAGTTCGCCGATGGCACCGTCCTGGTCAAGGAGATCCGCAGCGTCGAGGCCGGTGACAAGACCACCGGACCGGCCCTGTGGGCCGGCGAGCCGCAGATCTGGTTCGTGATGGTCAAGGACAGCCGGGGGCGCTTTGACGGCCCCCACTGGGGCGAAGGCTGGGGCTGGGCGCTGTTCAAGGCCGACGCGCCGGAGCAGAACGTGTCCGAGAGCTTCGAGGGCACCTGCAAGGGCTGCCATGTACCGGCGCAGCAGACCGACTGGGTATTCGTCGAGGGCTACCCGACGCTGCGCTGAGCGGCGCCGAGGCTACCAGCGAACCGCACAGCGGTTTCTGCCTGCGTGCTTGGCCCGGCACATGATGGCATCGGCCCGCTGGGTCGCGGCCTGGGCGTTGGCATCATTCGGCCGAAGCGGGTGACGCCGATGCTCACCGTGAAACGGAAGGGGAGATCGTCGGCGTCGATCGAGGTCTCGGCGGCGGTGTCGACAAAAGAGCGGCGGTTGGCCAGACCGACTAGTGGATCGTTACTGGCCTGGTCACCCGCGTATAATGTCCTCACTTGGTACGGCATTGGGCAGGGCTCGATGGAGCGACCGTGAATACAGCCGCGGTGTAGGGGCGCCATGCATCGTGGAATGAAGCATCGCGGAATGAATGTAGCAGAGGAGGGGTGACCCATGAGCACCACATCGTTCGAGGCGCTGGCTTGCCCGCTGGACGGCAATGTCCTGCACAAGGGCGTCAGCACCTGGTGCTGCGCGGCCGGACACAGCTTCGATATTGCCCGCCAGGGTTACGTTCACCTGCTGCCGGTGCAGAACAAGCGCTCCGGGGATCCCGGCGACAGCAAGGCGATGGTGTCGGCGCGGCGGCGCTTTCTTGAGGCCGGCCACTATCGGCCCATCGCCGAGGCCGTCGCTAGCGCCGTGCTGGCCGAAGTGCCGGGTGAGGGTACTCTTTGCTGCCTGGATGCCGGTTGTGGCGAAGGTTACTACCTGCGCAAACTGGCCGATGTCGCATCCGGGATCGAGGGGGCGCCAGGCAAGGCGCCGGCGCTAGCGCTACTGGGCGTAGATATCTCCAAGTGGGCGGTGCTCGCCGCCGCCAAGCGCCAGGGGAGCGCCACCTGGGTGGTGGGTACCAACGCCCACCTGCCGGTCCAGACTAGCTGCGTTGATCGCGTGCTGTGCCTGTTCGGCTTCCCCGTCTATGCCGAGTTCGCCCGCGTGCTGAAGCCGGGCGGCGAGCTGCTGATGGTCGAGGCCGGGCCGGACCATCTGCGTGAGTTGCGCGAGATCATCTACCCGAGCCTCAAGCCACCCCGAGAGGGCGGCGAGATCGTGCCCGAGGGGTTCGCCCGGCGACTCGGCGAGACGCTACGCTTCGCCATCGAGCTCGAGGGTGCCGAGCCCATTGCCGATCTGCTGGCGATGACGCCGCATCTGCATCGTGCCAGTGCCGAGGGGCGCGAGAAGGCCGCGGCCCTGACCTCGCTCGCCCTCACCGTGGACGTGCGACTGACACGGCTGGTGCGAGAATGATGTGATTCAGGTGTTCGGCCCCGTCCCGATCTTGCGCTACCTGGTGCATGCTTCGGCGAGCCTTGGGTCCAACGCCACGATGGCAGTGATGTCGAGCACAAGGCACATAGCGTTATAAGCTATTAACTTTACAGTCTTTGCACACCGGGCTCTGTGTGTCTATGGTCCGCGGCGCTCTTTCATTTTGACGAGGTCCCTATGTCGACGCTCCTGACATCCCTGTGGCACGGCTATCGCGATACCTCGCTGATCCTGCGCGTGAGCATCGCCCTGGTGCTGGGCGTGGTGGTCGGCCTGGTCGGCGGGCCTGCCGTGGCCGAATGGCTGGCCCCACTGGGCGAGCTGCTGATGCGACTGCTGAAGTTTATCATCCTGCCCATCGTGCTATTCACCCTGATGTCGGGGGTCAATCAGGGCGCTTCCGGTAGCCTCGGGCGCATCGGCCGCAAGGTGTTTCTCTACTACCTGGCCACCTCGGCCCTGGCCATCGCCGTGGGGCTTGCCGTGGCGACCCTGCTGTCGCCGGGGGAGGGGATGTCACTGCAGGGGGCCGGTTCCGTCTCGGTGCCCGACAATCCCGGTATCCTCTCGGTGGTGCTCGGCATCGTGCCGAACAATATCGTTGCCGCCTTCGCCGAGCAGGATCTACTGGGCATCATCTTCATCGCGTTAGTCTTTGGTCTGGCCGTGTCGAAGATGCGTCAGTCCGAATCCCAGTCGGAGCTGGGTGAACGGCTCTACGGCCTGATCGAGGCGCTTAACACCGCCACGCTCAGGGTGATGGATGGAATTCTTCACGTCGTGCCGGCCGGGGTCTTCGCCATCGTGGCCAATACCGTCGCCGACCAGGGCCTCGCGACCCTGCTGTCGCTGGGCGATATGGTGGTGGTGCTCTATCTGGCGCTGGGTGCGCAGCTACTGGTCTATCTCGGCCTGCTCAAGGGCTTCGGTGTGCCGGCTCGCGCCTTCTTTCGCGAGGCGCGCACCCCCATGGCCACCGCCTTCGCCACCCAGAGCAGCGCCGGCACCCTGCCGCTGACCCTGGGCGCCGCGAGCCGCCTGGGCCTGCCGCGTAGCCTCTACGGCTTCAGCCTGCCACTGGGTGCGACGCTGAACATGGATGGGGCGGCGATCCGCATCGCCATCTCGGCGGTGTTCGCCGCCAACGTGATGGGCGTGCCACTGGATTGGGCGAGCATGCTGCAGATCGTTGTAGTAGGCACGCTGATCTCGGTGGGTGCCGCCGGGGTACCGGGGGCCGGCATCGTGATGATCGCGACGGTGTTCTCTCAGGTAGGCTTGCCTATCGAGGCCGTGGCGCTGCTGACCGCCATCGATGCTCTGGTGGGCATGGGCTGTACCGCACTCAACGTGACCGGCGACCTCGTTGGCACGGCGGTCATCGACCGCAGCGAACGTAGTCGGAGCCCCTCGTCGATGGCTTCACAGGCAGTCAAAGCTACCGACCCTGCCCAGCATCGCTAATCTCGGCTCAGGTTTGCCTACGCGTTTCACAGGCCTGCCAGTGTGATGCTGGTGGGCTTTCTTGCTATTGAGGGCTGGTCACTGCGGAAGAGGCGGAAGGGTGTCAGCCTGGAAGAGGGGTATCTGGAAAAGGGCTACATAAGCCCGAAGAAACCTTGAGGAGGGCAACAACCTTGAGGAGGGCAACAACGAAACAGGGCTCGCCGAAGCGAGCCCTGTTTCACGAACCGTGAGGTTCGTGCGCGTTCATGATCCGGAGATCAGAGCGGCTTGATGTTGGAGGCCTGGAGGCCCTTCTTGCCCTGGGTCACGTCGAAGGAGACGCTCTGACCTTCCTGCAGGGACTTGAAGCCTTCAGCCTGAATCTCGGAGAAGTGGGCGAACACGTCATCACCGCCGTCAGACGGAGAGATGAAGCCAAAACCCTTGGAGTCGTTGAACCACTTTACGGTACCAGTCGTCATAATAAATCCTTTCGCGCTTAGCGCCTTGCAAAGTTCCTGGTGTCACCCAGATGTATAGCGGGTAAAACAAGAATGATCTGACAGGCGGTCGAAAGAATTCGAATGCTGCTGAAACCATGCTGCTTGCCAACCAACTGGCGCTACGGTCTCATTGTTGTGGCTCCGGGTCAAAGACTTTCGTGATTTATTTTTGGTGGGCTCGTCGAAGGAGCCGGCCCAGCCGGTTCCGCAGCCGTTGAGGGACGGCGCGGATGGCGCCATCACCGCGCGGGCTGTGGGCAACCTCAAGACGCTGTTTCCATGGGTGCGCTCTTGCTAGACTGCGCCGTTGATTCTGCGTCCCCGGAGAGGCACGCCGCGTGAGTGCTACCCCCGATACCCCCAGCCTCGAACAGACCCCCGCCGGCCAGGCCGAGGTGCTCGGCAGGCTGTTCGATGAGCCGATTACCGAGCTGCCGGAGGACCTCTATATCCCGCCGGAGGCGCTGCGGGTCTTTCTCGAAGCCTTCGAGGGGCCGCTCGACCTGCTGCTCTACCTGATTCGCCGACAGAACCTGGATATTCTGGCCATCGATGTGGCCGCCATCACCCGGCAGTACATCGAATACGTCGAGCTGATGAAGGCCATGGAGATCGAGCTGGCGGGCGAATACCTGCTGATGGCGGCGATGCTTGCCGAGATCAAGTCGCGCACCCTGCTGCCACGCCCACCCAAGGAGGGAGGCGACGACGAGGAGGAGGATCCGCGCGCCGAGCTTATTCGCCGCCTGCAGGAGTATGAGCGGTTAAAGAGTGCCGCCGAGTCGCTGGCCGAACTGCCTCGGCTGGGGCGGGACTGGTTCCCGGCTCGGGCGGCACTGCCGCCGCTGGAGAGCCGGGTGATCCACCCCGATGTCGGACTGGATCAGTTGCTGGGCGCCCTGACCGGTATCCTGCGGCGTGCCGAGCTCAACCAGACCCACCAGGTCAGCCGCGAGGTGCTGTCGACCCGCGAGCGCATGTTGGCGATCATGGAGCGGCTCGAGGGCGGTCGCTTCGTGCCCTTCGAGGCGCTGTTCGCGCTGGAGGAGGGGCGTGCCGGTGTCGTGGTGACCTTCATGGCGATTCTCGAGTTGGCCAAGGAGTCGATGATCGAGGTCGTGCAGAACGCACCATTGTCGCCCCTTCATGTCCGCGCCCGAGTCGCCCCAGTCGAGGGTGTCGAACAGGGTGATTCCGAAGATGGGGGAGAGAGCCCCTTCGAGGAGGAAGGCGAGGAGGTTGGGCCATGATGGCCGAGGAAGCGCCCGGCGGGCTGGATGAGATCCTCGAGGCTGCGCTGTTGGCCGCCGGAGAGCCATTGGCGGTGGAGCGCCTGGAGGCCCTGTTTGACGACCATGAGCGGCCACCTCGCCGCGCCCTGCGCGAGGCGCTGGAGCGCCTGCGTGGCCGCCATGAACGGGGTGCCATGGAGCTGATCGAGACGGCCTCGGGCTATCAGCTGCGCATCCGCCCACGGCTCTCTCCCTGGGTGTCGCGACTATGGGATGAACGGCCCCAACGCTACTCCAGGGCCCTGCTCGAGACCCTGGCGCTGATTGCCTACCGCCAGCCGGTTACCCGTGGCGATATCGAGGAGGTGCGTGGGGTCTCGGTGAGCGGCTCGATCATGCGCACCCTGCTCGAGCGTGGCTGGGTTCGCGTGGTGGGCCATCGTGACGTGCCGGGGCGACCCGCGGTCTATGCGACCACTCGCAGCTTTCTCGACGACTTCGGTCTCAAGACGCTCGATGAGCTGCCCCCCATGCATGAACTCAAGGCGTTCGAGGGGGCGGAGCAGATGGACGCCTTCGATGAAGAGGCGTCGCCGCCCGACCAGACCGACATTCTGGCCCAGGCGGATAGGGTGCAAGATGAGGGTGACGGTGAGGCGTCCGAGGGCGCTACACTATCCGAGGCGTCGATCGCGATCGATTCCTCCAGCGAGCCCGCCGAAGAGGGCGGCCTCGATCACGCCGAGAAGGCGTCCGAGCGGACAGATCTGAGCTTCGCCGATCTCGAGGCGCGTCTGTCCGAACGTGCCCGGAGCCGCGTCGCTGATGACGCTGCTGCGGGGGCGGAATACACATCCAGTGAGAATGAAGATTCATGAGCAATACCAGCGAAAAACTGCAGAAGGTCCTGGCACGAGCGGGGCTTGGCTCGCGCCGCGAGATGGAAGCTGCCATCGCCGCCGGTCGCGTCCAGGTCAATGGCCAGGTGGCGACTCTGGGCGATCGTATCGAGACCCGCGACAGGGTGCTCTTCGATAACCGACCGGTGACCCTGCGTGCCGCCGAGGAGGTGCCGCGGCGAGTGATCATGTACAACAAGCCCGAGGGTGAGCTGTGTACTCGCAAGGATCCCGAGGGGCGTCGTACCGTGTTCGACCGGCTCCCGCGCCTCAAGGGCGAGCGCTGGATCGCCATCGGTCGCCTGGATATCAACACCAGTGGCCTGCTGCTGTTCACCACCGATGGTGAGCTTGCCAACCGCCTGATGCACCCCTCCACTCAGGTGGAGCGGGAGTATGCGGTGCGGGTGATGGGGGAGGTGACCCAGGAGCATGTGGTGGCCATGGTCGAAGGCGTGATGCTTGACGACGGCCCGGCGCGCTTCACCGACGTGCAAGAGTTTGGCGGTGAGGGCATCAACACCTGGTTTCACGTGGTGATCATGGAGGGGCGCAATCGCGAAGTGCGTCGGCTCTGGGAGTCGCAAGGTCTTACCGTCAGTCGGCTCAAGCGGGTGCGCTACGGCAATATCTTTCTCGACAAGCGTGCCAAGGCCGGCGAGTGGGTGGAGCTCTCTCAGGAAGAGGTCGATGATCTGGCCGAACTGGCAAGCCTGCCGGCCCGCAAGGTGCCGGAGCTGACGCCGGACGAGAAGAACCGCTGGAGCCGCGACAAGCACAAGCGCAAGCCGGTTCAGGCGATGCGCAAGCCGAGGGCGCGTCGCTGACGGCGGACTCAGTCAGCAGAGGCCAAAAGAAGTAAAAAAAGTCTTGCCAGGCCGCAGGTGTATCAGTATTATCTGCCCCCGTTCGGAAGGGTCGTTAGCTCAGTTGGTAGAGCAGTTGGCTTTTAACCAATTGGTCGTAGGTTCGAATCCTACACGACCCACCACTCCGGACACTGGCTTGCTTGCAAGCTCGGGTCGTTAGCTCAGTTGGTAGAGCAGTTGGCTTTTAACCAATTGGTCGTAGGTTCGAATCCTACACGACCCACCAATTCAGACGCCCCGGTCTCCCAGAGACCGGGGCGTTTTTTGTTGGTGCGAGGGGGTGGCGAGAGGTTTTCGGCCGGCGCTGGTCAATACACCGGCGATATGGTCTAGAATAGAGGGCGAGCCGGCAGGCGACAGACGCAGCCGAGCTCATTGGCGCATCTCGCCACGCGGAGGGCGTGGAAGAGATGCTCCCATCCTCTGCAGGGGGAGCCCCTGCCGGTCACAGTGGTAGACACGATGACGATCATGACTTCCCGTGCCGAGGTGCGTGAGCACCTGGCCCGCACCTATTGTCCCACCCGTATACCCGCCCAGGATCAGGCGCGCATCGAGGAGATCAAGCGGCTTCTCGAGGCCAACAACGCCGTTCTGGTGGCCCATTACTACACCGACGATGCCATCCAGCAGCTGGCCGAGGAGACCGGAGGCTGCGTGGCCGACTCCCTGGAGATGGCTCGCTTCGGCGCCCGGCATCCGGCCGATACCTTGGTGGTGGCCGGTGTACGCTTCATGGGAGAGACCGCCAAGATACTCTCCCCGGAGAAGCGAGTGTTGATGCCGACCCTGGAGGCGACCTGTTCGCTCGATCTGGGGTGTCCGGCCGATGAGTTCAGCGCCTTCTGCGACCAGCACCCCGACCGCACCGTGGTGGTCTACGCCAACACCTCGGCGGCGGTAAAGGCGCGTGCCGACTGGGTGGTAACCTCCTCCATCGCCGTGGAGGTGATCGAGCACCTCCAGGCCCGTGGCGAGAAGATCCTGTGGGCGCCGGACAAGCACCTGGGGGGCTATATCCAGAAGCAGACCGGTGCCGACATGCTGCTGTGGGACGGTGCCTGCATCGTCCACGAAGAGTTCAAGTCCAAGGGGGTTGAGGACCTCAAGGCGCTCTATCCGGAGGCCGCGGTGCTGGTGCACCCGGAGTCGCCGGCGGCGGTGGTGGAGCTGGCCGATGTGGCGGGCTCGACGTCTCAGCTGATCCAGGCGGCCAAGGAGCTGCCCAATGACAAGCTGATCGTTGCCACCGATCGTGGCATCTTCTTCAAGATGCAGCAGGCGGTGCCGGAAAAGACGCTGTTCGAGGCACCTACGGCTGGCAATGGTGCCACTTGCAAGAGTTGTGCCCACTGCCCCTGGATGGCGATGAACGGGCTGGATAACCTGGCCGATGCCCTGCGTCATGGGCTCGGTGAAATCCAGGTCGATACAGGGCTCCGCCATGCGGCGCTGAAGCCGCTGGAGAGGATGCTCAACTTCAAGCGCTAGGCTACTGAAACTTCTCGAGCGTTTCGCGATAGCCGAGGAATGCCTCGTAACGCTGCTCGATGCGTGCCGCCGCGGTCATATTGCCTTCTCGTTCGGCTACCCTACGAGCCACGCCCAGCTGGCGGATGGCATCGGTGATGCGTCCGGTAAGCTGCTGGTATTCGGCGCGGGCCAGGTGGCCCAGGGCCTCGCGGCCGCTACGTCCCGCCGCCTCGGCGAGTAGTGCAAACACGCGATGGTCCTCGGGGCGCCTCTCGGCCAGGTCGCGCAGGAGTCGCCAGGCCGCCTCAGGATCACGCTGGAGTTGTGCTTCGGCGAGGGTGAGGCTGGTCGGCACATGACCCGGAACCAGGCGCAACAGGCGCCGGCTGCGTTCAATGGCGTCATCGGTGCGTCCCGCGGCGAAGGCCGTTTCGGCCGCTGTAGCGGGGATCAGGGTGAGGTCAGGCTGCTCTCGCGCCAGGGCATCGAGCTGGCGCAGCGCCTCATCCGTATCGCCGTGTTCGGCGCTGATCAAGGCCGCCAGATAACGCTCCGCCAGTCGTGGAGCGCCGTCCTGGCTCAGTCGAGTTTGCGCCCGGCCGGGGTCCCCCTGATGGATCGCCAGCAGGGCACGGGCGCGCACCAGGTGGTACTGCAGGCCATCTCGTTGTCCCTGCACCGAGAGCTTGGCGGCGCGAGAGGCGGTATCACTGATGCGTGACTCGGTCAGCGGGTGGGTGAGCAGGAACTCGGGAGGAGTGCCGCCCTGCAGGCTGGCCAGTTGCTGCATGGCGCGAAACATCGAGACCATGGACTCGGGGTCGTAGCCGGCTTCCGTCATGATCTGCAGGCCCAGCCGGTCGGCTTCCTGTTCATAGCGTCGCGAATAGGTCAGCTGATCCTGGATAAAGGCGGCCTGGGAACCCATGGCGACGCCAATGCCCGCACTTCCCCCGCCGGCGGCGGCGATCAGCATGCCAGCCAGCATGGCGGCCATGGCCGGAACCTGGGTCTGTTCGGCGCGAGCCTGGCCGCGCGCGAAGTGGCGTTGGGCCAGGTGACCGAGTTCATGGGCAAGCACCGAGACCAGCTCCGCCTCCTGTTCGGCGAAGGCGAACAGTCCGGCATTGACGCCGACCACCCCGCCCGGCACCGCGAAGGCATTGAGGCGATGGCTGTCGACCAGCGTCACAATCAGCTCATTGGTCCCGATTCCGCCATGGGAGGCGAGGCGAGCGAGCAGCGCCTCGACATAGCCCTGGGCGATGGGGTCCTGCCATTCGGGGACCCGGGCGCGAAACTGGCGCAGCCAGGCGCGACCCAGTCGATACTCTTCGCTGCTGGCGGCCCGATGGTCCGGAGCTGACAGGCTGGGCAGGTCGGCGCTGCCTTCCCAGCCGGGCTCGATCCACTGGCCGCTGGCAGGCAGTGCCAGGGACAGCCCCACCAACAGGGTGATAGCACGAGGGAAGGGGCGTGACGGCATGGGCAAGCTCTCCTTGGGGCGAGGCGGGCCCACACTCTGACATTGATTCGCCTCGCAAAGTGCCTTTAAATCCTAGGGTTTCCCGCCGCTGGTCAAGCCAGGTGGCGATATCCCGCATTCTTCAGGGAGTCTACATGTCTCTGCAACCCGACCAAGTACTCGATGTCTGCGGACTGCCTTGCCCGCTCCCCCTGCTCAAGGCCAAACAGGCGCTCTCCCGGCTCGAGGTTGGTCAGCTTCTCGAGGTAAGGGCCACCGACGCCGGCTCCTGGGGGGACTTTGCCACCTATATCGCGCAGAGCGCTCACGAAATGCCCGCCAGGGAGGAGCGCGACAGTATTTACCACTACTGGATCCGCAAGGGCGAGGGGCGCGCTTCATGACCCTGCGTTCCGTGCTCAGGGGGTGGGTCGATCGCTATCTATCCGATGAGGAGGCGGTAATCCTGCTGCTGGTCCTGGTGCTCGGCATCGCGGTGGTGGTCTTCCTGGGGCGTATGCTGGCACCTTTCCTGACGGCGCTGGTGATCGCCTTTCTGCTTCAGGGGGCGGTGAGCTGGCTCGAACGGCGACACGTTCCCCATCTTCTGGCCGTGATCCTGGTGTTCCTCTTCTTCCTTGGATTGTTGCTGGCAATGGCCCTTATCCTGATGCCGTTGATCTGGAATCAGCTGGTAGGGCTGGTGCAGGAGACGCCACGGATGTTCGCTAGTGGCCAACAGCTGCTCGACGATCTGCAGGAGCGTTACCCCCAGCTGGTCACCCCGGATCAGATACAGAACTGGATCGCCGTGGCCGGCCGCGAGATGACCCAGTTCGGGCAGCGCGCATTGACCCTTTCTCTGGCTTCGCTGGGTAACGTCCTGGCGCTGATCATCTATCTTGTGCTGGTGCCGATTCTGGTGTTCTTCCTGCTCAAGGATCGTGAGCGACTGGTCGACTTCATCCTGTCGCTGCTTCCTCGCAAACGCACCCTGATGACCCGTATCTGGCATGAGATGGACAGCCAGATTGCCAACTATGTGCGCGGCAAGTTTATCGAGATCATGATCGTGGGCACGACGGCATTCCTGACCTTTGCCTTTTTCGGGCTGCCATATACCGCATTGCTGGCGGTACTGGTGGGGTTCTCGGTGTTGGTGCCGTATATTGGCGCCGCGGTGGCGACCCTGCCGGTGGCCGCCGTGGCGGGCTTTCATTTCGGCATGAGCGACCAGTTCCTCTATGTGCTGATCGCCTATGGCGTCATTCAGGCGCTGGATGGCAATGTACTGGTGCCGGTGCTGTTTTCCGAGGCGGTCAACCTGCATCCGGTATCGATCATCGTGGCGGTGCTGTTCTTCGGCGGCGTCTGGGGGTTCTGGGGTGTCTTCTTTGCCATTCCGCTGGCAACTCTGATCAAGGCGCTGGTCTATGCCTGGCCCCGTGGAGTCAAGCGTCTTCGGCAGGACGAAGGGGGGGAGGTGATGGCAGGGGAGTGAGGGCCGCTCCAGGCGGCCCTGCCCGCTGTTACTCGGTGTCGCCGGTGCTCTTGTTCAGGGCCTGGGCCCTCTCCAGGACTTCCTGGGCGTGGCCCTTGACCTTGACCCCGCGCCACTCGTGAGCCAGCTTGCCCTCGCTGTCGATCAGGAAAGTGCTGCGCTCGATGCCGAGGTGCTCCTTGCCGTACATCTTCTTGAGCTTGATTACGTCGAACAGCCGGCAGAGTGTCTCCTCCTTGTCGGAGATAAGGGGGAAGTTGAATGCCTGCTTTGCCTTGAAGTTCTCCTGAGCCCTAATGCCGTCCCGGGAGGCGCCGAGCACCACGGTATTGGCAGCCTCGAACTCCTCCAGGCGATCGCGGAAGTCACCGCCTTCGGTGGTGCAGCCGGGGGTGCTGGCCTTGGGGTAGAAGAAAATTACAACCTGGCGGCCCTTGATCTCGGACAGGGTAACGCTCGTGTCCCCGGTGGCGAGGGCCGTGAAGTCGGGAACCGGCTGACCGATGCTGACGCTCATGAAGATCTCCTGGGTGAGTAAGTCACGGAGCGTCGATTACACGCAACCCCCGATCGTCTGTCAAAGAGGTCGGTGGAATCTGGTTGCGTCGCTGTACAGGCCTGGGCCGCCTGAGTACCATTTGAACCTTGGGGGCAGCGACCTGCCCTTTTTTGGGCGCCGCTAGGGCCGGGGCGCCGAGAGGCAATCGAGCCGGCAGCAGTCGAACCGAGAGGATAGAGAGGATGGTCACGGGAAGCATCGTCGCCCTGGCGACGCCGATGAAGGTCAATGGCGATATCGATTGGGAGGCGCTGCGTCGCCTGGTGAACTTCCATCTCGACCATGGCACCGATGGCATCGTCGCCGCCGGTACCACCGGCGAGCCCACCACCATGTCATTTGCCGAACACTTCGATGTGATTCGGGCGGTGGTGGAAGAGGTTGACGGACGGATTCCGGTGATTGCCGGTACCGGTGCCAATGCTACCTCCGAGGCCGTGGAGCTGGCTCGCTATGCCAGCGAGGTTGGTGCAGACTACTGCCTCTCGGTCTGTCCCTACTACAACAAGCCAACCCAGGAGGGGCTCTACCGCCACTTCAAGGCGGTTGCCGAAGGTAGTGAGCTTCCGGTGATCCTTTACAATGTACCAGGCCGCACCTGCTCCGATCTCTACAACGAGACCGTGCTGCGTCTCGCCGAGGTCGACAATATTGTCGGGCTAAAGGATGCCACCGGTAATCTGGAGCGTGCCGAGGACCTGATCAATCGTCTAGCGGGCAGTGGCTTCATGCTCTACTCGGGTGATGATGGCACCGCCTGCGACTTCATGCTGATGGGCGGACACGGAGATATCTCTGTGACGGCCAATGTGGCGCCCCAGGCCATGCACGACCTATGTGTCGCCGCGGTGGCTGGAGATGCCGAGCGAGCGCATCAGCTCAATACCCGCCTGATGCCGCTGCATACCAATCTCGGCATCGAGGCTAACCCGATTCCGGTTAAATGGGCGCTCAATCGCATGGGGCTGCTCGAGCCGGGTATTCGTCTGCCGCTCACCTGGCTATCCGAGAAGTACCACTCCACCATCAGCGAAGCCCTGCAGCTGGCCGGTCTGATCGACGACTGATCGGCGCTGCGCCGGCCCTTGGACAACTGGATGCAAGGTAGACCCATGAACTCAGCGCTGAAATGGCTGCCGCTGGCGATGCTCGTCGCCTTGGCTGGCTGTGCCCGTGATGGCGGTTATTATCACGATCGTAATATCGACTATGCCGATGCCCGTCAGGCGGCGCCTCTGGCGCTGCCCAAGAGTCGTGCGGCCGAACGCTATCGCGATGTCATGCCGATACCCGAGATTGCAGGCGACTTTCGCGGCTCGACGGAAGGCTTCGAGGCGCCGGCACCACAGCCACTGGGGATGGGGCGCATTCAGCGAGAATTCGTAGAATCCCGCCGAGTGGGCGATGACGCCTGGCTGGTGGTGGGAGCCGCGCCAGACAGCGTCTGGCCACAACTGGAGAGCTTCGCGCGTAGCCGTGGCCTGGGAGTGGTCACGAGCGATTCGAGTCGCGGGGTGGTCGAGACACGCCAAGGGCGATTGAGTGTTCGGCAGGGGCTGCGCGCCGGGGACAGCGAGGTGCGCTGCGACCAGGCAGGGCGATCTGTGGAGGCCTGCCTGGATGCTCTCGAGCAGTATTTCAGTGCACGTAGCGCCACGGCGTCGAGCACCGCCTCGTTGCAGGCCCAGCGATTGGCCGGCGGGGAGCGTCTGCGCCTGGTTCAGCGGGGCGACGAGTGGATGGTCGATGTGCCATTGGATATCGATCGCACCTGGGCCGAGCTCAACCACCAGCTCGAGCAGGACTTCACCGTCGAGGATCGCCGTGAGCTGCTGAACAGCAACTCGAGAGACTACAGCTTTCTCGTGAGCTACATGACGGTGACGGAGCGAAACCGTAACCCGCTTCAAATCGTCTTCAGTGCCGACGTTCGTAAGATGCATCAGCAGATTCGCCTGGAGCTGGAGCGCGAGGACTCCGATAGGACCCTACTGCGGGCGATAAATGTCAGCGAGCGTGACTTCAGTGCCGAGGACCGGCGTGAACTGCTGGAGCGGGTGGCGAGCCTGCTGCGCTGATGGGAGAGGCCGATAACACCGTCGCGCGGCACCGCGGGCGGCTGCATTTTGCATCGCTGGGCAGTGGCAGCAAGGGTAATGCGACCCTGGTCAGCGACGGCGAGACTCACCTGCTGGTGGACTGTGGCTTCACGCTGCGCGAGGCAGAGCATCGCCTGGCCCGTATGGGCCTGCACCCACGGCAGCTCGATGCCCTACTGGTGACCCATGAGCATGGCGACCATATTCGTGGAGTTGGCCCCCTGGCTCGTCGCTATGGGGTGCCGGTATGGTTGACACCAGGTACCTGGGGCAGCGGCCGTCTGGGTGAACTGCCCAAACGCCACTGGATCACTCCCCAGGCGCGCTTCGCCGTGAAGGGGCTGTCTATCGACCCGGTGACCGTGCCGCATGATGCCCGCGAGCCGGTACAGTTTCGTATCCAGGGCGGTGAGCGACACCTGGGTCTGCTTACCGACCTCGGACACCCCACCGAGCATGTCGCCCAGGCCTTTGCCGGCTGCGATGCCCTGGTGCTTGAGTGCAACCATGATGTCCGGATGCTTGCCGAGGGCCCCTATCCACCACGCCTCAAGCGGCGAGTGGGAGGCGACTGGGGGCATCTGGCCAATACTCAGGCGGCAACACTGCTGACCCGGCTCGGCCTCGACCGCCTGCAGCGAATCGCCTGTTCGCATCTATCTGAACACAACAATCGCCCCGAGCTGGCGCTGGAGGCTTTGACGCCACTGCTCGACGGTGACACATCGCGGTTGATGGTAGCCTGCCAGGACGATGGCCTGGCATGGCAGGCCATCGCCTGAGCTGCAACCTTCCAACTGACCAAGCCCTCCGGAGGCTTCCATGGAAAAGCGTCAAGAACTCTACGCCGGCAAGGCCAAGTCGGTCTTCACCACCGATGACCCGGATCGCGTCATACTGCAATTCCGCGATGACACCAGCGCCTTCGACGGCGAGCGCATGGAGTCGCTGGACCGTAAGGGGATGGTCAACAACCGCTTCAACGCCTTCATCATGGAGACGTTGACCGCAGCGGGGGTGCCCACCCACTTCGAGAAGCGCCTCTCCGACACCGAAAGCCTGGTCAAGACGCTGGAGATGATTCCGGTGGAGTGCGTGGTGCGCAACATTGCCGCGGGCAGCCTGGTCAAGCGGCTGGGCGTGACCGAGGGGGAGGCGCTCTCGCCGCCCACCTTCGAGCTGTTTCTCAAGAATGACGCCCTGCACGATCCCATGATCAACGAGTCGTTGGCCGAAACCTTCGGCTGGGCGACCGCCGACCAGCTGGCCGAGATGAAAGCACTGACCTTCAAGGTCAACGCGGTGCTCAAGCAGCTGTTTGCCGATGGCGGCCTGCTGCTGGTGGACTACAAGCTGGAGTTCGGTCTCTTCAAGGGGCAGCTCGTGCTGGGCGATGAGTTCTCCCCGGACGGTTGCCGTCTGTGGGACGCTAAGACGCGCGAGAAGCTCGACAAGGATCGCTTCCGCCAGGGCCTCGGTGGCGTGATCGAGGCCTACGAGGAAGTCGGTCGTCGTATCGGGGTCAGCTTCGACTGAAGCAGAGCCGTCACATTGGCGTCACCAGGGGCCCTGCGGGGCCCTTGATCGTTCATTCAGGCACGATCTCCAGTACCTCCAGAAGCCTGCTGCCATCGGGTGTAGCCACAACACGAAAGCGTATATCCAGCTCGCGCAGGCGAACGCCATAACGGCGTGTCTCATCGTCGTCTCGATAGGCCGGTCGTGGGTCCTGGCTCAGTACCTCCTCGATCAGTGAGCGCAGCGAGGCCGCGTCATCACGCTTGGCTAGCGTCGCTTCGGCTGCGTGAGCGAAGCATACTGGAAGCTGGAGAGGAGCCTCGGGAGCGAAGCCGGCGCGGGCCTCAGGCCTGGCTTCTGCCCAGGGCAGGTAAGGTTTGATATCCAGCACCGGAGTGCCGTGCACCAGGTCGGCACCGGCGAGCCGCAGCCTGACACCGTCCCGGGTGTCGACCCCGATCAGTTCGACAAGCGAGAGCCCCAGGCGGTTGGGGCGATGCGTGCTGCGACTGGCGAAGACTCCGACCCGACGATTGCCGCCAAGGCGTGGCGGCCGCACCAGTGGTGTCCAGCGTTCGGGGCTGTGGTGGAAGAGAAAGGTGAGCCACAGGTGGCTGAAGGCCTCCAGCCCCCTGACCGTCAGCGGGTCGTCATAGGGCGGGAGTAGCTGGAGGGCGGCGCGTGCCGATGGGGCGAGACCGGGCTGCCGGGGTACGCCGAACTTGTCGGGGAAGTCGCTCTCGATAATGCCGATGGGCGACAGGCTGATGGCCGGGGGGGAGGAGTGATCGCTCATGGAGGTCATTATGCCTGGCCCCGCACAGGCCGGCGACCGTGGTTGGCCTGTCGGCTCTGGGTTGTGTAGTCTCTCGGCAGTCATCAACGTTGCGAGACATCCCATGGGTGAAACGGCTGCTGTGCCGAAGAGCGAGGCCCCGCGCTGCCCCGCACCGCGAATACGCTACCGCGAGGCCCTGGCGCGAGACGCCGGCGACCAGGCCGAGATCTTTCATCATGCGGTGATGCAGGGTGCAGCCGCGCACTACACCAGGCCACAGCGTGACGCCTGGGTCTCGGCGTTGCCGCGAGAGGCGTGTGCCTGGGCGGCGCGACAGGCCCTCTATACCACTCTGGTGGCGGAGTGTGACGGCCGCTGCGTCGGCTTTCTCGAGCTGGAGCCCCTTGCCGGCCGCATCGTGACGCTCTATGTGTGGCCTTCGCTGGCGCGTCGCGGCATCGGTTCAACGCTATTGATTCACGCCGAGCGACTGCTGATCGAGCGCGGAGTGTCTCGTGCCAGCATCGAGGCGAGCCTGATGCTGGCCGTGGGGCTGGAACGGCGCGGCTGGCGCGACCTTGGTCATGAGTATGTGGAGCGCAACGGTGAGCGGCTGTCTCGCCATCGGCTGGAGAAGTCGCTGGTCGCGCTGCAGACCTAGTCTTCCAGGCGCATGGAGAGGTCGATCGCCTTGACATCCTTGGTCAGGGCGCCGCTGGAGATGCAGTCGACCCCGGTGTCGGCGATGGCGCGCAGCGTACTCCTGTCGACGTTGCCGGAAGCCTCCAGGATCGCCTTGCCGGCGTTGCGGCGTACGGCCTCCCGTAGTTCGTCGAGGCCGAAATTGTCGAGCATGATGATGTCGGCATCGGCCGCCAGGGCCTGGTCAAGCTCGTCGAGGCTCTCCACCTCCACTTCTACCGGCAGGTCGCTCGCGATGCGGCGGGCCTCGCTCACCGCCGCCTCGATACCACCGCAGGCGGCGATATGGTTCTCCTTGATCAGAAAGGCATCCCATAGCCCGATGCGATGGTTATGACCTCCGCCGCAGGCCACCGCATACTTCTGCGCCAGGCGCAGCCCGGGCAGGGTCTTGCGGGTGTCGAGCAGGCGCACGCCGGTGTCGGCGATCAGGTCGACGTAGTGGCGGGTATGAGTGGCGGTAGCGGATAGCGTCTGCAACAGGTTGAGTGCCGCGCGCTCGCCGGTCAGCAGGCTGCGCGCCGCCCCCTCCAGCTCGAGGAAGCATTGGCCGGCCTTCAGGGTGTCTCCGTCGGCGGCCAGCCAGCGCAGGGTCACCGTGGCATCGAGGCGGCGGAACAGTTCATCGACCCAGGCCACCCCGCACAGCACGCAGTCATCGCGGGTGATGACGCGAGCCCTGGCGAACTGCTCGGCAGGAATCAGTTGGGCGGTGATATCGCCCGGGCCAACGTCCTCGGCCAGCAGGCGGGCGGCGGCATCGCGAATCTCTTCGACGAGCTTGTTGTGGTAAGGCAGGGCGTCCTGGAAGTCCATGCGGGTCACTCGTGGGGTTGGCGCCGGCGCGGGGTGGCCGGAGTGGTCAAGGAGGTCCATTATAGGGAATCCACACCGGCGACGTCAGGGGAGACGCATGGCGATTGAAGAGGGTTGGCTTGCCGAGGCGCGGCGAGTGCCATCGCCCAACTGTGACGAGCGGCCGCATGATGAAGTGTCGCTGCTGGTGCTGCACTCCATTAGCCTGCCGCCGGGTGAGTATGGTGGAGCGCATATCGAGCACCTCTTCACCAACCGGCTGGACCCCGAGGCGCATCCCTTCTTCGTTTCCCTCCAGGGGCTGCGCGTGTCGGCTCACCTGCTGATTCGTCGCAGTGGCGAGTGCGTACAGTTCGTGCCTTTCCAGCGCCGGGCCTGGCATGCCGGGCGTTCCAGTTGGCACGACGGTGCGCGTTTGCGCACCGCGCTCAATGACTTTGCCATTGGCATCGAGCTGGAGGGTAACGAGGTCTCTGCCTATACCGGTGCCCAGTATCAGCGCCTGGTCGAGGTGACGCTCGACCTTTTCGGCGCTTACCCTCAACTGGACGCGTCGCGTATCACAGGACATGCTCAGGTGGCTCCGCTGCGCAAGAGTGACCCGGGGCCCGCCTTCGACTGGGCCTACTTTCATCAGCGGCTACACGAGTGCCAAGCTGCCGGTCTGATCGTAGACTAGCGCCAACGCTAGGGCGCTCGCTTGCTTCATACGGTAGTTTAACTACATCCCCTTGACCTTCGTCGATTTTCTTTCTGGTTCAAATGCTAACTCCTTGTGCTGCGGTGCAGTATGGTTGATTTGGAAACCATTTCCATTTGTGCTTGCTTTGGCAGTTGGCGAGGTTTACTGTATCTTTCGCAAAGAAACGACGGTTTTTTCGCGTCGTGACGTAATAAAATTACACAAAATCCCGGGGTGTGATGCCTCTCTGGCAGTAGAACGCCCTGCCTTCCGCGCAGCAGCGGGCATGCAACATCCATCGTCATTCGGAGAGACGTCTATGAGTCTGGAGGCAAGAGAGGATCTCGACCCGGTCGAGACCGCAGAGTGGTTGGAAGCCCTCGAATCAGTCCTGGAGTACGAGGGCGAGGAGCGTGCCCGGCACCTGCTGACCCGCCTGGCCGACCGCCTGCGCCGTGACGGTACCCAGCCCCCTTTCTCGGCGACCACGCCTCATCGCAACACGATTCCTGTGCATCGCGAGGCGCCGATGCCGGGGGATCTCTTCATGGAGCGCAAGATCCGCTCGATGATCCGCTGGAACATGGCGGCGATGGTTACCCGGGCGAACCGCAAGCACAAGGGCATCGGTGGCCACCTGGCCAGCTACATGTCCAGCGCAACTCTCTATGAAGTGGGATTCAACCATTTCTTCCGCGCTGCCAACGGCGATTTCAAGGGCGACCTGGTCTTCATTCAGGGCCACAGCTCCCCGGGCATCTACGCCCGCGCCTTCCTCGAAGGCCGCCTTACCGAGGAGCAGATGGACCGCTATCGCCAGGAGGTTGACGGCAACGGTCTCTCCTCCTACCCGCACCCCTGGCTGATGCCCGACTTCTGGCAGCTGCCCACGGTTTCCATGGGCCTGGGCCCGATCATGGCCATCTATCAGGCCCACGTGATGAAGTATCTGGATCAGCGTGGCCTGCAGCCGATGCAGGACCGCAAGATCTGGTGCTTCCTCGGCGATGGCGAGTGTGACGAGCCGGAATCCCTGGGCGCGATTCACCTGGCCAGCCGTGAAAAGCTCGATAACCTGATCTTCGTGGTCAACTGCAACCTGCAGCGCCTCGACGGTCCGGTGCGGGGTAACTCGCGCATCATGGACGAGCTCGAGGGTGTGTTCCGAGGTGCCGGCTGGAACGTGATCAAGGTGGTCTGGGGGCGCCTGTGGGATCCGCTCTTCGAGAAGGACAGGAAGGGGGTGTTGCAGAAGGTCATGGATGAGACCGTCGATGGCGAATACCAGAACTGCAAGGCCATGGGTGGCGGCTATACCCGGGAGCACTTCTTCGGCAAGTACCCCGAGACCGCCGAGATGGTCAAGGACATGTCCGATGACGACATCTGGAAGCTCAACCGTGGTGGCCATGACCCGTTCAAGGTCTATGCGGCCTACCATGAGGCGGTGAACAACGCCAACGGGCGTCCCACCGTGGTGCTGGCGCATACCGTCAAGGGCTACGGCCTGGGTGTCGATGGCGGCGAGGCGGACAACGAGGCGCACCAGGTCAAGTCCATCGACGACCCCGAGGTGCTCAAGCGCTTCCGCGATCGCTTCGGCATTCCCGTTTCCGACGAAGCGATCGAGCACGAGATCCCCTATTACAAGCCGGCCGACGACACCCCGGAGATGAAGTACATGCATCTCCAGCGTGAGCGCCTCGGTGGCTATCTGCCGGCACGCCAGCACGACTTCGAGCCGCTCGATATCCCTGGCCTGGACGACAAGATCTTCGCCAGCCAGCTGGGGGGGACGAAGGGGCGCGAGGTCTCCACCACCATGACCTTCGTGCGGATTCTCAATGGTCTGGTGAAACACAAGTCGTTCGGCAAGCAGGTGGTGCCGATCGTGCCCGACGAGGCCCGCACCTTCGGCATGGAGGGCATGTTCCGCCAGCTGGGTATCTACAGTCCCGGCGGTCAGAAGTACGAGCCCATGGACAAGGGCCAGCTGATGTTCTATCGCGAGGACAAGGCCGGTCAGGTCCTCGAGGAGGGCATCAACGAGGCGGGCGCCATGTCCTCGTGGATCGCCGCGGCAACCTCCTACGCCAACAATGGCCTGCCGCTGCTGCCGTTCTATATCTACTACTCGATGTTCGGTTTCCAGCGCATCGGGGACCTGGCCTGGGCCGCCGGCGATATGCAGGCACGCGGCTTCATGGTCGGGGGAACCGCCGGACGCACCACGCTCAATGGCGAGGGGCTGCAGCATCAGGATGGCCACAGCCACCTGCAGGCGGCGATGATTCCCAACTGCCGCAGCTACGACCCGACCTATGCCCATGAGCTGGCGGTCATCGTACAGGATGGCCTGAAGCGCATGTTCGTCGACAAGGAGAACTGCTTCTACTACCTGACGGTGATGAACGAGAACTACGAGCATCCCGAGATGGAGGAGGTACCCGCCGAGGACATCATCAAGGGCATGTACCTGCTGCGCGAGACCCAGGGAGACAAGGCCCGGGTTCAGCTGATGGGCTCCGGCACCATCCTGCGTGAGGTGGAGGCCGCCGCCGAGCTGCTGCGCGACGACTGGGGCGTGGGCGCCGACATCTGGAGTGTACCCAGCTTCAACGAGCTGCGCCGTGAGGCGCTGGCGCTGGATCGCCAGGCCTTCCTCAACCCCGAGGCCGAGCCGGCCAAGCCCCATGTGACGCGCTGTCTCGAGGGGCGTCAGGGGCCGGCCATCGCCTCTACCGACTATATGCGCCTGTTCGCCGATCAGGTGCGAGCCTGGGTGCCCACCGACTTCCATGTGCTGGGTACCGACGGCTTCGGGCGTTCGGACACTCGGGAGAAGCTCCGCGAGTTCTTCGAGGTTGACCGTCACTTCGTGGTGGTGGCGGCGCTCAAGGCGCTGGCCGAGCGCGGCGAGCTCGATCGCAAGGTGATCGGCGAGGCGCTGAGCAAGTACAACATCGATCCGGCCAAGCCGAATCCGCTGACCGACTGATCCGGTGGGGCGGGCGGATGCCCGCCCCTTCCAGGCACGATTTGGAAGGAGCGCGACCTTGAGTAGCGAAATCATCAAAGTACCGGACATCGGCGGCGATACCGATGTGGAGATCATCGAGATCGCGGTGTCGGAAGGCGACGTCATCGAGGCCGAGGACACCCTGATCACCCTGGAGTCCGACAAGGCCAGCATGGATGTGCCGTCGCCCAAGGGCGGCAAGGTGGCCAAGGTGCTGGTCAAGGAGGGCGATACCGTTTCCGAGGGAGACGCTATTGTCGAGTTGGAACTCGAGGGTGGCGGCGAGTCAGAGCCGGCCGCCGAGAGCGAGAAGCAGAGCGATCCGGCGCCCGAGAAGGAGCCGGAACCCGCCGCCGAGAAGCCGGCGGGCAGCGGCGGTGGCAAGCGCATCGTGGACATCACCGTGCCCGACCTGGGGGGTGACAGCGATGTCGAGGTGATCGACGTCGCCGTGTCCGAGGGCGACGAGATCGACCTGGAGGCACCGCTGATCACCCTGGAGTCCGACAAGGCCTCCATGGATGTGCCCAGCCCGCACCAGGGCAAGGTGGTGTCCCTGACCGTCAAGGAGGGGGATACCGTCTCGGAGGGCGATGTCATCGGCACCATGGAGATCGCCGGCGAGGCGGGCGATGCGGCAGCGGACTCATCCCGTGATGCCACTCCGACGGCCGCGGCTAGCGAGACTGCCGAAGAGCCGGAGGAGTCGGAAGAGCAGGCCTCCTCGGGTGAGCCCGAGCGTCAGGAGGTCCGCGTTCCGGATCTGGGCGGTGCCAGCGACGTGCCGATCATCGAGGTGGCCGTGGCCGCCGGCGATGAGGTGGAAGAAGAGGCGCCACTGATCACCCTGGAGTCCGACAAGGCCTCCATGGATGTGCCGAGCCCGTTCAAGGGCAAGCTGGTGGAGCTCATGGTCAAGGAGGGCGACAGCGTCTCCGAGGGCGACCTGATCGGCTATATCGAGACGGCTGCCACCAAGCCCGCGACCAGCCAGGCGTCCAGGAAGAGCCCCGAGTCCACCCGGAGCGAATCGCCCAAGGCCGAGAAGCCCGCGACGACGGCGCCAGGCACGCCGAGCCCGGAAGCCGAGATGGCGGCCCACCAACCCCGCGATGGCAAGCTGGTACATGCCGGTCCCGCGGTGCGTATGCTGGCCCGCGAGCTGGGCGTCGACCTCGCTCTGGTCAAGCCTAGCGGACCCAAGAAGCGAGTTCTCAAGGAGGATGTCCACGCCTACGTCAAGCAGGTGATGGCCAACCAGGGCAAGGCCGAGGCAGGTAGCGCCGCCCCGGCGGCGGCTGGTTCAGGCATTCCGCCGATTCCTGATCAGGACTTCAGTCAGTTCGGCGAGGTGGAAGAGAAGCCCATGGGGCGCCTCATGAAGATGGGGGCCACCAACCTCCATCGCAGCTGGGTCAATCTGCCCCACGTCACTCAGTTCGACGAGGCGGATATCACCGAGCTGGAGGCCTTCCGCAAGTCGATGAAGGCCGAGGCGGAGGCCCAGGGGGCCAAGCTCACGCCGCTGCCCTTCCTGATCAAGGCGTGTGCCTTCGCGCTGCGTCAGTACCCGCAGTTCAATGTCAGCCTGAAGAGCGACGGTGAGACCCTGGTGCACAAGAAGTATGTGCATATCGGCATCGCCGTGGACACCCCGGATGGTCTGATGGTGCCGGTGATTCGCAATGCCGACCAGAAATCGCTGATCGACCTGGCCAAGGAGTCGGTGGAGCTGGCGGGGAAGGCGCAGTCGAAGAAGCTCAAGCGCGAGGAGATGACCGGCGGTTGCTTCACCATCTCCAGCCTGGGTTCCATCGGTGGTACCGCCTTTACCCCCATCGTCAATGCGCCTGAGGTGGCTATCCTGGGGGTCTCCAAGGCATCGATGAAGCCGGTCTGGGATGGCGCCAGCTTCCAGCCGCGACTGATGATGCCGCTGAGCCTCTCCTATGACCACCGGGCCGTCAACGGTGCCGATGCGGCACGCTTTACCGCACTGCTGGGACAGCTTTTGACCGATATCCGTCGGCTGCTGCTGTAGGGCGGAGACTGCGACCCGCCACACGACGGCGCCTGCGGGCGCCGTCGTCATTTCCGCTCTCTGCAGGAATGCCAAGACCAAAGTGCAACTTGAGTCGATGCCCTTGAAATAAAAGGCGCTTTCCTGTGGCGAAGGGGGCTCGGCAATGTCCGGCGCTTGTGCTGGCCGTGGGCCGCGGTTATCGTTCCTCCCCCACTATTTCTTCAAATCTGACAACCACTTGAACACGAGGACACTAACATGCGTTTGATCCTGTTGGGCGCCCCCGGTGCCGGCAAGGGCACCCAGGCCCAGTTCATCTGCGAACGCTTCAAGATTCCGCAGATCTCGACCGGTGACATGCTGCGTACTGCCGTCAAGGAGGGCAGCGAGCTGGGCGTCAAGGTCAAGGAGATCATGAACAGCGGCGGCCTGGTTTCAGACGATATCATCATCGCCCTGGTCAAGGAGCGCATCGCTCAGCCGGACTGCGCCAACGGCTTCCTGTTCGACGGCTTCCCGCGCACCATCCCCCAGGCCGACGCCATGAAGGAGGCCCGGGTGAAGCTCGATCATGTGCTCGAGATCGCCGTGGATGACGAGGAGATCGTCAGCCGCATGGCCGGCCGTCGTGTGCACCCGGGCTCGGGACGCGTCTACCACGTCGACCATAACCCGCCCAGGGAAGAGGGCAAGGATGACGTGACCGGCGAGGCGCTGATCCAGCGTGAGGACGATCGCGAGTCAACCGTGCGCAACCGTCTGGCGGTCTACCATGAGCAGACCGCGCCGCTGGTCGACTACTACCAGGCCTGGGCCGAGCAGGATGCCGAGAGCGCGCCGACCTACCATCGGGTGGAAGGCGTCGGCAGCGTCGACGAGATCAAGGCCCAGGTGATCAAGGCACTCGAGGGCTGATCGAGCTACCCACAGCGGCGCGCCGGGGGCAGGTCGAAAGGGAGGTCCGAGGACCAGGGAGGGCCGAGGTAGCGTCCAGGGAGGGATTTACAGCGCCTCCCTGTAGGCCTGTCGCCGGGAAAGCGTCGCACACGTTGTAGGTGGTGGGTGGTTTCCGCCGAGAGATGGCCCGCGTAAAGCGGGCCATCGTCGTCTGGGGGCCGGGCGCGTATAATGGCGACCCGTTTACCCGAGATGGTGGTGCCATGTCGATCCTGCTGGCCCTGGATGCTTCCTCGAGCGCCTGCTCTGCTGCCCTGTTGCGTCGGCGCTCCGGTGCCGATGATGAGCTGATTTCCCGCTTCGCCCTGACTCCCCGAGAGCACACCCGGCGCCTGTTGCCCATGGTCGACGAGGTGCTGGCCGAGGCGGGGGTGCGTCCCGGCGAGCTCGACGCCGTGGCCTATGGGCACGGTCCTGGCTCCTTTACCGGCCTGCGCATTGCCGCTGGCGCCGCCCAGGGACTCGCCTTCGGCCTCGACCGCCCGCTGATCGGGGTCTCGACCCTGGCGGCCCTGGCGCTGGGCGCTTATCGTCGCTACCAGTTTCGCAGCGTGGTTACCGCCCTGGATGCCCGCATGGGCGAGATCTACGTGGCCGCCTGGCAGTGCGTCGAGGGGCTGCCGGAGCCGCTTCTCGACGAGGCCGTGATGGCCCCCGAGCGGTTCTGCCTGCCGGTGAGGGAAGATGACCATGGCTGGGTCGGCGTGGGGTCCGGCTGGAGCCTGAGCGAGCGGATGCCTGCCCAGGTGCAGGCAGGGGTCAGTCGGCAACTGCCCGAGATGGAGGCAGATGCCGCCGATATGGCGCTGCTGGCCATGCATAAGCTGGAGGCGGGAAGGGGGCAACCGGCCCACCTCGCCCAGCCGGTCTACCTGCGCAACGAGGTGGCCTGGAAGAAGATGGATGCAGGCGCGGCGAAATGAGTGAGCGCTTGCCGGTGGCGGTAAGTGACCCGGCGCTGGCAACGCTGGCCGAGCGCCTGGGCCTTCCCTTCGCACAGGATGCCGAGCTCCTGCTGGCGCGGCGAGAGGCTCGCCTGGTCCTGGAGGGCGAGCCCGTGCGCTTCGGCCAGCCGCTGGCGGTCGACTTCACCGCCGGGCGCGCCGCCCATCGGCGACGCTTCGGCGGTGGGCGCGGACAGCTGATCGCTCGCGCCTGCGGGCTCACCCAGGGTGTGACGCCGACGGTGGTGGATGCCACCGCTGGCCTGGGTCGCGATGCCTTCGTGCTGGCAAGCCTGGGCGCCCGGGTGCTGATGATGGAGCGAGTCACGGCGATCTTCGCCCTGCTCGAGGATGGTCTCGCCAGGGCCCTGGCCGATGCCGATACCGCCGAGATCGCCATGCGCATGCAGCTGGTGCATGGCGATGCCGTCCGTGATCTCGAGGCCCGGGTAGCCGAATCGGGCTTCTCGCCTCAGGTCATCCATCTGGATCCAATGTTTCCCCATCGCGAGAAGTCGGCGCTGGTCAAGAAGGAGATGCGCCTGTTCCGCACCCTGGCGGGCGACGATGCGGATGCGCCGCGTCTGCTGGAGGCGGCGCTGGATGTCGCTACCCACCGGGTGGTGGTCAAGCGACCCAGGAAGGCACCGGCGATCGAGGGGCCCGCGCCGCGCCATGTGATCGAGGGCAAGACCAGTCGCTATGACCTCTATGTGCATCGCAGCTTGAAGACAGGATGATCACTCCGTGCGGCGGGTGATCAGCTGCAGGCGGTGACGCAGGGCCGGGTCGAACAGCTTGCTTGAGCGCCTGGCCGCGTCACGCAGTCGATCATCGAAGGTGAGTCGGTCTTCGGGGTCGCGCCACAGCCAGCCCTCCAGCTCCAGGCTCTCCACCAGGCTGACGAACAGCCGGGTATCGAAGAACTCCGGTGCGTCGAGTCCCGACAGCACCGCCAGTCGTTCGGCAAGCAGCCGACTGTGTTCGGCCAGCGATTCGGCCGTCAGACGGCCCGTGCCCGTGTGGATCAGCACCGCCAGCAGCAGGTAGCCACGCTCCAGTGATGGCTGCATCAGTTGACCCAGCAGGTCGAGGCTTTCGCCCGCCTCCAGGCGCTCCTCGAAGCGCTGCCAACCCCCCTGGCCATCCGGCTCCAGTAGTTCCTGCTCGACCAGCACCTCGAGCATCGCCGCCAGCGCCTCGCGCAGATCGGGGGGCGGGGTCACCATCAGCTCGCGGGCGAGAATCGGCCAGCCGGGGGCCAACAGGGCCTCGAGCTCATCGAGGGAGTGTCTCGGCTGGTGGCGAAAGGCGAAAGCGGTGAGCCCGGCAAGGGCGAAGAGGTGCAGCACGTTATTGCGATACCAGCCCAGCTGGCTGGCCTGTTGGGTGTCGGCGAGCAGGATATCACCGAGTGACTGATCACGGCGCTGGATCATGCCCAGCACCAGTGCCTGCTCGACCCAGGCCTCGGGGTCACCCTCCGGCAGGCTGGCTCGTGTGGGACCCGGCATTCGCCGCTGCAGCTTGGCCAGCAGCGAAAGTTGGCGCACCAGCAGCCGCTCCTCGATGGCATGGTGAGGGGTGGCCAGTAGCACCAGGGCCACCATATTGACCGGATTGAGGGCGGCGGTGGCATTGATGCGCCGATTAAGCGTCTCTCCCAGCCGTGGTACCAGGTCGTTGAGCCATGCCGGCTGAGGGCCGGGCTCGCTTCGCCACTGCCTGCCCAGTTCATGATCCAGGTAGTCGGCCAGACGCAGTAGCTCGCCGATGTTAAGGCTCACGCGACCGAAGGGCTGGCGTAGTTTGCCAAGGACTCGAAGCAGGGAGAGCGGGGTCTCCTTGCGTTTCCTGCCGCCGCGCAGCTCGCGCTGATAGCTGGCACTTTCGATCACCCGTTCGTAGCCGATATAGACCGGAATGAAGGCCAGCGGCTGGGGCTGGCCTGCGGCGTGGCTGCGCAGGAAGGAGCGCAGCGTCATGGCCAGCATGCCAGGACGCGCGGGCAGCATGCGACCGCTGCGGGAGCGACCGCCTTCCATGAAGTACTCCAGCGGATGCCCACGGGCGATCAGACGATGCAGGTATTCGTTGAATACCGCGCCATAGAGCCGGTTGTCGCGGAAACTGCGGCGCAGGAAGAAGGCGCCGCCACGCCGCAGCAGTGGTCCGACCAGGGGCATGTCCAGGTTGCGTCCGGCGGCGACATGCGGCGGCATCAGCCCCTCCTGATAGAGCACGTAGGAGAGCAGGAGGTAGTCGATATGGCTGCGGTGGCACGGCACATAGACCAGGGTATGGTCCTCGGCCAGTGGCTTGATCGCCTCGAGTCCGCGCACGTCGACACCGTCATAGAGGCGGTTCCACAGCCGGCGCAGCAAGCCATCCATGAACCGCAACACCGGATAGGTCATGTTGGAGGCTATCTCGTGACCATAACGACGGGCGCGACGCTCCAGGCGAGGCCGCGACTGGCGCCCTTCGCCGGCGAGTTCATCGATCACCTGGCCTACGTGCGGGCTCGACGCCACGCCCTCGATCAGGGTGCGGCGATGGGAGAGGTCAGGGCCCAGCACCCGGCTACGCACCCGGCGGAAGTGTACACGCAGCAGTCTGGCCGCCTTGCGATTGGTGAGGGCCGGTTCGCGGCCGTCACAGAGGTCGCGCAGCATCAGCGGGGCGCCGAAGTGGATCTCCACGCTGCGACGATTGACCAGTACCGCCAGCAGCCGGCGCAGGCGCCCGGTCAGTTGCCAGCTGTCGGCGGCGACCATGCGCCAGAAGCCGAATCGCTTGCCGGGAGCACGCCCCCAGAAGATGCTGACCGGCACCAGCTGCACCGCAAGCGCCGGATCGGCCTCGAGGCGTTCGATCAGCGCCTCGAAGGGGGGCGCGTGGCCTGCGGGATGACGCTGGCGTCGGCGTGGCAGCGCCAGACAGCCTGGGAGACTCAGGCCCGCGAAGCGGCGGCGGCTGTCGGCGGCGGGCAGGCCATGGCGTGAGGTGAGGGAACCGAGCAGCCAGGTATCGCTCCAGGCGGTGCGAGGCAGGACATAGAATACCGGCAGCTCGGCGTTGATCCCCAGTTCGGCGGGAAGCGGCTCGATCAGGCGCGGCCGGACCCAGGCGGCGATCATGCGGGTCATCACCGCACGCAGGGGAGTGGTCAGGGTGTGCAGCAAGGCCATCCGTTTGCCTCGAACGCGGGAAAGAAGAAGGAAACGCCAGTATAGTCGTCGCGAGTCCTCGGGTCAGTGGCGGTTCGGTGTCACGGCAACCGTTTCGGGGGGATGTAGTGACGCGGATAGGGATATGGCCATGCACGGGAACTGGCGAGACGGCAATCACTTCGAACTGCTGCCGGAGGCGAGCCGCTTCCTTCCGGCCATGTTCGAGGCCATCGAGCAGGCACGCGCCTCGATACTGATCGAGCTCTACTTGATGGAGTCGGGACGGCTGGCCACGGCCCTGATCGATGCGCTGGTCAGTAGCGCCCAGCGCGGTGTGACGGTACTGCTACTGCTCGACGGCTATGGCGCCATGGGCCTTTCCCGTCATGATCGCGAGCGCCTGCAGGAGGGCGGGGTTGCCCTGCGTTTCTTCAATCCGCTGGGGCTGCACTCCCTGACCCGAAACCTGACTCGCGACCACCGCAAGCTGGTGGTCGTCGATGGTCGGGTCGCCTTTACCGGCGGTTTCGGAGCCGTGGACGAGTTTCTCGACGCCTGGTACGAGGTGGCGGTGCGCATCCAGGGGCCCGTGGTGGCCGACTGGGTACGTCTGTTCTGCCGCCTGTGGGACTCTCCGCTCACCCGGGGCCGGGGGCCGGCGTCGCTGGTGCGCGGGCTCTCCACCGCGGCTCATGCGGAGAGCGGTTATCGTGGCATGCGCGGTCGGGCGATCTGGGGCCAGGGTTACCGCTACCAGGCGATTCGCCACTCGTTGCATGATCGTGTGGCATCCGCTCGTCAGCGCATCTGGATCTGCACTCCCTATTTCGCGCCCACCTTCAGCCTGCGCCTGCGTCTGGCACGGGCGGCGCGCCGGGGCGTCGAGGTACGCCTGCTGCTGCCCGGCAAGCGCCATGACCACCCTGGGGTACGCTATGCTGGGCAGCGCTTCTACGGTCGTCTGCTCAAGGCCGGGGTGCATATCCATGAGTTCCAGCCGACCTTTATCCACGCCAAGTTCTCGCTGGTCGATGACTGGGTCAGTCTGGGGTCCTGCAACTTTGACCACTGGAGCCTGCACTGGAATCTTGAGGCCAACCAGGAGGTGAGTGATCGGCGTTTTGCCGGCGAAGTGGCGCTGCTGTTCGAGCAGCACTTCGCCGATAGTCACGAGATCGAGCCCCGGGAGTGGTCACGTCGTCCCCTGCTGCAGCGCCTCAAGGAGTGGCTGTTCGGCACCCTCGACGGCATGCTGACCCGGCTTAGGTAACTTGGATAAGCGGCAGGAGCCTGGTTGCGCCTTCAAGGGTCACCTTCAGGGGGCAGACCCCGGCGGAATTTTGGCCAGTGTCTGATCCCATGGGCTTGTGGCTACCGCTTACCGCCTTTTCTGCGGCCGGCGGGCTTCTTCTTGCGCGGCATCGGCTTTGGGGTCTCCGGGGGGACGCGATAGTGAAGGTAGAGGTCCAGCACCAGCTCCGGCAGCTGGCGGACCAGTCCCTCTAGCCGGGCGGTATCGGTGGTGAACTCGGCCATGTCCGGCTCATCGTCGAACAGCCCCGAGAGCGCCATGAAGGGCAGCAACAGGGTGGCGGCGGCTTCCTCGTCCTCCTCGAACCAGCCAGGCTCATCGAGGAATACCCCCTCCATGAAGCCGGCACACCAGTCGCCGATAGGAGTCTCCTCCGGGGAGATATCATCCAGGCTCAGCTCGAAGGGCAGCTCCGGCAGCAGGCCCTGCTCCAGGGCGGCGATGGCGTTATGACGCAGTTGCTCCAGTAGCCCGAGGATCGTCTCGCGCTCGCCGTCATCGGTGAAGGATGGCTCCCCCTGAAACAGCTCCGCCACCCAGGTCGCCGGCGGCACTTCACGAGGACTGACGGCCAGGGCTACCAGAAAGCCATGGGTGCCGATCAGGTCCAGGGCATCCTCGGAAACCCGCTCCGAGGCCAGAAAGTCGTCGAGCCGGTCGAGCTGGTCATCGTCGAGCAGGGGTTCGGGCAGTGGGGTGTCGGACATCGTGGCTCTCTCACACTGATTCACGGGCTTGCGCTGGCAGCCAGGGGCTTTACGCCTCGGGGACAAGACGCCATTCTAGCACTCATGAAGCACGCCGCGTTGCCCCATCCCGACCCCGAAACATTGGCCTCCCTGGCTGAGCCTGAACTCGCCTGCGTACTGGGGGAGCGGGTCGAGGAGGCCTATTCGCTGTGCCGCGAGGTCCACCCCGAACTGCCCAGGCCCCGGGTGTGGCTCGATCTGCGCGGCAGGAGTGCGGGTCAGGCGCATTTCGGTCGCGGTGGGCTTCGCTTCAACCCGGTGCTGTATGCCGAGAATCGTGTCGAGTTTCTGGTCGAGGTGGTGCCTCACGAGATGGCCCACTGGCTGGTTCATCACCTGAAGGATGGCCCACGGGCACGGCCTCATGGCCGGGAGTGGCAGACGGTGATGCGTCGCCTGTTTGGGCTCGAGCCGCGCACCACCCACCGCTTCGATACCGGACGGTCGAGCCCCGCTCCCTACCGTTATGGCTGTGGTTGTCGCGAACACCGCTTCACGCCTCGACGCCACGCCCTGGCGCGTGGCGGACGAGTATATCGCTGCCGCCACTGTGCTCAGACGTTGGTCTATCTTTCGGGCGATTCGCCCAAAATTGTCATTTAAGTCAATGTAATTAAAGAGTTTTTTATTTCTACCAAGGTCTAAATGGAAGGCCGCGCCGAGACCTATATGCTGGAAGTGGTTTTCATGGAGCCGGCACACCCAACTCGCACGCGATTGGAGACGGTTTGCCCGACTCTCTCCCTGATCAAGAGGTCTTTTGTATGACGGAGCTGCACAAGAACACCTACTCGGTTCCCGAGGCGCTGGCGAAGAATGCCTGGATCGACAAGGCAAAATATGAGGCACTCTATCGCCAGTCGATCGAGGACCCTGAAGGCTACTGGGCGGAGCAGGCCAAGCGCCTCGACTGGATCAAGGCGCCGACCAAGATCAAGAACTCCTCCTTGGATCCAAAGAGTGTCGACATTCGCTGGTTCGAGGACGGGACCCTCAATGCCAGTGCCAACTGCCTCGACCGTCACCTGGAGACGCGGGGAGATCAGACCGCCATCATCTGGGAGGGGGACGACCCGAGCGAGTCCCAGAACATCACCTATCGTGAACTGCATGCCAGAACCTGTCAGCTGGCCAATGCCCTCAAGGCGCTTGGTATCGGCAAGGGAGATGTGGTCACGCTCTACATGCCGATGATCCCCGAGGCAGCCGTGGCCATGCTGGCCTGTGCCCGCATCGGGGCGGTGCACTCGGTGGTGTTCGGTGGCTTCTCTCCGGATGCCGTGGCCCAGCGCGTGATCGGGGCGCAGTCCAAGCTGATCATCACCGCCGATGAGTCCGTGCGAGGTGGCAAGCAGGTGCCGCTCAAGGATAATGTCGATGCGGCCCTGACCCGCCAGGGCGCCGAGGTGTGCGAGAAGGTGTTGGTGGTCAAACGCACTGGTGGCGAAATCGACTGGCACGCGGGGCGCGATCTCTGGTACCACGAGCAGGTCGACGGCCAGTCCACCGAGTGTGTCGCCGAGGAGATGGGGGCCGAGGATCCGCTATTTATCCTCTATACCTCCGGCTCCACCGGTGCCCCCAAGGGCATGAAGCACACCACCGGCGGCTACCTGACCTACGTCTCCCTGACCCACCAGTATGTCTTCGACTATCACGACGGCGATATCTACTGGTGCACCGCCGATGTGGGCTGGGTCACCGGGCACAGCTATATCGTCTACGGACCGCTTGCCAATGGTGGCACCACCCTGATGTTCGAGGGAGTACCCAACTATCCGACACCCGGCCGGATGGGAGAGGTCGTCGACAAACACCGGGTCAATATCCTGTATACCGCCCCCACCGCGATTCGCGCCCTGCGCGCCCATGGCGATGATGTCATGGCCTCGAGCACCCGGGAGAGCCTGCGTCTGCTCGGTTCGGTGGGCGAACCCATCAACCCCGAGGCATGGGAGTGGTACTACCGTGTGATCGGGAACTCCAAGTGTCCGGTCGTCGACACCTGGTGGCAGACCGAAAATGGCGGCATCCTGATCGCGCCTCTGCCGGGTGCCACCGACCTCAAGCCTGGCTCCGCCACGCTGCCGCTGTTCGGTGTGCGGCCGGGCATCGTCGATAACGATGGCAATCTGCTGGAGGGTGCGGCCGAGGGTAACCTGGTGATTCTCGACTCCTGGCCGGGCATCGCGCGCTCCATCTGGGGGGATCACGAACGCTTCACCCAGACCTACTTCTCCACCTACCCCGGGATGTATTTTACCGGGGACGGCTGCCGTCGCGACGAGGATGGCTACTACTGGATCACCGGTCGTGTCGATGATGTGCTCAACGTCTCCGGCCACCGCATGGGGACGGCCGAGATCGAATCGGCGCTGGTGGCCCATGATGCAGTCGCCGAGGCGGCGGTGGTCGGCTTCCCCCACGATATCAAGGGGCAGGGAATCTACATCTACGTGACCCTCACCGAAGGACACGAGCCCAGCGAGGAGTTGCAGAAGGAGCTCGTCAAGTGGATTCGCACCGAGATCGGCCCCATCGCCTCTCCCGACGTCATTCAGTGGGCCGCCGACCTGCCCAAGACCCGCTCAGGCAAGATCATGCGGCGTATCCTGCGCAAGATCGCCGCCAACGAGACCGATGGCCTGGGTGATACCAGCACCCTGGCGGATCCGAGTGTAGTCGATGAGTTGATCGAGCATCGTGCCAACCGCTGAGGTGTTGCAACCCAGCTGACGCTGTATGGTCTACCGAGCCGGCCCCGAGGGGCCGGCTTCTTTTTGAGTTGTGTCAGTGTTGTCGACAATGCTTGTGATGGTGTTTGGGGATCTCGTCCGCCATGGGGTAACATGCAATGAAACGCAGATGAGCCCGAGTGGCGGCCCTTGATCCGCTGCCAGAGGAACCGGAGGAGAATCCATGGCCTTTGCCCAGAAATTCATCGTTGCCGATGATCATCCGCTGTTCCGTGCAGCCTTGACCCAGGCATTGCGGCAGCTGGCGCCTCAGGCCGAGATCGTCGAGTCCGATACCATGGAGGCAACCGCCGAGGTGGTGACCCGCCACCCCGACGCCGACCTGATCCTGCTCGATCTGCATATGCCGGGGGCCCATGGCTTCTCGGGGCTTATCCAGCTGCGTGGTCAGACCCCCGATATCCCGGTGGCGGTGGTCTCGGGCAGCGATGAGCCGCATGTGGTTCGTCGGGCCATCGATTACGGTGCCTCGGGCTTCATTCCCAAGTCCTCCTCGCTTCAGCTGATCGCCGAGGCGGTAGGCGAGATCCTCGACGGGGAAGTGTGGCTGCCGCCGGAACTGGCCGATGTCATCGGCGATGCCGACGAAGAGGAGACCCGCTTCGCCGAGGCCATCGCCTCGCTGACCCCCCAGCAGTTCCGGGTGCTCAACATGCTCACCGAGGGGCTACTCAACAAGCAGATCGCCTATGAGCTCAATGTCTCGGAGGCCACCATCAAGGCACACGTTACCGCCATTCTGCGCAAGCTCGGTGTGCACTCCCGCACCCAGGCGGTGATTGCTGCCCAGAAGCTCGAGGTCGAGCCGCCGAAGGTCCACTCCTGAGCCGGTTCAGGAGCTGTAAGCCTTAAGCTGTAAGCTATAAGAATAGAGCCCCACGGATCATGCGATCGTGGGGCTTTGCTATTCATGTCATGACGTCATGCTGCTTTGCTTACGGCTTACGGCTTACGGCTTACGGCTTACGGCTTACGGCTTACGGCTTACGGCTTACGGCTTACGGCTTACGGCTAACCGCCAGGCGCGCGGCTGGCCTGCAGGGTACGGGTGAGCAGGGCGCGCAGGGCGGCGGGTCGCACCGGCTTGAGCAGCAGTTGGTAGCCGGTGCGCCGAACCTCATCGGCCACCTCCTCGGTGCGATCGGCGGTGATCACGATGCCGGGCACCTCACCCTCGAGCCGCTCGCCCAGAGCCTCCAGGGCCATCAGCCCGGTGACCTCGTTGTCCAGATGGTAGTCGGCAAGAATCGCATCCGGATCACCGTCGAGATGGCGCAACACCGACTTGGCACCGCCTATACTGGTGGCCGTGAATACCTCACAGCCCCAACCGGTAAGCATCGCTTTCATGCCTTCGAGAATCAGGGTTTCATTGTCGATGCAGAGTATTCGCGTGCCGGCCAGCTTGTTGCCGGCACGGCGCGTTGGCGTCGGTTCCTCGCCTTGCTGGGCCGACGTCTGGGCGGCGACCACCGGCACGCTGACCGCGAACATGGTGCCGTACCCCTCCCGGGAGTGCACCGTGATGGGGTGATCGAGCACCCGGCTCATGCGGTCGGCGATGGATAGGCCCAGGCCGAGCCCCTTCTCGCTCTCCTTGTGACGTGAGGCCTGGTCGAGGCGGCGGAACTCCTGGAAGATTTCGGCCTGCTTGGAGGCGGGAATGCCGGGGCCGGAGTCCCACACCTGGATGGAGAGTCGGCCGGCGTGCCGTCGGCAGCCCAGCAGCACCCGACCCTCCTGGGTGTAACGAATGGCGTTGGAGAGGAAGTTCTGCACGATACGACGCAGCATCTGAGGGTCGCTGTCGACCCAGACGGCAGTCGGCACCACCATCAAGTCGAGGCCACGATTCTCGGCCATCACCTCGAACTCGGCACGCAGCGGCCGGATGATATCGGCCAGGGCGAAGTGGCTGCGTCTTGGAGTAAGGGCGCCGGCATCCAGCTTGGAGATGTCGAGCAGGGTGCCGAGCAGCTCTTCGGCGGCCTGCAGCGAACCATCGATATGGCCGATGGTGCGCTTCATGTCCGCGGCGTCCATCTCCTGGGCGAGGGCCGAGGTGAACAGGCGAGCGGCGTTGAGTGGCTGCAGCAGGTCATGACTGGCAGCGGCCAGGAAGCGTGTCTTGGAGGCGTTGGCATCCTCGGCCACCTGCTTGGCCTGGCGAAGGGCCTGCTCCGCCTCGGCGCGTACCCGGTTCTCCTGGCGCAGTGCCGCGTTGGCCTCGGAGAGGGCCTGGGTGCGTTCGCGAACGCGCTCTTCCAGGGTCTCGTTGGTCTCCTTCAGGGCGACCTCCGCCAGGCGCCTCTCGGTGATGTCCTGATAGAGGGCGAAGAACCCGAGGATCGCACTGCTGTCGCCGAAGTGGGGGGTGTAGGTCACCAGCATGTAGCGCCGCCCCTCGGGTAGTCTGAACGAGACCTCGAAGCTGACCCGCTCGCCGGCCAGGGCGAGCTCGATCCACTGCTCCCGCTCCTGGCTCATCTCGGGGGAGATGACCTCGTGGATTCGCTTGCCGATCACCGCGTTGCGATCGATGCCGAAGGCCTGTTCGTAGGCGCGGTTGGTAAAGAGGTAGCGGCACTCCTTATCGAAGTAGGCGATCAGCGCGGGCACGTTATCCGTATAGATGCGGATATTGTTTTCCGATCGGATCAGGGCTTCCTCGATGCGCTTCTGCTGGGTGATGTCCTGATAGGTGTAGACGAAGCCGCCGCCCGGCATGGGATTGCCTTGCACCTCCAGGACGCTGCCATCCTGGCGATAGCGGACGTAGCGATGGGGCTGTCCCTGACGGATATTGTCGAGCAGCAACTGGACATGCTCTTCGGGATCGCCGGGGCCGTACTCACCGTTATGGGCGTTGTAGCGGAAGATCTTGTCGATCGGCGCACCGACGCGAATCAGGTGATCGGGGAAGCGGAACAGCTCCAGATAGCGTTGGTTCCAGACCACCAGGCGCAGGTTCTGGTCGACCACGCTGATGCCCTGGTTGATGTTCTCGATGGTGGCCTGGAGCAGGGCGCGGTTGAACTCCAGCACCTGGGAGGCCTCGTCGACAATGGAGATGACATCGGAGATACCGATGCCGCGCCCCTGCAACGCTGAGTTGACCACGATGCGCGCCGAGGAGGCGCCGAGCACCGAGGCCAAAAAACGCTCGGTGAACTGGATGACGTCGATGGAGGCACGGGTGCCGTCCTCCAATGGCTTGCCGCTGCGCCGGGCATAGTCATCGAAGGCTCGGCTTACCTGGCTGGCGCCCAGGAAACGTTCGCACAGCACCTTGAGGTCGCCCACGGTGGTGGCGCCGGTCCAGGGCCGATTGACCGAGGTCTGGCGGGTCTCGACGCTATCGACGAACAGAGAGGCCTGGATGCGTTCCACCACTCGCTGGGGGGTGACCTGGGAGACGAAGATGTAGCAGAACAGGTTAACCCCCAGCGAGAGCATCACGCCGTGGGTGAAGCTGTCACCGACGTTGAGGCCGAACAGTGAGGTGGGGGAGAGCCAGGCGACGCCGAAGGGGCCGCCGGACAGCCAGTCGGCGGGCAGCACGCTGGCGCCGATCATGGCCGGCATCAGCAGGCTGTAGGCCCAGATGGCAAAGCCTGCGTTCATGCCGACGATCACGCCGAGGCGGTTGCCGCGCTTCCAGTAGAGCCCGCCGATCAACGCTGGGGCGAACTGGGCCGCGGCGGCGAAGGAAAGCATGCCGATGGAGGCCAGTGAGGCGAACTCGCCAATCAGATGATAGAAGCCATAAGCCATGGCCAGTACGGCTGCGATGGTAATGCGACGCGCGCGCAGCACCAGGCGACCGTAGTCGCGGGCCTTGGTATCGAACCAGCGTAGCCGGAACAACGCCGGAATCACGATCTCGTTGGAGATCATGATCGAGACCGCCACGGCGGCCACGATCACCATGCCGGTCGCCGCCGAGAATCCGCCGATAAAGGTCAGCAGGGTCAGCCAGGCGCTGTCGGCGGCCATGGGGAGCGCCAGCACGAAGTTGTCGGGTGCCACCTGGCTGTCGGCGAACAGGGTCAGGCTGGCGGCCGCCAGTGGCACCACGAAGAAGGCGAAGGCCAGCAGGTAGAGGGGGAATAGCCAGCGTGCCGTACGGGCATCATCGCGATGGGTGTTCTCCACCACCGCCACATGGAACTGGCGTGGCAGGCAGAGAATCGCCAGCATCGCCAGCAGAGTCTGGGCCCAGAAACTCTGGCCGAAATCCTGTTCCGCCAGCTGCTGCTGGAGCTCCAGATGGCTCTCGGCACGTACCAGCAGATCACCCAGACCGTCAAACATTCCCCAGGTGACATAGGCCCCCAGCACGAGAAAGGCGATCAGCTTGATCAGTGACTCGAAGGCCACGGCATGAATCATTCCCTCATGGTGCTCGGTGGCATCGGTATGGCGGGTACCGAAGAGGATGGCGAAGATCGCCATCACCAGCGCCACATAGAAGGCGGTGTCGGCAAAGAGGGGCGCCCGCGTGATATCGCTATCGACGGTCAGCAGGCTGAAGGAGGTGGATACGGCCTTCAGCTGCAGAGCGATATAGGGCAGGGTGCCGATCAGGGCCACCAGGCTGGCAAAGGCCGCCAGCGACTGGGTCTTGCCGTAGCGCGAGGCGATGAAGTCGGCGATGGAGGTGACATTCTGATGCTTGGCGACGCGGATCATCTTGGCCAGCACCGGCCAGAACAGCAGGAAGGTCAGGATCGGGCCGACGAAGATGCTGGCGAATGACCAGCCACCATTGGCGGCCTGGCCTACCGCGCCATGGAAGGTCCAGGAGGTGCAGTAGATGGCCAGCGCCAGGGAGTAGATGATCGGCCGTCGCTGGCTGGCGCCGTGGCGTCGGGCATGACGGTCACCACGCCAGGCGATGCCGAACAGTATGGCGATGTAGAGCAGCGATGCGGCGACCAGCAGCCAGCCTGAAAACATGAACTTCCTCCCTCGGTGTCGCCGCCCATTCTAGGGCAATGACGCGCTCGGGGGCAGGCTCATGGGCTATCAGGCCTCGGTGCAGACAGCACGATAGAGCGGCGCCTCAGACGACAGTCGGCGCATGGCATCCAGACGGGGCCGGCGCTCCTCACCCTCCAGTGGCAGGGTTTCGCGGGTGGCGCAGTTCATCAGCCAGGTCTGGTGGCTGACGCTGTCCTGAAGCTGTTTTTCGAAGCGGTAGAGTAGAAACTCGACATGCTTCTCGCCCTCCTGCACCCGGGTCGTCATGCCCTGCTCATCGACCACGCTGAAGGCGGTCGTCATCGGAAAGAGGTAGGTCCAGGGGCGCCAGAACATGGCGTCCTCCTGTACCTGAACGATACGGGCGGTCTCCGGCAGCAACGAGCGCTTGTGTTCGTACCAGTTGTACTCGACGTTGATCTGATAACCGAGCATCCCCAGGCCGCCGAGGACCGGGATGATCCAACGTGGCAGCCGCTTGCCACTGAGCGTGCGCAGCAGAAGCCCGATGCCCGCCGCACCGAGGCCGGCGAAGATCGCCGCAATCAAGTGCCAAATCATGATTCACCCTTGTAAGACATCTTGTAAATAAATCGGTGGCAAAGCGATCGGGCTTCCCTGAGGAAGCCCGATGGGTAGAAAGTCGCCTGGCCCGGCGAACCGGGCCAGGGGGCCATTATGACCCAGAATGGCCTGGAGATCAGTGGCCGGTCGCCACGCCAGCCCCCTTGGGATAGCGGACGCTCTCCACCAGGTCCTGGATCTCCTGCGGGGGCTCCTCGGTGGCGCTGGAAACCAGATAGGCCACCGTGAAGTTACAGATCGCCCCCAGCGCGCCGAAGGAGAGCGGCGAGATGCCCAGGACCCAATTATCCGGCGTGTTGGGCAGCATGTTGGTGCCGGGAATGAAGAACCAGCCCAGGTAGGTGAAGATATAGAGCAGGGTCGCGACCAGACCGGTCAGCATGCCGGCGACCGCGCCCTTGTTGTTCACCCGCTTGGAGAAGATCCCCATCATCAGCGCCGGGAACAGCGAGGCGCCGGCGATGCCGAAGGCCAGGGCCACCGTCTGGGCAGCGAAGCCCGGCGGGTTGAGACCCAGGTAGGTCGCCAGCAGAATGGCGCCGGCCATGGAGATCCGCGCCGCCAGCATCTCGCCTTTCTCGGTGATGTTGGGGTTGATCATGTTGCGGATCAGATCGTGGCTGATCGCTGAGGAGATGGCCAGCAGCAGACCGGCGGCGGTGGAGAGTGCCGCAGCGATACCGCCGGCCGCGATCAGGCCGATGACCCAGGGTGGCAGGTTGGCGATCTCGGGGTTGGCGAGTACCAGGATATCGTTGTTGACGGTCAGCTCGCTGCCTTCCCAGCCGTGGGATTCGGCGATCTCGGCGTACTCGGGATTGTTGTCGTTATAGAGCTGGATGCGACCGTCACCGTTCTTGTCCTCGAAGTTGATCAGACCGGTCTCTTCCCAGGTGCGGATCCAGCCCGGGCGCTCCTCGTAGAGAATCGGGTTGTTCAGCTCGTCGGTATAGTCCTCCACCTCACCGGCCATCTCCGGGTAGACGGTGGTCATCAGGTTGAGTCGCGCCATGGAACCAACTGCCGGTGCGGTGAGGTAGAGCAGGGCGATGAAGACCAGGGCCCAGCCGGCAGACCAACGTGCGTCGGCCACCTTGGGTACGGTAAAGAAGCGGATGATGACGTGGGGTAGACCCGCGGTACCCACCATCAGCGACAGGGTGAACAGCACCATGTTGAGCTTGTTGTCCACGTCGGCGGTGTAGTCGCGGAAGCCCAGGGCATTGACCACGCTATCCAGCTTTGCCAGCAGAGGCACACCGGACTCGGTGTGGGTGCTGAACATGCCGAACATGGGGATCGGGTTGCCGGTCAGCTGCAGGGCGATAAATACCGCCGGGATGGTGTAGGCGACGATCAGCACGACATACTGAGCCACCTGGGTATAGGTAATGCCCTTCATGCCGCCGAATACCGCGTAGAGGAACACGATAAAGGCCGCGATCCAGATGCCCCAGGTGTTGGAGACCTCGAGGAAGCGCGAGAAGGCCACGCCGGCGCCGGTCATCTGGCCGATGACGTAGGTCACCGAAGCAACGATCAGGCAGACGACGGCTACCAGGCGAGCGGTATTGCTGTAGAAACGTTCACCGATAAAGTCGGGCACCGTGAACTTGCCGAACTTGCGCAGGTAGGGGGCCAGCAGCATGGCCAGGATGACATAGCCGCCGGTCCATCCCATCAGGAAGGTTGAGTTGGCGTAGCCACCGGAGGCCAGCAGGCCAGCCATGGAGATGAACGATGCGGCGGACATCCAGTCGGCGGCGGTGGCCATGCCGTTGGTGACTGGGTGGACACCCCCGCCCGCCACATAGAAGTCCTTGGTCGAGCCGGCGCGGGCCCAGATCGCTATGCCGATGTAGAGAGCGAATGACGCCCCTACAAATAGCAGGTTGATGGCAAATTGACTCATTCTTGGTTACTCCCCGAGGCCGAATTTCTTGTCGAGCTTGTTCATGCGCCAGGCGTAGAAGAAGATCAGACAAATGAAGGTCAAGATCGACCCTTGCTGGGCGAACCAGAAGCCAAGATCGGTTCCGCCTACCGGGATGCCGGCGAGCAGAGGGCGGAACAGGATGGCACAGCCGTAGGAGACAAAGGCCCAGACGGCCAGACAGCCTACGATCAGGCGTACGTTGGCCTTCCAGTACTCGGTTGTGTCGACTTTCTCTTCTGCCATGTCGTGTTCTCCACTTGTTGTTGAGATAGGGAACTTGTGCAGTCGTTGATAGTGAAATCATCAGGGCAATCGCATGTCTCCGGGCGGGCAGACGCCATGGTGGCGTGCGATTGCCCTGCATGATGCAGGTGAATAGTGGTCAATGAGTGCAAGAAATGAATCCCAGACTTTCGTATCATGAGAATAAAGTGATTCAGCTTTGATAGAAAAAATATTTAAAATCAATGTGCTGTGTTAGGTAATTCTGTGGGGTTCCAAGAACAAAGGCGGCTGGTTAACACCATGGTATATCTCGTTCATCTTGGACCTTTGTCTAGTGATGTGACGTCGGATAGGACCATGGTCTAAGCGGTCCTGAATCGATACGTTCGTCTAGCTTATCGGCGAGGCATGGTCGTTGTTATGCTCCACAGGAGCACCGATGTGTCGTCGGCCTTGTCGTCTGCCGATCACGCCTGCGGAAACCAATAACAATGTCTTCGCCGAAGGTGTCCCCCCTGAGACCGATGGGCAAACTCCGGTGCCGGGACGCTCCTTCAAGTGAGGGTGATCCGTGAGGGCCCGCCATGATCGATCTCGATCTTTCTCAGCCACCGTTTACGCTGCTCGATGAACCCGGTCGCGAACGCGTGCGTCAGGGGGTCGATCTGGCCTACTTCGACCGTGACGAGATCATTCTCGAGGCTGGCCAGCCTGGTGAGTATGTCTTCCTGATCCACAAGGGTGAGGTGGCCGAGATCGATACCACCCAGCCGGCGGCCAGGGAGCGGATCGGGCATTACACCCAGGGGGATCTCTTCGGGGCGATCAGCATTCTCAACGGAAAGAGTCGCTATCGCTTTCGTGCCGAGCAGGAGAGCCTCTGCTATCTGATGCCCAAGGCACTGTTCCTGGAGCTGTGCGACGCCTATCTCCCCTTTGCCGAGTTCTTCCGTCAGAGCCTGGCCCACAAGGCACGCCTGCTGACCGAGCAGCGTGCCGAGGGCGGAGTGACCATGGCCGGCTTCATGCTGGCGATGGTGAAGGAGTGCATGCGTGAGCCCCTGGAGGTACCGGCTGCCACCACCATCGCCGAGGCGGTGGTCACCATTAACGAGCGGCATGCCGACTCGCTGCTGGTGAAGCATAGTGGTCGTCACGGCATGATCACCAAGACCGATCTGCTCAATGCCCTGGTGGTGGACGAACGTGGCCGAGACACTCCGCTCGAGGAGTTGGGGCATGCCGAGCTAATCACCGTGACACCGGAAAAGTACCTCTTCGAGGCGTTGGTGATCATGACCCGGCACAAGGTGGAGCGGGTGGTGGTGATGGATCAGCATCAACCGGTGGGGGTGGTGGAACTGACCGATGTGCTCAGTTACTTCTCCAGTCGTAGCTATGTGGTCAGTCTGCAAGTTGAACAGGCCGATAGCCTCGCTGCTCTTATCGCCGCCAGCAAGCGTACCCCCGAGCTGGTCAGTGCGCTGATGGCCCAGGGGGTCAAGCTGCGCTTCTCCATGGGCCTGCTGGCGGCTCTCAATGGTCGGATCATCAACAAGGCCTGGGGCTTCGTGATCGACGAACGCTACCATGCCGATAGCTGCCTGATGGTGATGGGCAGCGAGGGGCGTGGTGAGCAGATCCTCAAGACCGACCAGGATAATGGTCTGATCCTGGCCGATGATCTCGAGTGGCCCGACTGCGCCGAGCAGATGCAGGGCCTGACCGAGACCCTGGTTAAACTGGGTTATCCACTCTGCCCGGGCAATATCATGGTCTCCAACCCGGAGTGGGTAGGTACGGTCAGCCAGTGGAAGCAGCGCATCGCGCGCTGGGCCGAGGCCCGGGATGGCGATAGCTTGATGAGGCTGGCGATCATGCTCGACTCCCATGCGATGGCGGGCAACCCGGCGCTTCTCGACCGGGTACGCGACGACCTCTTTGCCCGGTGCAGTGGAAACGATCTGTTGCTCTCCTACTTCGCTCGCATCATCCTGCGCTTCTCCACACCGCTGACCCTGTTCGGCTCACTCAAGCGACCCCAGCACGGCATCGACATCAAGAAGGGGGGCATCTTCCCCATCGTGCATGGCGTACGGGTGATGGCGCTGGAGCGTGGCATCCGCCCCACCTCGACCCTGGAGCGCCTGGAGGCTCTGGCTGCCGATGGCCGGCTGGAGCCACGCTTCGCCGAGGATCTGGCCGAGGCGCTGGCGCTGTTCACCGAGCTGCGCCTCAAGCAGCAGTTGGCGAGGCGTGAGGGCGAGGAGGAGGGCGAGCAGCACAGCACCGACCGGGTCGTGGTGCAGGAGCTCTCGTCGCTCGAGCGCGACCTATTGCGCGAGGCGCTGCATATCGTCAAGGACTTCAAACAGCGCCTCTCCCACCGCTTTCATCTGGAGTACTCATGAACCGACGGAACGACAACGACACAAGGAGCCCGTCATGCTCAAGATGTTGAGGCGCGTCGCGGATCAGCGGCGCCATGCCAACGGCGAGTACGCCTGGCTGTTTCGCCCCTATACCGGTGACGAGATGGTGGTGATCGACACCGAGACCACCGGCCTGGATACCCGTAGCGCCGAGCTGGTGTCGATCGCCGCGGTGCGGGTGCGTGGTGACCATGTTCTCACCAGTGAGTCCCTGGATCTGCGTCTTCGCCGCCCCGACTCGCTGACCGGCGACTCCATCCGCATCCATGGCCTGCGTGGCATGGACCTCGACAATGGCGAGAGCATCGACAGCGCCCTGGCACGGTTGCTCGACTTCGTCGGCAATCGCCCTATCGTGGGCTGGCATCTGGGTTTTGACCTGGCGATTCTCAACCGTGAGCTGCGCCCGCGTTTCGGCTTCGAGCTGCCCAACGCCACCGTGGACGTGGCCCAGCTGTGGCGGCGCCGACTGCGACGTCGGCACCCGGAAATTGATAGCCTGCCGCGTTTCGAGAGTGCCGCCGAGCGCCTGGGGGTGCCGGTCATGGGACGCAATACCGCCCTGGGGGATGCGGTGACCACCGCGCTGATGTTCCTGCGCCTGGAGCGTACTGTCGCCGCCGGGAGTTAGCCGGCGCGAGTGGCATCTGGCGTCGCCTGGCGCGGTCGCCGATGGTAGGATGGGCGCCTTTCCATTTTTGCCCGCACTGGCAGCGCCAAGACCTATGCAAGACGCCGTGACCTTCGACCCCTGCGAACGCGATAGCGCGCCCTTTATCTACCCCCGGCCAGCCACGCCCCAGCAGCAGCCTGCGACCCAGGATAAGCGTGAATTCAACAAGCTGCAGAAGCGGCTGCGGCGCCAGGTAGGCAATGCCATCATCGACTACGGCATGATTCATGAGGGAGATCGGGTGATGGTGTGCCTGTCCGGTGGCAAGGACAGCTACACCCTGCTCGAGATCCTACGCAATCTGCAGCGCAACGCCCCGGTCGACTTCTCGCTGGTGGCGGTGAATCTCGATCAGAAGCAGCCCGGCTTTCCCGAGCATGTGCTGCCCGAGTACCTGGAGACTACCGGGGTCGACTATCATATCCTCGAGCGCGACACCTATTCGGTGGTCAAGGAGAAGACCCCGGAAGGCAAGACCACCTGTGCGCTCTGCTCGCGGCTGCGCCGCGGCTCCCTGTATGGGTTCGCCGAGCAGATCGGTGCCAACAAGATCGCCCTGGGGCACCACCGCGAGGATATCCTCGAGACCCTGTTCCTCAACATGTTCTTCGGCGGCAGCCTCAAGTCGATGCCGCCGAAGCTGCTGTCCGACGATGGCCGGAACATGGTGATTCGGCCGCTGGCCTATTGTCGGGAGGCGGACATTGCCGAGTTTGCTCGGCAGATGGCGTTTCCGATCATCCCCTGCAACCTGTGTGGCTCTCAGCCCAACCTGCAGCGTCAGGTGGTCAAGGAGATGCTGGCGGAGTGGGAGGCGAAGCATCCCGGGCGCCTGGAAAGCATGTTCAAGGCGGTGACCAACGTGGCGCCTTCACAGCTGGCCGACCGTGAGTTGTTTGACTTCGCCGGGCTGGAGGAGAAGCAGGCCAGGATGCAGGCCAGCCGGATCGATATCCAGCAAGAGCTATAAGCTTGACGAGCGGCGCTTTGCGCCTGGAAGAGCCGGGCTTCGGCCGGAGCTGGAAGAGCACCTGCTTCGCTGGCTCAAGCTTGAAGAACAGGACTTGACGCCTTTGGCAGCAAAGTCATGCTGCTTTACCAGCTTCCAGCTTCCAGCTTCCAGCTTTAGTGCGCCCCCTCTTCCTCGGCCAGGCGAGTGAGCGCCGGCAGATCGAGGATGTTCACCTCGCGCCCCGAGACGGCGACCAGGCCCTGGGTCTGGAAGCGGCCGAGGATGCGGCTTACCGTCTCCACCGCCAGGCCCAGGTAGTTGCCGATATCGGCACGTGCCATGGAGAGGCGGAAGCTGTAGGGCGAGTAGCCGCGGCGGCGGAAACGCTCGGAGAGGCTGGTGAAGAAGCTGGCCAGGCGCTGGTCGGCGGTCTTGCGCGAGAGCAGGCGCATCATGCGGCGGTCATCACGCAGCTCCTTGCTCATGCTGCGGTAGAGTTGTCCGCGCAGCTCCGGCATCGATTCCGCGAGGTGGTCCAGGCGGTCGAAGGGAATCTCGCAGACAGTGGTGGTCTCCAGTGCCACCACGGTACCCGGGTAGTGTTGTTCGTCGATGCCGTCGAGGCCCACCAGTTCGCTGGGCAGATAGAAGTTGGTCAACTGGTCTTCGCCACTGCCTTCGGTGGTGACCTGCTTGAGGCTGCCGGAGCGAACCGCGAAGACGCTGGAGAAGGGGGTGTCCTGGCGGAATAGCGCTTCGCCCTTCTTGAGTGGTGCACGACGCCGGATGATGGCGTCGAACTGGTCCATGTCGTCCACCTCGAGTGCCAGAGGCAGGCAGAGAGAGCTGAGACTGCACGTCTGACAGCGCGTCTCCTGTAGTATGGATCGCCGCCGACCGATAAGAGTGTCCGCCATGGCCCTTTCCTTCTTGATCGTGGTCATGGTCCCATTATGGAGCAAAGTGCAGGCAGGGCAAACTATCCGGGGCTCGGGGGCTAGGGAAGGGCGAGGGCCTCGATGATATAGGGCAGTCGCCAGTGTCCCTCTGCGGTCAGCGACACGCCCCCTGTCGTCAGCTCGATCAGCCCCTCGGCGTGAAGACTCTCGAGGCGTGGGCCTGGCGGCAGGTCGGCAGGGTCGGCGCCACGTCCACATAGCAGAGTCTCGCGGGTCGCGCGGTGGCGTCGTTCATCGGCTGTCAGTCGGGCGCCGCGTGCGGTTGGCAGATGGCTGTCATCCAGGGCCGACTCGTACGTCCCCAGCGTATCGGCGTTGCGAACCCAGAGGTTGCCGATACGGCTGGTGGCACTCATGCCGAGCCCTAGCAAGTCACCCGCATGCCCCCGGGTAAAGCCAAGCGGGCCGTGCCTCAGAGTGCCGTTGGCCTGGGCCTGTGCCAGGGGATCGTTGCGGCGGGTGTAGAGACCCAGGCCAATATGGAGGTAGCCGGCGGCGTCGAGGCGTGCTCGAGCCTCGGCCAGCAGCTGTCGCCGGGTCGCCGCATCGGGTAGCCAGTCACGGTGGATGGCACGCTGGGCCCGATGGTGCTCCGGACGATGCCGGTAGCGATAGAGACGGATGCGAGCCGGGGCCATGCCAATGACCTGCTCGAGGGTATCGACGAGGCCTCGAAGCGTCTGGAAGGGGAGCCCCAGCATAAGCGACATCGTCAGCTCCCGAAAACCGAGACGGTCTGCCTCGTCGACCAGCGACTCGGTCAGGGCTCTCGGCTGTACGCGGTTGATGGCCTGCTGGACGCGTGGATCCAGCTCCTGCACACCCAGATTCAGGCGGTTGAAGCCCAGCGCCTGAAGATGGCGCAGGGTCAGCATATCGGCCTCTCGTGGGTCGAGGTCGATACTGAAGTCCCGCTCTCTGGCACCGGAGAGGCCGAAACGGGCATCCAGGCGATCAAAGAGGTCACTCATCTGGTCCAGGGCAAGAAAGGCCGGGGGGCCGCCCCCCCAGTGCAGGCGAGATACCGCCGGCAGGCCGCTGAGCCGGCGCCGAGCCAGTACCATTTCGCGGTCGAGGCGCGTCAGATAGGAGGGAACCGCCTGGTGACTGCTTTGGGCAGAGATGCACTGGCTGGCGCAGAAGTGGCAGGCATGGCGGCAGAAGGGCAGGCGCACCTGGATCGCCAGGGGGACCTCGACCGAACGCTCGGCGAGGGCCATCTCCAGTGCCTGTGCGCCGATGTCGTCGCGATAGTGGTGTGGGGCGGGGTAGGCGACCTCCGCGGCCGTTACCAGATCGCCCGCGCCGGGCAACGGATCTCGAGCAGGTCTCGAGACCCCAGCGGGGACGATGTGCTTGGCAGGAACGGGCATGGGGGGACTCCGCTGATGGTTCCACTCCCATGCTAGGACGTGGTACCGAGACCGGCGTTGAGCTGCGTCAACCCCGGGTGGAATAGTCCTCAGCCGGTATGGGAGGATCCACCCCCGGGAACCAACAACCATAGCTGCCAGAGCGCGAAGGCGATGATGGAGAGCGCGGCAAGGGTGCGGGTGGCCCGGTGGCGGATCAGCCAGCTCATCTGGCGCGCGGCAAAGCCGGTGGCCAGCAGCGCCGGTAGAGTGCCGAGCCCGAAGGCGCCCATCAGCAAGGCACCGCGTAGCGGGTCAGCCATGGCCAGGCTCCAGGTCAGCATGGAGTAGACCAGCCCGCAGGGCAGCCAGCCCCAAACGGCCCCCAGCGCCACCGCCTGGGGAAGCTTGACCACCGGTATCAAGCGGCGCCCCAATGGCTCCAGGTGGCGCCATAGGCGCCTGCCTAGCGCCTCGATCCTGAGCAGCCCCTTCCACCAGTCGGCGATATAGAGTGCCATCAGAATCAGCATCAGCGCGGCGAGCCCCTGCAAGATGAAGCGAGCGGGGGCGGTCAACGAGAGCAGGGTGCCCAGAGAGGCCGCCAGAGCGCCGGCGATCATGTAGCTGGCGATGCGACCCAGATTGTAGCTCAGCATCAGGCCCGAGAGGCGTGCCGGGGAGCGCATGCTGGGCGGTACCGCGAAGGAGAGCGCGCTCATGATGCCGCCGCACATGCCAATGCAGTGGGCGCCGCCAAGTAGGCCGAAGACGAAGGCGGCGGCGAAAGGCGGCAGGTCGAGTGCGGTCGGGTCCATCAGCGCGTCTCGTCCGATGGCCCGGAAGTCGATGATGGGGCGTCGTCATCCTTGCCGCCGCCTCTGCGCTCCTCCGGGGGACGGTCATTCTCGTCCTCGTCGAACAGAATGCGGTAGGCAGGCCCTTCCAGATCCTCGAACTGATCGTTTTTCACCGCCCAGAAGAAGGCCCACAAGGCCAGACCGAGCAGGATCAGCGTCAGCGGTATCAGCAGGTAGAGAATAATCATGCGGTGCGGGCTTCCGGCGGTGTAGCCACCGCCTGTGGCAGGGGGGTATGGCGAGTCAGGCGTAGTGCGTTGCCGACCACCACCAGCGAGCTTGCCGACATGCCGATGGCCGCAATCCAGGGCGTGACAAAGCCCATCATGGCCAGCGGTAGGGCGCCGATATTATAAACCAGAGCCCAGCCGAGGTTCTGCTTGATGATGCGGCGCGTGGCGCGGCTGACGGCGACGGCCTCGACGATACGCATCAGGTGCGGGCCCAGCAACACGGCATCGGCGCGGGTGCGTGCCAGGTCCGTGGCGCCGTTCATGGCAATGGCCACATCGGCACCCGCCAGCACCGGCACATCGTTGATGCCGTCGCCGACCATCGCGACGCGCTCGCCCGTGGCCTGCAGCTGGCGCAGGCGCGCAAGCTTGCCTTCCGGGCTGACCCCGCCGTGCCACTGGGCGATATCCAGCCTGTCGGCCATGCGGGCGGTGGCGTCAGCGGTATCGCCGGAGAGTAGCTCCACCTTCAATCCCAGCGACCTCAGCGCGGTGATGGTGTCGGTGGCGTCGTCGCGCAGGCGGTCGCTCAGGCTGAACCAGGCCCGGGGGCTTCCGGCTTCACTTAGCAACAGCCACTGGCCATCACCCGGGAGCGACAGGGGCTGGTCGGGGGCGGCGAACTCCGGCTTGCCGAGTCGCCACCGACGATTGTGAAGGGTGCCCTCCAGCCCCAGGCCCGGACGGTTGACGATCGCATCGGCGCTCAGGCGGTGATCGCGATAGGGGGCGAAGGCCCGCGCGATGGGATGCTCGGACTGGGCTTCCAGAGCCGCGGCGATGCGGGTCAGCGCCTCCTCGTCAAGGTGGTTGGTGTCAAGACCTTCGCTGTCCCGGACTCGCCGGACCTCGACCAGGGTCATTTCACCGGCGGTCAGGGTGCCGGTCTTGTCGAAAACCACTCGGTCGAGATTCGACAGCGTCTCCAGGGCGTCAGCGCGGGTGATCAGTACGCCGCGTCGACGCAGCTGGCCATGGGCCGCCGTCAGCGCGGTGGGGGTAGCCAGGGCCAGTGCACAGGGGCAGGTGATTACCAGCACCGAGAGGGTTACCCAGAAGGCGCGCTGAGGATCGATAAACCACCACACGGTACCGACCACCACGGAGAGGATCAGCACCTGCAGCACGAAGTGGTGGGCGAGGCGGGCGGTATGCTCCGCAATCTTGGGGCGGTGGGCGAAGGCGCGGTCGGTCAGGTCGACGATGCTGGCGGCCCTGGCGTCCTTACCCGCGCGGGTCACACGGATGATCAGCGGGCTGGTGATGTTCTGGCTGCCACCGGTCACGCTGTCGCCGAACGCGCGACTGACCGGCAGGGTCTCGCCGGTCAGCATGGATTCATCGAGGCTGGACTCGCCGTCCTCGATGATACCGTCGGCGGGTACCCCGTGGCCGGGCTTGACCAGTACGCGGTCGCCCTCGTGCAGGTCGCTGGCGGGTACGATCCGAGCCAGTCCACCATCGTCCAGTCGCGTCGCCGAAAGCGGCAGCACCTGAGCCAGGGCATTGCCGATGCGGCCGCTGTGCCGGCGCGCGCGCATCTCCACATAGCGGCCAAACAGCAGGAAGAAGGTGAACATCACCACCGAGTCGAAGTAGATATCGCCGCCAACGAATACCCCCCAGGCGCTGGCGATATAGGCCGAGCCGATGGCCAGCGATACCGGAACATCCATGCCCAGCTGGCGAGTGCGTATATCGCGCAGCGCACCCAGGAAAAAGGGCTGCGCCGAAAACAGCACCACCGGTGTAGTCAGGGCAAAGGACAGCCACAGGAACAGGGCACTGAAGTCAGCGCTGATCTCGCCCTCGCCGGCGAAGTAGTGAGGGATCGAAAACATCATCACCTGCATCATGCCGGCGGCGGCGACGATCAGACGGCGGATGCTAACCCGCTCCTCGCGCTGAAGACGAAGCTGGGCAGCATCCGGTTCATAGGGCTGGGAGGGGTAGCCGATGGCAGCCAGCTCGGCCAGGATGCGAGACAGGGGAAGCCGTTCGGGATTCCAGGTGACACTCAGACGGTGATGGCTGAGGTTTACCGCGGTGGCGGTGATGCCCGGTAGAGCATTGAGGCGATGCTCTATCAGCCAGGCGCAGGCGGCACAGGTGATGCCATCCACCGCCAGGGTGACATGCACCTGGCCGCTGCCGTCCTGTTCGGGGTGGACGAACTGCTGTTGCAGCCCGGGGTCATCGAAGACCGTCCAGGTCTCGGCTTGGGCTGTACCACGCTCATCGGGACGCTCCGGCAGCTCGGTGCGAAAGCGGTAGTAGCTGGCCAGCCCGCCCTCGACGATGGCGTGGGCCACCGCTTCGCAACCGGGACAGCAGAGCGGGTGGCGAGTGTCATCCAGGGCGATTGACCAGGGGGCACCGGTGGGTACCGGGTTGCCGCAGTGATAACAGGTGATGCTCAGGCTCTCGGCAGTGTCGTCGCTCATGTCGGGGCGCCGAGCTAGAGGCCAGGCTTCAAGGTGACGGGAGCATCGCTCGGGAAGCTGATTTCGCCGGTGAGTCGCCACTCGGCCTGCTCCCCAGTCTCCGGCTGCAGCTGCAGGTACCAGCGATAGCGCAGGGGCTCCTCCAGGGTGGTGACATAGCGGCCCTCATGCACATGCTTCAGGGTCAGCGCGCGGTCGAAGTCGCTATCGGTAGGGAAGACCAATGCCAGAGCCAGGCTCTCCGGGCGGCTGTCACCCTCCAGGTCCACCACGACATCGCCGGTGCGGCTATCGAAGAGCACCTGAGCCTCCAGCCCCAGTGCCCGGGCATGTTCCTGCTTGGCCAGCTGCTCGTTGATGGCCAGGCCGCGTTTGTAGTAGTCGCCCTCTACCGAGCCGTCGTAGTAGCGAATCGAGACGACCAGGTAGATGAGGCTGAAGGTGATCGACGACAGTAGAAGCCCGATCAGAAACCAGGGCCAGAACTGCTTGTACCAGGGCTTGAGATCTTCGCGCATGTTATCTCCGCAGTTCGCCGAGGAAGCGTGCCTCGCGCTCCAGGCTGATATCGGGGGACCGCTCGGCGGTCAATCGCAGGGTGATGGCGTGACTGGGCTGTTCGATGACGTCGCCCGGCACGGTGATGGTGACCACCCGCTGGCGAGAGTCACTGGCCGGGACCCGGATGCTCTCGGTATCCAGTGTCAGCCCGGGCAGGCCCGAGGCCTCCAGGCGATAGACGTGAGGCTCGCCGTCCATGTTGCGCACCGTCAGGGTATAGCTGTTGCTGATATTGCCCTCGCTCGTGGTCTGGAACAGCCGGTTGCGGTCACGCTCCACGTCGAAGGAGAGCGGCGTGCGATCACTGACGGTCCAGGCGAACAGGCCGATCATCACCAGCAGGGCGGCGAGATAGCCCATCAGGCGTGGCCGCAGGATATGGGTAGGCTTGCCCTCCAGGGCATTCTCGGTGGTGTAGCGGATCAGGCCGCGGGGGTAGCCCATCTTGTCCATCACGCTGTCGCAGGCATCGATGCAGGCCGCGCAGGTAATGCACTCGTACTGCAGGCCGTCGCGGATGTCGATGCCGGTGGGACAGACCTGCACGCAGAGGTCGCAGTCGATGCAGTCGCCATGGCCGGCCTCGCGGGCCTGCTCATGGGAGAGGCTCTTCTTGCGATGACCGCGGGGTTCGCCGCGGGCGGCGTCGTAGGAGACGATCAGGGTGTCGCGGTCGAACATCACCGACTGGAAACGGGCATAAGGGCACATGTAGATGCACACCTGCTCACGCAGCCAGCCGGCGTTGAGGTAGGTGAAGACCAGGAAGAAGCCGGTCCAGAAGTAGGACCAGCCGTGGGCCTCCAGGGTCGGCAGTTCGACCACCAGGTCACGGATGGGGGTGAAGTAGCCTACGAAGGTAACGCCGGTGGCCAGGGCAATGATCAGCCAGATAGCGTGCTTGGCCGTCTTGCGCCACAGCTTGTCGGCGCTCATCGGCTGCTTGTCGAGCTTGATGCGGCGGTTGCGAGAACCCTCCAGACGGTGCTCGACCCAGATGTACAGGAAGGTCCAGACACTCTGAGGGCAGGTGTAGCCGCACCAGACGCGGCCTGCGAATACCGTGATGAAAAACAGTCCGAAGGCACAGATGATCAGCAGCCAGGAGAGCAGCATGAACTCCTGGGGATAGAAGGTGGCCGAGAAGATATGGAACTCGCGCCCGGGCAGGTTGAACCAGATGGCGGGACGGTCGCCCCAGGGCACCCATGGCAACAGAAAGAAGGCCAGCATCAGCAACCAGTTGGAGGCGCGGCGCAGGCGCTGAAAGAAGCCCTTGATCTCACGCACATAGATATGTCGCCGGCTGGCATACATCTCCTGGGTAACCGCTTCCTGGGGCGTATGGTGCTGCACGGATTGCGGTGTGACATCGCGAGTAGGAATCTTGTCGCTCATGGCTGGCTCACGGCAGTAGGAGGGGCCCGGGTCGCTTGGGGCATGATGCGGCTATTGTATCGATGCGCCGCACAAACGAGAAAGGGTGCGACCTGAGGACGCACCCTTTTAGGTCTATCGGATGAGGTGTCTCACTCCTGATTGCGCAGGCTGTAGATGTAGGCAGCCACCAGGTGAACGCGCTCCTCGCCGATGTAAGCGGCCTGGGCCGGCATATGACCGTTGCGACCGTTACGCAGGGTCTGGCGCACGGCATCCGCCACGCTCTGCCCCGACTGCCGATAGAGCCAGATATCATCGGTCAGGTTGGGGGCGCCGAGCGCCTGGTTACCGGTGCCGTCGGGCATATGACAGGCGGCACACACCGAGGCGAAGGTTGCCGCACCGCTCTCGGCGCGCTCGGCATCATGCTCGTTGCCGGAGAGCGCGAGGACATGTTGGGTGACGTTCTCGATGTTCTCCTCGCCCAGCTGTTGCCAGGAGGGCATCAGGCCGTTACGGCCGTTGTTGAGGGTCGCCAGGATGTTCTCCGGCTCGCCACCATACAGCCAGTCGTCGTCGGTCAGGTTGGGGAAGCCGTAGCCGCCCTTGGCGCCCGAGCCGTGACATACCGCACAGTTGTTGAGGAAGATACGCTCGGCGACCTGCATGGCCTCCGTGTCCTTGGCCAGTTCGGGAATCGGGATCTCTTCGTACTGGGCAAAGATCGGTGTGAAGCGTTCCTCGGCACGTGCCACTTCCTGCTCCCATTGACTCTCCTGGCTCCAGCCGAGCAGACCGCCAAAGTTGCCCAGACCAGGGTAGAGCACCAGGTAGCCCAGCGCGAAGATCACGGTGCCGACGTAGAGCTGAAACCACCAGCGCGGCAGCGGATTGTCGTACTCCTCGATGCCGTCGGCAGCATGGCCAGTGGTATCGACATTGCCTTCGGCATCGGGGGTCTTGTCGGTCTTGCGGTTGGCATAGAGCAACCAGAAGGCAATACCGATGGAGCCCAGTGTGATGACGATGATCCAGGCGCTCCAGAACCCGGAAAGGGAGTCACCCCAGAGATTGTTCATGTGTTCCTGTCTCCCTTGCTCTTGCAAGAATCGCTCTTGCGGGAATCGACCCCGTTCGGCGAGGTGCTCGTGTCATGGTTCGGTGTCTCGTCATCGTCGCTGAAGGGCAGATTGGCCGCTTCGTCGAAGTCTGGCTTGCGACGCTTCGAATAGGCCCACACCGTGATACCGATGAAGGTCACGATCAAGATACCGGTGACGATGCCGCTTACGGTGCCGCTGTCCATGATCAGTTGTCCTTGAGAACGGTGCCCAGCTGCTGCAGGTAGGCGATCAGCGCGGTGATCTCCTGCTCGCCACGCACCTCGCTGGTGGCGTTCTGGATCTGCTCGTCGGTGTAGGGCACGCCCAGGGCACGCAGGGCGCGCATCTTCTTGGGCGTGGCCTCGCCATCGACGGTGTTCTCGAACAGCCACGGGTAGGCGGGCATCACCGACTCGGGTACCACATCACGCGGGTTGTAGAGGTGCGCGCGGTGCCAGTCGTCGCTGTAGCGGCCGCCTACCCGAGCGAGGTCGGGCCCGGTACGCTTGGAGCCCCACAGGAAGTTGTGGTCGTAGACTGTTTCACCGGCCACGGTGTAGGGGCCATAGCGCTCGGTTTCCGCGCGGAAGGGGCGCACCATCTGCGAGTGGCAGCCGACGCAACCCTCGCGGCGATAGATGTCGCGTCCTTCGAGCTCCAGGGCCGACAGCGGCTTGAGCCCCTCTACCGGCTGCGTGGTCTGCTTCTGGAAGAACAGTGGCACCACCTCGGCCAGGCCGCCGAAGCTGATTACCACCAGAATCAGCACGGCGAGCAGGCCGACGTTCTTTTCGACGATCTCGTGTCTCATTGGATGTCTCGTTCCCTGTAGGCTCAGGCGGTCTGCGGAAGCGGCTGATGGGCCTCTTCGCCGCGCTTGATGGTCCGGGTGACGTTATAGGCCATGATCAGCATGCCGGTGACCCAACACAGGCCGCCAATCAGGCGCACGATGTAACCGGGGCCGCTGGCCTCGACGGCCTCGACGAAGGTATACATCAGGGTGCCGTCCGGGTTGATCGCACGCCACATCAGGCCCTGCAGGATACCGTTGACCCACATTGAGGCGATGTAGAGCACGGTGCCGATGGTCGCCAGCCAGAAGTGCACGGCGATCAGGTTGACCGAGTACATCTCGGTGCGGCCGAACAGACGCGGGATCAGGTGATACATGGAGCCGATGGTGATCATCGCCACCCAGCCCAGGGCGCCGGCATGGACGTGACCGATGGTCCAGTCGGTATAGTGGGAGAGGGCGTTGACGGTCTTCACCGCCATCATCGGACCCTCGAAGGTGGACATGCCGTAGAACGAGAGGGCGACCACCAGGAAGCGCAGGGTGGGGTCGGTGCGCAGCTTATGCCAGGCGCCGGAGAGTGTCATCATGCCGTTGATCATGCCGCCCCAGGAGGGTGCGAGCAGGATGATCGACAGCACCATGCCCAGTGACTGGGTCCAGTTGGGCAGGGCGGTATAGTGCAGATGGTGCGGACCGGCCCACATGTAGACCATGATCAGCGCCCAGAAGTGGACGATGGAGAGGCGGTAGGAGTAGACCGGACGCTCGGCCTGCTTGGGTACGAAGTAGTACATCATGCCCAGGAAACCAGCGGTCAGGAAGAAGCCTACCGCGTTGTGGCCGTACCACCACTGCACCATGGCGTCGATGGCGCCGGCGTAGATGGAGGTGGAGTACCAGGCGGTGACAGGAATCGCCGCGTTGTTGACGATATGCAGTACGGCGATGGTGAGGATGAACGCAGCATAGAACCAGTTGGCCACATAGATATGCGACACCTTGCGGCGTTTGATGGTCATCAGGAAGACGATCGCGTAGGCGATCCAGACCACCGCCAGCAGGATGTTGATCGGCCACTCCAGCTCGGCATATTCCTTGGTGGTGGTGTAGCCCAGCGGCAGTGTTATCACCGCCAGCAGGATGACCGCCTGGTAACCCCAGAAGGTAAAGGCGGCGAGTCTGTCCGAGAACAGCCTCACCTGACAGGTCCGCTGTACCACGTAGTAGGAGGTGGCGATCAGGGCCGAGCCGCCGAAGGCGAAGATCACGGCGTTGGTGTGCAGCGGGCGCAGGCGGCCGAAGCTGGTCCAGGGTAGATCGAGGTTCAGTTGCGGCCAGACCAGCTGGGCGGCGAGGGTGACACCGAGTGTCATGCCCACGATGCCCCAGACCACGGTCATGATCGCGAACTGCCGAACTACCTTGTAGTTGTAGGTCGGGTGTTCAAATGCTGTGCTCATGTCGGGTTCCCATCGAACGCGGTAGGAGATAAAGCTGCGTCAGTGTGTCACGGACGCGGCCTCCCTGAGGATGATGCAGGTCAATTCGCGGGGGATTCTACCCCAGCCGGGCAATATCCTGAACACGCCGATGGGCGTATTTGGAGAACTTGCAGAGGAGATATCGTGTCAGAGCTCATCCACCAGCATGCCGAGGCGATCGCTTCGTCCGAGTGTCGGGAGCGTCTGCTGGGAGGCGAGTGTGGTCTCTGGCAGCTGCCGGAGGGGCCCCTGGAAGTGCGGGGTGAGGCACGCGTCGGTCGTCTGTTGATGGCCCATGGCGCCGGCGCGGGCCCGGATTCCACGTTCCTACAACGGCTGCGCGACGGTCTCGCCGTGGCCGGCGTCCAGACCCTGGCCATCGAATTCGACTATCTTCAGCGGATGCGCCGGGAGGGGCGCCGTCGTCCGCCACCGGGAATGAATACCCTGGTGGAGGAGATGGCGGCCTGGTGCGACCTTCTGTCACACCCAGAGCTGCCACCACTGTGGCTGGGAGGCAAGTCCATGGGGGGGCGGGTGGCCAGTCTGCTCGCCGTCCGCGATGGCGCCCCGGGGCTGGTACTCTGCGGTTACCCGTTCCACCCGCCCGGGAAACCCGAGCGGCTGCGCCTCGAGCACTGGCCGCAACTCGCCTGCCCTACCCTGGTGGTGCAGGGCAGTCGTGATCCCTTCGGCACCCGTAAGGAGGTGGCAGGCTATGCGCTGCCCGAGGTGGCACACCTGCACTGGCTGGAGGATGGCGACCATGACTGGAGGCCACGACGCGCCAGCGGCACGACCCAGATACGGCTGATCGAGGAGGCGGCCGCTGCCATTGCCGGCTTCATGGGCGAGTATGGGTGAGTATGATGGAGTCGACGCCGTTCGATAAAAGGCGTTGACATTCGGGCCGGCCTCTGTAGAATGCAGCGCCACGTACCGGGGGTGGTTAGCTCAGTTGGGAGAGCACCAGCCTTACAAGCTGGGGGTCACTGGTTCGAACCCAGTACCACCCACCACTGCTTCGGCAGTCCCGATTACGTAGGCAACACGCAGCGGACCGGTAGTTCAGTTGGTTAGAATGCCGGCCTGTCACGCCGGAGGTCGCGGGTTCGAGTCCCGTCCGGTCCGCCATCAAGGCAGACAGTGTCAGGTAAGTACAGTTCCAGGCAAGTGTAGTATCCAGTGCGATTTACGTGGGTGATTAGCTCAGTTGGTTAGAGCACCAGCCTCACATGCTGGGGGTCACTGGTTCGAATCCGGTATCACCCACCACGCGGACCGGTAGTTCAGTTGGTTAGAATGCCGGCCTGTCACGCCGGAGGTCGCGGGTTCGAGTCCCGTCCGGTCCGCT
>NZ_WUTS01000001.1:2712584-2766073 GCF_009901955.1 Halomonas icarae | reverse complement strand
CCATTATCGCCACGAATTCAGAAGCCCCGAGCCCAGTGCTCGGGGCTTCGTCGTTTCAGCCCGCCATACTTCAGTCCGCTATCTTCAATCCCCCCTTGTCAGCGCCTTCCTCTAGAGGTTCAACTGTCATACAGTTGTTTGAATGTCGGCCGCTGCGCTCGGACCCTGCCTGTCGCAGGCGCCACCGATGCAGTGTAACGCCAACAACAAGATGTTATGCCAACAACAGAGGAGTGCTGCCGTGACCGCTTATCCCCACCTCTTTCAGCCCTTGCGGCTGGGTCACCTGACCCTGCCGAATAGGGTGCTGATGGGCTCCATGCATACCAATCTGGAAGAGAGGCCGAACGGCTTCGAGCGCCTGGCGACCTTCTATGCCGAGCGCGCCCGGGAGGGTGTCGGACTGATCGTGACCGGAGGCATCGCCCCGAACCCCGAGGGCGCCGTCTTTCAGGGGGCAGCGACCCTCGAGCGCGAGGCGCAGCTGGAGGATCACCGCCGGATGATAGAGGCGGTGCACGGTGAAGGGGGGCGGATCTGCATGCAGATCCTGCATGCCGGCCGATATGCCTATACGCCGGAGCTGGTGGCGCCCTCGGCGATCCAGGCGCCCATCAACCCCTTCGCGCCTCGGGCGCTGGACAGCGATGAGGTGGAGCGCCAGATCGACGACTATGTCCGCTGTGCCACCCTCGCCAGGCAGGCAGGTTACGATGGCGTGGAGGTGATGGGCTCGGAAGGCTACCTGATCAATCAGTTCATCTGCCGGCGAACCAATCATCGCGACGATGATTGGGGGGGCGCCTTCGAGCACCGAATTCGCTTCCCGCTGGAGATCATGCGGCGCATTCGTGCTGCGGTGGGGGCGGATTTTGCGGTCATCTTCCGGCTCTCCATGATCGACCTGGTCGAGGAGGGCAGCACCCATGACGAGGTGGTAGCCCTGGCCAGGGCGCTCGAGGCCGCCGGTGCCGACGCCCTCAACACCGGCATCGGCTGGCATGAGGCCCGCGTGCCGACCATCGTCACCAGCGTGCCCCGGGCGGCATTCACCGAGGTGACCCGGCGACTGAGGGGCGCGGTCTCTCTGCCCCTGATCACCACCAATCGCATCAATATGCCCGAGGTTGCCGAGGGGGTGCTGGCCGAAGACCATGCCGACATGGTCAGCATGGCGCGACCCTTTCTCGCCGACCCGGCCTGGGTCAGCAAGGCCGCGGCGGGGCGCAGCGACGAGATCAATACCTGCATCGCCTGCAATCAGGCCTGCCTGGATCATACCTTCGAGGGCAAGCCGACCTCCTGCCTGGTCAATCCGCGGGCCGGCCATGAAACCGAGCTGGTCATCGAGCCGGCGGCCACGCCGCGGCGCATCGGCGTGGTGGGTGGTGGGCCGGCGGGCCTGGCCGCGGCGCTGACCGCGGCCCAGCGTGGCCACCGGGTGACGCTCTTCGAGCGGGGTCCCGAGCTGGGCGGTCAGTTCCACTATGCCCGCCAGATTCCCGGCAAGGAGGAGTTCGACGAGACCCTGCGCTACTTTCGGGTGATGCTGGACAAACACGGCGTGCAGTTGCGTCTCAACTGCGAGGCGGATGTGGAGGCGCTGCGCGATTTCGATGCGGTGGTAGTGGCCAGCGGTGTGCGCCCTCGCCGCCTCGAGCTGCCGGGCAGCGAGCACCTCAAGGTGATGAGCTACCCCGAGGCGATCCTGCACCCCGAGCGGGTGGGGGCGCGAGTCGCGATCATTGGTGCGGGAGGAATCGGCTTCGATGTGGCGGAGCTATTGACCCATGTCGGTCAGCCCTCCCTGGATCGTGACGCCTGGTGCAGGGAGTGGGGCGTGGATCTCTCCGTTTCGTCGCCGGGCGGACTCAGGGCGCCAGAGCGTCCCGACGTGTCGCGTCAGGTCTTCCTGCTCCAGCGCAAGCACTCCAAGCCGGGCAAGGGGCTCGGCAAGACCACCGGCTGGGTGCATCGGGCATCGCTCCGGCAGCGAGGGGTGGAGAGCCTGGCCGGCTGCGAGTATCTGCATATCGATGATGCTGGGCTGCATATCCGGCATGCCGACCAGCCGCGCCTGCTGGCGGTCGATACGGTGGTGATCTGCGCCGGCCAGGAGTCGGTGCGTGATCTCTACGCGCCGCTGCGCGATGCCGGAGTGGCGGTGCACCTGGTCGGTGGTGCCCTCGAGCCCGGCGAGCTCGATGCCAAGCGCGCCATCGACCAGGGCACGCGGGTGGCCGCCGAGCTCTGAGAGCCGCCCTATTGATCCTGCACGGTCCTGTCGCCATCGAGGCGACAGGACCGCTGCGTTGAATGACAGGACGCAACGCCATCGAACCCTCCACGCCCCCTAGCGTTCATAAGAGTAAGCGGAACGTTGACTCACTATCCGTTGTGTCGAAACCCGCCTGTCTACGCTGTGAGTGACCCAGTTCTCGAGCGCCAAAGAGTCGGCGCCGAGCCATCGGGCTTAAGGAGGCATCGATGAGCATCTTTGACCATGTCCAGAATCGTTTCGCCCGCGTCCAGCAGGAAGAGATGAACCTGCAGGAGTATCTGGAGCTATGCCGCGATGACCCATTGGCCTATGCATCGTCCGCCGAGCGCATGCTCCAGGCGATCGGCGAGCCGGAGGTCATCGACACGGCGAAGGATCCGCGGTTGTCGCGTATCTTCTCCAACAAGGTGATTCGCCGCTACCCGGCCTTCGCCGAGTTCTACGGCATGGAGGAGGCCATCGAGCAGATCGTCGCCTACTTCCGTCATGCCGCCCAGGGGCTGGAGGAGCGCAAGCAGATCCTCTATCTGCTCGGCCCGGTGGGTGGGGGCAAGTCATCGCTGGCCGAGCGACTCAAGCTGTTGATGGAGAAGGTGCCCTTCTATGCCATCAAGGACTCGCCGGTCTACGAGTCGCCGCTGGGGCTGTTCTCGCCGGAGGAGGATGGCGAGCTGCTGGAGAAGGAGTATGGCGTTCCCCGTCGCTATCTTAAGAGCGTGATGTCGCCCTGGGCGGCCAAGCGGCTCAGGGAGTATGGCGGTGATATCAGCCAGTTCAGGGTGGTGCGGCTCTATCCGTCGCGACTCAACCAGATCGCCATCTCCAAGACCGAGCCCGGTGACGAGAACAACCAGGACATCTCTTCGCTGGTGGGCAAGGTGGATATCCGCCAGCTCGAGCTCTATTCCCAGGATGATCCCGATGCCTACAGTTTCTCCGGGGGGCTCTGTCGAGCCAACCAGGGGCTGATGGAGTTCGTCGAGATGTTCAAGGCGCCGATCAAGGTGCTGCATCCGCTGCTGACTGCCACCCAGGAGAGCAACTACAACCCGACCGAGGGCATGGGGGCGATCCCCTTCGAGGGAGTGGTGCTGGCCCACTCCAACGAGAGTGAATGGCAGACCTTCCGCAATAACCGCAACAACGAGGCCTTCCTGGATCGCGTCTATATCGTCAAGGTTCCCTACTGTCTGCGGGTCTCCGAGGAGATCAGTATCTACAGGAAGCTGCTGGAGCACTCGTCACTGGCCGAGGCACCCTGTGCGCCGGACACCCTGCGCATGCTGGCGCAGTTCTCGGTGCTGTCGCGGCTCAAGGAGCCGGAAAACTCCAGCATCTATTCCAAGATGCGGGTCTACGATGGCGAGAACCTCAAGGATACCGATCCCAAGGCCAAGTCGATCCAGGAGTATCGCGACAGCGCCGGTGTCGATGAGGGGATGGATGGGCTCTCGACCCGTTTCGCCTTCAAGATCCTCTCCAAGGTGTTCAACTTCGACACCCTGGAGGTGGCAGCCAACCCGGTGCATCTGCTCTACGTGCTGGAGCAGCGTCTGGAGCAGGAGCAGTTACCGAGCGAGACCTTCCAGCGCTATCTGCGCTTCATCAAGGAGTTCCTGGCGCCTCGTTATGTGGACTTTATCGGCAAGGAGATCCAGACCGCCTACCTCGAGTCCTACTCCGAGTATGGACAGAACATCTTCGACCGCTATGTGACCTACGCCGACTTCTGGATCCAGGATCAGGAGTACCGCGATCCCGAGACCGGTGAGTTCCTGGATCGCCAGGCCCTCAACGAGGAGCTGGAGAAGATCGAGAAGCCGGCGGGGATCTCCAATCCCAAGGACTTCCGTCATGAGGTGGTCAACTTCGTGCTGCGGGCGCGTGCCCAGAACAATGGCATGAATCCCAGCTGGCAGTCCTACGAGAAGTTGCGCGGGGTGATCGAGCACAAGATGTTCGCCAATACCGAAGAGCTGCTGCCGGTGATCTCCTTCAATGCCAAGGCCTCAAGCGCCGACCAGAAGAAGCATGAGGACTTCGTGGCGCGCATGGTGGAGCGTGGCTATACCGAAAAGCAGGTGCGCCTGCTGTCAGAGTGGTATCTGCGGGTGCGCAAGTCCCAGTAGCCCGACGCCGCGTCGTGGGGCGGGTCCCCGCGGCGCGCAGGAGAGTTGCCATGAGCTACTTCATCGACCGGCGGGCGAATGCCAAGCACAAGAGTGCGGTCAATCGGCAGCGCTTCCTCGACCGTTATCGCACGCATATCAAGCGCTCGGTGGAGGAAGCGGTCAATCGGCGCTCGATCACCGACATGGAGCGCGGAGAGAAGGTCTCGATTCCCGCGCGTGATATCTCGGAGCCGGTATTTCAGCACGGCTCCGGTGGCAAGCGGCGCATCATCGCCCCCGGCAACAAGGAGTTTGTGGAGGGGGATCGACTGCAACGCCCGGGTGGCGGCGGTGGCGGTGATGGGGCCGGTGAGGGTGGTGCCTCGAACCAGGGCGAGGGCGTGGACGAGTTCGCCTTTACCCTCTCCCGAGATGAGTTCCTTGACTTCGTCTTCGACGGCCTGGAGCTGCCCCACCTGGAGCGCAAGGCGCTGGTGGACCTCGACGAGGTGCGCCCGGTGCGCGCGGGGGTCTCCAGGGAGGGTGTGCCCGCACGGATCAATATCGTGCGCTCCATGCGCGAGGCCCACGCTCGGCGCATCGCCATGCGGGCACCGATTCGTCGTGCCCTGCGTGAGGCCCGTGAGGCGCTGGAGATCGAGGAGCGCAAGGATCCGGTGATGCGCAATCCGGTGCGCATCGCCGAGCTGAAGGAGGAGGTGGAGCGTCTCGAGAAGCGCCTCGAGTCGGTACCCTTCATCGACACCTATGACCTTCGCTACAACCACCTGGTCAACCAGCCCCAGCCCTCCAGCAAGGCCGTCATGTTCTGCGTCATGGATGTCTCCGGCTCCATGACCCAATCCCACAAGGATATTGCCAAGCGCTTCTTCCTGCTGCTCTATCTGTTTCTCGAGCGCAACTACGAGAAGGTCGAGCTGGTCTTCGTGCGCCACCACACCGCCGCCAGGGAGGTCGACGAGGAGGAGTTCTTCTACTCGCGGGAGACCGGCGGCACCATCGTCTCCAGTGCGCTGACGCTGGTGGACGAGATCATTGCCGAGCGTTACCCGCCGGGGCAGTGGAACCTCTACGTGGCCCAGGCCTCGGACGGGGATAACTGGGACGATGACTCGGTGGCCTGCCGTGATCTGCTGGTCAAGAAGTTGATGCCGCGCCTGCAGTACTTCACCTATGTGGAGATCACCCCTCACGCGCACCAGGCGCTGTGGGAGGAGTACGAGAGCGTGGCGGCCGAGTTCCCGGCGCGTTTCGCCATGCGCCAGATCGTCGAGGCCGGAGATATCTATCCGGTGTTTCGCGAGCTTTTCAAGCGCCGCGTCGCCGGCGGCTGAGGAGGCAAGATGACCCGACGCAAGCCCATCGCCACGGGGTCCGACTGGAACTTCGAGGTACTCGCCGAATTCGAGCGAGAGATCGCGCGGCTGGCGGACGAGTATCGTCTCGACACCTATCCCAACCAGATCGAGGTCATCACCTCCGAGCAGATGATGGATGCCTACGCCAGTGTGGGCATGCCGGTGGGCTATCACCACTGGTCCTTCGGCAAGCAGTTCCTGGCCGTGGAGCAGGCCTACCGCCGTGGCCAGATGGGCCTTGCCTATGAGCTGGTGATCAATTCCGACCCCTGTATCGCCTATCTGATGGAAGAGAACACCCTGATGATGCAGGTACTGGTGATGGCCCACGCCTGCTATGGCCACAACTCCTTCTTCAAGGGCAACTACCTGTTTCGTACCTGGACCGACGCCGCCTCGATCATCGACTACCTGGTGTTCGCTCGAAAGTATGTCGCCGAGTGCGAGGAGCGCCACGGCGTGGCGGCGGTGGAGCAGCTGCTGGACGCCTGCCACGCCCTGCAGAACTATGGGGTCGATCGCTACAAGCGGCCGTCGCCGATCTCCGCCGAGGAGGAGGTGCGTCGCCAGAAGGAGCGCGAGGAGCTTCTGCAGGCTCAGGTCAACACCCTGTGGCGCACCATCCCCGGGCGCGCCCAGGAGGATCGCCTGCCGGGGATGATGGATGACGAGGAGGATCCACTCGGTCTGCATGCCGGCGGTCGCTATCCATCCGAGCCTCAGGAGAATCTGCTCTACTTCATCGAGAAGAACGCGCCGCTGCTGGCGCCGTGGCAGCGGGAAGTGGTGCGTATCGTGCGCAAGCTGGCGCAGTACTTCTATCCCCAGCGCCAGACCCAGGTAATGAACGAGGGCTGGGCCACCTTCTGGCACTACACCCTGATGAACCGACTCTTTGACGAAGGCGCGGTGGATGAGGGGTTGATGCTCGAGTTTCTGCAGTCGCATACGGCGGTGGTTCAGCAGCCCCCCTTCGATGCCCCCTGGTACAGCGGCATCAACCCCTATGCCCTGGGTTTTGCCATGTTCAGCGATCTTCGGCGCCTCTGCGAGGATCCCACCGAGGAGGATCGTCGCTGGTTCCCCGATATCGCCGGCAGCGACTGGCGGGAAACCCTGGAGTTCGCCATGCAGAACTTCAAGGACGAGTCCTTTATCCAGCAGTTCCTGTCGCCCAAGGTAATTCGCGATCTCAAGCTGTTCATGGTGGTCGACGACGATCAGGAGGAGATGCTGGAGGTGGCGGCGATCCACGACGAGCGTGGTTATCAGCGCATCCGCGACGCGCTGGCGGCCCACTATGCATTGGCCGTACGCGAGCCCAATATCCAGGTCTACTCCGCGGATATTCGTGGCGACCGTTCGCTGACCCTGCATCATGTCCAGGATGATCGCCGACCGCTGGCGCGCAGCGTCTATCCGGTGATCCGTCATCTGCATCAGCTGTGGGGCTTCCCGGTGCGTCTCGAGTCGGTTCAGGATGAGCGGGTGGTGCGGCGTTACCAGTGGCCACTGGCGGATGAGGAGGGCGGCAACGGGGGCTGATGGTCGGTCATGGTGCTGGCATGTGGCACGCTGATGGGAGGCAGGTAGCCCGCGTAGACAGGCTATATACAGCTTATATATAACAGAACCCGCGCCGTGGCGCGGGTCCTCGCTGTGGCGGGTGGCGGCGGATGCCGCTCGGACATCAGCTCTGGGCGGTCCAGGACTGGCACCAGCCCGCCGGCTCGACGCTGTTCTGGGGGAACAGCTGGCAACCTTGGCTGTCAGCCTGGAAGAACATGCAGTTGCTGCACTTTTCGCCTTCCTCATAGGCCGGATGGTCGGCAGCTTCGCTGGCGTCCTTGACGTAGTTGAGCGCCTGGGCCTGCTCGTTGGAGGGGTCCAGCGGCGGCAGGTCCTGGGCAAAGGCGCGGCTGGAGAGGATGCCGGCTCCCAGGGGGAGGGCAGCCATGCCCATCAGGCTATGGCGCATGAAGTCACGACGGCTGTGGTTAGCCATGGAATCTCCTTGTATCACGTTGCCAGGCACGGACGGGCCAGGGCCCGCTATTCTCGGGTGGTGTTCCACCTCTAGGAATCCGACAGTCGCCTGTCGGCAGGGTTCGCCTCGTCATCATAGTCAAGGCGACCCCGGTATGCGAACGGTGCGCTGCGACGACTTGTCGCGTCGCCAGGGGCGCCAATCAGAGGGTGATGCTTCGCGCTCACCGGCGCTGGTATACTCGATCCGAGAACCCGGGCAGTTTCGATGGCTGCCCGCCGCCCATCTCCGCCCGCGTGGCGACATCCGGAGAGAGCCCGATGCAGAATGCCGTGATCCTGATCAATACCGAGAAGGGGCAGGTCAAGTCGGTGGCCGAGCGCCTGGCCGACGTCGAAGGGGTCAGTGAGGTCTACTCCACCTGTGGCCGCTATGACCTGGTGGCCATCGCGCGCACGCGTGACTTCGAGAGCCTGGCCGAGCTGGTGACCGGGCGCCTCAATGCCGTGGAGGGCATCCGGGAGACGGAGACGCTCAACGCCATGCAGGTGCACTCCCGCCACGACCTGGAGACCATGTTCTCGCTGGGCTGGTAGTCGCGTGGGCCAGTAGTCGCGCCGGCCAGGCGCCGTTATGGAGGGCGCCACCCGTCACTCACTTCATCAACAGGAAAGCCTTTCACGGATGAGTCGTTCCTCTCTGTTGCGCCGCCGTCCGCTGCGGCGTTTCGCCGTCAGTCTGCTGTTCGTGGTCGTGGGGGGCGGCCTCTGGCATCTCCAGGAGCGTGAGCTGCGCGACTCGTTGGTGTGGATGGGGGTGCCCGAGTGGCAGGAGCCATCACTCACTGGCTTTCATCGCGTGCTGCGCAATGATGGCTTCCTGGTCGGCTGGTCCGACCTGCGGGTCAATCCGCTGTGGGCCAGCTATCGACTTCAGGCGGTCGAAAGCCCCGAGTCGGGACCGCGCCCGGCATTTCGCCGAGACTGGCGTACCCTGTGGCCGATCGGCACCAACCACTACGCCGGCAGCGGCTTCGATCGTGGGCACCTGGCACCCAACTACGCCATTGCCGCGGTGCATGGTCGCGACGCCCAGCACGACACCTTCTACATGAGCAACATGACGCCCCAGCGGCCCGATCTCAATCGACGCCTCTGGCAGCGCCTCGAAGAGGTGGTGATGGATCATTTCGTGCCACGCTTTGGTGCGGTGCAAGTCATTACCGGGCCGATTTTCCCCGAACGCTTCCTCGATAACGTGCTCAATCGGGTCGGTTTCGTGGAGATCCCCGAGGCCTTCTACAAGATTATCGTGGTGCCCGGCGAAAGGCCCCGCGCCCTGGCCTTCGTGATGCCCCAGGGGGTGCGCGGCGACGAGTCATTGGGCGACTATCTGGTAAGCATCGACGCCATCGAGGCGCGTACCGGACTCGACTTCTTTCCCAGGCTTCCCGAGTCGGCTGCGAAAGTGCTGGAGGGGAGGGTCGATACCCGTGGCTGGGGGCTGGAGGAGGTGGCAAACCGTCCCGGGCGCTTCGAATAGCGTGTTATATAGATACAAAAAAACCGCGATTCAGTGTCGCGGTTCCTCGATGATCTTGCCTGCTCTAACCTGCATGACGCGATATGAATGGTGCCCAGGAGAGGACTTGAACCTCCACATCCGTAAGGATACTAGCACCTGAAGCTAGCGCGTCTACCAATTCCGCCACCTGGGCGCATCATGCATCTCGTCGTGTTCGGGCTTCCCGAAGGATGGTGCCCAGGAGAGGACTTGAACCTCCACGTCCGTAAGGACACTAGCACCTGAAGCTAGCGCGTCTACCAATTCCGCCACCTGGGCGAACACGAGCGAGTCGTACTGTATAAAGAGCAATGGTGCCCAGAAGAGGACTTGAACCTCCACGTCCGTAAGGACACTAGCACCTGAAGCTAGCGCGTCTACCAATTCCGCCATCTGGGCAAGCGACGCGTATACTACCCGAATTGTGCCGGTTTGCAAGAGGGAATAGGGGAGCTGCGGCAATTTTTTCCCACACAGCCCGGTTCATCGAGGTTGGGTGACCGCGCCTGCGGCGCTATACTGCGGCCATGATCAATGAACCCCTAAGCAGTACCCCGTTCCCGTGGCGCCCGAGCGCCAGCTTACTCATGTCGTCCCCGACCCTGCCAAGGATGCACCGCGCATGACTCATTGGACGCTCAGCGACGATCCGCACGCGGAACGTGAAGCCCACAAGTATGACAAGCCAGCTCCCAGCCGCGAATATCTGCTCGCCCGCCTGGAGGAGGCTGGCAAGCCGCTTACCCACGAAAAGATGAGCCAGCTGCTCGGCCTTGAGGATGAGGATCTGCAGGAGGCGGTGCGCCGCCGGCTGGCGGCCATGGAGCGCGATGGTCAGGTGCTGCGCAATCGTGCGCGAGCCTATGCACTGATCGACAAGCTCGACCTGATCAAGGGCAAGGTGCTGGGTCACCGCGACGGCTTCGGCTTCGTGCTACGTGACGACGGCAAGAAGCCCGACCTGATGCTGCCGCCGCGGCAGATGCGGCGGGTTTTCCACGGCGATCAGGTGCTGGTGCGCGTCAGCGGACGCGATCGCCGCGGTCGCGACGAGGCCACCATTGCCGAGGTGCTGGCTCGCAATACCCAGTCCATCGTTGGTGTCTACCGCGAGAATACTCCCGAGTTCGGCGTGTTGATCCCCGAGAATCCGCGCATCACCCAGGAGGTGATCATCCCACACAGCGCCTGCGGCGGAGCGAAGGATGGCCAGGTGGTGTCGGCGCATATCGTCAAGCAGCCCGAGACGCGGGTGCAGCCGGTCGGCGAGGTGGTAGAGGTGCTGGGTGAGCGCATGGATCCCGGCATGGAGATCGATATCGCCATTCGCAGCTACGAGATTCCCGCCGAGTTTCCGCCTGAGGTCCACGACCAGATCGCCAGCATGTCCGCAGAGGTTGCCGAGGTGGACAAGCAGAGCCGTATCGATCTGCGTGACGTGCCGCTGGTGACCATCGATGACGAGACCGCCAAGGACTTCGATGACGCCGTCTGCGCCTGGAAGACCAAGTCCGGCAGCTGGAAGCTGCTGGTGGCCATCGCCGACGTCTCCCACTATGTGCGCCCAGGCAGTGCCCTGGACCAGGAGGCGATCCGCCGCGGCAACTCGGTCTACTTCCCGGGGCAGGTCGTGCCGATGCTGCCGGAGCTGCTCTCCAACGGGCTCTGTTCGCTCAATCCCGCGGTCGACCGCCTCGCCCTGGTCTGCGAGATGAATATCTCCCAGAGCGGCGCCATCAGCCGTTACCGCTTCTACGAGGCGGTGTTCCAGTCCCATGCACGCCTGACCTACAACAAGGTGGCGGCGATCCTCGACGATGAGGGGCAGGAGGGTGAGGCCCTGCGCGAGGAGTACCGCGAGCTCGTGCCTTCGCTGAAGAACCTGCATGCCCTCTACCGGCTGCTGCGCGAGGCGCGGGTGGAGCGAGGAGCCATCGACTTCGAGACCACCGAGACGGCCATCGTCTTCAACGACGAGCGCAAGATCGAGAAGATCGTGCCGCGCTCGCGCAACGATGCCCACAAGATCATCGAGGAGTGCATGCTGGCGGCTAACGTGGCCACGGCGCGCTTCCTCGACAAGCATGATCTGCCGGCTCTCTATCGTATCCACGAGCAGCCCTCGCCGGAGCGTCTCGACAAGCTGCGCCTGTTTCTCAGCGAGCTTGGCTTGACCCTGGGCGGCGGCGATGATCCGAGCCCCCAGGACTACCGCGACCTGGCCGAGGCCATCAAGGGGCGCCCCGACACCGATGTCATCCAGACGGTGATGCTGCGCTCCATGAGTCGGGCGATTTACTCACCCCAGAACGATGGGCACTTCGGCCTGGCTTACCCGGCCTATGCCCACTTCACCTCGCCGATCCGTCGCTATCCGGACCTGATCGTGCACCGTGCCATTCGCTCGGTGATTCGCGGGCCGCGCCAGACCAACACCGTGCTGAGAGCCGAGGGGGCCCCGGTGGAGCCGCCCAGCAAGTGGGCGCCCTATACCTTCGAGCAGATGCTCGAGCTCGGCGAGCACTGCTCGATGACCGAGCGTCGCGCCGATGACGCCACACGCGACGTCGAGGACTGGCTCAAGTGCGAGTTCATGTCCGACAAGCTCGGCGAGATCTTCGACGGCACCATCGCATCGGTGACCCAGTTCGGCATCTTCGTGCGGCTCGATGAGGTCTATGTCGAGGGGCTGGTGCATGTCACGTCGCTGCCTTCGGACTACTACCACTACGAGCCTGAGAAGCACCGCCTCAAGGGCGAGCGCAGTGGCATGAGCTACCGTCTCGGCGACGGTGTCACCGTGCAGGTGGCTCGCGTCGACCTGGATGATCGCAAGATCGATTTCGCCCTGGCCGATGAGCAGCCGCGTCCCAAGCGGGCGCCGCGCCGTCGCCGTGCGGTAGATGATGCCCCCGCCAAGGGGCGCGCCAGCGCCGGCGGCAAGCCACCCAAGGCCGAGGCCTCGTCTGGCGAGACCTCCGGCAAGGGGGGCGAATCCGCCAAAAGCGACAAGTCCGACAAGGGCGATGGCCGCAAGCGCAGCGGCAACCGTCGGCGCCGTTCGCGGCGCTGAATTCCGTGGCGGACCTTCGGGTCCGCCGTGTGACCCGCAATGAAGCGAGAGACATGAAGCAGAAGCGATCACAGCGGTCCGCCGCTGGCAAGCCGGCGACGCCCGGTGGCCTGGAGGCGGTATTCGGTGTGCATGCCGTGCGTGCGCTGATCGAGCGTGGTGAAATACCTCGCGAGCTATGGGTGCAGCAGGGCGGCGCGGAGGCGCGCCTCGCCGAGCTGGTAGAGACCGCCCGAGGTGGCGGTTCCCGCATCCAGTCACGTCCGCGTGACGAGCTGGACCGCCTGGCCCAGGGGGCCGCCCACCAGGGCGTCGTGGCCTTCACCACGCCGTTGGCGTTCGAGGCCGAGAATGCGCTGTGGTTCCGCCTGGAGGCGTGGCCCCATGCGACGCCCCCGCTGCTGCTGGTGCTCGATGGCATCACCGATGTGCACAACTTTGGCGCCTGCCTGCGCAGCGCCGATGCCGCCGGGGTGCATGGGGTGATCGTGCCGAAGGACAAGGCCGCACCGCTCAATGCCACGGTACGCAAGGTGGCCTGTGGTGCCGCCGAGAGCGTGCCGGTCTACCAGGTCACCAATCTTGCCCGCGCCCTGGCCAGGCTCAAGTCGCTGGGCGTCTGGGTGACCGGTACTGCCGGTGAGGCGGAGTCGCTGGTATTCGAGGTCGACCTGACCGGGGCCACGGCACTGGTCATGGGGGCCGAGGGCAAGGGCATGCGCCGCCTGACACGTGAGGCCTGTGATCAGTTGGTCAAGCTGCCCATGGCCGGTACGGTATCCAGTCTCAATGTCTCGGTTGCCACCGGGATCAGCCTCTTCGAGGTGGTGCGCCAGCGCCGCCAGGCTTCGCCTGGAGCCATAAGCCAAAATTGCTAAGAACCCCGGTACCGACTCGAGTGCCGGGAGCGGCAAGCCGATTCCCCGCTTGCGCGCGAGGCGCGTACTCTTTAGAATGCCTGCGCCCGTTCGTCCATCGAGCGGGTATTCGTGTTTTTTCTATCACCTCCTTGCTTCCCCGGAGCCAAGACCTCCCGAGGAAGCTGCCAAACCGCAAGGAGATCCCATGCGTCATTATGAAATCGTGTTCATGGTCCATCCGGACCAGAGCGAGCAGGTTCCGGCCATGGTCGAGCGCTATACCGGCCTCGTTACCGAGAACGGCGGCACCGTGCATCGCCTGGAGGATTGGGGCCGTCGTCACCTGGCCTACCCGATCAACAAGATCCACAAGGCTCACTACGTGCTGATGAACGTCGAGTGCAGCGGCGAGACCCTCGACGAGATCGAGAACATCTTCCGCTTCAACGACGCCATCATCCGTAGCCTGGTGGTGCGCTGCAACGAAGCCATCACCGAGGCCTCGCCGATGATGAAGCCGGTGGAAGAGAAGCGCGCACGTCGCGACGAGAAGCCTCGCGACGAGAAGCCTCGCGCCGAGTCCGCCTGATACCCCCCATCGCACGTCTGAAGGAGTCTTTACATGGCACGCTTTTTCCGTCGCCGCAAGTTCTGCCGTTTCACCGCCGAGGGCGTGAAGCAGATCGACTACAAGGATCTGGACACCCTCAAGGCCTACATCACCGAGACCGGCAAGATCGTTCCCAGCCGTATCACCGGTACCAAGGCCCGCTACCAGCGTCAGCTGGCGACCGCCGTCAAGCGCTCGCGCTACCTGGCGCTGCTGCCCTACTCCGATAGCCACCAGTAAGCCAGCGGCAAGATGCTGACGATCGCCCGCTGGGTGATGCGCGGCACGCCCCACGCCATCGGCGGGGCCGTCGTGGCCACCCTGATTCCCTGGCTGTTCTGGCTGGGGGCCGCCATCGCGGCCCTGGTCACCCTGCGTCGAGGCCTCTCCCCGGCGCTACCGGTGATCGTGGCTGCCGCCGTGCCTTCGGGCTGGTGGTGGGTGCAGGGGGATGTCATCCCCCTGGCCAGCGTGCTGCTGGTGACCCTGATGGCGGTGGTGCTGCGCTCTCGCCTGCGCTGGAGCGAGGCGCTGATCGCCGGTGCCCTGGCTGGCGCGGCGATGATCCAGCTGGGGATCTTCCTGCCGCCCGGAGGCACCGGAGAGCTGCTCGACCAGCTGCGTCAGGCCTCTCCCGAGGTGGGGCGCCTGCTCAACGAGCTGGGCAGTCAGGGGCTCGATACCGAGCAGCTGGCGGGATTGCTGATCGGTGGCGTCACCGGGCTTATCGTGCTGATCGCCGCCGTCGGCTGCCTGGCCCTGGCGCGTAGCTGGCAGGCGGGGCTCTATAACCCCGGTGGATTCCGCGAGGAGTTCCACGCCCTGCGCCTGAGGCCTGCCGAACTGGCCATGCTGGTGGCGCTCGGCGTGATCGGTGCCGTGCTGGGGCTGCCCGGCCTGGGCATGCTGCTGTGGGTACCGCTGCTGGTCGCCGGCATCGCCCTGGTGCATGGATTTATCGGATTTAAAGGGATGAACGGGCTGTGGCTGGTCGTCTTCTACCTGCTGCTGATCACTACATGGCCCATGATTCTGATCGTGCTGCTGCTGGCCGCTATCGACGTCTTCGCGGACATTCGCGGGCGCCTGGCCAGCCGTAACTGACAAGAGGTTTACGAGATGGAAGTCATTCTGCTCGACAACATTGGCAAGCTGGGTGGCCTGGGTGACCAGGTGACCGTCAAGCCCGGCTACGGCCGCAACTACCTGGTGCCTTACGGTCTTGCCGTGCCGGCCACCAAGGACAACATCGAGGCCTTCGAGGCCCAGCGTGCCGAGCTCGAGGCCCAGGCCGCCGAGCGCAAGGCTGAGGCCGAGGAGCGCGCCGCACAGCTCAACGAGATCGAACTCTCCCTGGTCGCCAAGTCCGGCGATGAAGGCAAGCTGTTCGGCTCCATTGGCCCCCGCGACCTGGCCGACGCCATCGCGTCTGCCGGCATCGATGTGGCCAAGAGCGAAGTGCGCATGCCGGAAGGTCCGATCCGTGCCGTCGGCGAGTACGACATTCAGCTGCGCCTGCATGCCGAAGTCGAAGCCACCGTGCGCGTGGTGGTAGTGGCCGAATAAGTTCAGGCGGCCGCCACCGACGAGGGGCGCGAGGAGAGATCCTCGCGCCCCTCGTCGCGTTGGGGGGGAAGAGTCATGGGGCGCGTCGCCTGACTGGGGTAGAATGGCGACCCCGCAATGCCCAGGGTGAAGACCGCCATGTCAGAGATGCTCGAGCACGACCAGGAAACCGCCGCCCTCAAGGTGCCGCCCCACTCGCTGGAGGCGGAGCAGTCGGTGCTGGGCGGACTGATGCTCGATAACCAGGCCTGGGACAATGTCGCCGACCGCCTGGTGGCCGACGACTTCTACCGTTACGAACATCGGCTGATCTTCAATGTCATGGCCGAACTGGCCGAGTCGGCGCGGCCGCTGGACGTGGTGACGCTCTCCGAGGCGCTGGAGGGGCGCGACCAGCTCGATACCGTGGGCGGCCTGGCGACGCTGGCGGAGCTGGCCCGCAACACGCCTTCGGCCAGCAATATCCGCGCCTATGCCGATATCGTTCGTGAGCGGGCCACGCTGCGCAAGTTGATCCGTGCCGCCAGCCAGATCGCCGATGGCGCCTTCAGCCCCCAGGGGAGACCGGCGAATGAGCTGGTCGACGAGGCAGAGCGACTGGTCTTCCAGATCAGCGAGGAGCGGCCCAAGTCGGGTGGTCCCATCGGCATGAGCGAGCTGCTCGCCAAAGCGGTGGACCGCATCGACGAACTGTTCAACATGCAGGGCGAGATGACCGGTCTCTCCACCGGTTTCCGAGACCTGGATGAGATGACCTCGGGCCTGCAACCCTCGGATCTGGTGATCATTGCCGGGCGCCCCTCCATGGGCAAGACGACCTTCGCCATGAATCTGGTGGAGCATGCGGTCATCTCCAGCGAAAAGCCGGTGATGGTGTTCTCCATGGAGATGCCCGCCGATGCCCTGATGCTGCGCATGCTCTCTTCGCTGGGGCGCATCGACCAGACACGGGTGAGGACGGGCCAGCTGGAGGATGAGGACTGGCCGCGCCTGACCTCGGCGGTCAACCTGCTCAAGGACAAGCAGCTGTTCATCGATGATACCGCGGCGCTGTCACCCAACGAGATGCGTTCGCGTATTCGGCGCGTGGTCCGGGAGCATGGCAATGTCGGGCTGGTGATGATCGACTATCTGCAGCTGATGCAGATCCCCGGCTTCTCCGAGAACCGCACCGGCGAGATCTCAGAGATATCCCGCTCGCTCAAGGGGCTGGCCAAGGAGTTTGGCTGTCCAGTGGTGGCTCTCTCCCAGCTCAACCGCTCCCTTGAGCAGCGACCCAACAAGCGTCCGGTGATGTCGGACCTGCGCGAGAGTGGCGCCATCGAGCAGGATGCCGACGTGATCGCCTTCGTCTATCGCGACGAGGTCTATAATCCTGACAACCCCGACAATCAGGGGCTCGCCGAGCTGATCATCGGCAAGCAGCGCAATGGTCCCATCGGCACGGTACATATGGCATTTATCGGCCGCTATACCCGCTTCGAGGACCTGGCGCCGGACAGCTATGGCGATGGCTTCGGCGAATAGGCTCGGCCTCTCGGCTTGAGCCGTGACGAGGGGCCCGTATAATGCCCACCCTTTCAGTTAGCATAGCCAGGAGGCAGCATGGCAGGCGGATTTCGGCGCGGTAATCGACAGCGTGCACCCAAGCTGGAGGCGCGCGGCGAGCTTCAGTCCGTGGAGCGCGAAGGCCCGTTCAAGGAGTGGCTGGGCATGCCCGACCTCTACCGCTACCAGCTGGTAGTGGAGGGCGAGACCTACAGCTACCAGACCGAGGATGCCGAGCTTCCGGTGGTCGTCGGTGATAGAGTGGTATTTCGCTACAAGGAGACCAAGGCCGGCAAGTGGGTCGACCGAAACTCCCTGGGAAAGGCGATTGATCCCTCAGATTATCAATAGCTTGCGGAACTCGCCAGGGATGCCGGTGTCATATCTTTGACATGCGGTCGTCACCCCGGTGTCATCCGTGGGTGTCAGGCTGCCAGGAACTTCAACGATAAAATACCTGGAGGGATCCATGGAATTTCACGAGTTAAAGGCCTTCGCGGCCCATCACGACAACTACGAGATTCGCGTCATCGGCCATGCCGGCAGCCGCTTCTACCAAGTGGAGCTGGAAGATATCGAGGGGCAGCGTCATATGCTGACCCGTAAGGGCAAGCCGGTGCTCTTCCGTTCGCTGGAAGATGTCTACGTGGAGCTCAAGCGTGCCGGTATCCACCGTGCCTACCTGGTGCAGCAGGTGCCCCACGATGAAGTGATCGGTCGCGAGACTCACTATCAGGAGCCGCTGACCTCACGCATGCCGCTGGTGTTCTGAGCCGCCCTCGCGAACAGGGCCCCGCGTCACTCCTTCTCCCGCCGTTCCAGCCAGCGTCCCAGACGCAGACGACGGCGGGCAAACCAGCGGTACCCCGCATCCATCAGCCCTCCGATCCCTGGCAGGGTGCTCATCCAGACCAGCCGTCGATAGCCCAGCACCGCGTAGAGGGCACGGCTGGCGTCCATCCCCACGAACCAGCGCCCCGCCGCGTCGCGCACGTGCAGCCGGCCCATCATCGCCGCAACGCTGCGGCCGAGCGGCACGGCATCGAAATTCGCGGCCTGGATATCCACCAATGTGACACGCTCTCGGCGCGGGTGACGTGTCAGCCAGGCGACCTCCCGCTGGCATAGCGGGCAGTGACCATCGTGGAAGAGGGTCACCGGGGCGCGGGCAGCGAGGGTGGCGCGTCGGGTCATTTCGGCGTCTCCTCGACGCCAGCATAGCCCGCCCGGTGTTCGCCCTGACCACGGGCGTGTGAATAGGCGGGCGCAGCATCGAGCCGCTCGAGAAAGGCGCCGGCCTGGTCGCGCATGGCGTTGCGTTTCTCCTCGCTCATGCGCGACAGGCTGCCGTAGATCAGCTTCATGCGCGGATTGGTGCTCAGGGTCTCTGCGTGGCGCTCCAGAAAGTCCCAGTAGAGGCTGTTGAACGGGCAGGCGTCGGGACCCGTCACCCGCTTGGGGTCAAAACGACAGTGCCGGCAGTGATCCGACATGCGATCGATATACTTTCCCGAGGCGCAGTAGGGCTTCGAGCCCATCAGTCCACCATCGGCGTGCAGCACCATGCCCAGGGTGTTGGGCAGCTCCACCCACTCGCAGGCGTCGGCGTAGACCGCGAGATACCAGTCGCAGAGCGCCTCGGGTGCCACATCGCAGAGCAGGGCGAAGTTGCCCGTCACCATCAGCCGCTGGATATGGTGGGCATAGGCGTTATCGCGGGTCATCTCGATGGCACGGCGCAGGCAGCGCATCTCGGTCTCGCCGTCCCAGAAGAAGTTCGGCAGGCCACGCCGGGCGCCCAGGGCGTTGCCGCGCTTGTAGTCGGGCATGCGGGTCCAGTAGACCCCGCGGACATATTCGCGCCAGCCCAGCACCTGGCGGATGAAGCCTTCTACCGAATTGAGTGGCGCTCGCCCCTCGTGGTATTCGCGCTCGGCGGCTTCGCACACCTCCCGGGGCGAGAGCAGCCCCAGATTGAGCGCCGCCGCGAGCCGCGAATGGAACAGAAAAGGCTCACTGTCGCTGATGGCATCCTGGTAGCGACCGAAGGCGGGCAGCAGGTGCTCGATGAAATGGCGCAGGTCGACCAGCGCCTGGCGTCGTGTCACCGGCCAGTGGAAGCCCTCGAGGCTGCCGAAGTGGTCGCCGAAGTGTTCTGCCACCAGGGCGATCACCGCGCGAGTGGTGGTGTCATGGCGATGATGGGGGGGCGCGGGCACCGGGGTCCCGGTCGGTAACGGCTCGCGGTTGTCGTGATCGAGATTCCAGCGGCCGCCTGCGGGTTCCTCGCCCTCCATCAGCAGGCCGCTGCGGCGCCGCTGCTCCCGGTAGAAGTACTCCATGCGCAGCGACCTGCGGCCGCTTGCCCAGGCCGCGAAGTCGTCCGGCGTGGTATAGAAGCGGTCGTCCTCGAGGAGTCGCCAGGGCAGGGCGGCGTGCTCACGCTCGCGCATCGCCTGCCACAGCCGCCACTCCCCGGGGCGCACGACCCGAATCTCGTCGCAGGCGTGGAGTCTGGCCAGGCGCTGTGCCTCTGTCACCAGCGCCTGGGTGTTGTCGGGGTCATCCAGGGCGCTGTAGTGCACCCGGTAGCCGCGCTTGCGCAGTGCCTCGGCGAAGTGACGCATGGCGGCGAGGATGAGCGCGATCTTCTGGGGGTGGTGTGGCACATAGCGCCCCTCGGCGGAGACCTCACAGAGCGCCACCACCGCGTTGGCGGGCAGGTCGCGGAGGCTGGGAAGCGCCAGGCTGAGCTGGTCGCCGAGCACGAGCACCAGGGGGCGAGGCATAAGGTTTATCCAAAGGTGTACAGGAAAATATTATAGTACAACCTTGTCGCCGCCGCCGCGAGGGGCCTGATACACTAGTCCCATCTTCATCAACCGTGCGTATCGACCAAGGAGTCAGCCCATGACCACCACGACCCAGGATTCGGCCAATCCCGGCATGGACCACCCCGGCGGCGGGCGCCTGGCCCATGCGCCGGAGGATCATCCGCCGATTCCGCATGCCCGGGTCGGGGTGGTGCTGGTCAACCTGGGCACCCCGGATGCCACCGACTACTGGTCCATGCGTCGCTACCTCAACGAGTTTCTCTCCGACAAGCGAGTGGTGGACTACCCCCGCTGGAAGTGGCAGCCGCTGCTGCAGCTGATCATCCTCTCGCGCCGTCCCTTCAAGTCCGGTGAGGCCTATCGCGGTATCTGGAACACCGAGAAGGATGAGAGCCCGCTGCTGACCATTACCAGGGAGCAGACCCGCAAGGTGGCCGAAGGGCTCGAGGCGCGCCATGGCGACCGGGTGATGGTCGACTTCGCCATGCGCTACGGCAACCCCTCCACTGACAGCGTACTCAAGCGCCTGCAGGCGGCGGGCTGCGAGCGGATTCTGTTCTTTCCACTCTATCCACAGTACGCCTCGCCGACCACCGCTACCGCCAATGATCATGCCTTCCGTACCCTGATGAAGCTCAAGTGGCAACCGGCGATTCGCACCGTGCCGGCCTACTTCGAGCACCCGCAGTATGTCGAGGCCCTGGCCAACAGCGTGCGCGAGGCCTATGCCGCCGCCGAGACAACACCCGAGGTGCTGGTGGCCTCCTATCACGGCGTGCCCAAGCGCTTCCTGATGGAGGGGGATCCATACCACTGCCAGTGCCAGAAGACCACGCGGCTGCTGCGCGAGGCGCTAGGCTGGGAAGAGGGGGTCATCCAGACCGCCTTCCAATCGCAGTTCGGCCCCGAGGAGTGGGTGGGGCCGGCGACCGTGGAGCATGTCGCCGAGCTGGCGCGCCAGGGCAGGAAGCATATTGCCGTGGTGTCGCCGGCCTTCTCCGCCGACTGTGTCGAGACCCTGGAGGAGATCGAGGAGGAGATTCGCGATGCGTTCCTCGAGGCCGGTGGCGAGACCTTCACCTATGTGCCCTGCCTCAACGAACGTGACGACCATATCGCTGCCCTGCTGTCGATCATCGACAACGAGCTGGGGGGCTGGGTCTAGGCACGCCACTGGCGGGCCGGAGTAAGGCGTCAGTCGTAGCCGCGGTCCGGATGGGGTACCGGTTTCTCGCCCACCTCCTCGCGGCGCAGCTCTGCCGGCCGGCCAGTGGTCTTTTCCACGTGCTTGAGCTTCAGGTGAAGCCCGGTCTTGGCCAGCAGGTGAGCGCTGACCGGCGCGGTGATAAACAGGAAGATGGTGATCAGCACCTCCTGAATATCCGGCTTCCCTTCGCTCGCCCAGAAGTAGATCATCGAGGCGCCCAGCATGCAGCCGATTCCCAGGGTCGTGGCCTTGGTGGGGCCGTGCAGGCGCATGTAGAAGTCGCGCAGATGGGTCATGCCCAGCGAACCGATAAAGATGAAGGCGCCGCCGGCCACCAGCAGCAGGGAGGCGACTCCCTCGATGAGAAAGTGCAGCGTCATGATGACCTCCTATTCGATGATGTCGCCACGCAGCAGGTACTTGCACACCGCCACGGTACTGATGAAGCCAAGCATGGCGATCAGCAGCGCCGCCTCGAAGTAGGTCTTGGTATCCAGCCACAGCCCCAGCAGCACGATCAGCGCGATGGAGTTGATGTACATGGTGTCCAGCGCCAGCAGCCGGTCGGGCATGTCCGGGCCGATGGTCAGTCGATAGACATTCAGCGCCATGGCCGCCACGACCAGCGCCAGACTGGTCCAGAGTGCAACCTCAATCATTCGTAGATCTCCTTAAGCGGCCGCTCATAGCGCTCGCGAATGGTCTCGATCAATGCATCATCATCCTCCACGTCGAGGGCATGAATCAGCAGCGACTTGCCATCCAGGCGAAGGTTGGCCGAGACCGTGCCCGGTGTCAGGCTGATGGTGTTGGCGAGCAGGGTAATGGTGAAGCGGTTCTCCAGCATCAATGGGTACTCGATGAAGTGAGGCCGCATGCGCCGCCAGGGGTTGATGATCAGCCAGGCGACCTGAAGGTTGGCGATCACGATGTCGCCGAGTACACGTAGCGCAAAGCGCAGCAGCAGGGCCGGCTTCTTGACATGGGGCTGCGTGTCCCAGAAGCGGTGAGTTGCCAGAGGGATCGCTACCGCCAGGGTACCGCCCAGCAGGATATGGCCGAAAGCAACGCTGCGTACCATCAGCAGCCAGACGATCAGCAGCAGAATCGACAGCAGCGGTGTCGGCAGCCAGGAGCGAGGCTGAATCATGGGGCATCTCCCTCGTTGTTCAGCAGGGCGCGTGTCAGGGCTTCGGGGCGGGCCAGCTGTTCGGCGGTGGCCTCGGTGTAGTCGGTCAGCGGGCCGGCCAGGGCCACCAGCAGCGGGGCGGCACCGATCAACCAGGCGACGCCGAACCACTGACGGCGGGGCAGGTGCTGACCATCGGCCGAGCCGGTGCTGCGCCAGAACAGCGTGGAGCCCGCCCGCGATAGGGCAATGATGGCGGCAAGGCCGCTGAGCAACAGGATCGGCCATAGCCAGACACGCTGGGCGCCCTCGGCGGTGGCCATCAGCAGTGCCTTGCCGATTGCCCCCGAGAGCGGTGGCATACCGGCCACGGCGATGGCGCCGGCGAAGAACAGGGCGGCGAGCCACCCTCCCTGGCGCAGGGGTTGGCCCTTGACCAGACGAGTACCCGCCTTGCCGCGTTGGGCGCCGATCATTTCGGCGAGCAGGAAGAGGCCGCCGGTGACCAGGGTGGTATGGATCAGGTAGTAGAGCAGGGCGGAGACCGCCGCAGGAGTGCCGATACCGATCCCCGCCAGCAAGGTACCCACCGAGACCAGCACCAGATAGGCCACCAGCAGGCGCAGGTCCCGAGCGGCCAGTGCGCCGATGGTGGCCACCACCAGGGTACCCAGCGACAGCCACCATACCCAGCCCTGCTCCAGATCGGCCAGGGGGCCGGCGGCCTCACCGAAGACCAGCGAGTAGACCCGCAGGATGGCGTAGATCCCCACCTTGGTCATGATGGCGAACAGTGCCGCGACCGGTGCGGGGGCCGCGGCATACGCCTTGGGTAGCCAGAAGTAGAGCGGCAGGATAGCCGCCTTGAGGCCGAACACGACCAGTAGCATCAGGGCGCCCGCTACTACCAGTCCCTCATGCTCGGCTGGCAGTTCGCTCAGACGAACGGCCATGTCGGCCATGTTGAGGGTGCCGGTGGCCCCATAGAGGATGCCGACGCTGATCAGGAACAGCGAGGATCCGGCCAGGTTGAGCACCACGTAGTGAACTCCGGACATGATCCTCTCCTTGCCGCCACCGTGCAGCAGCAGTGCATAGGAGGCGAGCAGCAGGACCTCGAAGAACACGAACAGGTTGAACAGGTCGCCGGTCAGGAAGGCGCCATTGATCCCCATCAGCTGCCACTGGAAGAGGCCGTGAAAGTTGCTGCCGCGCTCGTCGTCGCCGGCACAGGCGAACACCACGGCGCCCAGCGCGAGGATGGCGGTGAGCAGCACCATCATGGCCGATAGCCGGTCGAGTACCAGCACGATGCCGAACGGAGGCTGCCAGTCTCCCAGGGCGTAGTAGGTCACCTCGCCGCCGGCGGCTCGGGCCACCAGGGCGATGCCTACCAGCAACAGGCCCAGAGTGGCGCCGACCCCGATCAGGCGCTTCAGGCGCACGTTGCCCTGGCGCTGGAAGAGCAGCAGGATGCCCACTACCAGTGGCAGTACCACCGGCAGCACGATCAGATGAGTGCTCATCGACGCCCCTCCCCGGCTTCATGCTTGCGGCCATCCACATGGTCGTTGCCCGCCTCGCTGCGTGCGCGCATCGCCAGGATCACCACGAAAGCGGTCATGGCGAAGCCGATCACGATGGCGGTCAATACCAGCGCCTGGGGCAGTGGGTCGGCGTACTCCTTGGCGCCGTTGATCAGTGCGGCGCCATCGGTGGTCAGGCCGCCCATGGAGAACAGAAACAGGTTCACCGCGTAGGAGAGCAGGGTCAGGCCCACCACGACGGGGAAGGTACGTGAACGCAGGACCAGGTAGAGTCCGCAGGCGGTAAGTACGCCGGTGGTGATGGCGTAAAGGCTTTCCATCAGGTGGTCTCCTTGCGGGGGCGCTGGGGTGATGCATCGACCTCGGGCGTGGGCTCCTTGGCCGGGCGATGGACCGTGGTCACCTTGCCCAGGTTGGCCAGGATCATCAGGGTGGCGCCGACCACGGCGAGATAGACTCCGAGGTCGAACAGCATCGCGGTGGCCAGCTCGAACTCGCCGATCAGCGGCAGATGAAAATGACCGAATGACGAGGTCAGGAAGGGATAGCCGAACAGCCAGCTGCCCAGTCCCGTGAGGGTGGCGATGCCGACCCCGGCCACGGCCACCGGCTGGTAGGGGAAGTCGAGGCGCTCCTGGCTCCACTCCACGCCGCGCGCCATATAGAGCAGAATCAGTGCCACGGCGGTGACCAGGCCGGCAATGAACCCGCCTCCCGGCTCGTTGTGACCGCGCAGAAAGATGAAGGCTGAGACGAGCAGGGCCAGCGGCAGCAGCGCCATGGAGATGGAGGTGAGAACCGCCGGATAGCGATCCGGCGCCCAGAGGCGTCCCTCGCTGTCGCTATGGGGCATGAACAGCCGCAGGCGATTGAGCAGCTTGAAGATCGCCAGGCCGGCCAGGGCCAGCACGGTGATTTCACCCAGGGTGTCGAAGCCGCGGAAGTCCACCAGGATGACGTTGACCACATTGTGGCCGCCCCCTCCAGGGATGCTGTTCTCCAGGAAGAAGCCGGAGATGGGCGAGTTGTCGCGCGTCAGCACCGCATAGTTGAGGCTGGCGACCACCAGTCCCAGGCTGCTGGCCAGCACCACATCGCGCAGGTTGCGGCGGTTGGAGGACTCGGTGGGGGTCTTCTGGGGCAGGAAGAACAGCGCCAACATCAGCAGGATCATGGTGACCACCTCGACCGAAAGCTGGGTCAGGGCGAGATCCGGCGCCGAGAAGCGGGCGAAGGTCAGGGCGACGACCAGCCCCACCACCGACAGCATGATCAACGAGATCAGTCGGAAACGGTGAGTCACCGCGGTGGCGATGCCGCCGAACACCAGCAGGGCGGCGCCGAGCAGCACGACACCATCGATGGGCTGGTTGCCCTGGGGGCCGGTCAGGCCGCTGATGCGTGCCAGTCCCAGGCTTCCCATCAGCAGCGAGGCGAACAGCAGCCAGCTCATGTAGCGCTGCAGGGAGCCTCCCTCGAAGCGCTTCAGGCCGTGTTCGGACCAGCGGCCCAGGCACTGCAGCGCGGCCTCGAACACCAGGCGCGCATCCACCGGGCTGAAACCGCGGTGGAAGTGGCGCAGGTCGGCGTGACGCCGGTAGGCCGTGATTCCGGCCACCAGGGCCAGCGCACTCATCGCTAGCGGCAGATTCAGACCGTGCCAGACCGCCAGGTGGAAGTCGAGAGGTGCGCCAAGCACCGCCTCCACGGCCAGGCCCAGCAGCCCCTCGGCCAGTACCGGCACCAGGCCGACGATCACGCATAATGCCACCAGCAGCGCCACCGGCGCACGCATCAGCCACGGCGGCTCGTGGGGCGTATGAGGTGGGTCCTCCTTGGCGGGCTTGAAGAAGACCGCGTGCACCAGTCGTAGCGAATAGGCGACCGAGAGGATGCCGCCCAGGGCGGCGAGTACCGGCAGCAACCAGCTCAGTCCGGCCAGCACCGGCGTCTCCAGGGTCTCGGTGAAGAACATCTCCTTGGAGATAAAGCCGTTGAGCAGTGGCACCCCGGCCATGGCGGCCCCTGCCACGCTGGTCAGCAGGGCGGTGACCGGCATCGCCTTGCGCAGGCCGCCCAGGCGGGCGAGTTCGCGGGTGCCGGCCTCGTGGTCGATAATCCCGGCGCTCATGAACAGCGCCGCCTTGAAGCTGGCGTGGTTGAGGATGTGGAACAGTGCAGCGAGCACCGCCATGGGGCTGCCGATGCCCAGCAGGACCGTGATAAGCCCCAGATGGCTGACCGTGGAGAAGGCCAGGATGCCCTTGAGGTCGGTCTTGAGCAGCGCAAACCAGGCCCCGTAGAGCATGGTCGCCATGCCGATCAGGGAGACGACCACCGACCACAGCTCACTGCCGGCGATGGCGGGATGCAGCCGCGCCATCAGGAAGATGCCCGCCTTGACCATGGTGGCCGAGTGCAGATAGGCCGAGACCGGCGTGGGCGCGGCCATGGCGTGAGGCAGCCAGAACTGGAAGGGGAACTGGGCCGACTTGGTGAAGGCCCCCAGCAGTACCAGTGCCAGCATGACCGGGTAGCGCGGGTCGGCCAGTATCGCCTCACCACCGGCCAGCACATCGTCCATGGCGTAGCTGCCGACCATGTCGCCCAGCAGCAGCAGGCCGGCGAGCAGTGCCAGGCCGCCTGCGCCGGTCACGGTAAGCGCCATGCGTGCGCCCTTGCGGGCATCGCTGCGGTGTGACCAGAAGCCGATCAGCAGGAAGGAGGAGAGGCTGGTCAGTTCCCAGTAGAGCCATAGCAGGATCAGGTTGTCGGCCATCACGATGCCGACCATCGAGGCCATGAACAGGATCAGGTAGGCGTAGAAGCGTCCGAAGGGCTCCTCCGCCGAAAGATAAAAATGGGCGTAGAGCAGGATCAGCAGGCCGATACCCAGGATCAGCAGGTTGAAGAGCACCGATAGTCCATCCAGGCGGAAGGCCAGCTCGAGCCCCAGGCTGGGTATCCAGCCGACCGTTGCGCGCAGGGCCTCGCCGCTGGAGAGGGCCGGCAACTGTGCCAGCATCAGCAGCAAAGCCAGGGTCGGGAGGACGGCAGTAGCGAGAGAGCATATACGCCGTCCGTGGCTGGCGGTGACCATTGGTACCAGCATGCCCGCCAGCGGCAGCAGGGCTATCCACATCAATGTCATCGGTCGCTCATCCTGCAAATATGAAGTGTGGGGAAGAGGCATAGGCTACCCGCAGGGCAAGGTGATGCACCAGCGTGGGTCGCATCACTCCTCTGGGGCGGCCTGACGAGACGATATATCGAGCATCCTAACGCAAAGCGTTCCTGTGCGTCCCCGGCTTGTGTTTCAACACCTTGTATGACTAATGTGGTGAAATCGACCGACGGGAGAGCATCTGATGCAACTCGCCGTGCTGGGAGGATTCGTGGTGGCGAGCCTGGTGCCGCTGCTGCACCGATGGTTCGGAGCGGGCACCGCGCGGGTGCTGGCGCTGCTGCCGGCGGCTATCGCCGCCTGGCTGCTGGCCCAGTGGCCGGTCATCGCCGCGGGTGAGACCCTGTGGCTCGAGTGGGCCTGGGTGCCGGGCCTCGATATCACCCTGACCTTCCTGATCGATGGTCTGGCGTGGCTCTTCGCCATGCTGATCTCGATGATCGGCACCCTGGTGCTGCTCTACGCCGGCGACTATCTCCACGGCCACCGCGACCTGCCGCGATTCCTGGTGGTGATCACCGCCTTCATGATGTCGATGCTGGGCCTGGTGCTGGCCGACAACCTGGTCACTCTGTTCGTGTTCTGGGAGCTGACCAGCATCACCTCCTATCTGCTGATCGGCTTCAACCACACCGATCCGGCGGCGCGCAAGTCGGCCCAGCAGGGGCTCTTCGTCACCGTGGGTGGTGGCCTGGCGCTGCTCGCCGGCTTCGTCATGCTGGCCCTGGCCGGCGATAGCTGGTCGCTGGCCGAGCTCAACACCCGCGGTGAGCAGCTCAAGGCGCATGTACTCTATCTGCCGCTGCTGATCTGCGTGCTGCTGGGTGCCTTCACCAAGTCGGCTCAGTTCCCCTTTCACTTCTGGCTGCCCAATGCCATGGCGGCGCCCACCCCGGTCTCGGCCTATCTGCACTCGGCCACCATGGTCAAGGCGGGGGTCTATCTGCTGGCGCGGCTGCATCCGGCGCTGGGCGGCACCGAGCCCTGGGTGATCACGCTCTCCCTGGTGGGGGCGCTGACCATGGCCAGTGGCGCCTTCCTGGCGATCCAGCACACCAACGTCAAGACGCTGCTGGCCTACTCCACGGTGATGGCGCTGGGCACCCTGACGATGCTGCTGGGCATCGGCACCGAGGCCGCGCTCACCGCCTTCGTGGTCTTCCTGCTCGCCCACTCCCTTTACAAGGGGGCGCTGTTCATGGTGGCCGGGATCCTCGACCACGAGACCGGTACCCGGGACGTCACCGCCATGGGCGGATTGCGTCACGCCATGCCGTGTACCGCCCTGGTGGCGGTGGTGGCGGCGCTGTCGCTGGCGGGGTTGCCGCCGCTGCTGGGCTTTATCGGCAAGGAGCTGATGCTGGAGTCGCTGCTGGCCGCGGCAGCCTATCGGGCGGTGATCCTGCCGCTGGCCTTCCTGGCCGCCTTCCTGACCCTGGCGGTGGCGGCGGTCGTCGCCATTCGCCCCTTCTTCGGCCCGCTGCGGCAGACACCGAGCGCCCCCCGAGAGGCCTCCTTCGGCATGCTCGCCGGCCCCGCGCTGCTGGCCGCACTGTCACTGCTGTTTGGCCTGGCGCCCCGGCTCCTCGACTCCCTGGTCGGGGCCACCGTGGCGGGCATCGGGGCGGGGTCGGCCGAGGTGCATCTGGCGCTCTGGCACGGCATCAACCTGCCGCTGCTGCTCTCCCTGGCGAGCCTGGGGCTGGGGGCCCTGGTGTTCCGCCGCTGGGATCGCCTGCGCGCCTGGCTGGCACGCCTCGAGCCACTGATGGCGCGCGGCCCCGAGGCCGGCTATGAGGCCCTGATGAGTGGCATGGTGGATCTCGCCGAGTGGCAGACCCGCTTCCTGCAGAGCGGCTATCTTCGTAACTACCTGGTGATCACCCTGCTGGTGTTGCTGGGGCTTGTGGGGCATGCGTTGCTGCTGCGGCATACGCCCAGCATCACCTTCACGTTGGATATCTACTTCCATGAGGCGGTGGCGGCGGGGCTGATGGTGGCCGGAGCGGTCTCCGCCTGCGTGATGCGCTCGCGGCTGGCGGCGGTGGCCGCGGTGGGGGTGATGGGCTTCTCCATTGCCCTGACCTTCGTGCTGTTCAGTGCACCGGACCTGGCCATCACCCAGCTGCTGGTGGAGACCCTGACGGTGATCCTGCTGGTGCTGGTGCTGTTCCGGCTGCCGCGCTTCGCGACCCTCTCGACCCCCGCCGAGCGATTGCGCGACCTGGCGGTGGCGGGGCTCTCCGGCGGGCTGGTGACGCTGCTGATGCTCGCCGTGCTCTCCGGCGAGCGGCTGCCGCGCATCTCCGACTACATGGTCGCCAACAGCCAGCCGCTGGGGCGCGGCCACAATATCGTCAACGTCATCCTGGTGGACTTCCGTGCCCTCGACACCCTGGGCGAGATGTTCGTGCTGGCGCTGGCGGCCAGCGGCGTCTATGCGATGCTGCGCTTCCACGCCGAGGAGTACGCGGCCAGGGATGCCGGCCACACCCGGAGGAGCGACGATGGTTAGATCCGGCACGCTGATCCTCAACGTGGCGGCACGACTGCTACTGCCGCTGCAGCTGATGTTCTCGCTGTTCCTGCTGCTGCGTGGCCACGACGAGCCGGGTGGCGGCTTCATCGCCGGACTGGTCGCCGCGGGGGGCTTCGCCCTTTACCTGTTCGCCTATGGGCGGCGCGCCCTGGGAGCGATGATCAAGGTCTCGCCGCGGGACCTCGTGGGGGTCGGCCTGCTGCTGGGAGTCGCCTCCACGCTGCCCGCCTGGTGGCATGGCCAGCCCTTCTTTACCGCTCAGTGGTGGACCCTGCCGGTGATCGACTTCAAGGCCTCGACGCCGCTGATCTTCGATATCGGGGTCTACCTGGTGGTGCTCGGCTCGGTGCTGACCGCCATCACCGCTCTGGTCAAGACCGATCAGGCAGACGACGAACGCTGAGGAGGTCCCATGGAACCCTTGCTGGCCGTCGCCATCGGCATCCTGTTCGCCGCCGCGATCTACATGATGCTGCGCCGCTCCATCGTCAAGCTGGTGATCGGACTGATGCTGCTCTCCAACGCCGCTAACCTGCTGATCTTCGCCACCGCCGGCATGACCCGCGGGGCACCACCGCTGGTGCCGCAGGGGCTCACCGCACCCGAGGGGGCCGTCGCCGACCCGTTGCCCCAGGCGCTGGTGCTTACCGCCATCGTTATCGCCTTCGGTGTGCTGTCGTTCGCCGTGGTGCTGGTGCGTCGCGCCTGGGAGGTCGTGCGTGCCGATGACCTGGACAAGATGAAGGATACCGACACGTGAACCCCGAGATCGCGCTGCCTATCCTGATTCCGCTGATGTCGGGCGCCGTGTCGCTGGTCTTCTGGCGTTCGCGCCCGATGCAACGGCTGGTCGCCGTGGGCGGCACCGTGGCATTGCTGCTGACCAGCGTCTGGCTGCTCGCCTCGGTGAGCCGTGAGGGCATCCTGGTGATGCACATGGGGGGCTGGCCGGCGCCCTTCGGCATCAGCCTGGTGGCCGACCTGCTGGGCGCCATCATGGTGGTGCTCACCGGTATCATCGGCTTCGCGGTGGCCCTCTACTCGCTGGCCACCGCCGGGCGCGGCCACGAGGCCTACGGCTACTTCCCGCTGATGCATCTGCTGCTGGCCGGAGTGGCCGGCGCCTTCCTCACCGGCGACATCTTCAACCTCTACGTGTGGTTCGAGGTGATGCTGGTGGCCTCCTTCGCGCTGCTGATCCTCGGCAGCGAGAAGCCGCAGATGGAGGGGGCGATCAAGTACGTGACTCTCAATCTGCTCTCCTCGGTGATCTTCCTGATCGCCGTGGGGCTGCTCTACGGCATGGTGGGGACCCTCAACATGGCCGATATCGCCCGGCGCCTGGTCATGGTCGAGGAGCAGGACATGGTGGATGCCCTGGCGATGATGTTCATGGTCGCCTTTGGTATCAAGGCGGCGGCCTTCCCGCTGTTCTTCTGGCTGCCGGCCTCCTATCACACCCCTCCGGTCGCGGTATCGGCACTCTTCGCGGGGCTGCTCACCAAGGTGGGGGTCTATGCGCTGTTCCGGGTCTTTACCCTGATCTTTCATCATAGCCCGGGCTACACCCACGAGATCCTGTTGTGGGGCGCGGGGCTGACCATGCTCTCAGGGGTGCTGGGAGCAGCGGCCCAGTTCGAGTTCCGACGCATCCTGTCGTTTCATATCGTCAGCCAGATCGGCTACATGATCCTCGGCCTGGCGCTCTTCACGCCTCTGGCGATCGTCGGCGGGGTCTTCTATATCATCCATCATATCATCGTGAAGACGAACCTCTTCCTGGTCAGCGGCATCGTCCACCGGCTGCGTGGCAGCTACCAGCTCAAGCGCCTGGGTGGCTTCTATCGCAGCCATCCGTGGCTGGCGCTGCTGTTCCTGATTCCCGCCCTGTCGCTGGCTGGTATTCCGCCGTTGTCGGGGTTCTTCGCCAAGTTCATCGTGATCCGTGCCAGCATCGAGGCCGAGGCCTACGGGGTCACCACCATCGCCTTGCTGGTGGGGCTGCTCACGCTCTACTCCATGATCAAGATCTGGGCCGAGGTGTTCTGGAAGTCGGTGCCGCCGGAGGGGGACGTCGATCCCTATCCTGAGGTGCGCCAGCGCGAGCTGTGGCTGATGGTGGCGCCGGTGGTGGGGCTGGCGCTGTGTACTCTGTTCATCGGCCTCTACCCGGCGCCGATCCACGCCCTGGCCGAGGCCTCGGCGGCCCAGCTGCTGGACCCTCAGAGCTACATCCGGGCGGTGCTGGGAGCGCAGGTGGAGGGAGGGCCATGATCGGTGCGGCCTGGAACCTGCTGCTGGGGGGCGCCTGGGTAGTGCTCACTGGCCACTTCAGCGGCCTCAACCTGCTCGCCGGCCTGGTCTTCGGCTACCTGGTGCTGGCGCTGATCCAGCCCCAGGTACCGGCGCTGGCCGGCTATGCTCAGCGTCTGCCTCGGCTGGTGGGCTTCATCGGCTTCTTCGTCAAGGAGTTGGTGATGGCCAACCTCAAGGTGGCCTTCGATATCGTCACCCCACCCTGGTACATGAAGCCCGGGGTGATCGCCATGCCGCTCCAGGCACGCAGCGAGTTCGAGATCGCCTTCGTCGCCAACCTCATCTCGCTGACCCCGGGCACCCTGAGCCTGGACGTCTCCGACGATCGCCGAGTGCTCTATATCCACGCCATGTTCCTGGACGAAGAGGAGGAGCTGCGGCGCGATCTGGCGGAGCTGGAGCGCCGTGCCCTGATGCTGTTTCGCTGATAGCCATTAGCCATGCCGAGCCGTGAAGGAGGCTACCGATGTCGCCCATCATTCTGTTGAGCCTGGCGCTGATGTCGCTGGCACTTTGCCTCGCCTTCGTGCGCCTGTTCCGGGGGCCGACCCTGCCCGATCGGGTGGTGGCCCTGGAGCTCTTCTCGTCGATTCTGGTCGGTATCATCGGAGTGATGGCCATCGCCACCGACGTGGCCAGTCTGCTCGACGTCGCCATCGTCATGGCGCTGATGGCCTTTATGGCTGCCATCGGCTTTGCCCGCTTTCTGGAGCGAGGAGGGCCGCGGGATGACTGATATCGTCGGCGAAGGACTGGTTCTGGTCGGGGCGCTGTTTATGCTGTTGGCGGCGCTGGGGGTGGTACGCCTGCCCGACCTGCTCACCCGCATGCACGCCACCACCAAGGCCGCCACCCTGGGCGTCACCCTGATCATGTTGGCGGTGGCCATCCACTTCGCCCAGGCGGCGGTGGTGGCGCGGGCCTTCGGCGTGATCCTGTTTATCCTGATGACGGCACCTGTGGCTGCTCACGTGATTGGCCGTGCCGGTTACTTCGTCGGCTCGCGGCTGTGGGAGGGCACGGTCAAGGACGAGCTCAAGCCCCACTACGACCCCTTGACCCACGAGCTCAAGAGCGGCCGCGAGGGCGAGCGGCGCCCCGGGGAGTCCGACGTCCCCTGATTGGCTACCTAGACAACGCATGAGGCCGCCCGCGGGCGGGCTCATGCGTTGTGGGCAGATGATCAGTTTTATTTGTACATAAATTGTACTAATGTTTAAGTCGTGTTCATGATTGCCGAGGCCTCGCCATGCATCGCAAACCTCATTTGCCGCAGAAGTCCTGCCGGCACTGCGCCAGGCCCTTTACCTGGCGACGCAAGTGGGAGCGCTGCTGGCACGATGTGCGTTACTGCAGCGAACGTTGCCGCCGCGAAGCACGCCGTGGTGCGACCACCTTATGAGCCGGGTACTTGTGTGGCTGCGCGGCGACCTGCGCCTGGCCGATAATCCGCTGTTGCACTTCGAGCACCCGCCGGAGTCGTTGCTGTGTGTTTACGTGCTGGACCGCGATTGGCTGCGGGCGTTCGATGGCGGCGTCACGCGCATGGGACCCGCGCGGCTGCGTTTCCTGTGGGAAAGCCTGATCGCCCTGCGCGGTGAGCTATTGAGCCGTGGCAGCGACCTGCTGGTGCGCCTGGGCGATCCGGTGGCGGAGGTTGCGCGGCTGGTCGAGCGGCATCGCATCGATCAGGTGTCGGTGCGTCGCGATGCCGGCTGGGAAGAGTCGCAAGCGGTGTCGCGACTGGCCAGATGTCTCGACCCGGAGGTCAGGCTCTGGTGCCCAGACGGTGGCACGCTGTTCGATGAGACCCGGCTACCGATCGCTGTCGAGGCCCTGCCCCCAAGCTTCTCGGCCTTCCGCCGGCGGGCCGAGCGCCACTGGGTCGTGCCTTCCGCCATGCCGGCGCCGATTTCCCTGCCGCCCTGGCCCGAGACGGCGTCGCGCGGGCTGCCACCGCTGACCAGTGTATGCACCGAGGCTGCCGGCTGGCGCCCCGACCGCCGCGGCGAGTTCGACTTCGTCGGAGGCGAGGCGGCGGGGCGAGAGCGGCTCGCTCACTATCTGGCCCTTGGCGGCCCGGGCCGCTACAAGCAGACCCGCAACGGCCTTTGCGGGCCCGACTTCTCGACCCGGCTATCGCCCTGGCTAGCCCACGGCTGCCTTTCGGCGCGCCAGGTCCACGATGCGGTGCGCGCCTGGGAGAACCATCACGGCGCCAGCGACTCCAGTTACTGGATAGTGTTCGAGCTGCTGTGGCGCGACTATTTTCACTGGGCCGCCCGTCAGGAGGGGGCGGCGCTGTATGGCCCACGGCCGTTGCCGGCGGTCAATGAGGCCCTTGAGACCTGGCGCCGTGGGCGCACCGGCATGCCCCTGGTGGATGCCGCCATGCGCGAGCTGGCCGCGACCGGCTGGTTGTCCAACCGGGCGCGTCAGAACGCGGCGAGCTACCTGGTGCATGAGCTGGGGGGCGACTGGCGCCTCGGCGCGGCCTGGTTCGAGCGCTGCCTGATCGATTACGATGCCGCCAGCAACTGGGGCAACTGGCGTTATGTGGCCGGCGTCGGACGCGACCGTCGTGGCCAGCGTTTCGATGTGTCATGGCAGGCCGAGCGCTACGACCCTCGGGGCCACTACGTGACCCGCTGGCTGTCGACCTGACGCCACTGCCTTCTTCGTCGGCTGACCGCAGTGGTGACGGACTGTTATCTTGTGGTGCTCTGGCGGCTAGGCATCGCCCGAAGGTACTGGCGCGCAGGGCGCCATCTGCGCGATGATTCTCGCCTTCCGCCCACGCCAAGGAGAGCTTCATGCGACGGATAACAGTGACCAGCTGCCTGGCCCTTGCCCTGCTGGCCGGTTGCCAGAGTGGCCCGGCCCACGAGGCGCGAGCCGCCAACGATGCCGCCGAACCTGCCTCCGGCGGGGCCCACGAAGTGACCACCTCCCGGGATAAGGCGTCGGCGGTCGCCGAGAGCTTCGACAACTGGCTGGCTCGTTTCCGTCGCGAGGCCCGCGCCGAGGGCATCTCCGAGACAACCCTGGAGCGAGCCCTCGCCTCGCTGCGCTATCGCCCCAGGGTGATCGAGCTCGACCGTTCCCAGCCGGAGTTCGTACGCCCCATCTGGCAATATCTGGATACCGCGGTCTCCGCCCAGCGGGTCACCACCGGGTGTGCCCGCCTGGCCGAGCACCGCGACACCGCACGCCGCATGGAGCAGCGTTACGGGGTGCCGGCCGAGGTGATCGTGGCGATCTGGGGCATCGAGAGCAACTATGGCGGGAACTTCGGTGACTTCTCGACCCTGGAGGCGCTGGCAACCCTGGCCTATGACGGTCGGCGCCGGGACTTTGCGCGTGGCGAGCTGCTCGCCGCCCTGCGCATCATCGACGCCGGGGATATCGCCCCCGGGCGCATGCTGGGCTCCTGGGCCGGGGCCATGGGGCATACCCAGTTCATTCCCTCGAGCTTCGAGGCCTACGCTCGGGATGGTGACGGCGACGGGCGTCGCGATATCTGGGGCAGCATCCCCGACGTCATGGCTTCTACTGCCTACTATCTGGCGCGCGCCGGCTGGCGCGAGGGGGAGCCCTGGGGTGTCGAGGTGGTCCTGCCGGAGGGGTTCGACTATGCCCAGGCCGAGTCGTCCAACCGCCTTTCCTCCGCGGCCTGGTCCGCCCAGGGCGTGCGCCCCGCGGGGAAAGGCGCCTTGCCCACCTTTGATGAGGCCGCGGTGATCGTGCCCGCGGGGGCGAGAGGCCCCGCCTTCCTGGTGGGCCCCAACTTCCGTGTCATCCTGCGCTACAACAACGCCACCAGTTATGCGTTGGCCGTCGGTAATCTCGCCGACGAGATCGCGGGGCGTGACGGGGTCATCGGTGGCTGGCCACGCGACGAACAGCCTCTGGCACGCGCCGAGATCCGCGAGATGCAGCAGGCCCTCAATGCGCGCGGCTTCTCCGTGGGGGTGCCCGATGGCATTCTGGGGCCCAATACTCGACGTGGCCTGCGTGAGTACCAGGCGTCCATCGGTGAGATACCGGATGGCTTCGCGACCCGGCGACTGCTGGAGCGCCTGGCCCGCTGACTCGGCCATGCCCCTACTCACCAGAGGAGAAATAGGATGCGCATCAAGCCAATGCTGACGGCTGCCCTGGGGGCGGCCCTGCTGGTCACTTCGGTTCAGGCCGACGACAAGGTGTTCGGCTGGGTCGAGAAGGCCACCGTCGAGCCGTGGGGAGTGGAGGTAAAGGCCAAGCTCGACAGCGGCGCCCTGACCTCATCGCTGGATGCTCGCGAGATAGAGAACTTCGACAAGGATGGTGAGCCGTGGGTGCGCTTTCGCCTCAAGCTGGAGGATGAGGAGAGTGGTGAGCTGTTCAGCGAGCGCCTGGAGCTACCCCTCTACCGTGACCTCAAGGTGCGCGGCGCCGGGGGGCGTGACGAGCGCCCGGTGGTGCTGATGAAGGTCTGTCTGGACGATACGATCTATGAGGAGCAGTTTGGCCTGCGCGATCGCGGTGAAATGCACTATCCGCTGCTGCTGGGGCGGCGCACCATCAGCCACCTGGGCCTGCTCGACGTGCGCGATACCTTTGTTACCGAGCCGCGCTGTGACCATGACTCCCGGGTCGTGGCGCATGACCCGGAAGAGAATGACGACTAGAGGCGGCGACTGACTAGAAGAGGCGTGCCAACAAGGCCGTTACCGCGGTCTCCACGCGCAGGATACGCTGCCCCAGATGGATGCCCTCGCAGCCCGCCTCGAGCAGCCTTTCCACCTCCCAGGGGATGAAGCCGCCCTCCGGGCCCACCAGCAGCAGGGTGGGAGCCTCGACCCCCCGCGGGCAGGCACTGGGCATGCCGGGGTGGGCCAGCAGGCCGCGTCGGCCCTCCAGAAGGGCGGGCAGGCGACCCTCCACGAAAGGGCGAAAGCCCCTCTCCAGGGTGACCTCGGGCAGCAGGGTGTCCCGGGCCTGTTCCAGGCCCAGCACCAGATGATGGTGAATCTTCTCCGGGGTGAGTTCGGGCGACATCCAGTAGCTCTTCTCCACGCGGCGGGTGTGCAGCAGGGTGATCTGCTTGACCCCGAGTGCGGTGACATGCTCCAGGGTGCGCGCCAGCATGCGAGGGCGTGGCAGTGCCAGCACCAGGTGGACCGGAAGCGGTGGTGGTGGCGCCTGATCGAGAGGCGACAGGGCAAAGGTCGCCTCCTGGTCGCAGAGGGTGAGCAGTTCGCCCTGGCCGATATGACCACCAACCACGCCGAGGGTGAGGCGATCCCCCGGTGTGGCGCGATGCACCTCGCGCAGGTGACGCAGCCGTCGCGGGTCCCTCACCCGAGCCAGGCGGTCGTTCTCGATATCGTCGTGGGTCAGCAGGATCAGGTTCATGGGGCCTCGCGTTGGCGTCTTTGTCTTGCATGGTGGGTGTCGCGGTGCACAATGGTCCTGCAGGGGCAGTCGCCCCACCCATGCCGAATGAGGAGTAGCGCCGTGCGCGTGATTCGCAAGTATGCCAACCGCAGGCTCTATGATACCGAACAGAGCCGCTATGTGACCCTCGAGGATCTGCGAGGGCTGATCCTCGATGAGGTGCCGTTCCGCGTCGAGGACGCCAAGAGCGGTGAGGACCTGACTCGGACCATCCTGCTCTCGATCATCATCGAGCAGGAACAGGCCGATGGCGATGCCCAGGTGTTCTCCAATGACCTGCTGGCTCAGTTCATTCGTGTCTACGACATGGCCCAGCCGCTGCCGCTGTCACGCTATCTGGAACAGGGTACCAAGTTGATGCTGGAGCAGCAGCAGCGCATGCAGGATCAGTGGCAGCAAGCCATGCGTCACTCGCCCATGGACCTGATGCGTGACATGGCCGAGGAGAACATGCGCTTCTGGCAGAAGACCATCGGTCAGGCCACGGGCAACGGTAACAAGGGTGGCAAGGGCGACGATAACGAATCCTAGCCGCGTATCGCCACGCAGACTTCTCGACTTTCTGACATAATGCCGCCTCGATTTCCCATGCCGCATAGTCGGCCAGCAGCATGAAGGTGGATAGGATGAAGGTGCTGATCATCGGCGGCGGTGGCCGCGAACACGCCCTGGCCTGGAAGGTCGCTCAGTCACCCAAGGTGACAATGACCTATGTGGCACCGGGCAATGCCGGCAGCGCCCGGGAGCCGGGGCTGACCAATGTGGCCATCGCTGCGGATGACCTGGAGGGACTGCTGCTCTTCGCCCGGGATGCCGGCATTGATCTGACCATCGTTGGACCCGAGGCGCCGCTGGTGGCCGGCGTGGTGGACCGCTTCCGCGAGGCGGGCCTGGCGATCTTCGGCCCCACCGCCGGTGCCGCCCAGCTCGAGGGCTCCAAGGCCTTCACCAAGGACTTCCTGGCGCGCCACGCCATTCCCACCGCCGAGTACCGCACCTTCACCGCGGTGGCGCCGGCGCTGAACTATCTGCGTGAACAGGGCGCCCCCATCGTGATCAAGGCCGACGGGCTGGCCGCGGGCAAGGGCGTCATCGTCGCCATGAGCCTCGAGGAGGCCGAGGCGGCGGTGCGTGACATGCTCGAGGACAATGCCTTCGGTGATGCCGGCGCCCGTGTGGTGATCGAGGAGTTCCTCGACGGCGAAGAGGCCAGCTTTATCGTCATGGTCGATGGCGAAACCGTACTGCCCATGGCCACCAGCCAGGACCACAAGCGGGTCGGCGAAGGCGATAGCGGGCCCAACACCGGCGGCATGGGGGCCTATTCGCCGGCTCCGGTGGTCACCGCCGAGGTGCATGACCGGATCATGGAGCGGGTGGTGCTACCGACGGTGCGTGGCATGGCCGAAGAGGGTCACTCCTACACCGGCTTCCTCTACGCCGGCCTGATGATCGATGCCGCGGGCAACCCCAAGGTGATCGAGTACAACTGCCGCTTCGGCGATCCCGAAACCCAGCCGATCATGCTGCGTCTGCGCTCCGATCTCGCCGAGCTCTGCCTGGCGGGTGCGCGGGGCGAGCTATCCGGCATGGCCTGCGAGTGGGACGAGCGTGCCTCGGTAGGCGTGGTGCTCGCCGCCGGCGGCTATCCGGGCAGCTATCGCAAGGGTGATGTCATCGAGGGGCTCGAGGCCGCCGAGGCCGCCGGCTGCAAGGTGTTTCATGCCGGCACCGCCGAACGGGATGGCCATACGGTGACCTCCGGCGGGCGGGTGCTCTGTGTCACCGCCCTGGGCGAGGGCGTTGCGGCCGCCGCCGAGAATGCCTATCAGGGGGTCGATGCCATCCGCTGGGAGGGGGCCTTCTGTCGCCGTGATATCGCCCATCGGGCCATTGCCCGGGAGCGTGGCGAGCGCTGAGTCGTCTGGCCGTTTCATAACAAGATCAACAGTGAGGAGGCGAGCATGGAGCGCGTCAGGCTTGAGTTTCCCGAGGCCGCCATCATCCATCGTCAGCCGCTGACGGTGCGAGTGACCGACATGAACTATGGCCGCCACCTGGGGCATGATGCCCTGGTGTCGCTGCTCCACGAGGCACGCATCCAGGCGCTGGCCTCACGGGGGCTGACCGAGTGGGATCTGGGCGGCTACCCAAGCGTGGTGGCCGACCTCGCAGTGCAGTACCAGTCCGAGGCGCGCTGGCCCGACGCCCTGGTGGTGGAGACGGCGATCCCCACCCCGCGCGGCAAGGCGCTCACCGTCTTTCAGCGGGTGTGTCATGCCGAGGGGGGCCGGCCGGTGGCCACGGCGCGCCTCAACCTGCTGCTGGTGGAGCCCGAGACCGGCCGCCCGGTGTCGGTGCCCGAGGCGGTGAAGGCGGCTTTCGCCGGGACAGGAGGGTCCTGATGTCCCGTGAATACCCGATCATCGCCGTGACCGGCTCCTCGGGGGCCGGCACCACCACCGTCAGGCGCACCTTCGAGCGCATGTTCGCCCGAGAGGATGTGCATGCCGCCTTCGTCGATGGCGATGCCTTTCACCGCTATACCCGTGAAGAGCTGGCGCGAACCTTCCGCGAGGCACCCGACAAGGGGGAGTTGTCCCACTTCGCGGTGGAAGCCAATCTGCTCGAGGAGCTCGAGACGCTGTTCCAGGAGTATGGCGACAGCGGGAGCGGTATCTATCGTCAGTACATCCATGCCGAAGACAAGCAGATGATCGAGGCGGGGCACCAGATCGGCACCTTCACCGAGTGGCAGCCCTTGCCCTATGGTACCGATCTGCTGTTCTACGAGGGGCTGCATGGCGGCCTGGTCACGCCCGAGCACGATATCGCTCGCCACGTCGACCTGCTGGTGGGCGTGGCGCCGACCATGAACCTGGAGTGGATCCAGAAGATCGACCGTGATACCAAGCTGCGCGGTTACTCACAGGAGGCGGTGATCGACACCATCCTGGGGCGCATGGACGACTATGTGCGCTACATTCAGCCGCAGTTCTCGCGTACCCATATCAACTTCCAGCGGGTGCCGACGGTGGATACCTCCAACCCCTTCGAGGTGCAGGATATTCCCTCGGATGCCGAGTCCTTCGCGGTGATTCGTTTCCGGGAACCCTCCACGGTGGACTTTCCCTATCTGCTGGCGATGATCCCGGATGCCTTCATGAGCCGCCCGCATACCCTGGTGGTGCCCGGTGCACGAGTCTCCCTGGCCATGGAGCTGATCCTGGGGCCGCTGGTGCGTCACCTGCTGGCCCAGCGCCGGTCGCGCTGAGGTCGCACACCCTGTCGAGGAGGAGGCCTGCAAGATGGCGTGTCTGTTCTGCAAGATCATCAATCGCGAGATTCCCGCCGAGATCGTCTTCGAGGATGATAAGGTCGTGGCCTTCGAGGATATCAACCCCCAGGCACCGACCCATCTGCTGGTCATCCCCAGGAAGCATATCGCGACCCTCAACGATATCGAGGAGGGCGATCTGGCGTTGGTAGGGCGCCTGCAGTTCACCGCCGCCCGTCTGGCCCAGGCGCGTGGCTTCGCCGAGGAGGGCTATCGAGTGGTGATGAACTGCAATGACCAGGGCGGCCAGACGGTCTATCATATTCACATGCACCTGATGGGCGGCCGACGCTTTACCTGGCCGGCTGGGTAGTCGGCGTTCCTGCGGGCAACCGCGCGATCTACGGTGTTCGGCGCATCAGGTGCATTCCGGATATCTCAGCCTTCTAGATCACCTTCGATTACGCCGTCTTCGATGATGCTATAGGAGTGGGACATCTCGACCCCGCCCCTGGCCAGCATGATCGAGGCGCTGCAGTACTTCTCGGCGGAGAGCTCCACGGCTCGCGCCACCTGCTTCTCCTTGAGCCCCTTGCCGGACACGGTAAAGTGGACGTGAATCGACGTGAACACGCTGGGCGTGACGTCGGCGCGCTCGGCCTCGATGCTGGCCACGCAGTCACTGACATCGGCGCGGGCCTTCTCGAGGATATTGAGTACATCGAAGGAGGCGCAGGCGCCCATGCCCATCAGCAGCATCTCCATGGGGCGTGGGCCGGTGTTGCGGCCACCATGGTCGGGCGGCCCGTCGATGACCACACTATGGCCGCTTCCCGATTCGGCGACGAACTGACGACCGTCGGTCCATTTCACTGTGGCTTTCATGTCTCGAGTTTCCTTGTGTGTCTCTTGCAGCCTAATCGTGGCTGTTCCGAGGAGTCGCCCCGGCGCCCCTGGCTTTGGGCTTGTTGTAGCTGCGGTGGAAAGGATGATCAGCATACCAGCTGTATCGAGTGGGCTCAGCTTCACCCATGCGAAGCTATCCGCTCGAGGCTGTTCCGGCGGCTAGCCTGCGAGGGGGGTGCTGTGAATACGTCCCTGTACGCTACCTCGGCCTTCCATGGTCCTCGGACCCCCTCTTAGGCCAGCCCCCGGCGCCTCTCGCTTAGTTTCGTGGGAGGTTTGATGCCAGTTCCTTGTCCAGCTTTGTCAGCCTCTCCGGCGTGCCCACATCGACCCATTGGCCGCGGTGGTGGTGACCGGCCACGCGGCCTGCGGCCATGGCGCGTCGCAGCAGCGGCGCCAGGGCGAAGGCGCCAGGAGGCTCGTTGGCCACCAGCGCCGGGTCGAGCAGGCTGATGCCCGAGAAGGTCAGCCGCGGCTCACCCTGGGAGTGCACCCGGCCATCGGCGTCGAGGTGGAAATCGCCGTTTGGGTGATGCTCGGGATTGTCCACCAGTACCAGCCGCGCCAGTTCATCGTCGCCGAGCGCGGGCAGTGTAGTTGGGTCGAGGTCGCACCAGATATCCCCGTTGACCAGCAGGAAGGGCTGAGTGCCAAGCAGCGGCAGCGCCCGCTGGATGCCGCCGCCGGTTTCCAGGGGCGTCTCCTCCCGGCTCCAGGCGATGGAAACCCCGTAAGTGCTGCCATCCCCGAGCGCCTCGATGATCTGTTCGGCGCGATAGCTGACGTTGATCACGACCTCATGGATGCCCGCCGCGCGCAGTCGCTCGAGGTGATGAACGATCAGTGGCTTGTTGCCCACCCGCAGCAGCGGTTTGGGGCAGTGGTCGGTGAGCGGTCGCATGCGGGTGCCGAGGCCGGCGGCCAGGATCATCGCCTTCATGCGCTCGCCTCCAGCCGGGTGACCAGGGCCGGCCGGAAGGTGTCGGACAGCCAGGTCTTGAAGGCGTCGTGTCCCTCCAGGCCCGCCAGGCTGTCCTCGAGGTGATCGAGGAAGTGGGGCAGGCGCTCGAGATAGCCCGGCTTCCGATCGCGCAGGGTCAGGCGGCAGAAGATGCCCAGGACCTTGAGCGAGCGCTGGGCGGCCATGGCGTTGGCCTGGGCCAGGAAGTCGGCCTGCGTGGTGCGGGAGGGGAGGCGGCCGTCGGCGATCGCGCGGCACCGGAAGGCCTCGACCCAGGCGGCGAAGCGCGGCGCGTCGAAGCGGCAGTAGCGGCCGCGCAGCAGCGACACCAGATCGTAGTTGAGCGGGCCGGCGACGGCGTCCTGGAAATCGATCAACACCAGGGCGTCATCGCGAACCATCAGGTTCATGGCATCGAAGTCGCGGTGCACGGTGACCACCGGTTGGGTCAGCGCCTGCGCCACCAGGGCCTGGCGTAACGCCGACCAGCCTACCGGTGTTTCCAGCCCAAGCCATTCGCCCAGGCACCATTCGGGGAAGAGCTCCAGCTCACGCTCGAGCAGGGCGGCATCGAAGCGTGGCAGGGTCCCGGGCCCGGCGTGATTCTGTAGATCATGGAGCAGCGCCATGGCGCGCTCGTGCCAGGTCAGCGTCTCGGCGGCGTCGTCGAAGCAGTGCTGCAGTGGCGTATTCCCGAGGTCCTCCAGTTCGATAAATCCCGCCTCCAGGTCGACCGAGTAGAGGTGCGGCACCGGGAGCCCGGCGGCTTCCCAGCGACGAGCGATGGCCACGAAGGGACTGCTATCCTCCTGGTCGGGTGGAGCATCCATCAGAATGCGGGTGGTGCCATCGGGCAGGGTAAGCCGGTAGTAGTCGCGGAAGCTGGCGTCACCGGCGGCCAGGCGCAGCTCGAAGGCATCGGGCGCCAGGGCGTGGCACTCGGCGGCCCAGCGGATGAGCCGTTCGTGGCGCGATGCGTCAGAGGCGGCGTCGATCATTGATGAGGCTCCAGTCGGTATGTCCGGTTGACGGTCGTGGGCAGGCACCGCATGCTGGGCGCTGCGTCGTCACCGCCGGCAGGACAGGCCGACGGCGGCCTGTATAATAGCGTTTCACCCCGCCAAGGACATCGACCAACATGGGCAAGCGACTCTCATGGACAGCCCTCGCGGGCCTGGTGACCGCGGCGTTTGCCGGAGGTCCGCTGCAGGCGGCTCCCCCGGAGTCGCTGCCTGCCGAACAGCTGGACTTTCAAGCCTGGGGCGACGAGCGCCCCGCGGATGCCCGATGTCGCGGGCGGTATGTGATGCCCGGCTATCGCCTGCCGCCGCCGGAGCCCGGCAAAGTGGCCAGCGAGTCGTCCAGCGCCCACTACGGCGAGGATGGTGAGACCCTGCTGCGGGGCGAGGTTGTGCTGCGCCGCGACACCGCCCAGCTCGAGACCCCGGAGGTGCGCGTGCCCCCCAGTCGGGAGCGTGCCTACGCCGAGGGCCCCATGGCATTGCGCGACCAGGGGCTGCTGGTGCGGGGCAGTGCCGCCGAGCTCTCGCTGGTCAACGATGCGGCGAGCATCGACGAGGCCCACTATGTGGTTCACGACCAGCGCCTGCGTGGGGATGCCGAGCGCCTGGCTCGCCTCGAGGATGGCCGCTACCGGCTCTCCTCGGCGAGCTTCACCACCTGCGACCCGGGCGACAATCTATGGCGCCTGGTGGGCGGTGATGTCGTGCTCGACCGGGAGAGCGGATTCGGTACCGCCCGCCATGCCCGGCTGGAGGTGAAGGATGTTCCGGTCTTCTACTGGCCCTGGGTACGCTTTCCCATCGATGATCGCCGGCATACCGGTTTCCTGTGGCCCACGGTGGGCTTCTCCAGCGACTCGCTGGACTATGCCCAGCCCTTCTACTGGAATATCGCCCCGGACCAGGACGCCACCATCACGCCGCGCTGGATCAGCGATAGCGGGCTGCTGCTGGGTGGCCAGTACCGCTACCTGTTCCCTTCCGCGGCCGGTCAGGTCGAGGGCGCCTGGCTGGGCAGCGATGATGCCGGCAGCAGCGACAACCCCAATGATCCACCGCGCCGCTTCGAGGGCGAGGAGCGCTGGTACCTCGACTATCGCCATGCCGGCACCCTGGACCCCCGCACCCACTATCGGCTGCGCTACGGTGCGGCCAGCGATGGTCGCTACTTCGATGATTTCGGCAGTGACTTCGCCGAGCAGAACACCTCGGCGATGCCACGGCTGGCCCAGATCGATTACCGCGGCGACACCTGGCGCCTCGATGCTCGCGCCCAGGGGTTCCAGAAGCTCGATGACCCGCTGCTGGAGCAGGACAAGCCCTTCTATCGCCTGCCCAGCCTCAGCGCCTCTGCCCGCTGGCGTCAGGAGAGCGGCTTCTATCAGCAGTGGCGAAGCAACTACAGCTACTTCTGGCGCGACATCGACGAGACAGCGTTGCCGAATAATGAGCATTTTGATCGTGAGGCAGCCACCGGCTCCCGGCTGCATCTGTCGCCGGCCCTGGGCTGGCGCTTCGACGCGAGCTGGGGCCACCTGGAGCCGCGACTCGAGTGGCTGGGTACCGCCTATGAGCTGGACTACGGTGATCGTGACGTCGGCGATCGTGATACCAGCCTGACCCGCAGCGTGCCGGTCACCTCCGTGGATGCCGGCCTGGTCTTCGAGCGTGAGCTCGACCTGGGCGGCCGTGGCTATCGCCAGACGCTGGAGCCGAGGGCCAACTACGCCTATGTGCCGGAACGGGACCAGCGCGACTTCCCCGACTTCGACACCAGCGAGCGCGCCTTCTCCTGGGGGCAGCTGTGGTCGCCCCACCGCTTCTCGGGCAGCGATCGGGTCGGTGACCTCAATCGTCTCTCCCTGGGCGTGGCGTCGCGCCTGCTGGAGGACGGCAGCGGCCGCCAGCGCCTCTCCCTGGGGCTGGGACAGGCGCTCTATTTCGAGGATCGCACGATCGACATGGCGGGCAACCCCGACGAGCTGCCGACCAATGATGCCGATCGCTATCGCGCCACCCGAGATCGCTCGCCGCTGGTGGCGAATGCCGACTGGCAGATCACCGAGCGCTGGCGTACCCGCTGGCAGTGGCTCTATGACGACAACCTGGAGCGCACCGAGCGTACCGGTGTCGACCTGCAGTATCGCTCGCCCCAGGGGCATGCATTGAACCTCGGCTATCACTGGGAGCTCGAAGGCTTCGATCCCTCGCTGGATCGGACCGACGATGACTTCCGCGCCTACGATCGCGAGGAGTATGACGTCTCGTTTGCGTGGCAGGCCGGCCGGCGCCTCGACCTGATCGGCCGCCTGCTCTACGACAATACCAACGACCGTTCCCTGGAGCAGCTGGCCGGGGTGCAGTGGAACGACTGCTGCTACGGCGTGCAGCTGGTGTGGCGCGAGTGGATCGATGACAACGACACCGGCGCCGTGACCGATGACTTCACCGATCGCGGGGTCTTCCTGCGCTTCGTGTTCAAGGGGCTCGGCGGCGTGGGCCGCGAGGCCGACAGCTACTTCGAGGAGGCCATTCCCGGCTACCGCAGCACCGCCTTCTAGGCCGGAATGGTCCGTTAGAGAGGAATGATGAAAGGACAGCACACCATGCGTAGTCGCCGCACCCCCCTCCTGGCCGCCGGCCTGGCGATGGCGCTGGGCCTAGCCGTGGTGCCGTTCGGCACCCAGGCCCAGGAATTCACCTCCAGCCAGCGCCAGGCCCTGGATCATATCGTGGCGGTGGTCAACGAGGGGGCGATCATGCATAGCCAGCTCGAGGAGCGTATCGCCCAGGTGCGCAGCCAGATGAGCGCCCAGCAGCAGGAGCTTCCCCCGGAAAGGGTGCTGCGCGAACAGATCCTGGAGCAGATGATCCTCGAGGAGATCCAGTGGCAGATGGCCGAGGAGTCCGGCCTCACGGTGGACGACACCGAGCTCAATCGTCAGGTGCGTGGCATCGCCGAGCGCAATGGCATGAGCCTGGAGCAGTTTGCCGACGCCCTGGAGGCCGATGGCCTGACGCTGGCCAGCGTGCGGGAGGAGATCCGTCGCGAAATCACGCTGCGCCAGCTTCAGCAGCGTCGTGTCGGCAGCCGAGTCACTCTCTCCGAGCGGGAGGTGGAGCGCTTCATGGCGCAGCAGGGCGCCACCCGTGAGCAGGCCCAGCAGGCCCTCTTTCAGCGCAAGGCCAACGCCGAGCTCGAAGCCTGGCTACAGGAGATCCGCTCCCAGGCCTTCGTCGACAATCGCCTCGACGCACGCTGATGACGACGCCAGGCATGCCGCTGTTGGCGCTGACGACCGGCGAGCCGGCCGGTATCGGCCCGGATCTCGTCCTGAGACTGGCCGCCGAGGGGGTTGATGATGCGCGGGTGGTGGCCGTGGGGGATCCCGCGCTGCTTGCCGAGCGCGCCTCCCGGCTGGGCCTTGCCATCGAGCTGCTCCAGGCGGCACCCGGCGAGGAGGTGCCATCGGTGGCCCCCGGCCAGCTTCCGGTATGGCCCGTGACGCTGCGTGAGCCGGCCCGACCGGGAGTGCTGGCGCCACACAACGCGGCCTATGTACTCGAGACCCTGGATGTGGCCATCGATGCCTGTCGGGCGGGGCACGCTCAGGGCATGGTCACCGCGCCGCTGCACAAGGGTGTGATCCTCGATGCGGGGCATGCCGGGTTTACCGGCCACACCGAGTATCTCCGTGATGCCTGCGGTGTCGAGGAGGTGGTGATGATGCTCGCCACCGATGCCGCCCTGCATGCCGAGCGGCCTGACTGGGCGGAGGGGGCATCACTGCGAGTGGCGCTGGCCACCACCCACCTGCCGTTGCGCGACGTGGCCGAGGCCATCACTGCGGAGCGTCTGACACGGGTGCTGCGCATTCTCGACGCCGATCTGAGGCGCTGGTTCGGGGTGGCCACGCCGCGCATCGCGGTGTGCGGGCTCAACCCCCATGCCGGGGAGGGGGGCCACCTGGGGCGCGAGGAGATCGAGGTGATCGAACCGACCCTGGCCGCACTGCGCGACGAGGGGTTGACCCTCGATGGCCCGCTGCCCGCCGATACCCTGTTTACCCCGCGCCACCTGGCGGGCGTCGATGCGGTGCTGGCCATGTATCATGACCAGGGCCTGCCGGTACTCAAGTATGCTGGGTTCGGCCGGGCCGCCAATATCACCCTGGGGCTGCCGCTGGTGCGTACCTCGGTGGATCACGGCACCGCCCTGGATCTGGCCGGCACGGGCCGCGCCGACCCGGGTAGCCTGCGGGTCGCCGTGGCCCTGGCGGCGGAGATGGCCGGCCGCCGAAAAGCTCCGGTTTCAGTCAAGAATTCAAGACTCTAGTGATAGAAGGACACCCCTGAATGGCATCTCGCCCCCCGGTTCATCAGGCCCGCAAGCGCTTCGGACAGAACTTTCTGCGCGACCGCGGCATCATCTCTCGCATCGTGCGGGCCATCGGGCCGCGCCCCGGCCAGCGCATCGTGGAGATCGGCCCCGGCCAGGGGGCGCTCACCGAGCCGTTGCTGGAGGCCGCCGACGGACGCCTGGAGGTGATCGAGCTCGACCGTGACCTGATTCCCGGCTTGCGCGTTCAGTTCTTCAACTATCCCGACTTCGTGATCCATGAGGGCGACGCCCTCAAGGTTGATTTTCGCGCCCTGCGCGGTGAGGGCGAGCCGCTGCGGGTGGTCGGCAACCTGCCCTACAATATCTCGACCCCGCTGATCGCCCACCTGCTCCAGGCCGGCGATGCCGTCGCCGACATGCACTTCATGCTGCAGAAGGAAGTGGTGGAGCGCCTTGCCGCCGAGCCAGGCGGTGCCGACTGGGGGCGGCTCTCGGTGATGGCCCAGTATCGCTGTCGGGTGGAGTCACTGTTCGTGGTCCCGCCGGAAGCCTTCGTGCCCCGGCCCAAGGTGGATTCCGCCATCGTGCGGTTGACGCCCCATGCCGAGCTGCCCCATCCGGCCCGCGATGAAGCGCTGCTGGCCACGATCGTCAAGGAGGCGTTCGGCCAGCGCCGCAAGACCCTGCGCAACAACCTCAAGGGGCGCATCACCGCCGACGAGCTCGAGGCGCTGGGGATCGACCCCGCGAGGCGCCCTCAGACCCTCAGCGTGGAGGAGTTCGTGTCGATTGCCGATCACCTGACCCAGGCCACCGGGGAGGCGCGCCCATGAGCGATCGAGCCTCAGGCGATGATCCCGTGATGACCGAGGGGGCGGCCGTCAACGTCGAGGTCGAACCGGAGTTTCGCCCCGAGGAGTCCGCTCCCGAGGAGGAGCGCTATGTGTTTAGCTACACCGTGACGGTGCACAACGCCTCGCGTCATAGCATCCAGCTGATGGCACGTCACTGGACCATCACCCAGGGCAGCGGCAAGGTTCAGGACGTGCGAGGCAAGGGGGTGGTGGGGCAACAGCCTGTGATTGCCCCCGGCCAGCACTTTCGCTATACCAGTCGCGCCATCCTCGATGGACCGGTGGGGGTGATGCAGGGCGAGTACACCTGCGTCGATACCGCCACCCAGCGCCCCTTCGAGGTGCCCATTGCCCCCTTCCGGCTGGCCGGGCCCAACCAGGTCCACTGAATTCGCGGCAGCCGAACCACAAGCTGCGCCCGAACCATCAACAGGGAGCGTCCATGACGACCTATGCCATCGGCGACCTTCAGGGGTGTCACGCAGAGTTCGTCGAGCTGCTCGAGACCCTCGGCTTCGATCCGCGTCGCGACCGGCTGTGGCTGGCCGGCGATCTGGTCAATCGTGGCCCGGGGTCACTGGACTGCCTGCGCGAGGTCGAGGCCCTGGGAGACGCCGTCCTGACGGTGCTCGGCAACCATGACCTCCACCTGCTGGCGGTGGCTCGAGGGGGCGCCACGCTCAATCGCAAGGATACCCTCGATGCCATCCTCGCCGCCCCGGATCGCGAGCGACTGCTCGACTGGCTTCAGTCACGCCCAATGCTGGTGCGTGAGACGCTGGGCGGTGAGGATACCCTGATGACCCATGCCGGCCTGCTGCCCCGATGGTCGCCGGACCAGGCCGAGAGGCTCGCCGCCGAGGTGGAGGTGATGCTCAGCGGTGAACAGGCCGGGGGCTTTCTCGAGCGCATGTATGGCAATGCGCCGGATTGCTGGCGCGATGACCTCGAGGGCATCGATCGCCTGCGTGCCATCGTCAACGTGCTCACCCGCATGCGCTTCATCGATGCCGAGGGCCGGCTGGACTTCGCCGCCAAGGAGGGGCTCGACAGTGCCCCGGCGGGGTTCGCTCCCTGGTTCCGTTATCCGCGTGGCGACGCTACTCGGCTCGTCTTCGGTCACTGGGCGGCGCTCCAGGGCGAGACGCCGGGCAGCCGTGTCAATGCCTGCGCGCTGGACACCGGCTGTGTATGGGGTGGCTCCCTGACGGCCCTGGACCTCGAACGCGGCGAGCGCATCAGCGTGCCCAGCCGGCGGCGATAAGCGCGGCGGCACCGGTTCTATCCTGATCCCTCACAAGCTGTTTATCCTGAACCGCTTCCAACCCTGACATGAGGCGTGCCATGAGCTTCCAGCATCTCGATACCCCCACTCTCAAGGCCTGGCTCGATGAGGGCCGGGAGACGGCGCTGGTCGATATCCGCGACGCCCTGAGCTTCGCCCAGGGCCATATTCCCGGCAGTCGCCGGCTCGACAACGAGTCGGTAGGCGAGTTCGTCGAGGCGACGCCCGCGGAGCGGCCGGTGGTGGTGGTCTGTTACCACGGTCACTCCAGCCAGCAGGCGGCGGCCTGGCTGGCCGTCCAGGGCTTTGCCGAGGTCTACAGTCTCGATGGCGGCTTTACCGACTGGCAGCTGCGCCATCCCGATCGAGTGGAGGCCTGAGCGTGGCACGGTCGTGTGATCCGGCCGTGGCAGGGCTAAGGGTCTATCGGGTAGGCGGGGCGGTGCGCGATGCACACCTCGGCTGGCCGGTCACCGATACCGACTGGGTGGTGGTCGGGGCCACCCCGGAGGCCCTGCGTCGGCGCGGATTCAGGCCCGTGGGACGTGACTTTCCGGTCTTTCTCCACCCCCGAACCCACGAGGAGTACGCCCTGGCGCGCACCGAGCGCAAGGCCGGCCATGGCTATACCGGCTTCGAGGTGCATGCCAGCCCCGAGGTGACCCTGGAGGAGGATCTGGCGCGCCGTGACCTGACCATCAACGCCATGGCCGAGACCCTGGAGGGCGAGCTGGTGGACCCCTATGCCGGCCTCGCCGACCTGGAGGCGCGGGTGTTGCGCCATGTCTCGCCGGCCTTCGTGGAGGATCCGCTGCGGGTGTTGCGTACCGCGCGTTTCCTGGCCCGCTATGCGGGCCTCGGTTTCACCATCGCCGAGGAGACTCGGGAGCTGATGCGCCAGCTGGTGCAGAGCGGAGAGCTCGCCCATCTGGTGGCCGAGCGAGTATGGGTCGAGACCGAGAAGGCACTGGCCGAGCCCTGGCCCGAGGTCTACTTTCAGACACTCGATGAGTGCGGCGCCCTGGCGGAGCTGATGCCGGCGCTGGTGGCCGACCGTGAAGCGCTGGACGCGGCCCTGGGCCGACTGCATCGCCTACCCGAGGAGGGGGAGGGCGAGGCGCTGGCCTGTTGGCGCTGGGCGCGCCTGGTGGAGCATCTGGGCGAGGCGGAGCGAGCCGAGTTGGCCGAGCGCCTGCGTCAGCCCAGGGCCTTTGCCGACCTGGCTCGCCAGGTGGCGCAGACTCGGGCGCTGGTCGCGGCGTCGCGTCTGGTGCCTGCGACGGGTGACGAGATCCTCGCCTGGCTGGATCGCATCGATGCCTGGCGACGTGGAGAACGGGTGATGCCGTTGATCAGCCTGGTGAGCCTGGAGGCGCCGGTGCTGGCCGAGGAGCTGGCCCTGGGCTGGCGGCTGGCCGCCCAGGTGCTGCCGAAGGCGCTGGTGGAGGAGGGCTTCAAGGGCCGCGAGCTGGGCCTGGAGCTTGCCCGTCGACGCCGTGAGGTGATCGATGCCGCCCTGGGCAGTGAATAAGCTCGCCGCCGGCCGGCGGGCTAGACTCTGTCCGAAAACTGGCTGCGCTCGGCTATACAGCGTTAAAAATCGACTCAAAGTACTCATTTACACTCCGTAAACTCCGTCTTTTCGCCGATTTTTGCCTTGTCTAACCTTCGCTCGCCGACTTTTCAGACAAAGCCTAGTCGGTCGCCCGGTCCGGGGTCGAGATCCTGCGCCCGGCCCAGATGAAGGATACCGGCCAGAGCCGCTGATCGTCCGCGTCGAAGCGGTGCCAGAGGGAGGCGTAGGTCTCCTGACTCACGGGATGGCGCGCCTCGGGCAGCAGTTCGGCCAGGGGCTGCAGGACGAAGGCGTGGTGGGTGATCTCGCCGCGTGGCAGGCTGACCCCGCCGTGCTCGCCGCTGAGCTCACCCACGGTGAGCAGGTCCACATCCAGGGTGCGGGGGCTGAACTTGGGGCTCTCTTCGCGCCGGCCATTGGCGAATTCCAGGCGCTTGCACCAGGCCTGCAGCTCTGCAACCGAGGCGTCACTTTCGAAGGCCGCCACCAGGTTGTAGAAGTTGCGTCCATCCTCGAAGCCTACCGGTTCACTCTCGAACACGCGCGAGACACGCAGGTTCTCGAAGGAGGCCGCCAGGGCGTCCAGGCAGACGCGTACATGGTGGTCGCGCTCGATATTGCTGCCGATGCTGACCGTGACCAGTGCCATCACGACACTCCCGGGCGCACGCCGCGCTCGATGCTGACGCCCACCGCGGCAGCGGCCGCCACGGCGCCGGGCTTGCGCACGACCAGGCGCAGCCAGGCGATGCCGAACTCCTCGTGCAGGGTCGCGGCCAGTCGCTCGGCGAAGGTCTCCACCAGGGCGAAGTCGTGGGCGGCAGCGAAGGTCTGGATGCGCTCGCTGATGGCGGCGTAGTCGAGGGTCTGGGCGATATCGTCGTCCGCCGCGGCGGGACGAATATCGGTGGCCAGCTCGAGGTCGAGTACCAGGCGCTGGGTGATGTTGCGCTCCCAGTCGTAGACGCCGATCACGGTGTCGACGGCGAGGGACTCTATCAGCACTAGATCCATGGTGGCTTCCGGGCGGGTGCAGGGGGAATGGGGCGAGATTGTACGCGAGCCGCGCCGTGTGGAATACCTCGGTTGCTGGGCAGTCCGAAGCGGGACTGTCAGAATGGCCGAGTTCCCGTTGCAGGAGGGGCGGCCGTGGAGGCGCCACTGATCTCGCTATTGCCGCTGGTGGTGCTGGGTTACCTCAGCGGCAGCTGGCTCGGCGCGCTTACCGTCTGCCGGCTGGCGGGCGTGGGCGACCCGCGCCTGGCGGGCTCCTTCAATCCGGGCTTCTCCAATGTGCTGCGCCTGCATGGGCGCTGGCTGGCGCTGGCGACCCTGCTGGTGGATGCCGTCAAGGGCATGCCGGTACTGGTGGGGGCGATTCTGCTGGAGTTGCCGCCCTGGGCCCAGGGGGTGGTGGGCCTCGCCGTGCTGCTGGGCCACAGCTATCCGGTCTGGCATCGCCTGCGCGGTGGCAAGGCGGTGGCCAGTGCCTTTGGTGTGATGCTGGTGCTGACCCCGGGAGTGGCGCTGGTGTGTGCCACGCTATGGGGGTTGCTCGCCTGGCGGGTACGTACCGCCGCGGTAGCGTCGCTGGCCAGTGCCGCCGCCGCCCCTCTGGCCAGCCTGTGGCTCGCGCCGAATTATGTGGGCGTGGTGATCGCCTTTACCCTGCTGGTGCTGGGCCGCCATATTCTCAATATCCAGCGCCTCGGGCGCGGCGATGAGCCACCCTTGTAAGCCACAAGCTTGAAGAGCGTCGCTTCGCTCCTGGAGGCTTGAAGAGTGACCTTGCCACACGATGTGGCGAATTCAAGCTGTTGTCCAGCTTCCAGCTTCCAGCTTCCAGCTTCCAGCTTCCAGCTTACGGCTTACGGCTTGTTTAGAGTATCCATCGGCCAGCGCGGCACGGCCTGCATCGCGCCAGGCTCGTCGTGTTCGCCCGCCAGCAGGCGCTGGGCGCTGTGACATAAAGAGCGCGATCATGGCGCCGTTCAGCCACCGGCAGGAGGTTCCAGAGTATCCATCGGCCAGCGCGGCACGGCCTGCATCGCGCCAGGCTCGTCGTGTTCGCCCGCCAGCAGGCGCTGGGCGCC
>NZ_WUTS01000001.1:2435744-2712488 GCF_009901955.1 Halomonas icarae | reverse complement strand
CGCCCACATAGGCGATCATCGCCCCGTTGTCGGTACAGAAGCGCCCGCGGGGGTAGAAGGCACGGGCGTTGCGCTTCTCGCACTCGTGCTCCAGGCGCTCGCGCAGCCGCGCATTGGCGCTGACGCCGCCGGCCACCACCAGCCGCTTGAGGCCGGTCTGGTCCAGGGCGCGGCGACACTTGATGACCAGGGTGTCGACCACCGCCTCCTCGAAGGCTCGCGCCACATCGGCGCGGGCCTGCTCGTCGAGCTCGCCGGCCGCCTCGAGCTTGCGAATGGCGGTGAGCGTGTGAGTCTTGAGGCCCGAGAAACTGAAGTCGAGTCCCGGGCGGTCGGTCATCGGCCGCGGGAAGCGCAGGCGGCCGGGATCGCCCCGCTCGGCCAGGCGTGCCACCTGAGGGCCACCGGGATAGGCCAGGCCCAGCATCTTGGCGGCCTTGTCGAAGGCCTCGCCGGCGGCGTCGTCCACGGACTCACCGAGCAGGCTGTAGTCACCCAGCCCGCGCACCTCGACCAACTGGGTATGGCCGCCGGAGACCAGCAGGGCCGCGAAGGGGAACGCCGGGCGGTCCTCCTCCAGCATGGGGGCCAGCAGGTGCCCCTCCATATGGTGGACGCCGAGCACCGGAATGTTCAGCGCTCTGGCCATGCCGTGGGCGGTGGCGGCCCCCACCATCAGCGCCCCTACCAGGCCGGGGCCCGCGGTATAGGCGATGGCATCGAGGTCCTGGCGGGTCAGTCCCGCTTCGTCGAGCACCTGCTGGATCAGCGGCAGCAGGCGGCGCGTGTGGTCTCGAGAGGCGAGCTCGGGTACCACGCCGCCATACTCGGCGTGCATGGCGATCTGGCTGTAGAGGGCGTCGGCCAGCAGGCCGCGCTCGGTGTCGAAGAGGGCGACGCCGGTCTCGTCGCAGGAGGTCTCGATGCCCAGTACGCGCATGGTGTCGGCTCGTTTACTCGGAAAAGGCCGCCATTCTACGCGTTATGGACACGGAAAGCATTTGCAAGAACTCGGTGTGGGGTCTAGAATGTCGTGCGCTGCAAGACTGGGTCGTGCACCCAGGTGGCGAAAACCGCGATCGAACCCCTCGTTTTCCGGCGCGCTCAGGCGTTCCGGGCGTTTGTTCTTCGCGAAACGTGCCACCCACAGGGGTGTGCGTACTAACCGAACTCTAGTTACCTAAGGTAGGTGAGTGCTTAATGCCTTCTGTTAAAGTACGTGATAACGAGCCGTTTGACGTCGCGCTGCGTCGCTTCAAGCGTTCCTGCGAAAAAGCCGGTGTTCTCTCCGAGGTGCGTCGTCGCGAGCACTACGAGAAGCCGACTGCGGAGCGCAAGCGCAAGGCGGCGGCCGCCGTCAAGCGTCACGCCAAGAAGCTCCAGCGTGAGCGCAAGCGCTTCGAACGGCTCTATTGATCCGTACTGGAGACGTCGGGCCCTAGGGCCGGGCGGTCTCAGGAGGACGCCAAGCGGCCGCCATCCGGTGGCCGCTTGTTTTTTCCGGGTCGATGGTGACTGCCGTCGCCCCAGGGTGATCACACCGCAGTCGTCGAGGTGATTCGACTTCATGGCCGGACAGATTCCCCAGCGCTTCATCGATGACCTGCTGGCTCGCGTCGACGTGGTCGAGGTGGTGGGCGAGCGGGTCAAGCTCAAGAAGGCCGGACGCAACTACTCGGGCCTGTGCCCCTTCCATCAGGAAAAGACGCCGTCATTCACCGTGAGTGCCGACAAGCAGTTCTATCACTGCTTCGGCTGTGGCGCTCACGGCAATGCCCTACGTTTCCTGATGGAGTACGACAAGCTACGCTTCCCCGAGGCGGTGGAGCAGCTGGCGGGGCGGCTGGGCATGGACGTGCCCCGCGAGGGCGCCGACGACCCCCGGGCCCAGGCGCGCGAGCGCAAGCGCAAGGAGGGGGTCAACCTGCTGGAACTCTCGGCCGCCTATTTTCGCGAGCGCTTGAAGATGCCCGAGGGGCAGGGCGCCCGGGACTACCTGGAGCGTCGCGGCCTGGCGCCGGAGGTGCTCGAGACCTTCGGGGTCGGCTATGCGCTGGATGGTTGGGAAGGCCTCAAGCGGCACCTGGGTGAGCGCGGCATCGGCGAGCCGGTGCAGGTGGAGTATGGCCTGCTGGTGCATCGCGAGGAGAGTGGTCGCACCTACGATCGTTTCCGCGACCGGGTCATGTTCCCGATCCGGGATATCAAGGGGCGCACCATCGGCTTCGGAGGCCGGGTGCTGGGCGATGCCAAGCCCAAGTACCTCAACTCACCGGAGACGCCGGTGTTCCACAAGGGGCGCGAGCTGTATGGCCTCTATGAGGCGCGCCAGGCCGATCACCGCCTGGAGCGGGTGGTGATCGTCGAGGGCTACATGGACGTGGTGGCCCTGGCACAGTTCGGCATCCGCAATGCGGTCGCCACCCTGGGCACCTCCACCAGCGAAGAGCATCTCGGGCGCCTGTTCCGGATGGTCAACGAGGTGGTGTTCTGCTTCGACGGCGACCGTGCCGGGCGCCAGGCGGCGACACGTGCGCTGGAGACGGCGCTGCCGCTGATGATCGACGGGCGCCAGGCGCGCTTCCTGTTTCTGCCCGAGGGGGAGGATCCGGACACCCTGGTGCGCCGGGAGGGCGCCGAGGCCTTCCAGGGCCGCATCACCTGCGCCAGCCCATTGTCGGAGTTCCTCTTCGATCAGGCGGCGGCGGGGCGCGACCTGGCCCATATCGAGGAGCGCGAGCGCTACGCCAGCCAGGTGTTGAAGGCGATCGGACGGCTGCCGGAGGGTGTGCTCAAGTCGCTGATGCTGACCGAGCTGTCGCGCCGCACCGGAGTCGAGGCGGCGAACTTCTCGGCCCTGCTGGCAAGGGGCGAGGTCGTCGCGGGCCGGGAGGCGCGTGGCGATGAGTCGCCGCCGGCCATGGCGGCAGGTGGCACATCGGCGCCACCGCCTCCTCGGGAGCAGGGGAGGGGCGCCTTCCCGCAGCGCTCTGGCGGAGCCTTGAGTCTTGTCGCGAGGGCCCTGCAGCTGCTGCTGCACGAGCCGGAGCTGGTTGCGCAGCTGCCCGCGGAGGATGACTGGTGTCCCGATGAGGAGCCGGATGGTCTGCTCTGCCGTGAGGTGATTCGCCTGCTCAGGGCGGGTGGCTACCGCAGCCCTCAGGTGCTGCTGGCACACTTTCATGGCAGCCCGGAAGGGGAGCGTCTGGCGGCGCTGGCGCGGCGCGAGCTGCTGATTCCGAAGGCGGCGCGTGGTCCCGAGCTGGAGGGCCTGGTGGGGCATTTTCGAAGGCATCGGCGCAGGCGCTCGCCTCAGGAGGAGTTCGACGCACTGCTGGCCAGGGAGAAGGCAGGGGAGCGGCTGTCACGGGAGGAGAGGCAGCGCCTGATGGCGTTGATCACCGAACTGCACCGCTGACCGGAAGGTCAAAAAGACATTCTGAGGACACTCCGGGCTGGCCGTACGGTTGATTTCTCTCCTAACATCCCCACATAGGAGACAGCGCTCGGCACCGGCGTAACCTGACAACCTAACACACCTGAGTAACCGCGCAAATAGATCGAACTGGCAGAAAGGTGCTTTCTGCCGCTATACTGTTCGGCTTTGTGAGTTTTCTCCACCCAGCGCTTCAGGTGTTTCATTCTTCTTCGTCGAGATAGGGTTTCTATGGCTGGAAATGCGCAGCAACAGTCGCGTCTGAAGGAGTTGATCGCGCGCGGCAAGGAACAGGGCTACCTGACCTATGCCGAGGTCAACGACCACCTTCCCGAGGATATCGCCGACCCGGATCAGGTGGAAGATATCATCGGCATGATCAACGACATGGGCATCAGCGTCGTCGAGGTAGCCCCCGATGAAGATACCCTGATGATGTCGGACCACTCCACCGACGAGTCGGCGGCCGAAGAAGCCGTGGCGGCCCTGGCAGCGGTGGAGAGCGACGTGGGTCGCACCACCGATCCCGTGCGCATGTACATGCGCGAGATGGGTACGGTGGAGCTGCTGACCCGCGAGGGTGAGATCGAGATCGCCAAGCGCATCGAGGAGGGCACCCGCGAAGTCATGTCGGCGCTGGCCTACCTGCCTGGCGCGGTGGATTCCATTCTCGAGGCCTACGATGCCACCCAGGACGAGGAAGCGCCGGGCCGCCTCTCCGATCTTTTTTCCGGCTTCATCGATCCCGACGAGGGCATTCCCGGGGTAGCCGAGGCGGAGGTGCCCGAAGAGGAGATCCGCGTCGGGGACGAGGATGAGGACGAGGAGGCCGAGGAGGAGAGCGTCGGTGGCCCCGACCCGGAAGAGTCACGCGCGCGCTTCGAGCAGATCCGCGAGAAGAATGCCGCCGCCAAGGCCGCCATCGAGGCCGAGGGTCGCAACTCCAAGGCGGCCCAGGATGCCCTGGCGCGTCTGGCCGAGCTGTTCTCGCCGATCAAGCTGGTACCCAAGCATTTCGAGCGTCTGGTCAACCAGGTGCGGATCAGTGTCGAGCAGGTGCGCGCCCAGGAAAAGGCGATCATGCAGCTGTGTGTCAAGAAGGCACGCATTCCGCGCAAGACCTTTATCAAGGCCTTTCCCGGCAACGAATCCGACCCCGAGTGGCTGGAGGCGTTCTCCGCCGAGCACCCCAAGTATGCCGAACGCCTGAAGCCGCTGAGTGCTGATATCCAGCGCGCCCAGCGCAAGATCGCCTTCGAGGAAGCGATGGTCTGCCTGCAGGTGCAGGAGATCAAGGAGGTCAATCGTCGTCTCTCCATCGGCGAGGCCAAGGCACGTCGCGCCAAGAAGGAGATGGTCGAGGCCAACCTGCGCCTGGTGATCTCCATCGCCAAGAAGTACACCAATCGCGGCCTGCAGTTCCTGGACCTGATTCAGGAGGGCAATATCGGCCTGATGAAGGCGGTGGACAAGTTCGAGTATCGTCGCGGTTACAAGTTCTCCACCTACGCCACCTGGTGGATCCGTCAGGCGATTACCCGCTCCATCGCCGACCAGGCGCGCACCATCCGCATCCCGGTGCACATGATCGAGACGATCAACAAGCTCAACCGGGTCTCCCGGCAGATGCTCCAGGAGATGGGGCGTGAGCCGACCCCCGAGGAGCTGGGCGAGCGTCTCGAGATGCCCGAGGACAAGGTGCGCAAGGTGCTCAAGATCGCGAAGGAGCCGATCTCCATGGAGACGCCGATCGGTGATGACGACGACTCGCACCTGGGCGACTTCATCGAGGACAGCTCCATGGTGCTGCCCATCGACTCCGCCACCGGTGAGGGGCTGATAGAGGCGACACGCAACGTGCTCGGTGGACTCACCGCGCGCGAAGCCAAGGTGCTGCGCATGCGCTTTGGCATCGACATGAACACCGACCACACCCTCGAGGAGGTCGGCAAGCAGTTCGATGTTACCCGCGAGCGGATTCGCCAGATTGAGGCCAAGGCGTTGCGCAAGCTGCGTCACCCCAGCCGTTCGGAGCCGCTGCGCTCCTTCCTGGACGAGTAATAACACCAGGCGCTTGTCACAACAGCAACAAGCGTTGCTAATGAAAAAGCCCCAGGGTGCAGTTCAGTTCAGAGCTGAACCCTGGGGCTTTTTCGTGGGTGCTTTTCGTGGACGCTGGAGGAGCGGCCGGTGTCTAGCTCAGCCGTTCTGTCGTGCCAGGGCCCAGCGCCGGGCGAGCAGGACCAGCTCGATGACCGCGATCAGCAGCACGGCATAGCCAAACAGCTCCACGACCTCCTCGGCGGCGCTCTTGAAGTCGCGAACATAGTTCTCCTGCAGGATCGCCTGCCAGAAGTCGCCACGTCCGTAGAGCCGCGAGAAGACATAGGTGGTCAGGAAGCCCGCCGCGAAGAGCCCGAAGGAGAAGCTGTTGGCATAGGCGGCGAACTCGGCCAGGAAGCGCTGCCGCTTGCGGATGACAACGAACAGGATCGGCAGAACGGTGAGGCTGACCAGTAGCTGCCAGGCACCATCGAAGAGGTAGGTATCGAGCAGGGCGTCCTGCTCGCGGATCAGCGAGGCGAATAGAAACCCGAACATCAGCAGGCTGATGTAGGGCAGGGTGCGGATCACCAGGTGGCTGTAGAGCAGCAGTCCGGCTGCGGTGGCCAGCAGGGCGGTCTGAGCCAGCTCGGTAAAGCCGCGCTCCGAGAAGCGCGCATCGGAAAGGTAGAGAGATTCATAGAAGACTCCCTGGGCGATGCCCGCCACGAGAAGGATATAGAACGTCGCGCGCAGGCAGGTGGCGCGAAAGCTGATGGGCCAGGAGGGGGCAGGCAGAGACTTATGTGGCATGGCGGAATTCGTGTGGGAGGGTAACAGTTGATGGGCATCTTACCCGCTCCGCCGTAGGGTGGCTAACTTCGCCGGCGACTTGTTTGCAAACTATTGAATTTCAGGGGCCTACACCATTAGTCGCGTTTTTATGCAGAGCCTATTGCCGAGCGGTAATGCATCCTCTAGCTTACGTTAACGTAAAGCCTGGCAACAACGATAACAGTACCACGGCGGGTCGCGTGGCGACCCCAAGAGGAAGGCTCATGACCCAGGAGTTAATACTGGAAACTCGCGGGTTGACCAAGGAGTTTCGCGGCTTCACCGCCGTGGACGATGTCAACCTCAAGGTCCAGGAAGGGCATATCCACGCCCTGATCGGCCCCAACGGGGCCGGCAAGACCACGGTCTTCAACCTGCTGACCAAGTTTCTGCCGCCGACCCGCGGCGAGATTCTCTATCGTGGCAAGCCCATCACGCGCATGAAGGCCAACGAGATCGCCCGTCTGGGGCTGGTGCGCTCCTTCCAGATCTCCGCGGTGTTCGGTCATATGACCGCCCTGGAGAACGTGCGGGTGGCTCTCCAGCGCAAGCTGGGCACCTCCTTCCACTTCTGGAAATCCGAGCGCAGCCTCGATCATCTCAACGACCGTGCCATGGAGCTGCTCGATGAGGTCGGCCTGGCCGAGTATGCCGATGTGCTGACCGTGGAGATGCCCTATGGCCGCAAGCGTGCCCTGGAGGTCGCCACCACGCTGGCTCTCGAGCCGACGATGATGCTGCTCGACGAGCCGACTCAGGGCATGGGAGCCGAGGATGTCGACCGCATCGTCGAGTTGATTCGGCGGGTCTCGGCGGGGCGCACCGTGCTGATGGTGGAGCATAACCTCAGCGTGGTCAGTCGCCTCTGCGACCGCATCACCGTGCTGGCCCGTGGCGCCGTGCTGGCCGAGGGCGACTATCAGGAGGTATCGCGCAATCCCCAGGTCCGCGAGGCCTACATGGGCAGCGAAGCGGCGGCAGAGGAGGCCAGCGCATGAGCCAGACAGCCGAAGCGATGCAGGATCCGGTCCACCAATACCAGGATCATGAAGGCGCCGAGATGCTGCGGGTCAGTGACCTGCACGCCTTCTATGGCGAGTCGCATATCCTTCACGGCGTCGATTTCGATGTGAAGCGCGGTGAGCTGGTGACCCTGCTGGGGCGCAACGGCGCCGGTCGCAGCACCACCCTCAAGGCGATCATGAACATGGTGGGTCGACGTACCGGCTCGATCATGATCAATGGCAACGAGGCGATGGGCATGAAGTCCCATCATATCCCGCGGCTGGGGATCGGTTACTGCCCTGAGGAGCGCGGGATCTTCTCAAGCCTCGACGTCGAGGAGAACCTGCTGCTGCCACCGACGGTGCGTTCGGGAGGCATGTCCATCGACGAGATCTACACGATGTTCCCCAACCTCTATGAGCGTCGGCGTAGCCAGGGCACCCGGCTATCCGGGGGCGAGCAGCAGATGCTGGCCATGGCGCGAATCCTGCGCACCGGGGCGCGACTGCTGCTGCTCGACGAGATCACCGAGGGGCTGGCACCGGTCATCGTCCAGGCACTCGGCGAGGTGTTGATCAAGCTCAAGGAGCGTGGCATGACCATCGTGCTGGTGGAGCAGAACTTCCGCTTCGCCGCGCCCCTGGCCGACCGTCACTTCGTGATGGAGCACGGCCGTATCATCGAGGAGATCACCGCCGCCGAGCTGCCCTCGCGTCGCGATCACCTCAACAGCCTGCTGGGCGTGTGACGGTGCGTTGGCCGTCCGGCAGTTTTCCTAGCGTCAACCGTATCGACAACAACAAACCGCCCCGCGTGGGCCACGGAGTCAAGCATGACCTTCAATCGCAAGATTCTCGCCTCCAGCGTAGCCCTAGCCGCCGCAACCCTGATGGCGACCGGCGCCCAGGCCAGCATGAGCGACGATGCCGTGCGCATCGGCTATCTCGCCGACATGTCCGGCACCTATCGTGATCTCGCCGGTCCGGGTGGCCTCGAGGCCCTGAAGATGGCCGTCGAGGACTTCGGCGGAGAGGTCAATGGCGTGCCCATCGAGGTGTTCAGTGCCGATGACCGCAATAGCGCCGATGTCGGGGCCAACACGGTACGTGAGTGGTTCGACACGCGTAATGTCGATCTGGTGGCGGGGCTGGTGGCCTCCTCGGTGACCATTGCCGCCACCAAGGTGATCGAGGAGAACGATGGCCTGGGCATCGTTTCCGGTTCCGCCGCGTCCAGCATTACCAACGAACACTGCACCCCCAACCATATTCACTGGGTCTATGACACCTACCCGCTCGCCAACGGCACCGCCAAGGCAGTGGTGGAACAGGGCGGCGACAGCTGGTTCATGCTCACCGCCGACTACGCCTTCGGCCATGCCCTGGAAGGCGACGTGACCAGGGTGGTGGAGGAGAATGGCGGTGAGATCGTCGGTGGGGTGCGACATCCCTTCCCCACCAGCGACTTCTCCTCCTACATCCTCCAGGCCCAGGGTTCCGGTGCCAAGATCGTCGGGCTGGCCAATGCCGGTGCCGACACCGTCAATGCCATCACCACCGCTAGCCAGTTTGGCCTGACCCAGTCCGGCCAGCAGCTCGCCGGCCTGCTGATCTTCCTCAACGACGTCCACTCCATGGGTCTCGAGGCGACCCAGAACCTGCTGCTCACCACCGGCTGGTACTGGGACATGGATGAGCAGGCGCGCGAGTGGGCCGATCGCTACTTCGAGCGGACCGGCAAGCGGCCGACCATGGTGCAGGCCGGCATCTACTCCAGCACCGCGCACTATCTGGAGACCGTGGCCGAGGCGGGTACCGATAACCCCGAGCAGATCCGGGCGGCCATGGCCGAGCGCCCCGTGGAGGACTTCTTCTCTCGCAATGGCTATATCCGTGAAGATGGCCGCATGGTCCACGACATGTATCTGGCGCAGGTGAAGACTCCCGAAGAGTCCGAGAACGAGTGGGATGTCTACGAAATCCTCTCCACGATTCCCGCCGAAGAGGCCTTCCGTCCGCTTTCCGAAAGCCAGTGTGATCTGGTCAACAACTGAGTGGATGCAGAATCGGCGGCGGCTTCGGCCGCCGCCACCTGAGGGGAGGTCCATCGCATGACAATGATTTTCGGTGTGCCGTTGATGGTATTTATGGGTCAGCTGATGCTGGGCCTGATCAACGGCGCCTTCTATGCCCTGCTCAGCCTCGGGCTGGCGGTGATCTTCGGTCTGCTGAAGATCGTCAACTTCGCCCATGGTGCGATGTATATGCTCGGTGCCTTCACGGCGCTGTTGGGGCTGCAGTACCTGGGGCTCAACTACTGGGCGGCCCTGCTGGTGGTACCGCTGGTGGTGGGTGGGCTGGGCATGCTGATCGAACGCTTTATCCTGCGCCGCATCGCTCACCTCGACCACCTCTACGGGCTGCTGCTGACCTTCGGTCTGGCGCTGATCTTCGAGGGGTCACTAATCAACTTCTTCGGGGTCTCGGGGTCCAGCTATCCCACTCCCGACGTCCTGCAGGGCGGCGTCAACCTGGGTTTCATGTTCCTGCCCATCTACCGTGGCTGGGTGCTGGTTGCCGCGCTTGCGGTCTGCCTGGCGACCTGGTTCATCATCGAGCGGACTCGCTTGGGGGCCTACCTGCGCGCCGGCACCGAGAATCCGGCCCTGATGCAGGCCTTCGGCGTCAACGTTCCCCAGCTGATCACCCTGACCTACGGCTTCGGCGTGGCGCTCGCCGCCTTTGCCGGGGTGCTGGCCGCACCGCTCTATCCGGTCTCGCCCACCATGGGCTCGAGCCTGCTGATCGTGGTGTTTGCCGTGGTGGTGATCGGTGGCATGGGCTCGATCATCGGTGCCGTCATCACCGGCCTGGCCATGGGGCTGATCGAGGGCCTGACCAAGGTCTACTATCCCGAGGCTGCCAACACCGTGATCTTCGTGGTGATGGTGGTGGTCCTTATGCTGCGTCCCGCGGGACTCTTCGGCAAGGAGGCTTGACACCATGTCGGCAACCCAGACCCTGACGCCTGCCATGAAACTTCGCCGCAAGGCCAAGATGCGTCGCAACCTCCTCTACCTGGCGCTGGTCGCCATCGCCCTGGTAGCCCCCTTCGTGGCCTATCCGGTCTTCCTGATGAAGGTGCTCTGTTTCGCACTGTTCGCCTGCGCCTTCAACCTGCTGCTCGGCTATGCCGGCCTGCTCTCCTTCGGGCACGCCGCCTTCCTGGCCACCGGTGGCTACTTTACCGGCATCATGCTGGCCAGCTACCCGGGGCTGACGCCCGAGCTTGGCATCCTGATCGGTACCTTCGCCGCCGTGGTGCTGGGCACGCTGTTCGGCGCCCTGGCGATCCGCCGGCAGGGTATCTACTTCGCCATGGTGACGCTGGCGCTGGCGCAGATGATGTTCTTCTTCTTCGTCCAGGCGCCCTTCACCGGCGGCGAGGATGGCCTACACGGGGTGCCGCGCGGCGAGCTGTTCGGGGTGATCAGTCTCGAGAGCAACCTCAACATGTACTACTTCGTGCTGGCGGTGTTCCTGATCGGCTTCGCGATCATCCAGCGTGCCGTGCATTCGCCTTACGGCCAGGTGCTTCGGGCGATCCGCGAGAACGAGCCTCGTGCCGTGTCACTCGGCTACAACGTCGATGCCTACAAGCTGGTGGCCTTCGTGCTCTCCGCCGGTCTGGCGGGTCTGGCGGGCTCGACCAAGACCGTGGTCTTCCAGCTCGCCTCGCTGACCGATGCCCACTGGCACATGTCCGGCGAGGTGATCCTGATGACCCTGCTGGGCGGCGTGGGCACGCTGTTCGGCCCCCTGGTGGGTGCCGGCGTGGTGGTCAGCCTGCAGACCCAGCTGGCGCAGTCGCCGCTCGGCAACTGGGTCAGCGTGATCCTCGGTGCCATCTTCGTGATCTGTGTGCTGAGCTTCCGCAGCGGCATCGTCGGCGAGATCCAGAAGGTGGTGCGCAAGAACTTCAAGTGACCCCCGGTTCCCGCGATGTTTTATTACGAAGACCTATGGCGCCCCGCGGGGCGCCTTTTTAATGCGCGCTGGACAGGCGTTGCGGCAGGTAGCTCACCAGGTGATCGAGAAAGCGCTGCAGCTTGGGCGAGCGCTGGCGATGGCGGGGGAAGACCGCCCAGACCGCCGTGTCGTCGTGGCGGTAGGCATCGAGCACCGAGATCAGGGCGCCGCTCGCCAGATGCTCATCCACGTAGTAGTCGGGCAGTTGGGCCAGCCCCAGTCCCTTCAGGGCGGCATCGAGCAGCGCAGGCCCCGAGTTGGCCCGCCACTGGCCACTGACGCGTACCTCGCGGCGCACCCCATCCACCGCGAAGCGCCACTGGTCGCGGCTGCCGATCAGACAGCGATGGCGAGAGAGTTCGGCCAGGGCATGGGGCTGTGAGATATGTTCGAAATAGGCGGGAGCGCCCACCACATATTCGCGGCGCTCGCACAGCCGCCTGGCCACCAGGCTCGAGTCCTCCAGTCGCCCCATGCGGATCGCCACATCGAACCCCTCGTCGATGATATCCACCTGGCGGTTGGTGAAGTGCATGCGGACCTCCAGCTGAGGGTGCTCGAGCAGGAAGTCGTTGACCAGCGGAGCGAGAAAGCGCTCGCCGAAGGTGGTGGCGGAGGTCAGGGAGAGACGCCCCTGGGGGCGGTCCTGGAGGTCATCGATCGCCGCCTCGGCCTCGCGAAAGCCGTCGAACAGATGGCGGCAGTGGCGGTAGTAGAGCGCCCCGGCGTCGGTCAGGTTGATCTGGCGCGTGGTGCGATAGAGCAGGGCGGTGCCCAGTTGTTGCTCGAGCTGACTGACCAGTCGGCTGACATGCGAGTTGGATACCGACAGCTCCCGCGCGGCCGCCGCAAAGGTGCCTAGCCGCACCACCTCGACGAAGGCTTCGATACGATCCCAGCGCTGCATGGACTCTCCTGAAGAATGCAAGATTGTTGCTGTATGGCAATAATGTAATGCTTTTGGTGCGGTTTATACCGGTTCGGTTTATCGCCTAGACTGTATCTGAACTTTCCCAAGCGAGGAGAACGATTATGAAGTCACGCGCCGCCGTTGCCCTGGAAGTGGGCAAGCCCCTGGAGCTGGTCGAGATCGATGTCGAGGGCCCCAAGGCCGGTGAAGTGCTGGTGCGCATGGCCGCCACCAGCGTCTGTCATACCGATGCCTTTACTCTCTCGGGTGCCGACCCCGAGGGCTTGTTCCCCTCGGTGCTGGGCCACGAGGGTGCCGGCATCGTCGAGGAGGTGGGCGAGGGCGTCACCAGCGTGCGTCCCGGGGACCACGTCATTCCGCTGTATACCGCCGAGTGTGGCAAGTGCAAGTTCTGCCTCTCCGGCAAGACCAACCTGTGCAGCTCGGTGCGCGCCACCCAGGGCCAGGGCCTGATGCCCGATGGCACGTCGCGCTTCTCGCTGGACGGCAAGGCGCTGCATCACTATATGGGCTGCTCCACCTTCAGTGAGTATACCGTGGTCCCCGAGGTGTCCCTGGCGGTGGTCTCCAAGGAGGCGCCGCTGGACAAGATCTGCCTGCTCGGCTGTGGCGTGACCACCGGCATCGGCGCGGTGATGAATACCGCCAAGGTCGAGCCGGGCTCCACCGTCGCCGTGTTCGGCCTCGGTGCCATCGGCCTGGCGGTGATCCAGGGCGCCCAGATGGCCAAGGCCAGCCGCATCATCGCCATCGATGTCAACCCCGAGAAGTTCAAGCTCGCCGAGCAGTTCGGTGCCACCGAGTTCGTCAACCCCAAGGATCACGCCGGCAGCATCCAGGAGGTGATCGTCGACATGACCGACGGCGGTGTCGACTACTCCTTCGAGTGCATCGGCAACGTGAACGTCATGCGCCAGGCGCTGGAGTGCTGTCACAAGGGCTGGGGCGAGTCGATCATCATCGGCGTGGCCGGTGCCGGCGAGGAGATCAGCACCCGTCCGTTCCAGCTGGTGACCGGCCGGGTCTGGAAGGGCTCCGCCTTCGGCGGCGTGAAGGGACGCTCGGAGCTGCCGGGCTACGTGGAGCAGTACATGAACGGTGAGATCAATATCGACGACTTCATCACCCACGACATGCCGTTCGAAAAGATCAACGAGGCCTTCGAGCTGCTGCACAAGGGTGAGAGCATTCGCACCGTGCTGCACTATTGATCGATACGCGCCCGTTACCGCGCGTGGTGATTGATAGGCGTCCGATGCTGAGGCATCGGGCGCCATCCTGTCGATCGGCGGCCGGAAGTTCCCGGCCGACAAGGAGAGTGAATTCATGACCATGACCGAGAACCTCGAACTGGTATCGGCCAACAAGAGTTTCGGCGGCTGGCACAAGCGCTACCGCCATCGCTCCCGGGCGCTGGACTGCGAGATGATCTTCGCCATCTACCTGCCGCCCCAGGCCGAGACCGAGCGGGTGCCGCTGCTGTGGTGGCTCTCCGGACTGACCTGCAACGACGAGAATTTCATGCAGAAGGCGGGCGCTCAGCGCGTTGCCGCCGAGCTCGGCGTGGCGATCATCTGTCCGGATACCAGCCCGCGTGGCACCGACCTTCCCGGCGAGCATGACAGCTATGACTTCGGCTCCGGGGCCGGCTTCTACGTCAATGCCACCCAGGAGCCCTGGAAGCGCCATTACCGCATGTACGATTATGTGACCGAGGAACTGCCCTCGGTGGTGCGCCAGCACTTCCCGGTCAATGGTCGCGAATCGATCAGCGGGCACTCCATGGGCGGTCATGGCGCACTGGTGGCGGCGCTGCGTCGGCCGGGACACTATCGCTCGGTATCGGCCTTCGCGCCGGTCGTCAATCCTACCGAGTGCCCCTGGGGGCAGAAGGCCTTCTCGAGCTATCTCGGCGACGACCGCGGCAAGTGGACCCAGTACGACGCCTGTGAGCTGGTAGCCCGGGGTGCCTCCAGCCAGCCGCTGTTCATCGACCAGGGTGAGGCGGATGACTTCCTCGAGGAGCAGCTCAAGCCCGAGCGTCTCGAGGCGGTGTGTGCCGAGCATGACCATCCGCTGACCCTGCGCCGACAGCCGGGGTACGATCACAGCTACTACTTCATCGCCTCCTTTATCGAGGAGCATCTGCGCTACCACGCCGAGCACCTGCACAAGAAGCGCTGATGACGCGTCCGGTCGCCTAGTCCGATCGCCAAGTTCTCCCGTGTGTGTGACGTGCCAGGCCCGTATACTGCCAGCTACAACAGACAAGCGGGCCTGGCACGAGGGGCGCAAGTGGAGAGAGATGCGATGCGATTGGGGCAGCCATGATCAGGACGCTACTTCGTAGAGTAACGGGGTGGTTATGGCGTGCCGCGCTGGGCTTCGTGGTGCTGTCGGTGCTGCTGGTGCTGCTGTTCCGCCAAGCGCCGGTGTTCGGCTCCATGGTGATGGTGGAGCGCAAGGTACACTCCTGGCTTGCTCGTGAACCCATCGATCTTCAGCATCGCTGGCGGCCTTGGGAGTCACTCTCCGATCATGCCAAGCTGGCGGTCATCGCCGCCGAAGATCAACGTTTTCTCGACCACCACGGCTTCGACCTGGTGGAGATTCGGCGTGCCTGGGAGGCGAGTCGCAACGGCGGCCGGCTGCGGGGTGCCAGCACCCTTAGCCAGCAGACCGCCAAGAACCTCTTCCTGTGGAGCGGGCGCAGCTGGGTCCGCAAGGGGCTGGAGGCCTGGTTTACCCTGCTGATCGAGCTGATCTGGCCCAAGCAGCGCATTCTAGAGGTCTACCTGAATATCGCCGAGTGGGACAGCGGCGTCTTTGGTCTGGAGGCCGCGGCCCAGCACTACTTCGGCGTCTCTGCCGGTCGGCTCGGGCCGCACCAGGCCAGCCGACTGGCGGCGATCCTGCCCGATCCGCGGGGCCGCGATGCCGCCCGTCCCTCGTCTGAGGTGGTCCAGCGAAGCGCCTGGATCCGCCGACAGATGCGCAATCTTGGCGGGACGGCTTACCTCGATCGACTATGACGGCTTGTCTGCTTCCCGAGTCTGCTCCCCGAGGTGTTCCACCAGGTGCTGTCGCATCGCCGCCGCCGCCGGTGACAGGCTGACATCGACCCGGCATATCAGCCCGATCTGACGCTCCACGTAAGGTTCCGACAGCGGCACGAAGCGCAGCCGCGCGCACTCCTCGGGAAATGCCAAACGCGGCAGGGTGGTGATGCCGATGCCCGCCTCCAGCATCGCATTCAGCGAGATCATGTTGGAGATATCGAAAGCGCTCTGCGCGAGCAGAGGCTCGGCGCCGGTTCCCGAGAGCAGCCGCGAGGTGCCATTGCGGATCAATACCTCTCCCTGAAGCTCCTGCCAGCTCAGCGCCTGGCGGTCGGCGAAGCGGTGGTCCTCACGGCATACCACCCCGATGGCATCGCGCATCAACGGGTAGAAATCCAGCTCGGCGTCCGCCTGCCACAGGCTGGAGATGCCGAGGTCCACCTCACCACCGGCCACCATCCGGCCCACGAAGTCGGCGTTGCCGTCGTGCAGGCTGACCCTGAGATCCGGGTAGCGCTGGATGAAATCACTGAGCAGGCGTGGCATCAGCCGGCTGGCCACCGAGGGCACGGCCGCCATGTCGATATGCCCGGCGCGCTTCTCCACCCGGGCGACCAGGTCCCGGCTGACCCGATCGTGCTGTGTCACGAGCTCGCGGAAGCGCGGCAGGCAGTAGGCCCCGAAGGGGGTGAGCGTCGCCTTGCCCCCCTTCTCGAACAGCGGCTCGCCCAGCCGCTGTTCGAGCTCACGTACCGCCATGGAGAGCGCCGGCTGGGTGCGGTGCAGATGGCGGGCGGCGGCATGAAAGCCGCCCTCGTCGACGATGGCCAGCACATAGCGGAGGGGCTGTATCTTGAGCTCGGGATGCATGAGGACCTCGGCGGGGCAGGGTGATAAGAAGACCTTATCATTTTATCTTTATTTTTGATTACCTCTTATCTTCGGGCATCGCCTAGGATGGCTTTGATCATATCTAGGAGGTTTCCATGTCCCACGTTCACGCTCTCTACATCAATGGCACCTGGGTCGAGGGTCAGGGCAGCATCGCCAACGTCAACCCCTCTGACACCAGCGATATCGTCGGCGAGTATGCCCAGGCCAGCGTCGCTCAGGTGGAGGAGGCCATCAGCGCCGCCAGGCAGGGCCAGAAGCAGTGGGCCAGGACTGGCCTCGAGCATCGCTATGGCGTGCTGATGGCCATCGGCGATGAACTGATCGCGCGCAAGGCAGAGCTGGGTGAACTGCTCGCCCGTGAAGAGGGCAAGACGCTGGCCGAGGGCATGGGCGAGGTCCACCGCTCGGGGCAGTTCTTCCACTACTACGGCGCCGAGGTGCTGCGCCAGATCGACGAGCGCGCCGAGTCGGTGCGGCCGGGCGTGGAGGTCGATATTCGTCGCGAGCCGGTAGGGGTGGTCGGCATCATCAGCCCCTGGAACTTCCCCATGGCCACGGCGGTGTGGAAGATCGCTCCGGCACTGGCCTTCGGCAACGCGGTGGTGTTCAAGCCCGCCAACCTGGTACCGGCCAGCGCCTGGGCCCTGACCGAGATCATCAGCCGCCAGGAGCTGCCTGCCGGTACCTTCAACCTGATCATGGGCTCCGGCGGCTCGGTGGGCGATGCGCTGATCTCGAGCCCCGAGATTCATGCAGTGAGTTTCACCGGCTCGCTGGAGGTGGGTCGCCGCGTGGCCGCCGCCACCGCCGCCAACCTGGTCAAGTGCCAGCTGGAGATGGGGTCCAAGAACGCCCTGATCGTGGCCGACGACGCCGACCTGGACCTGGCCGTGGAGGCCGCCTTCAACGGGGCCTACTCCGGTACTGGCCAGAAGTGCACCGCGTCCTCGCGACTGATCGTCACCGAGAAGGTCCATGACGCCTTCGTCGAGAAGCTGATCAAGCGGCTCGAGCGGGTCAAGGTCGGTCATGCCCTGGAGGAGGGCGTGAGCTTCGGTCCGGCCGCCGATGCCCGGCAGCTGGAGTCGAACCTGGCCTGGGTCGAGCGCGCCCAGCGTGAAGGCGCCAGGCTGGCCTTCGGCGGTGAGCGCCTCGAGCGCGATACCGACGGCTACTTCATGGCGCCGACGCTGTTCGTCGACACCACCAACGACATGCCGATCAACCGCGAAGAGGTGTTCGGGCCCATCGCCTGCGTGATCAAGGTGGCCGACGCCGATGAGGCCATTGAGGTGCTCAACGACACCCACTTCGGCCTGACCGCCGGCATCATCACCGACTCCCTGGCGCTGGCCAGCGAGTTCAAGGCCCGCGCCGAGACGGGCTGCGTCATGGTCAACCTGGCCACCGCCGGCACCGACTATCACGTGCCCTTCGGCGGTCGCAAGAACTCGAGCTTCGGCCCGCGTGAGCAAGGCCGCTACGCCCGCGAGTTCTACACCGTGGTCAAGACCTGCTACGTCAAGGCCAACTGAGCCAGGGCCCAAGAGAGGAGTCGAGCTGATGTCCAAGCAGATGCTGACGGTCGATGGCCTGCAGTACTCCAACTGGTCGAGGGAGATCTTCGAGCAGATGCGCGAGGGCGGCGTCGATGCCGTCCACGCTACCCTGGTCTACCATGAAACCACCCGCGAGACGCTCTCGCGGATGGGGGAGTGGAACCGGCGCTTCGAGGAGCACGCCGACCTGATCATGCCGGTGCGCCAGGCGAGCGATATTGAACGCGCGCGTCAGGCCGGCAAGGTAGGGATCTTCCTGGGTGCCCAGAACTGCTCGCCCATCGAAGACGACGTCGACATGGTGGAGGTGATGCGCGATCTGGGGTTGCTGATCATGCAGCTCACCTACAACAACCAGAGCCTGCTGGCCTGTGGTTGCTACGAGGCCGAGGATAGCGGCATCACTCGCTTCGGGCGCCAGGTGATTCGCGAGATGAATCGGGTCGGCATGGTCATCGACATGTCACACAGCGGTGAGCGCTCGACCCTGGACGCCATCGAACTCTCCAGCCGCCCGGTGATCATCTCTCACGCCAATCCGGCGAGCTTCCATCCGGCCAAGCGCAACAAGTCCGACACGGTGCTCAAGGCCATCGCCGAGTGCAATGGATTGCTGGGGTTCTCCGCCTACCCGTTCCATCTCAGGAACGGCTCGGACTGCACCCTGAGCGAGTATTGCGAAATGATCGCTCGCACTGCCGACCTGATGGGGGTGGAGCATCTGGGGATCGGTACCGATCTTTGCCAGAACCAGCCCACCTCGATCCTCGATTGGATGCGCAATGGTCGTTGGTCGAAAGAGATGGACTACGGCGAAGGCAGCGCCACCAACGCCGGCTGGCCCACGCCACTGGCCTGGCTGCGTGACAGCCGTGACTTCCCCAACCTGATCGAGGGGCTGCGTGGTGTCGGCTTCGCGGAGCATGAGGTCGCCGGGATCATGGGACGGAACTGGGTGGCGCTGCTGGAGCGTGCCGCCACGCCCGAGCAGGGCCTGAACCGGGTCGCCTGAAGGGAAGAAATCAACGGTCACAAACATAAAAATCACAACAGCGGCCCCGCTCCCCTAGGGGCCCTACGCCAGAGGCCACTCTGATGTCGTCAACCAAGACCAATACCAATATCGCTACTAGTACCGACGCCACTACCAATACCGACACTACCGAAGATTCGCTGCCTGCCGGCCAGCACCGACTGGGCGATCCCGTCGTGCTGACCCTGAGCATCGGCTTTATCGTGCTGTTCGTGGGCCTGTCACTCTATGATATCAACGGCGTCGCCGATGCCATTGGCGCAGGCTTCGCCTGGACGGCCAAGGCCCTCGGCGCCTACTTTCAGTTGCTGTTGTTGCTGACCTTTCTGGTCGCCATCGGTCTGACCTGCACGCCCATGGCCAGCGCACGCATCGGCAACACCTTTACGCCGGAGCTCTCCACCTTCAAGTGGGTGTCGATCATCATGTGCACCCTGCTGGCCGGTGGCGGGGTGTTCTTCGCCGCTGGCGAGCCGATCTACCACTTCGTGACGACGCCGCCGTCATTCGACACCGAGGCGGGCACTGTCGACGCCATCGCGCCGGCACTGGCCCAGTCCTTCATGCACTGGGGCTTTCTGGCCTGGGCGGTACTGGGCAGCCTGACCTCCATCGTGCTGGCCCACGCCCACTACGACAAGGGCCAGCCGCTGCAGCCGCGGACACTGCTCTATCCACTGTTCGGCGAGCGCATCATGAGCGGCATGTTCGGGGGTGTGGTCGATGCGCTCTGCGTCATCGCCGTGGTCGCCGGTACCGTGGGTCCCATCGGCTTTCTCGCCACCCAGGTGAGCTTCGGTCTGCATGAGCTGCTCGGTGTGGTCAACAACTACACCACCCAGCTGATCATCCTGATCTGCCTGGGCGCCATCTATGTCACCTCGGCGGTTACCGGCATCGACAAGGGCATCCAGCTGCTGAGCCGCTTGAATGTCTTCCTGGCGCTCGGCATCGCGGCGGTGATCTTCCTGTTCGGCCCCACGCTGTTTCTGGTCAACGCCTTTACCCAGGGCTTTGGCGAATACCTGACCAATTTCTTCACCATGTCGACCATGACCGCCCAGAGCGCACCGGACTGGTGGATGCAGTGGTGGACGGTGTTCTTCTTCGCCTGGTTCATTGGCTATGGTCCGCTGATGGCGATCTTCGTCGCGCGCATCTCCAGAGGGCGCACGATCCGTCAGATGATCCTGACCGTTGCCGTGCTGGCGCCCATCGCCACCACGATCTGGTTCACCCTGCTGGGAGGCTCGGGCATCTTCTATCAGTTCACCGGGGTGATCGACCTGAGCGAGGCACTGAGCAACTTCCAGTTCGACGTGGCTACCCTCACCGTGGCCCAGGCACTGCCCGGTGGCACCTTCATGGCGCTGGCGATCCTGGTGCTGACCACCATCTTCGTTGCCACCACCGGCGACTCGATGAGCTATGCCATCGCCGTGGTCGGCGCCGGCCACGACAGGCCCAGCTCGCTGATCCGTGCCTTCTGGGGCATCACCATGGCACTGATGGCGGCAATCCTGCTGTACATGGGCTCCGGTCAGATCAGCGCCCTGCAGCAGTTCATCGTGCTCACCGCCATTCCGGTGTCGCTGGTGCTGCTGCCGTCACTATGGACTGGCCCCCAGGCCGCCATCGCCATGGCCCGCAATCAGGGGCTTGTCTCCCGGGATCTGCGGCCGATCGCGGTCCCGCCAGCCTCGTCAGCGCCGTCGTCACAGCCAGGCTCGGCGCCCTCTCAGGAGCAGTAACATGATCGATCGCGTTTCTCCGCTCGAGGAGAGCCTGCGCCTGCGTGCCCCGGAGCGGGTCATGGACCTTGAGCGCCTGGGCAGCCTGCACCCCAGCCGTCTGAGCTTCGTGCGCAGCCTGATACGCCAGATGGCACGCCAGCGCTGGCAGATCAGCACGACGCGTTTCGATCTCGACGACGACGGCCACGGCACGGCCATCTATCGTCTGCAGACGCCGCGCGGTCGCTATCATGGGGTGATCTTCTCCCAGCCGCTGCCCGATGATGCGCGTTCGGATCGCGTCATCGCCGAGGCCTGGGACGTGACCTTCGGCGTGGTCGAGGGAGATGTGGACGACGCCCTGCTCGAGCAGATGGCGGCCAACGTGCCGCTGCAGGAAGCCGGCCGCCAGCACCCGCGCCTGCTGGTGCTCTCCCGGGCCAATCGCAGCCTGCGCAACTTCGCCGCCTTTAGCGAGGCGCTCAGCGCCGGCCAGCAGCCCGACCCCAGGTGGATCACCCGGGTCGGCTACCTGTATCGCACCACGGCCGTCTACGGTAACGGCAAGTTCGGCATCGCCGACTTCGACCGCCTGCGTGACAACCCGGACTTCCAGCGGCCCTTCTCGGCCCAGATGCTGGGAGTCTACCTGCTGCGCCACTTCTCCATCGAGCAGATCGAGCACATCGCCAGGCGCCAGGCGCCGGCGACTGCCGTCGGGCTCGCCACCCCGCTGCGGCGCTATCTGGGGATCGGCAACTCGACCGGGCTCGGCATGGCCCCGTTTCTGATCAACCATCCGCAGTTGATCGAGCAGTGGGTCGAGAGTCGTGAGCAGGCGCTGGCCCAGATCAGTGCCCAGCAACCCGACGAGGAGCAGCGTGCCGCGCTGATTGCACTGGTTAGCCGTGCCCAGCGCCATCTGGAGCAGACCGTCACCGAGGATGTCGAACAGAGTGCGCGCAATGTCGAAACCGCGGCGGCCCTGCCCGAGGTGCGCATCTGGCTCGAGCAGGTGCCGTTGACCGACGGCCTCTGGCAGGAGCTGGTCGAGTGGGGTCACCGGACCCTGTCGCTGGAGACCCAGGAGTTGATCAACACCCTGCTGCTGGAGATCTACCCGGACATCGTCGAGCCCTTTGAGGACCGCATGGGCGTCGATGAGCGCATGGAACTGACGCCGGAAATGCCGCTGGTGCGCCTGAAACAGCTGATCGAGACCCACTATGACTGGGCGCTCTCCTATGACTTCGACGACCCCGACAATCGCTACTGGTTCTGGTATCGCTCCGTCGAGAAGGAGGAGCCACGGCTTGGGGTGCGCGATCACGAGCCCGGTGCCGACCGCGAGCTCAAGCTGGCCATCGCCCCGCGGGTAGCGGATACCCATCGCGTCATCAGCGACTATCTGGGTAACCACCCTCGCGCCTCGGTGGTCGACTTTCTGATCCAGCATTCGCGTCACAAGGAGATCGTGCGCCGCATTCAGACCATGGTCGAAACGCCTTTCGGCGAGATTCGGGCCAACCTCTGGGCTCGCGACATGAAGCCCATGCATCTGCTGCGCACCAAGCTATCGTTCTTCGGCGCCAGCCGCTTCGACCCCAAGTCGGACCGCTGGGTACGCATCACCCTGTTCCAGGGGGCACCGCTGGTCGAGGAGCTCAATGCCGAGCCCGATGACCTGCGTGCCTTCGACGACTGGAGCTTTCCGCTCGAACCATCGACAAGCAACGCCGAGGATAACCCCACCCCCACTACCACCGGAGTCACGACATGAAGGTCTCCTACAACGAGCTCCAAGGACTCTGCCGCAAGGCCTTTCTGGGCCTGGGCTTTGAAGATGGCGATGCCAGCGATGCCGCCGACATGGTCGCCTGGATGCAACTCCATGAGCTCGATGGACTGGAGGCCCTGAACCGTGGCCTCGATTATCTGCTGGCCGAGCAGCATGCCCAGGAGCATGCGCCGGTGCAGCTCTATTCCGATGGTGATCTCGCGGTACTCGATGGCCAGGGTCATAGCGTTCTCAGAAGCTCGAGCCTGGCGCTGGAGCTCGGCTTCGCCAAGGCGCGCGCCCGGGGCCTCTCGGTGATCAAGATCCGGCGCTGTCACAATCGCCAGCTGATCATGGGCTATCTGGCTCGCATCGCCGGGCGAGGCATGAACGTCACCGCCTTCTGGCGCAACGCCCAGGCCCCGGAGGGCAGCGACCAGCCGCCGCTGACAGAGCAGGTGGTCGGCTTTCGTGCCAACAGTTCGGTGCCCGAGATCCGCGTCTATGCGGTGAAGCAGGTACCCGAGGAGAACGAGCCAAACGACGGCATCACGCTGGTGTTTGCCAACCATGTCGACCTGCTGCCGTCGATGCGCTCCGAGTTCGACTACGAACTGCTGGCCCGCCATGAGGAGTCGACGCTGCTGGCCTGTCGCGAGCGGGCCATGCTCGATGGCATCCCCATCAACGACGGCGTGTGGAACAGGCTCAAGGATCTGGCTGCCCGCATCCTGGTCGAATCCACCGATGCCTCCCGCGGTGGTGCCGGAGCCGGAACCACCGACAACGATTGAGTCATCGACTCATCGAGTGACGACCAGGCCCGGTGCTCAGCCACGAGGAGCGCCGGGGCCTCGCTGTCCTCCCATCGATCTGTCCGCCCATCCCCTATCCACCAATCCACCTATCCAGCACCCCAGAGAAGGACACCCGCATGGTTCAGCCCGTTATCACCGACCTGTTCGCTTCCCGCGCCCCGCTGTCATGGGCAACCGTGGGCAATGGCATCCTGTTCACCGCCCAGATTCCGATCGACGACCAGGGCGAGGTCGTCAGCGGCGGCATTGAAGCCCAGACCCGCCAGACGCTGGACAATCTGGTTCATACCCTGGAGTGCGCCGGCGGTGGCGTCGAGAACCTGACCCAAGTACTGATCTACGTGACCCGGCGCGAAGACCTCGCCACGGTCAACAAGCTCTACGCCGAGGTGGTGAAGGCTCCCTATCCCAATCGTGCCGCCATCATCGTCTCGGGGTTCGCACGCGAAGAGATGCTGGTCGAGATGGTGGCCTACGCTGCCATCGATGAGGCAAGCTGACGGAGGCGCTGGCGGCTGCCTGGAGATTGTCCTGGCGCGGGGCAGGTGCCACCATAGAGATGAATCATATCAACGCACGCGAATATAGAACCCGCTGACCGTCGCGCCTCTTAACAATTATGACAACGAGCTCGTTATGACTGTGGAGATCACTCAACCGAAGCGTCGCCGCGGCAGGGCCCGTGGCCGCGAACTGGCCCCGCTGGCGCTCGCCGGGCTGCGTCGCCTGCTGGGCGATGAACGCAGCGACCCCAGCCTGCAACGCCGCGACCGCCTGATCGAGCATCTGCATGCCATCCAGGATGCCCATGGCCACCTGGCCATGGTCGAGCTGCGGGCGCTGGCCGCCTACATGAACCTGCCCATGGCGGCCATCTACGAGACCGCGACCTTCTACGCCCACTTCGACGTCGTCCACGACGATGAGACACCGCCGCCGGCGGTGACGGTGCGCGTCTGTGATTCACTCTCCTGCCAGCTGGCCGGCGCGGAGGCTCTGAAGGCAGAGCTCGAGGCCGGTGCCGCCCCGGGAGCGGTTCGCGTGGTGCGCGCGCCCTGCATGGGGCGTTGCGATAGCGCGCCGGTGGTGGAGGTGGGGCACCACCATGTCCGCTACGCCAGCGTGGAAGGGGTCGAGGCGGTGATCGATACCGGCCACTTCCACCCCGAGACGGTTCTCTGGCAGCGTCTGGCCGACTACCGCGAGGCCGGTGGCTACCGACTGCTGAATGCCTGCCGCGACGGCGAAGTGAGCGTCGAGAGGCTGATCAAGGCCTTCGAGCATGCTGGACTGCGTGGCTTGGGTGGCGCCGGCTTTCCGCTCTACCGGAAGTGGCAGGCGGTCCGCGCCGAGCCGGGCCCTCGCTATGCGGTGATCAATGCCGACGAGGGCGAGCCCGGTACCTTCAAGGATCGCTTCTATCTGGAGCGCGAGATCCACCGTTTCCTGGAGGGCGCCCTGGTCGGCGCCTGGGTGGTGGAGGCCGAGGCGCTCTATATCTACCTGCGCGATGAGTATCCCGGCCTGCATCGGGTGCTGCACAAGGCCATCGACGAGCTTGAGGAGGCCGGCCTGGTGGCGCCGGGCCATATCGTGCTGCGTCGCGGTGCCGGCGCCTATATCTGTGGCGAGGAGTCGGCGCTGATCGAATCCCTGGAGGGCAAGCCCGGCAAGCCCCGCCATCGTCCCCCCTTTGTTGCTCAGAGGGGGCTCTTCGACCGTCCGACCCTGGTCAACAATGTCGAGACCGTCTACTGGGTCCCGCGTATCTGGGAGCAGGGGGCCGAGTGGTTTGCCGGCCAGGGACGTCATGGTCGGCGTGGTCTGCGTAGCTTCTCGGTCTCCGGCCGGGTCAAGCGCCCCGGGGTGCACCTGGCTCCGGCGGGTATCACCCTGCGCGAGCTGCTGGAGGAGTACTGTGGCGGCATGGCCGAGGGCCATCGCCTGCTGGGCTACCTGCCCGGCGGCGCCTCCGGGGGAATCCTGCCGGCCAGCAAGGCGAACATCCCGCTCGATTTCGATACCCTGCAGGAGCATGGCTGCTTCATTGGCTCGGCGGCGATCGTCGTGCTCTCGGACCAGGATGATCTGCGTGCCGTGGCCAGCAACCTGCTGGCCTTCTTCGCCGACGAGTCCTGCGGACAGTGCACGCCCTGCCGTGTGGGAAGCGAGAAGATGCTCACCCTGCTCGAACGCGACGAGTGGGATGTCCCGCAGCTCGAGCGGCTCGCCCGGGTGATGATGGATGCCTCCATCTGCGGCCTGGGCCAGGCCGCGCCCAACCCGGTGATCAGCCTGCTGCGCGACTTCCGCGGTGAGCTTGCCGGCCGTAATCTGATCGCCAAGGGGTGAGGAGGGAGAGATGAGTGACCAGAGCGTAATGGAAAGCTTTACCCTGACCCTGGATGGCGCCGAGGTCAGCGCCTGGCCCGGCGAGACCCTCTGGCAGGTCGCCAAGCGTGCCGGCGAGACCATTCCCCATCTGTGCTTCAAGGACGCCCCCGGCTACCGTTCCGACGGCAACTGCCGCGCCTGCATGGTGGAGATCGAGGGGGAGCGCGTGCTCGCCGCCAGCTGCATCCGCGAGGCGACCCCCGGCATGGTGGTGAAGAGCGCCGGCTCCGAGCGGGCCCGCGAGGCGCGTGAGGAGGTGCTGGCACTGCTGCTGGCCGACCAGCCCGAGCGCGAGGCGAGTCCCGATCGCTCGAGCCACCTGTGGGCCATGGCCGACCGGCTGGCCGTCGACGCCACCGCGGTGGGCGAACGCCTGCCCGCCCGGGCGGAGCGGGCGTCGCCCACGGTGCATCATGTGGCCGAGAGGGCGGACTCGCTGCCCCATGCCGGGGGGCATGACGCCACCCACTCGGCGATGAACGTCAATCTGGATGCCTGCATCACCTGCGGGCTCTGTGTGCGCGCCTGTCGCGAGGTGCAGGGTAACGACGTGATCGGCCTGGCCCATCGCGGGGCGGCGGCCAAGGTCGTGTTCGACTTCGATGACCCCATGGGCGAGAGCACCTGCGTAGCCTGTGGCGAGTGCGTCCAGGCCTGTCCCACCGGGGCGCTGATGCCGGCGACCCTGATCGACGACGCGGGCCGTGGCGATTCCGCCGTGGCCGACCGCACCGTCGACTCGGTCTGCCCCTACTGCGGGGTCGGTTGTCAGCTGACCTACCATGTCAAGGATGACGCGCCACATGCCGCCGGATCAGCTCCGTCCAATGCAGAAGCTGGGCGCATACTCTTTGTCACCGGGAGAAACGGTCCCTCCAATCAGGGCCGGCTCTGCGTCAAGGGGCGCTTCGGCTTCGACTATCCCAACCACCCGGCGCGGCTGACCCGGCCGCTGATCCGCCTTGAGGGCGTGCCCAAGGGGGTCGATCCCGATTTCGATCCGGCCGAGCCGCTGACCCACTTCCGTGAGGCGAGCTGGGAGGAGGCGCTGGATCTGGCGGCGGAGGGGCTCACCAGCCTCAAGGCCAGCAACGGTCCCGAGGCACTCGCCGGCTTCGGCAGCGCCAAGTGCTCCAACGAGGAGGCCTGGCTGTTCCAGAAGCTGGTGCGTACCGGCTTCGGCTCCAACCACGTCGATCACTGTACCCGCCTGTGCCACGCCAGCTCCGTGGCGGCCCTGATGGAGTGCCTGGGGTCCGGTGCCGTCACCGCATCGTTCATGCAGGCGCTCGAGGCCGATGTGGTGGTTCTCACCGGCTGCAACCCGGCGGTGAACCACCCGGTGGCGGCCACCTACTTCAAGCAGGCGGCCAGGAACGGCACCCGGCTGATCATTCTCGACCCCCGTGGCCAGGCCCTGGACGCCTACGCCTGGCGCAGCGTGCGTTTCACGCCGGGCGGCGATGTGGCGCTGCTCAACGCCATGCTCAACGTGATCGTCGCCGAGGGCCTCTACGACCAGGCCTATATCGACACTCATACCGAAGGCTTCGCGGCGCTGGCGGCGAGCGTGGTCGACATGACCCCCGAGGCCATGTCACCGCTTTGTGGCGTTTCGCCCGGTACCATTCGCGAGATCGCGCGGGCCTATGCCACCGCCGACAAGGCGATGATCTTCTGGGGCATGGGCATCTCCCAGCACACCCACGGCACCGACAACGCTCGCTGCCTGATCTCGCTGGCGCTCGCCTGCGGTCAGACCGGGCGGCCGGGAACCGGCCTGCATCCGCTGCGTGGCCAGAATAATGTCCAGGGCGCCTCGGATGCCGGCCTGATCCCCATGGTGCTGCCCGACTATCAGCCGGTGGGCGACGCCCAGCTGCGCGCCGCCTTCGAGGAGCTGTGGAACACCGAACTCGACCCCGAGCCGGGGCTGACCGTGGTGGAGATCATGGATGCCATCGTGGCCGGTACCATCAAGGGGATGTATATCCTCGGCGAGAACCCGGCGATGTCCGACCCGGACCTCAACCACGCACGCCAGGCGCTGGCTAGCCTGGAGCATCTGGTGGTGCAGGACCTGTTCGTGACCGAGACGGCCCAGTTCGCCGATGTCATCCTGCCGGCCACCGCCTGGGCGGAGAAGGATGGCACCGTCACCAACACCAACCGCCAGGTGCAGATGGGGCGTGCCGCCGTGGCTCCTCCGGGGGAGGCGAAGCCCGACTGGTGGATCATCCAGGAGATGGCCAGGCGTTTCGGGCTGGGCTGGGACTATGCTCACCCGCGGGAGGTATTTGCCGAGATGAAGCAGGGCATGTCCTCCCTGGACCATATCAGCTGGGAGCGCCTCGAGACGGAGGACTCGGTGATCTACCCCTGCCTCGCCCCCGGCGCCCCGGGCGAGGACGTGGTGTTCAGCGACGCTTTCCCGCGGGCGGGCGGCAAGGCGAAGTTCTCGCCCACCCGGCCGCTGCCGCCGGATGAGCCGGTGGATGCCGACTATCCGACGGTGCTGACCACCGGGCGGCTGCTGGAACACTGGCATACCGGCGCCATGACGCGTCGCAGCCGGGTGCTCGATGACCTGGAGCCGGAGGCCGCGGCCAGCCTGGCTCCCGCGGAGCTGGGACGCCTGGGCGTGGCACCGGGAGAGCCGATCACCATCGCCACCCGGCGCGGCAGGATCACCTTGACGGCGCGCTCCGACCCGCGCATGCCCGAAGGCATGGTGTTCGTGCCCTTCGCCTTCGTGGAGGCGGCGGCCAACCTGCTGACCAACCCGGCGCTGGATCCCTACGGCAAGATCCCGGAGTTCAAGTACGCGGCTTGTCGGCTCTCGCCGGCTGCCCCTTGACCACCAGCACCACGCCGGCGATGGCAATGGCCATGCCGGCAAGCGAGGCAGAAGGCAGGGCCTCGTCGAACAGCCACCAGGCCTGCAGGGCGGTGACCGGTGGCACCAGATAGAACAGGCTGGCCACCCGCGAGGCCTCGCCGCGCTTTATCAGCGCCATCAGCAGCAGGATGGCGCTGATCGAGAGTACCAGCACCAGCCACCCCAGGGTCAGTACGAACACGGGGGCCCACTCCACGCTGCGCTCCTCGAAGAGCAGGGCGCCAATGCCAAACAGCGCCACGGTGGCCAGGTACTGCACCACGGTGCCTGAGAGCAGCGGCATGCCGGTGCAGTGGCGCTTCTGGTAGAGGGTGCCGCCGGTAATGCCTAGCAGCGCGACCAGCACGGCCCCCAGCGCACCCAGGCCGAAGCCCTGGAAGAGGCTCTCGCCCGGGTCGAGCTTGCCGCCCAACACCAGGGCGACCCCCACCAGCCCCAGTAGCAGCCCCAGCCATTGGCGTATCGTCAGACGCTCGCCCAGCAGTGGCCCGGCGAGCCCCGCCGTCAGCAGCGGCTGCAGCCCCACCAGCAGAGAGGCGAGCCCCGCCGGCATGCCCAGATAGATGCCGTAGAAGACCCCGCCCAGATAGGCGCCATGCACCAGCAGGCCCGATACCGCGATATGTCCCCACAGCCGGATGCCGCGGGGCCACTCGCCGGAGAGCCAGTGGGCCAGGGGGGCCAGCAGCGCCAGGGTCAGGGCGGAGCGTATAAAAAGAAAGGTGAAGGGCTCGGCGTAGGGCAGGCCAAACTTGGCGCCGATAAAGCCGGTGCTCCACAGCACCACGAACAGCAGCGGCATCGCGGCGAGCCACAGGCGATGAGAGAAGATGGCGGGCATGGGGGCATCCTTGCAGGGGAGACCACCATCTTGGCCGCCTCGCAGCAGGCTGCCAAGGGGGCGTGGCGCTCGCGAGGGTTTGTGCTTTGGTCGTAGAGCGTGGGGCCAGTGGCTAACTAGTCAGACCAGTTTTTTCCCATTGCTTACAATATATTGTCGTCGATGGAAGGGCAGTGGTTCGCGGATGACGGGCAGGGCAACGTTGAATCGCAGCGTTGGCCGGGCACGGGGCTTTCGCTAGCTTCTTGAGTGAGCGCCTGTGCGCTTACCGACCATGCACGATGGAGTCGAGCGTGGGGCGTCGGGGTCGCCTGGGCGGCCATGAACGGCGAATCGGTCCAGGGAAGATAACAACAAGATCCGGCCATGCCCCGCCGGGGCCGGCCACCGCCATCTGGAGTTTATTCCATGCAAGATGACAAGCAGCCATCACGCATCCTGACGTCACCCGGCGATGCGGCCTTCGAGCGTCGCGAGCCCGATCGACGCCGCTTCCTCAAGGCCGCCGCGGTCGGTTCCGCCGCCGCCGTGGCGGCGCCCTGGATCGGCAATGTCCAGGCCCAGGAGGGCATCCGCATTCGCATGCAGTCCTCGTGGCAGCCTGGCACCGTCGGCTATCGCACCTTCGAGGCCTGGGCCAAGGGCGTGGTCGAGTCCACCAGCGGTGAGGTCAATATCGAGCCCTTTCCCGCCGGTGCCGTTGCCGGGGCCTTTGAGGTCGCCGATGCCGTGCGCAATGGCGTGCTCGATGGCCAGAACTGGTTCACCGTCTACTGGCCGGGCAAGATGCCCGCGGGTGTATTCCTTACCGCCTACCCCATGGGGCTCTCGCTGCCCCACCAGTGGGACATGATGTTCGGCGCCTATGGTGGCCTGGATATTGCCAAGGATCTCTACCGCAAGCAGGGCCAGGAGCTGCTGGGTTATGTCCACCACGACCTCAACCTGATCCACTCCAAGGTGCCGCTGCGCAGCTTCGATGACTTCGATGGCATCAAGATCCGCATGCCCGGGGGGATCGTCGCCGAGACCTTTGCCGCCATGGGCGCGCGTACCACCCTGCTGCCGGGCTCCGAGGTCTACCCGGCCCTGGAGAAGGGCACCATCGATGCCGCCGACTTCACCGGTGCCGCGGTCAACTACGAGCTGGGGTTCTGGCAGGTGGCCGACTACATCATCATGGGGCCGCCCTCCACACCCTGCCTGCATCAATCCGTCGACCTCATGGATATCGCCGTCAATCGGCGCGTCTTCGAGCGCATGTCCTCCCAGACCCAGGACCTGATGCACGACCTGGTCGCCGCCTACTCCCGCGAGCACTATGCGGCCATTCAGAAGGCCAACGCCGAGGCCTGGCCCAAGTACCGCGAGAAGGGCGTGGAGATCATCCACCTGACCGAAGAGGATGCCACCCGCTTCCGCGAGGTGGCGATCCCGCTGTGGTTCAAGTGGGCCAACAAGGACCCGGATGCCGCCCGTCTTTTCAAGGCTCACCTCGACACCATGATGGATCCCGCGGTGGCGCTGATCACGCCCGAGGACATCAAGGACTACGAGCTCAATATCTGACCCGCCGGCTCGAACAGGCTGGGTGCTGCGTCTCAGGAGTCGCAGCACCCTGGCCCCGGGCATAACGCTCAACCCCGCATCTGCCGGGTCCATGATCCGTCGCTCTCGCCGGGAGGTGATGGCATCGCGGAGGAGTCTCAATGAATCTAGAGATCAACTTTATCCTGCCCCACTGGCTGTACTGGTCGGTGCTGATCTTCCTGCCGCTGGTGGTCATGTTCTTCGTCGATCGCAGCTTCCGCCGCGGTGGCCGCATCGATGGTGGCGAGGTCGCCGAGGTGCCGGCCGGCGAGGAGGTGGCAGTCGGCTATCAGCCTCCCGGCAACCTCCTTACCCTCGCCATCGATCGCGTGTCCGGCTTCTTCGGGCGCTACGTGGCCTACTGGTCGCTGATCGCGCCCTTCGTGTTCGCCTATGAAGTGCTGATGCGCTATGCCTTCAACTCGCCGACCAACTGGGCCCACGAGTCGATGACCCTGATGTTCGGCATGCAGTACCTGATGGCCGGCGCCTTCGCCCTGCGCGAGGGGGGCCATGTGCGCGTGGATATCCTCTACCAGCGCGCGCGGCCGTTGACCAAGGCGTCCCTGGACCTGCTGACCTCGGTGTTCTTCTTTATCTTTACCGTGGCCCTGCTGGTCACCGGCTGGAAGTTCTTCTCACAGTCGGTGAGCGACCGCCTCTTCTTCGGCGCGAGCTATGCCAACGAGGTCTCCTTTACCGAGTGGGCGGTGCAGTACTACCCGGTGAAGTTCATGCTCTTCTTCGGGGCGCTGCTGCTGCTGCTGCAGGGCATCGCTCAGCTGATCCGTGACGTCCAGGCGTTTCGGTATCATCGCGCACGGGAGCGCCAGGGGCGCGGCTTCGCCCAGCTGCTGGTGGTGCTTGGCGTGCTGCTGGCCGCCTGGGTCCTGTTCGAGATGGTCAATATCGCCGTCACCGACTACGAGAGCCTGGCCGGAAGTCTCGAGAACAGCCTGAGTCGGCTGGGCATCGGTGGTTTGACCCTGCTGATGTTCGGCACCCTGATGGTGGTGTTGGTGGCGGGCCTGCCGCTGGCCTTTGTCACCGGCGGCCTGGGGGTGGCCTTCCTCTATCTGGTCGGCGACCAGGCCATGCTCAACCTGATGCCCTCGCGCATTTTCCCGATGATGACCAACTATCAGCTCTCCGCCATTCCGCTGTTCATCTTCATGGCCTCGGTGCTGGAGAAGGCGGGCATCATCGAGGAGCTGTTCGATGTCGTCTACAAGTGGATGGGCGGGCTCAAGGCGGGCCTGGCCATCGCCACGGTCATCGCCTCGACGCTGCTGGCCGCCATGGTCGGCGTGATCGGCGCGGCGGTGGTGACCATGGGGCTGATCGCCCTTCCGGCGATGCTCAAGCGCAACTACGACCCCGAGATCGCCATCGGCTCGATCATGGCCGGCGGCACCCTGGGCATCCTGATTCCTCCCTCGATCCTGGCCATCATCTATGGCGTCATCGCCCAGCAGTCGGTGGGGGAGCTCTACCTCGGCTCGCTTCTCCCCGGCCTGCTGCTGGCCTTCATGTATGGGTTCTACTGCTGGATGCGCGGCACCCTGAACGTCAGCATGGCGCCGCCGATGCCGGTCGAGGACCGGGTCGACATGGGCGAGAAGCTGCGCCTGCTGCGCAATATGTTGGCGCCCATCGTGCTGGTGGTGCTGGTGCTGGGCATCATCTTCACCGGCATCGCGACGCCGGTGGAGGCGGCGGGCATCGGTACCTTCGGCGCCCTGGTGGTGGCCGCGATGCACAAGCGGCTGACATGGCCCAACCTGCATGCCGCCTGCATGACCACGCTGGTGGCGTCGGCCATGGTGATGTGGATCATCTTCGGTGCCAGCATCTTCGTCGGTTTCTATATCCTGCAGGGGGGCCAGACCTTCGTGCAGGAGCTGATCTCCGGTGCCGGCCTCGGTCCCTATGCGGTGCTGGCGCTGATGATGGTGCTGCTGGTCGCGCTGGGGATGTTCCTCGACTGGGTGGGCATCCTGCTGCTGGCGGTGCCGATCTTCGTGCCCCTGATCAAGGGGCTCACCTTCGACGGGGTGTTCGGGCTACCGGGCGTGGATCCCGCCGATGTCTCGCTATGGTTCGGCGTCATCTATCTGGTCAATATGCAGATGTCCTTTCTCAGCCCGCCCTTCGGCTATGCCCTCTTCTATATCAAGGGGGTCTGCCCGCCACATATCACCATGGCGCAGATCTTCCGCTCCTCCTTCCCGTTCCTGGCACTGCAGGCGCTGGGCCTGCTGCTGGTGATCCTGTTTCCGGCGCTGGTCACCTGGCTGCCCAATCTGGCATACGGCTGAAGAGGAGATGTTCACGAGCAGGGCGCCTGCGGGCGTCCTTGTTACATTCCCACACAAAACGATCTGAACTCCTCCGGACACGGGGGCGTCACAGGGGGGCACACACATTTTGACGTACCCCTGGAGGTATCTATGAAACGCATGACTGCCCTGTTCTCCGCCGCCCTGCTCAGTGCCGGCCTGATGTCGGTCACGGCGCATGCCCAGGAGGACACCGCAGCCAATGCCTCAGTATCGGCCGAGGCCTCGGTTCAGGCCCAGGACTTCTCCGATACCCAGCTCCAGCAGTTCGCCGATGCCTCGCAGGAGATCGCCGTGCTGTCTCAGGAGTACACCGAGCGCCTGCAGGCCGCCGAGGGTGAAGAGGCGCAGCAGCAGGTGCGTGTCGAGGCCAACGAGGAGATGGTCAGCGTGGTCGAGGAGAGCGGCCTCGAGGTCGACACCTTCAACGCCATCGGCCAGGCCATCCAGCAGGACCCCGAGCTGATGAAGCGTGTCCAGGAGATGGCGCAGTCGTAAGGCTTGCCCGACTCCCTGCCGGCTCCCATCGGCATTGACGGCCACCCTCCGGGGTGGCCGTTTTCATGGTGCGCCAGGCATGGCGCACCTGGCCGGACAAGGCGTCCTCCTGGCCGCGCTCGAAAGGGCCGTTGTCGAGGCCGACGATATGCGACAAGCTTCTTGTATGAGGCGACGTCATCCTGCCTGCCGGCGCTGCAGCGCGATGGCCAGCAAGTGTGAGGGCAGGTACAGCACGATCGGCCAGCCGATCATCAGGCCCAGCAGATAGACGAGCGGGTCGAGCAGGGCCTGGGGCTGGCCGAAAAGACCATGTACCCAATTGATATTGCGCGCCGGATCGGTGAGCAACAGGGTCAAGGGCAGTACCAGCCAGGTCAGGGCCGTCTGCAGCCAGAGGCTGCGCCGATCATAGCCCAGCCTGATCAGCGCATAGCTGGTCACCACCGGCAGCACCACATGGAAGAGCGAAAGCAGGCGAAAGGAGAGCGCCACCTGAGCGTTGAACATGTATTCGGTGCCGCCGATGGGGTGAACGCCGAACAGCAAGGCCCCGCCCACATCCAGGCTCCACAGGATGCCCACCACCAGCACCGCGAGCCACTGGGCGGACATCAACAGGCGACTCTCGGTCCACAGCGCGACGAGAATCAGCAGGCTGGCCAGATCGCACAGCCACAGGAAATTCTGCCAGCCCACCTTGGCGAAATAGCTCGGCGCCCAGATGGCGATCCACAGGGTGAAGGCCAGCTTGAGCCAGAGGGGTAGACGGTGTGATGGCATGGCGACCTCATCGTGAATCGAAGAAGCTGATTGGCTACGCAAACCCCGCCCGGCGCAATCCGTCGAGATAGTGCACCCTATCGATCTCCTGGCGATAGGGGTCCAGGGCGAGCAGCCAGTCGAGACAGCTCAGGTGCTCGGGAAAGCTGCCCCGGGCCAGTTGATAGCGGTAATGACGATAGACGGTGTCGCGATGGCTAGCACCCCGTTCCGGCTGGCCGAGATGGGCATGGGCGGCGGCGATAACGGCCGGCGTGTTGCAGAAGGCCTGGGGAGCGGAGGCCAGGATGTCGATGGCGTCCTGATAGTGACGCGCGCTGAAGAAGGCGATGCCGGTCATGCCGGCATGCCATTCCGGGCGATAGGGCGCCAGGCGCAGCGCCTTGCGGGCCGCGTCCACGCCACGGGCGGGCTCGCCGATCAGGGCCAGGGCGAAGGAGGCATGGGCGAGCACATTGGCATCGTTGGGATTGAGCGTCAGCGCCAGCGAAAGTTCGCGATTGGCGGCGTCATAGCGTTGGCTGTACAGCTCGGCCAGCCCCAGCATGCAGTGGGCGCGATGGTCGTGCTCATCCAGGGCGACGGCCCGGCGGGCGAGGTCCAGGGCTTCCTGGCGGAGAAAGGCCCAGTGGTTCCAGGAAAAGCACGCCCATTCGTTGAGATGAGCGAGGGCGAGACCGACATAGGCGCGGGCGAAGCCGGGGTCCTTGGTCAGCGCCTGGTGAAAGTAGCGCCTGGCTTCCTGAATGGCCGCCAGGTCGGGACGTCGCAGGGCGCTCCAGCCGCGCAGCCAGAGATCATAGGCCTGCCAGTCCCGGGGCGGCTTGCGGCGCGTCGCCACCAGGCGATCGTCCTCGATCCATCCGGCCAGATTGCCGACGATATGACTGACCATATCGTCCTGCACGGCGAATAGCTCGTCGGCACGGCAGTCGTAGCGCTCGGCCCATACCTGGCGAGCGCTGGCCGCCTCCAGCAGACGAGCGGTAAGCCGCAGTCCCTCGCCCCGGCGTCGGACATGGCCCTCGAGCAGATAGTCCACCCCGAGTTCGCTGCCGATCTGCGCCGGCGTGGCTGGTGTATCCCGGTATACCAAGGCGCTGGTAGGGCCGATCACCTCGAGTTCGCGAAAACGGCCGAGTTCGGTGGCGATGTCTTCCGCCAGACCGTCACCAAGGTGACGATCAAGACCGACATCTTCGTCGGGAAGAAACGCCAGTACCGCCAGGCCAGGGCAACCGGTAGCCCTGGCGCGATGTCGGGCGCGGGTCGCGGCGGCGGCGTCGATAATCTTGGCGCGCTCCGGTAGATCGTCCTGCTCCCGGGGCATGGGCTTCCTCTCATCGGCGCCTCTGGGGAGCAGGGCGATCAGCTCGGCTTTCAACTGCTCGGTTTCAGGAGCCGGGGGGACGCCGAGCTCGTCGGCGAGACGCTGACGACAGCGCCGGTACTGGTCGAGCGCCGCGCCGATGCGGTCCTGGTAGAGATAGAAGCGGATCAGGGTGCGCTGCACGCCCTCGTCCAGCGGATCGCTTTCCAGCAGGCGCAGGGCGAGCTGGATACCCGCATCGATGGCGCCGGTGGCCACATAATGCTCGAGCAGCCGATGCATCACCTGCTGGAGCGCTTCGTCCAGGCGCAGGTGCTGATTGACCAGCCACTCCTCGAAGGCTTCGCCGCACTCGGCCAGTCCCTCCAGGAAAGGGCCGCGATACAGGGCCAGCGCCCGTTCCAGCGTCTCCGGGGTGCCATCCGCCTGCCAGCGCTCGAAGGCTTCCATATCCACCATGATCGCGCTGGCTTTCAGGCCGATATCCTGGGAGCCGATCATCAAACAGCCCCGCGCTTCCAGGGGCAAGGCATGCTGTAGCCGCGACAGCGCCTTGCGCAGATTGATGCGTGCCCGGGACTCGGGCATGTCTTCCCACAACAGGCCCGCCAGCTTGCTGCGGGAGTGGCGCCGACCGGCGCTCGCCGCCAGATAGGCGAGCAGCGCCACGACCTTGCGTGTCGGAAATCCGAGCCGCTGCCCGTCGGCGCCATAACAGGCGAACTCCCCGAGCAATGAGATCTGCAGCAATGGCATGACGGCTACCCCCTGAACATCAGCCTAGGTGCCGCTGACCTGCAGGACCAGATGCTGATTGTCACGCCCGTGTCACGGCCCAGGGACGCCTGCCTGATAGCTTGTGAATGTCACCCGAACAACCACAAGCCATCAAGCAGAGGTGCGTCATGACAACATCAAGTATGCGTCAGGCCGCTGACAGCGCTGCCGCCTTGGGCGCGGAAAGGGTTCAAGCCTTTGCCGAGCGCCTGCATGGTGAACTGATTCGGCCGCAGGATGCACGCTATGAGGAGGCGCGCAGGGTCTACAACGCGGTGCACGACCGACACCCGGCGCTGATCGTCCGAGCCGCCGATGTGGCGGACGTGATGGCAGGCGTCGCCTTCGCCAGGCAGCATGAACTACCGCTCGCCGTTCGCGGCGGCGGCCACAGCGTTCCCGGTTTCGGCACCTGCGACGATGGCCTGGTGCTCGATCTCGGCCGGATGCGCGGCATTCGCGTCGAACCCGAGGCACAGCGGGTTCGTGCCGAGGGCGGCTGCACCTGGGCGGACCTCAATCACGCCACCGCCGCCTTCGGTTTGGCGACCACCGGCGGCATCGTCTCCACCACCGGCATCGCCGGTCTGACCCTGGGAGGCGGCCTGGGCTATCTCGCTCGCCGCTGCGGGCTGGCCTGCGACAACCTGCTCTCGGCGGATGTGGTCACCGCCGAGGGCCGCTTGCTGACCTGCAGCGAAGACCGTCACCCGGAGTTGTTCTGGGCGCTGCGCGGGGGCGGCGGCAATTTCGGCGTGGTCACCTCCTTCGAGTATCGCCTGCATCCGGTGGTGGATATCCTCGGCGGGCCGACCTTCTTTCCCCTCGAGGGTGACATCCTGCGCCGCTACCAGGAGTGGATCCTCGAGGCGCCGGAGGCCCTGGGCGCGATCCTCGGCATCGTCCTGGGCCCGCCGCTGCCCTTTCTGCCCGAGCGGTGGCAGGGCCAGCCGGTGATCGTGGTGCTGACCTGCTGGAGCGGTCCGGCGAGCGAGGACGAGGCGATACGCGAGCGTCTCGAAGGCCTCGGTCCCGTGATCGGCCAGGCGCTGCAGCGTATGCCGTACCCGGCGATCAATACCCTGTTCGACGACCTGCTGCCCGCCGGGCTCCATCATTATTGGAAGGGCTGTTTCACCAAGCAGTTGACCGACGAGGCGATCGCGGTGCATCTCGAGTATGGCCGCCGGATACCCTGCCTGCAGACCGCGACGCTGCTGTTTCCCCTCGACGGCGCCTGTCGTCGTGTCGCCCCCGAGGCCACCGCCTTCGCCTATCGGGATGCCAATTTCGCCACGGCGCTCGGGCCGAGCTGGCCGGATCCCGCCGACAGCGAGCGCAATATCGCCTGGGGGCGCGCCTACTATCAGGCGCTGCAGCCCCACTCGGAGGCGGGGGGCTATGTGAACTTCATGTCCGGCGACGATCATGCCCGGGTGCGCGACAACTATCGGCAGAACCACGACCGGCTGGCCAGGATCAAGGCCCGCTTCGATCCGGCCAACCTGTTCCGGCTGAACCAGAATATCGTGCCGGCAAGCCAGGCAGCATAAGCCTGCCTCGCGGGCCTCCATCCACCACCGATACCGCGCGCCAGGATGCAGGGTGTGTGTCATCACCGCTCCCACGGCGGCTGAGGGTGGCGGATAACGCGTCTCTGCCGCTATCTTGCTGATAGCGGACGCAGGCCTTGAGGGTGCTTGCTTTACACCAGGGTGGCACTCTTACAGACTTGCCGTAAACCGCCTGAGAGGGGAGAGCACCCATGGAAGTGGAATGGCTGGAGATTCGCCAGCATATGGGGCAGTTTCCGCCCTTCGATACCCTGTCGGACGAGCTGCTCGACGAGATCGCCAGCCAGGTCGAGGTAGCCTACTTCCAGGCCGGCAGCGATATCCTGGTGCTCGATGAGGAGGTCAGGGAGCTCGGCTATGTGCGCAGCGGCGCGGTGGAGGTCTATCGCCGCAACGGGAGCCTCCATAACCGTCTCGGCGAGGGCGATATCTTTGGGCACTTCAGCCTGCTGCGCAATTACCGAGTGCGTTTTCCGGCCCGTGCGCTGGAAGATAGCCTGATCTACTTTATCCCGGATGCCGTCTTCCAGCGGCTTTGTGAGCAGGACGACGACTTCGCCGACTTCGTCGAGGTGGAGCGTCCACGCCTCGAGACGGCGGTGGAGCAGCACAAGCAGCAGAACGACATGCTGGTCACCCGAGTGCGCAAGCTGCTCAGCCGCTATCCATTGATGCTCGAGGCCAGCACCACGCTGCAGGAGGCAGCCAGCCAGATCACCGACTACGGCGCCTCGGCGGTGCTGGTGCTCGATACCCCGGAGGAGAACTCCCGCTATGTCCTGCGTGACAGCGAAGAGCGCGACTGGCAGGTGAGGGGCATCCTGACCGACAGCGATTTTCGCCGGACGGTGGCCGAAGGGCGCCCGCCAAGCACGCCGATCGGCGAGGTGGCGGACAAGAAGCTGGTGGCGATTCAGTCCGGCGAGTCGGTGCATGAGGCGATGCTCACCATGCTGCGCAACAATATTCACCACCTGCCGGTGATGCATCGTCGCAGCCCGGTGGGGATCGTGCATCTCTCCGACATCATTCGCTACGAGACCCACTCCAGCCTCTATCTGGTCAGCAATATCTACAGCCAGTCCACGGTGGAGGGCCTGGCCCGGCTGGCGCCGGATGTTAAAGGCACCTTCGTGCGCATGGTCGAGGATGGCGCCGACTCGCTGATGATTGGCAGCGCGCTCTCCACCATCGCCCGCAGCTTCACGCGCCGCCTGCTGGAACTGGCCGAGGAGGAGCTGGGGCCGCCGCCGGTCCCCTACTGCTACATGGCCATGGGCTCCATGGCGCGCAATGAGCAGACATTGGTCACCGACCAGGACAATGCCCTGGTGCTGTCCGACGACTACGATCCCGCGCGCCACGACGGCTACTTCATGGCGTTGGCCACGCGGGTCAGCGATGGTCTCGCCGCCTGCGGCTATGCCTACTGCACCGGCGATATCATGGCCACCAACCCCCGCTGGCGGCAGCCGCTATCCGTGTGGAAAGGCTACTTCCAGGACTGGATTCGCGACCCCACGCCCGAACGGCTGCTGCACAGTTCGATCTTCTTCGACCTGGACGCGGTCTATGGCGAGAACAGTTTCGTGGAACAGCTCCAGGATCTGGTCGCCCACCAGGCGCCCCACAGCAAGCTGTTCCTGGCGGCGATGGCTCGTAACGCCCTCAATCGTACGCCGCCACTGGGGTTCTTCCGCACCTTCGTGATGGAGAAGGATGGCAAGCACAACAACAGCATCAACCTGAAGCGGCGCGGCACCGCACCGCTGACCGACCTGATCCGGGTTCACGCCCTGGCCTGCGGTTCTCATGCCCAGAACAGCTTCGCGCGCCTGGACGATATCAGCCACACCCAGCTGCTGCCGGATGGGGTAGGCGAGAAGCTGCGCCATGCGCTGGAGTTTCTGACCATGACGCGAATCCATCATCAGGTGATCGATATTCAGGCAGAGCGTGAACCGGACAACAATATCGAACCGGAAAACATCAGTGACGGCGACCGACACACCCTGAAGGACGCCTTCCAGGTGCTGAGCAACGCCCAGAAGTTCCTCAAGTTCCGCTATCCCCTGCCGCCCGCCTCTCAGCGACGGAGGCGCTAGGCATGATCTTCAAGAAGATCCGCCAGCCCGTCCCGGGCTGGCCGGAGTATCTTGCCGATCGCGCCGACCGGGTGCGCCATCCCCTGCTGGCCAAGTATTTCGCCGCTGGCTGCCCGGCGCCCGATACGCCCATCGGCGAGGTACCGCTGGTGGCGCTGGATATCGAGACCACCGGGCTCGACCCGCGGCGTCACGCCATCGTCAGCATCGGTGTGGTGCCCTTTAGCCTGGCGCGTATCCCCCTTCGCGAGGCGCGATACTGGGTGCTGAAGCCCTATCGCGAACTGACCGATAGCTCGGTGACACTGCACCGCATCACCCATAGCGAGGTGGTCGATGCGCCCGATCTGCAGGAGGTGCTGCCCGCGGTGCTGGATGTCCTGAGAGGGCGCCTGGCGGTGGTGCACTACCGCCATATCGAGCGCGGTTTCATCGACACGGCCGTGCGTAACCGTTGGGGCGAGGGGCTGCTCTATCCGGTGATCGACACCATGTCGCTGGAGGCGCGGCTGCATCGTCAATCGTTGTGGGCACGCTTTCGGCGCTGGCTGGGGCGTCCCCCGGTCTCCATTCGCCTCAATGCCAGTCGTGAACGCTATGGCCTGCCAGCCTATCAGGGGCATCATGCGCTGGTGGATGCGCTGGCCACGGCCGAGCTGTTTCAGGCCCAGGTGGCCAGCCGCTTTTCGGCCGAGACGCCGGTGGGCGAGTTGTGGAGCTGAGGAACAAAAAAACCGAAGCCGCAGAGGCTGGCGAGGCAGGCGTTGCGAGGTCAGGAGTCGAGAAGTCAGTAACTGGGAAGGCAGGAGGCTGAGTCTGGCGACTGGCCATAACCGCAGAGAGGCGGCCCGTAGGCCGCCTCTCTGCGTCTTGCCGAGTCGTGTAACTTGCCGACTCACCTGCTTGTCGACCTACTTGGCCTTGGGCTCGCTCATCAGCCCCTTGACGATGGCGTAACAGCCCACCAGAAGCACCAGGGTGAAGGGCAGCCCGGTAGTCAATGCGGCGGTCTGCAGGGCGCCGAGGCCGCCGCCCAACAGCAGGGCGATGGCGATCGCGCCCTCGATCAGCGCCCAGAACACGCGCTGGGGCTTGGGCGCATCGACCTTGCCACCGGCCGTGATGGAATCGATCACCAGCGAACCGGAGTCGGAGGAGGTGATAAAGAACACGATCACCAGCACGATGCCGACGAAGGAGGTGATGGTGGTCAGCGGCAGATGCTCCAGCATGGTGAACAGCTGCAGTTCCAGTGCCGCATCCTGCACCTCGGTGATGCCCTGGTTGATCACCTGGTCGATGGCGGTGGTGCCGAAGGCGGTCATCCACACCACCGAGGCGAGTGTCGGCACCACCAGCACCGCGATCAGGAACTCACGTACGGTACGACCGCGGCTGACGCGGGCGATGAACATGCCGACGAAGGGCGACCAGGCGATCCACCAGGCCCAGTAGAAGGCGGTCCAGCCCTGGCTGAAGTTGGCATCCTCACGCCCGAACGGCATGGAGAGGGCCGGCAGATTCTTCACGTAGCCCAGCAGGTTCTCGAATACCCCGGTGGCGATCATCAGCGTCGGTCCCACGGCAATCACGAACAGCAGCAGCAGCAGGGCGAGTCCCATGTTGAGCTGCGACAGGCGCTGCACGCCCTTGTCGACGCCGAGCATGATCGACCCCAGGGCGACGACGGTGATGCCCAGGATCAGCAGCACCAGGGTCACGTTGCTGTCGGGGATGCCGAACAGGTAGTTGAGACCGGCCGAGGCCTGAGTGGCACCAAGCCCCAGCGAGGTAGCCAGGCCGAACAGCGTGGCGAAGACCGCCAGAATATCGATCAGGTGGCCCGGCCAGCCCCAGATGCGCTCACCCAGCACCGGGTAGAAGATCGAGCGCATGGTCAGCGGCAGGCCCTTGTTGTAGGCGAAGATTGCCAACGACAGGCCGACGATGGCATAGGCGCCCCAGGGGTGAAGGCCCCAGTGGAAGATGGTGGCCGCCATGCTGAGTGCAACGGCGCCGGCCTGGTCGCCCCCGGCGCCACCCAGCGGTGACCAGTCGGTACGCAGGCCATCCTCGCCCAGGCTGACGCCACCCAGAGCGGTGCCATAGTGGCCCAAGGGCTCCGACACGCCATAGAACATCAGGCCGATGCCCATGCCGGCGGCGAACAGCATGGCGAACCAGCCGGCGTAGCTGAAGTCAGGCGTGGCGTGGGCGCCACCGATGCGCACCTTGCCCATGGGGGTGAAGATCAGCACCAGCGCGAGTATCACGAAGACGTTGGCACCGAGCAGGAATACCCAGGTCAGCTTGGTGGTCAGGAAGCTGAACATGGCATCGAAGATCGGCTCCATCTGAGCCTGCATGGCCAGCGTCAGGATCACGAACAGCAGGATCACGACCGAGGAGACCATGAAGACCGTGCTGTGCAGATCCACGTCGACCCCTAACGGGGACGCCTTGATATTGTCTTGACCGATCACGTAATCCGTGTCGATCAGGTTTGCCGGCCCTTCCGGGGCCGGAATCCCCTCGGAACCCTGCTGAGGCTCCTGGGGCTTGTCGTCGTTGGTCGATTTGGCCACGAGACATCTCCCTTCAGGTGAGTGAAAAGCGCAGGTTCGAGCTGTTGTTGTACGCCAGTGCGGGTGGTGAAGTCGTTATTCGTTGGCGTCGGGACGCACCAGGAAGACCGATGCACTGGTGCGGCTGGCGACCTGGCTGCCATTGGCCGGCATGACAATATCCAGGTGGCGGTGGGCGTGGGTCGGCATTACCACGAGGTCGGCCTCGACCTCGTCGATGGCCTTGACCAGCGTGTCGACCAGATCGGCGACAGGATCGACCCGACAGATCATCTTGCTGCTGACCGGCTGGCCATGCACCTGCCCACGTTGCTGGGCGAAGGCCTCCAGCTTCTGGGCATACTCCTCGGGAGTGCGCGCCACACTGCCTGGCGTGGTGGCGGTGACCCCGACATAGCAGACCTCGGCCTGGTAGTGGCGTGCCATGTCCGCGGATACCTTCAGCGATGGCTCGATCACCTCGATATGTGCCAGATCGACCGGCACCATGATCTTGTTGAACATGCCTGCTTCTCCTTGTTTACCATGCGTACTGTTGCCACGGGGCTTCTTGCGACGCTCTTCTTGCCACGAGCTTGCTTGCGACGCTCTTCCTGCCATGGGCTTGCTTGCGACGAGCTAGCCTGCGGCGGATCGGGAACGGTGGCTCTCCTTCCGAGTCCGAGTGTCGACCGTGCTGAGCCGACCTTGCTGAAATTAGTGTAGTCGCATCTCGATACGCAAAAGGGGAGGCACGCTGGTGCCTCCCCTTTACCTGGTCAATCATCAGCCAGGGAGGAGTGAGTCGTTGTCCGCCCTCAGGAGGCGGCGTCGAGCCACTCCTGAACCACGTCCTGGTTCTCCTCGACCCACTTCTTGGCTTCCGCGTAGGGGTCGTCACCCTCTTCCTGCATGAGCATGACCTCGCCCATCATCTCGGTGTCCCAGTTGAAGGCACTCAGGATGGCGTAGGCTTCGGGCATCTCCTCTTCGAGACCCTGGCGGACGATGGTGTGAATCTGCTCCTCACCGCCGTAGGTGCCCTTGGGGTCCTCGAGGAACTTGAGGTCCCAGCGGGCCAGCTTCCAGTGGGGCGCCCAGCCGGTCACCGCCACATCCTGCTCATTGTCGATGGCATTCTTGAGGGCGGCGGTCATGGTCGCGCCGCTGCCGCTGAGCAGGTCATAGTCGAGGTCGTAATCCTCGATGACCTGCTCGGTCAGGCGCATCACGCCGGCGCCCGGATCGATGCCGGTGAGCTTGCCGTCGAAGCTGTCGACGTGATCGTTCAGGTCGGCGATGGAGTCGGCTTCACTGTAGGCGGGGACCACCAGGCCCAGCTTGGCGCCCTCGAGGCTGACGCCGGCATCGACCAGGTCATCCTTGAGCTTGGCGTAGTAGTCCTCGTGGGTGATCGGCAGCCAGCCGGCCAGGTGCGCGTCGACGTCACCGGTGGCGACCGACTGCCACATGGCGGCGGCGGACAGCGAGGAGGTCTCGACATCGTAGCCGGCCTGTTCGAGCACCACCTGCATCACGTTGGTGGAGGCGACGGTAGAGGCCCATTCGACATAGGCCAGGTGCACGGTACCCTTCTCCTCGGCTTGCGCGGCGCCCGCGGTGAGAGCGGCGCCGGTGGCAAGAGCCAGGCCGGCGAGGCGGATGCGACGGTTAAGCAGATGCTTCATCGTGGTTCCTTCCTCCAAGTATGTACAACAACACTCTGGCGATTTCTTTTCGAGCTTTCAACCGAGGCCCTCAACGCAGCCTTCGGCCATCGGGCTCAGGACTTGCGCTGCTTGCCGGCTCAGGACTTGCGCTGCTTGCGCAGGGACTGGGTCAGGCGGTCGAGCAGCATGGCCAGGATCACCACGGCGATGCCGGCCTCGAAGCCATCACCCGGGCGCAGACGCTGGATGGCACGCCACACCTCGCTGCCCAGGCCGTCGGCGCCGATCATGGCGGCGATCACCACCATGGAGAGGGCCAGCATGATGGTCTGGTTGATCCCCGCCATCACCGTGGGCAGCGACAGCGGCAGCTGCACCTTGATCAGCTTCTGGCCACGCGTGGCACCGTAGGCGTCGGCGGCCTCGATCAGCTCGCCGGGTACCTGGCGGATACCCAGGGTGGTGAAGCGGATCGCCGGTGGCATGGAGAAGATCACCGTGGCGAAGATCGCCGATACCGAGCCGATGCCGAAGAAGGGGATCGCCGGGATCAGATAGACGAAGGCCGGCATGGTCTGCATGAAGTCGAGCACCGGCATGATCACACGGTAGAGCCGCTCGGAGAGCGCCGCGGCGATGCCCACCGGCAGGGCGATCACCACCGCCACCAGGGTGGCGATCACCACCAGGGTGAGGGTCTCGATCATCGGATCCCACAGGTCCATGTTCCAGATCAGGGCCATGCCGGCAGCGGCGCCGATCGCCAGGCGCGCGTTGGCCAGCCACCAGCACAGGCCAACGATGATCAGCAGCAGTCCCCAGGGGGGGAGCCACATCAGGGCATCGTTGAGTCCGTCGATACCGGTCTGGGTCACGCGGGAGATGCCGCGGGTGACCATGGAGTACTCGCTGGTCAGCCACTCGAGGCTACCTTCGATCCAGTTGCCGAGGGGAATACGGGGAATGTCGATCGCCATCACTGGTCTCCTGCCGCTGCCGTGAGATTGTCTTCATTTACCGTCGAGGACTCGGCGGCCTGGGCCAGCTGGTCGAGCACCGCCCCCTTGACCACCACACCGAGCAGCCGGTTGTCGGCATCCACCACCGCGATGGGGTAGCTCTTCTCGCTGAACATGGCGAACAGGTTATGCATCGGCTCGTCGAGCCTCACGCTACGGAACTCCTGGGTCATGCAGTCGGCGATGGTGTCCCGGCCTTCGTTGGCCGCCTGCTCGAGGGCATCGACCTCGGCCAGCCCGACCAGGGTGCGATCCCGGCGGGTGACGTAGATGGAGTCGATGTTGTTCTCGTGCATCTTGCGCAGCGTGGTGCGAGGACCGTCGGTATCCCGGGCGATGGCGCGCACCTTGCGCATGGCATGCTCGGCGGTAAGGATCTTGGACATGTCCACGCCTTCCACGAAGCGTCTCACGTACTCGTCGGCAGGCTGGGTCAGAATCTCTTCCGGCGTGCCGATCTGCACGATCTCACCATCCTTGAGCAGGATGATGCGGTCGGCGATGTTGAGCGCCTCGTCGAGATCGTGGGTAATGAATACCGTGGTCTTCTGCATGCGGCTCTGCAGTTCCTGCAGCTCCTGCTGCATATCGCCACGAATCAGCGGGTCCAGTGCCGAGAAGGCCTCGTCCATCAGCAGCACGGTGGAGTCGTTGGCCAGGGCACGGGCCAGGCCCACACGCTGCTGCATGCCGCCGGAGAGCTGATTGGGATAGGCATTTTCCCAGCTCTCGAGGCCTACCTGCTTGAGTGCCTTGCGGGCGATGTCGGTCCGCTCTCCCTTCTCCACACCACGAATCTCCAGCCCGAACTCGGCGTTCTGGATGACCGTACGATGCGGGAACAGCGCGAAATTCTGGAACACCATGGAGAAGTGGCGACGGCGGCACTCCAACAGTGCCTTGTCATCGAGCTCGGGAATGTTTTCGTCGTCGATGACGATCTCGCCCTCGGTAGGCTCGATCAGGCGGTTTAGGCAGCGGATCAGGGTCGACTTGCCGGAACCGGAGAGGCCCATGATCACCAGTAGCTCGCCTTCATAGACATCGAAGTCGATATTGGAGAGTCCCAGTGTCTGTCCGGTCTTTTCGTGAATCTCGGCGCGCTTGAGGCCCTGGTCACGCAATTCGAGCCCCTTCTTCGGATTGCTGCCGAAGACCTTGCTCAGGTTGCGAACCCGAATCTTGACGTTTCGGTTCTCATTCATTGATTTGCCTTCTTGTCAGTCCCTGGCGTAATGCAAACGGCGCAGCATGTGCCGGCCGATGCCGCCTATTTTGGCATGCGGGAGCGTTGACGGTTGCGAAAGGTCCTATACCCTACTTTTTTTTGAACGATCATTCAAATTAAAGGCCCGGCGCGATGGGCGGGCCTGTCAACGGCGTCATGAGGATACGCGATCTGTGAAATGACGCCAGCCGTCGCTATCTGGCGGTATCCGCCGGGGGCTTCGTCGCGCCGTCGCGAGCCACGTCTCTGGCCGCACCTTGATCCCCCTGGCGAGACATATAGGAGGCATGCGCGCGCTGGGCCTGACGCTGCAGGGCGAGATCGAGGCGCTCTATCAGCCCGGCGAGCAGGGCCTGATGACGCTCGCTCAACGTGGGGTGGTGACCGGCGGCCTCGGTGAGTGCGGCCCCCGCCTCGCGCACCCCGCGAGGCGTCTGGCCTCGGGCGCTGTCGGCGTAGGCATCGGCCAGCGCCAGGATGAAGCGCCGCTTGGCCTGTTTCAGGTCGCCGCCCGTCAGGCCATCGAGGCGTCGGCGGATCTGCAGGCAGGCGTAGCCGGTATCCAGGCCGGTCAGGCCGAGGCTGAAGAGGTGGCGCTGGTCTTCCGGCAGCACATCGTCATGCTTGGCCAGATGCAGCATGCGGTCGGCCATGGCACCGATGAAGCGTGCCTCGGCCTCATGCACCGACGAGCCCGCCAGTCTGCGTAAGTCGCCGACAATGGCGGCAATAAGACGCCGTTTGCGCAGGTTGGCGCCCAGGCCGGGCAGCAGGCGAAAGCCCATTACCACCGTGGCGAGTCCAATCATCACGGCGATGGCACGGTTGATGAAGGCCTCGAAGGAGAGGTCCATGCCATTGCCGGGCATGGTCAGCAGAATATTACCGATGATAAAGGCCAGACAGTAGCCCAGCAGTCGCGGATCGGCCGACCCCAGCAGCCCGAGAAACAGCGGGGTAAGCACCAGCATCGCCAGCAACGGAAAGCCGCTGGCCTGAGCCAGCAGGACATGGCCAAACAGGAAGGCGCTGGGGATCGCCATCAGCATGCCCTTGGCGGACACCATGGAGACCGCCACCGGGTTGTCATGGCTGGCGAAGAAGGCCGACAGCAGGGTGCCAAGCAGCATGGCCACCTGCCCGTTGCTCCAGCCGGTAGTCAGCCAGAAGGTGGCGAGCACACTGAAGACCATCCCGGCGCGCAGGGCATTGAGTCCGGCGACCAGGTGATCGCGATGCCAGTCGAGGGCGACGCCGCGCAGTCGTTTGCCGTGGGGGCGGGTAATGGCATCGCGGGCATCGAGCATCACCAGGGCGTGGCCCAGGGCCTCGCGCATGCCCAGCAGGCAGCGCTGCTCGATCGGGGAAAAAGCCTCATCGGGACACGCCAGCACGCGATGACGCAGCGCGTGAAGTCGCCGATGGGCCGCCGCGACGCCACTCCCCTCGGCCGAACCGCGGAAGCCGTCGGCCAGATCGGCTGCCAGATCGTGGATCGTCGGCGAGAGGCGCTTTCCTTCGTGGTGCAACAGCTGCTGCAGAGCGTGGAGGGTAGCCAGCATTCGCAGGGTATGGCGGGTCAGCACGTGACTGGCGCGAATTCGCCCCGGTCCCTCCGGCCCTTCATAGCGGGCCGCCTGGCTGTCGCCCTCGAGCAGGGTGAGAGGCCCCAGGCTGCCGGTCAGGGTGGTCTGGAGTGCACCGAGATCCTGGGAGTCGGTCAGCCGCTGTGCCGCATGCACGAAGGCCTGATTAACGACCTCGTCGGCCTGGCGCCCCAGGTGATCGCCGACCCTGATCGGCCACAGCAGTGAACTGACCAGGGTGGCACACACCGCCCCCAGGGCCAGCTCCGACAGGCGGGCCACGGCGATGGCGAAGATGGCGTCGGGCCGGCTGGCGCCGATCACCACGATCAGCATGGCCGTGACGGCGCCCATGATGCAGCCATAGGCGGCGTTGTTGCGCAGCAGCGAGCTGCCATAGGTGCACAGCATGATCCACAGGGTCAGGACGATCAGCGCCGGCACGGGGGCCTGGCCTAACAGGCTCATGATGGCGATGCCGGCACCGCAGCCCACCAGGGTGCCGGTGATCTGGCTCAGCCCCTTCTCGACCACCATGCCGCTCATCGGTCGAATCTGCAGGAATGCCGCCGAGATCAGCGCCCAGTAGGGGCGTTCCAGATCGCACCACAGCGCCACATAGAGGGCCAGCAGCATGGCCAGGGTCGCCTTGATGGCGAACTGCACGGCCTTGCTGCTGGGCGTCAGGTACGCCTGTAGCCAGGGCGACATGCGGGCTACTCCTGGGGCTCGATATGCACCGAAGCGGTCATGCCGGCGCTCAGCGAGATGTCGGCGGGAATCTCATCGAGCGCGATACGCACCGGGATACGCTGGGCCAGGCGAACCCAGCTGAAGGTGGGCGCCACCTGGGGGAGCAGCTGAGCGTTGGGCGTGGTGTGAGGATCGGCGATGGCACGCCCGATGCTTTCCACATGACCACGCAACTCGGTGTCACCGCTCATCAGGATGACGCGAGCGGGGGCGCCGACACGGATGCGTGGCAGCTTGGTCTCTTCGAAATAGCCGGTAACGTAGAAGGAGTCCGCCTTGACCAGCGCCATCACCGGCTTGCCGGCATTCACGTAGTTGCCCTCGGCCAGCTGCAGATTGAGCACATGGCCGCTGATCGGCGCCTCGATCGTGGTGCGCTCGAGATCGAGGCGGGCGCCGGCCAGCTGGCTACGCGCCTGGTCGAGCCGGGCCTGCGCCACCTGGCTCTCGAGGCGTGCGGTCTCCTGGCTTTCGGCGCTGATTGCCTGGCGGCTCAGATGGCTGCGGCGCGAGGCCTCGTGCTGACGCCGCTCGAGCTCGACCTCGCGCTGGGCGACCAGTGCCTGGGCACTCTCCAGGGCCGAGCGGTAGCGCTGCGGATCAAGCTCGAACAGCGGGTCGCCCGCCGTAACGCGCTGATTGTCGTCGACCGACAGCGTGACCACACGCCCGGAGAGGTCCGAGGCCACGGTGATGATCTCGGCCCTTACGCGACCATCACGCGTCCAGGGGGTGTAGAGATAGTAGTGCCACAGCCACAGGCCGGCGGCGATGGCCAGGGCGACAATGACGAGGGTGACGAGGCTGCGAAGCAGTGTGCGCATGGTATGAGGGTTCCGGGTGACTACGCCGAGAGATAGGCCGCGGCAGCGGTGCAGATCACGAACAGGGAGACATCGAACCAGGCCTCGTACCACAGGCGGTTAGCGCCCAGCAGCCGAAAGAGCAGGCTACGAATCAGCAGGGTGGCGCCGAGCCCGATCAGGGCATACAGCAGCAGAGGGGAGAGATAGAGCCCGCCGATGGCGACTTCACGAAGTGGCATGCTCGCTCCTGGCGCGCTGGACATAGCGGTATGGTAGCAAAGTTCATGGGACGCAAAATCCACGCAGGATAACGTAGCTGGCTCTCCCGCCCCTGGTCTATATCAACCAGGCCTACATCAGCCAGGTCTACATCAGCCAGGCCAGCAGCAGCGGCAGATAGAGCAGCGAGAGCAGGGTCGAGCAGAACACGAGGCTGGCGACATACTCCGGCTCGCGGCGTGCCTTCTGGGCGAACAGGTAGTTGAATACCGCCACCGGCATGCTCATCTGCAGCACCACGATGCCATGGGCCAGCGGTGGCAGGCCGAGCAGGGCGCCGATGCCCCAGGCCAGCGCCGCGGCCACCGGGATGCGCAGCAGGCTGAAGCCGATGCCGGAGCGCAGGCTCCTGACCTGAATGCTGGCCAGCGACACCCCCAGGGTGATCAGCATCAGCGGCACGGTAAAGCCCGAGATCAGGTCGACGCTATTGGCGAGCCACAGGGGCAGGTCGGTATCGGTCAGCAGCAGGATCAGCGACAGCAGAATGGCGTAGACGGTGGGCGTGCGCACCAGGGTGCGCAGCGGGTTGCCGCTGTTGCTGGCCATCACCGACCCCAGGGTGAACTGGAACAGCGAGACGGTGACCATCACCGTGATGCCATAGGCGAAGCCGGCGTTGCCGAAGGCGTAGAGCACCACCGGCAGGCCCATGTTGCCGGTATTGGGGTACATGGCCGGTGCCAGCAGCACCCGCCAGTCCTGGCGCAGCAGGCGGGCCAGCGGCCAGGTCATCGCCGCCATGGTGCAGATCACCAGCGCCGTGGCGAGCATGGTGCGGCCGAAGTTGCCGGCCTCGATCTCGGCGCTGGAGAGCGAGGCGATGACCAGCGCCGGCGTCCCGATATTGAAGACCAGGCGGGTAACGAACTCGACCGGATAGGGCTGCCCCAGTCGCACCCAGGAAAAACCCAGACCCGCCCCGGCCAGTACCGGAGCCATCACCGCGAAGAGTTCGGCAAGCATGCAAGCGCCTCAGGAGTGTGGAGGATCGGCCATTGTCCTGAATCGCCGCACGGCCTGGCAAGGCGCTCGTAGTCTCGCTTGGCCCCGGGGCTTGAGCCTGAGTCGGGCTCAAGCGCAAAGCGAACGGAGGGCGCGCGGGTGTGTTTGCGGCTGCCGTTCGAGCAGATGGGCACTGCATGGCAAGCTGCCATGCAGTGCCCATGCCATCCATGGTAAGACTCGCCGGGTCAGCGAGGCCAAGGCAGAAGGGGGAGAAGTGAATGCGTGACCATCTCGAACGCCATCAGGTGTGGCTCTACCTGGCGGCGATCATCACTGGGCTGGGCCTGGGCCTGATGCGCCCCGAGATCAGTGCCACCCTCGAGGGCGGGCTCTGGCCGCTGCTCGGCGTGCTGCTCTACGCGACCTTCACCCAGGTGCCGCTGGGGCGGCTCGCCCTGGCCCTGCAGGACTGGCGCTTCGCCACGGCGCTGGTGGCAGGCAACTTCCTGCTGCTACCGCTGATGGTGGGCACGCTGGTGGCGTTGTTGCCACTGGCGCCGGCCGTTCGGCTCGGCGTGCTGCTGGTGCTGTTGGTGCCCTGCACCGACTGGTTCATCACCTTCACCCATCTGGGCAAGGGCGATGCCGGGCGCGCCATCGCCGCCACACCGCTGCTGCTGGTGTTGCAGCTGGTGACGCTGCCGTTCTATCTCTGGCTGTTTCTGGACCTGCAGTGGCTGGGGGTCGCCATCGCAGCGCCGCTGCTCGGCGCCTTCGTCGGGCTGATTCTGGTGCCTCTGGTGGCGGCCGGGCTGACCCAGCGGCTGGTGCGACGCCGCGCCACGGCGCGTCGCCTGGTAGAGGGGCTGGGCTGGCTGCCCGTGCCGCTTCTGGCCATGGTGCTGTTGGTGGTGGCGGCGACCCAGATCGCCGGCATGCAGGGGTTGAGTGGGGTGGTGCTGCAGGTGCTGCCGCTCTTTATCGGCTACCTGGCACTGACCGCGCTACTGGGCTGGGGGCTGGGGCGCGGCTTGGGGCTGAGGCCAGCGGCGGCACGCACGCTCACCTTCAGCTTCGCTACCCGCAACTCCTTCGTGATGCTGCCCATCGCCCTGGCGCTGCCCGAGGGCTGGCAGGCCGCGGTGGTGGTGGTCGTTTGCCAGTCGCTGGTCGAGCTGTTCGGCATGCTCGTCTTTCTGCGCTGGGTACCCGGCCGGTTGATCCCCGATCGCTAGATCATTGTCAGCACACACCGTCGAGGCACCCAGCCAGAGCACCCAGCCAGGATAAGCGGCCTACTCTTCGGTCTTCTTCAGGCTCTTGGTCCAGCGCTGGCGGGCGTACTTGCGCAGGTTGGCGACATTGTCGGTCTCGTCGACGATCTCCTGGCCGAGGATGGTCTCGATCACGTCCTCCAGGGTGATCAGGCCCACCCAGGTACCCAGGTCGTCATACACCACGCAGAGGTGCTGGCGGTCCTGGACCATCATGGTGAAGATCTGCTCGATGCTCTCCTCGGCGGGCACCGACTTGACCGGATGCATCAGCGACTTGAGATCGGCGCCCTCGTCGGCGCTGTAGGTATCGGCCTTGTGCACATAACCCAGCGCCTGTTCACCGCCATCCATCACCGGAAAGCGGGTGAAGGGCGAGGGGCCGAGCTCTGCGCTGAACTCGCCCACCGTCATGGCGGGAGTCGCCGTGACCGAGACGGTGCGCGGGGTCATCACCTCCTTCACCTGGATATCATGCAGGTTGAGGATATTGATGATGACGCGGGTCTCCTCCGGGTCCAGCGCCTTCTCCTCCTGGCCGATCTGGGCCAGCGCCTTGATCTCGCCGCGCATGTCGGTATCCATGGCGTCCTTGCCGATGCGCTTGGTGATCTGCTCGGACATCCAGATGAACGGCTTGAGGCTCCACACCATCACCGCCAGGGTACGGGCCAGCATGCCGGAGAGCTGGCGCCAGTAGGTGGCCCCGATGGTCTTGGGAATGATCTCGGAGACGAACAGGATCAGCAGCGTCATCAGCGCCGAGGCGACCCCCAGCCAGGTCTCGCCGAACACCACCGTGACCTGGGCGCCGACACCGGTGGCCCCCACCGTATGGGCGATGGTGTTCAGGGTCAGAATCGCCGCCAGCGGCTGGTCGATATTGCGCTTCAGATCGTTGAGCCTGGCGTGCAGCCTGGGGTTGGTCTCGCGCACCTGGGCCACATAGCTGGGGGTCATCGAGAGCAGCGCGGCCTCGAGCAGTGAGCACAGGAAGGAAACGCCAATGGAGAGAACAGCGAAGGCTATCAGCAGGAACATGAGATCTCGAAGGGTGGCCGGGAAAGGGCCGCGTTCGGCGGCTCGGGCATAATCGCCGATGGCATCGCTTCACTGCAAGGCATCTCGCTCTGGTATCGACCATCGGCATTCGCTATCATACGCCGGCGCCTTTCGCGCACCCTCTGTATAAAGGGCCTATAGCTCAGTTGGTTAGAGCAGGGGACTCATAATCCCTTGGTCGCAGGTTCAAGTCCTGCTGGGCCCACCAATGAAATCAGCGTCTTACGAATTTTACCTGGTGAGTCCCATAGTCCAAGGGTACAGTTTCGGTACAGTCCCGATCCTTCAGCCCCCTGGAGACTTTCATGGCCACCATCGTCAAGACCCCTGCCGGTAGCTGGAAAGCCGTCATCCGAAAGACCGGCTGGCCCACCACCGCCAAGACCTTCCGAACCAAACGAGACGCCCAGGACTGGGCACGCCGCACCGAAGACGAAATGGTGCGTGGTGTTTATATCCAGCGCAGCGCTTCGGAGCGCATGACGCTCGAAGCCGCGCTCAAGCGCTACCTGGCCGACGTCACACCCACCAAGAAGCCCAGCACCCAAAAGAGCGAGCGCCACAAGGCCAGCACGCTGATCGAGCACTTGGGCAAGTATTCGCTTGCGGCCCTGACGCCGGAGTTGATCGCCAATTTCCGTGACACCCGCCTGAACAGCATTGGCCATCGTGGGCAGCCCATCAGCGCCAATACCGTGCGGCTGGAGCTCGCCCTGCTTGGCCATCTCTACACCGTGGCCATCCAGGAGTGGGGGCTGGGCCTGACCTACAACCCCGTTCAGAACATCCGCAAGCCCAGCCCTGGAGAAGGGCGCGACCGGCGCTTGAGCGCCAACGAGGAGAAGCGCCTGTTCGACGTGCTACGGCAGCACAGTAATCCCATGCTGGCCTGGATCGCCAGAATCGCCCTGGAGACGGGCATGCGCTCCTCAGAGATCCTGACCCTCACACGCTCTCAGGTCGACGTGAAACGCCGTGTAGTGCGTCTCACCGACACCAAGAACAACGAAGCTCGCTTGGTGCCGCTGACCCAGGCCGCTAATGAGGTGTTCAAGCAAGCGCTGAACAATCCGGTGCGCCCGCTCGACTGCGACCTGGTGTTCTTCGGCGAGCCTGGAAAGGACGGCAAGCGCGGCCCCTATGCCTACACCAAGCTCTGGAACCACGCGAAGAAGCAGGCAGGGCTCGATGACTTCCGCTTTCACGACTTACGCCATGAGGCCGTCAGTCGTCTAGTTGAGGCGGGTCTATCCGATCAGGAGGTCGCCGCGATCAGTGGTCACAAGTCCATGCAGATGCTGAGGCGGTATACGCATCTGAGAGCAGAGGATCTGGTCGAAAAGCTTGACGGAATAAGATACGGTCGATCATTCTAATACCCCTTGTATAATATTATTATTCATTTTTAATCGATACAGAGGGTGTGATGTCTGGTCAGGGTGGTTGTGAGTTTCCAGAGACGTCGAAAAAACGCCCGGTGGTAGCAACCATCGCAGTTCTGTTAAAAGATGGTAAAGTACTTTTAGTACGTCGCTCTAACCCACCAGATGCGGGTCGATGGGGTTTCCCTGGTGGAAAAATTGAGCGAGGAGAAACAATTGAAGAGGCTGCTCTGAGAGAGCTTTACGAGGAAACAAGTGTTACCGCCAACGTGCATAGGGTGTTCAATGCTGTCGACGTATTAGACTTTGATAAAAGTGGTGAGCTTGAATATCATTTTGTGCTTGTGGCTGTACTCTGTGTATGGGTCTCAGGTGAGCCTTTCGCGGGTGATGATGCACTAGATGCTTGCTTTTTTGAAATTGATGATGTGAACCAAAAAAGTCTGGCTATTAGCTTAGATGTTGAGAAAGTGGCAAGGCAAGCTATGGTAATTTACGAAAATGAGCTGGTTTAGGAAGGATGGTTTTAATTTCTAATTCTTCTAAAGAAGCTGTTTTGGAAACACCGTATGGTGTATTCATACCTAAGGAGTAGGGTGGCTGTATGGATAATGAGTATGGGTCACTAGCCTCTTGGGTTTATCATGTGGATAAACCCATTGGTCGAACTTTTGGAGATGTTGAGTTTTATCTGTCATGCCTCAAGGATACTAGTGGTCCAGTTTTAGAGCCTGCAGTTGGTAATGGAAGGTTTCTTATACCATTGCTTGAGGCTGGTCATATAGTTCATGGCTTTGATGCTTCTCCTCATATGTTGGATATCTGCAAGAAAGAAATTTCTAGCAGAAACCTAATAGATAATGTCAGCGAGCAAAGCTTTGAAGGCTTTGTCTACAGCGAGAAGTTTTCTGCTGTAGTGATACCAGCAGGTTCCATTCAGTTAATTAAGTCTCCTGTTGCTTGCCTAGAGTTCCTTAAGCAGTTGAAAAATTGCTTGTCAGAGGGTGGCAAGATTATTGTGGATATAGACTCATTGGTTTGTATGGTTGACTCTGGACCTGAGGCGCGCATGTGGAATATAGGCGCCGATATGCTGACCTTAACCGAAACAAGGGTGAAGACAAGCTATTTACATCAGACCACGGTTTCTCAATTGAAATATGAGCACTGGAACTCAGGAAGCTTGGTTTCTTCTGAACTGGAGGTTTTTTCTCTTCGCTTTTGGGGTGTTTTTGAATTCAGAAGCTTGTTGCATGAAGCTGGCTTTAAGGATGTGTCTATTACGATTGACTATGAACGCCCGTTCTCAGTGATTGATAGTGATGCAGCTTTAGGAGAAGTGATTACATTTGAAGCTTCGTCGTAAGTGGATCAATGAGCCCTGGAGTTCCCAGGGGTCTAGCAAAGAAAAAGTCTTTATTTCTATATTCTTGGTCTGATGTCTATGTATAGCCTTAACATGTCTTTATGCTGTATGCCGTTTTCGAAGATCGGTTCTGCGTAGTTATTTATAAAATAGTTTTTTATAACAGACTCCACTCGAAAGCCAATGCGATGATAATAAGTTAGCTGGTAGCCAAATGCACCTGTTCCTAGCTCTACTCGATGGATGCTTTTTTCAAGTAGTTTTTTTAAAGTAAAAGTTAACAGGTTAGTGCCAATGCCTTTTTTTTGGTGCTGAGGATGTACGGAAATGTTGAATATTTCAGCTGTGTTGTCTCTAATAAGTTTTACGACACAAGCGCCGATGATTTCGCCTTTGTCTTGAGCTGCGTAACACCATGAATTTTTTAAATATGAGGTAATAATTTTTTCTGAAGGGTCGGCCTCAAGCAAAATCTGGATAGGTGCTTCTTTAGTATTTATTTCTAAGTATTTCATTTTTAACCTAGGTGTCGTCCCGTGTGATTAATCACCCGCTTGGTAAATAACTCAGGACGTTTGACCTGCCATTCCTTTATCGCTGCGATCGGTGACTGATGGTGTAGCGCCTTCTGCGGGATATGGTGATTGTACAGCCAAGCGTAGCGCTTGAGCGTCTGTTCCAAATTCACACCTGCTATGACTCGGACATCAATCAGCGCCAGATCAGCAGGGCTGGGCATCAATAACTTCACGATCAGCCGTGAACTGCGCCGCAACGCCACCGCCAGCGGCTTCGACCCCGAATAGGCACAGGCCCGTAGTGATCACCGGCGGTGCACCGCCTGGAAGTGGGCGAGGCGCTTGCCCAGTATGTTCGCCGACGTCTTCGACCGGCTGCCTGAGGAGTGGAGCCCGAGGCAGATCGGCGGATTCATGTTACCTTAACCGGTGTAGGCGTCAGACACCAGTGGATCTACTCTTTGATCTGGGGTGACAAGGCCTGCGGTGGCGATCTCTGGCAGCACTTCCGCCAATCCAAGCGGCGAAGCAAGCACCTTGCCCAGGCCAAGAGCGCAGTGTTTCGCAAGATCCTCAACCGCGTAGGCATCGAGAATCGCACGGCCGAGCTTGATGACAGGCTCTTCATCAGTCAATGGAAGGGTGACACCGTGACCCTGAGGCACAAGCAATCGGGCCCGGTCAGGTTGGAAGAGCGGCGTAGTGGCTACCTGCTGGCAGCACGGCTGCCAAATTCAGCGGAGCTGACGCAGGCGGCTGTGGTCTGATTGTTGAATCCACGTCTGGCAGCTGGTTAGACCATCGCTATGGCTCGGAATTCTCCGGCTACGAAGCCGTGGCTAAGGTGGTGACGGCGACTATGTACTTCTGTGATCCCTACTGCTCCGGGCAACGTGGGACTAACGAGAACACCAATGACCTGATACGGAACTACTTCCCCAAGTGAAAGAACTTCCGCCAGGTCACTGATGCCAAGCTGCGCCAAGTGATCAAGAAGCTGAATGACTGTCCTGAAAAGGGCTCGGCTATCGGACACCGGCACAGGTATTCCTGGGGAATGCTCTGGAGCCCTGGATACCGCAGATGCTGCGCTTATTGCTTAAAATTCAGGGAATACTCCGACGACACAATGTACTGCTAGGTTGACTCACCAGACCCCATAGCCTGGGAGTGATGCAGTGTATGTGGGAATGGCACGTTGCGGAAAGCGTGCAGCTCACCAACGTGATCTGCTCGACCACTGTAGGCAGGACCCACTTTGGCGCGGCATCGGAACCGATGAGGCGTTTAGTAGGCTTGGTAGGCCGCTAAGCTGGTATCGTATCCCTTGGTGGGTTTTATAGTATGGCAAAGTGTTTCCGTGACACGATATACGGCCTAGGTGGGTCGATAGACTGAATCGAGCGCATGCGGCGCGCCATAAGCATAATGGCCCGATTTTCAGTAGAGAGATGGCAGTGACGATAGGTCGTGGCAGCGCCATGTTGGGTCGGTTGGTTGCTACGCTTGGGCGTTGTGGCAGCCATCCTCGTGGCATGGTTGGAATTTTTTTGTATAAAAATACTAATGGATTAACATGTGTGAATGTTGCCTTTATATATTGGATGTGTGAAATGAATGCGAGAATTAAGCAGTTTTGCTTCGGTAAGCCCGAAGAGTCACTGACGTTAGAGCGTGTTCCATTGAGGGATCTTGAGAAAGATAAAGTCCGAGTCAGGGTCGAGGCGGCAAATATTAATCCAAGCGATCTTTTATCTATTTATGGTGTTGGGCAATATAGGCGCTTTCATAAGCCCCCTAGAGTTCCTGGTTTTGAAGCCGCTGGTAAGGTTGTAGAATCCAATCATCCAGGTTATTCAGCGGGCCAAAGAGTGCTATTGGCTGCGAGTGGTGCATGGCAGGAGTATATAGACGCATTACCGGATAATATTTTTCATATCCCTCAAGATCTGGAAAGTGGTTATGCATGTCAGTTGTATATTAACTCTTTAACAGCCTGGGCTATGACAACCGAGGTTGCGAATCTTTCGGAAAGAGATGTTGTGATTATTAATGCTGGTCGCTCAGCAATAGGCAAGATATTTTCTCAATTATCATCTTCGCTGGGATACACAGTTATTGTCATCACATCAAGTCCTGAAAACTATCCATATCAATCGAACTATGTGTTGAGTTCAAGTGATGACTTTTGTCGTGAGATTGTGAGTATGGGTTTGCCTAGACCCAACATCGCATTTGACGCTATTGGTGGTGGAGAGGGAGAAAAGCTACTTTTCACCCTGTGTGATAAAGGTAGGTTTATAAACTATGGTACTCTTTCTTTAAGTTTTTATGGTTCTAGATTTTTTGAATGTTTGAGAGATCGGCAGATAGATTTTAGAACCTTCTTCTTACGTCATTGGGAGAGCTCGATTGGAAAAGATTCTCGGCGTGAAAATTTCAAAAAAATGCTGGATCATTTTATGGTTCATAAGGTGAGCCTTGACGTTGATAGGTATGTCCCGTTTGAAGAGTTTAAATTTGCCATGAATATTGCCGAGCTAAGATCAAAGTCTTTGTTCGGCAAGCTGGTTTTTACACCTGATTAGTTTTCAGTACGCAATCTTTATTTTATAGTTGCTGTGAATAAAATAATCTTTTTTTCTATAGGACGCAGAGTAAGCAAGCCGTGCGGCTCCGAGGAGCTTGATTGTTTCGGTCCTCTTGGGAACATGGCGACAGACGGATAGAGCGAAGCGGAGACTAGTCATCGCTGGCCGTCACCTCGACGAACTATAAGCGGCGGCGCAAGATCGCCGTGGCGCACATATGGGTGATGCCGCCGACGAAGCAGATCAAGGTGAAGGCGCCGGTGATCCCATGCGCCATCTCCCAGATAAAGCCAATCAGGGAGACGCCAACTACTGCATAGTAGGCGATCGCCACGGCACGCTGCTGGATCAGCGCATGGCGTTCATCTAGTGGTGGATCCTGACTGAGTACCTGGACGGTCTCGAAGCGTTGGCCATGGCGCATTACTGTCGCGTAGGCAAGCATGATCGCGAGCATCGCCACACCCTGGCCGGGAGCATCCGCCACCAGCCACGAGACCAGGAACATGGCCACTCCCAGGGCCACGCCAACCAGCGGCACGGCTATCGGCCGTCGTTGGACAGGGGAAGGGGTGGAAGAGTCAGGTCTCGGATCGGTCATCGAATACCTCCTCAACAGGTTTGCCGAAGAACCTTGCCAACTTCAGTGCCAGGGGTAACGAGGGCACGTAGCGGCCGACTTCGATGGAGTTGATGGTGTTGCGTGACACGCCCAGCGTATCGGCCAGATCAGCCTGGGTCAGGCCTTGTGCCTTGCGCAGCACGCGAATCCGATTTTTCATATGACAAACATGCTTGTCATTTCGAGTGATGTCAACTTGGCTGAGGTTGCTGGTAGGGCATGACTCCATGGGGCTCTATGCCCGGTCGACAGGCTCACGACATTGCAAGCCATATCATCGGCGTGCTCCCTCTCGCCGGGCCTTCCAACACGCGTGGGCCACGCTTCGGAGCCACCGCCACGGCCGGCCGTCGATGGATACCAACCCGAGGCCGATCAGCCCCATGCCGGTCAGATGGCGCCACTCCAGCCGCTCGCCCAGCACGACTATCCCCAGCAGAATGGCGCTGGCCGGGATCAGAAACGTGACCAGCAACAGGTTCGTCGCCCCCGCGCTCGCCAGCAGGCGGAAGTAGATCAGGTACGCCAGGGCGGTCGAGAACAGGGCCAGGCCGACCACCGCCGACCAGGTGGCCGGCCCCGGCCAGGGCGCTTGCCAGAAGCGCTCCACCCCCAGGGCCAAGGGCATCAGCACCAGCGCCGAGGCCGTGACCTGGCCACAGGCGGCCACCAGGGGCGAACAGCCCAGCCGGCGAAAGCGACGCCCGAAGACCCCGGCAAAGGCATAAGAGAGGGCGCCGGCCAGCACCGCCAGCTGTGCCCATGAGTGGCTGGCGGTACCCGCGTGAACCTCGCTGCCCAGCATGTACACCACACCGGCGAAGCCGATGGCCACGCCCAGGAGGCGGCCTGGGGTGAGAGGCTCGTCGCGGGTGAGGACGTGCGCCACGATGAGGGTGAAAAAAGGCGTGGTGGCGTTGAGAATCGATGCCAAGCCACTGGCGATATGCCCCTGTCCCCAGGCGATCAGGCTGAAGGGAATCATGTTGTTGAGCAGGCCCATGCCGAAGAAGGCGGCCCATAGCCCCGGGTCGAGTGGCATGCGCTGGCCCCGCAGGAGAATCCAGGCGTTCAGCGCCACGGCGGCCAGGCCCACTCGCAGGGCCACGATGGTGAGTGGCCCGAGGTCCTCGACGGCCACCCCCACGAAAAAGAACGAGCCGCCCCACAGCATCGACAAGCTCAGCAATAACGCCCACTCCATGGGCCCCATGGTTCGATCGATCGTCTTCATCGCGACTACTCCGGTCGGGGAAACCCTAGCAGCCTAGGTCAGAGAAGCGATGAGGGAACTTCGCTTCTTGCCCTGGAACTCGACGAGAAGGTCGTGCGACTCACTGTCTTGTAGGGGCCCTCCACTGACGGTCGCTATCGGCGTGGTAGAGTGGCAGAGGGTCGAGGCCGTCACGCGAGCAAGCCTCGCCACCCAGCGCGCGTGAGTTCGCTTTGAAAGCAAGAGGCGGAGTGTGCCAGTCGCCGTCGGGGCGCATCCTGCACTCATGGAGATTGCCGCAGCCTCTGCAGGAGCCCGCCATGAACGAGACATCCGACGATTCCCTCCTACGCTTCGATTCCGATGAGGCAAAATGGGCCGCGGTACTGGCCCGCGACGCCGCCGCGGACGATGCCTTCGTCTATGCTGTGCGCACCACCGGGATCTATTGTCGCCCCACCTGCCCATCGCGCCGGCCGCGCCGTGAAAACGCTGAGTTCCATGCCGATGCGGCCGCCGCCGAGGAGGCGGGGTACCGGCCCTGCCAGCGCTGTCGTCCCCAGGAGGCCACCTCCTTGCCCCAGCAGCACGCCCAGCTCGTCGCCAGGGCCTGCCGCTTTATCGAACACGGCGAAGCACTGCCATCGCTCGACGAACTGGCCCGGGTGGCGGGGTTGAGTCGGTTCCATTTCCATCGTGTCTTCAAGTCGGTCACCGGTCTCACGCCCAGGGCCTACGCGACCGCTTGCCGGGCGGATCGTGTGCGCCAGGCACTGACGCAGCAAGAGACGGTCACTGATGCGATCTATGAGGCGGGCTTCAATTCCAGCGGACGCTTCTATGCCGGTGCCGAACGCATGCTGGGCATGACCCCCAAGCGGTACCGCGAGGGAGGCAAGGGCATGGAGATTCAGTTCGCCCTGGGAGAATGCTCGCTGGGCACGATACTGGTGGCGTCCAGCGAAAAGGGCATCTGTGCCATCTCCCTGGGCAGCGATCCGGAGCGGCTGTTGCAGGCGTTCCAGGAGCAGTTCGCCAACGCCCACCTGATCCCCGGGGGCAAGCGCTTCGACGCCTGGGTGGCCAAGGTGGTGGCGTTCGTCGAGGCGCCGGGGGTCGGACTGTCACTGCCGCTGGATATTCGTGGGACCGCTTTTCAGCAGCGCGTCTGGCAGGCGCTGACCGAGATACCCGTCGGCAGCACGATCAGCTATGCGGCGTTGGCGGAGCGGATCGGCTCTCCCAAGGCGGTGCGTGCCGTGGCGAGGGCCTGCGCCTCCAACCCCCTCGCGCTTGCCATTCCCTGCCACCGGGTCGTGCGCAGCGACGGGGCGCTCTCCGGCTACCGCTGGGGCGTGGAGAGAAAGCGTACCTTGCTAAGGCGAGAAGCAGCACGTGGAGAAGCCACCAAGTTAACGGGGAAAGAGGTGGGGAGAAGCGATGAGTCAATATAAGGAACATGTGGTTAGTGAAAATTTATTAGGGTAATCCGAATACGCGAGTTTTATGGCCCTCTCATCCAGATGTGGCTGCCTCATATGCGGTTCCTGTTCGTCGGGCCAGGAGCTTGCCTGCAGCTTCCCTCCAAATTCCGCCTCGCGACGGACACCCTTGCTGTTCAGCTAACGATTCCCATTATCAGGGTCCGTAGGGGACTTTCACCCCCAGGTCATCCAGCCAACCATCACTGCACCGGATAGCGCCTAATCGGCGCTGCGAGCCGCGCTTGGCGCACTATGAATGGTAGGTTGTAATGCCAACCTACCAATGGTATACTTACCATTAGTAGGTTTAGAATGAGCTCATATCGTAAACCGCTATATCCCTCTAAACAAAAGAGGTTTCTCTGCCATTTTTTGTTGAGTGAGTTGAACGATGAAACCGGTGAATCTTGAAACGGCAGATGATCTGGCCACGCCTATCTTGAAGGAGTTCCAGGAGCGCTATGGGATGGTCCCGAATTTCTACGGGGCCCTGGGTATCGATGGGGCGAGCCTGAAAGGCTACCTAGCATTCGAGGAGGCGATCGAGGAGCGCTGTCTGTTGAGTGAGCGGCAGCGAGAGCTGATCTCCCTGGCCGTGGCCAACCGCAACGGCTGCCATTATTGTGTCAGTGGGCATACCTTTTCGGCCCGAAAGCTGGGCATGAGCAAGGAGGAGTGCCGTGCCGCACAGGGTGGCGAGGCCAGTGCCCCCCTGGATCAGGCAATGCTCGATCTGGCCCTCGACGTGATGGAAAATAATGGCGCTTGCCCCCCTGAGCGGAAAGATAGCTGCAGGGCTCTGGGCATGAGTGATGCCCTGATCATGCAGATAGTGGCCTGGGCAGGAATTAACAATTTCAGCAACTGGGTCAACAATCTGGTTCAACCCAAGATCGACTTCCCGAAAGTTGAGCTGATTTCCGAACCCTGAGTAAGCGAAGCGACAATGCGAAAGAGACTTTCCAAGGATGAGCGACGACAGCAACTGTTGGATCTGTCTCTGGTGATTCTCGAGCGCGATGGAGCGGATGCTCTCACTCTGGCCACACTCGCCAAGGAAGCGGGCGTGACCAAGCCCGTGGCCTATGACCACTTCCAAAGTCGGGCCAACCTGCTCTATCAGTTATACGCTCGGTTCGACCAGCGACTGGTTGATGTGACCCGGCAGCGGGTCGCCGGCCAGGCACGCTCGCTCCAGGAGCGAGTGCATCATGTCGTGGCACTTTATTTTGACTGTGTCAGGCAGTGTGGCCCTCAGTACGAAGCCATCGTGTCGGCCTTGATGGCCTATCCCGAGTACAAGGGTATCCGCACCAACATTCGGAATTCCTTCGTACATGTCTATCGGGAGCTCTTCTCGGACCATGATACGGATGGATACCTTGGCTACCGACTGGTGGCGATATTCGGGGCGATCGAGGAGGTGGCGAAAGCCACGATGGAAGATCAGGTTCCCTATGATCAGGCTGTCATGACCCTGGAGCGCCTGATCGTCTCGGCCCTCCAGCGAGATTAGAGGGGAATGTCTAAATCTTCTGATCATATATTGCTGAATATATCCAATATGGAGGGAGTCATGTTTTTCGAGGTCATGGATCGACAACCTTGTTATAGAGGTGAGTGCACTCATTGTCCACCGTTTGGTGAGAGGAAAACCCAACTATGAATATAAGGTTTATTTCTCAAGCCAAAATGAGTAAGACTTATGCAAGGTATAAAGCGAAGAGTGACCTATGTGGTTTTCTATGAGCTGATCACGTTGTTGATTATAAGCACGGCCTTCTCTTTTTTTTCAGGGAAGGATGCTGGGCATAGTACTACGCTAGGTGTTGTGACAGTGATGTTGGCGATAGTCTGGAATACTGTTTACAACACGTTATTTGAGATGTGGGAAAAAACCAGACAGGCCCGTGGAAGAAGTCTTGTCAGGCGAGTTATTCATGCCATAGGGTTTGAGGTAGGGTTCGTTGCCATTACCCTACCCCTATTTGCATGGTGGCTGGAAATGACATTGCTGGATGCTTTCATGCTTGATGCCGGGCTTACTCTGTTTTTTATGTTTTTTACATTCTTCTATAACTGGGCTTTTGATAAAATTTTTGGACTTCCTCTTTCAGCGCAATAACATGACTTATCATATGAGTTGTTCTGATTGATACTGAAAGGAGAAAAGTATATGGCTGGTTTTCAACTTCCTTAGAAGCTCAGGCGGAAGCCTGGCTTTTGAGTAAGCAAAAATGTTAAGTCGGTTTTATCGCCACCAAGCTTAGTGCTTGGTGGCGGTTTAAAATGGTTGTCGAAGTGTGGGGTTGTTATATGGATGCGATCTATGATTCGAAGCTAGGTCCCCCTCTTGCTATCTATGTAAGAGGATTTAGGACTTGGTGGTGTCATCCAGCGCGATCTTTGTCCAGCTGCTAAAATAGCCTCGGAGCTTAAATAGTGACTTGGAAACAGCCTGGGGAGAAACTCCAAGTTGATCTGCTATCTTTTTCTGTGAAAAGCCAGCCGCATAAAGCTTGAGTATCTTGATCCTTCTTTCGGTGAGTTTAGCATGTGCGAGTGCGTAAGCCTTCTTGCGTATGGCTTCCTGCTGTTTTAAATCGGATGATAAATTCAGCTCCTTCTCTCCACCCAGTGCGATAAGCCACTCCTCAAAGTCTTTCCGGTATCGATGATCATTACGATACGCGGAGGGGTTGGAGCTTGGATTATGAAATTCGCAATACCTTGCGTTCCTCATCTCGGCTTCTTCGCCATTTGAATAGCGGTCATAAGCAATGTTGAAACGCCAACAAAGTTCGCAGAAAGGCTTCTCGATAAGATTTATTTCAGCGGCTATGGACTCGGATGGTGTACGACTCTTAATAAATAAGAGAACCTCCATCAAGCAGTCGATTTCGGCTTGATCCTGTGGGGTCAGCCTGGCTTGTCGAGAAAGCAGCTTGAACGTCTTGATTAAATTATTGCAGCCAGTGTGCTTCACATGCTGTGAAAAAGGTTTTTCCTGGTTAAAACCTGGAAGCATGCGCCTGATTGATATACTTGCCGCGTCATCGAAGTGTTTGGCAACCAAGGATAATAGGCTGTAGCGCCTTGAGCGAAGGGTATGGGAAGGTGTAATTGAAGCGCTAAAAGCCTCTATGGCAGCAGCCATTTCTGGGGAACAACCCTCGACCGCTAAGGGCTTGTGAATTGGCGAGCTGGAGGTAGCCATACAGCTATCAACCTTTTTGTCATAAAATAGATCTGTCATGCGCACGATCCCACATTAGGCTGAGGATGTCTACCGAAAGAAGGGGTGCGTAACATGAAAGATACGAAGCTTAGCCTGGAAGAGTCGCTTCTGAACAAGTATGGCCCGCTTTTGACGATGCCTCAGCTGGCCGACCTTCTGCACCGAAGCCCCGATGGGCTAAGGATCGCTCTACAGTCACGGCAGCCTTATACGGAGGAGATCAATAAAGCAAAGCTGAAGATAGGCCGCCGTGTCTATTTCCGGGCTTCACAGATAGCCGAGCTGTTGAATAGTGATCGGCTCTGCGGTGATCGGGGGTGACAAATGGCCATTGACCTCATTGAGGCCTTCACTGAACCGCCACCGCCGGTTGATTACGTCCTTCCTAACATGGTTGCAGGAACCGTAGGTGCACTTGTCTCGCCTGGTGGAGCCGGTAAATCCATGCTAATCCTTCAGCTGAGTGCACAGATTGCCGGCGGCCCTGATCTACTGGAAGTGGGTGAGTTGCCCACGGGACCGGTAATCTATTTGCCCGCCGAAGATCCACCCGCGGCTATCCATCACCGGTTACATGCCCTTGGTGCGCAGCTTACACCCGCGCAGAGGCAGGCTGTGGATGATCACCTGCTGATCGAGCCACTGATCGGGAAATGCCCCAACATCATGGCTTTTGACTGGTTCGATGGCCTCAAGCGGGCGGCTGAGGGACGTCGTCTGATGGTCTTGGATACTCTGCGCCGTTTCCATATTGAGGATGAGAACGCCAGCGGTCCCATGGCCCAGGTCATTGGCCGCATGGAGGCCATAGCCGCCGATACTGGCTGTTCCATCGTGTTTTTGCATCATTCCAATAAGGGCGCAGCAATGATGGGCACCGGTGACCAGCAGCAGGCGAGCCGTGGTTCATCGGTGCTGGTCGATAACATCCGGTGGCAATCTTACCTGTCCGGTATGACCCAGGCCGAGGCCAATGAATGGGGCGTTGATGGAGGTCAGCGTGGGTACTTCGTTCGCTATGGCGTCAGCAAGGCGAACTATGGCGCGCCTTTCCAGGAGCGTTGGTTCAGGCGGCATGAAGGCGGCATTCTCAAACCTGCTGCACTTGAGCGACAAAAACGTCCCGCGCCTACGAAGCTCAAGGCCGTAGCAAGGGGCGGCGATGATGACTGGTAACCGCGTTGCCCCGACCAGCACGGCATTGCAGGCTAGAGTAATGATCTATCAGCCTAGCCAGCGTCCCCAGGAACGAGCGGGACAGTGGATGGAAACCGACTTTGGTCGATGCCGAGTCACCGGCAGGCTTGGGCAACGTCACGCCGATATCGTGGAGTCCTTACTCTATGTTGCCGAACGGCGGCGCGAAATCTCAGATGGTGGCGTCGAGCTGCTGGTTGATCCGGCGAAACTGCGCCGGACACTATCAGACCGCCAGTACAGCCACGATCGCATCAAGAAGCTGCTCAGAGATTTGCGAGCTGCCACTGTAGAAATCGTGACGCCAGAGCTGGAGCAGAGTGGTGATAGCATCATCGGGGGTCTGATCGATCACGTTATTCCGTCATCTATGACCCGCCGCGACCCCCTCACGGGCGGTGAGCGGCATTTGTGGCGCGTCCGGCTGGGCATCGCCCTGGTCATGCTGATGGAGAGAGACTTGTCCCTGTACTACCCGCCGGCACCGATTGCCAGGTTGCAATATGGAATAAGCCAGGCGGTTGCTCGGCATGTACTCACCCACAAGAACAACCCAGTGGGCGGCTGGTATCTGGACACGCTGATTCGGGCCGTATGCGGTATTGCTGTGAGCAGCATGAAGGTGCGCAACTATCGGCGGAGAGTAAAAGAGGATGCCGGCGGGTTGACTGAAATCGGCATCGATATAGATGCCACGAGTAGGGTAAGGCGTGTCACAGCGGCCCGATAGCGTGCCACAGCGGCCCGATAGCGTGTCACACCGGCCCGAAAGCGTGTCACAGCGGCCCGAATTTTCGGGTTTTCAGCAGGATATTCAGGATATCCAGGATATCCAGGCGGTGTAACCACCCGCTGGATGCGGGTGATTACACCTTGGGCGATAAAGCCTGAAGGCTTTATCGTTCGGCCTACGGCCGATGGTTGAACGCCAAAAAGGAAGGGCGCACCCTGGCCTGTGCATAATCCCGCTGCTTGTTTTATCCAACAGCCTAGGAGTGCGACAGGGGTAAGTGCGCTGGCAGCCATAAGAATAATAAGAATATTATTATTCTTATTATTATTGATGGGTTGAAGCCGGTCTGATTCCGACGCCAGAGCAAGCATGTTCCTATTTTGGCGTTTAACGCCGGGCAGCGCCCGGCAGAGAGTGCCACCGTACAGACGGGGGGCCGATTATGCGTAGGGGGGTCCGATTATGGTAAACGGTCCACAAACCCCATCTTCTGCATCTAAATAGTGTCCGTCAGACTGGTGTCACCCGACCCCAAGGAGGACACCATGACTGACCTGACCTCGACACAGGCTTTCTGGCTGGGCCATTTGTACCATGCGTCGTCTCGGCAGATGGCGTTGAGCGAGTACGCCGAGGAGCAAGGGCTGGACCTGGCGTTACTGCTGGCGTGGGAGAAGCGCCTGGTGGTGCAAGAAGTACCGGTGCCGCCTCGCCATCGGCCGCAGCGCTTCGTCGCCGTGGAGGTGGCGCCATGATCCGGCCGGACACCGGACTGAGGGTCTATCTGTGCCGCGAGCCCGTCGACATGCGCAAACAGATCGACGGGCTGGCCCTGCTGGTTCAGGAGGCCATGGCGCTCAACCCCTTCGAGGAGGCGGTGTTCGTGTTTGGGGCGGCCTGACGCCGATGATGACCCGATCCGAGCTTAGCTAACCTGTCAGGTGGTCCGAAAGATGGGGACCACTTCACTCTCCATTCCCATAAACTCCTTTTTACATAATAAGATTCAAGCACCAAGAGAAATATTATCCAAAATTAAGTATTTGACTTATTTACCCTTTTCAATGTGTCTTGCTAGATACTCACCTGCAAAATTAATATGCTCACGCAGTAAAAAATCAGCACGCCCTGCATCACGCTGGCCAATTGCATCTAAAAGTCGATGATGATCATCGTGAGAACGTACGATCACGGCATAATCCTTCCAGACAATCATGCGGTTTGAGGCGAAGGGAATCAGCTGAGTTTGTCTCACTAAATCTTCCACCCAGCGATTTCTAGCTTCTGCAATGACGCGATTATGAAAGTTGACGTTCATTGCACGATAATCTCCCAGATCATCTGGATCTAAGCGGCCCTTGCTCAGCACTCTATCGCCCACCTCCAGTAGCCGTGTCAACTCATCCAAGGTGGCATCAGCGAGTCCCTGGCGAGCCACAGTGGCCGCAGCTAGCCCCTCCAAAACGGCACGTGAGGCATAACCATCTACTACATCCTTACGACTGAAAGCGCGTACGGTATAGCCACGGTTGGGCTCATACTGCACTAGTCCTTCCTGAGCCAGATTAGTCAGCGCAGAACGCAAGGGCGTACGCGATACACCAAGAGCCTGGGCCAAGCGCTGCTGCTGAAGCTTCTCACCAGGATGTATCTGCCCGGACATGATGTGCTCACGCAGAACCGTTGTAACTTCCACTGTGCTGGTGGTGGACACTGCTGACCCCTCTGGGAGATGACTTCGGTTTACCTTCCTTATCCTATGAAAACCTTATGCTATCGGTATTTGCAGAGCAAGCTAGACGTTTCAGGGGACGCTTTCCGCATAGTATGTCGTCTCACGACTAGCGAGAATGAAAGGCATTGCGGTGAAACAAAGGTGAGCGTAACGCCCCGAGAGGCCATGACGCCAGTCGCCGAAACGGCCAGGCCAGCGGGTGCCGGCCTGGCCCGGGACTTAGTTCACGAAGCTATCGAGTTCGATCTTGTCGTAGATTTCCTCACTAATCAGCTGGGCAATGGCTGCAGGATCGGTGCGATCTACTTCGCTCAACCGCTGGCTCCACTGAGTCTGCTTATCCAGAAACTCCTCGATCATGGCGCTGGGATCATCGACGCCGCGATCCTCCATTGCCTGTTCAGGCAAAGTACTGATGAAGTCCTCCTGGAACGCAGCAAGTGTTGCCTGGAATGCATCGCTTGGCTGCAGCACTTCCAGACCTCGCTCCCGGGAACCCGCCAGAGCGGCTTCCACGTCAGCGGCGTAGGTCACCTGGGTCCGCGCCAGTCCCATGGCCAGGTGGTCAAGCAGCAACTCTTTGTAATCAGTGTCAAGGGATTGCCAGAATCGAGGGTTGAGCACATAGGTAGCCCCCATCACGACACCCATAGGAAGCGTCGTGACGCTTTCGGCGACTTCCCAGAACTTGTTGCCCTTGTCCAGGTTAGTGGGATCCGACAGGGTACAGTCGATCGAGCCCCGGCTCAGCCCGGAGTAAACGTCCCCGATGGGCACCGAGACGGGAACGCCCCCGAGACTGCGGATCCACTCGGTTTGCGCACCGCCGGCGGTGCGGATCTTTCTGCCCTGGACATCGTCAGGATTCACCACAGGGTCCATGCAGATAAAGTTATATACCGGCGTGGAGTATCCTCCCAGGAACAGGCCGCCGTTATTGAGCCATTCGTCTTTGAGCGCCGCGTGGTTGATGCCCATTTCGGTATAGGCCAGGGCGGCGGCCAGGGCGTCGCTGGACGTGAACACCAGGTCGTTCAGCACATTATTGACCGGCAGCTCCGAGGGGGTGTAGCCCGGGTAAACCACGCCCAGCTGCGCCACACCGTCGCGAATGCCTTGCAGAGTCGTCTTGGCGGGCACCAGTGCGCCGCTCGAGTAGACCTCGAAGCGGAAATCGCCGTTTGAAGCCTCCGCAAGCTCGCTGGCCAGTTTCTGGTAGGGCTGCTCGTTCAGGATATGTACCGGCGACATCCAGTTGGTCGCCAGATAGGTATCGGCCCAGGCGCTCAGCGAGACGGCGCTGGTCAGGACAAGCGTTGAGATGGCTGTTTTTTTCATGTTCATCTCCCGGTGTTCAGTGAGGGGTGGTTTGGGTTTTTTCTAGTGGCGTTGCGTTGTTATAACGGTAGTTATTGCGAGATCCCGGGCAGCCAGAGGGTCAGTATCGGGAAGCTGACTAGCAGTGCAATGGTCAAGGCATCGGCGAGGATGAACCACGAGACCCCGGAGAAGATAGTGCCGAGTGGCATCGAGCCACCAAGGCTCGACCTGATGACATAGACGTTCATCCCGACCGGCGGGGTAATCAAACCAGTTTCCAGCAGCTTCACTGCCAGTACCCCAAACCATATCAGGTTGATGTCTAGGTCTAACAGCAGGGGAGAGAGCACGGGAACTGTCAGTAGAATGATGGAAATGCTCTCTAGAAAACAGCCTAAAACAAGAAACAGAATGCAGATAAAAATGATCACCCAGATGGCGTCCAGACCAGACAGATGGGCGGTCACCCAGTTAGGCAATGTAGACAACGCGATGAAGCTTGAGAACAGTGCCGCTGACATCACGATGACGAATATAGCTGCCGTACCAATCGCCGTATCAAGCATGGCCTGTTTGATAACATTTGGGGTCAAGGTACGTCGAAAAAAAGCGATCAAGCAGGCCAGGAAAGCGCCAATCGCACCGGCCTCGGTGGCAGTGAAGATACCACTGAAAATACCCCCCAGCACACCCATGATCAGCACGGGTAGCGGCCAGACATCCTTGATCAGTTCCAGTTTCTCTCGGAGAGAATACTGTTCAGTAGTTTTAGGTGCCAGGCTAGGATTCAGCACGCATCGTATGGTGATCATGGTGGCGAACACAATGCCGGAAAGAACGCCGGGCACAATAGCCGCCAGGAATAAAGTGTTAATGGATACGTCCATGGTTAACCCATAGACAATCAGCAGGACGCTGGGAGGAATCAGCGAACCCAAGGTGCCAGCGGCAGCCACAGAGCCCGAGGCGAGAGAAGGCGCATAACCCGCTTTGAGCATTTCCGGTATAGCAATACGCGAGAAGGCCGCCGCCGTGGCAACACTAGAGCCGCTAGCCGAGGCAAACATCGCACTTGAGGCAACACTAGCGGTTGCCAGCCCACCCGGGATCCGATTCAAGAAGACCCGCGCAGCTTTGAAAAGTCCGCTGCTCAGCCCGGCCGATGATGCGATATACCCCATGAGCAGAAACATGGGAACCGCCGACAGGTTCCAGTTGCCGATCAGGTCGTAGGGAATGGCCTTGGTGATGCCAATGGCGGGCATCATACCCATCATAAAATAGATGCCAAAGAAGGAGGTGATTCCCATAGCGACGCTGATGGGAACACGCACACCGATAAGCATCAGGGTGGTGACGATTCCCAGGATTCCTATCTCGAGGCGATCCATCAATACTCTTCCTCTGTGGCGGGGGGGGCAAAGTAGCGATCACCGCCCCGAATGATTTCCAGCATGCGCAAGAGCATGACAATGCCGGCCAGTGCCAGTCCTAGCGGCAGCAGAAACTTGGTGGGCCAGATGACGACCCGCCAAGTGCCCTCGACGACCTCACCGATTCGCCAGGCATGCAGGGCCGGAGCCAGGGAAAGCCAGGCGAGCCCAGCGTAAAACAGTGCCGAGATAGCTGAAGCCAGCATCTCGGCCAGCCTTTTGGCGATGTTGGGAAACAGGTTGTAGAGCACTTCCACCACAATGGAGCCGTTGCTGACCTCGACCCAGGCGAGGGGAAGAAAGACGGCGGTGACCATGTAGTAGCTCGCTACTACTTCGGCCGTACCGGGAATGGGGCTGTTGAAGAAGTACTTGCCTATCACATCGGCCGTGACGTGCAGCATCATCGCTCCAAGAGCGAGCGCGGCAATCAAGGCCATGGCATGACTAATGTTGTGAATTATGCGAGTCATTTCTGCATCCTTCGCTCTTGTTCATGCCTCTGGCACGCGCTGCCGGAAATACAGAGATCCAGTGGGTAGCCGCTGGCTGATCCTGTATGTCCCTTCTTTGGGTATCGGATTCGTGGTGGGTACTGACTGAATTTTGGGTTCGCTCCAACCGCGCTGCCCACCAATATTGGATACAATTAACCGTAAAAATCAAGTTTTTTTGCTTTTTTAAGCGAAACTTCTGTTCATTGTATTCAATATGAACTTAGGTAGCCGCTGGTCCCGATCAGGTGCCGTTCGCAGCCACGCTGTCCGCTTGGTTGTCGATGGTGAACGAGCCATCGGCAGTGGCAGTCAGGTGGCCGAGCGCGTGCCGCAGCTACTCAAGCGGTGGGTTGGGTCTGCACGAACGATGGGCGCTCTGACAGATCGTCGAACCAGCGGGCAAGGCGCGGGTGATCAGTGCGCCACGGGTGATCAGGGAAACGGAAGTCCAGATAGGCCAGGGCGCAACCGATGGCCAGGGTTCCGGCATCCACGCCGGTCAGCTGCGACACCTCCTGCTCCATGGCTACCAGCGAGCTGGCGATTTTGTCCATCTGCCCCTGCAGCCAGGCCGGCCAGAGCTTGTCCGCGGGTCGCATGACGGTTTCATAGCGTGCCAGCAGTGCGGCATCGAGCAGACCATCGGCGAGAGCTTCGCGGCGCAATACGGCCCAGTCCCCCTCGGGATACAGCTTCGGTCCTGCGTGTTGGGCATCCAGCCAGCGGCAGATCGCGCGGCTGTCGTAGAGCGCGGAGCCATCCGGGAGCAGTGCCGTGGGCACCTTGCCGGTAGGATTGTGCGCCACGATGGTCTGATCGCGCTCTACAGGGCTGGCGGCACTGGAGAGCTTCTCCACCGTCTGGCCGGTTTCATGGGCCATGACCATTACCTTGCGCACATACGGCGACGCGGGCGAGAAGAATACTTGCATCATGGTTCACTGCTCCTTGCTCTTGGAATAGGGGGTGCCACCCCGAGCGGGCTGATTGTTTGGCCGGTAGCGTGCGCCGTCAGCTCCAGTGTGACAAGCCGCTGCCAGTCAGCGCGCCAACGCTCGATGCGGTGGTCGAGCATCCTTGCACACCTCTCCTGGACAGACAAGATTGCATCCAATGCAGTCGATTATTTTTGTTTTTCCTTGACAAAATAGGAGCTGGAAGTGAGATTGGATCCAAAATAGTCTGAGAGCTAGGAGCCTTCTGTGAGCAAGCGAGTACTGATAACGGGTGGAGCGCGGGGCATCGGGCGTACGATTGCGATGCGCCTAGCACGTGATGGCTGGTCGGTGGTGGTGGCGGATCTGGATGCCGCCGGAGCCCGTGAGACGGCTGCCCAGCTCGACGGTCCGGGACATGCCGGGTACGGCATGGATATCACCGATGAGGCGCAGGTTCAGGCCGTGTTCGACGTCACCGAAGCCGACGCCCCGCTGGATGCATTAGTCTGCAATGCCGGGCTGCTGATCCTGCGTGAGGACGGTAGCCGAGCACCGATCACTGAAATGCCACTTGGCGAGTTTCAGAAGACCAGTGAAGTCAACCTGAGCGGCACCTTCGTGACCCTGCGCGAGTTTCTGCGCCGCCGGCAACAGCGGGGGGTACCGGATGGCCGCATCGTCACCTTCTCATCGTCCGCCGCGCAGCTGGGAGGGTATCGCAGCTCGGCGGCGTATATTGCTGCCAAGGCGGGGGTGCTGGGGCTGACCAAGGCCGCCGCGCGTGAGGCGGCTCCCCTGGGCGTCACGGTCAACGCGGTGGCGCCCGGATCCATCGACGCGCCGATGCTGCGCCTCTCCATGAAGGAGGGGGACGAAGCCCAGGCGGCCAGTGCCATTCCGCTGGGGCGCCTGGGCACGCCCGAGGATGTTGCCGGCGCGGTGGCCTTTCTGGTCTCGCCGGAGGCTGCCTACATCACCGGTGCGGTGATCGACATCAACGGCGGCGTGCGGATGCAGTAACGCGTGCGGGTCACGGGTTGTGCCCTGGCCGCAAAGCGCGTGAAGAACAAGTTCAATGAACCGTGTTGGTAGCTGGGGCACGCGTTATTGCAGCGTGGCCTCGGCCTTACCGACCAGGGAGAGTGGCATGACACCCCAGAAGTACAAGGCATTGATCACGGGAGCCGCCGGCGGCATGGGCAAGGCCATTGCTCGGCGCCTGCTGGCGGAGGGCTTCGACGTGCTGATCACCGATATCGATGCCGGGGCCTTGGCGGCCACGGCGGCCGAGCTCGGCGATGATGTTGACCACCTGGCCTGCGACCTGGGCGATGCGTCGCAGCGCGAGCGGCTGATGGTTACCGCCGGGCCGCTGTATGCGTTGGTCAACAATGCCGGGATCTTCTCTACGGCCGAGGCGGATGCGCTGACTGGAGCGGACTTCCTGCGGATGTACGAGATCAACACCGTGGCCGCGTTCGAGCTGGCCAGGCTGGCGGCAGCCTCGATGCGTGGCCAGGGCGGCGGGCGGATCGTCAATATCAGCTCGCGCTCATGGCTGGGCGCGGTCAAGGTTGCCCACTACGCTGCTTCGAAAGGAGCCATGAGCACGCTGACCAAGTGCCTGGCGCTGGAGTGGGCCGCCGACAACATTCTGGTCAATGCGGTGGCTCCTGGGGTGATCGAGACACCGATCCTGGCGGGCTGGGATGCCGACGAGCGCGCTCGCCTGGCATCCTACCAGCCCCTGGGGCGTATTGGTCGGCCCGAGGACATCGCCAACGTGGTGGCCATGCTGGCCTCACCGGACACCGACTATATCACCGGGCAGGTTATCGTGGTGGACGGTGGCCGCTCGGTGGGCGGAGGTGGCCATGCGTGAGCAACTGGATGGCGTCGCGGTGGTCACGGGCGCCGCTTCGGGGATTGGGCGGGCCACTGCGTTGCTGCTGGCCGAACGTGGCTTCCATGTGGTGGCGGTGGACATCAACGCCCAGAGCCTCGAGGCGCTGTCGGCGGAGGCAGGCGAGCGAGCGCTAACGACGCTGGCCTGCGATGTGGCAGCGCCCGACACCCCGGCGCGCATTGCCGAGGCAGTGGATGGGCTGGGCAAGCCGTGGCGCGTGCTGATCAATAATGCCGGCATCGCGGCATCGCCGGCGCTGCAGGAGACGTCGGACGACGATATCGACCGCTTTATCGGAATCAATGTGGCCTCGGTGTTTCGGCTTTGTCGCACGGCGCTGCCGATCATGGCCGAGCAGGGGGGCGGCAGTGTGGTCAACCTGGCCTCGGTCTTCGGCCTGACCGGAGTCAGCGGCACTTCCATTTATGCCCTGACCAAGGGGGCGGTGGCGGCGCTGACCGTGCAGCTGGCCTGCGAGTGGGGGCGCCGAGGGGTTCGCGTCAACGCGGTCGCCCCGGGGCTGATTGACACACCGCTGACAGCGGCGCGGATTCGTGACGGCGCCTGGACACAGCGTCGGATTCTGGAAGAGACACCGCTGGGGCGGGCCGGTACGCCGCAGGATGTGGCGGAAACCATTGCCTTTCTGGCCTCGCCACGCTCGGCCTTCATTACCGGAGAGGTACTTAAGGTGGACGGTGGCTGGCTGAGCGGACGGTTGGGCCCAAGGCCCGAGGAGGGCGCATGAGCCTGCCACAGACGGCGGATGCCGTGGTCGTAGGCTCCGGGGCGGCCGGTATGTGCGCGGCGATCGCACTGAAGAAAGGCGGGCTGGAGCCGGTCATCCTCGAAAAGACCGAGTACTTTGGCGGCTCCACTGCGGTTTCCGGAGGCGCCGTCTGGGTACCCGGCAACCATCATGGCCAGGCCGTGGGCATTGCGGACAGCCGTGAGGCGGTCATGACCTACCTGGAGGCCGAGGTAGGCGAGGTGTTGCGCCGCGAAATGGTGGAGGCCTTCCTCGAACAGGGGCCGCAGGCGGTGCGCTTTCTGGAAGCTGAAACCGAGGTGAAGTTCGCGGTGCGCACTCTCGGCCCCGACTACCATCCCGACCAGCCTGGTGCGGCGCTGGGCGGTCGGGTAATGGATCCGCTGGACTACGATGCGCGGCGGCTAGGGCCCGCTCTGGAGCGGCTGCGTCACCCTATCGCCGAGTTTACCATCCTTAATGGCATGATGGTGGGCCGTGCGGATCTGGCCCAGCTGCCGAAGGCGCTGAAAGAGGCCGGTGCCTTTGTGCATGCTGGCAAGGTGGTCACTCGCCATCTGCTGGATCTGGTGCGCTACCGGCGCGGAACGCGCTCGGTGCTGGGCAATGCTCTGGCCGCACGCCTGGGCAAGACGGTATACGATCTGGGCATTCCGATTGTCTATGGGACGAGCCTCAGTGGCCTGGTTCGTGATACCGAAGGCCGGGTGAGTAGTGTGGAGGTGCAACAGGCAGGACAGTGCGCAACGCTGCGTGTTCGACACGGGGTGCTGCTGGCCGCCGGCGGTTTTCCGCAGGATCGCCAGCGCCGTCACGCGATGATGGAGCACGCCGAACAGCGCCACTGGTCCATGTCGCCGGCTGGCAATACCGGGGACAGCCTTCGAGCCGCCGAACAGCTGGGCGCACGGGTTGCCCGGGACAACCACCATCCGGCATTCTGGTCGCCGGTGTCGCGGCTGCCGCGGGCCGACGGTACGACGGCGACGTTTCCCCATCTGTTTCTGGATCGTGCCAAGCCGGGCCTGATTGCCATTGATGATCGCGGCCAGCGCTTTGTCAACGAGAGCAACTCCTACCACGACTTCGTGGCGGCAATGCTCCAGCGCATGGCGGATGGCTGCCGGCGTTTCTGGCTGGTGGCCGACCACACCTTCGTGCGACGCTACGGGCTAGGCGCCGTTCGGCCCTCTCCGGGGCGCCTCGCGCCGTTCATCCGGCGCGGCTACCTGATCCGGGCGACTGACCCCGCCGATCTGGCGAGCCAGCTCGGCGTGGAGGCGCACCGCTTGGCAGACACCCTGGCGCGCTACAATCGCGACGCCCGGGCGGGCGAGGACCGTGACTTCGCCAAGGGCGGCAATGCCTACAACCGCTACCTGGGCGATCCAGAGAATGCCCCAAACCCCTGCCTGCGGCCCATCATCGATGCGCCTTTCTATGCGGTGGAGATTCACCCGGGGGATATCGGCACCGCCGCCGGCGTGATCACCGACGCGCAGGCACGGGTGCTGGACGCCGAACAGCGCCCGATTCCCGGTCTTTGGGCGGCGGGAAATGATATGAACTCGATCATGGGCGGAAGCTATCCAGGCCCTGGAATTACCCTGGGACCGGCATTGACATTTGGCTGGATTTCAGCCAACTCGATCCTATTAAATGCAGGAAAAACGCCATTGTCCAAACCATGATACTTAATTATGTTAAGGGAGGCATTTCGTAACTATGAATAGTGCTACCTTTGAACCAATAACTAGGCAGTATCCATCACGTGGTTAGTCACGTCGACACCTGTCAATCTCGTTGGAATATAATATCAGGCAACTTCTGATTGCGTTGAATCAGCAGGTCTTTCTGATCCAGTTCCAACGAGATCGTCTAGGTTTAGGTCAATGGCAAACAGCATCGCCATGATCTGCCTGATTGGCAGCCCGGTGGGCCGCCTGTTCGACCAGGCCAAATCCACATGAAACAACGAAGAACCATTTTTAGGCTATCACCCGCCTAGGCTTCGGCTGGCTTAACAGCGGGAAAATCGGGAAGGCTGGAAAAGACCTTTGTTATTAAACATAAAGCTATGAAAAAAACTACTACGTGCGGATTGATTGAGAACCGGTCTGATCGATAATCGCTCCCTCTCGCGCTTCCTCGATGGCCGCCATCACCCGATCGACTTCCGGCACCCGATGGGCCAGCGCCAGTGCCAGCTGGGCCAGGAAATGACTCTCCTCGCCTTCCGGCAGCTGGTCCAGGACATTCGCCAACCGCTCGTAGATCCGCTCGAGGTCGGCGAAGGGCAGTGTGGTATCGGTCATGATCATTCTCCTCCCAGGGCGGTGGTCACGGCAGCATTCAGCTCGATGGGGTCGAACGCCATCCAACGGGCCGCCACGTGGCGGTCGGGGCGCACCAGATAGGTGCTGCCGGGTCTGGCGCCGTAGCCGGCAAACAGGCTGCCATCCACGTCGACCAGGGTCCGCTCATCACCGGGTGAGCGCGCCAGCCGCAGCAGGGTAATGTCGATACCGCGTGACCGTAGACTCTCCAGCTGCTGCTGCAGGGCTGGCTCCAATCGCCCATCCTCGCTGAAGTGAAGCAGGTTGAAGCCGCTGCCGAGATGATCGAGCAGGAAGTCATCGTCGCCCAGACGCCGATTGATCAGGGGTGCGCCCGGGATGGGGCCTGCCTCGAAGGCGGGATCATCGGCCAGGGTCAACGGGCTCTCCGCATAGGTATAGGGGGTCACCTGGCGAGGATTGGCAAAACCGCTGGCATAGTCATTGTGGTAGGCCAGCGCCAGGGCGGCATCGCGCATCAGCGCATGACCCCGGGTCGGCGGCGTCATAAAGCGCGTGCTCTTGCCAGCGTTGGCGAATACATCCAGGGTCGCGCCACGCCGCTCCGGGCTATAGCTGTCGAGCAGGGCATCCGGCGCCTGCCCCTTGAGCATAGAGGCCAGCTTCCAGCCGGCATTGGCGGCATCCGCCAAGCCATTGTTCAGGCCGCGCACGCCGAAGATCGGCACCAGGTGGGCGCTGTCGCCGATAAACAGCACGCGCCCATGGCGATACTCATCCAGCGCCAGGGTGTAGGCCTTGTAGAGGCTCCACCACTCCAGCTCCCAGTCCTCCTCCTCGTGCATCACGTCACGCACGATCAACTCGACCTTCTCGCGGATCCGTGCCTCGCGAACCGCATCGTCGGGATCCTCCCCCGGCGCTAGCTGATAGTCGATGCGCCAGATATCATCGGGCTGCTTGTGGACCAGGATGGTGGTGTCGGGCATCGCCTTCGAGTGGAAGAAGGCGCGTCGCTCGGTGGGAAAATCGGAGGTGAGGCGCACATCGGCGATCACATAGCGCCCCTCGTAGGCCTGGCCATGCAGGGAGAGGCCGAGGGTCTCGCGGATCGAGCTGCGACCGCCGTCGGCCGCTAGCAAATAGTCGCACTGTAGCCGGTAGTCACCCTCGGGCGTGGTCACCTCCAGGGTGACGCCGTCGGCGTCCTGGCTCACGCCGATGCATCTGCTCTGCCAGCGCATCTCGATCAGATCGCTGGCATGGGCCTTGTCGATCAGGAACTGCTCGATGTACTGCTGCTGCAGGTTGACCATCGGGTAGTAGCGCTCCTGATCGGAGTGCGGCATGCGGAAGCGATAGATCTCGCGGTCGCGGAAGTAGGTGCGACCCTGAGTCCAGCCCAACCCCTTCCGCTCGAAGGGTGCATCGACGCCAAGCTGCTGCAGGATCTCGAGGCTGTGGCGAGAGATGCAGATGGCGCGAGAGCCGTCGTTGACGGTGTCCTTGTCATCCAGCACCACGGAGGCGATACCGTGGCGGGCCAGCTCCAGGGCGGCGGTCACCCCCACCGGCCCGGCACCGACGATGGCCACCGGATGGCGCACGGCCTCACCGTCCAGTTCAGATGAGCGCACGAAGGGGAAGTAAGGGTAATCGAAATAGAGCGAATCGGTTTCTGAGCGTCCGGCGGGGCGCATGGACATCTCCTTCAGGGCTTCGGGTTCTTGTGGTCTGACCTGAACGCAGCTTATCCCCGTGCTACCCTCCCCTCATGTCCCCTGTAAAAGGGGACATCCGATGCTCCTTCTTCGACCAAGGTAGAAACCGACATGTCCACAGGTTTACCCGACAGCGAGGACCCTGACTGGCCTGCGCTTCTAGCCATCCTGGCTGACTGCGTGGCCACGCTGGGAAACGAGTCGTTTGGTAACCATCTGACCGCCCTGCTACGCAGGAGCCTGGGCGTCGAGCAGTGCATCCTCTTCGCCTATACCCACGTCGACGTCATGTCGTACCTGCTGGTGGATAACAGCCGCTACCCCAAGGTGGCCGGGCGGCTCGCACACCTCTATACCGGCGGGCTGTTTCGTCAGGATCCCAATTATTCTCGGCTGCGCCAGCTGCTGCTGGCGGGCGACGGACGAGCAGATGCCGAGCTGCTCCCCATGCCCGAGGATATGTCACCGGCCTATCGCCGCCACCTGTTCGCCTTCCCGGACCTGGCCGACAAGGCCTCCATCGTGATCCCGGCACCTAAGATCGTCTACTATCTCAACCTCTACCGGGACTTGGCACGTGGCTCCTTCAGCCGCACCGACCTGAAAAGACTGCAGGCCCTGGCACCACTGATCGCCAGCCTTGTCCGGCGACACTATCGCCAGACACCCCCAGCCGCTCTGAATGCCCAAAATGAGGACGCGGAGGCCCTTGAGGTACTCTCCAAACGCGAACGCGAGCTCTCTCTTCTTCTCCTTCACGGCCATACCCTCAAGACCGCCGCCGCCGAACTCAATATCGCGCTCTCCTCCGCCGAGACCTATCGCAAACGCGCCTACGCCAAGCTCGGCGTTCGCTCCAAGGCAGGACTACTGGCGCTGTGCCGGGGTTGAATACTGGCCCAATCAGGCTTAGTGGTTTGGCGTCGGGTGAGATTCCGAAGCGACCACGAGTCGCACTTAAACCGAAGGCCCTCGATCGTGAGATCGAGGGCCCCTCTCATAGCCGCTTCGTTGCTACGCTGGGCTTACGCTTCTTCAACGATGTCGTCTTCCGTCAGCCCCGGCTCTTCACCAGCCTCCTCCAGCTGCTCGTAGAAATGCTCCAGGGCAGCCTCGCCATCCACCCCCTTCTCGGCCACCGTCTCGGCCCACTGTTCGGGTAAGTCCTCGACCAGGGTCATAAAGCGTTCAACCTCCTCCTGAGGCAGCTCGATGAAGGTATTGCCCATCTCCTCGGCAAAGGCCATGCCGCGCTCGTCAACAACGTCCATCATGAAACCGAACAGCCGCGAAAGGCGCTCGCCGGAGACCGACATCAACGCCTCGCGATCGTCTGTGGAGAGAGAAGCCAGGGTGTCGGGGTTCATTACCAGCGAGAAGCTACCGCGATAGAAGCCACCGGGCATCAGTACGATGTTGGGCAGCACCTCGGAGAGTCTGAAGCTCTTGAGCCCTTCCTGGGTCAGCATAGCCCCATCGATGACTCCCTGGGAGGCCGCCTCGTAGGTATTACCCGGCGGCAAGGCCACCCCTGTCAGACCCATAGCCTCGGAGATATCCGCCATGATGCCGCCACCGATGCGTACGCGATTGCCGGGCAGTTCATCCAGATGCTCAATGGGCTCTTCAAGAAAGAGCGTGCCGGGCCCGTGAACACCGAGTCCGATGACCTCGACACCTCGATGCTCGTTGAGATCGGCGAAGTACTCCTGGTGCGTACGCCAGTAGGCCACCGAAGCAGCTTCCGAAGAGAAGTCCTCGAAGGTAGGAAACTCGGGGAGCTTGGTCAGCTCGAAGCGTCCTGGCATCAGACCATGGAAGAGCCAGGTCACATCAGCAACACCATCGGCGATCAGCTCCATCTGCGCGCCAGGAGGCCCCATGTCATGGACCACATTGACACTCACTCGGCCGTCGGTAGCCTCCTCTATCCAACTGCCCCAGGTCGGCCAGACGATGGTATTGACCCCGTGATTGGGGCCCGCCCAGGTGCTGATCTGTAGCTCGGTGGCTGCTGCGCTCTGAAAGATGCCCAGCGACAGAACGGTAGCTGTGGTCAGGGTTGTCAGTTTTTTCATTGTTGGCTTCCTTTTTTGTTTGCCTTGGAATTAGCGTACTGCCTTAATAAATACTCTTTAATAATCAATTTATTAGAGAGAGAGCACCAGGCGTTTTCCTTTTGCACGTGAGCAGCAAGCCATCATGCGATCACTGGCCTCGCGCTCGGCACGACTCAGCACCAGGTCACGGTGCTCAATATCACCCTCGATAACCGCGACTTCACAGCTACCACACAGGCCCTCACAGCAGTCGCTAGGCACATCCACGCCGGCTGCGGTCAGCGCCTCCAGCAGAGTCTGGTCGTTGCCGACCTGTACCGTCAGATCGGAGTCCGCCAGCACTGCCTCGAAGGCATGCTCATTCTCGGGATCAAGAATGCTGGAGCGGGCAGTAAAATGCTCAATATGCAGTGTACCCTCGGGCCAGTTCACCGCTAGTGCCTCAAGCGCCTCCAGCATGCGCTCGGGCCCACAGGAGTAGACATGCTCCCCCTCGGATAGGCCGGCCAGCACTCCTGGCAGGTCGAGGCGGCAGCCCTCGTCACCGGCGTGGACGGTCAGCGCTTCACCATGGTCACGCTCGACTCGTTCCAGGAAGGCCATGGTCCGTCGCCCGGCACCGCAATAATGGAGCGTATAGGGCTTGCCGAGCGCCTTGAGCCGATCGGCCATGGCAAGAATTGGTGTGATGCCAATACCACCGGCAATCAGCGTATAACGTGCTGCTGTCTCGTCCAGATGGAAGTGGTTCTTGGGGCCGGCAATATGCAGCACCTCGCCCGGCTTCACCGTATCGTGGAAATAAATCGAGCCACCACGCCCCTCGGGCTCGCGAAGAATGGCAAAAGACAGGCGACTACGATCGCCGCGCTCTCCACACAGCGAGTAGTAGCGGCGCCACTTACCCGAGACTAGCTCGATATGTGCGCCGGGAGACCAGTCGGGAAGCTCACGCCTATGTGGATCGACCACATCGATTCGAATCACCGCATCGGCTTCACGGGCCACCTCGGAGACCACGACTCGACGCAGGATATCATCCTTGATAGGAGCGCCAATATGGAAGTGCGTGGGATTCTCCAGCACCGAGCGAGTAAGACGCTCAGGGTTCTGCGCTGGCTCCCACTCCACCCATAGCGACGTCGGACCGCGAAACGAGGTGTTGGGCAGATACTCGAACGTCTGGTTCTCGACCAGCTGCATGTGCGGTAGGCGACGGACAAACTCATCGAGGATGATCCGCATCTCCATGCGAGCGATGTTCTTGCCCATGCACTGGTGCGCGCCATAGCCGAAGGTAAGGTGCTCGGCCGCGTTGTGACGATAGATATCGATCTCGTCGGGATTCTCCCAGTGGCGTGGATCACGATTGGCCGATGCCTGCACGATCAGCAACTTGCCACCCTTGGGAATCTTTACACCGCCGACTTCCGTGTCCTCTGTTGCGATGCGCCGCCAGGCGACGACGGAGCCCGCGACGCGCAGGCACTCCTCTATCGCGCTGGGAATCAGTGTGGGGTTTTCGCAGATATCGTTCCATGCCTCACGGTTCGACAGCAGAGTCCGAAAGGCGTTGGCCGTAGCGAAGGCCGTCGTTTCGTGTGCCGCCACCAATATCGCCATCATCATCGAGCGCAGATAGCTCTCCGGCACGATGTCGGGATGCGTTTCATGCATGCGGATCGAGTCATACATCCAGCCTTCACCGGTGGGGTCGGCACGCATCCGGTCGAGGATCTCCTGTGCCGTCTTCCAGAACTGGCCGACATCCTCGGCAATCTGCAGCTGCTGCTGTGGAGAGGGGCGACCCCAAGTATTGATCGTATGCGCAACCGAGAATTTACGCAGTTCCTTGGCATCCTCGCTAGGCACTCCGAGGAAGCGCAGCGCAACGGTCAAGGGGATTTCGCGAAACATCTCGCCAACCAGATCTGCACGACCCTTGTCGATGAAGCGATCCATATAGTCGCGCACCAGCTCGCGTACCCATCCCTCGTGTTTTTCGAGATTCTCGGGCAGGAAGGCGTCCATCAGCAGGCGGCGCCGTTCCATGTGGTCCGGTTCATCCTCATTGACCATGGTGCGGCGCATCGCGTAACCGTAGCCCTCGAGGATTTTTGCCGCCTCCGGTGGTGCTGAGGTGAGCTTCTCCAGCGCAATGGAGGGAGAGAACGTCAGATTGTCACGGAAAACAGCCTTGACGTCCTCGTAACGGCTTACCACCCAGTACTCCAGCTTGGGGCTCCAGAATACCGGCTCCTGATCTCGGGACCAGCGCAGCGCCTCGGCCGGATCGAGCTGATAGGGGGTATCGAAGGGATCGAAATTACCCGCCTCGGCGGAGACCGGGCACCCATTGGGTGCCTTGGTGTTCGACCGATCAAAAGGGCACCCCCCCATGTCGGTCGGTGCAGAAGAGGAAGCTGGACGCATAACCTGCTCCGTAAGATTTTATGTTTTACTTTTATCGCACATCTTGTAGTGTTTATCGAACAGATGAAACATAGACGCTCGAGATAGCGGCGTCAATCCCGCTTCTGGCAGAGCACACACGTCTTCAGGAAGGAGTCTCGACATGTCCACGACGCTACAGACGCTAGACAGGGGGCTGAGGGCCCTTAGGATCATTGCCGAACATGACGGAACGGTAAGCGTCGCCACGCTGGCAGAGGCTCTCGATGTGCATCGCGCCATCGCCTATCGCATCGTGGCGACCCTCGAAGGGCATGGATTGGTCGTTCGCGGCGAGGAGGGGGGGCTAAGACTGGGGGCAGGTGTGGCCCTGCTGGCAGCTCACTTCGAGCCCCAACTGCGGCGAGTGGCGCAGCCCCTGCTGGAACAGCTTGCCCACCAGACCCGTGCTACCGCCTTCGTCTCCGTGGCCGAGGGCGATGAGGCTGTCGTGATGCTGGTGGCCGAGCCGGATGAAGGCCTGCTGCGGGTCGGTTACCGGTTGGGCAGTCGCCACCCACTGTCTCAGGGGGCGGCTGGCACCGCCATCCTCGCGGGCCGACCGCCACGGCCGAATGACAGCGAGGCGCTCCGGGAAGCGCGCCAACAGGGGTACAGTATGACGAAGGGGCAGCTCCAGAAAGGAGCAGTAGGCGTGGCCAGCCCGATAGTCACCCGTAGCGCTGACGCTGGGGTGGAAAGCTGCGTGGGTGTCGTTGCGATGGAGGACCTGGATATCGAGCGGGCAGCGACTGCCGTTATCGCATGCGCGCGTCGGCTCGCCGAGCTGATTGAAGATTAGAAAGGGCGAAGCCTCGATCACTCGAGGCTTCGGAGTTCATTTCCTGGCCGCAACTCCCTATTGAGCAGCGCGGCTGTCAAACGCCTCGGCATTGGGGCAGAAGCCCCGGCACTCCTCCACATCGGCTCCGCCACGCATCGCCTTCCAGCACCGACCAACAACCGGGCAGCCATTGCAGGTGGCGCGCATGGCACCATAGTCAGGGTCGTTGGTCAGCTCAGCATCCTGAAGGCTGAAACGCTGCATCATCACCGGCATCAGCGTTCGGGCCGGTTTGAAACCGATGGGCTTATCACTCTGGAGCCGACGCGCCACCTGCCGCTCGAAACCAGGTTCCAGAGGACTCTTCAGGTCAGTGAGCAGCTCATCATAGGTAGAGCCAGCTTCATGCTGTACATCACGTACCAACTGGGCCGTAGATGCGGTGTAGCAGCGTTCGGATAGACGAACCCACCACGGCTGGCGAGAAGTAGAAGTGCTAGTCGTCTTTGAAGTTGTCATGGCGTCTCTCCTAGCGTGATGCAATGGCATGTGGGGAGTATCGCGGCTATTCCATGGGAGTGCCTTGACCCAGGTCACAAAAGGTTTCAGATGAAACTATATGCGACAACCGATGAAGCCAGCCGTCCTCAGCGCTACACTAGCGGCCGTTCATTCGCCCCAGCCGAGGCCATGCCGATGAGTCACCATCTGCTCTCCGTCGATTCCCTGTCCCGCGACGATGTCGATCACCTGATGCGGGTAGCCGCCCGCATGGAACCCATCGCCCAGCGGCGCCAGGTCACCCGCGTGCTGGAAGGAGCCGTACTCGGCAACCTCTTCTTCGAGGCCAGCACCCGTACCCGGGTCAGCTTCAATGCCGCCTTCTGCCGCCTCGGTGGCAGCGTCTGCGACACCACCGGCTTCACCTTCTCCTCCATGGCCAAGGGCGAGTCGCTCTACGACACCAGCCGGGTGATGAGCGGCTACTGCGATGCCATCGTGATGCGTCATCCGGAGCTTGGCTCGGTGACAGAGTTCGCCGCCGCCACCCATGTACCGGTGATCAACGGTGGTGACGGGCCCGGCGAACACCCCAGCCAGGCCCTGCTCGACCTCTACACCATCGACAAGGAGTTCACCCGGCTAGGCAAGCAGCTTGCCGGTGCCCATGTGCTGATGACCGGTGATCTGAAGTACGGGCGCACCGTCCACTCGCTGATCAAGCTGCTGTCCCTCTACGCCCCCATGCGCATCACCCTGGTAGCGCCGCCGGGACTGGAAATGCCCAGCCAGCTGATCGACCTGGTGACCTCCCGGGGCCACCGCGTCGAGCAGCGCGACAGCCTGGCCCAGGAGTATGCCGATGTGGACGTGGTCTATACCACGCGCATCCAGAAGGAGCGCTTTACCGCCGAGATGAGCGAGGGCTTCTGCCTGTCACGCGACTTCACCGTGGACCGTGCCTTCCTCGACACTCGCTGTGGGCGCGACACCCTGGTGATGCACCCGTTGCCGCGGGACAGCCGCCCCGAGGCCAACGATCTCGATGTCGACCTCAACGGCGACCCACGCCTGGCGGTCTTCCGCCAGACCGACAACGGCATCCCGGTACGCATGGCGATCTTCGCTACCCTGCTCGAGGTGGACGAGCTGATCGAGCGGGAGCTGCGGCCGGTGCGCTGGTTCGTGCCGTCTCGCCTGGGCGTTGACGACCCGGCGCTGTAGGCAACGCGCGGAGTCGTTGCCCTCGCCTATGCTGAGGGGTGATCCCTTCCCCTTGGCGGCAAGAGGCACCACGACATGAATCTGCAACGCGCCTACCGGCTACTGGCCCTCTTCTATACCGTGCTGCTGCTGGTCGGGGCCATTGCCCTGCTGGCCGGCGGCGGCAGTGCCCTCTCGCTGGTTCACCTCGCACTCGGTGCCCTGGCGGTCGTGGGGCTATGGGGGTATACCCTCAACCGCGGGTTCATGAGCCCGAGCCTGTGGCGACCCCTGGCGGCGGTGCTGGCGGTGGTGGCCCTGATCCAGCTGTGGGCGATATTCAGCCTGTCGCTATCCGGTGAAATGCTCACCTGGATGCTGGCCAGCACGATCTTCTCGCTGCTGCTGCTGGTGATCCTCTATCGTTACGGTGACCGCGACCAGGCGCACTGGGCCACGCCCGAGGAGCTGGAGGCTGCCCGGCGGCTGGAGGCGATGCTGGAGGAGGGGGAGGGCCCGCTGCAGGCCGAGAGTCGTGACGGTGAGCGCGAGTCGCGAGTCACGGTGATCAAGAGCGGTGACGCTTACCACGCCAGCGTGACGCGCCGTCGCCACGCCGAGCGCGAGGCCTTCGAGGAGCGCTTCCGCCACCCCGCCACGCTGGTATTCTTCCTGGAAAAGTTTGCCGGTGTCTCGGTAGGAGACTTCAAGCGGCCCGGCGCCGCCTGAGGCGTCAGCGCTGAATCAGACCTTACCGGGGCAGCCCCTCACGGGCGACGAACCAGCGTTCGACGATCAGCACCGCGCTGATGCCATCGACACCTTCGTCACGCCAGCTGCCTCGGTGGCCACGCTCCCGAGCGATCGCCTTGGCCTCGCCGGTGGAGCCGCGCTCATCGACCATTTCACAGGGCACCCCGTAACGCCCAAACAGACGCTTGCCGAACTTGCGGGCACGGGTGCTCATCTCCTGCTCCTCACCCGCCGCCGTGAGCGGTAGACCCACCACGAAGAGGTCGGGCTGCCACTCCTCGACAAGCCGCCCCACCTGTCTCCAGTCGGGAATGCCCTCCCGGGCCGACAATGGGTCCAGTTCCCGGGCACTTCCCAGCAGCTCGTTGCCCACCGCCACGCCGATGCGGCGGGTGCCGAAGTCGAAGCCCAGGATCATGCACTCGCCTGGCCTGGCCATCAACGACCTCCTGTCATCAGGGAGCTGCTCATGAGTGCCCCGCCTCACGGGTCATCAGATTGAGGTCGACACCGAGAATACCGGCGGCGGCATTCAGTCGCTGCTCCGGTGGCACCTCGAAGAGGATATCGCTGCGCCCTTCCACGGTCAGCCAGGCATTGTCGAGCAACTCGGCCTCGAGCTGGCCCGACTCCCACCCGGCGCAGCCCAGGCACACCAGGAAATGTTCGGGGCCGCGACCGGCGGCCAGCGCCTGAAGCATGTCCATGGAGGTGGTCAGGGCAACCTCGTCGGTGACCTGAATGCTGGAGTCCCACTCATCGCTGACGCCGCGATGCAGGATGAAGCCACGATCCTTGTGCACCGGGCCACCGAAGTAGACCGGTGCGTTGCGATGCGGACTCTCCTCGCCGCCGAGGTCGAGCTGCTCGAACAGCGCTTCCAGCGTCAGCTCGAGGGGGCGGTTGACGATCACCCCCATAGTGCCCTTCTCGTCATGATCACACAGATAGCCGAGCGTGCCGGCGAAATTGGGATCTTCCTGGTGTGGCATCGCCAGCAGAAAGTGATCTTTCAGGCCGAAGTTTTCCACGGATTGCATGAGACTCCCCGGCGGTTCTAACGCACGCCGTAATTGTTGCCTTGACCGAACCGCCAGACGCGGGTGATGGAGAGCGTGTCCAGGTTGCCCATGCCCGCATCGAAGGGGCGATAGGGTGCGGCACCATGAACGGTATCCAGCGCCGCCTGGTCGAGTTCGGGATGTCCCGACGATTGTACCACCTCCGCCTGGCGCAACTCGCCACCACGACCGACTACCACCCGAATGCGCAGCTGGCCCTGAAGATGACGCGGTGCCGGATGCACACGATTGCCATAGGCTTCGACACGTCGCGTCCAGTCATCGATATAGCGCGCCTCGGCGGCGCGCTGGGCGGCCTGGCGAGGGGCCGCACTGTCGAGGCCCCGGGAGGTCGGGGCGAGGCCCTGCTCGCGAATGCTGCGGGTGGCGTCGGCGAGCAGGTCGCGGCCCGATGCGGTTGGCGCCGCCACTCGAGGCTCGGCCTCGGCAGCAGCCGCCAGAGGGGCCTCACGGGGTGTCGGCGGCATCGGGCTCTCGGCCCCGGATTCCGTCACCGGTGGCGCCTCCTCGACCGGCGGTGCATCGGGAGTGACCCGCTCGGCCGATTCGGGTGGTGCCGGCGTGGCGGGGTCGACATCCCTGGCCCCCTGCTGCGCCGTTGCCGGGGCCTCCACCGGGGCCGCACGCGACTCGGCAGGCGCTTCCTCCTGCTGGGTGCCGGCCGCCTGCTGGTCGGTTTCGGCGATGGCCTCGGCGTTTACCGGCGCCTCGGCGGGGCGAGTCACCAACACCACGTCGAGGCTCGAGCGCTCGGGGGGGGACGCGGCGAACTGCCAGCTCGCCACCACGCCGATCATCGCCAGGTGCAGCAGCAGCGCCAGCGACCAGGCCAGCCAGCGCCGATAGGGGCGGGTGACCGGGGCATACTGGATGGGGTCGCCGACGGCAAGCGTCATGGTGGCCTCGCGCCTCAGCCTTGCGCCGCCGCAAGGCGACGCTCGATGGCATCCATCAGCAGGCCGGCGATATCGGTACCACGCTGGTCGTCGATCTCGCGCACACAGGTGGGGCTGGTCACGTTGATCTCGGTGATGAAGTCACCGATCACATCGAGTCCCACGAACATCAGCCCCTTCTCGCGAATCATCGGTTGCACCTGGCCAACCAGCCAGTGATCACGCTCGGTGAGCTCGCGGCTGACCCCGCTGCCGCCGGCGGCCAGATTGCCGCGGGTCTCGCCCGCCATCGGTACCCGGGCCAGGCCATAGGGCACCGGCTCGCCATCCACCAGCAGGATACGGGTGTCACCATCCTTGATTTCGGGCAGGTAGCGCTGGGCCATGATCTGGCGCCGGCCGCGCTCGGTGAGGGTCTCGATCACCGCACCCAGGTTGCGCCCCTCGGGGCCGACATGAAAGATCCCGCTGCCGCCCATGCCGTCCAACGGTTTGAGAATCACATCCTGATGCTCGGCATGGAAGGCACGCAGCTCGGTCTCGCTGCACGAGACCAGGGTCGGCGCACAGCATTGGGGAAACTGCTGGGCGAAGAGCTTCTCGTTGCACTCGAGCAGCGCCCGGGTGGGGTTGACCACCAGCACCCCCTCGCGCTCGGCGAAGCCGAGCAGATGCACCGCATTGAGGAAGTCGGTATCCACCGGCGGGTCCTGACGCATCAGGATCACATCCAGCTCGGCCAGGGGGCGCGGCGCGGGCTCGCCCAGGTCATACCAGTGACCGGGGTCGCGATGCACCTCGAGGTCGCGCATGCGCCCGAAGGCCCGCCCATCGCGCAGGAAGAGATCACCGGGTTCCAGGTAGTAGAGGGCGGCACCGCGATCCCGGGCGGCCCACAGCAGGGCCAGGGAGGTGTCCTTCTTGTAGGTGATGTCCGCGATGGGGTCCATCACCACGCCGATCTTCAGCGCACGTTCGCTCATGGGGTCGGGTTCCGATCGAGAGTATGAATAGGGCCAGTATGCCGGCTACTCGCCGCTCGGCGCCAGCCGGATACCGGTAGGCTCCAGGGTGATCAGCTGACGCTTGTAGAGCCGGCCGATGGCCTGCTTGAAGGCGTTCTTGCTTACTCCCAGGCGCGCCTTGATCTCGGCGGCATCGCTCTTGTCGCCCAGCGGTAGATAGCCACCGCTCTCGCGCAGCGCCTTGAGCACCGCCTCCCCCACCACGTCCAGGCGCGCCTCGCCCGGGGGCAACAGCGAGAGGTCCAGGCGGTTGTCCTCGCGCAGCCGCTTCACGTAGCCGGTCAGGCGCTGGCCACGACGCAGCGGTCGGGTCATGTCATCGCGATAGAGCACCCCCCAGAAGCGGTGGTTGACCACCGCCTTGAGGCCGAGGTCGGTCTGCTCGGCGACCACCAGAATCACCTCGTCGCCGGCGCGAAGCCCCTCGGCCTCATCGGCAACGAAACGCTCGAGCTTCTGGGAGGCTACCGGCCGCCCCTGCTGGTCCTCGTAGATGCGGACCAGCACTCGCTTGCCGACACTGGGCCGGAAACGCTGCTCTCCATAGGGAAGCAACAGGTCACGGGGCTGCCCCCAGTCGAGAAAGGCGCCGATATCATTGACGGTGACCACCTCCAGATAGGCCACCTCGCCCACGTGACACTTCGGCGCCCGATAGCGTCGCCCGGGGCGCTGGGCAGCAGGGCCAGAAGGGGCGGAACGGGAGTCGCGGCGATCGGTCATGATACATATCCATAGAGAGGTAGGGTGGAGCGGCACTCGATGGGGCCGAGCGAAAGTGTCAGCGATTCTCGTCAAGATCCCCGAAACGGTACTGCAGCAGGGAGAGTGCCACCACCGGAGCGGTCTCGGTACGCAGGATACGCGGCCCCAGGGAGAGCGGCCCGAAGCCAGCCTCGCGGGCGGCCGCGACCTCCGCCTCGGCCAGCCCCCCCTCGGGACCGATCAGCAGAGCCACGCCATTGGGAGATGACTCGCTATCCAGACCTCCGTCGGTCTCCGGATGCAGCACCAGGCGGAGTGCCTCGTCGCGCTCGACCAGCCAGTCGGCCAGGCCGAGGGGTGGGTGCACCGGCGGTACCACGGCACGTCCACACTGCTCGCAGGCGCTGGCCGCCACGGCCTGCCAGTGGGCAAGCTTCTTCGTTTCGCGATCACCCTTCAGGCGTACATCACCATGCTCGGTATAGAGCGGTGTGATGGCGGCCACGCCGAGCTCCACGGCCTTCTGGATGGCGTAGTCCATGCGATCCCCCTTGGAGATCGCCTGACCCAGGTGCACCCTCAACGGCGACTCACAGGCTCCGGTGGTCACCGACTCGACACGCGCGACTACCCGCTTGCGCGAGGCCTCCACCAGCACCGCACTGGCTTCGAGGCCCGCACCGTCGAACAGCCGCAGCGCGGCCCCTTCCCCCAGGCGCAACACCCGCGCCACATGGCGGGCAGGCCCCTCGGGCAGAACGACGTCGCCGCCGACACGCAGGTCGGCGGCGACGTGGATACGCGGCGATCTCCTGGTCATCACCTCAGAGCCACTCGCGCTGCATCACTGGGTTGCCGGCGCGTCCTGGCCCTGTTCGGCCGCGCGCTGCTTCTTGCGGGCGTAGATCGCCTCGAAGTTGACCGGCGATAGCATCAGCGGCGGGAAACCACCACGATTGACCAGGTTATCGATGCACTCACGGGCATAGGGGAAGAGCACATTGGGGCAGAAGGCGCCCAGGGTGTGGTCGAGCTGCTCGCCCTCGATACCGGTAATGCGGAACAGACCGGCCTGCTCGAGCTCCGCCAGGAAGGAGGTCGTGCCCTCCTCACTGTGGGTTACCTGAGCGGTGACCTTGATCGTCACTTCGTAGAGGCCATCACCCACCTGGGTGCTGGTGGTATCCAGGTTCAGGCCCACCTTGGGCTTGAAGGGCTGCTGAAAGACCGCCGGCGAGTTGGGTGCCTCGAAGGAGATGTCCTTGACGTAGATGCGCTGCACGGCGAACTGCAGCTGCGGCTTGTCCTGCTGGCCGGCGGCCTGGCCGTCGGCGCCCTGGTTATTCTCTTCCGCCATGGGAAAGGTCCTTTTATACGGTAAACAAATTTACGGCAAACAATGGCTACTTCTTGACCACGGGCAGGCCGTCGGCCTGCCACTGCGTCATGCCGCCCTTGAGCTTGAGCACTCGAGAGTAACCGGCCTTGGAGAGTTTGGCCACGGCCGCCCCGGCGGCCTGGCCGTGCTTGCAGACCACGATGATCGGCTTCTCCTTGACCTTCTCGAGTTCGTTCATGCGCTCATCGAGGCGACTCTGAGGAATATTGCGGGCACCGGCGATATGGCCAGACTTGAAGTCACCCGACTCCCGGGTGTCCAGCACCACCGCATCCTCGCGGTTGATCAGCTGGGTCGCCTCACCGGAGGTTACGCCACTGGCGGCACTGTTACGCGCCTCATAGAGGATCCAGGCGGTCAGTACCAGGAGGAAGGCGCCCACCAGCAGCGGGTGGTTCTGCACGAATTCAAACAGCTGATCGATCATGGGTACGAATAACTCTCGTCTCGGTGCTCGTGAATAACACGTAAATAAACAGGGGCGCTGGGGCGCGCCCGGGCGCCTAGTATACACGAGGTCGGCGCCGACGAATCAGGCCGCCCCGGAGGTACCGCCGCAGCCTCTGGCCGCGGGGAGCCATGACGCACGATGCCGCCTGCGATATGATGCCGCAAGACACTTCCTACCGCGACCCCGAACGCCCCGCATCGCCCTCTGGACCTGGGTATCGGCATGCACGAGAGGCCCCAGCCGCCCGGGCCGGGTCGCGCCTTTCACGCTTCGAGGACATTCGCCATGACCGCCAACGCCCCGCGCCCCGTCGCCCTGATCATCCTCGACGGCTACGGCCACAATCCCGACCCGGCCAACAATGCCGTGGAAGCCGCCGACACCCCGGTCATGGACCGCCTTTGGGCCGAGCACCCCCACACCCTGATCCATACCGATGGCCGCCATGTCGGACTCCCCGATGGCCAGATGGGCAACTCCGAGGTAGGCCACATGAACCTCGGCGCGGGCCGGGTCGTCTACCAGGACTTCACACGCATCACCAAGGCCATCGATGAGGGCGACCTGGACACCATCGAGGTCCTCACCGCGCCCATCGACGCGGCCGTGGCCGCGGGGCGTGCGGTCCACCTGCTGGGCCTGCTCTCGCCCGGGGGTGTACACAGCCACGAGGAGCATATCCTCGCCGCCGCCGAGCTGGCAGCCCGTCGCGGCGCCACACGCATCTTCGTGCACGCCTTCCTGGATGGCCGCGACATGCCGCCCCAGAGTGCCCAGGCCTCCATCGAGCGCGCCAATGCGCGTCTCGCCGAGCTGGTTGGCGCCGACAAAGGCTTCGTGGCCTCGATCATCGGCCGCTACTTCGCCATGGATCGTGACAACCGCTGGGAGCGCGTCGAAAAGGCCTACCGTCTGCTCACCGAGGGCGAAGGCGAGTACGTCACCGCCAGCGCCGAGGCGGGACTGAGCGCCGCCTACGAGCGCGGCGAGACCGACGAGTTCGTGGCCGCCACCAGCGTACGCCCGGCCGGGGAAGTGGTCACCCTCGAGACGGGCGATGCCGCCCTGTTCATGAACTTCCGTGCCGACCGCGCCCGGGAACTGACCCGGGCCTTCGTCGACGAGAGCTTCGAGGGCTTCGAGCGCCGTGTACATCCGCGACTCGCCGCCGAGGGCCTGGTGACCCTGACCCGCTACGCCGCCGATATCCCCGCGCCGGCGGCCTTCCCGCCGGTGGATCTTCACAACACCCTGGGCGAGGTAGTCGAGAGCCGTGGCCTGACCCAGCTGCGCATCGCCGAGACCGAGAAGTACCCCCATGTCACCTTCTTCTTCTCCGGCGGTCGCGAGGCCGAATATCGTGGCGAGGAGCGCATCCTGGTGCCCTCTCCCCGGGACGTGAAGACCTATGACGAGAAGCCCGAGATGAGCGCCCACGAGGTCACCGACCGCCTGGTGGAAGCGATCGACTCCGGCCGCTTCGACCTGATCGTGTGCAACTACGCCAATGGCGACATGGTCGGTCACACCGGTGACTTCGATGCCGCGGTCAAGGCCATCGAGACCGTCGATGGCTGTGTAGGCCGTGTGGTGGAGGCGATCCAGCGCGCCGGCGGTGCCTGCCTGGTCACCGCCGACCACGGCAATGCCGAACAGATGATCAATCCCGAGACCGGCGCTCCCCAGACCGCCCATACCACCTTCCAGGTGCCGCTGATCTATGTCGGCGAGCGCCCGGCTCGATTCCGCGACGACGGCAGCCTGTGCGATATCGCCCCGACCCTACTGGCGATGATGAAGCAGCCTGCCCCCGAGGAGATGAGTGGACGCGTCCTGCTCGAGCTTGAATGAGCGACTGGATGTTCAGGAGCGTCACCCTCCCAGGCACCCTGCTGCTGACGCTGCTCCTGGCTGGGCCGCTGGCGGCCCAGCCCAGCGAGAAGGCGGCACAGGAGCGCCTCGACGCCATCGGCGAGGCCATCGAGGAGGCCGATCGGCGCCTGGCATCCACCCGCCAGGCCCGCAACGCGGCGGCTCGCCAGCTGGAGGAGATCGAGACCTCGCTGGCCACCACCCATCGTCGCCTCGATGAACTCCAGGCCGAGCGACGCGAGCTGGGCACCGAGATGGAAACCCTGCAGTCGCGCCGCGACGAACTCGACGCCGAGCGGAGCGCCCAGCTCGAGGCCATCCATGCCCAGCTCGATGCACTCTATCGACTGGGCCATTCGCCCCAGCTGAAGCTGCTGCTCAATCAGGACGATCCGGCACGGCTGGACCGGCTGCAGCACTACCTGAACCATCTGGCCCGCGCCCGACGCGCCCGTCTCGACGAGCTCGCACGCCTCGACACGGCACTGGCCGAGACCCGAGGTGAGCTCGAAACCCGCGGTGACCGCCTCGATGCCCTCGCCGCCGAGCTCGCCGCCCGCAGCGCCGAGCTGGCCGAACAGATTCACGAACGCTCGAACCTGCTCGCGGCGTTGGAGAGCCGCCACAGCGGCGAAGCCGCCCGGCTCGCCTCCCTGGAGCAGGATCGCGAGCGCGCCGAGCAGGTACTGCGCGACGTTCAGGAGCAGCTGGCCCGCCTGCAGCGTCCGCCCCCCTCCACCGCCATCGAACGCACCCGTGGTGAGTTGCCCTGGCCGGTCCAGGGCAACATCGCCTCGCGCTTCGGTGTCGGCGATGCCGTCCATCGCAACGGCATTCTGATCCTGGCCGCCGAGGGCAGCCCGGTACGCGCCGTGCATGCCGGCCGGGTGGTCTTCGCCGACTGGCTGCGCGGCTTCGGCAACCTGCTGATCATCGACCACGGTGATGGTGTGATGACGCTACACGCCCACCTGCAGCACTTTATCGCCCAGGTCGGACGTCCGGTCTCGCGGGGCGAGACGATCGGCGCCGTGGGCAGGAGCGGGGGCCATCGCCGCCCGGCACTCTATTTCGAGGTGCGTCGCGCCGGCACCCCCATCGACCCCCAGACATGGATCGCCCGCCGCTGAACGCCGCTTTCCATGCAGGCCGGCGGCGGGCTATGCTGGTCGCTCACCGTTCCGGAACAGCGGAGTTCGCATGACCCCAGCGCTTTCCCTGCCGGGCAGGCTCTCTCGCTCCTGCTCGCCTCGACGCCTGCTGGCCGGGCTGCTGCCCCTGGCCCTGCTGACGCTACCGCTGACGGCGACCGCCCAGGTCGCCGATGATGAGCTGCCGATCGCCGAGATTCAGACCTTCGCCGAGGTGTTCGAGCGCATCAAGCGCGCCTATGTGGAGGAGGTCGATGACGCCAGCCTGCTGCGCAACGCCATGCGTGGCATGCTCAGCGAGCTCGACCCACACTCCTCCTATCTCGATCGCGAGGCCTTCCAGAGCCTGCGCGAGTCGACCCAGGGGGAGTTCGGCGGTATCGGTATCGAGGTCGGCATGGAGGATGGCCAGCTGACGGTGATCACGCCCATCGACGACACCCCCGCCTCGCGGGCCGGCCTGCAGGCACGCGACCAGATCCTGCGCATCGACGACACGCCTACCGAGGGCCTGTCGCTTCAGGAGGCGGTCGAACTGATGCGCGGTGATCCAGGCAGCGAGATCGAGCTGACCATCCTGCGCCAGGGCGAAAGCTCGCCACGCCGCATCCCGCTGACACGCGAGAATATCCGCACCGAGAGCGTGAAGAGCGAGCTGCTGACTGCTGGCTTCGGCTATCTGCGCATCAGCCAGTTCCAGACCCGTACCGGCGAGCAGGTGAGCGAACACATCCGCCAGCTGACGCGCGACGGAGAACTGGACGGGCTGGTGCTCGACCTGCGCAACAACCCCGGCGGGGTCCTGCAGGCCGCCGTCGCGGTGGCCGACGCCTTCCTGGAAGAGGGGCTGATCGTCTACACCGAGGGGCGTCTGCCGGATACCGAGATGCGCTTCTCGGCAAACGCCACAACGGCGGCTCCCGACGTTCCGCTGGTCGTGCTGATCAACGGCGGCAGCGCCTCGGCGGCGGAGATCGTCGCCGGCGCCCTTCAGGACCAGAAGCGTGGCGTGGTGATGGGTACCGAGAGCTTCGGCAAGGGGTCGGTCCAGCAGATCATGCCGCTGGGCAACGGCGAGGGGCTCAAGCTCACCACCGCGCTCTACTTCACACCCGGTGGGCGCTCCATCCAGGCCAAGGGCATCGAACCCGACGTCAGGGTGGTGCGCGGACGCGTGGAGGTCACCGAGAACGGCCGCGGGGTTCGCGAGGCCGACCTGGAGGGCCATCTCGGCGCACAGGAGGCCCCGCGGGAGAAGACCGAGCGGAGCGAGCGGCTACGCGAGGATTACCAGCTCAGCGAGGCCCTTAACCTGCTCAAGGCCCTCAACGTGGTCCGCCAGCGCGACCGCTGAGCCCAGGCGGTTCAGCGGCAGCTGACAGGCAGGCGACCGCGCTGGCCGGTGGCCTGCTGCAGCAACAATCGCTTGAGCGGAACGAGGCGATCCACGCTACCCATCCCCAGATTGCGCCCCAGGGTCAGCGCCGGATGGCGTGCCCCGAACAGCAGTCGAAAGCCATCCATCAGCGCCAGCATGCCGGCGTTATCACCACGCCGCCGCCGCGCATAGCGCGCCAGGGTCCGCTCATCCCCCAGCCGCATGCCTCGTCGACGAGCCGCCAGCAGCTCCTCGGCCAGCACCGCGGCATCCATCAGGCCGAGGTTCACTCCCTGGCCGGCCAGGGGGTGAATGCCATGGGCGGCATCACCCACCAGGGCAAAACCGGGCAGGGTATAGCGCTTGGCATGGCGCTGTACCAGCGGGAAGCCGGTCGCCTCGTCGAGAACCGTTACCACGCCCAGTCGATGACCGATGGCCGCCGCCAGTGCTTCCCCCAGCTCATCACGCGGGAGTCCCGCCAGGCGTTCGGCCTCCGCGGGAGAGGTAGACCAGACGATGGAACAGTGATGCTCCCGCTCCTCTACCGCCAGGGGCAGGAAGGCCAGCGGGCCCGTCGGCAGGAAGGTCTGCCGCGCCACCTCGCCGTGGGGCCTCTCGACACGCACCGTGGTCACCAGGCCGACATGTCCGGTCTCACGCTCACTGAGCGCAATGCCCGCCATGTCGCGTAGCGGGGAGCGGACACCATCCGCGGCCACCACCAGGGGAGCGCTCAGCCGGCGACCATCGGCCAGCACGATCCACCGCCCCTCGCCACCGCCTTCCAGCCCCTCGACCCGTGCGCCCAGGCAGAGGCGTACCGAGGGCAGCGCCTCCAGCCGTCGCTCCAGCGCCGCCAGGGTGACATCGTTCTCGACGATATGTCCGAGCACCGGCATGCCGGCCTGATCCGCGGAGAAGTTGACCTCACCGCTCCCTTCGGCGTCCCAGACCTGCATATAGCGGTAGGGGCTGATGCGTCGTGACGCCATCCATGCCCAGGCGCCCACCCCCTCCAGCAGCCGCTGCGAGACCGGAGTCAGCGCGCTGACCCGGCGCGCCGGCTGCCCTCGCCCCACGGTCTCGGCATCCAGCAGCGCGGGCCTGGCATCCACCAGGGCCACCTCGACCCCGGCCTCGCCGAGCAGCACCGCCAAGGCGGCCCCCACCATGCCTCCGCCAACGATCACCACCTCATGGCGGTCATTGGCCGAGCGACTCGCTACCCCATCTCCCGTGACACTCATGCCTTCGCCTCTTCTCGACTCTTCACATTCCTCGTCGGCGCGACTCATCGCTCCAGTCCCATGGCGCGGCGAGCCAGCGCACGCCTCAGGGGGCCGGCGAGGTTGAGACCGACCAGACCGGCGGCTCGGGCATGACCCAGCAACCGGCTGTCGATGCCGAACAACCGTATCAGCCCGTCACTGAAGCGGGTCACGCTGTGGCGGTCGCCAGCGCGGCGGACCTCGAAGGCCTCCAGCACCTCGGTATCACCGACCGAGCGACCGTGTGCCAGCCCCGCCTCCAGCGACGTCACCAGATCCATCACCCCACGCAGTGCCAGGTTGAAGCCCTGGCCGGCCACCGGATGCAGGGAGTGGGCCGCATTCCCCATCACCGCCAGTCCGGGCCGCGTGGTCTCGCGCGCGGTCACCAGGCTCAGCGGATAGGCATGACGGCTGCCCACACGCCGGAAGCGCCCCGCCCGATCACCGAAGGCCGTCTGCAGTTCGGCCAGGAAGTCACCCTGCGACAGGCTCAGGCGTCGCCGCTCGTCTCCCGCGACATGGGTCCACACCAGCTCCATGGTCTGGCCCTGGAGCGGCAGCAGGGCAATGGGGCCTTCGCGCGTAAAGCGCTCCCAGGCGACACCCTGATGAAAGCGGCTCACCTCGACACTGGCGATCAACGCCACCTGATCATAGGAACGCACGTCGCTGGCGATTCCCAGGCGCTCCTTGAGGCCCGAGCGCCCGCCATCGGCCAGCACCGTGAGCCGTGCCTGCAAATTGGTGCCGGAGGCGAGCCCCAGGTGATAGCCCTTCGCCGTCGGCTCGATCGTCTCGACGCGATCCGGGCAGTGCCAGGCCAGCGGCAGTCCGGTGAGATGCTGATGCAGGACGCGACCCAGCCAGGCGTTGGGTACCACATGGCCCAGTGCCTCGACCCCTAGCTCTTGGGCATCGAGGCGGGTGGCCCCGAAGTGGCCTCGTTCGCTGACATGGATGCGGCGAATCGCGGTGGCCTGCTCGGCTATCGTCGGCCATACCCCCATCTCGGTGAAGTGCAGGGCGGTGCCGAGGGAGATCGCACTGGCACGGGCATCGAAGCTGGGCTGCCAGGGTGCCGCGGCCAGGTCGAGGATGGGCGACGCCTCGATCACCGCAACCGAGAGGCCGTGACGCTCGATCAGCGGCATCAACGCACAGGCCAGGCTGGCACCCACCAGACCGCCACCCACGATGGCGATATCCACCGCTTCTGTTGTCGGGAGTGTCATTTCGAGACTCATCGCGCCACCTCAGACCAGCGATTCATAATGTAATTTACATAACTCGAGAAAAATCATGATTTATGTCGCACACCTTTTAGCCATCAGTGCCTCTATGTCCGCAACTGACTTGGGAACAGAAGCGGTCAACACCCGATGGCCTTCGTCGGTCACCACGACATCATCCTCGATGCGTATCCCGATGCCGCGGAAGGTGTCGGGAATGTCGTCGTCATCGGGCACGTAGAGCCCCGGCTCCATGGTGAGTACCATGCCCGGCACCAGCGGCCGGGGCTGGCCATCACGACGGTAGGCGCCCACATCGTGGACATCGAGACCCAGCCAGTGCGAGGTGGAGTGGAGGTAGAAACGCCGGTAGCTCTTATCATCGATACGTGCCTGGACACTGCCCTCGAGCAGCCCCAACCGGATCAGGCCGGCGGTAAGCCCGCGCACCACCTCGGCATGAATCGCCGCCAGGGTCGTGCCGGGGCGCACCGCGTCCACCGCGCGCTCCTGAGCCTCGAGCACTACCTCATAGAGGGCCCGCTGGGCGTCACTGAAGCGGCCATTGACCGGGAAGGTGCGAGTGATGTCACCAGCATAGAGGTCGAACTCGGCGCCGGCATCGACCAATACCAGGTCACCCTCCTCGAGGAGGGCGCGATTCTCGATGTAGTGCAGCACACAGGCATTGGCGCCACCACCGACGATGGTGGCATAGGCCGGACCACTACCCCCCTGCCAGCGGAACTCGTGCTCCAGCTCCGCCTGCAGCTGATACTCTGCCACCCCAGGACGCACCGCACGCATGGCGCGCAGATGGCCACGCGCCGAGATCTCGGCGGCGTGGTGCAGCAGGGCAAGCTCCGCCTGACTCTTGATCAGTCGCGCCTCGTGAAGCAGCGGGGCCACATCGGCAATGGCCTCGGGAGGACACACCCCCTGGCGCTGGCGAGCCACCAGGTCCGCGCGAACCTCCTCGGCCAGCCCCCGCGCCTCGGCGCTGTCCAGCGCCAGATAGAGCGTACGCCGCCCATCGAGCAGTGCCGCCAGGCGCTCGGTGCGCTCGGCATTCTCGAAGGCCTGGTCGACACCATGCTCGCGAATGGCTCCCTCGGCCCCCAGACGGATACCGGTCCAGGCCTCCAGCGCCGGGTCGCGATCCTGACAGAACAGCACGCTCTCCCCTTCGGCACGCCCCGGCAGCAACAGCAGCAGGGCGTCGGGCTCGGGGAAGCCGGTGAGATAATGGAAGTCGCTGTCCTGGCGAAAGGGGAACTCGCTGTCACGCGAGCGAGTAACCAGAGAGGCGCCAGGCAGCAGCACGGCGGCATCGCCAGGCAGTGCCGCCATCAACGCCTGGCGACGCTGACGATACTCGGCGTTGGCAATGGGTGCCGGGCGCGACAAGGCCTCGGGCAACGTCTCGGACAACATGACAGCTCCTTGGCGGCGATGGGGCGCGATGGACAGCTCAGTGACGCGTGGAGGATTCGGCATCCTCGACCTGAGGCTTGCCCGGGTGCTGTTCGGTATAGAGCAGCATGGCGGCCATGCGGACATGCTCCACCAGGGCAAAGAGATCATTCTCGTTTTCGGCACTCTCCTCGAGGTCGGCCGGCATGGCGGCGATCCCCTCCAGGTCCTCCAGCGCTTCGCGTAGCGCCGTGGACCATCTCTCGCGCGGCTCCTCCCCGGCATCCTGGACGACCTCCAGAAAGCCCTGGGTCCACTCCTTGAGTCCACGGGCGCGCTCGGCCAGGGAGAAGAGCTCATCGGGCAGCAGTGGCTCATAACCGAGCTCGTTGCCCGAGAGAGCCTCCAGGGTCTGGCGTCGCCAGGCCAGGAAGCGCTCCGCGGATGGCTCGTCGCGCGGCTGCTCGACGCCAAGCACCTCACACACCTCCGCAAGCCAGACGGCAGGGTCGATATCGTGCATGGCAAGTCGGGCGCACAGTCGTCCGTCGCTGAAGGCCGGCGACTGCATGCTGCCGTGAAGCAGGAACAGGTCGGCGATAGTGGAGAAATCCTGGCGTTCATCGATCAGTGACATGGGAGCTCCATGGTAGCGGGGTGTGCAGAAGAGGGTCGGCATTCGGCACCGTGCGTTGACCCCTCGAGAAGGGCTCTCTTATAGTGACGGGCCATGCGGTACTGACTGGATGTTAACGCATCGGCCCCCAGGGACGCGCGGCCAGCGTGACCTGCGGGGTCGAGCCGGAGCCCCCCGATGAGTGATGCGACACGGCCGACCGCCGAAATTACCCTCCTGGGACGTAGCTACGTCATTGCCTGCCCCCCCGAGGAAGAAGCCAAGCTGGAGCGTGCGGCCCGTTACCTGGATCGCGCGATGACCGGCATCCACTCCCAGAACAACCTGCTGGGCAACGAGCGCATCGCCGTCATGGCGGCACTCAACATCACCCATGAGCTGCTGGAGGCCCTGGAGAGTCAGCGTGAAGGGGAGCGCAGCCTGGATGCCCTGAGCGAACGCCTGGAGCGTGCGCTGACCGACACCAAGCCGCGCTGAGCCTCGCACCGGGAATCCATTGGCCGCTCCCCACCGGCTCTGGTACGATGAGGTTGTTCCCTGGGGTGCTTGCCAGTCGTTATCGTCCCTCGAGCCTATGCGCAGTACCCAGGGGGCCAAATGCTAGCCGGACCCGTGTGCATGTCCGTGCGTCGGAAAGCCTAACGGTTCGGCTGCGGCCACCCACCTTGAACCAATGGGTTCAAGGGCCAGAACGACAGCGGCACTCTGGGGAACCTCGTCAACATGACCCATCTCATGCCGACACCCGCCGCACCTCTTTCCTTGACCAGCTTCAACGGCTCGCGTCGTGAACTGCGTCAACAGCTGCGTCGACGTCGCCGCGCCCTGAGCGCCGAGCAGCGCCGACTGGCCAGCGAACGTCTGTGTCGCCGGCTGCGACGCCTGACCGAAGTACAGCGTGCCCGCCGTGTGGCGCTCTACCTGCCCAACGACGGCGAGATCGACCCCACTCCGCTGATCGACTGGCTACGGCAGCGTAGCGCTCGTGTCTACCTGCCGGTCCTCAAGCCCCTCTCACACAACCGACTGTGGTTCGTGCACTACCATGCGAACACACCCATGGTCCGAAATCGCTTTGGCATTGCCGAGCCCGCCACCCGCCATGGGGCTCACCGTGCGCGGCGAATGGCCGCCTGGGCCCTCGATTTGATCCTGCTGCCACTGGTGGGCTTCGATGATGCCGGTCAGCGCATGGGCATGGGGGGCGGCTTCTACGACCGCACCCTGGCCTTCACCCGCCGACCCGGCCCACGCCCGCGGTTGATCGGCCTGGCCCATGACTGCCAGCGGGTCGACTCACTGCCGGTGGCCTCGTGGGACGTTCCACTCGACGCCATCGCAACCGACGCCCGACTGGTACGTCCCTGATACATCCGCCTGGAAACGTTAACGGGCCGACGCCTCTCGGCATCGGCCCGTTGACACTCTGGCGGGGCTCGACAGCTCGTGATCAGTTGCCGACCAGCGCCTGGGCATAGCCGGTTGCCACGACGCCAATACCGAACAACAGCACCAGGGCCCTGACCACATCGGGCTTGCGCTTCATCTTCGACTCCGGGTAGCAGGATTTAAACGTCGGCGACTATAAGCTGACGCAACCATCAAGACAACCGCCCTGACTCAACGTTCAACTCATGAAACTTCCGCCTGGCGAGGAACACTGGGCGAGTCAGCGCTCACTTCCTCCCAGTACGCCTCCTCAAGCCATGAAGAGCCGATAGGCGGCGTTGTCGGACTCCTTCCAGTAGCGGTAGCCAATGGCGTCGAAATACTCCTCGACATGGGAGCGATCGCCATTGGGCACCTGCATGCCCACCAGCACCCGGCCGTAGGCGGCACCGTGATTCCGGTAATGAAACAGCGAGATATTCCAGTCATGAGGCAGGTGAGTGAGGAAGTTCATCAGCGCTCCCGGACGCTCCGGAAACTCGAATCGGTAGACCTCCTCATCGAACTGCTGCTTGGGCCGTCCGCCCCCCAGATGGCGAATATGGAGCTTTGCCAGCTCGTTATCGGTGAGGTCCTCCACCGCATAACCGGCATCGCGAAGCCTGTCGATCACCGCCTGACGATCCTCTCCGCCGGGCTTCACCTGCACGCCGACGAAGATATGCGCATGCTCCGGGTCCGCATAGCGGTAGTTGAACTCGGTGACCATGCGTTTGCCGATGGTCTTGCAGAACTTCTTGAAGCTCCCCGGCCGCTCGGAGATGGTGACGGCCAGGATCGCCTCCCGCTGCTCACCGAGCTCGGTGCGTTCGGCGATATGCTGGAGGCGGTCGAAGTTGGTATTGGCACCGGAGTTGATGCACAGCAGCGTCTGCCCCTCGACGCCGGTCTGCTGAATATACTTCTTGAGTCCCGCCAGGGAGAGCGCGCCGGACGTCTCGGAGACCGCTCGAGTCTCCTCGAAGATGTCCTTGACCGCCGCACACATCTCGTCGGTATTGACGGTGATCACCTCGTCGACCAGGTCGCGGGCGATATCGAAGGGCACCTTGCCGACCTGGGCCACGGCCACCCCCTCGGCAAACACCCCCACCTGATCGAGGGTAACCCGCTTGCCCGCCTCGAGTGCCGCCTTGAAGCAGGCACTATCCTCGGCCTCGACGCCGATCACCTTGATATCCGGACGCAGATACTTGACGTAGGCGGCCACGCCGGCGATCAGGCCGCCGCCGCCCACCGGAACGAAGATCGCGTCCAACGCACCCGCTTGCTGGCGCAGGATCTCCACCGCGATGGTGCCCTGTCCCGCCACCACATCGATATCGTCGAAGGGCGGGATATAGGTATAACCATGCTCCTCGATCAACGACTGGGCATGTTCGGCCGCCTCGGAAAAGGCATCCCCCTTGAGTACCACCTTGGCCCCGCGGGCACGCACCGCCTGCACCTTGATATCGGGCGTGATACGCGGCATCACGATGGTTGCCTTGACGCCCATCTGCTTCGCCGCCATCGCCAGGCCCTGAGCATGGTTGCCGGCCGAGGCCGCGATCACGCCCTTGGCCTTCTGCTCCTCGCTGAGCAGGGCCATCTTGTTGTAGGCGCCGCGAATCTTGAAGGAGTAAACCGGCTGCAGGTCCTCACGCTTGATCAGAATGGTGTTGTTGAAGCGACGGGAGAGAAAGGGGGCCGGCGAGATGGGGGTTTCCCGAGCGGCTTCATAGACCCGGGCCTGGAGAATCTTCTTGACGGTAGCTTCGAGCATCCTGGTATCCAGCGGCGTGACGCGTGAGGGCGCAGCATGAATGCTGCGGTGCGAGGAACCCTTATTGGTAGCATTTTCACGGGCCCAGCGTCCAGCACTGACCATCGGCAGATAGCGCTAGCTGGCCTATAATGTCGGCCCCTTCTCGCCGACGCCTCCGCGGCGATTCACCACAACCATTCACCACTCCCTCAGGAGAACGCCCCATGAACCAGGATGAGCTCAAGGATGCCGTCGCGGCGGCCGCCATCGATGAGGTGCGCCCCCACCTGCATCGCGACACCGTGCTCGGTATCGGCACCGGCTCCACCGCCAACCGCTTCATCGACCGCCTGGCCGAACTGCGTCACGACTTTGCCGGTGCCGTGGCCAGCTCCGAAGCCAGCGCCGAGCGACTGCGCACCCATGGCATCGAGGTATTCGAGCTCAACTCCGTGGGCACGGTGCCCTTCTATATCGACGGCGCTGACGAAGTCAACGCTCACTTACATATGATCAAGGGCGGTGGCGCGGCGCTGACTCGCGAGAAGGTCGTGGCCGCCTGTGCCGAGAGGTTTGTGTGCATCGCCGACGCCACCAAGCGGGTCGAGCGCCTGGGTGCCTTTCCGCTGCCGGTGGAGGTGATTCCCATGGCCCGTTCCTACGTGGCCCGTGAACTCGTCAAGCTGGGTGCCGACCCGGTCTATCGGGAGGGGGTGGTCACCGATAATGGCAACCAGATCATCGACTGCTACGATTTCATGATCGACGACCCGCAGGCCATGGAGGCACGCATCAACGCCATCGTGGGGGTGGTCACCAATGGTCTGTTCGCGGCCCGTGGTGCCGATGTGCTGCTGCTGGGAACCGCCCAGGGTGTGGAGCGCCTCTCCCCTGCCTGATAGGCCTCGAGGCGAAGTGAGCACTCACTTCGACGGTAACAGCCTGTCCAGCCCCTTCAGGGTCTTTGCCAGGGCCCCACGGTTGGCGGCCACCACATCGCGCCCCGCTTCACCGAGGCGGCGGCGCTCGGCCGGGTCGGCAAACAGCGCTATCAGCGCCTCGCCGAGCGCCTCTTCATCGGGTGTCTCCACCAGGGCATCGGCGCCGCGCAGGGCCTCTGCCACATCCGTGAAGTTGGCCAGCTCGGGGCCGGTAAGCACCGGTACGCCGAGGGCCGCAGGCTCAAGCAGATTGTGACCACCCACCGGCACCAGGCTCCCACCGACAAAGGCCAGGTCCGCCGCGCCATAGAGCGCGGAGAGCTCCCCCATGGTGTCGGCCAGATAGACCGAGGTAGCCTGCCCGGGCCATTCGCTTCGAGAGCGCCGAGCCGGCACCTCCCCGTGGGACTCGCACAGGCTCGCCACCTCATCGAAGCGCTGTGGATGGCGCGGCACCAGCACCAGCAGGGCCTCGGGAGTGTGCTCCCGCAGCAGAGCGTGAGCGGCCAGCAGACGCGACTCCTCGCCCGCGTGGGTAGAGCCAGCCACCCAGACCCGGGGCCGCCCCAGCAGCTGACGCAAGCGCTCACTTACCTGTCGATCACCACTCTCAAGGCCGACATCGAACTTCAGCGAGCCCACCACGGTGGTACGCCGCGGCGCCATGCCGAGCTCGGCAAAGCGTGCGGCGTCTTCACTGGACTTGGCGGCCAGCCAGTCGACACAGCCCAGCGCCTCACGCATCAACGGACGCAGCCGCCGATAGCCTTCCAGGGCGCGTGCAGAGAGTCGGCCATTGACCACCGCCACCGGTATCTCGCGATGGCGGCAGGCGTGAAGCAGGTTAGGCCACAGCTCGGTCTCGAAGAAAAGCGCCAACTCGGGCCGCAGGCGCTCGACGAAGCGCGACGCGGCGCGCGGGAAGTCCAGGGGCACGAAGTGATGACTCAGCCGACCATCCTGCCGCCCCTCGGCCAGCGCACGGACGCGCTCGGCACCGGTGGCGGTCATGGTAGTCACGGTCAGGGAATGGCCGGGATAGCGTGAGAGAAGCTTCTCGATCAACGGCCTGGCCGCCTGCACCTCCCCCACCGAGGCGCAGTGCAGCCACAGCATGCGCGTGTCGGAAGGCGTCTCTGGAATGCGCCCCAGCCGCAACGACCGGGGGTCAGTGAGTCCATGCTCACGGCGCAGACGCCGCCATAGCAGGGGAGCCGCCAGATGCAGCGCCGCGGAGTAGGCCTGCCGGGGCCAGCCCATCAGCTCTCGCGGTCGAGGATGGTGGAGATCATCGCCGTGGTGGAGACGCCATCCTCGAAGCCCAGCACTCGCACCTCACCTCCGGCGTCACGCACGGCCTGGCCGCCGGCGATCTGGTCGGGGCGGTAGTCGCCACCCTTGACCAGCACGTCGGGCAGTACCGCCTCGATCAACCGCTGTGGAGTCTCCTCGCCAAAGGAGACGACCCAGTCCACGGCACCCAGGCCGGCGAGCACCTGCATGCGACGCGCCAGTGGGTTGATGGGCCTCTTGGGACCCTTGAGACGCGCGATGGAGGCATCATCGTTGACCGCCACGACCAGTCGATCACCGAGCCGGCGGGCCTGCTCCAGATAGGCCACATGGCCGGCATGAAGGATGTCGAAGCAGCCGTTGGTCATCACGACCCTTTCGCCACGCGCCTGGGCGGCACGCACCGCGTCGATCAGCGTCGGCTCCTCGATCACTCCGAACTCGGCCAGCTTGTCGCCATGCAGAGCGGTGTAGAGCTCGGCGATGGAGAGGGTCGCGGTTCCCGGCTTTGCCACCACCAGACCGGCGGCCAGATTGGCCAGGGTCATCGCCTCGGGGAAGCCATGCCCGGCCGCCAGGGCGAGACCCAGCACGCCGATCACGGTATCGCCGGCACCGGTGACGTCATAAACCTCTCGCGCCCGAGTGGGCAGGTGAAGCGGCTCGTGCCCCTCACGGATCAGGGTGATCCCCTTCTCGCTGCGAGTGATCAGCAGCGCCTCCAGTTCGAGCTTGGCACGCAGGGCCTCGCCCCGCTCGGCCAATTCGGCATCGTCGCGGCAGTGCCCCACCACCGCCTCGAACTCCGCCAGATTCGGAGTTATCACACTGGCGCCACGGTAGCGCGAGAAATCACGCCCCTTGGGATCCACCAGCACCCGCTTGCCACTGGCCCGCACCAGGCGGATCAGCTCCTCGACGCGGCTGAGCGTTCCCTTGCCGTAGTCGGAGAGGATCACCAGGTCATTGTCCGGCAGCGCCGCCTTCACCCGCTCCAGCAACCCGGCGGTGTCCGTCTCCCCCAGCCCCTCCTCGAAGTCGAGGCGGATCAGCTGCTGGTTGCGGCTCATCACGCGAAGCTTGGTGATCGTTGGCACACCCGGGCTGCGCTGGAAGTGAGTCCTCACTCCGGCATCTTCCAGGCGGCTCATCAGGCGGTCGGCGTTGTCGTCATCACCCACCAGGCCGGAGAGCGCGGCATGGGCACCCAGGGAGGAGATATTGAGTGCCACGTTGGCGGCGCCCCCGGGGCGGTCCTCGCTCTCCTCGACGCGCACCACCGGCACCGGCGCCTCGGGTGAGATACGCGAGGTACCGCCGTACCAGTAGCGGTCGAGCATGACATCCCCCACCACCAGTAGACGGGAGTGCTCCAGGGCGGTCAGATCAAGTCTCATCGTCGGCAAGCGTCCTTTGCGTGGAGTGGTCGGCGGCATACTGCAGGGCCGCCTCGAGGCGCTCGATCACATCATCGGCGCGAATCAGCGACATGGCATCGGGATGCCGCACTCGCTGGCCCCAAGGTAGATCCTCGACCTCCTTGTGCAGGTAGGTGCGCACCGCCTGAGGGTAGCGATTGACCACGAAATCACGCCAGCGGTAAGGCGCGGCTCGATCGGGATTGGTGGTGGCATAGAGCCCCACCGTCGGCGTATTCAGCGCGTTGGCCATATGCACGGGGCCTGAGTCCGGAGCGATGACGGCTTCGGCGGCATCGATCAGCGCCAGCAGCCCCTTGAGTGAGGTGTTGCCGATGGCATCAATCATTGCCTCGGCCGGGCAGAGGGCCTGAATACGCTCCCCTACCTCCCGCTCCTGAGTGCTGCCCCCCCCAGTCAGTACGGTGCGCAGGCCATGCTGTTCCCAGGCGTGCTGGACCACGGCGGCATACCCCTCGGCGGACCAGTTGCGGAAGTTGCGCAGTCGCGGGTTGGCGCATGGGCTCATCAACAGATAACGGGTATCGCCGGTAAGCGAGCGCGCCTCGTCATGGGCCGCCGGGGGTATCGCCAGATTCCACTCGAGACTCGGCTCCTCGATCCCCATCAGCCGGGCGAAGTCGAGAAAGGACTCGAGCACATGGGCGCGTGGGTGAGGCGCAAGCTGACGGTGGGTGAACCAGTGTTGCGCATCCTTGGCGCGGGCCTTGTCGTAGCCCACTCGCACGTCGGCCTTGAGTCCAAGTGACAACACGCTGGCTCGCAGGGCCTGCTGCATATGCAGCAGCACATCGAAGCGGGTACCAGACAGCTCGCGCCACAGGGCGCGCATGCCGGCCAGGCCGCTGGCCTTGTCATAGACCACGAACTCGACCCCGGAGAGGCCCGCCAGTAGACTGTGCTCGGCCTTGCCGACGATCCAGGTGATGCGCGCCTCGGGCCACTGGCGCTGCAGGGCGCGAACCGTCGGTACCAGATTACAGACATCACCCAGGGCGGAGAGTCGCAGCACGCCGATATGGCGGGGTTGGGCGGGCAGAGGATGCTTCATGCGCTTGGCAACATTGAGAACGGGAAAGTCCTACATTCTATATGATAAGGACAGTCTATGTGACGCCGACCAGGTGCCTCAAATCGGCCCGGCAACCTTCGATCCCGACTGGTGGCTGGCGCAAGGCCGGGTCACCGGCCAGGCCCCGGGTCGCGGGGCCAGCCTTTTTCTGGATGCCGGCACCGGAGAAGAGTGGGTACTGCGCCCCTACCGCCGCGGCGGCATGGTCGCACGCTTCAGTGATGCCCGTTATCTATGGACCGGCCTGGAGCGCACCCGCGCCTTTCGCGAAATGCGTCTCACCGCCGACCTGCTTGCCCGTGACCTGCCGGTTCCGCGACCGGTCGCCGCCAGCGTCACCCGCCATGGTCTGACCTATGAGGCCGCGCTACTCACCGTGCGCATTCCCGGCGCCCGCGCCCTGGCCAACCTGCTGGAAAATGGTGAAGCCGATGACGAGCTGCTGCAACGGGTCGGTGTCACCATCCGCCGTTTCCACGATACAGGCCTCGACCATGTCGACCTCAATGCCCGCAACCTGCTGGTGGATAACAGCGGCAAGGTGTGGCTGATCGACCTGGATCGTTGCCGGCTGCGCCGGGATGGTGACTGGAAGGGCAGAAACCTCGAGCGGCTGGAGCGCTCACTAGACAAATTGACCAATTGTGTAACAGCAAGAAATGCTGTCAAACAGGTCTCCGAAGGGTATACCGAAGGTTACAGTGCCTGACACCCCTGAGTGGCTGAAAAGTGCGGCTTAACCGTTTTAGCCATGAATCTGGCCCACTTACGCTGAATCTTGCGTCGACCAAGCCAAGGCACATACTCTGGCAAAGGGATGAGTTCCGAAGCGCCGAGACCGTCAATCAACATAACGTCAGTGGTATTTGACCGCTCGATCACTAGCAGGTTACTCATCACCAGATCACAGGGCACTACATTGTAAGCCAGCAAATAGCACTTAAGCGCATCGAGACCGGCCCAGAAGCGGCGGGCTTGCTCCGGTGTCAGCTGTTTGGTCAGATAGCCTGCCACGCTGGGTGGTACCTCGGCACTCTCATCCAGCACTAGCTGCTGCTCGATTCCAATCACTTCATCATCCTTCACTATCCCGAAGAACTCAGGAATGTATGTGAAGGGAACTTTCCTACGCTTCAAGAGCCGGAAATATCGAAGTTCTCGATGAGTCTGCTTGGCCTTTTCTATCCTGCTGAGTTTGATGCAGCGAGCTGGATTATTTGGGTGCAGATAGCAGATGCGCTCATCTCCTCGGCCGATGATTTTCCAATTCCTTACATCTGGCATTTAGCCGCCTTTTTTTGCTGGCATACGTCAAGAATGCATCGGTAGTTCTGGGCCATGATTTCTTCTATATCGAGGGACAATGCCAACTTTCGGCAGCGACTTTTCAGCTCAGCATCACCTTTATGCCTGGTCCAATGAGACATAGCGTCGGTGAGTGCCCCAATGTCATCTGGGCGATCGATGACCGTTGCCACCTCTGACGTTACCACTTCTTTAGCGCCACACTTTTTGGTAGTTATAACTGGTGCACCACAGGAAAGTGCCTCAAGTACGGTAAAGCCAAATGGCTCATAATACGCAGGCAGCACGTAGCAGTCGGCGAGGGAAAAATATCGTTCGGGTGAAGGCTGCTCACCCAGGAAACGGCATTTATCTGCTATGCCGAGACGCTGGGAGAGCTCCTGATACCGAGCCTGCCGAGAGTCACGCCCAACCACCAGCAAGATGGCTTCCTGGTCGAGCCGAGAGAAGGCTTCCAGCGTTGGCTCCAGCCCCTTACGACGATAACCGGTGCCCAAAAACAGAAAAACAGGAACTTGATCATCCAATCCTAATTCCCGGGAAAGAGCACCAACATCATCACTGAGCCGTGTGCGGTCAAAACGATGAGTGTCGACAAAGTTATGAATTACGGAACGTCGCTCAGCAGGTACATTGTACGCTTCGGCAATCTCATGATCGCTTTGCCGAGAATTTGATACCACATGATAAAAGGCGCCAGGCGCCATGGCCCGGGCCTCAATTCGCGCAGCCACCCTATCCTTCCACCGCCACTGACGCTTCGGCTTCGAGGCAAGATGGTGATGGACAGTGCCACCACCGATGCGCAGCAGGTCATGAGTCCAAGTCTTTCCCAGTCCGTAGACCAGGTCATAGTCGGCTGTCTTAACGTGACGTTCTACCGCCTCAGCAAAGCGCCACATACGCTGGGCTTTTCCGATACTGAACGGGCGCAGGCGAACAAACCGAATGGCCGGATGTGCAGGTGCCACATGGGAGCGGCAGATGATTGTAACGTCTTCACCACGCTCTGCCAGGTAGCGTGACAGCTCATTGAGAAAGCGCTCAGTACCGCCGGAGGCAGCGTGGCGCATATGTACTAGGGCTATTTTCACTGGCACGGCCTCATGGGTCGGCGCGTTCATATATCTCGAACACGACGCTTCATATATTTCCAGAACACACCGTTTGCATTAGCCACGGCGATCACCAAACCACGCCAGCCATCGAGAAAACCTCGCTTCAAAAGATAGGTGCGCAAGAAAGCAAACATGGACTTTAATAAAATCACCGCTACAGGATATACCTGCAACGCGTCCGATTTAGCACGAATATCCGAATAACGATTTATCTTATCCAAAAACTGGCCAAGTTCGGTGACAGCCAGATGCTCAAGGCAACCGTCTAAACGAACGACCGAAGTGGATTTAGCAACCTTCACTGACTCGTGCACCATGGCATCATTGAAGTTATGTCGCTGGCGATGAAAGACACGTACCAGCCAGTCATTACCCCAACCCGAATAGTGCACGGGCTTACCCAATAGCCAGTTTTCACGCCGCACCTCGACCACCTGGTCCGCATCAGCGGTGGGCAGCCAGCCGTCCAGCGCCTCAAGCCAGCGGCTGGTGGGCGCCTCGTCGGCGTCCAACGAGACAATCCACTCATTGCGAGCGAGCGACACGGCATGGCGCTTGGTCGGGCCAAAGCCAAGAAAGTCGCCTTGGTGAAGCGATACGTTGGCGTAGCGACGAGCAATTTCGAGAGTCCCATCGATAGAGCCATTGTCGTAAACTACCACCTCCCCCAGGGCTTCAAGCGAGTCCAGGGTGCGGCCCAGGGTTGCCGATGCATTGCGCGTGATGATCACGGCGCTTAGCTCAGAGAGCATATGAAAACCACCCTGCCAGAATAGACATCGGATGCTACTATAGTCGTCATTATACCCACAAACTTTCTACGAGGCGGCTTTGCACATCATCCATGCCAACCTGGCCCGGGGGTTTCGCGGCGGCGAGCGGCAAACGGTGCTGCTGATCCAGGCACTGGCCAACAAGGCAGAGATATCATCCCAGACGCTAGTGTGCCGGCCCGATTCGCCTCTGCGCGCAGAGCTGGCCACAACCCACGGTCTGCGATTTGTCAGTGCTCGCCACCAGTTGGCCGGACACTGGCAAGCCGAGCGCACCACATTGATCCATGCTCATGACGCCAAGGCTGTACATTGGGCCTGGCTACACCATCGACTGTTTGGCACTCCCTACCTGATTACCCGTCGTGTGGATACGCCAGTCAAAGACAAACTCAGCAACAGAGTTTTTTACCGTGAAGCGCATCGCTGCGTAGCGTTATCTCGGATTATTGCCGAGAATATCCAGCCGCTAAGCCCGCATCCGGTGGCACGAATTCCCAGCGCCTTTACTCCACTAGTCTCGGATCCCGACATAGCGCGCGCTTTCCGTGCACGCTATCCCGGTCGATTCCTGGTTGGCCACGCTGGCGCCCTGGTGGATCGACACAAGGGGCAGCGTGTCCTGATCGACGCCGCTCGACGACTACAGCACTCACAGCCGGACATGCTGTTCGTGTTTTTTGGCCAAGGTGAGGATGAGGTCAAACTAAAGCAAGAAAGCGCCAAACTGGACAATGTAATCTGGGCCGGCTTCAAGTCCGACATTGGCAACTACCTTCCGGCATTGGATATTTTTGCCTTTCCTTCTCGTAACGAAGGGCTAGGATCAGTATTGCTGGACGCCATGCGGGCAGAAGTGCCAGTGGTAGCTAGCCAGACGGGCGGCATCCCAGACATTGTTCACCACGAAGAAACGGGACTCTTGTTTCCCCCAGGTGACGGTAAAACACTAGCCGATCATCTAATCAAGCTACGAGACACGACGCTACGCCAGTCGCTTGTGAAAAAAGCCACTCAGGGCCTGGACATGTACACACCGGAGGCCATGGCCAACGCCTACATGGCACTTTATTCTCCACTTTCCTCATCCCATACTGCTTAGGGCCTATCTTTCATGGTAAGCGGAAAAAATGCCTACCGGGCGCACAAATTAATGTTTTATACCTGTGGCCTGCTGGCTGCCCTACCACCCAGAAGCTTATTTCGGCATCGGCGCGATGCGCTGATGGCCACGTTTGATGCTCTACCTATAACTAACCAAGAAGCGATTATATCAAGGGTAACTTACTACAATAAGATTGACACCCCAACGACACTCTCTAATAACGCAGTTAATAATCAAGACTTTTCTCTAAGTTTAAAAAAATCTACCTATCATATCGACTTTTATAATGTAGCAAAGTATTTTCCAACTAACGCAATGTATCACTATCGCTTTGGTGACAAGACCTTCGTCCCTGATGTACCTACATTCGTAAAGAGCCGTCCCATTCGCGGTGAAAATTGTAACTCGGTACTCCTTAAACTTGACAGCGTTCGCCACTTCTACAAAGTTAAGGATACCTATGACTACGGTGCTAAGAAGGACACTCTGGTATGGCGGGGTGCGGCACATCAGCCCCATCGGCAACATTTTCTGGAAAAGTGTCATAACTTGCCACGCTGCGATGTTGGCGCTACAGATGATAAAAACGTAACGGCCGCATATCGAAAGCCGTTCATGACAATCGAACAGCAACTTAAACATAAATTTATCTTTAGCATCGAAGGAAACGACGTTGCCACTAACTTGAAGTGGATAATGGCATCCAATTCATTATGCTTCATGAGGCGCCCTATATATGAAACCTGGTTTATGGAAGGCACATTAATTCCTGGCTACCATTATGTGGAAGTAAGTGACGATTTCTCTGATCTAGAGGAAAAAATCGACTACTACCTATCCCATCCTAAAGAAGCCGAAGCAATCATTAAAAATGCCAACCGATATATTTCAGATTTTTTTCACCCTCAGCAAGAAATGCTTGCTTCTCTACAAGTTTTTGAACGATATCTAATACAAACTCAACAGTCCGTATAGGGCAAGGAATTCGAAAAAAGAGCACGATATTCAATGCAGTACAGAAAAGAAATTGGGGTCTTCGACAACAGATGTGGAATACGCCCCCCATGAGCTAGGCCAGAATATGACCTCCACAACGATAGGAGGTGTGGCATGGACGGCCTGTTCCAAGCGGTCCATTTACGCGCACGCGGCTACCGAAACGAGGCTAACTTCATCGCGATGATTTATCTAGTTGGTAGTCCTGTCGGGCGTATGCTGGATCTGGCCAATTCCACATGAACCCGAAAAGCGGCTTGCATCACGGCGGGAGCATTCATGCCATCGTCAACTCTAACGCCAATGGCGTATTCTGGAAGTACATGAAGGCCTACGCGCTCCACCAATCTTCCTGACAGAGCCCGTGGATGCAGCTGAAAGGCCGCCACCCAATCCCTATCGAAGAGACTCATGCAACTCGCAAACCCGAACAGGCTCAAACATCCCCGCTGGTGGTCCCTGCTCGTCATCGGGGCTTGCCTTGGCTATGCCATCGCTACCGTGGCCGTGCTGCCGCTGTGGAGCGTGATCCCCATCACAGGCCTCTGGCTGGGCCTTGGCTGGCTGCTGCGTTGGGGAAAGCCAGCCACGCGACGCCCGCCCCGACGAGTCTGGCCCTGGTCGCTGGTGCCCCTCTGCCTGTGGGGCGTCTACGTCTACCTGGCCGAGAGCTTCGGCATCGTCGAGATCGGAGCGATCTTCTTCCACCTCCAGGCCGGGATCGCCGAGCACGGCGGCAGCAGCCGCATACTGGCGGCGGTGCTCTATACTCTGGCAATGCTGGCCCTGCTCGCTGCCTATACCTGGCTGGTGCGCCGTGACCACCGCTGGCGCCTCATCGACCGCCTGCTGGCACTGGTACTTATCGCCAGCAACCCGCTCTTCTATAGCATGGGGCAACGCAGTGCGGCCATCGTCACCGATGACGGCGCCTGGCTGGATCGTCGCTATGTGACCCCAACGATTCAGCAGGCGCCGGAAAGTCCTCCCAACCTGCTGCTGCTCTATCTGGAAAGCATGGAGCGCACCTATGCCGACCGCCAGCGCTTCGGGGATGCCTATGCCTTCCTCGATGCCCTGGGCCGACGCGGTCATGTCTTCGAAGGAATACGCCAGCTGGAGAACACCGGCTGGACCATGGCCGGCATGATCGCCAGCCAGTGTGGCACACCGCTGATGCCCGCGGGCCTGCTCCACGACAACCAATTCGAGCCTCTCGGCCGCGTGGTTCCCGGCATTCGATGCCTGGGAGACCTGCTTGATGAACAGGGCTACCGTCTCAGCTTCCTGGGCGGCGCCAGTACCGAGTTCGCCGGCAAGGGGATCTTCTACGAGGATCATGGCTTCGACAGGGTGATGGGTCGGGCCAGCCTCGAGCCTCGCCTCGCGGAACCCGATTATGTCAACGACTGGGGGCTATTTGATGACAGCGTGTATGAGTTCACCGCCAGCGAGATTCGTCGCCTGGAGGCGGAAGATGCCGGCCCCTGGGGAGTGGTCAACCTCAGCCTCACCGCCCATGCGCCCAGAGGCTATCCAGCCCGGGCCTGTCGGAAGCGTCAGGGCGAGTTCGACGGCGAGGATATCCTCTACTCCGTGGAGTGTTCGGCCTGGCTCGCCTTCGACCTGATCGACCGACTCGACAACGAGGGGCTGCTGGAAAACACCCTGGTGGTGATCGCCAGCGACCACCTGACGATGCGCGTGTCGGCCTGGGAGCAACTGGTCGCCGGCGAGCGTGACAACACCTTCATGCTGCTGGGCCAAGGTATCGAGGCCGGCCAGCGGACCCATCGCGAGGCCGCCACTATCGATCTTTTCCCCACCATCCTGGAGGCGATGGGCTATACCATCGAGCGCCACCGGGCTGGGCTGGGTGTCTCCCTGCTCTCCGCGCAGCCGACCCTGGTGGAGCAGCATGGCCTGACCGACCTGGCGGCCCGCATGCACGAAGAGACCGCCCTGCAGCAGCGCTTATGGGAAGGCCTGATACCCGAGGGAAGACAGCAGGGAAGCAGCCAGGCTGCTTCCCGGCAGATTCTGGATGCGCTCGGCAATACTGCTGATGAAGCAAACTCCGGCAAGGACTAACCGCGCATCAGCTCCTTGCGATGATGGTCCGCCACGCGTGAATCGCCCGGTGCACTCGCTCGGGGGCCATCTCCACCAGGCAGCGCGTATGACCCAGTGGGCAGGTACGCTCGAAGCAGGGCGAGCACTCAACGGCCAGATAGTGGATCTCGGCGTTATCGGTCAGCGGCGGCGTATAGGCCGGCGACGAGGAGCCGTAGAGCGCCTGGACGCGAGTGCCCACCGCCGCCGCCACATGCATCAGCCCCGAGTCATTGGTGACCACCTGCTCGCAGTCGGCCAGCAGGTCCACGGCGTCGGCGAGGCGTGTCTTGCCGCACAGATTATGGGCACCCATCAGCCCATCGACGATCGCCTCACCCGCCTCGACATCCTTGGGCCCTCCCAGCACTCGCACCTCGAACCCCTCCGCTATCAGCGCCTCGGCCAGGCTGCGGAAGTGCTCCAGCGGCCACTGCTTGGCGGGGCCGTATTCGGCACCCGGCATCATGCCGATGGCCGGTGACGCGGAAAGCCCCAGGCGCTCGCGCAGGGCGGCCTGATTATCCGCGTCCACCATCAGCCGAGGCTGAGGTATGGCGAAGTTGCCCATGGCCGTCTCCTCGGCGGACAGCCCCAGGGAGACGAAGCGCTTCACTGTCTGATCGAGCACGCTCTTGTCAAGACGCCGACGCTCGGTGAGCAGACCAAAGCGCTGCTCACCATGGAAGCCGATGCGTCGTGGAATACCCGCCAGGAAAGGCACCAGCGCCGACTTCCAGGAGCGCGGCAGCACGATGGCTCGATCGAAACGACCCCGCAGCCCGCGAGCCACCTCACGGCGTACGGACCAGCCGAACTGGCCATGAGCCACGTCCAGGGCGATCGCCTCATCCACCTCGGGCATGCGCTCGAGGATCGGCAACGACCAGCCCGGCGCGATCACCGCAAGAGTGCACCCAGGGTGACGGTCACGCAGCGTCATCAACAGGCTCTGGGCCATCACCATGTCGCCGACCCAGGAGGGGCCGACCACCAGGATACGCTCGCCGCTTGTCTCCCCCCACGAAGCCGATTCAGCCATTCAGCCACTCCAGGTACTCGCGTACCCCCTCGGCCACGGTGCGGAATTCGCGATCGTATCCAGCCTCGCGCAGCCGCGAAATATCGGCCCGGGTATAGCTCTGATAGCGTCCCTTCAGCTCATCGGGAAAGTCGATGTACTCGATGGCCCCATGGCCATAGTAATCGATCACCGCTTCACCGATCGCCTTGAAGGGTTCGGCACGGCCGGTGCCCAGGTTGAAGATGCCGGACGCCTCGGGGTTGTCGAGGAACCACAGGTTCACGTCCACCACATCCCCGACGTAGACGAAGTCGCGGCTCTGCATGCCGGCATCGAAGCCGTCCCAGGCGCCGAACAGCTTGACGTCCTGGCCGGCGCTGATCTGGGTATGGTGGTGATAGGCCACGCTGGCCATCTTGCCCTTGTGCTGCTCTCGGGGACCATAGACGTTGAAGTAGCGGAAACCCACCACCTGGCTGCGGAACGAGTCCCGGTGGATACGCACATACTGGTCAAAAAGCAGCTTGGAGTAGCCATAGACGTTGAGCGGCTTCTCGTGCTCCGGCGCCTCCTGAAACACCTCGCTGCCGCCGTAGGTGGCCGCCGAGGAGGCATAGAGGAAGGGAATCCCCCGCTGTTGACAGAAGTGCAGCAGCACCTTGGAGTACTCGAAGTTGTTATCGAGCATGAAGCGGCCATCCCACTCTGTGGTATCGGAGCAGGCCCCCTCATGAAAGATCGCCTCAATCTCCGGCAGCCTGGCAGGCTCTCCGCGCAACTCGGCCTCTACCCGCTGGCGGAAGTCATCCTTGTCCAGATAGTCACCCAGGCTGCAATCGGCCAGATTGACGAACTTGGTGCCGTCGCTCAGGTCGTCGACCACCATCACATCCTGATGGCCACGCTGATTGAGTGCCTTGACCAGATTCGAGCCGATGAAGCCGGCCCCGCCTGTCACTACGATCATGGAGAGATTCCTCTGTTCGGGGCGTGCGCCTATAACCGATCTTCCGGTGATTGTATACTTGACGCCCTGTGAATTCATGGCCAACGGTGCTTTTCCAATGACACTCGCGACACCAACGTCGACCTCGTCCTCCGGGCCGGCGCCAGACGTCTCAACCTTTCAGGGTCTGATCCTGGCCCTGCAGCAGTACTGGGCCGATCAGGGCTGCGTGGTGCTGCAGCCGCTGGACATGGAGGTCGGTGCCGGCACCTTCCATCCGGCGACCTTCCTGCGCTCCATCGGGCCCGAGACCTGGAACGCCGCCTATGTGCAGCCCTCCCGTCGTCCGACCGACGGCCGCTATGGCGAGAATCCCAACCGCCTGCAACACTACTACCAGTTTCAGGTGGTGATGAAGCCCTCCCCCGCCGAGTTCCAGGAACTCTATCTCGGCTCTCTCAAGCACCTGGGTCTCGACCCCCTGGTTCACGACATCCGTTTCGTCGAGGACAACTGGGAGTCCCCCACCCTGGGTGCCTGGGGCCTGGGCTGGGAAGTGTGGCTCAACGGCATGGAGGTGACTCAGTTCACCTACTTCCAGCAGGCCGGTGGCATCGAGTGCTTTCCCGTGACCGGCGAGCTGACCTACGGCCTCGAGCGTATCGCCATGTATCTGCAGGACGTGGACAGCGTCTACGATCTGGTGTGGACCACTGCCCCGGATGGTTCCAGGGTCAGCTACGGCGATGTCTACCTGCAGAACGAGCGTGAGCAGTCCGCCTATAACTTCGAACACGCCGACGTCGATTATCTGTTCGGTGCCTTCGACCAGCACGAGCGGGACTGCACAAGGCTACTCGAGGCCAATCTGCCGCTGCCTGCCTATGAACAGGTGCTCAAGGCCTCGCACACCTTCAACCTGCTCGATGCCCGCCACGCCATCTCGGTGACCGAACGCCAGCGCTACATCCTGCGCGTACGCACCATGGCCCGTGACGTGGCCCACGCCTATTTCGATTCGCGCAAGGCCGCCGGCTTCCCGCTGGCTCCCGAGGCACTGCGCCGCGAACTGCTTGAACAGGGAGACGCTTGAGCATGGCTGCCAACACCCTACTGGTTGAACTGGGCGTCGAAGAACTTCCTCCGAACGCCATCGACGCCCTCTCCGACGCCCTGGCCGAAGGGCTGCGCCGCGGCCTGAGTGATGCCGATGTCGAGCATGGCGAAGTACGTGCGTACGCCACGCCGCGTCGTCTGGCGGTCCAGATCGAGTCCCTGGCCGGCAAACAGCCCGACCGTGTGGTGGAGAAGCGTGGTCCGGCACTGGCCGCTGCCTTCAAGGATGGCCAGCCCTCCAAGGCCGCCGAAGGCTTCGCTCGCTCCTGCGGCGTCAGCGTGGATGAACTGATTCACCTGGAAACCGACAAGGGCACCTGGCTGGGGTATCGCGAACAACAGCAGGGGGAGAGTATCGCTGCCCTGCTGCCGGCCATCCTCAAGAAAGCCGTCGCCGCCCTGCCGGTACCCAAGAACATGCGCTGGGGTGCCTCACGGGTGGAATTTTCCCGACCGGCACACTGGCTGGTCGTGCTCTATGGCAACGAGATCATCGATGCCGAGGCACTGGGCCTCAAGGCCGGCCGCACAACGCGTGGCCATCGCTTCCATGCTCCCGACCCCATCGAGCTGGCCCATGCCGATGACTATCTCGCCACCCTGGAGCAGGCGTGGGTTCTGGCCGACCGCGAGCTACGGCGCGAGCGTATCCGTGAGCAGGTGCTTTCGGAAGCGGAGGTGCAGGAGGCCACCGCAGTCATCGATGAGGCGCTGCTGGTGGAAGTCAGCGGTCTGGTGGAGTGGCCCGTGGCACTCACTGGCAGCTTCGACGAGCGCTTCCTGGAGGTACCGGCCGAGTGTCTGATCTCCTCGATGAAGGCGAACCAGAAGTACTTCCACCTGCTCGATAGCGAAGGCCAGCTGAAGCCGCTGTTTATCACCGTTTCCAACATCGACAGCAGTGAGCCCGACCGCGTCATCGAGGGCAACGAGAAGGTCATTCGCCCCCGTCTTGCCGATGCCGCCTTCTTCTACGATACCGACCGCAGGCGCACCCTGGCCTCTCGAATCGACGAGCTCTCGGGCGTTGTATTCCAGAAGCAGCTCGGCACCCTCGCCGACAAGGCTCACCGTACCGCCGCCGTGGCCGCCTTTATCGCGGGCCAGCTAGGCGGTGAGGTCAGCCATGCACGCCGCGCCGCCGAACTTGCCAAGTGTGACCTGGTGACCGAGATGGTGCTCGAGTTTCCCGAGCTCCAGGGCACCATGGGTCGCTACTACGCCGCTCAGGATGGTGAGCCGGCCGAGGTGGCCCAGGCCATGGAGGAGCAGTACCTCCCCCGATTCGCGAGCGATGCCACTCCGCAGAGTCGGACCGGCCAGGCCCTGGCCCTGGCCGACCGCCTCGACACCCTGACCGGCATCTTCGGCATCGGCGCCCGCCCCACCGGTACCAAGGATCCCTTTGCGCTGCGTCGCGCCGCCATCGGTGTGCTCAACATCATGGTCAAGGGGGAACTGCAACTCGACCTCCGTGAGCTGCTCGAGCTGGCCGCGGCCCAGCACCAGGAGCTGCCATACGCCGAGAACCTTGTGGATGAGGTGCTTGCCTACATGCTCGACCGCTTCCGCGCCTGGGGTCAGGGTGAGGGCATCTCAACCGAGGCTTACCTGGCGGTGCGTGCACGCCCCGTGACTCGTCCGCTGGATTTCGCTCGCCGCCTGCGCGCGGTAGAGGCGTTCACCGGTCGCGACGAGGCCGCCGCCCTCGCCGCTGCCAACAAGCGTGTCTCCAATATCCTTGCCAAACAGGCCAATGAGGTGAGCAGCACCGTGGATGCCACGCTGCTGCAGGAAACTGCCGAGAAGAGGCTCCACGACGCGGTAGTCAGTCACCGAGACAAGGTCACACCACTGCTCAACGAGGCGCGCTATCAGGAGGCACTGGATGTCCTGGCCGGCCTGCGTGAACCGGTTGATACCTTCTTCGATGAAGTGATGGTCATGGCCGATGATGAGGGGGTACGCAGCAACCGGCTCGCCCTGCTGGCCAGCCTGCGGGCACTGTTCCTCGAGGTTGCCGATATCGCGCAGCTCCAGCAGTAACCGCTCCCGTAGCACCATCGAGGCCGGCAGCTACAACTGCCGGCCTTCTTGTATCTGGCCACCCTGGTGTTTCACATGGAACATGGGCTGCCATTCATGGTGAGGTTTCACGTGAAACATTGCCGTTCCAGTCACGCAACGCCACACATATAGCCAGCCACCCCTTGCTCCTTGCTCCTTGGCAGGCCATGTTTCACGTGAAACACTGCGTGCAACCACCAACCAACCCTGCGAAAAGGAAACGGTGCCGTGCATACCAACGATCGCCTGGTGATCCTCGACCGAGATGGCGTGATCAACCAGGATTCTGATGACTATGTGAAATCCTTGGCGGAGTGGATTCCCTACCCCAGCGCCATCGGAGCTATCGCGCGCCTGAGCCAGGCCGGCTGGACGGTAGCCGTGGCAACCAATCAGTCGGGCATTGCTCGTGGTTACTACACCGAGGAAACCCTGGCAGAGATGCATGAGGAGCTTTGCCGCCGGGTAAACGAGGCCGGTGGCGAGATTGCCCATATCGCGTGGTGCCCTCACGGTCCCGATGACCACTGCCGCTGCCGCAAGCCGCTGTCCGGGCTACTGGAGCAGATTCGCGATGCCCTGCAGCTGAGTGGCCTGGCAGGAAGCTGGATGGTGGGAGACAGCCTGCGCGACCTTCAGGCCGGAGCCCCCAAGGGCTGTCGTCCCGTCCTGGTTCGCACCGGCAAGGGTCAGCGCACCCTTGAGCAACATCCCGAGCTGGCCGCTTCGAATAACGATACGCTGATCTTCGACAGCCTGGCCGACTTCGTCGGCTGGCTGCTAGGAGATGGGGGTGACAGTGGACGTGGGAGTGAGAGCGAGGATGGAAATAAAGCGTGAGGTGCAAGAGCCCGGCTCAGCCTTCCCACTCATTGAGGTACAGAGATGAAAAGGCCCGTCATCGCTATCGATGACGGGCCTTTCCAAGAGGCCTGATGACGGGCATCAGGGCGATGGGTAGTGTTTCACGTGAAACATGCAATCAGACATCGAGATTGGCCACCAGGGCGAAGCGCTCGATAAAGTCCCTACGCGGCTCCACCTCATCACCCATCAAGGTATTGAACATCATGTCGGCGCCCACGGCATCCTCGATGGAGACGCGCAGCATACGGCGCGTCTCGGGATTCATGGTGGTCTCCCAAAGCTGCTCTGGATTCATCTCACCCAGCCCCTTGTAGCGCTGGATGGAGAGGCCACGCTGAGCTTCATTCATCAGCCACTCCAGAGCAGCGTAGAAGCTCGATACGGTGCGCTTGCGCTCCCCGCGCGCCACATAGGCGCCCTCCTCCAGAAGCCCGCTCAGGGTCTCGCCGAGGCTCGTCATGGCGCGATAGTCGGCGCTGGTAAAGAAATCGATTCCCCACACATAGTCGGTCGTCACGCCATGGGCGGCAATCGTCACCGTCGGAAGGTAGAGGCCTCGCTCACTGTCATCCTCGAGATGGAAGCTGTAACGCGGTCCACCTTCATAGGCGAGCTGCGCGTCCATCTCGGTTTGCAGCCCCTCGATCCAGTTCTGCATGGTGACTCGATCACGCAGGCTCACCTCACCGTCGAGAGCCGGGGCATGCACTATCTTGCGCAGCACCTCGTCCGGGTAGACTCTCGATAGACGCTCGATGCGGCGCATGACATCACGATACTGGTCGACCAGTGACTCGAGCTGGGCCCCACTGATACCTGGCGCATCGGCATTGACATAGAGGCGAGCGCCATCCAGAGCCGTGGTGGTCAGGTAGTCGGTCATCGCCTGCTCATCTTTCAGATAGAGCTCCTGCTTGCCACGCTTCACCTTGTAGAGCGGAGGCTGGGCAATAAACACATGGCCTCGCTCAATCAGCTGCGACATCTGCCGGAAGAAGAAGGTCAGCAGCAGGGTACGAATATGCGAGCCATCCACATCGGCATCGGTCATGATGATGATCGAGTGATAGCGCAGCTTGTCGGGGTTGAACTCCTCGCGACCGATACCACAGCCCAGAGCGGTGATCAGGGTGCCGACCTCTGCCGACGAGAGCATCTTGTCGAAGCGCGCCTTCTCGACGTTGAGGATCTTGCCCTTTAGCGGCAGGATAGCTTGGGTACGGCGATCACGGCCCTGCTTTGCACTGCCACCGGCGGAGTCACCCTCTACCAGAAACAGTTCCGACAGACTGGGGTCCTTCTCCTGACAGTCGGCCAGCTTGCCTGGCAAACCGGCGATATCCAAGGCCCCCTTGCGCCGCGTCATGTCCCGCGCCTTGCGTGCCGCTTCACGGGCACGCGCGGCATCAAGCATCTTGTTGACGATCGCCTTGGCTTCATTGGGCTTCTCGATCAGATACTCGCCAAGCAGGCGCGCCATCTCCTGCTCTACCGCCGTCTTGACCTCCGAGGAGACCAGCTTATCCTTGGTCTGGGAGGAGAACTTGGGGTCCGGCACCTTCACCGAGATGATCGCCGTCAGCCCTTCCCTCGCATCATCACCGGCGGTACTGATCTTCGTCTTCTTGAGCAGCCCTTCCGACTCAATATAGCCATTGAGGGTCCGCGTCAGTGCCGCGCGGAAGCCTGCCAGGTGTGCGCCACCATCCCGTTGCGGGATATTGTTGGTGTAGCAGAAGATGTTCTCGTTGAAGGAGTCACTCCACTGCATCGCCACCTCTACCCCGACACCGTCATCACGCTCGGTATTGAAGTGGAAAACAGGATTGAGGACCGTTTTGTTGGTGTTGAGGTGATCGACAAAGGCCTTGAGGCCGCCTTCATAGTGGAACAACTCCTCCTTACCGGAGCGCTCATCGATCAGGCGAATGGCCACCCCGGAATTGAGGAAGGAGAGCTCACGCAGACGCTTGGCCAGGATATCGAAGTGAAATTCGATATTGCCGAAGGTCTCTGCCGAGGGACGAAAGTGCACGCGTGTACCGGAGTTTTCCGTTTTGCCCACCACCGACAGTGGCGCCTGGGGCACGCCGTGGCGATAGAGCTGCTCATGGACGTTGCCGGCACGCCACACCGTCAGGCGAAGCTCCTCAGACAGCGCATTGACTACCGAGATGCCGACGCCATGCAAACCACCGGAAACCTTGTAGGAGTTGTCATCGAACTTGCCGCCGGCATGCAGTACCGTCATGATCACTTCGGCGGCAGAAACTCCCTCTTCCTCGTGAATATCCGTCGGGATTCCACGGCCGTTATCGCTCACCGTCACCGACTCATCGGGATGAATAACGACACGAATCTCGCTGCAGTATCCGGCCAGCGCCTCGTCGATGGAGTTGTCCACCAGCTCGAACACCATATGGTGGAGCCCGGTGCCATCATCGGTATCGCCGATATACATGCCGGGACGCTTGCGTACGGCATCGAGCCCCTTGAGAACCTTGATACTCGATGAGTCGTAGGCCTGTTCGCTCATTGACTGCTCCGTCATGAAATCTGTCACTCCAGTGGCAGCAACGTACCGCTCCCGGACGCCGAGCGTTTCACGTGAAACATCTCGACCGGGGTCTCGGCCTGCCACAGATCCGCCAGGGCATCGTGATCGATGGTGGTGATGAACACCTGGCAGCGCATGTTTTCCAGCCAGCGGCAGAACAGTCGCCGATGCGTGTCGTCCAGTTCCGCTGGAAGGTCGTCAATCAGGTAGACGCAGCGGCGTCCCGTACTGGCTTCCAGCAATCGCCCCTGAGCAAGCTTCAGGGCACTGACCACCAGCTTCTGCTGGCCCCTTGACAGGACCTCCACTGCGGGCCGCTTCCCCAGGCGGATCGCCAGGTCGGCTCGCTGAGGCCCCTGCTGAGTAAATCCCATCTGTCGGTCGACATCGCGGCCCTGTCTCAACAGCTCATCCAGCGATTTTCGTCGATCCCAGCCGCGAGAGTAGCGCAGCTGAAGATCCTTCAGCGGCAACAGTCCGTTCAGGGTTTCCTCGAAGACCGGGAGAAAGGCCGTGATCCAGGCAGAGCGCATCTCATCGACCCGCTCGCTCCAGTGCACCAGCTCCAGCTCCCAGGCCGCCAGAGAGTCGGGGTCCATTCTACCATGTCTGAGCAGGGCGTTCCGATGTTTCAGCGCCCGCCGCGCGCGCTGCCAGGCCTCCAGGAAGTCATGTTTCACGTGAAACACTCCCCAATCAAGAAACTCTCGCCGGCCAGCCGGAGAGCCCTCTAGAAGCCGGAAGGCATCGGGGTTGATCAGCTGAAGGGGAAGGGTCTCCACCAGTCGAGATAGCCTACTGACACGCTCTCCTGCAAGACGAACTTCAAGTTCATCCTCATTGCGACGGCGCCTTACGCCGAATGGCACAGGGGGGGAACCGGCAATACGACCATGGACCATCAGTTCATCACCGTCATGGGCAATGACATGTCGCATGTTACGGGTACGGAACGAGCGCCCCATACCCAGAACATGAATGCCTTCCAGCAGGCTGGTCTTGCCACTCCCGTTCTCGCCAGCAATCAGATTGACCTGATTATTCGGCTTAAAATCAATAGGTTGAAGATTTCTCAGGCCATGGAAGACGAGATGATCAAGGGGCATAGACATAAGGGGAGAACATGGCGGCCCGATCGGGCCGCACTGGATAGGTCACAGGCGCATCGGCATGACGACGTAGAGAGCGTCCCCACCGCCCGGCTCCTCCATCAGCGCACTGCTGTTGGAGTCTGCCAGCGTCATCTGGATGCGCTCGTCGTCGATGGCATTGAGTACATCGACCAGATAGCCGACATTGAAGCCAATTTCGAGAGAGTCGCCGCTGTATTCGATCGCGATGTTCTCCTCGGCTTCTTCCTGCTCGGGGTTATTGGCCATCACCTTGAGATTGCCCTCCTCGAGGTGAAGTCGCACTCCTCGATACTTCTCGTTGGAGAGAATCGCGGTGCGTGACAGCACCTGCCGCATCTCGGCACGCTCGGCGATGAACACCTTGTCCCCACCGCGGGGAACCACTCGCTCATAGTCGGGGAACTTGCCGTCAACCAGCTTGGAGGTGAAGGTGAAGTCTCCCGTGTGGGCCCGAATATGGCTGGCTCCCAGGGTCAGGCTGACCGGATCCTCGCCATCATCGAGCAGGCGCACCAGCTCCAGAATACCCTTGCGCGGTACGATCAACTTCTGAGGCGACTCCACATGAAGCTCCGCCGGACGCGAACAGACCGCCAGGCGGTGGCCGTCAGTAGCCACCGCGCGGATCAGGTTGTCACGCATCTCGAGGAGCATGCCATTGAGATAGTAGCGCACATCCTGCTGTGCCATGGCGAAGGAGGTAGCGTCGATCAGGTGCTTGAGCATTCCCCGCGGCAGACTCAACTCGGTGCTACCCTGACTGTCCTCGATGCTCGGGAATTCGGCGACCGGCAAGGTAGAGAGGGTGAAGCGCGATCGACCACTGCGCAATACGGCGCGCCCATCCTCCAGGGAGAGCTGGATCTCGGCCTGGTCGGGGAGCGACTTGCAGATATCCATCAGCTTTCGGGCTGGCACGGTAACGCCACCAGGCTCATCCACCCGGCTAGCCACGGTGCGACCGATCAACTCTACCTCCAGGTCGGTGCCGGTCAGAGCGACCTCGTCCTGCCCTACCTGAATCAATACGTTGGAAAGTACCGGCAGGGTCTGGCGGCGTTCGACCACGCCTGCCACCAGCGTCAACGGTCGCAGCAGCGCTTCGCGGGAGATGGAAAATTTCATGTCGGCTCCACGTCTTGTCCTGAAAGGGTTGCAGCCGGCAGGGGCCCGGCCAGATGGCATGACGACCATTAAACCACAAGCCGGCAGTATCTCGGAGGGCGGAGCGATCAGCTGGTCAGCAGTCGCATGAGGTTCTTGTAATCCTCACGGATGTCGGAGCTCTCCTCCTGAAGCTGCTTCACCTTGCGGCAGGCGTGCAGCACCGTGGTGTGATCACGCCCTCCGAAGGCATCACCGATTTCAGGCAGGCTATGATTGGTCAACTCCTTGGCCAGGGCCATGGCCACCTGTCGAGGGCGTGCCACCGAGCGAGAGCGGCGCTTGGAAAGCAGGTCGGCGAGCTTGATCTTGTAGTACTCGGCCACGGTACGCTGGATATTGTCGACCCCCACCTGCTTGTCCTGAAGGGCCAACAGGTCCTTCAGCGATTCGCGGATAAAGTCCTGGGTGATCGGCTTGCCCATGAAGTGGGAGTCGGCGATTACCTTCTTGAGCGCCCCCTCCAGTTCGCGCACGTTGGAGCGGATCTTCTGGGCGATAAAGAAGGCGGCATCGTGCGGCAGGTCGACCCTGGCTTGATCGGCCTTCTTCATCAGGATGGCGACTCGTGTCTCGAGCTCCGGAGGTTCGATCGCGACCGTCAGTCCCCAGCCGAAGCGGGACTTGAGGCGCTCCTCCACACCACTGATCTCCTTGGGGTAGCGATCGGAGGTAAGGATCATCTGCTGACCGCCCTCGAGCAGGGCGTTGAAGGTATGGAAGAACTCCTCCTGAGAACGCTCCTTGCCGGCGAAGAACTGAATATCATCGATCAGCAGAGCGTCGACGCTACGGTAGAAACGCTTGAAATCATTGATGGCGTTGAGCTGCAGCGCCTTGACCATATCGGCCACGAAGCGCTCGGAGTGCAGATAGACGACTCGCGCATTCTCGCGGCGGCCCGCCAGGGCATTGCCTACGGCATGCATCAGGTGAGTCTTGCCCAGGCCCACGCCCCCATAGAGAAACAGCGGGTTATAGGCCCCACCGGGATTCTCCGACACCTGGCGCGAGGCGGCCCGAGCCAACTGATTCGACTTGCCCTCGACAAAGGTCTCGAAGGTGAAGTTGGGATTGAGGCCACTGGTGTGCTTGAGACTCCCCTCTACCTGGACCTGACGCTCCCCTCCTGGTCGTCGGGCCGATGGCGCTTCGTCTCGGGATGCCTGAATCTCGGCCTCGTCGGCCACCTCACCCCGGGGTCGCGTATGGACCGCAGGAGCTGCCGGCTGCCGTGGCATCGCCGATACGGGAGTGCCGAGCTCCCGCGGTTGTGGCCGAGGTGCGGCACGCCGGCTTCCCACGCTCAGGACTACCTTGGGTGGCCGCGCGGGGGAGAGCTCGCGCAGCAATTCGGTGATCCGCTTGGCAAACTTGTCGCTGACCCAGTCGCGCACGAAGCGATTGGGGGCCAGCAGGCATAGCTCTCCCCCTTCGCCCTCCTCTGCCTGAAGCGGGCGAATCCAGGTGTTGAACTGCTGCGAGCTCAACTCATCCTGCAGGGTATCCAGACACTGTTGCCAGAGAGCCAGCGACACGCGACGTCACCACCTTGTCGTAAAACGGCCGGGCATTGTATCGCCACAACACTCGGTTATCCACACCCCGAGGCACCTTGACACACCCTGTGGAAAACAGGCGTATGGTGTGATGACGCCTTCTGTATTGAGTTGTGGGCAATCCAGTGTTGTGGAGAAGGCCCATTTTCATCCACAGGATTCCCGCGTGAAGGGCACCGTTTTTCCCATCACTATCCACATATTTTATAGCATCCCAACTAGTTGTCGTAATTGATATAAAACCAGTTATCCACAAACAACTTCCCCAGCATTAATAACAAGGCATTACAAGATATGAACATTATTGATATTGATACGGCGCAAGCCTGCTAGGTACCTGAATCTCCCTCTGGCTGCCGAAATCTCACACCTCCCGGTGCCATCGCCATCACCCCTACCTTGCCGAGAAGTGCAACAAGCACACGGAAAAATTGCACCGCTCGGGGGAAAACACTACAATTTCCGGTCTTGAGCCGAATACGTCCGGGTTCCCAGCGGGAATCCAGGCGCCTCGAAAACGACGAATCGTCCTGAAAACCACGTGGGAATAACGAGTTATGAAACGCACCTTTCAGCCCAGTGTCCTGAAGCGCAAGCGCATGCATGGTTTCCGTGCCCGGATGGCCACCAAGAACGGTCGTGCCGTCCTGGCGCGTCGTCGCGCCAAGGGCCGCAAGCGCCTGAGCGCCTGATCACGGACCCTGCGTGCCCTGTCAAACGTTTCCCCGCCGTCTGCGCCTGCTGACGGCAGGGGACTACCGTCAGGTCTTCGAGAACGCTGCCTTTAAAGTACATGGCAAAGGGCTGATGGCACTCGCCTCGCCCAACGATCTGGGACACCCCCGTATCGGCCTTGTGATCAGCAAGAAGAGCATGCGCCGCGCCGTGGACCGTAATCGTGTCAAACGGCTGGTACGCGAATCGATCCGATTTCAGCAACATCGGCTACCTGCCGTCGACATCGTGATATTGTCACGACGCGGAGTCGGTGAACTGGACAATGAGACCCTGCACCGGCAGCTGTTCGGAATGTGGAAAAGGCTGACTCGCGACGCCAAGAAATCGTTCGCAACACAGCTACCACCGAACATCGAGCCACCCTCATCGGATCGGAGCTCGCGGGATCATGAGCGCACTCCTTCGCAAGACAGGACTTGACGCTGCCGGGGCTACCCTAGAAAGTCCGTGTTCGGAATACAGCCTGCCCCTGGCAGGCTTTTGTCTATCTCGGGCGGCTGAATCGCCTTCCGCCCCTGGCAAGTTCACTACCCACTGGGCAGAACCCTCATGGACGTAAAACGACTCCTATTGCTGATTCCACTGGCGGTGCTCGCCTATCTGATCGTCGTACAGTGGAATCAGGACTACGGCCAGATGGCCGCTGAGCCGCAGGCTCCCTCCTTCACCAGCAGCCAGTCCGCAAACAACGGCTCCCAAGTCGAGAATACTGATGAAGGCCTGGCGGCTCCCACGGCGAACAGTGGCGATCGCATGACGGAGGCGATGCCTGGCGAGAACGCGACAGCGTCCAGCCGAGACCTGGTTGCCGTGATGACCGACGTGCTGGATCTGCGTATCGACCCCCAGGGCGGCGACATCGTCTATGCGGCCCTGCCCCAGCATACGTTGAGCCTCGACTCGGATCGCTCCTACGTGATGCTTTCTGATGGCGAGACGCGCAGCTACGTGGCACGTTCCGGGCTTCAGTTAGATGGCCAGTCCGGGCGCATCGCCTATGCCCCCGAGCAGACCGAGTATCGCCTGGCCGAGGGGGACAACCGCCTCGAGGTAGACCTCAATGGTGAGGTCAACGGTATCGAGGTCATCAAGCGCTTTATCTTTGAACGCAACAGCTATGCGGTAGATGTCGAGTACTTTCTGGCCAACCATACCGAGTCGCCTGTCTCTGCCCGCTTCATCGGGCAACTGGCCCGAGACAACAGCAGTGATCCCTCCTCTGGCCCGAAGATGGGAATGCGCTCCTATCTCGGTGCGGCCTACTCCACGCCCGAGGATCGTTACCTGAAGGTCGACTTCGATGAGATTCAGGAGGGCAAGTTCGAGAACCGCGAGGCCGAGGGCGGATGGGTAGCAATTATCCAGCACTACTTCGTGAGTGCATGGGCACCGCCGCAGAACCAGCAGAATCTCTTCTACGCCACCACCGACTCCCGGGGGCGCAACGTGGCCGCCTTTGCCGGGCCCGTGACGGAGCTGGCAGCCGATGGTGAGGCACGCCTGGGCGCTACTCTGTATGTGGGCCCCAAGGTGCAGGATTATATGGAAGCGGTGGCACCCAACCTCAAGCTGACCGTCGACTTCGGCTGGCTGTGGTTTATCGCCAATCCGCTGTTCTGGCTGCTCGACAAGATTCATGACGTGATCGGCAACTGGGGCTGGTCCATCGTGCTGCTGACCATCCTGGTCAAGACTGCCCTGTGGCCGCTCTCCGCCAAGGCTTACAAGTCCATGGCCCGCATGCGCAAGCTGGGCCCGGAAATGCAGCGTCTCAAGGAGCAGTATGGCGACGACCGCCAGAAGATGTCCCAGGAGATGATGAAGTTCTATCAGAAGGAGAAGATCAATCCTCTGGGGGGCTGTCTGCCGATCCTGGTGCAGATGCCGGTATTCATCGCACTCTACTGGATGCTGCTGGAGTCCGTGGAATTGCGTCACGCCCCCTTCATGTTCTGGATTCAGGATCTCTCGGTGAAGGATCCGCTGTTCATCCTGCCAATCCTGATGGGTGCCTCCATGTTCGTGCAGCAGATGCTCAACCCGACGCCGCCGGACCCCATGCAGGCGAAGATCATGCGCATGCTGCCCATCGTCTTCACCTTCTTCTTCCTGTGGTTCCCGGCCGGTCTGGTGATCTACTGGGTGGTGAACAACATCATCTCCATCGCCCAGCAGTACGTGATCACTCGTAAGATCGAGAACGACCCCAGCGTCGGCAAGGGCATGAAGACCAAGTAACCGCTCATTCCCGAGCCACTCCCCGGACCCCCGCCCATGCGGGGGTCTGGCGTTTCTGCGGAGGCGCGACGACAATGCCTGCACCACGCATAGGAGACCCCCATGGCCCCGCTTCACGACCAGGACACCATCGCCGCACTGGCCACTCCGCCGGGACGCGGCGGCGTCGGCATCATTCGGGTCTCAGGCCCGCTCTGTGCAACGATCGCCGAGGCGGTGGTGGGCCACTACCCCGCACCTCGTCACGCGCACTATGGACCCTTTCAAGGCAGCGGCGGCGTGATTGATGAAGGCATCGCGCTCTTCTTCCCCGGGCCACACTCCTTCACCGGGGAGGACGTCCTCGAGCTCCAGGGGCATGGTGGTCCGGTGATCATGGATCTGCTGCTCGGCCGCTGCCTCGAGCTGGGGGCCCGCCCCGCCCGTCCGGGTGAGTTCTCCGAACGCGCCTTCCTCAACGACAAGCTGGACCTCGCCCAGGCCGAGGCGATCGCCGACCTGATCGATGCCAGCTCCCAGGCCGCGGCGGAAAATGCCCTGCGCTCCCTGCAGGGAGACTTCTCGAGACGAGTCGAAGGCCTGGTGGAGCGTCTGATCGAGCTGCGCATCTATGTGGAGGCGGCCATCGATTTCCCCGAAGAGGAGATCGACTTCCTGGGTGACGGCCGGGTGGCGGCGATGCTCGCCGAGGTAAAGGCAGAGCTGGCAATGGTTCGTGCCGCCGCCGGCCAGGGCGCGCTGATGCGTGAGGGCATGAACGTGGTGATTGCCGGTCGGCCCAATGCGGGCAAGTCGAGCCTGCTCAATGCCCTGACCGAACAGGAGACGGCCATCGTCACCGATATTGCCGGCACCACTCGGGACGTGTTGCGCGAGCATATCCATATCGACGGCATGCCGCTGCATGTGATCGACACCGCCGGCCTGCGCGACACGCCGGACGCCGTGGAACAGATCGGTGTGGCTCGCGCCTGGGAAGAGATCGAGAAGGCCGACCGGGTACTGCTACTGGTCGATGCCGCAGCCACCGACGCCACCGACCCGATGGCAATCTGGCCGGAGTTCGTGGCCCGGCTACCCGACCCTTCGCGGCTGACCCTGGTACGCAACAAGATCGACGCCAGCGAAGAGCGCCCGGGACTCGACTTGTCCACACCCACTCCCATCGTGAAGCTCTCGGCGAAGACCACGGAGGGTGTGGATAACCTGAAGGCGCATCTCAAGGAGGTAATGGGCTTCAACGCCACGGCAGAGGGGCGCTTTTCGGCCCGCCGGCGCCACCTCGATGCCTTGGATCGCGCCGAACAGGCACTCGAGAACGGAGAAGCTCAGCTCACCGGCCACGGTGCAGGCGAGCTGCTCGCCGAGGACCTGCGTGATGCCCAGCAGGCACTGGGCCAGATCACCGGTGAGTTCAGCGCCGATGATCTACTCGGCGAGATCTTCGGCAGCTTCTGTATTGGCAAGTAGACCAGTACACCGAGCCACGGCGCTGTCAGCGCCACTCATACAACCCCGCTCGGCGAGATCTTCGGCAGCTTCTGTATCGGCAAGTAGATCAGCATGCGAGAGCTTCGGCAGCTTCTGTATCGACCAGTAGCGTTCACTTGCGAAAGAAGTGCGTCTTGTCGAACAGCTCGTCCAGTCGCTCGTAACGATCACGGACCTCCGGCCAGCGCTGCTCTTGAACCGCGGCGATCATTGTCTCAAGCAGCATCAGGGTGGAGACGCTAGAGTCCCATCCGGATGGAATCTCCACCCAGCAGTTGAAGGTTACATCCGCCACGCTTGAGATCGGTGACCCCCACTGGTCGGTACATAGCACGATGGCCACGCCACGTTGGCCGACCAGCTCGGCAAGACGCAGCAGGTTGGTCTCGTAACGGCGAATATCGAAGATCAGCAGGGTATCCCCTGGCTGCATGTCGAGCACGTAATGCGGCCAGGTGCCCGAGGAGTCACTTAGATGAGTGACTCGTGGGCGCACTGCCTGCAGATGGGTAAAGGCGTAGTCGGCCAGCGCATGAGTGATGCGACCACCGACGATAAAAAGCTGATGTTCGGTGTCGGCCATCCGGTGAATCGCCTGATCGAACCGTTCCAACTCTATATGGGCGAAGGTCTGCTCGAGATTATGGCGAACCGCGTGGGTCAGTCGGTTCAACAGGTGCGTCTCGGGTGCCTCGGCAAGCCAGCTGTTGCGCCGCTGTGTCGGCCCCACACCGCGGGCTTCAAGTTCATCAAGCAGCGCCTGATGAAACTGCGGATATCCCTTGAAACCAAGCTTCTTCACCATCCGTGCCACGGTCGGCGAGGAGACCCCTGCCGCACTAGCTACGCTGGTGATCGAGGCGAGCCCCGCCGCCGGATAGTTCTCCAGCAGGGTGTTGGCCAACTTGCGTTCGGACTGGGTAAGTGCCGAATAGTGCTGGCGAATAAGCTCACGCACGGTAGGTTTAGGAGTCGTCAAGCATCACCTGTCTATGGTGCGCCATAGGGGGCAAGAGGCGCGTCTGAATAAATCTTGACATTCATATTAACTCCCGTCTATATCTTTACAAGAACGTGGAGGAAACACGATGTCAATAACAACAATGCCAATAACAACAATGTCAACAACTGAGGCATCCCCGAGTGTAGAGCTGCACAACCCTGCCGGCATGGGGCCGGTGGTGCTTTTGTGCGAACACGCATCGCATCATATCCCCTCGTCCTATCACGAGCTGGGTCTGGACCCCCGACACCGCTACAGCCATGCGGCATGGGACCCAGGGGCTCGTGAGCTGGCCCTGCGGCTCTCGCAGGCGCTAGATGCGCCCCTGGTGGCCAGCCGTGTTTCGCGGCTGGTGTATGACTGCAATCGCCCCCCTGAGGCAGCCAGCGCCATGCCCGAACGCTCCGAGATCATCGAGGTCCCGGGCAATCATCAGTTGACGCCGGACCAGCGCCAAGCCCGTATCGAGTCCGTCTACCGTCCCTTCTGTCGCAGCGTGACCCAGGTCATCGAGGCTCGCACCGAGCGGCAACACCCCACCGCGCTGGTCACCGTGCACAGTTTCACCCCCGACTATCACGGCCGGCCAAGGGCGGTGGAGATCGGCGTACTCCACGACGCGGACAGCCGTCTGGCCGATGCCATGCTGACCCAGGCATCACACCTGGCGCACCGCAAGATAGAGAGAAACGCACCCTACGGGCCCGAAGACGGCGTGACCCACTCGCTGAAGTTGCATGGCATCGGCCATGGGCTACCCAACGTGATGCTCGAGATCCGCAACGACCTGCTGTCTACCCCCGACGCCATCCAGATAATGGCCGGCGAGCTGCTGCAGTTGATTGAACCGGCTCTGGCAGAGCTGGGGTTGACCCGCCCCGGTCCGAAAGGATCCCACCATGCCTAGCCTGATCCGCAGCTATATCCGCACCATCGATGCCCTCAACCGTGCCATCGGTCGGAGCGCCATGTACCTGATCTTCGTGCTGATCGGCGTGCTGCTGTGGTCGTCGACCTCCAAGGTGTTTCTGACCCCCTCGATGTGGACGCTCGAGACCGCCCAGTTCGTCATGGTGGCGTACTTCGTGTTGGGCGGCCCCTACTCGATCCAGCTCGGGTCGAATGTGCGCATGGATCTGTTTTATGGCGACTGGAGCCTCCGAACCAAAGCCTGGGTCGATGCCTTCACGGTGTTCTTCCTGCTCTTCTACCTGGGAGTGTTGCTGTACGGCGGACTGGTATCGACGGCCTACTCGCTGGGTTACTTCGGCAGCGAACCCTTCGCCTTCCTGTTCAACCTGGGATGGACCTTCCTGACCCAGGGGCCCTCGGCAGCGGGAGACATGGTCGGCTTCCTGGAGCGCAGCCCCACCGCCTGGCGGCCGTGGCTCTGGCCGATCAAGACCCTGTTATGCATCGGTATTTTTCTGATGATTCTTCAATCCCTTGCCGAACTTTTCCGGGATATCGGCCGGCTTCGCGGAGTGGATATCTGATGTCGTACGAGATGATCGCCATTGTCATGTTCAGCTCGATGATGCTGATGCTGATGACCGGACAGCGGGTATTCGGTGCCATCGGTTTCGTCGGCGCCCTGGCCGGTGTACTCCTCTGGGGCACCGGGGGAGTGGATATTCCCTTCTCCTCCGCCATGAAGCTGATGAAGTGGTATCCGCTGCTGACCCTGCCGATGTTCGTCTTCATGGGCTATGTGCTCTCCGAGAGCCGCATCGCCGACGACCTGTACCGGATGTTTCATGTCTGGATGGGGCCAGTCAGAGGAGGGCTGGCCATCGGAACCATCGGCCTGATGGTGCTGATCTCGGCCATGAACGGGCTTTCGGTGGCGGGCATGGCCATCGGCGCCACTATCGCCCTGCCCGAACTGCTGCGGCGTGGCTACGACAAGATCATGGTCACGGGTGTTATCCAGGCAGGCTCGAGCCTGGGGATTCTCGTGCCCCCCTCCGTGGTGCTGGTGCTCTACGCGATGATCGCTCGTCAGCCGGTGGGCCAGCTATGGCTGGCCGGGGTGCTGCCGGGGCTGATGATGGCGACGCTGTTTATCCTCTACATCTATTTTCGCTGTCGCCTGCAGCCCGAGCTGGGACCGGTACTGCCCGCCGAGGAGCGCGATGTCCCCATGGCGGAAAAGCTGCGCCTGCTGCGCGCGGGCGTGCTGCCGCTGGTGATCTTCGCGGTGATGATGGTGCCCTTCGTCAAGGGCTGGACCTCGCTGGTCGAGAGCTCCGCGGTGGGTGCCACGGCGGCCTTGCTGGCGGCCATACTAAAGGGGCGCATGACACGCCGGGTATTCGAGGTGTCGGTGCGCCAGACCCTGGCGATCTCCTGCATGTTCATGTGGATCATCCTCGCCGCCCTGGCCTTCGGCGCCATCTTCGATGGGCTGGGCGCGGTCAAGGCGATCGAGAGCCTCTTCACGGAGAAGCTGGGACTATCACCATGGCTGATCCTGATCCTGATGCAGCTCAGCTTCATCGTGATGGGAACCTTCCTCGACGATACCGCCATGCTGGTGATCGTGGCGCCGCTCTATGTGCCGCTGGTCGATGCCCTGGGCTTCGACCTGATCTGGTATGGGGTGCTTTACACCATCACCACCCAGATCGCCTACATGACGCCGCCGTTTGGCTACAACCTGTTCCTGATGCGCGCCATGGCTCCACCCGAGATCGGTCTTCGCGATATCTACCGTTCGATCATCCCTTTCGTGTTCGTGATGACGGTGGCCCTGAGCCTGGTGATGCTGTTCCCACAGATCGCCCTGTGGCTGCCCGGCTATGTCTATGGTCAATAAACCAATCGATGACCATCCGATTTGGCGTTAGTACCGAGGGTCATCGCCATCAGGAAGCACTCAGGGAGGAGCGCTCAATCACGTAGAAAACAAGGAAAAGACGAGTGTTATCAACAGTGTTATGAGATAGCAGGAGAGCGAGACAATGACAACAAGACGCAAGTTTCTGATTACCGCCGCCGCCGGTGCCGCCATGGCGCCACTGGCCAGCCGCGTCATGGCGCAGTCCCAGGACGAACCCACCATCAAGTGGCGCATGCAGACCTATGCCGGCGCCGCGCTGGCTGAGCACGTCGCCAAACCGGCCATCGACCTGTTCAACCGCATCGCCGGGGACCGCATGCAGATCGAGCTGTTCTATGCCGATCAGCTGGTGCCTACCGGCGAGCTGTTCCGTGCCCTGCAGCGTGGCACCATCGACGCGGTACAGTCGGACGACGACTCCATGGCTTCGCCCACCGAGGTGACCGTGTTCGGCGGCTACTTCCCCTTCGGCTCGCGCTATAGCCTGGATGTACCGGTGCTGTTCAACCAGTACGGACTCAAGGAGATCTGGGAGGAGGAGTACGCCAAGGTCGGCGTCAAGCACGTCAGTGCCGGCGCCTGGGATCCCTGCCATTTCGTCACCAAGGATCCGATTCGCAGCCTCAAGGACCTCGAGGGCAAGCGTATCTTCACCTTCCCCACCGCCGGGCGCTTCCTGTCACAGTTCGGCGTGGTGCCGGTGACCCTGCCCTGGGAGGATATCGAGGTGGCGGTACAGACCGGGGAGCTGGACGGCATCGCCTGGTCGGGTATCACCGAGGACTATACGGTCGGCTGGGCCGACGTCACCAATTACTTCCTGACCAACAACATCTCGGGGGCCTGGATCGGCCACTTCTTCGTCAACATGGAGCGCTGGAACGCGCTGCCCGAGGATCTTCGACTGCTGTTCGAGGTCTGCTGCGAGCAGTCCCACTATTACCGTCAGCACTGGTACTGGGGCGGCGAGGCCAAGCTGCGGGTACATGGTGACAAGCTCGAACTCACTTCCATTCCCGACGCCGAGTGGGATCAGGTGGAGAACGCCGCCCACGCATTCTGGGACGAAATCGCCGCCCAGTCGGAAACCAAGGCCAAGGTGGTCGAGATCTTCAAGCAGTACAACGCCGACATGCGCAAGGCCGGCCGACCTTACCGCTACACCGACGCCTGAGACATCACGATCCCGGCTACGCCGGACCCCGAGCCTTACCGCGCCCCAACATCCTCGGGGCGCGGCACGGCGACCCCATAAGGAGCCTTGGAAATGAACAGTGCAGTGACGCTGGATGCCCTGGAAGCCCTAGCGGATCAGGTCAGAAACGGTGAGGTAGACACGGTGCTGGCGTGTTTCGTCGACATGCAGGGCCGGTTGATGGGCAAGCGGCTGCATGCGCACCACTTCATCGACGGAGGCTGGCGAGAGACCCACTGCTGCAACTATCTGCTGGCCACCGACCTGGAAATGGAAACCCCGGATGGCTATGCCAGCACGTCCTGGCAGGCCGGGTACGGCGACTACATCATGCGGCCCGACCTGAGCACGCTGCGTCCGCTACCCTGGCTCGAGGGCACGGTGCTGGTGCTGTGTGACGTGCTGGATCACCACACCCATGAACCCGTAGCCCACTCCCCGCGCGCGATGCTGAAGCGTCAGCTGGCACGTCTGAGTGAGCTGGGTCTGAGCGCGATGATGGCCACCGAGCTGGAGTTCTTCCTGTTCGAACAGAGCTTCGACGAGATCCGGCAGGGGGACTTCCGCGACCTGCAGCCGATCAGTGGCTACAACGAGGACTACCATATCTTCCAGACCACCAAGGAAGAGCATGTGATGCGCCCCGTGCGCAATCACCTCCACGCCGCCGGGATCCCCATCGAAGGGACCAAGGGGGAAGCCGGCCGCGGCCAGGAAGAGCTCAATATTCGCTACGCGCCGGCACTCGATACCGCCGACTATCACACCATCGCCAAGCATGCGATCAAGGAGATCGCCTGGCAGCAGGGCCGTGCGGTGACCTTTCTGCCCAAGTGGCACCACGCCCATTCGGGCAGCTCCAGCCATATTCATCAGTCGCTGTTTCGAGATGGATCGTCCGCCTTCTTCGATGAGGATGACAAACTGGGAATGTCGCCACTGATGAAGCACTACCTGGCCGGTCTGCTGCGCTACGCCGCCGATACCACCTACTTTCTGGCGCCCTACGTCAACAGCTACAAGCGCTTCCAGAAGGGCTCCTTCGCCCCGACGCGCACGGTGTGGTCGGTGGACAACCGTACCGCCGGCCTCCGCCTCTGTGCAGCGGGTACCGAGGCGGTAAGGGTGGAGAACCGTATCGGTGGCTCCGACCTGAACCCCTACCTGGCCATGGCGGCCCAGCTGGCCGCCGGCATTCGCGGAATCACCGAGGAGCTGGAGCTACCGCCGCCGGCCAAGGGCGACACCTACAGCGGCGACAGTGGCTTGATTCCACAGAACCTGCGCGATGCCAGAGACGCTCTCGCCGGCTCCACGATGCTGCGCGAGGCGCTGGGCGACAGCGTGGTGGACCACTACGTGCGTGCCGCCGAGGTCGAGCTGGAAGCGTTCGACCAGGTGGTGACCCAGTTTGAGGTGGCACGCGGCTTCGAGCGCGCCTGAGCAAGGCAATGTTCAACGATTTCAGCCTACCGGAGAGGATAATGGGCCAGACACTGCAATGCATCTCACCGATCGACGGCACGGTCTTTGCCGAACGCCTGACGCTGTCACCCGACGCCGCGCGTCAGGTGGCACAACAGGCGCGCAAAGCCCAGCTCGAGTGGGCCGCCCGCCCGCTGCAGGAGCGTATCGACCGCGTCCTGGCCGGCATCGCCGCGGTGGGTGAGATGAACGACGTTATCGTTCCCGAGCTGGCCCATATGATGGGGCGGCCGGTGCGCTACGGAGGCGAGTTCGGCGGCTTCGAGGAGCGTGGCCGACACATGGCCAAGATCGCCCAGCAGGCACTGGCCGATATCATGATTAGCGACGACGCCGGCCTCAAGCGCTACATCAAGCGTGTTCCTCACGGCGTGGTGCTGGTGGTCGCGCCCTGGAACTATCCCTATATGACCGCCATCAACAGCGTGGCCCCGGCGCTGATCGCCGGCAACAGCGTGCTTCTCAAGCATGCCACTCAGACCCTGCTGGTCGGCGAGCGCATGGCTCAGGCGTTCCACGCAGCGGGGGTCCCCGAAGCGGTGTTCCAGAACGTCTTCCTCGATCACGCCACCACTTCGACGCTGATTGCCGAACGTGCCTTCGAGTTCGTGAACTTCACCGGCTCGGTGAACGCCGGCCGCACCCTGGAACAAGCAGCCGCGGGCACCTTCACCGGCATGGCCCTGGAGCTGGGCGGCAAGGATCCAGGCTATGTGATGGAGGACGCCGATCTCGATGCCGCCGTTGCCACCCTGATCGACGCCGCGATGTTCAATTCCGGCCAATGCTGCTGCGGCATCGAGCGCATCTACGTGCACGAAAGTCTCTTCGACGCCTTTGTCGAGAAAGCCGTGGCACTCGTCGAGGACTACCGGCTCGGCAACCCGTTGGAAGAGACCACTGATATCGGCCCCATGGCCCATGTGCGCTTCGCCGCCGAAGTACGTGCTCAGATCGACGAGGCGGTCGCCGCCGGCGCCACGGCACATATCACCACAAAACCCCAGGACGATGGCGGTGCCTATCTGACACCGCAGATCCTGACCGGGGTGAACCATGGCATGCGAGTGATGCGCGACGAGAGCTTCGGCCCGGTGGTGGGCATCATGCCCGTTGCCGATGATGCCGAAGCAATTCGGCTGATGAATGACAGCCCCTTTGGCCTGACCGCCAGCCTTTGGACCGCCGACCTTGCTCGCGCCGAACATATCGGCGATAGGCTCCAGACCGGTACCGTGTTCATGAACCGCGCCGATTATCTCGATCCTGCACTGTGCTGGACCGGTTGCAAGGATACCGGCCGCGGCGGCTCGCTGTCGGTCATTGGCTACCACAATCTGACCCGCCCCAAGTCCTACTACCTCAAGGCTCCATCGGACTAACCGATACCAGGCATCAAACGCGCCCCGAACGGGGTACTGTTAACATCCGAGGAGAAGACACCATGACACTGACGGGAAACTGGTCCTATCCCACCGCCATCCGCTTTGGCGCGGGGCGAATTAGCGAGCTACCCGAGGCCTGCGCCCAGGCCGGCATCCGCCGCCCTCTGCTGGTGACCGACAAGGGATTGGCCACCCTGCCCATCACCCAAGCCACGCTGGATATCCTCGAGGCGGCCGGCCTCGGTCGTGCGCTCTTCGCCGAGGTCGACCCCAACCCCAACGACATCAACCTGGCGGCCGGAGTGGAGGCGTACCGGGTAGGCAAGCACGACGGTGTGATTGCCTTCGGAGGAGGCTCGGGACTCGATCTTGGCAAGATGGTGGCCTTCATGGCCGGTCAAACGCGTCCAGTGTGGGACTTCGAAGACATCGCTGACTGGTGGACCCGTGCCGACGCCGAGGCGATCGCCCCCATCGTCGCAGTGCCTACCACTGCCGGAACTGGCTCCGAGGTAGGTCGAGCCAGCGTGATCACCAACTCCCGAAGTCACGAAAAGAAGATCATCTTCCACCCCAAGGTGCTGCCCTCGGTGGTGATCTGCGACCCCGAACTCACCGTCGGCATGCCGAAGCCGATCACTGCCGGTACCGGCCTGGACGCCTTTGCCCACTGTGTCGAGGCGTTCTCGAGTCCCCACTACCATCCCATGAGTCAGGGTATCGCCCTTGAGGGCATGCGTCTGGTCAAGGAATATCTGCCGCGAGCCTATGCCGATGGCGGCGATATCGAGGCCCGCGGTCAGATGATGAGTGCGGCGATGATGGGCTCCACCGCCTTTCAGAAAGGCCTGGGGGCCATCCATGCGATGAGTCATCCCATCGGGGCCCTGTTCAACAGCCATCATGGCACCACCAATGCCATCTGCATGCCGGCAGTACTCGATCTCAACGCCGAGGCGATCCGCGAGCGCTTCGACATGGCCGCTGCCTATCTGGGCATCGAGGGCGGTTTCGATGGCTTCCGTACCTTTGTACAGACACTCAACGACCAGCTGGGCATTCCCCGCACCCTCTCCGAGATAGGAGTTACCGAGGATCGCATCGACGAGTTGGTCGCCATGGCCCTGCAAGATCCCAGCTGCGGAGGTAACCCCATCACGCTGACCCAAGACAATCTCGAGGCACTGTTCAGGCGCTGCCTGTGATCCCTTCGCCTCTCTGCCCGCTACTCGCCCACCCACCAGTCGGCCTGGTAGCGGGCCTCTCGCGATAGCAGGGGCGCTACTCTCGCCATGGCCTCGGCCAGGTGCTTATCAAGCCCCCAGGGCGGATTGGTTATCAACATGCCGCTGCCATACATGCCGCCGATCCCTTCCTTGGAAGCATGCAGCATAAACTCGCTGCGCCACACCTTGCGTAGCCCATGTGCCTTGATCGCCTCAAGCAGCTCGTGGTGGCGTCCCGCCGGCAATAGCGGATACCACACCATTATCACGGCATGCCGCGCCTTACGCAGGGTCGTCGACAGCGTATCGGCCACTTCGACATACTCCTGCTTGCGCTCGTAGCTGGGGTCGATCAGCACACAGAGACGCGGCGTCTTCACCGGCAAACGCTGCACCAATCCTTTCAAGCCATCGCCATGGATCTTACGGACGGCGCCGTCCAGCGTCTGTTCCGTCAGATGCTCATGCTCCCCTGGATGCAGCTCGAAGAGCAACTGACGATCCTGGGAGCGCAGGCACCGGCTCATCCACCAGGGCGATCCTGGGTAGTGGCTCAACCGTGACGGATCCGACTGTACCTCGGCCAGGGCCGCCAGCCAGCCATGCAGAAGTCCATTCGTCGAAAGCGATCTACGGGACTCCCATAGGGGCAGAACCCCCAGACGGTACTCATGCAGCCGAGCTGTCTCCTCCGCGGCCAGAGGATAGAGGCCTCGGCCGGCATGAGTATCAATATACGTAATAGATGATTCTTTACGTAATAGATGATTGATAACCCCATGCAGCGTCAGATGTTTATGAACGTCGGCAAAGTTGCCGGCATGATAGGCGTGCTGATAGGAGAGCATGGGAGAAGGATCCGCGAATCGGTCAGAAAGAGAAAGGGCTCGTCACATGTGTGACGAGCCCGACAGGTTACCGCTTGCTGTGAGATAGCGCTTACTCGAAGCGGCTCTGAATGGGAGAGAGGGTGATTTCGACACGACGGTTCTGGGCACGACCCTGCTCGGTGTTGTTGTTGGCCACCGGCTGGTTCTCGCCGTAGCCGGCCATGTTCAGGCGACTACCCGCCACACCTGCCTGAGCGAGATAGTTGCCCACGGCCTGGGCACGACGCTCGGAGAGGCGCTGGTTGTAGCCGGCGTCTCCGGTACTGTCGGTATGCCCCCCGATATTGACGCGGGTATCGTCATACTGAGTCAGCACCCTGGCCACATCATTGAGGGCATTGCGCGCATTGGACGTCAGGTCGCTGGAATCGAATCCAAATGTCACCTCACTGGGCATATTCAGGACGATATCGTCACCGCGACGGTCGACGCCGATGCCGGTGCCCTGGGTGCTCTGACGAAGCTGCTGCTCCTGACGATCCATGTAGGCGCCGACACCGGCACCCGCTGCGGCGCCCACGGCGGCACCTATAAGAGCTCGGTCGCGACGGCTGGTGCTGCCATCACCGCTGAGTGCACCAGCGGCGGCGCCCACCACCGCGCCAATGGCGGCACCGGTTCCCGTCTGATTGCGGTTGGTCTGGCCGCTATAGGGGTCCGTGGTGGCACAGCCCGCCAGTAGAACAGCGGCAGCCAACGGAGCAACAAGGCGAAATGGCTTGGTCATCGTGAATATCTCCTTGGTTCAAAGGGCCCGATCTATCATCCATGGGGGCCGTTAATGGCGAAGGTTGCGATGAGCCTTTTCACAGGCGGCATCGTCATTGCTCGTCGATCGATGCCAGCAATTCATTCAAGAATAGTAGACCTCGAGGCGAAGCTTGAAGCCTATGGGCCGCTTCCACCAACATTCCTTTTTCACGAGCGGTCACAAGACGCTCGGCCAGCAAGTTTTCTGGCAAACCGGTGGAATCACGCCACAGCGTCATCGGCACCCCCTCGGGGAGTCGCAGGACATTCATGGCGAACTCCAGCGGTAGATCGGCCTCGCTGACGCGATGCGCATCGGCAACGAAACCACGCGGATCGTGGCGCCGGCGCAGATAGGAGTCAGGCTGACGACTCTTCCAGCGGCGTTCGATATGCAGACCATCCTCCTCGCCGGGTGTGCTCAACTTGCCATGGGCGCCGGCGCCGATGCCTAGATAGTCACCGAACCGCCAGTAGTTGAGATTATGCCGCGATCGATACCCTTGTCTCGCATAGGCCGATATCTCATATCGATGGTAACCCGAAGCCTCGAGACGCTCATGGCCTCGATCCTGGATCTCCCAGAGTGCTTCCTCCTCGGGCAGAGCCGGCGGATAGCGGTAGAACTCCGTATTGGGTTCCAGGGTGAGCTGATACCAGGAGAGATGCTCGGGTCCCAGCGCCTGGGCACGCTCAAGATCCTGCAGCGCCTGTTCGGGGGTCTGGCCCGGCAACCCATGCATCAGATCGATATTGAGGTTGTCGAAACCGGCCTCGCGGGCTTCGACGAAGGCGGCCTCGGCGTCATCACCGCTGTGGATGCGGCCCAGCGCCTCGAGCTGCGCTGCCTGGAAGCTCTGTATTCCTAGCGACAGACGATTGATACCCGCCGCGCGGTAGCCCGCGAAGCGACCCCGCTCCAGGGTGCCGGGATTGGCCTCGAGGGTGATCTCGATATCGCGGGCCAAGGGCAGCCGCTCGGCTACTCCCGCCAGCAGGCGACGATAGAAATCCGCAGAGAGCAGACTCGGCGTACCACCGCCGATAAAGAGGCTGACCAGCTCGCGCCCCCCCGCCAGCGGCAAGTCGGCGTCCAGGTCGGCGAGCAGGGCGTCGAGATAGGCTTCCTCGGGCAGTCCGGCATCGCGGCCGACGCCATGCGAGTTGAAGTCGCAATAAGGGCACTTGCGCACACACCAGGGTACGTGCACATAGAGTGCCAAGTGCGGAAGCATCGGGGGCAGTAATGCCATCAGAGGCTCCCGCCGACTCGACGGAATGGCTCGACCAGTGCCTGCAGCGCCCGCCCGCGGTGACTCAAGCGATTCTTCTCCGCCGCCGACAGCTCGGCGGCACTCATGCCCTGATCGGGTAGCCAGAACAGTGGATCATAACCGAAGCCCCCCTCGCCACGGCGATGGGCGAGGATCTGCCCCTCCCAGCTGCGCTGCACGATCAACGGCACCGGGTCCTCGGGATGGCGAAGGTACACGAGCACACACCAGTAGCGTGCATCGCGGGCTCCTTCGGGAACCTCGGCCAGCGCCTCGAGCAGCTTCGCATTGTTGCGCGCATCGCTCTTCGGTTCGCCGGCATAGCGAGCCGAGTAGATACCGGGCGCCCCCTCTAGGGCATCGACCTCGAGGCCCGAATCATCGGCCAGCGCCGGCAGGCCACTGACACGACTGGCCTCACGCGCCTTCAATAGAGCGTTTTCGACGAAGGTCAGGCCGCTCTCCTCCACCTCGGAGACGGCAAAGTCCGACTGTGGGAATACCTGGCAGCCCAGCGGCCCCAGCAGCTGGGCGAACTCGCGCAGCTTGCCGGCATTGCCACTGGCAAGCACCAGGCGAGCGGGAGTGATCATGACATTTCTCTCAGGCAAGCTTCACGTGCTCCTCGATCAACCCCAGTAGGGTATCGGCGGCATTGTCCGCGGTGGTATCGAGATGGACCAGATGCAGACGCTCCTCGTCGCCGAACGACTCGAACCGCTGCTGCTGCCGCACCAATACCGCCAGGCTCTCCTCGACGGGGACACCCTGGCGCGTGGCTCGTTTCTCGATGCGCCGCCGCAGGGTGGCATCATCGGCCTCGAAGCTGACCAGCAGGCAGGGGAGGCCACGGGCCTCGGCCTGCTGACGCAACTGATCGCGCTGGGCGCGGGTCAGGCAGGTGGCATCCACACAGGCGGGAATACCGGCATCGAGCAGATAGCCGGCACAGGCGGCAAGCCGTCGATAGGTCGCTGCCGTGGCTGCCTCACCGAAGATATCCACACCCCTCTGAACGGAATCGTCCTGTGGATGGTTTGAACTCTCTTCAAGCTGTGCAAGACGCTGACGCTCAGCCTCTGAACTGACACGAATCGCACCGAGGCCAGTCACCAGCCCACGCGTAAAGCGGCTCTTGCCACTGCCCGAGACGCCCACGGCGATCACCAGTGGTGGAAAGCGAAACTCCGCAATCCGCTCGGCAAGCGCCAGGTAGCGACGGCACTCTGCCATGCTCTCGGCCAGCAGAGCGGAGTTTTCCGTATCGACCCCATCCGCGAGTCGACGCCGCAGGGCACGTCTAGCCGCGGTCAACGCATGACAGGTTCCGAACAGCGAAAGCAGACGGGCGAGTTCATAGTCTCCTGATTGGCGCAGATAGCGATCCAGCGCCAACCGCGTCAACTCCGGAGTCTCGCGCCCCTCCAGGCCCACTAGCAGCGCCGCCAGGTCGCTTGCCGGATCGTCGACGAGATCCGCCCCCGGCACCTCCAGGTCACGACCGATGGCATTGACCAGCAGCGGGCGTCCGCCGTGACACAGTCGGCTTTCGGGATGGTGCAGCGCCCAACTCGGTACCTGCCGATTGGCACGCGCCTCGAGGATGGGCGTCAGCCGCACCAGGTCCTGCTCCAGCCACTCGCCCAGCTGGTCGAGCCGCTCACGCTCCCCTTCATCCCACAGGGCCCCGCGGATCTCCGCCAGCTCGGCCTTCATGGCCAGCGTCAATGGCCGACCGGCATCCTGCGCCACAGCAGCGTGGGGTATCGCATCGCGATGATGGGCCACCAGGGCATCGATAAGCGATTCCAGCTCAAGACTTTCGCCACTGCCGGCCTTGTTGGCGTCCAAGGTATGACGCATGGTGATTCTCCCGGTGGTGGATTCGATAGTGCGTCAGTCCTGACGTTGCTCAGTCTTGACGTTGCATAGCCACGAAGGCCTTCTCGGCGGCATCCAGGGTGAACTGAATATCCTCCGGTGTATGGGCGCTGGACATGAAGCCCGCCTCGTAGGCCGACGGCGCGAGATAGACACCCTCGTCGAGCATCGCCGAAAAGAAGCGACGGAAGGCGTCGGCATCACAGGCGGTGGCCTGGGCAAAGTTGTCGACCCGGCTCTGGCCGGTGAAGAAGAGGCCGAACATGCCCCCGGCACTCTGGGTGATCATCTCCACGCCTGCCGCATCGGCACGCTCCTGCAAGCCGTGGCAAAGGGTGTCGACCCGTTGTGACAGAGCATCATGGAAGCCGGGCTCACGCAACTTGCCGAGAAGCGCGATGCCCGCCGCCATGGCCAGCGGGTTACCGGATAGCGTGCCCGCCTGATAGATGGGGCCCAACGGCGAAATATTGGACATGAGGGTTTCATTCCCCCCAAAGGCGCCCACGGGCATACCACCGCCAACGATCTTACCGAGGCAAGTCAGGTCGGGGCGCACGCCATAGTGCGCCTGGGCCCCGCCCATGGCCACACGGAACCCGGTCATCACCTCGTCGAAGATCAGCACGCTATCGTGAGCATTGCAGACTCGACGCAGGCACTCCAGGAAGCCGGGTTGCGGGGGAATGCAGTTCATATTGCCGGCCACTGGCTCGACGATGATGCAGGCCACCTGATCGCCGATCTCCTCGAAGCACTGCTCCACTGCCTCGACATCATTATAGGCCAGGGTGATGGTGTGCTCGGCCAGGGATGCGGGAACCCCGGGAGAGCTGGGCTCGCCGTGGGTCAGTGCTCCCGAGCCTGCCTTGACCAACAGGGAGTCGGAGTGACCGTGGTAGTTGCCCTCAAACTTGACGATCTTGTCACGCCCGGTGACGCCACGCGCTAGACGGATCGCCGACATGGTGGCCTCGGTACCGGAGTTAACCATGCGGACCATCTCGATGGAGGGGATCATCTCGCAGATTAGATCCGCCATGGTGGTCTCGATGGCGGTGGGGGTCCCGAACGAGAGGCCGTTGTCGAGGCGGCTGCGCACCGCGCCCAGCACATCGGGATCGGCATGGCCGGTAATCATCGGGCCCCAGGAACCCACATAATCCACATAACGCTGGCCCTCCACATCGAACAGGTAAGCTCCTTGGGCGCGCTCCATGAACACCGGCGGACGATGCAGTCCCTTGAAGGCACGCACCGGCGAGTTGACGCCACCGGGAATATGTCGGCAGGCCTGAGCGAAAAGCTGAGCGGAGGTTGTCATGTCGTATTCTGTCCTCGGTGCTGTGGATAATTCTCTGGATAAGCTATTCACAGGGAGTGAAAAGGGGGCAAACGTCTTCAATTCCCCCATTCTCGATGCTTCGGCCGCCAAACACCATCCCTCCATCAGGGAGAAGCGAATGATCCGCGATGCGTCGCCACCGGCAAGTGCCAGAGGCGACGCGGCAGTGCCTGGCCCGAGCCGGGTCGCCAACCGTGCGAGAGGGCGTCCCAGGTGAAGGCCTGGGCCTGTTCACACGCCGCCACCAGCGACTCCCCAAGGGCCAGGCGTGCGGCCAGGAAAGCCGCCATGGTGCAGCCGGAGCCATGAAACTGCCCCGCCAGCCGCGGCCAGCTCCACTGACGACTCTGGTCAATGGCGTGCAGTGTGTGTGTCACCCGATCCGCGGGTGCGCCGGGTTCAGGGTCATCGGTTCCGGTCACCAGTACCGCCTGACAGCCGAGACGCATCAGCGCCACGGCTCGCTCCGTGTCCTCGCACAGTTGCGGCGAAAGCCTCGTCAGCTCACCCCGGTTGGGGGTCAGGATATCCACCCGCGGCAGCAGCCGTTCCCGGTACGCGTCGATCAGCTCGATTGTGGATAACTCTCTTCCCCCGCCGGCGCGGAGCACCGGATCGGCCACTACCGGCACCCCGGGGAAACGCTCGAGGATATCGTTGACGGCATCCAGAGTTGCCAGATCGGCCACCAGACCGAGCTTGATCGCCGCCACCTCGAACTCATCGAGGGCAGCGACACTGGCTCGCATGACACCGGGGTCGGCAGGCAGCACCCTGGAGACATCCGTACAGGACTGGACGGTCAAGGCCGTAGGGACGGTAAGCGCCCAGCCGCCACCAGCAGCCACTGCCTCGGCGTCGGCTACCAGACCAGCGCCGCCAGTCGGGTCATGGCCCGCCAGTACCAGCACCACCGGAAGATGGGGTTCGTATGTCACGTCGTCTGCCATCAGAATGGCTTGATCACGGCCAGGAAGATGATGATCAGCAGAGCGATCACCGGCAACTCGTTGAACCAGCGAAAGAAGACATGGCCACGTCGGCAACGTGCCTCGGCAAACTGCTTCAGATAGATCAAACAGACATGGTGATAGCCGACCAGCAGTGCCACTAGCAGCAGCTTGGCATGGATCCACCCCTGAGTCAGCCAGCCAGGATTGAGCACCAGCATGAGGCCACCGAAGAGCAGCACGGCAATCATCGAGGGGGTCATGATGCCGCGATAGAGCTTGCGCTCCATGACCAGGAAGTGATCGATTGCCTGCTGCTCCCCCCGGTCACGCGCCATGGCGTGATAGACGTAGAGCCGGGGTAGATAGAACATGGCGGCAAACCAGGTCACCATGGCGATAAGATGCAGGGCCTTGAACCACAGATACATGGGATTTCCTTGCGGGACCGATGAGATGATGGGAGACGTCAGCCACCGACGCGATAGAAGCGTTCGATGTCTCCGCGGGTGATGATACCGGAAATGCGCTTCTGCTTCGGCCGATGACCATGCTCGACATAGAGCGCATCGAGCATCGAGTCGTTGAGCTTGTTGAACGCCTCGGAGAGCGTGGCCTGCAATCCGATTGGGGCGAGCTCCAGGCGCTCGCCGGGTATCTCCAGCAGGTCGATCATGGGTGGATCACCTTTGTCCCTGCTTCTTTCTTTCGGAGTTTCCTTCCGACCCTGTCGATCATTGGGCACCTCGCCTTCAACGGATGACTCTTCGCTCTCCTTCTCCTCCAGGACGGCCTCTTCCTGGACAGTGAGCCAGCGAGCCAGATCCGCTGCCTTGAGCGCCAGTATCGGCTTCTCGTCGCTGGAACGCTCGATCAGGATCCACACTGGCTCGGACGTCAGCAGCGCTCGCGCCTTCGCCTGGGTCACCATGCGCTGGGTACGCTCCAGCCGACGATCCATCACCGCCGGTACCGAGACCCGCGAGAGCGCCTGCATCAAGGGTTGCTGCAGGGGGTGCAGCCCCTGACGCTTCACGCTGAGGAAGAAACCACCACAGCGGCAGAGCTGTCGTGCGGTCAGGCAGGAGATCACCACCGCTAGCATGCCGGGAAGGATGATATTGGGGTTGTGAGTGAGCTCGAGCAGCGCCATCAATGCCGCCAGCGGTGCCTGAAGAACCGCCCCCATCATCGCCGCCATGCCCAGCATGGCGAACAGCGCCGGATCGGATGCCTCGATGGGCAGCAGCCAGTGGCCCGCCATGCCACATAGCGCACCGGCGGCACCACCGATCACCAATACCGGCCCGATGATGCTGACCGGGATTCCGCAGGCCACGGTGCCGGCGGTCAGCAACAGCTTGCCGACCGCTACAGCGATCAGCACATCCACCGCCACCGAACCGCTGAGCGTGGCCTGCAGGGTGTCGTAGCCCATGCCCTGCACCTGGGGATACCACCAGGCCACAACAGCTACGGCACCACCTGCCATCAGGAAGCGCAGTGCCATGGGCAGAGGCTCCAGGCGCTCACCCAGCCGCGACACCCTCACGAACAGACCGGCAAGCAAACCGATCACAAGGCCACTGACGATGATCCACGGCAGGTCGAGCAACGAGTTGAGATGAAGATCGGGCACGAAGATGGCGGGATCCGGGCCATAGACCATCTGTGCCACGACCGCCCCCATGGTGGAGGCCAGGATCACCGGCATGAAGCCGATGATGGTGTACTCCATCATGACTACTTCCATGGCGAAGATGACCCCGGCGATCGGGGTGTTGAAGGAGGCGGCGATACCGGCCGCCGTGCCACAGGCAACCAGCACGCGCAGGCTGTTGTGGGGTAGCCGCAGACGCTGTCCAAGGCCGCTAGAGGCAGCGGCTCCGAGATGAATGGCCGGTCCCTCTCGGCCGGCGGAAAGCCCCCCCAGCACAGAGATCAGGCCTACCACCCATTGGGTCAGCCAATTACGCAGCGGAAAACGTCCCTGATGATAGGTCAGACGGTCGATCACGTGAATGACCCCCACCTGGCGACCAGCCTGAGGAGTCGACCTCATCCACAACCCGATCAGCAGCGCCGCTCCCAGTGGCATAAGACTGCGCAGCGCCGGTGTAATAGGCTCGAAAGCCTCGGGACTATCGGCGGGGAACAGCCACAGTCCACCCAGTTCCAGCAGGCTGCGAAACCCCACCATCAGGACGCCGGTCAGCACTCCCGCCACAACACCCAGAACGCAGAGTTGCGGCAGTGCATCCACATTGGCAAGCTGGTGGCGAAAGCGCTCCAGTCCTTGGCCGACATCGAAGCGTGGCAAACGCGGCACGTCGTGGTTTCCTTTACGACTGAGTGACAACCTTCCGGTCTTTCACCTGTGTATCATATCCCAGCGGGGCGTTGACAGCCCGGCACCCATCAATCCAAGGAGGCTTACGTGATCAAGGTCGGAATCGTTGGCGGCACCGGTTACACCGGCGTCGAACTGCTCAGGCTGCTGGCCCAGCACCCCGAGGTGGAAGTCGAAGCGATCACCTCACGCTCCGAAGCGGGCCTATGCGTCACCGATCTTTACCCCAATCTGCGTGGTCACTATGACAACCTGACCTTCAGCGAACCCGATGCGAAGCGTCTCGGCGCCTGCGATGCCGTATTCTTCGCCACTCCCCATGGCGTGGCCCACGCCCTGGCCAGTGAGCTGCTCGAGCAGGGCACTCGCGTCATCGATCTCTCCGCCGACTTCCGCCTGCGTGATGCCGCGGAGTGGGCCGAGTGGTATGGCCAGCCCCATGGAGCCCCGGAACTGCTCGACGAGTCGGTGTATGGCCTGCCCGAGGTCAATCGCGACAGGATTCGTGAGGCACGCCTGATCGCCGTACCCGGCTGCTATCCCACCGCCGTCCAGCTCGGCCTGCTGCCACTGCTCGAGGCCGGCTTGATCGATGCCGAGCGTATCATTGCCGACTGCAAGTCCGGCGTCACCGGTGCCGGTCGCGGCGCCAAGGTGCCTTCGCTGCTGGCCGAGGCCAGCGAATCCATGAAGGCCTACGGCGCCAGTGGCCATCGCCACCTGCCGGAGATCCGCCAGGGCCTGGGCGATGCTGCGGGCCGGGCGGTAGGCTTGACCTTCGTGCCCCATCTGACGCCGATGATTCGCGGTATCCATGCCACCCTCTACGGCCGCCTCACCGGCAGTCACGACGACCTACAGGGGCTGTTCGAACAACGCTTCGCCAATGAGCCCTTCGTCGATGTGATGCCGCCGGGTAGCCACCCGGAGACCCGCAGCGTCAAGGGTGTCAATCTGTGCCGGCTCGCCGTGCATCGCCCCGGCGACGGCGATACCGTGGTCGTGCTCTCGGTGATCGACAACCTCGTCAAGGGCGCTTCGGGTCAGGCGATCCACAACCTCAACCTGATGTTTGGCTTCGACGAAAACGCCGGCCTGGCTGCCCCCGCCCTGATGCCCTAATCCGGGGCCCTCCCACCAGACATTGAGGGCGCCAAGGGAAGGTCGCAGAGGAGGTCCTACGACACAAAGTTGACCCTTTTACTGGGGTTTGCGGATAATGACCGGTCACACTTCCATCCCTTGGAGTCCACCATGAGCGAAGCCGAATCCTTCGTCCCCACGCCTCTGATGCTGTCCGACAGCGCACGGGCCCGGCTGCGCGCGCTGATCGCGGAACAGGGCAACAGCGAGCTGAAGCTGCGCGTCTATGTTACCGGTGGCGGCTGCTCGGGCTTCCAGTATGGCTTCGACTTCGCCGACGATATCGCCGACGACGATACCGTCATTGCGTTCGGTGATGTGGCGCTGGTGGTCGACCCTCTCTCCTACCAGTATCTGGTGGGCTCCACCGTCGACTACGAGGAGGGACTGGCCGGCGCTCGCTTTCTGGTTCAGAACCCCAACGCCAGTACCACCTGTGGCTGTGGCGCCTCCTTCATGGTGTAACACCGCACCGCTGGTGTGGAGCGTGAAATTCCCCAACTTGACGCTCTGTCGGAATCTCGCCAAGGTTGGCACGGCGAGTCCCATAGAAAAGTCCCAAGAACAGGGGAACCCCATGAAGAATAGCACTACGGCTTCACCCTTCCTGAAACAGACTCTTATGGCCAGCGCCCTGGCGCTGGGCAGTGGTCTGGCCGGCTCCGCCCTGGCCCAGGATGCCACCGTCAATGTGGTTACCGACCCCAGCTTCGTCCCCTTCGAGATGCTGGATACCGAGACCGGCGAAATGGTCGGCTTCGACATGGATATCATCCATGAAGTGGCCGAGCGCGCCGGCTTCGAGGTCAACCTGACCACCATGGAGTTCAACGGCATCATCCCGGCGATCCAGACCGGTAGCCAGGAGATCGCCATCGCCGGTGTGACCATCACCGAAGAGCGCTCCGAGATCGTCGACTTCTCCGATCCTTACTACGACTCCGGCCTACGCATCATGGTGAGAGCCGATAACGACGAGGTGGAGAGCCTCGAGGATCTCGAAGGCCTGACCGTGGCCACCAAAATCGGCTCCACCAGCTACGACTTCCTCCAGGAGAAGCTGGGCGACAGCGCCGAGATCACACCCTATCCGGGCACCTCCGACATGTACATGGCGCTGCTCGGCCGCAACGTCGATGCCACCTTCTACGATGCACCCAATGTCGGCTACTTCGCCCAGACCCGTGGCGAAGGGCGTACCAAGGTAGTCGGCCCACTTTACGAAGGACAGCAGTACGGCATCGTCTTCCACAAGGGCAGCGAGTGGGTTGAACCGGTCAACGAGGCGCTGGCTGCAATGAAGGAAGATGGCACCTACGACGAGATCTACTCCAAGTGGTTCGGCGAGGCGCCCAGCGACGACTGAGGCGGCTCCCCCTTCCGATATCGTCGCCCAAGGGCGACGCGAGTATCCGCGGGGCCGGGCGGCATGACCTCCCGGCCCCGTGTCGTTTAACACTCCCGGAGAACTTCTCGTGGACGTGACCTTTCAATTCGACTGGGCGGCCGCCTTCAGCTCGATACCCCACCTGTTGCCGGGCGTACCCTGGACGCTGTTGATCTCCTTCGGCGGTCTCGCCATCGGCTTCGTGATCGGCATCATCTTCGGTCTTATGCGCATCAGCCCGATCTTCTGGCTGCGCCTGCCCGCCATCTTCTATATCGAAGTGTTTCGGGGCACCCCGATCCTGGTGCAGGTACTGTTCATCTTCTACGGCCTGCCGCAGATTCTCGGTGAACCGATCAACGCCCTGACCGCCGGCATCGCCGCGATCGCCGTCAACTCCGGCGCCTACATCTCCGAGGTGGTTCGGGGTGGCGTGCAATCCATCGAACGCGGCCAGCGCGAAGCCTCGCTCTCCTTGGGGCTATCACGTACCCAGGCATTCCGCTACGTCATCTGGCCTCAGGCATTGCGGCGCATGATTCCGCCACTGGGCAACCAGGCGATCATCAGCATCAAGGACACCTCGCTGTTCTCCGTGATCGGGGTCGGCGAGCTGGTGCGACAGGGCCAGATCTATATCGCCACCACCTTCACCGCCATGGAGGTCTACCTGATGGTGGCACTGCTCTATCTGGCCATCACCTGGACCCTGTCGATCCTGCTACGCCAGCTCGAGCGTCGCGGCCTGGTCGGCCAATAAGGGAGCCCAACACATGACCCAGAAAGAGAAGACGACCTCTGCCATCGTACGGATGGAGAAGGTCAACAAGCATTTCGGCAACCTGCACGTTCTCAAGGACATCGACCTGGAGGTCATGCCCGGAGAGGTGGTGGTGATCATCGGCGCCAGTGGCTCCGGAAAGTCGACTCTTATTCGCTGCATCAATGGCCTGGAGGAGTTTCAGAGCGGCCATATCGATGTGGACGGCAACGAGCTCACCCCCTACGGCAAGAGTGGCAAGGCGCTGCAGAGGATCCGCACCGAAGTGGGTATGGTGTTCCAGCAGTTCAACCTTTTCCCTCATCTGAGCGTGCGTGACAACGTCACCCTGGCCCCCATGAAGGTGCGCGGCTGGAACCAGGAGGACGCGGTGGAAACCGCCGAACGCCTGCTTCAGCGAGTCGGGATCGCCGATCAGTCCGAGAAGTATCCGACCCAGCTCTCCGGCGGCCAGCAACAGCGTGTTGCCCTGGCCAGGGCGCTGGCCATGGAACCACGGCTGATGCTTTTCGACGAGCCTACCTCCGCACTGGACCCCGAGATGATCGGCGAGGTGCTCGACGCCATGCGTGAGCTGGCCCGGGAAGGCATGACCATGATCATCGTCACTCATGAGATGGGGTTCGCTCGGGAAGTTGCCGATCGAGTCATCTATGTCCATAAGGGCGAGATCGCCGAGGTGGCGCCACCCGAGAAGATCTTCGATAGCCCGCACGATGAACGTACCCGCAGCTTCCTCTCACGGGTACTGAAGCACTGAGATTGCCATGTCCTATTCATGAGACATGTTCATGAACCCTGCCCGTGAGGAAAGGAAAAATGGCCCAGCCGCATCGCGGCTGGGCCATTTTTTTGACTGTGGACAGAATTTCTTCTGATGTCCTGCATTTCGTCTACAGGGCCCACTCCCAAGGGGTTCGTGGATAACTACGGCGGTTGTTCACAGCCACGGGCACAAGCCAGGTACCCGACGGTGGACAAGCGGTGTAGGGTTGCCACTGTGGACAGGTCCTCCTTTCATCCACAGGTTCCGGACCCTGAGTCCGCAGGCTGTCAGCCTCTTCTCCTCTTAGTGGTCAACAACGCAAGTCACTAATCAAAAAGGGGAGGAAATGGTTATCCACAGATATTGTCCACACCAGTAGTTACAACCATTACAGAACTTCTTTATTTATATACTGATATTAATTAATAGGCGGGCGGAGGAAAGACCTCTCTGCCGACGCGGGTGTGGAAAACCCTGACGATTACCCACAGGAGGTTTATACTGGCGGGCTGATTTCATCCCTAGCTCGCAAGACAGGCGCCATAGCGCCAATGAGGTGCACCTTGGATTACCCCGACCGCTTCGACGTCATCGTCATCGGCGGCGGCCATGCGGGAACCGAAGCCGCCCTGGCCGCCGCGCGCATGGGCTCTCGGACCCTGTTGCTGACCCACAACATCGAGACCCTCGGACAGATGTCCTGCAATCCCGCCATCGGGGGCATCGGCAAGAGTCATCTGGTCAAGGAGATCGATGCCCTGGGTGGAGCCATGGCACTGGCCACCGACCTGGGAGGCATCCAGTTCCGCGTGCTGAATGCCCGCAAGGGGCCTGCAGTGCGTGCGACTCGCGCCCAGGCCGACCGGGTGCGCTACAAGGCAGCCATTCGAAGCCTGCTGGAGAATCAGCCGAATCTGACGCTGTTCCAGCAGGCCGCCGGTGATCTGATCGTCGAAAATGACCAGGTACGGGGCGTGGTCACCGAGACCGGTATTCGCTTTCTCGGCGAAACCGTGGTGCTGTGCACCGGTACCTTTCTCGGTGGGGTCATCCATATCGGGCTCGACAGCACTCATGGAGGCCGTGCCGGTGATCCGCCCTCGAACCGCCTGACCGACCGTCTGCGTGCCTTGCCATTCCGGGTCGATCGTCTCAAGACCGGCACACCGCCGCGCCTGGATGCGCGTAGCCTGGACTTCTCCCAGCTGGAGGAGCAACCAGGCGATTCACCCACCCCGGTAATGTCGTTCATGGGCAGTCGTGACCAGCACCCCCGGCAGGTAAGCTGTCACATCGCCCATACCAACGAGCGCAGCCACGAGATCATCCATGCCAACCTCGATCGCTCGCCGATGTACTCCGGGACGATCGAGGGGGTCGGTCCACGTTACTGTCCCTCCATCGAGGACAAGGTCCACCGTTTCGCCGACAAGGCAAGCCATCAGGTCTTTATCGAGCCCGAGGGGCTCGATACCCATGAGCTCTACCCCAATGGCATCTCGACCTCGTTGCCCTTCGATGTGCAGCTACAGGTCGTACGCTCCATGAAGGGACTCGAGAATGCCCATATCACCCGGCCCGGCTACGCCATCGAGTACGACTTCTTCGACCCGCGCGACCTCAGGCATTCGCTGGAGACCCGGTTTATCTCCAACCTATTCTTCGCCGGGCAGATCAATGGCACCACCGGCTACGAGGAGGCCGGTGCTCAGGGCCTGCTGGCGGGTCTCAATGCCGCTCGCCGTGCACAGGGGCTCGACACCTGGTGCCCCGGACGCGATGAGGCCTATCTCGGCGTGCTGGTGGACGACCTGATCACGCTCGGCACCCGGGAGCCCTACCGGATGTTCACCTCCCGCGCCGAGTACCGCTTGCTGCTTCGCGAAGACAACGCCGACCTGCGCCTCACCGAGATGGGCCGCAAGCTCGGACTGGTGGATGACGTACGCTGGGCGGCCTTCAGCGAGAAGCGCGAGGCCATCGAGCGTGAGAGCGCCCGGCTCAAGGCCAGCTGGGTCCAGCCTGACAGTCCCGCGGCGGGTATCATCACCGAGAAGACCGGCAAGGCGCTGACCCGGGAGTACAGCCTGATGGACCTGCTCAAGCGTCCCGAACTCGGCTATGGCGATGTCGCGGGGCTTCCAGGCATCGACGGTCAGACGGTGAGCGACGAGGCGGTGGCCGAGCAGGTGCAGATCCAGGCCAAGTACCAGGGATATATCGACCGCCAGCGCGATGAGATCGCCAAGCTGAAGCGCCACGAGGCAACGCCGTTGCCCGCTGATCTCGACTACACCCGGGTCGATGGGCTGTCGCATGAGATTCGTCAGAAGCTGGAGGAGGCGCGCCCCGAGACGCTTGCCCAGGCCTCGCGGATCTCCGGTATCACACCGGCGGCGATATCGATCCTGCTGATCCACCTCAAGAAGCGACGACTCCTCGATGATCACAAGGCGGCCAACGCATGACGGAGTCACAGGGCATGGTGGAGGCGAGACTCGACGAGGGGCTCAAGCAGCTGGAGATCAGCGTCGATCCGGAGCAGCGTCGCCAGCTGCTCGCTCTGGTCGGGCTGTTGCACAAGTGGAACCGCGCCTATAACCTCACCGCGATACGCTCGGCCGAGGAGATGGTCTCGCGCCACCTTCTGGACAGCGCCGCAGTGCTGCCCTACGTGAGCGGGCGAACGCTGCTGGACGTAGGCGCCGGGCCCGGCTTTCCCGGGCTGGTGCTGGCGATCCTCAAGCCTGAACTCCGGGTGACTCTGCTCGACAGCAACGGCAAGAAGGTTCGCTTCCAGCGTCAGGCGGCGATGGAGCTGGGGCTCACGAATGTAACGCCGGAGCAGGCGCGGATAGAGGCCTTCGAGGAGCGCTATGACCAGGTGATCTCCCGAGCGTTCGCCAGTCTTGGCGATTTCGTCGCGCTGACCCGTGAGCGAGTGGTGGCCGGTGGCCAATGGCTGGCCATGAAGGGGCCCGCCGTGGACGAGGAGCTGGCCGAGCTGCCGGTGGAGATCACCCCGGTGGCCCGCCACCGCCTCGAGGTGCCCTTTGATGTCGGCACTCGCCTGCTGGTGGTGCTAGAGCGCCGGACATAAGCCCCGGCACCCTGACAACCCGCGTTTCCCCGCAACGGAGTTGCCCGTGACCAAGATCATCGCCCTGACCAACCAGAAAGGTGGCGTCGGCAAGACCACCACAGCGGTCAATCTCGCCGCCAGCCTGGCGGCCCTGGATCGCCGTGTGCTGCTGGTCGATCTCGACCCTCAGGGCCATGCGACCATGGGTAGTGGCATCGACAAGCATGACCTGGATGGTAGCGTGCTCGAGGTGCTGCTCGGTGAGCGTGATGCCACCGGGGTGATCCTCGACTGTCCCCAGGCGGGCTATGCCCTGCTGCCGGGCAACGGTGACCTGACCGCCGCAGAGGTCGCCTTGCTGGACCGAGAGGCGGGGCGCGAGCGCTGCCTGGAGAACGCTCTGTCGGCAGTGGCAGACGAGTATGACGTGGTGCTGATCGACTGTCCCCCGTCGCTCAACATGCTGACCGTCAATGGCCTGACCGCGGCCCATGGGGTGCTGATTCCGCTGCAGTGCGAGTTCTACGCCCTGGAGGGGCTCTCCGCGCTGCTCGACACCGTGGAGCAGATCAAGGACAGCGTGAACCCCGGGCTCGAGATCTTCGGCATCCTGCGTACCATGTTCGATGCCCGTAACAGCCTGACCCGCGACATCACCAAGCAGCTGCGCGACTACTTCGGCGAGACCCTGCTCAAGGCCACCATTCCCCGCAATGTGCGGGTCGCCGAGGCGCCCAGTCATGGCCTGCCGGTGACCAAGTATGCGCGCTTCTCGCGGGGGAGCCAGGCCCACCGGGTGCTGGCCAAGGAACTGATTCGGCGCCTGTCGCTGTAACTCCTGTTGTGCAACATCAGTGATGAGGGAAAGTCGATGACGCGTAAACGCGCCCTGGGACGCGGCCTGGATGCCCTGATTGGTGGTAATGCCCGCCGCCGCGAGAGCCTCGATCTGCCCGAGGTGGAACTCGATGACGGTGAGGTGTCGAGCAATCCTGCCACCGAGCCGGAGCCGGCCGAGCGCCTCGAGCGTCTGCCGCTAGGCCAGCTTTCCCGCGGCAAGTATCAGCCACGCCGCGATATTCAGCCCGAGGCGCTGGAGGAGCTGGCCGACTCGATTCGAGCCCAGGGCGTAATGCAGCCCATCGTGGTGCGCCCGGTGGCCAAGGATCGTTACGAGATCATCGCTGGGGAGCGCCGCTGGCGTGCCGCCCAGCTGGCCGAACTCGATGTCATTCCCGCGGTAATACGCGAGGTAAGCGATGAGGTCGCGCTGGCCCTGGCGCTGATCGAGAACATCCAGCGCGAGAACCTCAACCCGGTCGAGGAGGCGCTGGCGCTCAAGCGGCTGCTGGAGGAGTTCGAGCTTACCCAGCAGCAGGTGGCCGACGCGGTGGGCAAGTCCCGCACCCAGGTCACCAACCTGCTGCGGCTGCTGGCCCTCGACCCCGAGGTGCAGACCCTGCTGGAGCGAGGCGATCTTGATATGGGCCATGCACGTGCCCTGCTGGTCCTGCCTGCTGCCAAGCAGCGCAAGGCTGCCCACGAGGTGGTCAATCAGGATCTGACCGTGCGCGCGACCGAGGCGTTGGTGAAGCGGCTTGCCGAGGGGCAGCCCGGCAAGGCCGAGCCGCCCCCCCCCAGCCCCGATGTCACCCGGCTGGAGACACGACTGGGCGAGCTCCTGGGAGCCCCGGTGAAGATCCAGCATGGGCGCGGCGGCAAGGGCCGAGTGACCATCCGCTACTCGAGCCTCGATGAACTGGACGGGATTCTGGAGCACATCCGGTAGTCGAGTAGGCATGATATGCCTCATGTTGTCGACAATTCCTGCGCCTTTGGTCGGAATGTGGCCGGAAAACACGCGAAAAGCCTGCCGCTCCAGTTGAAGCCCCGAAGGGGGTTCCCTATAATCCGCGGTGATTTTGGCCTTGTGCCAGGCTCGACCCAAGGATCCGGCGAGAAAACGATGAGATATCCCGTGACTCGCCGGCACAATCTGGGCTGGCGTCTACTGCGACTCGAAGCCCTGGTGATGTTCGCCCTGGTCGCCGCATTGACCCTGCTGGGAGGCGTCGAGGTGGGGGTGTCGGCCCTCTCGGGGGCGCTGGTCGGCCTGCTGCCCCAGGTGTTCTTCGTCTGGCGAAGCAGTCTGGCGCGAGGCGGGAGACAGGCACATCGGTTCGTGATGAACCTTTACCGTGCGGAAGCGGGCAAGTTCGGTTTGACGGTGGCACTGCTGGCAATGGTCTTCGTGGCAGTGCCCCCCTCAAACCCTATTTCTTTCTTCAGCGCATACGTGGCGACCCATCTCATGCCCTGGCTGGCAGCATGGCTTAGGCGCGAGCGGTCGACCCCTTAACCGAGGTGATCTTCGCATGGCAGCAGGCAGTGATAACACGGCGGCTAACTATATACAGCACCACCTCCAGAACCTGACCTTCGGCAACCACCCCGAAAATGGTTGGTCCCTGGCACACAGTGCCGAGGAGGCCAGCGAGATGGGGTTCTGGGCCATTCACCTGGATACCATGGGCTGGTCCATCGCCATGGGGGTGCTGTTCATCTGGCTGTTCCGCAAGGCCGGCAAGGCCGCGACGACCGGCGTTCCCGGGCCGCTGCAGAACCTGGTGGAAGTGGTCTTCGAGTTTATCGAACTCACCGTGCGCGGCGCCTTCCACGGCCGCAACCCGGTGATCGCGCCCCTGGCACTGACGCTGTTCGTCTGGATCTTCCTGATGAACGCCCTTAAGCTGGTCCCGATCGACTTCGCGCCCGGAGTGTTTGCCCGCCTCGGCATCGATTACATGAAGCTCGTGCCGACCACCGACCCCAATGCCACTCTGGGCATGGCCATCGGTGTCTTCGCCCTGATCATCTTCTACAGCATCAAGGTCAAGGGGGCTGGCGGCTTCGCCAAGGAGCTGTCGCTGACCCCCTTCAATCACTGGTCATTGATTCCCTTCAACCTGGTGATGGAAATCATCGGTCTACTGGTCAAGCCGCTGAGCCTTGGCTTGCGTCTGTTCGGCAACATGTTTGCCGGTGAGGTGATCTTCATCCTGATCGCGTTGCTGCCCTTCTGGGTGTCCTGGACCCTGAGTGTGCCCTGGGCCATCTTCCATATCCTGATCATCACTCTGCAGGCCTTTATCTTTACCGTGCTGACTGTCGTCTATCTGAGCCAGGCACACGAGCACCACTGACGTCGAACCCCTTGCAACACCCTTAACCTTCAACCCTAAACCCTTAACCCTAAACTACTCTCAATCAGGAGCATTACCATGGAACTCGTCTATATCGCTGCCTCCCTCATGATCGGCCTGGGCGCTCTGGGTACTGGCATCGGCTTCGCCATCCTGGGCGGCAAGCTGCTCGAGTCTACCGCTCGTCAGCCGGAGCTGGGCGACCAGCTGCAGACCAAAACCTTCCTGATGGCGGGCCTGCTCGACGCCGTGCCGATGATCGGCGTGGGTATCGCGATGTATCTGATCTTCGTCGTTGCCGGTTAATGCATGACAGCACCGAGCGCTGCGCGCTCGGTTTGCTTGTTTCCGGACAACACGAACCTGTCAGAGGTACCGCCCCGTGAATATCAACATGACGCTGATCGGGCAGACGATCGCCTTCGCGATCTTTGTCTGGTTCTGCATAAAGTACGTGTGGCCACCGATCAGCAATGCGCTTCATGAGCGCCAGAAGAAGATTGCTGACGGCCTGGATGCGGCCAGTCGTGCGTCGCGCGACCTGGAACTCGCCCAGGAGCGCGCCGAGCAGACGCTGCGCGAAAGCAAGGAACAGGCTTCACAGATTCTCGAACAGGCCAACAAGCGCTCTTCCCAGATGGTCGAGGAAGCTCGCGAGCAGGCCCGCGTCGAGGGGGAGCGCATAATCGCCTCCGCTCGTGCCGAGATCGAGCAGGAAGTCAATCGCGCCAAGGATGAGCTGCGTGCCCAGGTGTCCAGCCTGGCGGTCACCGGTGCCGAGCGTGTCCTGGAAGCCTCCATCGACGAAAAGGCCCATCGCAAGCTGCTCGACAAGCTTGCTGCCGAACTGTGAGGAGGTGATCCATGGCGGAACTGTCTACCGTCGCCAGGCCCTATGCCAAGGCGGCGTTCGAGTACGCACGCGATCACCAGACGCTGGATACCTGGTCCGACTGGCTGAGCAAGCTGGCCATGGTGGTGACGAGCCGTGAGGCGCTCAAGCTTCTCGCCAGCCCCAAGCTCGATGCAGAGCGCAAGGTAGCCCTGGTGGTCGAGCTGGCGGAGGTCGACCTCGATGAGGCGGCTGGCCGCTTCCTCAACACTCTGGGTGAGAAGGGACGCCTGCCGGCCCTGGCCGCTATCCGCGAACAGTTCGAGACGCTGCTCGCCGATCACGAGAAGCGCGTCGACGTCACCGTGGTGTCGGCCTACAAGCTCACCAAGGCCCAGCAGGACAAGCTCTCCGGCGCGCTCAAGAAGCGCCTGAATCGCGAAATCTCCATTACCACTCAGGTGGATCCCGAGCTTCTCGGTGGTGTCATCCTGCGTGCCGGCGATACCGTCATCGACGGGTCGGTGCGTGGTCGATTGAGCCGCCTTTCCGAAGCCCTTACCGCCTGAGTCTGAGGGACATGGCATGCAGCAACTGAATCCTTCCGAGATCAGCGACATCATCAAGCAGCGTATCGAAAAGCTGGATGTCGCATCCGAAGCCCGCAACCAGGGCACCATCGTCAGCGTTTCCGACGGCATCGTGAAAGTGCACGGCCTTGAAGACGCGATGTTCGGTGAAATGATCGAATTTCCCGGCAGCATCTACGGCATGGTGCTCAACCTCGAGCGTGACTCCGTGGGCGCCGTGGTGCTGGGCGACTACCTGCAGCTCGAAGAGGGCATGACCGCCCAGTGCACCGGGCGTATCCTCGAGGTGCCGGTAGGCCCCGAGCTGTGCGGGCGCGTGGTCGACGCCCTGGGCAATCCCATCGACGGCAAGGGCGAACTCAACGCCAAGCTGACCGACGCGGTGGAGAAGGTCGCCCCCGGCGTCATCACCCGTCAGTCCGTTGACGAGCCAATCCAGACCGGCTTCAAGTCCATCGACGCCATGGTGCCGATCGGCCGCGGCCAGCGTGAGCTGATCATCGGTGACCGCCAGATCGGCAAGTCGGCGATCGCCATCGATGCCATCATCAACCAGAAAGGCACCGGGGTCACCTGTGTCTATGTGGCCATCGGTCAGAAGCAGTCGACTATCGCCAACGTGGTGCGCAAGCTCGAAGAGCATGGCGCGATGGAGCACACCATCGTGGTCGCCGCCGGCGCCGCCGATCCGGCCCCGATGCAGTTCCTCGCGGCCTACTCCGGCTGCACCATGGGCGAGTACTTCCGCGATCGCGGTGAAGATGCCCTGATCGTCTACGACGACCTCTCCAAGCAGGCCGTGGCCTATCGTCAGGTCTCCCTGCTGCTGCGTCGTCCGCCGGGCCGTGAGGCTTATCCGGGTGACGTCTTCTACCTCCACTCCCGCCTGCTCGAGCGTGCGGCACGCGTGAACGCCGACTACGTCGAGAAGTTCACCAACGGTGAGGTGAAGGGCAAGACCGGCTCACTGACGGCACTGCCGATCATCGAGACCCAGGGTGGCGACGTCTCGGCCTTCGTTCCGACCAACGTGATCTCGATCACCGACGGTCAGATCTTCCTCGAGACCGACCTGTTCAACTCGGGCATTCGTCCGGCCATCAACGCCGGCCTCTCGGTCTCCCGTGTCGGTGGCTCCGCCCAGACCAAGATCATCAAGAAGCTCGGCGGCAGCGTGCGTTTGGCTCTGGCCCAGTACCGTGAGCTGGCGGCCTTCGCCCAGTTCGCTTCCGATCTGGACGAGGCGACCCGCAAGCAGCTGGAGCACGGTCAGCGTGTCACCGAGCTGATGAAGCAGAACCAGTACTCGCCGATGTCCGTGGCCGAGATGGCGCTCTCCCTGTATGCCGCCAACGAGGGTCATCTGGAGGAGGTCGAGGTCAACAAGGTGCTGGACTTCGAACGTGCCCTGCGCGACTTCATGAAGGCCGAATACGCCGAACTGCTCGAGAAGATCAACCAGACCGGCGACTACAACAGCGAGATCCAGGACGGACTGAAAGAGGGTCTCGAGAAGTTCAAGGCCACTCAGAGCTGGTAACCCCGTTGGCCCATCCCGTGCGCGGGGTGGGCCCTGGAGCTTACTGAGTGCCACGAACGGAGTAGATCGCTATGGCAGCTGCAAAAGAGATACGCACCCAGATCGGGAGCATCAAGAACACGCAGAAGATCACCAGCGCCATGGAAATGGTCGCGGCGTCGAAGATGCGCAAGGCTCAGGACCTGATGAAGTCCAGCCAGCCCTATGCGCGTCAGATACGCAACGTGGTCGCGCATGTCGCCGATGCCAACCCCGAATACCGCCACCCCTGGATGGTCGAACGTGAGGTTGAGCGCGTCGGTTACATCGTGGTGTCCACCGACCGCGGCCTGTGTGGCGGCTTGAATATCAACCTGTTCAAGGCCGTGACCAAGGACGCCAAGGCGTGGCATGACCAGGGGGCCGAGCTGGATTTCTGTGCCCTGGGCAGCAAGGCAGGCAGTTTCTTCAGAAGTTATGGGGGCAACCTCGTTGCGGCGAAGAGCGGCCTGGGTGAAGCGCCCGAGGTCGAGGATCTGATCGGCAGTGTCAAGGTGATGCTGGATGCCTATGACGAGGGTCGGCTGGATCGCCTGTGCGTGGTGTACAACGAGTTCGTCAACACCATGACCCAGAAGCCGGTGGTCCGTCAGCTGTTGCCCCTGTCACCCGATATGGGCTCGGATTCGAACGACGAAGAAGACAAGCGTCCCGGTAGCTGGGACTACCTGTATGAGCCGGATGCCAAGGCGCTGCTGGATAGCCTGTTGGTGCGATTCGTCGAGTCGCAGGTCTACCAGGCGGTGGTCGAGAACGGAGCCTGTGAGCAGGCCGCCCGAATGATCGCCATGAAGAGTGCCACCGATAACGCGGGCAATCTGATCGACGACCTGGAGCTGGTGTACAACAAGGCCCGTCAGGCGGCCATTACCCAGGAAATCTCCGAGATCGTCGGTGGTGCCGCGGCCGTATAAGCGCCAGGGAGGCCATGGCCCTCCCGGCATGCAGGTTTCATTTTCAGGTATTTGAGAGGAACCAAGATGAGCGGACGTATCGTACAAATCATCGGCGCGGTGATTGACGTAGAGTTTCCGCGGGACAATGTTCCCAAGGTCTACGACGCGCTGAAGGTCTCGAATGTCGAGACCGTGCTCGAGACCCAGCAGCAGCTGGGTGATGGCGTGGTGCGTACCATCGCCATGGGCTCCACCGAGGGGCTCAAGCGGGGCATGGACGTCACCAACACCGGTGCGGCCATCTCCGTGCCGGTGGGCAAGGAGACGCTGGGTCGCATCATGAACGTGCTCGGCGAGCCCATCGACGAGGCGGGCGAGATCGGCGAGCAGGAGCGCATGCCGATTCACCGCAGTGCACCGGGCTACGCCGATCAGGCGGCTTCCAGCGAGCTGCTCGAGACCGGCATCAAGGTCATCGACCTGGTCTGCCCGTTCGCCAAGGGCGGCAAGGTCGGCCTGTTCGGCGGCGCTGGTGTGGGCAAGACCGTCAACATGATGGAGCTGATCCGCAACATCGCCACCGAGCACAGCGGTTACTCGGTCTTTGCCGGTGTCGGTGAGCGTACCCGTGAGGGTAACGACTTCTATCACGAGATGACCGAATCCAACGTTATCGACAAGGTATCGCTGGTCTACGGTCAGATGAACGAGCCGCCCGGGAACCGCCTGCGCGTGGCCCTGACCGGTCTGACCATCGCCGAGAAGTTCCGCGATGAAGGCCGTGACGTGCTGCTGTTCGTCGACAACATCTACCGCTATACCCTGGCCGGTACCGAGGTTTCCGCTCTGCTGGGCCGGATGCCCTCCGCGGTGGGTTACCAGCCGACCCTGGCCGAGGAGATGGGTGTGCTCCAGGAGCGCATTACCTCCACCAAGACCGGCTCGATCACCTCCGTACAGGCCGTCTACGTGCCCGCGGATGACCTGACCGACCCGTCGCCGGCGACCACCTTCTCGCACCTGGACGCCACCGTGGTACTGGCGCGTTCGATCGCCGAGCTGGGTATCTACCCGGCCATCGACCCGCTGGACTCCACCTCCCGTCAGCTCGACCCGCTGGTGGTGGGCGAGGAGCACTACGGCGTCGCTCGCGGCGTGCAGAACGTGCTGCAGCGCTACAAGGAGCTCAAGGACATCATCGCGATCCTGGGCATGGACGAGCTGTCCGACGAGGACAAGCTGGCCGTGTCTCGCGCGCGTAAGATCCAGCGCTTCCTGTCGCAGCCGTTCTTCGTCGCCGAGGTGTTCACCGGTTCGCCCGGCAAGTACGTGTCCCTCAAGGACACCATCCGCGGCTTCCAGGGCATCCTCGACGGTGAGTACGACGAGCTGCCGGAGCAGGCCTTCTATATGGTCGGCACCATCGACGAGGCCGTCGAGAAAGCCAACCAGATGAAGTAATCCCGTCTACCTGGGAGACGTCGTCATGACGAAAAGCTTCAAGTGCGAGATCGTCAGCGCCGAGGAAGGGATCTTCTCCGGCCAGATCGAGCGGATCATCGCCAACGGTCGCATGGGCGAACTGGGCATCCTGCCCGGTCACGCTCCACTGCTGACCGAGCTCAAGCCGGGACCGGTGCGCGTGCTTCATGATGGCGGTCAGGAAGAGAATTACTATGTATCGGGAGGCTTCCTGGAAGTCCAGCCGGACGTGGTGACCATCCTGGCCGATTCGGCCACCCGTGCCCATGACCTCGATGAAGCAGCGGCGGAAGAGGCTCGACAGCAGGCGCTGAAGAACCTCAACGACAAGTCCGCCGAGCTGGATTATACCCGCGCATCGGCAGAACTGGCCGAAGCCGTGGCCCAGCTGCGCACGATCCAGCAGCTACGCAAGAAGGCCGGCAAGGGCTGATCTTGGCCCCAGCGTGAGTCTTGCGCCCCCGGCTCGACATTAGCGTCGAGTCGGGGGCGTTCTTGTCTCTATCACCCCGGTGTCCGGACTCTGGGCGCCGAGGAGTAAGCCATGTCTCTCACTGACAACCTCAACACTCAACGGATCACGCTCTGTCAGGCGCTTGCCGAGGAGGAGGGGGCGCGCATCGATGCGCTGCTGTCCGAGCTACGCTCGGCGGATATCGCCGAAATTTTCGGGGCCATCCTGGCGGATGATGAGGGTTCCTCACGTACCCTTGCCTTGATGGAACATCTGCCTCTGGAGCGGCGCGCCAGCGTGCTCGGACATCTGCCCGATAACACTCAGCGGACCCTCGCCGAAGCGCTAGGCGATGAGGATCTGCTGATGATCCTCGAGGAGATGGGCTCCGACGAGCGTGCCGATCTCTTCAACCTGCTCGATGAGGATTATCGCCAAAGGCTGTTGCGTCGGATGGCACGCCGCGAGCGCCAGGAGCTCAAGCGTCTGGCCAGCTATGAGGAGGGCACCGCCGGGGCGATCATGACCACCGACTACGTGGCCATTCCCAGCGGCATGACGGTCTCCCAGGCGATGATGCGGGTCCGCCAGACCGCGCCCGATGCCGAGACGGTCTATCAGCTCTATATCGTCGATAGCCATGGGCGACTGGCCGGCACCCTGTCGTTGCGTCAGCTGATGGTGGCGCCACCTGGAGGCCAGATCGACTCGCTGATGATCCGCGACGTTATCCATGCGCCGGTCGACGAGGTCCAGGAGGAGGTGGCGCGTATCGTTGCCCGCTACGATCTGCTGGCGCTGCCGGTGGTGGATGGCGATGCGCGACTGGTAGGTATCGTCACCCATGACGATGCCCTGGACGTGGTCGAGTCCGAGGCTACCGAGGATATCCACAAGGGGATGTCGATCGGCACCCTGGAGGATGGCGTCAGCCGGGTACCGTTATGGAGCCTGTATCGCAAGCGCGTTACCTGGCTGGTGTTGCTGGTATTCGCCAACCTCTTCTCTGGAGCGGGGATCGCCTACTTCGAGGAGACCATCGCCGCTCAGGTGGCGCTGGTGTTCTTCCTGCCGCTGTTGATCGGTAGTGGTGGCAACGCCGGCGCCCAGGCTGCCACCCTGATGGTGCGCGGCATGGCTACCGGTGAGGTGGGCATCAAGGACTGGGGCAAGCTGATGGGGCGTGAGATGCTGGTGGCGGGCTCGCTAGGGCTGACCATGGCCCTGGCAGTGGCACCCATTGGGGTCATGCGTGGCGGTGAGGCACTGGCTCTGGTGGTGGCCATGAGCATGGTTACCATCGTGCTGTTTGGCAGCGTGCTGGGCATGTGCCTGCCCTTCCTGCTCGACCATCTGGGTTGGGATCCGGCCACCGCCTCGGCACCTCTGGTGACCACGCTGATCGATGCCTCCGGTGTGCTGATCTACTTCGGTATCGCCACGACGATCCTCGGCACATGAGCCCTGACCCGATGGCAAGCGGGGCGGACAGTTCGGCCATGCGAGTGTATCCTTTGCACGGCATGGCGCCCTTGGGCGCGGGCTACATCTAACAGGAAATTACCATGGATTGGCTTCAGGTCGTCGTACTCGCGATCGTACAGGGACTCACCGAATTTCTGCCGGTCTCCAGCTCCGCTCACTTGATCCTGGTACCCGTCCTCACTGACTGGGGTGATCAGGGGCTGGCCTTCGATGTGGCGCTGCATATCGGCAGCCTGGCGGCGGTGGTGTTCTACTTTCGTCAGGAACTCGTGAAGATGACGTTGAGCTGGTCGGGTTCGCTGGTGGGGCGCGGCATGGATGCCGATGCCCGCCTGGCCTGGTGGGTGGTGCTGGCGACGATACCCGTGGGGCTGGCAGGGCTGATCTTCCATGATGATATCGCGGAGCGGATGCGCTCGCCGCTGATCATCGCCTTCGGCCTGATTGCCTTCGGCCTGCTGTTGGCCTATGCGGATCTGCGCCATCGTGGCCGTCGCGACGAGTATCAGCTGACCCTGCGCGATGCTCTGCTGATCGGTCTGGCCCAGGCGCTGGCGTTGATTCCCGGTACCTCGCGTTCGGGCATCACCATCACCGCAGCACTGTTGCTGGGCATGAATCGTGAGGCCGCGGCGCGCTTCTCGTTCCTGATGTCGATCCCGGTGATCGTGATGGCCGGCGGGATGGAAGTCTTGGCACTTGTCCGCGATGCCGCGGAGGTGGAGTGGGTTACCCTGGTGGTGGGGGGGCTGCTCTCGGCTATCAGCGCCTATCTCTGCATCCACTACTTCCTGGCCTTTATCAAGCGTGTCGGCATGCAGCCCTTCGTGATCTACCGGCTGCTGCTCGGAGCCTGGCTGTTATGGCTATTCTGGTAACACCCCCTGTGAGGAGTCCAGCATGCTTCGACATCTGCTGTTGATGCCCATGTTATTGCTGCTGCTTGCGCTGGCGAGCTGTTCCGAGCGCGACCGGCCGCTCGATTCGCCGGTACGCCTCGAGGGCGCCATCTTCGGCAGCTTCTACCAGGTGACCATCGTCGACCCCCTGACCCGCGGTGAGGCCAGCGCCCTGGAAGAGGGGATTCTCGCCGAACTCGAGGCGGTGGATGCCAGCATGTCGCTCTACCGCGATGACTCCGAACTGATGGCCTTCAACCAGGCACCGACCGGGAAGTGGCAGCCGCTCTCCGATGCGCTTTACGAGGTGCTGGCCATCGGCCGGACCGTGGCCGAGGAGAGTGGTGGCGCCTTCGACATGACCATCGGCGGGCTGGTCAACCTGTGGAGCTTCGGTGCCGAGGCTCGCCCCAAGGAGATCCCCGCCGACGCCGAGCTGGCCAGGCGCCTGGCACAGATCGGCACCGACGCGCTGGAGCTTGACGCCCAGCAGCGTGAGGCAAGGCGCACGCGCGAGGTGACCGTCGATCTGGGTGGGATCGCCAAGGGCCACGCCACCGATCGCGTAGCCGCCTTTCTCGACGCCGAGGGGGTCGAGCACTATCTGGTGAACCTCGGTGGTGACCTGCTTGCCAACGGCTACCGAGACGGCGAGAAGGAGCCCTGGCGCATCGGTATCGAGGCGCCTCTGGAAGATCGCCAGGAGGCGCAATATATGCTGCCGTTGCACGATGTCTCGGTGGCGACTTCCGGCGACTACCGCAACTACTTCGAGGAAGAGGGGCGGCGCTATTCCCACACCCTGGATCCACGCAGCGGACGCCCGATCACCCATCGCCTGGCGTCGGTGAGCGTCTTTCACCCGTCCAACGCCTGGGCGGATGCCTGGGCCACTGCGCTGATGGTACTGGGCGAAGAAGCGGGTATGGCTCTGGCCCGTGAGCACCAGCTGAGTGCGCTGATGATATTACGCGAGGAGGAGGGCTGGACGAGCCGGATCACCCCCGCCTTCGTCGAGCAGTTCGGCAAAGCGCGGATCGATGAGCTTGGTCTCGAGGTCGCGGACAGCGACGCCTCCCGGCAACATGAACAACAGGATCAGGAGTGAAGGATGACGCTTGATGTCGTGATACTGGCCGCCGGGCAGGGTACCCGGATGCGCTCGACCCTGCCCAAGGTGCTGCATCGTCTGGCCGGCAAGGCCATGGTCCGCCACGTGATCGATACCGCCGCGGGACTCAACGCCGAGCGCACCCATGTGGTGGTGGGCCATGGCGCCGAGAAGGTGCGTGAGGCCCTGGCCGACTGTCGTGTGCACTTCGCCCTGCAGGCCGAACAGAAGGGCACCGGCCATGCCGTTGCCCAGGCGCTGGATGGGCTCGGCAATGGCAAGGTACTGGTGCTCTATGGTGATGTTCCCCTCATCCACCGCACGACCCTCGAACGACTGCTGGAGGGTGTCGACGACGATCACCTGGGTCTGCTCACCGTGACCCTCGATGATCCCAGCGGCTATGGACGCATCCTGCGCAATGCCGAGGGGCTGGCGGTGGCCATTGTCGAACACAAGGACGCCAGCGAAAGCGAGCGTGCGGTGCGAGAGTGCAATACCGGCATCATGGCGATGACCGCCAGCCAGCTGCGCCGCTGGCTGCCGCGACTCTCCGCCGACAATGCCCAGGGCGAGTACTACCTCACCGACATCATCGCCATGGCCGCCGCCGAGGGCGTCAGGGTGGTCACCGCTCAGCCGGGCGACCCGGTCGAGGTGGAGGGCGTCAACAATCGCCTGCAGATGGCGCGTCTCGAGCGGGCCCATCAGCAGGCCATCGCCGAAAGACTGATGACCGAGGGTGTGGCGCTCGCCGACCCGTCGCGTCTCGACGTGCGTGGCACCCTGCGCTGTGGTCATGACGTGGAAATCGACGTCGGCTGTGTCTTCGAGGGCGAGGTGGAACTGGGCGAGGGCGTTCGCATCGGGCCCCACTGCGTGATTCGCGACAGCCATATCGGTGCCGAGAGCGTGATCGAGCCTCATAGCGTCATCGAAGGGACGGTGATTGCCGGACACGCCACCATCGGCCCCTTCGCGCGCCTGCGGCCCGGCTCGCGCCTGGCGGTAGGGGCCAAGATCGGAAACTTCGTCGAGACCAAAAACGTCGAGGTGGGTGAGGGCAGCAAGATCAACCATCTGAGCTATGTGGGCGATGCCCGATTGGGGCGCGGTGTCAACGTCGGTGCGGGCACCATCACCTGCAACTATGATGGTGCCAACAAGCACCATACCGAGATCGATGACGAGGCCTTCATCGGCTCCAACAGTGCCCTGGTAGCGCCGGTAAGCATCGGGCGGGGTGCCACCGTGGGGGCCGGCTCCACCGTGGCCAAGGATGTGCCCGATAACTCCCTGGCGGTGACGCGTGCCCGCCAGATAACCAAGGCGGACTGGCCCCGGCCCCGCAAGCAGGATGACTAAGGAGAGAGAGCGATGTGTGGAATCGTCGGAGCCGTTGCCGAGCGTAACGTGGAAGGGATTCTTCTGGAGGGCCTCAAGCGCCTGGAATATCGTGGCTATGACTCTGCGGGCATGGCGGTGCTTGACCCCGACGGCAGACTGCAGCGGTGCCGGGCGATGGGCAAGGTGGCGGCCCTGGAGGAGCGTCTGCACGCTGAGCCGTTGGCCGGTCGCAGCGGGATCGCCCATACTCGCTGGGCGACCCATGGTCGACCCAGCGAGGTGAATGCCCACCCCCACCAGTCCGGCGAGCGCCTGGCGGTGGTGCACAATGGCATCATCGAGAACCACGAAGCCTTGCGTCGTGAGCTCGAGGCCGAGGGCTACCACTTCACTTCCGAGACCGACACCGAGGTGGTGGCGCATCTGCTGGAGTGCGAGAGCCGCCAGGCGGGTGATCTCCTCACCGCGGTACGCGGCATTCTCGCTCGACTGGATGGGGCCTATGCGCTGGGAGTGATCCACGCCGATGAACCCGGCGTGATCATCGGGGCCCGCAAGGGCAGCCCACTGGTGGTTGGAGTGGGCATCGGCGAGGCCTTCCTCGGCTCCGATCCGCTGGCCCTGCTGCAGGTTACCGACCGTTTCATCTACCTGGAGGAGGGGGATGTGGTTCGCCTCTCCGCCGGTGGCCGCATCGAGATCTTCGATGCCGACGGCGCGGCGGTGGAGCGTGAGGTAACAACCTTCGAGCATGGCGATGGCGCGGCCAGCAAGGGCGAGTACCGTCACTTCATGCTCAAGGAGATCCATGAGCAGACGGCGGTGATCGGCGCGACCCTGGAGGGGCGTCTCGGCGAACGTTCGGCGCTGGTGGAGAGTTTTGGTCCCGAGGCCGAGGCGCTCTTCGGGCAGGTCAGGCAGATCCATATCGTTGCCTGTGGCACCAGCTATCATGCGGGCATGGTGGCGCGCTACTGGCTGGAGCGCTATGCCGGCGTTCCGGTGCAGGTGGAGGTCGCCTCGGAGTATCGCTATCGCCGGGTCGTGGTTCCCGAAGGGACCCTGTTTGTGACTCTGTCCCAGTCCGGGGAGACCGCCGATACCCTGGCGGCGCTGCGCTTCGCCAAGGCGGGCGATTATCTGGCCAGCCTGGCGATCTGCAACGTGCCGGGCAGCTCCCTGGTGCGCGAGTCGGATCTTTCCCTGATGACCCATGCCGGGCCCGAGATCGGCGTGGCTTCCACCAAGGCCTTCACGACGCAGCTTACCGCCCTGCTGTTGCTGACGCTGGCGCTGGGGCGCGTCAAGGGCCTCGACGAGGCCGTGCAGGCCGAGGTGGTCGCGGCGCTGCGCGGCTTGCCGCGGCTGGTGGAGCGTGTGCTGGCGCTGGACCCGGCCATCGAGGCGCTCTCCATGGCTTTCGCCGAGAAGCAGCATGCTCTCTTCCTGGGGCGTGGGGCTCACTTCCCGATCGCCCTGGAGGGCGCGCTCAAGCTCAAGGAAATCTCCTATATCCACGCCGAGGCCTACCCGGCGGGCGAGCTCAAGCATGGACCGCTGGCACTGGTCGACAGCGAGATGCCGGTGATCTCCGTGGCGCCCAACGATGAGCTGCTCGACAAGCTCAAGTCCAACCTGCAGGAGGTGCGCGCGCGCGGCGGTGAGCTGTTCGTGTTTGCCGACGAGGGGGTGGGACTCGAGGCCTCCGAGGGTATTCGAGTGCTGCGCCTGCCCCGGGTGCATGAAGCGCTGGCGCCGATCGTCTATACCTTGCCGCTGCAGCTGCTCAGCTACCATGTGGCGGTGCTCAAGGGCACCGATGTGGATCAGCCGCGTAACCTGGCCAAGAGCGTGACGGTGGAGTGACGGCCCCACGTGCCGAACCGCCGCTCCATATAGGGCTGCCCATGTGGGCCAATCCCGACTGGCGCGGCGGACTCTATCCTCCTCATGGCGGCGGCCTCGAGGAGTATGCCCGGGCCTTCACCTGCGTGGAGGGCAACACTACCTTCTACAGCGGCGCGCCACGCCCCGAGACGGTGGCGGCCTGGGCCCGTCAGGCACCCCCGGGCTTTCGTTTCTGCTTCAAGCTGCCTGCTGCCCTGACCCATGAGCGTCGTCTGGTGGATATCGAGGCCGAACTCGATGTCTTCCTCACGGCTCTCGAACCGCTGCACGATCGTCTGGGCCCGCTGATGATCCAACTTCCCCGGGATTTCGGTGGCGATGAACTGCCTCGTCTCGAGGCGCTTCTCGCACGCTGGCCGAGTGACATTCCCTGTGCGGTAGAGGTGCGTCACACTGATTTTTTCCACAAGGGGAGTGTCGAGCGACATTTCAATAGGATGTTGATAACTCAAGGTGTGGATCGGGTGATGCTCGATGTGCGCCCCCTCTTCGCCACCCCCGCCGGTGAGCATCCCGGCGTGCAGCAGGCGCAGCGCGAGAAGCCGAAACGTCCATTACACGTGCTTTCCACGGGAAGCCGCCCCCTGGTGCGCTATATCGGCCACCATGACGCGGCCATCAATGAACATTACTTTGCAGCCTGGATAGAGCGCCTTTCCCTGTGGATAAAACAGGGGAAAACCCCTTATCTGATGGTGCATACACCGGATAACCGGCAGGCGCCCCAGCTGGCGCGACGCCTCCACGATCGCCTGGCAGAGCGATTGGCCCTGCCCCCCTTGCCGGCCTTCCCCGGCGAGGCCCAGGCTAGCCTGTTCGGGACTTGATGCTTGCTCCCACCTGCGCCTAAAGAGCGAGTGCCAAACCACAGAAGACGCTGGCCATCGAGTGTTTGATCGGATAGTTTTATGGGCCGGAGCGCTCATACCCCGGATTCTGACTGGATATGGCGCCGAACCTGCGTCGATCTTGCGATGGTCCTGCGCTCCCGTGCTACTCGGTCAACGGCCACCCGCCGACGACCGTAAAGCGCAACGGCAGTGATCCTGCCCGGATCCTGTCATGCTCTGGACGGTGTCATGTAATCCATGACGCTCTGGACGTGGCAATGACAAGCACAAGCCGCCAACGCGCCGGATCGGCCGCTGGCGACACGTACATACAGGGTGAAACATGTCCAAACTCTCCCATGCACAGTGGTCATCGAAGATGGCCTTTATCCTGGCAGCCACCGGTTCGGCGGTGGGGCTGGGCAATATCTGGCGCTTCTCCTATATGGTAGGGGATAGCGGGGGCGCGGCCTTCGTGCTCATCTATCTGGCCTGCGTGGCCCTGGTCGGTCTGCCGATCCTGGTCGCCGAATGGCTGATCGGCCGCCGTGGCCAGAAGAACCCGATCAACTCGATGCTCGACCTGGCGCGTCAGAGCGGTCGTCTGCCAGCCTGGGCACTGGTCGGGGTCAGTGGCGTTCTGGGTGCCTTCCTGATTCTTTCCTTCTACAGCGTGATCGGCGGCTGGTCGCTCTTCTATACCCTGGGTTCGGTCACCGGAAAGTTCACGGGCATGGACTCCGAGGGCGTCGGCGCCATCTTCAGTGGTCTGCTGGGTAACGCCACCGCCTTGACCCTGTGGCATACCGCCTTCATGGCGCTGGTGATCTTTATCGTGGCTCGCGGCGTGACCAAGGGCCTGGAAGGTGCCGTCAAGACCCTGATGCCGGCACTGGTTATCCTGATGGTGGTGCTGGTGATCTATGGCATGACCACCGGTCACTTCGGTGAGGCCATGGCCTTCATGTTCAGCCCCGACTGGAGTGCGATCAACGGTGAGGTAGTGCTGGCCGCCATGGGACAGGCCTTCTTCACCCTGTCGCTGGGCATGGGCATCATGCTGGCCTATGGCTCCTATCTGGGTGAGGACGTCAGCCTGATCAGCACGGCACGCACGGTGATCATTCTGGATACCGCCATCGCGCTGCTGGCCGGCATGGCGATCTTCCCCATCGTCTTCGCCAACGGCCTGAGCCCGGGCGAGGGGCCGGGGCTGATCTTCGTCACCCTGCCGCTGGCCTTCGGCAACATGGCATGGGGTACCCTCCTTGGCCTGGCGTTCTTCCTGCTGCTGACCTTCGCCGCCCTGACCTCGGCGATCTCGCTGCTGGAGCCCACGGTGGAACTGCTCGAGGAGCGTACGAAGCTGTCTCGTGTCGCGGCCACCCTGGTGGCCGGTGTGGCGGTCTGGGTGCTGGGTATTGCGGCGCTGATGTCGTTCAACGTCTGGGACGAGTTCCTGATCCTGGGGCTGAACGTCTTCGACTTCCTGGACACCCTTACCAGCAAGTTCATGTTGCCGCTGACCGGCCTGGGCGCGATCCTGTTCGTGGCCTGGCGTCTCGACCGTGACAGTGTGATCAACGAGCTGGGGCTCTCGGCCGGTCAGGCCCAGGTGTGGCAGGTGGTGTCTCGTGTGGTGGCACCGATCGGGGTGGTCGTGGTGTTCGTCTACGGCCTGGTCTAGGCTCGCCGACCATCACGGTACCGGCTTCAAGCCCTGACGAGCCCCGCCCTGGCGGGGCTCGTTGCATATCGTGGTGTGACGTCAGTGCATGGCGTCTTCGGTGAGCTCGGCTTCTGGCAACTCGGCGATCTCCCGAGCCAGCTGCTTGAACTCGCTGTGGAGCTCGATGCCACGCCGGGCGCGCAGGTGACGCTGGGCGGCGGTGCGGGTCCGCTCTTCGTGCTCATGGACTTCCATGCTCATGAAGATGTCGAGAAGTTCACTCTTCAGGGAGGTTAACCGTTCGGTCTTGTGCATGATCGACTCTCTCCTTGGACGCTACGCGACACTGCATTTATTACTATACATCACTTGACAGAATGATGACGGCGTGAGTCTTTTTCTTATGACGCTGCCTCAACGCTCCCCGAGCGGAGGCACACTGCACATATGGCTCCGCCTTGGGGCATACTGTCGTTGGATACCATGAGTCAGATACCATGATCGTTCGTCATCGCATTGCGGTGGCCAGCCAAGGAGTTCCGTGTGAGTCGTGCCCTGTTCGATGAGATGAGACGCCGCATGGAGCACTTCCGCCGCTCCGAGCAGAAGGTGGCGCGCTTTGTGCTGCGCAACCCCGAGGAAGTGATCCATATGCGCATCGTCGACCTGGCGACCGAAGCCAAGGTCAGCGAACCGACGGTGGTGCGCTTCTGTCGGGCGCTGGGCTGCAATGGCTTCCAGGACTTCAAGCTCAAGTTGGCGCAGATGCTGGCGACCGGCAGTCAGTTCGCCCAGTTCTCGATGAACGACAGTGATTCGGTGGCGGAGTTTTCTCACAGCATCTTCGACTCCACCGTGGGCACCCTGCTGTCGGTGCGCGACCGCCTCGACAACGAGGCGCTGAGCAAGGCGATCAATGCCCTGGCCATGGCCAATCGGGTCGAGTTCTACGGCTTCGGGGCCTCCGGCGCGGTGGCCTTCGATGCCCAGCACAAGTTCTTCCGCCTGCAGATCTCCACCGCCGCCTATGCCGACCCGCATATGCAGAACATGTCGGCGGTGACCCTCAACGAGGGTGACGTGGTGGTGGCAATCTCCCAGACCGGCCGCACCCGGGCGCTAGTGGCCAGCGTGCGTCTGGCACGGGAGGCCGGTGCCACGGTGATCGGGCTGTGCCCCGATGGTTCGCCGCTGGCCGAGGAGGTGACCCTGCCGCTCTATATCGACGTTCATGAGGACACCGAGATCTACACACCCATGAGTTCGCGCATCGCCCATCTGGTGCTGGTCGATGTACTGGCCGTGGGCGTGGCCAAGACCCGCGGTCCCAAGCTCGCCGAGCAGCTTCGTGAAGTGAAGAAGAGCCTGACACCGCTGCGTTTTCCGGAGCAGGACGGCAAGCCCTAGGCCTGCGGCCAGCGACAAGCTTCAAGGCGCGAGCTACAAGGAACCCCCTTGTGGCTTGCAGCCCGGGACGAAGACTGACTTGCCCCTTGCCCCTTGCCCCTTGCCCCTTGCCCCTTGCCCCTTGCCCCTTGCCCCTTGCCCCTTGCCCCTTGCCCCTTGCGGCTATGCTAAGCTGTTCGCCCATTTTCCGAGCAGCGATGCCTTCCCATGGACGACGTCACGGCGATCCTCGACCACCTGAATGCCGCCCAGCGCGAGGCGGTCAGCGCCCCCCAGGGCAATATGCTGGTGCTGGCCGGGGCCGGCTCCGGCAAGACCCGGGTGCTGGTGCAACGCATCGCCTGGCTGATTCAGGCCGAGGGGCTCTCTCCCTATGCGGTGCTGGCCGTGACCTTTACCAACAAGGCGGCCCGCGAGATGCGCACGCGCCTGGAGGCGCTGGTAGGCACGTCACTGCGCCATGTCTGGGTCGGCACCTTCCACTCCATCGCCCATCGTCTGCTGCGCACCCACTGGCAGGATGCTCGCCTGCCCCAGCATTTCCAGATCATCGATAGCGATGACCAGCTGCGTCTGATCAAGCGACTGATCAGGGAGAACGACATCGATGACGAGCGCTTCCCGCCCCGTCAGGTGCAGTCGTTCATCTCCGGCTGCAAGGAGGAGGGGCTACGCCCCCATCAGGTCAATGTGCATGGCGATGCCTACCTGGGCCAGATGGTCGAGCTCTTTGATCGCTATCAGCTGACCTGCGAGCGTGGCGGCCTGGTGGACTTCGGCGAGCTGCTGCTGCGTAGCCTGGAGCTGCTGCGTGACAATCCGGCGCTACTGGCCCACTACCAGCAGCGCTTCGCCCATGTGCTGGTGGATGAGTTCCAGGATACCAATACCCTGCAATACGCCTGGCTCAAGCTGCTGACCGGCATGACCACACCGATGACCGTGGTGGGTGACGATGATCAATCGATCTACGGCTGGCGTGGCGCCCGTGTGGAGAATATTCGCCGCTTCGAGCGTGAGTTTCCGCAGACCAAGACGGTGCGCTTGGAGCAGAACTACCGCTCCACCAGTGCCATCCTCGAGGCCGCCAACGCCCTGATCAGTCACAATGCCGAGCGCATGGGCAAGACGCTATGGACCGCCGGCGAGCGCGGCGAGCCGATCTCGGTCTACAGCGGCTTCAATGATCTGGACGAGGCGCGCTTTATCGTCGACACGCTGCGCGAGCGGGTCGAGGAGGGTGTCAATCGCCGTGAGATCGCCATTCTCTACCGCTCCAATGCCCAGTCGCGGGTGATTGAAGAGACCCTGATTCGCCAGGGAGTCCCCTATCGTATCTATGGCGGTCATCGGTTCTACGAGCGTCTGGAAATCAAGAACGCCCTGGCCTACCTGCGACTGCTGCTCAACCGCGATGATGATGCCTCCCTGGAGAGGGTGATCAATGTGCCGGCCCGAGGCATCGGCACACGTACCGTGGAACTGCTGCGCCAGCGTGCTCGCGAGGGGAGCGTCTCGCTATGGCAGGCGCTCCATGATGGCCTGGTCGACGGCGCCCTCAAGGGGCGTGCCGGCACTGCCCTGCAGGCCTTCGCCGATCTGATCGACACTCTGGACAACGATGGCGCCGGCCTGGCGCTCCACGAGATCATCGACCATGTGATCGCGCGTACCGGGTTGCTCGAGCACCATCGCAATGAAAGGGGAGAGAAGGGGCAGGCGCGGGTCGAGAACCTCGAGGAGCTGGTCACCGCGGCCAGGGCCTTCACCCAGGGTGACGCCTTCGATGCACCGGAGGCCGGCGAGGGTGCCACGGCGCTGGAGGCCTTCCTCTCCGAGGCGGCGCTCAACGCCGGCGAGCATGAGGCCGACGAGTTCGAGGATAGCGTTCAGCTGATGACCCTGCACTCTGCCAAGGGTCTCGAGTTCCCGGTGGTGTTCATCGCCGGAGTGGAGGAGGGGCTCTTTCCCCACCGCATGTCGGCGGAGGAGCCAGGCCGCCTGGAGGAGGAGCGCCGCCTCTGTTATGTGGGCCTGACCCGCGCCATGCGCAAGCTCTATCTGACCCATGCCGAGATTCGCCGGCTGCATGGCAAGGAGACCTTCCAGCGCGCCTCGCGCTTCCTGCGCGAGATTCCCGAGGAGTATCTTGAGGAGGTGCGACTGCGCGGCCAGGTGTCGCGGCCGGTCACTGCCTCGCGGCCCACCGGGCTTCGCCAGAGCGGGGTCAACGGCGGCGATGACCTGCCCTCGCTCTCCCTCGGGCAGCGAGTCAGTCATCCGGTATTCGGGGAAGGGGTGATTCTCAATGCCGAGGGCGAGGGTCCCCGGGCGCGGGTACAGGTCAGCTTCGCTGGAGAGGGGGACAAGTGGCTGGTGTTGGGCTTCGCCAAACTGACGCCGCTGTGACCCTCAAGAGCGCATGACTTTCCGTTGACGTTCACTGCAGGCTTATGGCTTGTGAGTGTGTTCACGTCTGGAGCATACTGCCAGGCGGACACAGCCGCGCGACAGGCGCGGCACTCGCATAATAATCCGTACGGAGTGATGCCTGCATGCAACGTCGCAAGTTCTTGACCACCCTGGGTGCCGGCGCCGCCGGTGTGGTCGCTGCCCCCTTCGTCTCCACCGCCAAGGCCCAGGAGACCATCACATGGAACATGGTCACCTCCTGGCCCAAGAACTTCCCGGCCCTGGGCACCGGTGCCAACGAGTTTGCCAAGCGCGTCGAAACGCTCTCGGGCGGGCGCATGCGCATTCGCGTGCATGGTGCCGGTGAGCTGGTGCCGGCGCTTGAAGTGTTCGATGCCGTGGCTGCCGGCACCGCCGAGATGGGACACTCCGCGGCCTACTACTGGCGTGGCAAGGTCGCGGCATCACAGTTCTTTACCGCCGTGCCCTTCGGCATGACGACCCAGGAGACCAACGCCTGGCTCTATTACGGCGGTGGCCAGGAACTGTGGGACGAGATCTACGCCAAGCACAACCTCAAGCCCTTTCCGGTGGGTAATACCACCACCCAGCCTGGTGGCTGGTTCAAGAAGGAGATCAACTCCCTGGAGGATCTGCAGGGGCTCAAGCTGCGTCTACCGGGCCTGGCCGGCGAGGCAATGAACCGTATCGGTGTCACCACCGTTACCATGCCGGGCTCGGAGATCTTCACCTCCATGCAGACCGGTGTGCTGGATGCCGCCGACTGGGTCAGCCCCTACAATGATCTGGCCTTCGGCCTTCACCAGGTAGCCGACTACTACTACACCTCGGCCTGGAACGAACCCAGTGCGATTCTCGAGGGTACCGTTAACCTGGATGCCTGGAATGCCCTGCCCGACGACCTCAAGGCGGTGGTGACCGAGGCGGCTCGGGCGTCCAATCTGGCGATGATCAGCGAGTTCACCTTCCGCAATGCCCAGGCTATGGATACCCTGGTCAACGAGCATGGTGTCAAGCTGCGTATCTTCCCCGAGGATGTGATGAAGGCGCTCTATGAAGCCTCCCAGGAGGTGATCGTCGAACAGGTCGAGAGTGACCCGGACTCGAAGAAGGTTCACGACTCCTATGTCGCCTTCCAGAAGCTGGTACGGGCGTCCAACGATGCCGGCGAGTTCGCCTATCTCAAGGCACGTGAGGCGGTGCAGTCCTGAGGGTATGATGCCTGGCGAGAGGGCCCGATAGGCCATGGCCTCTGGCGGATGCCACTGAACTGACGTGAATCGGCGATTATCTGCCAGGGGTTAGAGAAGGGAGCGGGGGCGCCGATGGTGCCCCCGCCTTGCATTGGTGTCAGGGCTCAGGTCTCGCGACGCACCGCGCGGATGCGGCCATTGTCATCCATGGCCACCATCACGAAGCGAGCCTCGGTCACCTTGTGAAGCTCGTCGGGGTTGCGCTCGTGGGGCTGGCGTATCCATACCTCGACATCGATGCGAATGGAGCTATGGCCGATCTCCACCAGGCGGGTGAAGATATTGACCGTGGAGCCAACCCGCACAGGACACAGGAAGTCCATTGATTCGATCGCCACGGTAGCAGTGCGACCGTTGGCTTCCCGGTCTGCGGCCAGCTCGGCGGCCTGATCCATATGGGCGACCAGCCAGCCACCGGCGATATCGCCGTGGAGATTGGTGTCCTGGCGGCTGGCCAGCAGCTTGAGAGTCAGCTCTCCCCGTGGACGCGGGCTGTCATCGAGGTCTGTCATGGAGGTGTCATCATCCTGGCTTGTTATTGGGGGGGTGAGACCGGTCCCATGGTAAACCCGGTCTCGCTTGCCCTCCAGCCCCGCATGACCGGTGGCAGGGAGATGGTAGCGAGAAGGTGCTGCACAGATTGTTCGACGGGCTGCGGGGTGCGACTCCACAGTCGACCCTGAACGGTGGGATAGCATGAGCATAAGACGTCAGAGAAAGAGGAGATTGCATGGTCTCGCTCGATGAGCGATGGGGGCAGTGCTGGATGGCTCTGCTGCTCGGCATGCTGCTGGCCTTGTTGGCGCCACGCTTGGCGGCGGATGAGATTATCGGACCGCTGAGTGCGGTGGGGTCGGATACCCTGGCGGGCCCCATGCTGCATTGGGGGGATCGGCTGGTCGAGCGCCATCCAGGGGTGCGCCTGCAGCTTCAGGCCAGTGGCTCATCAAGCGCTCCGGCCGCGCTGACCGCTGGCACCGCGCGCCTGGGCGCGATGTCGCGACCCATGAATGATCTGGAACGCCAAGCCTTCATCGCCCGCCACGGCTATCCTCCTGTGGAGCTGAAGGTGGCTCGCGATGCCCTGGTGGTCATCGTGCATCGCCATAATCCACTGGAGAGCCTCGGCCGTCGGGAGCTGGATGCCATCTTTTCGGAGTCGCGTCGCTGTGGTGCCGAACACGGGGTTGAACGCTGGTCCCAGCTGGGGGGCATGCTGCCGGGGGATCGTATCGTGCTGCATGGACGCAACGTCGCCTCGGGGACGCATGATCTGTTTCGCAGGCGTGCCCTGTGTGGTGGCGATTTCCGGGTACGCCTCAACGAGCACCCCGGCTCGGCGGCGGTGGCGGCGGCGGTGGCCGCCGAGCCATCGTCCATCGGCTTCGTGGGCCTCAATCATCTGACCGCCGGCGTCAGGGCGCTTCAGCTCCATGACCCCCAGGGCCGGGTCGTCTCACCCACGCCTCGAGCAGTACGCCGCGGCGACTACCCGCTGTGGCGTTACCTCTATCTCTACCTGAACCTGCCCCCCGGCAGCGCGCTGACGGCCCCGGAGCATGCTTTCCTCGAACTGGTGTTCTCCCCGCAGGGCCAGGCGGTGGTCGAGGAGCTGGGCTTCGTCACCCTGACCGAGGAGCGGCTGATGCAGCAGCGCGACTGGCTGGCTTCGCTGCCGATGGCCGAGTAGCGCTGTCACGCGACTGTCATCGTTCTGTCGTAAAGTGGTGTTCCTGCTCCTGTCTTCCGCGCCTGATGAGTGGCCATGATCGACCCTCGCCCGCATCCCTCCCTGCACCTGCGTCGTCGCCGCCTTCGCGACCGCCTGGCGACCCTGCTGATCACCGCGGGGGGCATCGGCGTGCTGGTATCGGTACTGGCCATCGGGGTGTTTCTGGCGCTGGAGGTGATACCGCTGTTTCTGGGGGCGGATGCCCTGGATACCGATGAGCTGTGGCGCCCTCAGCCGGTGGAGGGGGCCGTCGAACCCCGGCATCGCTGGCGGCCTGAGCCCCTGGGGGAGGCCAGTCCGGCGCATTACGGCATGCTGCCGCTTGCCTGGGGCACGCTCAAGGCCGCGCTGTGGGCGCTGCTGTTTGCGGTGCCCCTGGCGCTGGGCGCCGCGGTGCATTCGGCGCTCTACATGCCGCGTCGCCTGCGGGCCCGGCTGAAGCCTACCCTGGAGCTGATGGAGGCCATGCCCGGGGTGGTGGTCGGTTTCGTCGCCGGCCTGCTGCTGGCGCCCTGGGTAGAGCGGCACTTAACCGCCACCTTGCTGCTGGTGATGACCCTGCCTCTCGGGGTGCTGCTGGCAGGAGGAGTGAGGGGGTTGTTGCCGGCGCCACTGGGGAGGCGGCTGACCCTTGGCTGGGCGGGAGTGTGGCTGATGCCCTGGCTGCTGATGGTGGGAGCCATCACCCTGTGGCTGGCGCCCTGGCTCGAGGCCGCGCTGCTGGGGGGAGATCTGCGTGGCTGGCTCGCCGCCACCCTGGGCCTGGACTATGCGGCGCGCAATGCCATGATCGTCGGTGTGGCCATGGGCTTTGCCGTGATCCCCGGCATCTATGCACTGGCCGAGGATGCCTTGAACGGGGTGCCCGACAGCCTCGCCGAGGGTGCCCAGGCACTGGGTGCCACCCGCTGGCAGACGCTCTGGCGGGTGGTGCTGCCCGCGGCCTCACCGGGCATCCTGAGCGCGGTGATGATCGGCGCCGGCCGGGCGGTGGGCGAGACCATGATCGTGCTGATGGCCAGCGGCAACACCGCCCTGATGACCATGAACCCCTTGGAGGGGCTACGCTCGCTGTCGGCGACCATCGCCATCGAGCTGTCTGAGGCCGCCGTCGGCGGTACCCACTACCGGCTGCTGTTCCTGGCCGCGCTGGTCTTGTTTCTCTTTACCTTTCTGGTCAATACCCTGGCCGAGGTGATGCGTACTCGCCTGCGGCGCCGCTATCAGCGCCGGGAGGGGGGAGCATGAGAAGGACGTGGCGCCGCCATGGTGAAGGCCCTTGGCCCTGGCTGGCCGCCGGCAGTGTGGCGCTGTCGCTGCTGATGCTGCTGGCTCTGCTGTTGCTGCTGGCCACGCGTGGGCTGGGCCATTTCTGGCCCGCCGAGGTGGCCGTGGTGACGCCTCACGCCGGCTCGCCCTTCGCCGGCATCGCGGTGCGTGAGGAGGCGATCCCCGGCGACACGAGGCGTGAGCGCCTCTACTTCACCGCCAACCGGGATCTGGAGGGTGGCCGCTGGCGCTGGGTCGAGCTGGGGGAGATCGCCAGGATCGACTACCCAGCCGAGCTGGTGATGATGGAGCGCAGCCGCTGGGGCGATCTTGTCGGTCGGTTGGTGGCGCTCGAAGGGGAGGGAGAGAGCCATGTCGGCGAGGCCGCCTGGCCCGCCCTGCAGGCGCGACTGAGGGCCCTGGAGAGGCTGCGCGACGAGCGCGACCGTCTGCGTGACGAGGTGGTGATGCCTCTGGTTCGACGCCTCGAGACCGTCGACAGCGACGAGGTTCGTGCGGCGCTGGCCGCGGCCAATGGGCGAATCCGTGAGCTTCAGGCGACCATGGGCGGCGCTACCCTGATAGTGGAGAGCGCCGACGGGCGGCGCGTCGAGCAGCCTCTGGAGAAGGTACTACGTGCCTGGCGGCCCAACGCCATGACGCTGCTCGACAGAGTGGTTGCCTGGGGAGAGGGCGTGTGGCGCTTTCTCTCCGAGGGGCCACGCGCCGCCAACAGCGCCGGAGGGGTGTGGCCGGCGATCTTCGGTACCATGTTGATGGTGCTGCTGATGTCGCTGGTGGTGACCCCCTTCGGCGTGCTGGCCGCCATCTATCTCAATGAGGTGGCCCATCAGGGAGCGCTGACTCGCATCGTGCGCATCGGCGTGCGTAACCTGGCGGGGGTTCCCTCCATCGTCTTCGGGGTGTTCGGGCTGGGGCTGTTCGTCCATGGCATCGGCGGGAGCCTGGACGAGTGGTTCTTCAGCGAACGACTGCCATCCCCTACCTTCGGCACCGGCGGCCTGCTGTGGGCCTCCCTGACCCTGGCACTGCTGACCCTGCCGGTGGTGATCGTGGCCACCGAGGAGGGGCTGGCGCGGGTGCCCGACCATCAGCGGGAGGGAGCCCTGGCACTGGGTGCCACCCGGATGGAGATGCTGACCCGAGTGGTGCTGCCGATGACGCTGCCCGCCATGCTGACCGGCATGATCCTGGCCGTGGCCAGGGCCGCCGGCGAGGTGGCGCCCCTGATGCTGGTGGGGGTCGCCAAGCTGGCCTCCCGGGTGCCGGTGGACGGCGACTTCCCCTTTCTGCATCTTGAACGCAAGTTCATGCATCTTGGCTACCATATCTACGATACCGCCCTCCATGGCGATGATGTCCAGGCCGCCATGCCGCTGGCCTTCGCCACGGCACTGCTGTTGGTGCTGGTGATCCTGCTGCTTAACCTGACTGCAATATTTCTGCGCCATCATCTGAGGCTGCGTCATGAGGTGCCGTCGCGCGTCTAGCGGTGGCCCCGAGGAGAATCTGTCTGGTGTCCGTTTTCATGTCGTCATCCGCCGCAAGAGGGCCGATCATCGACTTCGCCGCCTCCGAAAGCTGCCTGGAGATCAACGGGTTGAGCCTTGCGTATGGCGACAAGCCGGCGCTACGCGATCTCACCCTGCGCGTGCCGCGCCAGCGGGTGACGGCCTTTATCGGCCCATCCGGGTGCGGCAAGTCGACCCTGCTGCGTGCCTTCAACCGACTCCACGATCTCAACGAGGAGGTGGTGCGGTGCGGCGAGATTCGTCTCGAAGGGCAGGATATCCACGCCCCCGAAGTGGAGGTAGCGGAGTTGCGGCGCCGGGTTGGCATGGTCTTCCAGGCGCCCAACCCCTTCCCGATGTCGATCTATGACAACGTGGCCTTCGGTCTGCGCCTGCAGGGGGAGCTGCGCAGGCGTCAGATGGACGATAGCGTCGAGTGGGCACTGCGCTCCGCGGCACTCTGGGAGGAGGTGAAGGATCGCCTACGGACCTCGGCCTGGGCGCTTTCGGGGGGCCAGCAGCAGCGCCTGGTGATCGCCCGTACCCTGGCGGTTCAGCCCGAGGTGCTGCTGCTCGACGAACCGGCCTCTGCCCTGGATCCCATCTCGACGCTGAAGATCGAGGAGCTGATCGGCAATCTGAAGTCGCGCCTCAGCCTGGTGCTGGTCACCCACAACATGCAGCAGGCGGCACGGGTCTCCGATTTCACCGCCTTTCTCGAGCAGGGCGAGCTGGTGGAGTACGGTCCCACCCAGACGCTGTTCACCCATCCGCGCCTCGCGCGCACCGAGAACTACATCACCGGGCGCATGACCTGAAGGGTCCGGCCCCAAGGAGAGTCCCATGGACATCAGCAGCGATATCCACAGCCAGCACATTTCCCGTCAGTTCAATCAGGAGCTCGAGGAGCTCAAGACCCAGCTGATGGCGATGGGGGGGCTGGTCGAGAAACAGGTCCAGGATGCCGTGGCGGCCCTGCTCGAGGGGGATTCCGCACTGGGCCGTCGGGTGGTCGACAATGATCGCACGGTCAACGATATGCAGATCAGGATCGATGCGGAGTGCACTCAGGTCCTGGCGCGACGACAGCCCACCGCGTCCGACCTGCGTCTGGTGCTGGCGGTGATCCGCGCCGCCTCCGATCTGGAGCGCATCGGCGACGAGGCGAGCAAGATAGCCCGCAACTCCTGTGAGTTGATCGAGGGCGATAACGGCAGCCGCGGCTTCGTGGAGGTACGCATGATCAGTGAGCATGTGCGACGCATGGTGCGCGATGCGCTGACCTCCTTTGCCAGGCTCGATACCGAGCTGGCGCTCAAGCTGGTCCACGAGGATGAGCAGGTCGACAGCGAGTACCAGAGCGCCATGCGCTCGCTGATGACCTTCATGATGGAGGATGCACGCTCGATCTCGTCGGTGCTCAGTCTGATGTGGATCCTGCGTGCCCTGGAGCGCATCGGCGACCATGCCAACAACCTCGCCGAGTATGTGGTCTATCTGGTCAACGGCATGGATATCCGCCATACCGCGCCAGATGACCTGAATGCCGAGGCCATTGTCCGCAGGGGTTGACCATCGCCGGTGTTTCGTCGTCAATAACGCAGCCCCTTGATCTCGACCGCTGCAAGAGACGCTGAAATGCTTGATGCCTTCACGGCCCTGTCCCGTGGTACCCGCCTGGTCTACGGTGCCGGCCTGCGCCGCTATGTGTTTGCCCCTATCGCCGTGAACCTGCTGGTCTACGTCGCCATGCTGTGGTTCGTGCTGGCCAATTTCGGCAGCTGGCTGGACCACTGGATGAGCCTGGTACCGGGCTGGCTCGCCTGGCTGGAGTGGTTGATCTGGCCGCTGTTCGTGGTCAGCCTGGTGCTGGTGGTGTTCTTCACCTTTACCCTGGTGACCCACCTTGTCGCCGCGCCCTTCTACGGCTTTCTGGCCGAAAGGGTGGAGATCGAGGCCACCGGCCGGCAGCCGCTGGATGACCGGGGCCTGACGAGAACCGCACTGGATGCCCTGTGCCGCGAGCTGGTCAAGCTGGTCTATATTCTGCCGCGCATGGCGGCGCTGTTCGTGCTCAGCTGGATTCCCGTGGTCAATCTGGTGGCCCCGCTGCTCTGGGCACTATTCTCGGCGTGGATGATGGCGATCACCTATCTCGACTACCCCATGGACAACAACAAGGTCAGCTTCGCCGAGATGCGACGTCGCCTCAGGGCGCGCTGGTGGCCGACCATGACCTATGGGGGCGGGGTGACCCTGATCACCTGGATCCCGCTGGCCAACCTCTTCCTGCTACCCGGGGCGGTGGCCGCCGCGGTGCTGATGTGGGACGGCCACTATCGTGACCTGCCCGCCGACCTGCCGACCCGTCGCTGAGGTTGCGTCAGGTCGCACTCGTTTCTCCCTCCAACCGGGTGGCGGGGAAGCAGCAGTGAAAGGTGGTGCCCTGGCGCGGCCGTGAGTCGATCTCCAGGCGGGCGTCGTGGCGCAGCAGCACGTGCTTGACGATGGCCAGGCCGAGGCCGGTTCCGCCGGTCGCCGTGCTGCGCCCCTTGTCGACCCGATAGAAGCGCTCGGTAAGGCGCGGTACATGCACCGGGTCGATGCCTTCGCCGTCGTCGACCACCTCCAGGTAGGCGCCATGGTCGGGCCCGGGGCGCCAGCTCAGGGTGATATGGCTGCCTTCGGGGGTGTAGCGCACGGCGTTGAAGGCCAGGTTGGAGAGGGCGCTGCGAATCTCCTGTTCACTGCCCACCAGGGCGCGAGGCTCCTTGAGCTCTACCCGGATGGTGTGGCGACCGCCGGATAGTGCCTCGGCATCCCGCTTTACGCTCTCCAGCAATCTGACCATGTCCAGCGGGGCATGGTCGCTTCCGCTGCGGTCGATCTCCAGCCGCGAGAGCAGCAACAGGTCCTGGACCAGGTTCTGCATGCGGGTGGTCTGCTCCTGCATCTGGCCGAGCCCCCTGGCGAATCGTGGGGGCAGCTGGTCGGCGAAGCTGGCGTAGGTCTCCAGGTAGCCGGCCAGCACGGTGAGAGGGGTGCGCAGCTCATGGGAGACATTGGCTACGAAGTCGCGGCGCATCTCCTCGAGGCGATGCAGGCGAGTGATGTCGCGTGCCATCAGCAGCCGCTCGCCATCGCCATAGAGGGTGATCTGAAACTCCAGGACGGTCCGCTCGTCGATGGGGGAGGGCAGGGTCAGGGGGTCGCGGTAGTCGCGAGCATGGAAGTATTCGACGAAGCGCGGGTCGCGCAGCAGGTTGGTGATATGGTGGCCACGATCATGAGACGCTTGCAGCCCCAGCAGCCGTGACGCCGCGCTGTTCCACCACTCCATGTCGCCGTGGCGGTCGAGCATGACCACACTGTCGCGCATGGCCTCGGAGGACTCCTGAATTCGCCCCAGGGTACTGCGCAACCGCTCCTGGGCGATACGCTGGACCTTCTGGTAGCGGTAGAGGCGGTCCATCAGGTCACCCCATAGCCCGGCTGCCGAGGGCGGCTCGGCCTGGCTGTCATGGGTCAGCCAGTGGTGAAGACGACGCAGCTGATAGAGGTGGTAGACAAGGCTCAGTGCAAGCCCCAGGGCCAGGCCGGCCCACTGCTCGCCCAGCGGCCAGCCGACCGCCAGACCGAGGCCGGCGAGTAGAAGCAGGCGCCCTAGCTCGTGCTTCCAGAGCCTCACGTCAGCCCTTGGCGGAGAACCGGTAGCCGGTGCCACGCACCGTCTGTACCAGGTGCTGGTGACGCTCGCCTAGCGCCTTGCGCAGGCGACGGATATGCACGTCGACGGTGCGCTCCTCCACGTAGACATTGCCGCCCCACACCTGATCGAGCAGCTGGCTGCGGGTGTAGGCGCGTTCCTGATGGGTCATGAAGAACTGCAGCAGGCGATACTCGGTAGGACCCACGCCCAGTTCCTGCCCGTCGGCGCTGACCCGATGGCTGACCGGATCGAGCCGCAGGCCATCCACCTCCACCGCCTCCTCGACACCATGGGGCGTTGCCCGGCGCAGCACGGCCTTGAGACGCGCCACCAGCTCCCGAGGGGAGAAAGGCTTGGTGATATAGTCATCGGCGCCGGCCTCGAGCCCCTGGATCTTGTTGTCCTCCTCGCCCTTGGCGGTAAGCATGATGATCGGCAGTTCGGCGGTGGTCTCGTCGCGCTTGAGGCGCCTTGCCAGCTCGATGCCGCTGGTGCCGGGCATCATCCAGTCGAGCAGCAGGAGGTCGGGCTGGTGGTCGACGATCATGGCATGGGCGGTCTGGGCGTTGTCCGCCTCGAGCACGCGATAGTTGGCCATCTCCAGCGCCATGGCGATCATCTCGCGGATAGGCGCTTCATCATCGACGATCAGTACGGTCTTGGCGGTCATCCTGAAGCCTCGGGTCAATGACGGGTCGATGTCGAGTAGATCACGATATTATGACACTGACGTGACAGGCCGGCCCGCACCGGAGGCCCAGCTACTGGACGCCTGGCCACAGGCTCAGGGCGATGCCCGCGAACACCAGCAGACCCGACCAGTAGTTGTTGAGGAAGGCCCGGAAGCAGGACTCGCGCTCGCGCTCGCGGATCAGCCAGTGCTGCCAGACGAAGGTGGCCGCCATGGCGAGCAGTCCCAGCCAGAAGAAGCCGCCCAGGGCGAGCCGTGTGCCGGCCCAGGCCAGCAGCAGCAGCGTGACGATCTGCAGCAGGCCGATCATGAAGCGGTCGGCACTGCCGAACAGCACCGCGGTGGACTTGATGCCGACCTTCAGGTCGTCGTCGCGATCGACCATGGCGTACTGGGTGTCGTAGGCGATGGTCCACATCACGTTGGCGGCGAACAGCAGCCACGCCTCGACGGGCACATGGCCCAGCACCGCGCCGTATGCCATGGGGATCGCCCAGGAGAATGCCGCTCCCAGAAACAGCTGCGGCAGATGGGTGTAGCGCTTCATGAAGGGGTAGATGAAGGCCAGTATCACTCCACCGATGGAGAGCAGCACCGTGAACAGGTTGGTGAACAGCACCAGCACGAAGGCGCCCGCCACCAGCATCAGAAACAGCGCCTGGGCCTCTCCCTCGCTGATCCGCCCGGTGGCCAGGGGGCGGTCGAGGGTGCGCTTGACGTAGCCGTCCACATGGCGATCGGCGTAGTCATTGATCACGCAGCCGGCGGCACGCATCAGATAGACGCCGGCGATGAAGATCAGCAGCAGGCGACGGCTGGGCAATCCCTCGGCGGCGGTCCACAGCGCCCACAGGGTAGGCCACATCAGTAGCCAGGTGCCGATGGGACGATCGAGACGTGTCAGGCGCAGGAAGTCGGGGAGTCGGGCCAGGCCCGTGGGGCGCATCAAAGAGCGATCCATCTCTACCTCGTGGCGGGTGGGAACAGCAAAGCCTAGCGCGAAGGCAGGCCGAGGTCATCCGCCATGGCGTCGAGGAACCACTCCTGCACCAGCACGCGGAAACCGCCGTGGTGAAATACCGAACGGCGCCCCCAGGGCCCGTGTGCCTCATGGAAGCCTGCCGGGTCACGGGTGACCTCGATCTCGCCGCGCTCGAGGTCGGGCTGGCGGAACAGCCAGCTGCCCAGAGAGCGCTCGCCGAGATGCGCCAGGTCGTGGGCGGGCAGGCCTTCGAGCGGGGCCACAGAGCGTGCCACTACCCAGGGCGTTTCGCCCAGGCATAGGGCGACCTCGCGCTGCCAGGCCTGGCGGCCCGTGGGCAGGCCCAACGCCTGTGCCTCGTCGCGCCGCAGCGCATCGGTGCGCTGGTCGATCAGGTGGACCCGAAAGGGGCGCGGACGACCCGCTTCGGTGAGGCGCAGGGTCAAGGAGTCCCGCGAGCCTACCCACCGTCGCCAGGCCGGACTCATGGCGGGGCGGATGGCGGCCAGGGGTAACCAGCGCACGGGGCCATGCTTGGCGTGGGATCGGGAATCGGACACCGCGGACTCTCTGTCCATCCATGGGGACGGGTAGTGTACCATGCACAACCACCACCCATCCTCGACGAGGAGACCCATGAGTGCCCCCCTGACCATTCTCGGTAGCGGCATGGCGGGCCTTGGCCTGCTGCGCCAGCTGCGTGCCCTGGACAAGGAGCGGTCGGTGACCCTGATCACTGCCGACAGCGGTGATGACTACTCCAAGCCGCTGCTCTCCACCGGCTTCACCAAGGGGCTGCCACCCGAGCGGCTGGCGGCTCGTGATGCCCTGGCGGTGGCAGAGTCGCTGAATGCAGTGGTGCGCACCCAGACTCGCGTTGACGCCATCGATACCGACTCCCGCACCCTGCATATCGGTGAGGAGCGGCTGGCCTACGGCGAGCTGGTGCTGGCGACCGGAGCGTCGCCCATGACGCCCTTCGAAATTCCAAAATCCCTGGCCGGTCGAGTGATGACGGTCAACGACCTGGATGATTATCGGGCCTTCCACGCCGCGATAGGCGCCCTCGGTCGCCCTGCCCGAGTGGCCATCATCGGTGCCGGCCTGGTGGGTTGCGAGTTCGCCAACGACCTGCTGGCGGGCGGCCACCGGGTGACCCTGATCGCGCCGGAAGCCGCACCACTGCCGCGGCTGCTCCCCGAGCCGCTGGGCCGGGTGCTGGGTGAGGCGTTTCGAGAGTCGGGCATGGGACTGTCCTTAAGCACCGGCGTCGCCGGGCTGGGGGACCAGGGCAGCGATGTCATCGTTGATCTCGACAGAGGTGGGTCGGTGGTGGCCGATCTGGTGCTGCTGGCGACGGGGCTGCGGCCCCGCACGGCCCTGGCCGAGAGGGCGGGGCTCGAGGTCAGCCCCGCGGGGATTCAGACCGATCGCCAGATGGCGACATCGGCGCCGGGTGTGTTTGCCCTGGGGGATGTGGCCTGCGTTGAGGGTGTCAATGCCATGTATGTGCAGCCGCTGCAGGCCGGCGCCAAGGCGTTGGCGAAGACGCTTGCCGGCACGCCTACGTCGGTGCGTTATGGCCCCTGGCCGGTGCTGGTCAAGACGCCGTTGCTGCCGGTGGTATCGCTGCCGCCCCCGTATCCTCCGGCACGTTGGCGCATCGAGGGTAACGCTTGGGACTTGACCGCACTGGCCGAGGCCGAGGACGGACGTTTGATCGGATTTGCGTTGACAGGAAGCTGCGTGCGTCGGAAAGTCGAGCTGGCGCGGGCTGCGCCGGCGTTGCTAGGCTAGGTCGGCGTTAGTAGCCCCAGGGCTGCCCTAGTCTGTCTTTCGACGCCGCTCGCTTTTCGCCCGGTGAGACAGCCAGGTGAACGGCGAGCGTCGTCTGCCATGACAATAGACCTCCCGACCGAGGTGTCGGGATCCAGTGTCAATACCAGGAGGGTTGTATGCGTAAGCCAGAACTCGCAGCGGCGATAGCCGAACGTGCCGATCTATCCAAGGACAAGGCGAGCCAGGTGCTCAATGTCATTCTCGACGAGATCACCGGGAGTGTCTCCCAGGGGCAGGATGTCACCCTGATCGGCTTCGGTACCTTTGTCGTGCGCGAGCGTGCCGCGCGCACCGGCAAGAACCCCCAAACCGGTCAGCCGTTGAACATTCCGGCCAGCAAGACCGTGGCCTTCAAGCCGGGCAAGGGCCTCAAGGACGCCGTGGCCAAGTAATTCCAGGATAAACAACTCCAGGAAGTGCAACTCCAGGAAGTGCAACTCCGGGAAAGTGCCCCCGAACGCCTGGCTCCTTTCTGGTGCCAGGCGTTTTCCCCCATATTTTCCAGGGATCCGGTGGTGATGATATGAAGCTGAAACTGATGCTCTGGGTGCTGGGTTGGCTACTCAAGCGCGCCTTGCGTCGCAAGGCGCGCTTCCGCGAGCTCCTCAACGAGATGGGCCATCTCGACTGGGGGGTGGCCACCGAGGATCTCGCCATTGCTCGCCACTACCGCATGTCGCCTCGTGGTATCGAGCATGGTCGCGGCCTGCCGGTGGATCTCGACCTGGAGCTGCGCTTCGAGGATTCCACCACCGCGCTTGAGGTGCTGCGCAAGCCGAGCCAGCAGGTCTTTCTCGACGGCATGATGGAGGGCCGTGTGCGCCTGGTGGGTGATGCCAACGACCTGCAGCGCCTGCAGAAGTTGCTGCGCCACCTCTGACACCTCTCACCATGTCTCCGTCACTGGTCCTGCGGCGCTTCTGGACCCTAGAGCCCGCCGCCTACAGCCTGCGGGTGTTTATTGCCCTGGGTGGCATCACCCTGTTGTGCTGGTGGCGCGGCGATATGGCCAGCCTGATTCCGCTGTTCCTGGGGGCCATCGCCTGTGCCCTGGCCGAGACCGATGACGACTGGCCCGGGCGGCTGGCCGCCCTGCTGGTCACCCTGGTCTGCTTCGCGCTGGCCTCGCTGGCGATGGAGCTGCTCTTCGTCCATCCCTGGCTCCTCGTCATGAGCCTGGGTGTGGCCGCCTTCGGCATGACCATGTTCGGCGCCGTCGGTCAGCGCTACGCCACCATCGCCAACGCCACCCTGATCCTGGCCATCTACACCCTGATCAGCCTCGAGCAACGCGGCAGCCCGGTGCTGGATGAATTGTGGCGGGAACCGTCGTTGCTGGTGGTCGGTGCCGCCTGGTATGGAGTGATCTCGGTCGTTTGGTGTGCGTTCTTCTCGCGTCAGCCGCTGCAGCTTGCCCTGGCACGGCTCTACCGTGAGCTGGCCCGTTACCTCGGCCTCAAGGCGGCGCTGTTCGAGCCCTTGCGCGAACTGGATGTGGAGAGCCGGCGCCTGGCCCTGGCGCATCAGAATGGCGTTGTGGTGGCGGCCCTCAACGACGCCAAGGAGCGCCTCTTCCGTCGCCTGGAGGGGCAGCGCGAATCGCCGCGCCTGGCCCGTTATCTGGGGCTCTACATGATCGCCCAGGAGATCCATGAGCGGGCCAGCTCCTCCCACTCCCCCTATGCCGAGCTGGCCGAGGCATTCTTTCATCACGATGTGCTGTTTCGAATGCAGCGGGTACTCTCCCGACAGGGCGAGGCGTGCCGGACCCTGGCCCGGGGGCTGCTGCTCAAGCGCAGCTTCGATCTGGCCCCGAGCGAGCAGGCGCTGGTCGATCTCGACGCCTCCCTGGTACATCTGCGCGGGGAGCTGACCGACGAGCGCAAGGCGCTGCTGCCCGCCCTGGAGGCCGTGGCCGATAACCTGGCGACCCTGGCACGAGCCCTGGCCAGGGCCCGTCACCCGGAGCTCGGGGGGAGCGGTGACAAGGTGCTCCACGACCGCACTCCTCAGGGTCTGGGGGAGGTCATCGAGCGCCTGCAGGCGCAGCTGACCCCAGGCTCACCGGTCTTTCGTCACGCCGTACGGTTAGCTACCACCCTGGTAGCCGGCTTCGGCCTGTTGCATCTGATCCATCCCACCCAGGGCTACTGGATACTGTTGACCAGTCTGTTTGTCTGTCGCCCCAGCTTCGGGGCCACCCGGCGCTTTCTGTGGCAGCGCATCCTGGGAACGGTGCTGGGGCTGGTGGCGGGGTGGGCGCTGATCACGCTGTTTCCGGCGCCGGCGCTCCAGGCGGGAATCGCGGTAGTCGCCGGGGTCGCCTTCTTTGCCCTGCGCGGTCGTCACTACACCCTGGCCACGGCGGCCATCACTCTGATGGTGCTGAGCTGTTTCAATCAGGTGGGCGACGGCTTCGGGCTGATCTGGCCCCGTCTGGTGGATACCCTGCTGGGCGCGGGTATTGCCGGGCTGGCGGTTCTGACCATACTTCCCGACTGGCAGGGCAGACGACTGCATCGCCAGGCCGCCGCCGCCGTGGCCTCGGAACGGGACTACCTGGCGGCACTGGTGGCGCAGTACGCCGAGGGCAAGCGTGACGACCTGACCTATCGACTGGCGCGGCGTAATGCGCATAACGCCGATGCGGAGCTCGCCGCCATGTTGGCCAATATGCAGCAGGAGCCGGGCCCCTTTCGACGTGATGCCGAGCGGGGAGTGCCTTTCCAGCTGCATGCCCATACCCTGCTCAACTACCTGTCCGCCCTGGGTGCCCATCGCGGCGAGAGCCAGGGAGTCACCCCGGCGGAGAGTGCCCTGGCCGAGGCGATTCTCACCGAGCTGGATGGGCTGGCCCTGGCGCTGGAGCGGCGCGAGCCGATCCCCCCGGGGGAGGCACTCGAGGCAGCCAAAGGGGAACCGGGCTCCTTGCTGGGCGCGCAGCTGATGCTGATCGCTCGACAGCTGACACCGTTGCGGGAAGCGGGAGCCGCGCTTTTCGCGGAGCGGTAGTAAGAGCTCCGCTTCGCCGAGGCCGGTAAGCTGTAAGCTATAAGTTTTAAGAAACCCCCTTGCCGCTAGGCTTGGGGGTCGACATGCTGGCTTACGGCGTTACACCTGCCCGTAGCGCCCAGCCTCCTCACCCAGCCAGCGCCGGATCAGCGGCTGGCTGGCCTCGGGGTGGCTGGCCATCAGCGCCTCGGCCAGCGGCGCGACTCGGTCGAGGAGGTCGGCGTCGCGCTCCAGGTCGGCGATCTTCATCTGGGCCAGCCCCGTCTGGCGGGTGCCCAGCACCTCGCCGGGACCGCGCAGCTCCAGATCCTTCTCGGCGATGCGAAAGCCGTCGCTGGTCTCGCGCATTACCGCCAGACGCTCCTTGGAGTGGGCCGACAGCGGCGGATGGTAGAGCAGCACGCAGAAGCTCTGGGTGGCACCGCGGCCGACTCGGCCACGCAGCTGGTGCAGCTGTGAGAGGCCCAGGCGCTCGGGGTTCTCGATGATCATCAGGCTGGCGTTGGGTACATCGACCCCCACCTCGATTACCGTAGTGGCGACCAGTAGATCCAGCTCCCCGGCCTTGAAGGCTTCCATCACCGTAGCCTTCTCGGAGGCCTTCATGCGGCCGTGTACCAGGCCGATGGCGAGTTCCGGCAGCGCCTCCACCAGCTCGTCCCGGGTCGCCTCGGCGGCCTGGCACTCCAGTACCTCCGACTCCTCGATCAGGGTGCAGACCCAGTAGGCCTGACGCCCTTCGGCGCAGGCATGACGAATGCGCTCGACGACCTCGGGACGTCGCTCATCGGGCATCGCCACGGTTCTGACCGGAGTACGGCCCGGGGGCAGCTCGTCGATCACCGAGGCATCCAGGTCGGCATAGGCACTCATCGCCAGGGTGCGCGGGATCGGCGTGGCGGTCATGACCAGCTGATGTGGGGTAAGGCCACCAGCCTCGCCCTTCTCACGCAGCGCCAGGCGCTGATGGACGCCGAAGCGGTGCTGCTCGTCGACGATCGCCAGGCCCAGGCGCTGAAAGTGCACATCGCCCTGGAACAGCGCATGGGTGCCCACCACCATCTGGGCGCGGCCGTCCTGGATCGCCGCCTTGGTGTCGAGGCGTGCCTTGCCCTTGAGCTTGCCGGCCAGCCAGGCGACGTCGATGCCCAGTGGGGTAAACCAGGCCCGAAAGGCGCGATAGTGCTGCTCTGCCAGGATCTCGGTGGGTGCCATCATCGCCGCCTGACACCCTCCGGCGATGGCGGCCAGGGCCGCCATGGCGGCCACCACGGTCTTGCCGGAACCCACATCGCCCTGCACCAGCCGCAGCATGGGCACTTCCCGGGCCAGGTCGGAACCGATCTCGTCGAGCACGCGGCGCTGGGCAGCGGTCAGAGAAAAGGGCAGCTGAGTCAGGAAGCGGGCCTGCAGCCCACGGCCCGAGGGCAGGGGGGGGGCACCATCCTCCTGGATGCGCAGGCGCACCGTCTGCAGGCTGAGGCGGTGAGCGAGCAGCTCCTCCAGTGCCAACCGACGAGTTGCCGGGTGGTGGCCGCCGGCCAGCTGTTCGGGGTCGATCTCCGGCGGTGGCTGGTGCAGCACATGCAGACAGCGATGCAGCTCGGGCAGCCGGAAGCGTTGGCGCAGATCCGCGGTGATCCAGTCGGGCAGCGCCTCGGGTGCGTCATCGAGCCGCTCCAGGGCCTGCTCGATCAAGGCGCGCAGGCGGGTCTGGTGCAACCCCTCGGTAGTGGGGTAGATCGGGGTGAGGTGGTCTTCCACCGGCGGCGCATCGGCCTTGAGCAGGCGATACTCGGGGTGGTAGAGCTCGAGTCCGGTGGCACCGGCACGCGCCTCACCGAAGCCGCGCACCCGGCTACCGGGCTGGAACTGCTGCTGCTGCGCCGGCGAGAAGTGGAAGAAGCGCAGGCTGAGCAGGCCGCTACCGTCGCGCAGGCGCACCAGCAGGCTGCGGCGCCGGCCCCGCACGACCTCGGCGGCAATCACCTCGCCCTCGACCACCGCTTCATGGCCGGCGCGCAGGGTGCCGATGGGGGTTATGTGGGTGCGGTCCTGATAGCGCAGCGGCAGGTGGAAGAGCAGGTCGGCCACGCTGTCGATGCGCAGTCGGGACAGCTTCAGAGCCAGCGCCTCGCCGACTCCCTTGAGCGAAGTGACGGGTGCGTCGAGGGGCGAGTTTTCGGCGCTCATGTCTTGGCGGTGTCGGCCTGGCGGCAGCGAGCGACGGCCTCGGTGATGGCGTCGATCGCCCTGGGCCTGGGGAAGCTGGCGCGCCAGGCGATGGCGACGGTTCGCCCCGGGGCAGGGGCCGCGAACGGTATGCTCTCGAGCAGGCCGCTCTCATAGTGGACGGTACCAATGGCCGAGTGGGGCAGCACCGTGATGCCAAGCTTGGAAGCGACCATATGGCGAATGGTTTCCAGCGACCCCCCCTCGGCGGTCAGCGTATTGCTGGGGCTTGCGAGCTTCTGGCTGATGGCCGGGCAGGCCTCGAGAATCTGGTCACGGAAGCAGTGGCCCTCGCCGAGCAGCAGCAGGCGCTCATTAAGTAGCTCCTCCTTGTGCACGCTGTCCCGGCGGGCCCAGGCGTGGTCCGCCGGGACCAGCACCTCGAACTCCTCTTCATAGAGTGCCTTGGTCAGTACATCGGTCTCGGTAAAGGGCAGTGCCACGATGATGGCATCCAGCTCCCCGCTGCGCAGCTTGCGGCGCAGGCTACCGGTGAAGCCCTCCTCGATATACAGCGGCATCTGGGGGGCGCTGCGGGCAAGCTCCGGTACCAGATGAGGAAGGAGGTAGGGGCCGATGGTGTAGATGGCGCCGATGCGCAACGGGCTTGCCAGCTGGTCGCGGCCTGCGGTGGCGAGCTCCTTGATCACGCTGGTCTGTTCCAGCACCCGCTGGGCCTGTTCGACGATCCTCTCGCCGAGCGGTGTGACCTGCACCGTGGACTTGGAGCGCTCGAAGAGCGGGATGCCGAGCTCCTCTTCGAGCTTCTTCACCGCCACCGACAGGGTCGGTTGGGAGACGAAACAGCGCTCGGCGGCACGACCAAAGTGGCGCTCCTGGGCCAGTGTCACGATATAGCGGAGTTCTGTTAGAGTCATGAGGGTTGCCTAGCGGGCATCCTTGTGGATTTCCAATAGGACCTTTCTATCAGGGGGCGAGGCAAAGGTGAAGACAACGACATTGATTCTGGGCTGCGGGGACATCGGCACGGCACTGGGCCAGCGCCTGCAGGCGCAAGGTCTGCACGCGATTGGCGTACGCCGCCGAGTCGAATCGCTGAAGGAGGCGGGCCTGGAGGCGGCGTCCGCCGACCTCGCCGATCCCGCCAGCCTGGCTGGCCTGCCGGACGCGGATATCCTGGTCTATGTAGCCAGCGCCGACCGCTTCGAGGAGGCCGCCTATCGTGCCGCCTACCCCGAGGGGCTACGGGCCACCCTGGCGGAGTTCGGTGCACGCGAGAAGGTGCCGCGGCATGTTTTCTTTATCTCTTCCACCAGCGTCTACGCCCAGCGCGATGGCGAGAGCGTGGATGAGACCAGCCCCACTGAGCCCACCGGTTTCTCCGGCCAGCTGATGTGCGAGGCCGAGCGGGCACTCCTCGCGCACGACCTGCCCGGCACGGTGGTGCGTTTCTCGGGGATCTATGGGCCTGGCCGCGACCGTCTGATTCGCCAGGTCAGCGAGGGGCGCATCGCTCCGGCGAGCCCCGCCATGTATACCAATCGTATTCATCGCGATGACTGTGCCGGTGTGCTGGCACACCTGGTCGGTCGGGTACTCGCCGGCGAAGCCGTCGATGAACTTTATCTGGCGACCGACAGTGAACCGGCTCCCCTCCACGATGTCATGGCCTGGCTGGCGAAACAGCTCAAGGTGGAGGCTACCGAGACCATCCAGTCGCCTCTGCGTCGCCGTGCCAGCAAGCGCTGCAGCAACACCCGGCTACTGGAGAGTGGCTATACGTTTCAGTATCCCAGCTTCCGCGAGGGCTATGCTCAGGTGCTCAGGGAGGGAGGTTTCCTGCCCGAGAAGGCCTGAGGGCGGGCCCTTTCGGCTCTCTCAGGCCGAGTGGGCCAGGGCCTCGTAGCGCGCCCCATCCTGCTCGGTGTAGGAGCGCAGCAGCGTCAGGCGTTGCCACCGCCAGTCGAGCGCGACCGGCGTCTGCGCCTCGAGGGATTCGATGGCCGTCCACGCGGCTCGTCGCAGCAGGGTAACGTGGGGGACGAAGCGCGCCGGGCGTACGCCCAGTCCCAGGGCTTGCAGACCGTCCCAGAGGCCCGCCTGCAGCGCGCCGAGCGCCGGATCGGGCGTTCTTCCCCCGACCCATACGATGCCAGGCCGCCGGAAGCTGCCCCAGCGATCCAGTTGCCAGACGCCCCCTATCGGGGTCTGGCCACTCACCCACTCGACAAGCGCCGGAAGGCGGGCCTCGTCGACCTCGCCGAGAAACGCCAGCGTCAGGTGCAGGCTCGCGTCCGGCACCCGCCGACCGCCACAGTGTGTCTGGGCCAGATCAGCCAGCGTAGCGAGCCGCTCGCGCAGATCGTCGGGCGGCTCAAGAGCCAGAAATAGACGCAAATGGATCGTCCTGGAAAGTGATCAGTCGCCGAGGATCATCACCCCTTCCGCCTCGAACTGCGCGCCCTTGGGCAGCGCCTTGACGCCGATGGCGGCGCGCGCCGGATAGGGCTTCTCGAAGAACTCCTCCATCATGGCGTTGACGACCGCAAACTGCCCCAGGTCGACCAGGTAGAGGTTGAGCTTGACGATATCCTGGAGGGAGCCGGCGGCCTCCTCGCAGACGGCGCGCAGATTGGTGAAGACCTGGCGGGCCTGAGCCTCGAAGTCGTCGGAGACCAGCTCCATGGTCGCCGGATCGAGGGGGATCTGACCGGAGAGGTAGACGGTGTTGCCGGCCTTGATGGCCTGGGAGTAGGGGCCGATAGCGGCGGGAGCTTTCTCGGTGTTGATCACGGCCTTGTTGCTCATGCTGTACTCCTTCATGGATGGATTGTTGTCGATCAAAAATGGCCCGCTCGCCCCTGGGGACGCAACCGGGCCGTTTGGGAAGGGTTCAGTTGCCGAGACGGCTGATGCGCTCGACGTGTGAAAGGTTACGTAGTCGCTTGATGATGCGCGCCAGGTGGATACGGTCACGCACCGCCAGGGTCAGGTTGAGCGTGGCCAGGCGGGCGTCGCGCTCCTCGATGCCAATGCGTTCAACATTGGCATCCGCATCGGTGACGATCCCGGCGAGTTCGGCGACCAGCCCGCGATGGTTCTGCACCTCGAGACGCAGTGCCACCGGAAAATCCTCATCGATGGTCTCGTCCCACTCCAGGGGAAAGAGCTTCTCTGGGTCGGTCTTGAGCTCGGCCAGGTTTCGACACTCGACGCGGTGCACCACGATGCCCTTGCCGACTGAAATGTGACCCATCACCGGATCGCCGGGCAGCGGATGGCAGCAGCGAGCGAACTTGATGATCATGCCCTCGGCGCCGCTGATCAAGATAGGCCCATGCTGGCGTGTGCGCTGAGCACTATCGTGAAGGGTTGACGCGCCATGTTGAAGGTCCATCAGGCGTCGCGCGATGACATGGGCCACTCGCGAGCCAAGACCGATCGACTCCAGCAAGGCGTCCTCATTCTTCAGCCCCAGCTCTCCCCGCAGACCAGGCAGCAGGCCTTCGGGCAGTTCTTCCAGGCTGGTTTCGAACTCGCCGAGGGCCTTGTTGAGCAGGCGGCGGCCAAGCTGTACCGCCTCGGTGTGCTGCTGGTGCTTCAGGGCGTGACGAATTGCCGAACGAGCCTTGGCGGTAATCACGAAGTTGAGCCAGCTGAGGTTGGGGCGCGCCCCGGGGGCCGTGATGATCTCCAGAGTCTGGCCGCTCTCCAAGCGGGTCGAGAGCGGGGCCAGGTGACGATCGATGCGACAGGCAATCGTGCTGTTGCCGATATCGGTGTGCACGCTGTAGGCAAAGTCGATCACCGTGGCGCCCTGTGGGAGCTCCATGATATCGCCCTTGGGCGTGAACACGTAGATATCGTCGGGGAACAGGTCGTTCTTGACGTGCTCGATAAACTCCAGCGAATCTCCGGCGTGGCGCTGCATCTCGAGCAGCCCCTTGATCCAGGACCGTGCCCGAGCATGACTGCCTTCGGCGATGGGATGGTCGGTTTGACCCGCCTTGTAGAGCCAGTGGGCGGCGACACCGTTGTTGGCCATGGCCTCCATCTCGCGGGTGCGAATCTGCACCTCGATGGGCATCCCGCCGGCGCCGAACAGGGTGGTATGCAGGCTCTGGTAGCCGTTGGCCTTGGGGATGGCGATATAGTCCTTGAAGCGCCCGGGCACCGGCTTGTAGAGGTTGTGCACCAAGCCGAGGATGCGGTAACAGCTGTCGACATCCTCGGTGAGGATGCGGAAGCCGAAGACGTCCATGATCTCGTTGAACGACTTGCGCTGATCGCGCATCTTGCGATAGATCGACAGCAGGTGCTTCTGACGTCCGACCACCGTGCTGGGCAGCCCCCCATCGTCGAGGCTCTGCTGAAGGGTACTCTGTATCTGGCGAATCGCCGAACGGCGGTGTCCCCGGGCGCTGGAGACGGCGCGCTTGATGCGCTCGGCGCGCATCGGGTGCAGGGCGTGAAAGGAGAGATCCTCGAGTTCCACGCGGATGGTGTTGATGCCCAGTCGGTTGGCGATACGAGCGTAGATCTCCAGGGTCTCGCGGGCGATGCGCCGTTTCTTCTCGGGACGCAGGGCACCGAGGGTTCGCATGTTGTGCAGGCGGTCGGCGAGCTTGACGATGATCACCCGGATATCCCGGGACATCGCCAGCACCATCTTCTGGAAGTTCTCCGCCTGGGCCACCGCCTTGTCTTCGAAGGCGATCTGGGTCAGCTTGGAGACGCCATCCACCAGTTCGGCAACCGGGGCACCGAACTGCTGGGCCAGGGCCTCCTTGTCGACGCCGGTATCCTCGATCACATCATGCAGCATGGCCGCCATCAGGCTCTGATGATCCATATGCATGTTGGCGAGGATGTTGGCGACCGCCAGCGGGTGGGTAACGTAGGCTTCGCCGGAGCGTCGACGCTGGCCATCGTGGGCCTGCTCGGCATAGTAGAAGGCGCGCTTGACCTGTTGGATCTCGCTCTGGGGAAGATAGCCGCCGAGACGATCGGCCAGGTCATCGATGGTGAACATGCGTCGCGCCTGACTCCTGGGTGAGTGTCCGAAAGGGGAGGACGGCGCCTTGGCACCGTCGGGGGATCACTCCTCGGTGAAGCTACCGTACTGTGGCTGGGGCGGACGCACCAGGGCCTCGATGGGCTCGTCGAGCACGCTGGAGTCGACCAGGCCGGCGGCGATCTCGCGCAGGGCCATGACGGTAGGCTTGTCGTTGTCCCACGGCAGCTGGGCGTCGCGGGAGCCGCGGGCCAGCTGGCGGGCGCGGTGGGTGGAGATCATCACCAGCTTAAAGCGGTTTTCGACGTTTTCCAGACAATCTTCGACTGTGACTCGCGCCATGGGTGCCTTCCTGAAGAGCTGACGGGACCCCCGACATCAAACACGCGGTGGGCGCGTGGACGGGTGTCCGCTATGGGTAGACCCAATAGGTTACTCGACGCCCGGCAGCGCTGACAAGCGCCACAGACGCGGCCCCAGGGCTATTGCAGATGGCTGCAGCGCTCAAGACTGTTCCGGCGACAGGCCTTCGAGGGGGCGCTACGAGTACTTCCTTGTAAGCTACCTCGGCCATCCTTGGTCCTCGGACCCCCTCTCCGACCTGTCCCCGGCGTCTTTCACTATCAACCTGATAACTGCGATAGCCACGCACGCGGCATTCAGGCAAGAAGCGCCTGCAGCAGGGGGGCATGGGTGGCGCCGGCGCGCTGGCGGGTCAGGCGATGAGACACCACCAGGGCGCGCAGTTCGGCCAGGGCAGTGGTGAAGTCGTCATTGATCACCAGGTAGTCGTACTCGTCGTGATGAGACATCTCGCTCACCGCGTCACGCATGCGCCGTTCGATCACCGCGTGTTCATCGGTGCCCCGTCCGGAGAGTCGACGCTCCAGCTCTTCCCGTGAGGGAGGCAGGATAAATACCGATACCGCATCGGGGAGCTGCTGGCGGACCTGGCGGGCACCTTGCCAGTCGATCTCCAGGATCACGTCCTGGCCTGCGGCCAATGCCGCCTGTACCGCGGGCCGCGAGGTGCCGTAGTAGTTGTCGAACACCCGGGCGTATTCGAAGAACTCGCCACGCTCGATCATCGCCTCGAACTCGGTCACCTCGACGAAGTGGTAGTTGACTCCATCCACCTCGCCTTCGCGCCGGGCCCGTGTGGTGTGTGAGATCGATACCTGGATGCCGTCGAGACTTTCGACCAGTTCGCGCACCAGGCTGGTCTTGCCAGCGCCGGAAGGAGCGGAAACAACGAACAGCGTACCTTGCGACATGCGCATCTCCGGGTTGGATAGGTGGTCCGGGGACCGGGATGAGGCCGATAGTGGAAGGGGGCGAAGTATCGCATACCCATGTGAGGCCTGCATCCGACTAGCCGGAGGGGGCGGGACGCCGCCGCTCCAGCTGGCGCCCCAGGACGAAGATCATCAGGCCGCCCAACGCCAGGCCGGCACCCACCAGCCCGGTGGCCGACCAGGCGGCGCCGGTCTTGACGGTGATGCCGCCCAGCCAGGCCCCGAGGGCGTTGGCGCCGTTGAAGGCGGCATGATTCATGGAGGCCGCCATGGTCTGCGCCTCACCGGCCACATCCATCAGCCGCGACTGCAGCGCCGGCCCCAGGGCGATGCCGGTCCCCACCAGGCCAACGAACAGCAGCCCCGTCACCAGATGGTTGGCGGCGACATAGAACCCCAGCTGTATCGTCAGGCTCCACAGCAGGATGCAGGGGATTGCACCGACGGGGTGGCGGTCGGCAAGCCTGGCACCGACCAGGTTGCCGATGATGCCGCCAATGCCGAAGATGGCCAGCACCCAGGGGCCCAGGGCTTCGGGCATGCCCGCCTGATCGCGCAGGGTCGGCACCACGTAGCTGAATACCGCGAACATCCCGCCGAAGCCGATGGCGGCGACGGCCAGGGTAGCGAGGACCCGCTGACTGACCAGGGCGCCGAGTTCGCGGCGTGGACTCGCGTTACGATCGCCGGGCTGGACCGGAACGAACAGCCAAATCATCAGCATGGTGGCCAGGGCCACACCGCCCACGGCGTGGAAGGCGAAGCGCCACCCCAGCCACTGGCCGGCCCAGGTGGCCAAGGGAGCGCCAATCACGATGGCAACGCTCAACCCCAGCATCACCCGGCCGATGGCGCGAGCGCGTTGATCGACGGGTACCGCCGCCGCCGCAACCAGGGCGGCCACGCCAAAGAAGGCACCGTGGGGCAGTCCGGCGACAAAGCGCAGGGCGACGAAGGGCCAGAAGGTGGTGGTCAGGGCGCTGGCCACGTTGCCCAGGGCGAATACCAGCATCAGGAGGATCAGCAGCGTGCGACGAGGCACGCGTGCGGCCAGTGCCGAGATCAGCGGCGCGCCCACCACCACGCCCAGGGCATAGGCGGAGATGGCGTAGCCGACATCGGCGGTGGCCACTTCGAGGTTGGCGGCCACCCGCTCCATCAGGCCCATGATCACGAATTCGCTGGTACCGATGCCGAAGCCGCCGAGGGCCAGCGCGAGCTCGGCCAGGCGCGGATGGCGCGCCGAGGAGGAAGAGGGTACGGACATGACGGCTCCACGACGGCAGCGGAGCGACCCCGGTAGACGGCCGGGGTCGCGCGAAAGAAACGAAAGTCAGGGAGGTACCAGTATAGGGCAGAACGATTAGGAGGCGAAGGACCTTCGCCTACTCGATATTCTGGATCTGCTCGCGAATCTGCTCGATCAACACCTTGAGCTCCACGGCGCAGCGGGTGGTGCTGGCCACCACCGACTTCGATGACAGGGTATTGGCCTCGCGGTTGAGCTCCTGCATCAGGAAGTCGAGACGTCGCCCCACCGGGCCCTTCTGGTCGAGCTGGCGCTTCACCTCGGCGACATGGGTGGCCAGACGGTCGAGCTCCTCGTCGACGTCGGCCTTCTGGGCCAGCAGGGTGAGCTCCGCCTCCAGGCGCTGGGGGTCGAGCTCGGCCATCACCGTCTCCAGGCGCTCGAGCAGCTGAGCACGCTGGCGCTCGAGGATTTTTGGCATCAGGCCACGCACCTCGGCTACCTGAGACTCGATGCCGATGAGCCGATCGCGGATCAGCTCGGCGAGCTTCTCCCCCTCCCGGGCGCGGCCGGCGAGCAGGTCGTCGAGGGCGCGCTCGAACAGTGCCAGGGCGGCGCTCTTGACCGTTTCGGGATCGGGGCCGCGATTTTCCAGCACGCCGGGATAGTCGAGCAGGGTCAGGGCGTCGGGCGGGGTGGCTTCCGTCACCATCTGGCGCACCTCACTCAGGGCGCGCTCGAGCTCGACGAGCCGTGCCGTATTGACGGCGAGTCCGGCGCCGTCACCGGCGGCCTCGAAACGCAGGCTGACCTCGACCTTGCCTCGCGCCAGGCGGGTACGCAGCGCATCGCGGAAGGCGGGCTCCAGGTCACGAAGACTCTCCGGCAGGCGGAAGTGGGGTTCGAGATAGCGCTGGTTTACCGAACGCAGTTCGAGCTGCAGGCTGCCCCAGGCGGCGGTGTGCTCCTGACGGGCGAAGGCGGTCATGCTGTGCACCATGGTGGGCTCCCGGGGTGACTGGTGTGAGATTAAGGGTGAGGCGGGTCATGCCTCGAGAACAGGCCGCAGTGTAACCGATTCGCCGGCAGCGTCGGGCCAAGCGTGTAGAATGTCGGCCAGCCGAAACAACTCAACGTCTTCTCAACCCCTATCGATCACGAGGTATCATGGCCAACGACTTTCGACGCCCCAGCGGGCGCGCGCCCGAGCAGCCCCGCGAGATCCGCCTGACCCGCGACTACACCCGTCATGCCGAGGGCTCGGTGCTGGTGGAGTTCGGCGATACCAAGGTGCTGTGCAACGCCAGCGTCGAGCCTGGCGTGCCGCGCTGGCTGCGCGGCAAGGGCCAGGGCTGGGTCACCGCCGAGTACGGCATGCTGCCCCGGGCCACCCATACCCGCGGTGGACGCGAGGCGACCCGCGGCAAGCAGGGCGGCCGCACCCTGGAGATCCAGCGGCTGATCGGCCGTTCGCTGCGTGCGGCGGTCAACCTCAAGAAGCTGGGCGAATTCACCATCACCGTGGACTGCGACGTGATCCAGGCCGATGGCGGCACGCGTACCGCTTCCATCACCGGGGGCTGCGTGGCGCTGGTCGATGCGATTCGTCACCTGCAACGCAACAAGCTGATCAAGGGAGACCCCTTCAAGCAGCTGGTCAGTTCGGTGTCGGTGGGCATTTTCAAGGGCGTGCCGGTGGTGGACCTCGACTACCCCGAGGATAGCGGTGCCGATACCGACATGAATGTGGTGATGACCGAAGGGGGTAGCCTGATTGAGGTACAGGGCACCGCCGAAAAGGACAGCTTCAGTCGCGCCGAACTCAACGCCATGCTCGAGCTGGCCGAGAATGCCGGCGTGCAGCTGTTCGATCACCAGCGTGAGTCGCTGGGCATTCCGCGCTGATCCTGCAAGCCTCCTGCTAATGCAGAGTGCCGGCCATCACTGGCCGGCACTCTGCGTTCCGACAGACCGGAACGGCGACGGGGGAAGGCGCCTAGAGCGGCAGGTCGTACTCGACGATCAGCGGCGCGTACTCCGAGAAGGTAGCGTCGTAGTCGATCCAGGCGTCGACCACATGGCGGCGGAAGTTGGGTCCCACCACCTGATAGTCGATACGCCAGCCCTCCTGGCGAGAGCGCGGCACCTCCTGGTCGGGCTTGGGCCACCAGGTGTACTCGCCGGCGTCACGGTTGATCTCACGGAAGGTGTCGATGAACCCGGTGGGGCCGAACACCTGATCCATCCAGGCACGCTCCTCGGGGGTAAAGCCGGGCGTACTCTGGTTATCGGCCCAGTTCTCCAGGTCGATGGTCTTGTGGGCGATGTGCCAGGTGCCACAGATGATGTACTCGCGGCGCTTGCGAGCCATCTTGCTCAGGTACTCCTGGTACTGTGCCATGAAGGTCTGCTTGGCGGCCGGGTCGCTGCCGTCGGGCATCAAAAAACTGGCGATGCTGAAACGGTCATAGTCAGCCTGCAGGAAGCGTGCCTCATGGTCGCACTGGGGAAAGCCCAGTCCGTACATGATCGCCTTCGGAATCTTGCGGCAGTAGAGCCCGACCCCGGAGAAGCCGTCCTGCTCGGCGTCGAGGAAGTAGCCCTCGTAGCCTTCCGGATAGAGGATGCTGTCATCCAGCTCGAAGCTCTTGGCCTTGAGGTTCTGAACGCAGACGACATCGGCGTCCTGGTTGGCCAGCCAGTCGAGAAACCCGCGACCGACCGCTTCGCGGATGCCGTTGACGTTGATGGTTGCTATTTTCATACGTGGTCCCTTTTCCGTCGCGCGTGTATGATACCCGACGTTTCGACGTATGGGTAAATGGCCAAGGCCAATAAATGTGATAGGAGGCCCCGTGGCGGATCAGCAGCTGCAGCCCTACCAGCGTGAGTTCATCGAATTTGCCATCGAGCAGGGCGTGTTGCGCTTCGGCGAGTTCACCCTCAAGTCCGGTCGTGTCAGTCCCTACTTCTTCAACGCCGGTCTTTTCCGCAGCGGTGCCGCCCTGGCCCGCCTGGGGCGCTTCTATGCCCACGCGATCGCCGAGCGTGCCCCGCGGTTCGATGTGCTTTTCGGTCCCGCCTATAAGGGCATTCCACTGGCCGCCACCGCCGCCGTGGCGCTGGCCGATCACCATGACCGCGACCTGCCTTACGCCTTCAATCGCAAGGAGGCCAAGGCCCACGGCGAGGGCGGCAGTATCGTTGGCGCCGAGCTCACGGGGCGTGTCCTGATCATCGACGATGTGATCACTGCCGGCACCGCCATCGGCGAGGTGATGGCGCTGATCGAGCAGGCCGGTGCCAACGCCGCTGGTGTGGTAATCGCCCTGGACCGTCAGGAGCGCGGCCAGGGCGAGAAGAGTGCGATTCAGGAGGTCGAAGCTCGCTACGGCATGCCGGTGATCAGTATCGTGACGCTGGACATGGTGCTGGCCTATCTTGAAGAACAGAGTGGCGAGACGCTGCGTGGCCACGCTGATGCCATCCGCGACTATCGTGCTCGCTATGGAGTGTCGGCAGATTAAGCTATGCTGTACATAGTGTGTACAGTTTTTGCGGTCCGTATAAGATGAGGGTTCCCGATGACATCGAATTCTTGGCGACTGGTCGGCCTGATGCTGCTGGGATGCGTGGGCAGTGCTGGCGCCAGCGAGCTCGACCTGAACCTGGGCGCCGACGCGGTTCAGTTCGAGGCGGCCGGTGAGATTGTGGAAGGCATTCGGCTCGGCGGGGGCGTGCTCGACAGTGACTATCGCCAGGACGCCACCATCTATCACGCCCAGTTGATGGGGACCCAGCACACCTCGCAGCGTGAAGTGGGCATCGGTGCCCGCTGGACGCACTACGATGCCAGGTCCGGTGATGGTGGCGGCCTGGGGCTCGGTGGCTATGGTTACGTCTATCTGCCCAATCTGCCTGCGGTTTCGCTGGGCGGTTACGGCTTCTATACACCCGATGTCGTGACGACCAGCGAGCTGGACACGGGCTATGAGGTCGGTCTACGTGCCCGCTACGCCTTTACTCCCAATGTGGATGGCTATCTTGGGCTGCGTCAGCTGGATGCCGACTTCGACGACGACAGTGGCAGCCGTACCCTGGATCGCGGCGCTCAGGTCGGCGTACGCCTGCGCTTCTGACGGTCTTTCTGCGGCGAGGATTGCGGGCCCCATCATGGGGCCCGCCTGCATTCCACCGCACCTCACAGCGGATACACCATGCTTGATGTCGTTCTGTTCCAGCCCGAGATTCCGCCCAATACCGGAAACCTGATCCGACTGTGCGCCAATACCGGCTTTCGCCTGCATCTGATCGAGCCACTGGGGTTCGAACTCGATGACAAGCGCCTGCGTCGCGCCGGTCTCGATTATCATGAGTGGGCAGCGGTAGGCGTGCATCCTGATTGGCAGGCCTACCTTGAGTCTGCCAAGCCGATGCGGGTCTTTGCGGTATCGACGCGTGGGCGGCGTGGCTACCATGAGTCCGACTACCGGGTCGGTGACGCCCTGGTGTTTGGTCCCGAGACCCGTGGCTTGCCTCAGGAGATGCTCGATGCCCTGCCCGAGGCGCAGCGGCTGCGCATCCCCATGCGGCCCGACAGCCGTAGTCTCAATCTCTCCAATGCCTGTGCGGTGCTGGTCTATGAAGCCTGGCGGCAATTGGGTTTCGGCGGTGCGGCAAGTATAGATACCACGAGGCTCGACCCTTGAGTGCCCCCAGAACCATCCAGCAGCGTCTCGCCGGCCTCAATCCCCGGCAACAGGAGGCGGTGCGCTATATCGACGGCCCCTGCCTGGTGCTGGCGGGTGCCGGTTCCGGCAAGACCAGCGTGATCACCACCAAGATCGCCTACCTGATTCAGGTGTGCGGCATGAGTGCCCGACGCATTGCCGCGGTGACCTTCACCAACAAGGCCGCCCGGGAGATGAAGGAGCGGGTGGGAGGAATGCTCAAGGGCAAGGAGGGGCACGGGTTGACCGTCTCCACCTTCCATACCCTGGGGCTCAATATCATCCGCCGCGAGCTCAAGGCGCTGGGCTATCGTCCCGGCTTCTCGCTGTTCGACCCAGAGGATGCCAAGGCGCTGCTGCGCGACCTGATGCACAAGGATGCCCAGGTCGACGCCGATCAGATCAATGCCGTGCAGCACCGCATCTCCGAGTGGAAGAACGACCTGATACTGCCGGGCCAGGCGCTCTCGCATGCCGCCGATGAGGATGAGCTGTTCGCTGCGCGGGTCTATGAGGCTTACAACCGCCACCTCAAGGCCTATAACGCGGTGGACTTCGACGACCTGATCCTGCTACCGGTGGTGTTGCTGCGCGACGACCCCGAGGCCCTGGCACGCTGGCGCAAGCGCATTCACTACATGCTGGTGGATGAGTATCAGGACACCAACGTCAGCCAGTACCAGCTGGTCAAGCTGCTGATGGCCGAGCGCGCCACCTTCACCGTGGTGGGCGACGATGATCAGTCGATCTACGCCTGGCGTGGGGCGCGCCCCGAGAACCTGGTGACCCTGGGCGAGGACTTTCCGCGCCTGGACGTGATCAAGCTCGAGCAGAACTATCGCTCCACCGGCACCATCCTGCGCGCGGCCAACACCCTGATCAGCAACAATCCCCATGTCTACGAGAAGACCCTGTGGTCGGACATGGGCGAGGGCGCGCCGATCCGGGTGGTGGTCAACCGCCACGAGGAGGCCGAGGCGGATCGCGTGGCCAGCGAGATCCTCACCCGTCGCATCAAGGAGCGCGCCGAGTGGCGGGATTTCGCCGTGCTCTATCGCGGCAACTTCCAGGCCCGGCTGCTGGAACTCAAGCTGCAGCACTACCAGATTCCCTACAAGCTCTCGGGGGGCACCTCCTTCTTCTCGCGCAACGAGATCAAGGATGCCATGGCCTACCTGCGGCTGCTGATCAATCCGGCCGATGACAACGCCTTCCTGCGCATCGTCAATGTGCCGCGCCGCGAGATCGGGCCCGGTACCCTGGAGAAGTTGGCCAACTATGCCAATGAGCGAGGCATCGCCCTGTTCGCCGCCTGCCATGAGCTCGGCCTGGCCGAGCAGCTGCCGGTCAGGGCGGTCGAACGCCTGGGGCGATTTACCCACTTTATCGACGGCGTGCGGCGACGCATGGATGGCGGCGATGCCATCGCCGCCATTCGCGACATGTTGCACGAGATGGATTACGAGGCCTGGCTCTATCAGAACGCCAGCGCTCCGACCATCGCCGAACGGCGCATGGCCAATGTCTGGATCCTGATCGACCAGCTGGAGAAGTCGATGGAGGCCGACCCGGAGGAGAGTACGGCCTCCGAGGAGACCGAAACCGACAGCGTGGAGGCAGCCATCTCGCGGCTGGTGCTGCGGGATATTCTCGAGCAGCAGGCCGAGGAGGATGATTCCGACCGTGTTCAGCTGCTGACCATGCACGCCTCCAAGGGCCTCGAGTTCCCGCATGTCTATCTGATGGGGCTGGAGGAGGAGCTGCTGCCCCACCGCAATGCCATCGAGGCGGGCACGGTGGAGGAGGAGCGGCGCCTGGCCTATGTGGGCATCACTCGGGCGCGGCGTACCCTGACCCTGACCTTGGCCCGACAGCGCAAGACCTACGGAGAGCTGATGGACTGCGCCCCCAGTCGCTTCCTCGACGAGCTGCCCGAGGCGGATCTGGAGTGGGAGGGGCGTCCGGACCGCGAGGATCCGGAGAAGAAGCAGGCTCGGGGGCAGAGTGCTATTGCCGGGCTGCGCTCGCTACTCGACTAGCCATGAAGTGCGTAGCCGGAAAGTTCCTGCTGGCCGACACCATTCGGACGGGAGCATGCCACTCCAAAGTGGTGTCGGCACAGGGGCTTAGACAGGGACTTAGCGTGGCTGCTGATTGTAGTAGTTGGCGATGTCCGTGATGTCCTCATCAGACAGGGATGCCGCCATCGGAGTCATGACCGCCGACATGCCACCCTGGCGCTGACCGTCGCGATAGGCCTTCAGGGCATTTTCCAGATAGGCGACATTCTGGCCCGCGAGGTTTGGATACATCGGCGCGGTGCCGTGACCGTCCTGGCCGTGGCAGGCCACACAGGTACCGATCTTGTCGGCGCCGGGCAGGTCGGTGGCGGCGACGTCGGTGGCTGTATTGTCGGCTGCGGCGTCATCAGCAGCGGCGTCATCGGTAGCGGTGTCATCGGCTGACGCTTCTTCGGCGGGTGCCTCCTGTGCAGCAGTCTCCTCTGTCGGCGCTTCGGTCGCCGCCTCGTCACCGCCGCCAAGCTGCGGTACATCCATTACCGGCTCGACCAGATGGGCCACGGCGGCCTGCATCTCGTCGTCGGAGAGGTTGGGGTTGCCGCCGCGGGCCGGCATGGCATTGAAGCCATTGATGGCGTGGTCGAGCAGAGTGGCGAAGCCCTTCTCTACACGGTCGCCCCACGCTGCCTCGTCACCGCGAACCGGCGCGCCCGCAGCACCCGTCTCGTGACAAGCCATGCAGACACTGTTGTAGATGCTGGCGCCATCGATATCGCCGCCGCTGGAGGCACTGTTACTGGCACCGCCGGCACTGGCACTGGCCGTACCGCAGTCTTCGCCCTGGACACAAAGCTCGCCCACCGGCTTCAGGCGCTCGGCGATGGCCTCTCGTTCAGCGTCGTCCTGCGCCAGGGCAGTGCCGGCGCTGGCGGTCAGGCCCAGGGTGAGCAGACACCCCATGATCAGCTTGCTGGATTTCACTCTCACCACCTCTTCACGGTCCTTTAGGAAGTTGTTCGTGGCAGCGCCCGGCGGGAACGGTATCGGCAACGCAGCCGAGGAGATGCCATCATGCAGTCATTGCCGACAGTATACCGGCAACCCTGGCGCCAGGAAAATGGCAGCGTCCTCCATGCCGGAGCGCGATGGAAGCGTTCGTGACGCCTTGCGCTGGACAGTGGCCTGCCTGGCGGTTAGGATGTCGACCGCTCGCCGCCATGTCGTCGAGCAAGGCGCCCGTAGCTCAGTTGGATAGAGTGTTGGCCTCCGAAGCCAAAGGTCGCAGGTTCGAATCCTGCCGGGCGCGCCAAGAATATCGAAGGGCCTGCAGCGCTGCTGCAGGCCCTTTTTTCTGTTTGTGCCCAAGCGGATTCCTACCTGGTCCTCAATGTCCACCTTGAGGCTCATCGCCAGTTCCGGTGAGTTGGTGCCGAAGGCAACCACACTCAGCCCGATGATCAGTAGTGGCATGCACAGTTGCCGTCGCGAAGAGCCCCTGATCAGCCAGAGCATCGACACCTTCCTCCTTCGCTACTCGCTGAATCAAGAACTTGATGATGGTCGCTAACAGCGAAGCGCGACACTTTGGCGGCGGTTGATGTCGCGTCAGTCGAACTTGTCCCAGAAGGGAGGATCTCCGAAGTAGCCCTCCATGAAGTCGACGAAACAGCGCACCTTGCTCGCCAGCAACTGGCGATGGGCATACACCACATAGAGCGACATCGGCTTGGGCTCGTACTCCGGCAGGATGACCTGCAGCTTGCCAGCCTTGATCGCCGCACCTGAGATAAAGGTGGGCTGCAGGACGAGGCCGGCACCGGCCACGGCCGCTTCGACCAGCACATCGCCGTTGTTGCTGACTAAATCGCTGCTGACCAGGTCGCCGCTAGGATGCTGGCCACGGCCTGGCAACCAGCGGAAGATCGACTCGCCGGCCTCCTGCTCCATGTAGCTGTAGCGCAGATAGCGATGCGGCTCGAGGTCCTCCAGTCGCCGGGGCGTGCCGTGCCGTGCCAGGTACGCGGGCGAGGCACACAGCACCAGGCGTACTGGCGCGACCCGCTTGGCGATCAGCGACGAGCTCTTCAGGTGGCCGATGCGCAGCGCGATATCGAAGCCCTCCTCGACGATGTCGACCTTGCGGTCATTCAGCTGCAGGTCGATGTCGACGCCGGGATGGTCGCGCTGGAAGTCGCCGAGCAGCGGCGCCAGGTGGCGGGTCGCGAAGGAGACCGGCGCGCTGATCCGCAGCAGGCCCCGGGCCTGGGTCTGCAGGTCGCCGAGCTGCTGCTCCACGTCGTCGAGGTCGACCAGAAGCTGCTGGGCCCGCGGGTGATAGCGCCTGCCCGCCTCCGTCAGGTGGAGCTTGCGGGTGGTACGGTTCAGCAGTCGCACCCCCAGGTGATTCTCGAGCTGGGCCACGTACTTGCTCACCAGCTGCGGCGACATCTCCAGGCGCTCGGCGGCGCGGGTAAAACTGCCCTCACTGACCACGCTGATGAAGGCGCGCATGGCATCGAGTCGGTCCATCGGGGACTCCTGGCGAGGTGGCAAGTCAAATTATCAACATAGCATTGATGATAAGGCAACAATTGCCGTCTTAGTCTTTCTTTTTGGTGATAGTAGGGTGGCGTCATCACCCGGGGGGAGCGCCCTCGGGACACTCTCCCCCCAAGAAAGCGTCGAGGTAACGATCATGAATAACCCACTCGTGAAGACCCTGCTCCACTCCCGCGGCGGCATGGCCGCCCTGGTCCTGCGCGTCCCGGTCGGGCTGATCCTGGCCACCCACGGCGCGCAGAAGCTGTTCGGCTGGTTCGGCGGCTACGGCCTGGAAGGCACCGCCCAGTGGCTGGCCAGCATCGGGCTCGCCCCGGGCACCCTGATGGCGCTGCTGGCCGGTGGCGCCGAGTTCTTCGGCGGGCTGGCGCTGGTGCTGGGCCTGCTGACCCGTCCCGCGGCGCTGGTATCCGCCTTCACCATGCTGGTGGCGATCTTCGCCGTGCATATCGGCAACGGCCTGTTCATGGCTAACAACGGCTACGAGTATGCCCTGACCCTGTTCGCCGCCACGACGGCCCTGGCGATTCAGGGCGGTGGGCGCCTCGCGCTGGATAATATGCTGCTCAACTCTTTAGAGAATGCACGAGACGGCCAGAGCTCGGTCTCAGGCCAGTAAGCGGGCGCCACATGCCGCCGACAGTGACTGACAGGCGCGCCCCCCAGGGGCGTGCCCATACCACAGGAGAACAGGATCATGCTGGTAAACGGTGTCTGGCAGGAGAACTGGCAGCCGGTGCAGGCGCAGGATGAGCAGGGGCGGTTCATTCGCCAGACCTCATCGTTTCGCCACTGGATCACACCAGATGGGGCGCCGGGTCCCACCGGTAAGGGAGGCTTCAAGGCAGAGTCCGGGCGCTACCACCTCTACGTCGCCTATATCTGTCCCTGGGCCTCGCGCACGCTGATGGTTCGCGAACTGAAGGGGTTGAAGGGAGTTATCGACGTCACGGTCGTCAACCCCCGGCTGACCGATCAGGGCTGGCAGTTCGGCGGCTATCCCGGCGCCGACGAGGACACGCTGAACGGCGCGCGCTACATGCACGAGCTCTACACCCGCGCCGATCCGCAGGTCTCCGGTCGCGCCACGGTGCCGGTGCTCTGGGACAAGCAGACCGGGACCATCGTCAGCAACGAGTCCGCCGATATCGTGCGGATGCTCAACAGCGCCTTCGCCGGCATCAAGGATCAGGGGCCGGACTTCTATCCGCACGACCTCGCCGTCGAGATCGATGCTCTGAACGCCTATCTGTACACGGACCTGAACAACGGCGTGTATCAGGCCGGCTTCGCCTCCAGCCAGCATGCCTATGAAGAGGCCTACGGCAAGGTGTTTGCCGCGCTGGATGAGCTGGAGTCCCGGCTGGCCGATGGGCGCGCCTATCTCTTCGGCGATCGCCTGACGGAAACCGATGTGCGCCTGTTCGTGACCCTGGTGCGCTTCGATGCCGCCTACCATGGTCTGTTCAAGTGCAACCGCAACACCCTGCGCGCCATGCCGGGCCTGCACGCCTACATGCACCGGATGCTGGCCCTCGACGGTATCGCCGATACCGTGCGCCTCGACCATATCCAGGCGGGGTACTATTCCATCAAGGCCCTGAATCCCACCGGGATCGTGCCGGCAGGCCCCGGCACGATCTGACGTCAACCGACGACGTCACGTCCGCTGAAAGCTGACTGGAGGAGTGACCGCGATGAGCACCACGACCGATGTACTCTTCATCTCCCATGGTGGCGGCCCGATGCCACTGCTGGGCGATCCCAACCACCGTGAGATGGTGGCGCGGCTCACGGAGATCGCGGGCTGGCTGCGCAAGCCCTCCGCCATCCTGGTCATCAGCGCCCACTGGGAGGCAGCGGTCCCGACGATCACCTCGGGCGCCAAGCCGCCGCTGATCTACGATTACGGTGGCTTCCCGCCCGAGTCCTACGAGATCACGTATCCCTGCCCGGGTGAGCCGGCACTGGCGCGGCGGGTCCATCAGGCATTGGAGCAGGCCGGGATCTCGGCGCGACTCGATGATCAGCGGGGCTTCGACCACGGGCTGTTCGTCCCGCTCAAGCTGATGTATCCGGCGGCGGATATCCCCTGCGTGCAGCTGTCGCTGGTCGACAGCCTGGATGCCGAGACCCACCTGGCCATCGGCAAGGCGCTGCAGGCGCTGGACGTCGACGACCTGCTGGTGATCGGGTCCGGGTTCTCCTTCCATAACATGGGCGCTTTCTTTGCCCCCGACACCCCGGAGATCCAGGCCCGCAACCAGGCCTTCGAGGACTGGCTCGAGGAGACCTGTGCCAGTGTGGAGATCGAGGAGGGGGAGCGAGCCGAGCGTCTGATCCACTGGGATCGCGCCCCCCATGCCCGATTCTGCCACCCCCGGGAGGAGCACCTGCTGCCGTTGCATGTGTGTGTCGGACTGGCGGAAAAGCCCTGCGATAATCATGTCCACGCCACGATTCTTCGAAAGCGATCAGGAATGTATTACTGGCGAGTGGCTTCATGAGAGAGGTGTGAGCAGGCATCGATCCCTATTGGAATGATGCAGGGTCTTATGCGTATCTGTACCCGACCCTCAGAGCCAGTTCGCTAACGGATACCAGCGGATCAATGGGGTGGCGTTGCCTGCGCGCATGCGATCGATGGAGAGTCGGACTGCTCCTTCTGCCAGCGTGTCAGGGCGTCGAGAAGGGCAACGGCGAAGGCAGCCGTAAATGCGCCGGTCAGTGTGAGCACGATGCGCGTGAAGGTGGCATAGCCTGCGTCCTGGGTAGAGAGTGCGCCGGCGATCAACGACAGTGCGACGGATATGGCGTACTGATAGACATTGCTTGGGTGGGGTCCGCTCAACATGCCACTTGCCAACCACAGGCAGCCAAGAAAGATCAAACACAGCAAGATCGGCAGGTGCGGCGACATGGTGAACAGTGCCAGCACCCCCAATGCGACCGCGCCGCCATAGAGCGTGGCTCGGATACGCTGTGCGGCTTCGAAGAACACAGCCCTTCGTGTCGGGAAGACCAGCACCATCGCGGCGATAACCGCCATCATCATGTCCGAGGGCTGCATCACGGCATACAGCCAGAAGCTCAGGCCCAGCAGTATGGTGGCTCGTATCGCTGCCCCCACCCCCACATTGCCGCCACCCGCTTGTGGGCGGTCCACGTGCTGTTCGGTGGTACGGGGCGGAAACAGCAGATAGACCAGTGGTGCCAGGACCAGCGCCACCAGAGAAGCCTGCAGAAAACCAACACGCATCGCCTCGACCGTTGCCGCCCCATGCATACCCATCACCGACATCAATACGGTAACGATGACGATGAGCATTCCGGCCGGTGCGCCGGTCTTGAGGATGGCATGGAAGCCGGCGAAGTACAGCAGCCACATCACACCGATATAGACGAGCGGCATGCTGTGAAGCGCCTGAACGAGCCATGCCATGGCATAGGTCAGCACGATCATGGCGAGCGGTCCGCCAATCGCCTTGCCCATGCTGAATGCCTTGCGCTGTGCGCCAATCATGCCGACGGAAAGTGCGGCGATGATTGGCGGCAAGGTCGGATTGATCACCAGTACGGCGATATAGGACAGCACACCGACAGTGGCCAGCCGCACGGCGAAAAGTGGGTCGTCGTTGACGTCAGGACGCGGGGCGATGTACATGCGTATGCCTCAGTGCAGGTAACTGGTCCAGGACTGGAGTCGCTGTAAGCCACGCGCCATCCAGGCAATCGGGTTTTGGCTACCGCCGGCCAGGACCACCACATCGACCTTGCCGCCGACCCGCGTCTGACGAGGCCACTCCTCCATGCCGTCCGCCAACTCTATTCGCACCGGGATACGCCGCGGGGGTTCGAACCAGCGGTCGCTCGGCTGGTTGACCACCAGGCCGTCCTGCACATTGCGTCCCGGGTTGATGCCCCAGGCGATGCTTTGTACGCGGCCTTCGAAGATCTTGCCGGGCACGGCATCGAATAGCAGGTACGCGGTATCACCAGGCTCGATGTTCTGGAGCTGATTCTCGCGCAGGTCGACCGTGATCCAGGCGGCATCGGCATCGATAAAGGTCATCGCCGGGTTGCCGGCGCCGATGTACTGCCCCTCCGACAGGGTGACATTGGTGACTACGCCAAAATGCGGCGCCGTCACCATGGTCGAGGCCAGGTCATACTGAGCCTGCGCCAGTTGCGCCTCGGCCGCCAGAATTGCCGGATTGTCCTCTCCTTGGGGCCCAAGCTGAGCCCGAGCGCTCTGGAGGTTGGCCAGCGCACTCTCCTGCTGGGCCGCAGCGTCCGCCACGCGGGCGCGCGCCTCATCGGCCTTGCTGGCAGAGATGACCCCTCGCGCCTCCAGGCGCAGAATTCGATCCGCGTCGGCGCGAGCGTTGTCGAGTGCGACGCGCGCTTGGGTCACGGCGGCCTGTGCAGCGACCAGCGAGGCACCGGATGCGCTGACGTTCTGCAGTGCGGTGTTCAGGTTGGCCTCGGCCTGCTGGACGGCCAGCTCGAAGGGGCGCCGATCGATGGAAAAAAGTGGGCTGCCGGCTTCTACCACCGCATTGTCTGCGACCATCACGCTCGTCACCTGACCCGAAACCCGCGGTGCAATTTGCACCACATGCGCCGAAACGCTGCCGCGTGATGAGGAAGGGGCCAGACGGTCGCTCAACGCATAGAGCGCCACCAGTGCGACCAGCAACACCAGCATCACGAGCGTTATCGGTTTCGCCGGATTACGGTGCGATGTCCTCGGGGCTGATGCGTCGGCAAGGGTCTGTTGCGATGTGTCGCCACTCGCAATGGATGGCTCTGTACCGGCTCCTCCGTTGGTTGCCGAAGATGAGGCATTGTCACGGGGGGGCTGCCTTGGGGGGTGTTCGCCATGGTCGCTCATCGAATGCTCCGCTGTACCTTTCCTACCACTGCCGTGACTGCGACATACAACCTAAGCCATCCTCCAAGCGGGCATCATGCCCGGTTCACCTTGGCGGCAGGGTTCGAGCGCTTATGCTCACCGCATCGGCAGGCACATGCAAGCAGCTCCCCGACTCGGCCCTTGACCGTTGAAGGCCTCGCCAAATGTCCGACTCTACTCTCGTGGATCCCGGTAACGCTCGCAGTGATCGCCCGCCGTCGAGCTTTGCTCTTCGGCGATATTGCCTGTGATGCTGTCGCTCAGCGGCCTGCTGGAGCTGCTCGACAGCCTTAGCGAGCTGGTCACCGAGATCAGCAGTCGCAGGTTCGAATCCTGCCGGGGACGCCGCCGGACCCGGGAAGAATTTCTCCCCGGGCCTTTTTTGTGTCGGCAACTCGTTGACAGGCGCGTCGTCTGCTTCGCTGTCAATGTTGATGCTGACTGTGTCGATAAGGGGGATGAGGCATCGACAAGGCAGGGAAATATGATACCAATCATGTTTAATTCATTTTGTTATAAATAATACTTGCTTTCATGTCGATAAGTAATTTGGCAGACTCTGCCGCTCACCCCTTCACGATTCAGGAACGATGAAGACCTATCTGGGAAAGATGCGCGGTGAGCGCCTGCGACGCGATACGCCTGATCTTGGCGATGCCTTCTGGTCATGGCTGGGAGCCGTGGCCGGCATGGGAACGGTCTGCTGGCTCAGTGCGCACTGGCTCTCCCAGCAGCTGCTGATCGTGGCCTCCTTCGGCGCCACCTCGGTGCTGCTCTATGCCGCACCGGAAAGCCCCTTTGCACAGCCGCGCAATGTATTGCTGGGCAGCCTGCTTTCGGCGATGGCCGGGGTCGCCTGCTTCCAGCTGCTGGGCGCTACCACGCTGGCGGTGACCCTGGCGGTATCACTCTCCATCCTGTTGATGCAGCTGACTCACAGCGTGCACCCGCCCGGTGCCGCCGCGGCCCTGATCGCGGTGATCGGCGGGCCCGAGATCACGGGGTTGGGCTGGTGGTATCCCCTGATGCCCATCGGCGTCGGTAGCGCCATCATGGTGGTGGTGGCAGTACTGGTGAACAACCTGGCCCGCCATCGGCGCTATCCGCTGCACTGGTAGGGGACCAGAGCAGAAATAAGCGGTTCGGGACCAAGTGAGTCAGAGGGGAGGGGAGCAACACACAGGGGAAGCCGTAAGGACGCAAGAGGCACAGAAAAAACCGCCCTCTCCTTGCCGTAAAACAGGAAGGATCACACCGCTATTTGCTACCTCAAGGGCTCGGTTGTTCCGGGGGCGCTCTGCTATTGTGCTGTGGACAAGTTCACGCCGCCGACGCGTTGTCGGTGGCCCCACCAGCATCCCCACCAAGGAGGCAGCAAGCAGATGGCGAAGCACTCTCCCCATGCCACCGTTCCCGCCACCATGTCGGCCATGCTGCTGACCGGCCATGGCGATATCGACAGGCTGGTCTACCGAGACGACGTGCCGACCCCGCGGCCGGGCCCAGGCGAGGTGTTGGTAGGGGTCACGGCCACCGCCAAGAACAATACCGACCGCAAGGCCCGGGAGGGACTCTACCCGGTGAAGAAGGGCGAGGTGACCTCCTTTGCCATGGGCGGTGAGCCGACCCTGATCTTCCCGCGCATTCAGGGCGCCGATATCGTCGGGCGCGTGGTGGCGGTGGGCGAAGGGGTTGACACTGCACGGATCGGCGAGCGTGGCCTGCTCGACTTCAACCTCTACCCGGATGCCCGCCGCGACATCAACCTGACCCCGGACTACTACGGTCACGGTGCCGATGGCGGCTTCGCCGAGTATGTCGTCGTTCCCTCGGACCAGTTCCATCATGTGCCCAACCCCGAGCTCGACGATGCCGAGCTCGCCGCCCTGGGCATGTGCTCCTATCAGACCGCCTACCATATGCTGACCTCGGCCGGAGTGGCTGCCGGCGAGCGGGTACTGGTCAGCGGTGCCAGCGGTGGCGTGGGCACGGCACTGATCCAGCTCTGTCGCATCCTGGGGGCCGTTCCCTATGCGGTGAGCCAGCCGGAGAAGGCGGAGGCGCTCGAGGCCCTGGGTGCCGAGGCGGTGATCGATCGCGGCGAGCTCGAGGGCTTCGCCCAGCGGGTCCTCGAGGCCACCGGTGGGGCGCCCATCGATGCGGTGATGGACCTGGTCGGTGGCGAGATGACCGACTGTTTCATCGATACCATGATTCAGGACATGAAGGCACGCACCCGCTATCCGCGGCTCTCCATCGCCGGGGCCAGCGGCGGCAATATCTCGGAGATCCTGTGGACGCGCATCTACCTCTATCAGGTACAGATCTTCGGTGTCTCCCATGGCACCCGTGACGAGGCCGAGCAACTGATCGCCTGGATCCGCTCCGGTGAGCTCAAGCCGGTACTGCATGCCACCTTCCGGCTCTCGGAACTTCATCAGGCCGAGCGCTACTTCGTCAGTCGCGGCAGCAACTTCCTGGGCAAGATCGTCATCGTTCCCGACCGCCAGTGGGAGGCGCATGGTGCTCCCTTCGCCCTTGCCGCTCCCTCTTCCCAGCAGGAGTCGCGCCCATGACTCGTCCGCTCAGCTTCAGGATGATGGACACCCACGCCGGCGGCGATGTCAGCCGGATCGTGCTGGGGGGCATCGACCCCCTGCCCGGCGCCACGGTACGCGAGCAGATGCACTACCTGCGCGATGATGCCGATGGCCTGCGCAAGCTGCTGCTGTTCGAACCCTATGGCGTGCCCGAGATGTCGGTGGACCTGATCGTTCCGGCCAGTGACCCCGAGGCGGCCGCCGGCTATATCATCATGGAGGTGATGGGTTACCCCATCTACTCGGGCTCCAATACCATCTGCACCGCCACCGCGGTCCTCGAGGCCGGCATCGTGCCCAAGCGGGAGGGCGTGCAGCGCTTCACGCTCGAGGCGCCGGCGGGGCTGGTCAGAATCGAGGCGAGGGTGGAGAACGGCGTGGTGGAGGCGATCACCTGCGAGGGGCTGCCCAGCTATATCGATACCTATCGTGCCTCGATCCAGGTGCCGGGGCTGGGCGAGGTGGCCTACAGCGTGGCCTACAGCGGCGGCTTCTATGCCCTGGTGGATGCCGGTGAGCTTGGCTTTCATCTCAACCGCGACGAGGAGCGTGAGCTCGCCGAGTGTGCCCACAAGATCGTCGAGGCGATTCAGGCCGAGCGCGGCTTCTCCCACTACACCCTGGGCGATGTGGGGCCACTGCCCTTCCTGCACTTCATGGGCCCGGTGGAGCAGGTGGCCGATGACTTCTACCGCTCGCGTTCGGCCACCTATGTGCATCCGGGGGTGATCTGCCGCAGCACCACCGGCACCGGGACCTCGGCACGCCTGGCACTGATGCGCCATGAGGGTACCCTTGAGCCCGGCGACCGGCTGGAGACCATCTCCTTGCGCGAGACCGGCTTTATCGGCACCTTCACCGGTACCCGTCGGGAGGGCGCCCATACGGTGGTGGAGAACACCATCACCGGCAAGGGCCATGTGCTGGGCCACACCGAGGTGGTGGTCAACTGCGACGACCCCCTGGTGGAGTGCAGCGGCCTGCACCATATCCTCAGCGCCCGCCACGGCTGAGTCTTGCTCCCACCATCTTGACTGAGCCGATTCGCCCGCCTTCCCCTTGAGCGCCACCTCCAAAGGGGGCAGGCTGGCGCTCACTCTTCTTTTCGATTGCCCCCTGGAGGCTTCGCATGGCCATCACCAACTTTTCCGATCTGCTCAGCGAGGCGCGGCTGCAGCCCGATGCCCAGCTTCTGCTGTTCGTCTTCACGCGTGCCGAACTGCCGGACAACCCTTCCGCCGAGCAGCGCGCCCGCTTCGAGCAGGGCGAAGGCGGCGTGCTTGCTCCGGTGCTGTGTGTCGACAAGGCTCCCGAGGAGCTGACCGATATGGCCGGCCTGGTGGCGGAGTCGCAGAACACCGGTGTCGAGTGGGACATCGTCTTCGTCGGTGCCCTTTCGGGTCGTGGTAGCGAAGCCCCCGCTTCCGAGCAGGCCGAGGCGCAGCTCGAGCGCATGGTCGAGTCGTTGAAGATGGGTAGCGTCGAGGCCTTCCTGGCACTGGACCGCCAGGGGGAGGCGGTGCGCATCGGCTGACCGTGCACCGCCCTTGTCATAGGGTTGAATTATCAGGGCGATGCCCCCATTCAATTTATACTATCGGGTAATACGGGCTACCATGCCTGCGTATTCCAGCCATCCCTAGGCAACGACGAAAGGAGCATTAACGAATGTCCCTGCTTAACACCGAAATCAAGCCGTTCAAGGCCACCGCTTACCATAACGGCGAGTTTATCGACGTCAGCGAACAGGACGTGAAAGGCCAGTGGAGCATCTTCTTCTTCTACCCGGCCGACTTCACCTTCGTCTGCCCCACCGAGCTGGGTGACCTGCAGGACAACTACGAAGCGTTCAAGAAGCTGGGCGTCGAGATCTACAGCGTCTCCACCGACACCCACTTCACCCACAAGGCGTGGCACGACAGCTCCGAGACCATCGGCAAGCTGACCTACCCGATGCTGGCCGACCCGACCCACGCCATCTCGCGCAACTTCGAGGTGCTGATCGAGGATGCCGGTATCGCCGAGCGTGGCACCTTCGTGGTCGACCCCGATGGCAAGATCCAGATCATCGAGCTGAACGCCGGCAACATCGGCCGCAACGCCGAAGAACTGCTGCGCAAGGTCAAGGCTGCCCAGTACGTGCGTGCCAACCCCAACGAGGTCTGCCCGGCCAAGTGGGAAGAAGGCGAAGAGACCCTGGCTCCGTCACTGGACCTGGTCGGCAAGATCTAAGCCCTGCCTGCGTGGCGAGGCCCCTCTTCCGGCCTAGCCACATCGCCCCGGGCACCTCCCCCCGCCCGGGGCCCTATTTCGCATCACGAGCCAGATCGATGGCACTGCCAAACCGGCAGGGCACGGCTAGCTCGTGGCCTGACACTCTCGAACATGAAGGAACACGCTGTCATGTTGGACGACAACCTGAAAACTCAGCTCAAGGCCTATCTGGCCAAGGTCACTCAGCCCTTCGAGATCGTTGCGTCCCTCGATGATGGCGCCAAGTCGAAGGAACTGCATGGCCTGTTGGCCGATATCGTCGGTCTGACCGACAAGATTACCCTCAAGCTTGATGGCGAGGAGGCGCGTCGCCCCTCCTTCGCCATCAATCGCCCCGGCGAGGAGACCGGCGTGGTCTTCGCCGGCATCCCCATGGGGCACGAGTTCACCAGCCTGGTGCTGGCGCTGCTGCAGGTGGGTGGACACCCGCCCAAGGCCAGTAATGAGGTGATCGAGCAGATCAAGGGGCTGGAGGGTGAACTCAACTTCGAAACCTACTTCTCACTCTCCTGTCAGAACTGCCCGGATGTGGTCCAGGCGCTGAACCTGATGGCGATCCTCAACCCCAATGTCCATCACGTGGCCATCGACGGGGCCCTGTTCCAGGACGAGGTGGAAGAGCGCCAGGTGATGTCGGTGCCTAGCATCTATCTCAACGGCGAGCCCTTCGATCAGGGGCGCATGAGCATGGAGCAGATCCTGGCCAAGGTGGACACCGGTGCCGCCGAGCGCGAGGCCGCCAACCTAAGCGAGAAGCCGGCCTTCGATACCCTGATGGTCGGTGGTGGCCCCGCGGCGGCCGCGGCGGCGGTCTATGCCGCACGCAAGGGCATCCGCACCGGTGTCGCCGCCGAGCGCTTCGGCGGCCAGGTGCTCGACACCATGTCCATCGAGAACCTTATCTCCGTTCCCCATACCGACGGGCCCAAGCTGGCCGCGGCACTGGAGGAGCATGTCAGGGAGTATGAGGTCGATATCATGAACCTGCAGCGTGCCGTCAAGCTGCTGCCGGGTCAGCCGGGCGAGGCTCACGAGGTGCAGTTCGAGTCCGGCGCCAGCCTCAAGAGCAGGACCCTGGTGCTGGCCACCGGTGCCCGCTGGCGTGAGATGGGCGTGCCCGGTGAAGCCGAGTATCGCAACAAGGGGGTGGCCTACTGCCCCCACTGTGATGGCCCGCTGTTCAAGGGCAAGCGGGTGGCGGTCATCGGCGGGGGGAACTCCGGCGTCGAGGCGGCCATCGACCTGGCCGGCATCGTCGGCCATGTGACGCTGTTCGAGTTCATGGACGAGATGCGCGCCGATGAGGTGCTGCAGAAGAAGCTGCGTAGCCTGCCCAACGTGGAGATCATCCTGGGGGCCCGCACCACCGAGGTGAATGGCGATGGCCAGCGCGTCAACGGCCTCACTTACGAGGAGCGCGCCAGCGGCGAGATCCGCCAGGTCGAGCTGGAGGGCGTGTTCGTGCAGATCGGCCTGGTGCCCAACACCGAGTGGCTCAAGGATTCACCCATTGAGCTTTCCGAGCGCGGCGAGATCATCGTCGACGAGCGCGGCATGACCTCGGTGCCGGGGATCTTCGCCGCTGGCGACGTGACCACCGTCCCCTACAAGCAGATCGTCATCGCCATGGGCGAGGGCTCCAAGGCCGCGCTGAGCGCCTTCGATCATCTGATCCGCAGCTGATCCAAGAAGTCCTCGGCTTCCACACCATGCAACGCCCCCGTCGGTTTAGCCGGCGGGGGCGTTGGCGTATCCAGGCATCAGTTGATCAGGCCAAGGAAGGGCAGCAGGGTAAGAGTCAGCACCCCGGACAATGCCAGGACAACCAGCAGCACGCGCACGGGGTGGTGGCGCAGGCGCCGCCGCAGGGTGGGTGCTTCTCCGCGCTCGGCCAGCGCATCGCGCTCCTCGCGAACCCGTTCGGCGAGCCCCTGCTGATAGGTGTCCAGCGCCTCTCTGGCGGCCTCGTAATCGCCCTTGTCGCGCAGCCAGATGGCCGCCACGCCAAGCCCCCAGAAACCGGCGCGGCTCTCGAAGGTGTCGAAGCCGTGCTGCTCGAGCAGGCGACGTACCTCGTCGGCCTCCTCCTCGGGTACGTTGTCGAGCCGAAACAGCAGTGTCGCCACTCTGGTTACCCTCTTCTATCGATCAATCGCCGAGTACCTCGGCGCGCTCGATGATCACCGGCGTTTTCGGCACGTTCTGAAGGCGGCCGCGATTTCCGGTGGGCACGCGCTTGATGGTGTCCACCACCTCCATGCCGTCGACGACCCGACCGAACACCGCATAGCCCCAGGTTCGCCCCGACTGGGTACTGACATGGTCGAGGAAGCCGTTGTCGGCGACGTTGATAAAGAACTGGGCGGTGGCCGAGTGGGGCGCCCCGGTGCGTGCCATGGCCAGGGTGCCGCGGCGGTTCTTGAGGCCGTTGTCGGCCTCGTTCTCGATCGGCTCGCGGGTCGCCTTCTGCGTGAAGTCGGTGTCGAAGCCGCCGCCCTGGATCATAAAGTCGTCGATCACCCGGTGAAAGAGGGTGCCGTCGTAGTGGCCCGACTCGGCGTAGGCGAGGAAGCTCTCGACGCTCTGCGGGGCCTGCTCCTCGTAAAGCTCGATGCCGATGGCACCCTCGCTGGTATGCAACACCACGTCGGGGGCGGCGTCGGTCTGGGCAAGAGCCAGGGCAGGCAGGGTCGCCGTCAGTAGGGCGAGGGCTAGGCGTCGCATGGGGCACTCCTTGGGGGGGCGGTTGATATCGGTACCCAGCATACGGCGCCGGGGCACCGCTGTCAGCGGGGCTCATTCATTGCTTGAGCTCAGGGGCGACAGGCCTGCGCCATGCGATCCATTGCCTCGCCGGCACCATCGAGGGCGAAGATCATGAACCAGGGGTCGTCGGGGCCGCGCATCATTCGCAGGCGCAGGATCTCGCCCCGGCGCATCTCATCGAGCAGCAGTGGCTGCTCGGGCAGATCGAACCGTATATAGAAGCCGCTGTCGCCGCGCTCGGTGCGAAACTCGGCCTGTCCCGAGTGGATGGTCTGCTCATCGACCCTGAGGTCGGCGGGTACCAGGTTGACCACCTGGCTTTCAGGCTGGTGCTCGCCGAGGTCCACGCGCAGCTCCAGCCAGGGTGCCTCGCAGGCACCCTGGCTGACATTGACGCTGAAGTGGGCGTCGGCGTAGTTATCACCCTCCAGGGCGCGGTAGAGGCGCTCCTCGCCGAGGCTCAGAATCATCGACTGCCAGGCGCCATGGCGCTGGATCTCGGCGACGTTGAACTGCACGGCAGCGGCCGGCCCGGCCAGGATCAGGGCCATCAGGGCGGCAGCGAGACGGGGAAAGCGTGTCGACATCCATGGGCTCCTCGGGTGGCGGTGCGCCCGAGGCTAGCATGCCGGCCCTCACTGCGCAGCTTAAGGGCCCGCGCAGCGTGACAGGGCCGTTGCTCGCGCTACCTACTGCGCATGTTGCATGCCGCCCATGCTCCCACCGATATCGCCGCCCATCTCGCCCCGGCCCAGGCGGCCCAGCAGCTCGAGGTCGATCTCGGCGAAGCTGACCATCTCGCCGCCATGCTCCTCACGGAATGCCTCGGCGTCGGCCGACTCGGCGAACGAGGCGAGGGTGTGACCCATGCCGCCGCGCTGATCGTGTCCCACTACGTAGATCGCTTCGCTGGCCAGCACGAAGGCCTCGTCGTCGGGAGTGGCCCAGGGAGCGGCGGCCACGTCGTGCACATAGGCGTGGGAGACCTGGGTCTCGTTCTCGGGCTGCTTGAGGAAGGTGAACAGATCCATGGTCGAGCAGAACTTCAGTGGCTCCTCCTGTTTCTCCATGAAGGCCTCGCCCTTGGGGCCGGGGTGTTCGGTGATCAGCATGCCGCAAACGTGGCAGCTGTCGCCAGCCTCGATGGGCTGGGCGGTGGCCAGCACTTCCGGTTCGGACTCGCCACAGGCGGAGAGTAGACATCATGGATTGACCTGCCCCACCTCAACGTCGTGGGTTATGTTGAGGTGGGCACCGAAACACAGAGCCACTATTGAGGGAGGCAGGTCATGAAACAGTCTAACGCAACTCAGCAAACGGTTGTCGAGCGCACTGTTGCCCAGCGGGTTAGTGCTGCCAGCAACGTCCACGCCGCTTATATCGGCCTGGACGTGCACAAGGCGAGTATCTCTGTGGCAATCGCCGAGGCCAGACGCCAAGCTCCCGAGTTCCGCGGCGAGATCCCCAACGAACCAGCGGCCATCGATAAGCTGGTTCGTCAGTTGAGCCAGCGTTTCGACGGGCAGCCGCTGTTGTTCAGCTACGAGGCCGGCCCCTGTGGCTACGGGGCCTACCACCAGATTCAGGCCAGCGGCCATGATTGCGAGGTCGTTGCCCCGACGCTGATTCCCCAGCGTGCTGGGGATCGCATCAAGACGGACCGGCGAGATGCCAAGATGTTGGCGCGCCTGTCACGCTCTGGGGAGTTAACGCCGGTCTGGGTGCCGACGCCGGAGCAGGAGGCAGTTCGCGATCTGACGCGTGCCCGGGAGGACATGAAAGCCGCTGAACTCCGCGCCCGGCAGCGACTCAACGCCTTCTTGTTGCGGCACAGCAAGATCTACCCCGGCAAGAGCAAGTGGATACCGGCACACTTTCGCTGGCTGGAGACGGTTCGCTTCGACACCCCCGTTCAGCAGGTCGTGCTGCAGGAGTACGTCGACAACGTGAAAGACGCCCAGCGCCGCGTGGCGGGCCTCGAAAAACAGATGAGAGCGGTGTTACCAAACTGGTCGCTCTCCCCGGTGGTGGGCTCGTCGAGCAGCAGCAGGCGCGGGCCGCCGAGCAGCGCCTGGGCCAGGCCGAGGCGCTGGCGCATGCCCTTGGAGTAGGTCTTCACCCGCCGCTCAGCCGCGTGGCCCAGGCCGACCCGGTCCAGCAGCTCGCCCACCTGGCCGCGTTCGACCCGCTTGAGGCGGGCGAAGTAGTCGAGGACCTCCCGGCCGCTCAGCTGCTCGTAGAAGCTGACGTTCTCGGGCAGATAGCCGAGGCGTCGGCGCAGGGTCTCGGCATGAGCCCCGTCGGGGGCACCGCCGAGCACCGCCACGCGCCCCTCGCTGGGCGAGAGCAGGCCGAGGATCAGGTGCATGGTGGTGGTCTTGCCAGCACCGTTATGGCCCAGCAGGGCCATTACCTCACCTTCGTTCACCTTGAGGTCGAGGGCGTCGAGGCGTGCCAGTCCACCGTCGCGACGGGTCACACCCTGGAAGTCGATCACCGCTGTCATGCGTCGGCGTCTCCGAGAATGGGTTGATTCAGGCCGGGCCCGTCCAGGCCGGGCCCATCCAGGCCGGGTTCCTCCATCAGCGGATGGCTGTCCTTGACCCCCTGAGGACGGAATACCGGGAACTGGCGCTGCACCCAGCGCAGCGCCAGCACGGCGGGGCTATGCATCAGCAGCCGTGCCACCGGATAGCGCCACAGTACGCGGTCCATGGCATCGTTGGGCTCGTAGGGAGTGTCGCCCACGCCGTCACCATTCAGGTCCCATCCCAGATAGTCGCTCCAGTAGTTGCCATACTCCGCCTCGGACCACTCCTGGGCGCGAGTAGCCACGTACATCACCTGCTGACGGTTGCCGACGAAGGCATTACCGACCAGCTCGTTATCCTCGGAGCCGGCGGTGAGGTGGATGCCGATATCGCTGTCGGCCAGTCGGTTGGCTTCGAAGCGGTTGTACTGGGCGTTGTAGACGAACAGCGCCTTGCCTTCGGCGCCGCTGACCAGTCCCTTGCCCTGGGCGTCGCGACGCTGTTGAACCCGGCTGATGTGGTTGTCGCGCAGCAGGGAGTCAGTGATGTTGTTCATCAGGATGCCGTAGTTGCGGTCTCCCTCCGAGCGGTTGCCCACCACCCTGAGGCGCTTGGACTGCATCAATGCGTAGCCGGTACGGGTATCGCGGGTGGTGTTCTCTTCCACCCGGTTATCGTAGGCGTACATGTAGTGCACCCCGTAGCGCAGCGCCTGCATATGGTTGCCGCGCAGCAGGCTGTGGCTGCTGGTGTCGATGTAAATGCCGTCACGGGTGTGGCGGATATCGTTGCCCTCCACCCTGACATTGCGAACGTTGAACAGGTGGACGCCGTTGCCGCGATCCTGGGAGCGCAGAGAGGAGTCGCCGCGGATCACATTGTCGAGCACCTGGACATCGTGGACGGCGTCGAGCCAGATGCCGAAGCCCGGCCCCTGGAGACGCGAGTCGCGGATCACGCTGCCGATGGCACTCTGCTCGATAAAGATGCCGGCATCCATGTCGGTGAGGTTGGCGCCCCAGTTCTCGATGGTCACGCCTTCCAGCACGCTGTTTGGGGCATTCAGCACCACGGCATGGCCGTCGCCGCCGCCGTCGATCACGGCACCCGGATCTCCCGAGAGGGTCAGCGTTCGGTCGATGGTCAGCGGGCCAGGGTAGCGGCCAGCGGGCAGCAGCAGGCGGTCGCCGCTTGCGGCCCGCTCGATCAGCGGCTGCAACGGCTCGCCCGGGGTGGCCGTCAGATCGGCGGCCAGCAGGCCGCCCGGCAGCCCGCCCGGTAAACATAGAAGCAGCCAGACAGCGAGAATGAGTCGGGGGACGACGCGAGGTTGTTGTCGGGTCATGCGTCTCTCCGCAAACAAACGGGGCCGGGCGTCTGCCCGGCCCCTATGGGTGCTATCAGGCCTTCTCGACCAGCATGCGGCCGGTCATCTCCATATGCATGGCGTGACAGAACCACTGGCAGTAGTACCAGTGTACCCCGGGCCTGTCGGCGGTGAAGGTGACGCTGGCGGTCTGCTGGGGGCTGATCTCCATGGCGACACCATGGTTGGTCATGGTGAAACCGTGGCTGACGTCCTCGACCTGGTCGAGGTTGGTGACCACCACGGTGACCTCGTCGCCCTGCTTGACCTTGAACTCGGTGATGCCGAACTGTGGTGCCACCGAGGTCATGTAGACGCGCACCTTGTTGCCGTCGCGCACGATCTTGTTGTCGGTCTCGAGGGTGACACCGTCCTCCTTGGCCATGGCCACGGTCTCGGCGAAGAAGGGGTCGTCACGGGCCCAGACCTTCCTGGGGTTGATCTGGTCGGCGCGTGCCAGGATGCAGTCGTGGGGCTCAGCATAGGTGGGGCCGTCGTGGACCAGCTTCATCTCCTCGCCGGAGATATCGATCAGCTGGTCGTTCTCGGGGTGCAGCGGGCCCACCGGCAGGAAGCGGTCCTTGGCGAACTTGGAGAGCACCACCAGCCACTTGCCGTCGGCATCCTTGGTCTCGGTGAGACTGGCGTGGTTGTGCCCCGGCTGATAGTGGACGTCGAGCTTCTGACGCAGATAGTTCACCTCCTCGCCGGCGTAGGCACGGATGGCGTCCTCGATGTTCCACTTGGCCACCTGGCTGTCGATAAACAGCGTGGTGTAGGCATTGCCGCGGCCGTCGAAGGTGGTATGCAGCGGTCCGAGGCCCAGTTCGGGCTCGCCGACCACGGCGTCACGCGGCTCGATGGCATCGTCGAACAGCTCGGGGAGCTTGTCGATGGCGATGATCGAACAGGTCGGCGAGAGCTTGCCGTTGGCGATGAAGTACTTGCCATCCGGCGAGGTATTGAGGCCGTGGGGGTTCTTGGGCACCGGGATATAGCGGGTCAGCTTCGAGCCCTTGCGCCCGTCTAGCACCGGCACCTCGCTGTCGCCCAGGGTCTTGAAATCGCCGGCTTCGACGGCCGCCTCGATCGCCTCGACGTCGAACACCACCACCCAGTCACGCTCGGCGCGCATGGTATCCGCCAGGGTCATGCCCTTCTCGGAGTTGTAGCAGGTCGAGGCCACGAAGCGGCCGGTGTAGTCGGCATCGGTGTTATCGAGGTTGCCGTCGACGATCACCTGCCAGGCCACCTCCATGCTCTCGGCGTCGATGCCGTTGAACATGGTGTAGTAGCCCTCCGGGTTCTCCATGCCGCGGCCATCGTTGACGATGCCATCGTCGTGATGGGGGATGGGGAACTCGGCATTGGCGAACACGTACTTGGTGTGCGGTACCTTCTGCAGGCGCAGGCCGTGAATCGCCTGGACGTTGGGAATAGTGGTGATCTTGTCCGTCTTCATGATGTCGAGACGGATACGCGCCACCCGGGTGTTGGCCTTGTCGTTGATGAACAGATACTTGCCGTCGTAGCTGCCATCGGTCATCGAGATGTGCGGGTGGTGGCAGTCGCCGTTGAGGAAGTGCGCTGAGTCACCCATCACGCGCCTTGACTCGTTGGTGATCCCCCAGCCGGTGGCGCTGTCGATGTTGAACACCGGGATACGCATCAGCTCGCGCATTGAGGGCACACCCAGTACGCGTACCTCGCCGGAGTGGCCGCCGCTCCAGAAGCCATAGTAGTCATCGAGCTCGCCCGGGGCGACCTCGATGCTGCTCTCGGCGGCCCGCGCCTGGCGGCTGCCGCCGAGCAGGGTGCCGGCGCCGAAGCCGCCGGCCAGGCCCGCCCCGGCCACGCCGGTGACCGCGCTGTTGCGCAGGAAATGGCGGCGTCCGAGATTCTCGATCTCTTTCTTCTTGTCACTCATGGTCAATCCTCCTGATAGGTCGGAATCCGCTGCAGGCGAGCGCTGGCGGGATCATGGGTCTCGACGCCTCGCTTGCCTGTGGAGAGTCGCGACGCCTTTTCATAGCGCTTGCGCCGCTTGATCATCGGCGGGCAGCGCTTGTCGTCGTGGTAGGTGATCTGGCAGTCGAGACAGTAGTGGCACTCATTGGCATTGATGCGACCATCCGGGTGGATGGCGGCCACTTCGCATTCGTTGGCGCAGATCTGGCACGGAGTGCCACAGTCGCCGCGATGCCGCTTCAGCCAGTCGAACAGACGCAGGCGGGCGGGAATCGCCAAACCGGCGCCCAACGGACAGACATAGTGGCAGTAGAACTTGTGGTTGACGGCGGAGATCGCCACCAGCACCAGGGCATAGAGCAAGAAGCCCCACTCCCGCTGGAAGCGCAGGGTGATGGCGGTCTTGAAGGGCTCGACCTCGGCGTAGCGCTCGGCGGTACCCAGCGAATGCAGTGAGACGGCGAACAGCCCCAACAGGATGATGTACTTCAGTGCCCAGAGGCGTTCGTGGAGGCCGAAGGGGGGCTCGTACTGTTTCACGCCGAGCTTGCGGGCGGCCTTGTTGACCAGATCCTGAAGGGCCCCGAAGGGGCATAGCCAGCCGCAGAAGACGCCGCGTCCCCATAGCAGCAGGCTCACCGCCACGAAGGACCAGAGGATGAACATCATCGGGTCGATCAGGAAGGAGCCCCAGCTGAAGTCGGTGATCAGGGCGTTGGTGAAGGTCAGGACATTAACCACCGAGAGCTGGGCCAGGGAGTACCAGCCGATAAACACCAGGGTGTAGACCAGAAAGCCCAGGCGCAGCGGGCGCAGGATGCGAGGGTGCTTCACCAGGATATCCTGGAACATCATGATGCCGGTCAGCACGAGCAGGCCGGCGAGTAGCACGGCGATCTGAAAGGCCTTGTCATGCCACACCTCGACCCAGATCGGCACCTCCTCGGGGGGCTCGGGGCGCTCGATATAGGCCTCGGGCACGCTGTAGTCGGCGCTGAAGCGGCTGAACTCGGTGTCCAAGGGGCCCGAGGCGCGGCGTACCAGCAGCTCCAGTTGCCAGGGCTGACCGGGGTCGAAGGCGGCCTGTTCGCGCACGATAAAGATATCGCGTTCGTCGAAGGCCGGAGCGCCCTCGATACCCAGGCTGCCCAGACGCAGATGGTCACGGTCGTGGAAGCTGATGGTGTTGCCGCCCTGAGCAAGCTCGATGCGATCGAAGATGCCCCCGCGCACATAGCCCGAGCCCTTGAAGGAGTAGTCACCGCGGCCCATGACCGCGATGGCATGCTCGCCTTCATCGAGTCGCTCCATCAACTGCGTGTAGCCGGTATCGCCGAGCAGGTTGCGTCCGGCGGTGGGCGGGTTGAGGTAGGTGTAGAAGAGTTCGATAAAGGTCCGGTCCGCCGGCCGGGGCGTATGCATGTAGTCCTCGGCGGGGGTGCCCATAAAGGACTCATCCACCTCGCCATGGGTCAGATGAAGCCGGCGAATGGTGCCATCGCCGGTCAGCGTGCCCCAGTCGGCGGGGGAGAAGACTCCCTGTCGCACCGTTGCCGGAGGAGTGGCCGAAGGGTCGGCGATCAGTCCCTGCTCGGCGGCCACCCTGCGTGCGGCGCCACGATCACGGTCACGGTGGCGCCGGAGATGGCATCCAGGTTGTCGCCCACCTTCATGCGGTCATTGACGTGGGCGCCGACGTGCTCATCGGCGAAGCTCTCAAGCTTCGACTCGGGAATACCCACCAGCATGATGGGTTCTGCATGGTTGATGACGTCGGCCTGGACGATATGGCCCTCGAGATCGAAGCCCACCAACATATTGACCGGCTTGCCGGAGTAGGCGGGGATTGGCGCCATCTCGACGCTTTCGAAGGCATAGCCGAGCACTTCATCACCCCTCATTATCCGGCTGACCGGCCACTGGGAGTCGGCAGGTTCCAGTCGGTCCGCAGTGGGGAAGCCCTCGCGCACCTGGTTGAGCTCCAGGGCCTGAAGCGGCAGGCTGATCAGCAGGCAAAGCAGGGCCATCAGCAAGCCGACAACGCCGACTGGCCGGGAAGGTGATGCGTGCATTGGGAAGGTCCTTGTGGGCGGAATCCTCGGCGGCGTTTGCCGCCGCCCATCAGGAGGGGCCGGCCCGTGGCCGGCCCGGGCTGTTACTCCAGGCTGGAGTAGTAGGCGGCGATATCGGCGATGTCTTCATCGGAGAGGCTCTGAGCCTGGGGGGTCATCATCGCGGACATGCCACCGCCGCGCTCCCCGGCACGATAGGCCTTGAGGCTGCTCTCGAGGTAGGTGGCGGACTGGCCGGCAAGATTCGGGTAGATGGGAGCGGTGGCCATGCCGTCGGTGCCATGACAGGCGGCGCAGACAGCGATCTTGGCTTCGCCGGCGGCGGCGTCACCGGCGGCCTGAGCGTCCATGGCCAGGAGGGCACCACCCAGCAGGGTGGCAACGAGCATCAGTTTCATAAGGAGCCTCCGGAATGCATCTTTTTATGCCTGAAAAGCCCGGCTGCGCCAATTAGCCCACCGGACAACTGTTGTCATGATGCCAAACAATGATTGTGTCTGGCTTGACGTGGGTCATCTCCAGCTTAGTCAGACGAGGTAAAAAGGTAAAGCAAAGCCTAATGCAACGATAGGTGAAGCGGCCGGATGCGAGGATGGTGAGGGCATGAGGGATGCCAGCCGGTAGATATCGTTCATCAGTTGATAAAGGGCTCAGGCGGCCGGCGGCTCGTCCAGTTGCAGCAGCTGGATCAGCGGCTGACGGCGAGAGCCCAGCAGGTCCTCAAGAGTATAGCCGTCGAGCACCGCCAGGAAGGCGCCCAGAGCCTCGGCGAGAATATGCTTGAGTCGACAGGCGGGGGTGATCAGGCATTCGTTATCGTCGCCGAAACACTCCACCAGGGTCAGGTCGCGCTCGGTGCGACGTATCAGCTCGCCGAGCACGATGCTTTCCGGTTCGCGCTTGAGCAACAGGCCGCCATGCTTGCCACGAATGGAGGTGATATAGCCGTGGTGGCTGAGGTCCTGGACCACCTTCATCAGGTGGTTGCGTGAAATGTCGAAGCGCTCGGCGATCTCGGTGATGGTGGAGCGCTCTTCACCCTTCACCGCCAGATAGAGCAGCACGCGCAGGGAGTAGTCGGTGAAACGGGTCAGATGCATGGCAGAAAGCGTCGCCTCGTGTCGTGTTCGAATCAGCGCTGGGTCCGGGGGTGGGACTTGACGGACAGCGGCGCCGCGTCAACGGGTCGGCTCAGCACGAAGCCGGCGACCGCTGCAAACAGCAGCCCCGATGCCACCAGCCCCGTGAGCGGGGCACCGCCGGCCCACAGCATCACCCAGCTCAGGGACAGCAGCAAGGTTGCCAGCGTCTTGGCGCGTCGTGGTATGGCGCGCCGCTCGCGCCAGGCCAGCAAGATGGGGCCAAACCGCGGATGGGAGTGCAGCCAGCGCGTCAGGCGCGGCGATCCCTTGGGTGCCGACCACGCGGCCAGCAGCAGGAAGGGGGTGGTCGGCAGCAGCGGCAGTATCATTCCGGCGGTGCCCAGGCCAATACAGCCATAGGTAAGGCCGCACCATGCCAGACGCGAAGCGGATCCCGACATGTCATGATCTCCCCAACCCGGGGGGTAGCGTATTAAGTGGTAAGATACATGCATCTTAGCACTGCAGCCGACCTGGGAGTTGCCCCATGTCAACAAAAGCCGACACCTCACACCACAGAACGCCGGCCTGGCGGCTCTTCTTTCCCTTGGCGGCGCTGCATACGGCCCTGATGGTGCCGCTGTCACTGCTGGCATTCTACCATGCTATCCCTCTGGGGCTGATCGACTCCCCCGCGGCACATGGTCGCGAACTGCTGTTCGGTTTCGCCCTCGCGGTGATTACCGGCTACCTGCTGGGGCCGCTGCCGCGTCACTGGCTACTGGGGTTGGTGGCACTCTGGTTGGTTGCCAGGGGAGTGGGTCTGGTCTGGCCGGAGGCACTGTCCGTGCTGCTGGCCGATGGCCTGTTTGCCCTGCTGCTGGCCTGGCGGCTGGTGCCGCGCTTCCTGGCCGCCAAGAAGTGGCGTAATCGACTGCTCTCGCCGCTGTTGGGGCTGCTCTGTCTGCTTGCCGTGGCAACTCTGGTGGAGCGACTGACACGGCCGGGCGTGCCGGCCTCCGCGCTGGTACAGCACGCCGTGCTGTGGCTGGTGCTGTTGATGACCTTCATGGGCGGTCGTGTGCTGGCACCGGCGGTCAATGGCCACCTGATGGCCAGCCGACGCCAGGCCGGTGCCGGGGTTCAGCCGCGCCTGGAGGCGGCACTGATCGTGCTGCTGGGGATGACCCCGCTGCTGGCACCCTGGTCGATCACTACCAGCCTTGCAGCCTCCCTGGTAGCGGTGGCGGGGCTGCTGGTACTGTGGCGGCTATGGTGCTGGCGTCCCTGGGCCTGCCGACGGCGCCCCGATCTTATCGGCCTGCTGCTGGGTTATGCCTGGCTGGGGGGCGGGTTGCTGCTACTGGCCCGATCACTCTGGCTGGGCCAACCACTGAACGGTGTGCTGCACGCCTTTACCGTGGGGGCGCTGGGCACTCTGGCTAGCGGGATCATGCTGCGCCAGGCGATTCTCCGGGCCAGGGGGCGGCCCGAGCGGGAGCCGATATTGTTGCTGCTGGCGCTGCTGTTCAGTGTGGCGGCCGTGCTGCGCCTGGTGGCCTTTCCCGCGGGCGCGGCCTGGTTGTCGCTGCTGTGGGCTTCTGCCCTGGTCTGGAGTCTGGCATGGCTGCTCGCCGCCTGGCGGCTGTTCGTGTGGTCGCGGCGAGTGTCGATTCGGCCAGGGAGTTGACCGGGGTCAACTACCTCCACAAGGGTACCGACGCGCCGGTTTCAGGCTGGCATACTGCGCACCATTGGGCATCGCCGCGACGATGCCAAGTCATTCAACGAGGCCGTTTGACCATGCAAGACCATCAGCTCTTCAATCGCCCCCTGGTCGAGAAATACGATCGTCCCGGCCCGCGCTATACCTCCTATCCCACGGCGCCGCAGTTCCATGCGGCCTTCGCCGAGGATGACTATCGTGCCGCCGCAGAGCGCAGCAATGCTGACGCCGAGCCCAAGCCGCTATCGGTCTATGTGCATATTCCGTTCTGCAAGAGCCTCTGCTACTACTGCGCCTGCAACAAGATTATCACCCATAACACCGAGCGTGCGGCGGAATATCTGGCCTGGCTGCAGCAGGAGATCCGGGTGCAGGGGGCGCTGTTCGACGAAACCCGGCGCATGACTCAGCTGCATCTGGGGGGCGGCACGCCGACCTACCTGAGCAATGACCAGCTCGGCGAGCTGATGGCAAGCCTGGATGCCGCCTTCCACTTCGCGTCGCCCGAGGAGCGCGAGTTCTCGCTGGAGGTGGATCCACGCACGGTAACCCCCGAGCAGATTCACGAGCTCCATGCGCTGGGTTTCAACCGCCTGAGCTTCGGGGTACAGGACTTCGATCCCGATGTGCAGAAGGCGGTCAATCGGGTGCAGAGCGAGGAGGATGTCGTCTCCCTGGTTCATGCCGCTCGCCAGGCAGGCTTCCAGTCGATCAGCGTCGATCTGATCTATGGCCTGCCGCTGCAGACGGTAGCCAGCTTCGATACCACCCTGGACAAGATCATCGCGCTGCGCCCGGACCGGATCGCCACCTACAGCTACGCGCACCTGCCGGAGCTGTTCAAGGCGCAGCGGCTGATACGCCCCGAGGACATGCCGCCTCCGGAGCGCAAGCTGGAGCTGCTGGAGCTGACCATTCGACGGCTTACCGAGGCCGGCTATGTCTATATCGGCATGGATCACTTCGCCCTGCCCGATGACGAGCTGAGCCTGGCCCGGAAGAACGGCACTCTGCAGCGCAACTTCCAGGGTTACTCCACTCATGCCGACTGCGACATGATCGGCCTGGGCATCACCTCCATCGGCAAGGTGGGTGATACCTACAGCCAGAACGTCAAGGAGACCGCCCAGTACCAGCACCGTCTGCAAGAGGAGCGACTCGCGGTGTTCCGGGGCTATCGGCTCAGCGACGATGATCGCCTGCGTCGCGACGTGATCAATGCCCTGATGTGCCATAACCGCATCGACTTCGCCGCCATTGAGGCGCGGCACGGGATCATCTTCCGCGACTATTTCGCCGACGCCCTGAGCGAGCTCCAGGAGATGGCCGATGATGGCCTGCTGGCGATTCGCGATAACGAGATCGAGCTGCTCCCGGCCGGCCGACTGATGATGCGCAACGCCGCCATGGCCTTCGATGCCTACCTGGCTCATAGCACGGGACGCTACTCGCGCACGGTGTGAACAAAAAAAGCCACCCTCGAGGAGGGTGGCGCAAGACCGTGTCTAGCAATGAGAGGGAGAAACCAGGCCAGGAGACTGGCGGGCCCCGCCTGGTGGCGACGCCTCATCAACGTCGTCAAAAAAAGAGTAATCGTTCTCGTTTGTGTCGTCAACACAAATGCGAACGTTTTTTATTAAATCGTGCTTCAGGCTCCCGCCAGGCGCAGCCACAGCGGCAGGGTCGCCATGGCCAGCAACGTCTGGCCGGTGATCACGGCGGCCATCATCTCGGCATCCCCGCCCAGCTGGCGGGCCAGGATATAGGCCGAGGTGGCGGTGGGTAGCGCGGCGAACAGCAGCGCCACATCGCGACTCACCGGGTCGAGCCTCAGCAGCAGTGCCAGTATCAGCGCCAGGGCCGGCATCAGTGCCAGCTTCACCAGGTGGCTTGCCCAGATCCCACGGTCGAGGCGTACCAGGGCCGCGGGGCGCAGGGCCACGCCGACCGCCACCAGCCCCAGGGGCAGGGCGGCACGCCCCAGCAGCTCCACCGTCGCTTCACTCCAGCCCGGCAGGCCGATGCCGCCGATATTGAGTCCAATGCCGACCAGGCAGGCCAGAATAAGGGGATTGCGGCCCAGGGCCGTCAGGCTCTTGGCGAGGCTGCCGCGTCCGAGAGTGCCGGCGGCAATAAAGCTGGAGACACAGAGGACATTGACCACCGGGACCATCAGTGCCACGGCCACCGCGGCCACCGTGGCGCCCGGGATGCCGTGCAGTGCCGCGGCGCCCGCCACCCCCACATAGGTATTGAAGCGCAGCGCCCCCTGGAAGGTCGAGGTGAAGGCCGCGGCCTGCATGCCCAGCCAGCCACGCAGCCGCCATAGTACGATGGCGAAGGCGCCCATGGGACCCAGCAGGGCGATCGCCACTCGGCTCACCGGCACCTGGCTGACGTCGGCGGTGGCCAGGGTCGCCACCAGCATGGCGGGAAACAGCAGGAAGTAGATCAGTCGCTCCAGCTGTGGCCAGAAGTCGGCGCCTGGCTGACGTAGCCTGCCCAGCAGGGTGCCCAGCAGAATCAACAGGAACAGGGGCCCCAGGGCACCCGCAATATCCGCCATGTCGGTCTCCTTGGTCTCGTTACCTGCGACATCGTTCCGCAGTCTGCCATAGCCGAATACTGATAAGCTTGCCGATACCGGCTACCTGCGTGATGAATACGACTCCTATGCCCGACTCACTTACTGCCTCACGCCCCCCGCTGTTGCGACTGCTGGTGCTGTTGACCCTGGGCGCGGTAACCATCGCCCTGTGGTATCTGACCAGCTACCTGCTGCGTGATATGGGTCAGGTGCGCTGGTATCCCGAGTCGCAGGGGTGCCAGTTGAGTGCTGGTCCCTGCATGGCAGAACTGGGTGATCAGCGACAGCTGACGCTCGATCTCGGCGTGCGTGGCGAGATTCGTGCGCTGCAGCGCATGCCGCTGGAGGTGTCACTGCAGGGCGTGAAGGCCGAGCGCGTGATGGTAGATTTCGTCGGTCGCGACATGGACATGGGGTTGCATCGCTACCCCCTGAGTCTCGAGGCGGATGGACGCTATCGTGGCGAGGCACAGATACCGATCTGTACCGAGACGGTGATGCCCTGGCGGGCACGGGTGGTTATCGAGACGGCCGATGGTAAGCTGGGGAGCGGGTTCGATTTCGAGGTCAGGGGAGGCGGGCCATGAAACGCAAGGGAGTCTGGGCCGGCATGGTCTTGATTATGCTGGTGGCGGTGGGCGGCGTCGGCTGGTTCCAGCAGCAGCTGACAGCGGGAGTCGACGGCGGTCCTGTCGGTGGGCCAGTAGAACTGGCCTCGACCCGGGGGGAGTTCAGCCTCGAACACCTGGACGATGACCAGTTGGCGGTCCTGTTCTTCGGCTATACCCACTGTCCCGACGTCTGCCCCATGAGCCTGGCGGTGGTGCGCCAGGCGCTGGCCGAGCTCGAGCCCGCTCAGCGAGAGCGGCTCGTGCCATTGATGGTCTCGCTGGACCCCGAGCGTGATAGCCTCGCCCGGCTGGAGGAGTATCTGGCATTCTTCGGCGAGCGCTTCGTCGGTGCCACCGGCAGCCCGGTCCAGCTCGAAGAACTGGCCGAGCGCTACGGGGTGGTATGGCGCAAGGTCGACGCGCCGGACTCCGCCATGGGCTACACCATCGACCATAGTTCGTCGCTCTATCTGGTTGACCGCGAGGGGAATATCCAGCGTCGGGTGCTCTACTCACCCTCCCACCGTGGGTTGCTTGCCGCGCTACACGAAATCCTCTAGTGCAGGGGCCGTCGAGTTCAGCGCGCAGGCTTCTCCTGAAGCCGTTGCAGCATGGCCATCAGCGCACGAGTCTGGGTGCCCTGACGGCTGTCATGCATGGGGTCGAGTTGCCAGCTACTCTCCGCATAGCCCCACCAATCCCAGCATCCCTGGGGGTTGCCCAGGCGCGTCTCGGCCTGTGGGTAGAGCACGATCCGCCGATTCTCCGCCGCCCAGGCGTTGAGACCGGTATGGCCCACGAAGGCCTCGCCAATCTGCTCGGTTGTCATGTTGCAGCCATGCAGGGCCATGCTGACCGTACAGCCCCCCTCCTCGCAGCGTTTCGGCACGAACAGGTAGCCGGTGTCGGCCAGCCCCCTGGCGTCGTAATCGCCCTGATCGAAGCGCCGTAGCTTGCCGGGGGTCTCACCGTCGGCGGGAGGCGTCAGGTCACCGTGCAGCCAGTTCAGGACATCGCCGGCGATATCGTTGTCACAGGCCAGCAGATAGGGAGGGCCCGCGTCATGACAGTCGGCCAGCTCGCGGTTATCGGTCTTGCCAAGCGTGGCGTCGACGGGCCAGCCGTGGCCCGCGTCGGCGTCTCGGCGCCACTGCAACTGCGAAGGATCGCTTAGCCAGCCCTGAAACTGCTCGACCAGTGCCTCTCCCAGCCGTGGCTCGACCACCGCGTCGGCTCCGCCGTGCCAGACATAGACCCTGAGTGACGCAAGCGCTTCGGCCTCGCCGACCAGGCCGCGCTCGCGGTAGCTGGCGAGGCGCTGCTCCAGAGCCTGCATATCAGGCATGCCGCGTTGGGTGGTCATGCACTGACCCAGGGCCACACCCAGCGAGCCCTGGGCGCAGGACCAGGGGCCAGCGGCAAGCACGCCGAGTCCGGCGAAGCGTTCCGGCCAGGCCACGGCCAGCTGGGTCGCCATATAGCCGCCAGAGGAGACGCCGATGACGCTGACATCCTCGACGCTGGCGGCCAGAGCCGGGAGCTGTTGGGGGGGAGGTGGCGTATCGGCGAACAGTGACTCCATGGGCAGCGTAGCAACCATCGCTGCAGCTGCCCATATGGACGGGCGAGGCTTACTCACTGGTCTGACTATCGTTGGCGGTATCCTCGTCGCCGTTATCAATGCCTGCTTCGGCGGAGGCTTCCTCGGCGCTGGCGCTGGAGGGGGCTTGCGCGTCGTTGATGCCGAGCAGCTCGACCTTGAAGGTCAGGGTCTCGTAGGGGCCGATGGGGCCCTGGCCCTGGGCACCGTAGGCAAGCTCATGGGGAATGACGATCTCCCAGGTATCGCCCACGCTCATCAGCTGCAGGGCTTCCTGCCACCCCTCGATCACCTGATCGACGCGAAAACTGACCGGGTTACCGCGTGCATAGGAGCTGTCGAAGACCGTGCCGTCGATCAGGGTACCCTCGTAATGCACCTCGACGCTGTCCTGGGCGCCAGGGGTGGCGCCGTCACCGGAGGCCAGCTCGCGATACTGCAAACCGGAGTCGGTGGTCACGACACCTTCACGCTCGGCGTTCTCGGCCAGATAGGTCTCGCCCTCGGCGCGGTTGGCCTCGGCGGCGGCTTCGGCCTCGGCCTGACGAGCCGCGGCGGCCTGCTGCTGGAAGGTCATCAGCGCCTCGGCCATCTCCTCGTCGCTCATCTCGAGGTCGTCGCCGGCGAAGACATCCTGGATGGCCTGGGTGAAGGCGTCGACATCGAGGTTCTCGACATCCTGCTGGATGCTCTGGCCCAGGGTCACGCCCAGGCTGTAGCCCAGCTTCTCTTCATCACTCTCCGGGGCACCCATTGCCAGGGGCGCGGCGCCCAGCAGGGCGGCAAGTGAGGCGGTGGTCAGCAGTCGTTTCATGTGACTCTCTTGTGATTCCGGCTTATGGTTCCGGCGCCGATGGCGCCTGGGATGAATGCGAATCATGGGACTCTAACAGGGTCGTCCCGGTTCCGCATCCGAGCGAAACCGGGACGAAGAGGGGCTGTCTCAGACCACCAGGGTAGGGCAGTGGGCAGAGCCCGCCACGCGCTGGGAGACACTCCCCAGCAGCAGGCTCTTGTCACCGCCGGTGCCCTGGGCACCAATCACGATCAGGTCGCACTCACGCTTGCGGGCGAAACGCACGATGGTACGTGAGGGACGGCCGGCCTTGACGAAGGCGCGCAGCTTATCGGCGGGCACCCCCATCTCGATGGCCTGATTCTTGGCGTGCACGGCGATCTCGGTGGCGTACTCCTTGAGGACGTCGTGGGGGATCTCCAGTTTGTCGGGCACCATGGAGAGCGATGCCTCAAGCAGACTATGGTGCTTGAAGACACACAGCAGATAGAGCTCCGCTCCCGTCAACAGCTGTAGCCCCACGCCCTTCTCGAGCGCCTTGATTGCACCCTTGGAGCCATCCACCGGGACCAGGATCCGATTGAACATGGTTCTCTCTCCTTGGCTCAGTTGAAGGCCACGTCGCGCAGGAACAGGGCAATCTGCGGGAACATGATCAGCAGTGCCGCGGCCAGTATCAGCATAAAGATAAAGGGCGGTGTCCCCTTGATCACATCCAGATAGGGGCGCTTGAAGATCGCGATGGCGGTGAAGATGTCACAGCCGAAGGGTGGCGTGGCCGAGCCGATGGCCACCTGCAGGGTGATCAGAATACCCACCAGCACCGGGTCGAGGCCGGTGGCCGCGATTGCCGGGGCGAAAATCGGGGTCAGTACCAGGATGACCACGATAGGGTCGACGAACATGCAGGCCACGAAGAATGAGATACAGATCGCGATCAGCACGCCGGTGGGGCCTGCCTCGTTGATGCCCACGGCCTCCAGAATCGACTGCGGAATCTGTGCGAATGAGATGATCCAGGAGAAGCCGTTGCCTGCGGCCACCAACACGAAAACTACCGCGGTAATCAGGCCGGTGGACTTGGCGATCGCATAGATGTGCTGCATCTTCAGCGAGCGGAAGACGATGAACTCCAGGAAGACCGCGTAGAGCACACAGGCGGCGGCGGCCTCGGTGGGGCTGAAGATGCCCCCATAGATGCCGCCGACGATGATCACCGGAAAGCCCAGCGGCCATAGTGCCTGACGAACGGCGGTGAAGCGTTCGCTCCAGGTCGCCCTGGGCTCGGTAGGAACACCGCGGATCACCGCATAGGCGACGCAGTAGGCCGAGAACATCGCCAGGATCATCAACCCAGGCCCGATGCCGGCGATAAACAGTTCGGCGATGGAGGTCTCGGAGATGACCCCGTAGATGATCATGCCGATGCTCGGCGGGATCAGAAAGGCGATATCACTGGCATTGATGATCAGTGCCAGGGTAAAGGCATCCGAGTAGCCGGCCTTGAGCATCTTGGGGCGCAGTGGCGAGCCCACCGCCACCACGGTGGCCTGGGTGGAGCCCGAGACGGCGCCGAACAGGGTACAGGAGGTGGCGGTCGATACCGCCAGGCCGCCCTTTATATGGCCGATGAAGGACATCACCATGGCGATCAGACGATCAGCCGACTGGCCGCGGGTCATGATATCGGCGGCAAGAATGAACATCGGTACCGCGATCAGCGAGGCGGGTCGGATGCCTGCCATCATCTGCTGGATCAGGGTGTCCATCTGGCCCAGGCCATTGAACATCATGAAGAAGCCGATCACCGCGGCGGTGATCAGCGGGATCATCATCGGAAAGCCCAGCAGCAGCAGGGCGATCATGGTACAAACCATTATGGTGGTCATTGTGCACTCCCCTCGGGCGCTCGCCCTGCGTCAGACTTCCGTTTCCGTGTCCTTGTAGCCATCCAGCACACTGGTTGACAGATAGACGTCCCTGGAGGTCATGTTCTTGATGGCGGTGAGCAGGTACTGGATCCCGGTGATCAGAAATCCGAGCGGTGCCCAGACGTAGATCAGCCAGATCGGAAAGCCCAGAGCCGGCAGCACCCTGCCCTTGGACTGCAGGTCGATGATGTAGACGAGTGAGTAGTAGAGCAGGAAGAACATCACCAGCGAGGTGAACAGGGAGATGATGATCATCAGGGCGCGGCGTCCACTTACCGGCAGGGCATCGTAGATGGCCGACATGCGGATATGCCGCCCATGGCGCGCCGCATAGCCGATACCGGCGAAGGTGATCATGATGATCAGGATGCGATTGATCTCGCCGGTAAAGAAGATGCTGTCGCCGATCACGAAGCGAGCGATCACGTTGGCGATGGTATTGACGGCCATCAGCAGTACGCCCATGGCCAGCAGCACCGCCTCCAGCTTGCTTATCAGGGTGTCGATCACCCCCAGAGGCCCGGGCAAGCCGGAGCGATAGGCCTTTTCGGCTTCTTCATCTGTCATGGCTGCACTCCCTTCAGCATGCAGTTTGGAAAGTCGCGTCTCGACAGTCAGGATACGCCCTCGAGGGTCGCGGCGTGGCTAGAGGGTCAACGCTGGATGCACGCTGTACGGCTCTGGGGCTTCTGTTTTCGTTATAACGAACAGGGGGTGGCCCGGAATGGGCCACCCCCCTCTGGTCATGACGGCGAGGGGATTACTCCTCGTCGGAGGTCACGGCCTCGAGGTCGGCCTTGAACTGCTCGAGCAGCTCGGCGCCACTCTCGCCGGCCATCTCGACGTAGGCTTCCTCGACCTGAGGTGCGCGCTCACGCAGCGACTGCATCTGCGCCTCGTCAAGGCGAGTGTAGGTACAGTTGTCGCAGTCCTCCTTGATCTTGTTCAGGGCTTCCTCGGCAAGGCCCTGGATATGTTCGATGGTGTGGTCATAGGCCGCTTCCGAGGCGTCACGCACGAGTTGTTGATCCTCCTCGGAGAGACCATCGAAGAAATCCTGATTGGCCATCATGGCGGTGGTGAACCAGCCGTGACCGGTGAACACCAGATTCGGTGATACCTCGTAGAGGCCGCCGGACTGAATCCAGAAGATCGGGTTCTCCTGGCCGTCGAGGATGCCGGTCTGCAGGGCGCCGTAGACCTCGCCCCAAGGCAGCGGCGTGGGGGTCGCGCCGAAGGCGTTATAAGTTTCCGAGAGCAGCGGGTTGGTCATCACGCGGATCTTCTTGTTCTCGAAGTCATCCACGGTATCGATGGGTTCGTCGGTGGTGACCACCATCTCGCCTTCGGGGTACATCTGAAGCAGTTCCAGCCCCTGTTCGGCGTAGAGCTCGGGGAACATCTCGTTGATGGCCTTGCTCTTGTCGAAGAACTCGATGACGGTCTCTTCGTCGGTGGGCAGCAGGTAGGGGACGAAGAAGATCTGGGCCTCGGGGATCAGCGAGCCGGTAAAACCGGGCGACTGATTGACGAACTGCAGGATGCCGTTCTGGGTCTGCTCCATGATGTCATCGGACTCACCGAGCTCACCGAAGCGGTAGATCTGCACGCTGTGATCGGAGTTTTCCTCGATATACTCCTTGAAGGCCACGGCGAAGACGTCCTGAACGTCGCCCTCGTACTCCTCATGGGCATAGCGCCAGTTGTCTGCCATGGCGGCAGAGGTCATGCCGAACATCAGTGCGCCGATACCGGCGGTGGTCAACAGCTTGTGTGACTTCATTCTTGTGGTCCCTCTACAGGTTTTGCCTGGGCTCGCGAGTGCTTGCCACAAGGCATCGAGTGAATATTAGATTCACGCGGCTTTTTCAGGCTAGCGTGGGCTCCGAGGAGGGTCAAGACGCGTCACAAGGCGATTTAGCGTTGAAAGATAGGGTTTTTTCTGCAGTTGCAGGGCATCTAGCAAGATTTTTTCCGCCGGCTGATCGGCGGGGGATAGCATCCTCAGAGGACGGGTCATGGCCAGAGCTTCCAGCCGTGTGAGCGTCTCCCGCTCGGCCTGAAGCTCCGCCTGTTTGAGGGTGTCGCGTAGTCTGGCCACGCCCTCGAGTGAACCGGCGGCGGCCTTGAGTTCGCGACGCAGGCGCCGCAACGGCAGGGTGACGTCGCGTTGCCAGCGGCGTACCTCGACAAGCGCCGATTCGCAGTCTGGCTGCGGCACGGCGCCATGCTGCAGCAGCCAGCAGCGCCATAGCAGCTCACAGACATCGGCCCCGGCGTCGTCCTGCAACTGCAGGCAGGCAGCCTCGACCCCTTCCTGAGCGTAAAGCGCCAGGGCAAAGGGCCACAGTGGCTCATCGACGAGCCGAGCCCGCAGAACGCTCAGCATTTCGGTAGAATCGTCGCTCATTGTCCTTTCGTCGCCGCCTCGAGCGGCGGCCGCACTCTTGTGGAGCCCGCATGATCGCACTGCGCCAAGTTTCCCTGCAACGCGGCACCCAGGCCCTGCTGGAGGGCGCCGACCTGACCTTGCATGCCGGTCACAAGGCGGGCATCGTCGGCGCCAATGGTGCCGGAAAGTCGAGCTTGTTCAAGTTGCTGCTCGGCGAGCTGACGCCGGACCGCGGCGAGGTCGAGATGAGCGGTGGACAGCGCATCGCGCATATGGCCCAGGAAGTGGAGGCGTTGTCGCGCTCGCTGCTCGATCATGTTCTCGATGGTCACACCGAGCTGCGTCGGGCCGAGGCGGCCCTGGCGGAGGCCCGAGAGGCCGTCGACGTCCATCGTGAGGCGGAGCTGCACGGCGTCATCGAGGCGCTGGACGGCTATAGCGCCCCGGCCAGGGCCGCCCAGCTGCTGGTAGGCCTCGGGTTCGCCCAGCAGGATCTGGAACGCCCTCTATCGTCCTTCTCGGGGGGCTGGCGAATGCGCGTCAACCTGGCGCGAACCCTGTTCATGCCCTCCGACCTGCTGCTGCTCGACGAGCCCACCAACCATCTCGATCTGGACGCCCTGCTGTGGCTCGAGCAGTGGCTGACACGCTATCCCGGCACCTTGCTGCTGATCTCTCACGACCGCGATTTCCTGGATGCGGTGTGCGACAGCATCGTGCACTTCGATCGCCGCTCCCTGGTGCTCTATCGCGGCAACTACACCACCTTCGAGCGCACCCGGGCCGAGAAGCTGGCGCTGCAGCAGGCCGAGGCCGCCAAGCAGCAGGCGCGCCGCGAGGAGATCGAGCGCTTCGTGGCTCGTTTTCGCGCCAAGGCCACCAAGGCCCGCGCGGCCCAGAGCCGCCTGAAGATGCTCGAGCGCATGGGCGACATCGCCGTGGCGCATGCCGACTCCCCCTTCCACTTCAGCCTGCCCGCCGCGGACAAGACCTCCCACCCACTGCTGGTGCTGGACGAGGCAAGACTGGGCTATCGCCCCGGGGGTGAGACGCCGGACACGGAAAGGGTCCAGCTCGACAACGTCAGGCTGACACTGCTGCCCGGACAGCGCATCGGCCTGCTGGGCCCCAATGGTGCCGGCAAGTCGACCCTGATCAAGGCGCTTACCGGTGAGCTGCCGCTCCTCGCCGGCAAGCGCATCGCCGGGGAGCATCTCAAGGTCGGCTATTTCGCTCAGCACCAGCTGGAGGGGCTGGATCTCGTCTCCACCCCCTTCATGCATGTGCAGCGGCTCTCGCCCACCGCCAGCGATCAGGAGATCCGCAACTTTCTGGGTGGCTTCGGCTTTCCGGGTGACGATGTCTTCGGTGAGGTGGGGCGCTTCTCGGGTGGCGAGAAGGCGCGCCTGGCGTTGGCCCTGGTGGCCTGGCAGAAACCCAATCTGCTGCTGCTGGATGAGCCCACCAACCATCTGGATCTCGAGATGCGCGAGGCATTGACCGAGGCGCTGGCGGGCTTCGAGGGCACGGTGATCATCGTCTCCCACGACCGCCACCTGTTGCGTGCCAGCGTGGATGAGTTCTGGCGAGTGGCCGATCACCGGGTGGAGCCCTTCGACGGTGATCTGGAGGACTATCGGCTATGGCTCAAGGCCCGCCTGGAGGGCGAGCGCCGCGAGGCCCGCGGAGACAGGCAGGAGCGTCAGCTAGAAGGGGGCGTCCCCAGGGAGGATCGCAAGGCGTCGCGTCGCGCCGCCGCCGAACTGCGCGAGAAGCTGCGCCCGCTGAAGAAGCAGCGCGATCGCGCCGAGCAGGCCATGGAGAAGGTTCAGGCGGAGCTTGCCGGGGTGGAGGAGGTGCTCGGTGATGCCGAGCTCTATACCGACCCCGCCCGCAAGGAGGAGCTTACCGCGACTCTGGCCCGCCAGGGTGAGCTCAAGTCCCGCCTCGAGGATCTGGAGGCGGAGTGGCTCGCCGCCGAGGAGGCGTTGGAAACCATGGAAGCCGAACTCGGTGGCTGAGGTGTCTGTGTCTGGGAGAGCCGAGCAAGCACGAAAAGCGACATATACCCCGGGTTGCTGGCGCAAGCGAAGCGACGTTCGGCGATCGCCAGGGATGGCGAGCGAGGGTCACCCGTGAGGGATTATATCGTGACCCGACGGACAGGTCGCGAGCGCAGCGGCAGGGTTTCAAGCCGGGGGGCGCGGCTCGTACTTGCACGGTGTAAACAGGCTTGCAGCAGGCTCAGCTTTCGAGCAGAAAGGTCACCGGGCCGTCATTGACCAGCGCGACCTGCATGTCGGCGGCGAACTCGCCGCTCGCGACCTTCGGCCAGGCGGCCTCGGCGCGTTCCAGCAGTCGATGGAAGAGGCGGTCGCCATCGGCGGGCGGGGCCGCGCTGGAGAAGCTGGGGCGCAGCCCCTTGCGGGTGTCGGCGGCCAGGGTGAACTGGGAAACCAGCAGCAGGCCGCCGTCCACCTGCTGCAGGTTGAGATTCATCTTGCCCTCGGTGTCGCTGAATATCCGATAGTGCAGCAGCTTGTGAAGCAGCCGCTCCACGGCGGCCTCGTCGTCGCCCTTCTCCACGCCCACCAGGGCCAGCAGGCCGTGGTCGATGGCCCCGACCACACTTCCCTCCACCTCAACACTGGCGCGGGACACGCGCTGAATCAACGCCTTCATCCCTGTCTCCCTGCAATCATGAACGTCGCGCAGGGTATCACATGCCGGTCGAGCCCTCCGCTACCAGGCACGACACAGCATGATGTCGCAGTGGGGCTCGGCCAGCAGCGACTCGGTGATCAGGCTCTGGCGGCCCAGTTGGCCCCGGCTTCCCAGTGCCAGCAGGTCCGGCGGCTGGTGACGCAGCCGGTTCATCAGCACCTCCAGAGGGGCCCCCTGTTCCAGCACCAGCGTCACCTCGGGCACGTCGTCGAGTTCGGTCATCAGGCGCTCCACCTCGGCTTCCAGCTGGGCCTTCAGGCGCGCCACCTCGCGGTCGCGCCAGCGGGCGAAGTCACTGCGCGAGCCAAGCTCGCGCTCGCCGGGGATGTCCCAGGCATGGAGCAACGTCAGGCGCGACTCGGGGAAGCGCCTCAGGGTCTCGCGCAGGGTGTGCCGGGAGGTGAGCGAGAAGTCCATGGGCAGCAGAACCTCTTGCCAGTCCTGGTTGGCGGTGTGGCTCACCGAGAGCACCGGACAGGGAGCGCTACGCAGCACCCGAGCCAGGGTGGTCCCGGCAACAAGGTCGGGCTGGCCGCGCTTGCGGTGGGCACCCAGCACGATCATGTCCACCTCGCGCTCGTGGGCTTCGCGGATGATCTCGGTGAAGGGGGTGCCGGTGACCGTCTGCATCAGCACCCGTGGCTCCGGAAGGGCGTACTCCTCGCGGATATCGGTGAGGGTGGCCTGCATGTCGGCTACCACGGCCTCCTCCAGGTCGTGAAGCACGCGGCGAGGCAGGTAGGGGTCGAGCACGTGAAGTACATCGAGGCGTGAGCCCTGCTCGGTGGCCAGACGCACCGCCCTGGCGAAGGCGGCACGGTTCTCGGCCGAGAGGTCGCAGGCGAACAGCAGGGTCGGATTCATGATGGCTCCTGGGCGTGGCGCCACGGCGGTGTAGACCTTCAGCATGGGAGGCCCTGGCCATTGCTGCAAGGCGTGCTGCAAGGCCAAGGCACCGAAGGGGGGTTACCACCAGGCGTGGAAGTGGTGCACCGGCCCATGGCCGTGGCCCACCTCCAGGCGTCGACTGGCGGCCAGCGCCTCGCCCAGCCAGCGCTTGGCCGAGGCCACCGCTTCCTGGAGGGTGTCGCCCCGCGCCAGGTGCGCGGTGATCGCCGAGGAGAGCGTGCAGCCGGTACCGTGGAGGTTGGTGGTATCGACCCGGGCCCCCTCGATCCAGGTGGCCGCCTCGTCGGTGACCAGCAGGTCGGGGCACTCCTCGCCGCGCAGGTGCCCTCCCTTGAGCAGGGTGGCGCCGGCCCCCAGCTCGCGCAGGGCGGGTGCCATGGCCAGCATGCCGGTGCGGTCGATCGGTGCGGGGAGATCCAGCAGCACCGCGGCCTCGGGCAGATTGGGGGTGATCAGGTCGGCCTGGGGCACCAGGACCTCGCGCACCGCGCGGATGCCGGCGTCGTCCACCAGGATATCACCGCTCTTGGCCACCATCACCGGGTCGAGCACCACCCAGCGAGGACGACGTTGCACCAGGGTGTCGCGGATTACCTCGGCGACCTCGAGGCTGGCCACCATGCCGATCTTCGCCGCATCGATGCGCACATCGTCGAGCAGTGTCGCGAGCTGAGCGGCGATAAAGTCGGCGGGCACCGGGTGAACCCCGCTGACACCACGCGTGTTCTGGGCGGTCAGGGCGGTAATGACGCTGGTAGCATAGGCGCCCAGTGCCGAGAAGGTCTTGAGGTCGGCCTGAATGCCGGCGCCGCCGCTGGGGTCGGAGCCGGCGATGGTCAGGGCGTTGGGAATCCGGTCTGAGAGGGTCATCATCGTCATGTCATCACAGGGTCATTGGAAGGTTTCCAGCCTACTGCAAGGGGAGAGGGGGAGGCCATGCTGAGCCTCTTCCTGGTGGCTCTGGCCAGCGCCACCCTGCTGCCCGGCGGCTCCGAGGCATGGCTGGCCCGGTTGTGGTGTCTGGAGCAGCCGGCCCTGACGCTATGGGCGGTGGCCACCCTCGGCAACACCCTGGGCAGCCTGGTCAATGTCGCGTTGGGTCGCTACGCGCGCCACTTCCAGGGGCGTCGCTGGTTTCCCGCTTCGCCGGCGAGCCTGGTGCGCACCGAACAGTGGTACCGACGCTTCGGCGAGTGGAGTCTGCTGGCCTCCTGGGCGCCGGTGGTAGGCGACCCGCTCACCGTGCTGGCCGGACTCTTCCGGCTGCCCTGGTGGCGGGCCATCCTGCTGATCGGGCTGGCCAAGGCGGGGCGCTATGCACTGGTGCTGTGGCTCGCCGAGGCCTGGTTGGCCCCGCTCTGTCGGTAGCTAGCCTAGATCACCGAGGGCAGCCAGGTCGCCAGCCAGGGAAATATTGCCAGGGTCAGCAGCATGCCAAGCTGGATCAGGATAAAGGGGATCACGCCACGGTAGATTGCCGAGGTGGGCACCGACTCGGGCGTGACACCGCGCAGATAGAAGAGCGCGAAGCCGAAGGGTGGCGTCAGGAAGGAGGTCTGCAGGTTGATGGCGATCATGATGCCCAGCCAGATGGGGTCTAGCCCCATGGCCAGCAGCACCGGCCCGACGATGGGCACCACCACGAAGGTGATCTCGATGAAGTCGAGAATGAAGCCGAGCAGGAAGATCACCAGCATCACCACCAGAGTGGCTCCCACCACGCCGCCGGGCAGCGATTCGAACAGCTCGACGACCAGCTCCTCGCCGCCGAAGGCGCGGAAGACCAGCGAGAACAGCGCGGCACCGATCAGGATCAGGAACACCATGCTGGTAACCTGCGCGGTGGAGTGGACCACCTCGCGCAGCATGGTGAGGTTCAGGCGGCGATTGGTCAGCGCCAGCAGGAGGGCGCCGAAGGCGCCCACCGCCGAGGCCTCGGTGGGGGTGGCGAAGCCGCCGAGGATCGAGCCCAAAACCGCCACGATCAGCAATACCGGTGGCAGCAGCCCCTTGAGCAGCAGCGGCCAGAGGCTGCCCTCGTGACCGAGCTCCTCCATCAGTGCCTGGCGGTCCACCGGGGGTGCGAGGCTGGGCCTCAGCCAGGCAGTCAGGGCCACGTAGAGGATATAGGCCACGACCAGCAGCAGCCCCGGGATGAGGGCGCCGATAAAGAGGTCGCCCACCGAGAGGGTCTTGGGGCTCCAGACGCCCATCGCCAGCTGGGCCTGCTGGTAGGCATTGGAGAGCACGTCGCCGAGCAGTACCAGGGCGATGGAGGGCGGGATGATCTGTCCCAGGGTGCCGGTGGCGCAGATGGTGCCGGTGGCGAGCGAGGCCGAATAGCCGCGCTTGAGCATGGTGGGCAGCGACAGCAGCCCCATGGTCACCACGGTGGCGCCGACGATGCCGGTGGAGGCGGCCAGCAGCATGCCGACCAGCACCACGGCGATGCCCAGTCCGCCGCGCAGGGCGCCGAAGGCCAGGGCCATGGCGTCGAGCAGCGTCTCGGCGACCCGTGACTTCTCCAGCAGCACCCCCATCAGCACGAACAGGGGCACCGCCAGCAGTGTCTGGTTGGTCATGATGCCGAAGAGGCGATTGGGCATGGCGCTGAGGTAGCCCGGCTCGAAGAGGACGGGGGCTCCCAGTTGGGTCAGCGCGAAGCCGAGACCCGCGAAGAACAAAGCGGTGCCGGCCAGCGACAGGGCGACCGGATAGCCGAGCATCAACACGCCACAGATGGTGACAAACAGCAGCAGGGGAATCAGTTCAAGCAGCGTCGTCAACATTACAGCTGTTCCTCGTGGCGCGGGGTGTCGGAAGAGAGTCGGCCGCTACGGATCAGCGTCTGACGAATCAGCTGGGCGATACCCTGCACCAGCAGCAGTGCCGCCATCGCCAGTATCAGGCTCTTGAGCAGGAAGACGCCGGGAATGCCGCCGTCGGGAGAGCGCTCGAGGATCGCCCAGCTGCTGCTTACATAGCCCAGGCTGCCGAGCAGGATATAGAGCGTCACCGGCAACAGCAGGAAGAGGGTGCCGAACAGATCGACGCTCGCTCGGCTGCGTGGCGAGCGCTTGCGGTAGAAGATGTCGACACGCACATGGCCATCATGCTGCAGGGTCCAGGCGGCCCCGAGCATGAATACCATGGCGTGCATGTACATCACCGACTCCTGCAGGGCGATACTGTGGATGCCGAAGACGTAGCGCATCACCACGATGGCGAACTGTACCGCCATCATCACCAGTACCAGCCAGGCGGTGGTACGGCCGACCAGGTCGGTCACGGCGTCAAGCCCCCTTAGCAGGGCCGGTGGGCGAGTGTCGGGCATGTCTCTTCCTGCAGGATGGTCAGGGAGGCGCATCTTCGCCGATTCGGCGTCAAACGTCACCCGTTGCCGACCTCGCGGCCTAGTTGGCGTCCCCCCGTGGGTGGGTGACAAGTGCCTGCAGACAGGCCGGCGGCAGACGAACGTCTACCGCGATCGGCAGATGGTCCGAAAACAGGTGGTCGAGCACGCGGACCTCGTCGGCCTCCAGGGAGTTGGAGAGCAGGATATGATCCAGGGCGCGACGCGGCTGCCACGAGGGGTAGCTCAAGGGAGGGCGCACCGGGTGAAGCGGCAACGAAGCGGAGAAGCGCTGATGGCCATGGAGCTGCTCGGGAGTACAATTGAGATCGCCCATCACCACCACATGGCGCAGCGGCTGGATGATCTCGGAGAGATAGTCGAGCTGGCGGACACGGCCGCGGTGGCTGAGGGCCAGATGGGCGACGAACAGGTGCAGGGCGTCGGGGCCCTCGCCGAAGCGGGCATGAATGGCGCCCCGTCCGGGCAGCGTGCCGGGAAGCTGGTGCTCCTCGATATGGGCCGGGGGAAGCCGCGACAACAGGCCGTTGCTGTGCTGGGCGATTCGGCCCAGGTTGCGGTTGAGCTGCTGATAGTGGTGAGGGAAACCGCCACGGGTGGCCAGGTATTCCACCTGGTTGACGTGGCTGGAGCGGAAGCTGCCGCCGTCGGCCTCCTGAAGGCCGACGATATCGAAGCGGCCCAGCACCTCGCTGACCATGGCGAGGCGGCGTAGCCGCCGGGGGTGAGGCAGCAGGTGCTGCCAGCTACGGGTCAGGTAGTGATGGTAGGCCGAGGTCTGGATGCCGACCTGCAGGTTGAAGGTCAGCAGCTTGAGGTGGCCGCCCTTCAGGGGCGGCACCCTTGCTTCCGCGAGGTGAGACATCTACTCCTCACGCTCCTCGCGAACCTTGTCGACCAGAGCCTCGGCGATCTGCGGCATGTTGGCCAGGCTGCCGGCACTGCTCGGCGTCACCAGGTAGCGGCCGTCGACCATCAGGGCGGGTACGCCCATCAGGCGCATGGTGCGCATGCGGGTGTTGGCCTGGTTGACCCGGCTCTTTACCGCGAAGGAGTCGAGGGCCTGCAATGCCTCTTCCTCGCTGACATCGTAGTCGCTGAAGAAGTCGGCAATGTCGCCGCTGTCGGTCAGTCTCTGCCCATCTTCATGAATGGCGTGGAAGAAGTCGTCATGGATGGCGTCGAGAATGCCCAGCGCCTCGGCGGCGTAGAAGGCCCGGGCGTGCTTGTTCCAGTCGCCGCCCATGGTGGCCGGCATGCGCTGGAAGCTGATGTCATCGGGAGTCTCCGCCAGCCAGGCGTTGAGTGGCTCCTCGAGGTTGTAGCAGTGGGGGCAGCCGTACCAGAAGACCTCGGTGACCTCGATCTGCCCCTCTTCCACGTGGGTCTCAACAGCCTCGGGCAGCACCTCGTAGTGCTCACCTTCTACCAGGTTTTGGGCGTTGGCCAGGCCGGGTAGGGCGAGGCCAGCAAGCACAAGCATCAGGGGTTTCAACATGGGCATCTCTCTCCTTGTGAGGAATCGCGTCCGGGCGTGTCCGGATGTCGCTGCCTTTGAGCGCATCCTCGGGCCTGGGTTCCCGAGATGCCAAGGCGGATATGACAGGGGCGACCCGAAGGCCGCCCCGATGGTGTACAGAGCCGCCGAGCGAGGCGGGCTCAGTGCAGGTCCAGCACCTCAGTGCAGGCCCAGTACATAGTTGGCCACGGCTTCCATATCGCGGTCGCTCATCTTGGAGGCGATATCGCGCATGATATTGGCCGGGTCATTGGCACGGTTGCCGGCGGCGAAGTCCTGCAAGGTGGAAACGACGTAGTCGGTGTGCTGGCCGGAGAGTGCCGGATAGACGGCGGTGCCGATGCCTTGACCGGTCGGGGTGTGGCAGGCGGCACAGGCCGGGATGCCCTTGGCCATGTCGCCGGCGCGATAGAGCTCACGGCCGCGCTCAACCAGCAGCTCATCATCGTCTGCCTGGCCCAGTGCAGCCTGCTTGTCGGCGAAGAACTTGGCCACGTCCCAGGCATCCTGGTCGGAGAAGTTGTCGACCTGGCCGGCCATCTGCGGCACCACACGGTTGCCGTCGCGGATATCCATGATCTGCTTGGCCAGGTAGGAGGCCTGCTGGCCTGCCAGGTTGGGGAAGGCGCCCGACGGACTGATACCCTCCTGGCCATGACAGGCGGCGCAAGCCACTGCCTTCTCCTTGCCCGCTGCCGCATCGGCATCGGCCTCGAGGTCCGCGTGGGCGGCGCCGACGGCGCCTATGGTGATTGCCAGGCTTGCCAGTAACTTTCTCATCGCTAATCCACTATGCCGTTACGTTGTTGACCGGTACGTACCCTGGGTGTCGCCCGGATCGCGACGTCGGCCAGTCTCTGGGTTATCGAGAGGGCCAATCGCGGACGTCATGGGCGCGGTGGTACACTAGCGTGCCCCGGGTCGCAGACAAAAGACACTGTATTATACCGAATCACTCCGTCGGCGGGAATGCAAGCCGACGGGCCCTTGATCAATGTCAGGAATTCTTGCCCATGGCGCGACTCAACCCTTGTCTCAACTACCAGACCGCCCGCTTTCTTATCAGCGCCCCGACCCTGGCTCACTGCCCCGACGGCGGTGGCGCCGAGGTGGCATTTGCGGGCCGTTCGAATGCGGGAAAATCCAGCGCAATCAATACGCTGACGCGGCAGAGCGGGCTGGCCCGTATCTCCAAGACGCCCGGCCGTACCCAGCTGATCAACTTCTTCTCGCTGGGTGACGACAGTGACCGGCGCCTGGTGGATCTGCCCGGTTACGGTTATGCCAAGGTGCCGGAGGCGGTCAAGCTGGAGTGGCAGCGTCATCTTTCCGAGTATCTGCGCCACCGCGATGCCCTGCGCGGACTGGTGCTGGTGATGGATGTGCGTCATCCGCTCTCCGAGTTCGACCAGACCATGCTGGGTTGGGCCGATGAGCAGGAGATGCCGGTGCATATCCTGCTGACCAAGGCCGACAAGCTCAAGCGCGGTGCGGCGGCGAGTGCCCTGCAGCAGGTGCGCTCACGACTGCGCGAGTGGGAGGATCTGGTGACTATCCAGCTGTTCTCGTCGCTCAAGCGTCAGGGCATCGAGGAGCTCGAGGCACGCCTCGATGGCTGGCTGCTGGGTGGCTTGGAAGAGTAATCGCAAGGACGGAGCCTCTCCTTTGAAAAGGACGGAGCCTCCCTTGAACAAGCGCCGGGGGGAGCGTGCCGCCGAGGAGGCACTCTCCATACCTCCCCTCCAGCTTATCCTGTGCGCTTACGGGTCTTTTCCATCCACTGGATCAGCGCCGGCAGCTCGCGGACATGATCCAGGCGGTGGATGCCGTGGGGCATCGGGCGATCGTCGGGGCCGATCCAGGCCGCCTGCATGCCCAGGCGGCGGGCGGGCAGGGCATCCTCCTCCCAGGAGTCTCCCACGTGAAGCGCTCCCTCGGGATGTGTGCCGAGGTGGGACAGGGCCAGCAGGAAGGGGCGCGGGTCGGGCTTGGGGGCGAGCAGTTCGCCGGCGGTAACGGTCACCGGGAAGTGGCGCCCCAGCGGCAGGCGAGTCACCTCGACATTGCCGTTGGTGATGCTGGCCAGGCGGTAGTGCTTGCCCAGCTGCTCGAGCATAGGCTCCACTTCCGGGTGAGGCTCCACCTCATGGCGAAGCTCCATGAAACGCTCCATGGCTCTTCGGGCCCAATGCTCGGCATGTTCCTGCGCCAGCCCGTACTCCGAGAGCAGCTCGCTCAGTGCTCGCTGGCGAAGCCAGGTGAAGTCGCCGCGTCGTGGCGGGTGGGCCGTGGCCAGGGCCAGGCGGCGTGCCAACAAGGCATCCAGCGGGAAACGGGTGGCGAAGCGGCCGGCGGGCTCAACGGCTTGCCACTCGGCGAGTGCCGTATCGAGCCAGCTGTAGTGTCCTTGCTCGGTCCGACGCATCACGCCGCCGTTGTCCCACAGGGTGTCATCCAGATCGAAGGTGATCGCCTCTAGATTCATGTCGGAGTCTCATCGCTGGGTCGGCGCCGTGCTCGCGGGTGAGCGGCGTCGTAGCTGGCCGCCAGATGCTGCCAGTCGAGGTGGGTGTAGACCTGAGTGGTGGAGAGGTTGGCGTGGCCGAGCAGCTCCTGAACGGCCCGCAGGTCCTGGCTCGACTCCAGCAGGTGACTGGCGAAGGAGTGGCGCAGGCGATGCGGGTGTAGATGTTCGTCTAGCCCGCGGTGCCGGGCCACCAGCGCCAGGCGCTGCTGGATGGCGCGGTGGCCCAGCCGACCGCCACGCTGGCTGACGAACAGCGCGCTCTCGCCAGGCACCGCCATGTTCATGCGTATCTGCAGCCATGCCTCCAGGGCCTGGCGGGCACGCGACCCCACCGGGGTCTGGCGTGGCTTGCTGCCCTTGCCCAGCACCCGCACACGCTCGCCGTGCAGGTCGTCCAGATCCAGCCCGGCCAGCTCGGCCAGGCGCAAGCCGCTGGAGTAGAAGAGCTCGAGCATCGCCTGATCGCGTATCGCCAGGGGCGAGCCATCGTGGGGGGTGTCCAGAAAGCTCGTCAGGCGGTCCACATCGACCGGGCGTGGCAGATGTCGCGGCAGACGCGGGCTGCGCACCAGCGCCACCGGGTTGTGGTCGAGGTGCCCCGCCGCAAGCAGGTGCTCGGCGAGCTTCGAGCAGGCCGAACGGCGACGAGCCAGGCTACGTGGCCCCAGGCCACGAGCGCGCTCACCGCCCAGGAAGCGGCGCATCAGCGCGGCGTCCAGCTGCTGCCATGCCGTGATCGCCTGCTCGTCCATGAAGGCGAGCAGATTGGCCAGGTCGCGCCGATAGGCGTCCAGAGTCGCGGGGCTGGCGGTGCGCGACAGCCCCTCGAGAAAGACCTCGACCTCGTCGGCGAGCGGCCCGTGCTCAGGCATGGTCGGGGCCGAGGCGTATCAGCAGTCGTGCCACCACATCACCCACATACTCGGTAAACAGGGTATCCATGCTGGCGCGGAAGTGGTCCGGATCATGGCTGGCCAGTATCAGGTAGCCGAGGGGCTCACCCAGGCTCAGCCGAGTGATGGCACCGGAGCCCGAGCGGCGCGGCGCGCTGGTGTGGGGCAGCAGGCGTTTCCAGTCGGTGGGTGTCAGGCGAACGCAGCGGCTGGTACGGCCATCGAGGAGTCCCGCCAGGCGTGAGCCGGCATGCTCGTCGATCACCTGGCGTGGCGCCTGTGGGGGGCGTGGCTCGGCATCGGATAGGCTGGCCGGGCACCACAGTGCTACCGCGGGGGTGGCGAAGTGCTCGCTGAACTGGGTGGAGAGCGCCTGCCCCAGGGCGTCACGATCCTGGGCGGCTACCAGCGCCAGGACCAGCTCCCGGGTGCGCCGATACTGGGCCTCGTTGTGGCGCGCCGACTCCAGCAGCTGTTCCAGGCGGTCTTCGGCCTTCTCGGCGCGGGCCCGAAGGTCGTGAACCAGACGCTCCAGCAGTGAGGTGGCACCGCCCACTTCGGGATGGGGAACCTTGAGCTGCTGGAGCAGGCCCTCACGCCCGACGAAGAAGTCGGGGTGGATGGCCAACCATTCGGCGACCCGGTCCGGGTCGAGCGTCTTGCGCGGTTCTGGTGCGGCTTGTGACATGCCATCTCCTTCGGTTGGCGCGGGATCGGGATGGTTCGCGGTCAATACAGCAGCAGGCGGCCATCGAAGACGCGCTCGGCGGGACCGGTCATCGCTAGCGGCGTGCCGGGGCCGTGCCACTCGATGGTCAGTTCGCCCCCCGGCAGGTGAACGCTCACCGGGCTCTCCAGCAGGCCCTGGCGGATGCCGCTGGCCACTGCGGCGCAGGCACCGGTGCCGCAGGCCAGAGTCTCCCCGCTGCCTCGCTCGTAGACCCGCAGGCGGATCTCGTGGGGGGACACCACCTGCATGAAGCCGACATTGACTCGCCTGGGAAAGCGCGGATGAGCCTCGATGGCCGGGCCGAGGCGCTCGACGGGCGCCTCGTCGACAGCATCGACTCGCATGACCGCATGGGGATTGCCCATGGAGACCACCCCCAGCTCGACGGACTCACCGTTCACCTCGAGGCGGTGCAGCACCCGGTCCGTGTCGCCCTCGAAGGGCTCAGGCGTAAAGGGTAGCGACGCCGGGGCGAAGCGGGGCTCCCCCATGTCGACGCGAATGCGGCCATCCTCCTCCACCTTCAGCACCAGGGGGCCGCCGGCGGTCTCCACATGGATCTCGCGCTTGTGGGTGAGGCGCTGGTCGCGCACGAAGCGGGCGAAGCAGCGCGCGCCGTTGCCACAGTTCTCCACCTCGCTGCCGTCGGCGTTGTAGATGCGGTAGCGGAAATCCATGTCGGGATCCCGGGGTGGCTCGACCACCAGCAGCTGGTCGAAGCCGACACCGAAGCGGCGGTCGGCCAGGCGGCGGACCTGGTCGTCAGTGAAGCGGGCACGCTGGGTCACCAGGTCGACCATCATGAAGTCGTTGCCGAGGCCATGCATCTTGGTGAAGTGCAGCAGCATCAGTGCCCGCCCTCCGACCCGGTGTCGTCCGGTAACAGGGCCTCACCCGACCACAGCTCATCGAGTCGCTCGCGGCGGCGCACCAGATGGCTCCGGTCGCCGTCCACCATCACCTCGGCGGGGCGCGGGCGGCTGTTGTAGTTCGAGGCCATCACGAAGCCGTAGGCGCCGGCCGAGCGCACCGCCAGCAGGTCGCCAGGGGCGATGGCAAGTGTGCGCTCCTTGCCCAGGAAGTCGCCCGTCTCGCACACCGGGCCGACCACGTCGTAAGTGTCGCTGGGCCGCGGATGGCGCGTGTCCACCGGCAGAATGGCCTGCCACGCCTGATAGAGTGCGGGGCGGATCAGGTCGTTCATGGCGGCGTCGACGATGGCGAAGTTCTTGGTCTCGCCGGGCTTGAGAAACTCCACTCGAGTCAGCAGCACCCCGGCATTGGCCGCGATGGAGCGCCCCGGCTCGAACAGCAGGGTCAGCCCCTCGCTGCCTTCCCAGCCGTAAAGGCGCTCGAGCAGGGCCGTGGCGTAGTCGAAGGGCGCCGGGGGCTGTTCGTCGCGGTAGGGCACACCGAGACCGCCGCCGAGGTCCAGGTGCTCCACTTCGATGCCGCGCTGGCGCAGGGTCTCGAGCAGCAGCAGCAGTCGGTCCAGGGCATCGAGGAAGGGAGCCAGCTCGGTGAGCTGGGAGCCGATATGGCAGTCCAGGCCGGTGACGCGCACGTTGGGGAGCCTGGCGGCCAGCTCGTAGACCTCCAGCGCCTCGTCGACCGGGATGCCGAACTTGTTGTCCTTGAGCCCGGTGGAGATATAGGGGTGGGTGCCGGCATCCACGTCCGGATTGACACGCAGCGATACCGGGGCCACCTTGCCGAGCCGGCCGGCGACCGCGTCGAGGCGCTCGAGCTCGGGGCGTGACTCGACGTTGAAGCACTTGATGCCGACCTCCAGCGCTCGGGCCATCTCGCCCTCCTGCTTGGCCACGCCGGAGAAGACCACCTTGGCCGGGTCGCCGCCCGCGGCCAGCACCCGCTCCAGCTCGCCCACCGAGACGATATCGAAGCCGGCGCCTAGGCGGGCGAGCAGACCCAGTACCGCCAGGTTGGAGTTGGCCTTGACCGCATAGCAGATCAGGTGAGGATGGCTGCCCAGCGCCTCGGTATAGGCGCGAAAGTGGCGGGTCAGGGTGGCCTTGGAGTAGACATAGCAGGGCGTCCCGAATGCCTCGGCGATGGTGCTCAGCGGCACCTCTTCGCCGTAGAGCACACCGTCGCGATAGTTGAAGTGGTCCATGGCTATTCCTCCGTCTCCTGAGGCGCGTCCTGGTCGCGCTCGGTGCTCTCCTGCTGGGCATCGCTGGTCTGCTGGCTCTCGCGGGGGCCGTACTGCTCGGCGGCCTGCTCGTCACCGGGCAGATAGAGTGGTCCCTTCTGGCCACAACCGGCCAGGCCCAGGGCCAGGAACAAGACCAGGGCAGAGAAAGCCAGGCGGCCCATCAGGCGCCTCCTGCAAGGGCCGAGAGTGCATCACGGGCCCGCTGGGCGGCGGCACGCACCTGATCGGGGGCGGTGCCGCCGATATGGTTGCGAGCCGCCACCGAGCCCTCCAGGGTCAACACCTCGAAGACATCCTGCTCGATGGTGTCGGAGAACTGCCTGAGTTCGTCGAGGGTCATCTCCGAGAGGTCCTTGCCCTCGGCCAGGCCGAAGGCCACCGACTGGCCGACGATCTCGTGGGCGTCGCGGAAGGCGACCCCCTTGCGCACCAGGTAGTCGGCCAGGTCGGTGGCAGTGGAGAAGCCGCGACGGGCCGCCTCGGCCATGCTGGCCTTCTTCGGCTCGATGGCGGGCACCATGTCGGCGAACGCCTTGAGGCAGTCCTTGACGGTGTCCACGGCGTCAAACAGCGGCTCCTTGTCCTCCTGGTTGTCCTTGTTGTAGGCCAGCGGCTGGGACTTCATCAGGGTCAGCAGGCCCATCAAATGGCCGTAGACACGGCCGGTCTTGCCGCGCACCAGCTCCGGGACGTCAGGGTTCTTCTTCTGGGGCATGATCGAGGAACCGGTGCAGAAGCGGTCGGGGAGGTCGATGAAGTCGAACTGGGCGCTGGTCCACAGCACCAGCTCCTCGCTCATGCGCGACAGATGCATCAGCAGCAGGCTGGCGAAGCCGGTGAACTCGATGGCGAAGTCGCGATCGCTGACCGCATCGAGGCTGTTCTCGGCGGGGCGCTCGAAGCCGAGCAGCTCGGCGCTGACATGGCGATCGATGGGGTAGGTGGTGCCGGCCAGCGCCGCGGCGCCCAGGGGTAGCACGTTGACCCGCTTGCGGCAGTCGAGCAGCCGCTCATGGTCGCGGGCCAGCATCTCCTGCCAGGCGAGCAGATGGTGGCCAAAGGTCACCGGCTGGGCCGTCTGCAGATGGGTAAACCCCGGCATGATGGTATCGGCCTCGCGATCGGCCAGCTCGATCAGCCCCGTCCGCAGGCGGGCAAGCTCCATGGCGATCCGGTCGATCTCGTCACGCAGGAAGAGGCGAATATCGGTGGCGACCTGATCGTTGCGCGAGCGACCGGTATGCAGCTTCTTGCCGGTGATGCCGATCTTCGCGGTCAGTCGTGCCTCGATGTTCATGTGCACATCTTCCAGCTCGACGGACCACGGGAACTCGCCGCGCTCGATCTCGCTGCGCACCTCGTCCAGGCCGTTGATGATGGCATCGCGCTCGTTCTCGCTGAGCACGCCGACCCGGGCCAGCATGGTGGCGTGGGCGATGGAGCCCTGGATATCGTGGAAGGCCAGGCGGCGGTCGAACGACTCCGAGGCGGTGAAGCGGGCGACGAAGGCGTCGGTTGGCTCGCTGAAGCGGCCTCCCCAGGACTGGTTGGTGCCGGAGTTGGAAGAGTTCGAGGTCATCGGTTCGGGATCCTGCATGACGGGTTGCGGTTGACTGGGGGTGGACCCCCTGCGGCCGCCGGTCTCGCGGCGGCAGGCGCGACATGCCAGGAGTGTACCAGAGTCGCCGAGGGGGCGCCCTTCGCCGACAGGGCAGCGGAGCCGCACGGGCTGGGGATTTTTCCTCTCCGGCTGGGGGCTTGTTATGATGGGTCCCATCGTGCGTCATGCATGTCAACTTCGCCGTATGCCTGCCTGGCTCGATGCCAGCGAGGGTGCCGGCACAGGGAGAACTTCGTGCAATCCATCACCAAGCTGCGCATCGCCACGCGCAAGAGTCAACTGGCCATGTGGCAGGCCGAATATGTCCGCGACCGGCTACTGGCCCTTCATCCTGGCCTCGAGGTGGAACTGGTCGCGATGTCCACCCGCGGCGACAAGATCCTCGATACCCCGCTGGCCAAGGTGGGGGGCAAGGGGCTCTTCGTGAAGGAGCTCGAGGAGGCGATGCTCGACGGGCGAGCCGATATCGCGGTGCACTCCATGAAGGATGTGCCCATGAACTTCCCCGAGGGGCTGGGCCTTTCGGTGATTCTGGCCGGTGCGGAGGCGACCGACGCCTTCGTCTCCAACCACTACGCCAGCTTCGACGAGCTGCCGGAAGGCGCGCGCGTGGGCACCTCCAGCCTGCGCCGCGGCCTGCAGGTCAGGGAGGCGCGTCCCGACCTCGAGATCCTCAGCCTGCGTGGCAACGTCCAGACTCGCCTGGGCAAGCTCGATGCCGGCGATTTCGATGCCATCATTCTGGCCACCTCCGGACTGCGTCGCCTGAATCTGGGCGAGCGTATCGCACAGGAGCTGCCCCCCGAGGTCTGCCTGCCGGCCTGTGGCCAGGGCGCGCTGGGCATCGAGTGCCGCCTTCATGATCCAGAGTTGATCAGCCTGCTGGCACCGCTGGATGATCCCGATACCGCCACTCGGGTACGTGCCGAGCGGGCCATGAACACTCGTCTCGAAGGAGGGTGCCAGGTGCCGATCGGTGGTCATGCGGTGTTCGAGAACGACGGCCAGACCCTGTGGTTACGCGCCCTGGTCGGAACCCCGGATGGGGCTCGCGTGCTGCGTACCGAGGGGCGCGGCTCGATTCATGAACCCGAGGCGCTGGGCATCCGGGTCGCCGAGGAGTTGCTGGAGATGGGCGCCGGAGAGATCCTCGCCGAGGTTTACGGCGCCGGTTGATGGAGACTCAGCCGCGGGTGGTAATCACGCGTCCCGGAGAGCGCGGCGCCGTGCTGGCCGCCGCGATCGCCGCCTATGGCCTGCCGGTCGCGCGCTTCGAGGCGATGAGCGTCGAGGCGCTGCCCGAGACCTCCGAACAGCGTGCGGCCTGGCTCGATTTCGATCAGTTCCGACGCGTGATGGTGGTCAGCCCCTTCGCCGCCGAGTGCCTCGCCGAGGCGCTGGACCGCTTCTGGCCCCAGCTGCCGGTGGGCATCGACTACTATGCCGTGGGGGCGGCGACCGCCGCCGTGCTGCATGAGCGACTCGGTGTGCGGGTCCATGTGCCCCCGGCGATCGCCGGCGAGGATACCAGCGAGGCGCTGCTCACCCTGGGCTCTCTGCGCGCGCTCGACCATGAGAAGGTGCTGCTGGTGGCCGGCGAAGGCGGACGTACCCTGTTTGCAGAAACACTCGCCGCACGGGGGGCTCGGGTGACGCGTCTGGCCGTCTATCGACGCACCCTCCAACCCCCCGAGCCGGCCATGGCAGAGTGCCTGGCCACGGGCCACTTCCGCGCACTGGTGGTCAGCAGCGGAGAAATCCTCGATTATCTGGCAAGATGGTGTGCAGGCGCCGCCTTGAACCAACCGCTAATCGTTTCCAGCGCCCGGTTGGCTACACTGGCTGGCAAGCTGGGGTTTCGTGACCCCGTCGTGGCGCGTGGCGCCACCCCGACGGCACTGGCGGCGGCCGTGTCCAATGCCTGTGACTCGCAGGAAGCCGATGTCGATCAAGACGATCTCGAAAAGGGCTAGCGACAAGATGAGCAAGCAACCACACGAGCAGGAAGAACAGAAGGCGTCTGACGGCGCACGGTCGGCGACCTCGAGTGACGAGGCCAGCAGGAGCAATGGCTCCGGCAAGCGCCGCTCACGCCGGCATGACAAGTCGAATCAGGCTGGCGGTGGCAGGAGCGAGGCCGTCAAGCCCGCCTCGGGCCAGGCGTCCGTCGAGTCGCCCGCTTCCGATCAAGCCCCGGAGGGCGCGTCGGGCAGCAAGCCGGAGGCCGGCAAATCGACCGACCGAAAGCCTGCCGCCGGCAAGAACGAGGCATCTTCCACCAAGGCCGGCAAGCCCCAGCCCGGTGGAGGGGGTGCCAAGGCTGGTACGCCCATCGGCACCGGCGGCAGTGGTGACGGCAAGGGGGGCAAGGCCGGCGTGGTCGCGATCGTGCTGGTGATCCTGCTGGCCATCGCTGCTGGGCTGTTCGGCTGGCAGGCGTGGCAGAAGCTGGATGCCCAGCAGGCGCGCCTCGCCGAGCTGGAGTCCCGGACCAGTCAGGCCGCTACCACTGGTGACCTGAATCAGCTGCAGTCGCGCTTCGAAGAGGCCGAAAGCGAGCGTCAGGCGAGCCTCGAGGAGGCCGTATCGTCGCTCGAGGGCAAGTTCTCCGACTACCGCGGCGAGGTCAACGAGACCCTCGACCGCGTATTGGCCGAGCTTTCCAGCGAGCAGCAGACCGACGAGCGTGACTGGCTGCATGCCGAGGCGGCCTATCTGCTGCGCCTGGCCAATCAGCGCCTCCAGCTGGAGCGTGATGTGCAGGGTGCAGCCGCGCTGCTGCGCACCGCCGACGCGCGCCTCAAGGAGGCCGACAACCCGGCGCTGGTGCCGGTGCGTCGCGAGATCGCCAATGAGCTCTCCGGTCTGGAGGCAGTACCCCAGGTGGACCGCACCGGGCTGTGGCTGACGCTCAATGCCCAGCAGGAGCAGATCGCCGGGCGTCCGCTGTCCCAGGACATCGACGAGATCACCGCCAGCTCCAGCATGGAGGAGGCGCCGACGGGCTCCTGGCAGCAGCAGCTTTCGAGCTTCGGCCAGGAGCTGAAGAGCCTGGTCACCGTGCGCAAGCATGATGAGGCCCTGGAGGCGCTGATCTCGCCGGAGCAGGAGTCCTACCTGCGTCAGAGCGTACGCCTGGTGATCGAGCAGGCCCAGCTGGCCCTGCTCAAGGAAGACGAAACGCTTTTCGAGGCCAGCCTGGACAAGGCCATCACCCTGATCGAAGGCTACTACGATACCGATGACAGCGGTGTGCAGTCGGTGCTCGCGCGTCTGCGTGAGCTGAAGGGCAAGGCGGTTCGTCCCGAGCTGCCCGACATCAGCGGCTCCCAGCAGGCTCTGGCCACCTTCATCGAGCGCCGCTTCGAGTCGCGCCAGGGAGATGAGGCATGAGAAAGCTGATACTGATCATCGTCATAGGCCTGGCCATTGGTGCACTGTTCGGACAGTTGATGATGTCGGTGCCCGGCTACTGGCTGGTCCGGGTGGGAGATACCTCCTTCCAGACCTCCTTCTGGTTCGGGCTGGTGCTCCTGCTGGCGGCTTTCCTGGTGCTGCACTTCGCGCTGCGCCTGCTGATGCGCCTGTCGCGCCCGGTCTCCCGCTTCAAGGTCTGGAACAACCGTTCGCGGCATCGCTCCGCCATGAAGCGCACCGTGCGTGGCCTGGTGGCGCTGGCCGAAGGTCGCTGGAAGAAGGCCGAGAAGTCGCTGGTCAAGTCGGCGGACGACTCCAGCACGCCGCTGGTCAACTATCTCTCCGCGGCGCTGGCGGCCCATTATCAGGGTCGCTTCGAGCAGGCCGATACCCTGCTCAAGCGTGCTCATCTCAGCACCGAGGGCGCCGATAGCGCCGTGGGGCTGGTGCAGGCCCAGCTGCTGCTTGACCGTCAGCAGTATGAGGAGGCGCTGGCCATCCTGACCCGGCTCGACCGTCAGCTGCCCAACCATCCCCAGGTGCTCAAGCAGCTCAAGCAGGCGTACCTCAGCGTCAGCGACTGGGATGGGCTACGTCGCCTGATGCCGCGCCTGGGCGCCCAGCGGCTGATCTCTCCGGAGGAGCGCGACCAGCTCGAGCGGCGTGCCTATCGCGAGTTGATCGTGCGTGAAGCCCGCGAGGGCAGCGATATCGAGGCGGTGCGCAGCCTGTGGGCGGATATGCCTGACCATCTGCGTGGCGACGTCGAGCTGATCGTGCTCTATACCGAGGCGCTGGTGCACGGCGGCCAGGAGCCCATCGCCGAGCGCCTGCTGCGTCACTCCCTCAAGGAGAACTGGGACAGTCGTCTGGTCCTTCGCTATGGCCTGCTCGATGTGGATGCGTCCCGTCAGCTGGTCACCGCCGAGCAGTGGTTGAAGGAGCGACCCAACGACCCCGACCTGCTGCTGACCCTGGGGCGTCTGGCGCTGCGCAACGCCTACTGGGGCAAGGCCCAGGAGTATTTCGAGGCGAGCCAGCGCCAGCGTCCGAGCGGTGTGGTGTGTGCCGAGCTGGCACGGCTCTTCGCCAACCTGGGCGAGCATCAGAAGAGCCAGCTCTACTATCGCCAGAGCGTCGAGTTGCTCGACAAGTCGCTTCCCTCGTTGCCCCAGCCCAGCGAGGACAAGGATGTGCTCGATGAGAAGCAGGTGAAGAAGGCCTCCTGACGGCTGGTCTTCTGCATGACGGAAGGGGGCGCTTCGGCGCCCCCTTCGCGTTTCTGGGGCTATCGACGAGCACCGAAAGGGCTTCCGCCAGCAGTGTGGTGCTGTCTTGCAGGAGGTCGATGCCACGAGCGAGTGGTGTCGACCGGCGCCTGGATGACGTTGTCTGATCCCGAGCGATTGCCATGAGGAGCTGCGGCCGTCGGTTGTGATGAGCGATGAAGAGCCGGAGCGCCCTCATTCAGTGAAAGCGCCCTACATCAGTCTGTCAGGAGCCGAAAAAAGGGGGGCCGCCCGAAGGCGGCCCCGCGGCCATGCTACACATGAACGGTCGCACCGAGCTCAGGGCTCATCGACATCGCCGCCGCTGGGCTTCCTGTTCTCGGGGTCCACCTGCTCATGACGCGGATTGATGCGCTTGCTCGCCGAGTTGGCGCCTTTCCGGTCAGGGATGAAGCGGTCATCGGTGGCTCCGCCGTCGAACTTGGGCTGCCCGGCCGGGCTGCCGTCGATGGTGAAGTCCTGCTGCATGACGCGCAGGTTGGCGGGCGGTGCGGAACCGGCCTTGTCCTGCCCGAAGTAGAGCGTGGTATGCGGGAAGGGAATCTCGATGCCGGCCTCGTCGAAGCGTAGCTTGACCAGGCGATTGTAGGCGCGGCCCACGGCCCACTGATCGCCGGGAGTGGTCTTGATGATCACCCGGATATTGACCGAGCTGTCGGCCAGGGCGATGACGCCGGCGACATCGAGGGGAGCCAGCAGCTTGCGGCCGTGCTCGTCGCTGGCCTTGAGGTCCTCGAAGGCGAGCTGCAGCTGCTCGATGGCAGCATCGATATTCTCACGATAGGCGATACCGTACTCGCCGACATGATTGCCGAAGCCGCGCATGTAGTTGGAGACGGTATCGACGCTGGAGAAGGGTACCAGGTGGTAGGTGCCCGAGAGGTCGCGAATGCCCACCGAGCGGATGTTGAGCTTCTCGGCGGTACCCGTGATGCCGCCCACCGTGACCACGTCACCGGTGTTCATGGCGTTTTCCACCTGGATGAAGATGCCGGTAATGATGTCCTGAACCAGCTTCTGGGCGCCGAAACCGATGGCCAGGCCCAGTACCCCGGCACCCGCAATCAGCGGGCCGATATTGATACCGATCTCGGCCAGCACGATCATCGCCGTCATGGTCACCAGGGCGATGGCCAGGGCGTTGCGGAACAGTGACAGCAGCGTCTGGGCACGCGCCGAGGGCATGCCGCCACCGGTATCGGGGTTGAGCTTGTGCTCGATCAGGCTGGCCAGCGCCAGCCACACCATGAGCGCGATGGCCAGGATCGTTGCCACGCTGACCAGCTTGCCGACCAGGTTGCGGCCCACCTCCGAGGCATACCAGGCGGCAAGATCGAAGGCGCCCCAGGCGTTGAGCACCACCATGATGATCAGCACCACGATGACGGTGCGGATCACCCGCAGGGCATTGGGCACATAGCTGTTGAGGCGTGGTTCGAGCAGCGGCAGCTTGCGGCGCAGATCATCGGAGAGGCGGATGCGACGCCCGATGGTCTGAGTCAGGAAGCTGGAGAGCAGCAGACCCACCACCACGGCGCCGATGGTCTTCAGGGTGGCGAAGAGCACAAAGGGCAGGGCATCTTCGGGGCGTGTCAGGGTCAGCACCAGCACCATGGTGAAGTAGGCCAGGGCAAAGAGGTGCCAGGTGCGTGCGAACAGCTGTAGCGAGACGCGGCTGGCGGCCATGGTGGTCTGGTGAGCCTTGGCATTGAAGGCGTCACGCAGACGCTTGCGATTCTTGAGTACCACCACCACCGCATACAGAAAGGCACCGACCATGATCAGGGTACCCAGGCCCTTGCCGACCGCCGGTGACAGATAGGCGGTAACCAGTGGTACCACGACCATCAGCCCGTAGCCGACCAGGCCGATTAGCCGGGCGATCCAGCGATTCCAGTAGGCGGCCTCTTCCGAGGAGATGGGCAATAGCCGGAGGCCGTCGTAGCGTGAGGCAAACAGCATGCGCACCCCGGCCTTGAGCAGCTCGATCACCAGGAAGGCGTTGAGGAACAACGAGGCCTGGGTGGAGAGCTCGCCGGTCTGGCCGATGGCGAAGGTGGCGATCAGGTTGCCGCCCAGGTAGGCGAGAGACACGATCAGCACATCGACCACGGCGGCCAGTGCCACGCAGATGATCAGGCGCAGAATCGGGGTGAGGCCGCGGCCGTTCAGCGACCACTGGCTGATGCCGGTGAATAGTGGCCTGGCCAGGCGTCGCACGACGATGAACAGCACGAAGGTCGCCAGGATCACCAGGCCCAGGTTGACGGCGGCGCTGATAAAGACCCCCATGTCGAAGGTGCTTTCCAGGTCGCTCGCGAACATGCCGCCGATGGCCGAGGCGATGGCCTCGAGCTGGCTGCCGATATCGCTGGCGACACGGCTGGTCAGCTCTGCCAGCTGGCGTGGCAGCGAGGGGGCGGCGCTGGCGGCTTCGCCAGGGGCCGATTCGGCCACGTCGCCGGCCATGCCGCGTAGTTGATCGATCAGCTCCTGTCGGGTCTCCTGGTTCTCGAGCAGGTCGGCCAGGGTCGAGTAGGCGGGTGGCTCACTGCTACCGCTCGCCTGCTGTGCCTGGGCGGGAGTTGCCAGCACCAGCAGTGCCAGCAACAGCCAGCCGAGCATCAGGGGTAGGGCTCGCTTGGGGTTCACGCTGTGACCTCCATCTCTTGGCGTGTGGGCGGTATATTGACGTTGTCAGGCCATGATACGGACTTTGGCATAAGGCCACGAGTCCGGTGTCGTTGATGGCATTTCATGTACAGCCATTGTACATGGGTGGTTTGATGTGTCATCTTTGCCGTGGTGGCGGTTCTGCTGCCACCACGGCAAGCATGCGATACTCTTTCGCCACCTTTGGGTGGCATTTTTCGTTCTCGGGAGATAGCCAGGCATGCTGGACGCGCTGTCGGTGCTGATGGGTGGGGCCCTGGGCGGCATGCTGCGGCTCGCTCTCGGTGACGCCGTGGCAGGGAAGTTGGGTTCGCGCCTGCCCTGGGGCACCCTGGTGGTGAATCTCAGTGGCGCTCTGACCATGGGTCTACTGGTTGGCTGGCTTGGCTTCCCTGCCGAGGGGTCGCCCTCCGGGGCCTGGGCACTGCTGGGTACGGGGCTGCTGGGCGGCTATACCACGGTGTCATCTCTCAGCCTGCAGACGCTGTCGCTATGGCAGCAGGGGCAGGGCGCCGTGGCCATGGGTTACATGGCGGCGACCCTGGTCATGGGGCTTGCCGCCCTGGTGTTGGGTGCCTGGCTTGCGGGAGGCCTGGCGTGAGCAACTGGCGGGCCTATGCGGCCGTCGGCCTGGGTAGTGGGCTGGGCAGCCTGGCGCGCTTTCAGATAGGCGTATGGATGGCAGCCCCCGGCTTTCCCTGGGCGACCCTGGTCGTGAACCTGGCAGGCTCGGGGCTGATCACCCTGCTTGCCGCCTACGCCGCGGGCCGCCCTCATGGTCGAGTGTCGCGCTGTCAGCCCTTGCTGATCGCCGGCTTCTGCGGGGGCTTTACTACCTTCTCGCTGTTTGGTCTGGAGACTCTCGCCATGTTGAGCCAGGGTCACCTCGCGATGGCCCTGGTGTATGTGGCGCTGAGTCTCGCCGGGTGGCTGAGTGCCGCCTGGGTCGGCCATCTTGGCGGAAGGAGGCTGGCCACGCTGCTGGAGTAGCGGGGCTCGGCAGCCCTTTAAGGTGGCGGCTTCACTGGTCGTCCTGAGGGGAGATGCGGCCCGAGACCCAGGCGCCGGCATCGGGAATATTCATCGTGTAGTTCTGGTCGAGCCAGGGTGAGCTGATCATAAAGTCGGCGCTGGCGGCGTTGCAGGCCACCGGGACGTTCCAGAGTGCCGCCAGGCGCAGCAGTGCCTTGACGTCGGGGTCGTGGGGCTGGGGCGAGAAGGGATCCCAGAAGAAGACCAACAGATCGAGCTTCTGCTCGGTGATCAGGGCACCGATCTGCTGGTCACCGCCGAGAGGGCCGCTCATCAGTCCCCGAACCGGCAACTCGAGTGCCTTCGACACCCGGCTGGCCGTGGTGCCGGTGCCGATCAGCTCATGATGAGCCAGTGTCTCGCGCCAGCGCTCGGCCCACTCCAGCAGCTCCGCCTTCTTCCCGTCGTGGGCGATCAGGGCGATGCGCTTGCGTGCCGGGAGAGTGCGCGTGACATTGCGATTGGGGCGTGGGTGGTTCATTGGTCTATACCCCCAGAATCTTCAACGTATTGGTGCCGCCATGGGCATTCATCTCGTCGCCCCGTGTGAGCATCACATGATCTCCCGGCTCGGCGATGCCCTTCTCCACCAGCAGCGCCAGGGCGCGGTCGTTGAGCTCCTCGGCCGTCATCGCGCTGGTGTCGAAGGGTAGCGAGACCACGCCGCGATAGAGTGCCATGCGCCGCTGGGCGATGGCGCTGTGGGCCAGGCCGATGATCGGCAGCCCGGAACGGATGCGCGAGGCGATCAGCGGCGTGTA
>NZ_WUTS01000001.1:2413231-2435644 GCF_009901955.1 Halomonas icarae | reverse complement strand
CGACAAGAGCAACGACTTCGGTCCGGTGATCACCAAGGCGCATCAGGAAAAGGTCTGCGGCTATATCGCCAGTGCCGAGGAGCAGGGCGCGACCCTGGTGGTCGACGGTCGCGATGTTCAAGTCGAGGGCTTTGAGAAGGGCTTCTATGTCGGCGGTACCCTGATCGACAATGTGACGCCCGAGATGACCTGCTATCAGGAAGAGATCTTCGGTCCCGTGCTGCTGGTCATGCGGGTCGACAGCATGGAAGAGGCCATGCGGCTGATCGATGAGCACGAGTACGGTAACGGTACCTGCATCTACACCCGCGATGGTGAGGCGGCACGTTACTTCAGCGATAATATCCTGGTCGGCATGGTCGGGGTTAACGTGCCGCTGCCGGTGCCCGTGTCGTATCACAGCTTCGGCGGCTGGAAGCGTTCGCTGTTCGGTGACCTTTCCGCCTACGGCCCCGACGCGGTTCGCTTCTACACCCGCCGCAAGACCGTTACCCAGCGCTGGCCTTCCGCCGGCGTGCGCGAGGGGGCGCAGTTCTCCTTCCCCTCCTGACGCCACATCCAAAGGAGGAGTGGGTCGCAGAATAAGCCGGCCTTCCTCGATTTTTCCTTCAGGCCCCCTGGTTTCAGGGGGCCTATTCTGCGTTTAACTTGCGCTGAGATTCCATCTTTATATCGCTGATTATGAAGCCGATTGAATGCTCTTAGTTTCGCAGCGAATAAAATGAAATAATATTAATTTAGTATTTTGTGAAATATAAATTCATCGTAAATGTCAAAGCACATAAGTTGAAATGATTCGATTTTTTGGGAGGGACTGCAGGTAAGGATCATTCGAAATTCATGTGTTAATGACAGCAATTATCGAAGATTTAGACAATATATATTTAAAAGAAAGTGCTGATTATATTGTTTTGACCATGTGTAAAAAAATTGCTTGACGCTCTCGCTGATGCACCCTATCTTTACAGATAGGTAAAAAATAAATACAGCATAGCCGAGCAATCAGAATGTCGATAAATTTCACTCTCTGATCCAGATGCCGTCAAGTCGCACATATGATGGAGGAATTTGCCGTGGAGAAAGGGAGTTTCTCTGTACAACTATAAGGAAGCCAACAGTGCAGAAGAGGTGGCAAAATGCCGAATAAAGTCAAGTGTGGCCTCATACAGATGTCGCTAAAAGGTGACACTTCGATGTCGCCGGATTTGATCCGCGATAAAATGCTCGAGGCTCATCTGCCGCTTATCGATGAAGCGGCATCCAAGGGTGTGCAGGTGCTTTGCTTTCAGGAGGTCTTTACCCAGCCCTATTTCTGTTCAAGCCAAGACAGCAAATGGTATGACGCGGCTGAAAGAATCCCGGACGGTTATACTACCAAACTAATGCAAGAGTATGCCAAAAAGCATCGCATGGTTATTGTGGTGCCGATCTATGAAGAGGCTATGCCAGGAGTCTTCTACAACACCGCCGCCGTGATCGATGCCGATGGCAGCTATCTGGGCAAGTACCGAAAAAATCACATACCCGATACGGTGCCCGGCTTCTGGGAAAAACTCTATTTCAAGCCCGGAAACTCTGGCTACCCCGTTTTCGATACGGCTTACTGCAAGCTGGGCGTCTATATATGCTATGACCGCCACTTTCCAGAAGGTTGGCGAGCCCTGGCACTTAATGGAGCCGAGTACATCGTTAATCCTTCTGCCACTGTCAAAGGCAAGAGCCGATATCTCTGGGGACTCGAGCAGCCTGCTTCGGCGGCGGCCAATGCCGTTTTTATCGGCGCGATCAATCGCGTAGGACGAGAGGCACCCTGGGACGATCGGATGGGCGAGTTCTACGGCTCCAGCTATATCGTCAATCCCATGGGGCAGATCGAAGCTCAAGCCACTGAAGATGAAGATGAACTACTGATTCATGAGATCGACCTGGATATGATTCGCGAAGTACGCAAGGGTTGGCAATTCTTCAGGGACCGCCGACCTGATACCTACGATGAACTGGTGGACTACTAAACCGGTTGCTGAACCAACGCCGGAAAATAGTGATTTCCGGCCATACAACAACAAGATAGAGAACCGAGTCATGAGTGAAAATGCAGGTAACCCTCAAATGAAGGTCGGTTACAGCAGCGAGCTTTGGAACGAAGATCTTGCGCCGGTAGAGAAGGAGGAGCGAACCTGGTCGTGGCAAAATATTGCCAGCCTCTGGGTGTCGATGGTGGTGTGCGTGCCTGCCTATATGCTCGCGGCCAGCCTCATTCCTGAAGGCATGTCGTGGTGGCAGGCGGTGTTCACTGTTCTGCTGGCTAATACCATTATCCTTGTTCCTATTCTGGTGCTCGGGCATGCCGGCGCCAAACATGGCATCCCGTTTCCGGTACTACTCAGGGCCTCCTTCGGCACATCCGGAGCCAAGTTAGCGGCCATGATGCGCGGCGTTGTAGGCTGCGGCTGGTTTGGTATTCAAACCTGGATTGGCGGCTCTGCCATCTACGCCATTCTCAATATTCTGACCGATAGTGCCCTGGTGGGTGAGCCTATACCAGGGCTGGGCATTGATGTGGCACAGCTCGCCAGTTTTCTGGTTTGCTGGGGTGCCCATGTCTACTTCATTGCGCGCGGTACCGAGTCTATCCGCTTCCTAGAGACCTACGCGGCGCCTTTCCTGATCGCCATGTGCTTCGGCCTGTTGATCTGGGCGGTCACCAAGGCCGGCGGATTCGGCCCCATGCTCTCCTCCCCCTCCGAGTTTGTTGAAGGGGGAGCGAAAGAGGGGCAGTTCTGGCAAGTGTTCTGGCCTGGTTTGACCGCCATGATCGGTTTTTGGGCAACGTTGGCGCTCAATATTCCCGACTTCACTCGTTTCGCCAAGAGTCAGAAGCACCAAATCGTCGGACAGGCGATTGGTCTGCCGATTCCCATGGGCGTACTTGCCTTTATCGCTGTAGCCGTAGCATCCGCTACCACCGTGATCTATGGCGAGGCATTGTGGGATCCCGTTGCCATTACGGAGCGCATGGGTGGAGTTGCCGTCGTGGTCGCGCTGTTTGCCCTGGTCATCGCTACCGTTACCACTAATCTGGCCGCCAATATGGTGGCGCCAGCCATCGGGTTTGCCAATCTGGCGCCAGGCAAGATCTCTTTCCGCATGGGTGGTTACATCACTGCCGGCCTGGGGATCGCCATCATGCCCTGGAAGCTGCTCGAGACCACCGGCGCCTATATCTTCACCTGGCTGCTCGGCTATTCGGCGCTGCTGGGCCCTCTGGCGGGAATCATGCTGGCGGACTACATTCTGCTGCGAAAAACAAGTCTGTCGCACGACGACCTATTTAAGATCGACGGACGTTACAGCTACAGCGGTGGCTGGAACCCCATGGCCTGGATCGCGCTTGTTCTTGCAGTCCTGCCAAATCTGCCCGGCTTTCTGTCGGCGGCAGGCCTGATTGATAGCGTTCCCGATATTTTCGTAGCTATCTACAACTATGCATGGTTCGTCGGCGTGTTTGTTGGTGCCGTCGTTTACCTTGTATTGATGAAGGCGACTCGCCCTGTCACGGCAAGTGTTGCGTCGTGATCTCTGTTGATAATCCCAATAAAGATGTTAAGGAGAAAATTATGTCCGTCTTGATCAAGAATGGTGTTGTCGTCAACGCCGACCGGACATTTAAGGCCGATGTCTACTGTAAAGATGGCAAAATTGCGGCTGTCGGCGAAAACCTGGATGTGCCGTCTGATGCCGAAGTCGTGGACGCCGATGGGCAGTACGTGCTGCCTGGTGGTATCGACCCTCATACCCATATGCAGTTTCCTTTCATGGGCACTGTCGCCAGCGATGATTTCTACACCGGCACAGCTGCTGCCCTGGCGGGTGGCACGACGAGCATCATTGACTTCGTAATTCCCCAGCCGGGGCAGCGCCTTCTGGACGCCTACCAGCAGTGGCGAGAGTGGGCCGAAAAGTCGGCTGCCGACTATACCTTCCATGTAGCCATTACCTGGTGGGATGACTCCGTCCATGAAGATATGGAAACCTTGGTCCGTGAATACGGTGTGAATAGCTTCAAGCACTTCATGGCCTACAAGAATGCCATTATGGCGGACGATGAGACCCTGGTGAAAAGCTTCCGTCGCTGCGTCGAGCTGGGCGCCATGCCGACGGTGCACGCCGAGAATGGCGAGTTGGTCTACCAGCTTCAGCAGGAGATGCTGGCCAAGGGAATCACCGGTCCCGAGGCGCATCCCTTGTCGCGCCCGCCCTTCGTCGAGGGCGAGGCCGCCAACCGGGCGATTCAGGTCGCGCAAGCGATGCACACTCCAATATACATCGTCCACGTCTCATGCAAAGACTCCCTGGACGCCATCACCCGTGCGCGCTCGGCTGGGCAGCGGGTCTACGGAGAGGTTCTGGCAGGACACCTGTGTATCGATGATAGCGTTTATCGCAGCGAAGACTTCGACATCGCGGCGGGTCACGTCATGAGTCCTCCCTTCCGCTCCAAGGAGCATCAGGACGCTCTTTGGAACGGCCTGCAGGGTGGCAACTTGCATACCACGGCTACCGACCACTGTTGCTTCTGCAAGGATCAGAAGGCGGCCGGTCGCGATGATTTCACCAAGATTCCCAATGGCACCGCTGGCGTCGAGGATCGCATGGCCATTCTCTGGGACGAAGGAGTTAACAAGGGGCGCCTCACCCTGAGCGAATTCGTGGCCGTCACGTCCACCAACACGGCAAAGCTTTTCAACATGTATCCGCGCAAGGGCAGCGTGTCGGTAGATGCCGATGCGGACATCGTGGTATGGGACCCCAAGGGCACTCGCACCATTTCGGCAGATACTCACCACATGAACGTGGACTTCAACATCTTCGAAGGTCGCACTGTGACTGGGATTCCCTCGCATACTCTGAGTCGCGGTAAGGTCGTGTGGTGCAATGGCGAGCTGAACGCCGAGCGCGGCGCTGGCCGCTATGTCGAACGCCCAGCCTTCGCACCGGTGATCGAAGCCGTGACGCGTCAGACCGAGCTCAACGAGCCCAAGGCGGTGAAGCGCTAGCCAAGCAAACGCAAGTGACGCTGGCGGGGTTGAGCCCCGCCAGCCAGGTGACTCTGACCTGACCCGCTTCCCGATATGCTCTCCTGGTTTAGAAGGGATTTCTGTCCGCAGGGGAGAGGGTGGTCGGGATAAAGATAACAATAATGATGAGAGATGATGACGATGAAGCACTCAGACTATCCTCTGAGCGAGGTTCCCTGGGAATTTCGCAAGGGGATTTTTTCCACCACCGTAGTGTTGCTCGGGTTTACCTTCTTTACGGCCACCATGTGGGCTGGAGGTAGCATCGGTACCGCCTTCGGGTTTCAGGAGCTCCTCTGGGCGATCCTGGTAGGTAACCTGCTGTTAGGCGTATACGCATCAGCGCTGGCCTACATCGCTTGCAAGAGCGGCCTCAACTCCGTTCTTATGGGGCGTTTCTGTTTTGGAGAGGTGGGCAGCAAACTTTCCGACATGCTGTTGGGTTTCACCCAGATCGGTTGGTATGCCTGGGGCACCGCAACCATCGCGATCGTGCTGGTTAAGACAACCGGGTTGCCGGCGTGGATGGAAGTGCCATTGATGATCTTCTTCGGTATCGCCTTCTGCTTGACCGCCATGGTGGGTTATCGCGGCCTTGACTGGCTGTCGCGCTTCGCCGTTCCGGCGATGATGTTATTTATCCTGATCAGCTTATTTACTGGTTTAAGTGATGCTGGCGGATTTTCCGGCTTGATCACGCAAATGCCAAGCGGAGACATGACCTTTGCCGCAGCCGTAACCGTGATTATCGGCACTTTTGTCAGTGGTGGTACCCAGGCGACGAACTGGAGTCGATTTGCGCGCTCGCCACGCATAGCCGTTGCCGCCACCATGATAGCATTCTTTGTAGGTAATGGTTTGATGGTGATTACCGGCGCCTTTGGTGCTCTCGTTTATCAGCAGGCTGATATCGTCGATATCATGCTGGCCCAAGGGTTTGTGATTCTGGCGGTGCTGATGCTTTTTCTCAACATCTGGACCACTCAGGACAACACCATCTACAACTTCGCCGTGGCAGGGTGCAATCTGATCCGCACGCGGCACCGACGCATCGTGACACTCGCCGGAGCTGCGGTAGGTACCCTGCTGGCCGTCTTCGGCATGTATGACATGTTGATCCCCTTTCTTGTGCTGCTGGGCACGTTCATCCCCCCCTTCGGCGGCGTGATCATTGCAGATTTCTGGCTGCGCTACCGTGGGAAATATCCGCCCATTGCCGAGGCCCGCCTGCCAAATTTCAACTGGCGCGGCCTGGGAGGCTACGGTCTGGGGTCGATGGCTGCCTTCTTCTCGCCCGCACTGCCGCCGCTGGTGGGCATTGTAACTGCAGTGTTGGCTTATGCGGTGCTGCTGGTCTGCTTTCGCGAAGCCGCCATGCCTGGAGTGGCAAAAAGCTGACGAACACTGTGACGGCACAGCGTTGGTGTGTCGTCATTTCGCGTTCTTAATCATTGCAAGGAGTTTTCATGAGGATCGTCAATGCTAGGCTGCGTGGGCATATCGACCTGCATGAGGTGCATATCGAAGGGGACCGTTTTTCTGACGTGACTCCCCAGATGGGCTATCAGCCGGCCACGGAAGGGGCCATTGATGCCCAGGGGCGCCTTCTGTGTGCTCCTTTCATCGAGTCTCATATCCATCTAGACGCTGCCATGACGGCCGGTGAACCACGCTGGAACGAGAGCGGTACACTGTTCGAAGGAATCGAGTGCTGGGCCGAACGAAAGAAAATGCTGAACCGAGATGATATTAGGCGTCGTGCCCTGGCGACGCTCGAGCTGCTTGTCGGACAGGGTGTTCAGCATGTACGTACGCATGTCGATGTCAGCGACCCCGACCTGGTTGGCTTGAAGATCCTCTGTGAGCTGCGTGACGAGCTGCGCGAGCGGCTACATATTCAGGTGGTGGCCTTTCCCCAGGAGGGGCTTCTCTCCTATCCGAACGGGCTGGAGCTGATGCAGAAGGCGATCGAGGTTGGAGCTGATGTGGTCGGTGCGATTCCGCATTTCGAATATACGCGCGAGCTGGGAGACGCTTCACTGAAGGAAACGATCCGCCTGGCACGCACTCACAACCGGCTGGTAGACGTGCACTGTGACGAGATCGACGATCCTAACTCACGGTTCCTTGAAGTGCTGGCCACCGAGGCGCTATTTGCCGATATGGGAAGCCGGGTGACGGCCAGCCATACTACCGCCATGCACTCCTATGACAACGCCTACTGCTCAAAGCTGTTTCGCCTGTTGAAGCACTCGGGTATCAACTTTGTCTCCTGTCCTACCGAGAGTATCCACCTGCAGGGACGCTTTGATACCTACCCCAAGCGGCGTGGTCTGACCCGTGTCAAGGAGCTGGATGCGGCAGGCATCAACGTCTGTTTCGCCGAAGACTCGATTCAAGATTCTTGGTACTCCCTGGGTAATGGTCGACTGCTGAGAACACTTGATTTCGGCCTGCATATCTGCCAAATGATGGGCTATACGGACTTCAGCCGCGCTCTCGATTTCATTACCGATAACGCTGCCCGCACGCTGGGTATCGAAGCCGACTACGGTATCGTGCCGGGTAGGCCGGCCAACTGCATTTTGCTGGATGGCGAAGACGACTACGATGTACTGCGGCGTCAGCAGGACGTGCTGTTCTCCATTCGAGAAGGCAGGATCATCATGCAGCGCGAGCCATCACGCGTCCTGACTCCCGACTATCTGGCCAACGAATTTGGCCGCTGAACGTGCGCGGTCGAACGATGCCTTTGGAGATCTGAGCCCTATGTGGTACCACTTCATCACGGTGCTGGCAGCCGGCGCCATGCTGCCGATGCAGGCCGGCATCAATGCCGGCCTGGCGCGTGGCTGGGGACACCCCCTGTGGGCGGCGGCCGTTTCTTTCGGCGTGGGTACGCTGATTTTGCTGGCCGCTGCCCTGGTCGCACGCCTGATCGTCCCCAGCTGGCAGCAGCTTTCCATGATCTCCCCCTGGAGCTGGTCCGGCGGAGTGCTGGGAGCCTTCTATGTGACCGTGATGGTGGCTTTTGCTCCCAAGTTGGGAGCTGCCACGCTGTTGGCGCTTGTCGTGGCGGGACAGATGCTGGCGTCCGTGCTGCTGGATCACTTCGGCCTGCTGGGGTTTCCCCAACAAGCCGTTTCCCCACCGAGGCTGCTAGGCGTACTGCTGCTTTTTGTAGGAGTGGTTCTCATCCGCAAGTTCTAGGCGTTGGCGTAACTGGACGCAGGGTTTAGGGACCGGTATTCTATCGGCCCCTTTTTTGAGTGGCCATTACTCTTGAATGTGGCTATTCCAAGCAATTGTCATTCCGGTAGCGCCTGTCGTGCCGGTGCCCCATCCGCTCCGTATCGCACAACACGTCATGAACCGGCCGAGGCGACATGAGTCAATCATCTTTCAAGCGGGCGACGTCGCGTCGCTCAGCAAATCGAAAAGCTTTGGAACAGAAGATCCTGACTGCGGCTGAAGGCGTGTTTGCCGAACACGGCTTCGACGGCTCCTCGTTGGAGGCGATAGCCGAAAGCGCGGGTCTCTCTAGGCAGAACATGCTGTACTATTTCCCGTCGAAGGAGAGTCTTTACCAGAATGTGCTAAAGCATATTCTGGATCTCTGGATTGAGAAGATGGCGCTGATGGGGCAGGCGGGCGATACGCCGGCCACCATGCTGGAGAACTACATTCGAGGAAAGCTGGAGATTTCCAGGATTCATCCTGACGGATCGAAAGTGTTTGCCAACGAAGTTATCCGAGGTGGGAGCTATCTAAAAGACTATCTCGAAAAGGACCTTCTACCCCAGCTGGAGGCTGACCTCGAGCTGGTGAGGGGCTGGATCGCGAGCGGCAAGATGGATCCGGTCGATCCCGAACACCTATTCTTCACCATCTGGGCGTCGACGCAGACTTATGCCGACTTCTCCTCGCAGATCAGCCTGGCGCTTGGCAAGAGCGAGCTGGACGAGGAAGACTTTACCAAGGCCGGTGATTTTCTTACCCACGTATTGCTAAAAGGGTTGGGCTTACGTTGATCAAGTGCCTGCAGCCTGCACAAGCAAGGTCATCACTAAAAACTTTGTACTGTTATTTCTGAAGCCGGAAAGCATGACCTGATCAGGTGGTTATAAATACAGATTTAGTAGAGTGCTCGTTGATATTTTGTATCCCTCACTGTACCTGAAAGACCATGCGTGGCGCCAGTCAGTGTGCTCGGGGACCCGGCCGCTAGTCTTTTCCATGCCGTGGCTAACATCAATGAGGAAGAAGGTGCCGCCCCAGCTATGCGCAATAATATTCTCGTAAGCAAGGAGGATGTGTTCTTGCTGTTATTGATCGAAGGTCTAGTATAGTTAACTACGCAGCAATGGGGAACTTAAGTCGGAAAAGAGCTTCTCTGCGTACGCTATCGAGATGTCTGCTTCCCGCAGGAAGATAATTGCCATAATGGTGTTGTTTTTTCATTTTCCCTCTCTTTCGACTTTTATAGTTTAATTTTGTATTTTACGAAAACATCAATGATTTATTTCTTTTAGATATCGCCAAATAAATAATTTAGAGTTTTTTTGTGGAAGTGATTTTGACTTTTTCCAGCCTTTCGACGGATGGGCGTGCTTGCCCTTGCCTTGACCCATCTGAAGTTGATGCTTGCCGGTTTAATCAGCGTAATGGTTGAAAACCGGGGCCAGGTTGGCCACCGGTTTGGATTCAGGCGGCCTCGTTGAGTGAACCGGTCAGCTCGAGAATGGCCTGCTTGCCGTCGCCGAACAGCATCAGAGTGTTGTCCTTGGCGAACAGCGGGTTCGGCAGCCCCGCGAAGCCGGGGCTCAAGCTGCGCTTAACCACTACCACGGTGCGCGCTTGGTCCACGTCCAGGATCGGCATGCCGTAGATTGGACTGCCCTTGTCCTCACGGGCCATAGGGTTGGTCACGTCATTGGCACCGATGACGATGACCACGTCGGTCTGGGCGAAGTGCGGGTTCACCTGGTCCATGGTCTGCATCTTGTCGTATTCCACTTCGGCTTCGGCCAGAAGCACGTTCATATGCCCCGGCATGCGTCCGGCCACGGGATGCAGGCCATAGATCACCTCAACGCCACGCCTTTCAAGGGTGTCGGCCAGATCCCGTACCGCGTGCTGCGCCTGTGCCATGGCGAGGCCGAAGCCGGGTACTATCACCACGCGCTGGGCGGTTTCCAGCAGCATCCCAACTTCCTCTGGCGATGAAGACTTTACCTTGCCGGCATAGATCTCATCGGCGTCGATATCTTTTCCTTCCTCTTCGGAGAGTGAGCCGAAGAGAACACCAGCGAGTGATCGGTTCATCGCGACGCACATAATGCGTGTCAGGATCAGCCCGGAGGCGCCGACCAGAGCTCCCGAGACGATCAGGACGGTGTTCCCCATGATAAAGCCAGCGGCAGCGGCGGCTACGCCCGAATAGGAGTTGAGCAGAGCAATGACCACCGGCATGTCGGCCCCGCCGATGGGAATGACCAGTGTCACGCCCAGCACCAGCGCGATGGCGGTCAGCAGTAGCAGTAGGCCAATGCCACCGTTGCCGGTAGTAAGAGTAGCCACGATGGTTACACCAATAGCCAGTAGCCCGGCATTGAACAGCGTGATCCCCTTGAATCCTATTGCGTTGCCGGGCAGGAGCTCCTGCAGCTTGCCGAATGCCACGGCGCTGCCAGTCAAAGTGACGGCGCCGATCAGCACGGTCAGACCGATGGCTAGCAGGCTGACAGCGCCGCTCGGCGCTACCGGACCACTCGTCGACAAGAAGCTCGCCGTAGCCACGGCAAGAGAAGCTCCACCCCCGAAGCCATTGAGAAGTGCCACCATCTGAGGCATGGCGGTCATCTGGATGCGCGTGGCTAGCAGTACTCCGATGCTGGCGCCGATCACGCCGCCGGCGAGAATCCAGCCGTAGGAGAGTATCGACTGATTGAGTAGCGTAACGACAACGGCGACCAGCATGCCGATGGCAGCCAGCAGGTTACCTTGCACGGCGGTGCGTGGACGCGTCAGTCCCTTGATGCCGGCGATGAACAGCACCGCAGACGCCAGATAGAAAAGATTGACGAATGATAGGCTCATTGCCGATTACCTCCTATGAAACATACGCAGCATGCGGTTGGTGACCAGGAAGCCCCCCACCACATTGATGGTTGCCAGAATGATGGCGATCATGCCGATGGCAGACACCCAGACACCACTGACCTCACCGGAACCGGCTGCCAGCAGGGCGCCAACCAGGGTAATGCCCGAAATGGCGTTGCTGCCCGACATCAGTGGCGTATGTAGCGTGGCCGGCACCTTGGTAATGAGCTCGACGCCGAGAATGACGGCCAGCACAAAGAGTGAGACTTGCATGATAAGCAGTTCCATCAGGCCATCTCCTCTGCATGAGCCGCTTCTGGCACGACCGGGAGGCGTTCGCGTATGCGCGCTGCGCGCACCGCTTTTGAATGAGTGATCACGGTTTCATCGATGATCTCGTCTTCGAAATCCAGCGTCAGCTTGCCCTCATCGTTCAGTAAATGGCGCAGTAAGTTCTCCATATTGCGTCCATACATCTGACTCGCATGGTTGGGCAGGGTGGCGGCAATATTGCTGGGGCCAATGATGGTGACACCATGGACCACTACTGTTTCGCCGGGCTGGGTCAGTTCACAGTTGCCTCCCCTCTCGGCGGCGAGGTCGACGATGATGGCACCGTTTTTCATGCCCTTGACCATCTCCTCTGTGATCAACACCGGCGCCTTGGCGCCGGGAATTGCTGCCGTGGTGATCACCACATCCTGTTGTGCCAGTACCGCTGTCATCTGTTCGCGTTGACGCTGCAGAAAGTCGTCGTCCTGTTCGCTGGCATAGCCTCCTTTGCCTTCACTACTGGACGTGTCCAGCTCAAGCTCCACGGGCTTGGCACCAACAGAAAGGATTTGTTCTCGAGCAGCGGGACGAACATCGTAGGCCTCGACCACGGCTCCCAACCGCTTGGCAGTGGCGGCCGCCTGAAGACCGGCCACGCCGGCTCCCATGATAAAAATGCGGGACGGATTCAGTGTGCCCGCGGCGGTCATCATCATAGGAAAGATTCGCGGCGCTTGAGCGGCGGCCAGCAGCACGGCCTTGTAGCCGGCTAGTGTGGCGATAGAAGAGAGGGCATCCATGCTCTGGGCGCGGCTGATGCGTGGCACCAGCTCCAGTGCAAGGGTGGTAATTCCCCTGGCTGCCAGGCCCAGAAAGCGCTCGGGCCGGCTCAAGGGGTCCATCATGCCGATGCATATATGATTCGGTTTTAGATCTGTCATAGCCTCTTCCCGTGCACCGTCGACGCAGACGATGACCTCGCCTTTCTCGAGCAGTTGCGCTCGAGTGTCGAGTATCTCGGCACCGGCGTTACGGTAGTCGGCATCGAAAAAGCCTGCCGCGTCTCCTGCGCCGGCTTCAACGAAGATGTCACATCCCGCGCCTACTAGATTTGAGACATTGGCGGGCGTCAGGGCCACCCTGAGCTCCTCAGGGTGGTGTTCTCGCATTACCGATATTCGCATTGTTCTTCTCCATGGCGTGGTCGATGGCTAGATTCAGCCGTTGGCATGCTCCAGCACTGCCTTGAGCAGGACGTTACAGCCGGCAGCCAGGTCATCGGCATCGGCACGCTCTAGCTCGTTGTGGCTGATGCCTTTTTCGCAAGGCACGAAAACCATGGAAGTGGGTGCCACGCGCGCGATATAACAGGCATCATGCCCAGCGCCGCTGACCATCTCGCGATGGCTGAGGCCGAGATCCTCTGCCGCCTTGCGCACGGAAGATACGCACTGTTCGGCGAACGGCACGGGGGGGGAGTACCAAATCTGTTCGAACGCCATCTCCAGCTTGGCTTCCTCTACAATGCCTGCCGCACCTTCGCGCAGGGCCTGATCCATTCTCTCCAGTACCTTGGCATCGGGGTGGCGGAAATCCACGGTAAAGAACACCTGGCCGGGAATGACGTTGCGTGAATTAGGGAAGACTTGCATCAGGCCCACCGTTGCACAGGCATTGGGCTGATTCTCCATGCCAATCCGGTTGACCAGCTCGACAATGCGTGCAGCACCCACCAGGGCGTCACGCCGGCTAGGCATTGGAGTAGGCCCGGCGTGAGACTCTTGGCCTGTCAAGGTAATCTCGTACCACCGCTGCCCCTGCGCATCGGTTACCACCCCGATCTGCTTGTGCTCATCTTCTAAGATGGGGCCTTGCTCAATATGTGCTTCGAAGAAGGCCTTGAACTCGCGATCTCCAACTTCGGCCTCCCCGTAGTAACCTATGCGTCGTAGCTCATCACCCATGGTCTTGCCATCGAGGTCGGCGCGGCTAAGTCCGTACTCCAAATCGAAGACACCGGCGAACACGCCAGATGACACCATGGCCGGTGGAAAGCGCGAACCCTCTTCATTGGTCCAGACCACCGTTTCCAGCGGCGTCTGAGTCTCGATTCCTTGTTCGTTCAGCGTGCGAAAGATTTCCAGGCCTGCCAGGACTCCGTAAACACCATCAAACTTGCCGCCGGTGGGCTGGGTATCCAGGTGACTGCCCATGGCCACAGGCGGAAGCGAGTTGTCCTTGCCGGGTCGGCGTGCAAAGATGTTGCCCATCTTGTCCACGGTAATGCTGCAGCCGGCCTCTTCGCACCACTTCACGAAGAGGTCGCGACCCTGCTTGTCTAGATCTGTCAATGCCAGGCGACAGCAGCCTCCCTTCTCGGTGCCGCCAATCTCGCCCATCTCCATCAGGCTGTCCCACAGGCGCTGCTTGTTAATGCGTATATCGTTCATATCAACCTCGTTGTCACTGTTGTGGTGTCGATAATCGGGACGCAGAGTGGCCCGGACCCCCTTGGGGGCCTTGTTAACGATTGGTTCGCTAGGGTGCCGGTGGCGATGCCACCGGCACCGGGAGTCAGCGGCGGAAGCTGGGAATTACATGCTCGCCATACTGGGCGATGATATTTTCCTCGTCGCCATTATCCAGATAGATGTTGAAGTGGGTCATGCCGGCTTTCTGAAGATCCCTTAGTTTTTTAACATGGTCCTCCGGTTGTCCCAGAACGCAGAAACTTTCCACAATGTCGGGAGTAATGAAGTCGAGGTAAGGGTTGTCGCTCTGGCCATGCTTGGAGTAGTCGTAACCCTTACGCTTCTCGATGTAGTCGGTCAGACTCTTGGGCACCAGACCGCTGTCGGTGCCGTACTTCTCCACGATGTCCGCGACGTGGTTGCCCACCATCGCCGGGAACCATTTGGTCGCTTCGATGCAGGTCTCCTTGTCACCGAAATAGGCCGGCGCTGCGACGACCACCTTGTAATCGGACATGTCGCGATCGGCGTCCTTGCCGGCCTGAATGGCCTGATTGGCGAGCCACTCGACAAGGTAGGTATCGCCGATCTGCAGGATGACGCCATCGCCAACTTCGCCCGCTGTCTTCAGTGCCTTGGGGCCATAGGCGCCAATGTGAACGGGCAGCTCGTAGCCGTCGGCCCAGGGAAACTTGACCGGCTCGGGGCACTCTCCGTAGATCACCTCTTCGCCACGGACCATCGCCTTGACCTTATGGGTAAACTCGGCGACACGGGCCAGCGGTGCAGGCTTCTTGCCCATGACGCGAACCGAGCTGTCGCCACGACCCAGGCCGATATCAAAGCGGCCGCCACTCTGCTTGGCCAGGCTGGCGAAGAGGCTAGCCGCCATCGACCAGTCACGCGCGTTGGGATTGGTCACGCAGGGGGCAAAACGCATCCTCGTGGTGTGTTCCATGCACATGGCGATGGCCGGATAGCACTCACGCCACAGGATATGGGAGTCGTAGAACCAGCAGTAGTCAAAGCCGGCTGCCTCAGCCTGCTTGACGAGGTTGCGAGCGCGATCGGGGCTAACAAAGCCCTTGAAGCAGATACCGAACTCCATTGTTCTTCTCCTTACTATCATTGTGCTTATTGGATGTTGCTTGGTTTATCAAGTATCTCAGGCGTCGGGTGCCCAGATACGAATACCCGCATGGGTAAAGGGAACCTTCTTGGAGATGTTGAGGCGGATCAGGATGGGGGTGATCGCCTCTATGCAGCGTGCGTTGACGGCCGGACCGGCGTTGTAGGCCTCGACCCCAAGCTGACGAATCAGCTCGATCACCTTTTCCTTGGCGGCCAGATCATTTCCGCAGACCAGGACGTCGCAGTTGATCGAGTGGTCCAGCTGATTGAGGATGGCGGCGGACACGTTGTGCAGTGCGCCGACCACTGGTACCTCTTCGCCGAGTAGGGCCTGAGCCGCTTCGGTGGCCGAGCCAGCGGCGGGCATGTCCACTCGCTTGGGATCGCCGTCGTCCAGCGGCACCACGATATCGATCAGGATTTTGCCGGGCAGTAGATCCCGAATTGCCTCGAGCGTAGCGTCGTGTGCGCTGTAGGGTACGGCCAGAATCACCATCTCATCGGCAGCCGCCACGGCCTCACGCAATGGCTCGCCGCTGATGGTGGCAGCGCCTTCGAGCTGGGCATTGAGCTCGTCGGCAATGCCTTGAGCGCGGCCCCCATCGCGGGAGCCGAGAACGACGGGAGTACCGGCGCGGGCAAAGCGCAGTGCCAGGCCACGGCCCTGCGGGCCGGTACCGCCAAGAATTGCAATGCTCATCGGAAGAGATCCTCTTGTTGGGGTCTTATCAGCTCGCTCGCTGAACTCTTGCAGGGTTGCCAGTCGATGCCGCGAAACAGCACGACGGGCGTCTTGTCGCTCTTGCCCATGACCAGGCCAGAGGCGGCGGCCAGTTCGTCGGCCAGGGCGGGCACGGTTACCGACATCACCCGACCGAAGGCATCACGCTCGCCGACCATATCGATACGTGCCGGTACCCGAGCCAGGCCGATCGCCACGTTGACCAGGCCCATGCGCCAGGGGCGACCGAAGGTGTCGGTGACCACGATGCCCAGACGCACCCCGAAGGCGGCCTCCAGGCGCTCGCAAAGTCGACGGGCGCTGGCATCAGGGTCCTGAGGCAGCAGGATGACGGTCTCTTCGGCGCCGACATTCGACTCATCCACTGCGGCGTTGGCGCAGATGAAACCGAGCCGATGCTCGGCGATCAGGGTGCCTTCGTCCTGATCCGGCCGCTTGACGGCACGCACCACCCGAGTCGACTCGTTCAGGATGACCTGAACCTTGCGGGGATCCTTGTTCACCTCTTTGGCCAGCACCTTGGCTTCGTGGCTCGGCTCGATGTCGACCAGGGCAACGATCTTCCCCTCGGCCTTGGAGATTACCTTGTGGGCGATCACCAGAATGTCGCCGTCATGTAGAGGCATGTCCCGCTGCCGCAGTGCCTCGATCAGCAGCTGGGCCAGGTCGTTGCCCGGATGGATGTCGGGAATTCCCGGGATGGCTCTCAGGGCGACGCTATCCGGCATCAGCATCATGGCGTCGTTCGCCAGGCTGCCCGTGGCGCCATCTCGGAGGGCGTCATGCACGGTGTCCATAGTGTCTTTAGCTCCTGCAGTGTCTCGCTGCCGTTTCCCTGAATGAGCGCTTCCAGGGTGCTGAGATCGGTTGGGGTATCCAGGTCAAAACTCAGATTCTTCAGTTTCAGCACTCGGCAGGGAAGAGCGCGCCGGCGGGCCTCTGCATAGTGTGCTGCAGCAGAATCGAGGCCGAAGTGAAATACCATGGCGTCGGGTGGAGCGGTCAGCAGAGCGTTGGTACCGCCGTCGTTGGCCTGGCAGATCACGACCCCTGGCCCCCCGCTGAACGACGCCAGCAGTCGACGGATCTCCTGCTCATCGAGTTGAACGATGTCGGCAGGGATCAGGAGTTGTGACTCGTAGCCATGTCGGCGAGCCCAGGCGGCGGCGCGGCTTGCCGCTTGTGACAGGCCGTCGACGCCAGGCTCTTCTAACACCTGAGCCCCGTGAGCCATGGCGAGATCACCGATCGACGCGGAGGCGGTGACGACCAGTCGATCGTGTTCGGGAAAGTGCCGTGCCAGAAAACTCAGGGTGCGTTCGCACAGCCGTTGTGCCAGGCGCGAACGGTGGTCCGGCGACAGCCGCTCACCCAGACGTGTCTTGGCTAGATCAAACGCCTTGATGGGAATGACGATAAGCGGATAGTGGTTCATGCGTTGGCCTCCTCTCGACGGCAGGCATGGGCAAAGGCGAGCATCCGGTCGGCCACCTTCGCCTTGTCGTCCCCGCTCTGCATGAGGGTGCCGGTGGTCAGCACCTGCAGGCCCTCTGCCTCCAGGGAGCGGCGGTCGGCCGCGTCACTGAGGTCGATTACGAGGCCGTCGATCAGGCCCGCATAGCATGCGGCAATTCCCTGGCTGTTGCAGGGATAGCCCATGGCGGCCAGCATGCGATCGGCAGGACCCTTTACGGTGCGACCGCCGATCAGGGGAGATATGGCAATTCGTGTGGCATGTGTGCGCTCCAAGGCCTGTCGAATGCCGGGTACGGCCAGGATAGGCGCGATACTGACGATGGGATTGCTAGGAGCAATCAGTACAATATCGGCCCTCTCGATGGCCGCTAGAGCCTCAGGGGTCGGGCGTGCTTTGCTGGCACCCTCGAAACGCACTTCATGCACCTCGGGTCGGCAACGCTCTCGAACGAAATACTCTTGAAATGCTAGCCATCCCTGATCGGTTCTCAGGCGAGTCTGAACAGTGTCATCCGTGGGCAGTAGCAGATTGATCTCGACTCCCAGTGACCCGGCAATTCTCTTGGCGATGATGCTGGGGCGAACACCTTGTCGTCGTTGTTGGGTACGGAAGATGTGCGTTGCCATGTCTTGATCGCCCAGCAGCATCCAGGTATCGCAACCGAATCGCTCGAGGCCTGCCAGAACACGATGGCTCTCGTCGGTCAGTCCCCACCCCTGCCGGCGATCGATCATGTCGGCAAGGCTATAGGTCAGGGTATCGATATCGGGTGATACCCAGAGGCCGTGGAACTCCTGATCGTCGCCGACGTTGCCGATGATCGAGAGCGTGTCATGCGGGCAGAGGCTGGCCAGCCCCTCGGCCAGTTTGGCGCCTCCTACACCACCAGCCAAAAGAGTGATACGCAGTGTCATGCCACGCCTCCAACGGCCTGCCGTCGTGGCTGTGATACGGGGCCGTCGAAGGTTTCCACGGCCTGATACAGGGTGTTACGACGCACTGGACGACGATTCATCATGCGGATCATATGTGCCATCTCCTCGGGCAGCATTTCCTGACCATGCTCCCCACCGGCGGCCCGCGAAATGCTCTCGTTCATCAAGGTGCCACCCAGGTCGTTGACGCCCGCCGCCAGCATCTGGCGCGCCAGTTCCGGCCCCAGCTTCACCCAGGACGCCTGGATATTGTCGATCCAGCCGTCCAGCATCAGGCGGGCAACGGCGTGCATGCGGATATGCTCCAGCCGGGTAGGGCCCGGGCGCACGCCGTCGTGTTCCAGAAACAGCGGCGTCTTGTGGTGCACGAAGCCCAGCGGCACGAACTCGGTGAATCCGCCAGTGCGTTTCTGGATGTCGCGCAATAGGCCGATATGTGCCGCCCAGTGCTCAGGGCCATCGATATGGCCATACATGATGGTCGAGGTGGTTGGCAGCCCTTCCTCGTGGGCCGTGGTGATGATCTCCACCCACTGCTCGGTGGTCAGCTTGTCGCGTGTTAACTGCTTGCGCACTTCGGAATCGAGGATCTCTGCCGCCGTCCCCGGCATGGATCCCAATCCGCAATCGACTAAGTCGCGAATGAAGTCGCGATAGGGTAGGCGGCTCTTATGAGCCCCAAACCAGATTTCGAAGGGCGAGAAGGCGTGGATATGCATGTCTGGAAGGACTGCCTTGATGGCCTTGAGAATATCCCGGTAGAAGTGACCGGAAATATTCGGGTGTAGTCCTCCCTGTATGCAAACCTCAGTGGCGCCACGCTCCCAGGCCTCCTGGGCACGCCTCACGATCTCTTCGAGATCGAAGAACTCCGCCTCGGGGTCGCTCTTGTGCTTGGCGAAGTTGCAGAAGCGGCAGCCCATGTAGCAAATATTGGTGTAGTTAATATTGCGGGTGATGACAAAGGTCGCATCATCGCCGACACGACGCCGGCGCAGTTCATCTGCTGTTGCTGTCAGTGCATCAAGGTCGGCACCCTCGACCTGAAAGAGATAGATGGCATCGGCTTCGCTGAGCTCTCTTCCGGAAAGAACACTTTCCAGAATTCGCCGTGTCTTGCGTTGAATTCGGTGGCTCGCCAGCTCTGCCGGGTGCCGGATCAACGAGCGGATTTCTGCTGTTGTTGTGCTCATGAGATCTCTCCTTCTATAAAATGCGCGGTTAGCCGCACTGCTGCAGAGCGAGACCGTCCTCGCGTGTAATGGCGTCGAGACGAGCAGCGATGGGTGCAGCCAGGAAGCGGTTCGACGACTTCAAGTAGCGCGGATAGACCGCAAGCCGCTCCTCCAGACCATAACCGCAGCGAGCCGTCGCCTGACGCAAGGCTTCGATTTGAGGCCAGGCACGTTCGGGGTTGATATGGTCGATGGTTACCGGGGAGATGCCGCCCCAGTCGTTGATCCCGGCGCCGATGTAGGCGGCAAAGCGAGACTCAAGGTTGGGAGGAGCCTGGAGGCTGATGGATGGGTGCAGCAGCAACCGTGCTAGAACCAGGGTGCGTACCATATCGTTCAGGTCCGGCTCCGGGTGATTGGCCATGGCAGTGCCCGGCTTAGCGCGAAAATTTTGGACGATCACTTCCTGGATATGACCATGGCTTTGGTGCAAGGCGTTGATCGCCATCAGGCTGTCGACGCGCTCTGCCCAGGTTTCACCGATGCCGATCAGGATGCCGGTGGTAAAGGGAACACCATGCTGGCCGGCGCGCTCCAGGGTGCGCAAACGCTGAACTGGGACCTTGTCGGGGCAGGCATAGTGAGCCTGACCTCGCTGCAGTAAACGGCGGCTGATGTTCTCGAGCATCATGCCCATGCTGACGCTGACTGGCTTGAGACGCGCGATCTCTGTATCCGAAAGGGTTCCGGCGTTGACGTGGGGCAGTAGGTCGGTTTCGTCCAAGACGCGGCGACACATCTCGATGAGATAGTCGATCATGCTGGTGTGGCCGAGCCTTGCTAGCGCTTCACGGGCCTCGGCATACCGAAGCTCCGGCTTTTCGCCAAGGCTGAAAAGTACTTCTTTGCAGCCCAGTCTTTCACCCTCCTTGACCACGGCCATCACCTCGTCCGGGGTCATGACTCTGGCGGCGGGAGAACCTGGTTTCTGAACGAAGGTGCAGTAGCCGCAGTCGTCACGGCACATATTGGTGAGCGGAACAAAAACTTTGCGCGAATAGGTCAAGGTCCTGCCCCAATGCGTATTCCGCAGTTGAGCGGCACAGTTGGAGAGTTCCTCGAACTCGCGAGATGGCGCTTTCTCAAGTGCCAAGGCTTCTGAATGAGTCAGCATGGATTGCGCTCCTGTTATTGTTGTGCGCTTATAAGTTTTTTTACCAAGCAGTAAACTTAACACTAGCCCATATTTTTCAGAATGGTCAAATTATTTTTATGTTCGTAGCTAGAAGGCTGAAAACAAAGTATTTGCTAGGTAAAGAATCGGGCGAGAGGAGCTGATCGGGTGGCCGTACACGACTGATTTCGGCGTAAGTCTGGTAGGGGTATGGGGAAGGGAGGGGGTAAGTTAACCAAATGCTTTCATTAGGCTAAATGAAGTATTGTTTAACTGATGTGGGTGAAGGGGTAGGGTGAGCTTTGGAGCTTGACGATCTCAATCGAGAGGTTTGACTGATACCAGCCTTCGGCTGGTATCCATAACAAGGGAAGTCGACGCGATGACCGCACAACAATTTCGATACGCCGCCGGCTTGAGTGCCGAGCAGCTGGATGCCTACTGGATGCCCTACACCGGCAACCGTCAGTTCAAGCGCGACCCGCGGATCATCGTCGGCGCCGAGGGTAGCTACCTGATCGATGCCGATGGCCGTCGGGTCTTCGACAGCCTTTCCGGGCTATGGACCTGTGGTGCCGGTCACTCTCGCCCCGAGATTGCCGATGCCGTCAGCCGTCAGCTGCGCGAGCTGGATTATGCGCCGGCCTTCCAGTTTGGCCACCCCAAGGCCTTCGAGCTGGCCCATCGCCTGCGTGAGCTGACGCCGGAAGGGCTGGACCACGCCTTCTTTACCGGCTCCGGCTCCGAGAGTGCCGACACTTCCCTGAAGATCGCCCGCGCCTACTGGCGCAAGAAGGGCAAGCCCACCAAGACCAAGCTGATCGGCCGAGCCAAGGGTTATCACGGAGTCAACTTCGGCGGCATCAGCCTGGGTGGCATCGGTGCCAACCGCGCGCTGTTCGGTCAGGGCGTGGACGCGGATCACCTGCCCCATACCCTGATGGCCCAGAACGCCTTTACTCGGGGCATGCCCGAGCGCGGCGCCGAGAAGGCCGAGGATCTGCTGGAGCTGATCGCGCTACATGATGCCTCCAATATCGCCGCGGTCATCGTCGAGCCGCTGGCCGGTTCGGCTGGCGTGATTCCACCTCCCCAGGGGTATCTGCAGCGCCTGCGTGAGATCTGCGATGCCAACGATATCCTGCTGATCTTCGACGAGGTGATCACCGGCTTCGGGCGCATGGGAGCCATGACCGGGGCCGACGCCTTCGGGGTGGTTCCCGACATGATGAACTTCGCCAAGCAGCTCACCAATGGCGCGGTGCCCATGGGTGGCGTGATGGTCAGCGGCGAGATCTACAACACCTTCATGGAGCAGGGTGGACCCGACTATATGCTCGAGCTGCCCCATGGCTACACCTACTCCGGCCATCCGGTGGCCTGCGCCGCGGCCATGGCTTCACTGGATATCCTGGAGCAGGAGAATCTTATCGAGCGGGTGCGCCAGATGAGTCCGCTCTTCGAGGACGCCCTGCACAGCCTCAAGGGGACTCGCTATATCAGCGATATTCGCAATTACGGCCTCGCCGGTGCCCTGCAGATCGAGCACTACCCCGGCGAGCCTGCCCGTCGGCCCTTCGAGATCGCCATGAAGTGCTGGGAGAAGGGCTTCTATGTGCGTTATGGCGCCGACACGATTCAGCTGGGCCTGCCCTTTATCGTCGAGAAAGAGGAGATCGACCGGGTCGTCAATGTGCTTGGCGAGGTCATCGGCGAGCTCGATTGAGCCTTTCTCACGGCGGAATTTTCCCACAACAACGCAACAGCAAGAGGTAATTCATGACAGCACTCGGCCACCTGATCAACGGCGCTCGCGTCGATCGCCAAGGGCGCAGCCAGGATCTTTACAACCCCT
>NZ_WUTS01000001.1:2412976-2413131 GCF_009901955.1 Halomonas icarae | reverse complement strand
GGCGCCTCGCGGGCGGCGGTGGATGCCGGCTTCGTGCCCAACGACATGCAGGTGGGGCAGACCGGCAAGATCGTCGCGCCGGAGCTCTATATCGCCGTGGGCATCTCGGGCGCCATCCAGCACCTGGCCGGCATGAAGGACTCCAAGGTGATCGT
>NZ_WUTS01000001.1:2289529-2412876 GCF_009901955.1 Halomonas icarae | reverse complement strand
GACGGCGCCCTGGCCGGCGCCACCGCCCATGTGGTTGCGGCCGCCAAGGCCATCGGGGGCGATATCGACGTGCTGGTCGCCGGCGAAGGCGTCGCTGCCATCGCCGAGGCCGCCGCCAAGCTGGACGGCGTCAGCAAGGTTCGTGTGGCCGACAACGCCGCCTACGCCCACCAGCTGGCCGAGCCGATGTCGGCGCTGATCAATGAGCTCGCCGGCGACTACAGCCACGTGCTGGCCGCCGCCTCCACCACCGGCAAGAACGTGCTGCCGCGGGTCGCCGCACTCAAGGACGTGGCGCAGATCTCCGAGATCATCGCGGTGGAGTCGCCCGATACCTTCAAGCGTCCCATCTACGCCGGTAACGCCATCGCCACCGTGCAGAGCGAGGATGCCCTGAAGGTGATCACCGTGCGTACCACCGGCTTCGACGCCTGCCCTGATAGAGGGAGCGAGGGCGGCAGCGCCGCCGTGGAAGCGGTCGACTTCGTCGCCGACAACAGCCAGTCCACCTTTATCAAGGAGGAGCTGGCCCAGTCCGACCGTCCGGAGCTGGGGGCCGCCAAGGTGGTCATCTCCGGTGGCCGCGGCATGGGCAACGGCGAGAATTTCAAGCTGCTCGAGGGGATCGCCGACAAGCTGGGCGCCGCCGTGGGCGCCTCGCGGGCGGCGGTGGATGCCGGCTTCGTGCCCAACGACATGCAGGTGGGGCAGACCGGCAAGATCGTCGCGCCGGAGCTCTATATCGCCGTGGGCATCTCGGGCGCCATCCAGCACCTGGCCGGCATGAAGGACTCCAAGGTGATCGTGGCGATCAACAAGGACGAGGAGGCGCCGATCTTCCAGGTGGCCGACTATGGCCTGGTAGCAGACTTGTTTGAGGCTCTTCCCGAGCTGGAAATCAAGCTGTAACAACTAGGCTTGTCTCAGAAGTGGTCTCACCGATTTTCGGCGGCAGTGGCATTTCGTTTCCGTCGATTTTTTCTTCTTCAAGGGGCGGAAACATGGTGTCAAACAACGAACGCGATTCCATGGAGTTCGATGTTGTTATCGTGGGCGCCGGCCCCTCGGGTCTGGCCGCCGCGTGCCGGTTGATGCAGCAGGCCAACGAGGCGGAGCAGGAGTTGACGGTGTGCGTGGTGGAGAAGGGCTCCGAGGTCGGCGCCCACATCCTCTCCGGCGCCATCTTCGAGCCCCGCGCACTGCAGGAGCTGTTCCCCGACTGGGAGGAGCGTGGCGCACCGCTGACCACCCCGGCCAGCCGCGACGAGGTCTACCTGCTCAAGGACGCGGAGAAGAGCCAGAAGCTACCCAATGCCCTGGTGCCCAAGTCCATGCATAACACCGGTGGCCGGCACTCCGGTGGTGATCTAACGAGTGGCGACTCCCGCCGCTATGTGATCAGCGCCGGCAACCTGTGCCGCTGGCTGGCCGAGCAGGCCGAGACGCTAGGCGTTGAGATCTTTCCGGGGTTTGCCGCCCAGGAAACCATCATCGAGGAGGGCGTGGTCAAGGGCATCCTGATCGGCGACATGGGAGTGGCCGCCGATGGCACCCCCAAGGATGGCCATATGCCGGGCATGGAGCTTCGCGCCAAGTACACGCTGTTTGCCGAAGGCGCCCGTGGTCACCTGGGCAAGCGCCTGATCCAGGAGTATGACCTCGACGCCGGCAAGGACCCTCAGCACTACGGCATCGGCCTCAAGGAGCTGTGGGACGTTCCCGCCGAGCAGCACGAGCCCGGCCTGGTTCTGCACGGCTCCGGTTGGCCTCTGGACAAGCACACCCACGGTGGCTGGTTCCTCTATCACGGCGACAACCAGCAGGTGGTCGTGGGGCTGATCATGGATCTCTCCTACCAGAACCCCTGGCTCTCCCCCTTCGACGAATTCCAGCGCATGAAGCACCACCCGGTGCTGGCCAGGCATCTCGAGGGCGGCAAGCGTGTCGCCTACGGGGCCCGCGCCATCGCCAAGGGCGGACTGAACTGCCTGCCGAAGATGACCTTCCCCGGCGGCCTGCTGATCGGCTGCGATGCCGGCACCCTGAACTTCGCCAAGATCAAGGGGCTGCACACCGCCATGAAGTCGGGTTTGGTGGCCGCCGAGGCGGTGTTCGAGGCGCTAAACGATCATGAAGCCAAGGGCAACGAGGGTGGCCAGGAGCTCGGCGCCTTTACCGAGAAGTGGGAAGCGAGCTGGGCATACGCCGAGCTCAAGGAGAGCGCCAGCTTCGGCCCGGCGATCCACAAGTACGGTACCGTCGGCGGCGGCGCCTACAACTTCGTCAACCAGCTGCTGGGCGGCAAGCTGCCCAATGTGCACGACACCACCCCGGACCATGCAACACTCAAGCCGGCCGGTGAATTCGAAAAGATCGATTACCCGAAGCCCGACGGCAAGCTCTCCTTCGACAAGCCCTCCTCGGTCTTCCTCTCCAATACCAATCATGAGGAGGATCAGCCCTGTCACCTGAAGCTGAGTGACCCGGAGCTGCCGATCCGCGAGAACCTGCCGGAGTATGCCGAGCCGGCTCAGCGCTACTGCCCGGCCGGGGTCTACGAAGTGGTCGAGGGCGAAGACGGCAAGCCGATGTTCCAGATCAACTTCCAGAACTGCGTGCACTGCAAGACCTGTGACATCAAGGACCCGGCCCAGAACATCACCTGGGTAGCACCCGAAGGTGGTGGCGGACCGAACTATCCCAATCTATAAAGATCAGTGCCCATATTGCATATATTGATAATTGTTCGGGCCCGTATGACTAACCACCCGTTTGGTTAATAACTAAGGACGTTTTGAGCTGCCATTACTTCATCGCTGCGATCGGCGACTGATGGGACAGCGCCTTCTGCGGCTTTTTGTGAATGTAAAGTCAAGCGTAGCGCTTGAACGTCTGTTCCAGGTCCTCACCTGAGATATAGCGCCGGGTAGAAAGCATGTCGGTGATCCGGCCGTTGAAGCGCTCCACCATGCCATTCATCTGCGGCCACCCCGGATTAATTAGCCGGTGCTCGATACCATGTGTCATGCACTCGAGATCGAAGAGATGGCAACCGCTAGGCTTGCGCTCGCCTGCTCGCGTAAAGCGATCGGTGAATGACTTAAGTTGTCGGTAAGCACCGTTTGGATCGTGAAGGGGCCTTCTCCTCCACACGCTTCATGAATGCTAGCGTACCTTTCGCGGACTGGCAGCGCCTGACCCCCAAGTAAACCCATTGCGTGGTACAGTCGATAGCAACGGTCAGGTAGCGATTCTGCTGCTCGTCTAGCATCTATGGAAGGGCTTAATATCGATGTGCACTTAGCCAGGCTCATAGTCCTTGAACGGCTTATGTAGGTGCTTCTCGTCGCCACCGGCGTCTTGCCGCGGCACTTCCGTCAGCGCCGACACTTCACGCCGTTTGAGCAGGCGATGCAGGGCGGCGCAGGACGAGGGTTAGAAACTCACGTGCAACGACGAGGAGGTCATCCTGCTCGGACGTGAGCGTCGCCAGGAAGTTGCGACGCGTGCGGGGTCGGCCATAGAAATTGTCACGATAACGCCAGCGCCGGATGGCCACGGTGGCGACGTCATACTGACCGGCCAGCGCGCTATCCCTGATGTTAGATGTATGGTCTAGGAAAGTAGTGGCCTAGGGTGTGCAGAAACAGGGGGTGATTACATAGTTGCAGGTTTTGATGATGACTCAGCTGCTTTAGGAGATTTGGCAGCGTATAGCTATGGGGTCACTCATGCAACTTAAGCATAAGTGACCTTGTTAGATACGATCTTAGCAAAAGCTAATGTAGATAATTGATGAGTCCCACAAGTACTCCATAGAGTAATAAAATTTATTTAACTAGGCCCTCAATTTCTTTTAACAGACCTGCATCAATTTTCACTCCATTAGATGTGTTTTTCTTGCGCTCTTCATACCTTCGCTGCGAAGGTAGACGTGCGCCCTGATAAATAATCGTACTAAATAGCTGCTCTGCACCAGCCATACCATTTTTGGCGGTTGTTCCTCTGGTCACAGATGGGTCTATAGCAATGATCACTTCTCCATGATAGGGAATACACCCTCTTCCTTGGTCATGGGCTGAAGATTCTAAGCTCGTCATATCCCCAATAAGCGGACCCGCTAAAAGCTCAATCATAATCGATAGAGCCGATCCTTTATGGCCGCCAAAAGGGAGCATAGCACCAAAATTAAGAACTTCTCCTGGGTCTTGTGTTGGATTGCCAAGCCGATCTACACCCCAGCCTTCGGGTATGGGTTTTTTTTCTCTATGATGAAGCTCAATATCCCCTCTAGAGGCTTCACTAGTTGCAAAGTCAAAGACAAAAGGTGTGCCTGAGTCTCTAGGCCACCCGAAAGCAAAGGGGTTCGTACCAAGCAATGGATTTAAACCGCCATATGGGGCTACATAAGAATGTGTCGGGTTGCAAGCTAAAGATACAATACCCTGCCGCGCTAATTTCTCAACTTCCACCCAAAGTGCTGTAACATGCACACAGTGATTGATTGCTAGTATTGCGACCCCAGATTCTTCACACTTTCTTTTTAATAATTCAACTCCAGAGTTGAATGCCAGAGGAGATAAGCCACCCTTAGCATTTACTTTAACCAATCCTGGAGCCACATCTTCAATCTGAGGCTGTGCATCAGCGACAACACCTCCTTTACGAAGGCTGTCAATTATATATAGGAGTCTATAAATTCCATGAGAACGACACCCATCAATTTCAGCAGCCACTAAAAATTCTGTTAACGCTTTTGCCTGTTTTTCACTAAATCGATGGTGACTTAGAGTTCGGTAGCAAAGGTTTTCAATTTCACCTTTTTCAAGAAAAGTGAAGTCATCAGGCTTACTGCTACATCTATCAGTATTTTTCATATAGTTACCTTGTAAAGTCTGAAGTAATTGTAATCTTTATGCTCTTGTGATTTATTCTCTCGCGTTTCACTTCCATGAAGGCCCGCTCATGGCGTCAGGAAGCCAAAGCGATAGCGAAGGGAAATAGAGTACAAGCGCCAAAATGACGAGCTGCACCAGTATGAAAGGTACAACACCTTTATACATATGGTTAAGAGTGATTTCGGGCGGTGTAATGGCTCTGAGATAAAAAATAGATGGGGCAAGAGGTGGTGTTAAATAGCTGGTCTGTAGAACAATAAGGAATGCAACACTAAACCATATCTCATCGAAACCAAGTGTCCTAACGATAGGCATTGCCACAGGGATGACTATAAGAACAACTGAAATTAGATCGAGTACGAATCCAGCGATGAAAGCAATGATCAAAATGGAGCCTATAATGGCAAAAGGACTCAAGCCATTGTCTACTAATAAAGCTTGTACTGTTGCCATGCCCCCTGACGCAAAGAAAACACCAGCAAACATACTTCCGCCCATTACGATCATTAAAATCATGGCAGATATGCTCATTGTCTGCACAGCAGCATTCCACAAAATATTGATGCTTAGATTTCTATAGGCCATTGCGAGTACAACTGCACCTAGTGCTCCGCAAGCAGCCGCCTCTGTTGGAGTCGCAATCCCCATTAAAATGGTTCCTAAAACCACAAAAATCAAGCCTAGAGTAGGGATTAGCGCAACGAGTGTGATACGAAGCTTATCCCCAAAATCAAAACTTTCTCTGCTTTCTTTTAATCTTGGTGCTACTTCAGGCTTGATATAGGAAACACCAATAATGTAAAGTAAGAATAAAAAAGCCATTAAAAGACCGGGAATCAAAAGCCCACTAAATAGCGATCCTACTGAAACGCCGGCGACTGGCCCTAAGACAATTATAGTTATTGAAGGAGGGATTGCGGTTCCTAACGAACCGCTTGCACATATTGTCCCTGACAATAGACTTTTGCTGTAATGGTGTTTTAGCATTGCAGGAACAGCAAGCATTCCTATTACTGCCTCTGTAGCACCGACAACACCACTAGATGCAGCAAACAAAGCCCCCATGAGAACCGCGCCTACTCCAAGGCCGCCTGGTAAACGTTCAGTCCAAAGGTGCACAGCATCAAATAAGCGGTCAGCAATACCAGATTTTTCAAGCATCGCCCCCATGAAAATGAATAGGGGTACTGCTGCTAATACTGAATTAGACGCAGTGTCTTCAATTTTAGTAAGCAACTGGTAGGCTGCAGCATCACCAAATTGAATCACCCCAAAAAAAACGGCGACTATTATCATGGAAAAAGCAATAGGGAAGCCTGAAAAAATGAACCCCATTAGCAAAGGAAACATCATTAGAGAAAGGTAATCACTCATAAATACTTCCCCTTTTATTTCTATATGAAATAAGAGTAGAAAAAGCTTTAATAAGCTCAGCTAAAACCTGAAGAAATAGAAGAGAGAACCCTATTAGCCAAGTGGAATATGCAGGCCATATAATAGGATTCCACGCTGAACGCCCAGAGCGCTCACCAGACTCAAAAGCAGAAAATGCATAATTCGACAATTCAAAAACCAACCAAATTAGTATGGGGATGAATAACAGGTACCCTATAATTTTTATTATCGTGTTCGTCTTTTCACTCATGATGTTTGTCATGACATCTACGTTAACATGCTGGCCAATACGTAAAGTATTTGCCATGCCCAACATGAATATTGCGCCCATTACCATATAGCTAACTTCAAAAGCCCAAAGCGTGGGGCGACCTAAAATATATCGGCTAAAGACCTCATAGACTAAAGCGCCTATGAGCGGGAAGCTCAAGGCTGCACCTACATAGCCTGAAAAACGAGTAACTTTTTCTATTAAATTAACTATTTTCATTACGACCATCCTAAGGCCAGCCTGTAACAAAAATAGAAGAGAGGCGATCACCCCTCTTCTATTTTTAACTATGTTAGCGGGCCATTACGCCAATTGGGAGGCGGTAATCAGACCAGACTTTCATGTTGTTTTTAAAATCTCTTTGAGACTCTAGTACTTTAGCGAACCATTCGTTATCTTTAGCATGGTCATCTTCCCATTTTCTTGTTTCTTGATAAATGGTGTCTATGAAAGACTGGTCAAGATGAATAATTTCATTAGGCCCTTCTTTTAGCTCTTGGAAAGCGCCCAAGTCTTCATACGAACTGCTTAAGTAACTATCAAAAAGGTTGAGCTTTGCAGCCATTCTGATTAAGTTTTTGTCGCTATCAGAAAGCTCCGACCAAACATCCATATTGACTTGGCACTCATTTGCTCCACCAGACTGATGTACCCCAGGAACAACGATATACTGTGCAACCTCATTAAAACCGGTTAGCATATTTTGTTCTGGTGTTCCCCATTCGGTAGCATCAATAACGCCTCGTTCTAGGCTGCTATATATATCACCACCTGCCATAACAACAGTTGAAGCACCAAGGTTGGATGCAATCTCAGACCAAGCGCCTGAAGTTCTTAGGCGAAGACCTTGGAAGTCATCTAGGGTTTCAACCTTTTTGTTGGAATGCAAAAAAACTTCGGTCCCAGAAACTGAGCATGGGAATGCTACAACATTGAAATTTTCTCTACGGTACTCTTCATATAGCTCAATTCCGCCCCCTTTGTACATCCATAAGATATATTCTTCAGGTGTAAGTCCACTAGAGTGTCCGGCCAGAATAGATGTCGTTGGGTCAGAGCCATAATCGTAATTTATATAGTTATGGGCTAGCTCGGCAACACCTGAGTTAACAGTGTTAGTTACTTTTAAAGAACTTCCTAAAGATCCCCCGGGGAAAACCTCAATTGAAATCCTTCCCCCACTAAGTTTAGAGACCCAGTCAGCAAATCCTTTTGCATCTCTTTCAAACAGCGGCCCTCCGCTCCAAGGCGTGGCCATTCTCCAATCGTAAGTTTCTGAATTGCTATCGGCGTTTGCTACTGAGTTTACAGCAAAACTAATCATTGATATTGCGAATAAAGATTTTGTTATATTCATTTAATGATTCCTTTAAGTTTGAGTTCTTATCTTTCAGCCTCAAGGGAAAGCTAATGTCATCATGAATAGACGTCAACAAACTTTACATGTCTTTTGACAAGTAGAGGTTGTCTATCCATAGCCGCCCCAGTAGCTCTGCTTGTTGAGTTCCTGAGTTCATAGAATAACCGCAGCATTTTGGGCCGTACGGTAGAGGCAGGAGGGTCAAGGCCGGTACCCTCCCTGCTTTACTGATCAAAGTGAAGCAGAGCATCGGATACCGACAGCTGACCCAGACCCAACGATACCGGACCTATGCCCGCTATGACTTGGGCATCAGCAGCGTCGGATTGGCAGAGAGCAGGGGCTCCACAGCAGCTCGATCAGTCGTGAGCTGCCTTTGGTGGCTACGATCCCGAGCAGGCCCAGGCTCTCTGTGATGACCGCCGCCGCACCGCCTGGAAGTGGACGAAGCGCTTGCCCAGTGTGATCGCCGCCGTCGTCGACCGGCTGGGCGAAGAGTGGAGCCTAGAGCAGATCAGCGATTTCCTGGCGTCCTTGATCGGCGTCAGCGTCAGTCATCAGTGGACCTACGCTTTGATCTGGGATGACAAGGCCCGAGGTGGCGATCTCTAGCAGCACCTCCTCCAGCCGAAGCGGTGCAGCAAGCACCGTGCCCAGGCCAAGAGCGCAGGGCTCAGCAAGACTCCCAATCTCGTGGGCATCGAACAACGCTCTGCTGACGTCGATGATCGGTAAACGGTCCACCAACCCCACCTCGTGCGGCGTGATTTAGACCGGTAGAGTTTCTTTCCAGCGCCAGGGGAGTTCTTGCTCATGATCAGGGTCTCCTGGTCGGTCTGATCAGAGCTTAGCGCCTGGTCCGAATTTCGGGGACCACTTCAGATGGCTCGCGCCAATGATGACTGGCAGCGTCTGCTGAACGCCGCTGATGCCGAGTCACTGGTAACACGACGCGGCTGTCTATACACCTTTCAGACGGAAGCCGCATGGGTCCAGGCCTCGCATAAACATGACACCCTGGCCTGGAGTGGGATCCACTATCGAGTGCTAAACGCACAGCAAACTACCGACCTTGAGCCAGCCCTAGCCGGCAAGGTAAAAGGCAGTATTTGGTATCCCGATGCCGGTCATGTGGCGGACCCGTTAATACTGTGCGAGCGCTTGCGTCAAACGTTCGAAGCGCTGGGCGGCACGCTTCACGCCTCGAGCGAGGTCCAGCGCTTATCGCCACAGGAGACAGGCGTGGTCGTCAACACCAGTACGGGGCAGAAGATATGCGATCACGCCATCATCACCGCCGGAATTGATACGCCACAGCTGGCCAACACGCTGGGAGATCGCATGCCGTTGGAAGCCGAACGCGGCTACCATCTGGAGTACCCAATGGAATCGCCTCTGCTCCAGCGGCCCTGCTGCATCGCCGAGTACGGCTTCTATATGACGCCCATGGCCGGACGCCTGCGCGTGGCCGGGACGGTGGAGCTGGGTCGCGCCAGCGACCCGGCCAATCCCGCCCGCTACCGCTACCTGGAGCGCGCCATGGAAAGGCTATTTCCAGAGCTGGGAGCTCCCAGCGCCCACTGGATGGGGTGTCGCCCCTCTCTGCCGGACACCCTACCTATCATTGGCCCTTCCGCTCATACCCGCAGGGTGCACTATGGCATTGGCCATGGGCACCTAGGCCTAACCCTGGCGGCCACCACTGGCGCCCTGATCGAAGCTGACATTCATAACCAAGCCCCGCCCTGGCTAGGAGCTCTATCTATCGATCGTTTTCGCTGACCGGGACTGGCGTGTCAGGCGATGTTCGATACCATGCCAATGGCAGACCACGTCGAACCGCGATGGCTTGTAGGTTCCTGTTCCGCGTCGTTTAATGAACTACGAGCTATAGTAGCTGCGGAACAATCTGATTAACGGCAGCTTTTGCAGCGTATTGTAGTGTTCCTGGCACGTTGATGAAAAACTGGAGCCAGGAATACTCCTGGGGCGATTGTTCGAACCATGGACCATTACACCCTGGGACTAAACACCTGGCAAAACGCCAAGCGCCCAGACGACAGCAGGCCGCCGATCCTGGGATCGGCGGCCTGCTGGGTCTTGCCGCGGGGGCTCGTTATCAGAAGCGGCTATGGCGCCCTGGCAACGAGCCCCGCGTCGAGCTTACTTGCCGCTCTTGGCAGACGCTTCCTTGCCAGACTTGCTGGTGGCGGAAGCAGTGGCCTTCTCCGCGCTCTCCTGGGCCTGCTGAACGCTCTCCTGGGCCTGCTTGACGTTGCCCTCGGTCAGCTTCTGACTCTCCTGCACGAACTGCTGCTGCAGGGCCACGACCTTCTCGGCGTCGCCCTTCAGGCGCTCGCTCAGCTGCTTGGCAACGTCCTGCTGGCCCTCAACGTAGCTCTTCAGGCCTTCGGCGTCCTTGACCTCGGTCAGGCGACGAAGCTGCGCCAGGTTGAGGTCGGTGTAGGCCTTGGTGGCCTCGAGCTGGGCGTTGACCAGCTTCTCGGTGTAGTCCACGGAGAGCGCGGCAAAGGCGCGGGCCGGGGCGAAGAACAGGGAGTCGATCTGGGCGTTATCGAACGGCTTGGTGTCGAAAGAAAATGTGTTGGTCATCTGGGAACCTCCTGGTTCAGTGGCTGTGAACGGAGCCTCTCGCGTGAAGGTCCCGCTCTGTTGCACTGCAACAATAGCAGGCTTTTTTGTGCGGCGCAACATACCGCTGCCTGAGCTATCGCCAACTCCAGAACAACCAGTGATCCGGCGCCACCATCTGCATGCATTCGATTCGGCCCTGGGCCCAGAAGCGCGGGTAGTAGTAGGCACGCCCCTGCTCCCGAAAGCAGGTTAGCGTCGATTCCTGTGAAAGCCAGTAGAGCTCGAGCCCCGCATAGAGCAGATAGGCATACATCAACATTAGTCCTGCCCACACCAGCGTGGCTCGCAGCGATGGCGGGCTGCTCGAAGAATGCAGCATCGAGCCTGGGGATACCTGTGGCAACGATACGCCCCCTGGTCGATAGCCAAATACCAGGCCAATGGCCAGCACCAGCACTAGTGAGCTAAGCGGAATGATATGGGAGCCGGAAAACTGGGCATTGACCATCACCCCAACGAAAGCAATCACCAGGCAGGCAAAGATCCTCTTGTCCTCTTCTTTCATGGCGCGGTCACGTCGCAAGATCACCCAGGTGCCGTAGAGGGCCAGCCCTAACAGCAGCAGCATCAGTGGGAGCCCCCACTCCGCCGCGGTATTGAAGAAAAGATTATGGGCGTGCCCCTCGAGCATCTTCCCGCTGTAGGCAAAGCCCATGGGACCGATACCCAGGGGGAAGTGGTCGAGGGCATAGCCAAGCGCCTCGGGCCACAGGATAAATCGCCGAGAACTCGAGGTGATATCGCGCAGGAAAACGGCCTCAGTGCCGCCGCTGCCGCCGCTGCCGCCGCCAAGGGGGTTGAGAAACCACCACCCGGCGAGACCCAGTACGCCCGAGAGCGCCAGCAGTAGCACCGGCCAGCGTGCGGCGCGACCTAATACCAACAAAGCAAAGGCCGCTCCCACGAGGAGGCCCAGCAATGCCGCACGGCTTTCTGAAACCCACAGCAGCCACCACCAGGCACTTAGCGGCAGGAGGCACAGAAGGCCAGCTACCATGGAGGGCCGGCGACGCCCCAGCGCATAGAGCATCGCCAGCGGCATAAGCCCCACAGCAACATCGGCGAAAAAGCGCACATTGGCGAACCCAGGACCGAAATCGTGTCGGTCAGCAAACCTCCATACCAGCTGGATGTGATCCGCAGCTAGCAATGCATAAACTAGCATGAAAAGAGTTATCAAGCTTCCCAGGATGACCCAACCAAGTCGCGATAGATAGCGTGTACTAAGCGCTATAAGCACCGTTGCCACCCCCAACATTAATAGATAGGCCAGCTCCAGCAACGCCACGCCAGGTAGCGGCGCTACCAGCACTGACAACGATGCCAGCAAGATGCTGCAGGTACATAGCCACCGCCCAACATGACTGACTGGTAGCAAAGATACAAATAGAGACTGTCGCATCGTCCAGCCGGCCACCCCGATCACGAGCAGCAGAGCCAACATCTGAACACTACGCTGGGCGGCAAACGAACCTGCACCACTTGCTTGCCATGACATCAATAAACCCAGAGCGATAGCGAGCACAGGCCACACACGAGCGATCACGCGATGATGATCAAGTTTAATAAGGAAAGAAGGCATCACGACTCAACACTACCGATTCAGGGCAAGGAAAAAACTTAGCCCATCACCGAGAAAAACGACTGCAAATTGAATGGTAAAAACGCCAGCGGCCGGCATATCTGCCGACCGCTGACTGTTTCAATCTTAGAAGAAAGTGTGGGATCTAACCATAACCAACCCACACTAACCACTCATTTAACTATTAAAGCCTATGCTAACTTCTTCGACACCTGAAGTACCATCGTCTTTTGTGATAGCATATGAAACATTCTCAGAATCACTACCTGAAAATTTGAGATCACAAGAGGCCGTCGCTCCACCAGAAAACACATCACTGAGCTTGGGATCAGAACCTCCTGCAGCACGCGCCGCAGCTACAGCGGTAGCGTAAGATCTGGCCTCTGCCAAACATGCAGCATTTTCTGATTTCTGGACATAATCCTGATACTGCGGAATCGCAATCGCCGCCAAGATCCCAATAATCGCCACCACAATCAGCAGCTCGATCAGGGTAAAGCCCCCCTGAGCCTTGTTGAGCTGTGTTTTCTTCATCATCATTTGCTTCATTCCTTACCCCTTGCTTGCTGTTCCGCCGTGGCGCTTGTGGCGTGAGCCTTGCGGTGCTGCCCGTGCGGTGTCGGTTTCGATGGTTGGGAAGGGTCTGGGCCCCACCATATCCACCAAGATCAAAAGTCTCATCCTTGGTTGATGGTTACATTAATTTACGCTTCGCAACCTTGCAAGGATTATTGTAGGTCAAAACTGCATAAGTACCACAATCTTGATGCATATCAGATTGCATAACTCACGCCGTGCTGGCAAGCCCCCTCTCGCGGCCCGAGCGGCCGCGGCCGCGGCCGCGGACGCGGACGATGGGTGGGCGCAGAGGATGCGAACGGCTAGAATGGGGTGAATTGCCTCATCTCCATGTGACGAGAGCGCTAGGTCACACCCCACGATCGCCACACCCCACAACCCGCGAGACGCCATGAACGATTACCGCTCACCGCCGACCTCCTCCCAGCCGCCCGTCAGCGACGATGCGGCCGCCGGGCTGCGTGGCCTGGCGCGGCGCATGGTGGCCGACGAGCGGCTCAGCGCGGCGGCGGCGGTGCGCGCCGAGAGGGAGGCGCGGGAGGGGGACGTCTCGCTTTTGCACCATGTGATCGACTCCGGGCTGGTGCCGGCCCGCGACGCCACGCTGACCGCGGCGCGCGAGTATGGCCTGCCGATCATCGATCTGGATGCCATCCGCCTAGAGACGCTGCCCAAGGCGGAGCGCTTCCCCGAGAAGATCCTGCGCAAGCTCAAGGTGCTGCCGCTGATTCAGCATGGCCATCGGCTGACGGTGGCGGTGCCCTCCCCCTCCACCCTGACCCAGCTCGACGAGCTGCAGTTCGCCACCGGCCTCTCGCCGGAGGGCGTGCTGGCACCCGAGGACCAGCTGGTGCCGGTGCTGGAGAGCTACCTGGCCAGCAGCGAGACCAGCATGCTCGACTCGCTGAAGGGCGTTGACGACGCCATCGGCGAGCTGGACTACGCCGAGGAGGATGGCGGCCGCGAGGTGGACATCAACACCGATGCCCAGTCGGCCCGCGAAGATGCCCCGATCATCAAGTTCGTCAACAAGATCCTGCTCGATGCCATCAGCCGCGGCGCCTCGGATATCCACTTCGAACCCTACGAGACCAACTATCGGGTACGCTTCCGCATCGATGGCATGCTCCACGATATCGCCCATCCACCCTTCGCCATGCGCACCCGCATCGCCGCGCGGCTCAAGGTGATGGCACGCCTGGATATCTCCGAGCGACGCCTGCCCCAGGATGGCGCCATCAAGCTCAAGCTCTCCCAGACGCGCTCCATCGACTTTCGCGTCAACTCGCTGCCCACGGTCTATGGCGAGAAGCTGGTACTGCGGATCCTCGATCCCAGCTCGGCCCAGATCGGCATCGAGCAGCTCGGCTTCACCCCCGCGCAGAAGGCGATGTACGAGACAGCGCTCAGCCAGCCCCAGGGCATGATCCTGGTTACCGGCCCCACCGGCAGCGGCAAGACGGTAACGCTCTATACCGGCATCAATATCCTCAACGAGGTGGAGCGCAATATCTGCACCGCCGAGGACCCGGTGGAGATCAAGGTACCCGGCGTCAATCAGGTCAACGTGCTGCCCAAGATCGGCCTGGACTTCGCCAGCGCCCTGCGCGCCTTCCTGCGCCAGGACCCGGATGTGGTGATGGTCGGCGAGATCCGTGACCTGGAGACCGCCGAGATCGCCGTCAAGGCCTCCCAGACCGGCCACCTGGTGCTCTCCACCGTGCACACCAACTCCGCCTCGGAAACGCTGTCGCGCCTTGCCAACATGGGCCTGGCCGCGTTCAATATCGCCAGCTCCGTGAGCCTGATCATCGCCCAGCGCCTGGCGCGGCGGCTGTGTGATCACTGCAAGCAGGCGGCCGACATCCCCCGTGAGGTGCTCGAGGAGCAGGGCTTCAGCGCCGAGGAGATCGCCACCGCGACCATCTTCGAGCCGGTCGGCTGCAAGCACTGCACCAAGGGCTTCAAGGGGCGCGTGGGCATCTACGAGGTGGTGCCGATCAGCAACGCCATGAGCCACCTGATCATGAAGAACGGCGACTCCATGGACTTCGACCACCAGGCACGCCAGGAGGGCCACCCCGATCTGCGCCGCAGCGCCCTGCTCAAGGCGATGCAGGGGGTGACCAGCCTGGCGGAAGTGTTCAGGGTGACGAAGGATTGAAGGAACGAGGGGCGAGGAACGAGGGGCGAGGGGCGAGGAACGAGGGGTGAGGAACGAGGGGTGAGGAACGAGGGGCGAGGAACGAGGGGCGAGGACAACAGGGTGGGAGGCCGGGTCCCCCGGGCGAATGGAGGCCGAAGGCCTCCCGGAAATGTCGCCAACGAGGGGTAACCAGTAACAACAACGCGTAGACGCAGGAACAGGGATCTCGAATGGCGACGGCAAAGAACACCAGGGCAGGCCAGAAGGCCAAGGCGAGCCAAAAGACCAAGCTCTACCGCTGGAACTGGACCGGCAAGGGGCCTAACGGACGCAAGATGAAGGGCGAGGTGGTCGCCACCAAGCGCCAGGAGGTCGAGAAGGTCCTCGCTGGCCAGAACATCATCGTCGGCAGCGTGCGTCGCAAGAGTGGCATCGGCGGCGGCATGGGCAAGATCAAGCCACATGACATCATGCTGTTCGCCCGCCAGATGTCGACCATGATTCGCGCCGGTGTACCCATCCTGCAGGCCTTTCAGGTGGTGGCGGAGAGCATGAAGAAGCCCGCCATGAGCGCCCTGGTGCAGGAGCTGATGAACGATGTCAGCGCCGGTGCCAGCTTCTCCGAGGCCATGCGCCGCTACCCCCAGCACTTCGACAGGCTGTTCTGCAACCTGGTGGCGGCCGGCGAGCAGTCCGGCTCGCTGGATCGCATGCTCGACCGCGTGGCCACCTACAAGGAGAAGGTCGAGGCCCTTAAGAGCCGGGTGAAGAAGGCGCTGTGGTACCCCGCCGCGGTGATCAGCGTGGGCCTGGGCGTCACCGCCCTGCTGCTGGTCAAGGTGGTGCCGCAGTTCGAGAGCCTGTTCCAGGGCTTCGGTGCCGAGCTGCCGGCGATGACCCGCATGACCATGCAGCTCTCCGAATTCGCCCAGCAGTACTGGTGGTGGGGCGTGCTCGGCATCGTCGCGCTGGTATTCTTTATTCGTAACGGCATGAAGCGTTCGGAAGCCTTCGCCTACCGGGTGCATGCCTGGTCGCTGAAGGTCCCAGTGATCGGCCAGATCCTCGATAAATCCGCCGTGGCGCGCTACTCGCGCACCCTGGCCACCTCCTTCGGGGCCGGCGTACCGCTGGTGGAGGCGCTGAATACCGCCGGCGGCGCCACCGGCAACAAGGTCTACGAACGCGCCGTGGAGGAGGTTCGCGAGGATGTCGCGACCGGCCAGCAGCTCAATTTCGCCATGCGCATGACCGAGAAGTTCCCGCCGCTGGCGGTGCAGATGGTCGGCATCGGCGAGGAGGCCGGTTCGCTGGACGCCATGCTCAACCGCGTGGCGGACTACTACGAGGAGGAGGTCGACAATATGGTCGATACGCTCACCTCGCTGCTCGAACCCTTTATCATCGTGGTGCTCGGCGTGCTGGTCGGCGGCCTGGTCGTCTCCATGTACCTGCCGATCTTCCAGCTGGGCTCGGTGATCTAGCCGCGGCTGCAACGGTTGGTAACACTGGTGGGAGGCAAAGCTGGGAACACTGGTGGGCAGACAAAGCTGGGAACACTGGTGGGAGGCCGGGTCCCCCGGGCGAAGGAGCCGAAGGCTCCCAATGGAAGCTACCGGCCTTCCTAACGCCACTGCGGCGCCTGACGGCGCCATTCGCCCGGCACAGCCGGCCTCCCACCATGCATCACCTGCCACCCACCATGCATCACCTGCCACCCACCATGCACCGCCTGCCTCCCACCAGTCTCCGCCTGCTAAACAGATTCACGCTGAAGTGTAATTAACCAAGGATTTATCAGTGCTGCACCTTCCCCCTACCCTGCTCATCCCCCTGGCGGCCTTTATCGGCCTCTGCCTGGGCAGCTTTCTCAACGTGGTGATCGCCCGCCTGCCGGTGATGCTGATGCTTGGCTGGCGAGCCGAGGCCCGCGAGGCGCTGGAGCTCCCCGAAGAGCAACAGGAGACCTTCAACCTGCTGACGCCGCGCTCGATGTGCCCGAGCTGCGAGACGCCCGTCGCCTGGCACGACAATATCCCGGTGCTCGGCTGGCTGAAGCGTCGCGGCCGCTGCGCCCACTGTGCCACCCGCATCAGCCCCCAGTACCCGCTGGTGGAACTGGCCGGCGGCGCGCTCGCCGTGGCCGTGGTCCTGCTGTTTGGCGCCACCTGGCAGGGGCTGTTCGTGCTCGGTGCCTGTCTTGCACTGCTCGCCATGGCGGCGATCGATCTGCGCACTCAGCTGCTTCCCGATGCACTCACCCTGCCGCTGCTGTGGGCGGGCCTGCTCTATCAGCTGCTGTTCCAGCCGCTGCTGCTGCCCAGTGCAGTGATCGGCGCCATGGCGGGCTACCTGGTGCTGTGGAGCTTCTACTGGGCCTTCAAGCTGATCACCGGCAAGGAGGGCATGGGCTATGGCGACTTCAAGCTGCTCGCCGCCCTGGGCGCCTGGATGGGCTGGCAGTACCTGCCGCTGCTACTGATTCTCTCCGCCGGGGTCGGCGCGGTGCTCGGCATCCTGATCCAGCTCGCCATTCCCAGGCTGCGCGGCGCCCCCATGCCATTCGGCCCCTACCTGGCACTGGCCGGCTGGATCGCCCTGCTCGGTGGCGAACCGCTGATGGCGATATATAGCCAGTTCTTCTTGCTATGACCTTGTCGTGAGGTTGACTAGGGGTCAGACCCCGGGGTTTGGGGTCTGACCCCAATCTATGGTAGACAGACCCCATCGAACGCCTCACCACCTCTCATGCCGCTACCGAACAGATTGAGCCGTCTCCGACATCCCCGTGGCTCGGAAACAACCCCACAGCACCGCCAGCAGAAACGCGAACATCATGGTGCCGCTGTTGTGGGCCAGAAAGGCCTGGGATAGGCCGAAATCGATATACGCCACCGGCAGCAACACCCCGGCGATCGCCAGGCTGCGCCGCTCGAGGTTCTGGCTCGCCATCTGCCGGGCAAAGAAGCGCATCGGCATCAAATAGAGGGCCAACAAGGCCAGCAGGCCGAACACGCCCCGCTTGACCAGCTCGTTAAGAAACTCGTTGTGGGGATGGCCGTACTTCTTCGCCACCCTGGGATGCACGATATCCTGCTCGCCCAGGGCCTGCATGGCGCGACGATAGCCGTTCTCACCCCAGCCGGTCAGCGGCTTCTCCATGATCAGCCGCGTGGCGCCCTTCCACATCTCGAAGCGGGCGCCGAGCGAACTGGTACGGCTCTCACCCTCCACATAACGCTCGATATCATCGAACGCCTTGAGAACCCGCGGCTGCACACCGGTCTGCGGCAGGGCATACACCAGCGCGCCACCGCCGATAACCACAGCCAGCGCGGTGATCTTGAGCCCAAGAGAGAGCTGGCGCCCATACCCCCGGTAGAGCACCAGCAGGATAAAGGGGATGCCGACCCAGCCGCCACGGCTACCCGAGAACAGCGAACCCAGCACACCACACAGGGCCCCCACCGCCATCAAGCCAAGCCAAAAGTGACGGTGACGCTGCACATACGCCCAGCCAAGCCCTGCCACGCAGAGGATGCCCAGCAGCATGCTCAGGTTGCCGAATTGGATCACATAAGTATAGCCCGTCGCTCGATCCACGCCCGCCACCAGCTTCTGCCAGCCGGCCCAGCCGCCGGCACCGATCGCACCGATGGCGAGACCACTCCAGAACCAGCTCAGCCGGGGCGGATAGGCCATGACCAACAGCATGGCCGGAATCGCCAGCACGAAGCGAATGGGCTTGTCGACGCCCGACCAGCCCTGCCCATCCCACCAGGCCGCGGCGATCCGTATCAGCGCATAGAGGATCAAGGCCGCCATGATGGCGATGTCACGGCGATCCAGACCCAGCGCCGGCCGCTTGATCAACAGCACCACGCTGCCCAGCAGCAGCATCACCGCACCCAATGAATAACCACTGGGCACCACCAGGGCAATCGCCCCCAACAGGAAGACGGCAAGGCCGGTGTAGAGTTGAAGGTAAGATGGCTGACGATGCCATGCGGGCGCAGCGGCTGTAGCGGAAACGGTAGGCGTGGTCATGGAGAAGCCAGATTCGAACGGTCGGAAATTCGGTAGGCCAGAAACAGAAATGGCCGGCGCAAGGCCGGCCATTCTATCACACGCCACAGTTCAATCCGCGCTATTCGGCGAAGCCTTGCGGGTTGGCCGACTGCCAGCGCCAGGTGTCGGCCATCATCTCGTCCAGGCCCTTCTCGGCAGACCAGCCCAGCTCCTGCGCGGCCTTTGATGCATCGGCCCAACACTCAGTCAAGTCGCCCCCCCGGCGCTCACCAAAAGAATAGGGGACCTCCACCCCGGTGACCCGAGAAAAACTCTTGACCATATCGAGCACGGAGACTGCCTTTCCGGTACCCATGTTATAGGTGCGAACTCCGCGCCACTCCAACGCCTTCAGCGCCTTGAGGTGACCTACCGCCAGATCCACCACATGCAGATAGTCACGCTCACAGGTGCCATCTACCGTCGGATAGTCGTTACCGAAAATCGTCAACTCATCTAGCCGGCCCACTGCTACCTGAGCGATGTATGGCATCAGGTTATTGGGAATGCCCTGTGGATCCTCACCGATCAGACCCGAGGGGTGTGCGCCGATGGGGTTGAAGTAACGCAGCACTGCTACCGACCAGCGCTCATCGGCCACCACCAGATCCTCGAGCACCTTCTCCACCATCGCCTTGGAGGTGCCGTAGGGGTTGGAGGTGGTGCCGCGCGACGTGGTTTCCACATAGGGCACCGGCGCCTCGCTGCCATAGACCGTCGCCGAGGAGCTGAACACCATGCGCCTGACACCCGCCGCCTCCATGGCCTGGCAAAGCACCAGGGTGCCGTGCACATTGTTCTCGTAGTACGCCAGCGGCTTGCCGACGCTCTCCCCCACCGCCTTCAAGCCGGCAAAGTGGATCACCGCATCGATGGCATGCTCGCTGAAGACCGCATCCAGGCCCTCGCGGTCACGGATATCACACTCAACGAAGTGAACCGGCTTGCCGGTAATTCGCTCCACGCGACGAAGTGCTTCCCGAGAGCCATTACAGAGGTTGTCGATAACGACGACCTCATGACCCGCCTCAAGCAGTTCGACGACGGTGTGGGAGCCGATATAGCCGGCGCCGCCGGTGACCAATATCTGCATTGTCTCTCTCATTAACCGTTATAGCGCCAAGCGGAATCATACCGCTCGATAACGCCGGAAGCTTCCATGGAGTCGAGATAGCGCCGGGCTCGTTCGACATCGCCATCAAGGACAAAGCGATAAGCCACCTTGGCGAGATAGGTCACCGCCCTGGCAGTACGCGAATAGCGAATATTCGGAGGATCAACACTGCAATCGAACTCCAATACCGGGGTGCGCCAGTCACCATAGTTCTCCGTCAGGTAGCGGTCGGCATCGGCGGCTCCATAGACAGTTTCTTCACCCAGCCGATATTCGGCCAGCTCGAAGGGGGAATTGTCCCAGCGATGAATCGCCGATCCATGCCAGAGCACACCACTCTCCTCTACATGCACGAAGAGATCCGCTACCAAACCTGTCCGGTGCACCAACTTAACCAGTATGGGCTTATCCATCTGATGGTAGCGGACCGAGCCATCCTCTTTCGGTTCACGGAAAGTACAGTAGCTTACCGACTTGATAAACCAGCTCCCTGCCGAGGAGGCTACCGCCTCTTCCAGAAGGCTAAGCTCGAAGTCCTGAAAGTCGACGCCTACATCAATATCATAATCATGCCCGAGAAAGTCTTGCTCACGTACCGCACCCAGCAGGGTGCCGCTCACCACATACCAAGACCAGCCCAGCCCCTGCATCAGCTGCCGAAAATCGCCGATGGTTTGGTAGGCATCATTCTTATCGAAGGAGTCGCTTCCCTTCTTGAAGCGTTTCGAGGCCTGAGGCTTAGCGGGCGGATCCGCGAGACGCCGTCCCAGGGCCTGCAAGGCGTCGTCCAGCGAGTGCCGAAACGCCTCATCCTCCCGCATAAGGGGGTGATCTGGGGTCAGTAACAACTCACCTTGCTTTTCGCATTGGCGTTCCAGAATGCCGCCATACAGGTCGGCCTGCCAGATACGTCTATCGAAGCTATCCATGTGTGGGCGACGCTCCAGCCAATCGATAAGGGAGCGACAAGCCGGAACCGACATCTTCTCGGAGATATCGAAAAAGTAGTCGGAGCGAATGGAGATGGGAAACCAACCGGCATGAACAAACCAGATCACGCGACGAATGACGATCTTGATGCCATTCGGCTTCATCGCCAACCGGCAGCTGTCGCTGGCCACACGAATCGGAGCGCCGAGGAGCAATAATCCACACCATGACAACACCCCGTAAAGGCACCTCACTGGCCATGGTCGCGGCTTGTTGATGAAGCGAAGCAGTCCATAGGACTTCTCGACCTCAATGTTCATACCCTCTCCCTGGTAATGGTCTAATAAGCGTGCTTATGGATGAAGCCCTTGAAAAAGGTCAGAAAAATGATCTTCAGGTCAAGCCATAGTGACCAGTTCTCGACGTACCAGAGGTCAAATTCTATACGCTTCTGCAGGTCCGTGTCGCCACGCCAGCCATTGATCTGCGCCCAACCCGTGATACCAGCCTTGACCATATGCTTTTGCATGTAACCGGGGATCTCGTGCTTGAGCTGGTCGACGAAGACCGTTCGCTCGGGCCTGGGGCCAACGATGGACATGTCGCCCTTGAGAACATTCAGGAATTGAGGCAGTTCATCGAGGCTGGTACGGCGGAGGAAGGAGCCAAAGCGTGTCACCGGCATGCTGGCAGCACCTCCCCAACGTATGCCATTCTTCTCGGCATCGACCGGCATGGAGCGAAACTTGAGCATCATGAACGGTTTACCATTCATCCCCACCCGTTCCTGGCGATAAAAGACAGGGCCAGGAGAGGTAAGCTTGACCCCGAGGGCAATCGCAACCAGAAGCGGACTGATCAATATAAGGATAATGGCCGACAGCAGGCGATCCTCCAAACGCTTGACCAGGCGGGCACCGAATGACATCGGCGAGCAGCTCAGGTCAAGCATGATGAGTCCAGCCACATCCGACATGGCGTGATTGATCAGGCGAAAATCTCGCATATCAGGCATATAGCGAACATTTGCCGTCGACAGGTTCAGGGAGCGCTGGATATCTCTGACCACATCCCCCTGAGATATCGGCAGGCAGATCCAGACTTCCTCCTCATCCTGATCGATGCTGGCCCCATTTTTAAACAAGTCGTGCTTGATACCTTCAAGGTCATCGTTCCAGTCATGATCTGTCAGAATGACCCGCCCGACATCAAACCCTGCGGTAGGCAACTTCAAGATATGCCGTCTCGCCCTTGCGCATGAAACCGGGTCTCCAATCAGCATCACGCTCTTGCGATTGCCCCCTTTGGCGCGCACCCGATTGAGAATAGGGTAGGCAATGGCGCGGATGCTGATAGACCCGCTAACGCTTATCACCATCCAGAAGCCGACCCACAAGCGGGAGAAGTTTGCCCCCGTCTTGGTAATGAACATGACAAGCGCGAGTAGGCCACCAATAACGGCGTAGGCGCCAAGCAGCTTGAGAACGAGCCGGATGCGTAGCTGCCCCCGCCACGAGCGGTAGATATTAAAGCTCGGAAGCACCATCAAACCGAAGAGCCCTCCCAGGGTCACCCCCCAGAGGTAACGCTCGGTCATCACCCAGGTATCGAACCTTAACCAGTAGGCTAGCCAGCCGGAAAGGAACAGCAATACAAGATCAACAAGCCTTATGGCATCAGTGGTGTATGCATGATAACCACTGATAAACCTATGCTTACGTTTCATATATTGACCTTGTTTCTCAGGGATTACTCAAGATCACGACGCAGAAGCTCCAGCACTTCGAACGCTTTGCTGAGATCTTCATGGGGGATAGAAAGGAACCGCTTCAACGAGCTTTTTAAATCACTGGTTGATATATTTTTGGTACGCTCAAGATATTGAACTTCGCACAGATCAGACAGAAAATCAAACTTCCCCTTCCAGTCCGCACCTATAGCAAAGATATCGACATCGTGTTTTTTTATGTCTGATAACTTTTGCTCCCAGCTTTCTTCAGGAATAACTAGATCCACATATTTTATAGATTCAACAATCTGTGCACGCTGCTCATAAGGAATCAGCGTCTTTTTTCCTTTCCCCAAGTTGAACTCATCCGTCGAAACACCAACCACAACACGATCGCCCATTTCGCTTAGGCGACGCAGGAGGTTGAGATGCCCTATATGGAACATATCAAATGTTCCGTAAGTTATTACAGTTACTGACATAAAAAACCTATATGAGATTATCTTCTTTTAACCTTTCGATCAACTTATCAGAACTTCTTCCATCAAAATCGAAAACTATCTCTCTATATTTTCTCATATAAAATTTTCTATCCGAGCTACCATTAATAGAACTCTCCACGTGAGCTCGCATGCTTTCTTTATTATAAGCGACGGGTCCAAAAACATTTTCTTCATTGAGCATAAGCTTCCCTCCATACTGCTCCATGCAGAAATCCTTATCAGCCCACCAGAACAGCACGTCAGCACCGCGATTGAAGCTATCATAAGCTATTGACGAATAGTCAGTTATGAGTATTTTTGTATCTCTCAAAACCTCATCATAAGACAAGTCATCTCGTATAAATTTACTAAATATCGAGTTTTTGAACGACTCTATAAATAAAGGGTGTGGTAAAAAAACAACTCTATCCTTATACTCTTTAGGGATTGAGTCGAAAATCTCCTCCACCATTTTGAAATATCCCGACTCTTCCTGGGAGCTACGAATTAAGTTATACTCCCATGGCCGCCAAGTAGGCATTATTGTTATACATCTTGCGCTCTCGTTTAAAACAGCCCTATCAAACTTAGGAAGCCCCACAATATAAATATCAGACTCTTCATAACCCGCCTGCTCAATAAAGTGCTTTGCTTCCAGCTTAGAAGATACTACTATTTTTGTACTATCTGGATATAGACCCACGCCCTTTTTAAATCCCTCTCTAGCTTTCGAGGAAAGGGAAACCATATACATGACGCCGTGCTGAAGAAAAACATAAGTATAATCTTTTTTATTTAATTTATGGAGCGCCCAAGTGCTTGCCAATCTAAGATCAACAACCTGCGGAGGTGACTCCGTGGAAATAAAAACAACTGATGAGAAAAAAAGCAAGTAGTGTTTGAAAGACCCTTTTCTAACTATATTTGACTTATATTTATCTGGAACAAAGTATTTTTCCTCGCCCTCTTTAGTCAGTATGAAATATACATTATCATATCCTAAATCCAACAATCTCTCATAGACAACTGAGCCACTCTCCTCATACTTCCCACATTCTTTCTCAAAAACAAGAACACTTTTATTGAACTTTTCTAATCGCCTTACAAAAAATGAGGAGAGGTATGCCAAAAATATTTTATATCGATATACTCGACTATCCGTCTGATTTATCTTCCTGACGCTTAAGTAAAGATTCCCATTAATAGATTGCCTAAAATAAAAGGATGTCCCCTTCTCTTTCCAAATATTGACTTTGCTGAAAAAATGAAGCTTTGTAAGCTTTTGTAGTATAAAATTATAATTTATTCTTTTAACAAAATTAACCCCTGACGAGTGATTCGAGCAAAGTTGGACTGCATTGTGTATCTCAGCATCAAGAAAATCTTCGCACGGGATGCTGGCAAAGTAAAAAAACAACTCGTACCTACACAACCTAAAAGTCCATGATATTCTTAATATTTTCCTTACAGGATATTTTTTATTTTTTATTTTAAACGAATAGGTACTTTTTCCTGCTCCTCCTAAAAGCATATCTTTCTTAACAAAAAAACCAAAAACTCTAAAAACGTTATTGCGCAAGAAAAACTTCAAAACTGCATTTTTAACTCTAAACGCCTTGTTGAAAGGCATCTTCTTATTATGCCGCACACTTCTATAATAACCAAGCTTAGACTTATATACCAGATTATCAACTTTCAAAGCAACTTCCTTTCAAATAATTAACTATGCTAAAATTGGAAAGTCCGAGGTAACAAAATACTTCTCCAGTGCTGTGAAGCACCCTATTCCATGTCAGATCAAGACTTTAACTATCATAGCTTTTGCTCAAAACCGAGATGATGGACAATATATAAGTTCTCGACAGAAAAGCGCTGCATGGACTGGAACATCATCCTAGACAAAAGTATTACAAACAATGCTTCAAATATACCAATATACGAATATGACACCTGAGCCGCTAGCAGCATGAAAACAATAACAAAATTCATTGATGTAAAATATTCAATATACTGTCGACGATGTAACCGAAAAACACCTACCCGGCCTTGATCGCTCTTGTAAAAAACTTTGGCGACGAAAACTTTAAGATTCAAAAACAGCATTATGCAAACAACAACAAACATTGGAAAATCAATTACCAAGACAAGTAACAGAGACATTACCACTAAAATAATCTCAGAAAGCGCTTTAGACAAATGTGCATGAAGCTTAACTAGCTTTGCTTTTGACTTAACGTTAATAAGAGTTGTTTTGTAGCCACTTTCTTTCCACTTAGCAAGATCCCTATCTATAAAAAAACGATGAAAAACCCCGGCGATCATATAGCCACAATATGCTGTAGGCACCATTAAGATTAGTAAGGTCAAGGCAGTGTCATATGTAATCTCTATAGGTAGATATTCAAGATAGGATGGCGGCTGCTTAGAGGAAAGCATTATCAATATTTTCAAAGGAAGAAAGAAGCTAACCACCTGAAGAAGACGCGAAATGGCTAATAGAAAACAGGAGAGTTGATAAAACTGAGAATTTCCTGAGAACTCTCTGAGTGCTTTTCCAATATGACTGAAATGCTGAAAGAAAGCTCTCAACACTCTTCCCCTGTCGATTTTGATTGTTCACTGAGACTGTTTTCCAGCACCTTCGAAAAACGTGTCATCGCACCTTCAGGAAAGTCACCAAGAGACTCACTCCGAACATGTGCTCTCTCCTGACGCTGCTCGTCTTTTGTCGCGATCCCTTGTATCACATCAAGCACTTCCTGACCTAGATCCAGTAGCGTTGCCGCGCGTGCAGATGGGAACTCCTCCAGGAATTCGTTTTTTTCTTTCTTATCTACATTGCAAAGGATAATTGGCTTCTTTGTTATCAGGTATTCGTTCAGCACGCTGGATATGTCACATATCAGTAAATCACTTTCGTTCATCAACTTATGCAGTGAAGCGTTATCATCGTACACGGGCACATCGTGATGCTCGAAAAGAGACTTTATTCGCTCTAGTTCTTGCTTCTTTTTACCACTCACCTTCCCAGTATAGGGATGTGGCTTGAAAAGGAGCTTATACTGACCTGACTCAAGTATATCCTTGCACAGCTCATAACCGAGAGGACCGATAGAACTATAATCTACATTTTTTACATAACCTTCCCAGGTTGGAGCATAGAGAATGGTATTGACATCCGCCACACCCTCATCACTCACTGCTTCCAGAAGCAACTCCGCCTGCGGTCTCCCGACGTACTCTATTTGATCATCACGTAGGGGCAAGCCTGCATCCTGAAGCCGCCTCTTGGAAAGTGGCCCCGCCAGTAGTAGCTTGTCGTAAGCCATTAAAAATTTGCTCTGGTTTACTGCCTTATCACTTTCTCCATGATTTATAAAATAGTGATTTAACTTGAAGTACCTGAGAGCCTGAACATTCTTCATGGTGTTAGCGGGGTAGAGCACCGTCCTCATTGAGGAACACTCACCCAGCAATATTTCCAACTCTCGCTGACTCTTGGCGGTAAATACCGGTATCGGTGTATCGGGCATGTCATCAAAAATAATGGCTTCTCTGGCAATGATCATGACCTTGACGTTTTGCCTTTCCAGAACGGGAAGCCATTGATTGATCTGATAAGCCACCTCCCGCATACCTGTTACGTATACGGCAATTTCAGGCTGATAGCCCTCTAGATCAATGAGCGTATTTTTATATATCTTTTTTCTATTAATTATCCGTGCAGCCAATCTCACTAAAACCTTCGAAAAGACAATGATATGCAAGGCGAGATAGACCCATGCAACCACAGGTGACAGGAGGTAGAATACTGGCGCCAAAGCCAGTGAGAAGCGAGCATGTACACCCCACTTCAGAAGAACTCTCTCCGTTCTCCTTTTCTTTCTCTCTATCCTGACAATGGAAAAATCCAGCTTATCGTAAACTCCAAGTAATAACTGGAAGCCACACACCATAAAAAATAGCGCGACACACGCAACGGTAATTTCCTTCAACCCAAAGAGAGAGAGAAAAAATACGAGCGAGGTCAGGATGATTGGCCCAAGCCACTTCTCGCCAAAGATCTTAATAATTTTATGACTTAAGCCAGAGTTCAAGATACTTCACCATATTTTTGATATACAGAAGAATACTTCACTACTGTGCAATAGGCTCGACAACAGTTTTCGCTGGCATTGCAATGCCCGGCGCCGGGCCCTTATCATGAATTTTTTTCAGGCACGCTACCGCCCCGGGATTTAAACCGGGCGCTTCCCATGCCCTTCAGAAACATAGACATCGCCGGGCATCTGGCCAGGACGATCGTCATTGGTGGCGCAATATTCTACGCAACTTCGCCTTTCGGCTCCACGCCGAGAAGCGATAGCGTACGGTTTTAGAGGCCCCAAGACGGCAACCTGCCTCATTCCGGCAAGAGTGCCCTTGGCGGCGCCTTGCCCCCCCTCGTGCCAACCAAAGGCAAGGGTGGTTTTTACCGTTCGTTGCAGGGCCTTGATCTTATTCTGCCTTGGCTGTCATTGGGCTCAGCGATTGAAAATGCAGGCTAGTGCCATGCCGGGATTTCCTGCGGCCTCAAGCCTTGAGATGATGAGGAGGCGATCCATGCCCATCGTACAACTGCCGCTCCTCCGTATCGCCACCACAATGGTCCGCCTGCGGCGCAACCTAATGCGGCGCCGAGGCACCGGAGCGGTCATTCCTGCATCCCAGTAACCATCGAGACCTTTATGTCATTGCATCTTTCTGAATTGCTCGACGCCGCCGAGCGCCTCGCCCTCAAGGCCGGCGATGCCATCATGGCCATCTACTCCCGCGACTTCTCCATCGAGGAGAAGGCGGACAGGAGCCAGCTGACCGAGGCGGACAAGGCGGCCCACGTGGAGATCGTGGCGGGGCTGAACGCGCTGCCCGAGAGTATACCCGTACTCTCGGAGGAGGATACCGAGGGATTCGTCGGGGCCGATGCCAATGGTCGCTACTGGCTGGTCGATCCGCTGGATGGCACCAAGGAATTCATCAAACGCAACGGCGAGTTCACCGTCAATATCGCGCTGGTCGAGAATGGCCGGCCGGTGCTGGGCGTGGTGGTCGCCCCGGCTCTCGAGGTCTCCTACCTGGCTGCCCAGGGCGTGGGGGCCTTCAAGGTGGAATGGGGTGAAGGCAAGGATAACCAGCGCCAGACCATTCGCGTTGCCGGCAGGCCCGCCGAGGGTGCGATGTGGCGCGTGGTGGGCAGCCGTTCCCACCCGAGCCCCGATCTGGCCGAATGGCTGGAGACACTCGGCAGCCACGACATGGTGCCCATGGGCAGCTCGCTGAAGCTGTGCCTGATCGCCGAAGGCGTGGCGGATGTCTACCCGCGCCTCGGGCCTACCTGCCTGTGGGACACCGGCGCCGCCCAGGCGGTGGTCGAGCAGGCCGGCGGTCGGGTGGTGACCCTGGAGGGCGAGCCGCTCGGCTACGCCACACCCGGCGACACGCTGAACCCCCACTTTATCGTCTGGGGCCACTGATAGAGGTAGATAGGGCGGGTCAGTCCCAACCGGGGCTGTTCCGGCCAGTACTGTCCCGACCGCCATACCGACTCAATCGCTGCCGAAGAGGTCCCGGGTGTAGACCTTCTCGGCCACGTCGGCGAGCTCATCGGCCATGCGGTTGCTGAGGATCACCTCGGCCTCCGCCTTGAAGGCGTCGAGGTCGCGCAGAACACGAGAGCCGTAGAAGGCCTCCTCCTCCAGCACCGGTTCATAGACGATCACCTCGATGCCCTTGGCCTTGAGGCGCTTCATCACCCCCTGCATGGCGCTGGCGCGGAAGTTGTCGGAGCCGGATTTCATGATCAAGCGGTAGACGCCCACTACACTCGGTCGGCGCGCCAGCACCTGCTCGGCGATAAAGTCCTTGCGGGTGCGGTTGGCATCCACCACCGCCTGGATCATGTTGCTGGGCACGTTCTCATAGTTGGCCAGCAGCTGCTTGGTGTCCTTGGGCAGGCAGTAGCCACCGTAGCCGAAGCTCGGGTTGTTGTAGTGGCTGCCGATGCGCGGGTCGAGCCCCACCCCCTCGATGATCTGGCGAGTGTCCAGGCCATGGGTCTCGGCGTAGGTATCCAGCTCGTTGAAGTAGGCCACCCGCATGGCGAGGAAGGTATTGGCGAACAGCTTGATCGCCTCGGCCTCGGTGCTGTTGGTAAACAGCACCGGGATCTCCTCCTTCACCGCGCCCTCGGTCAGCAGCCCCGCAAATGCCTCGGCGCGGGCGGAGCGTTCGCCCACGATGATCCGCGAGGGGTGGAGGTTGTCGTAAAGCGCCCTGCCCTCACGCAGAAACTCCGGCGAGAAGAGCAGGTTTTCGGTGCCATAGCGGCGGCAGGCGTCGGCGGTGAAGCCCACCGGCACGGTGGACTTGATCACCATCACCGCGGCGGGGTTGATGTCGCGCACATCCTGGATCACCGCCTCGACGCTTGAGGTATCGAAGTGGTTGGTGCGCGGGTCGTAGTCGGTGGGCGTGGCGATCAGGACGAAGTCCGCCTCGCGGTAGGCGGCCTCCTTGTCGAGCGTGGCCGTGAAGGAGAGCGCTCGGTTGGCGAGAAACTCGCTGATCTCGGCATCCTCGATGGGCGAGATGCCGGCATTGAGGGACTCGACCTTCTCCGGAACAACATCCAGCGCGACCACGTCGTTGTGCTGGGCCAGCAGCATGGCATTGGAGAGGCCCACATAGCCGGTACCGGCGACGGCGATCTTCATGGCGATTCCTTTCAGTGTTCGTTACGTCATTGATTGATTCATCGCAGGGTGACGCCCAGCCGGGGAGGCCTGCGGCCTCCATTCGCCCGGCAGAGCCGGCCTCCCACAAGGAGCCCCGGCCACCCACAATAAGCTCCAGCTTCCCAATACTCACTACCGAACGGATTTACGCCAGTTTGCGATGAACCCATTGACTCCGGGAGCACCACCCAAGGAGGCCTTGCGCTACTCACTGGGGGGGGTCACCAACCTGTGGGAGGCCGGGTTCCCCGGGCGATGGCGCCGTCAGGCGCCCGTTAGTCTTGTCGCATTTTTCTGACCCAACCGGGGAGGCCTGCGGCCTCCATTCGCCCGGCAGAGCCGGCCTCCCACACTGAATCCCAGCCTCCCAAAATCAGCCCCGGCCTCCCACAATGAGCCCCGATTTCCCTCAATGAGAGCCGACCTGCCACAATGAAACCCAGCCTCCCGTCGCGATGCGAAACCGCTTCGGCGGACCAGCTCCTCCGACAACACAGGGCTACAGGGCGGTATCCACGGCGCGGGGCTGGGCGCGGTCGAGCAGGCTGTGCCAGCGGGTGAGGATGGGGGCGTCGCTGTAGCTGATCTCGGCGAGCAGGCGGCGGAACTCCTGCCGGGCATTGGCGTCGGCGGGGTCGACGAGGGTCAGCCAGGCCTCCAGGGCGATGATCTGCAGATGCAGGTTGCCATCCTCGCGGGCATCGTTCAGGGCCAGTTCGATCAGCGCCACGAGCTCTTCCCGCGAATGACCGAGGCGGTGGCGCACCCGAGCCAGCTGGATGGCGAGTTCGGGAACAAACAGCGTGGAGCGCTCGCGAGCGAGCACCAGGGCCTGGTCGAGATACTCCTCGGCGCGGGCATACTCGCCCAGCGCCATGCAGGCATCGACATACCATAGCGAGGGGCGGGCGTAGTGGTCGCGTCCGGTCAGCTCGGTGAGCTCCTCGAGGGTGGCATCGACCTTGGCAAGGCCCTCGCGATCACCGGCGATGGCCCGCTGCCAGCCAAGCACGCTTCTGGCCGCCACCTGCCACAGGTGCAGATCGGGGGTGCCGGTCAACCGATGGGCGCGCTCGGCGCGGTCGGTCGCCAGATGCACATGACCCAGCTGACGGTAGAGCGTGGCGGCATACAGCAGCGCCATGGCCAGGCTGCCGGGGTGGCCGATGCGTTCGGCAAGGCGAATCGCCGACTCGACCTGGGACTCGGCGCGGCGGTAGTCGCCGCGCAGGCAGAGTGCCCAGCCCTGGAAACAGGCCGCGGCCACCTGGGGGTGGTCGGAGAACGGCAGCCATTCGATCATCATCTCCGACTCGAGGGGATTGATCTCGTCGAGATGGTCATGGGCGAGCGGGATACGCCCGGCCCAGTATTCACAGCTGGCCTGGGCATATTCGGCGAGGCGGGCATAGCGCACATCGCCGATCTTGCGGGCGAGGTCGGCCAGGGCGGCGGCCAGGCGGAAGGCGTCGGCATGGGCGTGGCGCTGGCTGCAGCCCACCCAGAGCCCCCACTTGACCAGGAAGGCCTGCTCCAGGTCGACGCTCTCGCCCTCCTCGGCCAGCGCCTTGATCAGCTCACGGGCGCGCACGAAGCTCTCGTGGGCGGTGGGTGAACCATGCCCCTCCAGGGCGAAGGCCGCCTGGCCGCGCACCGTCAGCAGGCTGATCTCGCGTTCGGTCTGGCCCTCTACCTGACGCAGGCTGACCAGGCCGAGGTCGGCCATCTTCAGGGCGGTACGGTTGGCGCTGACCTTGAGCGCCTCGCGGGCCGCCAGCTCGTAGTAGCGGGCGCCGCGGGCGTAGTGGCCGCTGCGCCGCAGATGGGTAGCGAAGTCGCCCGGGTGGCGACTGATCCACATCGGGAAGCGCTCTTCGATCAGCGCGACCACCTGGCGGTGGATGGCGGTACGTATATCCCGCGGGCAGGAGAGATAGGCCGCCTCCTGCAGCAGCTGATGGGTAAACTGGAACTCGCGACCGGTGTCGTCGCCCTCGGCGGGCTCGATGATGTCCAGGTGACGCATCTGCTCGAGGGCACGCGTCAGGCGCTGGCCGTCGAACTCGCTGCATTCGGCCAGGAAGTCGTAGCGGAAGCGGCGCCCCAGCACCGCGGCGATATGCGCCACCTCTCGATCGCCATCGAGCTGGTCGATGCGACTGGCCAGCAGGCCGAGCAGGCCGTGGGGCAGCTCGTCGAGCTGCACGCTGCGCCCCTCGCGACGATCCATCTCGACACGCCGCACGATCTCCTGAAGATAGAGCGGCACGCCATCGCAGCGCTCGATGATCTGGCCGCGCAGGCGTGGGCTGATGTGCAGACGATAGCGCCGGGCCAGCTGGGAGAGCAGCCGCGAGGCGTGCATGGCGTCGAGCTTGCCGAGGCTGACCTGCTGGTCCCAGTGCAGCTTGGCGGGCAGCCCTTCGCGGCCATGGTGGCTGGCCACCAGCATGAAGGCGCAGTTGATGGGCAGACGCGCCTGCAGCCCCGCCAGCACCTTGAGGCTGAGCTCGTCGAGCCACTGCAGATCGTCGATCATCAGCACCAGGGTACGCTCGACGGCGATCTGGCCGATCAGACGCTGGGCCAGGTCCACCACCAGCTCCACCGCCTCGCCGCTCTGGGCGTGCTCGTTGCCGACACGCGACTCATGGACCCCCATGGCATCCTCGAGCAGCGTTCGGCGGGCCTCATCGGGTTCCGGCAACCCCAGGCGCTGGCACAGATTGGCCAGGCTCTCGGCATCCAGGTGTTCGTTATCCTGGCGCCTGATATCCTGACGCCTGGCATCCTGGCGCCTGGCATCCTGACGCCTGGCATCCTGGCGCTTGATATCCAGTTCGCGCCCCAGATGCCAGCGCAGCAGCTTGCGTGCCACCCCGTAGGGCTCCTGCACCGAGAGCCGCGTGGTGGGCTGCCAGCAGATGGCGGCATCGCGGCTCTGCTCGAGCTGGCGGAAGCCGACCATCAGTGCCGACTTGCCCATGCCCGAGGGGCCGCGAACCAGCACGCTCTGCCGCAGGCCGATGCCGGCACGGGCCAGGGCGTCGCGCAGCGTGCGCAGCTGGGTCTCGCGGCCGACCAGGCTCGGCGGCAAGGCTTCGCGTCCGCCTTCATTCGCACCAAGCACCAGAGCGCGCAGGCGCACCCGACCATCGCTGGCCACCAGGCGTGAGCTCAGCCGTGGCTGCAGGTCGAGCGCCGGCGGCATATGCTGGCTGGCCTCCTGGGAGATCACCAGCTCGTTGCCTTCGGCGGCGCTCATCAACTCAAGCGAGCCCTGGGTGACCTGTCCCAGCGGGTCGACCAGGCGGCGCTCGGGCAGATAGATCACTCGGCCGCTGTTGAGGCCGGCGGCGAGCTCGATAAGCGGCGGCTCGCCCTCCCCCGTCCAGTGGCGCGCCGACTCTTCCGGCAGCATGCGGCGGCAGTGTTCATAGAGCGCCACCAGCTCGGCCAGCTGATGCGTCGGGCCGTGGGTGCCGAAGCAGGCCAGCCCCAGCCCGCCGGTGGCGCCGGGCAACCAGAAGCCCCCCAGGTGGTGGCACTGCTCCTCCAGCCAGCGCATCAACTCGAACTGCAGCATCAGGCAGGTGCGGCTGGAGGAGCGGGTCGAGAGATCGGCCTTGAGACGCAGGCGGATGGCCATCACCGAGAGCTGACGCTGCTCGATCTCATCTTCCCGCAGCGGCGAGCTGTCCGGGGCGAGAGTGCGCGAGAAGCCGAGGCCGGCGGCGGCGCTGGCATCGGACTGAGCGTCGGACCAGTAGCGCGCCAGCTGCAGGAAGCCGGCCTCGGGCTGCTGGCCGGAGAGCGCCAGCAGCTGCAGATAGGCGTTGTACTGCTCATGGGCCGCGGCCAGCTGGCCCTGTTCGGCAAGCTGGCGAACCAGACGCTCGTGGAAGGGGCCGTAGCCCGAGAAGCGATTGACCAGCTCCTCGAGCAACGTATCGGGCACGCTATCGAAGCGCTCCAGCACCCCTTCGGCGAAGCGAATCACCCGCTGACGCCAGTCGTTGCGCACCTGCACCAGCCAGCGCTGAAACTCGGGGCAGTGGCTGATCTGCAACTCCCCCACCAGGTCACCCTGGTAGTGCGCGAGCAGGGATTCCAGGGTCGCCAGGTCGCGCTCGCCATCGAGCAGCTGGTGGATATCGTGCAGGTCGAGGCTCCAGTGCGAAGGCAGCTGGAAGGCGATGGTCTGACGCGAGACGACCAGCACCTCATCGGCGTGCTCTCCCAAAGACTGGCGCAGGCAGTGCAGCGCATGGCGCAGATTGGTGCGTCCCGACGAGAGCCCCTGGTCGGGCCAGAGCAGCTCTGCCAGGGTCGCGCGACTGACCGGCTGGTGATGCAGCAGCAGGTAGACCAGCAGCGCCTTGACCTTGTCGTAGCTGAACTGGGTCAGCGCGTCCTCGCCGAGAGAGAGCGAGAAGTGGCCGAAGAGTGTCAACCGCACCGCGGTAGGGGTATCGGCTGCGTCGGAAGCATCCCGCATCATGGTATTCCTGCGTCCTTGACGGCTAGCCGGGATCAGGCCGGCACACCGCTGTGAAAACGAAAGGCCGTATCCGGCTCTTGTATCAGCTCAGCTTCGCGCGCGGCGAAGAAGGCAATGCGTGACTCCACAGGAGCGTCACTGAGATGCCGTGCCAGCATCAGGTAGTCCTCGTAGTGGCGCCCCTCTGACTTAACCAGAGTGCGATAGAACTTGGCAAGTTCCTTATCCAGGTGAGGAATCAGCCGCGCGAAGCGCTCGCAGCTGCGCGCCTCGATCAGGGCGCCGATGATCAGGATATCGACCAACCGCTCGGGGTCATTGGCACGCACATGGCGACGCAGCCCCTCGGCATAGCGCGAGGCTGTGAGATGACGATAGACGATGCCCCGGGCCTCCATCAGCTTGACCACCTGCTCGAAGTGCAGCAGCTCCTCGCGGGCCAGCTGGCTCATCTTGGTCAGCAGCAGCGGCTGATCCACATAGCGGTAGAGCAGGCTCATGGCGGTAGAGGCCGCCTTCTTCTCGCACTGGGCGTGGTCGATCAGCAGTAGCTCGGGGTTCTCCAGCGCCCACGCCACCCAGGCATCGGGGGTACGGCAGCCAAGGAACGCCAGCAACTCATCGGACAGCAACGCCTCGGCATCGCTCTTGACGGCGCCGGGCTCGGACAGGGTCTCGGACATGATCGGTTCGCGTCTCACCGGGTGAAGATAACGTTAGAACGCCATGGTAGCGCGAAGCGCCCTCGGATAGGAGGGCGTTAGACCTTGGTGGCAGTTAGCAGGTGGCTTGAGGCGGGAGGCAAGTGGGCCATGGCAGGAAACTTGGAACTATGTGGTGGGAGGCAGGTGAGCCATGGCAAGAGGCTAGGGTCTATGTGATGGGAGGCCGGGTTTCCCGGGCGAAGGCGCCGTCAGGCGCCCCAGCGGTGTTGCGAAACACTCTGGCCCCTCTGGGGAGGCCTTCGGCCTCCATTCGCCCGGCACAGCCGGCCTCCCACCAGGCACCCGAGCCGGCCATTAGCAAGAGCAGCCCCAACCACCAGCCAAGTAGATCTTGGTGGCAGGAGACCTACGGCTTGTGATGGGAGGCCGGTGAGCCATGGCAGAAGGCATATGGCTTCTGGTGGGAGGCCGGGTTTCCCGGGCGAAGGCGCCGTCAGGCGCCCCAGCGGTGTTGCGAAACATTCTGGCATCTCCGGGGAGGCCTTCGGCCTCCATTCGCCCGGCACAGCCGGCCTCCCACCAGGCTACCGAGCCGGCCAGTTTTAATGAGAGGCCCATTCCCCGGCCAAGTCGGCCTCCCATCCTACCGCTCACGACAGCTTTCTACAGGAAGATAAAAACTAGCCGCACTCAAAGCCAGACTGCATCCCAATAGGGATAATTCAGAATATTGTCGACTAACCCCGCCCGCAGCGGATTACCCACGATGTAACGGGCAATCTTGCGTAGATCTTCCTCACGGCGGATCCCATGATCATGAAAGCCATCCTGCCAGAGCCTGGAGCCGACACGGCATGACACCAGGGCCTTGTAGATTCTCACCGCCTCCGAAAGGCTTCCCTCGACCTGCAGGAGCCAGTGAATATGGTCAGGCATCACGACGAAGGCCAGGGTGTCAGCGTGGCGACGCACCGATTCTGAATAGAAACTGCAGCTGGCGTGGGCGGCGTTCTGGAATTCGATAAACCTCGCCTGTCGGCCCATTGTTACCGCCGTTACCAGGTAACAATGGCCAACCATGGACTGGCGCCCACCTCGCAAGGCATGGCTGTGATAGCACTCAATACCCTCTCTCCCCAGGAACTAATAGATAGATTAGCCCCGGGAAGAGGAGTGATGTGTCAGCAATTTCACGAGAAGGCCGTCGGTGATCGCCGGCTTCCTTCAAGAGCGCGGTGGGATGCTGGGCCCTCAGGATACAGCTACAACGGTGAAAGGGCGGCAGAGCATGGCAGGAAGCCTGCCGCTATGTGGTGGGAGGCCGGGTTTCCCGGGCGAAGGCGCCGTCAGGCGCCCCAGCGGTGTTGCGAAACATGCTGGCCCCTCCGGGGAGGCCTTCGGCCTCCATTCGCCCGGCACAGCCGGCCTCCCACCAGGCACCCGAGCCGGCCAGTTTTAATGAGAGGCCCATTCGCCCGGCACAGCCGGCCTCACACCAGGTGCCCAAGCCGGCCTTGCACAAAGCGGCGTGGCCCTACTCCCCTTCGCGATAGAGCTTCTGGATGCTGGAGAAGTCGAGGCTGCCGCTGCCCTGGGCGCTGTGCAGGGCGAAGAGGTTGCGGGCCTGGGAGCCCATGGGCACGGTGGATTTGGAACCCAGCGCCAGCTCCCAGGCGAGGCCGAGATCCTTGGCCATCAGGTCGGTGAGGAAGCCACCCTGGTAGTCGCGGCTGGCGGCGGAGCCTTCCATGACGCCGGGCCAGGGGTTGTAGACGTTGAGCGCCCAGTTGCCGCCACTGCTCTGCTTCATGATCTCGGAGAGCACGGCCGGGTCCATGCCGTTCTTGACCCCCAGCGCCAGGGCCTCGGCCGTGCCACTCATCAGGATACCCAGCAGCATGTTGTTGCAGATCTTGGCGACCTGGCCGGCACCGTTCTCGCCGGCGTGGAAGATATTCTTGCCCATGGCCTCGAGCACCGGCCTGGCCTGCTCGAAGCCTTCGGCGCTACCGCCGACGATAAAGGTCAGGGCACCCGCCTTGGCACCGCCTACGCCGCCGGAGACGGGTGCGTCGAGCCAGGTCACGCCGCGCTCCTTGGCGGCGGCGGCCACCTCGCGGGCATCCTCCGGCGAGATGGTGGAGGCGTCGATGATCAGCGGCTTGCTCTCCAGGCTTTCCAGCAGCCCAGGGCCACCGTCACGCCCCAGGTAGAGGCTCTTGACGTGAACGCCGGCGGGCAGCATGGAGATGATCACCTCGGCGCCCTTCGCGGCGGCCTCGGCGGACTCGGCGCGCTTGGCACCCTCGCTCTCCAGCGCCTGCATGGCGCTCTCGACAAGGTCGAAGACGGTAACGTCATGGCCGGCCTTGACCAGGTTGCTGGCCATGGGGGACCCCATGTTGCCGAGGCCGATAAAGGCGATATTCATGTCTTTCTCCTTGTTTGAAATTTGGTCAATCAGGGCGCCTGACGGCGCCATTCGCCCGGCAGAGCCGGCCTCCCACAAGTGAGGCCAGCACATGGTTTGGCAACACCACCGGGGCGCCTACGGCGCCAGTCGCCCGGCAGAGCCGGCCTCCCACAAGTGAGGCCAACCCATGGTTTGGCAACACCACCGGGGCGCCTACGGCGCCATTCGCCCGGCAGAGCCGGCCTCCCACAAGTGAGGCCAGCACATGGTTTGGCAATACCACCGGGGCGCCTACGGCGTCATTTGCGATGCGGAGCCGCTGCGGCGGATCGATTTCGCCTATTGGCACCGCGTGCGGCGATACGACATCAATTCGTTACCCCACCCGCTGGCCATGGCCCAGGTCGCGCAGTGGGTGCTCCTCGCTGGTCCATGGGGATTCGAACATGGCGTCGATAAAGGTCACGGGGACGCTGGCGACGTCGCGGTAGGTCCACTGGGGATTCTTGTCCTTGTCGATCAGCAGCGCGCGTACGCCTTCGACGAAGTCGCCGAGGCGGCCGCACTGCACCGAGAGCACCAGCTCGTCGCGGAAGGCGTCGGCGAGGCTGGTGTGGGCGTGGCGCTCGAGCATGCGCCACACCAGGTGGGCACTGATCGGGCAGCCGGCGGCCAGGCGCTTGCGGTTGGCGGCGAGCCACTTGTCGTCGCTGTCATCGGCCAGAATGCGGGACACGGCGGTCTCGACATCGACGTTGCCGACCAGCGCCTGAATGGTGTCCTGGTGTGGTGCTACCTGCCCTGCCGGCGCCTGTTCACGCGCCTCGAAGCGGTCGATCACGGCCTGGACAGTGGCACGCCGTGTCTTGGCGCTGCGATCGCCAAAGTCGGCCTCGCCCAGTGCCTCGAGCAGCGCCGCGCGACACTCACGAGGGATAAAGTGATCTCCCAGGCCGAGGTCCAGGGCATCCCGAGCGTTGAGCTGGGCGCCGGTCAGGCCCAGGTAGGCGCCCACGCCCAGCGGCATGCGGTTTAGGAACCAGCTGGCGCCGATATCCGGATAGAGCCCGATGGTGATCTCGGGCATGGCGATCAGGGTGGTCTCGGTGACGAGACGATGGGACGCCCCGGCCGTCAGCCCCAGGCCACCGCCCATGACGATGCCATCCGCCCACACCATTACCGGCTTGGGAAAGGTGTGGATGCGGTAGTCGAGACGGTACTCCAGGGTGAAGTAGGTCGCCGGCAGCTCGCTGTCGCGACCCGACCCGCGGTTCTCATCCTCTTCGTTCAGGGCCCGGTAGAGTGCGACCACGTCGCCACCGGCGCAGAAGGCCTTGTCGCCGCTGCCCTCGATCCATACCGCGACGATATTGCGGTCCACCGCCCAGGCCTCGAGCTTGGCATCGAGCTGGCGCGCCATCTCGAGTGACAGCGAGTTGAGCGAGCGCGGGGCGTTGAGGGTGGCGACGCCGATGCGCCCACCGTCGGCGGTGGGCCGCTCGTCGAAGAGCACGGGTAGATCCGACATCCTGGTCTCCTTATGGCTTTTTTCAGGCGAGTTACTGGATTCAGGCGAGCTGCCCGATTCAGACAAGATGGTTTGTTCAAGCGAGTTATTGAAGCGATTCGATCACGCCGTCGGCGAGCAGGCGCCGCGCGACGATCAGACGCATGATCTCGTTGGTCCCCTCGAGAATCTGATGAACACGGGTATCGCGCACCAGCCGCTCCAGGGGGTACTCGCGGATATAACCATAACCGCCATGCAGCTGCAGGGCCTCGTTGCAGACAGTGAAGCCCATGTCGGTGGCGAAGCGCTTGGCCATGGCACAGTGGGCGGTGGCCTCGGGGTCACCATTGTCCAGGCGCCAGGCGGCGTGACGCACCATCAGGCGCGCGGCGGTGAGCTCGCTGGCCATATCGGCAAGCTTGAACTGCAGCGCCTGGAACTGGTTGAGCTCGCGCCCGAACTGCTTGCGCTCGGCCAGGTAGTCGCGAGAGAGGGTCAGCGCCTGCTGGGCGGCGCCCAGGGAGCAGCTGGCGATATTGAGGCGGCCGCCGTCGAGTCCCTTCATGGCGAACTTGAAGCCCTCGCCCTCCTCGCCCAGGCGATTGGTGACCGGCACCCGCACGCCGTCGAAGCTGACCAGGCGAGTCGGTTGACTCTTCCAGCCCATCTTCTCCTCGTTCTTGCCATACTCGATACCGGCGGCATCGGCAGGCACCACGATCGCCGAGACGCCTCCGGCACCGCTGTCCGGCGCCCCGGTGCGCGCCATCACCACCAGCACCTCGGTGGCACCGGCACCCGAGATAAACATCTTAGAGCCACTCAGCACATATTCGTCGCCCTCGCGCACGGCCTTGGTGCGCAGGCTGGCGGCATCCGAACCGGCACCGGGCTCGGTGAGGCAGTAGGAACCCAGCGCCTCGCCGGCTACCATGGCGGGCACCCAGGCCTCGCGCAGGGCATCATCGCCCCAGCTGGCGATCATCCAGGTCACCATATTGTGGATGGTGAGATAGGCGGTGGTGGCCACACAGCCCTGGGCGAGCTGCTCGAAGATCAGCGAGGCCTCCAGTCGCGAGAGCCCCAGGCCGCCGTGCTCCTCGGGGGTATAGATGCCCAGGAAGCCGGCCTCTCCCGCCCGGCGAATCACGTCAACCGGGAAGTGAGCGTTGGCGTCCCACTCGGCGGCATGGTCGGCGAGCTCGGCGCGGGCGAAGTCCGCCGCGGCCTGGGCCAGTGCCTTCTGGTCGTCGGTCAAGGAGAAGTCCATGGAAGGTTCCTCGTCGTCTGGTTGTTATGGGCCGTGTCAAGAACAGTGTTAAGAGCAGTGTTAAGAGCAGTGTTAAGAGCAGTGTTATGGACAGTGTAGTGGCGCTTCACGGCCGTGATGCCTGGCGCTACTGGACAGTCGCACCAACCTAGCACTTGCTTGGTTTATCCCATATCAACCCATGGTCTAACAAGACCTTTACGTTAACGTAAACCTCGGCTAGTGTTGCCTGAAGGCGGGCGAGCCACGCTCCGCTTGCCAATAACAAACGGAAGACACTCATGACTCAACCACCCTCCACTTCGGCTCCCGCCACCGCCCAGGACGGCCCGCTGCCCCGCCAGCGACGTACCTACAGCATCGGCGAGCTGGCCAAGATGTTCGAGGTCACCACGCGTACCATCCGCTTCTATGAGCAGGAGGGGCTGCTGGCTCCGGAGCGTCGCGGCCAGACTCGCATCTATGACGAGAAGGACCGCGTACGCCTGAAGCTCACCCTGCGCGGCAAGCGCCTGGGCTTCTCGCTGGCCGAGATCCGTGAGGTGGTCATGATGTACGACGCCATGCCCGACGGAAATCGGCGCCAGCTGCGACGCCTTATCGAGATCCTGGCCGACAAGCGCAGCAACCTGGAGCGCCAGCTGGAGGATATTCGGCTGATGCAGCTCGAGCTCGACGACGTCGAGCGCCGCGCCCGGGATGTGCTGGCGAGCCTCGGCGATAGCGACTGACGCATCCGTGCCAGCCCCCACGCAGTGCTGTCCAACCGCCCAACAATTTCAGCAACAATATTCAGCAACAAGCGCGAGACACGCTCATGACACGTCAAATCAACTCGATCAGCTATGTCAGCGGCACCAGTGATACCCCGCTCAAGGGCCAGACCATCGGTGACTGCTTCGACGAGACCGTCGCACGCTTCCCCGACGGTGACGCCCTGATCAGCCGTCACCAGGGGCTGCGCTATACCTGGAAGGAGCTGCAGGCCACCGTCGACCAGGCCGCCCGCGCCCTGCTCGCCATCGGCGTGCAGAAAGGCGAGCGGGTGGGCATCTGGTCGCCGAACTGTGCCGAGTGGACCATTACCCAGTTCGCCACGGCCAAGATCGGTGCCATCCTGGTCAATATCAACCCCAGCTACCGCACCCACGAGCTGGAGTACGCCCTCAAGCAGTCCGGCGCCTCGACGCTGATTCTGCAGGGGACGTTCAAGAGCTCCGACTACGTCGCGATGCTGGCCGAGCTGGCCCCGGAACTCAACGAAGAGCCGGCCCCGGGGCTCCAGAAAGAGCTGCGCGACGGCGGACCGAGCACCTTCAAGAGCGCCAGGCTTCCGGAGCTCAAGCGCGTCATCTGCCTGGATGGCGATCGCGCCCTGACCGGCATGTTCAGCTGGCAGTCGATGCTGGCTCACGCCGACGAGGTCTCTGCCGAGCACCTCGCCGAGGTGCAGGCCAGCCTGCAGTTCGATGATCCGATCAATATTCAGTACACCTCCGGCACCACCGGCGCGCCGAAGGGTGCCACCCTCTCCCACCACAATATCCTCAACAACGGTTTCTTCGTGGCGCGCACCATGGCGCTGACCGAGAAGGACCGCATGGTGATCCCGGTACCGCTCTACCACTGCTTCGGCATGGTGATGGGCAACCTGGGCTGCATGACCCATGGTGCCACCATGATCTATCCGGGGGATGGCTTCGATCCCGAGCAGACCCTGCGTGCGGTCTCCGAGGAGAAGGCGACCACCCTCTATGGCGTGCCGACCATGTTCATCGCCGAGCTGGAGCACCCGGATTTCGAGAGCTTCGATCTCTCGCATCTGCGTACCGGCATCATGGCGGGCTCGATCTGCCCCATCGAGGTGATGCGCAAGGTGATCGATCGCATGAACATGCAGGATGTCACCATCTGCTACGGCATGACCGAGACCAGCCCGGTGAGCTTCCAGACCGAGACCGACGCCCCGCTGGAGAAGCGCGTGACCACCGTGGGCACGATTCACCCCCACCTGGAGGTCAAGCTGGTCAGCCCCGAGACCGGCGCCGTGGTGGCGCGTGGCGAGACCGGTGAACTCTGCACCCGCGGCTACAGCGTGATGCTCGGCTACTGGAACAACCAGGAAGCCACCGACAAGGCCATCGATGCGGCGGGCTGGATGCACACCGGCGACCTCGCCACCATGGATGACGAGGGGTATGTGGCGATCGTCGGACGCATCAAGGACATGATCATCCGCGGCGGCGAGAACATCTATCCGCGCGAGATCGAGGACTTCCTCTACACCCACCCCGCCGTCTCGGATGTGCAGGTGATCGGCGTCCCGGACGAGAAGTATGGCGAGGAGGTGATGGCCTGGATCAAGCTGACCGAGGGCCAGGCGCTGACCGAGGAGGCGCTCAAGGCGTTCTGCAAGGGCAAGATCGCCCACTACAAGGTGCCGCGCTATGTGAAGTTCGTCGACGAGTTCCCGATGACCGTCACCGGCAAGATCCAGAAGTTCAAGATGCGCGAGGAAGCCGTGCATGAGCTTGGCTTGAAGTAGGGGCCAAGCAGCCAGGCAGCCAGGCAGCCAAGCGAAAGGTAGAAACTAGAAAGAGAAACCCCGCAGGCCTCAAGGGCCGGCGGGGTTTCTGATTCTATGCACCGCCACCCGCTGGGAGGCCGAAAAACTATGGCAGGAAGGCTGGGTATGGTGGAAGGCCGGTTCCCCCGGGCGAATGAAGGCCGAAGGCCTCCCTGGCAATGCCAAGGAGCTGAGCAACCCCTCCGGGCCGCCTGGCGGCGCCTTCGCCCGGCAAAGCCGGCCTCCCACCAGCAGTTAGCACTGCTTATAGTCCTTTGGGTGCGAAGATTCCCGGGGCGTTGCGCCAGTAACCCTTGATATCCATGCCGAAGCCGTACACATAGCGGTCGGCGACCTCCAGGCTGCAGTAGTCGGCCTTGAGGCCGGGAACCGCCTTGCGGTCGTGCTGCTTGTCGACCAGCACGGCGGTGGTGACGCTGGCCGCCCCCGCCTCGCGGCAGTAGTCGAGAATGGCGGCCAGGGTCGCGCCCTCATCGAGGATATCGTCAACGATTACCACATGGCGTCCCGCCATGGGGATCTCCGGCGATACGCGCCAGAACAGCTCCCCTCCCCGCGTCCTGCCGCGGTAGCGGGTGGCATGCAGGTAATCCACCTCCAGCGGGAAGCCGAGGCGAGTCAGCAGGTGGCCGGTGGTGATCAACCCCCCATTCATGACGCAGTAGAAGACCGGCAGCTTGTCACCCAGGTCGCGGGTGATCTCCTCTGCCATGCGGTCGAGGGCGCGTTCGACCTCCTCCTGGCTGATCAGGCAGTCGGCGTTGGCCATCAGTTCGCGCATATCGGTCAACGACTGATGGGTCTCGGGGTCGAGTCTGGACATCGAAAGGATCTCGTATGGAATTAAAGTTGGGATTACCCCATGGCCTCGAGGTGGGCATGCAGGCGGCGCCAGCGCGACAGCGCGGAGAGGCTCTCCAGGGACGGCCGCGCGCGGCCGAAGCGTAGCTTCGACAGGCGTGGCGTGGTGCGGTGATCGCGACAGGCATCGAGCACCTCCAGGGCCGCCTGACGATCATTGCAGACCAGCAGCATGTCACAGCCGGCAGAGAGTGCCGCCTGGGCACGCTCGGCGGGCGTCCCCGCCGAGGCGGCACCGGCCATGCTCAGATCGTCGGAGAAGATCACCCCCCGGAACCCCAGGCTCTCCCGCAGCATGCCTAGCCAGGCCGGGGAAAAGCCTGCGGGGCGGCTATCGAAGTCGGAATAGACGACATGGGCCGGCATCACGGCGTCGAGCCGCGCGGCCAGCCGCTCGAAAGGCACCAGATCATGGGCGCGCAGGGCCTCGAGGGGGCGACCATCGACCGGCAGCTCGTGATGAGAGTCGGCCGACACCCCGCCATGCCCCGGAAAGTGCTTGCCCACCGCCACCATGCCGGCCTCGTGGAGGCCATCGATCAAGGCACCGGCCAGCGTCGTCACGACCTCGGGAGAGGAGGAGAGGCTGCGGTCGCCGATCACCGTGGAGGTGCCACCATCGACATCGAGTACCGGGGCGAAGGTGAGATCGAGACCGCAGGCGGCCATCTCCATGCCCAGCAGCCAGCCGGTGTCCTGACACAGCCGCCGGGTCTCGTCGGGGCGGCTATCCATGTCACGCCCGAGGCGGCGCATGGTGGGCAGCCGCGTCACGCCCTCGCGAATGCGCTGGACACGCCCCCCCTCCTGATCGATGCCGATCAACAGAGTGGGCCGCAGTTGACGAATCGAGTCACACAGCTTGCGCACCTGAGTGGCCGAATCGACATTGCGCGCGAACAGGATCACGCCCCCTACCTCCGGACGGCACAGCAGGTCGGCCTCATCGGCCGTCAGCCGCGTGCCCTCCAGATCCAGCATGACGGGACCCAAAGGGTCTCTGGCGGGTTGAGACATATGCACCTGAGGAGTGGGCGTCTGGGACATGATCAGGCCTCCTGTGGGGCAGACGACAGGTGGTCCGGTAACGGTGCCTGCATGGCGGCCACCACCACCGGCCGCAGGCGACGTACCAGATCGCGTACCGTGACATGCTCACCATAGTCCTTCTCGGCGATATCACGCAGCGCATCCAGGCCCGAGAGGGTAAAGATCACCGAGCCGAGCATGAAGTGCAGGCGCCAGAAGCGTTCGCTATCGGGCAGCTCCGGCGTCGCCTGGCGAATCAGCGCGGTGAAGCGGGTAAAGACGCTGCCATACTCCTCCTGGATATAGCGGCGCAGGTGGCCCTGGGCCTGACTGTAGGCGAGCCCAAGCAGACGCATGAAGACCTTGAGGCTGTTGCGCTCCGCCGGCACCTCCAGCACGCTGCCCGCCATGGTCTCGAGCAGACGTTCCAGGGGAATGGGCTGGCCAGCATAGTGCGCCTCGAGCTCATCCAGAGCACGATGAAAGCGTTCGGTAAAGGGGTCGAGATAACGCGCGAAGACCGCCTGGATCAACGACTTCTTGGAACCGAAATGGTAGTTCACCGCCGCCAGGTTGACCTTGGCCTTGCTGGTAATGGTGCGCAGCGATGTCTCGGCGAAGCCACGCTCGGCGAACAGCACCTCGGCGGTGTCGAGGATCCGGGTGACGGTATCATTCTGTGCCATGCTGGGAGCGTCCAGTTATAAACATTTGTTTGAAACTTAGCGCAATTCTACGCTAGTGGGCAGTTTGGGCTCAACGCTCGGGTAACGCATCGTTTAAAACGACCTTGAGATCGAGCCCCTTTCCGATGTTTCCACGCTGGAACATCCCAATTACTGTAAGGAACGACATGCTGTATACTTGATCAATACGCTTGCGCCATTCGCACAGGAGGTTCCCATGGCTCGTCCGCTGACCCAGCGCCAACAGAACGTCTACGACTTTATCGTCAAGACCATGCAGGAACTCGGGTACCCACCGACCCGGGCGGAGATCTCCCGGGCGATGGGGTATCGCTCGCCCAATGCGGCCGAGGAGCATCTGCGCGCCCTCGAGCGCAAGGGCGCCATCCGCATGATCTCCGGCACCTCACGGGGGATTCGACTGCCCGCCCAGGAAGCGGAGGCCGAGACCGAGGAGGCCCCGGCGCGGCAGCTGCCGATCATCGGTGAGGTGGCGGCGGGCAGCCCGATCCTGGCCGCCGAACATATCGATCGCTACTGCCCGCTGCCCCCGGAGTATTTCACGCCCCGGGCCGACTACCTGCTGCGAGTCCGCGGCCTGTCGATGAAGGAGATCGGCATCCTCGAGGGCGACCTGCTGGCGGTGCACCGCACCGATCGAGTGCGCAATGGTCAGATCGTGGTGGCACGACTGGAGGATGAGGTCACCGTGAAGCGTTTCCAGCGCAAGGGTCACCAGGTGACCCTGGTGGCGGAAAATGCCGATTTCGCCCCCATCGAGGTCGACCTGCGGCACGATCCACTGGAGATCGAAGGCATCGGCGTTGGCGTGATCCGTGGCGGCAACGGTCAAGCCCTCTCCTGAGCGCAAGATCCTCCACGCCGACTGCGACTGCTTCTATGCGGCGGTGGAGATGCGCGACAACCCTGCGTTACGCGACATTCCGCTGGCCATCGGCGGGAGTGTCGATCGGCGCGGGGTCATCGCGACCTGCAACTACCCGGCGCGGGCCTTCGGCATCCATTCGGCGATGCCCACGGCCCGCGCACTACGCCTCTGCCCTCACCTCACCCTGCTGCGCGGCGACTTCGACAAGTACCGCGAGGTCTCTCGCCAGATCCAGGCGATCTTCCATGAGCTGACCCCCCTGGTGGAACCGCTCTCGCTGGACGAGGCGTTTCTCGATGTCACCGGCGTGGAGCGTTTCTCGGGCAGCGCCACCTGGATGGCGCAGTGGATCAAGCAGGAGAGCCTGAGACGTACCGGGATCACCGTCTCGGTAGGCGCGGCCTCCAGCAAGTTTCTGGCCAAGATCGCCAGCGACTGGGAGAAGCCCGATGGCCTGACGGTCATCCCTCCACACCGAGTCGAGGAGTTCGTCAGCGCGCTACCGGTAAAAAAACTCCACGGCGTGGGCCCGGCCACCGGCGCTCGCCTGGACGCCCTGGGCATCGACACCTGCGCCGAGCTGCGAGAGCTGCCCATCGAGCGCCTGGTGGAGGAGTTCGGCAAGTTCGGCAAGCGCCTCTTCGAGCTGGCCCGCGGCATCGATGACCGCCCGGTCAAGCCCGAGCGCGAGCGCAAGTCGGTCAGCGTGGAGACCACCTTCGCCCGCGACCTGCCCGACCTCGCCCACTGCCGGGAGGCACTGCTGCCGCTCTGCGAGAAGCTGGAGGAGCGCCTGGCACGCCACGGCCACCCGGCGCTTGCCGGCATCGTCATCAAGGTACGCTTCGATGACTTCAGCCTCACCACCCTGGAGAGCCGTGGCCTGGCGCCCTCCCCCGAGAACTACGCCAGATTGCTGGAGCAGGCCTGGCGGCGCGGCCAACGCCCGGTGCGTCTGCTGGGCGTCGGCACCCGGCTGGTGGAGGCCGATGCGAGGCGCCAGCTCAACCTGCCGTTGTGAGCCCTCCCCTTTTGGGGTCAGGCCCCAAGAATGGGAGGCTCCTGTAGTACAACCCACATCCCGCCGACCAAAGTGCAAGGCCCGCCAGCATGGGCTTCTCTTAACATTGTCGACAGTCTCGCGTAGAATCGCCGCCACCTGAAACGGGGACTTCCCTCCCTGTTCCACACGCCAGAGGCTTGTTCCGGTGCTGTTTCTACCGGGTAGCGACTCAATCGAATAGCGACTCTAACTGGGTCGTGATTCCACCGGGTCGCGACACTCTGGCCCCACACGCAATGAGGGCCCTAACGTGCTTGAAGCCTATCGCCAACATGTCGAGGAGCGTGCCGCCGAAGGCGTGCCGCCTAAGCCGCTGAACGCCGAGCAGGTCGCCGCCCTGGTGGAACTGCTGAAGACGCCGCCGGCGGGTGAAGAGGAGTTCATCCTCGACCTGCTGACCAACCGCGTCCCGCCGGGCGTCGACGAGGCTGCCTACGTCAAGGCCGCCTTCCTGACCGCCATCGCCAAGGGCGAGGCCGAGTCCCCGCTGATCGACAGGGTCCACGCCGTCAAGCTGCTGGGCACCATGCAGGGCGGTTACAACATCGTCTCGCTGGTCGAGCTGCTCGACGATGCCGACCTGGCCAAGGAAGTGGGCGAACAGCTCAAGCATACCCTGCTGATGTTCGACGCCTTCCACGACGTGGAGGAGCGTGCCAAGGCGGGCAACGCCGTGGCCAAGGATGTCATCCAGTCCTGGGCCGACGCCGAGTGGTTCCTCGCCAAGCCCAAGCTGGACGAGAAGATCACCCTGACCGTCTTCAAGGTGCCTGGCGAGACCAACACCGACGACCTCTCCCCGGCCCCGGACGCCTGGTCGCGCCCCGATATTCCGGTGCACGCCAACGCCATGCTCAAGAACGAGCGTGACGGCATCGAGCCGGAGGAGCCGGGCGTCAAGGGCCCCCTCAAGCAGATCGAGGACGTGAAGGCCAAGGGCTTCCCGGTGGCCTACGTCGGCGATGTGGTCGGCACCGGCTCCTCGCGCAAGTCCGCCACCAACTCCGTGCTGTGGTTCTTCGGTGACGATATCCCCAACGTGCCGAACAAGCGCGCCGGCGGCTTCTGCTTCGGCGGCAAGATCGCCCCGATCTTCTTCAACACCATGGAAGACTCCGGCGCCCTGCCGGTCGAGATGGATGTCTCCAGGCTCGAGATGGGCGACGTCATCGACGTCTACCCCTACGAGGGCAAGGTGTGCAAGCACGGCACCGACGAGGTGCTGACCACCTTCGAGCTCAAGACCCAGCTGATCCTCGACGAGGTGCGCGCCGGCGGCCGTATCCCGCTGATCATCGGTCGCGGCCTGACCACCAAGGCGCGTGAGTCTCTGGGCCTGCCCGCCTCCGACGTCTTCCGCCTGCCCGAGCAGCCCGCCGACACCGGCAAGGGCTTCACCCTGGCCCAGAAGATGGTCGGCAAGGCCTGCGGCCTGGACGGCGTGCGTCCCGGCATGTACTGCGAGCCGAAGATGGCCACCGTGGGCTCTCAGGACACCACCGGGCCGATGACCCGCGACGAGCTCAAGGATCTGGCGTGTCTCGGTTTCCAGGCCGATCTGGTGATGCAGTCCTTCTGCCACACCGCCGCCTACCCCAAGCCGGTCGATGTGGATACCCACCACACCCTGCCCGACTTCATCATGAACCGCGGCGGCGTCTCGCTGCGCCCGGGCGACGGCATCATCCACAGCTGGCTGAACCGCATGCTGCTGCCCGACACCGTGGGCACCGGCGGCGACTCCCATACCCGCTTCCCGCTGGGCATCTCCTTCCCGGCCGGCTCCGGGCTGGTGGCCTTCGCCGCCGCCACCGGCGTGATGCCGCTGGATATGCCGGAATCCGTGCTGGTGCGCTTCAAGGGCAAGCGTCAGCCGGGCGTCACCCTGCGTGACCTGGTCCACGCGATCCCCTACTACGCGATCAAGGACGGCCTGCTGACCGTCGAGAAGTCCGGCAAGAAGAACGCCTTCTCCGGTCGCGTGCTGGAGATCGAGGGTCTCGAGGACCTCACCGTGGAGCAGGCCTTCGAGCTCTCCGACGCCTCCGCCGAGCGCTCCGCCGCCGGCTGCACCATCACGCTGTCCGAGGAGAGCGTGACCGAGTACCTCAAGTCCAACATCACCTTGCTCAAGTGGATGATCGCCAATGGCTACGGCGACCGCCGTACCATCGAGCGCCGCATCCAGGGCATGGAGGAGTGGCTGGCCAACCCGAGCCTGATGCGTGCCGACCAGGACGCCGAGTACGCCGAGATCATCGAGATCGATCTCGACCAGCTCAATGAGCCGGTACTCTGCGCGCCCAACGACCCGGACGACGCCCGTCTGCTCTCCGAGGTGGCCGGCGAGAAGATCGACGAAGTCTTCATCGGTTCGTGCATGACCAACATCGGCCACTTCCGCGCCGCGGGCAAGCTGCTCGAGAAGCAGCCGGCCGGCAGCCTGAAGACTCGCCTGTGGCTGGCACCGCCGACCAAGATGGATCAGCACCAGCTGACCGAGGAGGGCTACTACGGCATCTATGGGCGTGCCGGGGCACGCATGGAGATGCCGGGCTGCTCGCTGTGCATGGGTAACCAGGCGCGCGTCGCCGCCAAGAGCACCGTGGTCTCCACCTCCACCCGTAACTTCCCGAACCGCCTGGGCGACGGTGCCAACGTCTACCTCGCCTCTGCGGAACTGGCGGCCGTGGCCGCCGTGGAAGGCCGCCTGCCGAGCGTCGACGAATATCGCCGCTACATGAGCGAGTTCGACGCCATGGCCGGCGAGATCTATCGCTACATGAACTTCCACGAGATCGAGGAGTATCAGAACGCCGCCTCCAACGTGATTCCGATCGCTCAAGAGGCCTGAGTGCCGCGGTTCTGATATCCTCAGCTTCGACTCCGATGCTCGCAACATCGCAGGCCGCCGTTCGCGGCGGCCGGAGCCGATACCAAAGCGCCCTTCGGGTCGCTTTTTTCGTTCTGCGTAGACTCACGCGAACCTCGTCGGTGCCATCTCCAGGCTAAGTGCCATCTCCCGACTAAATGCCATCGGCGCCGAGGCGACAGTCTCGAGCAGTCACGGTAGGATGGAAATTGATCCCCCTTGCTAAAGGAGTCTCAGCATGAACCAGGACGCTTTCCAGCACAGCATTCGCAAGCTGCTCAAGACCGTCGGCGTGAATACCCAGCAGGAGATCGAGAAGGCCGTGCAGCAGGCGATCGATGCGGGCGACCTCAAGGGGGACGAGCAGCTGCCGGCGCGGGTCACCGTGACGGTCGACGGCATCGACCTGGCGCTGACCTTCGACGGCGACATTACCCTTGAGTGAAGCGCGGGACAGCACGGCCATTCGCGTCGAGGGCCTGGGCAAGACATTCGCCGGCGGCTTCGAGGCACTCAAGGATATCAATCTCGAGATTCGTCGTGGCGAGATCTTCGCCCTGCTCGGCCCCAATGGAGCGGGCAAGACCACCCTGATCAGCGTGATCTGCGGGCTGGTCAACCCGAGCCGCGGACGCGTGCTGGTCGATGGCTACGACAATGTGCGTCAGTTTCGCGAGGCACGGGCACGCATCGGCCTGGTGCCCCAGGAGCTGACCAACGACGCCTTCATCAAGGTGTGGGATACGGTGAGCTTCAGCCGGGGGCTGTTCGGCAAGCCGAGGGATCCGGCACATATCGAGAAGGTGCTACGCTCGCTGTCGCTGTGGGAGAAGCGCAACAATCGCATGATCACCCTCTCCGGCGGCATGAAGCGCCGGGTGCTGATCGCCAAGGCGCTGGCCCACGAGCCGGAGATCCTGTTTCTCGACGAACCCACCGCCGGGGTCGATGTGGCCCTGCGCCGAGACATGTGGGAGGTGGTGCGGGCGCTGCGCGACAGCGGAGTGACCATCATCCTCACCACCCACTATATCGAGGAGGCCGAGGAGATGGCCGACCGCATCGGGGTGATCCGCTCCGGCGAGCTGGTGCTGGTGGAGGGCAAGCAGGCGCTGATGCAGCAGCTGGGCCGCAAGGAGCTCACCCTCCATCTGCGTGATCCGCTGGCATCGGTGCCGGAACGCCTCGCCCGTCATCGCCTGACGCTGGCCGAGGAGGGACACGCCCTGGTCTACGCCTATGACGCCACGGCAGACGAGGATGATGGCACCGGTATCGCCGGGCTGCTGGCCGACCTGGAGGCCGCGGACATCGCCGTCAAGGACCTGTATACCCGCCAGAGCTCCCTGGAGGAGATCTTCGTCAATCTGGTCAAGGAGGCGACGTGAACCTCGAGTCCGTCAAGACCCTCTACCGTGCCGAGATGGCCCGCAGCCTGCGTACCGTGCTGCAGAGCATCGTCTCGCCAGTACTCTCCACCTCGCTCTACTTCGTGGTGTTCGGTGCCGCCATCGGCACGCGGATCAGCGAGGTGGACGGCATCAGCTACGGCGCCTTTATCGTGCCTGGCCTGATCATGCTGATGCTGCTCACCCAGAGCGTCTCCAACGCCTCGTTCGGCATCTTCTTTCCGCGCTTCTCGGGCACCGTCTACGAGGTGCTCTCCGCGCCCATGTCCTACTGGGAGGTCGTCGCGGGATATGTGGGCGCCGCGGCCAGCAAGTCGCTGATCCTGGGGATCATCGTGCTGATCACCGCACGGCTGTTCGTGCCCTACACCATCGCGCACCCGCTGATGATGGCACTGTTCCTGGTGCTGACGGCGACTACCTTCAGCCTGCTGGGCTTTATCATCGGCATCTGGGCCGATGGCTTCGAGAAGCTACAGCTGGTGCCGCTGCTGGTGATCACGCCGCTGACCTTCCTCGGTGGCACCTTCTACTCCATCGATATGCTGCCCCCCTTCTGGCAGGCGGTCACCCTGGCCAATCCGGTGGTCTATCTGGTCAGCGGCTTCCGCTGGAGTTTCTACGGAATCAGCGATGTCAGCCCTCTGCTCAGCCTGGGTATGATCGTTTTATTCCTTGCCGCGGCACTGGCGGTGGTGGCCTGGATCTTCCGTACCGGCTATCGACTGAAGCCCTAGCCACCGGGACCAGCCATCGTAACAGTCCCGCAGGAGCGGGACTGTTACGGTCAACGGGCGGACTGCTCGCGCACGGCGTCAAGATCCCACGCCTTGAGCAGCTCGACGGCAGGAGCTTCCGATTCCAGCCTGCTGCCATCGACCTGCATCAGGATGCGTCCATCCATCAGGAAGGAGGCCTCGGCGCTGCCGTTGTCGGGATCCCACTTGAGAATCGCGGATTCGCGCCCGATGCGAATACGCTCCATATTGGGTTGGGCGGCGATCAATGCCGGGTTGTTGAACATCGCCGACATGGCCTGAATCATCGGATTGTCGATCATCAGCTTGGCGGTAAGCCGACCCTCGCCGCCGTCCTGCCGATACTCGCGCTCCAGCATGCTCCCTCCCCCACCGAACATCGCCGCCGCACCGCCACCACCACTGGTGCTGACCTCGGCGGCGCTCCACCCGTCGGGAGGCGCGGGGAAGGTCTCGGCGATTCTCGCCGCCATCAGCTTGCGCATATCGCTAATGGCGAACTCCAGTTCGGTGATCGCCGCGCCATACTCCTCCTCCTGGTAGAGCTCCAGGCCCAGCTCGATCTGCTCGACCACTTCGTCGGCCTGGGCCTGTGCCACCCAGCTCCCGAGGCTCAGCGCACCGGCTGCAATAACTGCCATGCCACGTTTCATGATGATCTCCTCGCTAATTCCGGGGACCTGCCCCGCTTCAGGCTCCTGGCGACTCCAGCGCCTGGTCCCATTAATCCGCCTCACCACCCTCACCAATCAGAGAGTTCGTGCGCTGCTCGCCCTGCAGGGCCCTACTCACCGGCCAGCTCTGCCGCAACTCCTGTCGGGTGTAATAATTGCTGAATGCGCTCGCGCATATCAGGCTGTCGCAGCGTATTACTCGTCATCGTCTTGACTCCCCCGGCCTACCCAGCCTGAGTGGCTGTCGCTCCCTATCTCACCCTCGATACGGCAACATGCTAGGGTGCCCTGAAGGTGCGCCCTCGAAAGCCTGGACGCCAGGCGTTCCTGCTGCCGCCGCCTTCTCATAGCCTAGCGCCCCGATGCAGCACGCGACCCCTTCATACGCAGGGGGTCACCCTTGATCCCGGCGGGCTACAGTGCAATAGGGGCGATCACAAAAGAGGGGCGATCACAAGGGAGACGTTGACGTGATACCGATCCGATACTGTTTTCTCCGATACTGTTTTCTGGTGGCTCTGTTACTCGCCTTCCCGACCGCGACCTGGTCCACCGACACCCCCTTCCTTCCCCCCAGGGATGACGTCTTGTTGGAGGTCGCCGGCGATATTGCACTCACCAATCTCGGTGATGAGGCTCATCTGGATGCCCAGATGCTGAATGCCCTGCCCCGTGAGCGGCTGACGACCCATACCAGCGTTACCGACGGCCGCCAGACATTCGAGGGCTTTCTGGTTCGGGATCTGCTGGATGCCCTGGCGGCGGACGGCGAAACGGTGACGGCCCTGGCCCTCAACGACTACCGGGTCGAGATCCCGATCGAGGACTTCCGGCGCTACGATGTGCTGCTGGCCGACACCATGAACGAGCAACGCCTCACCCGTCGCGACAAGGGGCCCCTGTGGATCGTCTATCCGCGTGACGACCACCTCGAGCTGCAGGATATCCGTTACGACTACCGCTGGGTCTGGCAGCTGCATCGGCTCGAGATCGACTGATGGCCAAGCTGCGAAGCGTACCCGCCTATGCCGCGCCGACTCTGGTGATCGTGGCATTGACCGCGTTTCTCGTCTTCGCACTGGTTCGCCTCGTTCAGGTCGAGCAGGCCATGCGCGTCAATGTGGATGAGAACATGCTGTGGGTGGTGACCCAGGCCCAGGTGGCCAGCCACCGACTGGATCAGGCGATCAACCGGCAGGCGCTGGGAGACCTCCGCGAGGACCCCGAGCTGCGCCTGGATATCCTCACCAGCCGCCTGACGCTGCTGGATGATGGCCCCCAGCGACGCTACCTCACCAACGAAGGATTGGCGGCGCGTCTGGATGATGCACTGCTTCAGATGCAAGCCCTGCGTGACAGTGCCACGACCACGGAAGGGATGAACGGATTCGACCCTCAACGGCTCACGCCACATCTCGATGCGCTGATGGCCAGCCTCAATCGCATCGCCAACCGTGTCATGATGGCCGAGTGGGAGAGTACGGGGGCACGCCTGGATACGTACCATAGCAGCCTCAGGCAGGTGATCGCTTCCATCATCGGCATTGGCCTGAGCGGCATGGTACTGGTCATGCTGCTGGTCATCGCCCTGCGCCAGCGACGCGCCGCACAGCGTGAATTGATGGTGCATCGTGACCGCCTGGAGGAGGAGGTCGAACGTCACGTCTATCGCTATCGTCAGACCTCCGAGGCCCTCGCCCAGTCCCTCGACCGCGAGCGTGGCGTCAGCGAGTTCTATCGCAGCTTCGCCGCCATGGTCTCCCATCAGTTCCGAACGCCGCTGGCGGTCATCGACTCGGGCCTGCAGCGGCTACAACGTCGGCATCTGCAGTTCAGCCCCGAACAGCGCAGCGAACGCTATACGCGGCTGCGCGAGGCGGTCACCCAGATGACCCGCCTGGTGGAGTCCTCGCTGACCGCCGCGCGTATCGACGGCAAGCAGGTCATAGCCAGCCTGGGACGGCATTCGTTGCGTCGTATCGTCGATGAGCTCTGCCACCTGGAGGCCGACGTCTCCGGTACCCGGCGTCTGCAGGCACGGCACGGCGCTGAAGACGCCTGGGCCTGGTGCGACCGCACCCTGACCGAGCAGATACTGGCCAATCTTGTCGAGAATGCCGTGAAGTACTCCCCCGAGAGTCAGCCGGTACATCTCACCACGGCCCGCGAGGCGAATCAGATCATCTGTCGGGTAACGGATTTCGGTCGTGGCATTGCTGTCGACGAGCAACCGCGACTGTTCGAGCGATTCTTCCGCGGCAGCGCTGCGGCCGGCAGCGATGGTACCGGCCTGGGATTGAATATCGCTCGCCATCTGGCCCAGATCCAGCACGGCGACCTGACGATGTGCTCGCGCCCCGGTGAGGGCACCACCTTTACGCTGCGGCTACCCGCCGCCGAGGTCAGGGAGAACGGCAATGAACAGTCATGACATCACTCACCGTTCACCGCTGATTCTATGCGCCGAGGATCAGGAAGATCTGCGCGCCGACATCTGCGATGAGCTCAGAGAAGCGGGATATGCCGTGCTCGAGGCGGCCGATGGTGAGGCCACTCTGCAGCAGGTCGACGCCTGTACTCCGGATCTGATCCTGTGCGATATCAATATGCCCGGGCTCAACGGCTACGGGGTACTCGATGCCGTGCGCGAACAGCGGCCACACCTGGCCGATACGCCCTTCGTGTTTCTCACCGCCCTTTCGGATCCTCGGGAGGTGGTCGAAGGCAAGCGCCTCGGGGCCGACGACTACCTGGTCAAACCTATCGACTTCGACCTGTTGCTGGCCACGATCGATGCCCGGTTGCGGCAGGTCTCACGCATGCGCGACAAGTCGAGCCATGAACTCCAGGAGCTGCGCCAGGCCATGAGCGCGCTGCACCAGGAAGTATCACAACAGGCGTTTCAGGCCGCCACCCGTGTGCTGGATCTGGTGGCACCGGGCATGGTGCTGCTTGATTGCCAGGGCGAGATCACTTTCATCAATCAGCGAGCGCAGCAATTGGCCGCAGCGAGCGACGTTCTTCGATTGAACCGGACATTCTCCGTGCGCGGTGCCATGGCCCGAAAATTACGCGAGACCCTCGCGGCGGCGACCCTGGCCAGTTGCCAGGGCGAGGAGCCGGTCTTCTCCCTGCGCCTGCCCCATCAGCCAGGCGGACACGGCCTGCTGGTGCTGATCTGCGCGCTAGGACAGACACCGGAAGCCACGGGGAAGGACGCCAGTGTCGTGGTGCTGTTATCGGCGCCGGATCAGCGTCCGCCATTGCCTCGGGAGATACTGGCCAGCCTGTTCGGGCTGACGCCTACCGAGTCACGAATCGCCACCGCACTGCTGGAGGGCCTGCGCAGCGAGGAGATTGCCGAGCAGATGGGCGTCTCTCCTACTACCGTGGCCTTTCACCTGCGCAACCTGTTCCAGAAGACCGATACCCATCGTCAGGCGGATCTGATCGCGCTGCTGCTGGCCGGTTCGATGACCGCCTATCTCGAGGAGCGCTGAGACCGTCGCGCCTATCGGCGGCGACCAGCGGCGGGTATCATGCCTGCCCTCGTCCACCATCGCGGGAGGTCCCATGCCCATCCTCAACGCCATCGTGCATCGCATCGAGAAAGGCGGTGACGCCCCGGCTCGTCTACTGCCGGCAAGTGAACCGCTGTCCGAGTCGGAGGCCCTGGAGGCCATGCTCGAGGGCCTGACCCGCGCCTATCATGCCAAGAACAAGGCCTGGGGCCACTTCGCGGAGCGCGGCCAGGATGATGAGAGTGATGCCGCCTCACCGCTGGCGATGGAGCTCACCGCCTATCTGGAGGAGCAACGCGACTTCGTTGCCGTGACACGAGACCTCGCCGGCCGCCTCGCCACGCTGCTGGATGCCCACCTCTCCGTGTCCGGTGACCTGATGGTGCTGGACACGCGTTTCGGCGATGCTCGCTTCCTGACCCTGGCCCTGCTGCACCATCGAGAGGGGTTCGCCATCGACGACGATCTGCAGCCGACGCCGGCGCGCCAGCTCAATATGACCCAGATGAGCCTGGCCGCCCGGCTCGATATCAGCCAGTGGCAGCGCGGCGACTCCCGACAGTACCTCTCCTGGACCCGCGAGCGTGGCGGCAAGGCACTGGCCGAGGGCTTCGCGGCCCTGCTGGGTGCCGTGGAGGGCGTCGATGCCCCGGGGGAGACCCGCACCCTGCTCAAGGCCTTCAGCGACTATGTCGAGCAGGAGGACCTGCCCGAAGAGAGCAGCCGCGAGAAGACCGAGACCCTGGTGGAGTATGCCAGCGAGCAGGCCAGTCGGGGCGAGCCGATCACCCTGGAGGAGCTCTCGGGGCTGCTCGACGAACAGCAGCCCAAGGCCTTCTACGATCATATTCGCAACGCCGACTACGGGCTGTCGCCGGAGATCCCACCGGATCGCAAGACCCTGAACCAGTTCAAGCGCTTTACCGGACGCGCCGGCGGGGTCTCGATCAGCTTCGACTCCCACCTGCTGGGCTCCAGCATCGAATACGACGAGGCAAGCGACCGCCTGATCATCAAGCAGGTACCCAAGCAGCTCAAGGAGCAGCTCAAGGGTCAGGGCTAGGGAGGCGGTGATGTCGTCACGCCCCGATCCTCGCATACTGCTGCGTCTGCTGAGCCTGCTGGCCCCCTATCGAGGGCGCCTGGCGCTGGCCGCCCTGGCCCTGCTGATGGCCTCGGGCAGCGTGCTGCTGCTGGGCCAGGGGCTGCGCCTGGTGATCGACCGCGGCTTCATGGACGCCGACAGCGCCGCCCTGGGGCGCACCCTGGGCATGATGCTGGTCGTGGTCACGGTGCTGGCGATGGCCTCGGCACTACGCTACTACCTGGTATCCTGGATCGGCGAGCGGCTGGCCGCGGACCTGCGCCGCCGGGTCTTCGATCATCTATTGACCCTGGAGCCCGGCTTCTTCGAGAGTGCCCAGGCGCCCGACCAGGCCGCCGGCGAGATCACCTCGCGACTCACCGCCGATACCAGCGTGCTGCAGAGCCTGTTCGGCTCCTCGATCTCCCTGGCCCTGCGCAACCTGGTGATGTTGATCGGTGCAGTCCTGCTGATGCTGGCGACCCAGCCATGGCTGTCGGCCATCGTGCTGCTGGGCATTCCGGCCACGGTGCTGCCGATTCTATGGTTCGGCAGGCGGGTGCGGGGGCTCTCGCGGGCCAGCCAGGACCGGGTGGCGGAGCTCGGCCGTTATGCCGACGAGGCGCTCTCCGGCATCCGCACCATCCAGGCCTTCACCCATGAGCGGCTCGATCGGCGCGACTATGCCGGGCGCGTCGAAGAGGCCTTCGCCAGCGCCATCGCGCGTACCCGCCAGCGCGCCTGGCTGACCGGCGTCGCCATGCTGGTGGTCTTCGCGGGGGTGGGCATCATGCTGTGGCAGGGCGGGCTGGCGGTACTCGCCGGCGAGATCAGCGCCGGTGAGCTCTCGGCCTTCGTCTTCTATGCCGTGCTGGCGGCCGGCGCCGTGGCCACACTTGCCGAGGTGGCCGGCGATGTGCAGCGCGCCGCGGGGGCCGCCGAGCGCCTGCTGGAGCTGCTCGACACCCGCCCTGGCATCGCACCACCTAGCCGGCCGATCCCTCTGCCTCGGCCACTCGCCGGCGAGATCCGCCTGGAGGGAGTAAGCTTCACCTATCCGGGCCGGAAGACCCCGGCGCTTGAGGCCATCGACTTGACCATCCGCCCGGGCGAGCGGGTGGCGCTGGTCGGCCCCTCGGGCGCCGGCAAGAGCACCCTGCTCGCGCTTCTGCTGCGTTTCCATGATCCGGACAGCGGCACCCTGCGCCTCGACGGCATCGACCTTCGCGACCTGGCCCCCTTCGAGCTGCGCTCGGCCCTGGGCCTGGTGGCTCAGGAGCCGGTGCTGTTCACCGGCAGCGTGGCCGACAACCTGCGTTACGGCGACTTCGATGCCTCGACCGATGCACTGCGCAGGGCCGCCGAAGCGGCCAACGCGCTGGCCTTTATCGAGGCGCTACCCAGGGGCTTCGATACCCCCTTGGGCCCCGGGGGCGTACAACTCTCCGGCGGCCAGCGCCAGCGCCTGGCGATTGCCCGGGCGCTGCTCAAGGATCCCCGAGTGCTGTTGCTGGACGAGGCGACCAGCGCCCTGGATGCCGAGAGCGAGCGCCTGGTACAGCAGGCCCTGGACCGGCTGATGGTGGGACGCACCAGCCTGGTGATCGCTCATCGCCTGGCCACGGTGGCCGCCGCCGACCGCCTCCTGGTGATCGACGAGGGACGCCTGGTGGCCGCCGGCAGCCATGACCAGCTGCTCGACACGAGCCCGCTCTACCGCCGCCTGGCCGAGCTGCAGTTCGGGCGGCAGGCAGCACAGGGGTGATGTGCATCAGCTTGATGGCCCCGGCACCGCAACGACCAGGTCGGGAGTAAAGAGCGGGGGATCGAACTCTCCCGGGTAACCACCGGGGTTGGCGATAACGCGGGTCCCCGCGATTTCGACATCGACCGGCTCGTGGACGTGGCCGTGGATCCAGAGGTCCATGCGCCCCATCAGCTCGGGCAGATGAGACGCGAAGGCCGGCGAGGCCGCATCGCCCCGATAGCCGGACGGGATGCACTCGGCCAGCGGCGCATGGTGGCTGATCACCACCCGGGGGCCGCCGAAGGGCTCGGCGAGCGCGGACTCCAGCCAGCTCCTCGCCTTGGCATGCAGACGACGGCTCTCCGCCGGGGTGAACACCACTGCGTCCGGCTGCTCGACGATGCGAAAGTCCGGCATAAAGGCCAGTACCCTCTCTTCGGTAAGCGCCGGGTCGTGATCGGGCTCGCCGGCATAGAGGTCGAAGTCGGTCCACAGGGTAGTGCCGTGGAAGCGCACGCCGCCCAGGGTCAGTGAGCGGTTGTCGAGCAGGTGGATGCCGAGCCTGGCTGCCTCGTCGGCCAGCTCCCGGCGTAGAACCGGCATACTGCTACGATAGAACTCATGGTTGCCGGGGACATAGAGAGTCGGTATGCCGGCGAAGCGCTCGGCCGCCCACTCGAGCCCTCGAGTCCCGCGCGAGATATCTCCGGCCAGAATCACCACGTCACACTCCACATCCGGCAGCTCTCGCCATTCATCGAAGCACTCGAGGTGCAGATCGGAGAGTACCCTCAAGCGCATGGTTCAGACCCCTTTGTAGCACGCCATTTACGACACAGTTTGATACAGGCTCCACGCGAAGGCCATGTGCCCAGACGAAGGCTATCCGTTATAGTGCACCGCCAGCCAGATGGTCGTCTGCTCCGGATCCGACCACGCCACGCGGTGTCGGCAGTGTGCCGGAATCACCAGATGATCGCCCGGGCCGAGCTCTCGCTCCTCGCCCGTCACGAAGGCCAGTACCGCACGCCCCTGCAGCACCGCTACCCACTCGTGCCGGGGCTGATCGTACCAGCCCTCTTTAGGCGAACTGTGGCCGCGCGAGATGATGCGCTCGATGCGCACCCCCTGGCCGGCGGCCAGCTCATCGAACTGCTCTTCTTCCAGCTTATCGGGAAGTGATGCATAGAGGTTGCGAAGCATGTTTCCTCCCTTGAAGATTCCTGGGCCACCCTTTCACAAGTCTACAGATAAACCATGAAACCCTGGCCTGGCTGTTAACTTGGTAATCCTTCTTGCATAACCGTGCTGAGGTTTGTCCCTGCTGGCGCCCTTCCGTACACTTGTTTGATCCCTTCACCCCTCTGATGACAAGCCGAGGCATGACGCATGGCGTTTGATTCCACTTCCACCTATGTAGCTACCGAGGCCCTCAAGCAGGCGGTCAACGCCGCCGTGACCCTGGAGCGTCCGCTGCTGATCAAGGGCGAGCCCGGCACCGGCAAGACTCTGCTCGCCGAGGAGCTGGCGGCCTCGCTGGGCACCGAACTTCACACCTGGCATATCAAGTCATCCACCAAGGCCGCCCAGGGGCTCTACGAGTACGATGCGGTAAGCCGCCTGCGTGACTCCCAGCTGGGCGTCGAGGGCGTGGAGAACGTCGCCAACTACATCAAGCCCGGCAAGCTGTGGGACGCCTTTACCGCCGACAGGCGGGTGGTACTGCTGATTGACGAGATCGACAAGGCGGATATCGAGTTCCCCAACGATCTGCTCCAGGAGCTGGATCGCATGGAGTTCCATGTCTACGAGACCGGCGAGACCATCACCGCCCGCCACCGCCCGATCATCATCATCACCTCCAACAACGAGAAGGAGCTGCCCGACGCCTTCCTGCGCCGCTGCTTCTTCCACTACATCGAGTTTCCCGACCGCGACACCATGCAGGCGATCGTCGATGTGCACTTTCCGGACATCGCCCCGAAGCTGGTCAGCGAGGCGCTGGAGGTGTTCTTCGACCTGCGTCAGGCCCCGGGCCTCAAGAAGAAACCCTCCACCTCGGAGCTGGTCGACTGGCTAAAGCTGCTGATGAGCGACGAGCTGGCCCGCGAGGCGCTCTATCAGCGTGACCCGGTCAAGGCGATCCCGCCGCTGGCAGGCGCGCTGGTCAAGAACGAACAGGATACCCAGTTACTGGAGCGGTTGGCCTTCATGATGCGCCGCCAGGGCAACCAGAGGCGCTGAACCATGTTTATCGGCCTGTTCGAGACCCTCAAGCGTGCCGGCGTCCCGGTATCGCTGCGCGAATTGCTCGACCTCCATGCGGTGGTGGAACGCGGCGTGGTCTTCGCCGACATGGAGGCGTTCTACCAGATTGCCCGCACCGTGATGGTCAAGGATGAGCGCCACTTCGACCGCTTCGATCGGGCCTTCGCCGCCTGGTTCGAAGGACTCGAGAACCTCGACGCCGCCATCGAGGCGCTGATCCCCGATGACTGGCTGCGCCGCGAGTTCGAGAAGCAGCTCTCCGATGAGGAGAAGGCCCAAATCGAATCTCTGGGCGGCCTCGAGCAGCTGATCGAGACCTTCAAGAAGCGTCTCGAGGAGCAGCAGGAGCGCCATGCGGGCGGTAACAAGTGGATCGGTACCGGCGGCACCAGCCCCTTCGGTGCCTACGGCTATAACCCGGAGGGAATTCGCATCGGCCAGGATGGCTCTCGCCACCGGCGTGCGGCCAAGGTGTGGGATGAGCGCCGCTTTCGCGACTATGACGACTCCCTGGAGCTTGGCACGCGCAACACCAAGATGGCGCTGCGCCGGCTCAGGAAGTTCGCGCGCCAGGGGGCCGCGGAGGAGTTCGATGTCGATGCCACCATTCGCGAAACCGCGCGGGATGCCGGCCTGCTCAATGTGCAGATGCGCCCCGAGCGCCATAACGCGGTGAAGGTGTTGCTGCTGCTCGATGTGGGCGGCTCCATGGACGACCATGTCCGCACCTGCGAGGAGCTGTTCTCGGCGGCCCGTTCGGAGTTCAAGCACCTGGAAGCCTACTACTTCCATAACTGCATCTACGAGGGGGTGTGGCGCAGCAGTGCCGGCACCCAGACTCGCCGTCATGCCGAACGCCTCCCGACCATGGAGTTGCTGCACACCTATGGCGATGACTATCAGGTGGTGATCGTCGGCGATGCGGCCATGTCGCCCTACGAGATCACCCATCCCGGCGGCAGCGTGGAGCACTTCAATGACGAGGCCGGCGCGGTGTGGCTGAAGCGCGTGATCGACAAGTTCCCTCGGCTGGTATGGCTCAACCCCATGCCACGTCACACCTGGGACGTTACCCACTCCACCCGGCTGATCCGCCAGCTGGTCGAGGATCGCATGTACCCCATGACTCTCGAGGGGCTGGAGAGCGCCATGCGAACCCTGAACAAATAGCCCATAAGGGCTATAAACCCATTTAATAGCCTTTAAAGGCTATAAACTGGCGACATAGCCACAGGCGGCTATACTGAGACGCAGGCTCAAGGAGTGACTGCGTGTTCGAGAAGACCACCCCGACCCAACGCATCGCCGTACTGACCGGCGACGTGGTCGACTCACGCAAGGTGAGCGACCGCCGTCGCCTCTATCGCCTCCTGGATGACAGCCTGCAGCGCCTGGCCAGGCAACAACAGGGTCATGCCGAGCGCTTTCGCGGCGATGGCTTCCAGATCGCCCTGCCCCGGGCTCGGCATGCCATGACGGCGGCCATCGCCCTGCGTGCGGCGCTGATCGAACACTCCGAACCCGACCAACGTTGGGATGCCCGTATCGCGGTGGCCGTGGGGCCGGCCAGATGGCACGCCGACCTGCGCATCGCCGAAGCCGATGACGCCCCCTTCGTCGCCTCGGGGCACCGACTGGATCGCCTGGGAGAGGGCAGCGAACATCTCGCGCTGACACTGCTCGACGACCCTGACGATGGCAGCCTGGCGTTGCTGATGCGCTTTCTCGATGACCTGCTCGCTGGCTGGTCCCCCTATTCGGCGGAGGTGGTCCAGCTGAGCCTCGAGCGGACCCTGTCCCAGCAAGCCATGGCGACGCATCTCGGCATCAGCCAGCCCAGCGTCTACAAACGCCTGAAGGCGGCACGCTGGCCACTGCTCAGCGATACCCTCGCCTATCTCGAGACCCGCCTGGCCGACAAGGACGCTGGCTGACCATGACACCGAACGAACTCTCGCTGCTGCTGGGCCTGGTGCTCGCCCATCTGGTCGGCGACTTCCTGCTGCAGCCACGCCACTGGGTCGAAGAGCGTTTTCGGCTACGCCACCGCTCACGCCATCTCTACTATCACGGTGCCGTGCATGGGGGACTCACCGCCCTGGTGCTGCTTGTCGCGACCCTGTTGCTGCCCGACGCGCCGGGGCCGGCAGGAGCACTCGGCGGCGCCCTGGGGGTGGGAGTCAGCCACTGGATAATCGATCTGGTGAAGGCCCGGCTACCCGGCACCTTACGCTGGTTCCTGCTCGACCAGGCGCTGCACCTGAGTGTGCTCCTCCTGATCTGGCTGGCCTGGATCGGCAGCATGGCGCCGCTGGAACCCCTCGGTGCCTGGCTGCTCTCGCCCGGGGTGCTGGGCGTGGCGGCGGCCTACCTGATCGTGACGCGCCCCCTGTCGTTTGCCATCGCCATGGTGTTGACGCCCTGGAGCCGCCAGATCGAGGAGGCCGGTACGCTGGACCGGGCCGGGGCACAGATCGGCATGCTCGAGCGCCTGCTGGTGCTCTCCCTGGTGCTGCTGGATCAGCTCGCCGCCGTGGGCTTTCTGCTCGCGGCCAAGTCGGTACTGCGCTATGGCGACCTGCGTGAGGCGAGGGATCGCAAGCTGACCGAATACGTGCTGCTGGGCACCCTGATAAGCGTTGCCACGACGCTGGTGCTGGGCCTGACGCTGCGGCTTCTGCTATCCAGCCCAGTGTAGGAAAACTGGATGCACGACATCACCGTTATCTTGACCCCGCGCGATACAGTTATCTTGACCCAATGCGATAGTACTTCTTTCATCGAGACGAGCGCCTTTTGCCGCGCCCGTGGCTTGGCCGTACAATGCCACCATCATTGCCGCCCTTGCGGCCCCCCTTTGACTACCGAGGAAACGCCGGACCCATGCGCGCTACCCAGATGCTGATTTCCACCCTGAAGGAAACCCCCGCCGATGCAGAGGTCATCAGCCACCAGCTGATGCTGCGGGCCGGCATGATCCGCCGCCTCACCTCCGGCCTGTACACCTGGTTGCCGCTGGGGGTGAAGACCCTGCGCAAGGTCGAGCGCATCGTGCGTGAGGAGATGAACCGGGCGGGCGCCCAGGAAGTGCTGATGCCGGCGGTTCAGCCTGCCGAGCTGTGGCAGGAGTCCGGCCGTTGGGAGCAGTATGGCCCGGAGCTTCTGCGCCTCAAGGATCGTCACGACCGCGACTACTGCGTGGGCCCTACCCACGAAGAGGTGATCACCGACCTGGTCCGCAAGGAGATCTCCAGCTACAAGCAGCTGCCGGCCAACTTCTATCAGATCCAGACCAAGTTCCGCGATGAGATTCGCCCCCGCTTCGGGGTCATGCGCTCCCGCGAGTTCATCATGAAGGATGCCTACTCCTTCCATGTGGACGAGGCCTCCCTCAAGGAGACCTACCAGGCGATGTATGACGCCTACACGCGGATCTTCACCCGCCTGGGGCTGGACTTCCGCCCGGTGATCGCCGACAACGGCGCCATCGGCGGTACCGGCTCCCACGAGTTTCATGTGCTGGCCGAGTCCGGTGAAGACGACATCGTCTTCTCCACCGACTCCGACTACGCCGCCAACATGGAGAAGGCCGAGGCACTGCCGGCACCGCTGGGCAGCGATGTTCAGCGCGCCGCCCCCGGCGAGGAGCTGCGCCTGGTCGACACCCCCGATGCCAGGACCATCGCCGCCTTGGTGGAGCAGCACGGCCTGCCCATCGAGAAGACCATCAAGACACTGATGGTTCATGCCGCCGAGGACGGCCTGATCGCCCTGCTGGTGCGTGGTGACCACGAGCTCAACGAGGTGAAGGCCGAGAACCTGCCCGAGGTGGCCGCTCCGCTGACCATGGCCAGTGAAGAGGAGATCCGCGCCGCGGTGGGTGCCGGTCCCGGCTCCCTCGGTCCGGTCAACCTCGAGATGCCGGTCATCATCGACCGTAGCGTGGCACTGATGAGCGACTTCGGTGCCGGCGCCAACATCGACGGCAAGCACTACTTCGGCATCAACTGGGAGCGTGATGTGGCACTGCCCAGCGTGGCCGATATCCGCAATGTGGTCGAGGGCGACCCCTCGCCGGATGGCAAGGGTGTGCTCGCCATCAAGCGCGGCATCGAGGTCGGTCATGTCTTCCAGCTGGGGCAGAAATACTCCGAGGCCATGAACGCCAGCGTGCTGGGTGACGAAGGCCGTGCCATCCACCCCTGGATGGGCTGCTACGGCATCGGTGTCACCCGCGTGGTGGCCGCCGCCATCGAGCAGAACCATGACGACGCCGGCATCATCTGGCCCGACGCCCTCGCTCCCTTCCATATCGCGCTGGTGCCCATGAATGCCCACAAGTCACAGCGCGTACGCGAGGAGTCGGAGAAGCTCTATGCCGAGCTGAGCGCCGCCGGTTTCGAGGTGCTGCTGGACGACCGCGACCTGCGCCCCGGGGTGAAGTTTGCCGACCACGAGCTGATGGGGCTTCCTCACCGCCTGGTGGTGGGCGATCGCGGACTGGACAAGGGTGAACTGGAATACAAGGGACGCCGTGACAACGACGCCACCATGGTGCCGGCCGGGGAGATCCTCGACTTCCTGCGTCAGAAGGTTCAGCTGGGTTAACGTGCAGCGCCCGCTTGTCGCCCTGGTGATAGGCGGGTGGTTGGCGACGGCGTCAGCGGCCGACGAGCAGGGCTTCCTAAGCGCGCTCGAGGCCGACGGCAAGCCGTTGCTGGTCGAACCGCTGCCGCCCGCGCCGCACACCCTGCGCACCACCCTCGACGAGGCGCTCTCCCGCCCTCGCCCACCGGCCGAGGTGTGGGCCGCGCGTCAGTGGCTCAACGCCATGGAGCCCTCGCTCGAGCGCTATATCAAGGAACCGACACTGCGCCACGAGCTGCTGCGCCGGGTCTATCACGAGGCGACCCTGGCGGGCCTGCCTCCCGAGCTGGTGCTGGCCCTGATCCAGGTGGAGAGCGCCTTTCGAATCGAGGCGGTCTCCTCTGCCGGGGCGGTTGGGCTGATGCAGATCATGCCGTTCTGGATCCGCGAGCTGGGCCTGCCCGCCGATGACCTCAAGGACCCCTGGCGCAATCTGCGCTATGGCTGCACGATACTGGCCCACTACCTGGCGGTGGAGAACGGTGATCTCACCGACGCCCTGGCCCGCTACAACGGCAGCCTGGGCAAGACCTGGTACCCTGAGCGGGTGATGCGCGCCTGGCAGCGCCACTGGCGCCCCGCCGAGGAGCGCCTGGCGATCACGCGCTGATCGGCGAAGAGCCAAAATCGAATAAGCAAAAAAAGGCCGACCCGTGAAGGTCGGCCCACTGGGGGGATGACTCCCCCCTCCCCTGACGACTCGTGCCGTGACTGACTTCAGCGCTTCTTGCGGTGATCCCGCACGATGAAGGTGATCCAGCCACCCATGAAAGCGACCATCATCGCGACGGTGACTAGCCCAAAGACTACAGCGTCATCCAGATACATGTTGATCTCCTCCCCGCCCTGATGTGTTGAATCCACTGTAAGCCGGAACGGCGGGGGGAATTCTGATCTGAATCAAGTTACGCTCCGGCGCCTGCCGGGAGCCATCAGCCAATTGATTCAGATCAGTTTTCAGAACAGCTTCTTGTCTTCAACCTGGGTGTGGTCCGTGTCGGGGGGCAGCGGGTGGCCCTTGGCGAGCTCGGCACGGGAGGCCTCACGAACCGTCAGCACCTCGAGCTCATAGCGCAGGATTTGACCGGCCAGGGGATGGTTGGTGTCGATCAGCACGCTGTCGTCATGTACCTCCAGGACGGTGACGATCTGGGGGCCATCATCGCCAGGGGTCTGGAAACGCATGCCAGGCGAGAGCTCGGGAACCGGAAAGGCGTCCCGCCCCACCTCGCGCTTGAGGGCCTCATTACGCAGGCCATAGGCCTCGGCGGGCATCAGGGTCACGGTCAGTTCGGCCCCCTCGGCCTGGCCGTCCAGGGCACGCTCCAGGCCGGCGACGATGTTGTGGTGGCCGTGCAGGTATTCGAGGGGCTGCTGGCGGGCGCGGGAGTCATCGAGGACCCGGCCGTCGGCATCAATCAGCACATAGTGCAGCGTGACGACACACTGGGGAGCGATGGTCATGGGCTTCTCCTGAGTGGGAGGGGATAACGTGACAGGGCGGGGGCGACCTAGCCGCGCCGTAGATTGGCGACCGGCATCTCCAGACGCTGCTGACGCTGCAGCATGTTGAGCAGCACGATGGCGCGCTCTTCCCCCTTGTGGCTCTCGAACACCGCCTGCAGCTCCTTGAAGGGCCCTTCGGTGATCTGCACCACCTCGCCGGCCTGGAAATAGAAGTTGGCATCCTGGTCGCGCTCGTTACCCTTGTCGCGCAGGGTCGCCACCAGGCTGTCATCCACGGCGACCGGCGTATCGCCGAAGGTGACCAGTTTCAACACGCCCCGGGTGGAGCGGATCGGCCGCCAGTTGCTGACCAGTCGGTCGAGGCGAATAAACAGATAGTAGGGAAACAGCGGCTCGGTGACCCAGGTCAGCTTGCCGCGGCGCTTCTTCTGAACGTCGAGTACCGGATGGAAGACCTCGAAGCCCTGGTTGAGCAGATTCTCGGTGGCGCGAAAGGATTCGCCCCCCTTGCACTGGATCACATACCAGCGCGGCACGGCCGCATCGTCTTCCTGGCGGATCGTATCGCTCTCCTTCATGGGGTCTCCCGTCGCTCTGGATGCTGGTATCACTGCCGGGGCTCTGCAACAATCGCTCGTTGCTTGTGCGCCCCGCTTGCGGGCCGGGCGCCCGGCGAAAGAGGCGAGGATTCTAACACCGTTGCAAGGAGAGCCCCATGCCGACGCCACCCGTGCAGAGAAGCTGGCAAGATGCCCTGGCGATCTATCTGCGTGCGCCTGTCATCACCATGCTGTTCCTGGGCTTCTCCGCCGGCCTGCCCTTCCTGCTGGTGTTCTCCACGCTGTCGGCCTGGCTGCGCAGCGACGGTGTCGAGGTGGCGGCGATCGGCTTCTTCGCCTGGATCGGCATGCTCTATTCGATCAAGTTCTTCTGGGCGCCGGTGGTGGACCGCCTGCCACTGCCGTTGCTGACTCGCCGCCTCGGCCAGCGCCGCGGCTGGATGCTGCTGGCTCAGGCAATGATCGTCGCCGGGCTGGTGGGGCTCGCCGGAATCGACCCGCTCGGGCAGCTGCCCCTGGTGGCCGCCTTCGCCCTGCTGGTCGCCTTCGGCAGCGCCACCCAGGATATCGCCATCGATGCCTTCCGCATCGAGTCGGCGCCTGAGGACATCCAGGCGGCCATGGCCTCCACCTATATCATCGGCTACCGGGGCGGCCTGCTGGCGGCCGGTGCGGGGGCGCTCTACGTCGCCTCCTGGCTCTCCTGGGAGGCCGCCTATCTGACCATGGCGGCACTGGTGGGCATCGGCATCATCACGGTGCTGGTGCGCCCGGAACCCGAGCGGCTCTCGCTGAGCACGCAGTTGATCCACGAGCCACGCGTGCGCGCCTTCCTGCGGTCCAGTCGCGGAAGACCCAAGCCCCTGCGGCGCCTGGGCGCCTGGGTGATCGGCGCCATCGTCTGCCCCTTCACCGACTTCTTTACCCGCTATCGGCACAAGGCCCTGTGGCTGCTGCTCTTCGTGGCGGTATTTCGCATCAGCGACCTGGCCATGGCGTCCATGGCCAACCCGCTCTATATCGACCTGGGCTTCTCACTCCAGGAGATCGCCAACGTCACCAATGCGTTCGGTATCGCCATGAGCATCGGTGGGGGCATGCTGGGGGGGCTGCTGGTGGCACGCTACGGCATCGGGCCGCTCCTGGTGCTCGGCGCCACGGCCGCCGCACTGACCAACCTGCTGTTCAGCGCCCTGGCGCTGACCGGCCAGAGCCTGCCCATGCTGGTCATGGCCATCGTCGGCGACAACCTGGCCAATGGCCTGGCCAGTGCGGTCTTTATCGCCTTTCTCTCCAGCCTGACCTCGAGGGCCTACACCGCGACGCAGTACGCGCTGTTCTCGTCGCTGATGACCCTGCCAGGCAAGTTCCTGAGCGGCTTCGGCGGGCTGGTCGTCGAGGTCGAGGGCTATGCCACCTTCTTCCTGATCTCCGCCGTCATGGGGATTCCGGCGGTGCTGCTGGCACTCTGGATCAGCCGCGACCGTGAGCTGATGCCCGTCCCTGAAGCATCGAGAGCATGAATACCGGGCGCCTGGCGGCGCCATTCGCCCGGCAGAGCCGGCCTCCTACATGGCACAATGGCTCAGCGCCGGCTGAGCCACTCCTGCAGCCACGCCAGGCCCCCCGGTGTGGCCCGCCACTGATCGCGCATCAGGGTGCGATACTGCCAAGCCTCGGCCCGGCTGCCCGGCTCGACCGCGCCATCCTCGCCCACCGGCGTCGGCGGCGCCGAGCTGTCACCACACATCAGCTTCACCGCGTGAGCATTGTGGGCATGAGTCTCCTCCAGCGCCTGGGCCGCCTCGTCGAGCCGGTCGAGGCGATAGAGCGCCAAAACACGTCCCATCAGCACGCCCAGCACCGGCCCCTCGGCCTCGGCTTCCGGTGGCTGCTCACTGAGCGCCAACGCCTCGCTGTCGCGTCCGTCCCGCAACAGCTGGTCGAGCACCAGCTCGCGAAGCCCCAGGCTGTCATGGCGATCCAGGGCCAGCAGGCTTTCGGCGAGCCTTCGTGAACGCTCCCGCGCCCCGCGCTCCATGCCGACCACCAACGCCAGCCCCGTCCGCAACAGCAGCGTGTTGTCGGCATCTTCCCAGGCCAGGGTGCCCGGCCCCTCGGCCGCCACCTGCTCCAGCCAGCGCTCCAGCCGGAGGGCAAGCGGCACGAACAGGCTCGGCGCCATCCAGGGCAGGCTGCCGAAGCGCGAGGTCAGCGCCAGAGTCAGTTCCTGGACGACTGCCGGTGCATCCAGCCACTCCGGATGGCGGCAAAGCTCGGGCAACCACTCCGCGGCAGCGGGCCAGGGATCATCATCGAGTCCCAGTGGGGAGTCGGAAACACCCGATATCGGGAAGACCCGTCGCCAGGCGGCGTGCAGGGTGTCCTCGCGGGCGGTGGTGTGATACAGGAGCCGCCCCTCCCCGGTGCATGACACGGCCAGGCGCGGAGCGATCGGGAGCTCCTCGAGAAGCGCCTGCAGCGACGCCAGCGGCTCGGCCAGGTCTTCCTCGGCATTGAGCAGCTGCTCGGCCAGGGTGGCACCGGGGTTCTCGGCCAGGTCGGCGAGGAACTGCAGCTGCTCCGGCGCCAGATCCCCCTGGCGTGCCAGACGACGAAACCAGAAACTCGCTCGCTCGGCGGCCTCCTGCTCGTGCCCCTCGTGCAGCAGCAGCATGGCCTCGATATAGGCCAGGGTCGGCGAGTCCGGCAGCGCCTGCTGGGCACGCACGAAGGCCGCCCGGGCACTGTCCAGATCGTCGTTGTCGAGATGCATCAGACACAGGCGCTCCAGCGCCACTCCGCGCAGGAACAGTGGGCCATGCTCGAGCACCGTATCGAGAAGCGCCTCGCGCTTGCGATGAAAGCCGCGCTCCTGGAAGAGGTCGATCAGGATCTCGAAGGCGGGCTCGGCTTGCTCCGGTAGTCGAGACCAGTCACTGGACTCGAAGAGTGACTCGAGAATCTGCTGGGCGCGGCCGCGTTGGCCGGTCTCGGCCGCGATCAACCCCGCCTCGAGCAGCGCCTGGGCGGGGGCACGGCCGCTGGCCAGCGCCGCCTTGAGCGTGTCGCCCTTCCAGTCGCGCAGCGAGAGCATCCACATCAGGTGTTCGGGCACCGAGCCGGGCAGCGACACCGCGCCACAGCAGTGCTTGGTCTTGCGACCGGAGTCACACCAGCAGGGCTCGTTTCGCCCGGGGCGCGCCAGCGCTTCGCAGCGGAACTCCAGGCGCGCCAGGGGCGTCTGTGACCACAGCTCCGGCGCCAGCGCCTGGGCCAGTGACAGATCGCCGCCCACCAGTCGAGGCCCCTCTTCCCGCGCCCAGGCCATCAGCGCCGGATAACGCTCATCCTGGCGAATCGCCTTGAGCGCCCCCGAGGCAAATCCCAGCAGCTGTTCCACCCATACCGCCAGCATTGCGCACTCCACCGTCCGGAAAACGGCACAGTCTACCAGCCCGCCGGGGGGCTTGGCAGCCGCTTGCTACCTCGCCCACTCCAGCAGCGGTGCGGTGCGGGCCTGCATATCGAGCCGGGCGCCGAGGCGCACCAGGTTCCAGTAGTGGCCGTTGAGGGTTCGCGACAGCAGCAGGGTGTCTGCGGGCGGCTGCAGGCGATCCATGGCCGCCCACACCTTGGGTGAGAGCTCACGCAGGCGACGATGGACGCGCACATCGCCAAGGTCCTGCTCGCCGGGAGCGAAGAGCGCCGAGACGGCCTCCGCCGCCTCTCGGTAAAGCGACAGCGGTGCGCCCTGCCCCTGACGGCCACCCAGCTCGAGCAGGGCGCTATCCATGGCCATGGCATCCCCCTGCAAGGTGGCGTCGAGCAGATGCATCATCGCCTTGAGACGCTCGTCAGGCACCGGGATCACCGCCCCCAGGTCGTAGACCACCAGCCGAGCCTGGTCATCGGCGGCGAAGTTGCCGGCATGGGGGTCGGCATGCAGCTCGCCATGAGTGAAGAGCTCCTCGGTGAGCCAGTCGGCGAGGGTGGCGGCGATGCGCTGACGCGTGGCGTCATCCGCTGTCTCCAGGTCACGAAGCGGGGTCCCCGGCACATGGCGCATGGCCAGCACGCGCTCACCGGAGTAGGCCGGTAGCGGCTCGGGAATCACCACGCCCGGCCAGTCGGCATAGCGCTGTCGATAGCGCGCCAGCGCCTCGGCCTCGGCGCAGTAGTCAAGCTCTCCGCGCAGGCTCGCCGCCAGCTCCTCGAACAGCGCATCGAGGCGCGCCTGAGGCACCTTGAACCAGCGCCCGAGGCGCATCAGGCGGCGGACCTGTGCGAGATCTCCCTCCAGCACCTCGGCCAGCCCCGGGTACTGCACCTTGAGCACCAGCGTCTCCCCCTCATGCGTCACGGCGCGATGCACCTGGCCCATGGAGGCGCTGGCGAAGGGGCGTGTCTCGACCTCGCGAAATACCCTGTCGATATCCCCATAGTGATCATCCAGGGTGTGGCGGATCGACTCCCAGGGCATCGGTTCGGCCTGGCGCTGCAACCTGGCCAACTCCTCGGCAAGGTCCGCAGGCAGCAGATCGTCCCACTGGGACATGATCTGGGCCAGTTTCATGGCTGGCCCCTTGAGTTCGGAGAGCCCCTCGAACAGCGCCTCACCCAGGGCCCGCCAGTCGGCCTGCCCGCCCAGGCGAGTCCGCAACAGCGCACCACCGGTACGCGCTCCCAGCCCCATTAGCCGGCGTGTTCTGCCTCGCTCGCGCATCGCCCGGACTCCATGAAAATATTGATACAACAATTGTACACCATAATCGCAATGCAACACCTAGCCAAGCGTCGGTAACACTGGAAGAATCCTCAACTCTCACCGCAAGCGAGGACGCCATGCGCCTGATCATCGCCGAGAAGCCCAGCCTGGCCCGGGCCATCGCCGACGCCCTGCCCGGCTCCCCCCGCAAGCAGGAGGGGGCGATCGTCGTGGGCGACACCACCGTGACCTGGTGCCTCGGCCATCTGCTGGAGCAGGCGCCTCCCGACGCCTATGACCCGGCCCACAAGCAGTGGCGGCTGGACACCCTGCCGATCCTGCCCGAGCACTGGAAGCTCACCCCACGCCCCAAGGCTCGCGGCCAACTGGCGGCGATTCGCAAGCTGCTCAAGGCCGCCAATGAGGTGGTGCATGCCGGCGACCCCGACCGCGAAGGCCAGCTGCTGGTCCAGGAGGTGATCGAATACCTCGGCTGGAAGGGCAGGGTCTCACGACTGCTGGTCAGCGACCTCAACCGTCCCGCCGTGCAGCGGGCGCTGTCGCGACTGGAGGACAACCGTCGCTATCAGCCGCTCTACCGGGCCGCCGAATCACGCTCCCGCGCCGACTGGCTTTATGGCATCAACCTGACCCGGGCCTGGACGCTGACGGGCCGTCAGGCCGGTCATGACGGGGTGCTCTCGGTAGGTCGCGTACAGACCCCGGTGCTCGGCCTTGTGGTACGCCGGGACGCCGAAATTCGCGGCTTCACGCCCAGGCCCTTCTTCGTGCTATGGGCCGATCTTGCGGTGAGCCGCGGTGAGCTACGCGCCTGGTGGTCCCCCGGGGAACACCACCCGCTCGACGACCAGGGGCGCCTGCTGGCCCGGGAACCCGCGGCCAGCCTTGCCGAACGCCTGCCCGGGGCCGAGGGGCGACTGGTAACGCTGGAGACCCAGCAGAAGCGCCAGCCCGCCCCCCTGCCCTACTCGCTGTCGGCGCTGCAGGTCGATGCCGCCAGGCGCCATGGCATCTCCGCCAAGGTCGTGCTGGACACCTGCCAGTCGCTCTATGAGCGCCATCAGCTGATCACCTACCCGCGCTCCGACTGTCGCTATCTTCCCGAGGAGCATTTCGCCGCCGCCCGAGGCACCCTGGAAGGTGCCTGCCGTGAAGATGACACCCTGCGCGGCTGGTTGGACGGGGCCGATTTCACGCGCCGATCGCGAGCCTGGAATGACAGCAAGGTGGGCGCACACCATGCCCTGGCGCCCACCGGACGACCGGCGGACATGGCACGCCTCACGACCACCGAGGCGAACGTCTTCCGACTGATCGCCCGCAACGTGATCGCCCAGTTCTATCCGCCGCTCTCCACCCGCGACGTGAAGGCGGAGTTCTCGATCCTCGGGGAGACCTTCCGTGCCCGGGGCCAGGAGATCCTCGATCCCGGCTGGAAGCCGCTGTTCACCACCCGCGACGAGGCACCACCGCTGCCGCCGCTCAGCGAGGGTGAGGGGGGTCGCGTCCAGAACAGCGACGTGGAGGATCGCGAGACCCGGCCACCGGAGCCGTTCAATGACGCCAGCCTGATCAAGGCGATGATGAACATCGGCCGTTACGTGGACGATCCCGCCGTGAGACGCACCCTGCGCGAACACGATGGCCTGGGCACCGAAGCGACCCGCGCCGGCATCATCGAGACGCTGGTGGAGCGCGGGTATCTGGTCCGGGAGGGCAAGGCCCTGCGTGCCACCCGCCTGGGCAGTGCACTGATCGCGTCCCTGCCCGAAGCGGTGAGTCGCCCCGAGCGCACCGCGTTATGGGAGCAGCGCCTGGGGGCCATCGCCGAAGAGGACGCCGCCCCCGCCCCCTTCCTCGAGTCACTGGTGGCCGACCTGCGCACCCTGCTCGCCGCCGCCGATGCCGGCCGCCTGCGTCAGGCACTACATAGTGCCGAGGGCGCCGAGGCCAAGGCGCCCCGTCGCACCAGCGGGCGCCGCAGTTCCGGCCGCTCGGCCAGGAGCGGCAAGCGTCGCACTCCCCAACGCCGCAAGGAGAGCCGTTGATGGCCCTTCAGACACACTGGATCGTCGGGCCAGGCGCCATCGGCCGGCTGCTCGCCCTGCGTCTGGCCCAACAGGGCCAGCGGATAACGCTGATCGGCCGCCGCCCCCTTCCCGGCCTTCAGACACTGGTCACCCCCCGGGGTGAAACTCTCGACATGGAGGTGGTCACGCGGACTCGCCCACCCGACGGGGTTCCCGATCTCCTCCACCTGACCACCAAGGCCTACGCCGCCGAGGGGGCCTATCTTGAGCTCGCTTCCCGACTTCCCGCCGACCTCCCGCTGGTACTGTGGCAGAACGGCTTTCACACCCAGCCACGACTCGCGACACGTCACTTGGGCCCTGTGCTGTGCGCCACCACCACCGAAGGGGCCTATGTTGCCGCGGATGATCGCGTCGTCCACGCCGGCCGGGGCAACACCCTGATCGGCTCGCTGGAGGATGGTCATGACGACCTGGCGAGAACAGTGGCCAGCCTGCTGAGCACAAGCGGCCTGTCGGCCCAGGCGGTGCCGGACATTCGGCGACGGCTATGGCACAAGCTGGCCATCAACGCCGCCATCAATCCCCTGGTTGCCCACCACAGGATTCGCAATGGCGAGCTTCGCGACACGCCGTTTCGTGAGGAAGTAGAGGCGGTGATCGGTGAGGTGGCGAGGGTAATGGAAGCCGAAGGCATCGCACCGCCCGAAGGCAGCGGGCTCGATGGCTGGCGCACCCTGGTCTGGAGGGTGGTGGAGGCCACCGCCAGCAATCGCGCCTCGATGCTCCAGGACGTGTTGGCGGGACGTCCCACGGAGCATGTCGCCATTCTCGGCCCTCTTAGCGAGACCGCCAGGCGCCACGGCCTGGCGACACCCAGGCTGGATTCGTTGCTGGAGTCCCTGGCCGGTGATTCCGCCTAGCACGAGAGACATTCCCCGGACGAGCTGCCATGCCAGCCTTGATGCATTGCGCCTGCAGCGTCGACACTGTCGGAGAGTGTCCCTGCTATCGTCGGACCAGTTGGCTGGCGAACCGGGGATGGGCTTGCTAGCCTATATGGATCTCATCGCTACTCGCCCTGCGGCCTGGTACGAATGAATCAGGCCTCAGCGCAAGGACAGGGACCCATGTCATCCCGTCATACCGCATCCCGTCATACCGCACCCCGTCATACTATTACCGCGCTACTGGCTGCTCTTGCCTTCGGGACATCCCTTGGCGCTGTCGGCGCCGAAGGGAGCTCCCTCGCCGAAGAGGTCGTCAGACAGGCCGATCAGCATAGCCCCGCTTATGCCAGCCAGCCAGACAACCTGATGCGCCTGGAAAACGGTGTTGTCATCGACGGCCATGACATCGAGAGTCCCGACGGCTATACCTCCGGTTTTCGGCTGATTGCCGGCTTCAGTCCATTTCAGCTCCCCAAGCTGGATCTCGGTGCCGAGTTCCGCTACCACCATAGTGACGAGATGCCGACCCGCCTCGATAATCAGCAGCTACTGGTCAATACCGTCAGCCTCGGCGGCAGCCTGGTGGCCGGCGTGCGTCTGGGCCGCTTAGGCCTCTATGCCAAGTCGGGCCTGGTCGGCTGGGAGGGCGACGCCGTGATTCCACGTGGAGACAGCGATGAAACCGGCACCACGCGGGTTCGGGGCTTCGGCGCCCGCCTGCAGCTCCCGGGCTTTACCAGCCGCCTCGAGCTCGAGGAGTACGATTCGCCCGACATGGCGCATCTCAACCTGTTGACCGCCTCGATTCATATTCCCTTCTAAAGAGCGCGACTACACCGCTTCAGGGCGCAAGGCGCAAGGCGCAAGGGAATTTCATCGCTTCACCCCCAGGAGTGCAAAAGCTTCCTCGCACCTTGTTCCTCGTACCTTGTTCCTCGCCCCTGACCGCAGGCCCTATCCCGTATTTCGCAGCCCCGCGGCGATACCCGCCATGGTGACCATCAGCGCCCGCGACAGATCGGCGCTGATCGCCCCGTCGGCGTCACGATTACGCTGCAGCAGCTCCGCCTGCAGCCCATGTAGCGGGTCGATATAGGGATTACGCACGGCTATCGCCTGGTGGATCAACGGCGTCTTCTCCAGCAGTTCCTGCTGCTCGAGAATCTCCAGCAGCACTCCATTGAGCCGCTCGAAACGCTGCCGAAGGCGCTGCCCCAGCGCCTTGAGACTCGGCTCGTCGACGAGGCGATGCTCATAGTAGGCAGAGATGCCCACATCGGCCTTGGACAGCAGCATTTCCAGCATGTCCAGGTAGGTGCCGAAGAAGGGCCAGCGGTCACGCATCTCCTGAAGCACCTCGCGCCCCCCCTCCTCTTCGAGGCGGGTGGCGAAGGCCTCGCCACTCCCCAGCCAGGCGGGCAGCATCAGGCGTACCTGGGTCCAGGCAAAGATCCAGGGAATCGCCCGCAGTGTCTCCACTCCACCATCCTGGCGCCGCTTGGTAGGCCGCGAGCCCAGAGGCAGACGCCCTAGCGAACCCTCCGGTGTCACCGCACGGAAGTACGGCACGAAATCGTCATCCTCACGCACCACCCCCACGTAGGCCCCATGGGCAATCTCGGCCAGGCGATCCATCTCATCGCGCCAGTGGGGTTCCGGGTCGGGTGGCGGCAGCAGCGTTGCCTCCAGCACCGCGCAGGCGTAGATCTCCATGGAGCGCAGGGCGATCTCCGGCTGACCGAACTTGAAGCGGATCATCTCGCCCTGCTCGGTCACCCTGAGGCTGCCATTCACCGAGCCAGGCGGTTGAGAGAGAATCGCCGCATGAGCCGGGCCACCACCGCGCCCCACGGTACCACCGCGTCCATGGAACAGCGTCAAGTCCACGGCGTGACGACGGCACACCGTCACCAGGCTCTCCTGGGCACGGTACTGGGCCCAGGCGGCGGCCAGCTGGCCGGCATCCTTGGCCGAGTCCGAGTAGCCAATCATCACCTCCTGCCGGCCGTCGATCAGACGACGATAGCCGGGCAGCGAGAGCAGGCGGTCGATCGCCTCGCCGGCATGATTGAGATCGTTGAGGGTCTCGAACAGCGGTGCGATCGGCAGCTTGACCTCGCCCCCCACCTCCTTCATCAGTAGTGCCACGGTCAACACGTCGGACGGCTCTGCCGCCATGGAGATGACATAGGTCCCGAGTGCTTCGGCCTGCTCACTGGCGATGACTCTGAAGGTATCGATCACCTCCCGCGACTCCGTCGAGCACTCCCAGCGCCGCGGTATCAATGGTCGGCGTGACTCGAGTTCCTCGAGCAGAAAGGCCTGACGCTGCTCTTCGCTCCAGTCACGATAGTGCCCCAGGCCCAGACCGGCGGTGAGCTCCTCCATCACCTGGGCATGGCGACTCGCCTCCTGGCGGATATCGAGCTGGGTCAGGGTGACACCGAACACCGCCACCCGCCGCAGGGTATCCAGCAGCGCACCATTGGCGATGGTGTCGAGGCCCACATCGCAAAGCGAGCGGTAGCAGGCAAGCAGCGGTGAATAGAGCTGATCACGGCTCTCGATGATCGGCCCCCCATCATAGGGCTTGCCATCGAGACTCGCCTTGGCCCAGTCACGGGTAGCCTCGACTCGCGCCAGCAGCTGGCGCAACAACTCGCGATAGGGCTCCGGTGCGTCGCCAACCTCGGCCTTGAGCGCGCTGTTGGCCTTCCACATGGAGAGCTCGGCCTTGAGCTGTTCCAGATCGCGCAGATAAAGATCCGCGGCCATCCAGCGCCCCAGCAGCAACACCTCGCGAGTCACCCGGGAGGTCACGTTGGGGTTGCCATCGCGATCGCCCCCCATCCACGACGAGAAACTGATCGGCGCGGCATCCAGAGGCAGTCGCTCGCCGGCCGTATCCAGCAGCAGATTGTCCAGGTCGCGGTGAAAGTCGGGAACCGCCTGCCACAGCGAGTTTTCGATCACCGCGAAGCCCCATTTCGCCTCATCCACCGGAGACGGTCGTTCGTGACGGATCTCGTCGGTATGCCAGGCCTGACTGATCAGCTCCTCGAGACGCCCCTTGGCCCGCGCACCGCGCTCGGGATAATCACCCGATGACTCGATGGCGGTCAGGCAATCGTCGATGGCATCGTACTTCTGGATCAGGGTGCGTCGGATGACCTCGGTGGGGTGGGCGGTCAGTACCAATTCGACACGCATGCCGGCCAGGCTCTCGACCAGCTTGCGTGGTGAGTGGCCGGCACGGCGCGCCCGCTCCACCAGCTCGGAGAGCACCGGTTGCGTTCCCGGCCGGTAATCCTCGACGCGACGAAAGCGGGCCCGGTAGTGCTGTTCGGCGATATTGGCCAGGTTGAGAAACTGGTTGAAGGCGCGGGTTACCGGCAGCAGGTCGCGATCAGGCAAGCGGCGCAGGTACTCGATCAGTTCACGCTGAGCCTGCTCATCGCCCTGACGACCTCGCTTGGCGAAATCGCGGATGGCCTCGATCTTGTCGACGAAGTCGGCCCCCAGGTCATCGGCGATGGTGCGCCCCAGGCTATCGCCAAGGATACGAACATTGTCACGCAGGGATTCGTGAAGGTCATGGCTCATGAAACTGAGTCTCCGGATCAAGTGGCAGCATCGTTGTATTCATTACGCTTGGCGGCCTGCCAGTGACGCTCCATGGTCGCAAGATCGGCATCGGCGGGGCTAGTGCCCGTGGCCGCCAGGGCCGCCTCCACGTGACGGAAGCGGCGCTCGAACTTGGTGTTGGTGGCCCGCAGGCACTGCTCGGGGTCGGCCTTGAGGGTGCGGGCGAGATTGGTCACCGCAAACAGCAGGTCTCCCACCTCCTCGATGGCATGTTCCCGACTCCCCTCGGCCAGCGCCTCCTCGACCTCATCGAGCTCCTCGCGAATCTTGGCGATCACCCCTTGGGAGTCGGGCCAGTCGAACCCTACCCGGGCGGCACGCTTCGAGAGCTTGGCGGCTCGCGACAGCGCCGGCAGGGTGCGCGGCACATCATCCAGAGCCGAGAACGCAACACCGTCGACCCCTGGGGCATCAGAGGTGTCGTGCGTTTCACGCCTCCGCTGCACACGCTCTTCGGCCTTGAGGGCCTCCCAGCGGCGATTGATGCTTTCGAGTTCGGGGGCCTGGCGTAGCCCGATATCCGCCACACCAACGCCGGGGGAACGCCGTGAGGCCAGGCTGCCATCGGGGAAGACATGGGGGTGGCGACGCAGCATCTTGGCGGTCAGGGTATCCACCACCGTGTGGAAATCGAAACGTCCCTCTTCACTCGCGAACTGGGCGTAGTAGACCACCTGGAAGAGCAGATCCCCCAGCTCTCCGGGCAGCTCCTCCCAGGCGCGGCGCTCGATGGCATCGGCGACCTCGTAGGCCTCCTCCAGGGTGTGGGGCACGATGGTGTCCCAGTTCTGCCTGAGGTCCCAGGGGCATCCCCGGTCCGGGTCGCGCAGCACCGCCATCAGGGTCAGCAGATCGTCCAGACCGTGGTGCTGGCTCATGCCTTCTTCTCCTTGCCCTTGCGCTTGCCGGGCTTGCCGCCGCTGCGCAGGCGCCTCACCTCGATAACGTTGGGCAGCTGCTGGATGCGAGAGAAGAGCCGCCCCAGCGACTCCAGGCCATCCACTTCGACGGTAATGGTCAGCCGGGCGATGCCATCATCGGTATCGGTGAGGGTATTGACCGCCAACACGTTGACCTTCTCGTTGCCCAGCACACCGGTGACGTCGCGCAGCAGGCCGGAGCGATCCCACGCCTGCACCTCGATATTGACCGGGTACTGGGTTCGCGCCCGCTCGCCCCACTCCACCTCGATGATGCGCTGGGGCTCGTCCACACTCAACTGCAGAATATTGGGGCAGTCCTCGCGGTGCACCGTCACTCCGCGACCCTGGGTAATAAAGCCGACGATCGGCTCACCCGGTACCGGATGACAGCAGTTGGCCATGCTGGTCTTGAGGTTACCCACGCCCAGCACGGTGATATCACTCTTCTCGCCCTTTCCGGTGGTACGCCTGGGCTTGGCCAACAGGCGGTCGAGCTGCTCCTGGTCGTCGTTCTCACCGAACAGCTGCTGAGCCTGGTTCAACACCTGACCGATGCGCAGATCCCCCGCCCCCAGAGCGGCGTACATGTCATCGGGTGTTGCATAGTTGACCTTGCGCGCCAGGGTATCGAGGGCCATGTCTTCGAGGTCGAGGCGCTTCATCTCGCGCTCGAACAGGGTACGCCCCTCGAGGATGTTCTGATCACGGGCCTGGTACTTGAACCAGGCCTGAATCTTGGAACGTGCCCGGGAGGTGCGTACATAGGCCAGGCTGGGGTTGAGCCAGTCGCGACTCGGCCCCCCCTTGCTGGCGGTGAGGATCTCCACCTGCTGGCCGGTCTTCAGCGTATAGGTAAGGGGCACGATGCGGCCATTGACCTTGGCCCCACGGCAGCGGTGTCCCACCTCGGTGTGCACCCGGTAGGCGAAGTCGATGGGGGTCGCGACACGCGGCAGGTCGATGATATGACCATCCGGGGTGAAGACGTAGATGCGATCCGGGGCCACATCGCTGTTGAGGCCCTCGCGCAGATCGCCGAGATCACCGACCTCCTCCTGCCATTCGAGCACCTGACGCAGCCAGGCGATCTTGTCCTCGTAGCTGGTGCTCTTGGCCCGGGTATCATGTCCCTTGTAGCGCCAGTGAGCACAGACCCCCAGCTCCGCCTCCTCATGCATGGCGAAGGTACGTATCTGGATCTCCACGACCTTGTGCTCGGGGCCGAGGACCGCGGTGTGCAACGACTGATAGCCATTCTGCTTGGGGTTGGCAATATAGTCGTCGAACTCGTTGGGTACGTGGTGCCAGCGCGAGTGCACCAGGCCCAGCACGGTATAGCAGTCGGCGACTTCGGGCACCAGAATGCGCACCGCCCGAATATCATGGACCTGGGAGAAGTCGATGCGCTTGCGCTTCATCTTCCGCCAGATCGAGTAGATATGCTTGGCGCGGCCATCGACATCGTAGCGCTGGATACCTTGAGCATCCAGCAGGCCATTGAGAGTATTCACAATCTCGGTGATGTAGCGGTCGCGATCCAGGCGCTTTTCGGCCAGCTGGCGCGCGATGGCCTTGTAGTCATCCTCATGGAGATAGCGGAAGGAGAGGTCCTCGAGCTCCCACTTGAGGTGACCGATCCCCAGCCGATGCGCCAGGGGCGCATAGATATCGAACACCTCGCGGGCTACGCGCAACTGTTTGTCGCGGGGCGCTTCCCGGACCTGGCGCAGCGCACAGGTGCGCTCGGCGATCTTGATCAGTGCCACACGAACGTCGTCGATCATATTGACCAGCATCTTGCGCAGATTGTCCTGCTGGTCATGCTGGCCCATGTCATGGCTGGGCAGCTGCGTCGCACTGATCGCCGCCATCTGCAACACGCCATCGATCAGTCCGGCGACCTCCTTGCCAAACTGCTTGCCGACGGCCTCGAGGCCGACCAGCCCTTCACGCACCGCGCGATAGAGTACCGCGGCAACCAGCGCCGCCTGGTCGAGCTTGAGCTCACCCAGGATATCGGCCATCTCCAGGCCCATGCGAAAACTGGACCCTTCCGCCATCCAGGCCCGGTGGGGCCGGTCCGACTCGCCCTCCAGCCTCTCGGCGAGCCGACAGGCCGCGATCATCTCGGCAGGGTCGCGCAGCTTCACATCCTCCTGCAGGCGCTCGACCCAGCGTTCGATATCCACGCACCCCGCCTGGGTAAGTGGCTGATCCTCACGTACTTTAACCATCGACCAAGGCTCCTTGCCGCCGTTTCTCTGTCCGTGAATGTTCAAACAGCAGCATAGATTCCAGGTGAGAGGTATGCACGAACATATCGGCCACGGCGATGCGCGTGATCCGATACCCTCCCTGCACCAGGTGTGCGGCATCCCGTGCCAGGGTCGCCGGATCACAGGCGATATAGAGCACACGCGGCCCTGGCGCCGACGCCAGGGCCTGGGCGGCGGCTTCGGCACCCTCGCGTGGCGGATCGAGCACCACCACCTCGGGGCCGATGTTCTGCAGCAGCGCTGCCACTGTCTTCTGCTTTGCCAGGTCGGCCTGTTGTGCCGACAGCTGCAGCTCACCGCCCAGGGAGTTGTCACGCGCATTGGCATCCAGGCGCTCGACCATCGACGGGCTCCCCTCGACCGCCACGACTCGTGCTCCCGCGGAAGCCAACGGCAGGCTGAAGTTGCCAACACCGGCAAACAGATCAAGCAGCGTTTCACCGTCAAGATCACCTAGCCAGTTCAGGGCGGTCTTCACCATCTGTCGGTTGACCTCGGCATTGACCTGCAGGAAGTCGCCGGGAGCAAAACGCAGCTCGAGCTCTCTTTCGACACCCGGCACTCGGCAGCTCAGCAGCGGAGCGGGTGTCAGCCACTCCAGGGCGGGAGCCTCACGCCCTACCAGCCAGCCCAGATGGATCCCGTGTTCTGTGGCAAAGGCTCGCCAGGCTTCACGATCCGCGACGTGTTCCTTGAGCTGACGGATCACCAGGGTGCTGCCCTGATCGCTGGCCAGTAGCTCCAGATGCCCCACCTGGCGTGGCGCCTGCAGCGATATCAACTGACGATGCAGGGGGGCCAGCAGGGCATCGAGTTCAGGCATCAGGATGGTGCAATGAGCGATATCCACCAGGCGGTGACTATGGCGTGCGCGGAACCCCAGATGCAGGCGGCCCTCGGCATCCAGCTTGACCCCCAGTCGTGCGCGGCGTCGATAGCCCTGGCTGGCACCGGCCAGCAGCTCTGGCTCAGCGGCAAGCTCGATCCCCTGGCGCGCCAGCAGATCAACGAGAACTGCCTGCTTGTGGCGACGCTGAGCAGGCACTGCCAGATGCTGAAGATCACAGCCGCCACAGCGCTGATAATGGTTGCAGGGGGGGGTGACGCGCTCGGGCGAGGCCTCAAGCACCTCACGCACATGAGCCTCGTCGAAACGCTTACGGGTAAGGTGGATCGCCACCTCGACCCGCTCTCCGGGCAGCGCGCCGTCGACGAACAGCGTCTTGCCCTCGGCATCATGGGTCACGCCACGGCCATCATGGGCCAACCGCTCGATCACCAGGCCCTGCGCCTCGCACTCCCTCGAGGGCGCATCCCCCCTGCTACTCGTGTATGCCGGCGAGTGTGGCTGTCGGCCCTGCAGGCCGGAAACACCCGACCGCTCGCGACGCGGTCGCCGCTTGCCCAGCATCGCCATGACTCACTCCTCCGGGGCGTAGAGACCGGTGGAAAGATAACGGTCGCCGCGGTCGCAGACGATAAACACGATCACCGCATTCTCGACCTGCTCGGCGACTCGCAGGGCGCCGGCCAATGCCCCACCGGAGCTGACGCCGGCCAGGATGCCCTCCTCCCGAGCCAGGCGTCGCATATGTTCCTCGGCCTCACGTTGGCCGATATCGAGCACCCGATCGACGCGACTGGCATCGAAGATGCTCGGTAGATACGCCTCGGGCCAGCGGCGAATACCGGCGATACTGGCGCCATCCTCGGGCTGCAGGCCGATGATCTCGATGCCGGAGTTGCGCTCCTTGAGAGCCTGGGAAACCCCCATGATGGTACCGGTGGTCCCCATCGAGCTGATGAAGTGGGTCACGCTGCCGGCGGTCTGTTCCCAGATCTCCGGGCCGGTGCCACGATAGTGGGAGAGCGGGTTGTCGGGGTTGGCAAACTGATCCAGACGCTTGCCTTCACCGCGCGCGAGCATGGCCTCCGCCAGATCACGTGCCTCCTCCATGCCGCCCTCCTGGCTCACGGTGATCAGCCTGGCGCCGTAGGCCGCCATGCACTGCTTGCGCTCCTCCGAGGCGTTGTCGGGCATGATCAGCACCATGCGATAGCCCTTGATGGCCGCCGCCATGGCGAGGGCGATGCCGGTATTGCCCGAGGTTGCCTCGATCAACGTATCGCCCGGGACGATCTCTCCCCGGGCCTCGGCCTGCTCCAGCATGGCCAGGGCTGGCCGGTCCTTTACCGAACCCGCAGGGTTGTTACCCTCAAGCTTGGCCAGCAGCACATTGTTGCGACCGGCCGCGATACGCTTGAGGCGCACCAGCGGCGTATGACCGACGACGTCCTCGATGGTCGGAAAGTGCATGCAAGCATCCTTCTCTAAAGGTATTTTCACCATTATATCCGCGTGAATGCAGGGTGGACAGACACCTCCGCCGGCTGCGGGCCCCATCTCACTCACCGTCGAGATTCTCCATGTCACTAAAGCTGCGACTGCTGCTGACCGCACTGGTTCTCCCCTTGCTGCTGATGCTCGCCGTGGCGGTCATTACCCTGTCCCTGCACCGTGATGATCATGAGGGGCAGCTCGAGGCCAGGCTGAATCAGGCCACGGCTCTGATCGAACCCAGCCTATTGACTGCACTGCGAGCGAAGGACCTTTCAGCTCTGGAGGCACATACCGCCAACCTGCTCGACCTGCCGGAAGTCACGGCTGCGGCCATCATCGACACCGACGGCACGCCACAGGTGGAGGTCGGTCGTCTGACGCCGGGGGCTCCTGACGAGGATACCAGGGGCATCGTGCGACTGGGCGACGGCCACTGGCGTTTGATCCATCCTCTTGAGGACAACGCTAATACGCGCCTGGTGATGGATATCGATGCCAGCGGACTGCTGTTGGGCCATTATCGACAACTGGGTGCCAGCGGCCTGCTGCTTATCCTTGGTGCCGCCATCCTGGGGCTTGCCACCGCCAATACCTATCGGCGCCTGCAGCGCCCACTTGAGCAGATCGCTGCCACGCTGGCGAGACTGGCCCAGGAGGAGACTACCCAGCCACTGCCCCCTTCGCCTCCTGAGCTGCCCCCACTGGATGATCATATCAATATGCTGGCCTGGCGCCTTCAGGAGACTCGTGAAGAGATGCAGCGCCAGATCGCCCAGGCCACCAGGGAGCTGGAGGAATCGATGGAGACGGTCGAGATCCAGAACATGCAGCTGGATATGGCACATCGTCGCGCCGTGGAGGCCAACCGGGTTAAGTCAGAATTTCTCGCCAATATGAGTCACGAGATCCGCACCCCGCTCAACGGCATCATCGGCTTCTGTCGACTACTGGGGCGCTCGTCCCTGGATAGCCGCCAACAGGAGTGGCTGGAGCACGTCGATCGCGCCTGTAGCAATCTGCTGATGCTGGTCAACGATATCCTGGACTACTCGAGGCTCGAAGCCGGTAGGCTGGAACTCGAGCGAATGCCGATGGAAATGGTGGAGCTGATCGATGAGGTACTGGCATTACAGGCGCCCCTGGCCCAGCAGAAGGGGCTTGAACTGCTTGGCATGGTCTACGATGACGTGCCTGCGGTGCTACAGGGCGACCCGATGCGCATCCGCCAGGTGCTGACCAACCTGGTCAGCAATGCCGTAAAATTTACTGAACACGGAGACATTCTGGTCCGTGTGATGGTAGAGGAGAGCGAGGAGAGTCGCGTCATCCTGCGGATCAGCGTGACGGACACCGGCATAGGGCTTTCGGATGAGCATAGACAACGCCTCTTCGATGCCTTCCATCAGACCTCTCCAAGCCACCCTCGTGAGTTCGGCGGCAGTGGGCTTGGCCTATCAATCTGCCGCCAACTGGTGGAGCAGATGGGCGGTGAAATCGGAGTGGAGAGCGAACCGGGCCGCGGCAGCTGCTTTTCATTTACCCTGCCGTTGACTGGCGATCTCGAGTCGGAACGACCGCCGGAGCTTAACCTGGCCGGAGAGTCTATCCTGCTGGAGGAGCCGCACTCTCCCAGTCGATACGCTCTGCTGCACCTGTTACGCCGCTGGGGAGCCACGCCACGGCCGGCCGACATCACATCGCCATCTAGCCCGAGCCTGCTGATCGTGAGCCTGGGCGCACCACCCTACACTCCCGAACTTCTTCAGCACTGGCAAGAACGGATCAGCGAGCTGCAATGCCCCGCACTCGTGCTGTGTACCGCCAGTCCACTCGAGTTTCCCGACATCATGCTGCCCACCAGAAGCGAGATGCTGGCCAAGCCGTTTACGCGGCGCGCGCTCGCCGATGCCATCCAACGCATCCTGACAAGCAGGCAGCCTGCTGCACTGACCATCGTCGACAGATCGGCTGGCATGGCCGACACGACCTTACGACTGCTCGCCGTCGACGACAACAACACCAATCGCCGTCTGCTGTGTGAACTGCTGACCGGCCCTGGCGTGGAGATCACGATCGCCGAAGGCGGTGAGCAGGCCGTCTCGCTGGGGCGTGAACAACATTTTGACCTGGTGTTGATGGATATCCGCATGCCGGGCATGGATGGACTCGAGGCAACTCGTGCACTACGCCGCCTAGACGACAGGTGGCGGTGCACTCCGATCATCGCCGTAACCGCCCATGCATTGGAGGAGGAGCGCCGTCGGCTGATGGCCAGCGGCCTTGATGATGTGCTCATAAAACCGCTGGACGCCAGAGACCTGGCTGACCTGCTGAGTCGTCACCTGGGGAGCGCTCCCCACCACCTCCTGACAACCGGCGCATCATCGGAGAAAACACCGTCATCGGTACTTGCCACTGTGGATCTCACTCTGGGTACGCGATTGGCTGGTGGGCGAGAAGAGTTGGCACATCAACTGCTTCTTCAGCTCGCCGACTCTCTCGATGCAAGCGAGGAGGCAATACACCAGGCCTATGAGAGTCGGAACGACGAAGCGCTGCTGGATGCCATACACGCCCTCAATGGTGCCTGCCGTTACTGCGGGGCACCACGCCTGGGGCTGCTTGCCGAAACGATGGAAACACGCCTGCGTAGCCGCGGACGCGTGGCCATGGCCCCACTGATAGAGGACCTGGCCGACGCCATGGAGGAACTTCGCCAATGGCGCAAGGCCCAGTCCGAGGGAGCTCACCCCTCCAGTATCACGAAGGCGACCGCGAACTCCTCCTCATCGGATAGCGTCAGATGAGCGACACGTACACCGACACTGCGTGCCAGCTCATGGGCCTTGCCGGCCAACAGCAGCGATGGCCGACCGAGGCTGTCATTGATCACCTGGATCTCGGTCCAGCGCATGCCGTGACGCAGACCGGTGCCCAGCGCCTTGACGAAGGCCTCCTTGGCCGCAAAGCGCTTGGCCAGGAAGGCCGCCGGCCTGGCATGCCTCTGGATACGCTCGCGCTCTACCTCCCCCAGCAGACGACGGGTAAAGCGTTCTCCCCTGCGTGAGAGCGCGGCCTCGAAACGCGCCACCCTGGCAATATCAGTACCGATCCCCAGAATCATGACTTAATGGACATGGTCATCATGGTCATGATCGTGATCATGTTCCTCGAGGGCGGCGACGAAGCCAGCCTCCTGCCCCGCAATTGCCAGGCGCTTCATCTCGGATACCGCTTCCTTGAGGCCCACGAACAACGCCCGTGCGATGATCGCATGACCGATGTTGAGTTCATGCAGCCCCGGAATGGCGGCCACCGCCTCGACGTTATGGTAGTGCAGGCCATGACCGGCATTGACGGTCAGCCCCAACTCGAGGGCCATTTCGGTGGCCGCGGCGAGTCGCGCATGCTCACGGACGGCCTCGTCTCCTGTGGCTTCGGCATAACTACCGGTATGCAGTTCGATGACTGGTGCGCCGGCCCTGGCGGCGGCCGCGATCTGCTCGGGCTCGGGGTCGACGAACAGCGAGACCTCACAGCCCGCCGCGGTCAGGCGTTGGCAGGCATCGCGAATCGTCTCAAAACCACCGACTACATCGAGCCCCCCCTCGGTAGTCAGCTCTTCGCGCTTCTCAGGCACCAGACAGACGTGGGCCGGGCGCACCTCCTCGGCCAGGGCCATCATCTCCTCGGTCACCGCGATCTCGAGGTTCATGCGGGTATTCAGCACCTCGGCCAACAGCCGTACATCGCGTTCCTGAATATGCCGGCGATCCTCGCGAAGGTGGATGGTAATACCATCGGCGCCGGCCTCCTCGGCAAGCAGCGCTGCCTGGAGCGGGTCGGGGTAGCGCGTACCACGAGACTGACGCAGGGTGGCGATATGATCGATATTGACGCCAAGCAGGATACGGGGGGGATGCATATGGGTCTCCTTAAAATAAGCCGTAAGCCGTAAGCCGTAAGCCGTAAGCCGTAAGCCGTAAGCCGTAAGCCAGGATATCGGCGCCAGGCCTAGCGGCAGGGGTTTTGGTTACAGCTTAAGGCTTATAGCTTATAACTTATAGCTTCCGACGAAGATGGGCCCAGCTCCGAACGAAGTCCGGCGCGCCGGGCCTCGGCAAGCTCACGCATCAGCTCCCGGGAATGCAACGGACGGCTGCCCAGCAGTGGCGCCAGGGCGGCGCGAGCCACCATTTTGGCAGGACCGGCAAGCCCCGGCGCACTCCAGTCTTCGGCGGCGAGCAGGCGAAGGGTACGGCCATCGAGCCCTGGCCGGCCGAGGCGGAAGGCGCGGCTGGCAGCGTCGAAGACATAGCGAGCCTGGGGGTCGAGCTCGCCACCTTCGCTCGTAACGAAGCGTGGGGCAGCATCCAGTGACTCGAGCAGGGTAAACTCCAGGCGTCGAAGGGCTCCGGCGCGTGAGCCAGGGCTGGGAAGGGCCTCGAGCAGCGCGGTATAGAAGGCAAACACCTCCGCTACCGGAAACTCCACCGGGAGGGTGCGTGTCAGCAGCTCGTTGGCATAAAGCCCGCACAGCAGCCCTTCGCCCGCCAGCAGCGCCACCCCACCACGACTCTCCATTAGTCTCAGTCGTTTGAGCTCACCTTTCCCGATCCAGGTCACATGCAGCGGGGCGAAGGGCTGCAGCCCGCCACGCGACCGAGATCCGGGTCGCTGCACGCCCTGAGCGACCGCACGTACCCGGCCATGGTGAAGCGTCAACAGCTCTACCAGCGCACTGGTCTCGCGATAGGGGCGCTTGTGCAGCAGGAAAGCCGGCTCGGGGGTCATACGAGACGCCAGCCTCGTGCCGCCTGTTTGGGATTGTTTGGTGTCAGACCCTGGCCACGTCGGGGTCTGACCCCATAGGACGACTGGCGCAGCATCATTAGTCGAGGTCGTAACCCAGGCTCTTGAGCGCTCGCTCGTCATCGGACCAGCCACGCTTGACCTTGACCCACAGATTCAGCATCACCTTGGCTCCCAGGGCACGCTCCATATCGAGACGCGCCTCGCGGCCGATGCTCTTGATGCGCTCGCCGTTCTCGCCGATCAGGATCTTCTTCTGGCCCTGGCGCTCCACCAGGATCAGGGCGCTGATATGCACCACCCTGCCCTCGTCGCGGAACTCCTCGATCTCCACGGTCATCTGGTAGGGCAGCTCATCGCCAAGCTGACGCATGACCTTTTCACGCACCAGCTCGGCCGCCAGGAATCGCTGGCTCTTGTCGGTGATCTGATCCTCGGGGAAGAAGTGCACACTCTCCGGCAGGTGCTTGGCCACTTCGGCCTCTAGCTCCGGCACGTTGGTGCCGTGCTTGGCGGAGATCGGCACGATGGCGGCAAAATCCCGGCGCGCACCGACCGACTCCAGCCAGGGCAGCAGCTCGGACTTGTCCTGCAGGCGATCAACCTTGTTGACGGCCAGAATCACCGGCGCGTTGACATGCTCGAGGCGCTGCAGAACGACCTGGTCCTCGTCGCTCCAGCGAGTGCGGTCGATGATGAACACCACACAGTCCACATCGCGCAGCGCCTGCACGGCCGCCTGATTCATGAAGCGGTTGATCGCCTTGTTGCGATCCTTGGCCATGATATGGATGCCGGGCGTGTCGACGTAGATGAACTGAGTCTCCTCCTCGGTCTTGATGCCCATCACCTGATGGCGGGTCGTCTGGGGCCGCCGCGAGGTGATCGACACCTTCTGGCCGAGGATACGGTTCATCAGCGTGGACTTGCCGACGTTGGGGCGGCCGACGATGGCCACGAAACCACAGGTCTGGGTCATGACCGAACTCCTCTTGGCTCAAGCTGCTTCAGGGCCATCTCGGCGGCCTGCTGCTCGGCATGACGGCGGCTGGAGCCAATGCCGGTGGTATGATCCTGCAGCAGTTCCACATGGCACTCCACGGTAAAGGTCTGGGCATGGGCCTCGCCCTCGACACTGACCACCTCGTAGCGGGGCAAGGGCTCCTGACGCGACTGCAGGAACTCCTGAAGGCGTGTCTTGGGATCCTTCTGGGTATGCTGCAGACTGGTGTCTTCCAAACGCCCCGCATACCAGGAGAGTATCCGGGCACGCACGGCTTCCATGCCGGCATCGAGATAGATGGCGCCGATCACCGCCTCGACGGCATCGGCGAGGATGGAGTCACGGCGATGTCCACCGCTCTTCATCTCTCCGGAACCCAGCCTGAGATGTTCTCCAAACTCCATCTCGCGGGCCAACTCCGCCAGTGTCTGTCCCTTGACCAGGCGCGCGCGCAGGCGGGACAACTGACCTTCTCGCGCCTCGGGGAAGCGGCGGAACAGGGCCTCGGCAATGACGAAGTTGACGATGGAGTCACCCAGAAACTCGAGGCGCTCATTGTTCTGGCCACCATAGCTTCGGTGGGTCATGGCAAGCTCGAGCAGCGAGTGGTCGCCGAAGTCGTGGCCGAGACGTCGGCTGAAGGCGTTGAGGGTTTGGCTCACGAAAATCCTGTTATCTGATTCTGTCGTCTGATTCTGGTCGTACAGCTTCTGAAAGTACAACGAGGCAGTTAGTGAATGAGTCGCATGCTGGTGAAGCTAGGTAAGCCGCCATCCCAGTGCATCCAGACGGCAAAGGCACGTCCCACCACATTGGCTTCCGGCACGAAGCCCCAGTAGCGACTATCGTTGGAGTGGTCACGATTATCGCCCATGGTGAAGTAGTGCCCCTCCGGTACGATCAGTTCACGCATCTGGGGACCGAAGTCACGCGGGTTATTGTAGATGTGGTGCTCCACTTCGCCCAGTTGTTCGGTGTACATCAGCTCTCCCGGCGCCTCTGCCGGCCCTTCGGCCAACAGTGTCTTGGGCACTGGCTTCCCATTGATATAAAGCTGCTTGCCTTCGTAACGGATGCGATCACCCGGCAGGCCTACGACGCGCTTGATGAAATTGACAGACGGCTCGCTGGGAAAGCGAAACACCATGACATCACCACGCTCGGGCTCACCCAGATCGAGAATCTCGGTATGCACTACCGGCAGGCGCAGTCCGTAGGCAAACTTGCTGACGAGGATGAAGTCACCGATCTCGAGAGTCGGCCGCATGGAGCCCGACGGGATCTGAAACGGCTCCACCACGAAGCTTCTCAGTACCAGCACCACCAGCAGCACCGGAAAGAAGGAGCGGGCGTAGTCAACCGGCCAGGGCTCTTTCAACACCTGTTCTCGGGCATTGTTCGGCAGACCTTCGGTGGTACCAGCCTCGGCGGTTTGCAGTGACTGGCGACGAGCCGGCCGCCACCAGAAATAGTTGAGCAGGGTAATCACGCCGGTGACGGCAACGGCAATCACCAGCAGCAGTGAGAAGTCCATGGCGGTTCGTTATCCCTCGCTGGTGAAATCAGTCGTTGACCTTGAGCACGGCAAGGAAGGCGTCCTGGGGAATCTCCACCCGCCCTACCTGCTTCATGCGCTTCTTGCCTGCCTTCTGTTTCTCGAGCAGCTTCTTCTTGCGGGATACATCACCGCCGTAGCACTTGGCGGTCACGTTCTTGCGCAGCGCCTTGACGGTGGAGCGGGCCACCACCTGACCGCCAATGGCCGCCTGAATCGCCACGTCGAACATCTGCCGGGGGATCAGATCCTTCATCTTTTCCACCAGCAGTCGCCCGCGACTATGGGCATGATCACGGTGAATGATTACCGCCAGGGCATCGACCTTGTCACCATTGATCAATACATCCAGACGCACCAGCTTGGCGGCTTCGAAACGCTCGAAGTTGTATTCCAGCGAGGCATAACCCTTGGAGATCGACTTCAGGCGATCGAAGAAGTCCATCACCACTTCGGACATCGGCAGCTCGTAGGTAAGCTGGATCTGACTGCCCAGGAACTGCATGTCCTTCTGGGTACCACGACGCTGCTCACACTCGGTGATCACGTTGCCGACGAACTCCTGGGGAACCAGGATGCTGGCGCGCACAATGGGCTCGCGCATCTCCTCGACGTCGGCCATATCAGGCAACTTGGAAGGGTTGGCGACGTAGATCACCTCGCCATCCTTGAGCATAAGCTCATAGACCACGGTGGGCGCGGTGGTCAACAGATCGAGATCATATTCACGCTCGAGACGCTCCTGAATGATCTCCATATGCAGAGTGCCAAGAAACCCGACCCGGAAACCGAACCCCAGCGCATCGGAATTCTCCGGTTCATACTCCAGCGAGGCATCGTTGAGCGCCAGCTTCTCCAGGGCGTCGCGGAAGTCCTCATAGTCGTCGGCACTGACCGGGAACATGCCGGCATAGACCTGAGGCTTGACCTTCTGGAAGCCGGGCAGGCGAGCCACATCCGGGGTCTTGGTATGGGTGATGGTATCGCCCACCGGCGCCCCCTGGATCTCCTTGATACCGGCCACGATGAAGCCCACCTCACCGGCACGCAGGATACCGGTCTCGCGGCGCTGCGGGGTGAAGATACCCACCTCGTTGACCTGCCAGTCGCGACCGGTGGACTTGATACGGATCTTCTCGCCCTTCTTCAGGGTGCCGTCGAAGATCCGCACCAGCGATACCACCCCCAGATAGTTGTCGAACCAGGAGTCGATGATCAGCGCCTGAAGCTGGCCACCCGGGTCCCCCTTGGGCGGTGGAATATCGCGCACCAGGCGCTCCAGCAGGGCATCAATGCCCAGCCCGCTCTTGGCCGATACCTGACAGGCATCGGTGGCGTCCAGGCCGATGATCTCCTCGATCTCGTGGGAGACCTTGTCGGGGTCGGCCTGGGGCAGGTCCATCTTGTTCAACACCGGCAACACTTCGAGCCCCTGCTCGATGGCGGTGTAGCAGTTGGCAACCGACTGAGCCTCGACGCCCTGACCGGCATCCACCACCAGCAGGGCACCCTCACAGGCATACAGGGAGCGCGAGACCTCATAGGAGAAGTCGACGTGCCCAGGGGTGTCGATGAAGTTGAGCTGATAGATATTTCCGTCCGGCGAGTGATAGTCGAGGGTCACCGACTGCGCCTTGATGGTGATGCCCCGTTCGCGCTCCAGATCCATGGAGTCCAGCACCTGCTCCTTGAGCTCACGCTCGGTCAGGCCGCCGCAGGTCTGGATCAACCGGTCGGCCAGCGTGGACTTGCCATGATCGATATGGGCGATGATCGAGAAATTCCGGATATGCTTGAGCTTGTCGAGGGAGGTGTCTTGGGACATCGGTGGACTTCTACCTGAATAGAGTTCGGGGCGGCGGGCACGGCAAGGCCGGCCGGCGGCCAGGATGGGCGCATTGTACCGGTATGCCCGTGCCAGATACAGCAGCCCGACGGGAAGACCGTCGGGCTGCTGGAGAGCTGACAGGAAAAGAGGTCAATCGCCGGTCAGGCGAAGCGCGACAAACAGCGAACGACCATCACGGTAGAGGCGCACCGGAACGGCACGATCCGTGGGCAGTTCACGCGCCAGGGAGACCAGCTGTGAAGCGTCGGTAATGGCCTGGTGATCGATACTGACCAGAATATCACCGGCCTGCACCCCTGCGGCTGCGGCGGCTCCACTGGGGTCGACCGAGGCAATGCGGACACCACCCTCGATGCCGAGTCGCTTGCGCTCGGCGACATCAAGCTCGGTCACGGCAATCCCCAAGCGCGCCTGCTGACTGTCATGCCCCTTATCGGCAGTACCCCTGCCGCTTTCAGGCCAGTCACCCAATGTTATCTCAAGGCTGCGACGCTTTCCGTCACGCATCAGCTCAAGCTCGACATCGCTCCCCGGTGCGGTACGTCCGATCAGCCGCGGCAGCGTGCTGGAGTCATCCACCCGGGCGCCATCAACCTCGAGGATGATGTCACCGGCCTGGAGGCCCCCTGCCGCCGCCGGCCCGTCAGGGTCCAGGTCTGCGATCAGCGCGCCACGAGGATCGTCCATGCCGAAGGACTCCGCCAGATCGCGCGATACCGGCTGGATCATCACACCCAGCCAGCCGCGACGCACTTCACCATCGTTGCGCAGCTGATCGGCCACATCCATGGCAACATTGATGGGAATGGCAAATGATAGCCCCATGAAGCCACCGCTGCGGGTAAAGATCTGGGAGTTGATCCCCACCACCTCACCCTCGAGATTGAACAGCGGGCCACCGGAGTTGCCCGGATTGATGGCCACATCGGTCTGGATAAAGGGCACATAGGCATCGCGCGGCAGGGTCCGGTCGATGGCACTGACGATGCCCGCCGTGACGGAATGATCGAAGCCGAAGGGTGAGCCAATGGCCGCCACCCATTCACCGACCTTGAGGTCATCGGAGTCGCCGAGACGCAGTGTCGGCAGGTCATCGCTATTGACCTTGAGTACCGCCACATCGGTGCGCTCGTCGCTGCCTACCAGCTCGGCGGGCAGTTCCCGGCGATCATTGAGACGTACCAGAATTTCATCGGCGCCATCGACCACATGGGCATTGGTCATGATGTAACCGTCGTCGCTGATGATAAAGCCAGAGCCCAGCGACTGACGCTCATGGGGTTTGCCAGCCCCGTGCCCCGGCGGCACCGGGAAGCGGTCGCCGAAGAAGTGGCGAAAGATCTCGGGGACCTCCTCACCACCGAATCCCTGGAAGGGATTGCGACTCTGCACCATGCGGGTCGTCGAGATATTCACCACACCGGGTGCCGCCTCCTCCACCAGTTCGGTGAAGTCGGGCAGCTCACGGGCCATGGCCCCCTGCCAGGCCATCAGGGTCACGGCCAGCAGCATCCATAGGGAGAAGTGTCGCAGCATTCGCATCATGTTGGCTCCTGCGTAGCTTGGAATGAACCGGGTTGAATTGACCAGGATGGGATCAACCAGGTTGAAATGAGCAGTGCAAAAAGAGTATTGACAGCATCGGGGCGTCACCGCATCAGGAGTCCTCGGCGGCCCAGCTCAAGCCATCGGCAACCCGCAGCAACACCCGCGGCGGCATCTCCCCCATGACCACCACCTGACACGGGGTACCGTCCAGGTCACGGTGCCGCACAACGGCATGGGAGACGCCGAGCCGATGCAGCCCGGGGGCCAGGGGCTCAATCTCGCCGAGTGGCGCGACGAAGAGGCTGAAGGTGGAAAGGCCGTCGCTGAACAGACGATGGGTCACGTCGCTGCCATGACGCCCACTGTGCGTCTCCACTGGCTGAGGGCTGAATCCGCCAGGCAGCCAGCCGATGTGCCAGGCATCTCGAGGCGCCTCGCGGGGAGCGTCGATGCTCACCTCGCCCTGATGCAGCCGTGGCCGCTCGAGCACCGTCAACTGAAAGGTCTCCACCGCGCGACCGGTCTCATCGAGCAGACTCTGCTTGAGGGTCAAGCCGGTCTCGGCATCGAGCCACAGCCGCTTGCCGTAGCGAAAGCTGTCGAGCGGCGAGATATCCAGACGATAGGCCCGCCGGTTGGCGATACGCTCCTCACCTGCCAGACTCAAACGGTAATGAGACGAAATCTTCGCCGCAATGCCGGCCGGGATCGTGGGAGCCGAGCCACCCTCCGCCCAGCCCAGGCGCCCGATGCGACTGCGTCGCTCAAACACCTCGGGGGGACCATCCAGAAAGCGCGCCCTGCCCCGCTCGACCCCATCGTTGACCTCGTGACTGATCACGAGGGTGCGCACCCCATCGAAACCGATGCGCACCGCGTGGGCATCGTAGCGGTAGCAGTGGCCGGCCCAGAGATTGAGCTCGTACCAGTCGCGAGCGGTCTGCGGGGTCGGCTCCGTGGTTAGGAGACGACAGTCGAAGCGGTCATTATCGGGAGTGGCCTCCAGGGCAACGACAGAAGGCGCAACCGCCGCCAGCAGGAGCGGCACAAACACCGTAGCGCAACTGCGAAAGACGCACATCGCCGACCTCCCGTCAGCGCTGACCGAGGCTGTCGCCACCGCTGGCGCGCAGCAGCGGCATCCAGGCATCACCGCTGCGGTAGGCTGTCCCTTCGGCGTGACGATCCAGATAGGATTGCAACAGGCGCGCCTGCTCCTCATCGGCCATCAACGACTGCCGCTGGCTGGGCGCCAGGAACATCGGTGTGCTCTGCATGCCGGCGCCAACGGTCATCAGGCCACTGACGCCCCCCTGGGGCAACTGGAAGAGTGGCAGATCCGCCAATGACGGTCGCTGCACGGCGGTGGCTGCCAGGCCGGCGGGCGACGCCTGGGGGGCACCCTCTGGGGTGCCTCCGGCGAGCTCGGCCGACGGGGCTCCCCCGCTGGGCAGGCCGCCGCCGTTGTAGAACTGCACACCGGTGATCACCATCAACGACACCGCGGCGGCGATTCCGGCGCTGCGTGCCAGCGGAAGTGAGCGGCGTGCAGCAGCTGGCCGAGCTCTATCGTCGTGGAGACCCTTGTCGAGTACGGGGGCCGGCTCACTCTCAAGGCGCGCCAGGATGCCCGCCGACAGGTCGACGCTGACATCCACATCCGCCTCCTGTCTCATCAGGCTGCGCATCAGATGGTAGCGTCGCCACGCGTCGGCGGCATCGGGTTCATCACTCAGCGATTTCAGCACGCGGCGAAGCTCCAGCTCGTCGCCCTCATTGTCCATCAGGGCAGAAAGCGATTCCCGTGCGTTCTGACTCATTCTTTACACCTCAGCCTGGCAAGGCCCCGGCCTTGCATCCGTTATCACCCAGATGTCGACATCCGCAATAGCCGCCCCACGAATGCCGACGCTCTGAACCGCCTTTAGCGGATCGAACACTGCTTGAGACGCCAAAAGCATCGGTCAGTTCAGCGAATCGACAATAAATCGACAAATTACTGCTGGACATCACTCGCCCACCGGTTCGCGGTTGCGCGAGGTGGTCACCAGCGGCTGGATATGCTGGTCGACCGCCTCTCGTGCCCGAAAGATCCGCGAGCGCACGGTACCCACCGGGCACTCCATGATGGTGGCGATATCCTCATAGGAGAGCCCCTCCAGCTCGCGCAGCGTGATCGCGGTACGCAGGTCATCGGGCAGGGCCTCGATCGCCTCGAAGATGGCCCCCTTCAGCTGGTCGCGAGCCATGGCCGCCTCGGGGGTCTCGGTATCGGAGAGGCGGCCACTCTGATCGAGGATCTCGGCATCGACGATATCCAGGTCGCTGCCGGGCGGGCGCCGCCCCCTGGAGACCAGATGGTTCTTGGCCGTGTTGATGGCGATTCGATACATCCAGGTGTAGAAGGCGCTCTCGGCACGAAACTTTCCCAGGGCGCGATAGGCCTTGATGAAGGCCTCCTGGGCGACATCCTGCACCTCGGCATGGTCATGCACATAGCGCCCGATCAGGCCGATGATCTTGTGCTGATACTTCCTCACCAGCAGGTCGAAGGCGCGTGTATCACCCTTCTGGGCCCGCTCGACGAGCTGCTGATCGGTTTCCCTGGCGCCCATCTAGCCCCTCCCCGTCATCAGGCGACGGGAAGGGGCGCGTCGTCCGTAAGGCATGGAAACTTCAACAATATGGCGTGCTTGCATAGCGTCTACCTGAAGCCTGGGCGATTGGGGGTCAAAGACCATCATCAAGAGTCGCACAAGTGTTCCCTTTTCCTGTTCATCCATCAAGCCGCGGATCCTCATCGGGCGCGGCCGCTATGACACTGCCGGCCCTTCGTAGGTTCCCGCGATTGATCCGGCCTACCCCGGCCGGTGTATAGTAGAGCCAAAACAACCATGCCGTCAGGCCTTCAGCGCAGACACGACCCACAGGAAATCGCATGACAGATCAACAGGTCAGCAACCTCAACGTCCTCTCCCAGGACGTGCTTATCACCCCGGAAGCCCTCAAGCTGGAGATTCCGCTTACCGACGCCGCCGAGCAGACCGTGATCGAAGGGCGCCATACCATCCAGCGCATCCTGGACGGCGAAGACCCGCGTCTGCTGGTGGTGGTGGGCCCCTGCTCCATCCACGACGTGGATGCCGCCCTCGACTATGCCCGCCGCCTGCGCCGCCTGGCCGACGAGGTGAAGGACAGCCTGTATATCGTGATGCGCGTCTACTTCGAGAAACCGCGTACCACCGTCGGCTGGAAGGGGCTGATCAACGACCCCAACCTGAACGGCTCCTTCGAGATCGAGAAGGGTCTGCATACGGCTCGCCAGCTGCTGGTGGAGCTGTCCGAGATGGGGTTGCCGTTGGCCACCGAGGCACTCGACCCGATCTCGCCTCAGTACATTCAGGACTGCATCAGCTGGTCGGCCATCGGTGCACGCACCACCGAATCCCAGACGCACCGCGAGATGTCCTCGGGGCTCTCCTGCCCGGTCGGCTTCAAGAACGGCACCGACGGCAGCCTGGACGTGGCGGTCAATGCCCTGCAGTCGGTGGCCCATCCGCACAACTTCCTGGGCATCGACTACAAGGGGCGGGTGGCCATCATTCGCACCCGGGGCAACGTCTATGGGCACGTGGTGCTGCGCGGCGGCAACGGCAAGCCCAACTATGACAGTGTCAGCGTGGCACTGGCAGAGCAGGAGCTCAACAAGGCCGGCATCAAGCCCAACATCATGATCGACTGCTCTCACGCCAACTCCAACAAGGATGCGGCGCTGCAGCCGCTGGTGCTGGAGAACGTCACCAACCAGCTGCTCGACGGCAACCGTTCGATCATCGGCCTGATGGTCGAGTCCAATATCGGCTGGGGCAACCAGAAGTTGCCGGAGGATCTCGACCAGCTTCAGTACGGCGTTTCCATCACCGATGCCTGCATCGACTGGGAGACTACCGAGCAGGCCTTCAAGGAGATGAACGAGAAGCTGGCACCGGTCCTGGTCAAGCGTATCGAGCGCTGATCGACACTACCGATAGCGCCGACAGGCACCTACCACACAAGCCCCCGCCCCTCCTCGGCAAGCCCACGCTCCTCCGCGGCGTGGGCTTTCATGTTATGCCGTCACACTTGCGGCAGCGAAAGCTCGGTCCATACGGGGGCATGGTCGGAGGGCTTCTGCATACCGCGCAGCTCATAATCGATGCCGGCGTCGACCACCTTCTCCGCCAGCGGTGCGGTCACCAGGATATGGTCGATGCGCAGGCCCCGCTTCGGCTCGCGATCGAACCCCCTGGAGCGATAGTCGAACCAACTATAGCGGTCGGCCACCTCGGGATAATGCAGCCGGTAGCTGTCCGTGAGACCCCAGGCCTTGATACCCGCCAGCCACTCACGCTCCACCGGCTGGAAGCTGGTCTTGCCTTCGCGCAGCCAGCGCTTGCGATTGGCCTCGCCGATACCGATATCGATATCCTCGGGCGAAATATTGAAATCGCCCATCACCGCCAGGCGCTCGTCGGGGCGGTGATGGAGTTCGAGCAGCGACCCCAGCTGGGCGTAGAACGCCCGCTTGTGGGGAAACTTCGTCGGATGCTCGACACTCTCGCCCTGGGGGAAATAACCATTCCATACCGTCAGCGGCTCACCGTCTGACAGCCGCAGGGTCACGCCGATCATGCGCCGCTGAGCCTCATCCCCGTCATCGGGAAAGCCGTAGTGGACCGCCTCGGGCTCGCCACACTGGGCAGTATCGAGCATCATCGCGACGCCGTAGTGCCCCTTCTGGCCGTGATAGACGACGCGATAGCCCAGCGCCTCCACCGCCTCGCGGGGAAACTCGGCGTCCTGGACCTTGGTCTCCTGCAGGCCGATCAGCGCCGGCCGGTGGGCCGTGACCAACGCCTCCAGCTGATGAAGTCGCGCACGAATGCCATTGATATTGAATGAAACCAGACGCATCAGCTCGGCGTGCCTCCCCGCTCGGACTCTTCGCTGTCCGCCTGCTGCGCATCGCGTTGCGGATGGATATCAATGGCCTGCCCCGTTTCCTGACGAGCCTGCTTGCGGGCGGCCTGAAGCTTGCGCTGCTGACGTTTCTTCTGGGTGTAGCGCGTCGACGAGGTGACCTGGTCGGGATTCTCGTGGCGCCACTTCTTGTAGTCCTTGCGCCGACCGGTACGAATCTGCACCTTGTCGGCCAGCGAACGGGTCTTCTTGCGACGTGTCATGGGCATACTCCTCTGCTGTGACGCGCATTCTATCAGCCCTGCGCGGTGAGACGCGCCCTTCGTCGCATAGACTGGTACAATACCCGTTTGCATGACATGACTACCCTATCGACACGGAAAGACAGCAAGCCTATGAGCGAGTCGGAACAGACCACGGCCCCGGCCGAGAACCACAAGCCCAAGCGTCGTCGTCGCAAGCCACGCCGTCGCCAGTCGAACTGGGATCTGCGCCAGTTCCAGGTCACCCCGGTGGCCGGCAAGTGGCGCTTTCACGACTTCGACCTGCCCCTGCCACTGATGCGCGCCATCCACGCGCTGGGCTTCGAGTACTGCACCCCGATCCAGGCCGAGGCCCTCGACCACACCCTGCTCGGCGGTGATATCGTCGGCAAGGCCCAGACCGGCACCGGCAAGACCGCCGCCTTCCTGATCTCGATCCTGGCCTACTTCCTCGAGGAGGAGCGCCCCAATGGCCAGAAGCCGGGCGCACCCCGCGCGCTGGTCGTGGCCCCGACCCGCGAGCTCGCCCTGCAGATCGAGAAGGACGCCAAGGCCCTGGCACGCTTTACCGACCTCAAGGTGGCCAGCGTCGTGGGTGGCATGGACTACCAGAAGCAGCGCGAGGCCCTCGAAGGCAAGCTCGATATCCTGGTGGCCACCCCGGGTCGTCTGCTCGACTTCCATCAGAAGCGCGATGTCGACCTCACCCAGGTCGAGGTGCTGGTCCTCGATGAAGCCGACCGCATGCTCTCCATGGGCTTCATCCCCGACGTCAAGCGGATCATCCGCCATACGCCGAAGAAGGAGGAGCGCCAGACCTTCCTGTTCTCGGCCACCTTCACCGAGGATATCCTTCAGCTGGCCAGCCAGTGGACCCATGAGCCGGCCCATGTCGAGATCGCCGTCACCGTCGACAACGCCGCCGACATCGACCAGCGGGTCTATATGGTCGGCGATGCGGAGAAGCAACGCCTGCTGGTCAAGTTGCTCCAGCAGGAGAGCTTTGACCGGGTGATGGTGTTCGGCAACCGCCGCGACCTGGTTCGCAAGCTCGATGATCTGCTGCGCAAGGCAGGCATCGACGTGGCCATGCTCTCCGGCGATGTTCCCCAGAATCAGCGCATCGAGACCCTCGAGAAGTTCCGTGCCGGTGAGATCCAGGTACTGGTGGCCACCGATGTGGCCGGCCGTGGCATCCATATCGAGGATGTCAGCCACGTCATCAACTACACCCTGCCGGAGGACCCGGAGGACTACGTCCACCGCATCGGTCGCACCGGCCGCGCCGGCGCCAAGGGGGTATCCATCAGCTTCGTGGGCGAAGAGGACGCCTTCTCGCTCCCCGAGATCGAGCGCTATATCGACGACAAGCTGCCCTGCGAGCATCCGCCCGAAGGGCTGCTTTAAACGCTTGGACAGATATGCTTGACGAGGCCTTGAAAGGCGAGATTCAGACCGCCTACCGCCATGCGCTGGAGGGCCTGGGTCTCACGCCCCGCTACGGTCAGCGACTGATGATCGCCGAGATCGCCCGCACCCTGGGGGGCATCGAGGCCGATGAGACCGGCAAGCGCGTCAGCGATGAGCATGTCTGTGTGCTCGAGGCCGGCACCGGCACCGGCAAGACCCTCGCCTACCTGCTGGCCGCCCTGCCGGTGGCCAAGGCCCGCGGCAAGCGACTGGTGCTCTCCACCGCCACCGTGGCGCTGCAGGAGCAGGTATTGCACCAGGATCTGCCGGCACTCAAGGCCCATAGCGGTATCGACTTCCGCTACGCCCTGGCCAAGGGGCGTGGCCGCTATGTCTGCGTGGCACGACTCGACCAGGCGCTCGACGGCGGCGAGGAGAACCCTACCCTGTCGATGTTCGAGCAGGCGCTCGACAGCGGTGGCGACGACTTCCAGGCGCTGGTCAAGGCGATGGGCGATGCCTACGGCAATGGCCGCTGGGAGGGTGACCGCGACAGCTGGCCCGAGGCGATCAAGGACGAGCACTGGCGTCGCCTCACCGTGGACCACCGGCAATGCACCAATCGTCGCTGCGGCCACTTCGGGGCCTGCGCCTTCTTCCGCGCCCGCCGCGATATGGAGCAGGCCGACATCATCGTCGCCAATCATGACCTGGTGCTGGCCGACCTCTCCCTGGGGGGCGGTGTGGTGCTGCCCGACCCGGGTGACTGCATCCATGTGTTCGACGAAGGCCACCATCTGCCCGACAAGGCCCTCAACCACTTTACCTATCGCTTCGGCGTGAACGCGGGCCTGCGCTGGCTCCGCAATCTCAGGAAGTCGCTCACCGAGCTCAATGCCGCCCTGGGGGGGCAAGCCACCCTGGCGCGGCTGCTGGCCAGCCTCCCCCAGGCGATGGATGCCGCCGAACCCCGGCTGGGGGAGGCCTTCGCGCTGGGCCACCAGCTCGCCGGACGCCCTCAGGGGCTTGGTGACGGCGAGGAGATTCACCAGCACCGTTTCGAGATGGGGCGAGCTCCCGAGGCATTGCGCGATCATGCCGCGGCACTGGTCACGCTGTTTGCCGAGCTCTCCCGCATCCTCGAGAGCATGGCCGATATCCTGCGCGAGAGCCTCGACCCCGACAAGCACACCGGGCTGCCGCGAGAGGCAGCCGAGGCGTGGCTACCGCTGGTGGCGCTGCTGCATGGCCGCGCCCTGGAGGCCCACGCCTTGTGGCAGGCCTTTACCGAGGTGGACCCCGAGGGTGAGCCACCACGGGCCCGCTGGCTGACCCTGGAGCATGTCGGCGGCGAACCCGAGCTGACCTTCTCGGCGAGTCCCGTCTCGGCCGCCCACACCCTGGCCAAGAGCCTGTGGGGCACCACCTTCGGCGCCGTGGTCACCTCCGCGACGCTTACTGCCCTGGGGCGTTTCGAGCGCCTGCAGGAGCGCGCCGGCCTCGCCAATCGTTACCGCTACCAGCGACTCCCAAGCCCCTTCGACTACTCGAAGGCGGTGCTCAGCGTCCCCAGGGAGGCCGTCGACCCGGCCGACCGCGAGGGACACGAGCGGGCCATCGTCGACTTCGTCAACGGACTCGAACGCCAGGAGGCGGTGCTGATGCTGTTCTCGTCCCGGGCCCAACTCCGCGCCGTGGAAAAGGCACTGCCCAAGGATCTGGCCAAACGGGTACTGGCCCAGGACCGCCTCCCCAAGCGCGAACTGATCAACCGTCATCGCAAGCGCGTGGATGCCGGTGAAGGCAGCATCATCTTCGGGCTGGCCAGCTTCGCCGAGGGCATCGACCTACCGGGGGACTATCTTACCCATGTGGTGATCACCCGGCTGCCCTTCGCGGTGCCCGATGATCCGGTGGGTGCCACCCTGGCGGAGTGGATCGAGAGCCGGGGCGGCAACTCCTTCATGCGCATCAGCGTGCCCGACGCCTCCATCAAGCTGGTACAGGCCTGTGGCCGCCTGATCCGCAAGGAGGCGGACCACGGCCGCATCACCCTGCTCGACCGACGCGTGCTGACGCGCCGCTACGGCCGGGCGCTGCTCGACTCGCTACCGCCCTTTGTGCGCGAGATCGACGGGGTGCAGCAGGAGCCGTAAGGACTCTTCCGCCGCCTCGTCACGCCCCCAGGCATTAGCCAGCCGGTCGAGCCGCGACCAGTCATCGGCCTTACCACTGCGCTGCGCCACATCTCGCCAGGCTTTCAGTGCGCGCCCGCGATCGCGAGCGCGCTCCCAGGCCTGGGCCAGCAGGCGTCGATTCGCCTCGTTATCCATCAGCTCGTCCGACGCCAGGGCCGCCTCGAGATGTTCGGCGGCACGCGCCGGGGTGCCGCCGGCGAGGTGCAACTCGATCAATCGGCGCAGATCCTCTTCACCGCTCAGCACACCGGCACGCCAGCCCGCTTCCCAGATGGCGGCCGCTCCCCCGGCCTCCCCAAGCCGCTGAGCCAGAGCCGCCGCCTCGCGCCAGTGCGCCGGGTCGCGGCTTTCGGTCAGCCCGGCTCCGAGCAGGGAGAGCGCCGCCTTGCCCCGGCCGGCGCGTCGCAGCACGGCACCGGCCAGGGCACGCTGGCGATCGTCGAGCTGCGGCGCCAGCTTCCGCGCCTGTTGCACTCGTTCGGCGGCCTCCTCCCAGCGCTCGAGCTGTGCCAGGGAACGCACCAATTGCCAGTGATCGCGAGGCTCGCCTGCATGACGACCCAGCCACCCCGCCAGCAGCTCACTCCCCCGCTCGCGATCGCCGGCGGCCAGCCGCAGACGTGCCTCGTCGCGCAGCCAGCGATCATGGTGCTCTGCCTCGATGCCCTCGACACCGCGTGCCTCGGCGAGAAGCTCGGCCGCTCGGGCCGGCTCATCCTGCCGCGACGCGGCGCCGGCGGCCAGCTGCAGATAGAGAGCCCGCGCCCAGCGGTCGCCGGCATTGCCACCGGCCAAACGCCGCGCCTGCGCCAGGGCACGCGCCTCCACCGCCGCGGCCTCCCCCTCCTGGAGTGCCGCCTCAAGCTGCTGGAGGTCGTCGATAAAGCTGGCCTTGAGTGGAGGGGCAGCCTGAGCCAGCGAAACGCCCACCAGCCAACAGAGCAGCAGAGCGGAAACAGAGAGCAGGGTGTGGCGCATGGGAGACTCCTCGCGACTCATCTCAGCTGAAATTCCAGGCGCTGGCGCGCTCGCCGCAGCCCCTGGGCCGGCTCGAAGCGCCAGCGCGACACCGACCGGCGCGCCGCCTTGTCGAAGACATTGGTGGGTCGCGCCGAGAGCACCTGAATGCTGCCCGGATCCACGCTGCCGTCAGAACGAATGACGAACTGCAGCTCGACATACCCCTCGAGACCACGGCGCTGGGCCCGAGACGGATACTCGGGTGGCACACGACTGGTGGGGGCGATCTGGCCCACGTCGACCGGCTCGCGGCTGACGGGCTTGGCCACCGTCTCGGCGGGACTCCTTGCCGCCGAGGAAGGGGACGAAGTGGGCGCAGGCGCGGGGGCCGGTGTCGGGGTCGGCTCCGCTCGGGGCTGCTGGCGCGGCTCGGGCGGCGGCGGTTCAGGCGCCGGATCGGGGGGGGCCTCGGCCAGCTCGGGAAGTGAGCTGTCCAGCTCGACCGGCGCCGGCTCCTCGGCCGGCAGCTCCGGTTCGGGCAGAGCCAGTGCGGTGTTCGGCAAGGGGGACGGCTCCGGCAGTGGCGGTGGCGTGGCGGCAGGCGGCATCGCGGGAGGGGGCTCGCTGACAGATTCAGCCGCTTCGGGCTCCGGTGCCGGTGCCAGCTCTGTCATCGTCAGGCGCATCTCCTGTACCTCGATATCCGGCTCAGGGGGCGAGACCAGCAACGCCAGCAGCCAGAACAGCAACAGCGCCATGCCGGCACCGGCCAGCACCGAGAGTAAGGCTCGCCTCATGACGCCCCTCTGGTCGCCGCCACGGCGACATTGTCCACACCGGCCTGACGGATACGATCCATCACCTCGATCAGCAGCCCGGTGGTCGACTCCCGGTCGGCCTGGATCACCACGCCCCCTTCATCACTGACCAGCGCCGCCACGGCGTTGCCGACGCGATGGACATCTACCGGCTCGCCATCGACCCACACCGCCCCCTCGGGAGTGATGGCCACCATCAGCTGGGCATCCGGCCGGGGCGAGGCGGCGCTGGACTCGGGGCGGTCGATCTCCACCCCGCTCTCCTTGATGAAGCTGGTGGTCACGATAAAGAAGATCAACATGATAAAGACCACGTCGAGCATCGGGGTCAGATTGATCTCACCGCTATCCCCGGCATCACCGGCAAGCGTACGTCGTCTACGCATCGTTCTCCTCCACGGCACGGGCCAGTCGGTCATGCAGCCGCTGATCCTCGCGCCGAATGACCTGTTCCAGCCGAGTGGTAAACAGCAGCCCCACCACCGCCACCGCCATGCCCGCCAGGGTCGGCAGCGTGGCCCGAGCCACGCCGTCGGCCATGGCGCGCGCCTGGCTGGTATCACTCAGCGCCAGGCTATCGAAGACGGCAATCATCCCGGTGACGGTGCCCAGCAGACCCAACAGCGGGCAGAGCGCCACCAGCAACTTGAGCCAGGGCAGTGGCCGGCGCAGCCGGGTGATCAGTTCGCGGGCCCACACCTCGCGAACGGTCAGGGCACTCCAGCTATGGTGGTCGGCGCGCTGCGCCCAGCGCCGAACCAGCCTGCGCCGAGCACGCCGATAGGTGAATCGAAAGAACAGCACCCGCTCCAGCGCCAGGCTGAACAGCAGCGCCGCCACGGAGGCGATGCCCACCAACACGACGCCACCGGCGTCAATCAGCCGTGTCAGGGGCTCAAGCCATAGCGGCAGCATGCGACCCTTTCTCCTTGGCGGTAATGGCGGGTCGGCGATGCTCCAGTCGCTCGGCCAGGGCGGCACTGGCCTGCCCCTCCACCACGCCGGCCAGCTGACGACTGCGGCCGGCCAGGGCGGTGTGGGCAAACAGCAGGGGCACCGCGGTGATCAGCCCCAGCACGGTCGTCACCAGTGCCTGACTGATGCCGCCCGCCATCAGCTGTGGGTCGCCGGTGCCGAAGACGGTGATGGCCTGGAAGGTCACGATCATCCCGGTGACGGTGCCCAGCAACCCCAGCAGAGGAGCCACCGCGGCCAGCAGCTTGACCAGTGGCTGTCCTCGCTCGAGCCGCGGCAGCTCGGCCAGCACCGCCTCGTCGAGACGTGCCTCCAGCGCTTCGGGCATGGGGGCATCGGAAAGCGCCCGGAAGCGCAGCAAAACACGGCCCAGGGGATTGTCATCACGCAGTTCATCCAGCGTCATCAGTTGACGACGTAGTGCCACGGTGACGCTGAGCAGGTAGCCATACTGCAACAGCGCCACCAGCAGGCCAAAGGCGCCCAGGCCCACCACCACATAGCCGACGACGCCCCCCTGCTGGAAGCGCTCCTGCAGGCTGGGGCGCTGCGCCAGGGCCTCGATCACCTGCCCGCCGGTCGGGTCCAGGGCAATGCGCTCGCCCTCGCCTGCCTGGAAGGCGACAAGCTGCTGGGCCACCTCATTGGGGGTACGCGTCACCGTGGCCAATACGCCCTCTTCGGCGCCGCGTTCGAGCAGCTCCCCGGCGCCGAAGGCTGCCAGATTCCCCAGGCGCACGACCTCGCGGGGTGCGATCTCACCACTGCTGGCGGCCACCGGCGCCTCGAAGGCGCGTATGCGGCCGGTCTCGACCGTCAGGGCGATAAGGGAGTCGGCAAGCCTCTCGAGGTGCTCGGGGCGCAACACCTCGACGTCATTCAGTCGCGGCGGCAGCTCGGCGCCGCCCACGGTAAGCCAGCTCTCGGCGAGGGCATCACGCAGCTCTCCGCTATGGCGAGCCAGTACGGCCAACACCGCCGTCAGGTCGTCGCCCTGCTCGGCCTGGCGGCTATCGAGGGCCTCTCGACGAGACTCCAACTCGGCCTGACGAGATTCGAGCTCGACATGGCGCGACTCGGCCTCGGCATGAAGCTGTCGGGCCTCCTCCAGGGCCGCTTCCAGTGCATCACGGTCCTCGACCAGCTCGGCCAGCCGCGCGGCATCCCGGGCTTCTGCTGCTTCTCGCTCGGCGCGCAGGGTAGCGAGAGGATCACTCTGCGCCGCGGCGGGCAGCACCGTCGTTACCAGCATGGCTCCCAGAATCAGTGCCGCGACGCCCCTCAGGCTGGTCTTGCTCTTGCTCCAGGTGTTCATAAGGCGTGCTCCGCGTCGACCGGCGTCACCGGGTGGGAGACCGGCAGGGTAAGCAGCTCCGGCGCCCGCTGTTCGCGAGCGATACGCAGCCCGTGGCGCAGTTCGACACGCTCGGCCTCAGCCAACGGTTGCCAGCGCTGCTCGTCCGAGCGCCAGACGGCGCCTTGATGTCCATCGGGCGTCAGATAATAGAGCCCTACGCGTCCCAGGCGGAAAAAGTCCACCTCTCGGCGCACCTCCCCCTCCTTCAGGATGCCGCGCCAGGCATCGAGCTCGCGGCCATAGTCCAGCTCGGCGCGCCAGGCGGCCAGGGTGCGGTCCAGGCGCTCCACCGTGGAGAGATCGGGGTCTGCCATGCCATTCACGAGCCCCTCGACCCGAGCCAGACGCTCCTGTTTCAGGAAGGGCAGGTCGGCCTCCACCCAGGCCCTCAACCGCGACAACAACCCCTGCTCGACCGCCGGCAAGGCTTCACGCGTCTCGGCCAGGGCGTCCAGGGCCGCTTCGCGGGTCGCCAGACGCTCGGCCTGGCGCTCGAGACGCGGCGCCAGGCTCTCGCTGTCCGCCCGGAGGCGTCGCGTCTCGGCTTCCAGGCGACGCAGCTCGACCAGCATCTCGCGACTGGCGTCATCGGCGGCATCGATGCGCACCTGCAACTCGGCCTGAGCACGCTGGGCCTCGCTGGCTTCCTCTACCAGCTCCTGCCCCATCAACGGGGGGGTAACAAGCAGCAGGGCGGCCGCCCCCCCTATCAGAGTTGATCGAATCCTCTTCACGTCAGGCTCCCTGGTTCCGTGACGAATGGCGAGCGGATGCTCTCACAAGTGATAATAGTTATCAATCATTGAAAACCCTTAAAAAATTAATGATAATAAGTCTCAAATGTATCACTGCCTCGCTACGACTATCAGGGTCGAGACACCCCTGACATGGTCGATAACCTTTCCGATGGACACCATGCCTCACACCCTCTCGCCGCTCTATATTGGCCCGTTGAGGAGTTTTCCTCCTCCGCGGGTCTCAATGGCTCCCGAGGCCGACACCCTGCCCGCCCGTAACCTGCTTGACCCAGCCTACCTGGACGCGCTGTTCACGCGTTTTGGCGCCCGGTACGGTCACGGCGACCGCCGCGCGGTGGCCTCGCTGTGGTCCAAGTGGCACTTCAGCGCCCTGGCGGCCCACGGCCTGGCCGCCAACCTGCTGCTGGAGCGCGACCTGCCGCTGGGGCTGGATGACTTGCACCTCGAGCAGTCGCCCGAGGGACAGACCACCGGCCTGATTCTGCGCAATGCCGGCCGCCCCCTGACCACACGGGCTCCCAGCTTCCGCTTCGCCACCCTGCTTGACGGCCATCTGACGCCGCTGGTCGATGCCCTGGCCTCAGCCACCGGAGCCTCGCCCAGGGTGTTCTGGAGCAACGCCGGCAACTACTTCGAGTACTTTGCCGGCGCCCTGGCCGATCACCCCATGGCGTCGTCGGGGGTGGCCAAGCCCGCCCGGGCGCTGATGGAGAGCCGAACACTGACCGACGGCCGCCGCAACCCGCTCTATCGACCGGTGCGCTACGTCACACCGACCAAATCGGACCAGCCCGCCCGGGTGCGCCGACTGTGCTGCATCCGCTACCTGATCGACGAGCTGGGCTACTGCGCCAACTGCCCGCTGGGATGCCGGCGCACCGCCAGCGCCGCCAAGGCGGCCGGATGAGCGTCATCACATCTCAGGTGCGCCAGCACACCGCGCGCGACCTGCAGGCCTATGGCCGGCGCTACGGGCTCGACTATCGGACCCCCGACCTCTCCCCCCGAGCCGAGGCGCCGGTGGTGCGTGGGGTGGTGCGCGAGTTCGCGCCACGCCCGGGCATGCAGCTGGTCGCCTCCGACGTGGAGGTGCTGCACCGCTATGAATCCTACTCCCGGGCAGCCTCGCCGCTGTCGATCGTGGTCATGCTGGAGGGCCGTGCCGACGTCAGCCTCGCGCACCGCACCCTGACGCTGACCGCCGGCATGGCACTAAGCCTGCGGCTGGAGGCCGACTGTGGCCTGGCCGCCTCCCAGCCCGCCGGCCAGCGCCTGCGTGCCCTGACCCTGAGCCTCGACGACGCCTGCCTGGCGCGGCTGGGCATGAGCGCCCCGGCGCCTGCCGCTTCCCACCTGCGTGCCTGGCAACTACCCGAGCCACTGCGCCAGGGCCTGGAGCAGGAGCTGACCACGCCGCTGCCGGGCGAGGCTCAGCGTCTGCTGCTCGAGGGACTGAGCCTGCAACTGCTGGCCCACGGAGGCCGCGTCGACGATCCGACGCCGCCCCCCGCTCCCACGCTGTCACCTCAGGAACGTCAGCGCCTGGAGCGGGTCCGCGACACCCTGCGTCACGACCCCGCCGGCGAACATCGTCTGGAGACGCTGGCCGAGCTGGCCGCCATGAGCCCGGCAAGCCTCAGGCGAAAGTTCCGCGCCGCCTACGGCCGCTCGGTGTTCGACTACCTGCGCGAGTGCCGGCTGGCGCTGGCCCACGACTACCTGGAGCAAGGCTTCAGCGTGCAGCAGGCGGCCCACTTCTGCGGCTATCGTCACGCCAGCAACTTCGCCACCGCCTTCCGCCGTCGCTTCGGCTACCCGCCGAGTTCCCTTCACGAAACGAGCTGAGCATCCCGCATAACAGGGTGATCACCGCGCATACCTCAGGCACCAGTCAAAAGGTAATAATTCTCATTACCTGAAGTCACTTGGTCTTATCACAGGAATCCTTCATGCCGACTCCACGTCCCTTGGTGCTGGCGGTGTCGCTCACCGCCGCAAGCATTGCCCTGACGGCCCACGCCGAAGAGGCCGAGCTGCTCTCCACCCTGACCGTCACCGCCCAGGCCGCCACCAAAACCGAGACGCCGTTCAACGAGACGCCGCAGTCGATCTCGGTGATCGAGAACGAGGAGTGGGAGGCCCGCGGCGCCGAGACCGTGCAGCGCGCCGCCGACTACACGCCAGGCGTCTATACCAATCAGATCGGCGCCTCCAACCGCTACGACTATCTGGTGCTGCGTGGCTTCACCGACGGCAGCGTCAGCAACACCTTCCTCGACGGCCTCAAGGTGATGAGCGACGGCGGCTCCTTCAGCTCGCTGGTCATCGATCCTTGGTTCCTGGAACGGATCGAGGTGGTCAAGGGCCCCGCCTCGGTGCTCTACGGTCGCGCCTCCCCGGGCGGCCTGGTGGCCCAGACCAGCAAGCGCCCCGAATTCGAGGAGAGCGGCGAGCTGCGCCTGGGCGCGGGCAACAACGCCCAGCGCAGCGCCGCCTTCGACCTCACCGGCCCGCTGGATGACGCGCGCCGCGTCGCCTTCCGCCTGACCGGCCTGGCCCGCGCCGCCGACACCCAGTTCGGCCCGGTGGAAGAGGAGCGCTACGCCTTCGCTCCCCAGCTGAGCTGGGACGTCACCGACGCTACCAGCCTCACCCTGCACGCCTACCTGCACAAGGACCCGGAAGGCGGCTATCACGCCGGGCTGCCCTTCGAGGGCACGGTGGAAGATCGCAATGGCCGTCGCATCGCCAATACCTTCTTCGAGGGCGAAGAAGACTACGATTCGTTCGAGCGCGAGCAGACCATGGTGGGCTACGAGCTGGAGCACCGCTTCAACGACGCCCTGACTGGCCGCCAGACGCTGCGCTACACCGAGTCCGATGTCGAGCTGGAGCAGGTCTATGCCTTCGGCTGGGCCAGCGACACCGAGCTCAACCGCTACTTCTCCAGCGGCGACGAGTCGCTCGAGGCCCTGGCGGTGGACAACCAGCTCGAGGCCCATCTCACCACCGGGACCGCCGAACACACCCTGCTGGCCGGCGTCGACTACCAGCAACGCGACAATGACGTCGTCTGGGGCTCGGCCATGTTCCCAACCATCGATGCCTTCGCCCCTGAGTACGGCGCCGAACCCACCGCCTTCTACCCGGACGTGCGCCAGAAACGCGAGCTGGAGCAGACCGGCGTCTATCTCCAGGACCAGCTGGCGTTGGGGAACTGGCGACTGAACCTGGGCGGCCGCCATGACTGGGTCGATGTCAGCAACACCGACCGCGATAGCGGCTCCGAGAGTGAACTGGACGACACCCAGTTCAGCGGTCGCGCTGGAGTGCTCTACCTGTTCGACAACGGCCTGGCGCCCTACGCCAGCTACACCACCTCCTTCAGCCCCAATGCCGCCGTCGACCGGAACGGCGACCTGATCGAACCCTCCCAGGGCGAGCAGGTGGAAACGGGCCTGAAGTACCAGCCGGCCGACTCGCAGGATCGCTACAGCGTGGCGCTCTTCCATATCACCCAGGAGAACCTGGCCACCAAGCGCGCCAGCGAGAACTTCTTCCGGGCCACCGGGGAGATCGAATCCCAGGGCATCGAACTGGAGGCGCATAGCCGGCTGACCGATAACCTGCGCCTGCAGGCCGGCTACAGCTACACCAACGTGACCCTCGAAAAGACCGGCGATGCCAACGAGGGCAATACTGACAACTGGGTGCCGCGCCACCAGGCCTCGGTGTGGGGGCAGTACGCCTTCCGCCAGGGCATGCTCGCCGGCCTGGAGGCGGGGCTCGGGGTTCGCTACTACGGCGACATCTACGCCGACGAGGCCAACACCGAGAAGGTGCCCGACTACACCCTGGTCGACGCCACCCTGGGCTACGACCTGGGCCTCGAAGGCGTCTCCGCGCAAGTCCACGTCAGCAACCTGCTCGACGAGGAGTATGTCGCCGGCTGCAGCGACCTCGACTTCTGCTACTTCGGCGCCGAGCGCAGCGTCAAGGCGACGGTCAGCTACAACTTCTGACCCGGCCACCGCGACTCTCATTCACGATCACCGGTCCAAACGAGGAGGAGATGTTCCCATGATCGAAACGCGCGCCGCCTCCTTCGAGATCAACGGCCAGTGCCTGCTGCATCCCATCGACCTGAGCTTCGCGGAGGGTCGTATCCACGGCCTGATCGGCCACAACGGCTCGGGCAAGTCGACCCTGCTCAAGCTGTTGGCCCGCCAGCAGGCCGCCACTCGCGGCGAGCTTCGTCTGAACGGCGAGCCGATGACCGCCTGGGGACATCGCGCCTTCGCGCGACGGGTCGCCTACCTGCCCCAGCATCTGCCCGCCGCCGACAACCTCACCGTCCGCGAGCTCGTGGGCTTCGGCCGCTACCCCTGGCGCGGGCTGCTGGGCCGCCGCGGCCGCGAGGACGAGGCGGCCATCGACCGGGCCCTGGCCCTGACCCATACCGAGCCCTTCGCCGAGCGCCAGGTGGACACCCTCTCCGGCGGCGAGCGCCAGCGGGTCTGGCTGGCCATGCTGCTCGCCCAGGGCAGCCGCTTCCTGCTCCTCGACGAGCCCCTGGCGGCGCTGGACGTCGCCCATCAGGTGGAGGTGCTGGCAGTGACCCGTCGGCTGTGTCGGGAGCTCGGCCTCGGCGTGATCATCGTGCTGCACGACATCAACATGGCCTCGCGCTACTGCGACCGCCTGGTGGCCCTGCACGGCGGCCGCCTGCTGGCCCAGGGCACGCCCGAGGAGATGATGAACGGCGAGACCCTGAAGGCCATCTACGGCATCCCCATGCACGTCATGGCCCACCCGTCCGGCGAGCACCGCGTCGCCATCGCCCACTAGCCCCGCTCTCCATTGCCCTTGAAACCGCCCTGGAAACCGCCCTTGCCCCCCCTGGAGACGCCCGTGCCCCGCCCTCGACGCGCCCTGACGTGGCTCGCCGGCCTGATGGCCGCGCTGGTCGCCGCCGCGACCCCGGCCGATGCGCCGCGCCTCGCCACCCTCGACTGGACCCTGGCCGAGACGCTGGTCGCGCTCGACGCGCCCCCCGCCGCCGTCGCCCAGGTCGAGGCCTACCACGCCTGGGTCGGCGAGCCGGCCCTGCCCAGCTCGACCGTCGACCTGGGGCTACGCAGCCAGCCCAACCTGGAACTTCTGGCGAGCCTCGCGCCGAAGCGCATCCTGATCTCGCCGATGTTCGCCAACCTCGCGCCGCGTCTCGCGCACATCGCCCCGGTCACGTCGCTGCCGCTCTACAGTCCCGGACGCGACACCTGGTCGGAGATGCGCGAGCTAACCCGCTCGCTCGGCGAGATGGTCGAGCGCCCCGTGGCGGCGACGCGACTGATCGCCGACACCGAGGCCCGGCTCGACGCCCTGCAAGGACGGCTGGATGACGAGGCGCTTCCCTTGCTGGTGGTGCAGTTTATGGATGGCCGCCACGTGCGGGTCTTCGGCGAGAACGGACTCTACCAGGCGGTGCTCGATCGGCTGGGGCTGGAGAACGCCTGGACCGGCTCCACCAACGCCTGGGGCTTCTCGCTGGTGGGCATCGAGGCGTTGGCCGGCCTCGACGCCCGCCTGGTGGTGGTGAAGCCCTATCCCGCCGGGGTCCGCGAGCGCCTGAACGCCGGCGGCCTCTGGGGCCACCTGGTCGAGGCGAGCCGCGGGTCGCCCATCGTGCTGCCGCCGATCTGGAGCTTCGGCGCCCTGCCCTCGGCCGAGCGCTTCGCCGAGCAGCTGGTGAACGCCATGGAGCCCGACGATGCCGCCTGATGCCCTCGCCTCTCGCCCTCCCTGCCGCCCCCGGCTGACGTCGGCCTGGCTCTGCCTGCCGCTGGCCCTCGGCGTGCTGGCCCTCGCCCTCGACCACCTGCTCGCCGGCCCCGGCCTGGGCGCCGGGTTCGCCGCGCTGCTCCGCGCCTCGCTGCCTGCTGAAACGGCCGAGACGCTGGTGCTGCACTACGCCTGGTGGCCGCGCCTCGCCATGGCGCTGCTCGCCGGCGGCGGCCTGGCGCTCGCCGGGGTGCTGATGCAGCAGGTGCTGCGCAACCCGCTGGCCGCCCCCACCACCCTGGGCGTGGCGAGCGGCGCCAACCTGGCGCTGATGGCCGCCTCGCTGATGGCCCCGGGCCTGCTGGGGCTCGGGCGGGAGTGGGTGGCGCTGGCCGGCGGCGGCCTGGCCATGGGCCTGGTCTTCGCCCTGGCCTGGCGGCGGGGCCTGGCGCCGGTGGTGGTGGTGCTCGGCGGACTGGTGGTGAACCTCTACTTCGGGGCCCTCTCCATGGTGCTGCTGCTCTTCCATCAGGAGGCGCTCAAGGGGCTGCTGATCTGGGGGGCGGGGTCGCTTAACCAGAACGGCTGGCAGGACGTCGCCTTCCTGGCGCCGCGCCTGGCGGTCGGCGCCCTGCTCGCCTGGCTGCTGCTGCGCCCCCTGGCGGTCCTCGCCCTCGACGAGGCAGGCGCCCGGAGCCTCGGCGTCTCCCTCAAGCATCTGCGTCTCGCCGGCCTCGGACTCGCGGTCTTTCTCACCGGCTGCGTGGTGAGCGCGGTGGGGATCGTCGGCTTCATCGGCCTGGCCGCGCCCAATATCGTGCGCCTGGCCGGCGCACGACGCCTGGGCGCGCGGCTCGCCTGGTCGACGCTGCTCGGCGCCCTGCTGCTGGCCGCCACCGACCTGGCGCTGCAGCGCGTCTCGGGGCACCTGCCGACCCTGATCCCCACCGGCGCCACCACCGCGGCCCTGGGGGCGCCGCTGCTGCTGTGGCTGATCCCGCGACTGCGCCTCGGCGGCGCGACGCCTCCCCGCGAGGCGCGGGCCCTCGGCCATCGCCATCCGGCGCCCGGGCGGCTGGCCGGCGGGCTCGCCATCGCCCTAGTGGGCGTGGGGGCGGTCGCGGTGCTCGCCGGCCAGGGGCCCGACGGCTGGCAGTGGGCCGCGCCGACCGACTGGGGCGTGCTGCAGTGGCGCGCGCCCCGGGCGCTGGCCGCCGCCGGCTGCGGGGTGATGCTGGCCTTGGCCGGCACCCTGATCCAGCGGCTCACCGCCAACCCCATGGCCAGCCCCGAGGTGCTGGGCATCAGCGGCGGCAGCGCCATCGCCCTGATGGGCGCCATCTTTCTGCTGCCCGCCCCCGGCAACCTGACCCTGGTGGCCGCCGGCACCCTGGGGGCGCTGGCCAGCCTGGCGGTGCTGGTGGGCCTCAACCGAAAGAGCGGCTTCCAGCCGGAACGGCTGCTGCTGACCGGGGTGGCGATCACCGCCCTGTTCGAGGCAGTCAAGGGCGTGGTGCAGGCCGGCGGCGATCCCCGCGGCCAGCAGGTGATCGCCTGGCTCTCCGGCTCCACCTACTACGTCGACCCGATCAGTGCAGTGATGGTGGCCGGCGCGGCCCTGCTGCTGGTCCTGGTCGCCGCGCCGCTGGCGCGCTGGCTCGACATACTGCCGCTGGGCGGCGCCACCGCCGCGGCCCTGGGGCTGCCCCTGGCCCGCGCGCGACTGGCGCTGCTGCTGATGGTGGCGCTGCTCACCGCCGGGGCCACCCTGGTGGTGGGACCGCTCTCCTTCGTCGGCCTGCTGGCCCCGCACATGGCCCGCCTGCTGGGCTTCGCCCGGGCCCGGGCGCACCTTCTCGGGGCCGCCCTCACCGGCGCCCTGCTGATGGTGCTGGCCGATGCCCTGGGCCGCCAGCTGCTGTTCCCGGAGGAGATCCCCGCGGGGCTCGTCGCCTCGCTGCTCGGCGGCGCCTACTTCATGTGGGGGCTGCGACGGCTGTAGCGCCGCCTCGCTAGACCGACCTCCATGGCAAACGCTGGCTTTGCTGGAACCTGCGAGAGTCGCGCACAAGAGATAATCCAGCCTGACGCTACCTTGACAGGTCCCTCACACCCAAAGAGAATAATAATTAATATCAAATAAGAGTTACCCATCATGTCATCCTCTCCCCAGCTCCGCTACCACTGCATCTTCCTCGAGGTCTCCTTTCGGGAGCTCCAGGAACGAGTGAATGCGCAGACACAGGGTGATGATACGCCCTGCTGGCTGGATGCCCGTACCCTCACCCTGCTCACCAGCGAACTGGAGCGCTGCCGCCGAGATGCCCAGGGGGTACCCGAGATGGCCGAGTCACTGGGCACGGCGGTCTATCATGCCGGACTGCTGTTGGCGCAATGCCCCGGCGCCCTCGGAAAACGCCTCTGTCTACATCACCTGCAGGCCATCCGAACGCCACTGCAGGAGACAATTGCCAGGCTGGAGGGGCGCCAGGCCCGCTCACAGCCAGGCCCCATGCAGCGGCTGCGCTACTGGCTAAGCGCCGAGTAAGTCGCGTCTCGAATAGAGATCCGAAGCACTCCGTTATCCGGCCAACCGCGGGAGATAGCCCCACCCCTCCACCCCAGGAAGAGCGAGGCAGTCGCGCTAGAAGGCCCAGTCCTCGTCTTCGGTGGCCTCGGTGCGGCCGACCACATAGGAGGAGCCCGAACCGGAGAAGAAGTCGTGATTCTCGTCGGCACCCGGGGAGAGTGCGGCGAGAATGGTCGGGTCGACGTCACACACCTCCTGGGGAAAGAGCCCATCGAAGCCCAGGTTCATCAGCGCCTTGTTGGCGTTGTAGTGAAGGAACTTCTTGACGTCCTCGGTAAGCCCGACCTCGTCGTAGAGCAGCTCGGTATAGGCCACCTCGTTCTCATAGAGGGCCAGCATCAGCTCATAGGCGTAGGCCTTGACCTCCTCCTGGCGCTCAGGCGTCGCCTCGGCAATGGCCTGCTGGAACTTGTAACCGATGTAATAGCCGTGCACCGCCTCGTCGCGAATGATGAGGCGAATCAGGTCCGCGGTATTGGTCAGCTTGGCGTGGCTGGACCAGTACATCGGCAGGTAGAAGCCCGAGTAGAACAGGAACGACTCCAGGAAGACACTGGCCACCTTGCGCATCAGCGGGTCCTCGGCCCAGTAGCGCTCCAGCACCAGTTCGGCCTTGCGCTGCAGCGCCGAATTCTCCTCGCTCCAGCGGAAGGCATCGTCTACCTCCCGAGTGGTGCAAAGCGTGGAGAAGATCGAGCTGTAGGAGCGCGCATGAACCGCCTCCATGAAGGTGATATTGGCGTAAACCGCCTCCTCGTGGGGGGTGCGGGAGTCAGGCATCAGCATCGGCGCGCCCACGCTGCTCTGGATGGTATCGAGCAGGGTCAGGCCGGTGAAGACACGGATGGTAAGCCGACGCTCGGGCTCGCTCAGGGTGTTCCAGGACGGGATATCATTGGAGAGCGGCACCTTTTCCGGCAACCAGAAGTTGCTGGTCAGACGGTTCCACACCTCCAGGTCCTTGTCGTCCTGCAGGCGGTTCCAGTTGATGGCATCCACGCGGGTGAGTCGTTTGGCAGTCATCGACATGTTAAGCAATCCCTTAGAGTGTGCAGGAGACACAGCCTTCTACCTCGGTGCCCTCCAGGGCACTCTGGCGTAGGCGCACGTAGTAGAGGGTCTTGATACCCTTGCGCCAGGCGGTGATCTGGGCCCGGTTGATATCCCGGGTCGTCGCGGTATCGGGGAAGAACAGCGTCAGCGACAACCCCTGGTCAACGTGCTCGGAGGCGGCGGCGTAGGTATCGATGATCGCCTCGGGGCCGATCTCGTAGGCGTCTCGGTAGTAGGCCAGATTGTCGTCATCGAGATAGGGGGCCGGGTAGTAGACGCGTCCGAGCTTGCCCTCCTTGCGAATCTCGATGGGCGAGGCCACCGGGTGAATGCTGGAGGTGGCGTGATTGATGTAGGAGATCGAGCCGGTGGGCGGCACCGCCTGAAGGTTGCGGTTATAGAGCCCATGGGCCATGACCGACGCCTTGAGCGCCGCCCAGTCGTCGCGTGTCGGCAGCGCGATGCCGGCACTCGCGAAGAGTGCCTGGCCGCGCTCGGTCCGCGGCAGCCAGTCGCGTTCGGTGTACTTGTCGAAGAAGACTCCGCTGGCGTATTCCGACGCCGCGAAACCGGAAAAACTTTCACCGCGCTCAATGGCAAGCCGGTTGGATGCGCGCAGGGCGTGATAGGCCACACAGGCGAAGTAGACGCTGGTGAAATCCAGCGCCTCTGGCGAGCCGTAGTGGACATGCTCCCTGGCCAGGAAGCCGTGCAGGTTCATCTGCCCAAGACCAATCGCCCGGGACAGAGCATTGCCGTTGGCGATCGAGGGCACCGAGGCGATCTCCGTCATCTCGGCCACCGCGGTGAGGCCACGTACGGCGACCTCGACACTGCTGCCGATATCACCTGAATCCATCACCCGGGCAATATTCAGCGACCCCAGGTTGCATGAGATATCCTCCCCCACCCGACGGTAGCCGAGGTCGTCGTTGAACTCGCTGGGCGTATTGACCTGCAGGATCTCCGAGCAGAGGTTGCTCATATTGATGCGCCCGGCGATGGGGTTGGCGCGGTTGACGTTATCCTCGAACATCACGTAGGGATAGCCGGATTCGAACTGCACCTCGGCCAGGGTCTGGAAGAAAGCCCGGGCATTGATCTTGGTCTTGCGAATACGGGAATCGTCGACCATCTCGCGGTACTTCTCGGTCACAGAAATGTCACCGAAGGGCATGCCGTAGACCCGCTCCACATCATAGGGCGAGAAGAGGTACATCGGCTCATTGCGCTTGGCCAACTCGAAGGTGATATCGGGAATCGTCACCCCCAATGACAGCGTCTTGATGCGGATCTTCTCATCGGCATTCTCGCGCTTGGTGTCGAGAAAACGCAGGATATCGGGATGGTGGGCATTGAGATAGACCGCCCCGGCCCCCTGGCGTGCACCAAGCTGGTTGGCATAGGAGAACGCATCCTCGAGCAGCTTCATGATCGGGATAATGCCCGACGACTGGTTCTCGATATGCTTGATCGGCGCGCCTGCCTCACGGATATTGCTCAACAGCAGCGCCACCCCTCCCCCACGCTTGGAGAGCTGCAGGGCCGAATTGATGGCCCGGCCGATGGACTCCATATTGTCCTCGATGCGCAGCAGGAAGCACGACACCAGCTCACCACGTTGACGCTTGCCGGCGTTGAGGAAGGTCGGGGTAGCCGGCTGGAAGCGACCGGCGATGATCTCATCCACCAGCGACCGGGCCAGCGTCTCATCACCACGAGCCAGGGCCAGGGCCACCATGCAGACCCGATCCTCGAAGCGTTCCAGGTAGCGGCGGCCGTCGAAGGTCTTCAGCGTATAACTGGTGTAGTACTTGAAGGCGCCGAGAAAGCTCGGGAAGCGAAACTTCCAGGCATAGGCCTGCTCGAAAAGCGCCTTGATAAAGTCGGCATCGTACTGCGCCAACACCTGAGGCTCGTAGTACTGGTTCTCCACCAGGTAGTCGAGCTTCTCCTTCAGCGAGTGGAAGAACACCGTGTTCTGATTGACGTGCTGAAGAAAGTACTCGCGTACCGCTTCGCGGTCGCGCGCCAACTGCAGCCGTCCTTCATCGTCATACAGGTTGAGCATGGCGTTCAAGGCGTGGTAATCCAGCTTGCGCCCCGCATCACTCTCCGCCTGGCGAGGCGGCTGGGTCAGGATTGTCGTGTCCAAAACTCTCTCACTCCCTTGCGAACCCGGGTCACGTCATCGTCCGTGCCCAGCAACTCGAATCGATAGAGCAGGGGAACACCGCACTTGTTGGCGATGATGCGCCCTGCCAGGCCGTAGGCGGCGCCAAAACAGGTATTGCCGGCGGCGATCACGCCCTTCAGCAGCGCCCGATTGTCGGAATCATTGAGAAAACGGATCACCGGCGCCGGCACCGCCCCCTTCGCCCCACCACCGCCATAGGTAGGCGTCACCAGCACGAAGGGACGTGTTGCCAACAGAGCCCGAGCACCACGCTCAAGGGGAATACGCCGGGCCGGCAGCTCCAGCTTCTGAATAAAGCGATGGGTGTTGCCGGAGCGTGTCGAAAAATAGATCAGTTCCGGCGGCACACTCCTCAACGGCGCCTCGCTCATGCCGGCGTCAGGCCGCCGAGTCGGTCTGGGCGAAAACCGGACCAGTGCTCATCACCGGCTACCACGACCGGCAGCTGGCGGTGCCCCAGCGCCATGACGCGATCTCGAGCCTCTGGATCACGATCCAGGTCGATCAGGCGGTAATCGATCCCCTGGCGCTCCAGGGTGCGACAGGTAGCCGTGCACTGCGGGCAGGCCGGACGGGTATAGACCTTGATCTCCATGGCGATACTCCCTGAGGAAAGAAACTATATATGGTGACTACGGAGGCAAGGATACACCATATATAGAAACTGTCACCCTTGAAATACCACATGTTGTGTTATATAGACCCTTCAAACACAAGAGTTTGACAGCCTAGATAGCGCCTTTGGGGCGAGTAGCGAAGAGCGAGGGGCAAGGCGCGAGGTGCGAGGGGCGAGGTGCAAGCAGTACAGCAGAGAGGCAATGCGATTCTGCCCGGGGGGTACCCATACAACAGCGCCGCGGCCCCAGGGGCCGCGGCGCTGTTTGTCAGACCGGGAAGTGGTCGATCAGGCAGTGGCAGCCTGGTAGCGACGCTCGACTTCATCCCAATCCACCACGTTGAAAAACGCAGCGATATAGTCCGGACGCTTGTTCTGGAACTTCAGGTAGTAGGCATGCTCCCACACGTCCAGCCCCAGCACCGGCGTGTTGCCGTTGGAGATCGGGCTGTCCTGGTTGAGGGAGTTTTCCACCACCAGCTTCTTCTCGGGGGTCACGCTGAGCCAGGCCCAGCCGCTGCCGAAACGACCCAGTGCGGCCTTGGTAAAGGCATCCTTGAACGCCTCGAAGCCACCCAGCTCGCTCTCGATGGCCTCGCCCACCTTGCCCTTGGGCTGACCGCCACCATTGGGTGACATCATCTGCCAGAACATGGAGTGGTTCGAGTGACCGCCACCGTTGTTGATGACCGCCTGACGCTTCTCGGCTGGCACCTTGTCCAGATCGGCAAGCAGCTCGTCGACCGGCACATCTTCCAGGCCGGTGCCTTCGAGGGCAGCGTTCAGGTTGTTGACGTAGGTCTGATGGTGACGGGAATGGTGGATCTCCATGGTCAGCGCATCGATATGCGGCTCGAGCGCATCGTAGGCATACGGAAGGTCAGGGAGGGTATGTGCCATGTTGATCATCTCCTTTTGGTGGCTTTGCAGACACTGCAATTCTTGTCCTGCAATGACTAGAGGTGCGGCCATCGGTCGGTAACTTCAACCACCCCGGCCAGATTTTTCTTGAGCAGCAGCTCCAGTGCGTCGACTCACCCTACTCTAGACGATACGAAGCCGTCCAGCAGGAGCCCTGCCCAATAGCAGAAAGCCGGCTCCACAAGGAGCCGGCTTCCGATTTCAAGCCTGAAAAAGCAGACAATTATAGCTTCTGCTCGAGCTCCGGCAGGGCGTCGAAGAGATCCGCCACCAGGCCATAGTCGGCTACCTGGAAGATCGGCGCCTCCTCGTCCTTGTTGATCGCCACGATCACCTTGGAGTCCTTCATGCCGGCCAGGTGCTG
>NZ_WUTS01000001.1:2206603-2289429 GCF_009901955.1 Halomonas icarae | reverse complement strand
TTGCATCCTTCACCCTGTGATCGCTTCCATATCAACCACATGCATTGTAGCTTATTCAGTTACGACTGTAGTACTAGGCTGTCGCAGAAGGTAGTACCGCTCAAGGCTGATCCGGCGACAGGCCTGCGAGGGGGCGCTACGAGTACTTCCCTGTAGGCTACCTCGGCCATCCCTGGGCCTCGGACCCCCTCTACGACCTGCCCCCGGCGCCTTTCGCTGTCAGTCTGGAGATAACTGCGATAGCCCTGAAGTGCAGGCACTACACCATCAATGTCCTGGTGCTCTTCTGGTTTGTGCTTGTGCGTGCCGGAAAGCGCTGCATTCGCTACACTGTCGCGCCCGTTACGCCCAGCCTGGAGCCTGTGATGTCACATTACTATCGTCTGGTGGTTTCCTGTCCCGATCGAGTGGGGATCGTTTCCCGCGTCTCCGGCTTTATCGCCGGCCACGGCGGTTCGATCACCGAGGCCAGCCAGCACTCCGATCTCGAGTCGGGGCGTTTCTTCATGCGCTACGAGATTCTGGCCGACTCCATCGGCATGCCGCCCGAGACGCTGCGCGAGGCGTTTCGCCCCATTGCCGAGGAGTTCGACATGACCTGGGCGCTGGCCGATACCCGGCAGCGGCGACGGGTGGTGCTGATGGTATCGAAGGCGTCACACTGCCTGGTCGACCTGCTCTACCGCTGGACCGCCGGGGAGATCGACTGCGAGATCGCGGCGGTGATCTCCAATCACGAGACCATGCGGGGCCTGGTCGAGTGGCACGGTATCCCCTATTACCATGTGCCGGTACCCTCGGATGAGAAGCAGGCCGCCTTCGATGAGGTGGAGAGCATCGTCGAGGAGGTGCGCGCCGACTGTGTGGTGCTGGCGCGTTATATGCAGATCCTGCCGCCGACGCTGTGCGAGCGCTATGCCGGCCGGGTGATCAATATCCATCATAGCTTTCTGCCCAGCTTCGCCGGCGCCAAGCCGTATCATCAGGCCCATCAGCGGGGGGTCAAGCTGATCGGTGCCACCTGCCACTATGTCACCGCGGAACTCGATGCCGGGCCCATCATCGAGCAGGATATCCATCGTGTCAGCCACTGCCATACCCCCGACGACCTGGTGCGCTTCGGTCGCGATGTGGAGAAGGCGGTGCTGGCGCGAGGGTTGCGCTGGCACATCGAGGATCGCGTGCTGATCCACGGCAACAAGACCGTGGTCTTCGCCTGACCGGGAGACATCATGTCCTTCTCCGAACCGGTGTTGGCGCCCTGGCTGCTGGTGAGTGCCAGCCTGGTCGCCCTTGTTCTGCTGGGATTGGCCCTGGCCCAGCGCCCGTGGCGGATGCTGCTGGCCGATAGCGGGTTGCAGCATCGCTGGCTGGCCGCCACCGTGGCGGTACTGTTGATGTGGCAGCTGCGCGCCCAGGCGGTGGACTGGCTGACCCTGCACCTGATGTTTACCGCGCTGCTGGTGCTGGTGTTCAAGGCGCCGCTGGCGCTGCTCTCGCTGCTGCTGGTCAATCTGGCGATGGTGGTGACCGGTCGGGTGGATTGGACCCTGCTGGGGGTCAACCTGCTGGTGACCGGTGTCATGCCGGCGCTGACCATGGTGCTTGTCTGGCGGCTGGTGGATCGTTACCTGCCCGACAACCTGATGGTGTTCCTGTTTGTCTGCGGCTTCTTCGGTGCCGCGCTGTCCTCGCTGGCCGCCGGTCTCTCCGCGGTAGGCTTGATGCTGCTCGGCGCCAGTGATGCCCATGCCCTCTATCAGGCCCTGGAGTACGCCCGCTTCCTGCCACTGCTGATGCCCTCGGAGGCGTTCATCACCGGCATGCTGATGAGCATACTGCTGGTCTACCATCCGCACTGGGTGGCGACCTTCAATGATCACCGTTACATCGATACCAAGTAGGCCCCATGAGTGCATCCTCTAGCGTGGCGCCGCGTCGACCGGCTCGCCGCGAGCTGCTGGAAGGTCCCATCGCCGCTACCTTGCTGAGAAAGACCCTGCCGGTGATCGGCGGCATGATCGCCATGCTCAGCTTCAATCTGGTGGACACCTGGTTTATCTCGCGGCTGGGTACCGAACCCCTGGCGGCGGTGTCGTTCACCTTTCCGGTGGTCTTTACCGTGATCAGCCTGGCCATCGGGCTGGGCATCGGCACCTCCGCCGTGGTGGGGCGGCGGCTGGGGCGTGGCGAATTCGAAGTGGTGCGACGGCGTGCCACCGATGCCGCCCTGCTGGGGCTGATGGTCGGCCTGGTCATGACCCTTCTGGGGTTGGCGAGCCTTGAGTCGCTGTTTCGGCTGTTGGGGGCCGATGACGTGCTGATGCCGCATATTCGCGACTATATGGGGGTCTGGTACTTCGGGGCCGCGGCGATGATCGTGCCACGCGTGCTCAACAGCCTGCTGCGGGCCCACGGCAATACCGCGACCCAGGGCGTGATGATGGCGCTGGCCGCCGTGATCAATGTGGTGCTGGACTGGTGGCTGATCTTCGGCGCCGGGCCGCTGCCGGCCATGGGAGTCTCCGGGGCGGCCCTGGCCACGGTGCTGAGCTGGGGGCTGATGGCGGTGGCCCTGCTCTTCCAGCGCGAGCTGCGTGGCCTTATCGATATCCGCGGCATGACCCGCCGTGGTGTGCTCGAGTCCTGGCGGGAGCTGGGGCGCATCGCCGGCCCCGCGGCGCTGACCAGTGTGTTCACTCCGCTGGCCATGGGGTTGCTGACGCGTATCGTCGCCGGCCATGGGCACGATGCCGTGGCCGGCTTCGGTGTCGGCACGCGCCTCGAGGCGTTCGCCCAGATCGCCGTGCTGGGACTCTCCATGACTCTATCGCCCCTGGTCAGTCAGAACGCCGGTGCCGGCCAGTATGTTCGGGTGCGTCGTGCCATCTTCGGCTGCTTCGTGTTCGTGCTCGCCTGGCAGCTGCTGGTCTGGGTGGTACTGCAGGCGCTGGCCCCCTGGTTGGTGACTGCCTATGCCGAAAGCCAGGCCGTGGGCGAGGTGCTGCGACACTTCCTGTGGCTGGTGCCGCTGGGGCTGGGTGCCCAGGGCGTGGTGATCCTGGCGGTATCTTCCTGCAATGCCCTGCATCGCCCTTCCCGGGCCATGCGGCTCTCGGTGGTGCGGCTGTTCGTGCTCAGCGTGCCCCTGGCCTGGGTGGGAGGGCGCCTGGCCGGCACTACCGGCGTTTTCGCCGGCATGCTGATGGCCAACCTGCTGATGGCAGCGATCGCCTGGTGGCAGACGCGGGTGGTCCTCTCCCGTTACCGGTAGATTTTTTTATCGCCAAGGGGCTTGGCAGGCTCGCGGTTCTGCACTACATTTGATGAAAATGTAGACATTAAAGCCCGATCACGCCACCGAGGACACCCCATGAGCCAGATCACCCCCCTTACCTGGGACGACCCCTTCCGCCTCGTCGACCAGCTCTCGGAAGAGGAGCGCATGGTCCAGCAGACCGCCCAGGATTACTGTCAGGAGAAGCTCCTGCCGCGGGTGCTGGAGGCCAATCGCCACGAGATCTTCCATCGCGAGATCATGAGCGAGATGGGCGAGCTGGGCCTGCTCGGTGCGACCATCGATGGCTATGGCTGTGCCGGCCTCAACTACGTCAGCTATGGGCTGATCGCCCGCGAGGTGGAGCGGGTCGACTCCGGCTATCGCAGCGCCATGAGTGTGCAGTCGAGCCTGGTGATGTATCCGATCCATGCCTTCGGCAGCGAGGAGCAGCGCGAGAAGTACCTGCCCAGGCTGGCGACCGGCGAGTGGGTCGGCTGCTTCGGCCTGACCGAGCCTGACCACGGCTCGGACCCGGGTGGCATGTCGACGCGCGCCGTTCGCACCGAGAATGGCTGGCGCCTCAACGGGACAAAGACCTGGATCACCAACTCACCCATCGCCGATGTCTTCGTGGTCTGGGCCAGGGACGAGGAGGGGGTGATCAACGGCTTTATCCTCGAGAAGGGCATGCCGGGTCTGACTGCGCCCAAGATCGAGGGCAAGTTCAGCCTGCGTGCCTCCATCACCGGTCAGATCGCCATGCAGGACGTGGAGGTCTCCGACGCGCAGCGCCTGCCTCACGTCAAGGGGCTGAAGGGACCGTTCTCCTGTCTCAACCGGGCCCGCTACGGCATCGCCTGGGGCGCCATGGGCGCTGCCGAGGCGTGCTGGCACGCCAGCCGCGACTACACCCTGGAGCGCAAGCAGTTCGGTCGCCCCCTGGCCGCCAACCAGCTGATCCAGAAGAAGCTCGCCGACATGCAGACCGAGATCACACTGGGCCTGCAGGCGGCGCTGCGGGTGGGCCGCATGATCGATGATGGCCAGCTGGTGCCCGAGACCATCTCGCTGATCAAGCGCAACAACTGCGGCAAGGCCCTGGATATCGCCCGGGTGGCCCGCGATATGCACGGCGGCAACGGCATCTCCGATGAGTATCATGTGATTCGCCACGTGATGAACCTCGAGGCGGTCAACACCTACGAGGGCACCCACGACGTCCACGCCCTGATCCTGGGCCGTGCTCAGACCGGTCTGCAGGCCTTTACCGGTTAAGCCCGAGTGAGCTGAGAGCGAGCAAGGAGCTGCAGATGAGTGGACCGCTTGAGGGCATCACGGTGCTCGATATGTCACGGGTGCTGGCGGGCCCCTGGGCGGGCCAGCTGCTGGCCGATCTGGGTGCCCGGGTGATCAAGGTCGAGCACCCCGAGCGGGGCGACGACACCCGCGGCTGGGGACCGCCCTGGCTGGCCGAGGAGAGCGAGCGCGACCGAGTCGCCGCCTACTACCTATGTGCCAACCGCGGCAAGCACTCACTGGCCGTGGATATCGCCTCCGAGGAGGGTCAGGCGCTGGTGCGCAGGCTGGCGGAAGGCGCTGACATCCTGCTGGAGAACTTCAAGGTCGGTGGTCTCGCCAAGTACGGCCTCGACTATGCCAGCCTGCACACGCTCAACCCGCGCCTGATCGGTTGCTCCATTACCGGCTTCGGTCAGGATGGCCCCTATGCCCACCGCGCCGGCTACGATTTCATGATCCAGGCCATGGGTGGGCTGATGAGCCTGACCGGGGAGGCCGATGGCCTGCCGATGAAGACCGGGGTGGCGATCACCGATGTGATGACCGGTCTCTACGCCACCGTGGGTGTCCTGGCCGCGCTGCAGGAGCGTGAGCGCACCGGTGTGGGGCGCCATGTGGATGTGGCACTGCTCGATGTTCAGGTGGCCACCCTGGCCAACCAGGCACTCAATGTTCTCGTCAGCGGGAAGAACCCGGAGCGTCATGGCAACGCCCATCCCAATATCGTTCCCTACCAGGTCTTCGCCTGCGCCGACGGGTATCTGGCCTTGACCGTCGGCAACGACGCCCAGTTCGCCCGCCTGGCCGCATTGCTGGAACGCCCGGAGTGGGCTCGCGACCCGGCCTATGCCACCAACGCTGCCCGGGTTGGCAATCGCGAAGTGCTGGTGTCGTTGATCCGGGCGATTCTCGTCACCCGCCCCCGGGATGAGTGGCTCACCGAGCTGGAGGTCCGCGGCATCCCGGCAGGTCCCATCAATACCCTCAGCGAGGTGTTCGAGGATCCCCAGGTGCAGCATCGCGAGATGTATCGCACCCTGAAGCGTGGTGAACTCGAGGTGCCCCAGGTGGCCAATCCGTTGCGCTTCGATGGTGCCTCCGCCACCAGCGAACTGGCTCCGCCGCGCCTGGGTCAGGACAGCGACGCCCTGCTTACCGAGATGGGGCTCACCGCCGATGATATTGCCAGATTAAGAAGGGCAGGAGTCGTCAGGTAGGGGTGAGGTTCGAGGGGCGAGGTTCGAGGGGCGAGCGGGGCCCCTCGAACCTTGTTTCTTGTTTCTTGTTTCTTGTTTCTTGTTTCTTAGCGTGGCGAGAATCGCCGTACCAGCCCCATCTCGGCGATCATTCGGGTGGAGATCTCCTCTACCGAGAAGCGGGTGGTGTCGATAAAGGGGATATGCAGCTGACGGTAGACCCCCTCGGCCTGACTCACCTCCTGAACACACTGATCCATTGAGCTGTAGCGGCTGTTGGGCCGGCGCTCGTGGCGGATTGCCGCCAGCCGCCTGGGATCGATGGTCAGGCCGAACAGCTTGCGCTGGTAGGGGGCCAGCACCCTGGGCAGCTTGAGGGTGCCGTCCTCGTCGAGGTCGTCCTCGGTGAGCGGGTAGTTGGCCGCGCGGATGCCGAACTGCAGCGCCAGGTAGAGTGAGGTGGGGGTCTTGCCGCAGCGCGACACGCCGATCAGGATCACATCGGCCTTGTCGTATTGATGGGTGCGCGCGCCATCGTCATTGTCCAGGGCGAAGTGCACCGACTGGATGCGGTCCATGTAGGCCTCATCCTTGCCGATGGAGTGGGTGCGCCCCACGGTGTAGCTGGAGTGGGTCTTGAGCTCCTGCTCCAGGGGCTCGAGGAAGGTCGAGAAGATGTCGATGTTGAAGCCGTCGGAATCGCTGATGATCTGACGAATATTGCTGTCGACGATGGTGTCGATGATGATCGGTGACTCGCCGTCACGCACCGCCACCCCGTTGATGACCTCCACCAGTTCGTGCGCCTTCTCGAGGGTGTCGATATAGGGCTTGGTGATCATGCGGATCTCGAGGTTCTCGAACTGCGCCAGCAGGCTGCGGCCCAGGCTCTCGGCGGTGATGCCGGTGCCGTCGGAGATAAAGAAGGCGGTACGGGTCATGGTGGATTCGCTTGGTCGATAAAAGCCTCATTGTCGGCCTCCATGCCTTCCACGACAAGCCGCCCCCCAGTGCTATCGCAGATAGCTCGGTAGCCCGGGGCTGATCTGGCGACAAGCCTACGAGGAGGCGCTGTAAACCCCTCCCTGGGCGCTACCGACGCCATCCCTGGCGTAGGACCTCCTCTACGGCTTGTCCCCAGCGCCCCTTGGTTCTCCGGCAACTGCGACAGCCCTGAAGCTGCTCCAGCGCCACACGTATTTGTGCAGCAGACTACAGAATCGCTCGGAAAGTGGACGGTGTTGTAAAAATCCTCCAGTGACTTCGCTATTAGACCAATGGCGAATATTGCGATCGCTTGGTAGAGTCGCCAGCATTCCGTCATGCCCACTGGCATGACGACTCTTCGTCGCTAGCCAAGGGGGTCCCGTGGACGATTACATTCTGTGGTTCGATGAGCTGGGCATGGACGATGTGGAACGCGTGGGGGGCAAGAACGCTTCCCTCGGCGAGATGATCTCCAACCTGGCCGGCGCGGGGGTCACCGTACCCGGTGGCTTCGCCACCACCGCCCACGCCTACCGCGAATTCCTGTCCCACGAGGGCCTCAACGAGCGGATCAACCAGGCGCTGGCCACCCTCGACGTGGATGATGTTGCCGAGCTGGCTCGGGTTGGCGCCCAGATCCGTCAATGGATCATCGACACCCCTCTGCCCCCGACCTTCGAGCAGCACCTGCGCAGCGCCTACGAGACGCTGCTTGCCCGGCATCCCAACCTCAAGGCGGCGGTGCGCTCGTCGGCTACCGCCGAGGACCTGCCCGATGCCTCCTTCGCCGGCCAGCAGGAGACCTTCCTCAATATCGAGGGTTTCGACAATATCAAGCGCGCCGTGCATGAGGTGTTTGCCTCGCTGTTCAACGACCGCGCCATCTCCTATCGCGTGCATCGTGGCTACGCCCACGAGAACGTGGCGCTCTCCGCCGGTGTCCAGAAGATGGTGCGCTCCGAGACCGGTGCCTCCGGCGTGATGTTCACCCTCGATACCGAGTCCGGCTATCGCGATGCGGTCTTCGTCACCGCCTCCTGGGGCCTCGGCGAGACCGTGGTGCAGGGGGCGGTGAACCCCGACGAGTTCTACGTGCACAAGCCGACCCTGGCCGCCGGCCGGCCGGCCGTGCTGCGCCGCAATCTGGGCTCCAAGCTGATCAAGATGGTCTACGGCCAGGAGGCCAGTGCCGGCAAGTCGGTGGAGACCGTGGATGTGCCGCTCAAGGAGCGCGGCCGCTTCTGTATCGATGATGAGCAGGTGATGGCGCTGGCTCGCCAGGCGGTGACCATCGAGCAGCACTATCAGCGTCCCATGGATATCGAGTGGGCGCTGGATGGCGATGACGGCAAGCTCTATATCGTTCAGGCGCGTCCCGAGACCGTGGTCTCCCAGCAGCAGGGTGGCAAGCTCGAGCGCTTCCAGCTCAAGGAGAAGGGGCGCAACCTGGTCAGTGGCCGAGCCATCGGTCAGCGTATCGGCAGCGGTACCGTCAAGGTGGTGTTCTCGCCGGATGACATGGAGAAGGTCAACGCCGGCGATGTGCTGGTCACCGACATGACCGACCCCGACTGGGAGCCGATCATGAAGCGTGCCTCGGCCATCGTTACCAATCGCGGCGGCCGGACCTGCCACGCGGCGATCATCGCCCGTGAGCTGGGCATCCCGGCGGTCGTGGGCTGCGGTGATGCCACCGAGATACTCGCCGACGGTCGCGATGTCACCGTCTCCTGTGCCGAGGGCGACGCGGGCCATGTCTACGAGGGGCTGCTGGCGTTCGACCGCCAGGTCACCAGCGTCGATGCCATGCCCGAGATCCCCTTCAAGATCATGATGAACGTCGGCAACCCCGACCGTGCCTTCGGCTTCGCCAGCCTGCCCAATGCCGGCGTGGGCCTGGCGCGTCTGGAGTTCATCATCAACCGCATGATCGGCGTGCACCCCAAGGCGCTGCTCGACTTCGACACCCTGCCCGAGGAACTGCAGCAGACCATCGAGCTGCGCACCGCCGGCTACAACAGCCCGGTGGAGTTCTATGTCGACAAGCTGGTGGAGGGGATCTCCACCCTGGCCGCGGCCTTCTACCCGGAGCGGGTCATCGTGCGCCTGTCGGACTTCAAGTCCAACGAGTACGAGAACCTGATCGGTGGCAAGCTCTACGAGCCGGGGGAGGAGAACCCGATGCTCGGCTTCCGCGGCGCCTCGCGCTATATCTCTGACAGCTTCCGCGAGTGCTTCGAGCTGGAGTGTCGCGCCCTCAAGCGGGTCCGCGAGGTGATGGGCCTGGACAACGTCGAGATCATGGTGCCCTTCGTGCGCACCACCGAGGAGGCCAGCGAGGTGATCGACCTGCTGGCCGCCAACGGCCTCAAGCGTGGTGACAATGGTCTGAAGGTCATCATGATGTGCGAGCTGCCGGCCAACGCCCTGCTGGCCGAGGAGTTCCTGGAGTACTTCGATGGTTTCTCCATCGGCTCCAACGACCTGACCCAGCTCACCCTGGGGCTGGACCGTGACTCGGGTATCGTGGCGCACCTGTTCGATGAGCGGAACCCGGCGGTGAAGAAGCTGCTGGCCATGGCCATCCAGGCCTGCAAGGCTCAGGGCAAGTATATCGGCATCTGCGGCCAGGGCCCCTCGGACCACCCCGATCTCGCCAAATGGCTGATGGAGCAGGGTATCGATTCGGTATCGCTCAACCCCGATGCCGTGCTCGAGACCTGGTTCATGCTGGCCGGAGAAACCATCGGCTAGGTGTTGAGAAGGAATAAGTGCTAGTTGCGACAATGCCCGGCTTTTGGCCGGGCATTGTCGTGTGGGCTGCCTTAACCCTGCGTAAGGTCAAGCGTGATCAGTCGTCCTTGCCCAGCCACTCCGCGACAAGTTCGGGGTGCGCCTCGACCCAGGCGCGGGCGTTGGCCTCGTACTCGCCGTTGGCCTGGTTGGCTTCCATCAGCTCCTGAACGTCATCGGCGCTCCAGGCGAAGCGGTCCAGGATGGCGGCGGCCTCCGGCATCTCCTCGGCGAGGCCCAGGCGCGTGATGGTGTGGATGCTCTCCTCCTGGGAGTAGAGGCCTTGGGGGTCCTCGAGATAGCGCAGCGACTGTCCCGAGAAGACCGGATGCGGGGCCCAGGCGGTGACGACGATGGGGTCCTGGCGCTCCGTCGCCGCTTCCAGGGTCTTGCTCATGGCCGCATCGCTGCCGGCGACCAGCCGCCAGTCGTCGAGGCCGTAGGCCGCCATGGCTTGCTCGGTCAGGGCCATGATGCCGGCACCCGGATCGATGCCGTGGATGCGCCGATCGAAGGCGTCGCCGGCCTCGGCCAGATCCGCAATGGAGCTCGCCTCGACATAGCTGGGAACGGCCAGGCCGACTCGGGCATCGCTGAGGTTGGGGCCGAGATCCTCGACCTTGTCGCCCACGGAGGCGCGGTAGCTGGCCTGGGTCACCGGCAGCCAGGCGCCGGTAAAGGCATCCAGCTCGCCGACGGAGAGGCCCTGCCAGATGGCGGCCAGGCTTACCGAGCGGATCTCCACCTCATGGCCGGCGTCCTCGAGTACCGCCTTGAGCACATAGGTGCTGGCCTGCCCGGTGGCCCACTCACCGATGCCCAGGCGCAGGGTGTCGGCCTGGGTCATCGGGCTGATGGCGCCGAGCAGCAGGCCGGTGGAAGCGAGCAGCGAACGCAAAGTCATTACAAACATCTCCAGCAGAGGACAGGGGAAGCGGTCGTCGGTCCCTATGATACCTGTTCTCGTGCAATGACGAATCCGCTGGAGTACCTGGAGTGGCATCTCGGCAGCGACAGGGGCGTCGCATGGATCTCCTTCGGCTATGCTGACAGACTCTTTGATCCATCCGATGACAAGGAGCCGTCCCATGGGCACTTCAGCAGCCACGCCCTTCCGCCGCCGACTGCTGTTTCGGCTTGCCATCTCGCTGCTGGTCGGTCTGCCGTTCACCGTCCTGGGTGAGACGGAGTTCGAATATCAGCGTCCTGAGGTCGCGCCGGAAACCAGCTCGGGAAGCGAGGAGAAGCCCGGCTGGGCTACCCGGAAGTTCGCCGTGGCTGCCGCCAACCCGTTGGCCGCCGACGCCGGCTACCAGATTCTCGAGGCCGGCGGCTCGGCCATCGATGCCGCCATCGCGGTGCAGATGGTGCTGACCCTGGTGGAGCCTCAGTCCAGCGGCATCGGCGGTGGCGCCTTCCTGATGTATCACGATGGCGAAGAGGTCATGGCCTATGATGGGCGCGAGAGCGCACCCGCCGCGGTGGACGAGACGCTGTTTCTCGATGGGGAGGGCGAGCCCCTGGCGTTCGCGGAGGCGGTGGCCAGCGGCCGCTCGGTCGGTGTTCCCGGCACCCTGCGCATGCTGGAGATGGCCCACAAGGCGCATGGCAAGCTGCCCTGGGCCGAGCTCTTCGAGCCGGCGATTACCCTGGCCGACGAGGGATTTGTCGTGAGTCCGCGACTGCATCAAAGCATCGCCGACACCGACGCCCTGCGCGACGACGACCGGGCGGCGGAGTTCTACTACACCGCAGAGGGCGAACCGCTGCCACCGGGACACCGGCTCAAGAATCCGGCCCTGGCCGTGACGCTCGATAAGATCGCCGCCGAGAAGAGCACGGCGTTGCATACCGGCAGGGTCGCCGAGGATATCGTGGCGCGGGTCCAGCATCACCCCGATATACCCGGCACCCTGAGTCTCGAGGATCTGGCCACCTACTCGGCGCTGGAGCGCGAGCCTATGTGTACCGACTGGCGGGACTATCGGATATGCGGGTTTCCACCCCCCTCGTCGGGGCACCTGACCATGATGCAGGTCCTCGGCATCATGGAGCAGCTGCCTGCCCTCGAGGTCGATCTGAACGACGGGCTTCCCGGTGTCGAGTGGCTGCACCGCTTCCTCGAGGCATCGCGGCTGGCCTTCGCCGATCGTGGACGCTATATCGCCGACCCGGACTTCGTCGAGGCACCCGGGCAGGACTGGTCGCTGATGCTGGTGCCTGACTACCTGGAGGAGCGTGCCGAGCTGATCGAGGCGGGACAGAGCATGGGCAGCGGTGGAGCAAGCCCGGGCAATCCCGGCAGCCTGGCCACCGCCTGGGCGGTGCAGCCGACCCAGCCCGAGCATGGCACCAGCCATATCAGCATCATCGACGCCCATGGCAATGCCCTGGCCATGACCGGCTCCATCGAGCAGGCCTTCGGGGCACGCATCCTCTCCGATGGGGGCACCGGCATGCCCGGAGGGTTTTTGCTCAACAATCAGCTGACCGACTTCTCCTTCGCCCCCACGGATGAGGAAGGCACCCCCATCGCCAATCGGGTGGAGCCCGGCAAGCGCCCACGCTCGAGCATGAGCCCGACCCTGGTCTTCGATCGCGAGAGCGGTGAGCTGGTGGCGAGCCTGGGCTCCTCCGGGGGCGCGGCGATCATTCACCATACCGCCCGCTCGCTGGTGGCGATGCTTGAGTGGGGACTGAATGCCCAGCAGGCGCTGGACCTGCCCCACGCCATCACCCTGGGCGGGCCGGTCTATCTGGAGGCGGGGCGCTTCCCGGCGGCCATCCAGCAGGCGCTGCGCGAGCGTGGTCACGAGATTCAGGAGCGGGAGCTGACCAGCGGCCTGCAGGCCATCCAGCGCACCGAAGAGGGCTGGTTCGGCGGCGCCGACCCACGCCGTGAAGGGGTGGTGATGGGGGACTAGGGTAGAGGTTCGAGGAGAGAGGGGCGAGGTTCGCCCCCTATTGCCTGAGCCAGTTATGCAGCTTGATCAGCAGCAGGGCGCCATCGCCGAGCTCCCGACGTTCGGCGATCAGCTCCGCGAGGAGGGCGGGGCGGTCGGTGATGATGGCGTCCACGCCCATGTCGATCAGCTGCGACATCCGTGAACGGTTGTTGGTGGTCCAGGCGTGGAGCTCGTAGCCATAACGCTTCGCCAGGTTGACCTCCTGCTCGTCGATGCGGTTGTGGCGCAGGCCCAGGGCATCCAGGCCTCGACGCTCCAGACTGCCGGGCAGGATCAGCTGGGCCAGCAGGGTCACCCGCAGTTCGGGGTAGCGCGTATCGATCATCCGGGCCAGGCTTGGCGACGTGGTGGCCAGACGGATCTCGGCCGTGATGTCGGGGTTGCCGCAGATAGGCTTGGCTCCGATCATCTTCGCCGTTCCCGTTACCCTGTCGGCCAGGCAGCGGTAGCGCGCCGCCTGCTCCTGTCTCAGCTCATCGACCACCGCGTCGACCAGGGCCTGTTCCCGAGCAGGGTCGGTCTTCAGATCGATCATCAGGCCGCTGCGGCCGCGGACCGCAGCCAGCGCTTCATCCAGGCCGGGAATGGTCTCGCCCACGAAGGGGTCGCCGAACCAGCTGCCGATATCGACATTGGCCAGGGTCTCGCGCTCGAGTTCGCCGATCCGCCGAGAGTCGCCGGTCAGGCGCTGCAGGCTGCTGTCGTGATAGACCACTACCTGATTGTCGAGGGTCAGGCGTACGTCGATTTCGACCATGTCGGCGCCATCATCCAGGGCGCGGTGAATCGCCGGCAGGGTGTTTTCGGGGGCGTCCAGGGAGCTGCCGCGATGGGCGATCACGGTCACCTCATCCTGCAGCGTGAAGCTGTTGACGATCAACCAGGCCTGCCATAGCGCGAAAAGCACCACGCCCAGCTCCACCATCCAGGCCAGGCGGCCGGGATGGGCGTCGGCGGGCGGCGGTGCCGGGCGCGCTTGGCGGTGGGTCAGGCGCAGGTAGAGGCAGGTCGAGAGCAGGGCGTTGGCGGCGATGCCGACGAAGGTGATTGCCAGGGTCACCAGCACATAGGCGGTCAGATAGGCCAGGGTGGCCGGGATCAGCACGGCGTTGCGCTCCGGCAGCCACCACAGCAGGGGGGTGATCAGCCAGTCGAAGGCGAGGGTGACCAGGATCGGCAGGATCAGGATCAGTGCCAGCAGGGCAAGGGTGATCACGGCGATGGGGCGCCGCTTCCCGTGCGTCAGCCGGGCGCTGTGCAGCAGGGCGCGACGCGGCGAGAGGGCTTCCAGTGCCACCAGCGGCAGGGCCAGAATCCAGCGCACATAGAGGCAGGCGGCGAGCCATGCCCAGGCCGCCACCAGGGGAAGTCCCAGGGCGAGGAACTGCCAGAGCGCCGGCGGTCTCACACGCTGCACATAATAGGGGTCGAGGCCGCCAAGCAGGGCGCCATGCAGCCAGACCAGGGTGAGGGCGACCGGCAGTATCAGCAGCAGGTGGGTCCCGACCTGAATGACGACCAGCCCGGCCAGCGCCGGTAGCCGATGCAGGGACCACCACAGTGCCTCGAAGGCCAGGCGTACATGACGGTCGCGGGGGCGGGCCGCCACCAGGATCATCCCCGCCTGCTGCAGGTAGAGGACCAGGAAGGTAAGCCCGGTGGCCGCCAGTAGCCATAGGACGCCCGCCGGGCTCAGCAGCAGGTCGAGCAGCTCGGCGCCGCTGATCACCGTGCGCCCGAAGCGACCCACGAGACTGGTCAGGCTCCAGGCCACGGCTGGCAGCAGCAGGCTGGAGGCCAGCAGGGTAAAGAACAGGTGGTAGGCCACCAGCGGGCGCAGATGGTCTCTCAGGCTGCGCAGGAGGTCTCGGCTCAGGCTGGTGAGCGCCAGCATGTCAGGCTCCGGGCGTTCGTCGAGAGGGTATCAGTCGAGGGGCAGGCGCTCGTCGGCGACCAGGATGCCGTTGTTGTCGGCGTAGAGCCACTGGCCGGGGGTGAGGGTGACGCCGGCGAAGGTCACCGGGACATCGCGCCGCCCTTCACCGTGCTTCTCGCTTCTGCGCGGGTGGGCACCGAGTGCCTGTACGCCGAGGTCGATCTCAGCCAGCACATCGACATCACGCACGCAGCCATACAGGATCACGCCGCTCCAGCCGTTACTGGCCGCCTGTTCGGCCAGCATATCGCCGAGCATGGCGCAGCGCTGAGAGCCGCCGCCATCCACCACCAGCACGGCGCCTTCGCCGGGTTCGGCCACGGCCTGCTTGACCAGGGAGTTGTCCTCGAAGCACTTGACGGTACGAATCGGGCCACAGAAGGCCTCGCGGCCACCGAAGTTGATAAACAGCGGGTCGAGGGCGCGCACCTCGGGATGGGCGTCGCAGATATCCGGAGTGACGATCTGGCTCACGGCTGGGCTCCTTGCTTGATGAGGGAGTCCCGATGATGCCATACCGACCACCTGATCAGCATTGGCGGATTGGCGCATGGTGGTATCGGCTATGACACAATAAGAGAATAAACGAGGCCAGGCTGAGAGCGTCGAAGGACGGGGAGCGTGATCATGGGTGACAAGGTGAAGGATGAACAACGGATTCCGGTGGGGATCAGCGCCTGTCTGACAGGGGAGGAGGTGCGCTACAACGGGGGCCACAAGCGATCACGCTACTGCCTGGAGGTGCTCGGTGAGCGCTTCGCGTTCGAGCCCTTCTGCCCCGAGCTCGAGGCGGGACTGGGCGTGCCACGTGAGCCCATCCGCATGGTCGGCCTCGAGGGAGAAGAGCCGCGGGTGGTGGGCACTCGTGACCCCGAACTGGATGTCTCCGAGCGGCTCTCAACGGTGAGCCGTGAGTTCATCGCCCGCCATCGTCATCTGCGTGGCTTTATCCTGATGAAGGGCTCGCCGAGCTGTGGCCTGGAGCGGGTCAAGGTCTACCGTCCCGACAATGGCATGCCCAGCCACTCGGATGCCGGCGCCTTCGTGCGCGAGCTGCGCCGCCACTTCCCAGAATTGCCTCTGGAGGAGGAGGCGCGCATGAACGACGCCGTGCTGCGCGAGAACTTCATCACTCGGGTCTACGCCTACGATGATTGGAAGCGCCATCTGGAGGACACGCCCAGCTATCACGAGCTGCTGCAGTTCCATAGTCGTCAGAAATACCAGTTGATGGCCCACGACGTGGAGGCCTATCGGGAGCTGGGGCGCTATCTGGCCGACGCCAGCAAGCAGCCTCTCGAGGTGTCCATGGCGCATTATCTGGAGCGTTTCATGACGGCTCTGGCAAGACCCGCCACCCGCAAGAGCCACGCCAATGCGCTGATGCATGTCTTCGGCTATCTCAAGACGGCCCTGGATGGCGAGACCAAGCAGGACCTGCTGGCCGCCATCGATGACTACCGGCAGGGGCATGTGCATCTGGCGGTACCGATTCGCCTGCTCAGCCACTATCTGAAGCGGCATGGCTCCGACTATATCCGTGCCCAGACCTACCTGAACCCGCACCCCTACGAGCTGGGGTTGCGCAATACCATCTGATCCTCGACCTGCCCCGGGAGAACCTGTGTCCGATCCGTGGAGTCCGGCCCGGCGCCTCGAGCGCCTGACCGAGCTGCTCGCCACTTGGCGACCGCTATGGCACCCGCTGCCGTTTCAACACCCAGGGCTGCCTTGGTCGGCCGAATGGTCCGCCATGGCCGAGGCGCTGCTGGCGCTCTCCGATGCCGAGGCAGCGCGCCTCCAGGAGACGCCCTTCATTGATTCGCCCCTGGCCGACTGGTTGCCGGTGGCGGAGCTCGAGGCGCTGACTCGCCTGCCGCGGCTGTCGGCGGAGGGGGGGGTGCTGCCCGAGCGCTGGGCGGCGCATATGGGGGGACGCAAGTGGCGCCAGGTTCAGGCCTTCCTGCCCAGGGTACGCCTGCACCAGGGGGAGTCGCCGCTGGAGTGGTGTGCCGGCAAGGGGCACCTGGCCCGCACCCTGGCGCGTCACCACGGCGTCGAGGTCACGGCGCTGGAGTGGGATGCCACCCTGTGCAGGAACGGCGCTGCGCTGGCCGACGCCCAGGATGCGCCGGTGGTGCTGGCCCGACAGGATGTCATGGCGCCGAGCGTCGAGCGCTGGCTGGCGCCGGATTCCCACGCCTGTGCGCTGCATGCCTGTGGGGATCTGCATCGCCGCCTGCTGGAGCGGGTCGTGGACGCCGGGTGTGCGGTGACGCTGGCGCCATGCTGCTATCAGCGCACCGCCGATGCCTGGTATCGACCGCTCTCCCGTCTCGCTGCCGACGGCATGGCGCGCTTCCGGCTTGAGCTTTCTCGGGATGATCTGTCCATGGCGGTTCAGGAGACGGTTACCGCTCCGCGGCATGACCGGCGTCATCGCCGGCGGGCGGGAGCCTGGCGGCTTGGTTTCGACCATTTGCAGCGCGAGGTTCGCGGCATCGACGACTATCTGCCGGTGCCGAGCCTGGCCTATGGCCGCATGCCGGCGACCTTCGAGGCGTTCTGTCGCTGGGCCGCGGCCCGCAAGGGCATCACGCTGCGCGGTGGCATCGACTGGGCCGCCCATGAGGCATGGGGGCAACGCCGCCAGCGGGAGGTGGCGCGCCTGGAGCTGGTGCGTCACCTGTTTCGGCGCCCCCTGGAGGTCTGGCTGGGGCTGGACCGCCTGGTCTTCCTCGAGGAGGCCGGCTATGACGCCGAGCTCGGCACCTTCTGCGAGCGCGAGCTTACGCCGCGTAACCTGCTGATCCGGGCGCGGGGGCCTGCGTTAAAGCGGTAGTCGGCGCGGCGTGATAACTCACGGGATCTTCTGGCGTTGGGTATCTCCGGCGGCGCTTTGCGATGCGGCCGCGCTCGGCCCGGCAGCGGCCGGAAAGTCGTCGCCCCGCGCCTCCAGCCAGGCCGCGAAGTAGTCGTTCATGCGCGTCAGGGTGCGCGCATACCAGGCCTCGTCCTTGGTGATCGCGTGTTCGGCGTTGAGCGGATGTGTGGGGATATGCAGGCGCATGTCCACGCCGCTGACCGGATGGCGACCGACCCGGACGGCCGCTGATTCACGCGCCGGCCCGTAGGGAATTCGCCGAGCCAGGGCGGCGAGCCGCTCGGTGGAGGTGGCGAAGCGGATAAAGTCGCGGGCCGTCTGGGTATGGCGGGCATGGCGGGGAACCACCCAGGTCTCGTGCTCCTGAACCTGGCCGTCCCAGAGTATCTCGATGGGCGCGCCTCGCTGGACCATGGCATCGAAGAAGCGCCCGTTGTAACCCGACGCCATGACCACCTGTCCATGGGCGAGCAGCTCCACGGGCGCCTCGCCCTCTTCCCACCAGTGGATGGTGTCCAGCTGGTCCAGGCGCGTGAGGGCAAGGCTCAGGCCTCGCGGTGTGCTGAGCAGTCGATAGAGTTCCTGGCGGGGGACACCGCTGGCCAACAGTGCCCACTCAAGATTGACCGCCGGCGTGCGCTGCAGGGCCCGGGGGCCTGGAAAGCGCTGTTGGTCGAAGAGATCGGCGATGCGAGAGGGGCGCCGTCCCGGAAAGGCGTCGGGGCGATAGGCTACCACCGTGGCAAACAGCGTATGGGTGAGAGCGCAGGCGCCAATGGCCCCCGGGATAAAGTCCCGTTCGGCAGAGGTTCCGTCCGGGGCCGGGGCAGGTAGGCCCGGCGGCAGAGGCTGCAGCAGCCCCTCGTCACAGGCGGCCATGGCCTCGCTGCGGGTCATGTCGATCACATCCCAGGGCGCCTCGCCGGCGGCGATGGCGCGGCGCAGTTCGTCCAGGCCACCGGCGTAGCGCGCCACCTCGACCTCGGTTCCGGTCTGCTCGGTGAAAGGGGTGAACAGGGCCTCTCGCTGGGCGCGTTCGTAGGCGCCACCCCAGCTGAGCACTCGCAGGGGCTCGGCCGAGACCGCAGAGCCCCAGGCCATCAGTACGCATAGTGCCAATAGCACCATCCACTGTGCAGGAGTCAGCCTATCCATGGCCATGCTCCTCGCGGCGCAGCGTATCGCTCTGGTCCAGATAGGCATGGGCGATAGCGACCTCGTAGACCACACCGCAGAAGACGCCGTCGTCGACCACGGCCAGGGCCTCGCTGGTGATCTTCTCGAGAAGCGCCATCGCCGCCCATAGCGTGGTGTCGGGGCTCAGTATTGGTCGCGTCATGTCCAGACACTCCCTGGCCTGCCGGGGTGGGGACTCCTCCTGTCTTGCCGCCTCCAGATCGGCCAGCGTCACGCATCCGTGAAAGCGTCCCCGGTCATCGACCAGATAGGCCTCGGCGTGGTGCTGCCGGGCGATGCCGATGATGGCCTCGTCCAGCGATGCCCCGGGAGAGAGGGTGACACACTCCCGGGTCAGGTAGTCGCTTACCCGCGTGTCCATCAGCAGGGCTTGGTCACGCCCCGAGGAGAGGTCGAGGCCACGTTCGCGCAGCTGAATGTCGAACAGCGAGCGTCCAAACAGCTGAGCCGCGATGGGACTGGCCAGGGTCACGCTGGCCAGGGCCGCGGTGGTCAGGGCGTAATTGCCGGTCAGTTCGAAGACAATCAGCAGGCTGGTCAGCGGGGCGCCGATGACCGGAGCGGTGACGGCGACCATTCCGCAGACCGCATAGAAGACGAAGGTCTCGTGGGAGATGCCGGTCAGGCTGGCCGTCAGGGTGCCGCAGAGGGCACCGAACAGCATGCCAACCACCAGGGCAGGGCTGAACACTCCGCCGCTGAAGCCCATGCCCAGACAGAGGGCGGTGGCCGCTACCTTCAGGCCCAGCACCAGTAGCAGCTCGCCACTGCCGAAGGCGCCAGCGATGGTGGCGAAGCGCAGGGTCTCCTGGCCCATGCCGAGAATATCGGGCACCCAGAGTGCCGCCACGCCCAGCAGGGCACCCGCCAGGGCCGGCTGCAGTGCCGGGCGCAGGGGGAGTCGTTGCGCGAGCCGACCGACGCCGAGAATGGCATGCATGTAGCTCCCGGCCATCAGGGCACCCAAGCCGCCGATGGCGACGAAGAGAGCAAACTCCCAGGCCTGGGGAACCACGGTCTCGGCGACATGAAAGAGGGCGCCCTGGGCCAGTGCCTGGGTGGCGATCACATGGCCGACCAGGGCCGCAGCGGCGACGGGAGCGAAGGCGCGGAGTGCGTAGTGGCGCAGTACCACCTCATGGGCGAAGACAATGCCCGCCAGCGGCGCATTGAAGGCGGTGGCAATCGCCGCGGCCACCCCGCAGGCGATGGAGATATTGTCGTCGGAGCGACTCAGGCGCAGCACCCGAGCGCCCAGGGAGCCGAGACTGGCCCCCAGGTGCACCAGCGGGCCGTACTGGCCTACCGAGGCGCCGGCACCCAGGGAGAGCAGGGCGGTAAAGGCGGAGACAGCCCCGGCCTTGAGCGGCAGTCGGCCGCGACGCGTCTGGACGGCGGCGATGGCATCGGTAGGCGTATGGGGGCGCCGCTCGGGCAGCGTCTGGTGCAGGTGGCCGACGATGAGTCCGCCCAGGGCGGGCACGGCCACGGTGGTCAATATTAGCCACTCCGGCCAGGCAAACATCATGCGGCTGCGTGGCGAGATCAGCAGTATCTCGTTGAGCCACAGCACGCCGCGCACGAAACCGGCGGCAAACAGCGCCGCCACGCCACCCACCGTGGCGCCCAGTACCACCAGTCCCAGGAAGCGCAGCATCGACACAAGGCCGCGCGGCGTGGGTGGATCATGGATCTCCATATCCAAGGTGTAGGCGCCAGGGCCATGGAGGTCCAGCCGGGGCTTATGGCGAGATCTGCCCCGGGCTACCGAGCTGCCAAGCTATCTGTGTTAGCCCGGGGATAGATCCCTTATGGGTGGACAGTCACGCCGTGGCGAAGCGCTGGTGCAGCCAGGCGTTGATATCGTCGGACTCGTAGAGCCACTCGACTTCGCCATCGGAATGGGCGATACGCAGGCAGGGAGCCTTGACGCGGCCACCGTTCTCGGCGAGTTCGCGGCGATGCTGCTGGTCGAACTGGGCGTCGCGGGTCTCGATGGGCAGAGCCAGGCGGGCGAGCTCCTTGCGTACCTTGACGCAGAAGGGGCAGGTGCGGAACTGGTAAAGAGCAAGGTCTTCACAGGCGCGATCGACCTCGGCCTGCTCCTCCGGTGAGCGCGACACGGCCTTGGGGGTCGTGAGCTTTTCGGAAATCAGCACGATCGGTGCCAGCACCAGGCGCAGGCCGCGGAAGAACAGGCGAATCAGGGGGCGCATTGGGTCTCGATATCCTCGTTGGTTCTCTGGGGGGCGGCCATGATGCCATGCCCCCCGGTGAGCGGCCAGCTGGGGTTGGAGCGCATCAGTTGGAGCGCATCAGTTGGAGCGCATCAGTTGGAGCGCATCAGTTGGAGCGCATCCGTCAGAGCGCATCCGTCAGAGCGCATCCGTCAGAGCGCATCAATGGGGAAGCGGGCGAGGATCTCGCGGGCTTCGCCATTGCGCTTGATCGTCAGTGGCAGCAGGGTGCCGGGCGCCTGGCGGCTGACCCGAGCGATCAGCTCGCCGGGAGCCACGACCTCCCTGCCGGCGGCGGCCGTGATGATATCGCCCTCGCGCAGGCCGCTGTCGGCCGCCACGCTGTCGGCCTCGACTCGGGCGACCCGCACCCCCGCTTCGTCGGGCAGAATCAGCACGCCCAGGCGCAGTGGAGCCGCCGGCTCGTACGGTGACTCGTCGCCGAGGCCGAACAGTACATCGGCGACCCCTTCGGAAGGCGGGCAGTCGTGCCGTGTCGACCAGGCCAGCAGCGTGCGATGTGAGTCGAGCCCAAGGTCCTCGAGCTGGTGAGGAACTCCGTGATCGTGCTTGAGATGCCCCTCGCCGATCAGGCCGACGACCAGCGGCACCCGCTCGGCGGCGCTGGCGAGGCCTTCGGCCATGGCGCGATCCCAGACCAGCTGGGCTTCGATAAAGCGCTCGAGTCCTCCTGGGGCATCGAGTTCGCTGGGGTGGCTGGCATATAGCTCGGTGAGGAGGCTGACATAGTCGGGGGGTGGCGTGGCAGGCGGGGTCAGGCCGTGACGCTCTTCCGATGCCACTTTCTCCCAGCCCTGTGTGCTTAGCCGCCGGCGCAACTCGGGGGTGACGTTCAGCGCGACCAGCGGGATACGGTTCATGCGTGCAAAGTGCAGGATCGGCAGGTAGAGGTCGGGGTCATAGCCCCAGGCCTCGTACCAGTCGCTGGTGGAGAGGAAGGCCGCCTCATTCAGCTCTCCGGCCACCCAGGCATCCAGCGCCGGCTGGGCCTTGCGCGGTAGCATCTCGAGACCGATCGCCATCGCGGGCTGGTGGGCGTGCAGCGCCGCCAGGGTATGCAGTTGCCAGCGGTGGTGGGCCAGACGCTCATGCTGTTCGCCGAGCAGCACGACCCGCTGGGAGGCGAGCTCGCGCATCAGGGCGTCGGCGGGTACGGCAACACCACCGCGTTGCCACTCCCCCGGTCGAGGACATTCGCCGGCCATGCTAATGGCAGGCAGGCCACCCAGGGTCAGGGCAAGAAAAGGGGCGGCAAGCAGATGACGGCATAGCATGGCGTCTCCTCTGGGGCAGGGGCCTATCGAGGGGTTACCATACCCCAGGCCAGGAAGCGTCGCGATCATGCCCTGATGGGCGCCATCAGGCGAAGTGCCAGGGGGAAATGAACGACTAGTAATCGTAGCGATTCGCGTTATCCTATTGTGTGTTGTGACGTACAGCTTGCATTGCGCCTCGCCACCTGTTCAGGAGCTATTCGTGCCAAAACTCTCTCGTCGACTCGCCTCCCTGCTGGGGCTCACGCTGATGCTGTTGACTCTTCCCAGCCTTGCCGATTCACGCTTGAACGTGGTGGCCACCACCGGCATGATCGCCGACGTCGTGCGGGAAATAGGCGGCGAGCGGGTCGAGGTGACGGGGCTGATGGGCCCCGGGGTCGACCCGCATTTGTACCGCCAGACGCGCAGCGATGTGGTCGCCATGAGTCGCGCCGATGCGGTGTTCTGGAACGGTCTCTATCTCGAGGCGCAGCTGGCCGAGCTGTTGGGCCGGCTGGCCCAGCGCAGTCCGGTCTATGCCGTCGGCGAGGCGGTACCCAAGGAGGAACGGCTCGCCCATGAGGACTACGTTGACCAGCCCGACCCCCATATCTGGATGGACCCGAGTCGTTGGCGTCATGCGGTCGTCGCCGTGCGCGATGCGCTGATCGAGCTGGACCCTGAAGCCACCGAGGAGTTCGAGGCTCGCACCGAGGCGTATCTGGAGGAGCTCGAGGCGCTGGACGCCTATGCGCATGAGGTGCTGGACACCATTCCGGCGTCATCCCGCGTGCTGGTCACCGCCCACGATGCCTTCGGTTACTTCGGCGAGGCCTATGCGCTGGAGGTGATGGGCATTCAGGGCTTCTCCACCGAAAGCGAGGCGGGACTCTCGCGCATCGAGAACCTGGTCGATCTGCTGGTCAAGCGTGAAATCGGCGCCATCTTCGTCGAGACCTCGGTCTCGGAGCGCAGCATCCGCGCACTGATCGAAGGGGCGGCCGCCGTGGGTCACGAGGTGCGCATCGGTGGCGAGCTATTCTCCGATGCCATGGGGCCCGAGGGAACCTACGAAGGCAGCTGGCTGGGCATGCTCGACCATAACGTGACCACCATCGCCCGCGCCCTGCAGGGCAGTGCGCCGGAGCTGGGCTGGCAGGGGCGTCTGGGCAGGGATGCCTCTCACACCATCGAGGAGGAGTAATCCATGCCCGATTCGCGTCTCGGCAAGGAGGTGATCGCTAGTCCCCTGGCGATTCAGGGGCTCACGGTCAGCTACGATCATCGCCCGGTGGTGCACTCGGTGGACTTCGTCACCCCGCCGGGCAGCATGAGCGCCATCATCGGGCCCAATGGCGCCGGCAAGTCGACGTTGCTCAAGGCGGCGCTGGGCATCACCCGACGACTCTCCGGCGAGGTGCGTGTCTTCGGTCGCCCTCTCGATCAGGAGACCCGCCACCTGGCCTTCGTGCCCCAGCGCTCCAGTGTCGACTGGGACTTCCCGGCGCGCGTCATCGATGTGGTGGGCATGGGACTCTATCGCGATCTGCGCTGGTGGCAGTTCGGCTCTCGACAGTTACGTCTGCGCGCCATGGAGAGCCTGGCACGGGTCGGCATGGAGGGTTTCGCCGACCGACAGATTGGTCAGCTCTCGGGAGGCCAGCAGCAACGGGTGTTTCTGGCCCGGGCCCTGGTCCAGGAGGCCGATCTGACCATCCTCGATGAGCCCTTCGCCGGGGTCGATGCCGCGACCGAGGCGGCCATCATCCAGGTGCTCAAGTCGTTGCGAGACGAGGGGCGAACCCTGCTCTGCGTGCATCACGATCTAGCCACGGTGCGCGACTACTTCGATCATGTGTTGCTGATGAATGTGCGCCGCATCGCCGCCGGTTCGGTCGACGAGGCCTTTAGCGAAGAGAATCTACAGGCCACCTACGGCGGCCGGCTCAGCCCGGTTCAGCTGGCGCGGCTCACCGAGTCCCCGAACGGCAGGCGCCAGGAGGAGGAGAGGAGATGGTGATGGAGACCTGGTGGCGGGCACTGACCTTCACCCTGGGTTACAACACCAGCCTGGTCACCGTGGGCGCCATGCTGCTGGCCGCGGCGGCCGGCATGGTGGGTAGCTTCGTCCTGCTGCGCAAGCGTGCCCTGGTCAGCGATGCCATCAGCCATGCGACATTGCCGGGGCTGGCTTTGGCCTTTCTGGTCATGGGCCTTTGGCAGGGAGATGGCCGGGTGCTGCCGGTGCTGCTCGCCGGTGCCGCCGGAAGCGCTGCCCTGGGGTTGTGGTTGGTGCAGCGTATCGGGGAGCGTACTCGACTCGGAGAGGACGCCGCCATCGGTGCCGTGCTCTCGACCTTCTTCGCCTTCGGGGTGGTGCTGATCACCGTGATCCAGACCCTCTCGGTACGTGGCCAGTCGGGCCTGACCAGTTATCTGGTAGGGGCCACCGCCGGCATGCTCTACTCCGAAGCGCTGCTGATCGCCGCCTGCGCCCTGGGTCTGCTGCTGGCCCTGATGGTGTGGCGGCGTGACTTTCTGCTGCTCTGTTTCGATCCGGCCTTCGCCCGCACCCAGGGGTTCAATACCGGCAGGCTCGATCTGCTGTTGCTGCTGCTGCTGATGGCGGTCGTGGTGATCGGTCTCAAGGTCACCGGGCTGATCCTGATCGTGGCACTGACCATTATTCCTCCGGTCGCGGCGCGTTTCTGGACCGACCAGCCCATGCGCATGGTGGCCCTTGCCGCACTGCTCGGCGCCCTGGCAGGCTATCTCGGGGTGACGCTCTCCAGCGTGCGCGAAGGGCTGCCCACCGGTCCGCTGATCGTGCTTTCCGCCTTCGGCCTGTTTTTGATCTCCTTTCTGTTCTCACCGCGTCGCGGGGTGCTGGCCTCCCTGCTCGCCTATCAGCGTCTGCGACGGCGTGTGCACCTGCGCCAGGGGCTGCTTGCCCTGGAGCGTGATGAGCCGATCTTCGATGGGCTGACGCTAAAGCTGTTGCGCCGCCGCGGCCTGGTGCGTCGCGATGGGGTCGCCACCCCGGCGGGCGAGGCGGCGGCACGCGACGCCGAGCATGAGGAGCGGCTATGGGCCCTCTATCGGCGCCGCTATCCGGATGATGCCCTGCATCGGGAGCATGCCGGACTGACGCCGATCGGCCAGGTGCTTTCGGTGGACGCCATCATGGCTCTGGAGGCGGAGCTGCCCCCCGCGGAGGTGACACGATGAATGAGTTCATGATGTTCAGCCTGGTGCCGCTGACAATCGCGATCATCATCTCGATGACCTGTGCGTTGCTCGGCAACTTTCTGGTGCTGCGCCGGCAGAGCCTGATCGGCGATGCCATCAGCCATGTGGCACTGCCCGGGATCGTGGTCAGTTTCCTGATTACCGGCACCCTGGCCTCGCTGGCCATGATGCTGGGCGCCGGGGTGGCTGCCCTGGTGACGGTGGCACTGATCGAGCTGATTCGCCGCCTGGGGCGAGTGGAGGGGACGGCCGCCATGGGCGTGGTATTCACCAGCCTGTTTGCCGTCGGCGTGCTGCTGCTGGAGTGGCATGGCGCCGCTGGGGTACACCTGGACGTCGAACATGCCCTCTACGGTAATCTGGAGAGCCTGATCTGGTTCGAAGGGGTGGGTCTTGGTGCGCTGTTCGATCCGGTGGCGCTGGCCGATCTTCCTCCCCAGCTGGGCCGGGCCGCCTGGGTCGGGCTGGTGGTGGTGATCTTCGTGGTGATAATGCGCCGCCCGCTGGTGCTGGCCAGCTTCGATCCCGACTTTGCCGCCAGCATGCGAACGCGTCCGGCGCTGGTCGACCTGATGCTGGTGACCCTGGTGGCGGTGGCCGCCATCGCCGCCTTTGAGGCGGTGGGGTCGATCATCGTGATCGCGATGTTCATCTGCCCGGCCGCTGCCGCGCGGTTGATGACCAATCGTCTCGGCGTGCAGATCGTCTGGAGTCAGGTATTCGCCCTGCTGGCTGCGGTAGGGGGGTATCTGCTGGCCGGTGAGGCGCCGCGCTGGCTGGGCTTCGATACGTCGCTCAGTGCCGCCGGCATGATCGCCAGCCTGGCAGGTTTGATCCTGCTTGCCGCCTGCCTGTTCGGCCCCTGCCGTGCTCGTACGGGGGCGGCGCATCAGGACTGAATCGACCGCGGAGGGGGTAGACGGTACGGCGAGCATCGCGTGTACTGCCAGTAGCCTGGCCGCGGATGGCCGGGTAGGGGAGGCTCACGACGGTAGGGAGGGACCGACATGAGGCGCTATCTCTCGCGCTGCTTGCTCCGTTGGCGCCGAGTATCACCGACGCCGACGCCGATGCCGCTGCCGGTGCCGGTGCTTTGGGTGTTGGTGTCGCTGGCACTGCTGCTGGCGGGTCCGGTATCGGTCCAGTCCTCTCAGCATGAGGATGGTCCATGGTTCACCCTCGAGACCCTCAACAGCGGCCTCGGCGAGCCACCCGAGCAGGTGCGGCGCCAGACACCCCGTGAGGCGTTGCGCAGCTTTCTTACCCTGAGCGGAAAGGGGGATTTCGAGGCGGCGGCGCATCTGCTCAATCTCACCGAGCTGCCGGCCCAGGAGCAGGCCACCCGGGGCAGTGAGCTGGCACGCCAGCTCGCCTCGGTGCTGCAGCGGGGCGACTGGCTGCAACCCTCGGACCTCTCCAGTCGACGCGATGCCATGGTCGAGGACATGTCCGGCAATCACCCCCTGGCCGGCCAGGCACGTCGCAATCTTCTATTGACCTCGCTGGAGGCCGACGGCGAGTCCCACGCGATTCGCCTCGCCCGCTATCGGGCCGGCGATCAGGCGCCGGTGTGGTTGATCACCCCCGACACCCTGGCGTTTGTCCCCGTCCTCTATAAGGCCTACGGACCCTCCTGGCTCGAGCGGCGTATTCCCGAGCGTTTCCAGCGTTCGCTTGGCATGCTGCGGTTATGGGAGTGGCTGGCGATTCCCCTCTTCATGACGTTGATCGGTCTGCTGGGGTGGACCGTGTATCGCCTCACATCGGCCATGGCCGGCTGGTTGCCGGTCGGTAGCCTGGCGAAGCGTTTCGTAGCTCGGATACCGGTACCGGTGACCTTTATCGCCATGTCGCTGATGGCCCAGGTGCTGCTGGGCAGCGTGGTCTCCTTCTCCGGTGTGGCGACCGCCGGTTTCCGTATCCTGCTTATCGTGATCATGGCCTGGGGGATGGGGCTTGCCGCCCTGCGTCTGGTCGACGCCTTCCTGCACAGGATGACCCAGCGTCTGGTGGGTGAGATCGATGACACCCGTCACCGAGATGAACGCAAGCTGCTGACTTCTCTCTATGCCCTCAGGCGCGGCATCATCCTGATCACGGTCATCGCCGTGACGGTCTATATCCTGGCGGAGATCAACCTGTTCGGTACCCTCGGTCTGTCGCTGCTCGCCTCGGCCAGTGTCCTGACGGTGCTGGTGGGCATCGCCGGCCAGGCAGTGCTGGGCAATATCCTCTCCTCCTTTCAGCTGTCGCTGGCCAAGCCGATCCGGATGGGTGATCTGGTGGTGTTCGAGGGGCAGTGGTGCTATGTCGAGGGCATCTTCTATACCTTTATTCGTCTACGGGGCTGGGACGAGCGGCGTCTGATCGTGCCGGTCAAGCACTTCGTCTCTCAGCCCTTCTATAACCTCTCCGCCAAGGATGCACGTCTCTATCGCCAGCTGGCGCTTACCCTGCACATCAGTGCCGATATCGAGTGCCTGCGGCAACGCTTTCAGGAGCTGGCCGAGCAGGAGCCCGACGTGATCGAGCCGGACAAGCTGTGCTGCTACGCGACGGCCCAGAACGAGGCAACGATCGAGGTGCGTTGCTACATGATGACGCGAGAGCCCATGGGAGGGTGGGTCGCCGAGGCTCGGCTGCGCGAGAAGCTGCTGGCCTTTATTCGCGACGAGCACCCCGAGTGGTGGCCCCGGGAGGTGGTGGCCGTCAGCCGCCGCGATGTGACCATTGCCGAGGGCGGCGAGGCATCATTCGACTCGAGCCAGGCGGGTGAGGGGCACTCTGGCTCGTCATGAATCCTCACACCGATACGCCCCACACCGATAATGCCCCTTAGCCAGAAGGAGAGTCTGGTCGACATGAGTCACCCTGAGCGAGCCCAGCGGGTTCGTCCCGCCGCTACCCTGGCGCTGGTGCGCGATGGTGCGGAGGGCCTCGAAGTGTTGCTGCTGCAGCGTACCTGGCAGGCTGCCTTTCTCCCCGGCTATCACGTCTTTCCCGGTGGCGCCGTGGACATGGGGGATACCGAGCTTCGCGCCTTGGTCCGGGGGCGCGATGATGCCGAGATCAGCCAGGGGAAGACCTGCCTGGTGGAGCCGGATTCACCGGCCTATGCCGAGGTGCGCCGCCTGGACCCCCAGCGGCACGCCAGTGCCAACGCCGAGATCGTGCCCGGTCGGGCGGTTAGCCTGGTGCCGGGGGTGACCCGGGTGACTGCCCGGGACACGGGGAGCGTCTCGAGACGCCGGCCGGCACCCTCAAGGTGCTGCACACCCCGGGGCACGCCTCCAACCATCTCTGCTATCTGCTGGAGGAGCAGCGACTGCTCTTCTCCGGCGATCAGGTCATGCAGGGTTCCACCGTGGTGATCAATCCTCCGGACGGCGATATGGCCGCCTATGTCGCGGCCTTGCATGCCCTGGGCGAGGAGGCGTTCGACACCATCGCCCCGGGCCACGGCTTCCTGATCGGCCAGGCCCACGGCGCCATCGACTTCCTGATCACCCATCGGCTGGCCCGCGAGCACAAGGTTCGTCTGGCGCTGTGGCGTCATGGTCCGGTGAGCCTGGAGGCGTTGACGCGCCATGCCTATGACGATGTGCCCGAGGCGAAGCAGGGGCTGGCGACACGCTCGGCGCTGGCCCACCTGCTCAAGCTCGAAGCGGAGGGCCGTGCGGTGCAGCGCGAGGGTGTCTGGGACAGTCCGGGCCGTTCATCAAGACGATAGGCCCGATAAGGGCCTAGTCGTCCGCGCCTAGGCCCAGCGCTCATCGGCGGTAAAGGCCACGGTAAACCAGCGCCGCTCCGGTGGCGGGCTGAGGCGCTCGGCGATCTGTTCGCGTATCTCGTCCATCACTGCCACGCCACGCTCGGCGGCGAAGTCTGGCGTGGTGACGATATGGATCTCGATATAGTGGCCGCGCCCCGCCTTGGCGACATGGCTGTAGTAGGTCAGCAGCCCCTCGCGTTCCATCACCGGGGCCATGGCCGCATGCACCTCGGCGTCCAGTGCACTTGGCGCAATCAGGAAGATCTCCTTCAACGCTCGGCGCACGATGCCGATGGGGACCGGCATGAAACCGGCAGTCAGCAGCATCAGCAGCACCGAATCCACATAGGGAGTGAGATGAGCCCAGGCCGTCCCCTGCAGCAGCCTTGCGATGATAAACGCCACCAGCAACGCACTGGTGATCAATGCGGCCATCAGCCAGCCCTGCATGTCGATGCGCACGAACTCGGAGTCTGCCGTGCGATTGATCCGTCGTTGATAGGCGGTCATCACGAAACAGGCAATGGCCACCACCACGGCATAGGCGATGGCCAGATCGAAGGCCAGTTCGCGACCTCCTTCGCGCAGGTCGAGCAGTGCGGTCAGGAAGGCGTAGAAGCACAACAGCATCAGGATGCTGCCGTTGAGGGCGGCCACCAGCGGCTCCAGATGCCAGTAGCCGTGCTGGAAGCGCTGGCTGGCCTCGCGCACGGCCAGCCTTGCCACCAGCAGAGCCAGCCCGGACATGGCGGCATCGATGGTGGAGAAGACGCCATCGAAGAGGATCGACTGGGAGCCGGCCAGCAGGCCGACGGTGACGCCCAGGCCCGAGACCACCAGGGTCATGACGATGGAGAGCTTCAGCGCGCGCTGCTCGAGGGTGGCTTGCATGGTTGCGGCTCGTGGTCAGGGACAAGATCATATTAGCGAAATGGGGAGGAGCGGGGAACCTGGCCGCCATGCGGGAACTGTCTCAGACTACGGGCAGTGCCCTTGGCCAACAGGAGGATCCCATGCGCCAACCGATCATCGCCGACAACAAGCCGAAGAAGGTCATGCTGGAGAAGGGCAAGGAGTACGTCTTCTGCCGCTGTGGTCGTTCCGGCGATCAGCCCTTCTGTGATGGTTCGCATCAGGGCACCGGTTTCACACCGCTGGTGTTTACCGCCGAGAAGGACGGTGAGGCGTATCTATGCCGCTGCAAGCAGACCGGCGATGCTCCCTACTGCGACAGCACTCACCAGCAGTTCAGCAGGGAACAGGTGGGCCAGGAGGCACCGGATCCCGATAAGGTGAGCGAAGCCAGTGAAGAAGATAATGACCGGATGCCCAGGGCCAAGGCCACCGAGGAGGAGCCCACGGTAGAGCTGATTCATCGCCTCGCGCGGGAGGGGCTCGATGGGGTGGGTCCCCATGGCCCCATCGATGCCATGGGTGTGCCGCGTCATACTCTGCCCCAATGGGACGACCTGCAGCTGATGGTGGCGCAGCTGGCGACCCAGCCGCTGCTCGATGATGCCCGAGTCGATACCCGACTGGTGGTCGGCCCCGCGGCAAAAAAGCCGCTGACTCTCGACATGCCGCTGCTGGTCTCCGACATGAGCTTCGGGGCGCTCTCCGAGGAGGCCAAGATCGCCATGGCACGAGGCGCCGAACGCGCCGGCACCGGCATCTGCTCCGGCGAGGGTGGCATGTTGCCCGAGGAGCAGGCCGAGAATTCCCGTTATTTCTATGAATTGGCCAGTGCTCGATTCGGCTACGAGGAACGCCTGCTCGAGAGGGTCCAGGCGTTTCACTTCAAGGGCGGCCAGGCGGCGAAGACAGGTACCGGTGGCCATCTACCCGCCGGCAAGGTGTCGGCGCGGATCGCCGAGATCCGTGGCTTGAAGGAGGGCGAGCCCGCCGTGTCGCCGGCGACCTTCGAGGATCTGCACACGGTCGATGACTTCCGCCGATTTGCCGATCGCGTGCGCGAAATCACCGGTGGTATTCCGATCGGCTTCAAGCTCAGTGCCAACCATATCGAGCACGATATCCAGTTTGCCCTCGACGCCGGTGCCGACTATCTGATTCTCGACGGCCGCGGTGGTGGTACCGGGGCGGCGCCATTGATGTTCCGTGACCATATCAGTGTGCCCACCATTCCGGCCCTGGCGCGTGCCCGCCGTTACCTCGATGATGAGGGAGCGAGCGGTCGCGTGACCCTGATCGTTACTGGCGGCCTGCGCCTGCCCATCGACTTCGTCAAGGCGCTGGCGTTGGGAGCCGACGGGGTCGCCATCGCCAACAGCGCGATGCAGTCCATCGGCTGTGTGGCGGCGCGTATCTGCCATACCAACAACTGCCCGGCGGGCATTGCCACCCAGCGAAACGATCTGCGACAGCGTCTCGATGTCGACAAGTCTGCCGCTCAGCTCGAACGCTTCCTGCGCGCCTCGATGGAGCTGATGCAGGTAATGGCGCGGGCCTGTGGTCACGACAGCCTGGCCGGCTTCGGGCCTCGGGACTTGGCGACCTGGAAACGTGAGATGGCTCTGCTCAGTGGTGTGCGCTATGCCGGTGTCATGGATCTCTAGTGAAGCCCTAGTCGAGATAATACTCGATGGTGGTGACCACCCTGACGGTCTTGATCGGTTGCTGCTCCTCGGGGATGCCCGCCGCCTGGTCGCGGGCACGAATCTCGAATACCCCCTGATTGGCGCGGCGCAGGGTGCCAATGTCGGCATTGGCATCCCGGGCAAATTGCTCCGCGGACTCCCGGGCGGCTGCGGTGGCTTCGGCGATCATGGTTGGCTTGATCTCGTTGAGGCGATTGAACAGATAGATCGGACCGCTGGGGCCGTAGTCCGATGAGAGGACCACACCGGCGTCGAGCAACTCGCCCACTGCCTGGGCCGTGTCACGAATGCGCTCAATCTCCGTGCTGCGCACCATCAGGGTCTGATTGATGATGAAGCGTGGCTCGGTATCGCCGCTGCGATAGGGGTTGGCGGCGGTGTCGTTGACATTGAGACGCTGAAGCTCCACCTGCTGAGCATCGATATCGTGACGCTCGATAAAGGCGAAAATGGCCTCGCGGCTGACGCGGGCCTCTTCGCGAGCTTGCTGCAGGGTCGTGCCCGAGGCCACGAAGTGCAGCGGCCAGAGGGCGAGGTCCGCCTCGACCTCACGCTCGGCGAGTCCCTTGACGGTGACGTAGCGGTCGCCGGTCCGCAGATCGGTCAGCCCCTCGCCAATCAATGAGGCCGCCACGATGGTGGCGACGGCGAGTACCAGGGCAGGCAGTACCTTCATGATGATGACTCCTGTGCGTCAAGATGACACCGAAACGATCTGCAACTCACGATGCCCCAGGCACACCATAAAAGAAAGGAGGCACCCATATGGGTGCCTCCTTTTACCGCTTCACGGAACCTCGGTCGTGGCTCAGCCGTTATGGGTAACGGTCGCCACATTTGGGGTGATGACGCCCTGTTCACGGGCCATGGCATAGGCGGCCTTGGGGCCGGCCCAGAGTGAGGGCAGCAGTACCAGCGAGACGGGTATCGCGGTGATCACGATAAATTGCTGGAGTGCGCCGATCTGGCCGGCGCCCATATGTAGCAGAATACCAGCCATCACCGCCATGGCGAGACCCCAGAAGGCGCGCACCAGCGGGCTCGGCGCGTCGTGGCCGGCGCATACCACGGCGATGGCGTAGCTCATGGAGTCGCCGGTGGTCGCCACGAAGATGCTGGTCAGCAGCAGGATGGCCAGCGCCATCAGGGAGCCGCCCGGCAGTGCCTGAGCAACGGTCAGGGTGGCGACATCGAACTGGAAGTTGTTCAGCGCCTCGGTGAGATCGATCGCCCCGATCAGCTGATAGTGGATGCCGGAACCGCCGAGCAGGGTAAACCAGATGGTGGTGGCAACCGGCGCCATCACCGCCACCGCTAGGATCATCTCGCGAATGGTGCGGCCGCGGGAGATGCGTGCCACGAAGATCGCCATCAGTGGTGCGTAGCCGATAAACCAGGCGAAGAAGAATACCGTCCACCACTGCATCCACCACGCCGGCGCGGTTTCGGCGCTCATGGTGGCCATGGTGAAGAATGATGAGAGGTATTCCCCGAAGCCCTGACTGAAGGCGTTGACCAGATACAGGGTCGGACCGGCGACCAGAATCACCGCGGCAATCGCCAGTGCCAGGAAGACGTTGAAGCGCGACAGGATCTGGATGCCCTTGTGCACACCGGTCATGGCCGAGGTGATGTAGACCCCCGCCAGTACCACCAGAATGCCGAGCTTGGTGCCATACCCTTCGCTGATGCCGAACAGCTCATGCAGGCCGAAGCTCACCTGGGTGGCGAGAAAGCCGATCGGGCCGACGGTGCCGGCGACCACCGCGATCACGCAGCAGGCGTCGACTATGCTGCCAAGTGCGCCGCGCATTACCCGCTCGCCGAAGACCGGATAAAGCAGGGTGCGGGGTTGCAGTGGCTGACCCTTCACGTAGTGGGCATGGGCAAGCACGATCGCGCTGAGGGTTCCCAGCACGGCCCAGGCAAGAAAGCCCCAGTGCATGAACGACTGGGCCAGGGCGCCTGCAACGGCATCGGCGGTGCCTGGTTCGGTATCGAAGGCCGGTGGTGTCACCACGAAGTGGTAGATGGGCTCACCGGCGGCGAAGAAGACGCCACCTCCGGCCAGCAGGGTACACATGATCATCGACAGCCACTTGAAGGTGCTGATCTGCGGGCTGTCCATGTTGCCAACCCGGGCGCTGGCGGCGGGGGAGATGGCCACGCCGATCGCGATCATGAAGGTCAGCAGCAGCAGTAGCTGGAAGTAGGTACCCAGCGTCGTGGCGGTCCAGGCAAAACCGGCACTGATGCTGTCGGCCACCATGTCGATGTCGTAAAGCGAGAGGCCGACGAAGGCCACGATGAAACCGACAGTAAGCAGCAGAACGATGGGATCGCCCAGACGCGAAAACGCCGAGTTCCCGGCGGATGCAGGGGCAGTGTTGGGAGGCATGAGGGGATTGCTCTAGTTGCGAGAATTTTGGCACCGAGGGGGGTGGCGCCGACTAGAACGACGGAATACTAACAAGAGTTGACTTATAAGTCTAAAGGGGGTTGCTGCCAGTCCTGTACCTCTGGGGTCCCGGACACCGCGAGGTGCTGTCGATACCGGTCTGGCCTCAAGGTTCGCTGCGGAGCCTGGGAGTGGGCGTGAAAGTGTCGAATAGTTACTTAAAATTCAATATGATATGCCGAAACAACAAGGCCGGAATGGCTGCGCCGCCATGCCAGGGTTCCTGGCTGGCGGCGACGCAGGCTATCGAGGGGTCGAGGGGGCGGGTCGGCTCGGCAGGGGATAGCTGCCTGGGCGCAGGATCCGGGTATCGACATCATGGATATCCCGCAGGCCGCATAGCGCCAGGGTGGTATCCAGCTCCTTGTGGATGATGCGCAGGGATTCACTGACACCCTCCTGGCCCAGTGCCCCGAGCCCGTAAAGGAAGGCACGCCCGATATAGCCTCCCTTGGCACCCAGCGCCAGGGCCTTGAGCAGGTCCTGGCCGGAACGGATGCCGCCGTCCAGGTGGACCTCGCAGCGATCCCCCACGGCGGCAACGATGGATGGCAAGGCCTGGATGCTGGATGAGGCGCCGTCCAGCTGACGGCCGCCATGATTGGAGACCACGATGGCATCGGCACCCGCTGCCACCGCCTGCTCGGCATCCTCCGGCTCCAGAATACCCTTGATCACCAGCTTGCCGCCCCAGCGCTCCTTGATCCAGGCGACATCGTCCCAGCTCAGGCTGGGATCGAACTGTCCGGCGGTCCACTTGGCCAGCTGGCCCAGGTCCGTGGCGTCCTCGACGTGACCCGCCAGGTTGCCGAAGGTGCGTCGCCGAGTGCGTGCCATGCCCAGACACCAGCGCCACTTGGTGGCCAAGTCGAGCAGGTTGCGAGGGGTGGGGCGCGGTGGCACCGTCAGGCCGTTAATGATGTCCTTGTGGCGCTGGCCGAGGATCTGCAGGTCGGCGGTCAGCACCAGGGCCGAGCAGCCCGCCGCCTTGGCGCGGTCAATCAGTCGTCCGATGAACTTCCGGTCGCGCATCACATAGAGCTGGAACCAGAAGGGGCGTGAAGTGTGTTCGGCGACATCCTCGATGGAGCAGATGCTCATCGTGGAGAGCGTAAAGGGCACACCGAAGGCCTCGGCGGCACGGGCGGCGAGGATCTCGCCATCGGCGTGTTGCATGCCGGTAAGGCCGGTGGGGGCGAGCGCCAGCGGCAGGCTCACTCGCTCGCCGAGCATCTCGCTCTCCAGGCGGCGATTGCTCATATCCACCATTACGCGTTGGCGAAGCCCGATGTTTGAGAAGTCGTTGGCATTGGCCCGGTAGGTGCTTTCGGTCCAGGCGCCGGAGTCTACATAGTCGTAGAACATCCTGGGCACTCGGCGCCGTGCCAGGCGCTGTAGATCGTCGATGCAGGTAATGGTCGGCATGCTGAGTCGTCCCTGGTCTCAGAGGGTCAGTGGGTCAGTGGATAAAGCGCACGTAGAGATACCCCAGCGAGAGCAGCACCAGGGTGGCGATGGCCAGCAGACTCCAGGCATTGATAAGCCGCGAGGGGCGTTGCTCAAGGGGCACGCTGGTGCCATTGGCGGTGAAATGGTTGAGCGCCGCCAGAATGGGGCTAAGCAGGAAGGCCGACACCATCACGAAGTCCATGAACAGGCGAAAGCTGCCCATCAGGGTGAAGAGGATCAGGATGGCAAGCAGCGACAGACCAAGCATGGCGACCAGGTAGGCATGGCTTCCCTCGACCCTGCGCGTCTCCTCCTCGATCCCATCGGGGCGGGTAATGGCATGGTAGGCGGCGGTCATCATGCGCGGGAAGCCGTCCAGCACGGTGAGCAGCGTGGTCAGCATCACAGTGAAGGCGGAGATTCCCACCACAACGCCGCTCCACTCACCCAGGGTCGAGGTGTAGAGGCCGACGACTTGGCTGGCGAAACCCACCGCACCGTCGGCCGGGGTGATGCCCTGACTATGCATCACCCCGGCGCCCATGATCACGAAGCATGCGGCAAGGATCGCGGCGCCGATATAGCCGATATCGAAATCGAGCTTCTCCGCCTCGGTGTCGCAGCGCTCGCCACGGGTCTTGTTACGAGCCTCCGACCACAGCGAGTTGAGGATCGCCAGAGTGATATCCGAGGGCATCAGGCCCAGCACCGCCACCAGGGTCACCAGCGTGGCGGCGCTGTAGAGCGGCGAAGCGGCGGTGGCGGGATAGAGACTCCAGTCGACCATCGGCCACGCCGCCAGCGTGGCCAACAGGGTGGTCAGGGTGAGAATGACGATAAACACCTTGTTGACCCAGTCCAGCATTCGGTAGCCGCCGGTATAGGTGAGCAGGCAGCCGCCGGTGATCAGCACGGTGGCGATAGCCGGAGCGCTCAGGTCCAGTGACAGCAGGGTGCCGGCCAGGCCCGCCGTGGTAATGGCGATGGCGGCGATGATGATCGCCAACATCGGCAGCTGTACCAGGGCGAAGAGCGCCACCACGTGCTTGCCGAACGTCTGGCGATAGCCCTCGATCAGCGACTTGCCGGTGACGCTGACATAGAAGGGGCCGAAGAAGAAGGTGGGGTACTTGATGAGGATCGCCAGCAGGATAAACCCCAGCAGGCCGATGCCATATTCGGCTCCGGCACGGGTCGCTTGCACCACATGGGAGGTGCCGATGGCAGCCCCGGCGAAAAGGAAGCCGGGACCGAGGGCCGCCAGGTATTTGGCAGGGACGAAACGAGCGGATGCCGCGGAGGACAAGGGTTGATTCATGGCATGGCCTGACTGCTGATTCGGGGGCAGATGTAAGGTTGTGTTGGCCGTTCAGGCACCGAGCTCGGCAACGGTGGCGCGGCTCAGACGGCCTCGGTCGCCAGACCGGCTATCGACCAGGCGGTAAGCAAGGCCAAATACTCTACTCAATTTAGCTGCAGGTGAATATGATTGCTTGACTAACATTCCTTATGGTTTCGACATGCTGGCGTCATAAGCCGTGAGGGGGGATGACCTGCCTGTCTCGCGTCTCATCGTTGCTTCAGGTATCGGGTTTCGTTCCAATAGCAGCCTTGTCTTCATACGTTAAGTCTTCATTCGTTAAGTCTTCATTGAGGAATCATTGTGCCGGATGCCCGACCTGCCGTTCCTGAGTTGACGCTCTACCGCGCCCTGAAGGATATCCATTGGCAGCTAAGTTTCGATCCGCAGTCGTTTTCTCGCGGACAAGCCTATGCACAGCAGGGCAAGGTGCGCAATCGCCCACGTATTGAGCATGAGGGAGCGATGCTGGTGCTGCGAGCTCAGGTAGATGGCAGCGGGCGTAGCCGCTATCTCACCAGCCTGGCCGTGGATCCCGACAACCCCGAGATGGGGGTGATCAGCGACTGCAGCTGCCCGGTGGGGCGCCAATGCAAGCACGCGGTAGCGGTGATCCAGTGCTTTATCGATGCCAGAGAGGCCGAGGGCATACCGTCGGAGGATGATGCCGGCATGCTGGAGCAGCGCTGGGAGGCGTGGCTAGCCGAGCTCCAGTCGCCACTTGGCGGCAGGCGATACGTCGAGGAGCTCGAGGAGGATCATCGCCTGGCGCTGTTCCTGGATGTTGACCCAAACCCTCGCTCGCCGGCGCTTCAGGTATCACCGGTCTGGGTGCGGCCCACCAAACGACGCGCCCGCGGCAACGGCTGGGTGACGCCACGACCCATCAATGTGCGGCGCGGTGGGGGCCTGACGCCCAGGCCACCTCAAGGCCTTGCCTCCGATCAGGAGGAAGCCCTGGAGCTACTGATGCTCGGCGAGCAGCGCCGCCAGCTTTCGGGCTCGGGACAGGAGTATGCCTGGAGTTCGGTCACCCACGCCTTTCAGGCACGGGCGCTATGGTCACTGCTGGAGAGCGCCGCACCGCCGCTGCTGTTCTATCCCAAGCAGACCGGCGCCATGCTCGATACCGGCCCGGCCGCTCGCCTGACCCTGGCCTGGGAGCCCGATGCCGACGGCAACCAGCGTCTGCGTGCCGATACCGAACCCGCCGAGGTCATCTCCGATGCCGCTGTCATCGTGCGCGCCGGTGCCGAGCTCTGCTATCTCGATGAGCGTCGCGGGCGTTTCGGGCGTCTGGAGGGCGACCCCGGGCTGCTGATGCGTCTGCGCCACGCGCCCCCGCTGCCCCCGGAGATGAGTGGCTGGCTCAACGAGCGCTTGCACGCAGCGCCTGGCCTGGCGGAACGGCTTCCGGCACCTCAGAAAATCGAGGAATACACCCTGGAAGGCGTCGCCCCGCGTTTAAAGGTCACCATGCAGATTGGATCCGGGCAGCTGGGCTATCGTGATGGCGCCATGGTTCCCCGCTGGGTCGAGGTGGGGGCCGCCGTGGTGAGCTTCGACTACGATGGCGTCGAGGTGCCGCCGGAGCCGGGCGAGAGCATTCAGGCCTTTCGCGATGGGCAGCGACTGACCGTGATGCGCGACTCCCAGGCGGAGTTGGCACTGGTGAGGTCGCTTCCCCCCGGCATGGTGACCCTGGAGCGCCTGCAGCAGATCGAGGCGGTGCCCACTTACCTGGAGCTGCCCGAGTGGACGCTGCTGCTGCCTCTGGAGGGTACGCCGCCGGCCACTGCCGCCGAATGGTCTACACACCTGGCCGGCCCCGACGAGTGGTGGGAGATGATCGCCAGGCTACGCCAGGCCGGTTGCCTGGTAACGTTCGACGACGACTTCCCCGAGGAGCCGACCTACGTCGAGCCGGACGACTGGTACGGTGAGCTGGAGCCGGCGGGCAACGGCTGGTTCGATCTGGCGCTGGATATCGAGGTGGAGGGCGAGCGCCTCAACCTGCTGCCGATTCTGCGCCGTCTGTTCAAGGATCCAGAGTTTCCGCTGGAGCCCGCCGAAGACGAAGCTGACGACGCCACCTGGACGCTGATCCTGCCGGAGAACCGCCGCCTGGTGATGCCCCTTGCTCGGCTGCGTTCGCTGATGGCGCCCATCCTCGACTGGCTGGGCGACGAGAGCGATCCGGAGGCAGCGTTGCGCCTGCCACTGACCGCCGCCGAGAGGGTCGCGCCGTTGGCCGAGCATGAGCGCTGGGCGGGGCGCGAGGATGTCACCGACCTGGCACGACGCCTGCGTGCGTTACCCACCAGTCTGCCGGCGCCCCCTGGCTTCGCCGGCGAACTGCGCGACTACCAGGGCCGTGGCATCGCCTGGATGCGCTTTCTCTCGGAGCTCGGTACCGGTGGCATCCTGGCCGACGACATGGGGCTGGGCAAGACGATACAGGTGCTGGCACACCTGCTCGATGAGCGCGCCCGCGGTGCGTTGGCAGGTCCTAGCCTGGTGGTCGCGCCGACCAGCCTGGTGGGTAACTGGTGCGCCGAGGCGGCACGTTTTGCCCCCGAGCTCAAGGTGGTGGCCCTGCAGGGCGGCAAGGCCCAGCGTGAGCGGCAGTTCGACGCGGGGCTGGCGGATGCCGACCTGGTGATCACCACCTATGCGCTGCTGATCCGTGATCTGGAGCGTCTGCGCGACTATCGACTCGGATTGCTGGTGCTCGACGAGGCTCAAGCGATCAAGAATGCCGCGAGCCAGACCGCCCGTGCGGTGCGCCAACTCGACGTCGAGCGCGCCATCGCCATGACCGGCACCCCCCTGGAGAACCATTTGGGTGAGCTATGGGCCCAGCTCGATGCAGTGGCGCCCGGGGCGCTGGGCAGCCAGCAATGGTTCGGCCAGCGCTTCCGCACGCCGATCGAGAAGGAGGGTGATGTCGCACTGCGCCAGCGCCTCTCCCGGCGCATCGCACCGCTGATGCTGCGCCGAACCAAGCAGCAGGTGCTGGCCGAGCTGCCCGAGAAGACCGAGACTCGCCGCGAGGTCACCCTGGGTGGCGTCCAGCGCGAGCTCTACGAGAGCTTGCGTCTGGCCCAGCACCAGCGGGTGCAGCAGGCGGTGGCCGAGCGTGGCCTGGCGGGCTCCGGCATCGTCATGCTCGATGCGCTGCTCAAGCTGCGCCAGGTGTGCTGTGATCCACGGTTGGTCAAGCTGCAGAGTGCGCGCAAGACGAAGCGCTCGGCCAAGCTGGAACAGCTGCGCGAGCTGGTGGCGCCGTTGGTGGAGGAGGGCAGGCGAATCCTGATCTTCTCCCAGTTCACCGAGATGCTGGCGCTGATCGGCGAGGCCCTGGAACACGACCACATTCCCTTTACCACTCTCACCGGCGAGACGCCGGGCAAGACCCGAACCCAGCGGGTGGCGCTCTTCCAGCAGGGCGAGATCCCGGTGTTTCTGATCAGCCTCAAGGCCGGCGGTACCGGCCTCAATCTGACCGCCGCGGACACGGTGATTCACTACGACCCCTGGTGGAACCCCGCGGTAGAGGCCCAGGCCACCGGCCGTGCCCACCGCATGGGGCAGCAGAATCCGGTATTCGTCTACAAGCTGGTGTGCGCCGGCACCGTGGAGGAGCGCATCCTCGATCTGCAGGCGCGCAAGGCGGATCTGGCCGCCTCCATCCTCGAGGGTGGTGCCGAGCACAGAAGCGATGGCCCGCTGTTCGACGAGGAGGATCTGGCGCTACTGTTTGCGCCGGTGGCGTAACTTCATGATCTCGATCAGCCCATGAAGGCAGAAGGTGATTGATGGCATATGCAGGAATATGCTGACTCCTGCTATCGGCTTATTTACCAATGAGCGAACAAGGGTCTGCACGGACTGCACCCGGCTGGTACTCTATAGCGCCGACCTCAATGAGATCTGATGGAAACGGCACAGGAAGGTATTGTGGTCCTACAGGGCAGGCGTCTGGTCTATCTAAATCCGCGCAGGTGCGAAATGACCGGGTACACGAAAGAGGAATTGGACAGATCGTTGCTTACAGCTGAATACGCTCAGGGCTGTGTCATCGATTTCCTGGCAGGCATTGCGGCACGAGCCTAGACTTCAAGAGCGAGCACACGAGCCGGCACCTGCTCCTTCCTATTGCCGCCCTCTGCGGCTAGTGCCACAGGCGCTTTCCCGATAAGGCCCGCCTTTCCCTCCGGTGCCATGCGTGGAGACCTGTCACAACCTGTCGTACCCCTTTGGTCTTGCCGCTGGTACGGGTACCGGAGACACCCCTGCCGGTGCTCTGGCCCGACAGGACCATAGCGAGGCAAGAACCATGAATCCCCATGCGACAATTTTTAACCCGAGCGACCACGCATCGTCCCTGTCGGTCGTCGGTGTAGACGTCACCGTGTTGATATCCAAGGACCAGGCCAATGGCCGGGAAATCACCCTGCAGCGGGGTGATGAAGGCGTGGGTCCGCCACCGCACAGTCACCCCTGGGACGAAAGTTTCTATGTGCTCAAGGGAGCCGTTCACTTCTCGGCCGGCGACCAGTCAGCGCTCTGTGAAACAGGAACTCTGGTTCACGTGCCCGCCGGCGCGGTACATGCTTTCCACTTCGCCGAGGGCGGCGGTGAGATGCTCGAGATTACCGAACAAGGCCAGGCTGTGGAGATGTTCCGCGCCGTGAATGCGCGGGTGCCCCCTGGCTCACCGGATCTGCCCACACTGCTCGAGGTGCTGGATCAGCATGGCGTCACGGTGCATGGCCCCGAGGAAGCCTGATCCTAAAGGGCGTCTTATTCGCGGGCGTTCCTGGCGTGGACAAGAGGCGCTCCGGCACGAGCCGCGGTGATCTGAATGGCGCCAGAGCGTAGGGGAGCGGGCACCGCGATACGCTTAACCTCATCGAAACGCTGCTCGAGCATCCCGAGGGCGCTTTCGGTCGCGCCGAAAAAGTTGCTGAAAATGAGACGGGCGTACGGAGCCAATGGTGATGCCTTCGATCTCTAAAAGGCGCGTGATGCCTTGACGGCCTCTTTTCGGGTCGCCGAGCCCATACCCAACAGGGGGGGCCGCCTGGCCGCTATCGCCAACATCACCTTTTACCGTACGTTTCTGGAGCTGTACCACGAGCAGCCCTGTGAAAGCGTCGCACCATTTATCGAGATCCTTCAGGAAGTGCGCTTGGAGGGGCCGGATGAGGAGATGATAGACATGAATATCGAGGACCTGATCAGTGTTTACGAAGGCCGCTGCTGACGGCAATGGTCTTGCACCCCTTGGATTCGGCATGACGCCTGGCGCCAGAGCTGGGATAATGCGCGGTTACGCTCGTTCACGCTCAACGCTCTGTCGGTGCCTCATGGAAATCAAGGTCAACTATCTCGACAACCTCCGCCTGGAGGCCAAGTTCGACGACTTCACGGTCATCTCCGACCAGCCCATCCGCTACAAGGGTGACGGCTCGGCGCCGGGGCCCTTCGACTACTTCCTGGCCTCCTCGGCGATGTGTGCGGCCTACTTCGTCAAGGTCTACTGCAACGCCCGGGATATTCCCACCGAGAATATTCGGTTGTCGCAGAACAACATCGTCGACCCCGAGAACCGCTACAAGCAGATCTTCCGGATTCAGGTCGAGCTGCCCGAGGACATCTCCGACAAGGATCGCCAGGGTATTCTGCGCTCCATCGATCGCTGCACGGTGAAGAAGGTGGTGCAGACCGGCCCCGAGTTCCAGGTCGAGGCGGTGGAGAACATCGACGAGGACGCCCAGGCCCTGCTGATGGGCGGTGAAAAGAGCAAGGCGCTGGGCGATGAAGAGGGCGGCGGCACCTGGATCGAGGGCAAGGATCTGCCCCTTGAGCAGACCATCGCCAACATGACCGGCATCCTGGCCGACCTGGGCATGAAGATCGAGATCGCCTCCTGGCGCAATATCGTGCCCCACGTCTGGTCCTTGCATATCCGCGACGCCGCCTCGCCGATGTGCTTCACCAATGGCAAGGGTGCCACCAAGGAGAGTGCGCTCTGTTCGGCGCTGGGCGAGTTCATCGAGCGGACCAACTTCAACTTCTTCTATAACGATCAGTTCTTCGGCGAGGAGATCGCCAACGCCGAGTTCGTTCACTACCCCAACGAGAAGTGGTTCCTGCCGGGGCCCGACGATGCCTTGCCGGAGGGCATCCTCGATGCCTACTGCCGAGAAATCTATGACCCGGAAGGGGAGCTGTGCGCCTCGAACCTGATCGATACCAATTCCGGCCGGGCGGATCGCGGTATCGTTGCGCTGCCCTTCGTGCGTCACTCCGACGGCGAGACGGTCTACTTCCCCTCGAACCTGATCGAGAACCTCTACCTCAGCAACGGGATGAGCGCCGGCAATACCCTGGCCGAGGCCCAGGTGCAGTGCCTCTCCGAAATTCTCGAGCGAGCGGTGAAGAAGCAGATCATCGAAGAGGAGATGGTGCTGCCCGACATTCCCCAGGAGGTGCTGGCGCGCTACCCCGAGATCGTCGAGGGCATCGAGGCGCTGGAGGTCCAGGGCTTCCCGGTGCTGGTAAAGGACGCCTCCCTGGGCGGCCAGTTCCCGGTGACCTGCGTGACCCTGATGAACCCCAAGACCGGTGGCGTGTTCGCCTGCTTCGGTGCCCACCCGAGCTTTCATGTGGCCCTGGAGCGGACCTTCACCGAGCTGCTGCAGGGTCGCAGCTTCGAGGGCTTCAACGACTTTCTGCCGCCCACCTTCAACTCCATGGCGGTCACCGAGCCCAATAACTACGTGGAGCACTTCATCGATTCGTCCGGGGTGATCTCCTGGCGCTTCTTCAGCTCCCGCTCGGAGATCGAGTTCTGTGACTGGGACTTCACCGGCGGCGGCACCTACAGCAACGAGGAGGAGAGCGCGGCCCTGTTCGGCATCCTCGAGGAGATGGGGCTGGAGTCCTATGTCGCGGTGCGCGAAGAGCTCGGCGCGCCGGTGTGCCGCATCCTGGTGCCTGGCTTCTCCGAGGTCTATCCGGTGGAGGACCTGGTGTGGGACAACACCAATATGGCCCTCGACTACCGCGAGGATATTCTCAACCTGCACCGCCTGAGCGACGGTGAGCTCGCCGATCTGCTCGAGCGCCTGGAGGAGAGCCAGCTCGACGAGCATATGACGATCATTTCGCTGATCGGCATCGAGTTCGACGAGAACACCATCTGGGGCCAGCTCACCATCCTCGAGCTCAAGTTGCTGATCAATCTGGCGTTGGGTCAGCATGAGGAGGCGCTGGAGCGAGTCGAGATGTTCCTGCAGTACAACGACAACACCGTGGAGCGCAATCTCTTCTATCAGGCGGTGCAGGCGGTGCTTGAGGTCATGCTGGATGACGAGCTCGAGGTGAACGACTTCCGCTATAACCTGGGGCGGATGTTCGGCGAAGAGACCATCGAGGCGGTGATCGGCTCGGTGAACGGTAGTGTGCGCTTCCATGGCCTCACCCCAACCAGCATGGCGCTCGAAGGGCTGGAGAAGCATCAACGCTTGATCGAGAGCTACAGGAAGCTACATGCCGCTCGCGCCATCAAGGCCGGCATGCGCCCGCAGGACGTCTATGCTCCGGCGGATGCCTGAACGCCGCCGGGTCTCCGCCAGCGATGCGCCGCCGCACAACAGCGTGCGGCCAAGGGATATAGGGGGACGTCTGCTCCGTTGCTGACTATCCTTTAAGGGATAGTCGTGCTTTGACGAGACAACGAGCAGGTGGTCGCCATGTCCATGGAGCGAGTAAAACAGTATCTCGATGACCAGAACGTCAGGTATTCGATTCTCCAGCACTCTCCGGCCTATACCGCGCAGGAGATTGCCGAGTCCGTCCATGTGACGGGCAGGCACTTCGCGAAGTGCGTGATGGTGAAGATCGATGGGCGGCTGGCGCAGGCGGTTCTGCCGGCATCCGACCGGGTGGACCTGCAGCAGATGGCACGCTCCGTCGGCGCCACGTCCGTTGAGCTTGCCGAAGAGGACGAGTTCAAGGACAGCTTCCCGGATTGCGAGGTGGGGGCGATGCCACCCTTTGGCCATCTTTTCGGGATGGAGGTGTTTGTTTCCCCGCATCTGACCGCCGCCGACCGTATCGCTTTCAATGCCGGCAACCACACGGGCGTCATGCAGCTCTCCTATGGGGATTTCGAGCGGCTCGTGAATCCCATTGAGGTCGCATTGTGATGACGCTGGCTTAGCCTGCATCGCTCATTCGCGTTAAGTGAATGATATCGCCCCCGCGTCGGTTATCTGACGTGGGGGCGATGCGTTGAGGGGGGCACGAGCCGGTGAGCGATTGGTCCCCTGAAAACATCTGGTATGATCGTTTCAAATAGATGTTTGAAACCTTGGTGGCATTACCCGTGACAGCCTCCCGACGGTCACGGAGCGAGACGTGCCTGGTTTTTCGGGCGACTCGCTTGTCACCGCCATGACCAAGGATGCGCGATGCAGCTTTCCCTTCGAATCCTGTCGAAGTCGCTCCTGCCGCTGGCGGCCCTGCTGCTGTTGACCCTACCGCTGCTGGCCGGGTGTCAGGATCAGGGGCCCGAGTCATCGGCGGCGGACTCACCGCGCTGGGTCAAGACGGCCCCGCTGACGGCGAGCTCGGCTCCCACGCTGTCGCTTACTGGCGTGCTGCGTGCCCGCTATGAAACGCCCATGGCCTTTCGGGTCAGTGGTCAGATCGCCACGCGCCACGTCGATGCCGGGCAGCGCGTCAAGCAGGGCGAGGTGCTGTTCACCCTCGACCCCAGCGATCTTGAGGAGTCACTTGCCGCCGCCCGAGCGGAGCTTGCCGCTGCCGAGGCGGCGCTGGATGTGGCCGAGGCCGATCTGTCTCGCGACCGACAGCTGTTGAACAAGGGGTATCTCAGCCGCCAGGCCTTCGAGCGTGCCGAGCTGGGAGTACGTGAGACGGCCACCCGTCGAGAGGCGGCGAGTGCCAGGGTTACTCAGGCGCGTAACGCCCTGGATCATGCGAGCCTGCGTGCCGAGGACGATGGTGTGTTGATCGATGTCAGCGGCGAACCGGGGCAGGTGGTCGGCGTCGGTCAGGCGGTCGCCAGGCTGGCCCAGGAGGGGCCGCGCGAGGTCGAGGTCAACTTTCCCGCTCGGTCGCGGCCGCCCCAGACGGGCGAACTGTTGGTGGGGGAGAAGCACATTACGTTGATCCGACGTGAGGTGGCGGGAGCGGCCGACCCGGCCAGCCGTACCTGGCGAGCTCGCTATCGACTGGAGGCGCCGCTGGAGGGGCGTAGCCTGGGCGATGTGGTCCAGACACGCTTTATCCTGGCGGAAGCCGCATCTCAGACACGTTTCCAGGTGCCGGTGGCGGCGCTGGATGAGCGCGGGGAGGGCCCGAGGTTATGGCAGATCGTGGAGGGGGAGGCGCAGCCGCTGCCGGTGACGCTGGAACAGGTAACCCGTGATCACGCCTGGGTCAGCGGTGACGGGCTCGAGGCCGGGGAGGCGGTGATCAGCCTGGGGACCCACCTGCTCACGGCAGGCATGGCGGTGCGGCCGCTGGACGAGAAGGAGGCGCCGTGAGCTTTCCCAACCTTTCGGCGCTGGCGGTTCGTGAGCGGGCCGTCACACTGTTCTTCCTGGTGCTCGCGCTGCTGGCGGGGGCCTATGCCTTCGCCTCCCTGGGACGAGCGGAGGACCCAGACTTCACCGTAAGAGTGATGATGGTCTCAACGGCGTGGCCCGGTGCCTCGCCGGAAGAGATCCAGGAGAGCGTGGTGGATCCGCTGGAGAAGCGTATCCAGGAGGTCGACGATCTCTACCGCATCGAGACAACCATCCGCCCCGGGCGCGCCGATCTCAAGGTGGAGTTCGAGGATACCGTGCCTGGCGAGGCGATAACCGAGCGCTTCTACCAGGTGCGTCGTCGCATGCAGGATGCCGCTCCCACACTCCCCGACGGCGTGATGGGGCCGATGATCAACGAGGACTTCGGCGACGTCTACTTCTCCTTGGCGGCCTTGACCGCGCCCGGCATGCCGATGCGTGAGCTGCTGCGCGAGGCCGAGGAGATTCGGGACCGGCTGCAGCGGGTCGAGGGGGTCAACAAGGCCGAAGTGCTGGGGGAGCGTCAGGAGCGCATGCATGTCGACTTCGACCTGGCTCGGCTGCAGAGCCTGGGCATCTCCCCCGACGCCGTCTTCTCCGCCATTCAGGCGCACAATCGACTGTTGCCGGCCGGGCGCATCGATACCCAGGGGCCACGCCTCTATCTGCGGCTGACCAATGACCTGTCGGACCCCGAGGCGCTGGCCGATGTGCCGATCCGTATCGGAGAGCGGCTGATTCGCCTGGGCGATATCGCCGACATCTCCCGCGGCTACGAAGATCCACCCGGCTATCTGGTGCGCGCCTTTGGCGAAGAGAGTCTTCTGCTGGGGGTGGTGATGGAGCAGGGCGTCAATGGTCTCGCGTTTGGCGACCGCCTGGACGCCTTCTGGCAGCAGGAGCGCAAGCGCCTGCCGCTGGGCATGTCCCTCGAGGTGATGACCAACCAGGCCGATGCCATTGCAGGAGCCGTGAATCTCTTCCAGGTGAAGTTTCTGGTCGCCGTGCTGGTGGTGATGCTGGTCACCATGCTGGCGGTCGGGTTGCGCGCCGGCATCGTGGTGGGGGTCGCCATTCCGGTCACGCTGGCGCTGACCTTCGTGACGATGCTGGCGATGGGGATCAATCTGGACCGCGTCACCCTAGGCGCTCTGATCATCGCCCTCGGGCTGCTGGTCGACGATGCCATCATTGCCCTGGAGATGATGATCGTGAAGATGGAGGCGGGCTGGAATCGGCTCGATGCGGCCACCCACGCCTGGAACGTTACCGCGGCACCGATGCTGTTCGGCACCCTGGTGACGGTGGCAGGCTTCGTGCCGATCGGCTTTGCCCAGTCGGCCGTGGGCGAGTACACCGGCAATATCTTCTGGGTGCTGTGTGTATCGTTGTTGCTGTCGTGGATCGTGGCGGTGGTCTTCACTCCCTACCTGGGCGTCAAGTTGTTGCCCGAGCAGAAGGCGGCCCATGGCCAGCACGAGGCCTACCAGTCACGGGGCTATCGTCGCCTGCGCGGGATCATCAGTGGCTGTGTACGCTATCGCAAGAGCGTGGTGGCGCTCACGGTGGTGCTGCTGGTGGCGGCCGCCGCCGGCCTGGCCGTGCCGGTAGAGAAGCAGTTCTTCCCAAGCTCCGACCGACCCGAGGTGCTGGTCAGCGTTTATCACCCCCAGGGCACGGCGATCGGCGCCACCGATGCAACGACGCGACGCCTCGAGGCGCTGATCGGCGAGGCCAACGGGGTGGAGTCACTCTCCGCCTACGTCGGGGCCGGTGCGCCGCGCTTCTTTATCTCCGCCAATCCTGAACAGCCGAATCCGGCGTTTGCCAAGCTGATCGTGGTGACCGAGGGAGTCGAGGCGCGGGAGCGGCTGATCGAAAAGCTCAATGACCATATCGCCGCCGGTGACTTCCCCGAGGCGCGAGTCCGTGTGCAGAAGCTGCTCTATGGGCCACCGGTCGACTGGCCGGTCAGCATTCGTGTGCTGGGCGATGACCCCGACCGCCTGCGCGAGATCGGCCATCAGGTGCGTGAGACAATGGCTGACCATGCCGCCACACGCGACCCCCATCTGGAGTGGGACGAGCGGGTCCCGCGGTTGCACCTGGCGATCGATCACTCTCGTCTGCAGCTGCTCGGCCTGACTCCGGACGAGGTGGCGCGTCAGCTGCAGTTCCAGCTGGATGGCATGACCATCACCGAGCTGCGCGACGGTATTCGCCTGGTGCCTGCCGTGGGACGTGGGGCGATGATCGATAACGTCGACCTGCAGAGCCTGGAGATCCTCAACCGCGATGGGCGGCGCATACCATTGGCCCAGCTGGGCGAGCTGGAGACCGTCTTCGAGGAGCCGGTGATCCGGCGTATCGACCGCCAGCCGTTCCTGGCCGTCAATGCCGAGATCGAGGATGCCCAGCCCAACGACGTGACCCGGGAGGTCTGGCAGGCGCTCGGCGAGCTGCGCGAACGCCTGCCCGCCGGCTATCGGCTGCAGATCGGTGGCTCGGTGGAGCAGTCGGCCAAGGCGGAGGCCTCGATTCAGGCCCTGCAGCCGCTGATGGTGGTGCTGATGCTGATCTTCATCATGCTGCAGATGCGCTCCTTCGCCGGCACCTTTATCGTCATGGCGACGGCCCCGCTGGGGCTGATCGGAGCGGTGGCCGCACTGCTGCTGTTCAACCAGCCCTTCGGCTTCGTCGCCACCCTGGGGCTGATCGGCCTGGCGGGGATCCTGATGCGCAATACCCTGATCCTGACCCAGCAGGTGGCGGATAACGTTAAATCCGAGATGACGATGCGCGATGCCGTGGTGGAAGCGGCCGTGCAGCGGGCCCGCCCGGTGGTATTGACCGCGCTGGCGGCGATACTCGCCTTTATTCCGCTGACCCTGGACAGCTTCTGGGGGCCGCTGGCCTATGTGCTGATCGGTGGCGTGGCCGTCGGCACCCTGATCACCCTGTTCTTCGTGCCCGCGCTCTATGCGCTGGGGTATCGCATTGCACACTGAGCAGGATTGGCACCTCGGCTAAGGTGGGCGGTCGCATGGTGCCCGACACTTGACACATGTGACATATGACACGATAGGGGGGCAAGACGGTGTCTTACCCCTATTTTTTCAGATAGGGAAAACTCAAGAATTTGATTCGATAAACTGATACCATCTTTGGCTACCCCTGTTTATCCAATAGCAGAGTGAAGCCGCTGGGAACGTATTTATGGATGAAGGGAATATCCGTTTGGCCTTGCTGCTTATTGGGCCGGGTACATTATCGGTATTTGGGTTGTCATTCCTGTGGGCATGGATGCTGGAGCGCAAGCGGCACTACCTTCTGTTGCTTTCTGGAGGTTGTGTGTCATTTGCTCTTGGTGTGTTTATCCAGGTATTCGGTTGGCCGTCCGATGCTGGCGTAAACGCACTGGTTTCGAACTTCTTTTATATCTCTGCGGTCCTGGCTGTCTCCGAAGGACTTTTGCGACGCTCTGGAAAGAAGTTTGGGGTGATCTACGCCATTTCAGTTTTGGTGATGTCCAGTGTTTTAATCTGGTACTTTTTTTATATTGATCGCAGCCTGGTGGCGCGTATTTATGTTCAGAATTTCGGGGTGGGCTTTCTGCTTCTTGTGGTGGCATGGCGACTCAAGGGAATAGTGAGAGGACGATTTATTGACAAGGCATTGTTCTGGATGCTTCTTGGTTTTTCGATCCAGTTTTTTCCGCGTACGGTGTTAACCGTGGAGCCCTATCTGTCCGTTGATACATCTCTGTTTGCTGAATCGTTGTTCTGGCAGACACTGCAGCTTTCTCTATCTGTATTAGGCGCTGGGTTGGCTTTTGTGATCCTGGCTGCTGCCATAACCGATGTTATCGAAGACTTACGGCGTGAACGTGATATTGACCGGCTCACAGGTATCTTCAATAGGCGGGGCTTCGAAGAGAGGGCTGACCTCCTCATCCACACCACCGGTGGCTCAATGGCTATGGTTGTGTGTGACCTTGATCATTTCAAGAAGATCAATGATAGCTTCGGTCATGCTGTTGGCGACGATGTTTTATCCATATTTGGAAGTCTGTTACGCCGCACTGTTCGTTCGAATGACATTGCGGGTCGAATAGGGGGTGAGGAATTTGCGATTCTTCTTCCCAACTCAGGTCTGCTGGACGCACAAGGCTTTACGAAGAGACTGCATGAGGCGATTGCGACCACGATATTCCCCCTGCCTGAAGGCGCGCAGAGCGTCACCTCAAGCATGGGAGTGGCAGTTTCACAGGAGAAGAGGGATCGGGCCTCACTATTCGAAAGAGCCGATAAGGCCCTCTATACGGCAAAGAATAGTGGACGTAACAGAACTGTTTTCCATCATGATATTGCTATCGAGAAGATGACATCACCCGACGTGTGTATAGGGGAGGCAGCAGGTTAATAATAACTTGGAATTTGTGGTGATTTTGCCATGGCTTTTTTCCTTTGGCTGCGGCTTTATCTCCCCTTGTGAACCTTGCGACGCACCCACGGTGGGCTTACCGTCCAGCTGGAGTAGAACGGTTTAACTCCTACTCACCCCATGCAACCGGATAGCTATCATGTTTCGTGCCCTTTTTCGCTATTTTGAAGCTCGGGTAGACCCTTACCCTGAGGATAGTCGGGGCACACCACCCAGGGGGTTGCTCCCCTTTATCCTGCACTTCTCGCGGCCGGTGCTGCCGCTGTTGATCGTGATGTCGCTGCTGACGGCGTTGGTCTCAGCGGCCGAGGTGCTCTTCTTTCACTATATGGGGGAGCTGGTGGACTGGCTGGCCGGTGCCGAGCGCGCGGGCTTCTTCACTGAGCATGGCTGGCGCTTGGCCGGCATGGCGGTGCTGGTGGTGGTCGTGTTGCCGCTACTCACCCTGCTGCAGGCGCTGGTCACCCATCAGAGCATCTTCGGCAACTACCCGATGATCGGGCGCTGGCTGGCGCATCGCCATATGCTGGGCCAGAGCCTCGCCTTCTATCAGGACGAGTTCGCCGGCCGGGTCTCCCAGAAGGTGATGCAGACGGCGCTGGCGACCCGCGAGACGGTAACGAAGCTGATGGACCTGATGGTCTATGTGCTGGTCTATTTCGTTGGCGCCATGCTGTTGGTGGGAAGTGCCGAGCCCTGGTTGATGCTGCCGCTGGTGGTGTGGCTTGCCGGTTATCTCGCCATCATGCGGATCTTCGTGCCCCGCCTGCGCCGGGTATCCATGGAGCAGGCCGACGCCCGAGCGGTAATGACCGGGCGCATCGTCGACAGCTACAGCAATATCCAGACCATCAAGCTCTTCGCCGATACTCGTCGCGAGGAGGCCTATGCGCGGGATGCCATGGAGGGCTTCATGACCACCGTGCATCGCCAGATGCGTCTGGCCACCGGCCTTACCGTCAGCCTGACCCTGCTCAACTCCTTGCTGCTGGCCGGGGTGGCGGCGGCGGTCATCGGCGCCTGGTATCTGGAGGCGGTGTCGCTGGGTGTCATCGCGGTGGCCATTGCGCTGGTGATGCGCATTCGCTTCATGTCCGACTGGATACTCTGGGAGGTGGCGAGCCTGTTCGAGAATATCGGCACCGTGCAGGATGGCCTCAACACCATCGCCCGGGAACCGGCGGTCAAGGATGCGCCGGATGCCACGGCGCTTGCGGTGCCCAGGGGCGAGATCCATTTCGAGGGACTGCGTTTCGGTTATGAACGCCCGGATGGGGAGGGGAGGCGGGTCTTCGATGGCCTCGAGCTGGCCATCGCCCCCGGCGAGAAGGTGGGGCTGATCGGCCGCTCCGGGGCGGGCAAGTCGACACTTGCCAATCTGTTGCTGCGCTTCTATGACCTGGAGGGCGGGCGGATCCTGATCGACGGTCAGGATATCGCCGGGGTGACACAGGAGTCACTGCGCCGCCATATCGGCATGGTCACCCAGGATACTTCGCTGTTGCACCGCTCGCTGCGCGACAATATCCGCTATGGCAGCCCCGAGGCGTGCGAGGAGGCGATTCTCGAGGCGGTGCGCCGTGCTCACGCCGATACCTTTATCGACGAGCTGGTAGACCTGCAGGGGCGCCGCGGCCTGGATGCCCAGGTGGGCGAGCGGGGCGTGAAGCTCTCCGGCGGCCAGCGCCAGCGCATCGCGATTGCCCGGGTACTGCTCAAGAACGCGCCGATTCTGGTGCTCGACGAGGCCACCTCAGCGCTGGACTCAGAGGTGGAGTCGGCGATTCAGGAACAGCTCTATACGCTGATGGAGGGCAAGACGGTGATCGCCATTGCCCATCGCCTCTCCACCATCGCCATGCTCGACCGCCTGGTGGTGATCGACGAGGGGCGTATCGTTGAGAGCGGCACCCACCGCGAACTGCTGGAGCGGGATGGCCTCTATGCCGCCCTGTGGCGGCGCCAGTCCGGCGGTTTTATCGGGGTGGAAGTGCCTCCCGTGTCGTAAGGCAGGCAACACCAGCGCCCCTGGCCGTCGGACTCCGTGGGGTCAGCCACTATCTGTAGGGTCCCGACAGCTATCCGACAAAGCCCTGCTTCAGCGTGATCTCGTTCGACACCGAAGAGCCGAGCCGGTCGGTGCGGTCGAACCAGGCTTCTATCACCATGGTTTTGGCGCCCTGAATGATGGTGTCGAGGAAGAAGCTGCCGTCGGACTGGATCGCTACGACCCGCCAGTTCGGGCCGCCTTCCGGTCCGTCGGTCAACATCCTGATCCGGGCAGCCAGCGGCTGATCCTCGGCGAGATCGATGGCCGTATCGGTCAACACATGCAGTTTACCGTGCACCACGACCCTGCCCTGGAACCAGGAGCCCTGCAGCAACTCGAGGTTCGTGCGGTAACGCGGGCGGATATGGTAGAAGCAGCTGCCCCAGATCTCGTCGGCTTCCTCGGCCCGGCGCCATGCTGTCAGCAGAAAGCCACTGTCATTGTTGCAACCCGGCCGGACCACCGCATCATCCAACTCCAGTGTGCAGTTGAACACTCGTGCCTGGCCCGACGGAATCGCCTGCTCGCGCGGCGAAATCGTCAGCTTCGAACCATAGGGCAGGTCGCTTGGCACCAGGGCGGCGATTTCGGTGCCAACTCTGTCATTGTGGACCTGCATAAGGAAGTTGATCGGCAGGTAGGGCGAGCTGGTCAGTGCCTCGAAGTCAAAAACGTTCTGCTGCGCGTTGTTGTTCTGCAGCTTAACGTCGTCGGAGGCCAGCGCCACCGTATCGCCGGTGGCCGGATCGACCTCACTCGGTATGGTCCAATCGATAATCTCCATCCTCATGCACTGATGCACATTGGTGGCGTTATCGACCTGCCAGTCGAACACGGCGATCTCGTTGGTGCCTGGTCCCACTTCCGATATCACCTGAGTACCGCGGTTGACCCAGCGTCCGTCATCGCCCGCCCCTGGAGGATCGCAGACGAACCAGCGGACCTTGACCTCTTCGGCACGAACGTTGCCGGCATTATGGACGCGTGCCACCACATAGTGCGGCTCGACACCACTGCTGGGAAAGCGCACGGTTTCCCCCTGATCGGTCGGCGTTCCCACGGGATAGACTCGGGGTACCGTTGGGTCTGGATTATCCCCCGGCCAATCGACCCAGATGTCCGGACTCTTCCAGCTCGGCACGTGGTCCTGGAAGTAGAGATCGATGTACTCGGCCTGCTCACGCTCGACACGCACCCGGTAGACCGGGATAGACCCGCGCACCGTGCGAATGTCGGCGACCTCGGCCACACACCTCTTGACCGGAAACTCGGGGGCGGTCGCGAAGTCCCAGGTATCGTTGATCGCACGCAATTCGGTGCCGTCATTGAGAAGATGCACGGAACGCCGGTAAAGGCCGTTCACCGCCCAGTGCCGATCGGAATTCGGGTCGAGCCCGTTGGTGGCAATCACCGTCGGTTCGGGGCTCAAGTTCTGTGAAAAGTTGGCGCCTTCGGCCCTGAGCTCGAGAAATGCGGTAACACCGCCGTCGCTGCCCAGATTCAGTTTCATTAGCTGACCGATCGGTACCGACCCGCCGACTTCGTTGCGTACGTCGTTGCGCATGGCGTTGTCCCAGTACTCCACGGGGACAAGCCAGGCTTCGGTCACCGAGGTGCCCGTGGGCGAGGGGAGGTCAACGAAGATCGTGCGATTTACACTCGGGTCGGGGTCGTCGGCGATCCAGCCCATCGCCCACTTGGACCAGCCGCAGAAATGGTGGAAGTTGGTATTGCCTCCCGCCATCATCGCCCAGGGATCCACGTAGTCAACGTCGTCGCGATACCCATTGGCCGAATAGAGATCCGGCAACCCGATCGCATGCCCGATCTCGTGGGCCATCACGCCTGCCTGGTTGGTCATTTGCGGATTGTTGAAGGCGTTGAATCGCTGACCGATGATCCTCGCGGTGCCCATCTGAACGGGATCCTCCCCGCCAGGCGGGTTCTGGTCAGTGGCATAGTGGCTCCGAGCGTACATGCGCTTGCTGCCGAAATCGGCCGGCTCGTCGCAAGCCCATTGGTCGGCAGGCGGTATTCCGGCATGCGGCGCGCCGACATGCGCAATCATCATCACGTCGAAGTTGTCGAACATCGATTCGACCGTACTCCGGTTCCATGCGGTAGTCGCCCGGATGTGGTCGAGCGCCGCGGTAAAGGTGTCGTCGGCCAGATCGACGGCGTGACGCAGCGCGTTGGAGTTGTTTGGCCCACTCTCGCTACCCGGATTTGGGCTGGCCGTATCCCAGCCCGTACCCGCCAGTTCCGAGCTTGAGAGTCGCTCGATGGTGGCGAGCTGGCCGCCGGTATCGGCGGTAAGGTTTACCCCGACAGTAATCTCCTGAGCGACGGCGTCGAAATCCGTGGAGACGGAGGTATTGAAATAGGCCATGGTACCACCGATGCCTTCGCCGGCATCGGCTTGGGCCGCCCGCAGGCATTCACGGAAAAATGCGCTGACGGCACCGCTGGAATCCATCACCCCCTGGATGCTCGCCATCGAAAGGCCAAGCGCGGCGAGGGGGGCCGCCGGCATCGCCGGCCCAGTTACCGATATCTGTCCTTTCTGGGTGGCGGCGCCACCGGCCGATGTGATCCTGAATCGGCCTTGTGCACGCCCGAAGGCGGTATCGGCGCTGGAGGTGCGTATTCTGCGGAATTCGACATCCTGGATCAGCACAGGGGCACCGGTGATCGTGGCCTCGGCGGCACGGATCGCATTGGTCAGCAGATCGCCGAGATCTCCGAGGAAGCCGGCGATGTCTCCGCCCTGGTTTACCGTCAGCGTCGTGGCTGGAAAGTTCAGCGTCAGGACATGGCTGTCGCCTGTCTGGGTCACCACCGCCAGCTCCAGTGTTTCTGTGCCGTCAAAGGTCAGTGAAACTGGGAAGTTGCCGAGATTGGCGCTGCTCCACATCGCAGCGAACGGTAAATCGTAGGTCTTGACGGCGCCCGCGCGTGGGTTGGCTCGCATTTCGAACGCTTCGGTCCCGTCAAGCATCACGGGGTCCGCCCAGTCTGCCGGCATGACGGCCTGCAACCCGCCTGCCCTGAAGCCGTCCCACCAATAGCTGGCTTGGGACTGGGGAAGCACCAGCGGCTTGCGCGCGCCGCCGATATCATGCCCGAAGACGGTAAAGTTGATGGCCATCTCGCCAAAGCTGGTTTCATCGTAGTAGTCGTCCACGGTCGCGAAGATCTTGGCCGAAACCTGGTCGACCAGTTCGGTCATATCGGTATCGCCATAGGTCTGACCACCGTCGATCACGGGGAAAATGCAGATCTGTAGTGTCGGGTTCAGTGCCGCACGCGGGTTCCTGCGTCCCCAGTAGGTAACCGAGGGGGCCGGCACCGGGACCAGGGTGCCGAAATCCTCCGGCAGCCGTGGCTTGAGTTGCGCCACATAGTCGGCAACCCGCCATGCTTCGACTTGTGCCGTTCGGGGTAGGTGAATCAGCAGGTTCTGTGTGTGACCCTGCCCTTCGGAAATCTCTGCTCCGGGACGGTCGAGGCGGCGTTCGAACTGCACATTCAGCCGCCGGTCCAGAACGGCCATCCGTGTTGCCGACGCGCTGAGCGCGACAAGGTGGCCCCCAGCCCGATGAAAGCGGTGGACCGTGAAACCGACCTTGGCCGAGTGGCGGTCGTTACAGGGCTCATCATCGCCGGGGTCGTTGGGATCGCGCGGTCGATCATCGTCTTCGCCAGTGCCGGACCCACACTTGCAGTCGCAACCGCAGCGCTTGAGCAACGTCCTGAGCAGGTAGCATATCCGCGCCAATGGATCGGCTTGTCGAGCCGTCACCGCGGGCAGGGCAGCCCGCATATCCATCGTCTTGATGAGACCGCCTTTCCGAGCGATTACCAGATGCGTTCCATTGGCCACGGCCGCCGCCGTCACCCGGTCAACGTCCAGGCGATGAATCTCGATACCGCCCCGCTGGCTATCTTCCCCGGTCAGGATGAATCGTAGTTCTCCCTTGTGGCGGCCCATCAGGATGTTGTGACGCGCCGGGTCCAGTGCGCTCAGCTCGCCATCGAGCTCAAGCGTGCCGAGCGTCTTGGCAAGACCGGTACGCCTGTCGACCTCCATCAGCACCTTGCCTTTCTCCGGTGCTGTAACATGCAGCATCAGTTTCCGTCTCAACACCACGATCTCGTTGATCGGGCCCTCCGCCCGTTCGGCGATCCGTTTAATGCGCGGTTGTGCCGAGAGACCTGTCGCGGTGGGGCAGCCGGGAACTGGTCGGAAATCGATCGACCAGGCCTTCCCATACCCATCAATGGCATACAGCAGCAGTGTCGTGGCGCCGCCCGGGGCATATGCCTTTACGATTGTCGCGTCGAGCTTTGTCTGAATCAGCGCCTCGCTATCGTCACCCAAGGCGTCAAAATCGAAGACCGAGAGCGTCTTTCTGCCGAATTCCGCGACAAAAAGATCATCGGGGCCAAACAGGACAACTGGACCATCACCCGCGGGCCCACTGTCGTCAGGACCATTGCCGTGAGTGCTCCCTGGCCGGCACCACCCCGCAATGTCGGCTTTTCCCCCTTTCTTGATGGCGCGGTATCCAGACTGGTGAACGGCGTTTGAATTTCCACTGGACTTGGTCATGACGGAGTCCTCCATCAATATTAGAAATCTAGCGCAGGAAGGGGTGAGTTATTTTGTGTGGAAAGTTAAAGCGTAGTGAGCAGTGCGATGATTTGCTAATCATTTTGGAGTAACTCTAAACAATCATGGGCCTTATTGGTCATCTTTAGTTTTTTTGCATGGAGGCGCATGAGTTAACTTGTTGTGTTTGTAGGGGCTTGTGTATATGAATATTATTTATGACGTTACAAGATTTCTGGCTAATGCCAGCTCCAATCTGATAAGTTGTTGGCGCTTGGAACTTGACCCCGCTCGGCCTTGTGGCCGATTTTGAATTCACGATAGGCGAGCGAGATGAAACGACGAATTGTTCCCGGTGTGCTGACGTCCCTGGCGGGAGTCGCGCTAGTTGTCTGGTGGTTAACCCACGGAACACATCAACCCGTTTATCGGTGGCCTGGTGAGGCCTTCCAGGGTTTGGCCTTTTCCCTTGGCTGGGGGCTTGGTGTGCCCGAGGCTCTTGCCTACCCGCTGGCAGGCTTGGCCTTTTCTGCCGTTTTGGTCGTCTGCTTTTTCCCCGGATATTGGTCGGTGGGTTGTCTTGTTAAGCGGCGTTAGGCGTCATCCGTGCCGCCCATTTAACCTCCATGCCTCCGATTTGCTGCGTTGAGGGCGTCGCGGTAGCATGAAAAAAGTCGAATGAAACCCATACTCAACCCACGGCTATCATGAAAACCCTGACTCTCGTTGCGATTGCTTCCCTTCTGCTTGTTGCAGGCTGTGCCACGTCTCCACAGGAAAGCGGGGAGACACAGAAGCAGCAGGCCTCCTCTGGGGCTGGCATGCATCAGTACCAGTGCGACAGCGGTGCAAGTATCGCTGCCGCCTATCCCGATACCGAGAGTGCGACGGTCGAGTATCAGGGGAAGCGTTACGATATGCAGATCGCGGCTTCCGCCAGCGGCGCACGCTATGTGGGCGGCGGGCTCGAGTGGTGGACCAAGGGCGCCGGGTCCGGCGCCGAGGGGATGCTGCTACAGCATGAAGCGGAGGGCAGTTCGGGCAAGATCATCGAGCGCTGCACGGTGCGCTGATCGTGCGTTGACCGAGTGGGTGTGTAGAACAGGGATGGCAAAAACCTAACGAGGCCGTTATGGCACTGGATTACCGATGGCTCCACGATACGGTTCGTAACCGCTTCGACTCTGACGATGCCATGGAGGCCTTTCTACCCAGGCCGCTTGCGTCGGATAAACTGAAGCAGTTGGGCGATGATCGTTATCTCTCCGCCATGAGCCTGCGGGTGTTTCGGGCCGGCATGAAACACTCGGTGGTCGACGCCAAGTGGCCCGCCTTCGAGGAAGCTTTCTGGGGCTTCGATCCCGAGGTGATGGTGCTGCTTACCCCCGAGCAGATCGATGGCTACATGAACAACGATCGCATCATCCGTCACCGCACCAAGCTGCAGACTATCCCCAGGAATGCGCAATTCATCCTGGATATTCGCCAGGAGCAGGGCACAAGCTTCGGCGAGTTTATCGCCGACTGGCCGAGTGCCGACATCATCGGCTTGTGGCGCCTGCTGGCCAGGCGTGGCGCTCGCCTGGGGGGACGCTCGGCCGCCGGCTTCCTGCGCCTGATCGGCAAGGATACCTTTCTGCTGACCGGGGATGTGGTGGCCCGCCTGGTGGCTGCCGGGGTGGTTGACCAGCCGCCGACGAGTCAGCGCGAGCTGCAGCAGGTTCAGGAGGCCTTCAATGAGCTGCAGCAGGCATCCGGAAGGCCACTGTGCCAGCTCTCGGCCATGCTCTCGTTGACGATCAATCCTCGGTTCTAAGTCAGGCGGGGGTGATCACAACGGCTAGCGATGTGGGCGTGATGCACAATGGTGCGCGATTGCTGGTATTTACCTTGCTGGCGCGATAACGCCTGCTACGCCTATCTCAGTTGAGGCAAGCAAGTCACTCAAGCACGGCTGGTGCTCTACCGCGTGGATTTCGCCTAGATCGGGCTGCTGATCCAGGCCGGCGACACTGAGGTGCCGCTCTTCGATATCACCGCGATACACGCCGAACAGGCGGTGGCCAGTCTTCTGGCCCATGGCTGAGGTTGCCTCCAACCTATCCCGGCCTGGCGAGCTCGGTTACCCTTGCTTACGCTGTCATCATGATCATGGCGATACCTCGTGCGTCGACTGGTTATCATTCACGATTCGCCCCTTTGTTCACTAATGGCTGGGTTACACCGCATGGCTGAAGCCTTGGTTAGATGGTGCTCCGCCAACATGGGAGGCAAGATGACAAGCTCCGCCGTGTTATCCCACTCCAATCACTTGCTGGCGCCGCTCTGTCTGACTCTGGCGCTGTCGTTGTCAACTTGGGCCGACAGCGGCGATATGGCACAGACGCGTACGGTCCGACAACTCTACGAACAGTTCGGCACCCTATGGTGCAGCGAGCGTGAGATGGCCAGGGTGTTCGACGCTGCGTTCGCGAGGGATATGGCGACTGCCTGCGATCGAGACCTGATCATGGCGATCGGCATGCCCGCGATTCCGGGTAACGACTACGACCTCGGCGAGATCACGCGCACCCTGGATATTACCTGTGACTCGGCGCAAGAAGTTCGATGTGTGGCAAGGTTCCAGAGCTTTGGCCAGCCGACTACCGTGACCTACCGGTTAGGCCAGCAGGGCGGTGGCTGGGTCATCACCGATATCATCGATGACCGAGGCGACTCCTACCGGCGTGCCGTGTCCCAGGCGCTATAGCGACGGCGAGCTACCCAGCCTCGATACTGGAACGACAGTCTGCAAGAGATGAATGTGGCCTGAAGAAAAGGGGTGCGTCATGTCGAATCATAATGATGATAAAGGGATATTCTCCGAATCAAGTGAAAAGGATGAGTTGACGAGAGAAGAGGTAATGCATTATATCAAGGCCTGGAAGGAAAGCCTTGAGTTGAGGGAAGGCTACTACAACAAATACCTAAGTGCGGCGATAGGTGGCGTCGTTACCCTGATTATCTCGGTAGGCCTGAATTTCGATCTGGTGGGAAGTCTATGGTGGTTGGAAAAGGCGTTGCTGATAATTGCCATGGTGCTCCTAATGGTAGCAGCTGGCAATATTCTTAACTGTTCCATATTCGTGTATAATTGCCGTTTACAGCTATTGAGTTTTGAGAGAGAGATTATCCTGAAGGACCAGGAAATGATCCCCAAGGAGAAATTGCTTACCATAGATACTGCTATAAAGGTCGAGAGGGATAGGGTTCATGTTTTTTATCAATACTCTTATTCTAGTGTGCTGCTGGCCATAATTATTGGTGTCTTGGGATTCTTGATAATTCTCATTAGGGTGTAATTTGAATGTAATAAGGCGTCATTGAAGACTCCGTCATCGCCCTATATGCATTTGATTTTATATATAGGGGCATGGTTTAAATTGGCTAGATTTATTGGAAATGACATCTGGTGAAGGCAAAGGGGGTAGATTGCAATGTCGCCTAGAAAGTCTAGAGAGGGAGTATGGGAAGAGTGGAAAGACCTTGTAACATGTCACCGGCTGAGCTAGGGGATTGGCTCGAGACTGACGAGAGCAAGGGCGTGGGTGATTCGAGCGGTGGTGAATCAACGGGGCATGCGTCAGGACGAAAGATTTTGAAGATCAAAAAGACCAACAAGGGAGATCTGACGCGACCAGGTGGCCACTGTTACTGGGCAAGATCACATCAACCGTTCAACCAGAGATTGACATGCCGACAGTATCCGATACCGAGCGACTGACCATTCGACATTTCGCCCACGAGGATGCCGACTTTATCGTGCGGCTGCTGAATGAGCCCTCGTTCATTCGCCATATCGCCGACAAGCAGGTTCGCACCCGAGAGGAGGCCGTTCGCTATCTCGATAGCGGCCCGGTGGCGAGTTACTGCGCCCATGGCTTCGGCCTGAACCTGGTGCAGCTGAAAGGCGAGGGCACGCCGATCGGCATGTGTGGCCTGGTGAAGCGGGACGAGCTGGAGGGGCCCGATCTCGGCTATGCGTTCCTGCCCGAGTTCTGCGGTCAGGGCTACGCCTTCGAAGCCGCGACCGCGGTGCTCGAGCAGGGCATGCGAGCGCACGCGCTTGAGTCGGTGCTTGCGGTGACGCTGCCGGACAACGCGCGTTCCAACCGCCTGCTGCGCGCGCTGGGCTTTCGTGCCCGGGGGACCGTAGACCTCTACGGGGCACGGAACAACCTCTACGAGTATCGTCGCTAGCCGTATAAACTCACCAGGATGTTCACGAAAAGCCCCTGAACCGGTGTCCCGGCTCAGGGAATTTCTCGTTCTGGTGCGGCAGTTACCTGGCGGCCAGCGCCACGCCTACCTTGGAGCGATTGGGGCGACCGATGGCATGGGTGATCCAGGTGCCGGTGTCGGCCAGGGCGTCGAGGTCGATGCCGGTCTCGATGCCGAGGCCATTGAGCAGGTAGACCACGTCCTCGCTTGCCACATTGCCCGATGCTCCTTTGGCGTAGGGGCAGCCGCCGAGGCCGGCGACGGAGCTGTCCACTACCGCGATGCCTTCCTCCAGCACGGCGTAGAGATTGGCGATCGCCTGACCATAGGTGTCGTGGAAGTGGGCGGCGAGCTTCTCCATGGGCACGTCACGGCTGACCGCCTCGAGCATGCGCTTGGCAGTGAGCGGGGTGCCGGTGCCGATGGTGTCGCCAAGCGAGACCTCGTAGCAGCCCATGTCATGCAGTGCCTTGCTCACTTCGGCCACCTTGGCGGGGGCGATCTCGCCCTCGTAGGGGCAGCCCAGCACGCAGGAGACGTAGCCGCGTACCCGCACCCCGGCTTCTCGTGCGCGCTCGAGCACCGGCTCGAAGCGGGCCAAAGACTCTGCCACCGAGCAGTTGATGTTCTTCCGGGAGAAGGCCTCGGAGGCGGCGCCGAATACGGCCACTTCCTCGACGCCGCACTCGAGTGCCGCTTCCAGCCCCTTGAGATTGGGGGTGAGCGCCGCGTAGGTGACGCCATCGCGTCGAGTGAGGCCGGTCATCACCTCATGATGATCGGCCATCTGTGGCACCCACTTGGGGGAGACGAAGCTGGCCGCCTCGATATAGCGGATGCCAGCCGCGCCGAGGCGGTCGATCAATTCGAGCTTGGTGCGGGTCGCGATCGGCGTCGACTCGTTCTGCAGTCCATCGCGGGGGCCGACCTCGACCAGGCGTACCTGCTTGGGAAATGCCATGGGTTACTCCTCCGGTGCGAACTCGAGCAGCACGTCGCCCTGGCCGACGGTATCGCCGGCGGCGAAGTGGAAGCTCTCCACATGACCATCGGCGGGGGCGGTCATGGTGTGCTCCATCTTCATGGCTTCCATCACCATCAGCGGCATGCCTTTCTCGACCTTCTGGCCCGGCTCCACCAGCAGCGCCACCACGGTGCCGTGCATCGGGGCGGTGAGGGTGGATTCCGTCTCGTGATGGCCGTGGTCGATGGCATCGATGCGACGCCAGAACAGGCGGGTCTCGCCGCTGGCATCGGCCATCACCACCACGCCGTTGTCGGCCAGGCGGGCCTGCAGGCGGCGACGGTGCCCATCCAGGGTGACCGCCACGGCGTCGCCTTCGAGGTGCTGGATGCGTGCGGTCAGCGTGCGCTCGCCGATCACCAGCTGCCAGGGGCCGGAGGCGGCCTCGCGACGGCCCTCGACCACCACTACCTCCTCGGCATCCGGTGCCTGGGCGCGGCTGAGGTCGTGGCCGGTGGCGCACAGGGCGATGCGGATGGTGTTGGGTGCGTTAAGGCGGAAGCCGTCATGACGATCCCAGGGGGAGTCGCTCTCGCACTCCCGGGAGAGCTGCTTGAGGCCGATCAGGGCCGCCGAGGCGTAGGCTTCGGTGGTGATCTCACGTGGCGCGAACAGGCTCTCCTCGTGCTTCTCGATAAAGCGTGTATCGAGATCGCAGCCCTTGAAGGCCGGGTGGGTGGCCAGGCGCTGCAGGAAGGCGCGGTTGGTCACCACCCCTTGCACGTCCAGTGCGGCCAGCGCGCGGTTGAGGGTGGCGAGTGCCTGGTCGCGGTCGCCGCCGTGCACGATCAGCTTGGCGAGCATGGGGTCGTAGTGCATGGAGACGGCATCGCCGCTCTCCACGCCGCTGTCCAGGCGCACCTTGTCGGGATCCAGTCCCGCGCCCTCGAGGTCCAGGGCGAAGCGGGTCAGGGTGCCGGTGGCAGGCAGGAAGTCCTGCTCCGGGTCCTCGGCATAGAGGCGTGCCTCGAAGCTATGGCCGCTGATCGTCAGCTCGTCCTGGGCCAGCGGCAGCGTCTCGCCCATGGCCACGCGCAGCTGCCACTCGACCAGGTCCTGGCCGGTGATCATTTCGGTGACCGGGTGCTCCACCTGCAGGCGGGTGTTCATCTCCATGAAGAAGAACGAGCCGTCGACGTCGAGCAGGAACTCCACGGTACCGGCGCCCACGTAGCCGATCTCCTTGGCGGCGCGTACGGCGGCCTCGCCCATCTCGCGGCGAAGCTCGGCAGTCATGCCCGGCGCGGGCGCCTCCTCGAGTACCTTCTGGTGGCGGCGCTGCACGGAGCAGTCGCGCTCGAACAGATAGACGCCGTTACCGTGGCTGTCGCAGAAGACCTGCACCTCGACGTGACGTGGCTGGGTCAGGTACTTCTCGATCAGCATGCGCTGGTCGCCGAAGGCGGCCTGGGATTCACGGCGGCAGCCATCCAGGGCGGCCTGGAAGCCATCGCTGGACTCGACCACTCGCATGCCCTTGCCACCGCCGCCGGCGCTGGCCTTGAGCAGTACCGGATAGCCTATCTTGTCGGCCTCGGCCTTGAGCAGGGCGTCGTCCTGGTCGTCGCCGTGGTAGCCCGGCACCAGCGGTACGCCGGCGTCATGCATGCGCGCCTTGGCGGCAGACTTGTCGCCCATGGCAGCGATGGCGGAGGCGGGCGGGCCGACGAAGGTGATGCCGGCCTTGTCGAGGGCGTCCACGAATGGGCCGTTCTCGGAGAGGAAACCGTAGCCGGGGTGGATGGCGCCGGCGCCGGTGCGCTTGGCCGCCTCGACCACTGCCTCCACCTTGAGGTAGCTGTCGCGAGCGGCGGCCGGGCCCAGGCGCACGGCCTCGTCGGCCTCACGCACATGGCGGGCATTGGCATCGGCATCGGAGTAGACGGCGACGGTGCGCAGCCCCATGGCGCGCGCGGTGCGCATCACCCGGCAGGCGATCTCGCCGCGGTTGGCGATCAGTACCGTATCAAATTTCTTCATTTCAGTGGTCATGAGCGGGGCTCCGCGGCACGGGGGTTCTGTTCTTTGGAAACAGGTTCTTCGGAAGCAGAGGGTTGCGTCCAGGCGGGGCGACGCTTCTCGAAGAAGCTGGCAAGGCCTTCCTGTCCCTCTTCGCTGACACGCAGCTCGCTGATCACCCGGCAGGTATGTTCACGGGTGGCATCGCTGTCGGGCTCGCGGGCCACATCGGCGAGCAGCGCCTTGGTGGCGCGCTGGGCCTGGGGCGAGCCGGCCAGCAGGATCTCGAGCATCGCCTCCACGGCCTCGTCGAGTTCGTCATGGGGGGCGATGCGATGGGCCAGGCCGAGTGCCAGGGCGGTGGGGGCATCGATGACCTCGGCGGTCAGCGCATAGCGGCGCATCTGACGAGGGCCGATGGCACGCTGCACATAGGGGCTGATCACCGCCGGTGACAGGCCGATCTTGACCTCGGAGAGGCAGAACTTGACCTTCTCGGAGGCGACGACCAGGTCGCAGCAGGCGGCCAGGCCCACGGCGCCACCGAAGGCGGCGCCCTGCATGCGGCAGAGCGTGGGGCAGGGCAGGGTGTCGAGGCCGTGCATCAACGCCGAGAGCTTGCGCGAGTCGGCGAGGTTGCCCTCGACGTCGTACTCGACCATGCGCTTCATCCAGCCCAGGTCGGCGCCGGCGGAGAAGCTCTTGCCCGCGGAGCCCAGCACCACCACGCGTACCTCACCCTTGCTGGCGGCCTCGTGGAGACGCTCCAGATGGGCGTTGAGCTCGGCGATCAGGCTGTCATCGAAGGCGTTGTGGATCTCGGGGCGTTCCAGCGTCAGCCAGGCGACACCGCGCTGATCGACGTCCAGTCTTGAGTAGGAGGGGGTAGCTGACATCTCAGACCTCATTTGCATAGCTTGAAGCTGGAAGAGCGGCGCTTCGCGCCTGGAAGCTGGAAGAAACCCCAAGACTCTCACTCTTGAGTGCACTCGATGAGGTGACTTCCAGCTTCCCGCTTCAAGCTTCCAGCTCCCTTGCGTAGCAAGGTGGGATTACATCCGGAACACGCCGAACTTGGTCTCTTCGACCTCGGCATTCATGGCGGCGGCGAGCGACAGGCCGAGCACATCGCGGGTTTGGGCCGGGTCGATGACACCGTCGTCCCACAGCCGTGCGCTGGCATAGTAGGGGTGGCCCTGGTGCTCGTACTGCTCGCGAGTGGGCTGCTTGAACGCCTCTTCCTCTTCCGGAGACCACTGCTTGCCTTCGCGTTCGATCTGCTCGCGCTTGACCTGAGCCAGCACGCCGGCAGCCTGCTCGCCGCCCATCACGGAAATTCGTGCATTCGGCCACATGAACAGCAGGTTGGGGTCGTAGGCACGGCCGCACATGCCGTAGTTGCCGGCGCCGAAGCTGCCGCCGATCAGCACGGTGAACTTGGGCACCCTGGCGCAGGCCACCGCGGTGACCAGCTTGGCGCCGTGCTTGGCGATACCCTCATGCTCGTATTTCGAGCCGACCATGAAGCCGGTGATGTTCTGCAGGAAGATCAGCGGAATCTTGCGCTGGGCACACAGCTCGATGAAGTGGGCGCCCTTGACCGCGGACTCCGAGAAGAGCACGCCGTTGTTGGCGACAATGCCCACCGGATGGCCGTGAATGTGCGCGAAGCCGGTGACCAGGGTGTCGCCGTAGTAGCGCTTGAACTCATCGAAGTCGGAGTCGTCAACGATGCGCGCGATCACCTCACGCACGTCATAGGGCTTCTTGAGATCGGTGCCGACGATGCCGTAGAGCTCGCTGGGGTCCAGGCGCGGGGCCTTGGGCTCCTGCATCTTGAGCTGGCCGCGCTTCTGCCAGTTGAGGCGTGACACGCTGGCTCGGGCCAGCTGCAGGGCGTGAGCATCGTTCTCGGCGTAGTGGTCGGCCACGCCGCTCTTCTTGGCGTGCACATCGGCGCCGCCCAGGTCCTCGGCGCTGATGCTCTCGCCGGTCGCGGCCTTCACCAGCGGCGGACCGCCGAGGAAGATGGTGCCCTGTTCGCGCACGATGATCGACTCATCGGCCATGGCCGGCACATAGGCGCCGCCGGCGGTGCACGAGCCCATTACCACGGCGATCTGCGGGATGCCTTCGGCGGAGAGAGTCGCCTGGTTGTAGAAGATGCGGCCGAAGTGGTCGCGATCCGGAAAGACCTCGTCCTGGCGGGGCAGGAAGGCGCCGCCGGAGTCGACCAGGTAGATGCACGGCAGGCGATGCTTGCGGGCGATCTCCTGGGCGCGCAGGTGTTTCTTCACGGTGAGCGGGAAGTAGGTGCCACCCTTGACGGTGGCGTCGTTGGCGACGATCACGCACTCCACGCCGGAGACGCGGCCGATGCCGGTGACCACACCGGCGGCGGGCACCGCGGAGTCGTAGACCTCATGAGCGGCCAGCGCCGAGAACTCGAGGAAGGGTGAGCCTTCGTCGACCAGGTGGTCGATACGGTCGCGCACGAACAGCTTGCCGCGGCTCTCGTGACGAGCGCGGGCCTTCTCGCCGCCGCCCTGGGCGATGGCAGCGGTAAGCTCACGCAGCTTCATCACCTCATCACGCATCGCCGTCTCGTTGGCCTGAAAGCCTTCGCTGCGCGGATTGATCTGGGTTTGCAGGATGCTCATCTTGGATCCCTTGATGTCTTGTCACCACACGGGATGTGGCTGGTGTAGGAGGGCAGCTCCGCTGCGCGACCGGAGGCCGCAGGCCTCCCAGCGGTGTTGCCAAGGCGCCTTCTGGCGCCAGTCGCGATGCGGAGCATCCCTCCTACATTGTGTTGGTGATTTGTTTGGCTTTATCGGGATTCGTTGAACAGCTCGCGGCCGATCAGCATGCGGCGGATCTCGCTGGTGCCGGCGCCGATCTCGTAGAGCTTGGCGTCGCGCAGCAGGCGGCCGGTGGGGTATTCGTTGATGTAGCCGTTACCGCCCAGCAGCTGGATGGCATCCAGCGCCACCTGGGTGGCCTTCTCGGCGCAGTAGAGGATGACGCCGGCGGCGTCCTTGCGAGAGGTCTGGCCACGGTCGCAGCCAGCCGCCACGGCGTAGAGATAGGCACGGCAGGCGTTGAGGGTGGTGTACATGTCCGCCACCTTGCCCTGTACCAGCTGGAATTCGCCGATGGACTGGCCGAACTGCTTACGTTCATGAATATAGGGCACCACGATATCCATGGCGGCCTGCATAATGCCGATGGGACCGGCGGCGAGTACGGTGCGCTCGTAGTCCAGGCCGCTCATCAGCACGCGTACGCCGCGGCCGACCTCGCCGAGCACGTTCTCTGCCGGCACCTCGCAGTCCTGGAACACCAGCTCGCAGGTGTTGGAGCCGCGCATGCCGAGCTTGTCGAGCTTCTGGGCGGTGGAGAAGCCGGGCATGTCCTTCTCGATGATAAAGGCGGTGATGCCCTTGGAGCCGGCATCCGGGTCGGTCTTGGCATATACCACCAACACGTCGGCGTCGGGACCGTTGGTGATCCACATCTTGTTGCCGTTGAGGATGTACTTGTCGCCATCCTGGCGGGCACGCAGCTTCATGGAGACCACGTCGGAACCGGCACCCGGCTCGGACATGGCCAGCGCGCCAATATGTTCACCGCTCATCAGCTTGGGCAGGTACTTGGCCTTCTGCTCCGCATTGGCATTGATCTTGAGCTGGTTGACGCAGAGGTTGGAGTGGGCGCCGTAGGAGAGACCAACCGATGCACTGGCCCGGGAGATCTCCTCCATGGCGATGCAGTGGGCCAGATAGCCCATGCCGGTGCCGCCATCCTCCTCGGAGACGGTGATGCCGAGCAGGCCCATGTCGCCGAACTTCTGCCAGAGGTCGTTGGGGAACTCGTTCTTCTCGTCGATCTCGGCGGCGCGTGGGGCGATCTCGTCGCGCGCGAAGGCGTTGACCTGTTCGCGCAGCATGTTGAGTTCTTCGTCGAGGCCGAAGTCGAGGGGCTTGAAGGGCGTGTGCATGGGGGAACTCCCGTTCTTGTCTGAGTTGTGGCGTTTAGCGCTGAGGTAGGCAGTTGCGCACAACGGGCCATATCGGGTGATAACACCTTATATGGCCCAAGACTAGGACAGGTTTACGTTAACGTAAAGTGCACCTTGTGGCTTGTACGACGAATGTCCTATCCCCTTACTCGGCATTGGGGAAGAACAGCTGCTGCCCCTTGACCTCGAAATCGCCGATCGCGTTCTGACCCTCCTCGGAGAGTAGCCACTGGTGCCACTGTTCGGCCAGGTCGTGCTTGAGGTGAGGGTGGCGCTCCTCGGAAATCAACAGGCTGCCGTACTGGTTGAACATCGCCTCGTCGCCGGCAAACAGCAGCTCGAGATTCTGAGGGTTGTCGAAGGCGACCCAGGTGGCACGATCGCTCATCACATAGGCATCCATGCCGGCGGCGGTATTGAGGGTCGGCCCCATGCCGCTGCCCAGTTCGCGGTACCAGTCACCGCCTGGCTCGACCCCGGCGGCGTCCCACAGACGAAGCTCGGCGCGGTTGGTGCCGCTGTCATCGCCGCGGGAGGCGAAGGGCGCCTCGGCCTCGGCGATCAGCTGCATCGCCTCGGCCACGGTCTCGGCATCGGCGATTCCGGCCGGGTCGCCGCCAGGCCCGATCAGCACGAAGTCGTTGTACATCACGTCGGCGCGCTCGGTGCCGTAGCCCTCTTCGACAAACTGCTCTTCACCGGCGGTGTCGTGCACCAGCAGGCTGTCGGCGTCGCCACGGCGGGCGATCTCAAAGGCCTGGCCGGTGCCCACGGCGACGACACGTACCTCGATGCCGGTCTTGTCGGTGAACTGCGGGATAATGACGTCGAACAGCCCCGAATTCTCGGTAGAGGTGGTGGAGGCCAGGGTGATGTACTTTTCCCCGTCCTGGGCCTGGGCGGCCAGCGAGAGGCCCATCAGGCCGATGGCGGTCAGAGCAATGCGTGCCTTGTGTTGCATGGTCGCTTCCTTGTGTTGTTGATGAGTGTCGCGATAGGCGACTGCTTGAGTGGTGCGGAGAGTCCGGTTAGAGCACCAGCTCTCCACGGATAAAGGCCCTCGCCTCGGACGAGGCAGGAGCCGTGAAGAAGGTGGCGGCATCGGTGTGTTCGATCAGCCGCCCCGCATTGAGAAACAGCACCTCATCGGCAAGACGACGGGCCTGGTGCAGGTCGTGGCTGCTCATCAGGATGCGGATACCCCGGGCGTGGAACTCCTGCACCGCGCTCTCCACCGCCAGGATGGCGGCGGGGTCGAGGGCCGAGGTGGGTTCGTCGAGAAACAGCACCTCGGGGTCGAGGAGCCAGGCGCGGGCCAGGGCGAGGCGCTGTTGTTCTCCGCCGGAGAGCACTCGGGCCGGTCGTCGCTCCAGATGACTCAGACCGAAGCGCTCCAGTGCCTCGCGGGCGCGTGCCTTGCGTTTTTGACGTGGGGTACCGTTGACCGCCAGGGCATAGACCAGATTGGCCAGGGCCGAGCGCTTCAGCAGTACCGGGCGCTGAAAGACCATGGCCTGACGTGGGGTGCGCCCCTCCCAGTGAAGCTCCCCCTGGGTGGCAGACAACAGTCCGTGAGCGAGGCGCATCAACAGGCTCTTGCCGGCGCCGTTGGGGCCCATCACCAGGGTACGTTTGCACCCGGTCAGGCGCAGATTCACGGGGCCGAGCAGACGCTGCCCGCGATGAGTGAAGCTCATGCCCTGCAGATGCTGTGTCGGGGGCTCGGCCACGAAGCGTGCCGTCATGTCGTTCATCCCAGTCGCCTCCTCGCCGCTTCGCCGACCATATAGGCGCCGGCGTTGACCAGCGCCACCAGTCCCAGCAGCACGATACCCAGGCCCAGTGCCAGTGCCAGGTTGCCCTTGCTGGTCTCCAGCACGATGGCGGTGGTCATCACCCGGGTCACGCCATCGATATTGCCCCCCACGATCATCACCGCGCCCACCTCGGCGCTGGCGCGGCCGAAGCCGGCAAGGATCACCGTGACCAGGCCCAATCGGGCATCCCACAGCAGGGTAGGAATCATGCGTTGCCGTGACAGCCCAAGAGAGGTGAGCTGTTCGTGATACTCCTGGTGCAACTCTTCCACCTGCTGGCGGGCCAGGGCGGCGATGATCGGCAATACCAGAATGACCTGGGCCACCACCATGGCGCCTGGTGTGAACAGCAGTCCCAACTCTCCGAGGGGCCCGGCACGGGAGAGCAGCAGGTAGACGCAGAGACCCGCCACGACCGGCGGTAGCCCCATCAGGGCGTTCAGCGCCACCACCAGGGCGCCACGACCCGGAAAGCGCCATAGCGCCAGGGCCGCGCCGAGGGGGAGTCCGATCAGGCTGGCCAGCAGTACGGCAACGAGCGACACCCTCAGCGACAGGGCCACGATCTCCATCAGTGCGGGGTCGAAGCCGAGGATCAAGCTGAGAGCGGTGGTCAAGGCGCTGGCGTCGCTGGGCATGCAGATCTCCATTGGATGACTGGCATCTTGTGCGTTTAGGTTCCAAGATGCATGCAGTCGTGTAAATAAGACATCTCAGAACATTAGTATGCAGTACCAGCGGAGAACAGGCATGCAGACCTACCTGACCACCAACGAGGTAGCGGACTACCTGCGCCTCAAGGAGCGCAAGGTCTACGACCTGGTACGCCAACAGGCCATTCCCTGTGTGCGGGTGACGGGCAAGTTGCTGTTTCCTCGCCACAGCATCGATCTTTGGCTGATGAACCACCTGGAGGGGGATCAATCCACGGCACGGCCGGTGCCCATGGTGCTGGCCGGTAGCCAGGATCCGCTGCTGGAGTGGGCGGTGCGGGAGAGTGGCTCCCAGCTGGCGCTACTGTGTCAAGGCAGCGGGGATGGGGTCCGACGTCTGCTGGAGGGGCGGGTGATGCTGGCTGGCCTGCATCTGCTGGATGCGGCGAGTGGTGAGTACAATCGCCCCGAGGCCCTGGGGATGGGCGGCATGCGCGATCTGGTGATGGTGCGCTGGGCGATTCGGCGTCAGGGGTTGCTGCTGGCATCGGACAACCCGTTGGGTATTCGGCGGCTGGCCGACCTGGCACGGCCCGGAGTGCGGGTTGCCCATCGTCAGCCGGATGCGGGGGCAGGGCGGCTGCTGACCTGGCTGCTGGATCGGGAGGGCGTGGAAGCCTCGCAATTACGTTTTTCCGAGCACCCTTCGCTCTCGGAAGATGATCTCGCCCTGGCGGTGCGCCAGGGCGAGGCGGATGCGGGACTCGGCGTGGAAGCGGCGGCGAAGCGCCAGGGGCTGACCTTTCTGCCCCTGCAGCAGGAGCACTTTGATCTGGCGATGCGACGGCGCAGCTACTTCGAACCGCCGATTCAGCGACTCCTTGCCTTCGCCCAGGAGCCTCGCTTCGTCGAGCGTGCCGAGGCGCTGGGCGGGTACGACATCGGCGAGCTCGGCAGGGTGGTTCATAATGCCTGAGTGAGATGGGGACGACGCCAGCTGTTGCAATATAGCCCAGTGGCTTTAATTACTCAGATTGGGGCCTGAGCCTTTGATGCCACTCGAGGTTCGCCGAGGCCGGCTATGCGACCTGGGGGTATTTTGGGGTCTGAAGAAGGTGGAGTTTCAGGCCTTGGATCTCGGGTCCAGGTGATATTTGTCAGACTCCTCCATGTCAGTCATTTCGTCGATACTGCGTCGGTTGGGTGACACCAGTGCATGCCGGCGCATGCGTCGATATACGGTAGGGCGCGAGACACCCAGTCGGCGCGCCACATCGCTGATATTCCAGCCGGTCTCCTGTAATAAGGTGTGCAAGGCTTGGCCACTCTCGCAGACATCAGACTGTGGGGGCGACTCGATGACCTGGGGAGTACTCGCCACCCTACCTCGGCACTCCTCGGGCAGGTCGTGGACGGTGATCTCCTCACCCTCTGTCGTGGCCAGAGCAAACCTCAGTGCATTCTTCAATTGTCGGATATTGCCTGGCCAGGCGTAGGCCAGCAAGGCGCTCATCGCGTCGGCGCGAAGACGCACGTCGCACTGCCGTTCGGCCACCAATGATCCGTAGATACTCCTGATAATGAAATGCTTGTCGGCCCGCTCGCGGAGTGCTGGAAGGCGCAGCTGTGCGCCGTTCAGGCGATAGTACAGGTCCTCGCGGAATTGACCGTGGGCGATCAACTCATGCATGTCACGATGGGTGGCAGTGATGACACGAATATCGACGCGCACAGCCTTCTCGGCGCCCAACGGCATGACTTCACTCTCGGCCAGCACGCGCAACAGACGGGTCTGCAGTGTCAGCGGCATGTCACCGATCTCATCCAGAAACAGCGTGCCACCATCGGCCTGTTGAATCAGCCCGCGCATGCCCTTGCTACGCCCGCCGGTAAAGGCCCCGGGCAAGTAGCCAAACAGCTCACTTTCGATCAACGACTCCGGTATCGCTGCGCAGTTGACCGCCACGAAAGGCCCTTCTGCGCGCGAGCCGCTGTCGTGCAAGGCTCGGGCCAGGACTTCCTTGCCGGTCCCCGTTTCTCCGGTGATCAACACGTTCACCATCTCGTTGCGTAGGCGGCGTGCCAGCTTGATAAGACGGTGCATGGCAGGATCGTCTGAGGCGAGACGGTCCAACGCCGGAACCGGTGTGGGAGTGGAGGGAGTGGGGCGCTGATAAGCCCGTGGCCCACGGGGTTCCATCACTGTAATGAAGCAGATCGCTTCGCTGGCGCGTACACGAAATGCGCGGATCTGATCCTCGCTTGAATAAGGGATACTCAGCAAGTCACTGACTTCACAGTCGAACAGTTGGTTGGCATTAGGTAGAAGGTCCACTGACCATGGTGGCCAGCGTTGCAGATGCGCTTCGATCAGTCCGCGCCCTTCGCCATTGGCGGCGATGATGCTGCCGTCCTCCTCGATTGCAATCAACCCCTTGCCGTTGAGATGAACGAAAGCGCGGGTGGTATCAAAACGCAGAATTAGGCTGTCACGGTAGCGATGCAGGAAGTAGGCATCTTCGATCATCCGTGCGTAGAGGCTGACCATGGGCAGACAGAAATTCTGACTTTCCGAAGCGCGTGGCGAGCGAAGGGCTGAGATATCCAGCACCGCGATGACATTCCCCTGGGGGTCGGTTATTGCCGCTGCTGTGCAGGTTAGATCGATATGCGTAGCATCAAAATGTTCATTCTGATGACAGGTAATGGCGCGCGCCTCATGTAGGCATGTGCCTACGGCACAGGTGCCCGCATGACGTTCACCCCAGTCGAGCCCGAGATGTAGGCCGGCTCGGCGCAGGTCCGCCTCCTGGTCTCGTTGACCGCGGAAGTCCACGGTAATGCCACGCTGGTCGGCAAGCAGCAGCACATAGCCCAATGGGGCCACCTGTGCGAAGAGCTGATCGACACCGGCACGAGCGACGTGCAAAAGCTCGTCTACCGGCTCGCGATGCTCCTTTAATGCTTGCTGGGTCAAGACGCGCACCGAGCGTGGGCGAGTTGGGTCGAGATGATACTCGCCCATACAACGCTCCCAGGAGCGCCGGATCACATCTCGGTATGTGTCCAGACCACTCATCTGATCCTCGGCGAGCCGGGTCAAAGTATGAATATGCTGGCGTTGTTCGTTACGTAGTTGCATTGCTGCCTCTCCATACCCCCGCTGTAATTCCAGCGGCTCTTGTTGTTGTGTGGCAGTCACTCGTTCAGCCTAAGCCGACCGCGCAGGGAGTCAATCGGCTGCACCTCCACCCTTCGTCGAGCATTACAGGTGTAACGCGCCCTTTCTCTCGTTACGTGACAGGTGTTTCATCCGTATCCATTTCGTTCATCACTTCACGCTGTTTCTTGTAACAGTATTTCTATTATTATCAGTTATTTAGCGGTGTTTTCGGTTGGGCGGCCGGGATTGGCACACTTCATGCTGTGGAGTGGGCGTGTCACCTACGAACAAAACGGAGAACAACGATGACGACACACACGCCTACCCAGGAAGTGCAGCTTTGGCTCGCTGATTTCGAGAACGCGCTTGAACAGCGGGATATCGCAAGCGTTCTGACCCTGTTCGGCGAGGAGTGCTACTGGCGCGACCTGGTCGCCTTTACCTGGAATCTCAAGACGCTGGAAGGCAAGGACGCCATTCAGTCCATGCTCAATGCCACACTCGATCAGATTCGTCCTACGAACTGGCAGATTGACGGCGAAGCCACTGAATCCGACGGTGTCACCGAAGCATGGTTCACTTTCGAAACCGCGGTGGCGCGAGGCAAGGGCCTGGTGCGATTGAAGAATGGTCAGTGTTGGACTTTGTTGACCACCATGAAGGAGTTGAAGGATTACCCTGAACCGAGTGGTCTGCGTCGCCCCATGGGAGCCCAGCATGGTGCCAGCAAGACTCGTGAAACCTGGCTTGAAGCTCGTGAGCGCGAAGAAGAGACGCTTGGCTACAGAGAGCAACCTTACTGCGTTGTCGTCGGCGGTGGTCAGGGGGGCATTGGGCTGGCGGCTCGCCTGCGCCAGATGAACGTGCCTACGATCGTGCTCGACAAGCACCCTCGTCCCGGTGATGCCTGGCGTAATCGTTACAAGTCGCTGTGTCTGCACGACCCTGTGTGGTACGACCACATGCCCTATATTCCCTTTCCCGACAACTGGCCAGTCTTTGCGCCCAAGGACAAGATCGGCGACTGGCTGGAGATGTATACCAAGGTCATGGAGCTCAATTACTGGAGCTCTACCGTGTGCGAGAGCGCCAGTTATGATGAGGCTAGCGGCGAGTGGACGGTAAACGTCAATCGAGATGGAGAACGTGTCACGCTTCGCCCCAAGCAACTGGTCCTGGCAACTGGGATGTCGGGCATGCCCAACGTGCCGCAATTTCCCGGTGCCGAAACCTTCGAGGGGGAACAGCAACACTCGAGCCAGCATCCGGGACCTGATGCTTACCGCGGAAAGAAGGTGGTTGTCGTGGGGGCTAACAACTCGGCTCACGATATATGCGCGGCGCTGTGGGAAAACGATGCGGATGTCACCATGCTGCAGCGCTCCTCCACCCATGTCGTGAAATCTGACTCTCTTATGGAGATTGCCCTTGGGCCACTCTATTCCGAAGAGGCCGTCCGCCAAGGGATCACTCATGACAAGGCCGACCTGATCTTTGCTTCCATTCCCTACAAGCTGCTACCCGACTTTCAGCGTCCTCTCTTCAACCAGATCCGAGAGCGCGATGCCGAGTTCTACAAGAGACTGGAAGATGCCGGATTTATGCTTGATTTCGGCGATGATGATTCTGGACTGTTTCTCAAGTATCTGCGGCGGGCCTCAGGCTATTACATCGACGTGGGGGCATGCGACTTGATCGCCGACGGTGAGATCAAGTTGCGTAGCGGCGTGAGTATTGAGCACATCAATCCGCGCTCAGTAACCCTCACCGATGGAACTAAGTTGCCCGCCGACCTGATCATCTATGCCACTGGCTACGGCTCCATGAATGGCTGGGCGGCTCGCATCATTTCGCAGGAGGTGGCCGACAAGGTGGGAAAGTGTTGGGGAATGGGCTCCGATACCACCAAGGATCCTGGCCCCTGGGAAGGCGAGCTACGGAATATGTGGAAGCCGACGCAGCAGGAAGCGCTATGGTTCCATGGCGGCAACCTGCATCAGTCTCGACACTATTCCCAGTATCTGGCCTTGCAGCTCAAGGCTCGTATGGAAGGCATCGCTACACCAGTGTACGGCTTGCAAGACGTTCATCATCTCGCCTAAGTCGCGATGGGCCGGTAGGGATGAGCCGGCCTGCTTAACAATTATCATCAAGGAGTTTACCATGATTTATACCAATCCGAGCCAGTCCGGTGCGGTCGTCGCCTTCGAGTCGCGCTACGGCAACTATATCGGTGGCGAGTTCGTTCCGCCGGTCAAGCGCCTCTGTGATGAGGTACACCGGCTGCTCGGTAGCTATGGAACTGATAACGCGATTAATTTTGAATAGGCACTTAGTACTCCCGAGGTTATCAGCTGGTATTAACGGAGCGTTTTGACTGGTTTTGTGAGGTGGCGGGGTAAGCGAAGTTTGTTAAGATTTCCGGCTTCAGGCCTTGTACGGGCTTCACTCGCTCTGCCGAGAAGGGATGGTGAATGCCTCTAGCTGAGTTACATGGTTTTAGCACTCGGACGGGCGAGAAGACTCCACGCGTACCCTACCGGCGTTACTGACAATGACACTAGCCCCCTCTTCCTGCCCTCCGCAGAGCCGGAAGGTGCCGTTGTAGCCCATCGTGCGGCCCAACGCCTTGTAGCGCACCGGACGATTATCATTGCGATATGTGATGGCGGGCAGCCGGCTCTCGCCAAGCGTGCGCAGCAGGGTGTCGCCGGGCTCGCCGCGGCCTTCGAAAATGGCCAGGGTCGCCAGCCACGCCTTGCCATCGGCGTTGTTGCTGATCGCACACTGGCTCATATCCACACTCGGGCATAGCGTAACGGTGCCGCGGCGGGTAATGGCCGCGCTGCGGGTCATCGCCAGCGCACTCTTGAGGCGCATCACCTCGGCGGCAACCTCGTTGCGGGCGGTAAACTGCTGGAAGCTTGGCACCGCCCAGGTGACCATGATCGCGAGCACGGCGATGGCCACGATCAGCTCGATCAGGGTAAAGCCGTGGTGCGAGCGCAGGCCGGCCGATGGTGACGCAATGGGGCGCATGGGGCCCTCCCGGGAGTGATTCCCTGACCCGCAGTGATTCTTTTACCTTAGCCAAGCGCCTTCGGCACGTTGTCGGTCTTTTCCTACCACGCTTGTAGGCGGTTGCCACCACGCTTATGCGTGATTCATGGTGGCTGGCGGGCCCAGCGGCTCGAATCCGAAACCTTAACCCGCTATCGTTTGTCGGAGGCTCACACGCCGTCGCCGATGACCGGCGCGGCTTCGCAACCAGGAGTCAGCATGAGCGAACAGAATCAGTACGTGCCGCCCAAGGTGTGGAAGTGGGAGCATCCCAGCGGTGGCGCCTTCGCCAGCACCAACCGCCCGATCGCCGGGACGACCCATGAGAAGGCGCTGCCGGTGGGCGAGCACCCCTTCCAGCTCTACTCCCTGGCCACTCCCAACGGGGTCAAGGTCACGGTGATGTTCGAGGAGCTGCTGGCGCTGGGGCATCGAGACGCCGAGTACGACGCCTGGCTGATCCGCATCGGCGATGGCGACCAGTTCGGCAGTGGCTTCGTCGAGGCGAATCCCAACTCAAAGATCCCGGCGCTGATGGATCACTCCACCAAGCCGCCTACCCGGGTGTTTGAATCCGGCTCCATCCTGCTCTACCTGGCGGAGAAGTTTGGCGAGTTTCTGCCGAGCGATCACGTCGCGCGTACCGAGACCCTGAACTGGCTGTTCTGGCAGATGGGCAGCGCGCCCTTCCTGGGCGGCGGCTTCGGGCACTTCTACGCCTATGCGCCGGAGAAGCTCGAGTACCCCATCGACCGCTACGCCATGGAGACCAAGCGCCAGCTCGATGTGCTGGATCGCCACCTGGCCGAGAACCGTTACCTGGCCGGCGACACCTACACCATCGCCGACATGGCCACCTGGCCCTGGTATGGCCAGCTGGTGCTGGGGCGGCTCTATGATGCCGGCGAGTTCCTGCAGGTGCAGGAGTATACCCATGTGGTGCGCTGGGCCCGGGAGATCGACGAGCGCCCGGCGGTGCAGCGTGGCCGCATGGTCAATCGCACCTTCGGCGAGCCGGAGATGCAGCTCCATGAGCGTCACGCGGCCGAGGACTTCGCCACCCGCACCCAGGACAAGCTCGCCGACGGTGATGATGAGTAAGTCGAGCAAGACGAGTAAGCCGAGTGAGAAGGGCGAGCTGAGTGCGCTGCGCCCTGTCTCCTCCCTGGAGGAGCTGGCGGCGCTGGAGGCGGAGTCTCCGGCGCTACTGGTGCTCTATGGCGGCCCGGCCTGTGGGGTGTGTCAGGCGATCAAGTCGCGCATCGAGGCGATGCTGGCCGAGTCGTTTCCCGCCATGCGGGGCGTCTATGTGGATTGCCAGGGCGAGGGGCAGTCGGTGTGTGCCCAGCGCCAGGTGTTCAGCCTGCCGGTGATTCGGCTGTGGTTCGATGGTCGCCCGTTCGACGAGTTCGTGCGAGCCTTTTCGCTGGCGGCGCTGCATCGCGCGATCGAGCGTCCTTATGCAAGGGGAACCCCGCCTCCGGCGTACTGAATCACACCAGGCTGACCGCGCCCAGCGCCTCGCTCAGCCGCTCGATCAGCTGGCCGCTATGGCGCCAGCTGTGCCAGTAGAGCGGCACCTCCAGCGCCTGCCCCGGGGCGATGCTGACCAGCTCGCCGGCCGCCAGCCGTCTCTCCACCTGCATGCGCGGGATCATGCCGTAGCCCATGCCGGCCAGGGCCAGCCTGACGAAGCCCTCCGAAGCGGGGCAGAGGTGGTAGGGAAAGGGGCCGTGGTAGCCGCACTGGGCCAGAAAGCGGTGCTGTAGCTGGTCGTTGGGGCCGAAGACGATGGCCGGCGCCTGGCGAAAGGCCTCGGCGGCAGGGCCCGCCGAAAAATGGCGCTCGCGATAGGCGGGCGTGGCCAGCGGCAGATAGCTCATCCGGCCCAGGGGCAGGGCGCGGGCCCCGGCGATGGGCTGTGGGCTGGCACACAGGCAGGCGGCCACATCGCCGTCGCGCAGGCGGCGCAGGCCGACCTCCTGATCCTCCACCACCAGGTCGAGGACTACCCCCTCCTCCCGACACAGGACTCCGACGGCCTCGGCCCACCAGGTGGCCAGGCTGTCGGCGTTCACCGCGATGCGCAGGCGGGGGGCCTCGCTCTCCAGGGTCGGCAACGCCCGGCTCAGGTCGCGCTCGAGCAGCTGAACGCGCCGGGCATGGTTGAGCAGCTGGCGCCCCACCGGCGTGGGGGCCAGCGTCGGGGTGCGCACCAGCACGGGCTGCCCCAGGCGTATCTCCAGGGTGCGGATGCGCTGGGAGATCGCCGATTGCGAGAGCCCCAGCGCCTCGCCGGCGCGCTCGAAGCCGCCACACTCCACCACGGCCGCCAGGGCCTCCAGCAGCTTGTAATCCAGCATTTCATATATCCGACCAATATTTGGGTCATCATAAGCAGAGCTGATGCGACATTAACAGGATGATTTTTGCGTATGGCTGGCATCGGCTAGGCTGGCCGCCATCGATAACGACATGGGAGCAGGGAGATGCTGGAGAGCTATCTGACCGGGCTGGTGGTTAGCGGCGGGATCATCATGGCAATCGGCGCCCAGAATGCCTATGTGCTGGGGCTGGCGGTGCGTCGTCAGCACCACTGGTGGTCGGCCGGGCTGTGCATGACCAGCGATCTCTTGCTGCTGAGTGCCGGCATGCTCGGCATCAGCGCGCTGCTGCTGGCGGTGCCCCAGGCGATGGAGGTGATGCGCTGGGCCGGGGTGCTGTTTCTTGGCTGGCTGGCTGCCCAGGCCCTGTGGCGTGCCGTCAGCGGGCGTCGGGGGCTGGATGGCGAGGCCCAGGCGCCGCCGGGGCGTCGCCGGGTGATCCTGGCCACCCTGGCGGTGACCCTGCTCAACCCCCAGGTCTACCTGGATACCCTGCTGCTGATTCCGGCGGTGGGGGCGCAGCAGAGCAGCACCGCCGGCTTCCTGGCCGGGGCGGGGTCGGCATCGATACTGTGGTTCAGCCTGCTGGCCTGGGGAGGGGCGGCGCTGGCGCCCTGGCTGAAACGGCCGGTGGCGTGGCGGGCCATCGACGGAGCCATCGGCGTGATGATGGCCGCCATCGCGATTCAGCTGGCGAGCGGGACGGGCATGCCGGCCGCCATGGCGGGAATCAGTTGACCTGGGTGATGATCACCGGGGCCACGCCGCGGTTGATAAGGCCCAGCTTCCTGGCGGCACGCTTGGAGAGATCGATGATGCGGCCCCTTACGAAGGGGCCGCGATCGTTGATCACGACCGTGACCTCCTGGCCGGTATCCGGGCGCTCTACCACCACCTCGGTGCCGAAGGGCAGGTGGCGATGGGCGGCGGTAAGCTGGTTCTGGTCAAACGGCACGCCGCTGGCCGTGGTGCGGCCCTGGAACTTGTCGGCATAGAAGGAGGCGTATCCCTGCTGAGTCTCGGCGCTGGTGTCATGAGCATTGACGTTGGCAGCAGTGCCGAGGGCCAGCAGGCCTGCCAGGCAGCAGGTCAGCATCAGGCGCGTTCGGGTTCCCATCGGTGTTTCCTCACGGTTCTCGCTGGGCACGTGTGCTTTTTCACGATACCACGTGAGTCAGCACGGTCGGGTGCAGCGCAAGGAGAGCTTCTCGCTGCGGTGCACAAATAATACTCGCCCGCGATGTGTGAGGCAAGGAATCCCGACGATGGGCGCCAATGCCCGCATGATCGCGACAATCTTATATAAAGGCCCTGTTGTAGATAGAAGACACTGGTGCACGCCGCCTGCCGGTCAGCTCGCCACGCTGAGACGCCCCTGGTGGATCTGCCCGCTGGCGCCGTAGCGCCAAGGGCGGTTGTGCACTCCATGGCCCACCGGCAGGCCGTGATAGAGCGGGATGCCCAATGGCGCCAGGGTCGCGGCGAGGATCGCCTCGAGGCATTCATCGCCCCAGGGCGGGCAGCCCTCGAAGGTACCCAGACAGACGGCGGCGGCCCGGTCCAGGGCGCCGCCATGCACCAGCTGCCACAGGGCCCGCTCCAGGCGATACCAGGGCTCCCCCACATCCTCGAGGATCACCAGCGCCCCGGGCGGTGCCTGGAAGGCGGCGGGCGTGCCCGAGAGGCTTGCCAGGGTGGTGAGGTTGCCGCCGACGAGAGGGCCGCAGAGTGTGGCGGGGGCCTCGCGCCAGGCGGCAACTGGATAGTCGAGCGCTGTCGTCCCCTGAATCAGTGCCAGGGTCTCGGTGAACTGCTGATGCACTACCCGGCGCTCTTCGTGACCTGTCTCGCTAGCAGCCTCGCTTTCGGTCTTCCCGTCGTCGGCCGTGTGTTCGGCCTCGAGCAGGCCGCTCGCGGCCTTGACCACCGGGCCGTGGATCGCCGGCAGGCCGTGGCGGTGCCAGTGGTCGAGCAGCACGGTGACATCGGAGTAGCCCACCAGGGGCTTGGGGTTGGCGGCCAGCCGGGTCCAGTCGATGCCGTCGAGGAGCTGGGCGGCGCCGTAGCCGCCGCGGATCGCCCATACGGCCTGGGTCTCGGGGTCGTCATAGGCGGCATGTAGCTGGGCCAGCCGCCACTCGCGGGAGCCGGCCAGGTAGCGACAGGGCCGCTGCAGCGGTTCGGGGCAGCGCACCCTGACACCCAGCGACTCCAGCCCACGAATGCCTCGTGCGATGGCGGCGTCGTCGGTGACCGAGGAGGGGGCAATCAGGCTGATGGCAAGCGACATGGAAAGGATCCGGCGGCTGGAAAAGCCCCTAGGATGGCATGGAGGGCGGGTCGACGCATCTCGTCGCCCCGGCTGGAATCAAGCAAGCTACGTGAAATGAACATGTCGTTACCGCTGTAGTGATGACCTGGTCAGTCTGACCGCTCCATCGACAGGAACGAACTGTTAAGCGCTTCATCAAGTAACTTCTTAATTAAATTAATAAAATACTTTGCTGGGAGCATTGAACTCTCTGGCTGGCTGAGATGGTGGAGCACTGCTGCCGGGTGTAAGCGTAGCTCTGCCGTGGTTCATGTTGGCAAGAGATGCTGGCCGCGTGGAGCGCGGTCATTCGACTGGGAGACGGCATGCATGGTTCATGCAAGAATGGCCAGCAAATATCTGATTTATAAGTTTTTAATGTAAATTTAGCCGGCCGGCCTGCTGTGATGAGGGCGGGGTCTATGACTAGGGAGCGTTAACAATCAGGCCAGCCAAACGATGGCCGATACGAGGCAGAGTAGCGACTGATAATTTCTTGCCAG
>NZ_WUTS01000001.1:2195847-2206503 GCF_009901955.1 Halomonas icarae | reverse complement strand
AGTCGAGGCATTCGTCATCCAAATCCCGTCATGCTACATCAGGTACGCAAAAATTAGTAATTGTTAACGCTCCCTAGGTTTCTCAGCCTTTTTTCTGCATGCATCATGCTTTCGTTGAATACCAGAACTACTTAACATTGTAATCGGAGGCTGGTTGGTTTTTACTACCTGTTACCATCTGGAGCATTAGTTTGCCTATCCTTTGCCATGTGCGCCGAGTCACTCGCTGGGTGCCCAGTGCACCGATAAGTAATGTTTAGGAATCATATGAAGAGCAAAGCAATTTGTGCGCGTAACACGGCATTGGCTGTGGTGCTGTGCTGCGGTGGAGCACTGGCTCTCAGTGCAACGACGGTGGCGGAGGCTCAGCAGAGTTCCCAACCGTCTCCCCGCCAAGTGGTGGTTACCGGCTTCAACATTGAGGGAAACCATACCTACGATAGCAGTACGCTGCTGGGGCTTATCGCATCAGAGATTGGTAAGCCGATGACTCTCAAACAGATCCGCGAGACGGCGGCACATATCGCCGAGTTCTATCACCGCAACGGCTACCCACTGGTGAAGGTCATCGTGCCGCAGCAGACCTTTGGTAGTGATCGACCAGTGAAGCTGGTCGTGCTGGAGGGGCGACTGGGTAACATCGAGGTGAGTGGCAACCAGCGCTATGCCAGCGACCGCGTCCGGGCTGCTCTGGACGAGCCCGGCGTGAAAATCGATGAACCGATAAAGTTGCAGCAAGTGGAGCGCACGCTCACCCGACTCAACCGGCAGTCAGGCATTACGGCCAGCGCGACGCTGCGCCCCGGGTCCGAACAGGGCTATACCGACCTGGTGGTCGATGTGGAGGAAGCACCGCGAGTGGCCGGTTCCCTGGCGGTGAATAACTATGGCAGCAAGAACACCGGCGAGCACCGCGTAATACCGAGCCTGAAATTCCAGAACCTCTCCGGCCGAGGAGATCAGCTGGACCTGATCGGTATGAAGGCGTTGGGGGACGGGGATGCCTGGTTCGGTTATGTGGATTACATGACCCCGCTGAATGCCGAGGGTACCAGCCTGGAGCTCTATGGCTCCACCGGTAACGTCAGCGTTGGGCGTGAATTCAAGGTGCTGGAAATAGAGGGCGACAGTTCCAGTCTCGGCCTCGGTCTCCATCAGGACCAAGTGATTTCACCGCGTGATGTGCTTACCTACAGTGCCTGGCTGGAAGGCACCGACCTCAAGCAGTCCATGCTTGATACTACAGTGGTACATGATCAGATACGTAAAGTGCGTCTCGGCGCGGCATGGGATCATTCCGATCTTTCCGGCCGCACCCTGTTTTCCGTGGATGTCCACCAGGGGCTGGGGGAGATGCTGGGTGGCATGGATAACGATTCCGCCAAGTCGAGTCGTTCTGCTTCCGGTGCCGATAACCAGTTCACCAAAATTACCGCCGACCTGATGCGTATTCAGCGCATCACACCGCGCATTCTGGCCGTACCACGCCTGTACGGGCAGTTTGCGTTCGACTCTCTGGTATCCAGTGAGCAGTTCGCCGTGGGTGGTCTGAATTCCGTGAAGGGCCATCCACCTTCAGTCTATTCCGGCGACAGCGGCATTACAGTCAGCCTCGAAGGTCGTTATGACCTCTTTGCCGATGATCAGCGCTATCAGTTGATCGGCTCCCTCGGACACGGCCGCACTTACATCAAGAGTCCTTTCCTGGATCAGGATGATGAGCAGGACCTTTCCGGAGCCAGCCTGGGGCTTCTCGCCAACCCAGTCGAATCCGTTCAGCTGCGTGTGGACTGGGGCATTCCGTTAGGCACCAGGACCGAAGACAGCAGTTACCTCTACGCTCAAGCGCAATACAACTTCTGACCGAGGAGCGGGCTGCGGGTCCGCCACGACGATTTCACGGAGCAACACAGAATGTCGGCGAAAAAAAAGCGTAATGTTTCAGTGGCGGTGGCCGTTTCAGCCTTCGGTTTGAGCGGTGCAGTTCATGCTGGTCCCAGCGGCGGTAGCGTAGTGGCCGGCACAGCCACCATTACGCAGGCTGGCTTGCAGACGCTGATTGAGCAGGTTACCGGCAAGGCGGTGATCAACTGGGATGATTTCAGTATCGGTGCGAATGAAGATGTCCTGTTCGAGCACCTCACCGGCAGCAGCGCCATCACTCTCAACCGGGTGACGGGCGACACCGTCTCCCAGATCAAGGGAGCGCTCACCGCCAACGGTAATATCTTCCTGATCAACCCCAACGGCATCCTGTTCGGTAAAGATGCCACGGTGGATGTGGCCGGTCTGCTGGCCACGACCTTCGATATTGCCGATCAGGACTTCATGAACGGCAAGTTCAACTTCAGCGGCGAGTTGATGAACGGCGCTTCGATCACCAACCAGGGAAGGATCGAGGTCGGCGATGGCGGCTTCGTGTACCTGATTGCGCCGAACGTGGAGAACACCGGCCACATCATTGCCAACGTGGGGCGTGTGGCTCTGGCCAGTGATGGCTCCTACGACATCGACCTCACCGGCAACGGACTGGTGACTTTTTCTGTCACCGACGCCGACCTGAGCGGTGCCGAGGGCAGTATCAGCAATGGCCCCGGCGGCACGATCGAAGCCGGCCATGTGCTGCTGTCCGGCAGCGAGAAAGATGCGGTGCTGTCATCTGTGGTCAACAGCGGCGAGATCAAGGCTGCCACCAGCCTGACGCTGAGTGGTTCCAGCGTGGATAACCAGGCCGGTACACTGGAACTGGACGTCAACTCCGATGGCAGTCCTGGCCAGATTGCACTGGAAAGCGATTCTAGCTCCGGCACCGTCGACTTCCAGGACGACATCCTGAGTACCAGTGGCAACGTGCACGGTACCATCCAGGTGACTAATTCCAGTGGCGGGGTAACGCTGGATAAAGTCGAGGTGAATGGTGATCTTTCCGTGATCGCCGCTGGCTCCATCGACGGCGCCGGCAATAGCGGCGGCGATGCTCGGGCCGATCACCTGAGCCTCTACACCACCGTCGACGGCGCTTCCGTGGGCGGCGAAAACGATCCGTTGCGCTTCGATGCCAACACCCTGAGCGCCAGCACTCAGGGTGGCCACATTGTGGTTAGCGATACTAGCGGTGACCTGACCCTGAATCGTGTTACTACCGGCGATAACAGCGCTGAAGCCGGGCTACGAGCCTTGATCACCGCCGAGGACGGCAACCTGCGCGGCAGCCACGGCACCGAGCCCAACGTGGAAGCCTGGGCCACCAATCTGAAAGCGGATGGCGCCATCGGCGAGCACGGCCAGGCGGTGACCACCGCCGTGGACGTGCTGTCCGCGGCAACCCAGAACGGAGGCATTCATGTAGATGAACAGGATGGCGAGCTGATGCTCGGCAAGGTGGTGGCGGGCGAGCGCGTCAGCCTGGCCGGGAAGACCGTATCTTCCACCGGTATCAGTGGGGCCGACGGTAGCATAACGCTGAGTACCGGCGCCGTGGGCAGCCACGACATCATGATCAGCGCCGACGACAATATCCTGATCGGCGATCAGGTGTCTGCCCCGGATGAACTGTCGATCGTGTCCCGGCAAGGCGGCCTCTATAAGAACGGCGACACCGCGATCATCACTGGGCGATTTATTCATCTGGATGCCGCCGGCCGAATTGGTCAGAGCAGCAGCGCCCTGAAAACTCAGAGCAACGCCATCCGCGCCCGGTCCGGTGGCGACGGCATCTATCTGTTCGAGGACAACGGCCTGACCGCCGATGATATTCGCTCGCTGGGTGAGAACGCCGAAGTGCAACTGGAGGCCAACCTGGGAGATGTAGCTCTGGGTCTGGTGGAAGCCGAGAACGGCGATGTGACTGTAGTCAGCCAGGATGGCAACATCCTTGCCGACGGCCACACACCGATCAACGTTCGCGGCGATCATCTGTCTCTGCATGCCGATGGCGCCATTGGCACCGCCGCACAGGGGCTTTATACCAGGATCGGCAGCCTGACCACGTCCACCGACACCAGCCTGGCGGGCACTTATGTGGACAACAGTGGCGTGTTGTCCAGCCTCGATGTCAGCACACTGGATGGCAACGTCGCGGTCACTGACGATAACGGCGACATTACCTTTAATCGCGTCAACGATCATCTGGCAGTGCAACGCCATGGTGGCGACGGCCTGGATCTGACCTTTCAGAATGGCGCCGGCAATCTGATCGTGGAAGGCGCCGACTTGTCCGGTCATCAGGTGAACCTGAGCGCCAGTGGCCGCATCGGCGATGACGGCGGTGTGTTCGCCGCTGACGACTTGACCTTGAACGCCGGCGATGACATCGAGTTGGCCACGGACGCAAACACCATCGCGGCTACCACCGCCGACGGCGACATCGTCCTGGATAATCGGGGCGAGGGCACCCTGCTCCTGAATGCGACGGCCGGTGGCGCCAATCGACGTGTCTCGGTTAGCCACCGGGGCGATCTGTCGCTGGGGCAAGTCTCAGGCGATGGACAGGTCCGCCTCATCGCCGAAGGGGGCCTGAACGGTGACGGCGACAGCACCTCTGTCATCGGGGGTGACGTGGAGCTGGATGCGGCTCGCATCGGCGCCGCTGACCAGGCGCTGTCCACCGCTACCACCGGCACGCTGTCGATGCTGTCCGACGGCGATATTTATGTGACCAACGTGGGCGCCTTGAGCCTGCTCGAGGGTGAAGCTGGTGGCGACATTGACTTCAGCCAGGCCGGTGATACCGTGCTCGGCCGACTGGCCAGCGGCGGCAGTGTTACCTTCTATGCCACCGGCCGGGTAAGCGACGGTAACGGCGACAGCGACAACATCGTCGCCGGTGACCTGAACCTGCAAGCTCAGCAGGTGGGCGCCGCCGACGGCACCGTGGATGCCTTGGAGATCCGCGTCGACGAACTGGTGGTCAGCGCCAGCAACGGTGGCATCTACCTGCGCAATCGTAACAACGGTGCCCTGAGCCTGGTCACTGCTCGTGCCGCCGGCGGCGACGTGGACATCGATACCGCCGGCAACATGAATCTGGGCACCGTCACCGCCGCCGGCGGCAACGTCACCCTGACCAGCAGCGACGGCGCCATCAACGACGCCCGTCCTGACGGCGCCAGCGAGGCCAATGTGGTGGCCCGCAAGGTGGACATGCGTGCCAAGCAGGGCATCGGTAATACCGGCCCCATGGTGCTGGACGTGGACCAGATGTCCGTCAGCGGTGGCAACGGTAACGTTAATGCTGCCAGCCCTGGCACAGTGGAAGTGGAAGCAAACAGTCTGGTCGGGAAAGGAGCCAGTGGCGTCACCATCGTCGCTGCCGCGATCACCGTGCTGGACAACAATGGCGGCACTCTGGTCATGGATGGCGGCAAGCTGGTGCTCACCGCCACCAACGGAAACATTGTGTTTCTTAACCAGGACGACACCATCAGCCTGCCCGGTGGTGGCAGCATCACTTTGACTGCCCGCGCAGACACCAGCAACGAGGGTTACAACGGGAGCATCATCGCCGGCAATCTCGTCACTGAGGGCGGTGACATTACCCTGGATGCAGACCGCAACGTGACCCTGGGCATGCTCGATACCGGCGGTACCGGCGACGTCTACGTGATCGCCCGGGACGGTGTGATCCTGGACGGTAATGGCGCCGACCAGAACGTGCGCGGCGACCATGTGACCCTGATCGGCAATACTCCGAGTGAGCGCGACGCGGGAATCGCTCGCGAAACCGCCATTGCCGACTACGCCGGTCGGGCAGCAGAGCTGAGCGCCAAGATACTGCAGCTGAAGACCCTTCAGCAGCAGCTTGAAGCCTACGTCGCCGTGCTCAACTCGGCGATCGTTAACAAAAATATTTCGCAACAGAATCTTAAAAGCGCTCAGCGCACCGTGGACCGGCTCAGTGGCCAGTTGAGTGCCGCTGAGAAAAAGCTGAACTCGCTTAATCGTGTGGTGTCGGCCGCTCAGCTGGCGGTGGATGCCATGGCCATGGTGGCCGGTGGTGCGCAGGCGATTCCGTTCAGTGGCGACGGCGGCGCCGATGGTACCTTTCAGGGCCTGAGCCTGGTGCTATCCGCTGCTCAGCTGGCAGTGGACGAATACGACCGCAACACCTTCTCGCCCCTGGCGGACGAGTTGAATGAAGCGATGAACGATCTGGATGTAGCCAAGGGATACTACCAAGACGCGCTTACCAATGTGGCAAGCTGGACCACCATGCGAAACACCACACAGGTGTCTCGCGATATGGCTGATCAATCGGTGTTCAAGGCTACCGTGGCGCGCGATGCAAGCCAGGCATTACGCGCCCAGGCCATCGCCGCTTACGACCAAGATCAGGACATCGCCATGTCCGCCGACAATCCGCTGGGCATTCAGGCCAATCGTCTGGACATGGGCACTACCAGCGGGCGGGCCCTGAACAGCGGCGTCTATCTGAACTCCACCGGAAATCTCGGCCTCGGCAACATCGAGTCCGATGGCGAGATCCGAGTGGCCGATGTGGCCGGCAACATCAGCGTGGTGGGTGACGTGGTCAGCCCCTCGCTGATTTCCCTGGACGCTGGCGGTGCCGTGTATGGTATCGGCGGCACCCGGGGGGGCGGCGGCTGGGTGCCCGAGGCGGGCATGCTGAACGCTCCGGCTATCGCCGTGCGCGCGGAGCAGGGTATCGCCAACTCAGAGGATTCGCTCTATACCGACACCGGTGAAATCGCCATCGACGCCGGTACCGGTGATGCCTTCGTGATCAACGACAATGGCGGCGACGAACTGGTGCTGGGCACCGTGGACGGCCTTAGCGGGCTCACTGCCGCCGGAGACATGGGCCTGGTGAACAACGGCGACCTGCGTCTGAAAACCCAGATCGTTGATACCGATGTGGACACGGACAGCGAGACTCACCTGATCGCCCAGGGCGGCGCCATCATCGACGACAACGGCGTGGCTCGGAACGTCACCGCCGGCGATCTCTTCTTCCGGGCCGACGGCCAGGTGGAGCTGGATACCCTGGCAGACCGAGTGGTCGAAGGGACTAGCAGCGCCGGTGATATTCTACTACGCGAGGGCGACGACCTGACGCTGGTCGACCTGAAAACCGGCAACGGCGATATCGATGTGGATGCCGGCGGTGACCTGATCCTCATGGAGCTGGCTGCTGGTGGAGAGAGCGCCGCCATTCGGCTGGACGCGGATGGTCGCATTGATGATGACCAGGATAATGAGACGGCTATCACCGGCAAGCGTCTCGAGCTGACCGCCGGTGGCAGCATCGGTGCCACCGGTACCAACGAAGTACGTGGCCTCGACACCGCCGTGGACGTGGTCACCGCCAACGCCAAAGGCGAAATCAACCTGCACGACCAGGACGATCTGGACGTGGAGAAGGTCATCACCACAAGCGGCAACGTTACCCTCAGCAGTGATGGCGGCAATCTGAGCCTCGGCGAAGTGCGCACCGACGGCGAGGACGCCAACATCACCCTGGTAGCCGACGGCGCCATCGATGCGCTCAACGAAGCGGATGACACCCCAGAACTGAACGCTGACCAGTTGGCGCTACGCGCCGGTGCCGGCATCGGCAGCGCCGACCTGTCTCTGCTGATCGAAACCGGCGCCCTCGAAGCGGATGCCGGCCTCGGTGGCCTCTACCTGCGTAATCAGAACCGCGACCTGACCGTGGGTGGCGTGACCCCAAACCTGGGCCAGCCCGGTCTCAGTGGCCTGGATGCCAGCGGCGACCTGCACCTGACCGCGGCCGATGGTGCCATCGTCTACAACGAAGACGTCACCCAGGCCGGCGAGGGCGATATGCGCCTCGACAGCCTCGGTGATCAGACCCTGAACGCCGACCTGGATGCGGCCGGCGACCTGACCATGGGCGCCGGTGGCGCCCTCACTGTCAATTCTCAGTACCTGAGTAGCGGCGGCAACCTGGACGTGGACACCGGCGGCGCCATTATCGCCCAGGCAGGCACTGAAATGCGTGCTGGTGGTTTCGCGGATCTTAATGCCGGTGCCCCGATCTCATTACTGAGTACCACGGTGACCAGCGGCGCGTTCCTGCCTATTGCTCCTCTTGGGGTTTCGGCGCCTCCGGAGAACGTGGATCTGGGCATCACCTCCGTCAGCGGCGATATCCTGATTACCGACAACACCCAGCTGAACGCCGCTGCCGGCAATTTAACGCTTAACGCTGCCACTGGCATTCAACTGGACAGTGAGTCCAGCGGCACCGCCAGCGGCGATGTGGTCGTCAATACCGCCACTGGTGACCTGAGCATCATCGAGAGCTCACTGACCGCCACTGGTGGAAAGATGGATCTGTACTCTGGCGAGCGCATCAGTCTGGCTGACGCCACTGCCACGGCGAATACCAGTCTGGCGATGAAAGCCGGCACGGATATCAAGGCCGACAGCAGTGAGGTGACTGCCGAGAGTGACACGCTGGATCTGGAGGCGGGCAGCAACATTGCCCTCACCAACAGCAAGGTGGATGCACAAACTGGCCTGACGGCGACCGCCGATCAGGGCAGCATCACGCTCGACGACAGCAGTGCCGAAGCCACCACTGGTAACCTGGCGATGACCGCCGGCCAGCGCATTCTTCTGACCAAGACCGATGACGGCATCGATAACCTGGATGCCGGCAGCACCCTGACCGCCGGCAGCGGCAACCTGGCGCTGAATGCCGGCAGCGGTATCCAGTTGGACAGCGCGTCCAGCGGCACCGCCAGCGGTGACGTGACCGCCAACACCAGCGCCGGTGATCTGACCATCATCGAGGAAAGCTCCCTGGCCGCCACCGATGGCCAGATGGACCTGGATGCCGGTAACGGTGTGGAGGTCACCGACAGCCGGCTGACCGCAGGCGACGGCATGACCGTCGATGCCGTCGAGGCAGGCATTACCTTGACCCGCGCCACTGCCACGGCGAATACCCGTCTGGCGATGAAAGCCGGCACGGATATCAAGGCCGATAGCAGTGGCATGACCGCTACCCGTGGCCGGATGGATCTGGACGCTGGCGAGGGCATCAGTCTGGCTGACGCTACTGCCACGGCGGGCACCCATCTGGCAATGAAAGCCGGCACGGATATCAAGGCCGACAGCAGTGAGGTGACCGCCGAGAGTGACACGCTGGATCTGGAGGCGGCCAGCAACATTGCCTTCACCAACAGCAAGGTGGATGCAGAAACCGGCCTGACGGCGACCGCCGATCAGGGCAGCATCACGCTCGACGACAGCAGTGCCGAAGCCACCACTGGTAACCTGGCGATGACCGCCGGCCAGCGCATTCTTCTGACCAAGACCGATGACGGCATCGATAACCTGGATGCCGGCAGCACCCTGACCGCCGGCAGCGGTAACCTGGCGCTGAATGCCGGCAGCGGTATCCAGTTGGACAGCGCGTCCAGCGGCACCGCCAGCGGTGACGTGACCGCCAACACCAGCGGCGGTGATCTGACCATCATCGAGGAAAGCTCCCTGGCCGCCACCGATGGCCAGATGGACCTGGATGCCGGTAACGGTGTGGAGGTCACCGACAGCCGGCTGACCGCAGGCGACGGCATGACCGTCGATGCCGTCGAGGCAGGCATTACCTTGACCCGCGCCACTGCCACGGCGAATACCCGTCTGGCGATGAAAGCCGGCACGGATATCAAGGCCGATAGCAGTGGCATGACCGCTACCCGTGGCCGGATGGATCTGGACGCTGGCGAGGGCATCAGTCTGGCTGACGCCACTGCCACGGCGGGCACCCATCTGGCGATGAAAGCCGGCACGGATATCAAGGCCGACAGCAGTGAGGTGACCGCCGAGAGTGACACGCTGGATCTGGAGGCGGGCAGCAACATTGCCCTCACCAACAGCAAGGTGAATGCACAAACTGGCCTGACGGCGACCGCCGATCAGGGCAGCATCACGCTCGACGACAGCAGTGCCGAAGCCGCCACCGGTAACCTGGCGATGACCGCCGGCCAGCGCATTCTTCTGACCAAGACCGATGACGGCATCGATAACCTGGATGCCGGCAGCACCCTGACCGCCGGCAGCGGCAATCTGGCGCTGAATGCCGGCAGCGGTATCCAGCTGGACAGCGCGTCAAGCGGCATTGCCAGCGGTAGCGTGGCCGCCAACACTACCGTCGGTGATCTGACCATTATCGACGAGAGTTCCCTGACCGCTACCGATGGCAATATGAACCTTGATGCCGGTAACGACGTTGTCGTTACCAATGGTTCCAACGCCACGGCAAGCGGCGATATGACGATGACTGCGGGCCAGAACGTCACGGTCCAAAACGGAAGCCAGGCTACCGCCAAGGGGGGGCTGACCGCTAATGCGAAAGCCGGCGATCTCAAGGTTGACAGCGGCAGTGGACTGACCGCCACTGAAGGTAATATGAACCTTGATGCCGGTAATGACATTGTCGTCATCAGCAGTTCTACCGCCACGGCAAACGGCGATATGGCGATGAACGCCGGCCAGGATGTCACGGTTCAATACGGAAGCCAGGCTACCGTCAAGGGGGATCTAACCGCTAATGCGAAAACCGGTGATCTCAAGGTCGACAGCGGCAGTGGGCTGACCGCCACTGAAGGCAATATGAACCTTGATGCCGGTAATGACGTTGTCGTCATCAGCGGTTCTACCGCCACG
>NZ_WUTS01000001.1:2121418-2195749 GCF_009901955.1 Halomonas icarae | reverse complement strand
CGGCAAACGGCGATATGAAGATGACCGCGGGTCAGAGTGTCACGGTTCAATACGGAAGCCAGGCTACCGCCAAGGGGGGGCTGACCGCTAATGCGAAAGCCGGCGACCTCAAGGTCGACAGCGGCAGTGGGCTGACCGCCACCGAAGGCAATATGAACCTTGATGCCGGTAATGACGTTGTCGTCATCAGCGGTTCTACCGCCACGGCAAACGGCGATATGAAGATGACCGCGGGTCAGAGTGTCACGGTTCAATACGGAAGCCAGGCTACCGCCAAGGGGGATCTAACCGCTAATGCGAAAACCGGTGATCTCAAGGTCGACAGCGGCAGTGAGCTGACCGCCACTGAAGGCAATATGAACCTTGATGCCGGTAACGGTGTGGAGGTCGCCGACAGCCGGCTGACCGCAGGCGACGGCATGACCGTCGATGCCGTCGAGGCAGGCATTACCTTGACCCGCGCCACTGCCACGGCGGGCACCCATCTGGCGATGAAAGCCGGCACGGATATCAAGGCCGACAGCAGTGAGGTGACTGCCGAGAGTGACACGCTGGATCTGGAGGCGGGCAGCAACATTGCCCTCACCAACAGCAAGGTGGATGCACAAACCGGACTGACGGCGACCGCTGATCAGGGCAGCATCACGCTCGACGACAGCAGTGCCGAAGCCGCCACCGGTAACCTGGCGATGACCGCCGGAGGCGTGCTCACCATGGACGCCACCAGTACCATGAGCGCTGGCGATGGACTAAGTCTCCAGGCCAAGCGTGACATGGCTGTGTCAACCCTGCGGGCCGGCGGTGACGTCACCCTCACCAGTAAGGAGGGCGGCATACAGGCGAATCAGGCCATCGAGGAGCACATCCACGGCGACAACCTGTTCCTGTCCGCGGTCAAGAGTATCGGCTCCAAGCTGAAGACCCGGGTGGTAAACCTCTTCGCCACCATCACCGGTACCGGCGACCTGCACCTGCAAGACGTTGACGCCCTTACCGTCAAGGACAGCAGTCTGGCGGACGGCGACGTCCACCTGGGTGCTGGTGGTGATCTGACCATCGACGCTCTGGCGGTGAACGGCGACGCAGTGCTCGATAGCGACGGTCGCCTGACCACCGGTGCCGATGGTCACCTCAGGGCCCACGACCTGCAGGGCATCGCGGACGGTGGCATCCATCTCAACGGGGAGTTGGATAGCGCCAATCTGGCGGTCACCGGCACCGGCGCCATCCGTCTGGCTAACCAGGGCGACCTGCGCCTGGACGGCGCCACCACCGCCGACGGCGGCATCGACGTCAACACCGTCGGCAATCTGGGTATCGGCCGGGTCGTCTCCGGTGGTGATGACGTGACCCTGGCCGCTGACGGCGCCATCCGCCAGGACGGCGCTGGCGAAATCGTGGGCACCAACGTGACGCTGCGTGCGGGTGAAGGCATTGGCGGCGAGCCGAAGAGCACCAATCTGGGCGATCTGCTGACGTTGCGCGCCGAGCGTATCGATGCACTCAGCGATGCCGGTGACGTTATCCTTCGCCAGCAGGGCCCGGTATTTATCAGCCAGGCCCGTACCGGTGATGGTCGAGTCGGTATACTGGTCGAAGGCGGCGATGCGACTCTGGGTGACATCAACGCCCAAGGCGATGTGGCGCTGATGGCGATGGATGGTGCACTGGTCGACGACAACGACGCTAGCACCCGGATCACCGGTGCCAAGGTCGCCCTGAACGGCCGGGATGGTATCGGTACAGACAGCACTGCAATCAATACCAAAGCGGATCAGTTGGAGCTGTTTGTCGAGAACGGCAATATTAATGTATTGGAGCAGGATGGCCTGACCGGCTTGAGCGCTTCCGCCACTGACGGCGACATCCGCGTGCGCACCCTGGCAGGCGATCTGACCGTCAATGAAGTAGAAGCGCTTACTCCGGGCAACGCGGTAGTACTTTCGGCGATGGCCGGCACCATCCTGGATGGTAATGCCGAGGCCAACAACATCGTAGCCTCGCTGCTGGAACTGAGTGCCGCCAAGGGCATCGCTCGCGCCAGCGATCCGCTCGATGTGGGCGTCAGCTCTCTGCGCGCCGATGGCGGCAGTGGTGGTGTCTACATTAATAACCGTGGAACCGACCCGCTTACTATCTTCAAGCTGGCCGGCGGCGGCAACGTTGACCTGAAGACTTCGGGCGATCTGGACCTGTCCACAACGGTGAGCGGTAGCGGTGTTTCTCTGCGAGCCGCTGGTGATGTAGTGCAGGGCGGTGACATCAATAGCTCAAGCTACGTCAATGTGAGCGGCCTTGGTGACGTGACCATGGCTCCGGGGGTGCAGACGGAGGCTATGACCAACGTGAACTATCGTGCCGGTGGCACGCTTACGGTTAATGAAATCACTACTGCGGAAGGGCTGGATGGCGGTCGCATCACACTGGAAGGGGGGGCGTTCAAGAGCAACGCTGGTAGTAGTGGTTCCCTGAACGGTGGCGAGATTCGGTTCGATTTGGCCGATTCTCAGTGGGCGGATGTCGAGTACCTTGTGGATATTGTTGGCAATAAATCTCGAGTGTCGATGAATGGGCGCACACTGGGGGGTAAAATCACGGAGGACTCCGAGTTCGTCGCCGATTTGACTTCTCTGCCGCAGCCCTTCGAGCTTATTCTGGACTGGAATAGACCTTCCGCGCTGGGCTTCCAGAAAGACACAGAGAACCGTGATCAGTGGGTCTTCAATCCCTGAGGAGAAGCCACCAATCGATCTTCCCAAGGAAAGACCGAGTAGCAACGCAGGAAGGGCCATTAGTGGCCCTTCCTGCGTTGACACGGTCAGTTATATGGTTTGTTGTCAAATGCTCAGCTTGATTCGCCTGTTCGCGCGCTAGTGAGTCGCCACGTCTCGGTAACCCCCTTATGTGCACTTATCGGAACAGTGCTATGCATCACAAAAACACCCCGAGCGGTGCCCGGGGTGTGAAGGAGTCGCGCAGGCCTCAGTGTCGCGAGGCGTTCTCCTCTTCGAACAGTTCTGCCTTGGCATCACGCATTACGTCCTCGCAGGCCGCCTGGTGGGCGAGCTGGGTGAGCAGGCCCTGGGTCACGGCGAAGCCCTTGCCCAGGCAGGTATCCACTTCCTCCCGGCTTACTGCCGGGACCACATCGCAGTCGACCTTCAACGTTCTACCGCCACCTTCGAGCCGGTCGGCGACATCGCGCAGGCGCCAGGCGATGCGTGCCTTCCAGCCGGCTGCTTCATCCACGCCTTCGTTTACGCTAAACGTGCACCGCCATTCAGGTTTATAGACCTTCATGTGAACCTCCGTGCTGGCTTGGATTGCGGGATCGATCGTGTATTCTGCTCCTTGGTCGTGCGGTACTGCCTCGTCCAGCATACTGGATCGCCGGTGTCGCGGTAAGCGACGTTAGTCGTGACTCGCCCCGTGGATTGTCTGCCGCACCGCTACTGAATCACAAGCATCCATTATCGTCATCGTCAGGAGAGCAGCATGGCCAGCATCTTTACCCGCATCATGCAGGGCGAGATCCCGGGACACTTCGTTCACGAGGATGACCAGTGTGTGGTCATCATGACCATCCAGCCGATGAAGCCCGGCCATGTGCTGGTGATTCCCCGGGAGGAGGTCGACCACTGGGATGACCTGCCCGAGCCGCTCTACCAGCACCTGATGACGGTCTCGCGGCGCCTTGCCAAGGCGATCAAGAAGACCTTCCCCTGCGAGCGGGTGGGCATGCTGATCGTCGGCCTGGAGGTGCCCCATGTGCATATCCATCTGACCCCGCTGGATGAGATGAGCGATATCCAGGTGGAGAACCTGCCCATGGCCGATTCGGCCGATCTGGCGGCGGCGGCCGAGAAGCTGCGCGCCGCGCTGGGCTGAGCCAAGCCGGGCGATCAATGGCGCTCGCGGTATCAAAGCGGGCTTTCTGTTATGCTGGCAACATAACCATCTTCCATTCTTCAGGTGCATGCCGCCCGGCCTGCACCGCCGTTCGTTTACGACCCGGCTCACCCGCTGGTCCGGGTCATCCCTTTGTGCAGGATACTCCCTTGTCTGATACCCCTTCCGACGCCTCCTTCGCCGCGCTGCCGCTGGCGCCGGAGCTGCTCGACAATCTCGCCTCGCTGGGCTTTACCGCCATGACGCCGATTCAGGCCGAGAGCCTGCCGCCGATCCTGGCCGGTCGCGACGTGATCGCCCAGGCGAAGACCGGCTCCGGCAAGACCGCCGCCTTCGGCCTGGGGCTGCTCTCACGGCTGACGCTGACCAGTTTTCGGGTGCAGGGGCTGGTGCTCTGCCCGACCCGTGAGCTGGCCGACCAGGTGGCCGTCGAGCTGCGCCGGCTGGCGCGCAGCCTGCCCAACGTCAAGATATTGACCCTGTGCGGCGGTGCGCCCTTCGGCCCGCAGCTCGCCTCCCTGGAGCATGGTGCCCATATCGTGGTGGGCACCCCAGGCCGGGTGGAAGAGCATCTGCGCAAGGGCTCGCTCAGGCTGGAAGGGCTCGAGGCCCTGGTGCTGGATGAGGCCGATCGCATGCTCGACATGGGCTTCCAGGCGAGTCTGGAGGCGATCGTCGCCGAGACGCCGGCCAGCCGTCAGACGCTGCTGTTCAGCGCCACCTTCTCCGCTGCGGTGCGCCCCGTGGCCGAGGCGATGCTGCGCCAGCCGCTGAGGGTCGAGGTCGCCGAGACCCACGATGCCAGCAGCATCCACGAGCGGGTCTACCGGGTCGCCGATGGCGACGAGGCGCGCCTTGAGGGGCTGTGTCGGTTGCTGCTGCATTTTCGGCCCGCCTCAAGCGTGGTGTTCTGCAATACCAAGCGCGAGACCGACGAGGTAGCCCAGGCGCTCAACGCGGCGGGCTTCGGGGCGCTGGCGCTGCATGGTGACCTGGAGCAGCCCGACCGCGACCGACTGCTGGTGCTGTTCGCCAATCGCAGCGCCTCGATCATGGTGGCCACCGATGTGGCGGCCCGTGGGCTCGATATCGCCGAGCTGGATGCGGTGTTCAACTACCACATCGCCAGGGACCTGGAGGTGCATGTGCACCGCGTGGGTCGCACCGGCCGGGCCGGCAGCGCGGGGATCGCCTGCACCCTGGTCGGCCAGGGCGAGGGCTACCGCCTGGAACGCCTCACCGACTTCCTCGGCGAGCCCCTCGAGGAGGCCAGCCTGCCGCCGCGCTCGGTGCTCTCCCGCGAGCCGCTGGTGCCGCCCATGACGACCCTGCAGATCGGCGGCGGCAAGAAGCAGAAGGTGCGCCCGGGGGATATCCTCGGCGCCCTGACCGGCGAGGCCGGACTGGACGGTGATCAGGTGGGCAAGATCAAGGTGCTGGCCAACAGCGCCTATGTGGCGGTGCGCCGCGAGGTGGCCGACCAGGCACTCGAACGACTGGCCAACGGCAGGATCAAGGGGCGCAGCTTTCGCGCCCGGCGCATCAGCCGTTGATGGCGGCTCGGCCGCTCGCTTAGGCAAGCCGGTTCAGTGATTCGTTTCAGCAATACCAGGAACAATAGATGAAGATACCCAAGCGCCTGCAGCCGCTGGTGGACGACGGCCTGATCGATGCGGTCGAGAGTCAGCTGATGAGCGGCAAGGAGGCCCAGGTCTATGTGGTGCGCTCCCACGGGGAGCGGCGCTGCGCCAAGGTCTTCAAGGAGGCGAAGCAGCGCAGCTTCAAGCAGGCCGTGCAGTACCAGGAGGGGCGCCGCGGGCGCAACAGTCGCCGTTCGCGGGCGATGGCCAAGAAGACCCGTTACGGCCAGAAGGAGCAGGAACAGGCCTGGCTCAATGCCGAGGTCGACGCCCTCTACCGGCTGGCCGCGGCGGAGGTGCGGGTGCCCAAGCCCTTGGGCTTTATCGATGGGGTGCTGCTGATGGAGATGATCAGCGATGCCGAGGGCTTCACCGCGCCGCGCCTGGACGACGTGACCCTGAGCGCCGAGCAGGCCCGCGAGTCCTACGCCAAGATCATCCGGGACGTGGTGAAGATGCTGTGTGCCGGGCTGGTGCACGGCGACCTGTCCGAGTTCAATGTGCTGATGGCCAGTGACGGGCCGGTGATCATCGACCTGCCCCAGGCGGTGGATGCCGCCGGCAACAACAGCGCCGAGTGGATGTTCGAGCGTGACGTGGACAATATGCGCCGCTACTTCGGCCGCTTCGCGCCGGAGCTGCTGGTCACGGACTACGGCAAGGAGATCTGGGCGCTGTACGAGGCGGGGGAGCTTCACCCGGAGAGCCAGCTGACCGGCCGCTTCGTGCATGACACCGCTCCCGTCGATGTCGACGAGCTGATGACGGTGATCGATGACGTGCGCGAGGAGGAGGCCAGCCGCCAGGCGGCGCTCAACCGCGGCGACGAGCCTGGCGTGGAGGAAGCCGCCGCGGAGTGGCAGGAGTCCCAGCGCAGGCGCTGAACACATCAGCTTGCTCCCGGGCTGAGGTGCTCTTCGCCCGGGTTAGCCTTCACGCGGATTAGCCTTCGCCCGACTTGCTCTTCGCTCGACTACTCCTGGGGCAGTTCGGCGCTGTGGAAGACGTTCTGCACGTCGTCGCAGTCATTCAGGGCGTCGAGCAGCTTCTCGAACGTGGCCACGTCGTCCCCCTCCAGCGGCGTGGTGGTCTGGGGCACGAACTGGATCTCGTCGACCTCGAAGTCGATCTCGCCGAAGGCGTCGAGCAGAGCCTGCTTGGTCTTGGCGTACTCGGTATGGGGCGCGAAGACGGTGATCTGTCCCTCCTCGTTCTCGATGTCGGTGACGTCGACATCGGCCTCCATCAGCGCCTCCAGCACCGCCTCCTCGTCGCTGCCCTGGAAGGCCAGGATGGCGCAGTGGTCGAACATGTGGCTGACGCTGCCCGGCGTGCCCAGCTTGCACTTGGTCTTGTTGAAGCAGGTGCGCACCTCGCCGAAGGTGCGGTTGGGGTTGTCGGTCAGGCAGTCGACGATGACCATGCAGTTGCCCGGCCCGAAGCCTTCGTAGCGCGCTGGGGAGAAGTCCTCACCGCCCACGCCGTTGGCCTTGTCCAGCGCCTTGTCGATGACGTGGGAGGGGACCTGGTCCTTCTTGGCGCGCTCGATCAGACCGCGCAGGCTGAGGTTGCCGGCCGGGTCGGTGCCGCCCTGCTTGGCACACACGTAGATCTCGCGACCGTACTTGCTGTAGACCTTGGTCTTGGCGGCGGCCGTCTTGGCCATGGATTCCTTGCGGTTCTGGAAGGCCCTGCCCATATCACTGTCCTGTCGAGTTCAACATGGGAGAGGATTCTACGAGACCGGGCGGGACGCGAACAGGGCTATTTTTCCGTCCTGAGTGCCGCCCGTCACGACTACACTCCGGGAATCATCATCCGGTTCCGGAGGCTGCATGGACCATCACGCCTATCGTCACGCCCTGGCCGGCGTCCTGGGCGGAAGCGAGCTGCCGTTTCCCCCTGCCGAGTTCACTGCCCGCCTGGCCCGGGTGCGTGACGCGATGTCGTCGGCCGGCCTCGACGCCCTGCTGCTGACCGACCCGGCGGATATCTTCTACCTCACCGGCTATCACACCTTCGAGGTCTCGGTGCACACCGCGCTGGTGGTCGGCGCCGAACGGCTGGTGCTGCAGGTGCCCTCCATCGAGACCGGGCCCGCGGTGGTCACCGCCGCGGTGAACGAGATCCTCGGCTACCGCTGGGAGGGCATCGACGAGGTGATCGCGCCGCTGGCCGAGACACTGGCGGCGTATCGCGCCATCGGCCTGGATCTCTATGGTGCCGGTCTGCGCCTGGGGGTCATTCGTGAGCTGCAGGCGCGGCTGGGGGCCGAGCGCTTCCGCGATGACGGCGGCGCGCTGCTCGATGCCATTCGCCTCGTCAAGACGCCGGTGGAGCTCGACTGCCTGCGCGAGAGCGCCAGGATCACCGCGGCGGGACTGGCCGCCGCCGAGGCGATGATCGCGCCGGGAGTGACCGACAGCGAGGTGGCGGCGGAGGGCAGCCGAGCGCTGCTGGCGGCCGGCAGCGAGTTCATGAGCATGCAGCCCATCGTCACCAGTGGCCGGCGTATCAGCGTCATTCACGTCAACCACAAGCGCAACGTGATCGAGCGTGATGCCCCGGTGTTTCTGGAGTTCGGCTCGGCCTTCCAGCGCTATACCGCGCCGATGATGCGCACCGCCGTAGCTGGGCGGGCCAGCGCCGAGATGCAGGCGCTGCGCGATCTATGTCGGGCGCTCTTCGAGACCCTGATCGCCGAGATGCGCCCGGGGCGCACCTTCGACAATGCCGCCAGGGCCGCCGAGTCGCTGCTCGCCCCCCACGCCGACCGGCTCTTCTTCTCGGGAGTGTTCGGCTATGCCGTGGGCGCCCAGTTCCCGCCCAGCTGGGTAGAGGGGACCGGCTATATCGCCCGTGGTCAGCAGCGCGAGTTCGCCGCCGACATGGTCTTTCATCTGCCGCTCTGCCTGCGCCGACCGGGGGAGTGGGGCGTGGGCATCAGCGATACGGTGCGCGTCACCCCCCAGGGCGGCGAAGCCATCACCGACAACGACTGGCGGCTGAAGGAGATCGGTGATTGATATCGCCCTGACCGGCGTGTGATCGATAGCCTCAAGCAGGAGTTAACCGCGCGACGAAGAGGTGGGGGCGTGACGACGGCCTTCGGACATGCTTTGCTATGCTCCCATCTACTTATGAACGAAAGGAGTCGTTGCCGTGCCGTACCCGAAAAGTGTTCTTCCGATCCGCTGGCTGGTGGCTACCGTACTCTCGCTGGCGCTGCTTGCCGGTTGCCAGACGGCGCCACCTCTCTCGACGGAGGAGCAGGCAGCCGTCGACCGAATGCTATCGCTGGTCGATGAGCGGCTCGAGGTTGCGCCTCTGGTAGCGCGCGCCAAGTGGAATACCGGGACCAATATCGAAGCACCGAAGCGCGAGACCGAGATCCTCGATCGCGTCGCCAGCCGTGCGGCTGAGGCCGGGGTCGATGAGGCCTTCGCAAGGGACTTCTTCCAGGCACAGTTCGAGGCCAGCAAGCTGGTGCAGCGTCGGCTGCATCGGCGCTGGCAGAAAGAGGAGCGAGGACCCTTCGATAACCCGCCAGACCTTGCCGAGGATGTACGACCGGTGCTTGACCGCCTGACGCCCGCGCTGATCGAGGCCCTGGCCGAGTGGCAGCCTCTTGTCGAAGACCCGAGTGTCGCCCTCTATCTTGAAGCCCGTGCGCCCGAGCTGGTAACTGGCGACTTCGATGGCGAGCCACGCCGTGTGGCGCTTGAGCCACTGAAGACGCAATGAGCCCATAGAGAGCATGTTATGGAACTTTATGGCTCAGAGGTGTCTGACATGGCTCCGAAAATGGCAATGGAGTGACCACCGATGATCCGCAGACTCTCTCTTCCGGCCCTGCTGTTGGGTGCCGTGACGCTGGCCGGCTGTGCCGGATTTGATGCCACCTCCAATGGCCCCGGCGACGAGCCGCTGGAGAACACCTACTGGAAGCTGGAAACGGTGGGTGATCGTGAAGCAATTGCCATCGACGAGGCGCGGGAGGCGCATCTGGTGCTGCACGCCGAGGATAGCCGCCTGGCCGGCTCCACCGGGTGCAACCGCATGATGGGGCAGTACGAGCTCGAGGGAGATCGGCTGAGCTTTGCACAGGTGGCCACCACCATGATGGCCTGCCCCGGTGAGGTGATGGCGCTCGAACGCGCCTTCCTCGATGCCCTGGGCAGCGTCGATACCTGGCAGGTCGACGGCAAGGCACTGACCCTCGTCGATGCCGAGGGCGAGGCGCTGGCCCGCTTCGAGGCGGTACATCTCTATTGAGCTCCATACGCGACTGAGCCCTGTACTCGCCAGGTGCCTTTCGACCACCGACGCCCGTCACCGCCGTGACGGGCGTCGTTTTTTTGCGCTACCGATCGCGCTACCGACTACAGCTGCCAGGCCGTGGCGAGACCGATCGTCAGGGAGGCGAGCATCGGCATGATCACCCGCCCGGCGGTGCGGCGCGTACCGAAGGCGCCGGCCAGGCCGGCCTTGACCAGATTGTTGGTGGCGGCGGCAAGGATGATACCGATCACCGCGGTGTCGGGGTTGATGGCGTCCAGTGACATGCGGGTCAGGGAAAGGGTGATGGCATCGACGTCGGCGATGCCCGAAGTGGTGGCGAGCAGATAGATGCCGGCGTCGCCCAGCGCGTCGCGTAGCCACTCACCCAGCAACATGATTACTGCCAGCAGGGCGCCGAAGAAAAGTGCCATGCGCAGATCCAGCGGGTTCTGCCCGGAGCCCGGCTGCTGTACCGCACCATCACCGCGATGCCGACGCCACAGCCAGAGCGCCGGCAGGTAGAGGGTAGCGCCCATCAGCGCGACCGGCACCAGCAGGGCCGGCAGCAGGCCGGGGCTGATAACCGCGGCGTAGAGCAGGATGCGCGGAAACATGGTGCCGCAGGCGATCAGAATGCCGGCGGCGAGCATCGGCGAGAGCCCCGGGGTCAGCCGTGACTGACGGGCGAAGTGCAGGGTCAGGGCGGTGGAGGAGCTGAGGCCGGCGAACAGCCCGGTAAAGAGGATGCCCTTTTCGGCGCCGCCCATGCGGATGGCGAAGTAGCCGACGAAGGAGACCGAGGCGATCAGCACCACCATCCACCAGATCTCATAGGGGTTTAACGAACCACCGGGCCCCATGGCCTGGTCGGGCAGCAGTGGCAGCATCACCGCGCTGATCACCAGCAGCTTGAGGCCGGCGTCGAGCTCGTGGGCCTGCAGCTTGGCGAGCAGGCCGTGTATCTCGCGCTTGTTGTCGAGGATCAGCGCCGTGGCCACGGCACAGGTGGTGGCCAGTGCCGGGCCAATCTCCACGGCCACGGCGCCGAAGCAGAAGGTCAGCAGCAGCCCCACCAGGCCGGTGATGCTGTAGTCCTGGCGCTCGGTAAGGCGTGCCCGCCAGGCCACCAGGGCGATGCCCGCCACCGCCAGAAATATCAGTGGAAACGCCCTGGCGCTCAGGGTGGTGGAGAGCAGGGCGGCGATGCCGCCAAGCAGCCCCACCAGGGCATGGGTGCGGATGCCGGCGATGCGCTCGCCGGCCTGCTGCTCGCGGGCCACCCAGCCGCGCTCGATGCCGATCAGCGCGCCCAGCAGCAGGGCCACGACCAGGCGGAACAGCGGTTGATTGGCGTCGAGGAAATGGCGAGTGACCTCTTCCATGGGCGTGGCTCCGACTGGCGATAAGTGCGAGTGAGGGGGGCGGCATCTGCCGGCAAAACGTTGCAGAGCTGTTAACCTATGGGCAGGGTACACCTAATGATTTAGCAAAGGCTGCATCAGCATGCCGCACGCTTCGGGCCTTACGCCATTCGATACCGAGCTTGATATTCAGCGCGACAGGCGCCGCGCCATCGTCGTTTATGTGGGGAGCATGGTGCTGCTGTTGGCGGTGATCGGCTCTTTTGCGATCGAACAGTATTGGCACGATACCCAGGCCGCCGAGGAGCGCAACTCCGCCAGGGCCGACCTGGTGGCGGGGTGGGTGTCCAGCATCTTCACCTCAAGCGAGGTGATGCTGGCCAGCGTATCGGCGCACCTGGAGGATGAGGCGGCGGGTATCGAGGATGAAACATCACTGCAGCTGACACACTGGCTTAGTGCACTGATTGCCGATCTGGCGTTCTTCGACAGCATCAGCGTGTTGGATAGTCAGGGGCGGGTCCTGGCCTCTTCCCGTAGTGACTACCCTCCGGGCCGCCCCCTGGGGGGACTTCCCTATTACCATCGGCTGCTGTCGCTAGCGCCCGGTGAGCAGACCGTTACCCCGCTCTTCTGGTCATCCGCGGCCCTTGGGTATCGGGTGGTGCATGCCCGGGGTCTGGCCGATGGTGGGGTTGTCAGCGTCGAGCTCAAGCCTGAGCTCTTCTACCACGGTCTGGCATCGATGAGCATGGCAGCGGGGCAGAGCACTGCCATCATCGATACCGAGAAGCAGCTGGTCGCCCGGTTTTCCGCTTTTGAAGAGGATGGCTCCGAGGGTGGGCTCGGCAAGATGGTTCATGGGGCCTTGATCGAGACCTTTCTCCAGAGCGGGCAACAGCGGGGCAACTATCGCGCCAGCTCGGCTCTGGATGGCGAGGAGCGCTTCTATGCTGTTGGCCAGATTGGTGAGCTGCCTTTCATGACAGTGATTGGCGAGGAAGTGGCGGTGGCGCTTGAGGGCTGGGTCCAGCGGCTATGGCTCTATCTGGCTATCATGGTGACGGTGATCGCGCTTGGCGGGCTGCTGTTGCGTCACTACTTCAATCGGCTGTGGCTGGAGGGGGAGTCGCTTCGACATGAAGCCCAGCTGAGGATCGCCGCCGCTGCCTTCGAGACACACCTGGGCATGTTGATCACCGATGCCCAGGGCATCATCCTGCGTGCCAACGCCACCTTCACCCGCATTACCGGTTATGCCGAAGCTGAGGTGCTGGGCAGGACCCCGCATCTGCTCAGCTCCGGACTGCATGACGAGGCCTTCTATGCGGAGATGTGGGAGAGCATCGAGTGCCGCGATAGCTGGCAGGGTGAGATCTGGAATCGTCGACGCAACGGCGAGGTGTTTCCCGAGTGGTTGACCATCAGCGCGGTGCGTAATGCCGAGAAGGAATTGACCCACTATGTGGCGACCCTGAGCGATCTCACCGAGCGCAAGGCCGCCGAGCGAAAGATCCATCAGCTGGCGTTCTTCGACCCGCTGACGGGGCTGCCCAATCGACGCCTGCTGATGGATCGCCTGCAAGGCATGCAGCGCGATAATGAGCGCGGCGACTGCTTCGCGGCGCTCATCTTCCTCGATCTCGACAACTTCAAGCGGGTGAACGACACCCTCGGCCATCGAAGGGGGGATCAACTGCTGCGCCAGGTCGCCGAGCGCCTGCACGCGGTGGTGCGTGAAACCGATACCCTGGCGCGCCTGGGTGCCGATGAGTTCGCGCTGCTGGTGCAAGGCCTCGGAGAGTGTTTCGAGGAGGCCGCGAAGGACGCCGAAGAGGTCGCGCTCAAGCTGCTGTCCGCTCTGCAGGCCCCTCAGGTGCTCGATGGTGAGCCGCTGGTGGTGACCGGCAGCCTGGGGGTGACGCTGTTCCATGAACATGAGGTCGACCTGGATGGCATCCTCCAGCAGGCCGATACGGCGCTGTTCCAGGCCAAGGTGGCGGGCCGAGACACCCTGAGCTTCTTCGACCCGGAGATACAGGCGCGTCTGCAGGCGCGGGCTCGACTCGAGTCCGACCTGCGTCAGGCGCTGCCACGGGGGGAGTTTCAACTTTACTATCAGCCCCAGATCACGGCCGACGGCGAGATGTGTGGTGTGGAAGCCCTGCTGCGCTGGCAGCACCCCGGGCGGGGTGTTGTTTCTCCGGGAGAGTTCATTCCCCTGGCCGAAGAGAATCGCATGATCCTGGCGATCGGCGGCTGGGCACTGGAGAGCGCCTGCCGTCAGCTGGCCTTCTGGGCCGCCGACCCTGAGCGACAGCATCTGGTCATGGCGGTGAATGTGAGCCCCGTGCAGTTTCGCGAGGACGATTTCGTCGAGCAGGTGCTGGCGATTCTCGATGCCACCCGGGCGCCGGCCAGGCGTCTCAAGCTGGAGGTCACCGAGAGCCTGTTCATGGAGGAGCGTGATGATGCCAGGGCCAAGATGCTGCGCCTGAGCGAGCGTGGCGTTCGCTTCTCCCTGGACGACTTCGGCACAGGCTACTCCTCGCTCTCCTATCTCAAGCGCCTGCCGCTGGCACAGCTCAAGATCGATCAGAGTTTCGTACGCGATCTGCTGGAGGATCAGACCTCGGCGGCCATCGTGATCAGCATCATCTCCCTGGCACGCAGCCTGGAGCTGGATGTGATCGCCGAGGGGGGCGAAACCGAGGCGCAGCGTGACTGGTTGACTACCCATGGATGCACACGCTTCCAGGGCTATCTGTTCAGCCGTCCTCAACCACTCGAGCGGTTGCCCCTGTCGCTCTCCGCCACAACCAGTGACAGTCCATGATCCGGTTTGCCCCACGCCTCGGGCCTCGAGAGCAGGCGCTCGATCTCGGCGAGCAGTGGCGCAAAGGTGGCATCGAGGAGTCGATGTTGCCGCGCGGCATCCTCCTCGGGGCCGCACTCGATCAGGTTAGCCACCAGACGATGAACTTCCTGGTGTAGTCTGGCCAGGTGGCGCAGGTCGGGTAGCTTCCGCACATGACTCCGGGCCAGCCAGTCGCAGAAGTGACAGGACGAGCCTGCCAGCGGTGAGGACAGCGGGCTGTCACCGGCCTCCAGATCGCGATGCAGCTGGCGACACCAGGCGCGATGCTCGATACCGGCACTCAGTAGTGGCAGTCGGTTCGCTGGTAGCGGCATCTGCCCGGCCCACTGGGCCGGCGGGCGCCACTCGGCGCACCAGGCGGGGATCGCCTCCGGCGGCATGGGGTAGGCAATGCCGTAGCCCTGGCCCAGCTCGCAGCCCAGGCGAAGCAGCAGTTGGCCGTGCTCCAGGGTCTCGACCCCCTCGGCGATCACCTGGCGCTCGAAGGCCTCGGCCAGGCCCAGCACGCCGGCGAGGATCTTGAGATCCTCGGGCGTGTCGAGAAGATCGCGGATAAAGCTCTGGTCGATCTTGACGGTGCCCGCCGGCAGCCACTTGAGGTAGGTCAGCGAGGAGTAGCCGGTACCGAAGTCATCCAGCGAGACCCGCACGCCGATGTGCTGGCATGCCTCCAGCAATCCGCTGATCTGGGTGAGATCGCCCAGGGCACTGGTCTCGAGGATCTCCAGCTCCAGTCTGCCTTCGGGCAGCTCGGGCTGTTCGGCGAGCAGCGCCGTCAGTCTTTCCGGCAGCTGGCGCTGGTTGAGGTGATGGGCCGCCATGTTGATGCTTACCGCCAGAGGAAGGCCGGTGTTGTGCCAGGCGGCGGCCTGGGCGAGGGCCTGGCGGATCACCCACTCCCCCAGTGCCTCGATCAGCGGGTGCTCCTCGATGATGGGCAGGAACTGGTCCGGGGGAAGCAGGCCACGCGTGGGATGATTCCAGCGCACCAACGCCTCGACTCCGATCACCTCGCCGCTGCGCATATTGACCTTGGGCTGGTAATGGAGCTCGAACTCCTCCTGCTCCAGCGCCTGCTGCAGGCGCTCCAGGCTTTCGTGGTGGCTGCGGATCGAGCGGTCGAGGTCGGCATCGAAGAGGTGATAGCGGCTCTTGCCAGCCTGCTTGGCGTGGTACATGGCCTGATCGGCCTGGCGCAGCAGCTGGTCGGCCTCGACACTCTCCGCCTGGGGGTAGAAGGTCACCCCCAGGCTGGCGCTTACCTTGAGGTATTGACTCTCGTACCACACCGGCTGGGCGATCACCTTGAGCAGCCGGCGCAGCAGGGGCTCGATGCTCTGGGTGTCGGTGAGGTCCGCCAGGACCGCCACGAACTCGTCGCCGCCCAGGCGACACAGGGTGTCCCCCTCCCGTAGCACCAGGCTCATACGATGGGCCAGGGTCACCAACAGATGGTCGCCGGCGGCGTGGCCGAAACGGTCGTTGATCGCCTTGAAACCGTCCAGGTCCAAATAGACCACAGCCAGTTGACGAGCCAGGCGCTGCTCATGGGCCATGGCCTGGCTCAGGCGGTCGGCGAGCAGCACCCGGTTGGGCAGGCCGGTGAGCGGGTCGTAGTGGGCCAGGTACTCCAGCTGGCGCTCGTGTTCCTTGAGCAGGGTGATATCGCTGGAAGTGCTGAGCAGCCCGGTAACCTTACCGCCGTCCCGGATGGGGGCCTTGATCTCCAGGTAGACCCGGCGGTTGCCTTCGGCATCGTGACTGACCACCTCCTCGGTAATCTGTTCGCCGGCCAGCGCGCGACGGTCGAGTCCGGATTGACGGGCGACGTTCTCGGCGTCGAGGAGGTGTTCATCCCTGCTGCCCACCAGGGTCTCGCTGTCACAACCCAGCAGCTCAAGGGTGGCGCGATTGGCGTAGGTGTACCGGTAGTGATGGTCCTTCATGTAGATATAGGCGTCGACATGGTCGAGAGCCTCACGGAGCCGCTGAGTCTCGAGGTGCGCGGCGTAGAGGGCCGATTCGGCCTGCTTGCGCTCCGAGATATCGATGATCACGCCGTACCAGGTGATGGCGCCATCCTGCTCCAAGTGAGGCAGGGCATCGCCGAACACCCACTGAATCTCGCCATCCGCCAGCTGGATCCGGTACTCCTGGCGCCATGGGGTCAAGGACTCGGCGGAGTGGTTGATGGAGCGCACCACGACATCTCGATCATCCGGATGGATGGTGTTGAATATCGGAGTGGCGTCCTGCCTGGCCTGCTCGGGTGGTACCCCGTAGATCCGTCGCATGCCTTCGCTGGCATAGGGGAAGTGCGAGTCTCCATTGGGCTCGAGACGGTACTCATAGACCACCCCGGGCAGGCGGCCGGCGATGGTCTGCAGGCGAGAGACGGCTCGCTCGAGCTGCGTCTCGCGCTGGCGAAGGGTCTGGGTCAGCGTCTGGGACATCTGCTGGGCACGGGCTCGAGTGCTCAGCAGCGAGGCGATCAGGGCGCAGAGCAGCAGGGTGAGGATGAGGCCGCCTGCCAGCCGCCACCAGAGAGTGGTAAGAGGGGTTGCGGCATCGGGGGTGCGATACTGGAAGACCAGCTTCCAGGTCTGCCCGGCGACCTTGATCCGACGGATCTGCTCGAGGTTTGTCGCGGGAAGCGGCTCGGTGTGGCTACGATAGAGCAACTCTTGTTGGGTGTTGCTGCCGTCTGAGTACAGGCTCAGGGCCAAAGGCAGGTTGTCGCTCCAGTCGTGTGTGGCCAGGATGCCGGCGATCAGGTCGTGCATGCGATAGGGCATGTAGGTCCAGCCGAGCAAGGCATTGCGGCGCTGCTGGATGCTCTCCAGGGGCGTGCCGCTTCGATAGACAGGCAGGTACATCAGGGTGGCCGGCTGCGGCTCGCCCTGTTCGGTGACCAGCTTGACCCGTCCGCTCAGGGCCGCCTGACCGGAGTCACGCGCGCGCTCCATGGCGTCGCGTCGCGTTGGATTGGAGAGCATGTCGTACCCCAGGGCATGCCGGTGGCGGTTGGTGAAGGGCTCGAAGTAGTGGACCGGGCCATAGGCTTCACGCTGACCGTCAGGCGTGATCGTGTAGTCGGCCACGCCTTCGGCACGCACGCTGGCGAGATGAGTGGTCATGCGCTCGGCAGGGATATGGCGAGCGAAGCCAATCCCCTCGATATTCCCCAGCAGCGGCGAGGAGTGCAGGTGCTCGACGAAGGCGCGCCATTCGCTACGGTCCACCGTCTCTGAGGCGTCGAACAGTGCCGAGGCTCCCTGCAGGATCAACGCATAGGCCGCCAGGCGCTCCTCGATACGCAAAGTGATCTGGTCGGCACCGAAGGCCAGACGTTGCCGTGCCTCGGACTCGACGTCGTGACGCGCCTGTTGGGCAGAAGCCAGCGTCAGCATGATGCCGGCGATGGCAATCAACCAAAGCCAAGGGGGAGAGTGGGATAGGCGTGCCATGCCGCTGGCATTACTCCGTTGGTCGTCCATGCCTTAGCACCAGCATAACGGCTCGAGGAGATAACGTCTCCGGGGAGGGCTAATTAAGTAGCAGAAATGTAAACGGCCACCGCGAGAGTGACGTGGATCCCATCCTTCGGACCACCCTCCGGTTAGCCGGTTGGGCTTTCCCGTGAGCAACCTGATGGGTAGACACGGCTAAGTTTGCTCTGACAGTAAAAGCACAAGGTAATAGGGTGCTTCAGACTAGGGTATCCGGCTGGAGCAGCAGGCCTGCACCTCAGCGCCCTTTTCTGAAGGAGCTCCCCGGGTCGGTGATCGATATGGCGACGATTTTTCTCAGGAAGCGGCCCCTCGCAGTGCCAGTAGTCGGCAGGTGGAATACCCGTATACAAAATTGAGCTACCCTGCCCCCTGTCCGCTCCATCTCTGGAGATCTGGCGAGAGGGGCGTTGTAGCCTGTCATCTAGCCGCGAGCAGAGGAAGTTTATTGTGAACCTCAATTTCAAGCATCAGCACCTTGCAGGTGATACGGGCCTGTTGGTACTGGTCGTCGGTACCATTTCCATGGGTGTGCTCGGTAGCCTCGCCTCTCTACTGGGAATAGAGCTTCATTTGCCAGTCGGACTGCGTGCGACCCCCGACATTATGTTCGCTGGGTTCCTGTCGGGCCTCGGCCTGCTAGCTGTGATTCGGGGACATCAGGGGTGGTGCCTCGGACTGTCGGCCTCGCTTGCTGCATTGGCTCTCTACTTTCTGGCCGAGGCCCTGGACATCACGCAAGATCGTCTGGGTACCGGGAATGTGGCGCAGGGAGCCGCTACCCCGGTTCTGCTACTGCTGATTGCCATCGGCCTTGGGCTTGGCCTGCAAGGCGCGGCACGTGCCAGGTGTACCAAGGTGATTGGCGGCGCACTTTTTCTTGTAGGGTTGACAACCCTGTTAGTAGACCTGGCCCCCATGGGGCACGATACCTGGCACGCGCTACAACAGCTGAGCATGGCTCTGCCCAGCGGGTTCTTTCTGTGCTTCGGCCTGGCCATGCGCTATGCGGCCAACCACTGGCGACGTTTCCCTTTGAGCCTCGGGCGGTGGCACCGAAGTGTGGCGGTAACCGGGGCCTCCTTAAGCGCCTTGTGCTGGCTGCTCATCGGCTGGCAGCAGCATCGGGTCGAGGTGGAGCAGGCAGGTCATGTCGCGGATGTGGTCCAGCTGACCAGTGAGTCGGTGATTACCGGTCATGAACAGGCCATGCAGCGCATGGCCGAGCGCTGGGGCGTCCTTGGCGGCCTGCCCATGTCCTCGCTGCGAGAACAGGAGATGGCGAGTTATTTCCGCGATCATCCGGCCCTGAAGGGGATTGCCTTTATTGGGGGCACGGCAGACGGTGACTGGCTCAAGGCGCCCGATGCCGAGTCGTTATCGCGACTGGAAGCCGGGTTGCGCCACGATGCTGTCGAGCGAGGCCTGGTGGCTCAGGATACGTCGATGCAGTGGGTGTTTCCCGACCCGAATCAGCCATTGAAGGCGATCCTGTCGATCCGGATGCCTGACCAGCCAGAAACCCGGCTAGTCTCCCAGGTCGATCTAGACACACTGCTGTTCCGTGAAATACGCCCAGAGCTGGGTGACTACAACGTTCATCTCGAACGAGAGGGTCAGATGCTCGCCGAAGTCGCGCCACTTGACCGTGAGCATGCACATGATGGGAGTGTCATGGCGCTTCAACCGCTCGCCGAGCGCAGCGTTGGTTCACTTGGGCTGGCGACACTGCGGTGGGTGGTGCTTGGTGGTCCACCGCTGCCCTGGTCGGCCTCCTCATTACTGTCGACCGGCGCGGGCGTTGGCAGTCTGCTGCTGAGTTACCTCCTGGCCTTCAGCGTCGGGGTCATGAGGCTGAGCCAGGCGCGTGCCCATGAGCTGGATCATGCCAAGCGGCAGCTCGAGGATCAGTATCGAGCGCAGGCATCGATCGCCCGGGAAATCTCTAATGTGAGATCGCTGGAAGCGGTCTGCCGGATGCTGGAACGGCAAGTCCCAGGCGCCTATTGCTCGGTCATGTTGTGTGATGGGGCACAGACGCACTTCCATGAAGCGATAGGCCCCAGCCTGCCCCCCGACTACCTGAATGCGCTCAAGGGTGTCCCCATTGGCCCCAACACCGGTGCCTGCGGCAGTGCCGCCTACTTGGGCGAGATGGTCATTTGCGAGAATCTGGCCACGGATTCTCGCTGGGAAAACTATCGGGACCTGGTGAAACAGCACCGGCTCGGTGCCTGCTGGTCCTTTCCGGTACTCTCATCACACGGACACCTCCTGGGCACGGTGGCGTTGTACCGTTCGACGCCCGGCATACCTGGTGACGATGAGCGCCGGCTGTCCAGCAAGGCGGTCGACCTGGCTGCCCTGGCCATCGAGCGCCACCTTGACCGCCAGGCCCTAGTCAACAGCGAGAAACGCTATCGCTCTCTATTCACTCATCATCCTGACGCGGCCTACTCGATGGACTTGGATGGAAAAATCCTGAGCCTCAACTCGCAATCCGAAAGTCTAATAGGACTACCGACCGAGGAGATCATAGGTAGGAACTTCTCACATTTCATCGAGACAGCCGACCTTCCTGAATCGCTCAGAGGTTTCGAGAAGGCTCTGTCAGGACAAGCAATGCGCGCTGGTGTGCGCATTCGTGACGGACTAGGTAGGTCTCGCGTACTGGATGTTACCAACATCCCGATGATGACGGATGAGCGTGTGACCGGGGTCTTCGGCATTGCCAAGGACATCACCGATCGCAAGGCGGATGAGGCCCGGCTGCTGACCCTGGAGCGTAGCGTCGAGGCTAGCATCAATGGCGTAACGATCGTCGATGCCACCCAGCCCGGCATGCCTCTCATCTTCGTCAACCAGGCTTTCAGCCGTATCACGGGTTACGGCAAGGAGGAAGTGCAGGGACGCAACTGCCGTTTCCTTCAAGGTCCCGAGACCGACCCCGAGGCCGTTATGAAGATCCGGCGCAGCCTGGTCGCTCGACGTGAGGTCAGCGTGACGCTACGCAATTACCGAAAGAATGGTGAGAGCTTCTGGAATGAACTGAAAATTTCGCCGGTAAGCAACCGTCACGGAGAAATCACCCACTTCGTCGGCGTTGCAAATGATGTAACTCAACAAATAGAAGATGCGAAGGTTCTGGCCTACCAAGCCAGCCATGATGACCTTACTGGCGCCTACAATCGCTCGATGTTTGAGGAACGACTTCACTACGAGACTGAGCTTGTCAGGCGTCAGAATACGCTGCTGGTGGTGCTCTTCATCGATCTCGACGACTTCAAGCCGATCAACGACGCTCTCGGACATGCCATGGGCGACAGGCTGCTGGTGGCCGTCGCCGAACGGCTCGCCGAGCAGCTTGGCCCCGATGACACCCTGGGTCGCTTCGGAGGAGACGAGTTTCTGGCGCTACTGCCGAGACTTGAGGATGAGGCACAGGTGCGGGCGGTCGTGGATCGGATGCTGGCAGCCCTCACTCGTCCCTTCCGGATCGATGAGCACGATTTTCGGCTTTCCGCCAGCATCGGCATGGCCTCGAGCCGGGAACTCGCCCTGCAATCCCCGGAACAACTGATCGTGCGAGCCGACAGCGCCATGTACAAGGCCAAGAAACAGGGAGGCAATACCGCCCACTGGTATCGTCATCAAATCGGTGCCGAGCCCGCGGAGCGGGTTGAGCTGCGAAGGGATATCCAGGAGGCCATCGAGCAGCACCAGTTCTCGCTGCATTATCAGCCGCTGATGAACTCGCGCGGCGAGGTGGTGGGCTTCGAGGCTCTGGTGCGCTGGCTGCATCCAGTCAAGGGGATGGTATCGCCTGGTGCCTTTATCCCGGTGGCGGAAATCACCGGCCAGATCATTCCCATCAGCGAGTGGGTGCTGGGTCAGGTCTGTCGCGACTTGCCGAAGCTGAAGCGTCTCGGGGTCGCCGATTGCCGCGTGGCCGTCAACCTGTCGCCTATGCAGTTCCAGCGTCCTGCCTTCCTCAGCAATCTGCACCAACGGCTGCGGGAAAGCGACATTCCCCCGCACTGGCTTGAGCTGGAGGTCACCGAAGGGGTGCTGATGGAGGACAGAGACGCCGCCATCTCGATCCTGAATGCCCTGCGTGAACTGGACATCAGTGTCGCCATCGATGACTTCGGCACTGGCTTCTCCAGCCTGAGCTACCTGAAGAGCCTACCGGTCAGCAAGGTCAAGATCGATCGCAGCTTCGTGCGTGACGTGGTGACAGATCCTAGTGACAGGGCCATCGTAAAGGGCGTGATCTCCATGGCTCAGAGCATGGGTCTCAAGGTGGTCGCCGAGGGAGTGGAAACCGAGGAGCAACGGCAATACCTGGCCGACCAGGGCTGCGACATTTTCCAGGGATTCCTGCTGGTCAAACCCATGCCATTGGACAAGCTAGAGGCTTTCTTCACGACCAACGCCTAGCGAACCAGGCCGGCGTGGCTACTCCTCGCCGGCCGGTAAACGTCACATGGCAGCGGAAGTCGCTACCATAGACGACATAACGTTCCCGGTCAGGGGGGGCGCGACGCTGCAGGTGGCTTCAGTTATTGTTCCTCCTTTCGTGGGCAAGGTGGATAGAGTCGACGACCAAGGTGGTGCTCCATGCTGCCAAGCCCCAGAGGCCGGCGACTTCCTGATGGTTGGAGCCTATCTGCTACCTAGAAACCGGGCAATGAAAAACGGCCACCGCGATGATTCGCCAAGCGGCCGTTTTAATTGGCTTTTCTGGTGCCGCAAAGAGGAGTCGAACCTCCGACCTACGCATTACGAGTGCGTTGCTCTACCAACTGAGCTATTGCGGCCTGATCGTCATGGTGGCGCCGGGAGGTTTCGCGGACTAGCCCCGGGGCTTGTCGTGTAGTCGGGTCAGGCCTTCCTGGGCGCTGGAGGCGACCAGCCGGCCCTCGCGGTCGTAGATGCTGCCACGGGCGAAGCCCCGTGCCTGGCCGGCCCAGGGGCTATCCATGTCGTAGAGCAGCCAGTCGTCGACCCTGACCTCCTGGTGGAACCAGAGGGCGTGGTCGAGGCTGGCGATCTGCAGTTTGGGATCACGGAAGCCGATGCCGTGAGGCACCAGGGAGGTGGTCAGCAGATTGAAGTCGGAGCTGTAGGTCAGCAGGCCACGGTGCGTTGCGGGGTCGTCGGGAAGGTCGCCCACCAGCCGGAACCAGATGCGCTTGCGAGCCGGCTGGCCGGGCTGACACTCCTCGCTGTCGAGCAGGAACTCGATGGGATGGTTGTCGAAGCGGGCCAGCTCGGCACCCTCCTCGATCAGGCGCTCCGGTGATGAGACCGTCGGCATCGCCGTCTGATGGGTGAAACCCTGCTCAGCATCGTGGAAGGAGGCACTGCAGAAGAAGATGGGGCGCCCCTTCTGGATGGCGGTGATCCGGCGCGTCGCGAAGCTGCCGCCATCGCGCACCGCCTCGACCTGATAGACCACCGGACGGTGCGGGTCCCCGGGACGCAGGAAGTAACCGTGCAGGGAGTGAGGGCGGCGCGCCTCGGCGACGGTCTGCGTGGCCGCCGAGAGCGCCTGGCCGAGCACCTGGCCACCGAACAGCTGGGGCAGCCCGAGGTCCTGGCTGCGGCCACGAAACAGGTTCTCCTCCAAAGGCTCCAGGCCAAGCAGGTCCACCAGGTCGTTCAGGGCATCGGGCTTCATCGGTCTCCTCCGGATGACGGCGTGCAGGGCGGCCATCGATATCATACGATCGTCTGCCAGCCACTCAGTCTACGGGAGTTCCGGTCAGTGCGCAGCGATGAATTCTATATGCACCGGGCCCTGGACCAGGCTCGGCTAGGGCTCGCCGCGGGCGAGGTGCCGGTGGGGGCGGTGGTGGTGAATGCCGCTGGTGAGATCCTCGGCGTCGGCTACAACGCGCCGGTAGGCGGGCACGACCCCAGTGCCCATGCCGAGATCCGTGCGCTGCGTGATGCCGGCGCGCGACTCGGCAACTATCGTCTAGATGGCTGTACCCTCTACGTGACCCTGGAGCCCTGCCTGATGTGCACCGGGGCGATCATTCACGCCCGCATCGCGCGCCTCGTGTATGCCGCCGCCGAGCCGCGCAGCGGCATGGTGGAGTCGAAGGCCAACCTCTTTGCCCAGCCCTGGTTCAACCATCGAGTGGCGGTGGAAGGGGGGGTGCTGGCGACGCGTGCCTCGCGGCTGCTCAAGGAGTTCTTCGCCACACGCCGCTCCTCATAGACCTTATGGGTCGATGGGGGTGGGCTGCGTCGTGCGGGCGTTAAGCCGAGGGAACTCACGCCGGCTGCGCTCCACGTAGCTGAGAATCTCGTGATAGCGGCGGATATTGCGGACATAGATCACCGGCTCGCCGCCCCGGGCGTAGCCGTACTTCGTCTGGCTGTGCCACTCACGCTGCTGCAGCAGCGGCAGCGACTCGCGAACATCGGCCCAGAGGTCCGGGTCACCGCCGCGCTGCTCGGTGATTCGGCGGGCATCGTAGAGGTGCCCCAGCCCCACGTTATAGGCCGCCATGGCCATGTAGAGACGGTTCTTGCCCTGGATCGATTCGGGGAGGCGGTCATGCAGCTGGCGCAGATAGCGGGCCCCGCCATGGATGCTTTGGGCGGGGTCGAGACGGTCGCTGACTCCCAGGTCGCCGGCGGTGGCATTGGTCAGCATCATCAAGCCGCGCACGCCGGTGGGGGAGGTGGCCTGGGGGTCCCAGTGCGACTCCTGGTAGCCCACGGCGGCCAGCAGCTTCCAGTCGAAGTCCGAGGCCCGCGCGGCCTCCCGGAACAGCTCGGTGTACTGGGGGAGGCGCGCCTCGACATGGTCGAGGAAGGTGCGCGTGCCGACGTACTCCAGGAAGTCGTCATGGCCGAAGTAGCGGGCCACCAGCGCCTCGAGCTCGCCGCTCTCGTGCAGTCCGGAGAGGAAGCGGTTGGCGGCCTCGACCAGCGTCAGGCTGTGATCGGCCGGGAAGGCCCAGGCCATGGAGAGCGGATCGCCGAGCAGGAAACCGCGCTCCACGTCGGGAAAGAAAAGCCGGTTGAGGCGAAACTGGTGGTCGAAAAGTACCGCCGCGTCGAGTTCGCCATCCTCCACCTGGCCGAGCAGTTCGGCGACCTCCACCTCGGAGGAGGCTTCCCAACGCAGATCCGGATAGTCAGCCTGCAGTTCGTTCAGTACACGACCGGTGCCTGCACCGCCGATGGCGCCCAGAGTCAGGCCGGGCAGGTCGTCGGCGGTCTCCACCGGGGGAAGCCCACGACGATAGACGACGACCGGTTGCAGCTCGATGATCGGGCGGCTGAAGACCACCCCTGGCAGGTCGGGCTCCAGGGGCAGGGCCGCCGCCGCCATGTCGCCCTCCTGGCGCACCGCCTCGAGGGCACTTTCGATATGGTGATCGGCACGAATGGTCAGGCTGACGCCCAGCTGCCTGGCGAAGCGTCGCGCCAGTTCGTACTCGAACCCGGTGGGCCCCTCGCGCCCCTCGTAGTAGGTGGTGGGGGTGTTGCGGGTGTGCACGCTGAGCAGTTCCCGGATGAGGATGGTGTCGAGCAGGCCCTGCCTGGCAGTGCGTGGCGGCTCGGGGAGCAGGGGCAGCACCGCTATCGCCAGCAGCGCGATGGCGGTATGCCTCAGGGGTGCACTCGGAATCAGTGGCATGCGGTGATCGGCTGCAGTGAGGCCCTTCACGATACCCAGCCCTGCTGCGGCTGTCATCCGTGCGCTTGCCTCTTTGCTCAACCGGATTTCTTCCGCCACTGGCTTTCCAGTATCATGTGCGCTCTGTGCCGCAGGCCGCGGCCCCCGATCGTAAAGATTCTCAGAGGCTCCTGGATATGCTCGAACTGCGCGGCGCCCCCGCCCTCTCCGCCTTCCGTCATGCCAAGCTGCTGGCTGCCCTGCGTGATGACGTGGGTGACGTTGCCTCGCTGGGTGCGGAGTATGTGCACTTCGTCGACCATGCGGGTGAGCTTTCCGGCAAGGCCCTGTCCGTGCTGGAGCAGTTGCTCGATTACGGGGCCGAACCCCAGAGCGCTGGCGGTGATGCCGGCGAGGGCCAGCTCTTCCTGGTGGTGCCGCGCATCGGCACCCAGTCGCCTTGGTCCTCCAAGGCCACCGATATCGCCCATAGCTGCGGCCTGTCCCAGGTGAATCGCATCGAGCGCGGCATCGCCTACCGGGTCAAGCTCAAGGGCATGCTCTCCGAGAAGGCCTTCGAGAAGATCATCGCCATCCTGCATGACCGCATGACCGAGACGGTGCTGACCGACTCCAGCGATGCGGCACAGCTTTTCGCTCACCATGAGCCGGCCCCCCTGGGTAGCGTCGACCTTCTCGAGGGCGGGCGCGAGGCACTGGTGACCGCCAACGCCGAGCTTGGCCTGGCCCTGGCGGATGACGAGATCGACTACCTGGTCGAAGCCTTCCGCGAACTGGGACGCAACCCCACGGATGTCGAGCTGATGATGTTCGCCCAGGCCAACTCCGAGCACTGTCGTCACAAGATATTCAATGCCGACTGGGTGATCGACGGTGAGACGCAGACGCACTCGCTGTTCAAGATGATCAAGAATACCTATCAGGCCTCGCCGGACGACATCCTCTCCGCCTACAGCGATAACGCCGCGGTGATCCGCGGTAGCGAGGCACCACGCTTCTTCCCGGCCCCGCTGACCGGTCGTGAAGGGGAGCGTGCCACCTACGCCGGCCATAAAGAGCCGATCCAGATCCTGATGAAGGTGGAGACCCACAACCACCCGACGGCCATCGCTCCACACCCCGGAGCGGCCACCGGCGCCGGTGGCGAGATCCGTGACGAGGGGGCCACCGGCATCGGCGGCAAGCCCAAGGCGGGTCTCAGCGGCTTTACCGTCTCCAACCTGCGCATCCCCGAATTCGTGCAGCCCTGGGAGGCGTTCGACTATGGCAAGCCCGAACGTATCGTCTCGGCGCTTGAGATCATGCTCGAGGGCCCCATCGGCGGTGCAGCCTTCAACAACGAGTTCGGTCGGCCGAATCTCACCGGCTACTTCCGTACCTACGAGCAGGAGGCGATGGGGGCCAATGGCATCGAGCGCCGCGGCTTCCACAAGCCGATCATGATCGCCGGCGGCTACGGCAATGTCCGCGATGGCCACGTGCAGAAGGGCGAGATCCCGGTAGGCGGCAAGCTGATCGTGATGGGCGGCCCGGCGATGCTGATCGGCCTGGGCGGCGGGGCGGCCTCCTCCATGGCGTCCGGTGCCTCCAGCGCCGACCTGGACTTCGCCTCCGTGCAGCGTGGCAATCCCGAGATGGAGCGCCGGGCCCAGGAGGTGATCGACCGCTGCTGGGCGCTGGGCGAGAACAACCCGATGTGCTTTATCCATGACGTGGGCGCCGGCGGTCTCTCCAATGCGCTGCCGGAGCTGGTCAAGGATGGCGAGCGCGGTGGCCTGTTCGACCTGCGCGCGGTACCCAACGCCGAGCCGGGCATGAGCCCGCTGGAGATCTGGTGCAACGAGGCCCAGGAGCGTTATGTGCTGGCGGTGGCGCCGGAGGATCTCGCGACCTTCGAGGCCCTGTGTGCTCGTGAGCGCTGCCCCTACGCCGTGGTTGGCGAGGCCACCGAGGCCCATCACCTGACGGTGCGTGACGGCCACTTCGAGAGCCGGCCCGTCGACCTGCCGATGAGCGTGCTGTTCGGCAAGCCGCCGAAGATGACCCGTGACTTCCAGCGGCAGAGCCATGAGCTGTCGGGCGTGATGCTCGACAACCTCGACCTGCGCGAGGCCATGGATCGTGTCCTGCGCCTGCCCACCGTGGCCTCCAAGAGCTTTCTGATCACCATCGGTGACCGCTCGATCACCGGCCAGGTGGCCCGCGATCAGATGGTCGGGCCCTGGCAGGTGCCGGTGGCCGATGTGGCGGTGACCACGGCGAGCTTCGACACCCATGCCGGCGAGGCCATGGCCATGGGCGAGCGACCGCCTGTGGCACTGATCGACCCGGCCGCCAGTGCCCGCCTGGCGGTGGCCGAGGCGATCACCAACCTGGCCGCCGCGCCCATCGAGAAGCTCTCCGACATCAAGCTCTCCGCCAACTGGATGAGTGCCGCCGACCATCCCGGCGAGAACCAGGCGCTCTACGACGCCGTGCATGCCGTGGGCATGGAGCTCTGTCCGGCCCTGGGCATCGCCGTGCCGGTAGGCAAGGACTCCATGTCCATGCGCACCGCCTGGCAGGAGGAGGGCGACTCTGATGATGGCCAGGGCGAGGAGAAGAGTGTGACCTCGCCGCTGTCGCTGGTGATCACCGGCTTTGCCCCGGTCACGGATGCCATGCGCACCCTGACACCCCAGATCAATCTGGAGCAGGACGAGTCCGACCTGATCCTGATCGACCTGGGTGGAGGTCGCAATCGCCTGGGTGGCTCGGCCCTTGCCCAGGTCTACGGTCAGGTGGGGGATGAGTGTCCCGACCTGGACGACCCGGAGGACCTCAAGGCGTTCTTCGCGGTGATCCAGGGACTCAACGCCGAGGGCAAGCTGCTCGCCTACCACGACCGCAGCGACGGTGGCCTGCTGGTGACCCTGCTGGAGATGGCCTTCGCGGCCCATGCCGGTCTCGAGATCAAGCTCGACTGGCTGGTGGACGAGCCGGTGGAGGCCTTCAACGCGCTGTTCGCCGAGGAGCTGGGCGCGGTGATCCAGGTGAGCCGTGAGCACACCGAGGAGGTGCTGGCCCAGCTTGCCGCGGCGGGGCTCGAGACCTGTGGGGTCATAGCGCGGCCGCGCTATGACGACCAGGTGCGGGTGACCCTGTTCGAGGAGCCGCTGCTCGAGACCACGCGGCTACGGACCCAGCGCACCTGGGCCGAGACCAGCTATCGCCTGCAGGCGCTGCGCGACAATCCCGAGTGTGCCAAGAGCGAGTTCGACGGCCTGCTCGACGATCGCGACCCGGGGCTCTCTGCCACCCCCACCTTCGATGTCGACGAGGATATCGCGGCTCGCTATCTCCAGGCCCCCGGGCTCAACCTGGCACGGCCACCGGTGGCGGTGCTGCGCGAGCAGGGGGTCAACGGCCAGGTGGAGATGGCCTGGGCCTTCGACCGCGCCGGCTTCGAGTCGGTGGACGTGCATATGAGCGATATCCTGGCAGGCAGGGTGTCGCTGGATGAGTTCAAGGGCCTGGTGGCCTGCGGTGGCTTCTCCTACGGCGATGTGTTGGGTGCCGGCGGCGGCTGGGCCAAGTCGGTGCTGTTCAACGAGCGTGCCCGCGACCAGTTCGCGGCCTTCTTCCAGCGCGAGGACAGCTTCTCGCTGGGCGTGTGCAACGGCTGTCAGATGCTTGCCCAGCTCAAGGAGCTGATCCCCGGGGCCGACGCGTGGCCGCGGTTCGTGCGCAACGAGTCGGAGCAGTTCGAGGCTCGCGTGGCCATGGTCCAGGTGGAGAAGAGCCCCTCGATCCTGCTGGCCGGCATGGAGGGCTCGCGGCTGCCCATCGCCGTGGCCCACGGCGAGGGGCGCGCCGAGTTTCGTGACAGCGCCCACCTGCGCAAGCTGCAGGGCAGTGGCGAGGTGGCGTTGCGCTACGTGGACAACTACGGCCAGGTCACCACTCGTTACCCGGCCAACCCCAACGGCTCGCCCTCCGGCGTTACCGGGCTGACTACTCCGGATGGCCGGGTCACCATCATGATGCCCCATCCGGAGCGGGTGGTGCGTGCGGTGACCAACTCCTGGCGTCCCGCCGAGTGGACCCAGGACGGTGCCTGGCAGCGGCTGTTCCGCAACGCCCGCGTCTGGCTCGACTGATCGCTTAGCAACCCTCCGTACCTTGCGACGCCCGGGAGCACTTGTTCTGCCCCGGGCGTCGTCATTCTGGCTCACGTCGGTCTTCCAGTAGCAAGTCAAGGCGCACTCGGCATGCCGGTCGTTATCGCGATCCAGTCGAGTCGCGACAAGGCGGCCCCGGGGCGCTATGGGGCCAGGCTATGGGGCTACGTTAAGGGGCTACCGGCGTCAGCCGGTAGAGCGCACCATTCGTGGCGTCCTCGAGCAGATAGATGGTGCCGTCGGGTCCCTGTCGGACGTCGCGGATGCGTCCGATCTCGCCCTCCAGCAGGACTTCGTGTTCCACCACCTCATCTCCTTCCAGCGCCAGGCGGATCAGGCGTTCACTGGCCAGGCCACCGGCCAGAAAGTGACCCTGCCAGGCGGTGAAGGTGTCGCCGCTGACCTCGACCAGCCCCGAGGGGGCGAAGCGTCCGTCGAAGACATGCACGGGATCACGCATGCCCGGTGCGCTGTCACGACCGATGGGCTGATTGGTACCGTAGTCGTTGCCGCGGCTGACCACCGGCCAGCCATAGTTGTCGCCGCCCACCAGGCGGTTGAGCTCGTCTCCGGTACGCGGACCGTGTTCGGTGGACCAGGGGGTGCCATCCTTTGCGACGGTGAGACCCTGGGGGTTACGATTGCCCAGCGTGAAGAGCTCGTCGAGCACCGCGGCGTCGTCGACGAAGGGGTTGTCGGGCGGCACGCCGCCGGTGTCGGTCAGGCGCAGCACACTGCCGGCATGATCGCCGCCATCCTGGGCGCGGGGTGGCTCGCGCCCGCGGTCACCGATGCTCATCAGCAGCGTGCCGTCGGGCAGCCAGGCGAGTCGCGAGCCATAGTGGCGCCCGGGGGCGGAGAAACGGCCCTGCTCGAAAAGCGTCTCGATATGGGTCAGGGAGTCGTCGCCCAGCCGCGCCCGGGAGAGAGTGGTGGCGCTGCCACCGCTGCCGGGCTGGCTCCAGGTGAAGTAGAGCCAGTCGTGCTCACCATCGCCGAAGCGCGGGTGCAGGGCGAGATCGAGCAGGCCACCCTGGCCGCGAGTGCTCACCTCGGGGACACCCTCCAGGCGGGTCATCCGACCCGCCTGGTCGATGCGTGCCAGACGCCCCGGGCGTTCACTGACCAGCAGGTCGCCGTCGGGCAGAAAGACCAGCGACCAGGGGTGTTCGAGACCGGCGGCGATGCGCTCAAGGCGCAGCGTGTGATGATCGCTCTCCAGGCCCTCGATCAGGGCCTCGGCCGCCTGGGCCCAAGCGCCGAGGGTCAGGCCGCTCAGCAGCAGGGTGAGGGTCAGCCTGCGCAACATGACCGGCATATCGGGCCTCCTCCAGAATCGATTCGGGTTCTCACCGAACAGCATAGACCGGCATCCGCCTGTCGTGAGGCGACAGGCTGTCGAGGGGGCGTTACGAGTACTTCCACAAGGCCTGGCTCGGTAGCATGGCTTGGCCCCGTTTGAGAAGCGGCAATTCAACGTTGTGGCCTCTTGGGGGTGTGCTAGCTTGCTTGAGGGGTGACTGTTTATCCGAACGGCACGCTGGAGTCAGCTGGACAAAGGCGTCGTCTCGACTCTTGCCATAACGCTCAGGGGGAGTCCCATGTTTCTCAGTATGCACGAGCAAGAGCGGCTAATGATCTACACGGCCGGCAAGCTGGCGCTGGAGCGCAAGGAGCGCGGCCTCAAGCTCAACCTTCCCGAGGCCACGGCACTCATCACCTCGTATCTGCTCGAGGGGGCTCGCAATGGCGAAACGGTTGCCGACCTCATGGAGTCGGGGCGTCATGTGCTGAGCCGCGATGATGTGATGGAGGGGGTGCCGGAGATGCTCGCTCAAGTGCAGGTCGAGGCGACCTTCCCCGACGGCACCAAGCTCGTGACGGTAACGGGGCCGGTACAATGACCAGAAAACCATCCAATCCGTTCGGGCCACCCGAAAAGATGGCTGCCGATTCGCCGAAGGCGGAGCACGCCTCCGATGCGCCCGGTTACAAGATCGAGAAGCGCACACGCTCCTCGGGTGCCCATTCGCCAAGCGAGCCCCGTCGGCCCGGCTCCGGGGCGCGCCAGGCGCCGCGTCGTGAGTCGATGGAGCGGCTCGAGGAGAGCGACCCTCTGGTGCCGGGAGAGGTCCTCTACGGAGAGGGCGATGTCGAGATCAATGCCGGCCAACCCGTCACCACGATCAGGGTGATCAACGCCGCGGATCGCCCGGTGCAAGTCGGTTCGCACTATCACTTCGCCGAGGCCAACGAGGCGCTCGAGTTCGACAGGGAGGCGGCCTGGGGCAAGCGACTCAACGTGCTTTCGGGGGGCGCCGTGCGCTTCGAGCCCGGGGCCGTGGAAGAGGTAGAACTGATCCCTATTCGGGGGCGACGCATCGTGCCCGGTCTGCGTGGGCTCTGCCGAGGAGGTCTCGATGGGTAAGATTTCCCGTTCGGAATATGTGGCGTCGTATGGTCCGACCAAGGGCGATCGCATTCGCCTCGCCGATACCAATCTGGTCATCGAGGTCGAGGAGGATCGCTGTGGTGGCGGTGACGAGGCGGTATTCGGCGGCGGCAAGTCGGTGCGTGAGTCGATGGGGCAGTCCACGGCGACGCGTGCCGAGGGCACCCCGGATCTGGTGATCACCGGTGCGGTCATTCTCGACCACTGGGGCGTGATCAAGGCCGACATCGGCGTGCGCGATGGTCGTATTACCGCGATCGGCAAGGCCGGCAATCCCGACACCATGGATGGTGTGCACCCCGACCTGGTGATCGGTCCCTCGACCGAGATCATGGCGGGTAACGGGCTGATTGCCACGGCGGGTGCGATCGACACCCATGTGCACTTCGTCGGCCCCCAGATGATGCAGATCGCCCTGGCATCGGGTACCACTACCGTGCTGGGCGGTGGCACGGGTCCCACCGAAGGGTCGAAGGCCACCCTCGCGACACCCGGTTCCTGGTGGATGGAGAGGATGCTGGAGAGCTTCGATCCCTGGCCGGTCAACGTGCTGTTTCTCGGGCGCGGGAACACCATGTCCCACGAGGCGATGTGGGAGCAGCTCCGCGGTGGCGTGGGTGGCTTCAAGGTGCATGAGGACTGGGGTGCGACGCCAGCGGTCATCGATGCCGTGCTGCAGGTGGCCGACGCCTCTGGGGTTCAGGTAGCGATCCACTCGGATACCCTCAACGAGGCCGGGTTTGTCGAAGATATGCTCAAGGCGGTGGACGGACGCACCTTCCACTCCTTCCATACCGAGGGCGCCGGTGGCGGCCACGCGCCGGATATCATCCGCATCGCGGGCGAGGCCAACGTGTTGCCGGCGTCGACCAACCCGACACGGCCGTTCACTCGCAATACCGTGGACGAGCACCTAGATATGGTGATGGTGGCGCACCACCTCAACCCGCAGGTGCCCAACGACCTCGCCTTCGCCGAAAGCCGGGTTCGCGCGGGAACGATCGCGGCCGAGGACGTGCTGCAGGATCTCGGTGCGATCTCGATCATGTCCTCCGACGCCCAGGCGATGGGGCGGATCGGTGAGGTGGTGATCCGTACCTGGCAGACCGCGCACCAGATGAAGAAGCTGCGCGGGCCCCTGGCGGGGGACAGCAACGCCGACAATCACCGGGCGCGCCGCTATGTGGCGAAGTACACGATCTGCCCCGCGGTGGCCCATGGGCTCGAGAAGCATATCGGCTCCATCGAGGTGGGCAAGAAGGCCGACCTGGTGCTGTGGCAGCCGGCCCTCTTCGGCATTCGACCCACTATCGTCTTCACGGGAGGGATGGCCGCGACGGCCGCGCTTGGCGATCCGAACGCCTCGATTCCTACGCCTCAGCCCGTGCTCGAGCGACTCGGCTTCAATGTCTACTCCCCTGCGGCAGGAGCGACCAGCATGGCGTTCGTCTCCCAGGCGGCAATCGATGATGGGCTACCCGGGCGTGTGAATACCCACCGACAGTTTGTCGCCATCGAGAGCTGTCGCGGCAGGACCAAGATGGATATGCCCGAAAACCAGGCGCTGCCCAGGATCGAGGTCGATCCCAACACCTATGCGGTGAAGATCGATGGCGAGCTTGTCGACCACGAGCCCACCGATGACGTACCGATGGCGCAGCGATACTTTCTCTTCTAGGCAGGAAGGCATATGGCACAGGGACAGGCGGCGCTGCTTCTGCTCGCGGATGGTCGCTTGCCGGCAGGCGGCTATGCGCACTCCGGCGGGTTGGAGCCAACGGTTCAGGCGGGTAGGGTGTCGGACGCAGCGGGGCTCGAACGGTTTCTTGTCGGCCGAGCCGAAACCACGGGCTTCGTTGCCGCGGCCTTCGCCGCCGCCGCCTGTGAGCGTGTGGCGCGGGATGACACCGCGGCACTATCGGCGCTGGAGTCCGAGCTCGACGCACGCACACCCTCCCCGGAACTGCGCTCGGTGTCGCGAATCCTCGGCAGGCAGCTGCTTCGAGTGATGAGCACCATTCACCCCCATCCGCACTTCGCACGGCTCGGCACCGTCCCCCATCAGCCTGTGGTCATGGGGGTGGCCGCCGCGGCGCTTGGCCTCGGCCCTCGCGACGCCGCGCTGGCCATCCTGCACGAGAGCGTGGCGGGGCCGGCCGCGGCCGCGGCGAAGCTGATGCGAATCGACCCCTTCGATGTCCACGCCGCCCTCGCGCGGGCCACCGAACGGCTCGACCGCCTGGCAGACGCCGCCGCCAATCACGCCGATGCTCTCGCAAGCGAGCTGCCTTCGCGGGGGGCTCCTCTGAGCGATATCGCGGCCGAACACCACAGGAGCTGGAATGTACGCCTCTTTGCCTCGTGACCATTCATCTCACAAGCATTCATCTCATGAGCACTCGCCTCGTGAGCATGTGCTTCGTGATCAGGGTGCGAGACGGCCGGGTGCGATGTCGTCACGGGCGGTGCTGACCACCGAGGCAGACGCCCGGGCACGCTCGAGGGTCGGTGTATTGCGCTCCCAGGGGGCACTCGTCCTGCGTCCGGCCCATCCCAAGGAGTCGGAGCCGCTGACCCATCGTCGTCGCGAGGTGGCGCGTGTCATGCTGGCCGCCGGCGCCGCCGGACCGCTCGGCGGCGACGACTATGCGCTCGATGTGCATGTCGGGGCAGGCAGCACACTGGTGCTGACCGAGGCCTCGGCGATGCTGGTGCTGCCGGGCCCATGTGGTGGGCGTTCGCATATGCGAATCAATGTGCGAGTCGGCGAGGGCGCCACCTTGGTCTGGCTGCCGGAGCCGATCATCGCGGCTTGTGGCTGCGACCATGAGCATGACGTACGGGTTTGCCTCGAGCGCGGTGCCCGGCTGGTGATGCGTGAGGAGACGCTGTTCGGGAGGCACCGCGAACCGCCGGGAGATTTCCGCACCACCCTGCGGGTGACCCATGACGATGCCCCGCTCTATCACCAGCAGCTGTGTGTTGGACCGCAGGCCGATGGCTGGCGTGGTGCCGCGGTCGTGGGTGAGAACGGTGCCGTCGGATCGATCATTGCGGTCGACCCTGCATGGGAGAGCGGGACCCCGGCCACCTCCACCTTTCATTCCAGCGCCATCCTGGCGCCACTGCCGGGGCCAGGCATGGTCGTCAGCGCCGTGGCGCCCGATAGCCTGCAGCTTCGCCGGCGCCTGAGCGCCGGGCTCGACACGCTTGGGGCGCCGTGGGCACCCAGGGATGCCCCCCTGCCCGAATCCGAGGGCCACCGTGATGAGGTGGTCAGCCAAACTGAGCACACTGGTGCCGGATAAGCCGGCCATGGAGGAGAACAGCATGGCGAAGACAACCCCGACGAACGAGCATCGTGCACTGAGGATCGGTGTCGCCGGTCCCGTGGGAACCGGGAAAAGCTCGGTGATCGCGACGCTGTGCCGCAGTCTCAGCGATGAATTCGTCATCGGCGTGATCACCAACGATATCTACACCGACGAGGATGCCCGCTTCCTGCGCTCCGAGGGCGTGCTGCCGGCCGAGCGAATCCGTGCGGTGGAGACGGGCGCCTGCCCCCATACCGCGATTCGCGATGACGTGACCATGAACCTGATCGCCATCGAGGATCTCGAGCGTGACTTTGCCCCGCTGGACATCGTGCTCGTCGAGAGTGGCGGAGACAACCTCACCGCGACGTTCTCGCCGGCGCTTGTCGATGCACAGCTCTTCGTGCTCGACGTCGCCGGAGGCGGCGATGTGGCGCGCAAGGGCGGCCCCGGCATCGGTGGGGCCGATCTGCTGGTCATCAACAAGGTCGATCTCGCCGAACATGTCGATGTCGACGTCGGGCAAATGGTCGCGGATGCCGAAAAGGCCCGCGAGGGGCGCCCGGTACTGGCGATATCACGCAAGCGCCCCGAAACCACGAGCCAGCTGTGCGACTGGGTGCGGCAACTTTATCGCGCCTACGTCGATGGCAGTCATGCCCCGGTCGATCCCGGCCCCATGGCGCCGCACTTTCATGCAACAGACGATGGCGGTCACGTACACAGCCACGAAGGGGGGCATACCCATCACCATCATGGTCATGAGTGACGCATGCAGATACGCGGCCACCAGGCTTACCACGGCGATCAGCGCCACAGGCGGTTGAGGTCATACCCTTGGGTCAAGGTAGGAGGAGTAACATGCAATCACATGAATTGACGCGATGCATCGGGTGGGGCGCGGCCCTTCTGTTGTTGCCAGCGCTGGCTTATGCCCATGTCGGCAGCGGCTACTCGGGAGGGATGGCGCAGGGCTTCCTGCACCCCTGGATGGGCATCGATCACATGGCCGCCATGCTCGCGGTCGGCCTCTGGGCCGCACAGCGAGGCGGGCGTGCCATCTGGGCCGTGCCCGTCAGCTTCATGGTGGTCATGCTGCTCGGCGGCGCGATCGGCATGGCGGGGATCGCCCTGCCATGGGTCGAGCCGGGCATCGTGGCGTCGGTGCTTGTCCTCGGCCTGCTGGTTGCGGCGGCGGTGCGTCTGCCGCTGCTGGCGAGTAGTGTTCTGGTTGGTCTGTTTGCGGTGTTCCATGGCCATGCCCATGGCACCGAGATGCCGGCGATGACGTCGGGGCTGGCCTACGGTATCGGCTTCGTTCTCGCCACCGCGGCTCTGCATGGCTGTGGTGTGGGCCTGGGTCGCCTCGCCAGGCGCTGGGCCAGCCCGCGTGTCGCGCAATATGCCGGCGCCCTGATCGCCGCCTTCGGGCTCTATCTCGGCTTCGCCTGACCCCTGGGTGGCCTAGCGACGCAGCAGGCGTGAGTGACCCTATCCGCTGCGTTGCCGAGACGTGCGAGGCGAGAAGTGTGAGCCGAGCTGACGAGGCCACCGTCGCCCGGTAGACTGGCGCCCGCTCAGTGTGAGAGGTGCCTGATGTCCGAAAAGCCTGTGCCAAGCCTGCGCCCCTATCAACGGGAGGCGGTGGGGCGCGTCATCGAGCACTTCCGTGGGTCCGACGACCCGGCAGTGGTGGTGCTGCCCACCGGCAGCGGCAAGTCGCTGGTGATCGCCGAGCTGGCGCGCCTGGCCCGCGGGCGGGTGCTGGTGCTGGCTCATGTGCGTGAACTGGTGGAGCAGAACCACGCCAAGTATCTGGCCTACGGCCTCGAGGCCGATATCTTCAGCGCCGGCCTGGGGCGCAAGGAGGCCGAACGCCAGGTGGTGTTCGGCTCGGTTCAGTCGGTGGTGCGTGGTCTGGATCGTTTCGCTTCTCCGGCCTCGGGGCAGGGCAATTTCACCCTGCTGGTGATCGATGAGTGCCACCGTGTCTCCCCGGCGGAGGATGCCAGCTACCGTCGGGTGATCGAGCGGCTGCGCTCCGCCAACCCCCGGCTCAAGGTGCTGGGGCTGACGGCGACGCCCTATCGCCTCGGTCAGGGGTTCATCTACCACCGCCACCATCACGGCATGGTGCGCGGTGAGGCCGATTGCTTCTTCCAGGAGTGTGTCTTCGAGCAGCCGCTCAGGCTGATGGTCAAGCAGGGCTACCTGGCCGAGCCGGTGAGGGTGGACGCGGCGGTGGAGCGCTATGACTTCTCGGCTCTCACGCCGACCACGAGCGGGCTCTTCCGGGAGGAGGAGCTCAATCGAGTGGTCGCGGGCCACCGTGCCACGCCGGGCATCATTGCCGAGGTGATCGAACGAGCCCGGGATCGCCAGGGGGTGATGCTGTTTGCCGCCAGTGTGGCCCATGCCGAGGAGATCCTCGGCTATCTGCCGGCAGAGGAGTCGGCGCTGATCACCGGCGAGACGCCCTCGGCCGAACGTGAACGGATCATCGACGCCTTCAAGGTGCGCAAGCTGAAGTACCTGGTCAATGTGGCGGTGCTGACCACCGGCTTCGATGCGCCGCATGTCGACCTGATCGTTATCCTGCGCCCCACCGAGTCGGTGAGTCTCTACCAGCAGATCGCCGGCCGCGGGCTGCGCCTCTCGCCGGGCAAGCGCGACTGCCTGATCCTCGACTACGCGGGCAACCCCTGGGATCTCTACGCCCCCGAGGTGGGATCACCCAAGCCGACAGGCGACAGCGAACCTGTGCAGGTGGAGTGCCCGGCCTGCGGTCATGCCAATCTCTTCTGGGGCAAGCGCGACGGCGACCTGGTGATCGAGCATTTCGGGCGTCGTTGCCAGGGGCTGGTGCTTTCCAATCGCGCCCGACCCCGCGCGAAAAGCGTAACTTCAACGTCGACGTCGACGGCGATGGAGCAATGTTCGTTTCGCTTTCGTTTCAAGGTGTGTGGCGACTGCGGCGCCGAGAACGATATCGCCGCCCGGCGCTGCCATGGCTGCGGCGTCCAGCTGGTGGATGCCGACGACAAGCTCAAGGAGGCGTTGCGCCTGCGTGACGCCCGGGTGCTGCGGGTCGCCGGCATGCAGCTGGAGGCCACCGTCAACGGCCGCGGCCTGCCTCGCCTCAAGGTCACCTACCATGACGAGGATGGCACGACGCTAGCCGAGTGGTTCGCCCTTGAGACCCCAGCCCAGCGTGGCGCCTTCGCCGCGGCCTTCCTGCGCGAGCATCTGCGCGTCCCGGGGGTGCCCTTTCGGCCTGAGACCCCAGAGCAGGTGATCGCCGAGCGTCACCGCCTGCGTCATCCCGACTTCGTGGTGGGACGCAGGGTGGGGCGCCACTGGCAGGTGCGCGAGAAGCTGTTCGACTATGTCGGGCGCTTTCGCCGGGCGGTTGAGGCGGAGTAGGGCGGCTGGCTAGTCTGGGGAGCAGGCGAGCCGCATCCAGGGTGTCGGCGCTTCAGGCGTGCGGGTCGTCGTCGTTTCCCGGTTCGTCATGTTCCCTCTGCTCCTGAAGATAGCGGTCCCGGTGGGCGCTGGAGCAGAACCACTCGCCCTGCGCGCGCTGGGCTTCGCTCTCGGGTACATGCACCTGGCACCAGGCGCAGCGCACCATCTGGTTGCCCCGGGAGTCGTCTCGGTCGTCCTCCAGCAGCGCTTCACGGTCCAGCTTCCACTCGCGGTACATGCGGTATAGCTTGAGGCCAGCGAAGAACAGCACGGCGAAGATGATCAGGCGTATTATCAAGAGGTTCATCCGGGTGACTCCCAGGTGGGGTGGTCGGCTTTGCCAGTCGGCCGCCCATGCGGGACAATGAGGGTATTCATTGATTCTCGAGAGATTTCCAAGCCCATGCAAGACCTGACGCTGGTGATGGCTCAGCTGGACCCCCTGGTAGGGGATATTCCCGGCAATACCGATCGCGCCATCGAGGCGGTGCGCGAGGCGCGCATCGAGCATGGCGCCGATATCGTGGTGCTGCCCGAACTCTGTCTGACCGGCTATCCGCCGGAGGACCTGCTGTTGCGACCCTCCATGGAGAGTCGTCTGCGCGAGGCTCGCGCTCGGATGGCGGCCAAGGTCGTGCGTGATGTGCTGGTGATCGTCGGTTATCCCGGCCGTCGCGAGGGGCAGCTCTGGAACCTGGCCGGTGCGCTCTTCGATGGCGAGTGGCTGGGTGAATATGCCAAGCAGGCGTTGCCCAACTACGAGGTGTTCGACGAACAGCGCTACTTTGCCAGGGGCAGCGAGCCTCTGGTGATCGAGCATCGAGGCGCGAAGCTGGGTCTGCTGATCTGCGAGGATCTCTGGGAGGAGGCTCCGGCGCGTCTGGCGAAGGAGGCCGGTGCCGAGATCCTGATCAGCCTCAATGCCTCGCCCTTCCATCAGGACAAGCCTGCCGAGCGGTTGCGTCTGCTGGAGGAGCGTGCCGCGGCGGTGTCGCTGCCTATCGTCTATGTGAACCAGATCGGCGGTCAGGACGAGCTGGTGTTCGACGGCGGCTCGGCCTGCGTGGACGCTTCCGGCGAGCTGTGCGTGCAGGCGCCCCACTGGGCCGTGGGCGTGATGCCGGTGCAGTTTATTCACCGCCAGGGCGGCTGGGTGCCTCAGGCCGGCGAGACCGAGCCCGACGTCGAGCCGGAGGAGAACCTCTACTGTGCGCTGGTTACCGGGCTGCGCGACTACGTCAACAAGAGCGGCTTCGAGGGCGTGGTGCTGGGACTTTCGGGGGGCATCGACTCCGCCCTGTCACTGGCGATTGCCGTGGATGCCCTGGGTCCCCAGCGGGTACAGGCGGTGATGATGCCCTACCACTATACCGCCGACATCTCCCGGCAGGATGCCGCCGAACAGGCCGACATGCTGGGCGTGCACTACGAGGTGATGCCCATCGAGCCGATGGTGGAGGCGTTCATGGAGACCCTCTCCGGTGCCTTCGAGGGCACGACGCGGGACACCACCGAGGAGAACCTGCAGTCCCGCTGTCGTGGCGTGCTGCTGATGGCGATCTCCAACAAGAAGGGCCTGATGGTGCTGACCACGGGCAACAAGAGCGAGATGGCGGTGGGCTACTCCACGCTCTATGGCGATATGGTGGGCGGCTACAATGCCATCAAGGATGTCTACAAGACCTGGGTCTACCGTCTGGCGCGCTGGCGCAACACCCAGTCGCCGGCGATCCCCGAGCGGGTGATCGAGCGTCCGCCCTCCGCGGAGCTGGCACCCGACCAGAAGGACAGCGACTCGCTGCCCGACTACGACACCCTGGATGCCATTCTGGTGCGCTATATCGAGGGCGACATGAGTGCCGAGGCGATCATCGAGGCGGGCTTTGACCGCGATGATGTCTACCGGGTGGTCAAGCTGGTGGACCGTTGCGAGTACAAGCGTCGCCAGGCACCGGTGGGGGTGAGGGTAACCCGCCGCGGGTTTGGTCGCGATCGCCGCTACCCTATCGTCAATGGCTGGCAGCCCGGCGAATAGCGCCGACGAGCTACGAGCTACGAGCTACAAGAGCGGAGCTACAAGTGCCGAGCTACAAGAAAACCCGGAGGCCAAGGCCTCCGGGTTTTCTTTTACTTCGAGCGATCACGTGATTCTGACGTGTAGCCTGCCGCCGGTCAGGCCGAGATCGAGTCGGCGTCGACGTGGCGGGGCGTGAAGGTGCGGCCCCGCAGCTGCTCGTGGTCGGGGGCGTTGTCGATCAGCACGCGCAGGGTCTCGCGGGCGCGGTCGCGCATCTCCAGGCCCAGGTAGCCCTCGACCATGACCGCCAGGGCGTCGCGAGTCGCCTCGCTCTGGGGGTAGTGCTCGATCACCCAGCGACCGCGCTCCACGGCGGCGAGGTAGGCGCCGCGGCGCATATAATAGTCGGCGACATGTAACTCATGGCGCGACAGAAGGTTGCGCAGATAGACGATGCGCTGGCGAGCATCCGGTGCGTACTGGCTATTGGGGTAGAGTCGAGCGAGCTCACGGAAGTCGCTGTAGGCATCACGGGAGGCGCCCAGGTCGCGCTTGGAGATGTCGATCAGCTTGAGGCGCTCGAGACTGAAACGACCGGCCTGCCAGGCGGCCAGCCCCCGCATGTAGAGGGCATAGTCGGCCTGGGGATGGCTGGGGTGCAGGCGAATGAAGCGGTTGGCCGCTGCTCGGGTCGCCTCCCAGTTGCCGGTCTCGTAGTAGGCGTAGATCAGCTCCAGCTGGGCCTGTTCGGCGTGACCACCGAACGGGAAGCGGGTATCGAGTGCCTCGAGCCGGGAAATCGCAGCGGTAAAGTTGCCGCGGTCCAGGGAGTCGCGCGCCTCCTCGTAGAGTTCGCGCTCACCGAGGTTGGCATACTCGACCTCTTCCTCCGCGGCCCGCTGTGAGGGGCTGGCTTGTGTACTGCTGGCGGCCTCGTCGCTCGAGGCGTCGGAGCCACCGCCGAACAGTGAGCAGCCGGTCAGCAGGCTGGTAGCCAGAAGCAGGGCCGCGAAACGGACAGGGGTATTGGAAACGCGCATCGTGATCCTCGTGGCAAACAACGCGGACTGGCCGTGTTAGAATCGGCCCTAAACCCGTCCACTATAAAGCACTGCGTGGCAAAACGCAGTCATCGGCGGCGCCCGATTCCGATTCCCGAAACGGTCACTCTCTTCATGTCTCAGACCTTCGAAGCACAGCAGCGTGTTCCCGATGCCATGGCCGGCCAGCGGCTCGACCAGGCCGCGGCGGAGCTCTTCTCCGACTTTTCCCGCGAGCGCCTGAAGGCCTGGATCAAGGCCGGCGACCTGACCCTGGATGACCAGCCGGCACGGCCCAGGGACAAGGTCTACGGAGGCGAATGGCTGCGCCTCTGTACCGAAGTCGAGGACGATACCCGCTTCGAGCCCGAGGATATTCCCCTCGAGGTGGTGTACGAGGATGAGCAGGTGCTGGTGATCAACAAGCCACCCGGGCTGGTGGTGCATCCCGCCGCAGGCAATCCGAATGGCACCCTGCTCAATGCGCTGTTGCATCACGACCCGGCGCTGGCGTCGGTGCCCCGGGCCGGCATCGTGCATCGCCTGGACAAGGACACCAGTGGCCTGATGGTGGTGGCCAGAACGCTGGCCGCCCAGACGTCGCTGGTGGAGCAGCTGCAGGCGCGCACGGTGTCACGGGAGTATGACGCCATCTGTGTGGGGGTGATGACCGCCGGCGGTACGGTGAATGCGCCGATCGGCCGACATGCCAAGGATCGCAAGCGCCAGGCGGTGACCGCCGCCGGCAAGCCGGCGGTGACCCACTACCGAGTGGTCGAGCGCTTCCGTGCTCACACCCATGTGCGCTGCCGGCTGGAGACCGGGCGTACTCACCAGATCCGCGTACACCTGGCGCACCTGCGCTACCCGCTGGTCGGCGACCCCGTCTACGGTGGTCGTCTCAAGCTGCCCGCTGGCTCCTCGGATACGCTCAAGGAGATTCTGCGCGAGTTTCCGCGCCAGGCGTTGCACGCCCGCCGGCTGGCTTTCGTGCATCCGGGCAGTGGAGAGACGATGAGCTTCCGGGCGGCCCTGCCTGACGACCTGCTGATGTTGCTCGACTACCTGCGTGACGATCACGAGACGATGCGCTGACCCCCTGTGGCACCGAGGATACTGTCATGAGCGACGCCCCCGACCTGCGGCCCACCCTGGTTCTGCCCGACTGGCCGGCACCCACCTCCGTGGGGGCCTTAGTCACCACCCGCGAGACCGGTCCCAGCCAGGGGGACTTTGCCTGCTTCAACCCGGCCGACCACGTGGGTGACAATCCCGCCCATGTGGCGCTGTGCCGTCGCCTGCTGCACAAGCAGGTCGATGGCGAACGACCGCTGCTGTGGCTCAATCAGGTGCACGGCGCGCGGGTGCAGCAAGGCTATACCGACGAGTCGCCGGAGGCCGATGCCGCGGTCGCCTTCGATCGTGACCATGCCTGTGTGGTCCTTACTGCCGACTGCCTGCCGGTCTTCTTCTGTGACCGCCGCGGCGAGCGCGTGGCGTTGGCCCATGCCGGCTGGCGTGGGCTGGCGGGCGGGGTGCTGGAGGCCACGGTGGCGGCATTGGGTGTGCCGCCCGAGGAGCAGCTGGCCTGGCTGGGGCCGGCGATCTCCAATGCCCAGTTCGAGGTGGGACCCGAGGTCTATCAGGCCTTCGTCGGCGTGCACCCCGAGGCCGCCGATGCCTTCGACCCCAGCCCCTATCGCCTGGGCCACTACATGGCCGATCTCTACCGCCTGGCGCGCTTGCGTCTGGAGCGTCTGGGCGTCTCCCATATCAGCGGCGGCCACTTCTGCACCGCCTGCGAGTCACGCTTCTACTCCCACCGTCGCGACAATGGCAGCACGGGAAGAATGGCCAGCGTGATCTGGCTGCGCTGAAGCGAGCTACAAGCTTCAAGGCTCAAGGAAACCCGCGGCTATCGCAGACGCACTAAGCTAGAGGCGCCGGGGATAGGTCGCAGAGGGGGGGCCGAGGACCAGGGATGGCCGAGGTAGCGTACAGGGAAGTATTTACAGCGCCCCCTCGAAGGCCTGTCGCCGGAACAGCCTCGCGCAACCCCTTGTCGCTTGATCCGCGTCAACTTGTCATGCACTTCCTCCCGACGGCCGACTTGAAACCGGCCTGACTTGACGCCATTTATCATGTCAAGACATTCACAGGGTCAAGCGGGGCGTCCGATCGCCTCGCCATCCCGATGGAGGACGTGATATGCGTTTCGACAAGTTTACCGCCAAGCTGCAGAACGCCGTGGCCGATGCACAGTCGCTGGCGGTGGGGCACGGTCATAACCAGCTCGAGCCCGGCCATCTGCTGCTGGCACTGCTCGACGCCACCGACACCGGTGCCAAGGCGCTGGTTCAGAGGGCCGGTGGCGATGCCGCCCGGTTGCGCGATGTGTTGGTTGGGCATCTCGACGACCTGCCCAGGGTCGCCCAGTTCGACGGCGAGGTGCAGCCCTCACGCGACCTGATCAAGCTGTTCAATCTTACCGATCGCGAGGCCCAGAAGCGTGGTGATCAGTACATCGCCAGCGAGCTGGTGCTGCTCGCCGCGCTGGAGATGGGGGGCGCGGTCAGCAAGCTGCTGACCCAGGCCAGCCTCTCGCGCAAGGCGCTGGAGACCGCGATCGATAGCGTGCGCGGTGGCGAGAGGGTCGACGACCCCAATGCCGAGGATCAGCGCGAGGCGCTGGAAAAGTACACCCTGGACCTTAACGAGCGGGCCGCAAGCGGCAAGATCGACCCGGTCATCGGTCGTGACGACGAGATCCGCCGCACCATTCAGGTACTCCAGCGGCGCACCAAGAACAACCCTGTGTTGATCGGTGAGCCCGGGGTCGGCAAGACCGCCATCGTCGAGGGGCTGGCCCAGCGCATCGTCGATGGCGAGGTGCCCGAAGGGCTCAAGGACAAGCGCGTGCTGTCGCTGGATATGGGCGCGTTGCTGGCCGGGGCCAAGTTCCGTGGTGAGTTCGAGGAGCGTCTCAAGTCGGTGCTCAAGGAGCTCGCCCAGGAGGAGGGCCGGGTCATCCTGTTTATCGATGAGCTGCACACCATGGTGGGGGCCGGCAAGGCCGAGGGGGCCATGGATGCCGGCAATATGCTCAAGCCGGCCCTGGCGCGCGGCGAGCTGCACTGCGTGGGTGCCACCACCCTCGATGAGTATCGTCAGTACGTTGAGAAGGATGCGGCGCTGGAGCGGCGTTTCCAGAAGGTGGTGGTGGATGAGCCCTCGGAGGAAGACACCGTGGCGATCCTGCGTGGGCTCAAGGAGCGCTACGAGGTGCACCATAAGGTCGATATCACGGATGGTGCCATCATCGCCGCGGCCAAGCTCTCCACTCGCTATATTACCGATCGCAAATTACCCGACAAGGCGATCGACCTGATTGATGAAGCATCCTCGCGCATCCGCATGGAGCTCGACTCCAAGCCCGAGGAGATGGACCGTCTCGACCGTCGGCTGATTCAGCTGAAGATGGAGCGCGAGCACCTCAAGAAGGAGACCGACGAGGCCTCGAAGAAGCGCCTCGAAGGGCTGGAGGAGCAGATTGGCGAGCTCGAGCGCGAGTACGCCGATCTCGACGAGGTGTGGAAGGCCGAGAAGGCCAGCATCCAGGGAGCGGGACAGTTCAAGGAGGAGCTCGACCGTGCCCGCATCGATCTGGAACAGGCCAAGCGGCAGGGGGATCTGGCGCGGATGTCCGAGCTGCAGTACGGCGTGATACCCGAGCTCGAGAAGAAGATCGCCGAGTTCAGCGAGGCCGAGTCGGATACCTCGAAGCATACTCTGTTGCGTTCCAACGTCACCGAGGAGGAGATCGCCGAGGTGGTCTCGCGCTGGACCGGCATCCCGGTGGCCAAGATGCTCGAGGGTGAGCGTGACAAGCTGCTGCGCATGGAGGAGGCGTTGCATGAGCGGGTGATCGGCCAGCACGAGGCGGTGACCGCGGTGGCCAATGCCGTGCGTCGCTCCCGGGCAGGGCTGGCCGACCCACATCGCCCCAATGGCTCGTTCCTGTTCCTCGGTCCCACCGGGGTTGGCAAGACGGAGCTGTGCAAGTCGCTGGCCAACTTCCTCTTCGATACCGAGGAGGCAATGGTGCGCATCGACATGTCGGAGTTCATGGAGAAGCACTCCGTGGCAAGGCTGATCGGTGCCCCTCCCGGCTATGTCGGCTACGAGGAGGGGGGGTATCTGACCGAGGCGGTGCGTCGCAAGCCCTATTCGGTGCTGCTGCTCGACGAGGTGGAGAAGGCTCACCCGGATGTCTTCAATATCCTGCTGCAGGTGCTGGAAGATGGGCGCCTCACCGATGGCCAGGGACGCACCGTGGACTTCCGCAACACGGTGATCGTGATGACCTCCAACATGGGCTCGGACATTATCCAGCGCATGGGCGGTGGCGACACCGGTTACGATCAGATGAAGAGTGCGGTAATGGAGGTGGTCGGTACTCACTTCCGGCCCGAGCTGATCAACCGCATCGATGAGGTGGTGGTGTTCCATGCCCTCGGTCAGGAGCAGATCCAGGCCATCGCCGGGATCCAGCTCGATCGCCTGCGGGCGCGGCTGGCGGAGCATGAGCTCTCCCTGGAGGTCAGCGATGCGGCCATGGCACAACTTGCGGTGGTGGGCTTCGATCCGGTGTTCGGCGCGCGGCCGCTCAAGCGGGCCATTCAGGCGCGTATCGAGAATCCGCTGGCCCAGGATCTGCTGGCCGGGAAGTTCTCGCCCGGCGACACCATCGAGGTGGAGGCCGAGGAGGATCGGCTGGTGTTCGGCAAGTCTCGGGACGGTGCTGCCATACAGAAAGGAAACGAAGCGGGTGCCGGCGCACGCTGAGGCGGTTGTCGGCACTCGCCACCTGGGCCTGACGGTCTAGACTGATTGATAGGTTGCGTCCTGTAACCTCCTTGCCCGCCTCTCACCCCGAGAGTGCGGGCTTTTTTCGACGTCGGCTCACAAGCTCAGCCTTGCTGAATGCCCTGCCATGGGCTACCCACGCTGTTTCCGCGGTTGACACGCCCTTGGCGCTAATGGAATCTTGACCCTTCCTGATACGGACACGGACCCAGCGGGCAATCCCCCTTTACCGTGTGACGGGTAGGCCAGTGGCCTCTACTCGCCGAAGGACTTCCGATTGCGGGCTCACCGCCCGGGTCGGCCAACGCCCCGACGCGGCAAACCGCCGTGATGAGAGTGCAGGCCCTAACAGGGCTTCTTGCCAGGGTTTGGCATCAGGTGCCGGTGTTTCCGGCAGCGGCATACCGCCGCACTCGACACCGTTGCCCCAAGTGGTGACGGATCGCACTCGAGACCTCCAGGGGAGAAAAACACGTGGAATTGCTTTCCGGCGCGGACATGATCGCCCGCTTCCTGCAGGATGAGGGCGTCGAATATATCTATGGTTATCCCGGTGGCGCGGCGCTGCATATCTATGACGCCCTGTTCCGCCAGGACAAGGTCAAGCACATCCTAGTACGCCATGAACAGGCCGCCACCCATGCCGCCGATGGCTATGCGCGAGCCTCCGGCAAGCCAGGTACGGTACTGGTGACCTCCGGTCCCGGCGCTACCAACGCCGTCACCGGCATCGCCACCGCCTACATGGACTCGATTCCGATGGTGGTGCTGTGTGGCCAGGTGATGAGTCACCTGATCGGCGATGATGCCTTCCAGGAAACCGACATCATCGGCGTGACTCGGCCGATCGTGAAGCACAGCTTCTCCATCAAGCACCCGACCGAAATTCCGGAAGTCCTCAAGAAGGCCTACTACCTGGCCGCGTCCGGGCGTCCTGGCCCGGTGGTGGTGGATATTCCCAAGGACATGACGGCCCCCACCGAGCGTTACGAGTACGTCTACCCCAAGAAGGTCAAGATGCGCTCGTATAATCCGGTGACCCGCGGCCATAGCGGTCAGATCAAGAAGGCCGTCGAGCTGATGCTCAAGGCCAAGCGCCCGGTGTTCTACACCGGCGGCGGTGTGATTACCGGGCGGGCCAGCGAAGGCCTGACCGACCTGGTCAAGCGACTGGGCTACCCCATCACCACCACCCTGATGGGCATCGGCGCCTACCCCCAGAGCGATCGTCAGTGCCTGGGGTGGCTGGGCATGCACGGCTCCTATGAGTCGAACATGGCCATGCACCATGCCGATCTGGTGATCGCCATTGGCGCGCGTTTCGACGACCGCGTGACCAACAACACCTCGAAGTTCTGTCCCACCGCCAAGGTCATTCATGTGGATATCGACCCCAGCTCGGTCTCCAAGACCGTGCGAGCCGATGTGCCCATCGTGGGGCCGGCGGGCAGCGTGATCAGCGAGATGATCAGCCTGGTGCAGGGCAAGGAGATCTCCAATCCGGAGGCCCTCGAGGAGTGGTGGCAGAAGATCGAAGGCTGGCGCGAAGAGCGCGCGGGCAAGCTCTATGAGCCCTCCAAGCCCGGTGAGACGCTCAAGCCCCAGGAGGTGGTCGAGGCACTGTGCCGGGTGACGCGCGGCGAGGCCTATGTGACCACCGATGTTGGTCAGCACCAGATGTTCGCGGCCCAGTATTACAAGTTCGACAAGCCCAACCGCTTCATTACCTCGGGGGGGCTTGGCACCATGGGCTTCGGATTCCCGGCCGCCATGGGCATCAAGCAGAACTTCCCGGATGAGCAGGTGATCTGTGTGACCGGGGAGGGCAGCTTCCAGATGATGATGCAGGAGCTCTCCACCTGTAAGCAGTTCGGGGGCGGCGTGAAGATCGTCAACCTCAACAATGCGTCACTGGGCATGGTGCGCCAGTGGCAGGACCTCAACTACAAGTCGCGTCATGCGCACTCCTACATGGAGTCGCTGCCCGACTTCCAGAAGCTGATCGAGTCCTATGGCTTCACTGCGCTGAAGGTCGAGACCCTTGACGAGCTCGAGCCGGCACTGGAGCGTGCCTTCGCCGATCCGCACGAGCTGGTGTTCCTCGACGTTGCGGTTGACCCGCACGAGCACGTCTATCCGATGCAGGTGCCCCTTGGCTCCATGCGTGACATGCTGCTTTCCAAGACGGAGCGGACCTGATGCGCCATATCATCTCGATTCTGATGGAAAACGAACCGGGCGCCCTGTCTCGCGTGGTGGGGCTCTTCTCTCAGCGTAACTTCAATATCGAGACGCTGAACGTGGCGCCCACCGAGGACCCGACCCTGTCGCGCCTGACGGTCACGACCGTGGGAGACGACCGGGTCGTCGAGCAGATCACCAAGCATCTCAACAAGTTGATCGATGTGGTCAAACTGGTCGACCTCACCGAGGGCAACCATATCGAGCGAGAGTTGATGCTGGTGAAGGTGAAGGCATTGGGGGCGAACCGCGACGAGGTCAAGCGCACCGCGGATATCTTCCGTGCGCAGATCGTCGATGTGAGCCCGAGCCTGTTCACCGTGCAGATCGCCGGCGATGCCGGCAAGCTCGACGCCTTCCTGCAGGCCATGGAGCCAGTCGGGGTGCTGGAGGTGGCGCGTACCGGGGTATCGGGGATTGCCCGGGGCGACAAGGTGTTGAGCCTCTAGCTCGACTCCTGGTTGTTGCTGGTATGCGAAGGCCGCCTCGAGAGGCGGCCTTCTGCTTTTTGGGCCGTCCCTTTCCAGCTCACCCATCATCCCACCTCATCATCATTTCACCCTCTGGGCTTTCCTGCCTCGTCTACCTTTCCACCATTTCCTACCTTTCCGCCACTTCATCCCAGAGCGCCCGAATCAGCGGGCTCTTCAGGCGCCGTTCCAGCACGCAGAGGCCGACGTCGTAATGGGGCAGTTCCGGTTTCACGGGCAGCACGCGGACCCGCTCACGCAGCGGGCTGTTGTCGAGCACGATCCGAGGTACCACGCCGATGCCGAAACTCAGGCCGACCATGCTGACGATCGCCTCGTGTCCGGCGACCTGGGCATAGATCCTCGGCACGATGCCCAGGGCGCGAAACCAGGTATCGGCGTAGCTGCGCGAGAGCCCCGCCTCGGAGAGGATCATCGGTACCTCGCGCCACTGCTCTGCGCAGGGCGTCTCGGGTCTGGAGGGGATCCACTCCGGTGCCTCCCTGGGGGCGATGAACACCAGCGGGGCTCGGGTCAGCGACTTGAAGGCGAGGGCCTCCGGGGGTTGGCGCGGGCGAGGGGTGATCGCCATGTCCTCGTCACCGGCCAGGACCCGGTTCATGGCTTCGGCGGGATCACCGGTGTGCAGCTTGAGCTCGATGCCGGGGTGGTGGCTGCGAAACTCGCTGAGCAGTTCGTAGAGAAAGCTGTAGCTGGCGGTGACCGAGCAGTAGACGCTGATCTTGCCGGTCAATCGTCGGGCCTCGCTCATCAGCGATTGGCGAAGTTCTTCCCAGCGCTCGAGGGTCTCACGGGCATAGTGCTGGAAGATCTCGCCCTGACGGGTCAGAGCCACGTGGCGATTGTCGCGCTCGAAGAGGGTGACACCCAGGCTCTCCTCCAGATGTCGGATGGAGCGGGAGAGGGTGGAGGTGCTGATGTGACACGCCTCGCTGGCGCGCCCGAAGTGCAGGGATTCCGCCAGGGCGAGGAAGTGGTTGAGGGGGCGCATGTCCATGGCCATTATTATTGCATAAATTGGGATGTGTCGTTGCAAATATAGCGTTTTACGCAATGGCTGGGCTGACGTATGGTTGGGTCATCGGATGCCGCAAGCCCAGCCCTGCGATAGACGGGGCGGGTGGCCATCGACGCTGACACGCATTACTCTACCATGTTTTCCAGATCACGTTTCCAGGAGCACGAGATGCACGTTTATTACGACAAGGATTGCGATCTCTCCCTTATCCAGGGCAAGAAGGTCACCATCGTGGGTTACGGCTCCCAGGGCCATGCCCATGCCAACAACCTCAAGGAGTCGGGTGTCGACGTTACCGTCGCCCTGCGTGAGGGCTCCTCTTCTGCCGCCAAGGCTGAGGGTGCTGGCCTCAAGGTGGCTTCCGTCGAGGAGGCGTGCAAGAGCGCCGATGTGGTGATGATCCTGGCGCCTGACGAGAACCAGAAGGCGATCTACGAGAACCAGGTCGAGCCCAACCTGAAGCAGGGCGCGACCCTGGCCTTCGCCCACGGCTTCAATATCCACTACAACCAGATCGAGCCGCGCAGCGACCTGGATGTGGTGATGATCGCCCCCAAGGCCCCGGGCCATACCGTGCGCTCCGAGTTCGTGCGTGGCGGCGGCATCCCCGACCTGATCGCCATTCATCAGGACGCTACCGGCAACGCCAAGGAGCTGTCGCTCTCCTACGCGGCAGCCATCGGCGGTGGTCGCAGCGGTATCATCGAGACCACCTTCAAGGATGAGACCGAGACCGACCTGTTCGGCGAGCAGGCCGTGCTGTGCGGTGGCGCCGTCGAGCTGGTCAAGGCCGGTTTCGAGACCCTCACCGAGGCAGGCTACGCACCGGAAATGGCCTACTTCGAGTGTCTGCATGAGCTCAAACTGATCGTCGACCTGATGTACGAGGGCGGCATCGCCAACATGAACTACTCCATCTCCAACAACGCGGAGTATGGCGAATACGTTACCGGCACCGAGGTGATCAACGAGCAGTCGCGTGCTGCCATGCGCAATGCTCTCAAGCGTATCCAGACCGGCGAGTATGCCAAGATGTTCATCAACGAGGGCAACAGCAACTACCCCTCGATGACCGCCCGTCGTCGCCTTAACGCCGAGCATGAGATTGAGCAGGTGGGGGCCAAGCTGCGCGGCATGATGCCTTGGATCGCCGCCAACCAGCTGGTCGACAAGACCAAGAACTGATCGATCGGCTCGGTCGAGAGCGGCAACACGACCAGGGGCGCGGGTGACCGCGCCCCTGGTCGTTTTCGTGTGGCCGACGCCGAATGACAGCGACCCGGCTTTGCGCTTGCGGGTGGTCGTGCAAGAATGACCGGCATGACTTCCAGGCAATGGGTGGGACAATGAGTCAGGATTCCCGTAACAACGAGCATATTGACACGCCGCATGGCGAGGGCCCGCCCCAGGAGCAGGGCGTCCAACGGGAGGAGGACCTGGCGTCGGTCTTTCTGCGCGAGACGGAGGTGATCGAGGAAGCCGAAGAGGATGGACGCACCGTCCGGCGCAAGGGTATCTACCTGTTGCCCAATCTCTTTACCACCTCGGCCCTGTTCGCCGGCTTCTTCGCCGTTGTCGCCGGTATCAATGGCGACTTTGCCGCGGCTTCCGTGGCGATCTTTATCGCCATGGTACTCGATGGGTTGGATGGCCGAGTGGCCCGGATGACCAACACCCAGAGTGCCTTCGGGGCCGAGTATGACAGCCTCTCCGACATGCTCTCCTTCGGAGTGGCGCCGGCGCTGGTGTCCTTTACCTGGATTCTTCAGGATATCGGCAAGACCGGCTGGGTGGTGGCCTTTCTTTATGTTGCCTGTGCCGCCTTGCGGCTGGCCCGCTTCAATGTACAGATCGGCAGCGTCGACAAGAAGTGGTTTATCGGCCTGCCCAGCCCCTCGGCAGCGGCGCTGGTGGCGGCCAGTGTCTGGACCTTCCATAGTTTCGATGCCGAGGCCTTCGGCTACAAGTTGCTGATGCTGGTGATCGTCGGTGCCGCCGGGGTGCTGATGGTCAGCAATATTCGCTACTACAGCTTCAAGGATGTGGACTTCAAGGGACCGGTCCCCTTCGTGGTGCTGCTCGCCATCGTGCTGGGCTTCGTGGTGATCTCCCTGGAGCCCTCCGTGATGCTGCTGCTGCTGTTTGGGGCCTATGTCACCTCGGGTCCGTTGATGGCGACGATGCGCAAGCTGCGTCATGCGCCTCCATCGGGCTGATCCGCGCTCACGCCGCATATATCGACGCCCGCCCCGTGCGGGCGTCGTCGGTTTTGAAACTTTTTTACAGGAAGGGCTTGCGGGCCTGCCGGTAAAACCGTAAAGTACGCATCCGCTGCCGGCAACGGGCAAACGTTACCGGCGGTGAATGTGGCAGAAGTGACTGTTTTGCAATGGGTTTTTCGGGAGGTGTCGAAAATCACCGGTTGACAGTCGCGGCAGATTCGCTAGAATGTGCGCCACTCGTGACGGCGGCCTCAAGGCCTCCGCGCGCCGAGGTGTTCGACGTCGCCAATGCCGTGCTCGATGGCACCGATGCGGTGATGCTCTCCGCCGAGACCGCCGCCGGCGACTTCCCGGTGGAGACCATCGAGGCCATGGACCGGGTCTGCCTGGGCGCCGAGCGCGAGCGGATCGCCCAGGAGTCGGGCCACCGCATCCATGAGGGCTTCAGCCGGGTCGACGAGACCATCGCCCTCTCCGCCATGTACGCCGCCAACCATCTCTCCGGGGTGGCCGCCATCGCCTGCATGACCTCGACCGGCTACACGCCGCTGATCGCCTCGCGCATCCGTTCCGGGCTGCCGATCATCGGCCTGGCCCACAGCGCCATCGCCCAGCGACCAGCGCGATGACGGCCGAGGAGCTCAACGACCGCGCCCTGGCGCTGCTGGTGGAGAAGGGCATCGCCGAGCCGGGGGATCATGTGATGCTGACGCGGGGCGACGAGATGAACGCCCATGGCGGCACCAATACGCTGAAGATTCTCGACGTCAACGCCAGTCATCTGCACAAGGGGTAGCGGCGGAGGTGGCATGAGTGTTCGACATTAAGGTGCCTTGTATACAGAGCCGCTGCCGGGTGTGGTGATCAGGCCCGAAAAGTGCGAAGGTTTTGCTAGGATCATTACCAGCGAGACATTCATGAGCCAGTCCTGGAGGGAAGAGGTCGAAACTGCCATGCGCGGTGGGGAGCGTATCGGCGACCGCCATATCGTCGAGCAGGTGCGCCAGGCGGTGCTTAGCCAGCGTCTACCGCCTGGAACGCGCCTGCCGGAGGTGGCGCTGGGCGAGGTATTCGGTGTCAGCCGCTCCATCGTGCGCCGGGCGTTGACGCGCCTGGCCGCCGACCACGTCATCGACCAGCGACCCAATCAGGTGGCTCGGGTGCGGGCTCCCAGTATTGAGGAGACCCGCGAGACCTTCGCCGCCCGACGCCTGGTGGAGGGGGAGGTGGCCGCACTGGTGGCGGATCGGGGCATCGACGCCAGGATACTGTCAGTTCTTGAAGCGGAGGCGCAGGCAGAGGTCGAAGCTCATGGGCGTGGCGACGAGCCGGGCCGTATCGCTCACTCCCTGACCATTCATCACCGACTGGCCGCGCACGCTCCCAATCGTGTGCTTGGGGCGATGCTTACCGACCTGGTGCTGCGTACCTCCATCGTGATCGCGCTTTACAAGCGGCCCTCGCTCGGCTCCTGTTATCTGGAGGGTGATCACTTTCGACTGCTGGAGGCGCTCGGTCGGGGGGATGCCAACGGGGCGAGAGACGCCATCGAGACCCACCTGACGAGCCTCGAGGCGTTGCTCGATCTCGGACCCCGCGAGGAGCAGGCCGACCTGCACGATATATTTGCCGGTGTTGCCATCCCTTGAGTGTCTGAGGGCAAGGAGTGCGGGTTGTCGGCCATGGCAGGGTGTCGGACAATGCGTCCATTCATGTCTTGCGGAGCCACATCATGCAGTCCCTTACCCGATCGGGGTGTCGCGTTCTGCTGCTGGGGTTGACGCTGCTGTTCTCCACGGTGGCACTGGCCCGGCCGCCTATCGTGGCGGCTGCCTCCTCCCTGCAGGCGGTTTTTCCCCATCTTGCCGAGGCCTTCCGCGACGAGACGGGGGAGTCGCTGCGAGTCAACTTCGGCTCGTCGGGAAACTTCCGCCGCCAGATCGAGCAGGGTGCCCCCTTCGAACTCTTCCTGTCTGCCGATGAGGCCTATGTACTGGCGCTGCACGAGGCAGGCCACCTCGAGGATACGGGGGAAGTCTATGCGGTGGGACGACTGGTATGGCTACAGAGAAAGGAGGAGCAGGGCCGGCTGCCCGGTGAGGAGGCTCCGCTGATGGCGGTGCGGGAAGCGGTGGCGGCCCATTCCAACGGGGAGGGGCGATCGCGTATCGCCCTGGCCAACCCCGAGCATGCTCCTTATGGGGTGGCTGCGCGGCAGGCCCTGGTGCATGAGGGGCTGTGGGAGTCCACCGCACCGCTGCGGGTGCTGGGAGAGAGCGTCGCCCAGGCGACCCGCTTTGCGCTCTCCGCGGATGCCCGTGGCGGGCTGGTGGCCTGGTCCCAGGCGCTGGCGCCACCGGTGGCCGCCCGTGGCGAGTTCGTGATGGTGCCGGCCGACTGGCACCAGCCCCTGGTGCAGCGCATGGCGCTGGTGAAGGGGGCCGGTGATACCGCGCGGGCCTTCTACGCCTGGCTGCAGCGTGAGGAGGCGCGCACCATCCTGGCCGACTATGGTTTTCGCGCTGCCGACGATGGTTTTCGCGCTGCCGACGATGGTTTCCGCGCTGCCGGCGGTGGCTACCGTCTGGCCGAGGGTGAGCCTCGCTGATGGACTGGACGGCGCTCTCGGTCTCGTTGCATCTGGCTACCTTCACGGCACTGTTGTTGTTGCCGGTGGGGTTGTGGCTGGGCCGTGCCCTGGCCGCCAGCCATTCGCGTGCCAAGCCCCTGGGTGAGGCCCTGATCGCCCTGCCGCTGGTGATGCCGCCTACAGTGCTGGGGTTCTACCTGATGCAGGCCTTCGGCCTCGAGGCGCCCTTTGGCGGACTTTGGGTACGGCTGTTCGGTAACGGCCTCAACTTCACCTTCGAGGGCATCCTGCTCGCCTCCCTGGTGGCCAATCTGCCCTTCGCGGTGCAACCGGTGCAGCGTGCCTTCGAGGCGGTGCCGACCAACCTGCGCGAGGCGGCCTGGTGCAGCGGCCTGTCGCCGCTGCACACCCTGTGGCGCATCGAACTGCCGCTGGTGTGGCCGGGTATCGTCTCGGCCATGGCGCTGACCTTTGCCCATACCCTGGGAGAGTTCGGGGTCATCCTGATGGTGGGTGGGGCCATCGATGGCGAGACCCGCACCCTGGCCATTGCCATCTACGATCGTGTGCAGGCCTTCGACGAGAGCGGGGCGGCCACCATGTCGGCGATGCTGCTGCTGGTCTCCTTCGTCACCATCGGTGTGGTCTATGGCCTCGCGGGACGGAGGAGGTGGCACCGTGCCTGACGCCATTGCCAAGCCGGCTCCCCTCGAGGTGAGCCTGCATCAGTCGGGGCCGATCCCGCTGGCGGCGGAGTTTCACTGCGCGGCCGGTGAGCTGCTGGCCCTGGTGGGCCCCTCGGGCAGCGGCAAGACCACCCTGCTGCGCAGCATCGCCGGCCTATACCGACCACAAGGGGGGCGTATCGCCTGTGGCGAGGCGGTCTGGTTCGATGCCGGCAGGCGACTCGCACTCCCTCCCCAGCGCCGACGTCTGGGGCTGGTGTTCCAGGACTATGCGCTTTTCCCGCATCTCACGGCGCTGGGTAACGTCATGGTGGCGTTGCACCATCTGCCGGCCGCGGAGCGACGTCGTCGGGCCGATGAGTGGTTGGTCCGGGTACGCCTGGAGGGGTTGTCCGGGCGCCACCCCGCCGAGCTCTCCGGCGGCCAGCGGCAGCGGGTGGCGCTGGCCAGGGCGCTGGCTCGCGAGCCGCGGGTGCTGCTGCTCGACGAGCCCTTCTCGGCGGTGGATCAGGTGACTCGACGGCGCTTGCAGCGTGAACTGGCGATGCTGCGCGAGGAGATCGCCATCCCCATCGTGCTGGTCACGCATGATCTCGACGAGGCGGCGGCATTGGCCGACCGCCTCTGCGTGCTGCATGCCGGACGCACTCTCCAGGCAGGCCCGCCACAGTCGCTTTTCCGCCGGCCGTCGTCCCCTCAGGTGGCGCGACTGCTCGACCGCCACAACGTCTTCAGCGGTGAGGTGACAATGGAGGGGGGGGAACGTCGCCTGGCCTGGGGGCCCTGGCGTCTGGAGGTGGCCGAGGGGCTTGCATCGCTGGCGCCGGGCACCCGCGTGGCCTGGTATCTGCCGGCCTCGGATGTGGTGTTGCATCGCCGAGGGCGCCCCTCGCTGGGGGAGCGCGAGAATCCGGTGAGCGCTCGCGTCGATGAGCTGGTCGTGCTGGGCGGCATGACCTCGGTCACCCTGGCCTTCGACCACACCCCCGGGCGCCTCGGCTTCGAGATCGCCACCCATGCCGCTCGTCGCAACGGTCTGGCCCGCGGGGAGGCGGTACAGGTCTCACTGCTCGCCGCGGGCATCCACCTGATGCCGGAGGCTTGCGCCTCCGGCGATGACGCCATGAGTCTGCCATGAAACGCTTCCTGATCGCCGCCATCCTCGCCGCCGCCCCCTTGTCGCTCCTCTCGGCAAACGCCGCCGAGAACCCCGCGACGCGCTGGCCGATTACCGTTGATACCCGTACGGGGGAGCATGAGTTCCATGCCGAGGTGGCGCGCACATCGGCCGAACGCAGCCGTGGCCTGATGGGGCGCGAGCGACTCGCCGAGGAGGGCGGCATGCTGTTTCTCTATACCAGCGAACAGCCGGGCCGCAGTGGCTTCTGGATGTATAACACCCTGATCCCACTGGATATCGCCTTTATCGACGGGGCGGGGCGTATCGTCTCGACCCACACCATGCTGCCCTGCGGCTCGGACGCGCCGGCCGACTGCCCGGTGACGCGGCCGGGGATGCCCTATCGGGCCGCGCTGGAGGTCAGGGGGGGGGCCTTCCGGGCGCTGGGGATCGGCGTGGGGGACTGTGTCGCCTGGCCGGGTCACGACACCCGTTGCGAACAGCAGTGACCGAGCTGATATTCAACGTTGGAAGCCCTTAGAATACCCTGCGAGGTGGTGCCGGGCCATGAAGGCGCTCGTCCACCGCGCCGGCATATCGTGCCATCCATAACCATAACCGCGCCTCACAGACGACGGGGCGTCGCTGCAAGGACACGCCATGACAACGTATCGACCGCTTGCCAAGCTGGCCGCCGCCCTGGCTGGTGCCGCCGTGCTCTCCGCCTCGCTCTCCGTTCAGGCGCGCGAGATTGCCGTCTCCACCGTGCTCTCCGATGCCTTTCCCTGGGGCCAGGCCGCCGAGAAGTGGGCCGAGCTGGTGGAGAAGCGCACCGAGGGGCGCATCACCATGCGCGTCTACCCCAATTCCCAACTGGTCAACGGTGATCAGACCCGCGAATTCTCCGCCATGCGCTCGGGGCTGATCGACGCCGCGGTGGGCTCCACCATCAACTGGTCGCCTCAGGTGCCGGAGCTCAACCTCTTTTCGCTGCCCTTCTTTCTGCCCGATGAGGCGGCGGTGGACGCCGTGACCGGCGGTGAGGCGGGAGAGAAGATCTTTGCGGCCATCGAGTCACGGGATGTTATCCCGCTGGGCTGGGGCGAGAACGGATTCCGCCAGCTCTCCAACTCCCAGGGCGCGATCGACGAGCCTCAGGATCTGGAGGGGCTGAAGATCCGCGTGGTGGGCTCGCCTTTGTTCCAGGACACCTTCACTGCCCTGGGGGCCGACCCGACCCAGATGAGCTGGGCCGATGCCAAGCCGGCCCTGACCACCGGTGCGGTGGATGGTCAGGAGAATCCGCTATCGGTGTTCGACGTGGCGCGTATCGATCAGGTGGGCCAGAAGCATCTGACCCTGTGGAACTACATGAACGATCCGCTGATCTTCGCCGTGAATCGCCGGGTGTGGGAGTCACTGGACGAAGGCGACCAGGCGATCCTGCGTGAGGCCGCCGTGGAGGCGGGTGAGTGGGAGACGTCCATGACCCGCGAGGAGGAGAGCGAGCGCCTGGCCGCCATCCAGGAGCGTGGCGTCACCGTAACGGAACTCTCGGACGCCCAGTACCAGGCCTTTGTCGAGGCTACCACCAGCGTTCATGATGAGTGGGTGCCGAAGATCGGCGAGGAGATCGTCGAGGCCGCCCGTGCCGCCATCGAGTCACGCTGATTCCCGCTCGTCCTTTTTGTTGACCGGCCGGCCCTCGAGGCCGGCCGCTGCCTTGTGAGGTAACCCATGACGCCTTCCCCGGATGCCAGACCGGAGCGCTGGCTGGCCAGCCTGGCCCTGGTGATCATCGCGCTGATCAGTCTCGGCAACGTGGTGACTCGTTATATCACCGGTGGCTCGCTGGCCTTTACCGAAGAGCTCTCCGTATTCCTGCTGGTGGTGCTGACCTTCGCCGGCGCCGCCGTGGCGCTGCGGCGTAACGGTCATATCCGCATCGGCATGCTGGAGCGTGCCCTGCCGACGGGCGCACGCCGGATCCTGGTGATCTTCCAGGGGCTTTGCGGGGTGGCGGTGCTGGGACTGATCGCCTGGTTCGGCGCCAAGCTGGCCTGGCAGGAGTATCGCTGGGAGACCCTCTCACCCGGCCTTGGCCTGCCCCAGTGGTGGTATATCGTCTGGCTGCCGTTGCTGGCGGCGGTGATGCTGGTGCGTCAGCTGCAGCAGACTCTGGACCGGCTGCGCGGAGGACTCGGCGATGAGCCCTGATCTCTGGATGCTGCTGGCCTTCGCCGGGCTGTTGATCGCCGGGGTGCCGGTGGCCTTCTCCCTGGGGCTGGCGGGTGCCGCGGGGATCCTGGCGGGGTTGTCGCCGGCGATGCTCGCCACCCTTGGCACCAATACCTACAACAGCATCGCCAAGTATCCGTTGATCGCCATTCCGCTGTTTATTCTCACCGGGCTGATCTTCGAGCGCTCCGGAGTGGCGCTGCGCCTGGTGCGCTTTGCCCAGGCGCTGATCGGCCCGCGCCATGGTGGGCTGGCGCTGGTGGCGGTGCTGGTGTGCATGATCATGGGTGGCATGAGCGGTTCGGGGCCGGCGGATGCCGCCGCGGTGGCCATGGTGATGCTGCCGAGCATGACCCGGGCGGGCTATCCGAAGCCGTTCTCGGCCACCCTGATCGCTGCCTCGGCCTCCACGGCGATCCTTATTCCCCCTTCGGTGGCGTTGATCCTCTACTCCATCGTGGTACCGGGCGTCGATCTGCGAGCACTGTTCGCCGCCGGACTCTTCCCCGGCGTGCTCGCCGGTCTGGCGCTGTTGGTTCCGGCTCTGCTGGTCTCACGTCGTTATGGTTGGGAAGGGCCTGGTCGGGAAGGGCATGGCGGGGAGATCGGCGCACCGACAGCGGGAGGCGAACAGCTTCGCGTAGGGGAAACCTTCAGGCAGGCGCTGCCGGCCCTGTTCGCCCCGGTACTGATCCTCGGCGGGCTGCGCTCGGGGCTCTTCACCCCCACCGAGGCGGCGGTGGTGGCAGTGGCCTACGGGGTGCTGGTGGGGCTCTTCGTGACCCGCGAGCTCAGCCTGCGTGATCTCTGGGCGCTGTTCGGCGAGGCGGCGGTGATCTCGGGGGTGGTGATGCTGATCATCGCACTTGCCGGCATCTTCGCCTGGGCCGGCACCATGCTCGGTACCTTCCGCCATCTGGCGGAGTGGATCATCTCGCTCTCCGACAACGGCGTCGTGCTGCTGGTGCTGATCATGCTGGCGGTGCTGGCCGCCGGCATGCTGCTCGACGCCATCTCCATCTACCTGATCATGATGCCGATCCTGATCCCGGTGATGCAGCACTTCGGTTGGAACCCGGTGTGGTTCGGTATCCTGCTGGCAATGAACATCGCCATCGGTCAGTTCACGCCGCCGGTGGCGGTAAATCTGATGGTGACCACCGAGGTGGCCAGGATTCGCCTCGAACGGACCGTGGGCTGGGCCCTGCTGTTCGTGGTGGCCATGGCCGCCGCCCTGGCGCTTGTTGCCGTGTTTCCGGAGATCGCGCTCTGGTTGCCGCGGACTCTGGGCTACAACGTCGGCTGATTGCCCTGAAGAGTGGCGTCGCCTGGCTCGTCCACAAGCCTTCGCGTCGATAGCCGAGTGGCCCCAGGCGACCTTTGCTGCGATGCATCACAAGATTAACGCTTCATAAACGCTCGGCAGGGCTAGACTGGTGTTTGAATACTCCCGCCGCCCGTGATTTGGCGGCTTTGCCTCCGGTCATTATCCCCGGAATGATTTTTTCGCTAAAGTAGAGGAGAGTGGTAGATTCGGGGCCACTGCGCTCACGAGGCTTCCGCTCTCTTGCCGACAACGTCAAAGAGGTGTGTTCATGAAACGCCATGCATTCTCTGCAGCTGCCTTCACCGGCGCGATCCTGGGGGCCACGATGTTCGCCTCGCCGGCCATGGCCCAGGACGAAGAGAAGTTCATCACCATCGGTACCGGTGGCCAGACCGGCGTCTACTATGTGGTCGGCCAGTCCGTCTGCCGCCTGGTGAACCGTCTGGATGACGCCAACATCAAGTGCAACGCGCCCTCCACCGGCGGCTCGGTGGCCAACGTCAACGGCATCAAGTCCGGTCAGCTCGACATGGGGGTGGTGCAGTCCGATGTTCAGTACCAGGCCTACAACGGTACCGGCAACTTCGAAGGGGAAGCCTTTGAAGACCTGCGCGCGGTATTCCGCGCCCACGGCGAGCCGCTGACCATTCTGGCGCGAGCCGACTCCGGCATCGAGACCCTCGATGATCTGGAAGGCAAGCGCGTCAATATCGGCAACCCCGGCTCCGGCCAGCGCAACACCATGGAAGTGGTGATGAAGGCCAAGGGCTGGACCGAGGACACCTTCTCGCTGGCCTCTCAGCTCGACGCCGCCGAGATGGCCTCGGCCCTGGCCGACAACAACATCGACGCCATGGCCTATGTGGTCGGCCACCCCAACGGCTCCATCCAGGAGGCGACCACCACCGTCGACTCACGGCTGATCCCGCTCAACGGTGAGGCGATCCAGGGCATCGTCGACGAGTATCCCTACTACTCCATGTCGACCATCCCCGGCGGCCTCTACAAGGGCAACGACGAGGAGGTCGAGACCTTCGGTGTCGCGGCGACCTTCGTGACCACCGCCCAGACCGACGAGGAGATCGTCTACCAGACCGTCAAGGCGATCTTCGACAACTTCGATCGCTTCAAGAAGCTGCATCCGGCCTTTGCGAATCTCAAGCCGGAAGAGATGGTCTCTTCGGGCCTCTCCGCACCGCTGCACGATGGGGCTGCACGCTACTATCGTGAGCAGGGCTGGATTGAGTGATACAACGGCCTGAGGTGCTTTCACCTCGGTGAAGAATGCGCGGTCACCCGAGGGGGCCGCGCATTCTGTTTGAGATGCCGTGGGAGGCCATCCCGGGCGCTCCCAGGGAAACGTTACAGAGCAGGGCACGCTTATGACTGAGGACAACATGAGGGCCGCGGGGCAAGAGGTCGATCTCGAGGATATGGTCGCCTCGAGCGACTCCGGCGCCCGCAAGCCGTCCGGCACGCCTGGCAAGCTGCTGGTCAGCATCGCCGCCGCCTGGTCGCTCTTCCAGCTGTGGATCGCGTCTCCACTGCCATTCATGCTGGGCTTCGGGGTCTTCAACGCCACCGAGTCCCGCTCCATTCACCTGGCCTTCGCGCTCTTCCTGGCCTATATGGCCTATCCGGCGCTCAAGCGTTCGCCCCGTGATCGCATCCCCGTTCAGGACTGGGTCCTGGCGGCGGCGGCGGCCTTCTGTGGTGCCTACATGTTCATGTTCTACGAACAGTTGGCCCAGCGACCCGGTGCGCCGATACTGCAGGATGTGATCATCGGTGTGGCGGGCATTCTGTTGTTGCTCGAGGCCACGCGACGGGCACTCGGCCCGCCGCTGATGATCATCGCCTCGATCTTTATCATCTACTCGCTGGCCGGGCCCTACATGCCGGGCATCCTGTCACACCGCGGGGTCAGCCTCTATGGCCTGGTCAACCATCAGTGGTTGACGACCCAAGGGGTCTTCGGCATTGCGTTGGGGGTCTCGACCAGCTTCGTGTTCCTGTTCGTGCTGTTCGGTGCGCTGCTCGACAAGGCCGGCGCCGGCAACTATTTCATCAAGGTCGCCTTCTCGCTGCTGGGCCACTACAAGGGCGGACCGGCCAAGGCCGCCGTGGTGGCCTCGGGCATGACCGGCCTGATCTCGGGCTCCTCCATCGCCAACGTGGTGACCACCGGCACCTTCACGGTACCGATGATGAAGCGTGTCGGCTTCTCGGCGGAAAAGGCCGGTGCGGTGGAGGTCTCCTCCTCGGTCAATGGTCAGATCATGCCGCCGGTCATGGGGGCCGCGGCCTTCCTGATGGTCGAGTATGTGGGCATCTCCTATGTGGAGGTGATCAAGCACGCCTTCCTGCCGGCATTGATCTCCTATATCGCGTTGATCTATATCGTTCATCTCGAGGCGCTCAAGGCCGGCCTCCAGGGTCTGGAGAGCAGCAATCCGCCCAAGCCGCTGGTGCGCAAGGCGATCGGCTTCCTCGGTGGCCTGCTCCTGATGATGATCACGGCTCTCGTGGTCTACTATGGCCTGGGCTGGTTGAAGCCGGTGCTGGGTGGTGCGACGCCCTGGGTGGTGGCCGCCGGACTGGCGGTGATCTATGTGGGGCTGCTCAAGGTTGCCTCCCGCTACCCCGAGCTGGAGCTCGATGACCCCGATGCACCCATCTACAAGCTGCCCCAGACCCGCCCCACGGTGATGGTCGGCCTGCAGTTCATCCTGCCGGTGATCGTGCTGATCTGGTGTTTGATGGTGGAGCGCCTCTCGCCGGGACTGTCGGCCTTCTGGGCCACGGTGTTCATGGTCTTCATCATCCTCACCCAGCGTCCCATCACATCGATCTTCCGTGGGCGCAGTGACATGGCGGCGGACCTGCGCGAGGGGGTCATGGACCTGTGGAGCGGCCTGGTCACCGGTGCCCGCAACATGATCGGCATCGGCATCGCCACCGCCACCGCCGGCATCATCGTCGGTGCGGTATCCCAGACCGGCGTCGGCCTGGTGCTTGCCGATGTGGTGGAGATCCTCTCCATGGGCAACCTGATGCTGATCCTGATCTTCACCGCGGTACTCAGCCTGATTCTCGGCATGGGACTGCCCACCACGGCCAACTACATCGTGGTGTCCGCGCTACTGGCGCCGGTGATCGTTCAGCTGGGTGAGCAGAACGGCCTGCTGGTGCCGTTGATCGCCGTACACCTGTTCGTGTTCTACTTCGGCATCATGGCGGATGTGACGCCACCGGTGGGACTCGCCTCCTTTGCCGCGGCGGCGGTCTCTGGCGGTGACCCGATACGTACCGGCTTCCAGGCCTTCTACTACAGCCTGCGCACCGCCGCGCTGCCGTTCCTGTTCATCTTCAACACCGACCTGCTGCTGATCGATGTCACCGCCTTGCAGGGGGTGTTGATCTTCGTGGTGTCGACGATTGCCATGTTGATCTTCGCCGCGGCCACCCAGGGGTTCATGATCGCCCGCAACCGCTGGTACGAGTCCATCGTGCTGCTGCTGGTAGCCTTTACCCTGTTTAGGCCGGGCTTCTGGATGGATCAGCTCCATGACCCCTATCAGGAGATTCCGCCGGCACAGTTTGTCGAGGCGCTTGGCAGTGTGGACGAGGAGAGTACGTTGCGGCTGCAGATCCTTGGCGAGGATGACTTCGGTGATCCGTTGACCACCTATATGCAGCTGCCGGTGCCGAGTGGCGAGACCGGCGAGGAGCGGCTGGAGAACCTGGGCCTGGAGCTGATCATCGAAGAGGACAGGGCCGTGGTCGACATGGTTGCCTTTGGCAGCGAGGCGTCGGATCTGGGCTTCGACTTCGACCAGGAGATCACCCAGGTACTCGCGCCGGTGGATCGCTGGACCAAGGAGCTGATGTGGATTCCGGCCTTCCTGGTCTTCGGCCTGATCGTAATGATGCAGCGTCGGCGGCGTGAGCGTGACGCCGCCGCGGCGTCTGCCTGAGGGAGAGTGTCATGTATCAGAAGATCATGTTGACGGTGGACCTCAACGAGGAGGCCTCCTGGGCCAAGGCGCTACCGACGGCGCTGGCGCTGTGCCGCAGCTTTGGCGCGTCGCTGCATGTGGTGACGGCGCTGCCGGACTATCGCATGCCGCTGGTCGGCTCCTATTTTCCCAAGGATTTCGCCAAGAAGGCCCATGCGGCGATCACAGAGGCACAACACGAGTTTATTCGCGAGCACGTGCCTGACGATATCACGGTCCAGAGCGTCATCGTCGATGGTTCGCCCTGGGAGGCGATCGTCAAGGCGGCGAAGAAGCTCGAGGTGGACCTGATCGTGATGGCCTCCCATAACAAGCGCAAGTTCGCCGATTACGTGCTGGGGCCGAATGCCGAGCATGTGGTGCACCACTCCAAGGTATCGGTAATGATCGTGCGTTGATCGCGGCAGGCATCCTGCCGCACCATCCGGCCTCGCAGAGGGCCTCGACATCGCGTCGAGGCCCTCTGCGTTCTGGCTGTGACCTGAACGTGGAATGAGACCAGCGCGATTTCCGGCAGAGTTGATCCCGATCAACTAGATTAAGTCATAGTTAACGAGAGACCCTCGTTAATGCGTTTCGATGACCCGGTCGTGATCCGAGGCCATCCACGCGGCGCCCGAGCCGGTCGGGCACTCGTCGGCGAAGAGAGGTGACTCATGAATGCGGCAACTGCGAAATCACGGGACACGTCGGCAGGGCCCGGCGTGAAGATCACCATCCAGCCGGTCGGCATGGAGCGACCCAGGGCCTGGCTCGCCGCCGGCATCGAGGATTTTCGCCAGGCGGCCGTCGTCAGTCTCGCGTACGGCATGTTCTGGGTGGGGCTGAGTATCGCCGTTACCGTCGGCGCCATCTATCTGGGCCTGTGGCACTGGCTGCTCCCGCTGGTGGCGGGCTTCATGTTCATTGGTCCGCTGGTGGCGGTAGGCTCCTATGGCATCAGTCGTGCCCTGGAGGCCAATCGTGCCCCGCATCTTGGCGATGCCTTCGGCGCCTGGCGTCCCCATGCCGGCCAGCTGGCGATGATGGGGGTCATGATGATGATCTTCTTCCTTGCCTGGATTCGTGTGGCGACCCTGCTGTTTGCCCTCTTCTTCGGCTTCGAGGTGCCGAGTCCCGATGCCCTCTACGCGGCGCTGCTGACGACTCCGCAGGGGCTCGGCATGATTGCTGTCGGTACCGTGCTGGGAAGCATTCTTGCCTTTGGCGCCTTCGCCATCAGCGTAGTGGCCATTCCGACACTGATGGATCAAGACCTTACCTTCATGGAGGGCATCGAGGCCAGCATTCGTTCGGTCTCCAAAAACTTCCGTCCGATGCTGCTCTGGGCCGCGATTCTCACCGGCTGTGTGCTGGTCGGGGTGTTGACCTTCTATATCGGACTGGCACTTATCCTGCCGGTGCTGGGCTTCGCCAGCTGGCATGCCTACGAGGACCTGGTGGTCATCAAGCCCCAGGAGGAGAAGCATAACCTTCATGGTTGACCGGCGTTCCTCTCCTTTGATTAGGCATCCTGCCGGGGGCGATCACGCCCCCGGCCTTCGTTGAGCTGACCATACCGGCGTGATCGCGTAGTCTGGCGCACCAAACTCGACTGAAGGGGATGGCTTCATGCGCCAGACGATCTTTATTTACCTGATCTTTCTGCTGGTCGGCGTGCCCGTACTCGCTATCGGCAACGAGTTACCTGCTCCGGAAGGTGAGGTGTTGCTGACCGTCACCGGTAATATCGCCCACACCAATGCCGGCACACAGGCGCATTTCGATCGCGAGCTGTTGAAGAATCTCTCCCCACTGACGATCTGTACCCGGACTCCCTGGCATCGTGAGACCAGCTGCTTCCGGGGACCTCTGATGCGCGAGTTGCTCGCGGCGGTGGGGGCGCAGGGCGACAGCATCGTCGTGCAGGCCCTCAACAGGTTTGAGGCGGAGATTTCCGTTCAGGAGCTGCATGACTATGACGTGATTCTGGCCATGAGCCGCAACGGAGAGCCGATGCCGATACGCGAACTTGGCCCGCTATTCGTGCTCTATCCCTTCGGTGAGCATCCAGAGCTTCACACCGAAGCGGTGCGCTTTCGGTCGGTATGGCATGTGGCCAGCATTCATGTGCGCTGATTGCATGTACGCTGCTCGAGCGAGTTCTACAGGAGAGGGCGAGTGTTGAGGCTGCCCCTGCGGCTGAGACTGGGGGCAATCAGTGCCCTGGTACTGTTTGCCGCGGCCCTGATCGTGGTAAGCCTGGTCGCCTGGCGCCAGGATAGCCTGATAGGCAGAGTCGCCGAGGGGTCCGGTTGGCACGCCTATCGGCTCGACCGTGAAACCGTCCAGATGCACAGTTATCTGGTACAGCCCGATGCCACCCTCGACGGGCTCCGGCTGCGCTTCGAGCTCTTCTATAGCCGCATGCATATGCTGGGGCAGGGTGACGTCGCCGAGCTATTGGGGAAGTCACCCACGGTAGTCGACCTGCTCGCGGATATCGAACGCCGGATCGATGAACTGGACGACATGATTGGCGAGCTGGAGGTGCTCACTACCGAAAGCCGGCAGGGTCTCGAGCGGCATCTGGAAATACTGGGTAACCGCACCGAGCGTCTGGTGATTGCCGTCAATGGCTACCTGGCTGAACGTGCGACTCTCCAGCGTCGTCAACAGCAGCGACTCCATGGCCTGTTGTTGCTGCTGATCCTGACCATGAGTTTCTCCGCACTGCTGGTTGCAGTCATGTTGTTCCGCGAGGCGCGCGACAATGCCACTGCCCGCCGTGATCTGGAACTACTCAGCCATCAGCTGCAGGCAGTGGCGCGACGAGCCGAGTCGGCGAACCAGGCCAAGTCGGAATTCCTGGCCACGGTGAGCCATGAGATCCGCACGCCCCTCAACGGTGTCATCGGCATGAGCGACCTGCTGCTGGAGGAGCCTATTGCGGAGCGCCCCCGGCAGTATGTGGCCACCCTACATGACAGCGCCAACCTGCTGCTGGGGCTGATCAATGAGCTGCTGGACTTCTCCAAGATCGAGTCCGGGCATCTCGATCTGGAGTACCAGCCGTTATCGCTTGCCACGCTGATGGAGGGAGCGGTGACGGTGTTCAAGGCGCGTGCCGAGTCACGCGAGATCGGGCTCGAGACGCGGATCTCCGAGGAGCTGCCGGCCTGGGTAATGGGGGATCCGGCACGGCTGCGTCAGGTGTTGCTCAATCTGGTATCCAATGCCGTGAAGTTCACCGACAAGGGAGAGGTCATTGTCGAGGCGGCGCAAGTGAGTGCCGATACCCTGCGCCTGGAGGTGCGCGATTCGGGGCATGGCATCCCTGCCGAGCAACATGAGCACCTTTTCGAGCCATTCCGGCAGGGCGATGCTTCCATCGCGCGACGCTTCGGTGGCACCGGCCTGGGCCTGGCGATCTCGCGTCGCCTGATCGAAGCCATGGGGGGGCGCATCGACATGCAGAGCGAGCCCGGGGTCGGTAGCCGCTTCTGGTGCTTGCTGCCTCTGGTACCCGCCGCCGCACCGGCGCGAGACGCCGCCACAGAGCGCAGCGAGAGCAGGCAACCATCGAGAAGGCATCTGCTGGGGGCCCAGCTGCTGGTAGTGGAGGATAACCCCGTTAACCAGCGGGTCGCCCGTGCGATGCTCGAGCGGCTGGGCTGTCGGGTAAGTCTGGCCGAGTCGGGAGAAGAAGCGCTGGCCCTGGCTCGGCAGCGGAAGTTTGATCTGATCTTCATGGACGTGCAGATGCCGGATATGGATGGGCTGGAGGTGACCCGCCGCCTCCGACGGTGCCAGGGCTGGCTGACCAAGGTGCCCATCGTGGCGATGACCGCCGGCGGCCCGGGAGGCGAACCGTCGCGTTGTCTGGCCGCGGGGATGAGTGGCCACCTTGCCAAGCCTCTGCTCCCGGAGCCCCTGCAGGAGGTGTTGAGACGCCATCTGGAAAGCGACGAGGGAGAGCCGGGGGGGCCGCTGGCCATGAATCAGCAGGCACTGCTGGATCCTCGGGTCCTGAACTCTCTGCTCGGCTCTCTCGGTAAACCGGGACTTACGCGGTTGGTGGCACTTTTCCGTGACCAGAGCGAGGCGCATCTCGCTCAGATTGCCACGGCACTCGTGTCGAGTGACGTCGACCGGTTGCGCCATGCCGCGCACCAGCTGAAGGGGGAGTCCTCGAGCCTGGGTGCGGTAACGGTAGCGGAGACGGCGGCGCGGATCGAACGCCTGGCGGCCGAAGGAGAGCTGGCGTCGATACCCCCGGTTCTCGAAGCGCTGCAAGCCTGTCTCACCACCACTCTGGTCTCCCTGGATCATTGGGACGAAACGTCCCAGGCCTGAGATTCAGTTGAAGAGCCAGTCCAGAGGAGTGGCTGTCAAGGAGAGTGGCTTCGACCAACGGAGTATGTCTTCGGGTACTGTCACGACCAAGAATGGCAGGGCAGTGTCCATACAACGACAATACTCAGGAGCATGCCATGATCTATGCCAACCCGGGCCAGTCCGGTGCGGTCGTCGCCTTCGAGTCGCGCTACGGCAACTATATCGGTGGCGAGTTCGTTCCGCCGGTCAAGTCCTCCTTGGGGTCGGGTGACACCAGTCTGACGGACACTATTTAGATGCAGAAGATGGGGTTTGTGGACCGTTTACGTTGCAACAGCATGAAATGCCCGCAACTGGGAATGAGAAATAGTCATAATTATAATCCAGGCTTATTTCCCGCATAGGTTAAATCGATTTTACCTATTTTTCAAGGTTTGCTTTGCTGTCGGTTGTGCGGATCAGCCTTTTTGCTTGGCGCGCGACACACCCAGAAACAACACAGTAGTGAGGCAAAAAAATGACAACCATGACAGAAGTCCAAAAAATCAACGCAGAGTCATTGAAACTGAAAACCTACGCTGGAGAACCCTACCTTTTGACACCAGGTCCTCTAACGACCTCACTAGCTACCAAGGAAGCGATGCTGCGTGACTGGGGATCGTGGGATGCGGACTTTAATAAAGCCACGGCTCATATCAGGTCTAGCCTATTAGAAATGGCGGGTGCTGATAGTGACACTTACGTGTGTGTACCGATGCAGGGGAGTGGTACCTTCTCTGTTGAGGCGTCGCTAGCCACCGCAATTGATGTCAAGGGAAAGGCCCTTCTTCTCATGAATGGCGCCTATGGAAAAAGAGCAGCTCTAACACTTGACTATTTAAAAAGAGATTATATTGTTCTGGATAAAGGGGACTACCTCCCTCCCTCACCTGAGGAGGTAGATGAAATCCTCACGCAAAATGCTGATGTTACAGATGTTTTTCTTGTACACTGTGAGACAAGTTCAGGAATTTTAAATCCACTTAAAGAGATATCAAACGTTGTTAAGAAGCATGGAAAAGGGCTGATTGTTGATGCGATGAGCTCATTCGGTGGTGTGCCATTGACCGTTAGTGAAGTTCCCTTTGATGTGATGGTCTCATCGGCCAATAAATGCATCGAAGGAGTCCCTGGTTTTGGATTTGTTATCATCAAAAAAACACTTCTGGAAAGTAGTAAAGGGCGCTCACACTCACTGAGTTTAGATTTGTATGAGCAGTGGAAGCATATGGAGAAAACTGGTCAGTGGCGCTTCACTCCGCCCACACACACTGTGATTGCCTTCCATGAAGCTCTGAAGCAACATGCTGAAGAAGGGGGAGTCGCTGGTCGCCATAGCCGTTATAGTCGCAACAGAGATGTACTTGTATCAGGAATGAGAGCGTTAGGATTTGAAACCTTGCTGGATGATGTATGGCTTTCTCCCATAATCACAACGTTCTTGTCACCAGATCACGAAAATTTTGAATTTAAGAAGTTTTATGATGAGCTAAAGAAAAGAAATTTCATCATCTACCCTGGGAAGCTTACTGAAGTAGAGAGTTTCCGGATGGGTTGCATTGGACAAATTGATGAGTATGTCGTGCTTGACCTTATAAAAGCAGTCGAAGAATCTCTTGCAGCTATGTCTGTTGATGGAGTATAGGTGTTATATTGAATAGACAATAGTGTTCTTGCAATATTGAAAAAGAGAGTGGTATATAACAATGAACAAATACCAATATAGAAAAACTCTTCTAGAAGAGGCAGTTAGCTCTATTGGAAGATGGAGGTGGCAGATTTTTGCAATCACCTGGATTGCTTATGCTGCCTTCTACTTTACAAGAAAAGCTTTTTCAATAGCAAAGCTTGGTATAGCGGATGATCCCACCTTTGAGTTAGAAAAATCGGTTATGGCGCAGCTGGATGCTACGTATCTAGCTGCTTATGCAGTAGGACAGTTTGCCTGGGGTATTCTGTCCGATCGATTTGGCCCACGTGTGGTTGTGTTGGGGGGGCTGATTATATCTGCTGCTGCAGCATTTATAATGGGAACGTTTGCAACGGTACCAATCTTTGCTGCTTGCATGGTTGTTCAAGGGCTTGCTCAGTCAACTGGATGGTCGGGTCTTTGCAAGAATGTGGGTAGTTTTTTTGCCGTAAAAGAGCGTGGACGAATCCTTGGATTATGGAGCTCCTGCTATGCTTTTGGAGGATTGGTAGCTTCTCCTTTTGCAGGCTACTGGGCATATACTGTTTTCGACTCATGGAAAGCAGCGTTTATTTCCAGCTCTATTTTTGTTGCGGTAATTGCACTGCTTTTCTTTATCTTTCAGAGGAATAAACCAAAAGACGTTGGCTTACCTCCGGTCGATCCGGAGGCCGAAAAAGAGCAGGAGCTGCTTCAAGAGGAAGGTGCGAGCTTTTTACAAAGCCTCTCTAAAACCCTGAGAAATAGAACGGTTGTTACTTTGGGTTTAGCTTATTTTCTACTAAAACCGGCACGCTATGCGATCCTGTTTTGGGGGCCTGTCATGGTCTATGAGAAAATGCCGGAAATTGGAAAGGTTGCAGCAGCTATTGTTCCAACCGCATTTGAAGTGGCAGGACTTTTTGGGCCAATCGTTGTAGGCTTTATTTCTGATAAATTGTTTAATGCCCGTCGGTTTCCTGCATGTACTGTCAGCCTAATAGTTCTATCAGGGCTTCTGATACTATTTGTCCCAGCCATGCAGACTGGAAGTGTTGCTGTTGTTGTCGCTTTACTATTTATGGTTGGCCTGACGTTATATGGGCCTGACTCGATGATCTGTGGGTCAGCTGCGATAGACTTTGGAAAGGGATCAGCTGCCACAGCTTCAGGGTTTGTAAACGGCTGCGGTTCTGTAGGAGCAGTAATGGGAGGATTGTTGCCTGGCTTCTTCGATACAGAAACTGTTTTCATGGTGTTTACAGGGACTGCAATTGTTGCAACTATCATTTTGTCAATGAACTGGAATGTTACGCCTGAGAGTGTCGAGAAAAAAAGGTTAAGTGACCTAGATAAATCACAAGCTGTTGCATAGCTTTAGATTATTAATAGTTAATAAAACTCCTAGGAGGCAGTGAAATGAAATATCAAAACCCTAAGTCAGTTCAGGCCGTAGTCCTAGATTGGGCGGGAACTGTTGTTGATTTTGGATCATTCGCACCTACTCAGATTTTTGTGGAGGCTTTCTCAGAGTTTAATGTCGAGGTGACTTTGGAAGAGGCACGTGGCCCTATGGGAATGGGGAAGTGGGATCATATTCGCACTCTGTGCAATGAGGATTCTATTGCTAATAGTTTCAAAAAAGAGTTTGGAAGGTTTCCTACTGATGAAGATGTGACTACGATTTATAATCGCTTCATGCCTCTTCAGATTAGTAAGATCGGGGAGCATTCTGAAATTATCCCTGGTGCACTAGACGTTATTAATGATCTTAGGAAATGCGGAGTTAAAATTGGTTCCTGTTCCGGATACCCTGCTGTTGTGATGGAAAAAGTGGTTGAGATGGCTAAGGAGAACAACTATGTAGCAGACTGTGTTGTCGCCACTGATGAGGTTCCTAATGGCAGGCCTTATCCAGCACAGTCGCTGTCTAACGTCATGCAGTTGGGTGTGAGTGATGTGGCGGCGTGTGTTAAAGTCGATGACACAACCCCCGGTATTTTAGAGGGCAGGAGCGCTGGGATGTGGACAGTGGCTCTTACCTGCTCAGGAAATGCGCTTGGTGTAACTTATGATGAGTATGTCAGCATGCCTAAAGATTTGCTCGCGAAAGAGAAAAGACGGGTTGAAGAGCTTTTTAAAAATTCTCGGCCACACTATATGATTGAAACTATTAATGAGTTACCCGCTGTGATTGCTGACATAAACTCCAGGCTTGAAAAGGGAGAAATGCCACAGTCTTTCTGATCTATGAATGCGCGAGGAAATTGTTCTCGCGCATTTATCAGTGGTAGTGGTTTTAAAGACTCTGGCATTGCTGAAAATATAAATAATTATTGTGAATAAACGAAAATAAGAGAAACTACTATGATCTATTCCAATCCCGGCAGTACTGATTCCCCAGTATCCTTCGAGTCACGCTACGGCAACTATATCGGTGGTGAGTTCGTTCCGCCGGTCAAGGGGCAGTACTTCGACAACGTCAGCCCGGTCAACGGCGAGGTGTTCTGCGAGATTCCCCGCTCCGACGCGGAGGATATCGACAAGGCGCTGGATGCAGCGCATGCCGCGGCACCGGCCTGGGGCAAGACCGCCGCCGCGGAGCGCTCCAACATACTGCTCAAGATCGCCGATCGCATCGAGCAGAATATCGAGATGCTGGCGGTCGCCGAGACCTGGGACAATGGCAAGGCGGTCCGCGAGACCCTCAACGCCGACCTGCCGCTGGCCATCGATCACTTCCGTTACTTCGCCGGCTGCATTCGTGCTCAGGAGGGCACTGCCGCCGATATCGACGCCAATACCGTGGCCTATCACTTCCATGAGCCGCTGGGCGTGGTGGGACAGATCATTCCCTGGAACTTCCCGCTGCTGATGGCCGTCTGGAAGCTGGCGCCGGCCCTTGCCGCGGGCAACTGCGTGGTGCTCAAGCCCGCCGAGCAGACGCCCGCCTCGATTCTCAAGCTGATGGAGGTGATCGGTGACCTGCTGCCCCCGGGCGTGGTCAATATCGTCAATGGCTATGGTGCCGAGGCGGGCCAGGCGCTTGCCACCAGCAAGCGCATCGCCAAGATCGCCTTCACCGGCTCGACCCCGGTAGGCGCGCATATCCTCAAGTGTGCCGCCGAGAACATCATTCCCTCCACCGTGGAGCTGGGTGGCAAGTCGCCGAACATCTATTTCGCCGACATCATGAATGCCGAACCGGCGTTCATCGACAAGGCCGCCGAGGGGCTGGTGCTGGCCTTCTTCAACCAGGGTGAGGTGTGCACCTGCCCCTCCCGGCCAGTCCGGTGCGGTCGTCGCCTTCGAGTCGCGCTACGGCAACTATATCGGTGGCGAGTTCGTTCCGCCGGTCAAGGGGCAGTACTTCGACAACGTCAGCCCGGTCAACGGCGAGGTGTTCTGCGAGATTCCTCGCTCCGGCGCCGAGGATATCGACAAGGCGCTGGATGCAGCGCATGCCGCGGCACCGGCCTGGGGCAAGACCTCCGCCGCGGAGCGCTCCAACATACTGCTCAGGATCGCCGACCGCATCGAGCAGAATATCGAGATGCTGGCGGTCGCCGAGACCTGGGACAACGGCAAGGCGGTGCGCGAGACGCTGAACGCCGACCTGCCGCTGGCCGTCGATCACTTCCGCTACTTCGCCGGCTGCATTCGTGCCCAGGAGGGGACCGCCGCCGATATCGATGCCAATACCGTGGCCTATCACTTCCACGAGCCGCTGGGCGTGGTGGGGCAGATCATCCCCTGGAACTTCCCGCTGCTGATGGCCGTCTGGAAGCTGGCGCCGGCC
>NZ_WUTS01000001.1:2120858-2121318 GCF_009901955.1 Halomonas icarae | reverse complement strand
AGCCGCTGGGCGTGGTGGGGCAGATCATCCCCTGGAACTTCCCGCTGCTGATGGCCGTCTGGAAGCTGGCGCCGGCCTTGGCCGCTGGCAACTGCGTGGTGCTCAAGCCCGCCGAGCAGACGCCCGCCTCGATCCTCAAGTTGATGGAGGTGATCGGCGATCTGCTGCCCCCGGGCGTGGTCAATATCGTCAATGGCTATGGTGCCGAGGCGGGCCAGGCGCTTGCCACCAGCCAGCGCATCGCCAAGATCGCCTTCACCGGCTCGACCCCGGTAGGCGCGCATATCCTCAAGTGTGCCGCCGACAACATCATTCCCTCCACCGTGGAGCTGGGGGGCAAGTCGCCGAACATCTATTTCGCCGACATCATGAACGCCGAGCCAGCGTTCATCGACAAGGCCGCCGAGGGGCTGGTGCTGGCCTTCTTCAACCAGGGTGAGGTGTGCACCTGCCCCTCCCG
>NZ_WUTS01000001.1:1806816-2120758 GCF_009901955.1 Halomonas icarae | reverse complement strand
CTCAAGGGCCACAACAAGATGCGCGTCTTCCAGGAGGAGATCTTCGGGCCGGTGGTGGCGGTGACCACCTTCAAGGATGAGGAGGAGGCGCTGGCGATCGCCAACGATACCGAGTTCGGCCTCGGTGCCGGCGTCTGGAGTCGCGACATCAATGTGGCCTTCCGCATGGGGCGTGGCATCCAGGCCGGCCGTGTGTGGACCAACTGCTACCACCAGTATCCGGCGCATGCGGCCTTCGGCGGCTACAAGAAGTCCGGTGTCGGTCGCGAGACCCACAAGGTGGCCCTCGAGCATTATCAGCAGACCAAGAATCTGTTGGTCAGCTACGACATCAATCCGATGGGCTTCTTCTAACCCCGTGCCATTGGGGCACTGCCCCGACTGGCTTCGATCCTGTCGGCCCCGCCATCCGGCGTGGCCGACACCTTCCCTATTCGCTGACCGGCGCCTGCCAGGCCTGAGTGTTCCAGAGCGGCACGCTGCTAAGGGCATGCTTGAAGCTTCCGCTGGTCTCCTTGGTGCTGTAGACCAGATAGAGCAGCGTCTGATTGTCGGCATCGAAGATGCGACGCACCTTGAGGCTCTTGAACAGCACACTCTTGGAGCGGCGATAGAGCAGCTCGCCACTCGCCGAGGTGTCGATATCGGCCAGCATGGCGGGGGTGATGGGGCCGGTCTGGCGGCAGGCAAGGCTGCTGTCGGAAGGGTCGGCGAAGTCGAGGTCGGCCTCGATATTGCTGAGATGGCAGGTCACCCCAGGAACCTTGGGGTCGGTGAGGCTCTCGATCTTGATGTCCTTGGTGGTAAACAGGCCCAGCGAGACATCGCCCACCTCGTTGTCGTTGCCACAGCCGGCAAGCAACAAGGAGAGTGCGGCCAGGGCCAGCAGAGGGGTAGAGCGGGAGCGAACTCGAGGCATTGGGAATCCTGTCGAAGTCGAGGAGATTTAGTCTCTTGGCAGTCGCGCGATTCTACCCTCTTGCGCCGTCTGTCGCCTCCCGGGGGGCGCGTCAAGCCCCTTTGCCTCCTGCAGCAACTGGCCCAGATGCACGCCAAGTGCCAGATCCTCCTCGATGCCGAAGTGACGGTAGCGGAGCCGACCGCGGATATCGATCAACAGCGTGGTGGGAGTGCCCTCCAGTGCCCAGGCGCGCATCGTGCATGGACGAGGATCGTCGTCGCGGCTGGCGGTATCGACGCCGACCGGGAAGGCGTAGCGGTTCTCGGCCAGAAAGGCCGCCAGCGCACGGGGTGTCATCACGTCATGGTGCTCGAAGACGCTGTGAAGCCCCACCACGCTCAGCGGGGCATCAACCAGCTGGCGGGCAATCCGCTGAGTCTGCGGCAGGCCGTGGAGAACACAGCCGGGACAGAGCATCTGGAAGACATGGACCAGTACCACGCGCCCGCGCAGCATACCGAGCCTCAAGGGCGTGTCGCAGTTGAGCCAGCGGCTCACCTGCCAGTCGGGTAGTGCAGCCATGGGGGCCTCACCGAGTGGCCGTGGGTCTTCTTACTATGGTCGAGAAAGTGCCCTGACGGCCAGTCGCCCCGGGGCTCGCTCAAGCCGGGGGCTAGCCCGGTGAGCCCGCCAGCCAGCGTTCGGCGAGGCGTAGTGCCTGGCCCTGATTGGTCACCATCGCCAACCGTCCCGCTTCGCGGCGCAGGCCGGCGCGGCGCAATTTGAGGATCAGCGGTGCCGGCAGCCCCACGAACACCAGGCCTGTGCCACGCTCATGCAGCTCCTCGGCGAGGGTTTGCAGGGCGATGATGGCGGTGGCGTCGAGGCTGGGCACGTCGTGCATGTCGAGCAGCATCACGCGGATATCCGGGTCCACGACCTGCAGCGACGAGATCGCCTTCTCGGCGGCGCCGAAGAACAGCGGACCGTCGATATCATAGAGAGCCACGTCCGGGGGCAGATCCATGTCGCTGTCGCGATCACTCTGGTCGAGCCGACGGGTCTGAGTCACTTCGGCCATGCGACGAATGAACAGCGCCGCCGCCAGCCCCATGCCCACCGCCACCGCCAGTACCATATCGAACACCACCGTCAGCGCGAAGCAGATCACCAGGATCGCCACATCGCTGGCCGGGGCGCTCTTCAGGGTGTGGACGAAGTGGCGTGCCTCGCTCATGTTCCAGGCGATGATAAACAGCAGGGCTGCCAGTGCCGCCATGGGTACCAGGGCCAGCACTCCCGATAGCAGCACCACCGCCAGCAGCACCACCAGGGCATGCGTGACGGCAGCCAGCGGAGAGAAGGCGCCACTGCGGATATTGGTGGCGGTGCGTGCCAGTGCCGCGGTGGCGGTGATGCCACCGAAGAAGGGCGCGATCATATTGCCCAGCCCCTGGCCCACCAGTTCGGCGTTGGGATCATGGCGGGTGCGGGTAAGACCATCCGCCACCACGGCGCACAGCAGCGACTCGATGGCGCCTAGCATGGCGATGGCGAGAGCCGGGCCCAGCAGTTCGCGAATCAGGTCAAAGTCAACCACCAGCGGAGTGCCGTCCGGGCCGGGAAGCTGCCAGGGCAGCACCAGGCCTGGAGCGAAAGGTGGAATGCCGCTGCCGCTCTCGCCGTGAAGGCTCCAGCTGAAGCGCGAGGCGATGGTGTCGATCTCGATGCCGGCGGCTGTCGCGGCCAGGGCCGCCAGGGTACCTACCGCGAGCCCTACCAACGGGGCAGGAACCGGCAACTTGAGCCTCGGCCATAGTACCAGGGTGGCGAGCGTGATCAGGCCGATGCTCAGCTCGGCGGGGGCCAGCTCGGGCGACGCCTTCAGGATACGCAGCGCATTGTCCGGCGTGCTTTCGCCAAGCTCGAGCGAGAGCCCCAGAAAGTCCGGCAGCTGCAGCAGGGCGATGACCACGGCGATACCGGCGGTAAAGCCCAGCACGACCGGGTAGGGGACGAACTGTATCAGGCTGCCCAGTCGCGCCAGGCCCAGGGCCATCAGGATCAGCCCGGCCATCAGGGTGGCGATCAGCAGTCCGCCGATGCCGTGGTTGGCGACGATGGGGAACAGAATCACCACGAAGGCGGCGGTGGGGCCGGAGACGTTGAAACGCGAGCCGCCGGTGAGGGCGATGATCGCGCCGGCGACGATGGCGGTATAGAGGCCGTGCTGGGGGGGGACCCCGGTGGCGATGGCCAGCGCCATGGAGAGTGGTACGGCGACGATGCCGATGGTCAGCCCGGCGAGCAGGTCGCGCCGCAGCTCGGCCAGGCCGTAGCCCCGGCGCCAGGCGGCGACCAGGGCGCTGCCAGGAAGCGGAACCCGGTAACCGACGTCATCGGAGGAGCGAGACATGGCAACTCCTTTGCTTGCTAAAGAGCGGGGCTATTACGTTACGCCTTTATGTTGCGATGCCGCAAGGCTGCCCGGCTCGCTTAACCATAATGGTGAGCCAGACCAGGGGCCTTCCTGAATGGTAGCCCGCTGTTATTCTTCTGCTTCCGATGGGGCACTGCCAGGATGGAGCGAGGTGGTAGCGAGAATGGACTACGCTGGGCTTAGGTCCACAGGACCCGATCACTCATCTGGATACGCTCAAGAGGTGCGATATGACCACTTCAACGCTTACTGGCAAGGCTCCGCTACGCTGCATGCTGTTTTCCCTGCTGCTCGCCGCTCCCCTGGTCATGGCCAACGATGGCCAGGATCTCACCTTCGAGGGGGATGGTACCTTCAATGGGCCGCATGGCGGTCAGGAGGTCCATGCGGCTGTCGTCGATGTGGATTCCGGCGACGTGGTCGCCACCGAGTCCGGCACCGTCTCCGCCGATGAGGCTCCGGCCTTCTCGTTTGATTTTCCCGGTGTATTGAAGGAGGGCGGCAGCTATGAGGTGCATTACTGGATCGACTCCAACTTCGGTGGCGGCAGGGAAGGAGCCTGTGATCCCAAGGGCACCGACCATCAGTGGAGCGTATCGTTGGAGGCGACCAGCGAAGCACTGACGCATGAAGACACGCATCGGCCGGCAGAGCAGGCTGACGTCTGCGCCACCTTCGAATAATGTGTTCGGGCCGGCCTGACACTGTCGGACGGCCCACCGGCGAGCTCGGGAAACTAGTCGGATGATTCCAGGCGTCGCACCAGGTTTTCCATAAAGGTCAGGATGCGCGCCGCGTTGGTGCCGAGGTCGCTGACCCCCAGCCGAGAGGCGGAGCGCATGTCTACTCGAGTTCCGTCATCGGTCTCGTTCAGTCGGATCACCACGTCATCCTTGAAACCGAACCAGACAGTGGTTGCCGTGGCCTCGATTCGTGTGTCACTGACCGCGGCAATGTCCCACCCGGCACTGGTTACCTCGGCTTCGGCGGCCTCCCGTACCGTCTCGAGAGGCGCATTGAGCATCAGCGGCTGGATCGCCGGATAGGCCTTTCGCTGCTGCTGTGCGGTCATTTCGCCGGGATACTCCACCGTGTTGGGCGCGGCCCTGCGTGCCTCGATCAGAGCCAGGAAGGCGGGCGGGTTCTGCATGTCGGTGGTGATATCATGGATCGGCGGCACCGCCTGGGCCTGCTGAAGCTGTAGCCAGGGTATGGCGACCAGCGCTCCGCCGGCCAGTATCACCAGGCTGCCGAGCACGGCGGGCAGGGCGCGACGAGTGACAACGGCGATCAGCAGAGCCACCAGACCCAGTCCCGCAGCCCCGAGGGCGGTAAAGGCAGCGTAGCGCAGCAGGCCAAAGGCATTTCCCAGAGTGAGCAGATCCATGCGATACGCCGGGCCGGATAGGGCCATCGCCAGGGCCGCCAGGGTGGCGAGGATGCCTCCGATCAGGGCCACCTTGAAGGCCGGTCCGTGGTGTCTGCGCTCTGTCGTCATTGGCAAGATCCGGGTAGCTATCAGTCATTAACCAGCAGTCATTAGCCAGCAGTCATCAGCCAGCATGAAAAGGGGCCGGGTGTGCCCCGGCCCCTTTTTCACTACAAACTCAGCGTAGCGTATCAGTCGTTGTCATTGCCAGCGTGGTGACCGTGACCGTGACCGTGACCGTGCCTCTTGCCGTGGGCCATGCGGGCGGTCTGCTGCATCTCCTCGAACTGCTCATCGGTCAGCAGCTCGGCCAGTGCGGATCGGTGTTCGTCGCGCAGTTCCTGGTAAGCCTCGCGACGCTCCTCACGGGAGTCGAAGTCACGATCGCGCAGCTCGGCCATCTCGGCATAGTGAGCCTGGCGCAGTTCGCGCAGCTCGTCACGCTCCTCGTCGGAGAGGTCCCAGCCGTCAACCATCGCACGCATGCGGTGCTGCAGATCCTCGGCGCGGGCTTCCTGCCACTGCTGGCGACTCTCGGCACGCTCACCGTCGCTGGGCGCAGCGCTGGCCTGGAGCGCCAGCGGGGCGATCGCCATGGCGAGGAGGGCGGGGGCAAGCATCTTGCGGTAGCGTCTGGTCTGCATGAGAAGACTCCTGTTTCTCCTGGGTTGACAACGTCTACTCTGCGCCGGACCTGTGCAAGGGTCATGCAGCGAAGGTGCAAAGGTGGTGCAGGTCACTCCTCGGGTTGATACTTGTAGCCGACCCCGTAGACGGAGCGGATCACCTCGCGCTCGGGCCATATCTCGGCGATCTTTCTGCGCAGTTTCTTGACGTGGCTGTCGACGGTGCGCTCGGAGACGATGCGGTGGTCCCGGTACATATGGTCCATCAGCTGGTCTCGGGAAAAGATACGCCCCGGGGCATCCATCATCACCTTGAGCAGCTGGTACTCCACGGCGGTGAGTGCGAGGTCGTGACCATCCGCCAGGGCTCGCCAGCCCTCCTCATCGAGTATCAGATCACTGCCCAAGGCGCCAGGTCCGCTGGCCGGCTGAGTGCGGCGAAGCACCGCCTTGACCCTGGCGACGACCTCCCGAGGACTGAACGGCTTGCAGATGTAGTCATCGGCGCCCAGTTCGAGCCCCAGCAGGCGATCGACCTCCTCGACTCGGGCAGTCAGCATGATCACCGGCAGGGCAGGCCAGCGCTGACGGATCTCACGACACAGGGTAAGACCGTCGGTGCCGGGCAGCATCAGGTCGAGGAGCACAAGCGCCGGCCCTTCGGCGGCCTGGCGCGTCTCCTCCAGCCACGGTAACACGCTGTTGCCATGGTCCAGGTGGTGGGGCTCGAAGCCACTTCCGGCAAGGTAGTCGGCCACCAGTCGGGCGATCTTGGGTTCATCCTCGACGATAAGGATGCGCTGAGGGTGCTCGGCCTCGATCATGCGGTCTTCTCCTTGAACGTGGCGTCATCGAGTGGCGGGAAGCTCAGGATCCAGCGTAACCCACCCAGTGGAGAAGGGGCAGCGGTCATCCGGCCTCCATGAGCCTTGACCAGGGCGGTGGCAATGGAGAGCCCCAGACCACTGCCACCGCTAGCCCGGCTGCGCGACCCCTCGACCCGGTAGAGGCGTTCCGAGAGCCGCGATAGCTGGGAGTCCGGGACTCCGGGGGCGCTGTCATCCCACAGGATTTCGACGCCACGGGGGCCGCTTTCGAGGCTGATGTGCAATTGCCCGGGGGAGTGCGTGTAGGCGCAGGTGTTATCCAGCAGGTTGCTCCATAGCTGCCTCAGGCGGCTGGCATCACCACGTATCCAGGCCGACTTGGGGATGGCATACGACAGGGCAAGGCCGTTGTCGTCGAGCCAGCCGCTGCCTTCGTCGAGACGCTGGTGCAAGCTGTCGGCGATATTGAGTGGTGCCAGCTGAACCTCCAGGGCGCCGGCATCACTTTGCGAGAGCAGCCGCAGGTCGGCGACCAGGCGCTCGAGCTGCTTCACCTCCTGGGAGAGCGAGTGCAGGCTTTCGTGTTCCAGGGGCCTGATGCCGTCCTGCATCGCCTCGATCTCGCCGCGCAGCACCGCCAGCGGTGTGCGCAGCTCGTGGGCAATATCCGAGACCCAGCGGCTGCGCGCCTCGCGGCTGGCTTCCAGGGTGGCGGCGAGAATATTGAAGTCACGCGAGAGTCGAGATAGCTCATCATGACCGCGCTCTGGCAGGCGGGTGCTGTAATCCCCTTCGGTCAGGCGCAGGGTGGCCTGGGCCATGCCGCGGGTGCGGCGCCCCAGCCACCAGGAGAGACCACCGGCCAGCAGCAGCGAGGCCAGGCCGAGGGCGCCGGTGATGATGCCCAGGTTACGCTGCTGGCGGGTCAGGAAGACGTGCTCCATGCGGGCCATCAGCTGCTCAGGCGGGCGGTAACCGAGGGTCCCGACCCGCTGACCCTCATGCTCGATGGGCAACCAGCGCAGGGTGGCGGCCTCCTCGTCGTTGTTGGGGGGCAGGCCGATCACCGGCAACCCCTCGGCATCATGAAGCACGAAGTCCTTGGGGTCGCCCAGTCGCCGCTCAAGCCCCATCGGCGGAGGGCCGGCACCTGGCCACAGCTGGTGACGCACCAGACGATACCAGGCTCGGGGCGAGGCACGCAGCCACTGCCAGTCGCCGCGGCGTGACCACTCATCGGCGAGGCCCTTGACGAGGGTCTCGGCGCGCTGGGTCTGGGTCTTGTCCAGATACTCGAGGAAGCCCTGGTCGAGGCTTCGTGACACCGCCAGGAACACCAGGCCTGAGATGGCCACATTGACTGACAGGATGACCACGAACAGCTTGATGCCCAGCCGGGAAATGGCGGGGCGTGGCAGAGTCAGGCGCATGATTGCCTCACCGCGGGTGGAATGGGCCAACAGCATAACCCCGGGCGGCGCAGCCAATCGTCATGCAATGTGAAAACCCCGTGCAAGGAGGCTTACAGCGACAGCAGGAACAGGATCAGTGGCGGCGACAGCAGGGAGAGCAGAAAGCCCGAGACCACCGCGACCGGCACGCAGCCGACACCCCCATGCTGCTGGATCACCGGCAGGGTGAAGTCCATGGAAGTGGCACCGCCGTAGCCGATGGCCAGGGCGGCGTGTCGGCGGATCACCAGCGGGATCAACACGAAGGCGACGAGCTCACGGGTCAGGTCGTTGAAGAAGGCGACACCGCCCAGTGCCGGCCCCAGGGCGTCGCCCACCAGAATGCCCGACAGGGAATACCAGCCAAAACCGGCGGCCATGGCCAGCCCCTCGTTCCAGCGCAGATCCAGCAGTGGAGCGGCGAGCAGGCCGCCGACAAGCGAGGTGGCGGCAAGGGTGAGGGCAATGGCCAGACCGTGGTGATTGAGCAGGATCTGGCGCAGCGGCATGCTGGAGTTGCGCAGCTGGCAGCCGATCAGGGCCAGCAGGATATAGAGCACCCACTCGGCCAGGGTCTCGGCCATGGCGTGGAGCGGCAGGGGGGCCAGCCGGTCGGCGGCCAGCCCCAGCGCCACGCCGAGAATTACCACACCGACCAGTGCCAGCGAGCCGGACATCGCAGCAAGTTTGCTGGTCGGGGCGCCCGGCACCACACGGGCAGGGTCGGCAGTCAGTCCCAGGCGCCGCGACAGCCACCAGAGACCGACCAGGTTGCAGGCCGATGTCACCACGAACAACGCCAGCGCCTGGCCGCCCATGCGCGACAGCTGCCCGGCGAGGTTATCGAGGCCGGCGAGGCTGAAGCCCATCAGCAGCAGGATGCCATAGACCGAGGCATTGACCCCATGGTTGATCGCCGCCAGCACGGCAGGGTGACGGATTGGTACCAGGTAACCCACTACCAGGGGCAGCAGCACGATCAGCAGGCCGCTCAGCATGGAGACTCCCTTCCCTATATTGGCCGCCCCGTGGCGGCGTCTCGAAAAGCGGCTACTCTAGCAGGCGCGCTTGAGGCACCCAACCGCTGAAGCGACATTAGTCAGGGAGGGTTAGCCTGCTCAGTCTCAGCTGGCTGCGGCGCTTGCCATCACGGTGATAGTCGACCGACAGCAGCAGCCCGGGTACCTCGGGGTGGAAGCGAAACAGCAGCCGGCGGCTCGGCTTGTCGGCCTCCCAGGCTTCGGCCGTGATCGTCTCGAAGCTACCCGCGGGTAGCGTGATCCGTGAGCGGCCTTGAGTGTGGGCCCTGAGACGCTCCTCGCGCCCCTTGTGATCCAGGTAGCGGATATCGCAGGGGCTGTTGGCACAGTCGCCGCCGATGATGCGGCGGGAGAGCGTGAAGAGTGCCGTCTGACGATCTGGCAGTGCCTCGAGTGGCTCGGCATCGAGTTGATAGCTGTCGCCGACGCCCAGCAGTGCGTAGCCGCTGGCGTAATAGAGTGACTGAATTCCTTCGTCCTGAATCATGAAACGGCTGCGCTCACTGCCGCGGGCGACCCGTATATCGGTCTCCATCAGGCTTTCCCAGTAGTCACCCTCCCGGCTGAGGCGATGGTCGACATAGGCGGCCGGCCAGCCCTCGACCTCGAGCCGGTAACGCGCGGCGAAGGGGCGTAAGGCTATTGAGGTGGCGGCGGCAGCCCGAGGAGCGGCGCCGTTTTGGGCTGGCGTGGTCGGTGCATTGGCCAGAGCCATCAGCGGCAGGCAGGCGAGCAGCCAGGGCGCAAATAGGGCCAACTGGCCGCCGCGCCGGGACCATCGTATGGCTCGCTGGGGCATGGACGCTCTCCATCATGGGAACTGAGTGGCCCGCAGGGCCTTTGGCGATAAGAGGTCGCTGTGGGTCCTGAAGTTCCCCTTGACGTGAAGATGCCGCATTGCCGGCGACGCTATCAGGCAAGGGCATCAGGTGATGGAGCGGAGATGTTCCAGGGCCGACGAGAGCTCGACCGGGTAGTCGCCGTGCCCAGCCTCCAGTCGCAGCAGCTCCTCGGGAAGACGAGTCAGGCTGTCACTGACTCGCTCGCGAGCACCTTCGGCCAGGGCCATCCCTTCCTCGATCGGTTGACCGCCGCGCACCATGGGATGCAGCAGTGCCTCGCCTTCGACGCCTGTCTCATCGCGCAGGGCGATGACGTCGCCGAGGTAGCGGCCTTGCGCGTCCCGGCGGCGATAGACCTGCTTGGGGCAGGGCAGGTTGATCTTGCCCGGCGAGTGCTTGACCCGCGGCTCGCCGGCGTAGGCGACCAGCTTGTAGGAGAGATCGATCACCGGGGCGTCCGCGGAGACCCCCATCTGGGTGCCCACGCCGAAGGCGTCGATGGGCGCCCCCGCCTCGAGCAGCGCCGCGATCTGGCCTTCATCCAGGCCGCTGCTGGCGACGATCTGCACCTGCTCGAAGCCGGCGTCGTCGAGCAGGCGGCGCGAGCCCCGGGCCAGCTCGCCCAGGTCACCCGAGTCGAGCCGGATGGCCTTCACCGACAGGGCCGGCTCCTCGCGCATCAGCTCGATTACCTTCTGCACCCCTTCCAGGGTGTCGTGGGTGTCGACCAGCAGGGTGGTGCCGGGGTAGTGGCGGGCGAAGGCGCGGAAGGCCCCCCGCTCGCTGTCGTGGGCCAGCACGTAGCTGTGGGCCATGGTGCCGTTGAGCGCCAGGTCGTGGCGCAGGCCGCCGAGCACGTTGCTGGTGCCGGCAAGCCCCGCGGTGCGATAGGCGCGAACCCCGCGCACCGCGGCATCAATGCCGTGCATGCGGCGCATGCCGAAGTCCACCACCGGCCGGCCCCGTGCCGCCAGCACGATGCGCACCGCCTTGGACGCCAGCACCGTCTCCAGCTGCACCAGGTTCATCGCCAGGCTCTCGAGGAGCTGGGCCTGGGCGATAGGCGCCTCCACTTCCAGCAGCGGCTCGTTGGCGAACACCGGCGTGCCCTCGGGCAGGGTCCAGATGTCGCCCTCGAAGCGCCAGCGGGCCAGCCAGTCGAGAAACCCCGCCTCGAAGAGGCCGGTGTCGGCCAGGCGCGTAAGCGCCATGTCGGTAAAGCGCAGCCGGGCCAGCCGTTCGGCGGCGTGCTGTTGCCCGCAGGCGAGCATGAAGCGACGCTCAGGCGGCAGCCGTCGGAAGAACAGGCTGAAGGTGGCGACCCCGTCCATGGCCTCCTTCCAGTAGGCCTGGGTCATGGTCAGCTGGTAGAAGTCGGTGAGCAGGGCCAGCTCGTCCTCGTCCACCGTCAGCGAAAGCCGCTCGCTCATGGGCGCACCTCGACGCCGGCCTCGAGCAGCGCGTTGCGCACGTCGTCAATGGCGTCGGGATCGACCGCGGCGCTGAGGGCTTCGAGCAGGCGCACCGCGAAGCCCTCCCGGCAGGCGTCGAGCGCCGTGGCCTTGACGCAGACGTCCAGCGCCAGGCCGCACACGATCACCCGGTCGATGCCCCGGTCGCGCAGATAGCCGGCCAGGCCTGTGCCGTCGAAGGCGGAGTAGGCGTCGGCGTCGAAGGCCGTGGCCTTGCTGACGCGTACCGTGTCGGCGGGCAGCGCCAGACCGGGATGGAAGGCCGCCCCCGGGGTGTCCTGCACGCAGTGCACGGGCCAGGGGCCGCCACGATGTTCGAAGCTCGCGTGGTCGACGGGATGCCAGTCCCGGGAGGCGACGACCAGCGCCTCCGCCGCCCGGGCCGCCTCGATCTCGGCGTTGATGCCCGGCACCAGGGCCGAGCCGCCGCTCACCGCCAGGGCGCCGCCCTCGCAGAAGTCGTTCTGCATATCCACGACGACCAACACGTCGTGGGGACCATAGTGGTCGTTGTCGCGCATCACGCACCTCCCGGGAGGTATTGGGGTGTCTCTCCAGAGGGTAGGGGCTGTGTCGTCGTTAGTGTAGGTATCGATTGATCACGACCCCGATCAGGGACTCAGTAACCGGCCTTGGGGTCGACGACGTCGATCGGTGCACCGTTCGCGAGGGAGCGCAATGCCTCGGCTACCTGATCGAGGGCCTCCACGAGGGGAGTAGGGCCCGCCATGTGGGGCGTGATCCACACCCGCGGGTGGGACCAGAGCGGACTCGTCTCGGGCAGGGGTTCCTCGGGAAAGGCATCGAGGACGGCGCCGCGCAGGCGACCCTCGACAGTGCTGGCGCCGAGGGCGTCGAGCAGGGCCGCCTCGTCGATCAGGGTGCCTCGCCCTGGGTTGATCAGGCTGGCGCCCTCGGGCAGCAGGGCGAGGGTTCGCGCATTGATGATGTGCCGGGTGGCGGGAGTATCGGGAAGCAGCAGCACCAGGCTCTTCACCTGGCTCAGCAGCGCCTCCAGGCCGTTATCGCCGTGGTGGCAGGTGATGTCGTCGAGACGCTTGGGCGATCGGCTCCAGCCATGGACCGGGAAGCCGTCGGCAGCGATCATCGTCGCGACCCTGGCGCCGATGGCCCCCAGCCCCAGCACGCCTACCGGCCAGTCGGCCTTGTCGCACATGGTGTGCTCCCGCCACTCTCGTGCATGCTGCCGGCGACGGTAGCGATCGAAGTCACGCTGGAAGTGCAGCAGACCATAGCGCACATAATCACCGATCGGTTCGGCCATGCCGGCGTCACGCAGCTTGACGATGGGCACTCCGGCCGGGAGCTCGGGATTGTTCAGCAGGGCATCCACCCCGGCGCCCAGGTTGACGATGCCCTTGAGCGCCACGAGCTCGCTCAGCAGTGACGCCGGAGGCTTCCACGCCACCAGATAGTCGGCTTCGCGACGCTTGGCTGCCGGTGCCGCACTGGTGAATATCTCGGCCTCGGGGAGGCGGGCCGCCAGTGCTTCCTGCCAGCGCTTGGGCTCGTCGTTGTGGACCAGTACCTTCATGTTTCCTCCCGGATGACGTGATGCCTCCATCATCTCTGGAGTGGTGACCATGAACAAGCCCGTTACTTCCGAGCTCTCAACATAAGGAAGTGCTTGACCCTCTACCATGGGTAGGCAGTAACCTTCATGCTATGGGGCACCCTCCACTGTCAGGTGCGACTGTGCGACCCGAAATCGTTCAGGCATCTCGTCAGTGATCATGACCCTGGCCCGGCCTTCTCCTCGTCGAGAGGGCCGATTTTCTTGACGTTGCTTTGGCGAGTGGCCCAATGACCCAGGTAAACCTGCCCTTCACTCGAGAGGAATATGCCACCCGGCTGTGGAAGGTGCGTGCCGAGATGGCCGGTCGAGGCATCGATGTGCTGATCGTCAGTGACCCCTCCAACATGGCCTGGCTGACGGGCTATGACGGCTGGTCATTCTATGTGCATCAGTGCGTGCTGGTCGGACTCGAGGGCGAACCGGTATGGTATGGCCGTCGTATGGATGCCAACGGGGCTCTGCGCACCTGCTGGATCGATGCGGACAACATTACCTACTATCCGGACTACTATGTTCAGAATCCGGACATGCACCCCATGGAGTATCTGGCCCAGTCGATCATGCCCGATCGTGGCTGGCACGAGGGGGTGGTGGGCATGGAGATGGATAACTACTACTTCTCCGCCAAGGCCTATCAGAGCCTGCTGCGCGAGCTGCCCCACGCGCGCTTCATGGATGCCAATGGTCTGGTCAACTGGTGCCGTGCCATCAAGTCGCCCCAGGAGGTCGAGTACATGCGGGTGGCGGCGAAGATCGTCGAGGGCATGCACTCGCGTATCCTCGAGGTGATCGAGCCGGGGCTACCGAAGAGCAAGCTGGTCTCGGAGATCTACCGGGTGGCCATCGAGGGGTACCGAGATGAGCATGGTCGGGTATTCGGCGGTGACTATCCGGCCATCGTGCCGATGCTGCCCACTGGCCAGGATGCCGCCGCACCACACCTGACCTGGGACGATACGCCCTTTCGCAAGGGCGAGGGTACCTTTTTCGAGATCGCCGGGGTCTACAAGCGCTATCATGCGCCGATGTCGCGGACGGTCTTTCTGGGCAAGCCTCCGACGGAGTTCGTGCGTGCCGAATCGGCGCTGCTTGAGGGCATCGAGAGTGGACTCGAGGTGGCCAGGCCCGGCAATCGCACCGCGGACATCGCCATGGCGCTGGGTGCGGCCATGGACAAGTACGGCTTCGACCGCGGCGGAGCGCGCTGTGGCTATCCCATCGGCATCAGCTACCCGCCGGACTGGGGCGAGCGGACCATGAGTCTGCGCCCCTCCGACGAGACCATTCTGCAGCCGGGCATGACCTTCCACTTCATGCCTGGCCTGTGGGAGGACGACTGGGGCCTGGAGATCACCGAGAGCATCCTGATCACCGAGAGCGGCTGCGAGACCCTGGCCAACTTCCCGCGCCAGCTCTTTGTGCGTTGAGAAGGCAGGAAGCTTGACCAGCTTCGACATGTACGAGGGGCGCTGGGGGGCAGATCGTAGAGGGAATTAAGAATCTGCCGCCAGATCAGCCTCGAGTGACACCAAGGCCACCATGCCTGTGCCATATGCGAACAAGGAGTTGTAAACCATGACCAAGCGTCCCAGCCCCATCAGCGCCACCGTCGACTTCGACGCCGACGGCGTCCAGCACGGCTTTCTCAAGCTGCCCATCTCGGTGGACGACTCCGCCTGGGGGGCGGTGATGATCCCGGTTACCGTGATCAAGAACGGCGAGGGCCCCACGGCGCTGCTGACCGGCGGCAACCACGGTGACGAGTACGAGGGCATCACCTCGCTGCTCAAGCTGTCGAGCGCGCTCGAGGCCGAGGAGGTCAACGGCCGGGTCATCATCGTGCCATGCATGAACCAGCCGGCGGTGATGGCCGGCAAGCGAACTTCCGGCCTCGATGGTGGCAACCTCAATCGCAGCTTCCCCGGTGACCCGGATGGCAGCGTGACCGAGAAGATCGCCGACTACTTCACTCGGGTGATGGTGCCGATGAGCGATGTGGTGCTCGACCTGCACTCCGGTGGGCGCACCCTGGACATCATCCCCTTCGGAGCCTCTCACGTGCTGGATGACCCCGAGCAGCAGCGCAAGGCCCAGGAGGGTGCCAAGGCCTTCGGTGCGCCCTATGCCATGATCATGTTCGAACTCGACGCCGCCGCGCTGTTCGATACCGCGGTGGAGAGCCAGGGCAAGATCTTCGTGGCGACAGAACTGGGCGGCGGCGGCACCTCCACCCCGGAGAGCCTGGCCATCACCGAGCGCGGTGTGCGCAACTTTCTGGTCCACTATGGCCTGCTGGAAGGGGAGGTGGAGATGCCCGCCGAGCCTCAGGTCTATCTCGATATGCCCGATGCCAGCTGCTACGTACAGAGCGAGCATAGCGGTGTGCTGGAGCTCTGCTTTGCCCTGGGCGAGCGGGTCGAAAAGGGCGAGGTGGTGGCACGTGTCTACGACATGACGCGCAGCGGTACCGCACCGGTAGAGTATTACGCCGGCCGCAGCGGTGTACTGGCGGCGCGGCGCCACCCGGCGCTGGTCAACATGGGCGATACCATTGCGGTGATCGCCGATATCGTCGACTCCCTGGATTGAGGCGGCCAGCATCACGATGAAACTTGACCGTTATGATCTGAAGATTCTCGAGATCCTCTCTCGCGATGGGCGCATCACCAAGTCCCGGCTGGCCGAGGCGATCAATCTCTCGGTCAGCCCCTGTTGGGAGCGCGTGCGACGGCTGGAGAAGACCGGCATCATCGAGGGTTACAGCGCTCGCATCAATGCCGAGGCACTGGTGAGACGCACGCCTGTGTGGGTTCAGGTGGAGCTTAAGGCACATAACGCTGCGAGCTTCGCCCGCTTCGAGGCACTGGTGCATGCCACGCCCGAGGTGACCGAGTGCGTGGCGGTGGGCGGTGGCGTCGACTACCTGATCAAGGTCGAGGCCGACTCCATCGACGCCTATCAGCGTCTGATCGATGGCTGGCTGACTGGCGATGCCGGCATCGAGCGTTACTTCACCTATATTGTCACCAAGGCGGTCAAGCGTCCTGTTCCCGGAGATTGCCTCAAGGATCTTGGCTGAGCGATGCCTCGGCCGAACGCTTATTCGGCTGAACGAGATGTTTGCGTTGATGTTACATCGGTATATGTGTCATAAGCTGCTACCAGAAGGGTGAGCAGAGCTCACTCGGCCGGGCGATTCTGCCGGCATGCCACCGACGGTGCCAGTACGTGTTTGAATATGCCCCGGAAGTGATCAAAATCGCCTGAAGCAGAGAGATCTTATGACCTATTTCACGATCGCAGGGGTACAGATGCATGCCCTGCACCATGGTGACAATACCGAGGCCATGCGCCACCGGATTGACATGCTGATGAGCCGCTTTCCGCAGGTACAGATGGTTCTCTTCAGCGAGCTGATGCCCTTGGGGGCGTCGCCGCACCATGCGCAACCGATGCCTAGCGCGGCCGAGGCGTTGTTCTGCCAGGTCGCCGAGCAGCATCGTATCTGGCTGATTCCTGGCTCGATGTTTGAGCAGACCGAAAATGGCATCTTCAACACCCTCTCGGTGATCAACCCCCACGGCCAGGTAGTGGCGCGCTTTCGCAAGATGTTTCCCTTCCGTCCCTACGAGGCGGGCGTCGAGAGCGGCGCCGAGTTCGTGACCTTCGATGTGCCCAACGTGGCTCGCTTCGGAGTCTCGATCTGCTACGACATGTGGTTCCCCGAGACCACCCGCACGCTGGCTGCCATGGGGGCCGAAGTCATCCTGCATCCGACCATGACCGATACCATCGATCGTGACATCGAGCTGTCCATCGCCCGCACCAATGCGGCGGTCAACCAGTGCTACTTCTTCGATATCAATGGTGCCGGCGTCCTCGGCAACGGCCGCTCCATCGTGGTGGGACCTTCCGGCGACGTCATTCATCAGGCGGGCACCGGTGAGGAAGTCATGCCCATCGAAGTCGACATCAGCCGAGTGCGTCGCGAGCGTGAGACCGGACTGCGTGGCCTGGGCCAACCGTTGAAGAGTTTCCGTGACCGTACGGTCGACTTCTCACTGTATCGTAGTGAGACTGGTTCTAGCCCGTACCTCGACACCCTGGGCCCGCTGGCCAAGCCGGTGCGAGCCGATATCGAGGAGTATTAATCCCACGCCTTCCCCACAACGATGGAGCGATCACGATGAGCAAAATAACAACTATTGCCGACGTACGCCGCCACTTCCTCAATAACAAGGAACCGATCTACTTCATTTCGGCCACCAACTTCAACTTGCTGGGGGTTGGCGACTGGGTGGGCAACTTTCGCCATATCAACTACATCGACTGTTTTGAGGGCCAGCAGCGTAACGTCTTCGTGCCCAAGGAGAAGTTCCCACGCGACTTCGAGAGCATCGAGGACATCAACAACTACCTCCTCGAGCACAAGGAGGTCATCGACTTCATCCAGTCCCGTGCCCAGGGGGAGAATGCCGGCGTAGCGGCTTTCCTGATGTTCGACGAGCACACCGAAGAGATCTGCGAGCAGCTCGGCCTCAAGGTGGCGTTCCCGCCGGCCCAGCTGCGCTCGCGCATGGACAACAAGATCGAGACCGTGCGCATCGGCAACAAGGCTGGCGTGCCCAGCGTGCCCAACGTGCTGGCCCGGGTGGGCAGCTACCAGGAGCTCTGCGAGGTGAGCCGGGAGCTCGGCGACGACCTGGTGGTGCAGACCGCCTTCGGCGACTCCGGTCACACTACCTTCTTCATCACCAACGAAGACGACTACTACAAGCACGCCGAGGAGATCGAGGCCGAGTCCGAGGTCAAGATCATGAAGCGCATCAACTGTCGTGGCTCGGCCATCGAGGCCTGTGCCACCCGCTGCGGCACCGTGGTCGGCCCACTGATGACCGAGCTGGTTGGCTTCAAGACGCTGACGCCCTACAAGGGCGGCTGGTGTGGCAACGAGATGTTCGCCGGCGCCTTCGATCAGTCGGTACGCGACAAGGCCCGGGAGTACACTTTCCAGTTCGGAGAGGCGCTGCGCGAGGAGGGGTATCGCGGCTACTTCGAGCTCGACTTCCTGATCGACATGGACAACGGCGAGGTCTATCTCGGTGAGCTCAACCCACGTGTCACCGGCGCCAGCTCGCTGACCAATGTGGCGGCTTTCGCTCACTCCGATATCCCGCTGTTCCTGTTCCACCTGCTGGAGTTCTCCGACGTCGATTTCGATCTCGATATCAACGAGATCAACGAGCGCTGGGCGCATCCCGAAAGCGTGGACAGCTGGAGCCAGCTGGTCATCAAGCACACCGACGAAAGCGTCGATCTGCTGACCCGGGCGCCACGCACCGGGGTCTGGAAAATGGCCAGTGACGGCAGCATTGACTATGACCACTACAACTATCACCCCCACGCCGCCGAAGATGAAAGTGAGGGCTTCTTCCTGCGCATCAGTGGAGCGGGGGATTTCCGCTACGAGGGCGCAGACCTCGGCATCCTGATCACCCGTGGACGCCTGATGGATGACGACTTCCAGCTTACTGAACGCGCCAAGGCTTGGATCGACGGTATCCATGGTGAGTACGCCGGGCAGTCGCTGCAGGATCCGGTGGTGGAGGAGGTGGCCGTCAGCCATGCCGTCGGCGGCGGCAACTTCAAGATCCTGTGAATACTGGGATCGGTTCCCCTTCGTCGCGGGAGGCGCTGTCGGGCGACATGAACAAGATGCTCGATTTTCGGACCGTACGCGAGGAGACGGCAGGCCCTCGTTGGCAGGCGCTGTTTGGCCACCACTGGCCGGCTTACGAGCAGTGGTACCTGAGCGAAGGGGAGCGTGAGCGGCCTGGCTACCTCGCCTGTTACAACGCGCTGCGAAAGTACATGCCAGAGCTTCTCGATACCTATCGCATGCTCTGTGAGCTGGCCGGTGGTGGTGATCTCGCCGCGCGCTTTCTGAGTCTTTACCAGCCGCCGCCGTACATCACCGGCTGCTCTCAGGCGGTGCTGGCGAGCCCCGCGTCGACGCTGCTGGCGCGCAATTACGACTATCCCCCGGAGCTCTGTGAAGGAACCATCCTCTACACCCGCTGGAACGCGCGGAGGGTAATCGCCATGTCCGACTGCCTGTGGGGTGTGCTGGACGGCATGAATGATCGGGGACTCGCCGTGTCGCTGGCCTTCGGCGGCAGCAAGGCCGTGGGCCAGGGCTTCGGCGCGCCGATCATCCTTCGCTACCTGTTGGAGTTCTGCGATAGCGTACCCGAGGCGTCCGACGTACTGGCGCGCATTCCCACCCACATGGCCTACAACATCACCGTGGCCGACGCCGCCGGTCGTTACGTCACGGCGATGATCGGCCCGGACCGCCCTGCCAGCATCCGGCGGGTGCCGGTGGCGACCAATCACCAGAAGAAGATCGAATGGTACGCCCACGCCCTGGCCTCGGAGACATTGATCCGTGAGCGCCAGCTGTCGATCCTGGTGGCCGACGAGGCTACCACCGAGGATCGGCTGATCGCTGCCTTCGCATCACCGCCGCTGTTCCGCCATGACTATCGCCGCGGCCTGGGGACCGTCTATACCGCTATCTATCGACCCATGACGGGGCGCGCGCAGTTTCACTGGCCCGGCCTGACCCTCGAGCTGGGCTTCGACCACTTCCCCGAGGAGCGAATCACCGTGCGCTATGGTGCGCGAGGCTTGTATGCCGGCTGATCCCGGCCCGTTACCCGTCGCTTCGTCGCTTCGTCGCAGCGCCGCGTGACAATAACAACGAACATGGATGGGTGTTGCCATGCAAGAGTTGACGCAAACCGAGACGCCCTACACGGCTCTGGGCTTCTACCACAAGATTTCCCAGCTGCGTGCCGATACCTGGAATGCGCTGAAGCGCGACCTGGGTATGCTGGTGCGCCTGAATGACGAGGGTCGGGCCAAGAACCTGATCAAGGCGATAGACGTCAAGTTGACGCGGCTCGAGATCATCGAGGACTACCATGCCTTTCCTTCCAAGGAGGACTTTCGTCACCTCTGGGCGCTGTTCGACCGCGAGGAGTACGGGCTTCTGGAGAAGGTGGTCAAGCGCCTGGTGCGGGCACTGATCAGTGAGTCCTATCGGCGCCGTCATGTCGACCTCTCCGAGACCGATGCCGACGCCGAGGAGCTTGAGACTCTGGATGCCCTGGCGCAGCTGCGGCGTGGCCACCCCGCCTCCAACAGCTCGGCCCAACCCTACTTCGAGCTGCTGATCGTCGACAACCTCTCGGCCCCGGAGGAGGAGGTGGTCCGTGAGGCCTTCCACAGCATGCGTCGCCCCGAGGATCGCTTCGTCTATGACGTGGTCACGGTAAGAAGCTTCGAGGATGCGCTGATCGCGGTGCTGGTCAATCCCAACATCCAGGCCTGCCTGATCCGCTACGAGTTTCCCTACAAGTCGAAGTACAACCTTAGCGCCCTGCGCAGCTATCTCGAAGGGCTCTCCGAGCAGTCTCTGGAGCAGCAGTCCGAGGCCGAACGCAGCATCCTGCTCAGCTCGATGATCCACGAGCTGCGTCCCGAGATCGATCAGTTTCTGGTCACCAGCGGCGATGTTGAGGCCACGGCCAGTCGCGACATCCGTCACTTCAATCGGATCTTCTACCGTGAGACGGACTACATCGAGCAGCACCATACCATCCTGCGGGCCATCGACAATCGCTACCGCACGCCCTTCTTCGACGCCCTGCGCGAGTACAGCAAGAAGCCGACCGGGGTCTTCCATGCCATGCCCATCTCCAGGGGCAAGTCGGTCACCCGCTCGCACTGGGCCGGGCAGATGATCGACTTCTACGGCATCAACATCTTCCTCGCCGAGACCTCGGCAACCTCCGGTGGGCTCGACTCCCTGCTGCAGCCCTACGGGCCGATCAAGAAGGCCCAGGAATACGCCGCCAGGGCCTTCGGAGCACGCCAGACCTTCTTCGTCACCAATGGTACCTCCACCGCCAACAAGATCGTGGTCCAGGCGCTGGTCAAGCCTCGGGACATCGTGCTGATCGATCGCGACTGCCACAAGTCGCATCACTACGGCATGGTGCTGGCCGGTGCTCACGTCAGCTACCTCGACTCCTATCCCCTCAACGATTACTCGATGTATGGAGCCGTGCCGCTGCACGAGATAAAGAAGACGTTACTCGGCTACAAGCGCTCGGGCCAGCTCGACAAGGTCAAGATGCTGCTGCTCACCAACTGCACCTTCGACGGCGTGGTCTACAACGTGCGGCGGGTGATGGAGGAGTGCCTGGCGATCAAGCCTGACCTGGTCTTCCTGTGGGACGAGGCCTGGTTCGCCTTCGCCGGCTTCAACCCGACCTATCGGCCGCGCACGGCCATGCACGCCGCCCGCACCCTGCGTGATCGCTACCGCAGCGCCGCCTATCGCGAGGAGTATGACGCCTGGAAGGCCGAGTTCGATGGCCTCGATCCCGACGACGATGCCACCTGGCTCGAGCGGCGCCTGAAGCCCGACCCCGATGCGGTGCGCATCCGCGCCTATGCCACCCACTCCACCCACAAGACCCTGACGTCACTGCGTCAGGGCTCGATGATTCATGTCTGGGATCAGGACTATCGACAGAAGGTCGAGGCACCGTTCCACGAGGCCTACATGACCCATACCTCGACTTCTCCGAACTACCAGATCATCGCCTCGCTGGATGTGGGTCGCATGCAGGCCGAGATGGAAGGATTCGAGCTGGTACATGCCCAGGTCGAGGCAGCGCTGTCACTGCGCGAACAGCTCTATACGCATCCGCTACTGCAGAAATACTTCCGAGTGCTGATCAACAGGGACATGGTGCCGCTGGAGTACCGCGAGTCGGGCGTAGAGACCTTCTATGATCCGGCCACCGGCTGGAACAAGATGGAGGAGGCCTGGGCCAACGATGAGTTTGTGGTCGATCCCAGCCGTATCACCATCGCCATCGGCGCCACGGGCATCGACGGCGACACCTTCAAGAACGAATACCTGATGAACAAGTACGGCATACAGATCAACAAGACTTCGCGCAATACCGTGCTGTTCATGACCAATATCGGCACCTCGAGGGGAGCTATTGCCTATCTGCTTGATGTCCTGATCAAACTGGCCAAGGAGTTCGAGTACCGTTGGGAGGAGAGTAGTCGACCCGAGCGCAAGATCATCGAGAACCGTGTCCACTCGCTGACCTGTGAGCTACCGCCCCTGCCGGACTTCAGTCGCTTCCACAATGCCTTCCGGCCGGCGGCTGATAACCACACGCCGGAGGGTGATATTCGTCGCGCCTACTTCCTGAGCTACGATGATGAGAATACCGAGTACCTGCGCTTCGACAACGGCGAGTTGCAGGCCCAGATGCATGATGGCCGCGACGTGGTCTCGGCGAGCTTCGTGATTCCCTATCCACCGGGTTTTCCGGTGCTGGTGCCTGGGCAGGTGATCAGCGCGGAGATCCTCCACTTCCTGCAGGCCCTGGATGTGACCGAGATTCATGGTTACCGGCCCGAGCTCGGGCTGCTGGTATTCACCGAAGAGGCCTTGAGCAATCCGTCGCCAGGCTGAATCCCGGGGCGACAGAAAAAAGGCCATCTTCCTGGTCAAAGACAAAAAAACTCTTATCTTTCTCGCCGGTTAACGAAAACTCCCGTTCTGTACTCTCCTTTATCATGACTCCATCGAGCCGCACCGAATGCAACCGGGCGGCTCGCTCGTTTCAATACTGTTTCGGTGCCTAGCGCCGGACTTTTTTCGGCGCCCAGAGCCGCGCCGGACTTCGTAATATCGCCGGTGCCATCCACGCCGGTGAGTCAGGGGAGGTGTCGCATGAACATGAAGCTGTCCGGGTCGTTATCCACCATGCTCGAGGATCCGCGTCTGTTCCGTCAGTACGCCTATGTCGATGGCAGGTGGACCCACGGCAATGGGGGCCGCGAGGAAGTGGTTCAGGATCCCGCCACCGGCGAGGTCATCGGTCATATTCCCTGGCTCGAGGCAGACCAGATCTGTATGGCGGTGGATGCTGCCGAGGCAGCCTTTGCACACTGGCGTGCCCTGCGTGTCGATGAGCGCTGCGAGCGCCTGCTGGCGTGGTATGACCTGCTGCAGGCCAATCGTGAGGATCTGGCGACCATCATGACCCTGGAGCAGGGCAAGCCGTTGCCCGATGCCCGTGGCGAGGTGGAGTATGGAGCGAGCTTCGTGCGCTGGTTTGCCGAAGAGGGCAAGCGTACCTTCGGCGAGACGATCCCGAGCCATATTCCCAATGCGGCCCTGGGCACCATCAAGGAGCCGGTGGGCATCGCCGCACTGATCACGCCGTGGAACTTTCCGCTGGCGATGATCACTCGCAAGGCCGCCGCTGCACTGGCGGCCGGTTGCACGGTAATCGTCAAGCCCGCCGGTGAGACGCCGTACTCGGCGCTGGCGCTGGCGGAGCTGGCCGAGCGCGCCGGTATCCCGGCCGGTGTCTTCAATGTGGTGCTGGGCGAGCCCGCCGAGGTCTCGAAGATCCTGTGTGCGGAGGAGCGCGTCAAGGCGGTCTCCTTCACCGGCTCCACCCGGGTCGGCCGTCTGCTGCTCGAACAGAGCGCCAATACCGTCAAGCGGGTGTCCCTTGAGCTGGGGGGCAATGCGCCCTTTATCGTCGGGCCCGACATGGACCCACGGGAGGCGGCCCTCGCCGCGGTGGCGGCCAAGTTTCAGACCGCCGGCCAGGACTGCCTCGCCGCCGATCGCATCCTGGTCCATGAGTCGATTCATGATGAGTTCGTCGAGCACTTCGCCGAGCGCATGGCGGCACTGACCGTAGGCAATGGCCTGGATAGTGAGGTGGACCTGGGGCCGCTGATCCATCGGCAGGCCGTCGAGAAAGCCGCCGGCATCGTCGAGGATGCCCTGGCCAAGGGCGCCACCCTGGTGGCCGGCGACCAGCAGGAGGCGCCGGGGGAGAACTTCTTCATGCCGGTACTGCTCACCGGGGTGACCCGCGACATGAAAGTCTGGAATGAAGAGACCTTCGCGCCGGTGGCCGGGATCACTGCCTATGAGGATGACGACCAGGTGATCGAGATGGCCAACGACACCGAGTATGGCCTGGCGGCTTATCTCTATACCTACGATATTCGCCGTATCTGGAAATTGATGCGCGCCCTGGAGTACGGCATGGTCGCGGTGAACTCGGTGAAGATGACCGGCCCGCCGGTGCCCTTCGGCGGCATCAAGCAGTCGGGCCTGGGTCGTGAAGGCGGTGTGACAGGCATCGATGAGTATCTCGATACCAAGTACTACTGCCTCGGCGCCCTGGGCTCCGTGTCAGGGAGCTAGCTTCCAAGTTCCTGTAGTTGAAATCGATAAACATCCTCCCTGGCGGGGCGCCGGGGAGTCTTCCAACGAGAGAGAATGCAATGAACCAGCAGCACCAGGACCTGATCGACCGCGACCGCAAGGTGACCTTCCACGCCTCCTCTCACCTGCGCGACTTCGCCCATGGCAATGCACCGGGCCGTGTGATCACCGGTGGACAGGGCATCACCATCCGCGACAAGGATGGACGTGAATTCATCGACGGCTTCGCCGGACTCTACTGTGTCAATATCGGCTATGGACGCACCGAGGTGGCCGAGGCGATCTACCAGCAGGCTCTGGAGCTCTCCTACTATCACACCTATGTAGGGCACTCGAACGAGCCGCAGATCGCGCTCTCCGAGAAGATCATCGAGCTCGCCGGGCCCGGCATGTCCAAGGTCTATTACGGCCTGGGTGGCAGCGATGCCAACGAGACCCAGCTCAAGATCGTGCGTTACTACAACAACGTGCTGGGACGTCCGCAGAAGAAGAAGGTGATCTCTCGCCAGCGGGGCTATCACGGTTCGGGCCTGGCCACGGGTTCGCTGACCGGCCTCAAGGCGTTTCACGACCAGTTCGACCTGCCGCTCGAGGGTATCCTGCATACCGAGGCGCCTTACTACTATCATCGCGGTGCCGAGCAGCAGGGCATGAGCGAGCGCGAGTTCTCGGCCCACTGCGCGGCCAGGCTCGAGGAGATGATCCTGGCCGAGGGGCCCGATACCGTGGCGGCCTTTATCGGCGAGCCGGTACTCGGGACCGGTGGCATCGTGCCGCCGCCGGAAGGCTACTGGGAGGCGATCCAGGCGGTACTGAACCGCTACGATATCCTGCTGATCGCCGACGAGGTGGTGTGTGGCTTCGGTCGCATCGGTGCCGACTTCGGCAGCCATCACTACGCCATCAAGCCGGACCTGATGACCGTGGCCAAGGGCCTGACCAGCGCCTACCAGCCGCTCTCCGGGGTGATCGTCGGGGATCGTGTGTGGCAGGTGCTGGAGCAGGGCACCGGCGAGTACGGCCCGATCGGCCATGGCTGGACCTACTCCGGTCATGCCCTGGGCTGTGCCGCGGCGCTGGCCAACCTCGAGATCATCGCGCGCGAGAAGCTGACCGAGAATGCCGCCGAGACCGGTGCCTACCTGCAGCGGGCCATGGCAGATGCCTTCGGCGATCACCCCATCGTCGGCGATGTGCGTGGCGTCGGCATGCTGGCGGCGCTGGAGTTCTCCGCCAATCCAGAGAAGCGAGAGCACTTCGACCCGGGCTTGAAGGTGGGGGCGCGTATCTCCGCCGCCGCCCTCGAGGAGAACCTGATCGCCCGTGCCATGCCGCAGGGTGACATTCTCGGCTTTGCTCCGCCGCTGATCGCCACCCGTGATCAGGTCGATGAGATCGTCGCGCGCACCCGCCGGGCGGTTGATCGGGTCACCGATGAGCTGGTGCGTGAGGGCGCGCTCAAGGCGCTGACGGCACCGGTTGCCTGATCGGTCATGTGAACTGCCCGGCCCCGTGAGGGCCACCTCGTCGCCGCGGGCCCGTCCCGCGGCGACGTCGTTGATGGCAGTGCATTAAATGGCGCTTGCCTTGCCCGCTGTGCTGGCACACCCTCGGGAGGACCGATTCGTACAGAAGGAGCGCTTTCCATGGCACAGGTCCTCGCCTTCGATGTCTACGGCACCTTGATCGACACCCACGGCGTCGCCACCGAGCTGGAGCAACGCCTCGGCGCGCTGGGCAAGGCGGCGCTGGCTCCGGAGTTTTCGCGCCGCTGGCGGGAGAAGCAGCTGGAGTACAGCTTTCGTCGCGGGCTGATGGGGGGCTATGTGCCCTTCAGTCAGTGTACCGAGGAAGCCCTGGTATTCACCGACCGCTCCCTGCAGGCGGGGCTCTCCGAGGCGGATCGTGACCACCTGATGCAGGTCTATGCCCAGCTTCCGGCCTTCGCCGATGTCGCCGGCGCCTTGCGTCGCCTCGGCGAGGCGGGCGTTACCTGCGTGGCCTTCTCCAATGGCACCACTCAGGCGGTGGAGGGACTGCTGGCGAAGGCCGGTATCCGCGACCACTTCGAGGCGGTAATCAGCGTGGATGAGGTCAAGCGTTTCAAGCCGGACCCGGCGGTCTATGCCCACCTCCGCCATCGACTCGAGAGTGAGCCGAGTGACACCTGGCTGATCTCCAGCAACCCCTTCGACGTGATCGGTGCTCGTCATGCCGGCCTGCATGCGGCCTGGGTGCGGCGCAGCGCCGAGGCCCCGTTCGATCCCTGGGGCATCGATCCGGACCTGACCGTCGGTGACCTGGAGACCCTGGCCGAACGCCTCGCCTGAACGTGGATGCGCAGCGGCCCCGCGGCGGAGACCTGCGGCGGGGCCTAGAGGGAGTAGTGGATACCCTCGCGATAGTGTCGCGATAGTGTCGCGATAGTGTCGAGGTAGTGTCGAGGGTGGTGGGTCAGTCGAGCGCCTCGCCAACGGTAATGGTGCCGCGCTCGGCCAACTGCAGCGGGCGTGCATCGTCCTGAGTCCACTCGGCCATGGAGCCATCATACATGGCCACCTGTTCCAGACCGCCGACCTCGCTGAGCTGGAACCAGCCGCTGGCGGCCCAGTGGCCGGTGTTGCAGAAGGCCACGGTGGGGGCCTCCGGGTCCAGGCCGAGTGCCTCGATGTTGGCCATGAGGCGCGCGGGGTCGAGGTAGTAGGCGCCATCACGCTCGATCAGGGCGGCGTGGTGAGGCAGATTCACGGCGCCGGGAATCGTGCCGGGGGCACGTGCCGCCGGTGATTGGGTCTTGCCGGTGTAGAAGTCCTCCGGGCGGGCATCCACCAGCGCCTCGCCGGCCTCGATGGCCGCTTCCACCTCCTCGGTGGTCGCCAGGAGCGCCTCCTGCAGGCTGGCCTCGAAGGTAGTGGCCTCGGGGGCGTCATGGGTGCCGCTGGCGACCTCGAAGTTCTGGGCCTGCCAGCCGGCGAAGCCGCCGTTGAGTACCGCTACCTCATCGTGGCCCAGTGCCTTGAAGGTCCAGTAGACCCGTGCGGCACTGCCGAAGTCGGTGGCCCCGGTGCCGGCCGAGACGACGACCACGGTGTCGTCATTGTCGATGCCCAGCTCGCCGATCAGGGTCTCGAGCGCTTCGATATCGGGCATCAGGCCCGCGACGCCGTCGCGACTCTCGCGCCAGCCGGCGTCGGTGTAGTTGGAGTAGCGGCTACCCGGGATGCGGGCCTCCTCGAAGGAGGCGCGATCGCCACCGTTGTCGATACTGGAGCGAACATCCAGTACCACCAGGTCATCGTTGTCCAGCTGGTCGCTCAGCCATTCGGCGTCGACCAGGGGAGAGGGGAGCTGGGCATGGGCGTGACCGGCCATGGCCAGCGTGCCGGCGGCGATCAGGAGTCGAGTCCACATGGAGGGTACCTCGTCGTCGGAAAGGGGCTGCCTCCATGCTGCAACGATCCGGCGCTCCTTCGCCAAGAATGCTTGTCGACACTACTATTCCCAATGGGTATATCGACCCGATGCACGGCGACTCTCTTGCGAAGACCTCATCCCTCGAAGGCGACAGCCAGCGATCGTGTTGCTATTCCTGTAAGGAGTGTGAATTCGCCACGACCAAGTCAGCAGCAATCCAGGACTACCGACTGGTGCAGAGGAGACCCGAGCATGCCCCAGCACTCCACGACCCGGCACTTCTGGTTGAGTGGCCAGCGCGCCGCCGAGCAGGATCGCTTCTTTCGCGAAGCTCTCGAGACCCAGGGATGGGTGGAGGGCGACGAGACGACCTGGGATGCGGGTTGGGTGACCGGCATGCCGGCGCCGAGTCAGTTTCGTCGGGTGTCGGCGCACCGCAAGCTCAATCACTTTCCCGGCAATGCCGCCTTGACGGTCAAGAGTCGCCTGCATGAGAGCCTTTCCAGCATGAAGGCGAGAGTCGGTGAAGGCGTGGGTGACAACAAGGGGCATCCTCTGCTGTCACGCCTGAACTTCTTTCCCCACGCCTGGGTAATGCCCCATGACTATCATGCCCTGCAGCGGGCGGCCCTGGCGGAGCCGGAAAGACGCTGGATTCTCAAGCCCACCAATGCCTCCAAGGGCAAGGGGGTGAGGGTGCTGCGTGACGCCGCCGAGGCCCCTCCCAGCCCGAACTGGCTGGTCCAGGAGTATCTGGATCGCCCCCACACCATCCGCGGGCACAAGTATGTACTGCGTCTCTATGTGTTGATCAGCTCACTGACCCCGTTGAGGCTCTATCTCTACCATCAGGGGTTCGCCAAGCTGGCTTCCGAACCGTGGGATCCCGACGACGCCGACAACCCCTACAGCCAGCTCACCAATCCCGATATCAACGCCCTGAACACGCGTGTCGAGGTGCCGGTGGAGTTTATCGATCTCGCGCGTTATCGCGGCTGGCTGCGTGACCAGGGCCACGACGACGAGGCCCTCTTCGCGAAGATCGGGGATCTGGTAACCCTGACCGCCATCTCCGGTGTGGATGCCCTGCGCCGCCGCACCGCCGAGGCGGGTGCCGATCCGCGCGGCGGCTACGAGCTGCTGGGTCTCGACTGCATGATCGATGATGACCTCAAGCCGTGGATACTGGAGTGCAACCTGAGCCCGTCGCTGGGCACCTGCGCGGCGCCCGAGGATGGCGGTATCGCCGAGGAGCGCATCAAGGGGGAGCTGGTGCGTGACATGCTGCGGCTGGTGGGTATTGCCGGTGAGGCTCCGCCGGAGCCGGAGACTGACTCACCCTCGGCGCTGCTTGCCGAGGCCCGTGCCGAGGCGTCACGCGCCGGTGGTTTCAAGCGACTGCTGCCCTCGGCGAGCCCCGAGCGCTACCTGCCTTTCTTTTCGCTGCCATCGCTGGCGGATATGACGCTCGCCGAGGCGCTGGTCGGGCGTGCCATGCCCCGTCCACGCCTGGCTCGACGCCGGGTCATCGAGCTGCATGAGGCCGACAGCCTGGCCCTTTACGCCGCCGACACCGGAAGGCTCTATCGTCCCAATGATGCCGCGGCGCTGATCTGGCTGTTGGCGACCGAGGGGCTTGACCCCGATGCCATCGCCGAAGCCTTGCGGTCCGCCAGTACCGAACCGCCCGAGCCCATGGCACTGCGTCGCCAGGTGTGGCAAACCCTGGGGGAGTGGTGTCGTGATGGGCTGCTCTGCCAGACAGAGGCGGTTGTACAGGCCCCCTCGGCTCGAAGCGAGACGGCACAGACGGAGGTTGCCGCTGATGCCGAGCCGGCTGCCGTGAAGCTTCGCCATGATGGCCGAGCCTGGGCGCTGCGGATCGCCGATGCCGCGATCGAACAGCGCCTGGTCGAGGCGTTCGGTGCAGGGCTCGAACCCCTGCCACCGGAGGAGGCGGGGCAGCTGCCGTGGCTCTCGCTGCTTGCGGCCCCCGCCGGCTATGCGCTGGCCGAGGGCAGTCGTCTGGTGTCGAGTCGCCTGACGCTGGCGGAGGTGGTGCCGGCGCTCTCCACCCTGCTGCTGCGGCTGGCCGCACGCTCCGGCGAGCCGGTGCTTGACGTGGCCTGTTGGCAGCCACGGCCCGGGGAGATGATGTTGCTGGCCGTCGATGATGAGTCCTGTCGCGAGGCCCTGACGTCTTCGTTGGGAGAGGCGCTGAGCCGTGGTGTTAGGCTGACATTGCAGGACGACACCGTGCATGTCGAGCCCCTGGGGCTGCCCTTCACCGGCCGCGGGAAGATGTCGGATGATGGCAGCGCGGAACAGGGGGCCACGTCGCTGCGCCTGGTGACGCTGAAAACGAACCAGGATGACGCCTCCGCCGGGCTCCTGCCGCAGACTCGACTCGATGCCCTGGCGGCGCTGCTGCCGCGTTGCCACTCATGTGAAGGTGGCGTGCCCTCGGCCGACCTGATGGCACGCCTCGATTCGTGGCTCGAGGGGGTGTCGCGGCAAATAGTGTGCCTTTCCGAGGATGGTTCAGGACTTTTCGCCATGCTTCTCCAGTCAGGTGTCACCTCGGCCGGCAAGGCGTCGATCGAGGCATGAGTCGTTGGGCCGCCTGGCGGTCCAGCATGGCGAGGCGTCACTTACACGCTTCGTCACTCGATGGCAGGCGCAGTGCTGGCCTGCTACTGCAACCACGATGGAGGTCATGTCATGACTGAGATTGATAAGCAACGCCGGACCCTGATCGCACGGCTTGGTCGTCGGTTGGGCCATGCGGCACCTGCCCTGGCACTGGTTGCCAGCGGTGCCGCCATGCAGGCGGTGGCCGCAGAGCCCGATGAGGCCGTCTATACCAGTGGCCAGGAGGCGCCGCTGATGCTTGCCGAGGCCCATGCCGAAGGCGGTGCGGAAGCGGGTGCCGAGGCTGGCGCGCACGCCATGGATAAGGCGCAGGGTGAGGCCGAAGTCGAAGGAGAGGCGGAAGCTGAAGCGGAAGGAGAGGCGGAAGCCGAAGGGGAAGGAGAGGCAGAAGCCGAGGGGGAAGGCACCTATTGATGTCGAGCAACCGCTGCGCCGGCCTTCCGGGCCGGCGTGGTATCGATATCCCTCGGTAACCGAGAGGAGGGCACATGAACGAGACCCACTTGCGAGACTGTGTCGATAGAGTCGATAGACTGGTCGAGGAGAATCGCTGTAGCCTTCACCAGCTGGAGACCTTGCTGGTGGAGATCACTCCGCTAGCGTATCGACATGGCTTCGATGCCGAGGGTCGGCAGACCCTGGGGCGTCATGTACGCCATATCCTGGATCACTATCGGGCGCTGCTGGAGGGAATCGATGGCTCTTGTATCGACTATGAAGCGCGCGTCCGGGAGTCCGAGCTGGAGCAGGAACCGGCCGTGGCCCTAGAGTGGCTGGGCCAGATTCGTGCAAGGCTGACCATGCTAGGCGAGCACGCCTCCACGCCACTGCAGTTGAAATACCCGATCGATGAAGAGGGTGAAGCTCTCTTGTTGACCACCAGCCTGGCCCGTGAGTTGGCCTTTCTGACCAGCCACACCGTGCACCATATGGCGTTGCTTCGAGTTTTGGCACAGCAGCTCGGATTGAAACTGCCCGCCGATTTCGGTGTGCATCCCTCCACGCTGCGTCATTGGCGCCGGCAGGCCATGGAGGATAAAGACTCGCCAAGCGTATTGCATGGGAGCGATGCCTTGCGGAAGGTGAGAGGTTTCATGGATCTATCGTGACGGGTCAGGATTTCGCACACCTCCAATGTGAGTTTAATATCATATTGCTGTCGAGATAACAGGCCTGAAACGATACGTACGTGTTCCTGTTATACGTGAGGGCCTCGGACAGCCTGGGGACTCATTTGCAGGAGAAAAGTGCCATGAGAAAGTATCTGATCGGGGCGGCAATGAGCATGCTCGTGGCGATGCCGGTGATGGCGCAGGCGGAAGGCCGGTGAAGACAGAGGAGTGAGGCACCGGTGGGCCGTCAGCGCCCGTCGTCTACGGATCCACCTCATGGTCAATCCCGTAGCCCCTGCAGGCCTCATGAAGTAGCCTGAACTGCCTGTCACACTGCCTGCAGGCGCCGCACATCGACAGATGGAACCGAAGCGACATCCTTTCCTGAAAGGTAAGGCTGCGTTCGTGCTTGAGTGACATCAGCCGAGAGGCCTCTTTGCACATCATCATGCGGTTTCTCCTTCCAACCAGCCTTTCTCGATACATTGGCGTAGACGTAGCCGTGCACGGTGCAGAATCACCCAGCAGTTGCTTTCTCGAATCTCGAGCAGCCCACAGATCTCCTCGGTAGAGAGCCCCATCAGCTCGCGCAGCGAGAAGACCCGGGCAGTGTTTTCCGGCAGTGCGATCATGCAGGCGTCGAACACCCTCCAGAAGTGCTGGCTTTCGATGACGGCGTCAGGATCCCCCCAACTTGCCGGACGAGAATGGGCTTCCCAGCGCCCGTTTTTTCGAAACTGTCGATCGATGACCTCATCACTCTCCTCGTCATCGAGAGGCTGCAGGCGTCCCTGGCGCTTCTGGTAGCGCATGATGTCGAGAATCTTGTACTTCAATATTCCAAACACCCAGGTGTCATAGCCGGAACGACCCGCGAAGGTGGCATCCTTCTCGATAGCCGCCATCAGGGCTTCCTGAACGGCATCCTCTGCCATGGCATTGTCGCGCAGATGCATCCTGGCGAAAGAGACCAGCTTGGGTCTGATCGATGAAAGGCGTTCCAGGCGTATCGATCGTTGCTTGGCAAGCCTGTCACCCCCGCTCGCGGCCGGGTCTTCCATAAGGGTTGTCTCCAGTATCTGGGGAGAGCAGCGCAGGAAGTCCTGGTGCGCCCCTTTCGTCGCCGAACCGTGGGAACCATTACAGGATTTCGTCACCAGACTCTCATCGGCGGCACCACGCTCTGCTTGCAAGCCTCCTTCACGATGAGTGTAAGCCTACGTTGTCTCGAGCGACAAAAAACTAGCGTACTGGACGATACTGATCCATAGAGGCCGGTGTGGAGGGGGAGATGAAAGCCCTGGAGAGGTGTGGCTATCGCATTAGTTGCTGGCTGTCGAGGCCCAGGCCGTGGCATCGGCCCCAGTCGGCGACGGTTGGCGAGGTATGGAGCTGCCTGCTTCCCGGCGATGTCCTGCTGATCGAGGGGTCTTCACGCTTGAGCACCGTCATCAAGTACCTGACCCAGTCCTCCTGGTCCCATGCGGCCTTGTTTGTCGGCTCCGAGGCGGCGCTACGCGCCGGGGGCCACCCCGGAACCGCCTTCGTCGAGGCGGATCTGGCCGAGGGGGTCCGTCTGGTCGGGTACGATGAGTTCAGTGGCTATCCCTTGCGGATCTGCCGCCCCGTTGGCCTCGCCGATAACGACATCCAGCAACTGATCGAACATGCAACGCAGCGTGTCGGTCATCGCTATGATCTGCGTAATATCTTCGACCTGGCACGCTACCTGATGCCGCTCCCACCGGTGCCCGTCCCCTGGCGGCGTGGGATGCTGGCACTGGGTAGTGGTGACCCGACCCGTGCAATCTGTTCGACGCTGCTTGCCGAAGCGTTCCAGTTTATCAACTACCCCATTCTTCCCATCGAGGAGTGGCTGAGGGACGAGAAGCGCTGCGCCGAATGTCGTCGCCGCGTCTTTCGCCGCCGACACTTCAGCCTGTTTACGCCTCGCGATTTCGACCTGTCGCCCTATTTCCAGATCATCAAGCCGGGTCTCGGCGCAGGGTTCGACCCTCATCGGCTTCACTGGGCGTCATCCGATGGAGAAGGTGAGGTGGTGTAACGGCTGCGGGAAGCCTGTCGCCAGCGCCTCAGGTCATCGGGGCGGTCGACGTCCCAGACGGTGGCCGGGCAGGCCAGGCCCCAGCCCAGGGCATCCAGCCGCTGGCGGGTCTGGGTCATGACGCGCTCGCTACCCCAGTCGATATCGGTGAAAAGGCTGGGGTGGACCTCGTGAAGGCCGAGCAGTGCATAGCCCCCATCTTCTGCCGGCAGGCAGACGGCGTCGTGAGTCGCCAGTGCCTGGGTACAGGTGTGCAGCAGTTCGGGCGTCAGTGTCGGGCAGTCGCTGCCGATGACCATCGCCGGCCCCGGCGTCAGCGCGAATCGCATGCGCTCCCCCAGGTCGCCTTCGTTCTGTGCATGCCGGGCGATGCCATGTTTCGTCGCCAGCTCGAGAAACAGCGGGTGCTCATGCTCGAGGGCCGTCCACAGCGTGATCCGCTTCGCCGGCAGGGCCGCACAGGCCACGGCCAGGGTGTGGCGCAGCAGGTCCGCATGGATCCGGGCGGCCTCTTCGGCACCGCAGCCCGGCATCAGGCGTGTCTTGACGCTTCCGGGAATCGGGGCCTTGGCCATGATGGTGAGCCTGACCCTGCCGGCTACCCCTTCAGCGCACATGTCGATACTCCCTGGCCAGTGTCTCGGGTGGGGCTCCTCGCCAGTATCGCCAGCGCAGTCGCCACATCAACCAGATGGTGCGCCAGGGGCCCTGACTGTCCCAGCGGCGACCGGAACTGGTCACTCTCGAGTGCAGGCAGGCCGGGGGAGAGAGTCGCCCGAGGCGACGACTGATGGCGATATCCTCCATCAGTGGCTGGTCGGGAAAGCCCCCTACGGCCTCGAAGGCGGCACGCGTCATGAACAGCGCCTGGTCGCCGGTAGCGATACCGGTCAGTCGCGAGCGCAGGTTCATGGCGCGTGCCACCATCGGCAGCAGTCGGCTATTACCCTCCAGGCGGATGTCGAACCTCCCCCAGCAGCGCTCCCGGGAGAGTGCCTGGCGGATATGGTGATCGGCACTGTCGGGCAGATGAGTGTCCGCATGCAGAAAGAGCAGGATCTCGCCACAGGCCGCCTCTGCCCCGCGGTTCATTTGTCGTGCTCGCCCGCCGGGGGCGTCGATCACCTCCTGGCAGTGAGGCCGGGCCAGTTCAGGGGTCCCATCCCGGCTGCCGCCATCGACCACGATCACCTCCGTGCCACCTTGGCGCAGGGGGGCAAGCCCGCGCAGGGTGGTCGTGATCGTTGCGGCCTCATTCAGCACGGGAATGATCAGGCTCAGGGGTGAACTGGGCATCGTCTCCATGGCCTTCATGGGAGTGAAGCGTAAGGATACCGTACCACCGACGACTCAATTTCAGGTTTTTGTTTCTCGCCTTTCCTTTATTCTCTTGTCCTTTCAGGCCCGAGGAGGCCCGATGCGTTCACGTCGACTGCTGTTGCTCGCGCTGATCGTCGTCCTGGTGGTGGCGTTCTTTCTCTCCGGCGCCAATGATTACCTGACCCTGGAGGTACTGCAGGCCGAGCAGGCGCGCTTTCATGCCTGGCTGTCGCGAGAGCCGGTAACGGTGATCGGTGGCTTCTTCCTTCTCTATGTCGCGATGGCGGCGCTCTCCCTGCCGGGGGCGGCCCTGATGACGGTGCTCAGCGGTACCCTGTTCGGCCTGGGCTGGGGGCTGCTGCTGGTCTCCTTTGCCAGTACCATCGGGGCGACCCTGGCGGCCCTGATCGCGCGTACCCTGCTGCGCGCACCACTGGAGCGGCGCTATGCCCACCAGCTGGAGCGCATCAATGCCGGTATTCGACGCGAGGGTGCCCTCTACCTCTTTACCCTGCGCTTGATTCCGCTGTTTCCCTTCTTCGTGATCAACCTGGTGGTGGGCCTGACGCGCATGCGGCTGACCACCTTCTACTGGGTCAGTCAGCTGGGCATGCTGCCGGGCACCGTGGTGTTCGTGAATGCCGGCAGTGAGCTGGCCGACCTGGAGTCACTGGGCGATATCCTGTCACCCTCGTTGCTGCTCTCCTTCGTGCTGATCGGACTCTTTCCCTGGCTTGCCAGGGGCATGGTGGCGCTGGTTCGGCGCCGTGCCCTGGTCCATCGCTACGGGCGTCCGGGCAGGTTCGACCGTGACATCGTGGTGATCGGCGCGGGCGCGGCGGGGCTGGTGGCCAGTTACATCGGCGCCGCCGTGCGCGCTCGAGTGACCCTGGTGGAGCGGGAGCGGATGGGGGGCGATTGCCTCAATACCGGCTGCGTGCCCTCCAAGGCGCTGATTCGCGCGGCACGCTCGGTCCGGGAGATAAGGCGAGCGGCGCGCTATGGCGTCCGGGTAGCGGAACCCAGCGTGGATTTTGCGGCGGTGATGACCCATGTTCGGGGCGCCATCGAGAGCATCGAGCCCCACGACAGTCCCGAGCGTTATCGTGGCCTGGGTGTGGATGTGCTCGAGGGCGATGCGCGGCTGACGAGCCCCTGGGAAGTCAGGGTGGAGACGCCCGAGGGGGAGCGTACCCTGACCACACGACATGTGATCATCGCCAGTGGTGCGCGACCGCGGGTGCCCGAGCTGCCCGGCATCGAGACGGTGAAGGTGCTGACATCCGATAATCTGTGGCAGCTCGATACGCTGCCCGAGCGCCTGGTGGTGCTGGGGGGTGGCCCGATTGGCTGTGAGCTGGGGCAGAGTCTTGCCATGCTGGGCAGCCGGGTGACTCTGGTGGAGTCTGCCGATCAGCTCCTGCCCCGCGAGGATGCGGAGGTGGCCAGGGAACTTGAGGCCGCCATGGAGGAGGAGGGGGTGCAGCTGCTGCTGGGGCACCGGGCGCTGCGCCTCGTCGCCGACGGCGAGAGTCATGCCCTCGAGGTGGCCGATACTGATGGCAACATCTCACGTCAGCCTCTAACCCATCTGCTGGTGGCCGTGGGCCGCGAAGCCAATGTGAGCGGCATGGGCCTCGAGGCGCTGGGAGTCGATACCCGGCAGAACGGCACCCTGGAGGTGGACGAGACGCTGCGTAGCGTGCTGCCGAATGTCTGGGCCTGTGGCGATGTGGTGGGGCCTTACCAGCTGACGCATGCCGGTGCCCATCAGGCCTGGCACGCCAGCGTCAATGCCCTGTTCGGAGAGGTCAGGCGCTTTCGGGTCAGCTACCAGGCGTTGCCGGCGGTCACCTTTACCTCACCGGAGATCGCGCGGGTCGGGCTCAATGAGCGCGAGGCTAGCGCCAGGAGCCTCGATGTCGAGGTAACCCGCTATTCGCTGGGTGAGCTGGATCGCGCCCTGGCCGAAGATGAGGCCCGGGGGTTCGTCAAGGTGCTGACTCGCCCCGGTAGCGACCGCATCCTGGGGGCTACCATCGTCGGTGCCGAGGCCGGAGAGATGCTGGCGACCTTCACCCTGGCGATGACCCGCGGGATCGGCCTCAACCGTCTGCTCTCCACCATCCACCCGTACCCCACCCGCAGTGAAGCGGTGAAGGCCACCGCCGGGGTGTGGAAGCATGCCCATAAACCGGAGCGCCTGCTGGGGTGGCTGGCGCGCTACTTTGCCTGGCGGCGCGGAGAACGCGAACCGGTCAATGGTCGATGCAAGGAGTCGCTTGATGCCTGAGGGCCTGCTGCAACATGAGCCCTGGCTGCGGTTGGTGGCCTTCGCCGGCGTGTTGATGGCGATGGCCAGCTGGGAGCTGGTGGCCTCGCGTCGCCAGCAGCGAGTGTCCCGGCGGCGTCGCTGGCCCGCCAACCTGCTGATTGTGGTGGTCGACACCCTGGCGCTGCGTCTGGTCTTTCCGTTGGCGGCGGTGGGCGTGGCGCTGGCCATCGCGCCCCATGGCTGGGGAGTGATGCCCTGGCTGGGGGTGCCCTGGTGGCTGTCGGTGCCGCTCTGTGTGCTGGCCCTGGATGTCGTCATCTATGTCCAGCATCGCCTCTTCCACGCCGTACCCTGGCTATGGCGATTGCACCGGATGCACCACGCCGACCCGGAGATCGATGTCACCACGGGTCTACGCTTTCACCCTCTGGAGATCCTGATCTCGATGCTGCTCAAGGGCGTGGCGGTGCTGGCGCTGGGGGCGCCGGCGGTGGCGGTGCTGCTCTTCGAGGTGATCCTCAACGCCAGCTCGCTGTTCAACCACGCCAATGTGCGCCTATCGCTGCGGCTTGACCGTTGGCTGCGCTGGCTGGTGGTGACGCCCGACATGCATCGGGTTCACCACTCCTGGCGTCAACATGAGACCGACAGCAACTTCAGCTTCAACCTCTCCTGGTGGGACCGCCTGTTCGGTACCTATCGCGCTCAGCCTGAGGAGGGGCACCTGGGCATGACGATCGGCCTCGAAGTCTTCCGGGACCCCCGCGAACTGCGCCTGGGCCATATGCTTACCCAACCCTTCCGCCGGCCGAAGCCACAGCCGGAGGGCAAGCCAGTCAGCCGAGAGTGATCACCGGCCCGCCGGCGTTCTCGGCATCCTCGTGGTCGTGGGTCACCAACAGGCTGGGTAGGCCGGCGCGTCGCAGCCGGTCGAAGACCAGCTGGCGCACCTCGTGACGCAGCTGGCGGTCGAGCCTCGAGAAGGGCTCGTCGAGCAGCGCCGCGGCCGGCTCGGAGAGCAGCAGGCGCAGCAGCGCGATGCGCGCCTGCTGGCCACCGGAGAGGGTGGCCGGGTCACGGGGGCCGAAGCCCGCGAGGCCCACCTCATCCAGAGCCTGCTCGATGCAAGCGGTCCTGTGTTTTACTCCACGGGGCATGCCGAAGCGCAGGTTGCCAGCCACCGTGAGATGAGGAAACAGCAGGGGGTCCTGGAACAGCAGGCCGATGCCGCGGGTCTCGGCGGGCAGGGCGGTGATCTCGCGCGCCCCCAGCCATACCCGCCCCCGAGCCTCGAAGGCGGGATCGAGGAATCCGGCGATCATGGCCAGCAGCGTCGACTTGCCGGCGCCCGAGGGGCCCATCACGGTCAGCACCTCGCCGGGGCCGATGACGGCATCGATCTCCATCAGCGTCCGCCCCCCCAGGGCGAGCCGCACTTCGTCGAGGATCAGGGTGTGGGATGTCATCTTCAAGGTGCTCCTTGCATGCCACGACGGTTTGACCACAGCAGCCGGGGCAGGCCCATGGCGATGATGAAACCCAGCAGCGGCAGTGCGGCCTGAACCAGTGCCCAGACGCCGATCACGCGACGGTTGCCGCCGCTGGCCAGGGATACCGCCTCGGTGGTGACGGTGGCAATGCGTCCGGCACCCAGCAGCAGGGTGGGCAGATACTGCCCGATGCTGACCGCCATGCCCACCGCGGCGGCGGTCAGCAGTGACGCCAGCAGCATGGGCAGTCTCACCCGCCAGAAGATGGCGTTGGGGGAGTGGCCCAGGGTCAGGGCGAGCCGCGTCCAGCGCGGATCGAAGCAGCGATAGCTCTCGGCCATCGACAGGAAGGTATATGGCAACACGAACAGCAGGTGCGCAAGGATCACCAGGGCCAGCCGGGCGCGGATTCCCAGGGTCTCCATCAGCACCACCAGGCCAAACAGGAAGGCGATCTGGGGCACGATCAGCGGCAGATAGAGCAGGCTCAGGCCGGCGATGCGCCGGCCGCTACGTTGTTCACTCTCCAGTGTCGCCAGGGTCAGCAGCATGGCGAGCAGGGTGGCGCTTGCCGCGATGATCAGGGTATTGGTCACGGGGCCGCCCAGCAAGGGAAGCGCGGTCTGCCAGTGCCCCAGGGTCAATGTGGTCGGCAGGGTCTCGGGAAAGCGCCAGAAGCCGGCGACGGAGTAGAGCGCCAGGCCACCTAGCCCCAGCCCGGCGGTGAGCGTGGTGATGACCAGAAAACCGCGGCCGGTGAGGCTTAGCCAGTGCTCGCCGCCGCGTCGCCGGCCGTTCACCACCCAGCCTCGGCCCAGTCGCCTTGCCAGGCACTCCAGCCCCCACCAGACAAGCAGAGCCGTAAGCGTGACCCCCAGTTGAAGCACGGCGCCGGCCGAGGCCAGGAAGCGTTTCTCCAGGTCGGGGTCGTGGAACCACTCGAGAATCGAGACGGCCAGTGTCGGTGGCAGGGTCGGCCCCAGGATCATCGCGACATCCACCACGGAGCTGGCGAAGGCGATCACCGCGTAGACCGGCAGGCGAATCAGCGGGTAGAGCGCCGGGGCGACTCCCTTTAGCCAGGCGATGGTGGGCCGATAGCCCAGTGAGCGGGCCAGGGCCACTCGTCTTGGGGCGTCGAGCTGGGGGAGAGCCGCCAGGCTCATCAGCATCAGGAAGGGGATCTCCTTGATGACCAGGCCGGCCATCAGGCCGAGGCCCCAGGGATCCTGAACGATCAGCAGGTCCGGCGGCCGCTCCCAGCCGGTCAGCCCCGGCGAGAACAGCCGCGCCAGCAGCCCCGAGGGAGCGACCAGGAACGCCAGGCCGAAGGCCGCCGCGGCATGGGGCAGCGCCAGCAGCGGTGACACCGCGCGGTGCAGCCAGCGGTCGAGCCGGGTGTCGGCGGCCGCGGCCAGGAACAGCAGCACCGCGGCCAGTGATAGGGCGGTGGTGATCAGGCCGCTGGCCAGGCTGATGCTCACCGAGCGTGCCAGCCCCGGCTGGTCCAGCAACTCGCGCCAGGGGGCCAGGCTGAACGTCTCGCCGCCCAGTGCGGGCAGATGGCCGAAGGCCGGTAGCAGCACCATCGCCACCCCGGCCAGGATGGGCCCGGCCAGCAAGGCGAGCACCACCGTTGGCATCAGGCGCAGCAGCATGGCGTCCGCTGCCTCCCGAATTCCTGTGTGGGTTGCCTCACTGTGCGACGTAACGCGCTTGCCACGCCTCCTGCAGGGCCGTCATCCAGCTGGGGTGGGGCTCGGGCAGGGTCCTCGACAGGGCCTCGGGGGGGAGCATGGCGGGACTGTCCGCATCGATGGTGAACCGTCGGCGGGTGGCGTCGTCCAGGTGGGCCACGTCGAGCACCGTGCGATCGCCCCAGACGGCGAGATCCTGCTTGTGGGCCTGGGCCTCGGGAGAAAGCAGGAAGTCGGCAAGCACCAGGGCACCCGCCTTGTTTGGCGAGTTGAAGGGAATCGCCACGAAGTGGACGTTCCCCAGGGTGCCGTCGTTGAGCACATAGCTGCGGGTGCTGGCGGGCAGTTCGAAGTCGGCGACCGCGGCGGCCGGTTCCGAGGGGTAGAAGGTAAACGCCAGGGAGAGTTCGCCGGCCCCCATCAGGCTGCGCAGTTCCGGCCCCGAGTTGGGGAACTGTCGCCCGCCCCGCCACAGATGCGGGTGCAGGGCATCCAGGTAGTCCCATAGCGGGGCGGTAATCGTGGCGAAGTCGCTCTCCTCCACCGGCGCATAGAGAGGCTGGCGATCGTCGGCCAGGGCGATCAGCGCCTGCTTGAGAAAGGTGCTGCCGGTGAAGTCGGGAATGCGTGGGTAGCTGAAGCGCCCGGGGTTGGCGCGGCTCCAGTCGAGCAGCGCCTCGATGCTGCCAGGGGGATTCTCCACCTCCTGGCTGTCTCCGCGGAGCTCGTCGCTATCCCCGCGAAGCTCATGGCTGTCATAGTAAAAGGTGATCTGCGCCTTGCCCCAGGGTGACTCGAAGCCCTCGGTGGGCAGGGTGAAGTCGGTGATCACCTCGGGGTTGTCTGTGGGGCGCGTCAGGGCGAAGTTGGGCAGCGCCTCGGTGAAGGGGCCATACAGCAGCTCGTGCTCGCGCATGGCGGCGAAATTCTCGCCGTTGAGCCAGATCAGATCGATGCTGCCATCGCCCAGATTGTTCGCCGCCTTCTCCGCGATGACCCGTGAGACTGCGGTGCTGGTGTCATCCAGCTTGACGTGCACGACCTCGACGCCGTGGTCCTCGGCCATCCGCTCGGCGACCCAGGCGATATAGCCATTGGTGCGTGTGTCGCCGCCCCAGGCGTTCCAGTAGACCGTCTGGCCACGAGCCTGCTCGCGCACGGCCTGCCAGTCATCGAGATTGGGGCTGGCCGCCAGCGGTGTGGCCGACGCCAGGCCGAGCAGGCCGAGAGAAACGCAGGTCAGCGCGGTGGTCAGGCGGGCGGGGCGATATTGGAGCATGGTCAGGCATCCTGTTCCAGAGCGTGCGAGAGGGCAGTGGACAGCGCGTCGAACTCGCGCCGGACATGGTCGATGACGGCGGGGGAGAGGTAGTGGTTGACCCTGTCGCGCACATGGGCGATCAGCGCGTCATCGCTGAGCTCGGCAGACCAGTCCTCGCCGCGGGCCCCGGCGTCTCGGGTGCGATCATGACTGGCACGCCATTTGGCGCACCAGGTCAGCGACCATAGCCACATGGCACGGCGGCAGGTGAGCAGGGTATCGAGCTCGCCGATGCCGGTACGGCTCATCCAGCGGTGGTGGAAATCGGCCAGTTCGCCGGTGCCGAGCACGGCATGGCTGTTGGGGTCCCAGGTGGTGGAGGTATAGAGGCTGGCGTGGGCCAGGTCGAAGCCGGGGAGCCCGTAGCGGCACTTCTCCAGGTCGACCAGCACGGCGCGACCCTCGGCATTGATCAGGAAGTTGCCCGGGTGCGCGTCGAAGCTGATCAGCCGGGGTCTCGACGCCTCGCCGCGTTCAAGTTCACTCGGCAGGGAGCCCAGCTCCTCTCGCACCATCGTCACCACCTCGGCAGACAGTCCAGCCTGGTCGAGGAACTCGGCCTGGGTCGTCACCTCGTCGCGCATGGCGGCCCAGGGATCGGCCGGTGCCAGCAGCGGGGCTCGTGCTTCGGCGGGCGGCAACGGCAGCCCATGCAGGGCGGCGAGTGCCTCGGCGATCGCCGGCAGGTCGTCGGGCAGTCGAGCCGGCCGCCCGTGTACGGCATCCACCAGCAGGCCGCCTCGAGGCAGCGTTGTCGATGGGGTGAGCACGCCCTGCAGGGATGGCGTGTGGCCGGAGGGGCCGGCGCGTTCGAAGCAGGCGGCCTGATAGTCCAGGTTGGCGCCTGCCGCAAGGCCCAGCTGGCTCTGCTTGGGGAGTCGTGCCACCCAGTCGTCGCCGTCACGAATGAGCCAGACGTGGTGATGGGCCAGCCCGGTATCGGCCATCGGTCGCAGCTCACGTATCGCCTCCCGATAGCCCTGCCTGACCAGCGCCTCGGCCAGGCATTCTCTCTGTGCGTCCCGTGTCTCGGTGGGTCTCGCTTCGCTCGTGGTCCCTGTCATGGGCCTCCTCGCTGGAATGATATCGATCTGTCAGGAGTGTCGTGGCGAAGCAGAGATCCTTACAGCCTTTAGCCGTAAGGTTCGCCGGGTCGGCTCCTACCAAGACGTATCGCCTAAGGGTGGCGGTCCCCATGGCGACGAACGTCATCGGGAGAGTATCAATATCCCTTGTCCCTGTGGGCAATGACCCTGTGGGCAACCATCGAGGAGAAGCACCATGTCACACGATAACGACAAGAGACACCGGCTGCTGGGTCGCCTGGATCGGCAGCTGGCCTGCACGGCCCCCGTGCTGGTGCTGGTGGCGGCGGGCGTCTCACTGCAGGCCACCATGGAGAATGAGAGCAGCGACTCTGGCCCGAGCACTCTCTCACTGTTCCTCTCCAGCGCCCATGCCGAGGCGCAGGGTGAGGCGGAAGGCGAGGCAGAGGGTGAAGCGGAAGCTGAAGGGGAGGCCGAAGGAGAGGCTGAAGGAGAGGCTGAAGGAGAAGGTGAGGCAGAGGGTGAAGGAGAAGGTGAGGCAGAGGGTGAAGCCGAAGCTGCTAAAGCCGATAGCAGGGAGGCCGTTAAACGTCCGGAAGGCTATACGCCAGTTTACAGCGAGGATGGCGCCAACGATGCCAGCCTGCTGGCCCAGGGTGAGGCGCTCTACTACGACGACTCCCTGAGCAGCAACGGCCTGGCCTGTGCCAGTTGTCATGGCAGCGATGGCGAGGATGTCGGTTATCAGGCTACCTTCGAGCAGCCCTTCCCCCATCGAGTGGCCATGGCCGATAGCCGGTTCGGCATGCCCGAGGTTCACGCCGACGAGATGGTGCAGGTCTGCATGGTCGCCCCCATGGAGGCCGAGCCGCTGGGTTGGGGGAGCGAAGCGTTGACCTCGCTTGCGGCCTATATGGTCGAGGTGCAGCGCCGCTTCGCCGGCGAGTCTCACGATCTGTGATCCCCTCCGCTGGCGGCTCTCTCCTGGCACCGGACAGCCGGCTGGATCTTGGGCGCAATCCCTGTTGCTGGGTCCGAGGTTCAGTACCGGCTAGCCGGTGCCAGACTGGGGCACCTCCTCGTCGGTAATGACGCGATTGCGACCGCTCTGCTTGGCGCGATAGCTGGCGGCATCGGCCCGGGCGAGCACGGCATCGATGTTTCTGTCGCCCGGTTGGAAGCAGGAAATGCCGATACTGGCGGTGACCTGCCAGCGATGCTCCTGGTGTTCGATCGAGAGAGAGGCGATTCGCTCCCGCAACACCTCGGCGAGGGTCAATGCCTGGTCGAGGCGGCAGCCCGTCAGCAGCACGGCGAATTCGTCGCCACCCTGGCGTGCCGCATGATCGCTGTTGCGTGCCACGCCTCGCATCGTTTCGGCGACGCGTTGCAGCATGCGGTCCCCCAGGGCGTGACCGCCCTGATCATTGATCGGCTTGAAGTGGTCGAGATCGAAGAGCAGTACCGCCGTTTGATCACCGGTCTTCTGCCAATCCACCAGTGCCTCTTCCAGCCGGCGTGTCAGACCGCGTCGGTTGAGGAGTCGGGTCAGCGGGTCGTGCTCCGCCTCCCAGCGGCGTAGCGCGTCATCGCGGCGATGCTGGGTAATATCGCGAACGACTCCGGCGACGCCGATAAACTCTCCCTCCACCTGTATCGTACTTGTGTGAATATCCAGCCAGCGCTGCCTGCCCTCGTGATCCACGAAACGGAACTGGCGCATGAAGTCCTGCTGTTCGGCAAGGCTCTGTCGCCAGGCCTCTCGCACCGGGTCGCGCTCCTCGGGATGGATGCGGTCGGCCCAGGTCTCAAGCGTCTGCGGCACGGAAGAGCCGAGGGTCTCGTGGAGTGCCTCATTGAGGAAGGTCAGCCGACCCTGAGGGTCGGTAACGAACATGCCCTGAGGAGAGGCCGCCAACGTGGCATTTAGCATGGCACTGCGACGGGTAAGGTCCTGCAAGCTAGCCATGCGGGCCTGCTCGGTCTCGTTGAGGGTATCGATAACCCGACGCAGCTCCGGCATTCGGGTGGGGATCTCGAGCCGGTGGCGCCGTCCGTCGCGAAGCTCAAGAGCCTGCCTGGCCAGCCGGGTCAGCGGGCGCAGTGCCAGCCAGATCAGGAGGCCGACCACCGGCAGCACCATCAATAGCGCCCACCAGGCCAGCTGCGTGATCCGACGCATGCCGGCAACCAAGGGCGCCTCGGCCTGAGCCTTGGGGAGATGCACGCCGACGATCCAGTCCGCCGGCCAGACCTGACGGTAAGCCACCAGCGCAGGCTCACCGCTGATGGTGGTCTCCTCGGCCTCCCCCTGCCAGCCATGGAGGGCCCGGTCGAGTGCCGGGGGGAGGGTGTCGGGCAACTCGACGATAGCCTGGCGTTGCTTGGGATGATAGAGGCGCTGGCCTGATGCGGTAGTGATGGTGACATGCCCGCGTTCGCCAAGGCGCAGGCTCTCGAAGCCCTTGAAGAGCCGACTCTGGTCGATATTGACTAACCCACCCAGGAAGCCGGTGTAGCGCCTCTCGGCATCATGCAGCGGCACCAGCATCATCACCATGGGCTGGTCGCTGATTCGGCTCACGAAGGGAGCGCTGACGTGGGGCTGCTGGAAGGCGTGCATGAAGCGCGCATAGTCCCGGTCGGGGAAGCGGGCCCCCACTATTCCATTGCGGGTGGGCCAGGCGTCCGTGATCCGACTCTCTAAGTCGAACAGTGCCAGGGCCTCGAAGTAGGGTACCAGGGCATGGACCTGGGGCGTGGCGAGGGCGCGATCGGTCGGCTCGGGGATATGCTGGGCGAGGCGTTCCAGGGCCTGCAGGCGCTCGCTGACCTGGTGGACGATGGAGTTGCGTATCAGCTCGGCCTCATAACGCAGATGCTGACGGTTGGTCTCATCCACCAGCAATTGACCCGCTTGCCAGCCGTATGTCAACAGTGTCACGCAGAGCACCGCCCACAGTGTACCTGCGCCGAGCAGCAGGCGACCGCGCAACGTGAGTAGCGGAGATGTCAGGGGGTGGCTCAGCCAGCCAAGGCGTCGAGTCCTGTAACCTCGTCCGCCGCCGTAAGGGGTAGTGGTCATGGACGAGTATGCTGCCAGCGGGCGGGGCTTGGCGCCAGTTATCGCGTTGGAATAGCTTGTCGAGTTCGGGGGCGTTGCTGCTGGAGGTGCCTGGGGAGCGGACTGACGGGGCAAGGCGATGGCGACGATCAGGGCTCGGGTGCTCGGCGCATGCAGTAGGGTGTCCTGCTATGCTTGATATCGGTAGATGTTGAATTATTTCGCTGTGGCACATCTCGAGGCATCAGCCCTCCGCAGGAGGTTTCCATGCAAGCGTGGCGAGTGTCGCCCTCTCGGCATCCGGCGATGATTTTCAGCCTCGCCTGCCTGGCCCTTGGGATGTTGCTGCTGTTCGGCCAGGCCGCCGTGAAGGCCCAGCAGGGCGAGCGCACTGCGATGGTGATGCGCCTGGAGGGTGCCATCGGGCCGGCCACCAGCGATTACTTTCGACGCGGCCTGGTGCGTGCCGCCGAGGCCGATGCCGAACTGGTCGTGGTGGAGATGGATACCCCCGGGGGGCTCGATGCCGCCATGCGCGACATGATCCGCGCCATGCTCACCTCCGAGGTGCCGGTGGCCTTCTACGTCACGCCGGCGGGGGCTCGGGCGGCCAGTGCCGGTACCTATCTGCTCTATGCCAGCCACGTCGCTGCCATGGCGCCGGCCACTCATCTGGGCTCGGCGACGCCGGTGCAGTTAGGCGGGGGCGGGCTACCGGGCCTGGGTGAGCCTGAACCCGAATCGAACGGCTCCGCCGACACCGCGGAACGCGACGGCGATGCGGCTGAGACCACGCCTGACGAGGGCGAGTCGATGCCAGGCGAGACCGCACAGGGGGCGCCGGACAAGCGTCGCGGCGAGACGGCGATGGAGCGCAAGGTGCTGGAGGATGCCGTCTCCTATATCCGCTCGCTGGCCGAGCGCCACGACCGCAACGCCGACTGGGCCGAGCAGGCGGTGCGCGAGGCGGTCAACCTTACCGCCCGGGAGGCGCTTGAGCAGAATGTCATCGACGTGGTGGCTCGAAACCTCGATGACCTGCTCGCCCAGCTCGACGGTCGCACGGTGGTGATGGATGACGGGGAGCGCACCCTTGCCACCGCGGACCTGGTCGTCGAACGCTTCGATCCCGACTGGCGCACCGAGCTTCTGACCGTGATCACCAATCCCAATGTTGCCTACTTCCTGATGATCATCGGGTTCTACGGCCTGATCTTCGAGCTCTCCAATCCTGGCAGCCTGGTGCCGGGTACCATCGGCATCATCTGTCTGCTGCTGGCGCTGTTCGCCTTCCAGGTGCTACCGGTCAACTACGCCGGATTGGCGCTGATCCTGGTGGGACTGGGGCTGATCGTGGGCGAGGCGCTGATGCCCAGCTTCGGCATTCTCGGCTTCGGCGGCATCGTCGCCTTCGTGATCGGATCGGTGATACTGATGGACGCGGACACTCTGAATATCTCGCTGCCGATGATCGGTGGCATCGCGCTGCTCGCGGCAGGCCTGATGCTATGGGTCGTGACCCGCTTCATCGGTCTGCGGCGTCGCTCGCCGCGCACCGGCCATGAGGAGCTGGTCGGCAGCGAGGCGCTGGTCCTCGAGGATTTCACCGACCAGGGCCACGTACGCCTGATGGGCGAGCGCTGGCGGGCGCGCAGTCCCACGCCGCTCGCCCGCGGGCAGTCGGTCCGCGTCACCGCGGTCGACGGCCTGACCCTGGAGGTCGAACCGTTGGCCTCATCGTCATGAGGATTATCGGGCACGGTCGATGATCCGCATCGTCCGGCCCAACCAAGGAGCCGACATCATGCTGCTTTCCTATCTCGTCCCGGTCGTCCTGCTGCTGATGCTGCTGGCGGCCTCGATTCGTATCCTGCCCGAGTACAGGCGCGGCGTGGTGTTCTTCCTCGGGCGTTTCCAGGCGGTCAAGGGGCCGGGTCTGATCATCATCATTCCGGGCATTCAGAAGATGCAGGTGGTCGATCTGCGGGTGGTCACCATGGATGTGCCCGAACAGGATGTGATCTCCCGGGACAACGTCACCGTGAAGGTCAACGCCGTGCTCTATTTCCGTGTGGTGGACCCCGAGAAGGCGATCATCCAGGTCGAGAACTACACCCTCGCCACCAGCCAGCTGGCCCAGACCACCCTGCGCTCGGTGCTCGGCAAGCATGACCTCGACGAGATGCTCTCCGAGCGCGACAAGCTCAACGATGATATTCAGGAGATCATCGACACCTCTGCCGAAAGCTGGGGCATCAAGGTGGCCAACGTGGAGATCAAGCATGTCGATCTCGACGAGAGCATGATCCGCGCCATTGCCCGCCAGGCCGAGGCCGAGCGGGAGCGTCGCGCCAAGGTGATCCACGCCGAGGGTGAGCTGCAGGCCTCACGCAAGCTGGTACAGGCCGCCAACGTCATGGCCGAGAACTCGGCGGCGCTCCAGCTGCGCTACCTGCAGACCATGAGCGACATGAGCAACAAGAACGCCTCGACCATCGTCTTCCCGCTGCCCATGGATATCATGGAGGCCTTCAAGCATATGCAGACGTCAGCGACGGCTCGGGAGGGCGCCTCCGATCAGGCATCCGACGGCAACGGTGAATCTGCCTGACCCACCCCGTGCCACGGCCGGCTGATCGTGGCATGCTGAGGCGACCGGATCGTCCATGAGGTTGCCTTGACACTCTCCCGTCTGAATCGCCGCCAGCAGGGTCTGTTGATGACCGGTGGCGGGGTGCTGCTGATTTCCCCCGATGCGCTGCTGATCAAGCTGATCGGCCTGCCCGACGCCGAGATTCTGGTGTGGCGGGGGCTGCTTACCGCCATCGGTTTTCTCGCCATTGTGCTCGCCCGCCACGGACGGGGAGCGGCGGCGGCCTATCGGCGATGTGGCTGGACCGGCATCGGCGTGGCACTGCTGTTCAGCCTCTCCACCTTCGGCTTCGTGTTGGGCAACCAGTACACCCGTGCCGGCAACGTGCTGATGATCCTGGCCGGGGCACCACTGATCGCCGCGCTGCTCTCTCGCGTCTTTCTCCATGAGCGCCTGCCACGGCGTACCTGGCTGGCTATCCTGGCCTGTCTGGTAGGTATTGCCCTGATCGCCCTGGACGACGCGGGTGTCGGCTCCTGGCGGGGTAACGCCTTTGCGCTGCTTGCCGCCACGGCGATGGCGGCCAACTTTACCCTCTGCCGGACGCGCCAGGATGTCGACATGAGCCCCATGCTGACCCTGGCGGGAGTGATCGTGGCGGCCACCGCGGTGCTCTACGGCGTCTCAGGCCCGGGCATCACGCTGCCCGCCGGCGCGACCCTGGCGTGGCTGCTGGTGCTCTGCCTGGGGCTGCTGCCGCTGGGCTTCACCCTGCTTCAGCGTGGCCCGCTCTACCTGCCCGCCGCCGAGGTGGGGCTGCTGATGTTGCTGGAGGTGGTAGTGGGCACGCTCTGGGTATGGTGGCTGCTTGGGGAGCGCCCATCGCCGGCGGCGTTTGCCGGTGGCTCCCTGGTACTCGGTAGCCTGCTGCTCAAGGGGCTGGTCGATCGACGGGTCGAGCGGCGCCAGCGTGCTCGGGGTGCAGTGCAACATGGGCTCTGCTAGAATCCGCGCCCTGTCTCACGCAAGCACTGGACCTTACACAAGTACTGGACCTTCGTCTGATGATGCCCCAGAGCAACCTGATGCGTCCGGCAGGGCTGGCTTCGCCGCCCTAGCTCACTCCCTTCCCCCTGCGTGATTCCCGGGCGCTCCGGTGTCCACCCGGCGTGCTCATCCCTGACGCTCGAATGAGGCAGGGAGGCATGCCCACGGCACGTCCCCCCGACGACTCATGACCTTCCAATCACTCCTGACTGGACCGCAGCATGTACGAAAAGATGAAACAGAGCTGGTTCTCCAACCTCAAGGGCGACACCCTGTCGGGAATCGTCGTTGCCCTGGCGCTGATCCCCGAGGCGATCGCCTTCTCGATCATCGCCGGGGTCGATCCCAAGGTGGGACTCTATGCGTCCTTCTCCATGGCGGTGATCATCGCCTTCGCCGGAGGGCGGCCTGGCATGATCTCGGCGGCCACCGGGGCGATGGCACTGCTGATGGTCACCCTAGTCAAGGAGCATGGCCTGCAGTACCTGCTGGCCGCCACCCTGCTCACCGGGGTCTTGCAGATCATCGCCGGCTATCTGCGCCTGGCCGATCTGATGCGCTTCGTGTCGCGCTCGGTGGTGACCGGTTTCGTCAATGCCTTGGCGATTCTGATCTTCATGGCCCAGTTGCCGGAACTGACGGGGGTGACATGGCATGTGTATGCCATGACCGCAATGGGACTGGCGATCATCTACGGCTTCCCCTATCTGCCGAAGATCGGCAAGTCGGTCCCCTCGCCACTGGTCTGCATCCTGGTGCTGACCGCGGTCTACCTGCTCACCGGCATGGAGATTCGCACCGTCGGCGACATGGGCGAGCTGCCCGATACCCTGCCGGTCTTCCTGTGGCCCGAGGTGCCGCTGAATCTCGAGACGCTGATGATCATCCTGCCGTACTCGATCATGCTCACCGTGGTGGGCCTGCTGGAGTCGATGATGACCGCCACCATCGTCGACGACCTGACCGATACGCCCAGCGACAAGAACCGTGAGTGCAAGGGGCAGGGCCTGGCCAATATCGGCACCGGCCTGATCGGTGGCATGGCGGGCTGCGCGATGATTGGTCAGTCGGTGATCAACATCAAGTCCGGGGGCCGCACACGCCTCTCGACACTGATCGCCGGCGTGGTGCTGCTGCTGATGGTGGTGTTCCTCGCCGACTGGGTATCGCAGATTCCCATGGCCGCCCTGGTCGCGGTGATGATCATGGTCTCCATCGGCACCTTCAGCTGGAGCTCCATCAAGGACCTCAAGAAGCATCCCATGAGCACCAACATGGTCATGCTGGCCACGGTGGGCGTGACGGTAGGCACCCATAACCTGGCGATTGGTGTCTTCGTCGGTGTGCTGCTCGCCGCCATGAACTTCGCCAACAAGGTGGGCAATATCCTCTATGTTGGCGCCGAGACCCCCGAGGAGGGTCATCGTGTCTACAGGGTGGTGGGTCAGGTGTTTTTCGCCTCCTCCGAGCGTTTCGGCAGTGCCTTCGACCTCAAGGAGACCGTGAAGAAGGTCACCATCGATTTGTCACGCGCGCATTTCTGGGACATTACCGCCGTCCAGGCCCTGGACCGCATCGTGATCAAGTTCCGCCGCGAGGGTACCGAGGTGGAGCTGGTCGGCCTCAACGAGGCGAGTGCCACCATCGTCGATCGTTATGCGGTGCATGACGACCCCGAGGCCGTCGAGAAGCTGATGGGCGGACATTGACCCGTCGGCAGGATGATGTAGAACGATGGTGTACTAACGTAATGGATACCAACGCCAGCTTCAGGACAAGACGATGACAGAACAGGTGATGGCCGCCATTGACGGCTCGAAGTTCTCCGAGGGAGTGTGCGACTACGCCGCCTGGGCCAGCCAGGCGCTGGGGGCTCCGCTGACCTTCCTGCATGTGAATGACAACCACCCCCAGACCGCCGAGACGGACCTGTCCGGCAACCTCGGCCTGGGCGCTCGGGAGCATCTGCTGGAGGAGCTGGCCCAGCTGGATGAGAAGCGCGCCAAGGTGGCCCAGGAACAGGGGCGGCTGATGCTCAAGGCGGCCAGGGAGCGTGCTGTCGAGCGCGGTGTCGATGATCCCGCCGTTCGCCAGCGCAACGGTACCCTGGTGGAGACCCTGGAGGAGCTTCAGGAGGAGATCCGTCTGCTGGTGGTGGGCAAGCGCGGTGAGACCGCCCACCAGGACAGCGGCCATCTGGGCTCCAACCTGGAGCGAGTAGTGCGCACCCTGCATCGGCCGATCCTGATGGTGCCGGATACCTTCCGTCGTCCCGAAAGGGTGCTGCTCGCCTTCGATGGCAGCAAGACCACCCGCAAGGGCGTCGAGATGCTGGCCCGAAGCCCGCTGTTCGACGGCGTCCCGGTGCACGTGGTGATCGTCGGCGCCGAGACCGGCGACAACCGCTCGCAGCTCGATTGGGCGCTCTCGACCCTGCGCGAGGCCGGTCACGAGGCCGAGGGCGCCATCCGTGCCGGCGAGGTGGAGGCGACCCTGCGCGCCTACAAGCAGGAGCAGGAGATCGACCTGCTGGTGATGGGGGCCTATGGCCACTCGCGCATTCGCCACCTGCTGGTGGGCAGCACCACCACCGCCATGCTGCGTAATGCCCGAGGGCCGGTGCTGCTGCTGCGCTGATCCCGTACAAGGGTTCTAACCGCCAACATGAGGAGAAAGACGATGACGATCAACCGCTACGACACCAAGGCACGCATGAGTCGTGCCGTCATCCACAACGGCATCGCCTACCTGTGCGGCCAGGTAGCTGGCCCCGAGGCACGCCATGGCGACATCACCGCACAGACCGAGAGCATGCTGGCCCGTGTGGATGCACTGCTCAAGGAAGTGGGCAGCGATCGCGAGAGCCTGCTGACGGCCACCATCTATCTCAAGGATGGTCATGACTTCGCTGCCATGAACGCGGTGTGGGACGCCTGGGTTCCCGCCGGTCATGCCCCGGCACGTACCTGCGTCTGTGCGCCGATGCCGGCCGATGAGCTCAAGGTCGAGATCACCGTTACCGCCGCCGTGGCCTCGATCGACTACAGCTACTGACGGGCCTGGCGCCCGGGTGTCGCCCCTGGCGGGGCGCGCTCCGGCGCGGAGTGTTAGCAGCTCTCAGCTTGGTAAGATTAACAAAGGTTTCGTCCTGTTTTTGACCAAAGTCGAATATTGACGAAGGGATATCCGGCTAGAATGGCGTGGCAATTCTTAATGTCAGACATTTCGGCCGACTGTGGTCGGGCCCCGACACCGACAGATAGAGAGGCTCCCCCATGCATGCCCTCACCCTGGCGTCCTTCCTGTTCTTCACGGGACTGGTCGCCTTCATCACCTGGCGCATCACGCGCCGTGACGACCACTCAAGCACCAAGGGTTACTTCCTTGCCGGCCGCACCCTGACCTTTCCGCTGATTGCGGGGTCGCTGCTGATGACCAACCTATCCACCGAGCAGATGGTGGGTCTCAATGGCGCTGCCTTCACCGATGGCCTGAGCGTGATGGCCTGGGAGGTGGTGGCCGTCATTGCACTGGTCGCATTGGCCCTGTTCTTTCTGCCTCGCTTCCTGAGAAGCGGTATCGCGACGCTGCCGCAGCTGCTCGAGATCCGCTTCGACCGTGGCACCCAGCTGATCACCAACATCATCTTCCTGATCGCCTATGCGGTGATCCTGCTGCCCATCATCCTCTATTCAGGGGCCATGGGACTGCAGGGCATGCTCGATCTGCAGGGGCTCACCGGCATTCAGTCGACCACCCTGCTGCTGTGGCTGACCGTCTGGATCGTGGGCATCATCGGCGCCGTCTATGCGCTGTTCGGTGGGCTGCGTACCGTTGCGGTTTCCGACACCATCAATGGCGTGGGGCTGCTCGTTGGTGGCTTCGTGATCGTCTATTTCGGCCTTCAGGCGGTCAGTGATGGCAGTGGCGTGCTGGAGGGCTGGAATACCCTCAAGGCAAGCAATCCGGAGAAGCTCAATTCCATCGGTAGCGCCGACCAGCAGGTGCCTTTCCTTACCCTGTTTACCGGGGTATTTCTGATCAATGTCTTCTACTGGACGACCAACCAGCAGATCATCCAGCGCACCTTTGCGGCCAAGAACCTCGCGGAGGGCCAGAAGGGCGTGTTGCTGACCGGCTTCTTCAAGCTTCTGGGGCCGCTCTATCTGGTGCTGCCGGGGATCATCGCCTATCACCTCTACGCCGATCAGGGGGTGCGCGCCGATGAGGCCTATGGCCAGCTGGTGTTCAATGTACTGCCGCCATACCTGACGGGCTTCTTCGCCGCGGTGATGGTGGGTGCCATCCTCTCGTCGTTCAACTCGGCACTCAACAGCACCACGACCATCTTCAGTCTGGGGATCTACAAGGGGGTGCTCAACAAGGAGGCCAGCGAGGAGCAGGTGGTCAAGTCGGGCAAGGTGTTCGGCTGGGTCATGGCGGTAGTGACCATGATCATCGCGCCGTTGCTGGCGGGGCAGGAGAGCCTGTTCGGCTATCTGCAGAAGATGAATGCCATCTACTTTATCCCCATCCTGGCGGTGGTGCTGGTAGGCCTACTTACCCGTCGGGTTCCGCCCATGGCAGCCAAGATTGCGCTGATCGGGGGCTGTCTGCTGATCGCCGCCGGCTACTTCGTGCCGCCCTTCAACAAGTTGCCCGTGATCATGCATGAGTTCCACTTCGTGACTCTGGTCTTTGTGCTGCTGGTGGCGATGATGCTGTTGATCGGCAAGCTGCGTCCACGTGACACCGCCTGGGTACATGAGGACGTGAAAGCAGTGGACCTGACACCCTGGAAGGGAGCCGTGCCCGTGGGGATCGTGCTAGTGGTGCTGGTGGTGGTGATCTACGCGGCCTTCGCCGGCGTATAAGACGCAAGCCAGCATCCTTCTGCTGATCCCCCTCTGCTGTCAGAGACAAGCGCCGCCCCGCCGAAGCTCGGTGGGGCGGCGTTGCGTCGATGGGGGTCAGTCGTCGCTACCGGGGTAGCGGGTATCCTGAAGGCTATCCTTGATTTTCTTTAGGTGGCCGAGGAAGTCTTCGCCGCGACGCAGGGTGACCCCGGTGGCCAGCACATCGATCAGTGCCAGCTGGATCATTCTCGAGGTCATGGGCATGTAGTAGTCGGTATCCTCGGGGGTCGCGACCTCCAGGGTCTCGCTGCACTCTCGGGCCAGGGGGGAGTTTGGCGCGGTGATGCCCAGCACCACGGCGCCGTTCTCGCGTGCCAGCCTGGCAATGTCGACAAGCTCGCGGGTGCGGCCGGTCCAGGAGATGACCACCACGACATCCCCGGTATGGCAGGTGGAGGCCACCATGCGCTGCATCAGCACGTCGATATAGGCAGTGACCGGCAGGTTGAAGCGGAAGAACTTGTGCTGAGCATCCTGGGCCACGGCACCCGAAGCGCCCAGGCCGAAGAAGTGAACCTGCTTGGCCTGTATCAGGAAATCGACCACGCGCTCGATGCGGGTGACGTCGGTCTGGCGACGCGCCGCATCCAGGGCGGCGATGGTGGCCCCGAAGATCTTCTGGGTGTAGTCGGCGGCGCTGTCGTCGGGCTCTACCGCCTGGCTGACATAGGGAGTGCCTCTGGCCAGGCTCTGGGCCAGCTTGATCTTGAAGTCTGGATAGCCCTTGGCGTCGAAACTGCGGCAAAAGCGATTGACGGTGGGTTCGCTGACGGACGCGGCCTGTGCGAGGGTAGCGATGCTCATGCCGGTAGCGGCCGCCGGGTCGGCGAGAATCACGTCGGCGACCTTGCGTTCGGAGCGGTTGAGTTCCTCGAGGCGCTGTCGGATGCGATCGATCAGGTCGTGACGGGCCATGGGGGGGCGAGCTCTCCGTGCTGGGGCGGCGCGCGGCCGCGAGTTGGCGCGATGGTGGAAAATGTGGTGATTTAACTACATGGTGGTGGCTATCCTAGCTCGCCCTTCCGGTGTTAGGCCACAAGAGGTGGCCTACGAGCTATTTGTTTTTGTAAGATTACTATTGGTGCTTGCTTTTTCTGCGCCGTGTGCGTATTTTTTTTGTAAGTTAACGAAAGGGGGTGGGGATGAGTCGACACAACCAAGTCGGGGAGGCGATCAGCACCGAAATTGATCTGGCGCTGTTCGGCGCACTCGGCGACCTGGCCCAACGCAAGCTGTTTCCGTCACTGTTTCATCTGGAGCGTGAAGGGCTGCTGGATCCCGCCACTCGTCTGCTGGGACTGGCCCGACAGGAGCATGACCGGGACAGCTTTCGAGCGCAGGTCCAAAAGACGCTGAAGACCCGCGTCAAGGCCGAGGAGCTTGATCGTGAGGCCCTGGAGCGTTTTCTGGCGCGTCTCGATTTCCTGCAGCTCGACTTTACCCACCCCGAGGGTTATGCCGCCATCCATGAATGGCGTCAGGGTGCCGAGCGGCCGATGGTGGTCTATCTCTCGGTGGCCGCCAGGATCTACGGCGATATCTGCCGGCACCTCGAGTCCACCGGCTGCCTCGATGACGAGTCACGCGTGGTGGTCGAGAAGCCGATCGGCTACGACCTGGCCTCTTCTGCCGAGATCAACGACGCCATCGGCGCCGTTTTTCCCGAATCCCGCATCTATCGTATCGACCACTACCTGGGCAAGGAGACGGTGCAGAACCTGATCGCGCTGCGTTTCGCCAACCCGCTGTTCGGCACCCAGTGGAATCAGAACCATATTTCGCATGTGGAGATCACCGTGGCCGAGCAGGTCGGTATCGAGGGGCGCTGGGGCTACTTCGATGATGCCGGCCAGCTGCGTGACATGGTCCAGAACCATCTGCTGCAGCTGGTCTGCCTGATCGCCATGGATCCTCCGGCGAACCTGGATGCCGACGCCATCCGCGATGAGAAGGTCAAGGTACTCAAGGCGCTCAAGCCCTTCACCGACGACATGCTGGGGCGTGACGTGGTGCGCGGCCAGTACATCGCCGGCACCATCGACGGCAGGAGCGTGCCCGGCTACCTGGAAGAGGAGGGCGCCAATACCGAGAGCCATACCGAGTCCTTCGTGGCCATGAAGACCGGCGTGGCCAACTGGCGCTGGGCCGGGGTGCCCTTCTATCTGCGCACCGGCAAGCGCATGCCCGAGAAGCTCTCGCAGATCGTGATCCACTTCCGCCAGCAACCTCACTATATCTTCGATCCGGATCAGCGCGATCTCGCCGCCAACAAGCTGGTGATCCGCCTGCAGCCCGAGGAGGGCATCGCCCTGGAGGTGCTGACCAAGGACAGCGGCCTGGACAAGGGCATGCGGCTGCGACGTGGCCCCCTGCACCTGGACTTCAACAGCGCCTTTCCCAAGACGCGGATTCCCGATGCGTATGAGCGACTGCTGCTCGAGGTGATGAAGGGGCAGCAGTATCTCTTCGTGCGTCGCGATGAGGTGGAGTACGCCTGGCGGTGGTGTGACAGCCTGAACGCTGCCTGGAAAGACCGGGACGAGCCGCCTCGCCGCTATCCAGCTGGCTCCTGGGGACCCGTCGCGTCCATCGCCATGATCACCCAGGATGGCCGCAGCTGGTATGAGGATTATTGAACATGACGAACGTTTCTCCACGTGAACAGCTTGCCCGGCAGCTGGCCGAGGCGGTGGCCGAGGCCCTGCGCGCCGATCTTGAGCACGATGACCACGCCCTGCTGGTGGTCTCCGGTGGCTCGACGCCGGTACCGTTTTTCACCGCGCTGGCCGCCTGCCGGCTACCCTGGGAGAGGGTCCAGGTCACCCTGGCCGACGAACGCTGGGTGGCCGAGACGGCCGACGACAGCAATGCACGCCTGGTGCGTGAGCATCTGCTGTGCGGCCCGGCGGCAGCGGCCACCTTCGTGCCCCTGACCAGTGACCACTCCACCCCCGAGCAGGGGGCCGAGGTCGTGGCCGAGCGCATCGAGGCCCTGGCCTGGCCGGCCAGCGTGGTGATTCTCGGCATGGGTGGCGACGGTCACACCGCCTCGCTATTTCCCGATAGCCGCGAGCTCGACCTGGCGCTGAGCACCGACGCCACCACGGTGGCCGTGCGGACGCCGAGTCAGCCCCAGCCGCGCATCACCCTGAGCGCCGAGCGGCTGCACCAGGCGCGCCGCCATTTTCTGCATATCACCGGTGGCGACAAGCGGGCCGTGCTGGCCCGAGCGCTGGCCGGCGACGACGTCCGTGAACTACCGATTCGCGCCTTTCTGGCCTGCCCGTTGGCGACCTACTGGGCCCCCTGAGTTTTGGAGATATTTTCATGATCCCCGACAAGCAGCTTCCCTCGACCCGGACTACCGAGCTTGACAGCATCTGCCTCAAGGCCGAGGTCATCCCGGTGCTGGCCATCGAGCGTATCGAGGATGCCGTGCCTCTGGCTCGCGCTCTCTTCGAAGGTGGCCTCGCCGTGCTGGAGGTCACCCTGCGCACCGACTGTGCTCTGGAGGCGATTCGACGCATCAAAGAGGCGTTGCCCCAGGCCAGCATTGGCGTGGGTACCGTGCTGACGCCGGCCCAGTACCGGCAGGCCGAGGAGGTGGGAGCCGACTTCATCGTTACCCCCGGCACCACCGAGGCGCTCTATCGCCATGGCGTGGGCAGCCCGGTGCCCATGCTGCCCGGAGTGGCCAGTGTCTCCGAGCTGATGACCGGCTGGCAGTTTGGCTACCGCCGCTTCAAGTTCTTCCCCGCCGAAGCCAGTGGTGGCGTCAAGGCGCTCAAGGCCTTCGCGGGTCCCTTGCCCGAGGCGCGGTTCTGCCCTACCGGCGGCATCAATCTGGACAACGCCGCAGACTACCTGGCGCTGCCGAACGTGATGTGTGTGGGGGGCTCCTGGCTGACGCCGAAATCACTGGTCGATGCCGAGGACTGGAACGGCATCCGCCAGCTGGCCCGGGAAGTGGCGGAGCGTTACCACCACTGATGGTTTCATGACCCTGTGCTCTCTCGACAGCCAGTCGCTGTCGCCTTTCACCCGGCCTTCCATGGCCGGGTTTTTTTAGGTTCAACGCAAACTGGCGTGAATTCGTTCGGCAGTGAGTATTGGAAGGTCGGGGTTCATTGTGGGAGGCCGGCTCTGCCGGGCGAAAGGAGGCCAAAGGCCTCCCCGGATGGGGCAAGAAAGTGCGACAAGACTAACAGGCGCCTGTCGGCGCCATCGCCCGGGGAACCCGGCCTCCCACAGGGTGGCGCCCTCCCCAGTGGGTTACAGGTTTCACGTCAGTCTGTGATGAATCTTTTTTTACCTCGGCCCTATGTCAGTCGCAGTACCGGCTCGGCCAGTCCGGTCACGCCGACATCGGCCACGAACAGGGCGCCCGCCAGTGGCTGAGCGGCGAGTGAGGCTTGGTCCAGGCCCTCCCGGGCGGTGGTGATATAGAGTCGCTCGAGGTTCTTTCCGGCGAAGACGGGGCAGGAAGGCTGGCTCACCGGGAGCTCGATCTTGGCGACGATATGACCGTCGTGGTCCAGTCTTACCACCTGGCCGGCGCCCCACAGGGCGAGCCAGAGGTAGCCCTCGGCGTCCACCACCGCGCCGTCGGGATGGCCCGAAGTGGCCGAGACGTCGGCCCAGTGGGTAGGCTTCCCCAGTGGCCAGCCTTCACGATCCAGGGCCCAGCGCATCACCACGCCGGTCACGGTGTCGGTAAACCAGGCAAACTCACCGTCGGGCGAGAAGCAGATGGCGTTGGGGATGGTCAAGCCGGTACGCAGACGCGTCAGCTCACCCCGATGCAGGCGGTAGAGGCTGCCGGCACCGGGCTCGGCGGCCTTGCCCATGCTGGAGAGCCACAGGCTGCCGTGGCGGTCGACACGGCCGTCGTTGCTGCGGGTAACGGGATTGTCGGCCTCGAAGTCGAGAAGTGTCTCGACTCTTCCGTTATGGGGGGCAAAACGGCTGAGGCGGTCCTCGCCCACCAGCAGAAGCTCGCCACTCGTCAGGGGGGCGGCCAGGGAGACCCGATGGTCGAGGCTATGCTGACCGGTGGCCCCGGTGGAGGGTGCCAGCCAGTGCAGTCGCCGAGCGAGAATGTCGCACCAGTAGAGGCGTCCCGTGGCGGCATGCCACTGGGGGCCTTCGCCCAGCGTGCAGCGGCTTGCCACGGCGAGCTCTGCGGTAAGGGCCGGCAGGCTCATGTCTCGTCTCCCGCGGCACGCCAGGCCGCCACCAGCGCCTGGGCCTGCTCGCCCACGACTGCCGGACTCTGGCCGGGGCGGTAGAGAGCGCTGCCCAGGCCGGCGCCATCGATGCCGGCGGAGCGCCAGGCGGCAAAGTTGTCCACGCCGATGCCACCCACCGCATAGAGCCGGGTGCCGGTGGGGAGCACGGCACGCATGGCCTGCATGCCCTCGAGACCCACCTGGATCGCCGGGAACAGCTTGAGGCCGCTGGCGCCTGCTTCCAGGGCGTCGAAGGCCTCGGAAGGGGTCACGATGCCCGGCCAGCTCTGCATGTCGAGACGACGGCTCTCCTCGATGACCGCCGGCCGGCAGTTGGGCGACACCACGAGTCGACCGCCGGCGGCGAAGACGTCGCGTACCTGGGAGGGCGTCAACACGGTGCCGGCGCCCACCAGGGCTCGATCGCCCAGGGTGTCGGCCAGGCGGCGGATGCTCTCCAGCGGGTCGGGGGAGTTGAGGGGCACCTCGAGGGTGGTGATGCCGGCGGCGAGCACCGCTTCACCCACCGCCACCGCCTCGTCGGGGGTGACGCCGCGCAGGATGCCGATCAGAGGCAGGGTCATGTGTCGATCTCCATCAACGGGGATTCAGGCGCCTGAGGCGCGGTTCATGGCGGCCTGGCTCAGGGTGCGATTGGCCAGGCTCAGGCCGGCGAGCACGGCGCTCTCGCCGTCCAGCGTGTGGCTGGTGTGGCCCAGGGTCGAAAGCGCCAGGGCGTAGCGCGCACAGAGCGTGTCACTGCCGATCAGGGTGATGTCCCGGGCCGCGGCCGACTCGAGCCTCAGCTCGTCTTGCAGTCCCGCGAGCTCCAGGCCGATGACGAGACCCGACAGACGCGCGGCGAGGCGAGCGCCACGGGCCTCGCCGACCGGCAGGCCGTCGTCCAACAGGTCGCGGGCACGCAGGCCGAAGAGCCTGGCGGTGAAGGCGGCGGGGGCCTCGTTGATCTCGCGCACAGCCGCAATGAAGCACTCGCGATTGCCCGGGTCGCTCGGGTCGTCGATACTGGCCGGGTGGTCGAGTGAGTGGCGCAGCACCGACTGGCGAGCCAGCAGGTCGTATAGTTCGCCGGTCATGCAGGTGGTGAAGCGGGTGACCGCTCCCTCCTCGAGCCATGCCCACTTGGCGTGGGTGCCGGGCAGGCAGGCGAGCCCCGTAACAGGAGAGAGGGCCTCCTCTCGCCCATCGCGACCGGTAGCGGCATGACAGAGGCCGGCCAGCTGCGTCTCCTCGCCGCGCATCACATCGAAGCCGTGCTGCTGGTCATCGGTGGCCTGGCAGAGACCCGGCAACAGGGTGACCTCCAGGCGTGAGTCCTCGAGCGAAGGCCTCACCGCGCCTCGAGACAGATCGTCCAGCCGGGTCGGCACCGGCAGGTAGGCGGCCTCGAGCCAACCCTGGCGAGCGCCTGCCATGCCGCATATCCGCACCGGCACACGGCCCGTGGGGGGCAGCCAGTCGCCGATCATCCGCTTGAGTTCCGGTTCATAGTCATGGGGTGTCAGCGAGAGCATGCCGCGCCGAGAGTCGGTGCGAGCCAGCACCCTGTTCCGGGCGTCCAGGGCCCAGGCGCGAAGATTGCTCGAGCCCCAGTCGACAGCGACCCAGGCCAGCGACTCGGCCACCGACTGGCTCATGCTCGACCCCCATCGATGATCAGCTCCTGGCCGGTCATCATCCGCGATGCCCGGGAGGCCAGGAACAGGCAGGGGGCGATCATGTCTTCCACCGGAATCGGCTCCTTGAGGCACTGCTGAGCCAGACACTCCTGAAGATCGGCCTCGTTGACCCAGAGCTCCTTCTGACGCTGGGTCATCACCCAGCCGGGTATCAGGCAGTTGACGCGGATGGCATCGGGGCCCAGCTCGCGGGCCAGTGCCCGGGTCAGGCCCAGAATGCCGGCCTTGGCGGTGACATAGGCCGGGTAGCCGGCAAGGCCCAGGTGCACGCTGTTGGAGGAGAGGTTGATGATCGCGCCGCCGCCCAGCTCGCGCATGTCGGCGGCGACGGCCTGGGCAGTGAAGAACTGCGGTCGCAGGTTGGTGGCAAGGGAGTCATCCCACTCCTCGGCGCTCCACTCATCGAGGCGATGGCGGGTGTCCCTGGCGGCATTGTTGACCAGTACGCCGATCGGGCCATGGGCATGACGCGCCTGGTCAATGGCCGCCTGGAGTGCCGTCACGTCACGGATGTCACAGACGATGGCGAGCGGTCGATTGGCGTACTTCGCCTCCATGGCATCGCAGAACGCTTCGGCACCGTCCAGGTCGACGAAGGCCACCCTGGCGCCCTGGGCCAGGAAACCCTCGGTCAGGGCCGCGCCGATGCCCGAGCCACCGCCGGTGATAAAGACGCTCTGGCCCTTCAGGTCGCCGAAGGCCAGGTCGTTGAAGCTGAAACTCATCGCTTTCTCCTCACTCTGCCCACTCCACGCTTACCACTCTGCGATGGAGCCATCTTCGTGGGTCCATACCGGGTTGCGCCAGCGGTGGCCGACCTTCGCGCGCTCCTCGACGAAGGCCTCGTCAATCTCCACGCCGAGCCCCGGCCCCTGGGGGATGGCGCAGAAGCCCTCATCGATGGCCAGCGCCGACTTGTCGACCAGGTAGTCCAGCACGTCGTTGTCGCGGTTGTAATGGATGCCCATGCTCTGCTCCTGGATGAAGGCGTTGTGACACACCGCATCGAGCTGCAGGGAGGCGGCCAGGGTCAGCGGGCCGAGCGGGCAGTGCGGGGCCAGCGCGACATCATGGGCGGAGGCCATCGAGGCAATCTTGAGCCCCTCGCTGATGCCGCCGCAGTGGGAGAGGTCGGGCTGGATGATATCGATCATGCCGTCGGCGAGCAGGTCGCGGAACTCGAAGCGGGTGTGCAGTCGCTCGCCGGTCGCCAGGGGATACCCCAGGCCACCGGCGATCTGCTTGAGGCAGGGCAGGTGCTCGGGGGCCACCGGCTCCTCGACGAACATCGGATGGAAGGGTTCCAGCTCACGCAGCAGCGCCTTGGCCATGGGCCGATGGACCCGGCCATGGAAGTCGATGCCGATGCCCACGTCGGGGCCCACGGCGTCGCGGGCCTCCGCCACACGTGCCACCGCTTCGTCGACCTTGCGGTGGGAGTCGACGATGGCGAGCTCCGCGGTACCGTTCATCTTGAAGGCGGTAAAGCCCTGTTCGACCAGGGCACGGGCCCCGGCGCCCACGTCACTCGGACGGTCGCCGCCCGTCCAGGCGTACATGCGCATGCGATCGCGCACCGCGCCGCCCAACAGCTGGTGCACCGGAACTCCCAGATCGCGGCCCTTGAGGTCCCAGAGCGCCTGGTCGATGCCGGCGATGGCACTCATCAGGATCGGCCCGCCACGATAGAAGCCGGCGCGATATAGCGTGTTCCACAGGTGTTCGATGCGGTGCGGGTCCTGGCCGATCAGATAGTCGGCGAGCTCGTGGACGGCGGCCTCCACGGTGGCGGCGCGACCCTCGATAACCGGCTCGCCCCAGCCGTAGCACCCTTCATCGGTTTCGATCTTGAGGAACAGCCAGCGCGGGGGGACCTGCCAGGTCTTGAGTCGGGTGATCTTCATGGGGAGTCCTCGGAAGCGAGATGGGAGTGAGAGGGAGCGGGCACGATGGCCAGGTCGATGGCGGTACGCCGGAGTACCTCGCGGGCGGCACTCTCGGCGGCGGCGGCATCACGTCGGTTGATGGCCTCCAGCACGCGGCCGTGGCGGGCCAGGCTGTCGCCGAGCCCTTCGTGCTCAGCGGAGACCCGCGCCTGGGAACTCTGGATCAGGGCAATGATCGAGGGACGCAGCAGATGGCCCATCTGGCGCCAGACCAGGTTGTGGCTGGCGCGATAGATGGCGTCGTGGAAGGCCACGTCGTGTTCGGCGTGAAGGTCGCGGGCGCCGGGCTTGTCGGCGGTGGCACACATGCCCTGATAGGCGGCCGCCAGACGATCGAGGTCCGCCGGCTCTGCGGCCTCGGCAGCGAGCCGGGCGACCACCGGTTCCGCCGAATAGCGGAAGGCGAAGATCTCACGGATCAGGGAGGCATCGAGGCTCTCGATGCCGGTCATCCAGTCGCTGACGAGCGGGTCGAGCAGGTGCCAGTCATCGACCATGCGTACCACACTGCCGCGGCCGGCGGTGCGCTCGATCAGCCCGGTGGCGGTGAGACTGGCCAGGGCGTTGCGAACCTGATTGCGACTCACCGCGAAGTGATGGCAAAGATCCATCTCCTTGGGGAAGTCATCGCCGGGTCGCCAGCGGCCGGCGAACAGCGCCCGGGCCAGCAGGCGAGCCAGCGCCTCGGCGCCTCCCTGGTGGCGGGGGAGGTCACTCAGGGAGGTCGTGCGGGGCTCGGTCGAGGGGGCTGCCTTGTCAGACATGGCATCGCTCCAGCGTTGGCAATGTACCTAGATTAATAAATGTCTGACATTTTAACAAGCCGTCAGGGCGGCCGGTACCAGGCATGCCGGCGCGATGGAGGCCGAGGCGGCCCGGTTCGGCGCCGGTAGCCGATTAGTGGGTTTGAGGGAGGGGGAGGCTTTGGCTTATGCGCGAAGGCGAATCGTGCACTCCTGATGCAGCGATTCCCGGCAGGCCGCCAGTAGTCGCGCCTGGTCGGCGAGCTCGGTGGGGGTATCTGGCGCTGGGCCTTCACCCAGGGCCCAGGCGGAGAAGGCCTCGACCTGGGCCGGATACTGATCGCCGTAGACCGGCTCGCGACGGGTGCGGCCCCGTTCGTCGGTGATGACGATCTCGCCCACGCCGCCCTGCTTGTCGGGACGGAAGGCGGAGGGGAGCAGCATGCTGCCGTGGCTACCGATCACCTCGTAGCGGTTGAGCATGGTCTGTTCGAAGCTGGCGCCGAACTCTGCCAATCGGCCGTCGCCGTAGCGCAGCACGCCATTGGCGCTGGTGTCGACGCCGAGCGTCTCGGGTACCCGGCCCACCACCGTGACCGACTCGGGCATGCCGAGCAGGCGACGGATCACATCCAGTGGATAGCAGCCGACGTCGTGGAGGCTGCCGCCGGCGGCATCGGCGGAGAGGCGGATATTGTCGCTGTCCAGGGCCAGGGGAAAGGAGAAGAGCCCGCGCACCTGGCGGACCTCGCCGATCTCGCCACGCTCGATAAGCTCTCGGGCCCGGAGGTGCTGAGGGTGATGGCGATACATGTAGCCCTCCATCAGCGCCACCCCGGCCCTGTCGCAGGCCTCCTGCATGGCGCGTGCCTCCTCGGCGTCGAGGGCGGCGGGCTTCTCGCACAGCACATGCTTGCCGTGACGTGCCGCCTCGCACACCCAGCGAGCATGGAGGTGATTGGGCAGTGGTACATAGACCGCTTCCACATCCGGGTCTTCCAGCAGCTGGCGGAACCCCTCGTGGGCCCGGGGGATGCCGTATTCCGCGGCCACATCACCGGCCTTGCCGCTTTCGCTGGCGATGGCGGTGAGGCGCGCATTGGGCGCGGCCTGAATGGCCGGGATCATCGCCTTGCGGGCGATGCCGGCGGTGCTCAGTATGCCCCACTGTAGCTGGCGCATGTCGGTGTCTCCTTGCTGGGGTAAAGGCCTGGCATGGCAGGCCTGTCTGCTTGGTGCGCTTGTCCCGGCTCACCCGTCGGAACGTTTGGCCGCTTGTCGATTGGCCAGTCGGGACTATAGCTTACCGGCAATCGTTGCTTGCGAGGCGAAACCGTCAAGGTGGCGTCAGCGGCTGGGTGTTCGGCTGCTGGCCTTGCCCTTTGCCCCCCTGCCGGACCTGGGTGCCGCGGGTTCTGGTGTCGCGCTGGCGTGACCGGGGAAATGCTCCCTGACCCGCATGAGCAGGCCCTGGGTGGAGGCGTCGAAGTCCTGGCTCTGGGCGTCGAGGCGACTGCTGATCTCTCCGGCGATGCGCTTGCCGAGCTGCACGCCCCACTGGTCGAAGGAGTTGATGTTCCAGATCACCCCCTGAACGAACACCTTGTGCTCGTAGAGCGCGATCAGAGCACCGAGGTTCCTGGGCGTCAGTTCGTCGAGCAGCAGGGTGCTGGAGGGTCGGTTGCCCGGGCAACTGTAGGGATCGAGCTCTCCACCCTTGGCGCTGCCCTCCATGAAGGCATTGGCCTGGGCCAGCATGTTGGTGAGCAGGGCGAAGTGGTGGTCCTCCACCCCCGGCTCCGGCTTCAGGCTGGCGATGAAGTCGATGGGAACATAGCGGGTGCCCTGGTGGAGCAGCTGGAAGAAGGCGTGCTGGCCGTTGGAGCCGGTCTGGCCCCAGACGATCGGTCCGGTCTTGTAGTCCACCGGCTGACCGAAGATGTCCACCGACTTGCCGTTGGACTCCATGTCGAGCTGCTGAAGGAAGGCCGGCAGCTGATGCAGGGCCTGGTCGTAGGGCACGATGGCCTGGGTCTCGGCGCCGTGGAAGTTGATATACCAGATGCCGATCAGGGCCATCAGTACCGGCATGTTGGAAGCATTGGGCGCGGTCAGGAAGTGCTGGTCCATCTCGTAGGCGCCCTCGAGCATCGCCATGAATCCCTCGAAGCCCACGGCGAGGGCGATCGGCAGGCCGATCGATGACCACATCGAGTAGCGTCCTCCGACCCAGGCCCAGAACTCGAAGATGTTCTCCTCGCGAATGCCGAAGTCCATCGCCGCGCGCTTGTTGGTGGAGGCGGCGACGAAGTGGGCGCCGACGTCGGCGTCCTCGCCGGCGTTATCGACGAACCAGCGCCGCGCGGTCTTGGCGTTGAGCAGTGTCTCCTGGGTGGAAAAGGTCTTGGTGGAGACGATGAACAGGGTGGTGGCAGGGTCGAGGCGACGCAGTACTTTCTGGATATGCGTGCCGTCGACGTTGGAGACGAAGTGGAAGTTGAGGTCGCTCTGACGATACTTGAGCAGTGCCCGGCACGCCATGTTGGGGCCCAGGTCCGAGCCGCCGATGCCGATATTGACCACATCCTTGATGCGCTGGCCATCGTAGCCCTTCCACTCGCCGCTGCGCACCGCTTCGGAGAAGCGCTGGATCTGCTCCCGGGTGCGCTGGATCTCGGGCATCACATCCTGGCCGTCGACCATCAGCGGGCCTTCGCCAAGGTTGCGCAGGGCGGTATGCAGCACCGGACGGTTCTCGGTGACGTTGATGATGTCGCCGGAGAACATCTGGGCACGACGCTGGACCAGTGCCGAGTGGTCGGCGAGCTCGAGCAGGGTGTCGAGCACGGCCGGGGAGATATGGTGCTTCGAATAGTCGAGGAACAGTCCCCCGACGCGTAGGCTCATCTTGTCATAGCGCTGGGGGTCGGCGGCGAAGTAGTCGCTGATGCGGTCGTGGCGAGTCTGGTCATGCAGCCGGGTGAGGGCTTGCCAGGTGACGCTGCGGGTAAGCTGGAACATCGTGGACCTCGTCGGGGTTTTGGGAGGCAGGAGGCAATCGGTGGACCGGCCGGAGACTCGGAAGCCGGACCCGGCAATGCGCATCTCGAATGCGTGGCTCGGCCTGTTAGTTTCTGCCGTTGGCGGGTCAGCCACTCACCGTCACCGGGTATGGATTAACGTCCTCGACGGCGATGATGTTCAAGAAGGTATCGAATATGTAGTTATTTTACTACCTGGAGTGCTTTATACGAAGGTCTAAGTTTCTGCAGGGACGGGCTTGCCGGATCCCTGGCCGAAGGGTGCCAGGACGTCAGCGGCATAGGGTTGGAGGCATAGCATAGGACGATATAGGGGTGGGCGACGACATAGGGGGCGAAATCGTGTCAGGAGGCATGGGGGCAGTGTGACAGTGTATGGCCAGCATGGATGTTGGAAAATTACAGAGAATCCAGTGCCGGCTACCGCCAGGGTGGCACTTGGCGAGAGTGGTGAGGTGGCCCCGCCCGGGGCTGCCTTGAGCGATGCTGTCAGCTGCGATAGCCCTGTCGAAGTACGGGGATGCATTGTGCCTGCGCCTCAGGCTTGCGATGATTTTTCCCCTCAATGTAATGCAGGAAGCGCCGAGTCGTGGACAAGTTCGAGGTAAAGCTGGACCAGGCGGCCAGGGCCGCCTGGTTGTCGTACGTCGGGGGGCGCACCCAGGACGAGATCGCCGCTCAGCTGGGGGTTTCTCGGCCGGGGGTCCAGCGCCTGCTCGCCCTGGCGCGTCAGGAAGGCCTGGTGAAGGTGCGTATCGATCATCCGATCGCCAACTGCATGGCCCTGGCCGAGGCCATCCGTGACCACTTCGGTCTGGCGTTCTGTGATGTGGCCCCCGCCGATGTCGATGCTGCAGCCAGCGGTGCTCCCTATCTGGCGGTGGCCGCCGCCGAGCGGCTTTCCCGCTACCTTGATCGCACCGACCCGCTGACCCTGTCGCTGGGCACGGGGCGGTCGGTGCGGGCGATGGTTGAGGCCCTGAGTCGTATCGAACGGCCTCAACACCGTTTCGTCTCGCTGGTGGGGAACGTGGCCCGTGATGGGTCGGCCAACCGCTATGATGGGGTGATGATCCTCGCCGACAAGACCGGCGGTGAGCGTTTTCTGCTGCCCGCGCCGGTGGTCGCGGGCTCGGTGACGGAGAAGGAAGCGCTGCGCGACCAGCGCCTGTATCAGGCCATCGTCGAGGTGGCCAGCCAGGCCGAGGCAGCCTTCGTGGGGGTGGGGCGTATCGACCGTCAGGCGACCCTGTTCCAGGATCACTTCATCAGCGAGGCCGAACTCGATGAGCTGCTGTCGCTCGAGGCCGTCGGCGAGTTGCTGGGCTGGCCGATGAATGCCCAGGGCGAGCTCGTCGATTGTTCGACGAGCCGTCGGGTCACCAGCCTGCCGTTGGAGATGTTTCGCGACCAGACCCTGGTGGCGCTGGCAGGTGGGCGCGACAAGGGGCCGGCCATCCTCGCCGCCCTGCGCGGCGGCTGGCTAAAGGGCCTGGTCACCGATGAGCATGCCGCCCGCCATATCGTCGCTACCGAGATGACTCTCTGAAATCATGTAGAGACTCCGGTAACCCCCGATATACCGCGTTTTTGGCCTCGACCTCCCGGTCGGATAACCGAGCATTTCTCCGCTATCTAAGCCGAAAGTCTAGGAGGTTGGGCTTTGTATTCTGCGGGTCACTGAAAGATCATTTGTTCAGGCATTGATTACTTTGATCGTTTCAGGGTGCTTTCCTCCTCGATACCGAGAGCCCGGTTGCCAAGCCGTTTGTCTGCCGTTCCAGCAAAACGAGACAACATGACAAGACATCGAACAGGAGCCCACCATCATGGCCAGTAACATGCCAGATATGGACCGGCAGATCGCCCGGATGGACAAGGAGCAGCTACCGGTTCCGCGGCATAAGCTGCACCGATGGCCACACTTCGCCGGCCTCTATGCCGCCGAGCATGTCGCCGCCACCGAGTTCGTGATCGGGGCGACCTTCGTCGCACTGGGCGCGGGGATCTGGGATATCCTGGTCGGCCTGCTGATTGGTAACGCCCTGGCCGTGCTCAGCTTCTGGCTGATCACCACACCGATTGCCATCGATACGCGCCTGAGTCTGTTCACCTACCTCCATCGTATCGCCGGGGACTCGATGGCGCGCCTCTACAACTGGGCCAACGTTATCATCTTCAGCGTCATCTCCGCCGCGATGATCACGGTGTCGGCGACGGCAGTTCGAATCCTGTTCGATATTCCGGCTCAGACGCAGCCCTACCCGACCGATCCGGCCTTTATCCTGCTGGCGCTGTCAGTCGCGGGCATCGTGGTGCTGGTCGCGGTCTATGGTTTCAATGCGTTGACCGACTTTGCCAGCATCTGCGCGCCCTGGCTGATGGTGATGTTTACCGCAGGGGGGATGGTACTGCTGCCCGAACTGGCCGAGTCGGTTACCGGAGCCACCACTCTCGCCGATTTCTCCACTTTCATCGAGGTAGCCGGCAGCACCGTCTTCACGGGTACCAATGCTCAGGGTGAGCCGGGCATCGGCATCTGGGAGGTCATCGGTTTCGCCTGGGCGGCCAACACCTTCGCGCACTTCGGACTGATCGACATGGCCCTGCTGCGCTATGCGAAGAAGACGCGCTACGGCCTGACGACCAGCACCGGCATGATGTTCGGTCACTATGTGGCCTGGATCTCGGCCGGCCTGATGGGCGCGGCAACTGCAGCGGTGACCCAGACCAGCATCGTCGTGCTGGAGCCGGGGGAGGTGGCCTGGCATGCGCTGGGCGCTTCAGGCTTCGTCATCGTGGTCGTCGCCGGCTGGACCACGGCGAATTCCAATCTCTACCGGGCGGGCCTCGCGGCCCAGGCGGAGCTGCCCATCTCGCGCAACAAGGCAACGCTGCTGGTAGGGCTCTGCGTCGCCGTGATCAGCTGCTTTCCTTTTGTCTACCGCAGCATGCTGCCGCTGCTGACCTATGCCGGCCTGGTCCTGGTGCCGATCGGCGGCATCATCTTCGCCGAGCATCATCTCTTCCCACGGTTCGGTTTCAGCCGCTACTGGGCGCGCTACAGGGGGCTGAGGCATAACGTGCCGGCGCTTGCCACCTGGGGGCTCTCGCTGGCATTCGGCTTTGCCCTGGATGCCCTTGATCTGATGCCCTTCTATTACCTGTTTGTGCCGACATGGTGCCTGTCCATCGTCCTCTATACGCTGCTGGCGAAGCGCTGTGGCGCCGCCGAGCGATATCCCGAGGCCGAGCAGTCCGAGCGGCTCTTCCAGACCAGGGTCCAGGTGTTCCAGGCCGAGCAGGCGGCGAAGGAGCGTTACGAGCCGATCAAGGACACCACCCCGTTGAGCAGGGCGATCAAGGCCATCTGGATGATCGGCGGGCTGCTCGTTCCGGCCGCTCTGGCCTGGCGTGTGTTGTTCGATAGCCCGGATCTGGCGAGCTACCACCTGAACCGCGAGCTGTTCTATGACGTGACCATCTGGTGCACGGCCATCTACTTCGTGTTCGCCTACTGGGGCTTGAAGCGTGCCAAGGCGGCATGTCGGGGGCGGCCAGCCGACGCTGTTGTAACCTAAAGTCTAACCTGTGCGTCTTTGCTTTTTGCCGGATGCTGCTCGATCATTTGTTCGATGGTTGATCTAAATGATCAGTATGGCGATGACACTTCCAACAACAACACAACCCTCTTCTGCAAAGGACCAAGCCATGAAGCTTTCTCGTGCACTCCCGCTGGCCGGTCTCACGGCCCTTGGCGCCACCGCGGCCCAGGCGGAAACCCTTACCGTGGCCACCGTCAACAACAACGATATGGTGATCATGCAGAGCCTGACGGAGGCCTTCGAGCAGGCGCATCCCGACATCACCCTGGACTGGGTGGTGCTCGAGGAGAATGTGCTGCGTCAGCGTCTGACGACCGATATCGCCACCGGCGGCGGCCAGTTCGATGTCATGACCATCGGTACCTACGAAGTGCCCATCTGGGCCGAGCGTGACTGGCTGACCCCGCTCGACCAACTGCCCGCCGACTACCGGGTCGACGACCTGCTGCAGTCGGTGCGCGACGGCCTGAGCCAGGACGGCACCCTGCAGGCGCTGCCGTTCTATGCCGAAAGCTCGATGATGTACTACCGCCAGGACCTGTTCGAGGAGGCCGGCATCGAGATGCCCGAACAGCCGACCTGGCCCCAGGTGCGAGAGTGGGCCGGTCAGCTCCACGACGCCGACCAGGAGCGCTACGGCATCTGCCTGCGCGGCAAGCCGGGCTGGGGCGAGAACATGGCGCTGGCCACCACCATGGTCAACAGTTTCGGCGGAAGCTGGTTCGACATGGACTGGAATCCGCAGATCGACTCCCCGGCCTGGCAGGAGGCCATCGGCTTCTATGTCGACCTGCTCAACGACTTCGGCCCCCCTGGCGCCAGCTCCAATGGCTTCAACGAGAACCTGGCGCTGTTCTCCCGCGGCAACTGCGCGATGTGGGTCGACGCCACCTCGGCGGCCGGCAAGCTGTTCGACACCGACGAGTCCCAGGTCGCCGACCAGCTGGGCTACGCCCCGGCGCCGATCGCCGAGACCCCGAAGGGCTCGCACTGGCTGTGGTCCTGGGCCCTGGCGATCCCGGCCTCGTCCGATGCCAAGGAGGCGGCGCGCACCTTCATCACCTGGGCGACCTCCGAGGCGTACGTGAACCTGGTCGGCGAGCGTGAAGGCTGGACCAGCGTGCCCCCGGGCACCCGCAAGTCCACCTACGAGAACCCGAACTACCAGGCGGCCGCCCCCTTCGCCGGCTTCGTGCTCGACGCCATCCAGGGCGCCGATCCCACCGACGCGACCCTGGAGCCGAGCCCCTATATCGGCGTGCAGTTCGTCGGCATTCCGGAATTCCAGTCCATCGGTACCCAGGTCGGCCAGATGGTGGCCTCGGCCCTGACCGGCGAGACCTCCGTCGAGCAGGCCCTGCAGGCGGCGCAGCGCGCCACCGAGCGCACCATGAAACGGGCCGGCTACCTGGATTGATCCGTGTGCGCCGGTCGGGGCTTTCCGGCCGGCGCCTTCCTCGCGAACCCTCACGGTTACCGATATGAACAAGATCAGAACTTCCGGGCGCACCATCGGCGGATGGCGAACCCTCTCGCTGCAGGCGCCCGCCGTCTCCCTGCTCTTCCTGTGGATGATCGTGCCGCTGGCGATGACCGTCTGGTTCTCGCTGCAGCGCTACAACCTGCTGATGCCGGGCATGACCGGCTTCGCCGGGCTCGAGAACTACGAATACCTGTTCACCGACCCCGCCCTCTGGTCGGCCATGGGCACCACCCTGCTGATGGTCGGCTGGGTGCTGGCGATCACCGTGGTCGGCGGCACCCTGCTGGCGGTGCTCTTCCAGCAGGAGTTCATGGGCCAGGGCATCGCCCGGGTGCTCGCCATCTCGCCGTTCTTCGTGATGCCCACGGTCAGCGCCCTGGTGTGGAAGAACATGATGATGCACCCGGCCAACGGGGTACTGTCCTGGGTCGCCGAGCTGTTCGGGCTGCCCGCGGTGGACTGGTTCTCCTCGCTGCCGCTGACCTCGATCATCATCATCGTCGCCTGGCAGTGGCTGCCGTTCGCGCTGCTGATCCTGCTGACCGCCATGCAGTCGCTGGACGAGGACCAGGTCGAGGCCGCCCGCATGGACGGCGCCGGGCCCATCGCGATCTTCTTCTTCATTACCCTGCCGCACCTCAAGCGGGCCATCAGCGTGGTGATCATGATTGAGATGATCTTCCTGCTGACCATCTTCGCCGAGATCTTCGTCACCACCTCCGGCGGCCCGGGCCTTGCCACCACTAACCTGGCCTACCTGATCTACATTCGCGCCCTGCTCGACTTCGATGTCGGCATGGCCTCCGCCGGTGGGGTGGTCGCGATCATCCTCGCCAACATCGTGGCCATCTTCCTGGTCCGCATGGTGGCCAGGAACCTGGAAAGCTGACGCGGGAGCGCGCCCATGACGACTTCAAGAACCCAATCCGTGCCCGGGGTCTCTGCCTCGCCGGTCAAGCGGTCTCCCCTGACCGAGGCCCTGCTCAATCGGCGCCTGTGGCTCGGCGTGCTGGGCTGGACCGTGGCCCTGGTGATCTTCTTCCCGATCTTCTGGATGGTGCTGACCGGCTTCAAGACCGAGGCCGAGGCCATCGCCGACCCGAGCCTGATCTTCTCGCCGACGCTTGAGAGCTACGCCGAGGTCCAGAGCCGGGCCGGCTACGCCAAGTTCGCCATCAACAGCGTGGTGGTGGCCTTCGGCTCGACCCTGCTCGCGCTGCTGATCGCCATTCCGGCGGCCTACTCGATGGCCTTCCTGCCCACCCGACGCACCAAGGGCACCCTCTTGTGGATGCTGTCCACCAAGATGCTGCCGCCGGTCGGCGTGCTGGTGCCGATCTACCTGCTGTTCCGCGACGTCGGACTGCTGGATACCCGTACCGGGCTGATCATCGTCTACACCCTGATGAACCTGCCGATCGTGGTGTGGATGCTCTACACCTTCTTCAAGGACATGCCCAAGGACATCCTCGAGGCGGGCCGCATGGACGGGGCCGGCACCCTGCAGGAGGTGATCTATCTGCTGCTGCCGCTGACCCTGCCGGGCATCGCCTCCACCGGCCTGCTGTCGGTGATCCTGAGCTGGAACGAGGCCTTCTGGAGTCTCAACCTCACCTCGTCCCAGGCGGCGCCGCTGACGGCCTACATCGCCTCCTTCTCGAGTCCCGAGGGACTGTTCTGGGCCAAGCTCTCCGCGGCCTCGACCATGGCCATCGCGCCGATCCTGGTGTTCGGCTGGCTGACGCAAAAGCAGATGGTGCGCGGCCTGACCTTCGGCGCGGTGAAGTGATCGGTAGTACCACTTCCATCGCCGTACAGCATAACGACAAGAAACAGAGGCTTTGCGGCGCCTTCGGTGCCGCCAGGTAAAGGAATCTCACTATGGCAACTTTAGAACTCAAGCAGATCACCAAGAGCTTCGACGACACCCACGTCATCAAGGGCGTCGATCTCGAGGTCAACGACCGGGAATTCGTGGTCTTCGTCGGTCCCTCCGGCTGCGGCAAGTCGACCCTGATGCGCATGATCGCCGGGCTCGAGAGCGCTACCAGCGGCGACATCCTCATCGACGGGGCGCGCATGAACGAGGTGGGTCCGGCCGATCGCGGCCTGGCCATGGTCTTCCAGAGCTATGCGCTCTATCCGCACATGACGGTTGAGGACAACATGGGCTTCAGCATGCGCCTGGCCGGGGTGCCCAAGGAGAAGCGCCGCGAGAAGGTCCTCGAGGCGGCCAGGATCCTGCAGCTCGAGCCGCTGCTGGAGCGCAAGCCCAAGGCCCTCTCCGGCGGCCAGCGCCAGCGCGTGGCGATCGGCCGGGCCATCGTGCGTAACCCGAGCATCTTCCTGTTCGACGAGCCGCTCTCCAACCTCGACGCGGCCCTGCGCGTGCAGATGCGCATCGAGCTGGCGAGGCTCCACGAGGAGCTCGACGCCACCATGATCTACGTCACCCACGACCAGATCGAGGCCATGACCATGGCCGACAAGATCGTGGTGCTGCAGGGCGGCGAGGTCGAGCAGGTCGGCTCGCCCATGGAGCTCTATCACCACCCCCGCAACCGCTTCGTGGCCGGCTTCATCGGCTCGCCGAAGATGAACTTCATCGATGTCGCACTGGTGTCCACCGCCGCCGAGGGCAGCACCATCAAGCTGCCGGGGGGTGAGACCCGCCAGGTGCCGATCGATGGGGCAGGTCTCGCCGGCGGCACGGCCCTCGAGCTGGGCGTGCGCCCCGAGCATCTCGCGCTCGATGAACAGGGCCCGATGGAAGGGCGTATCCAGGTTCTCGAGCGCCTCGGCGGTCAGACCTCGCTGTATGTGCAGATGGACGACAGCCTGCTGACCATCATGGCCGACGGCGATGTGGCCTATCGGGTCAACGACAGCGTGCGTTTCGGCTTCTCGGCGGATCGTGCCCACCTGTTCGACGCGGAAGGGCTGTCACTTCCCAGGCTGCATCGTCATCCCCTGGCCGGCCTGCGCCGCCAGGACAACCGGGCACCCACCGATGCCGTCGATCAGTGAGGAGTGGTGTATGGACAGCCTGATCTTCGACTGTGATGGCGTGCTGGTGGACAGCGAGGCGATTGCCGAGGCCACCCTGGTCGAGCTGCTGGGTAGCTGGCTGCCGGACCTGGCCGCCGAGGAGGAGCTCAAGGCGGCGCTGGGCATGACCACGGCCAGCATCCTTGGCCACCTGGAGGGGCGCAGTGCCCATCGCCTGCCGCCCGACGCCACGCGTCGGGTCGACGAGACCATCGAGGCGCGCCTTGGCCGAGAGCTCAAGGCCATCGAAGGCGTCGCCGAGGCCCTGGCCGGGCTCACCCTGCCGCTGGCCGTGGTCTCCAACAGTCGTCGCCAGCGGGTGCTGGCGTCGCTGGCCACCACCGGCCTCGAGGCCCGGCTGGGCGCCGTGCCGATCTTCACCGCCGATCAGGTGGCGGCGCCCAAGCCGGACCCGGCGATCTATCGCCTGGCCGCGGCCGAGCTTGCGTGCGCCCCGGGCAATTGCCTGGTGGTGGAGGACAGCGTGGCCGGCGTCACCGCGGCCCACGGCGCCGGCATGACGGTAATCGGCTTTATCGGTGCCAGCCATGTGCCAGCGGGGCAGGCCGAGCGGCTGCGCACGGCCGGGGCATGGCAGGTGCTCGACCATATGCGGGGGCTTGAGCCCCTGGTTCAGCAGTGGCGAGATACCCGCCGGTCTGCGGTCGATGCCTGATCCATCGGGACTCTGCATGCCATAACAGAAGGGGCGAGCGCGTGAAACTCAAGGATAAAGTAGCTGTGGTCACCGGTGGTGCACGGGGTATCGGCCTGGCCATCGCCGAACGTTATCAGGCCGAAGGCGCCAGGGTGGTGGTGGCCGATATCGACATCAACGCCATCGACGAAGCGGTGGAGCGTCTCGCGGGTGGCGAAGGTGTCATGGGCATCCACCTCGACGTCTGTGACCGCACCTCCATCGCCGCGATGGTTGAGGAGACCCTCCGCCATTTCGGCGGTATCGATATTCTGGTCAACAACGCCGCGGTGTTCGACATGGCACCGGTGCTCGAGGTGACCGAGGTGAGCTACCACAAGCAGTTCGACGTCAACGTCAAGGGCGCCTTCTTCACCCTGCAGGCGGTGGCCCAGGCGATGGTCGAGCGTGGCCGGGGCGGCAAGATCATCAACATGGCCTCCCAGGCGGGGCGTCGCGGCGAGCCGCTGGTCAGCATGTACTGCGCCACCAAGGCCGCCGTGATCAGCCTGACCCAGTCATGCGGCCTGGCACTGATCGAGCACGACATCAACGTCAACGGCATCGCCCCGGGCGTGGTCGACACCCCGATGTGGGCTGAGGTCGATGCGCTGTTCGCTCGCTACGAGGGACGCCCGCTCGGCGAGAAGAAGCGCCTGGTCGGCGAGGCGGTACCCTATGGCCGCATGGGCCGTCCAGAGGACCATGCCGGGGCCGCCGTTTTCCTCGCCAGCGACGACAGCGACTATGTGGTGGCACAGACGCTGAATGTCGATGGTGGCAACTGGATGAGCTGAAAAATGCCTGCGTAGGCGAATCGCTGCGTTGCGCGGAGCACGAGCGCCGGCTCGGTCGGAGTCCCTCACCTATACCCCATATGCTCGGGCTCCTGCGCGCCGTGCGCCTTGCGCTTCATCCCGGGACGCCGAGTCCGCTCGGTGATTTTTTGACCACGCGGGTACAAACATGAATCCAACTATCCATCAGGTGGTGGGGCGGCTGCTCGAGGCGGCGGGGGAGAACCGGCGCTTCATCGTCGCTCTGGCGGGGCCGCCCGCCGCGGGCAAGTCCTTTCTCTCGGGCTGGCTGTGCCGCGAGCTCAACGCCCGCCAGCCTGGCTGCGCCGCGGTGGTGCCCATGGATGGCTACCACTTCGACAATGCCGTGCTCGAGCCCCGGGGCCTGGTGCCCATCAAAGGCGCACCGGAGACCTTCGACTGTGACGGACTCAGGCACGATCTGATGCGCATCCGCCGTGCCGACTGCACGGTCGCCGTGCCGGTGTTCGACCGCCCGCTGGATCTGGCACGGGCCGGCGGGCGGTTGATCACCCCCGAGCATCGGCTGGTGATCGTCGAGGGCAACTATCTGCTGCTCGATGAGGGACCCTGGCCGGCGCTGCGGCCATTGTTCGACATGACGCTCTTTCTCGAGGTACCCGACGAGCTTCTCGAGGCGCGCTTGATCCAGCGCTGGCGGGAGATGGGGCAGGACCCGGCCGGTGCCCTCGAGCGGACGCGTCACAAGGACATGCTCAATGCTTGCCTGATCAAGACGGCCTCGGTGCCCGCCGACCTGCACTGGGCCGCCAGCGATTGAGCATCGTCGACCTCGCTTCCTCCATTTTCCCTATCCGACACGACCGCCGCGGCGGCAGGAGACTCCTTATGACCCGACTCACCAGCGCCAATCTGGAACGGCTGGCCCCCACGGTCGCCATACCGTGTTACGACCGTGGCGCCGTCAGCGCCGGCATCGTCCATATCGGAGTGGGTGGCTTCCATCGTGCTCACCAGGCGATGTATGTGGATGACCTGATGAATCGTGGTGAGGCGCTGGACTGGGGCATCGTCGGTGTCGGTGTGATGCCCGGCGATCGTCGCATGCAGCAGGCCCTGGCGGCCCAGGATCATCTCTATAGCGTGGTGGTGAAGCATCCCGATGGTCATCGGGAGGCCCGGGTCGTGGGTGCCATGCTGGATTATCTGTTCGCCCCGGAAGACCCCGAGGCGGTGATCGAGCGGATGGCCGATCCGGCGATCCGCATCGTCTCGCTGACCGTCACCGAAGGCGGCTACAACTTTCACCCGGTTAGCGGCGAGTTCGACCTCGACAACCCCGACGTGCAGCATGACCTGGCCGAGCCGAGCAGGTCCAGGACCTCCTTCGGCCTGGTGATCGAGGCCCTGCGGCGCCGTCGTGAGCGCGGCCTCGCGCCCTTCACGGTGATGTCCTGCGACAATATCCAGGGCAATGGCGAGGTGGCACGCAGGATGTTCACCGCCTTCGCTCGCGCCCGTGAGGCTGAGCTCGGCGCCTGGATCGAGGCCGAGGTGCCGTTCCCCAACTCGATGGTCGATCGCATCACGCCGGTGACCACGCCCGCGGACATCGATGAGCTCGGCAGTCGCTTCGGTGTCGAGGATGCCTGGCCGGTGGTCTGTGAGCCCTTCACCCAGTGGGTGCTGGAGGATCACTTCGTCGCCGGGCGTCCGGTCTTCGAGCAGGCCGGAGTGCAGCTGGTCGAGGATGTCGTCCCCTATGAGCTGATGAAGCTGCGTCTGCTCAATGCCGGTCACCAGGCACTGGCCTACTTCGGCTATCTGGCCGGCTATCACTATGCCCACGAGGCGAGCGCCGACCCGCTGTTCGTCGACTTCCTGCTGGGCTACATGACCCTCGAGGCGACCCCCACCCTGGAGGCGCTGCCGGGTGTCGATCTGGTTGCCTACCGCCTTACCCTGATCACCCGCTTCGCCAATCCCGAAGTCCGGGATACCCTGGCCCGGCTGTGTGCCGAGAGCTCCGATCGCATCCCCAAGTGGCTGGTGCCGGTGATTCGCCAGCAGCTCGCGACGGGGGGGGATATTCATCGCTGTGCGGCAGTGGTCGCCAGCTGGGCGCGCTATGCCGAGGGAGTCGATGAGCAGGGGGAGAGCATCGAGGTGGTGGACCGCCGGAAGGATGAACTGATGGCCATAGCGGCCCGCAACCACGAGCAGCCCACCGCCTTTATCGAGAACCGCGAGCTGTTCGGTGACCTGGCCGAGAATGAGCGGTTCCGCAGGGCCTATGTGGAGGCGTTGCAGAGCCTCCATGCGCGAGGCGCACGGGCGACCCTGGAATCGCTGGTCGGATAGCGCTGATAACAGGAAGTACCGATCGGCCGACGCCCGATGATGGCTTCCATCATCGGGCGTCGTGGTGTCGGCAAGTGGTCAATCAGGCCGGTGAGAGATCGGCCTGGGTGGGCAGGGCGACATAGCTGCCCGGGCGGGTGACGGCATGGGCACCGCAGCGGCAGGCGAACGCCAGTGCGGCTTCCAGGCGTTCCGCGTCGCGATGCCAACCCTCCTCGAAGCCACCTTCGGCGAGGGCGGCCAGCAGCCCACCGATAAAGGCATCGCCACCCGCCGTCGTATCCACCGGCACGACGGTCGGTGGAGTGACCGACAGTGACACTCCCGCGCCAAGGGCGCGCACGCTTCCACCGCCATCGGTGACCACGATCAATCTGACGCCGGCGGCCAGGCGCTCGGCCAGCCAGCTCTCCTCCGGATGGTCGCCACGCAGATCGTCGACCTCCTCCCGGGAGAGCTTGAGCAGGTCGGCGGCGTCGAGCAGTCGGGTGACCAGGGCGCCGTCGGCTCTGCCACGGGGCCAGAGGTTGTGGCGCAGGTTGGCGTCCACGCTGACCAGACAGCCGGCCCGCGATGCCATCTCGGCCATGGCCAGCGTGGTCTCGGCGATCTCCGGTTCGGTCAGGCTATTGCTGCAGAGGTGCAGAATGGCGGGCTCGTCGAAGACCCCGGCAGGCAGGTCCGGCAGGCGATAGAGCAGATCGGCCGCGGGGGGGCGGTAGAAGTCGAAGGTGCGCTCGCCGCTCGCATCCCGGGAGACGAAGGCCAGCGCCGTGCGCGCTTCGCGGGTGCGCCGCACCCCGGAGAGTTCGACGCCCTGAGCGGCGAGTTCGGCGGCCAGGAAGTCGCCGAAGTGATCGTCGCCGAGCATGCCAAGGAAACGGCTGGGCACCCCCAACCGTGCGCAGGCCACGGCGACGTTGGCCGGAGCGCCGCCGGCGTAGGGGGTGAAGGTCTCCGTGGTCCCATCGGCAGTGTCCCCCAGACGGCTGGAGAGCATGTCGACGAGGGCTTCACCGAAGGCGATAACGGGCAGCATGGTCGTTGATCCTTGTCGTTGATTCTTGTTGGTGGGGCGGTGGTCAGGCGTCTTCTGCCCGGGACAGGGTGGTACCCAGCAGATGCTGGGCGCCGGGCACCAGCCACACCGGGTCGAGACGGGTGTTGGCGGCCTCCACGCAGAGGAAGTGGCGACCCACCTCGGCCGGTGTATCGGCGGGCAGAGCGTCATCGCCGGGGTGCCAGACCACCGCCGAGTCGCTGCCCTGGCGAGCGATGCGCAGGCGCCGGTTGCCATCGTCGAGGGTGAGCTCGGCATTGCTGTGGTAGATGCGGTCCAGCGCGCCACGCACGCCGAGTTCGCCCTGCTGCTCCCGCTCGGCGAAGCCGGCCAGCTTGTCGAGATAGCGGGCGCCGGGGAGGCCTTCCAGGCGGCACCCAAAGGCGTCGGTTACCGCCAGATAGGTGTGCAGCGCACCGCTCATCTTCACCGGCGTCTCGCCGGTGTGTTCGGTGATGAGCTCCACATGAAGGCGGTTGGCGTTGGCCTGAATCACCGCTCGCGGAGTGAGCTGACTATGCAGGCGTGACTCGGGGGAGAGGTGAAGCTCCACGCCCTCTTCATGTTCGTCCACCGCGTCGAGGCGCCACGCCGCCTTGCGCGCCGGCCCATGCAGCGGGCCGGAGCGGTCCGCACTCTCATCGGCCGTGTGCTCGTCGGCAAACCAGGGCCAGCAGAGCGGGATACCGCCGCGGATGGCCCCGGGCGGGTCCTGGGGCGTGGGCGTCACCCATAGCCAGCTGCCGGCCGCCATACCTTCGGGTGCCTCCGCAGCGTCGGTTGGAAGAGCGCCAGCGGCTTGCGCGGCTTCGGGCGCGTTAGGAAGAGCGCCAGCGGCTCGCGCGGTTTTGGGCGCGATAGAGAGCGGCGACGGGCAATAGTGAAGCACTTGAGCCCCCTGCAGCGAGACGACAAGCTCGCCCCAGGTTTCGTTGGCCAGCCATATATCGCGGCCATGCCATTCGGCACGACGCTGGCCGTCGGTATCATCGAGCAGGGTTCGCAGACTTGCGGGAATCATCGTTTGACCTCTTCCGTCGAGCTATTCGACTTCTTCATTGTGCAGTGCCTCGGCGGCGCCCAGCAGGCCCGGCCATGGCGCCGTGACGACATGGATCGGGATCGCGGCATTGTAGGCATGCATGCGCCCCTTGTCGGCGAAGGCCTCGCGGAAGCGACTTTCGGGCAGCCAGTCGAGCAGCCGTGGCAGGATGCCACCGCATAGCGTGACACCGCCGCGGGCGCCCAGGGTGAGTGCCGCATCGCCGCAGACATCGCCGAGGATCTTCAGGAATCGCAGCAGGGTATCACGGGCGATGGGGTCCTCGTCGGCGGCCGCTGTCACCTGGGCCGGCGTGGAGAACGCGGGCGTGGCGCTCTCCAGTGAGCAGTGGGCGAGGTAGAGGTCGAGCAGCCCCTGGCCACAGAGAACGCGCTCCACCGAGACGCGCCCGTAACGGTGATGGAAGTGGTGAAGCAGCTGTCGTTCCCGCTCATCGGTGGGGGCGAAGGTAATGTGGCCTCCCTCACCCGGCAGCGGGATCCAGGCGTGGCGTCCGGGGAAGAGGGTGGCCACACCGAGGCCGGTGCCGGGGCCGATGACCAGCCGGGCGGCGTGGGGAGTCGCCTGGCCGGACTGGATCTCGACCAGCTCCTCCTCGGCCACATGGGGTACTCCCAGGGCCTGGGCGGTGAAGTCGTTGATCGCCTTGAAGAGGGTGAGCCCGAGCTCGGCCTGGACCGCGGCGCGCGAGAAGACCCAGTGGTTGTTGGTCATCTTGATGCGGTCGTCATGCACCGGGCAGGCGAAGGCCAGGCACGCCTCTCGCGGTGCCTGTGTGCCGGTGGCGCCCACGCGGGCAAGGTAGTCCTGCACCGCTTCCACCAGGCCGGGGTAATCGGCGCAGGGCAGGCTGAGGATATCGTGAGGGGCGACTCCCCCGGGGGTGACCAGCGCGAAACGTGCGTTGGTCCCACCGATGTCACCGATCAGGGCCGGTCGTATCATTGCAGAGATCCTCAGGCGTCCTCATCGTGGATCTGTCCGGCCTGGCGGGCCAGGTCGTCGGCCTCGAAGCCGCCGAAGACCCCGGCTCCCTCCTCGCCGCGCATGGCGAGGTGGCGGAAGCCGGCAAACAGCTCGCGGCCCAGCCCCACATGGTAGTGGTCCAGTGCGGCGACGCGCTGCTCGCGATCGGCCCAGACATGGGCCTCGACCCTGGTCTCGAGAGTGCCGGCATTGGCGTCGAGACGCACGATATCGCCGTCGCGCAGCTTCGACAGGGGACCGCCGTCCAGCGCCTCGGGGCTGATATGGATGGCCGCCGGCACCTTGCCGGAGGCGCCGGACATGCGTCCGTCGGTAACCAGCGCCACCTTGTGGCCACGGTCCTGAAGCACGCCGAGATAGGGCGTCAGCTTGTGCAGCTCGGGCATGCCATTGGCCTTGGGGCCCTGGAAGCGCACCACGGCGATGACGTCACGGTCGAGCTCGCCGGCCTCGAAGGCGGCCTTGAGCTCGTTCTGGTCCTCGAAGATCTTCACCGGCGCTTCCACCACACGGTGCTCCTCGGCGACCGCCGAGACCTTGATCACGCCGCGCCCCAGATTGCCGTCGATCACGGTGAGTCCACCGGTGGCGGCGAAGGGCTCTGCCACGCCGCGCAGCACGTCGCGATCGAGGCTCGCTGCCGGCCCCTCGCGCCAGACCAGCTTGCCCTCCTCGAGGAAGGGTTCCTGGGTGTAGGTGGTGAGATCGGTACCGAACACCGTGGGGATGTCCCCGTGGATCAGGCCGGCCGTGAGCAGTTCGCGGAACAGGAAGCTCATGCCGCCGGCGGCCTGGAAGTGATTGATGTCGGCCTGGCCGTTGGGGTAGACCTGCATCAGGCTCGGGGTCACCGCGGAGAGGTCGGTAAAGTCCTCCCAGGTGAGAGTCAGGCCGGCGGCGGCGGCCATGGCCACGAGGTGCAGGGTGTGATTGGTGGAGCCGCCGGAGGCGAGCAGACCGACGATGGCATTGACGATGGCGCGCTCGTCGATCTGCCTGTAGAAGGGGCGGTAGTCGCCGCCGGCTTCAGTGTTGCGGATCGCCTGCTCGGTGGCGAAGCGCGTCAGCGCCTCGCGCATCTCGGTACCGGGGTTGACGAAGGAGGTGCCGGGCAGATGCAGCCCCATCATTTCCATCATCAGCTGGTTGGAGTTGGCGGTGCCGTAGAAGGTACAGGTGCCGGGGCTGTGGTAGGAGGCGGACTCGGCCTCCAGCAGCTCCTCGCGGCTCGCCTTGCCCTCGGCAAACAGCTGGCGAATGCGTGCCTTCTCCTTGTTTGGCAGGCCGCTGGGCATGGGGCCCGCGGGGATGAACATGGCCGGCAGGTGGCCGAAGCGTGCCGCGGCGATAAACAGTCCCGGCACGATCTTGTCGCAGACTCCGAGGTAGAGCGCGGCGTCGAACATGTTGTGGGAGAGGCCCACGGCGGTGGCCATGGCGATCACGTCGCGGGAGAACAGCGACAGCTCCATACCCGGCTGGCCCTGGGTGACGCCGTCACACATGGCGGGTACGCCCCCGGCGAACTGGGCGGTGCTGCCCATGGCGCGCGCCGCGGCCTTGATGGTCTCGGGGAAGGTCTCCAGCGGCTGGTGAGCCGAGAGCATGTCGTTGTAGGCCGAGATGATGCCCAGATTGGCACTGTTCATCAGTTTCAGGGCGTTCTTGTCTTCGACCCCGCAGGCGGCGAAGCCGTGAGCCAGGTTGCCGCAGGAGAGCTCTCCGCGGTGCACGCCACGCCGGTGCTGGTCGGCCATGCGTGCCTCGTAGAGGGCGCGTCGCTCGGCGGAGCGCTGGCGAATACGGTCGGTGACGTCGGCGACGGTGGCGTTGAGGGTCGGGTTGGAGTTGGCCATGGTGCACCTCGGTAGTGACTGTTTGGTAAGTTTACCAAATCAATGATCGGTACTCTGGGGCATGCTAGCGAATATTTCGCGTGAAATGTAGTTTTATTACCTTGTGTCGTTGAATGCCCTTGGAAGCCGTTGCATGTCGTGGCGCGGCTTGACGCTGGGGCATCAAAGCCCCAACAGACGCAACAGCCAGCGCCGGTAGGGGGGATTGAGCCGGCCTACCAGGCTGCGGGGCGACTGGGTGAAGACGGCGCGCGCATGACTGAAGCGCTGGAAGCCCGCCTCGCCGTGATAGGCGCCGCTGCCGCTCTCGCCGACGCCGCCGAAGGGCAGTGCCGGCACGGCGTTGTGCCACAGGGTGTCATTGAACACCACCCCACCGGAATGGGTCTCTTCGAGCAGGCGTCGGCGCAGGGCGGGGTCCTCGGTAAAGGCGTAGAGCGCCAGCGGGCGTGGCTGGCTCTTGATACGTGAGATGGCGGCCTCCATGTCACGCACCCCGAGCACCGGTAGCCAGGGGCCGAAGATCTCCTCCTGCATAAGGGTGAGGCCGTCACTCGGGTCGACGATCAGCGTGGGGGGCAATTTGACTCCACCGTCGGGCAGCTCGAGCCTTTCCCCCAGGTCGATCACCCGGCAGCCATGGTCGCGGGCCTCTTCGAGCATCGCCTCGAGGCGCTGACGGTGTGCCTCGTTTGGCACCGCGCTGTAGTCATGGCTGGCGGTACCCCGAGGGTAGAAGCGTGTTATCTGGCGCTGCATCGCCTTTAGAAATGCCTCGAGTCGCGAGGCCTCCACCAGCACGTGATCGGGGGCGATGCAGGTGCGGCCGGCGTTCAGCCACTTGCCGAAGGCGATGCGCTCGGCGGCCTTCTCCAGGTCGGCGTCGGCGGCCACCAGCGCCGGCGTCTTGCCGCCCAGCTCCAGGGTGACCGGCGTCAGGTTGGTTGCCGCGGCACGCGCCACCTCTCGGCCGATGGTGGCACTGCCGGTAAACAGCAGGTGATCGAAGGGGAGAGCAGCGAAGGCCCTGGCCAGATCGGCATCGCCCTCTGCCACGCAGAGCTCCTCGGGAGCGAAGTAACGAGCCGCCAGGCGTGACATCAGTGCCGAAGTGGCAGGGCTGTGCTCGCTGGGCTTGATCATTACCCGGTTGCCGGCGGCCAGGGCATCGATGGCGGGTAGCCAGGCAAGGTTCCAGGGGTAGTTGGATGGGGCAATGATGCCGACCACACCGAGCGGCTGATAGTGAACCCTAGCCCGAGCCGGCAATAGCCTCCAGCCCACCGGCTGGCGCTCGGAGCGCATCCAGCGACGCAGTCGGCGTCGGGTGAAGCTGGCCGACTGAAGGACGGTGGCTACCTCGGTCAGGCGTGTCTCCATGGCGGCGCGGTGGCCGAAGTCAGTGCTGATCGCGGCGGCGATCTCGTCGCGATGGCGGCGGGTCAGGGTGGCCAGGCGTTTCAGCCGGTCGCGACGGGTGGCGAGACTCGGGAAGGGCGCTTCCTCGAAGGCACGCCGCTGGCTGTCGAGGAGGGCCTGGAGATCACTGGCATCGCTCATGCTGGAATCCTGTTCGTGGTGATGGAAGGTTGATGGGGGGCTGTGCACAATGGTGGCGCCATCTCACCGCCAGGGCCAGGGAGGGAGGTGCAACGAACCGTGAAAGGAGTGATCGCATGACAATGCTGAAGCGCCAACCCCTGCCCTCCATGGAGGCGGTGTCCGCCAGCGTCTGGAACGCCCTGGTCGGTGATGATCACCCCTTTCTGCGCCATGAGTTCCTGCATGCCCTGGAAGCCAGCGGCTCGGCGTGTCCGGCCACCGGGTGGGTGCCGCGCCACCAGACCCTGTGGCAGGGCGAAGCGTTGGTCGGCCTCATGCCGCTCTATCACAAGCATCACTCCTTCGGTGAATACGTCTTCGACTGGGCCTGGGCCGATGCCTGGGAGCGCGCCGGTGGGCGCTACTACCCCAAGGCGCTGACGGCGATTCCCTATACCCCGGCACCCGGTCCGCGCCTGGCGCTGGCGCCGGGTGTTGATCCACGCGAGGCACGTGAGACCCTGGCCAGTGCCTGGGAGGAGGGCGAGCTATCCGGCTGGCACCTGCTGTTCGCCGAGGAGGCGGAGGTGGCCGAGTGGCAGCAGGCTCGGCCGGGGCTGCTGGCGCGGCACGGTGTACAGTTCCAGTGGCAGGATCGTGGCTATGGCGACTTCGAGGGTTTCCTGGCCACCCTGACCTCCAAGCGGCGCAAGGCGATTCGCCGTGAACGGCGGATCGTCGCCGACCAGGCGCTGAGCCTGCATCGTCTGGAGGGCGAGGCGATCGACGCCGCGGCCCTCGAGCACTTCTATCGCTGCTATGAGATCACCTATCTGGAGCGTGGTCGCCATGGCTACCTCAACCTCGACTTCTTTCGGCGCTTGCGTGCCACCATGCCCGAGAACCTGTTGCTGGTGCAGGCGCGTCGCGACGATCGCCCCGTGGCGGCGGCGCTCTACCTGCAGGGTGCACGCACTCTCTTTGGCCGTTACTGGGGCAGCGAAGTGAGCGCCGACTGCCTGCACTTCGAGGCCTGCTACTACCAGGGTATCGAGCACTGTCTGGCTCGTGGCCTGACGCGCTTCGACCCCGGTACCCAGGGCGAGCACAAGCTCACCCGGGGATTCGAGCCGCGGCTGCTGACCTCGCTTCACCATATCGCCGATCCACGCTTGCGTGATGCCGTGGCGCGTTTCTGTGCCGAGGAGCGCGAACATGTGCTGGCCTATCGGCGCGCCGCCGAGTCGGCACTGCCGTTTCGCGATGAGGCGAAGATTGACTCTGCCGGCGAGCAATGAAAATGGCATAATGCGCGGCATCGTATCGAGGTGACGGGAAGGCATCATGCTCAAGGGGTTGGCGCTGACGCTGACGATCCTGCTGGCGCTGCTGCAGTATCGACTGTGGCTCGGCCAGGGAGGCGTCATGGAGTTGCGTGAGGTTCGCCAGCGAGTGGCGTCGCTGGAGGCGGCCAACCAGCCGCTGCGCGACCGCAATGCGCGCCTGGCCGCCGAGGTGCTCGACCTCAAGACCGGCCTCGATGCCATCGAGGAGCGGGCACGCAGCGATATCGGCATGGTGCGCACCGACGAGCAGTTCTTCTGGGTGCCCGATGTGGCGGTGGAGGTGGAGCCGGTGGTCAATCCGCTGCCCGCCACCCGCCTGGAGGCGAGCCGATGAGTGCGTCACCCTGGCTGGTGGTGCCTGCGGCGGGGCAGGGACGGCGCATGGGGACCGACCGTCCCAAGCAGTACCTGACCCTCGATGCCCGCCCGGTGATGGCCCACACCCTGACCCGGCTGCATGCCGCCTTCCCAGGGGCTCGACTCTGCCTCTGTCTGGACCCCGACGACGCCTGGTTCGACCCTGACTGGGTACCCTTCGCCGACTGGCGGCGCGTGGCGGGAGGCGCCGAGCGTGCGGACAGCGTGGCCAACGCCCTGGGGGCCATCGCCGGTGAGGCGCGTGATGATGACCTGGTGCTGGTCCATGATGTGGCGCGTCCCTGTGTCGACGTCGAGGACCTGCGGCGGCTGCTGCAGGTGCTTGCCGATGATGCGGTGGGCGGGCTGCTGGCTGCCCCCGTGGCGGATACCATGAAACGCGATGATGGCGCCGGCCGGGTCGCCCTTACCGAGCCCCGTGCGGGCCTCTGGCACGCCCTGACCCCTCAGGGCTTTCGCTACGGCCTGCTGAATCAGGCGCTTCGCCAGGCCACGGCGTCCGGCGTCACGGTCACCGACGAGGCCTCCGCGGTGGAAGCCCTGGGTCATGCGCCTCGGCTGGTGCCCGGGCGTCGCGACAACCTCAAGATCACCCATCCCGAGGACCTGGCCCTGGCCGGCATGATCCTGGCCGCCCAGGCCTCGGTGCACAGCGAGACGACGCCGGAGGGCGTTGCGGAGAGATGATGCGAATCGGCCATGGTTTCGATGTCCACCGCTTCGGCGAGGGCGACCACCTGATGATCGGCGGCGTCGCCGTCCCCTTCGAGCGCGGCTTCGTCGCGCACTCCGATGGCGATGTGCTGCTGCATGCCGTCAGCGATGCCCTGTTGGGCGCCTGTGCCCTGGGCGATATCGGCCGCCACTTCCCCGATACCGATCCGGCCTGGAAGGGCGCCGACAGTCGCGACCTGTTGCGTCGCGTGGTGGCCCTGGTGCACCAGGCCGGCTATCGGGTCGGTAACCTCGATGCCACGCTGATGGCTCAGGCGCCGAAGATGGCCCCTCACGTCGAGGCCATGGCGACCAATGTCGCCGCCGACCTGGGCGTCGAGCGCAGCGCCGTCAACGTCAAGGCCACCACCACCGAACGGCTGGGCTTTACTGGCCGCGGCGAGGGCATCGCCGCCGAGGCGGTGGCGTTGCTTCTGCCGGTCTCGTCGGGCGTTGACAATGAGGCCACGGCGAGCGAGGGCGCCGGTGAGTAATTCGCCTTCACGCCATCCGCTCGACGCCCTCGACTGGCCTCCGACCTGGCCGCGGGTGCTCGATGCCGAGTTCGGGCCGCCCCCGGAGGGGGACTATCGAGCCCGCCCCGAGGACTTCCTGGTCGAGGAGACGCTCGACTTCGACCCCGGGGGGGAGGGCGAGCATCTCTGGCTCTATATCGAGAAGCGTGATCTGACCACCGCCATGGCAGTGAAGGAGCTCGCCAGGCTATGCGAGGCCTCGCCGCGGGCGGTGGGCTACTCGGGGATGAAGGACCGGGTCGCCGTGACCCGCCAGTGGTTGTCGGTGCAGCTGCCGGGACGCGAGGCGCAGGCGGGATTGCGGGAGGACCTGGCCGAGCGTGGCATAAGGGTGCTTGAGATGGCACGCCATCCGCGCAAGCTCAAGCGTGGTGTGCATCGCACCAACCGCTTCCGGTTGCGCCTGACGGGCCCGGCGGTGGCCGACGAGGGCCTCGTTCATCGCTGGGAACGTCTGCTCGAGCGTGGGGTGCCCAACTATTTCGGCCCCCAGCGCTTCGGCCCGGATGGTCGTAACCTGCTGCGTGCGCGCTCGCTGCTGGCCCGCGGCTGGCGCAAGCGCGACGACCGCGATGGCATGCTGCTCTCGTCGACACGCAGCTTCCTGTTCAATGAGCTGCTCGCCGAGCGCATCCGCGAGGGCAGCTGGGGTCGTCTGTTGCCGGGTGAGGTGGCCAATCTCGATGGCAGCGCCAGCCAGTTCGCCGTCGAGGCACCGGATGCCGAGCTCGAGGCCCGGGCGGCGCGCCTCGATCTGCATCCTAGTGGTGTGCTGTGGGGTGTGGGTGGCTCGCTGGCGAGTGGCGAGGCGCGGCGCCGTGAGGACCAGCTGGTTCAGCGCTTCCCGGGGCTATGCGCGGGGCTCGAGGCGGCCGGCGTACGCCTGGGGCGCCGCCCGCTGCGCCTGCGTCTGGCCGAGACACGCCTGGAGCGTGGTGACGGTGAGCTGTGGCTGACCTTTACACTGCCCCGCGGTGCCTTTGCCACCGCGGTACTCAGAGAACTGATCGCGCACCCGATCCTGTGACGGAGGCGCCCATGCAAGGATTCGAGATGCGTCGACTGCTGCTCTCCAACGACGACGGTGTTCACGCCCCGGGGCTGCGCGCCCTGCACGATGCCCTGGCCTCCCATGCCAGGCTGCGGGTGGTGGCGCCGGACCGCGACAAGAGTGGGGCCAGCAACTCGCTGACCCTGTCCCGGCCGCTGTCACTGACGGCCATGGAAAACGGTTTCTACAGCGTCGACGGCACGCCGGCGGACTGTGTCTACCTGGGTGTCAACGGTGTTTGGAACGAGAAGCCCGATCTGGTGATCTCGGGCATCAACCATGGCGGCAACCTGGGGGATGACGTGCTCTACTCGGGCACCGTGGCCGCCGCCATGGAGGGGCGCAACCTGGGCATGGCGGCCATCGCCATGTCGCTGGTGGGCCATCGCCACTTCGACACCGCCGGCCGGGTGGCGGCAAGCCTGGTGGGGGCCGTCGAGCAGCTCTCGCTGCCGCCGCGCAGCCTGCTCAATGTCAACGTGCCCGACCTGCCCTGGGACGAGATCCGCGGCTTTCGGGTTACCCGCCTGGGCTATCGTGGCCCCGCGGGGTCTCCCCAGGAGGTGCGTGACCCACGTGGCAAGGTGCGCTGGTGGATCGCTCCGCTGAGCAGGAATGCCGACGATGGCGCCGACACCGATTTCGCTGCCGTGGAGGCGGGCTTCGTCTCCATCACCCCGTTGCAGACCGACCTGACTCGGCATGCGGCCATTGCGGACGTAAAAGGCTGGCTGGATGCACTCACCTGAACGTCTGGCCGAGCTGGTGCGTGGTGTGGGCATGACCTCCCAGCGTACCCGCGACCGCATGCTGGAGCGCCTGGCCGCCCAGGGCATCCGTGACACTCGGGTGCTGGAAACCATGGGTCGTGAGCCACGCCATCTGTTTCTCGATGAGGCGCTCTCCCATCGCGCCTACGAGGACACCTCCTTGCCGATCGGCTACGGCCAGACCCTCTCCCAGCCGTGGATGGTGGCGCGCATGACCGAGCTGGTACTACAGGCATCGCCGCAACGCGTGCTGGAGGTCGGCACCGGATCCGGTTATCAGACGCTGATACTTTCGCGACTGGTGCCGGAACTCTGGTCCATCGAGCGAATCAATGCCCTGCAGCGACGTGCCGCCGAGCGGCTGCGCCTGCTGGGGGCGAAGAACACCCACCTGCGCCTGGCCGACGGCGGCCATGGTTGGGAAGAGGCCGCGCCCTTCGATGTGATCCTGTTGACCGCCTGTGCCAGCGAGCTGCCGCCGGCACTGCTCGGCCAGCTCACCGAGGGTGGCGTGCTGATTGCCCCACTGTCCGACGCTCGGGGGTGCCAATGGCTGACCCGTATCCAGCGCCAGGACGACCAGTTCGAGAAGCAGCGGCTGGAGTCGGTGCGCTTCGTGCCGCTGCTCGAAGGCGTCATTCGTTGAAAGGAGTCCGCTGTTGAAGCGATATCTCGCCACTCTCTTGAAGGGCGCCGGCATGGGCGCCGCCGACGCGGTTCCTGGCGTGTCCGGCGGCACCATCGCCTTTATCACCGGGATCTACGAGGAGTTGATCCATACCATCAAGCAGTTCGGCCCCAGTGCCCTCGGGGCGTGGCGGCGTGGCGGGGTGGCTGGCCTGGTGGCCCATCTCAATCTGCCCTTCCTGTTGCCGTTGCTGCTGGGGATCGCCGTCAGCCTGATCAGCGTCGCCCACCTGGCGGTGTGGTTGCTCGAGGACCACCCGCTGCTGCTCAACGGCTTCTTCTTTGGTCTGGTGCTGGCATCGGCGTTGGTGGTCAGCCGTCATCCGGCCGACTGGCGCTGGTGGCATATCCTGCCACTGATAGGCGGTCTGCTGATGGCCAACGGACTGCCCTCGCTGATGCCGCTGATCAGCGAGCTGGGCAGCCAGGAGGTGATGCTGCTGGCAGGAGGCGCCATCGCCATCAGCGCCATGATCCTGCCCGGGGTTTCCGGCAGCTTCCTGCTGCTGACCATGGGCCTCTATGGCACCGTGATGGATGGCATCCGTGGCTTTGACATGGAATTGATCGGACTCTTCGGGATGGGCTGTGCGGTGGGTCTGTTTGCCTTTTCGCGGCTGCTCTCCTGGCTTCTCGATCGCTACCACACCGCGACCCTGCAGCTGCTGGTAGGCTTTATTGTCGGCTCACTGCCGCTACTCTGGCCATGGCGGGAGCTGGTACGCTACCAGCTGGGTCCGGATGGGCAGATGATTCCGCTGGATTATCGCTACCTGACACCGGGCGATTACGCCCTGCTCACCGGCGATGCCCCTCAGCTGGTGGCGGTGGTGGCGCTGATGCTAGCGGGGGCAGTCGCCGTTCTGCTGCTGGATCGCTCGGGGCGACGCAGTGCGGCAGTGCGAGACAATGGCTCATCTGCGACAGGCATTCAGGAAACCAGTGCTCGAGGGACTGGCTCTCAACAGGCAAGCTCTCGAGAAGCCAGCTCTCACTCTCAAGAGACCAGCTCTAAAGAGACCAGCTCTAAAGACCAACAAGGAGGAAGGCTCTGATGCGTAATGTATTGATGATTTCGGGGCTGGCCCTGGCGCTGGTCGGTTGTGCCAACCAGCAGGGCGCCCCGAACCAGGTGCCGGTGCGAGATCTCTCGGCCAGTCGCGCCGAAACGGCGGTCAGCCACTACACCGTGGAACGGGGGGATACCCTCTATGGCATCGCCTGGCGCCACAACATGGACTACCGCGACCTGGCACGTCTCAACCGTATTGGCCCTCCCTACGCGATTCAGCCAGGCCAGCGACTGGTCCTCGATGGCGAGGCGGCCGCTGGACAGCCGTCGGCGCCGCAGGCCGACGACATGAGCAACAGTGCCGTGGCGGTGGCCACCCCCCTCGGCGGTGCCCAGGCCGACGACAGTTCCGGTGATATGGAGTGGCTGCTGCCGAGTGGCGAGACCGAAACGGTGTCACGCCGCGACCGGTCGGGTGCTGCACCCGGCGACTCCGAGGGCGTCCAGGCATCGTCATCCAGCGGAGAAAATGATGGCGGGCCGGGGCCGGTCTATTCGCCGGATAGCCCAGGGGCCGACGGCAGCCTGAGTGAGCGGGACCTGGCCGAGCGCAGCGAGCGGAATGCCGCTAGTGACAGGTCGCAGGGCGCCCCTGCGACCGACGAGGCGAACGAGTCTCAGGCAGTGGCCGACACCGAAACCCGGGAAGAGCCAGCCAGGGAAGAGCCGGCCAGCGAGCCATCCAGAGAAGAGGCTACTGGAGCCGATGCCGGTACCGCCGTTGCCGGTGGCACCCAGGCCCGGGAGCGCGGCTCACGTACCTATACCCCGGTCGCCGAGGTGCCCTGGCAGTGGCCCGTGAGCGGTGATGTGGTCGGCCAGTTCGGCGATGGCGGTGCGATTACCGCCGGCATTGATATCGCCGGACAAAAGGGGCAACCTGTCAAGGCGGCTGGGCCCGGCATCGTGGTCTACGCGGGCAGCGGCGTCAGGGGCTATGGCAAGCTGATCCTGCTCAAGCACAACGACCAGTTTCTCAGCGCCTATGCCCACAACGAGACGTTGAAGGTAAGCGAGAATGATGTGGTCGAGGCAGGCGAGGTGATTGCCACCATGGGGGACAGTGATGCCGAGAGTGTCAGGCTTCACTTCGAGGTGCGCAAGGATGGTCAGCCCCAGAACCCCCTGGACTACCTGCCCTCACGTTGATGCCGCCGCCCGGTGAGGGAGTCTCGCCGGGGGGTTCACACAATAATAATCGGTTTCGCCGATGCTCCAGGGTTCGGCGACAGGACGCTAGCACGGGGTAGCCATCGATGAGCATGCTTGAACGGGACCTTCAGGACGTAGATCTGGACACGCTCGAGGAGAAGGAGCAGGAGATCGTCGATGCCATCGACGAGCCAGGAGCTGACGATGAGGTAGCCTTCGAGAAGGCACTGACCCGCGAGGATCGCTACAGCCATCAGAGCCTTGATGCCACTCAGATCTATCTCAACGAGATCGGCTTCTCGCCGCTGCTGACTCCCGAGGAGGAGGTATTCTACGGTCGCCTCGCCCAGAAGGGCGACCCCATGGGTCGCTCACGCATGATCGAGTCCAACCTGCGGCTGGTGGTGAAGATTGCCAGGCGCTATCTCAATCGTGGTCTCTCGTTGCTCGATCTGATCGAGGAGGGCAACCTCGGTTTGATTCGCGCCGTGGAGAAGTTCGACCCCGAGCGAGGCTTTCGCTTCTCCACCTATGCCACCTGGTGGATTCGTCAGACCATCGAGCGGGCGCTGATGAATCAGACACGCACCATTCGGCTGCCTATCCACGTGGTCAAGGAGCTCAATATCTACCTGCGTGCGGCTCGCGAGCTTACCCAGAAGCTCGATCATGAGGCCACCGCGGAGGAGATCGCCGAGTATCTCGACAAGCCAGTGGAAGCCGTCAAGAAGATGATGGGTCTCAACGAGCGCATCTCGTCGGTGGATTATCCCGTGGGAGGGGATAGCGACAAGCCGTTGATCGAGACGCTTGCCGATGACAGCGATGATGGTCCCGAGTCGAGTCTGCTCGATGGTGATGTCAAGCAGCTTGTGGATGAGTGGCTCTCCGCGCTCAGCGAAAAGCAGCGCGAAGTCGTGGTGCGTCGCTTCGGTCTGCGTGGCCATGAGGCGGCCACCCTTGAGCAGGTAGGGGAGGAGATCGGTCTGACCCGTGAACGTGTCAGACAGATTCAGGTTGAGGCACTGAAGAAGCTGCGCCGAGTTCTCGAGAAACAGGGTCTGAGCCTGGACGCTATCTTTGCCTGACATTCTCAGACAGCAAAAAACACTTATTTTTCTTGATAATTAAGCATGTTGTTGCGATAAGCCACCACTAATATGGTGGCTTTTTGCGTGATTTTGGGGTTGTTTCCGATGATAATTCCATGCTGGACCATTACCCATCGTTCAGGAGTTTGCCATGGCCCGGCCGCTGATCGCCGAGATCGACCTCGACGCCCTGCGCCATAACTATCGTCTCGCCTGTGAGTGCTCGCCCCTCAGTCGCAGCGTCGCCGTGATCAAGGCCGATGCCTACGGGCATGGTGCGGTTGCCTGTGCACGAGCCCTGGAGGACATTGCGCCCGCCTTTGCGGTGGCCTGCATCGAAGAGGCGGTGGCACTGCGCGAGGCGGGTATCACTGCACCCATCGTACTGCTCGAGGGCATCTTCAGCGTAGATGAACTGCCCCAGGTGGATGCGCTTGGGCTGTGGATGGCGGTGCACAGTGACTGGCAGGTTGACGCGTTGCTGGGGCAGCGACTCTCGCGACCGGTGCCGGTGTGGCTAAAGGTGGACTCCGGCATGCACCGTCTGGGTTTCTCGCCCGAACGCGCGGAAACGGTGTGGCAGCGTCTGGCAGCGGCGCCGGAGCAGGCCTGTGACCTCCACCTGATGAGCCACTTCGCGACCGCGGATCTGGTCGATGGCAGCTATTTCAAGCGTCAACTGGCCCAGCTCGAGTCCCTGTCAGAACGCCTGGGGGCGCCGCTGTGTCTGGCCAACTCGCCGGCGACCCTGGCGCACCCCGAGGCCCATGGTGCCTGGAATCGCCCGGGGGTGATGCTCTATGGCAGCGACCCCCTCGAGATGCCCAACGCCTTGACCTCCCAGCTGTTGCCGGTGATGACCCTGCGTTCGGCGATCATCGCCGTACGTGAGCTTCCTGCCGGTGAGCCGGTAGGGTACGGCGGGCGCTGGGTCACCCCCCGGCCCTCACGCATCGGCGTGGTGGCGGCGGGATACGGTGATGGCTATGATCGCCATGCCGTGGACGGCACCCCGGTGCTGGTCGCGGGCCAGCGCACCGTCATTGCCGGCAAGGTCTCCATGGATATGCTCACCGTGGATATCACCGATATTCCCGAGGCGGATATCGGCAGCGAGGTCGTGCTGTGGGGTCGGTCCGCCAACGGCGAGGTGCTGTCGGTGGATGAGGTGGCTCGCCACTGCGATACCATCAGCTACACCCTGCTGACCGGGGTGCTGCCCAGGGTGCCGAGGCGGTATCATGGAGCGTCTTGAAAGCCCGACAGGAACCGAACATGTCCAGGGACGTTCCCGACCGCCCCAACTTCGCTCACCCTCGTTACTGGCCGGTCTGGCTGGCCATCGCCGCCATGCATATCGCGGCCTGGCTTCCCTGGCGCTTCAAGCTGTGGGCCGGCAAGCTGATCGGACTGGCCGCTCAACGCCTCGCCGGGCGCCGCCGGCATATCACCGAGACCAATCTCAGGCTCTGCTTCCCTGAGCTCAGTGATGAGGCGCAGCGCCGCCTGGTCAGAGAGACCTTTATCGCCAATGGCATCGGTCTCATGGAGACCGCAACGGGCTGGTGTCGTGACCCCGAGCACCTGCGTCACCGGGTCGTCTTCAAGGGCCAGGAGCATCGTGCCCGGCTGGAGGCGGAAGGGAGGGGGGCGTTGATCCTAGGGGTGCACTTCTCGACCCTCGACCTGGGTGCCGCCCTGCATTCGCTCTATTTTCGGGCCGACGCCGTGCAACGTCCCCATGACAATCCGCTCTTCGCCCGCTTCATGGGGCGTGCCCGAGCCCCCTACTTCGATGCGGTAATCGACCGCCACGACCTGCGCGGCGTGGTGCGTCGCATCAAGTCGGGGCATGCGGTCTGGTACTCGCCTGACCAGGACTTTGGCCGGAATGTCAGCGTCTTTGCGCCCTTCTTCGGTATTCAGGCGGCCACGGTGAAGATGACGGCGCGTATTGCTCGCATGACCGGTGCGCCGGTGATACCGCTGGTCTTTCACCGCAACGCGGACAATCGCACCTATACCCTCGAGTACCTGCCGCCACTCAGAGACTTTCCCAGCGATGATGAAGTGGCAGATGCCACCCGCATCAACGCCGTGATCGAGGCGGCGATCCGCCAGCACCCCGAACAGTATCTGTGGCTGCATCGGCGCTTCAAGACGCGGCCGGAAGGAGAGTCCTCTCCCTACTGATCCAACCGTTCAGGGGGAAAGCGGGGCAGAGTATCCGGCAGCGAGAGGCGATGGGAGCCGCGATTCAATTGATCCGAGACGAAGCGCCGATCCAGGGGGTGATCTGCCGTCTGGGCGAGCGCTTCCACCACGCGATCGGCATGGGCCTGGAGTGTCTTGATATCCTTGTTATCGGCGAACTGAGAGAGGGTCTTCAGTGATCTCAGCAGCTCCAGGCCGATGCTCAGGTCTGCTCCGCCGTAGGTCAGGATGGGCTGGAAGAGCCGAAAAACCAGGCTGTCGAACTCCTCTACCCGCCAGGTCACTCGGCAGACGCCGTCCTGGTCGAAGAGCGCGTCACAGGGTCGCCACTCCAGGCGTCGGCGCAGCAGGTCGGTGAGGCGATGCAGGCACAGCCGGGCAGTGCCGGGGTCGTTGATCCCCGGTGACAGTGCCTTGAGGGCCACCTCCATCAGCTGCGTCATGCCGAACACGTAGTGCTCGCCGATCGACTCCCCCTCCATATAGGTCAGCGTGGCGCGCACCTCATCGCACCAGCCCGAATCGGGCGCTTCCGGGGCTTCCAGCGAGAGGATCGGCATGCCCGCCACCACGTAGTCGCCGAAGTGGAAATGCAGGTGCAGGGTGCCCTCGGCACGCTCCGCCAGGGTTGCCAGGGTAGTGAGGTCGGCATTCAGCAGATACCCCGCCTGCCGGGCATTTACAGGGTGATAGGGGTGATCGGAGGTGGTGGGGGGGATGCAGGTAGAGAGGGTTCGCCACTCCTCGCCATTCTGGCAGGACTGCAGGGATTGCATCGAGCTGAGGGTAGTCCGGTGCAGGTCGGCCGCCACGGCGTCGACCTGTATCGACTGGGAGGCGTTGTGGATGAAGTAGACGAACAGGGCGAGACAGTGAATGACCATGAGGCAGGCGAGGTAGACCGCCAGCGTCCGCCAGGTCGCGATGCCCTCGGTGACATCCGGGGTCATCAGCAGCACCAGGGCAAAGAGGATGGTGCCCAGATAGTGACCCAGGACTCTCTGATGATGCCGCTCCGATATCAGGCCAAATACCAGCTTATGGGAGAATTGACCGCCGGCCTGGGAGAGTACCGACATCACCATCGAGAAGCTGAATACCATCAACGAGATCATGCCGCCAAGCAGGGCGGCGAGCAGCGAGCGGGTGCTTTCCGGTGGCTCGATCAGCTTGACCAGCAGGGAGGGAAGTTGCTCGTCGGAGATCGGCAGAAAGAGTGACACATAGGCCAACACCGCATAGGCCAGCGCCAGCAGAGAGGGCAGGTAGGCAATACTCTGCCGAAAGGTCTTGAACAGATGAATGGGCCAGTACAGCAAGACGCGCATGATAGAGTCCTCGCGATGATTGACTCCCTTATGGCCTGTCGCGTGGCAGGGAGCAACCCCACACAACGAAAACGCCCCCTGCCTGTCGGGCGAGGGGGCGATAGTGCGGTCTTGAGACGTCAGGCGTCGATGCGCTTGTACTTCATGCGATGCGGGGTGTCATCGCCGACACGCTTCTTGTGATCTGCCTCATACTCGGTGTAGTTGCCCTCGAAGAACTCCACATGCGAGTCGCCCTCGAATGCCAGGATATGAGTGGCGATCCGGTCGAGGAACCAGCGATCGTGAGAGATCACCAGGGCGCAGCCGGGGAAGGCCAGCAGGGCCTCCTCGAGGGCGCGCAGGGTCTCGATATCCAGGTCGTTGGAAGGCTCGTCCAGCAGCAGCACGTTGGCCCCCTGCTTGAGGGTCTGGGCCAGCTGCAGACGACCCCGCTCACCGCCGGAGAGCTCGTTGAGCCGCTTCTGCTGATCGTTGCCCTTGAAGTTGAAGCGACCCACATAGGCCCGTGAGGAGACCTCATAGCCGTTGATGTTGAGCATGTCCTGGCCGTCGGAGACGGCTTCCCACACGGTCTGCTTGTCATCCAGGGCGTCACGCAGCTGTTCGACATAGGCGATATCGACGGTCTCGCCGACCACCACCTCGCCGGTGTCGGGCTGCTCCTTGCCGGTGATCAGCTTGAACAGCGTCGACTTGCCCGCGCCGTTGCCGCCGACGATACCGACGATGGCACCGGGCGGAATGGTGAAGTCCAGGTCCTCGTAGAGCAGCTTGTTGTCGAAGGCCTTGGAGACGCCGTGGAACTCGATGACCTTGTCGCCGAGCCGCGGGCCGGGCGGAATATAGATCTCGTTGGTCTCGTTGCGCTTCTGGAAGTCGCCGGACTGCATCTCCTCGAAACGATTGAGGCGCGCCTTGCTCTTGGCCTGGCGACCCTTGGCGTTGCTGCGCACCCACTCAAGCTCATGCTTGATGGCCTTGTTCCGCGAGGCCTCCTGCTTGGCTTCCTGCTCGAGGCGCTTCTCCTTGGCTTCGAGCCATCCCGAGTAGTTGCCCTCGAAGGGGATGCCCTGACCGCGGTCGAGCTCGAGGATCCAGCCGGCCACGTTGTCGAGGAAGTAGCGGTCGTGGGTGATCGCGACCACGGTGCCGTTGTAGTCATGCAGGAAGCGCTCGAGCCAGGCCACGGACTCGGCGTCCAGGTGGTTGGTGGGCTCGTCGAGCAGCAACATGTCGGGGCTTGAGAGCAGCAGGCGGCACAGCGCCACGCGGCGCCGCTCACCCCCCGAGAGATTGCCGACGCGGGCATCCCAGGGCGGCAGGCGCAGGGCCTCGGCGGCCACCTCCAGCTTGCGGTCCAGGTTATGAGCGTCCGAGGCCTCGATGATATTTTCCAGACGAGCCTGTTCGCTGGCCAGGGCATCGAAGTCGGCATCCGGCTCGGCATAGGCGGCGTAGACGGCGTCGAGTTTCTCCTGGGCATCCTTGATCTCGCCCAGCGCCTCTTCCACGGTCTCGCGAACGTTCTTGTCGTCGTCGAGCTGGGGCTCCTGGGGCAGGTAGCCGACGTTGATGCCCGGCATGGGGCGCGCTTCGCCCTCGAATTCGGTGTCGACGCCTGCCATGATGCGCAGCAGGGTCGACTTGCCGGCGCCGTTGAGGCCCAGTACGCCGATCTTCGCGCCCGGGAAGAAGGAGAGAGAGATATCCTTGAGGATCTGCTTCTTGGGGGGCACGATCTTGCCCACCCGGTTCATGGTGTAGACGTATTGCGCCATGGAGTTCCACTTGGTTGGAGGGTTGGCTGACCCACGGATGATAGTGCCCGCAACGGGTAAAGGCCAGCCACTGGAGCGTGCGGTCGGGGCCTACTCCTCTTCGTCGATCGCCCAGTCATCCTCGATGGCACGCCGCAGGCGCCGCTCCTCGAGCAGTGACTCCACGCGGCGCCGGGCGCGCAGGGTGTCGGCGCGACTGGAGGCGCGGGGCGGAGCGTAGTCGTCATCGTTCATTGCATCAGCGGATTCCCGATCAGTGTCAACATCGGAATCGAGAAGGTGTTCACGGCGCATGTGGCGTTCCTCCCATGGCCAGTGGTCGACCCGTGCCGACCGATCACATATCGCTTCTCTTCCCCGTGCATCCGTGGAATCCGAAGCGCCCAGGCAACTCGGTCACAACACTCGGTCACAACATGGCTGCCTGGGCGCTATATAGTGCTAAAAATCGAGAAGTGCAAGCCCTTTGGGTGCGATATCGTTCAGGGTGGTCAATCCAGGCCGTGCTCGGCCTTGACGCGCTCCAGTTCCTGCTGGGCCTCGACTCGCTCGGTAACGTCCTTCTGCACGCCGATGTAATAGGTAAGGTTGTCGTCCTCGTCGTGGACCGGCGTGATCGAGAGTTCATTCCAGAACAGGGTGCCGTCCTTGCGATAGTTGCGCAGTATCGTTCGGCAGGGGCGCCCCTCGGCCAGCGCCTTGCGAATGGTGACAAGCCCCTCCTGGTCACGATCATCGTTCTGCAGGAACCGACAGTCCTGATAGAGGATCTCGTCGGCACTGTAGCCGGTCAGACGCTCGAAGCCCTGGTTGACATAGATCAGGATAGTCTCGTCGCCCTCCTGTTCGGCAACCACGATACCATCATCGGAGGCGTCGACGATGCGCTCGAGCAGATCCGGGCTGATCAGTGGAGATCGTTTCATGTTAAGCATTCCATTATGGGGCTGTTACCGGCGCTGATCCTGTCCTGGCCACTGGGCTGACGGCATGCCAATTGCGGTCAAGTGTGCCTGTTATCATGGCCAGCGACCGCGTGGATTTCAATTCGGCATGCTGCATACCCTGGCTTTTCCGTGTCATCTGCTTGCTCCGTCTCTTTACTCCACCTCGGGCAGCCGGCTGGCGCTGGTGGCGGCGGCCAGCGCCATGGCGGCGAGAATCACCAGCAGGGCCGGGCTGCCCAGCCACTGGCCGAGGGCACCGACCGCTCCACCCACCGCCAGCAGCAGCGCCCCGGTGATGGTGTTGGAGAGCGCCACGTAGAGGGCGCGGTTGTCGCCGCTGGCCATGTCGACCACATAGGTCTTGCGACCCAGCCGCACCCCGGCGTGTACGACCACCAGCAGCGCATAGACCAGCGCATAGGGCCATACCGTCCGGGTCCAGTCGCCCGGCAGCCAGGCGATGGTGGCGCCGAGCAGGCAGCAGGCCGCTGCCCCCAGGCCAGCATCGCGCATCACCCGTCGGCTCGAGGCATCGGCGCGCTTTCCCCATACCGGGCTTGCCAGCATGCCGGCGAGTCCCGACACCACGATCAGCACCCCCAGGCCTCCCAGTTCGGTGCCACTCTGCTGCTGGCCGAGCAGTGCCACCCAGGGCAGTGCCAGGGCGCTGGCCAGGAGCAGGGTGCGCGAGATGTTGAAGTGCAGGAAGGCGCGATCCTCACGCAGCAGGCGCAGGCCTAGCTTGATGCTGTCCCAGGCATTCTCGCCGCCCTCCACGGCACCAGGCGCCTCATGGATACGCGCCGCACACAGGGCATTCAGCGCCCAGCCCAACGCCGCCACCCCGAGCAGCACGGCCAGGGCGACCTCCCCCTGGCGGTCCTCGAAGAGCATCAATACGCCGCCGGCGGCCAGGGTCACGGCGCCCGCCACGCTGCCGCTCCAGCCCATCAGATTGCCACGGCGCTGCTTGGCGATGGTCTTGCCCAGCACATCCTTGGTGGCGATGGAGGAGAGCCCCCGGGCCAGCGAGAGCGCCACCAGGGCGACAAGCACCAGGCTGCCGCCGATGCCGCCGGAGCCGAATAGCGCCAGCAGGGCCAGGCACGCCGCGGCTGCCGCCTGGAGCAGCCCACCGGCCACCCATACCCACTTGCGCTGGGGCTTGAGACGGATGAAGCCAGCCACGAACAGCTGTGGCAGCAGGGCGCCGGACTCGCGGATCGGCACCAGCAGGCCGATCATCCAGAGGGGAGCACCGATCACCCCCAGCAGCCAGGGCAGCACCAGTCGTGCGCTGGACAGCTCGTCGGCCAGCTTGTTGCCCAGCGAGGCGATCAGATGCAGGAAGAAGCTGCGTGGCTGCTCGTCGCACGCCTCGTCGGGGATGTCCTTGCACATCCGGCTGTCATCGTCGCCGGTCAGCCACTCATAGAGGCGGTGCTGACTGATATCGGGTGCGGCCATGGGGGCTCCTCGCTGGTAGGATGGGGCCCCATTGTCGCGACAGGGAGGCCGCCGTGTCATCTATCAGATTCTTCGACTGCTCTAGACGCATGCAGGTGTCACCATGACCCGCGATGGTCAGGCCATGCTTTACGGCCTCGGCGCGGTGGCACTGTGGTCCACCGTGGCCACCGCCTTCAAGGTGGCGCTAGGGTACATGTCGCCGCTTGCGTTGATGTGGCTCGCCTCGTTGGTCTCATGGGCGCTGATCGGCATCCTGGTGGCACGCGAGGGACGACTGGGTCAGGCGCTGCGCCAGGGCTGGCGTACCGCCGCCTGGGCCGGGCTGATGAACCCGGTGGCCTACTACCTGGTGCTGTTCGGTGCCTATGACCGCCTGCCTGGGCAGGAAGCCATGGCGCTCAACTATACCTGGGCGCTGGCCATGGCGTTTCTGGCGGTACCGCTCCTCGGCCAGCGATTGACGCGTATCGATGTGCTGGCGGGCCTTGTCGCCTACGCCGGGGTATGGGTGATCGCCACCCGTGGCGCCATCTTCGATGTGGCCTTCGCCGATCCGCTCGGGGTTGGAATGGCGCTGGCCTCGACGTTGATCTGGGCGCTCTACTGGCTGCTCAACGCCCGTGACCATCGGCCCCCGCTGGTGGCCCAGTGGCAGAACTTCAGCGTCGGGGTGCCGGTGTTGACACTGCTGCTGATCGCCGGCCCCGGGCTCGAGTGGCATGGCTGGCCGGCACTCGGAGCCGGCGTTTATGTGGGGCTGTTCGAGATGGGCATCGCCTTCGTGCTGTGGCAGCTCGCCGTGCATGGCGTGTCGCGAACGGCCAAGGTCTCCAACCTGATCTTCCTCTCGCCGCCGGTATCGCTGCTGTTGCTCTACCTGGTGGTGGGTGAGCCGATTCTGCCCTCCACCCTGATCGGCCTGATCCTGATCCTCGGCGGACTCGGGCTGCAGCAGTGGCAGAAGGCGCCCTGAGTCAGGGGCTTCGATGAGGCCATTGAGTCGCGCGAGTCGAACCGGAAGCGTTGACTGTGTGATCCTTCGTGAGCGCTCACGGCGGTGCTACAAGCGAACGCCGGGACCGGTGACGCCATCCAGACCGAGGTCGAGCACCGTTTGCCACTCGGTGTCGTTAGCAACACCCTCGGCAATCGTCAGCACGCCCAGGGAGCGACAGAGGGTCGCCATGCCAAGCAGGACCGTCTGCTGCTCCTGGCTCGTTTCGATGCCCTGAACCAGGCTGCGGTCGAACTTCAGGAAGGAGAGGCCGGTACCCTGCAGCTCGCCGAGGCGAGAAAACTCGTTCCCCACATGCTCCAGACCAATACGGCAGCCTAGCGGCAGCAGCACCCTGCACAGCAGGCGGAATCGCTCCGGGTCGCGCAGGGCGGCGGATTTTGGCAGCTCCAACCACAGTAACCGGGCCTGTTCGGGGTGTGCCTTGAGCAGGTCTGACAGACGAGTAAGGAAGTGTGCATCGCGAATCGAGGCGAGCGAGAGGTTGATTCCGAGGGGAGTGTGGTCACGGACGATGGAATCGATGGCGGCCTTGGCAACTGCCAGGTCGAGAGACGTGGTGAGTGCGAGGCGCGATATCCAGGGCATGAAGGTGCCCGCCGCTCGCCACTCGCCCTTGAGGTGAAGGCGAGCGGGGCTCTCATGATGTAGCAAATTGCCGTGGGCATCGATCACCGGGAAACTGGCCAGCCGGGGCCCCTGTGCGATGGCCCGCTCCAGGGCGTTTCGCCAGTCGGCGCGGTTGGTATAGAGCAGATTGCCGGGTTGGCTCTCGACCCACTGCTGACCCAGGCCGTCCTGGGCTTCGGCGGCGGCCAGGGCGGCATCCAGGCCGGCCATCAGCGTGCTGATGGTATCTTCAGGTGCATAGTGACAGAGGGCCGAGAACAGCTCCAGTTCCTGCGAAGTCTCGCTGTTCCGCAGGGCCTCCAGCTCGGCGGTCAGGGCCTTGCCCAGTGCGCCGTTGTTCTCGCTACCCGGTATCAGAAGAGCAAAGTCGCCGCTATTCAGGCGGCCCACGACGCCACCGCCCTGGGTCTGGACGACCCTATGAAGGCGTTGGCTCAGGTTCTTGAGCAGTGCCTTGGTGGGGGCCCGCCCCAGATGCTGGTTGACGTCGGGAAGCTGATTCAGGCGCACCATCGCCAGGCAGCCACTGGCGCGCTCATCGTTGCTTTCGAGATGCGCAGCCAGCTGGGTCATGAAAGCATCGCGTCCCAGGGCGCCAGTCGCTTTATCCTGCTGCAGCCGGCGGCGCAGTTTGTCGAGCTTCTCGCTCTCGCTATGCAGCATCTGCCTGACGGAATTGGAGAGCCGGTTCATGGCCTGAACCACCTGGCGCAGCTCCCGAGTCCGCGGCTCGGGGCTGTTAGTAAAGTGTCGTGCGCCGATATCCCGGGCCTGGGCGATCACGGCTTTTAGTGGCTTCCGGATGGTTCTCACGATCCAGCCGGCGAGCAGCAGGCCGACCAGGGCTGCCAGGCCGAACCAGGCGACCAACCGTATGGCGCCGTGCCATAGGGACTGGTAGGCGAAGCCATGCTGGCTCTGCAGGGTCAGGGTACCGTATTGTTGCCAGCCGTTCTGGATCACCGCCTGGCTGGAGGGGATATCGAAACGTACCAGGTCGACGAACCAGCCAGGCACCTTATCGACAGGGTCGTCGGCCTCGCGCCGAGCAATCAGCTCTCCACCGGGGGTGTGCAGTTCGATCAGCTGGTAGTGACCGGTATCGAACTGAGCGGCCATCAGCAGTTCGATAACGACCGGATCCTTGTCCAGCTGGCTTATCGAGAGTGCCAGGGCATTGACGTTATCGATATTCTTGATCCGAATTTCCTGCTCGGTGTAATTTCGCAGAGCCGTTAGCCCGATCGCCAGGCTGCCGCCCAGGGCTAGTAGCAGGATCACCAGAATCGTGATCCACAGTTGTTTTATCAGCGACATGGCGGCCACTCCCCTGCAAGGTTTCGCGGTGAGAACAAGGCGGTTGGTATCGTGATGCGGGGGAAAATCATAAGAACCCCTGCTCCTGCATCCGAGACAGTGCGCTGCTCCACCGCGACAGGCGCTGTACCGGATTGGCGGTTGACCGTGTCGAGCCGGCGACCCATAAGCCATCGCTGTTGAAGCTGAATACGGGATCCAGATCGACCCGCTGGGCAGCGGGTGTGATCGTGGGCAACAGGTTGTCGAGGACCAGGGGCTCGCTGGTGGGCGTCTCGTAATAACCCACCACCATGTGTGCCTGGGTAACCCGTCGACGTCCGATGCGGGCACGCACATAGATCATGCGTAGCTGCCGGGTCGGCACACCAAGGTGCGTAAGGGTGATGTACTTGGCAATGGAGAAGTCTTCGCAGTCGCCCTGGGCCTTGCCCATGGTCTCCAGCGGCGTGGCCCAATAGTCTTCCTGGCCCCAGATATCGATATCATCCAGCCAGCGAATGCGTCGGTTGAAGAAGTCGTTGGTGTCGCGAAGCTGCGTCCGCAAGGGTTGGCTGGCCAATCGCTCGAGTAGGGTGAACCACTCCTCAAGGGTTGTGCTGCCCGAGTCGCCATAGCGGGTACGCATCACCAGGCGTAGCTGGTCGGGCCTGAAGCTTCCCGCGGCTGTCCCCGGCCAGCCGCCGATACATAGCGTCGTCAACAGGGCCAAGCCTCCACCGAGCAGACCACGACGCGAGTAGCGTAATTGTGAATGCGGCGGCGAAGGCATGGGCAGGGTCCAGAAATGGGGGCTGTCTCCACTAAACCGGCAGCAGGTGAGTTAAGGTTTAGTCTGATACCAGGTCCAGATCAATCTCCAGCAACGTCATCAGTTCGGGCCATACATTCTCCAGAATGATGGGTTGGCCGGCGGCGGTGGGGTGAATGCCGTCCTCCTGCATCAGGTTGTCATCCAGAGCCACTCCATCGAGCAGGAAAGGCACCAGCGGTAGTTCGAAATCATCGGCCAGGCGGCGGTAGACCCCGGTGAAGGCGTCGCGATAGGCCCGACCATAGTTTGGGGGGATATCGATCCCCAGCAACAGCACCTCGGCATCGGCCGCGTGACTGGCCTCGATCATGCGCCGCATGTTGGCCTCGAATTGGCCGGGAGGCAGGCCGCGCAGGCCATCGTTGCCACCCAGTTCGAGAAGAACGATGTCGGGGGCATGCTGTCCGAGAAGCTCGGGTAAGCGGCTTGCCCCGCCGCTTGTGGTCTCGCCGCTGATGCTGGCGTTGATCACCCGCGCCTTGTTCTCCAGCCTCGCCTGCAGCAGGCTGACCCAGCCACTGTCGGCCTCGATACCGTAGGCGGCACTTAGGCTGTCGCCCATCACCAGCAGGGTGGGACGCTCGTCGGCCTGGACCAGGGTGAGACCCATCGACAGGGCCAACGCCAGCAGCCAGGTGATGAGATGGCGCAACGCAACTTCAGGGAACTTTTTCATCATGAACGCGACCTCTCGTACGGATATGACGCCGATTCTACACGCCGAGCATCTGATCAAGCAGGTGAGAAGCGGTGAGCGAAAACTCACCATTCTGAGTGATCTGGCCGTCTCGGTGTTCCCTGGAGAAACGCTGGCGATTCTCGGCCAGAGTGGTGCCGGCAAGTCGACCCTGTTGGGGCTGCTGGCCGGACTCGATCTGCCCACCGGCGGTGAGCTGGCGATGTTCGGCCAGCGCCTCGCCGACCTCGACGAGGATGGTCGGGCGCGGTTGCGTGCCGGCCGTGTCGGCTTCGTGTTCCAGAACTTTCAGCTCCTGCCGACCCTGACCGCCCTGGAGAATGTGCTGCTGCCGCTGGAACTTTCACCCCGTGCGGACAGCGAGCAGCGTGCCAGGGAGTGGCTGACCCGCGTGGGACTAGGCGAGCGCCTCGACCATCTGCCCAAGCAGCTCTCCGGTGGCGAGCAGCAGCGGGTGGCCCTGGCGCGCGCCTTCGTCACCGGTGCCGAGCTGGTATTCGCCGATGAGCCCACCGGCAACCTCGACCCCGAGACCGGAGAGCGCATCATCGATGCCCTGTTCTCGCTTAACCGCGAGGCCGGGACCACCCTGGTGCTGGTGACCCACGACCACGCCCTGGCGCGGCGCTGTGACCGCTGCCTGCGCCTCGATCACGGCCGTCTGGAGGAGATGCGGCTCGACGAGGTGGGCGCATGAGTCTCTCCATTCTGCGCCTGGTGCGTTTCTCGGCCCGGGGGCTTGCCCGCGACCTGCGCGCCGCCGATGTGCGTGCGCTGTTCATCGCCCTGGCCCTGGCGGTGGCTGCCTCCACCATGATCGGCTTCTTCCTGGACCGGCTGGACCGCGGCCTGACCCGTCAGGCCAGTCAGCTGCTGGGCGGTGATCTGGTGCTGGAGCAGGGGCGCCCCTTCGATGCCGAGTTGCGTGCCACCCTGGAGGAGGCGGGGCTGGTGCTCAGCGATCAGGTCGACATGGTCTCCATGATCAGCCTGGGTGACGCCTTCCAGCCCGCCAGCCTCAAGGTGGTGGATGACCGCTATCCCCTCTATGGCGGGGTACATGTCGACCAGGGGGAGGGGCTCGAGGTGGTGGCTCACGGCCCGACTCCAGGAGAGGTGTGGCTGGCGCCCCGCCTGGCATTGCTGCTCGAGGCCGAGATCGGGGACCGTGTACGCCTGGGCGAGAGCGAGCTGACCGTCGGTGGCGTGGTGGAGCGCGAACCGGATCAGTCCGCGGGCTTCGGCAGCTTCAACCCACGGCTGATGATGCATCGTGACGACATGGAGGCCACCGAGCTGGTCCAGGATGGCTCGCGGGTGTCGTTCGAGCTGCTCGGTGCGGGGCCGCCGGATATCCTCGACGACCTGGCGCCGCTGCTGGAGCGGCTGCGCCGCAACGGCGTCGAGGTCCGCGACGTGCGTCGTGACCGCCCCGGGCTCGGCAGTGCCCTGGAGCGTGCCGAACGCTATCTGAGCCTGGCCGGACTCGCCGCCGTGCTGCTGGCCGGGGTGGCGGTAGCCATGTCTACCCGACGCTATGTCGACCGCCACCTGGATACTGCCGCGTTGCTGCGCTGCTTTGGCGCCACTCAGGGGGAGCTGAGTCGGCTGTTCGGCCTGCAGTTGCTGTGGCTGGCGCTGGCGGCCTCGCTGCTGGGAGCTCTGCTGGGCCTGGCCGGTCAGGCCGCGCTGCTGGCGCTGCTTACCACCTTTCTCCCTCTGGAGCTGCCGCCCCCGGGTGCGCTGCCACTATGGCTCGGAGTATTCACCGCTCTGGCGGTGCTGGTGGGTTTCGCCGGTCCCACCCTGCTGCGACTCAAGAGAGTCAGCGCCCTCAAGGTGCTGCGCCGCGAGCTCGACCCGCTGCCCGCCTCGGCCTGGTTAGTGGTGGCGGTAGCCAGCGGCGTCTTCGGTGGACTGCTGTGGCTCTACTCCGGCGACCCGAGTCTGGCGCTGGGGCTGCTGCTGGGCGGCTTGGTGATGCTGATGGTGCTGTGGGGGCTGGGGGCGCTGCTGCTCGGCGGCGTGTTGCGACTGGCGGCCCGCCTGCCGCGTGACGGGCGCGAGGCGGGTGTGGCCCAGGCGCTGCGGCTGGGCGGCGCCCAGCTGGCACGCCGGCGCACCGCGAGCCTCGGCCAGCTGCTGGCCTTCGCGGTCACCTTCTTCGCCATGGCGATGATCGCCCTGGTGCGCGGTGATCTGCTCTCCACCTGGGAGGCGCAGCTACCCGCAGAGACGCCCAACTATTTCGCCATCAATATCCAGCCCCATGAGCGCGAGGCCTTCGCGGCGTCGCTCAGCGGCGCCGCCGATGCCCGCAGCGCTCTCTATCCCATGGTGCGCGGGCGCATCACCGCCATCAACGACATGACGCCGCGCGAGGCGGTGCCCGCCGAGGCGCGCGGCGACAATTCCCTGCGCCGTGAGCTCAATCTCACCTGGCGCGAGACGCTGCCGGAGGGCAATCGCCTGGTCGCCGGCACCTGGTTCAACAAGCAGCGAGGTGGACAGGAGAGTGGACAGGATGGCAGCGTGCCCAGCGACTGGTATGCCGAAGTAGCCAGCGAGGCCGCCACGTCGCCCGAGGCCGAGCGGGTGCCAATCTCCGTGGAGGATGGCCTGGCCGAGCGACTTGGCCTGGAGTTGGGAGACACCCTGACCTTTACCATCGGTGCCGCCGAGATCGTCGGCGAGGTGAACAGCTTGCGCGACCTGGACTGGGACAGCTTTCGCCCCAACTTCTTCGTCATCTTCCCGCCCGGGGTGCTGGAGCGCTTCGGCCACAGCTATATCACCGCCTTCCATCTCGACGACGCGGAACGCGAGGTGCAGCGTGGCCTGGTGCGCGACTTTCCCGGCGTGACCCTGCTCAATGTCGATGCCATCCTCGCTCAGGTGCGAGACCTGCTGAACCGGGTCACTCGCGCCGTGGAGGTGGTGCTGGTCTTCGTGCTGCTGGCCGGCGTCAGCGTGCTCTACGCGGCGCTGACCGCCAGCCTTCCGGTGCGCGCCCATGAGAGTGGCCTGCTACGAGTGTTCGGTGCCGGTAATCGCCTGCTCTCCCGGATACAGGGTGCGGAGTTTGCCATTCTCGGCCTGTCCAGTGGTCTGATGGGAGCGCTGCTTGCCGAGTTGGCCGCCGCGGCGTTCTACCTGGCTTGGCTCGATCTCGCGCCGCGCCTGCATCTCTGGCTATGGCTGGTGCTGCCACTGGGCGGGGCCCTGTTGATCGGGGCCATCGGGCATCTGCTCTCCCGAAATTTGCGCCGCCAGGCTCCTGCCATCAGCCTAGGGCTGTTGGGCGAGACTTGAAAGGGCCTTGACGGCCAGGGGCATCGCAAGTGAAGAATAGTTCTCTAGTCTAGACTGTGGCCTGATTCCACGATCACACAGGAGGTGATCCCATGCGATTCCCGAATACCACTCTGCCACGCCTGGCCCTGCCCCTGGCGCTCTCCCTGCTGGCCAGCTCGTCCGTATTCGCCGATGCCGAGCGTCTCGGCAACGACCTGCGGGCTCTGGTCGCCGAGCATGGCGAGCTTACCATCGGCGACCTCTCCACCTCGCTGCTGGGCGGGGAGACCCGCGCCGAGGATCTGCGCTTCGAGAGCCATGATGGCGAGACGCTCTTGATCGAGCGTTATGTGGTCGAGGGGGACTACGCGCATCCGGATACCGTCACCCTCAAGGGCATCCGTGTTGAAGGCATCGAACTGGAGGGTGCTCCACAGGAGCTCGAGGAAGACCTGTTGCTGAACATCGGCAGCATCGTGGTGGAGGCGCCTGGCAGTGCCGTGCCGCCTCTCGACGACGAGACGCTGGCGGAGCAGTGGTTCCAGGTGATAAGCCTGGCCGAACTGAGCCTCGATCATCCCGAGGGGAAGCTGGCGTCCCTGGTAGGGCTCGAGCTGGACGGTAACTTCGAAGACGAGGAGGGCGGGCTGTCACTCGAGGCGCTGAAGGTCGACCTGAACCGCCTGATCGCGCTTGCGCCCGAAGAGGAGCGTACCCAGATGCGCATGGTCAGCAATGTACTGACCGACGGTAGCGGTCAGCTTCGCCTGGATGGCGGTTTTGATGCCCAGTGGGCGCCTTCGGGTGAGCGGGAGGGGCGCCTGGTCAGCAATGGCGAGTTGGCCCTGCGCGATGCGCTGTCCCTGGCCCTCGATCTGGAGAGTCTGCTGGCCTTGCCGGAAGGGGCGGAGGTTGCCGAGCTGATGGCTGACGGAACACTGCTGGAAGAGGCCAGCCTCGGGGGCGGTCATCTGGTATTGAGCCTCGCCGAGCGAGGCCTATTCGGGCGTTTGATGACCCTGGGAGCGACCATGGAGGGCGTCAGTGAAGCCGAGTATCTCGAGAAGGCGCGGACCCAGGCCGAAGGTTTCGGGATGATGTTCGGTCCTCAGGTGAGCGACCTGCTCCATGGCCTGGTCGACCTGATGGCCGGAAGTGCCGAGGAGCTGGTGGTCACCCTGAACCTGCCCGCCGAGGAGCGTCTCGAGAGCTTCGCCGAAGATCCCTTGGCACTGCCCGAGCGCTTCGCGATGCAGGTGGAGGCGCGCTGACCCCGGGAACAGACCGGGAAAATGAGTGCTTCGCGATCAGGGATGACATCGATTCATGTGAAAGGGGCGGGGGGCTGGGGTATCATGCCGTGATTGACTCAACCCCCCGTGATACGAGGTTTTCTGCCGATGTTCAGCCGTGACATGACGATTGCCGGTTTCGATGACGCCCTCTTTGATGCCATGCAGAAGGAGGTGCAGCGTCAGGAGGCGCACATCGAGCTGATCGCTTCCGAGAACTACGCCAGCCCCCGGGTCATGGAAGCCCAGGGCAGCCAGCTGACCAACAAGTACGCGGAAGGCTATCCCGGCAAGCGCTACTATGGCGGCTGTGAGTATGTGGATATCGTCGAGCAGCTGGCCATCGACTACGCCAAGGAGCTGTTCGGTGCCACCTATGCCAACGTTCAGCCCCACTCCGGTTCCCAGGCCAACGGTGCCGTCTTCCAGGCACTGGTCAAGCCGGGTGATACCATCCTCGGCATGAGTCTCGATGCCGGTGGCCACCTCACCCACGGGGCCAAGCCCAACTTCTCCGGCAAGCACTACCATGCGGTGCAGTACGGTATCGACGAGTCCGGTCGCATCGATTACGACGAAGTCGCCAAGCTGGCCCGTGAGCATCAGCCCAAGATGATCATCGCCGGCTTCTCCGCCTACTCCCAGATCATCGACTGGGGCAAGTTTCGCGAGATCGCCGATGAGGTGGGCGCCTATCTGCTGGTCGACATGGCCCATGTGGCGGGCCTGGTGGCTGCCGGTGTCTACCCGAACCCGCTGCCCCATGCCCATGTGGTGACCACCACGACCCACAAGACCCTGCGTGGGCCGCGCGGTGGCCTGATCCTCTCCAGCGAGAATGATGAGCAGATCGAGAAGAAGCTGCAGTCCGCGGTCTTCCCGGGTGGCCAGGGCGGTCCCCTGGAGCACGTCATCGCGGCCAAGGCGATCTGCTTCAAGGAAGCGATGGCACCCGAGTTCAAGACCTACCAGCAGCAGGTGGTCAAGAACGCCCAGACGATGGCCGGCGTGTTCCTCGAGCGAGGCTATGACATCGTCTCCGGTGGCACCGAGGATCACCTCTTTCTGCTCTCGTTGATCAAGCAGGAGCTGACCGGCAAGGATGCGGATGCCGCCCTGGGCCGTGCCCATATCACCGTCAACAAGAACGCCGTGCCGGGCGACCCCCAGAGCCCCTTCGTCACCTCCGGGCTGCGCATCGGTACCCCGGCGGTGACCACCCGGGGCTTCGGCGAGGGCGAGTGCAGGGATCTGGCCGGCTGGATCTGCGACATTCTCGATGTGATGGCCAAGGGGGAAGACACCGCCGCCATCGAGGCTGAGGTCAAGGCCAGGGTCGAGGCCGTCTGCGCCGAGTTCCCGGTCTATCGCTGATCACGACTGACGGGTCCTCCGGGGCCTGTCCGTCGCCGCGCCTTATTTCAAGACCCCGCCAGGCACTCCGCCTGGCGGGGTCTTGCCTTCTGGGGTCGACTAAAGTCTAGCGGCGGATGGCCGCAATCTGTTCCACTCTATGTCGGACATAATGTGCGAAAGGTCGAACAGAGTCATCCTCCATGCCGATACCGCAGAAACCCGACATCGCCGAGGACCTGGCGCGCGGCATCTTCGCCGGAGATTACGTACCGGGCAGCTTTCTGCCCCGAGAGGTCGACCTCTGTGCCACCTACGGTGTCAGCCGAAGCACGGTGCGCAGCGCGCTTCAGCAGCTGGTCTCGGGGGGCATGGTGGTACGAATCTCGGGGCAGGGCAGCCGGGTGCGTGAGCTGGCCGACTGGCATCTGCTCGACCCACGGGTCAGCGACTGGATGGCACGTTTCGCCCAGCCCAACCCTCGCATTCAACGCGATATCTTCGCCTTCCGCGTGGCGGTAGAGCCCTTCATGGCACGCCTGGCCGCCGAAAACGCCACCGCCGCCGACCTGTTGGCCATCGAGACCGCCTGGCACAACATGATCAGTGCGCTGAACTCCCCCGACCGCCGGTGGGCAGGGCGTAGCCACGACGAGCATGATGTGGCGTTCCATGAAGCGATCTTCGCGGCCACCCACAACCTGCTGTGGTCCCAGCTTAGCCATATGCTCAAGCCGGCCATTGGCCTGCTGGTGGAGACTTCCAATCACAGTGCCGCGGAGCTTAGCGACAGCATGGAGCGCCACCGTCTGCTGATGGAGGCCATTCGCCTGCGTCAACCGGAACAGGCGGAGCAGGCGGCACTGTCGGTGCTTGAGCGCACCGGCCTCGACCTGGGCTTCGCCAGTCTCTTCGATCACTTACCTCCTCGGCTGCGCCTGCCTGGTGCGGTCGAGCCCCCGCCGGGCTGAACGTCCGGCCATCACGGCAATCGCCAACCATGTGCTAGCTCGAACACCATAACAAGGAGTCATCCATGCCATTGCTCAAGCCGTTACCCACCTTCGCCCTCAAGGGGCTCACGGCCGTCGTCCTCGGTGCCGTGACATTGTCCGCCCAGGCAGCGGAGTACGAGTGGACCTTCCAGACCTCCGAGACCGCCGGTGAGCCGCAGTTCGAGCTCAAGAAGGCGTGGGCCGACAACGTCAACACCATGTCCGGCGGGCGCATCGAGATCGAGATCCTGCCGGTCAACGCCGTGGTCCAGGCCAACCAGACCCTGGACGCCGTACAGTCCGGTATCCTCCAGGGCCACCTGACCGATCCCAGCTACTTTTCCGGCCGCGATCCGGCCTTTGGCATGCTCGGCAATCTGGTCGGCGCCTGGGGGGATCCGCTGGAGTTCCTCGAGTACATGAACCACGGCGGCGGCGAAGCGCTCTACAACGAGCTGGTCAATCCGTATGGCGTGCAGTTGATCGGTGCCGCCGCCACCGGCCTGGAGTCCTTCCCCTCCACCCGGCCGATCCGCACCGTTGAGGACCTCGAGGGCCTCAAGGTGCGCGCTCCGGAGGGCATGGTCTACAACATCTTCGAAAAGGCCGGTGCCGCCCCGGTGAACCTGCCGGGCTCCGAGGTCTACACCTCACTGGAGAAGGGGGTGATCGATGCCGCCGACTACACGGTGTTCTCCACCAACCACAGCCAGGGCCTGCATAGCTTCGCCAACTACCCCAACTACCCGGGGTTTCACTCGCTGCCCATGGTTTCCGTCTCTATGAACAAGGAGATCTGGGATGGGCTGCCCGAGGATCTCCGAGCGATCCTCGAGACCTCGGTGGACAAGCTGGCCTACGAGATGGTGTTCGAGCTCAAGAAGCTGGATCTCGAGGCCGTGGCCGAGGCGCGTCAGGATCCCGAGATCGAGCTGATCGACATGGCCCCGGAGGAGCGCGCCAAGTTCCGCAACATTGCCAAGGAGGAGTGGGCCGCCTGGGCCGAGCGCAGCGAGATGAACCAGAAGGTATACGACTCCGTGGTCGCGTTTCTTCAGGCGCGCAACCTGATGTAAGCCGGTTTGTTCATCACCACGTCGCCGCTCGGATCTCCTTCCGGGCGGCGTTCGACCGAGATACAGCATGACTCAACCCCCAAACGAATCCCGACATCGCGGGCACGGCGAGTCGGACGAACAACGCCAGAAACGCGGTCCCGAACGTACCGCCCTGGATCGCCTGGTGGCTCGTGGCGCACGCGGTGCCGCCTGGCTGGTGCTGGTGGCCATGGCCATCAGCGTGGTCGAGGTATTCCTGCGTTACGGCTTCAACAACCCGACCTCCTGGGTACACGAATCGGTGGTCTTCCTGGTGGCGGTGAGCTTTGCCCTGGCCGGTCCCGCAGCCCTGGCCCGTAATGCCCATATTCGCGTGCGCGTGCTCTATGACAGTGCCGGGCCGTGTCTCAAGTGCTGGATGGATCGCTTCAACGACTTAGTGACCCTGGGCTTCTGCCTGGCCATGAGCTATGCCGCCTTTCACATGTTCTGGCGAGCCTCTCACAACCCGTTCGGCGAGTGGCAGCTGGAGCGCTCCGGAACTTCCTGGAACCCTCCTTTTCCGGCGCTGGTGAAGGGGGTGATCCTGTTTGCCCTGGCGCTGATGACGTTGCAGGCGCTGCTCCACCTGGTGCAGTCGCTGCGTGCCCGTCCTGCCGACCCTGAGTCGGTCGACAACGAGGAGGTGCGCTGATGGATATCGGGACGGCCACAATCGTCATGATCGCCGCCATCTTCGGCCTGCTGGTGACTGGCCTGCCGCTGGCCTTTATCACCGGTCTGGTGGCGATGGTGTTCACCTTCGGCTGGTTCGGCGAGATGGCGCTGCCGCTGGTCACCAGTCGAGTCTTCAGCTTCATTACCGAGTACTCGCTGGTGGCGGTGCCGATGTTCGTGCTGATGGCCTCGCTGCTCGACCGCTCGGGCATCGCCAAGGATCTTTTCAATGCCATGCGGGTCTTTGCCGGGCGGCTACCCGGGGGCGTGGCGGTGCAGACCATCGTGGTGGCCTTCTTCCTCGCCGCGCTGTCGGGGATTATCGGCGGCGAGATCGTGCTGCTCGGCATCCTGGCATTGCCCCAGATGCTGCGCCTGGGCTACGACAAGCGGCTCTCCATCGGCGTGGTATGTGCGGGTGGCGCCTTGGGCACCATGATGCCGCCGTCGATCGTATTGATCATCTACGGCCTGATCGCCAGCGTCTCCATTGCCGAGCTGTTTACCGCCGCGATCACCCCGGCGGTGATTCTGATGGGCTCCTACATCGCCTACGTGTTGGTGCGTTGTCTGAAGAATCCCGAGATGGGGCCGCCATTGTCTGCCGATACCCAGGACAACCCCTTCGACAGCAAGCTCGAGGCGGCCAAGGCGATTCTGCTTCCGGGCATGATCGCGTTCCTGGTGCTGGGCACCATCTATGGAGGGATCGCCTCGGTGACCGAGGCGGCGGCCATGGGGGTGTTCGGGGTAATGCTGGCCATCGTGCTGCGTGGCGAGTTCAGTATCGGCATGCTGCATCATAGCCTTGGCCAGACGCTCAATACCTGCGGCATGATCATCTGGATCGGCATCGGTGCCGCGGCCCTGGTGGGAGTCTATAACCTGATGGGTGGCAACCGCTTCGTCTCGGGGATGATCCTGGGCATGGAGGTGGCGCCCATCGTCATCATCCTGGTGATGATGGCGATCATGCTGGTGCTCGGGCTCTTTCTCGACTGGATCGGCATCGCCATGCTGGCCCTGCCGATCTTTCTGCCCATCGTTACCCAGCTGGGGTACGACCCGATCTGGTTCGGCATCCTGTTCGCGGTAAACATGCAGGTCTCCTTCCTGTCGCCGCCGTTCGGACCCGCGGCCTTCTATCTGAAGAGCGTGGCCCCGCCGGAAATCAGTCTGAAGGATATCTACCTTTCTGTATTACCCTTCATGGCGATTCAGCTACTGGTGTTGGCGGCACTTCTCGTCTGGCCACAGCTGGCAATATGGCCGCTATAGATGAGTGCAGGAAGAAGCAAAAGGAGGAGGCCTAAGCCTCCTCCTTTTCTTTGTATAAGGTTTCGGGAAGGGAAGGAGTTGGTGAGCTATAAGGCGCTTAGATGTTGGGTGAATCTCTCTACAATTTCCAGGGGAGGCAGGGCAATGTCGAGGCACAAGGCTTCGTTGTCGTCCGGAGGTTCCAGGGTCTGAAGCTGGCTATCCAGCATATGGTCACCCTGGAAGAAGTGATCCTGTCGGGTATGCAGTCGTTTCAGCAGAAGCTCGCGGCTGCCGTCCAGGTAGAGGATCTTCAACTCCGGCGCACCGCTACGCAGGGTGTCGCGATAGCGACGCTTGAGGGCGGAGCAGCCGATGACCAGTGAACGACGCTGGCGACGGTAGTCGCGATAGAAGTCGGCCAGCGTCGCTAGCCACCCTTCACGGTCTCCATCGGTGAGGGGCTCACCCCGCGACATCTTGGCGATACTGGTAGGGCTGTGGTGGTCGTCGGCATCGATGAAATCGGCCGATATCGCCTCGGCGAGTAGCCGGCCGATGAAAGACTTTCCCGACCCCGAGACACCCATCACCAGCACGAGATGAGGGGGTGTCGATATCCTGTAATGGCTCTCAATGGTCATCTTTGAAGCACGGTAATTACGTGTGTTGATAGATTAAAACTGCCGGCAGGGCTAGGCAAGGAAATTGTCGTTTTATTGGCAATAGCCGCCTGGCGAATATCCTTTGGGCGAATCCATTGTTGAGGATAGGTATCGTGCAGGCGTGGATCTATTATGCTGAAGGGAAAGTAGGCCATGGAAAGCCATGGCAATCCATGGCGAAAAGGAGGCATATCCATGTCGACCCTGACGTTCCAGGGCGCGGTGAAGGAAGTCACCGGGTCCCGCTACCTGATCGAAGTAGATGGCAACGGCCGCTCCTGGAAGTTGCTGCTGGAGTGCGGCCTGCATCAGGGCGGGGTAGATGCCGACCGAGCCAACGAGGTCCCCTTCGGCAAGTTGGTGGGAGAGCTCGAGGCGGTGGTGCTCTCCCATGGCCACCTGGACCACTCGGGCCTGCTGCCCAAGCTGGTGCGCGAGGGCTATCGTGGCCCGATCCACTGCACCCGCGGCACCCGGGATCTGCTCGAGATCATGTTGCAGGATGCGGCCTTCGTGATGGCCAAGGATATCGAGTGGGAGAACAAGTGGCGCAAACGCAACGCCAAGCCGCTGTTGGAACCGCTCTATGAGATTGACGATGTCGAACAGACGCTGTCTCAGTGCGTCTCTCACCCCTATGGCCAGCCGGTGCACCTGCCCGGCGGGGTGACCCTGGTATTTCGCGATGCGGGGCATATCCTCGGTTCGGCCATCGTCGAGCTTACCATCCCCTCCGGTGGGCAGCAGAAGCGTCTGGTGTTCTCGGGGGACCTTGGCAACCCCAGTTCGGTGTTGATGAAGGAGCCGGAGAAGGTCTTCGATGCCGACCTGGTGCTGATGGAGAGCACCTATGGCGATCGTGATCACCGCCCTCTGGAGGAGACCATCGAGGAGTTTGCCAGCGTGCTGGAGGAGGCGCATGCCGACGGTGGCAATGTGCTGATTCCCGCCTTCGCGGTGGGACGCACCCAGGAGATTCTCTATCACCTCAGTGTGCTTTATCACCAGGGCCGCCTGCGCCAGCAGCTGGTGTTTCTCGACAGTCCCATGGCGATCAAGGTCACCGAGCTCTACCATCGGGCGCGCAAGGCGCTGGATCCCGAGGATCTCAAGGTGCTCAACAAGGCGTCCAGCGGTGACACCGCCCAGTATCTGCCGGTACTGCGCATGACGCGCACGGTGGAGGAGTCCATGGCTATCAACCGCATCCGTGGCGGGGCCATCATCATCGCCGGTGCCGGCATGTGCAACGGTGGCCGCATCGTCCACCACTTCCGCTACAACCTGGAGGCATCGGCCACCCGGCTGGTGATCGTCGGTTTCCAGGCCGGTGGCACCATCGGTCGCCAGATCGTCGACGGCGCCGAACGCATCCGCGTGCTCGGCCAGGATCTGGCGGTGAAGGCACGGGTTCACACCATCGGTGGCTTCTCCGCTCACGCCGGACAGAGCCAGCTGATCGGCTGGGCCGGCGCCTTCCGCAACCATCCGCGCTTCTTTCTGGTACATGGCGAACCCGAGACCCAGAAGGTGCTCCAGGCCGCGCTTGCCGAGAGCGATATCGAGGCACAGATTCCGGGCTACGGCGATCGAATCGAGCTGTAGTGCCGCGACAACCGGCCGTTTGCCGTCGTCCACGGCCTGGTACGTGAGGTTCACCGACCGGCTGATAGGTGCGCGGCAGACGGCCTAGCCCTCGCCGAATTTATTTGACCTATATCAAGGTGTGGCCACATGCCCCATGGCAACGCCGCGCAGGTAGACTACTCTTGGATAACGCCAATAAGGTAATTAGCTTAGATTTTTTTGTTATGTACATGGCTTTAAAAGGCGTATTGGCCTCGACCGCCCTGGCGCTCAGGTGACGCCCGAGGGCATCTTGAAGATGCTGATGAAGAACGGCGCCGAGGTGGACGTCTGTGCGATCTATCTCCCCAACCGCGATTTTGGCCAGGAAGCGCTGCTGGATGGCGTGGGTGTCGCGGCGCCGGGCCCGATTGCCGAGCTGATGCGTGATCCGTCCGTTCCGGTCTTCACCTTCTAGGCCGTTGACGCTTATCTACCGAGGAGCATGATATGACAAGCAATGTGGGTGGTATCGACAAGATTCTGCGCATCGTGGTGGGAGCGCTGCTGATTCTGCTGGCCTTGACTGGGACCATCGGTGCCTGGGGCTGGATCGGCGTGGTGCCGCTGGCCACCGGCCTGTTCAACTTCTGCCCGGCCTACAAGCTGCTGGGCGTTAACACCTGCAAGCTCAAGAAGTAGTCACCGCCGGTTTCGGCCGGCTCACGAAAGACGGCGCCCGCGGCCTTCCGGTCGCGGGCGCCGTGCGTGTGTGGTTCGGAGCCGTGTCGTTCCAGGTGTATGCGTGGCCATGTGGCGACGCTTGCATATTGCAAAATAATCTATGCTTATAATGAATTGTGGTCTATGCTGTCGGTATACCGCCATACGACATCCGACGGAGGCCGATCTCCCATGTCCAAGACGAACACGCCCCTCCCCATCGTGACCCACTTCTTCGACGAGTCCACCAACACCTTCAGTTATGTGGTGCAGGACCCCAGCAGCAAGTCCTGCGCGATCCTCGACTCGGTGCTCGACTTCGACTATGCCGCCGGGCGCACCGACGTGCGTTCCGCCGACGAGATCATCGCCTTCGTGCGAGACAACGCCTTGGAGGTAGAGTGGGTCCTCGAGACTCACGTGCATGCCGACCACCTCTCTGCCGCCCCCTATCTGCACGAACAACTGGGTGGGCTGACCGGCATCGGCGCCAATATCACCGTGGTGCAGGAGGTCTTCGGCAAGGCGTTCAACGCCGGCACCGAGTTCGCCCGGGATGGCAGCCAGTTCGACTGCCTCTTCGAGGAGGGTGATACCTTTGCCATCGGCAATCTGGAGGGGCGGGTGCTGCACACCCCGGGTCATACACCGGCCTGTCTGACCTATGTGATTGGTGACGCCGCCTTCGTCGGCGATACCCTCTTTATGCCGGACTACGGCACCGCACGCTGCGATTTCCCCGGTGGTGATGCCCGGATGCTCTATCGCTCCATCCAGAAGGTGCTGGCGCTGCCCGACGAGACGCGACTCTTCCTGTGCCATGACTACAAGGCGCCGGAGCGCGAGGAGTTTCAGCACGAGACCAGCGTGGCCGAGCAGCGCGCGCATAACGTGCACGTCCACGAAGGCATCGGTGAGGAGGCGTTCGTCAAGATGCGCACCGAGCGCGACGCCACCCTGGATATGCCGAAACTGATCATTCCCTCGGTACAGGTCAACATGCGTGCCGGTGAGATGCCGCCCGCCGAGGACAACGGCCAGGTCTACCTCAAGGTGCCGATCAACACGTTCTAGCAACTTGCTCTAACAACATGTTCTAACAACACGCTCCAACCAGCGAGTGCCGAGGCAAGCCGCGTGAATCCGAAACGCTATCTGCCGATCCTGCAGTGGCTGCCCGACTACGGGCGAAGTGCTCTGGCCAGCGACCTGATGGCGGCGGTGATCGTCACCATCATGCTGATTCCCCAGTCGCTGGCCTATGCCATGCTGGCCGGGCTGCCACCCGAGGTGGGGCTCTACGCCAGCATCGCGCCTCTGGCGATCTACGCCGTGTTCGGCACCAGCCGCACCCTCTCGGTGGGCCCGGTGGCGGTGGTATCGCTGATGACTGCCGCGGCGGTGGGGCAGGTGGCGCCTCAGGGCACGCCGGAATATCTCGGTGCGGCCCTGGCGCTGGCACTGCTGTCGGGGGGGATCCTGACCCTGATGGGAGTAGCGCGGCTGGGATTTCTGGCCAACTTCCTGAGCCACCCGGTGATTTCGGGATTTATCACCGCCTCGGGGTTGATCATCGCCGCCAGCCAACTCAAGCATCTGTTGGGCGTCGAGGCGAGCGGTCATAACCTGCTGGCGCTGGTGGTGGAGCTGGGCGGCCAATTGGGTAGCGTCAACCTGCCGACCCTGCTGGTCGGGCTTGGAGTGCTGGCCTTTCTGCATGTCGCGCGGCGCCGGCTCAAACCGGCCCTGCGTCGCCTCGGCGTGCCGGCGCGCCCGGCGGACATGCTCACCAGGGCAGCACCGATTCTCGCCGTGGCCGCCACCACCCTGGCGAGCTGGGGGCTGGGGCTGGATCGCCATGGAGTGGCGGTGGTTGGTGAGGTGCCGGCGGGACTGCCGCCCCTGACCCTGCCCGGCTTCGACAGTGGTCTGTGGCGCGAACTGTTCGTGGCGGCGTTGCTGATCAGCATCGTCGGTTTCGTCGAGTCGGTATCAGTGGGCCAGACCCTGGCCGCCAAGCGGCGTCAGCGCATCGACCCCGACCAGGAGCTGGTGGGGCTGGGTACCTCCAATATCGCCGCGTCATTGACCGGTGGCATGCCGGTGACCGGTGGTTTCTCGCGCTCGGTGGTGAACTTCGATGCCGGGGCCGAGACCCCGGCTGCCGGGGCCTTTACCGCGTTGGGCATCGGTGTGGCCGCACTGTGCCTTACCCCACTGATTGCCTATCTGCCGATCGCCACGCTGGCGGCCACCATCATCGTGGCGGTGCTGTCGCTGGTCGATATCGCTGCGATCAGGCGCACCTGGGCGTACTCGAAGGGGGATGTCGCCGCCATGCTGGCCACCATCGCGGTGACCCTGGCAGACGGCGTGGAGAGCGGGATCATGGTCGGGGTGGGCCTGTCGCTGGCGCTGCATCTGTATCGCACCAGCCGTCCTCACAGTGCCGTGGTCGGACGGGTGCCGGGCACTGAGCACTTTCGCAACGTGCAGCGCCATGTGGTGGAGACCGACGAGCGTCTGACGATCCTGCGGGTCGACGAGAGCCTCTACTTCGCCAATGCGCGTTACCTGGAGGACACCGTGATGGCGCTGGCGGCCCGCCAGCCTGGCCTCGAGCATATCGTGCTGGCCTGTCAGGCGGTCAATGTCATCGACGCCTCGGCCCTGGAGAGCCTCGAGGCGATCAATGCGCGCCTCAGGGACTCCGGCGTATGCCTCCATCTGGCCGAGGTGAAGGGTCCGGTGATGGATCGACTGCAGCACACCGATTTCTGTCACGAGATGACCGGTGAGGTGTTCTTGAGCACCTACGATGCCTGGCGCGAGCTGCGTGGCGAGAGCGATATCAGCCTGTCACGGCGCTGTACCGAGCTGCAGGCAAATACTCCGCTCTAGCAGTGGCCGTGTCCTGAATGGTTCTTTAATAGCGCACCCCCGGGTGCACCAAAGGAGAGAGAAGAGTGGACTGGAGCTCATCCCTGCAGGGACTGGCCGGCGGCGTGCTGATCGGCCTCTCCGCGACCTGGCTGATGGCGACCCTGGGTCGCATCGCCGGCATCAGTGGCATCATCGGAGGCCTGATCACGGCGCGACCCAAGGGTGACAGTGCCTGGCGGCTGACCTTCCTGCTCGGCCTGATCAGCGGCCCCCTCGTGGTGATGCTGCTCGGCGGTGGCCTGGGCAACGTCGCCGGCGGTGCCGTCGACGTCACCGATCGGGTGATCGGTGAGCCCCCCGGCGGCGTGGCGCTGATGCTGCTGGCCGGCCTGCTGGTGGGCCTGGGAACGGGGCTGGGCAGTGGCTGCACCAGTGGTCACGGGGTGTGCGGCCTGGCGCGGCTCTCGGTGCGCTCGATGGTGGCTACCGTCACTTTTTTGGTGGCGGCGATCTTCACCGTGTTTGTTGTGCGGCACGTGATCGGAGGTGGTGCATGAAACCGTCGGCCATGAAAACCGTGGCGGGCTATATCGCCGGGCTGATCTTCGGCCTGGGGCTCGCCGTCTCCGGGATGACCGACCCCTCGCGGGTGCTGGGTTTCCTCGATCTCTTCGGCGCCTGGGACCCGACCCTGATGTTCGTGCTCGGCGGCGCCGTGGTGACCAACTTTATCGGGTACCGGCTGGTGCTGCGGCGCCCCAACCCGCTGTTTGCCGAGCGCTTCCAGCTGCCTACCCGTCAGGAACTGGATGCCCGCCTGATCGGCGGCTCGGCGCTGTTCGGCATCGGCTGGGGGCTCTCCGGCTACTGCCCGGGGCCGGCCATCGCCTCCGTGGGGGGGCTCACTGCCCCGCTGGTCGCCATGCTGGTGGCGATGGTGGCGGGCTGGTTCCTGGCCAGGGCGATTCCTGCCCGAGGCTGAGCCTGACCTGCGTCAAGCGACGCCCCCGCAGGTGCCGCCTGCAGGGGCGTCGACGTCTACGACCAATGGCTCGCCGGGAACGGTTTAACTCACGACAATCATTAATGCTGGCTTAATGGCCCGGTGACAAGATGATGCCCAACCAGAGGACCTTTACGCCATGCACGTACTGCTGATCGAGGATGATGCCCTGGTGGCATCGGGCATTTGCGCCGGGCTCGCGATGCACGACTATGTCGTCGATCATGTGGCCTCCATCACCGAGGCGCGTCGCGCCCTGGCGAGTGTCGCAAGCGACGTGGTGATCCTTGACCGCGGGCTGCCCGATGGCGATGGCCTGAACCTGCTGATGGAGTGGCGCGGCGGCGGGGTGACCACCCCGGTGCTGGTGCTGACAGCCCGCGATGCGGTCAGCGACCGGGTGGCGGGGCTGCAGGGCGGTGCCGATGACTATCTGGTCAAGCCCTTCGACCTCGACGAACTGGTGGCCCGGCTCCAGGCCCTGCTGCGTCGCGCGGCGGGGCGCTCGCATCCGCTGATCGAGCACGGCGCCCTGTGCCTTGATTCGCTGGCTCGGGAGGTCACCCTCGACGGTCGTCCGGTGACGCTGTCGCGCCGCGAGCTGGTGCTGCTCGAGGCCTTCCTGCACGCACCGCGCAGCGTGCTGTCGGCCGACCAGCTCAAGGATAGCCTCTACGGCTTGAGCGAGGAGGTGGAGAGCAACGCCCTCAACGTGCATATCCATCATCTGCGCCGCAAGCTCGGCAGCGAGCTGATCGAGACGGTGCGCGGGCTGGGGTATCGTCTGGGACCGCCGCTGGGTGAGTCAGTCGGCGAGTCAGCCGATAAGGAACGATCGTGAGCCTGCGCACGCGGCTGCTGGCGACCCTCGGTGTCACCCTGCTGGTGCTGTGGGGGCTGGCTGCCGCCTGGCTGCTGCGTGATCTGGAGGAGCAGTTCGTGGCCACCCTCGATCAGCGTCTCGCCCAGTCGGCGCGGATGGTCGCGGGGCTGATGGCTCAGCTACCCCAGGAGGTGTGGCTCGAGGCCGATCGACGGGCGCTGTCGATCCCGCCCATCGAGGGGCTGGCCTGTCAGGTGCACTCGCCCCGCGGCGAGATCATGGCGCGGACGCATACCGACCTGGGGTCGATACTGGCGATGGGGGAGGCCGGCGGGCACACCTACCGCGAAGAGGGGGGCGTAACCTGGCGGGTGTTCACCTACGAGCGCAACGGGTTGACCATCACCACCGCCGATCGCATGGATGAGCGCGATATGCTGCTCGGCAATGTCATCAAGGTGGCCACGGTGCCCTTCGTGGTGGCCATGCTGGGCAGCATGGTGGCGCTATGGATCGGGGTGGTGCGCGGACTCTCGCCCATCGCCCGGCTGCGTGACTCCCTGGCCCGGCGCCATCCGGATGCCCTGGCGCCGGTGGCCACCTACGGGGTACCCGGCGAGCTGCGCCCGCTGGTGGAAACCCTCAACGGCCTGCTGGCTCGCGTCCAGCAGGCCATCGTGCGCGAACAGCGCTTTACCAATGATGCCGCCCACGAGCTGCGCACGCCGCTCACCGCCATCAAGACCCATCTGCAGGTGGCGGGCCGCGTAGAGGGCAGGTCCGCCCGCGATGCCGTTATCTACGCTGAGGAGGGCGTCGAGCGTCTGGCACGAATTCTCGACCAGCTGTTGATGCTGGCCCGGGTGGAGGGCCGGCTGGCCTTCGAGGATGGCACTCTGTGTCGACCCGCGGAGGTAATGGCCCTCGCGCTGCGCGACAGCGGTGCTGAGACCTCGCGCTTCGAATTGCCCGAGGCGTGGCCACAGGCCCCGCTGGCGCTGCCGCGGGAGCTTGCCGTCACCGCGCTGCGCAACCTGGTCGACAACGCCCTGCGCCACGGTGGCGAGGCATCGCGAGTGACCCTCGACGTGGAGGGCGATAATCGCACGCACCTGACATTCAGGGTGATCGACCAGGGGCCCGGGGTCGATGAGGACGTCATGAAGCAGATGGCCAGACGGTTCTGGCGTGCCAGCAAGCAGCATGGCAGCGGCCTGGGCCTGACCATCGTGGTGGCGATCGCCGAGCGCTTCGGCGGCCACCTGGAGTTTGCCAGCCCCGCGCGGGGTGGGTTGGAAGCGCGCCTGACCCTCCCGGTCCAGGCGAGTGAGGTTGCCCCGGCGAGGGCATGACACGACAAGGAGAAGACCGATGACCAGCAAGAGGATCGCGAGTGGGCTCGGCCTGCTGCTGGGTGCCGGGCTGGCTGCCAGCCAGGCCGTGGCGCTTGAGGGGGATGCCGAGCGGGGCGAGGCGGCCGCGGGAACCTGTGTGGCCTGCCACCAGGCCGATGGCATGGGCATGAACAACCCCAACGGCGAGTCATGGCCGCGACTGGCCGGGCTGCCGGCGGCCTATATCGCCAAGCAGTTGCACGACATCAAGGAAGGGCGTCGCGAGAGCCCCAGCATGATGCCGTTCGCCAACATGCTCGATGACCAGCAGATCGCCGATGTGGCGGCCTACTATGCCGAACTCGAGCCCTGGCCCGAGCTCCCCACCGCCTATCATGCCGCCGACCCGAATGACGAGGCGGAGTGGCTGGCAGAGCGCGGTGACTGGGCCGAGGGCAGGATGATTCCGGCCTGCAGCCAGTGCCATGGGCCCAATGGTCAGGGCGTGGGGGACAGCTTCCCGCCGCTCGCGGGTCAGCATGCGGGATATATCGTCAGCCAGCTCGAGGCCTGGCGCGAAGGCAAGCGCCATAACGACCCCAACGACCTGATGATGGGGGTCGCCGAGCGCCTCGACGAGGCGCAGATCGAACTGATAGCCGACTACTATGCCACCCTGCCGGAGCGCATCGCCGCGCAGGGCGATGCGGCACAAGAGGAGGATGGTCAATGAGCCAGCGTAGATTCCACCTGTTGATGGCCGGCACCCTGGTCTCGGCGCTCGGCCTGCCCCTGGCCGCACTGGCCCAGGATGATGAGGTCCAGCGTGACTACCAGATCCCGCTGCCCGAGGCCCCGGCGGGGGAGGTCACCTTCCAGCCACCCCTGGAGCGCGACATTCCCGACAACCAGTATGGCGATATGGTGCGCAAGGGACGTGATCTCTTCGTCAACACCCAGGCGCTGCGTGGCGAGTATGTCTTCAACGAGCAGAACTGCGCCAACTGCCACCTCGATGCCGGTCGGCTCGCCAACTCGGCACCGATGTGGGCCTCCTTCGGCGTCTATCCCGCCTACCGTGGCAAGAACGACAAGGTCAATACGCTCGCCGAGCGTATTCAGGGCTGCTTCACCTACTCCATGAACGGCAAGCCACCGGAGAATGGCAGCGAGCCGCTGGTCGCGATGCAGACCTACCTGCACTGGATGGCTACCGGAGCGCCGATCAACGAGTCGCTGCCCGGGCGCGGGTATCCGAAGCTCGAGGAGACCGAGCAGGGGGCCGACCGCGAGCGCGGGGCCGAGGTGTATGCCCAGCAGTGTGCGGTCTGTCACGGTGATGAGGGTCAGGGGCAGAAGGTCGGCGAGCGCCAGGTCTTTCCGCCGCTGTGGGGCGATGGCGCCTACAACTGGGGAGCCGGCATGCATCGTGTGAATACCGCGGCCAACTTCATCAAGGCCAACATGCCCCTGGGCAAGCCCTACTCGCTGACGGATCAGGAAGCCTGGGATGTGGCGGCCTTCATCAACAGCCACGAGCGGCCCCAGGACCCGCGTCGTCGCACCCTCGACACGCTGGATGAGACCGCCGAGATCTTCCATGACCATCATGGCTTCTATGGTCAGAAGGTCGACGGCAAGCGCCTGGGGGATCATGACAACTTCGGCGAGAATCCCGTCCCACTCGACGGCTGATTCCTGTCAGCCGAACGCGAGGCGCCCCGCTGCCCGGGAGGCAGCGGGGCGCTTTTGCGAACAGTCGTTGCCGACAGACGTTGCCAACAGCGTCGCTTCGCTGGCGGCTCAGGGCGCTGGGCCGCCCATGACCTCCTCGAGGCGCTCGGGGCTGGGGACCCCCTCGACGCGGTCGACACGGTCACCATCGCGGTAGAGCGTGGTGGGCGTGGCCATGAAACCCAGCGAGTCGAACAACTGGTTGTTGGCGTAGACCTGCTCCTCGATCTCGCGTGACTGGGGGCCCGCTTCGATCTCGTCGCCCTCGCCGCTGTGGGCGTGAAGGGCGGCGGCGGGGTCCTCGGCACCGAGCAGGGCGGCGGCCTTGGCGGGGCTGTCCGAGGCGAGAACACCGATCATGATATGACGCAGCTGTACCTGGCCGGCCTCGACCCAGGGGCGGGCCTCGTGCCAGAACTGACGGCAGTAGGGGCAGTTGGGGTCGGTGAAGGTGTAGACGATACGCTCGGCATCGGGGCTGCCATCGGCGATCCAGTGGCTCGCTTCCAGGTCCTGCCAGACCTCCGCGAACTGGGCGGCTCGCACATGCCTGTCCAGCTGGGGTTCGGAGAGATTGGTGCCTTCTGCATCGACCAGGGTGCCTATGATGGCGTGCTCGCCGCCCGGCAGCAGGTAGACGGCCACCTCGCCGCGGGAGTGGCTGGCGCCGTAGCCGGTCAGCCCGGCCGGCGCCTCGAACTGGCCATGAATGGTCAGGCCCTGGTCGGTCAGGGCCTGCACGGGTGCCGGCAGGTCGTCGACGTTTGGGGCGTCATTGGCCACGGCGGGGGCCGTGAAGGTCAGGGTCAGCGCCGCGAGGGCAGGCATCCTGAGGAGGTGTCGCATGGTTAGGTCCTTGTGCGGTTGTCGTGAAGAGCGAGGCATGCTGTCTCGGCGCAGGCATTAGCGCAGGCCGTGCTATCGCGGATAGCAGTAACGCTCAAGGCTTTTCCGGCGACAGGCCTTCGAGGGGGCGCCACGAGTACTTCCCTGTAGGCTACCTCGGCCATCCCTGGTCCTCGGACCCCCTCTCCGACCTGTCCCCGGCGCCTTTCGCTATCAGCCTGGCGATAACGGCGATATCCCTGTCAGCGCAGGCGTTCCAGCCCCTGGCGCAGGGTGGCCTGGGACAGTTCGCCGAAGTGGGTGTTCACCAGTTGTCCCTGGGCGTCGTAGAACAGCGTGGTGGGCAGGGCCATGGCCCCGGTTACGTCGCCCAGGGCGGTGTGCGCATCGAGCAGTACGTTATCCAGTTGCAGAGACTGCTCGTCGAGAAAACGGTTCACCAGCGACACGTTCTCGCCCTGGTTGACGAAGGCGAAGGTGATGTCGCCGATCTCGTGCTGGGCCTGTTCGAATACCGGCATCTCGCGGCGGCACGGTGGGCACCAGGTGGCCCAGAGATTGACCACCAGCGGCTTGGCTTCGCGCTCGGCCAGTTCTGGCAGGTCGGTAGGAGCGCCCGCCAGGGTGGTCAGGGGCGTGTCGGGGAGCGGGCGGCCCTGCTGCTCGATCAGCAGCAGGGGGCCGGCGGTCAGCCCCCAGGCGAGGAGGCCGGCCAGCAGGGCGCCGCCCAGCGGAAGGCGCTGGCGGGGCGAGCGCCACAGCCGCCAGGTGGCGTATCCCAGACCGACTACCAGCCCGCCCATGGGGTCGAAGCCGCCATCGCGAAGGTCCAGCAGCGAGAGGATGCCGTCGTAGCTGCTCCAGTAGCGCGCCACGAATACCAGCCGGGCACCTAAGAGGGCGATCAGCAGCAGGTTGAAGAGAGTGTCGGCCGTGGGGGTGTGATGGCGACGGCCAATCAGCGCCCCGGCCAGCAGGGCGACGCCGAAGGCCAGGATGATCAACAGCTGGCCGATGGAGAAGCCCATGGGGCCCACGGCGATACTCTGGTTCAATGCCTGCATGGGAGCTGCTCCTTGCCAGTGAGTTCGGCGGCGTTCACACCGCCGAAGGCCGAGCCTGACAGCCAGTGATTAGCGCTGCATTAACCGGCGCCGCGCTGAGGCGTTATGTCGCAAGGGTGAACAGGCGCCTCAACCTGGCCTAAGCTTCTGGCCTGAGCCTTGACCTTTGTCCAACTGAAGGAACACCCCGCATGCTGCCAAGCTCCCCGATGTCATGGCGCCTCCCCATGGTGGCGCTGCTTGCCTCACTGGCCAGCTCCGCGGCACTGGCCGATTCGCTGCGAGTCGAAGGTGCCCATGTGCGCGCCGTGCCGCCGGTTTCGACCACCACGGCCGCCTTTATGGTGCTGCATAATGAAGGGGAAGCCGACCGTTCTCTGGTGGCGGCGAGCACTCCGGCCGCTCGGGTGGCGGAGCTGCACAACCATGTGGATGTCGATGGCGTGATGCAGATGCGCCGGGTTGAGGCGGTTCCGGTACCGGCCAACGCGAGTGTCAGCCTGGCCCCGGGCGGTTATCACCTGATGTTGATCGACCTGGCGGCCCCCTTGCATGAGGGTGACGAGGTGACGCTCAGCCTGACCTTCGATGATGGCCAGACCCTGGAGCTCGAGGCGCCGGTGCGGCGTATCGAGACCATGAATCACGATCAGATGGACCATCAGCCAGAGGAGATGTCGCACTCCGGTCACTGATCGGCACTGCTGTGCGAACGGGACTCGAGTCGCTACAATGCGACGAGTCCCGTCTCTTCGTTCTGGAACCCTGTCATGCACTGTCCCTTCTGCGGCACCCACGACACCAAGGTCACCGATTCGCGGCTGGTCGCCGAAGGGGACCAGGTGCGCCGGCGGCGGCAGTGTGTGGCCTGCGGTGAACGTTTCACCACCTACGAGACCGCCGAGCTGATCATGCCGCGGGTGATCAAGGGTGATGGCTCCCGCGAAACCTTCAACGAGCAGAAGATGCGCGCCGGCATGCTGCGCGCGCTTGAGAAACGTCCGGTAAGTGCCGAGGCGATCGAGGCCGCGGTGCAACGCATTCGTCAGACCCTGCGTGCTCGTGGCGAGCGTGAGGTTCATGCGCGTGATATCGGCGAGGCGGTCATGGCCGCGCTGCGCGGGCTTGACCAGGTGGCCTATATTCGTTTTGCCTCGGTCTATCGACGCTTCCAGGATATCGATGAGTTTCGCGCCGAGATCGAGCGTCTCGCCCAGGACCCCGACCAGACGCCCCCTCGTTGATACGGAGCCCCCATGGCCCACCCTACGCCTGCCGAAGCCTGGATGGCTCGCGCCCTCGAGCTGGCCCAGCGCGGCCTCTATACGACACACCCCAATCCACGTGTGGGCTGTGTGCTGGTCAAACACGGCCGCCTGGTGGGGCAGGGCTACCATGCCCGTGCCGGTGAGCCCCATGCCGAGGTGAACGCCTTGCATGAGGCCGGCGAGGAAGCCCGCGGCGCCACCGCCTATGTGACACTTGAGCCCTGTTCCCATCAGGGGCGTACCGGTCCCTGTGCCGTGGCGTTGATCGAGGCCGGTGTGGCGCGAGTGGTCGTCGCCATGGAGGACCCAAATCCGGAGGTGGCCGGCCGCGGCGTTGCCCTGCTGCGTGATGCCGGCATCGAGGTGAGGGTCGGCGTGATGGCGGCCCAGGCTCGGGCGCTCAACCCCGGCTTCATCCTGCGCATGGATCATGGCCGTCCCTTTGTGCGCCTGAAGATGGCCATGAGTCTCGATGGCCGCACCGCCATGTCCTCCGGCGAGTCACAGTGGATCACCGGTCCCGAGGCACGCCGCCAGGTGCAGCGGCTGCGTGCCCGCTCGAGCGCCGTGCTTACCGGTGTCGAGTCGGTGATCTTCGATAATTCGCGACTCACCGTGCGCGCCGACCAGCTCGGCCTCGACGATGCCGCCACCATCGCCGCTCGCCAGCCGTTGCGGGTGATCGTCGACAGCCACCTGCGGCTGCCCGAGGCGGCGGCCTGCCTTACCGAGCCAGGGCGCACCCTGGTGGTAGCCGTGGAGGGAGCCGAGGAGGAGCGAGTCGAGCGGCTGACCCGTGCCGGGGCAGAAGTGCTGACACTACCCGCCGGCAGCGAGGGACGAGTCGACCTCGAGGCCCTGTTGCGCCATCTTGCCGAGGTCGAGCAGGCCAATGAGGTACTGCTTGAGACCGGGGCGACCCTGGCCGGCGCCATGCTCGATGCCGGCCTGGTCGACGAGATGCAGCTGTTCGTGGCACCCACTCTGCTCGGCGGCGATGCTCGGCCGCTGTTCCAGCTCGCCGGCATCGAGACCATGGCGCATCAGCGCGGCCTGGATATCCTCGATATCCGCGCCGTGGGCCAGGACTGGCGCATTACCGCCAGGCCGAAGCGCCGTATCAAGGAGGGGGAGGAGTAGCGCCCGCTGCCGCGCCAAGGTGCACTTTACTGGCGCCCGCTGCCGCGCCAAGGTACCCTGACGCCGTTTCCGAGGCGAGGCGACGCCGATGAACGACGCGACCGTCGTCGCTTGGCAACGCCCGCCGCGTAGAATTTCTGGAGATCTCATGGTGCACGCCACTGCCGGGGGCCTGGCCCCCATCGAGGACCTGATCGAGGATATCTGTCAGGGCAAGATGGTGATCCTGATGGATGATGAGGATCGCGAAAACGAAGGCGACATCATCATGGCCGCCGAAAAGGTTCAGGCCGAGCACATCAACTTCATGGCGCGCCACGCCCGCGGCTTGATCTGCCTGCCCATGACCCGCAGCCGCTGTGAACGGCTCAAGCTGCCGTTGATGGTCAACGACAATGGCTCGGGCTTCGGCACCAAGTTCACCCTCTCCATCGAGGCCGCCGAGGGCGTCACCACCGGCATCTCCGCCGCCGATCGCGCTCGCACCGTCCAGGCCGCCGTGGCTCACGACGCCAAGGCCGAGGATATCGTGCAGCCTGGCCATATCTTCCCGTTGATGGCCGAGCCGGGTGGCGTGCTGCGGCGTGCCGGCCACACCGAGGCCGCCTGTGACCTGGCTGCCCTGGCCGGGCTCGACCCCAGTGGCGTGATCTGCGAGATCATGAATGACGATGGCACCATGGCGCGGCGCCCCGAGCTGGAGCGCTTTGCCGAGGAGCACGGCATCAAGATGGGCACCATCGCCGATCTGATCCACTACCGCATCCACAACGAGCAGACCGTGGATCATGTGGAAGAGACCCAGGTGTCGACCGCCTTCGGCGACCTGACGCTCCACGTGTTCCGTGACAGCATCCAGGGGGCTCACCATGTGGCGCTGGTCAAGGGGCGGCCGAGTCCCGAGGCGCCGACCACGGTGCGCGTGCACCTGGCGGACACCCTGCGAGACCTGCTCTGCCTGCAGAAGGGCGAGGGCGGCCACTGGACCTCTCATCAGGCCATCGCCGAGGTGGCTCGCAGCGAGCGTGGCGTCTTCGTGCTGCTCGATCAGGGGCGACCGGGACTCGATCTGCGCGACCAGCTGGACACCTTCCTGGAGCGTCGCCGTGCCCCGCGCACCAGCGACTCGGACGGTGCCGGCAACTACCTGACCATCGGTACCGGTTCGCAGATCCTGCGGCACCTGGGCGTGGGGCAGATGCGGTTGCTCAGCTCCCCCTGGAAGTTCTCTGCGCTATCTGGCTTCGATCTGGAGGTGGTGGAGCGGCTGGGTCCCGAGGATGTGTCGGCCGGCGAGTAAGCCGATGCCCCCGCGGCATGGCCGACGCCAGCTTTCGGCATTGTGTATCTGCGCTCCCATTCAACATTCCCATTCAACACTCCCATTCAACACCAGGCGCGGGTCGACCGCGCCAGTGAGTCTCAGCAGGAAACCGACATGGAACCCATTTCTCAAGTGGAAGGCAGCTTCGTCGACGTCGACGGGCGCTATGTGATCGTGGTGGGCCGCTTCAACCACCATGTGGTGGACAGCCTGGTAGAGGGCGCCGTGGATATCCTGGTGCGCCATGGCGTCGATGCCGAGAACATCGATATCGTCCATGTACCCGGTGCCTGGGAGCTGCCGCTGGCGGTCAAGCAGGTCCTCAAGGTGGCACGCCCCGAGGCCGTCATCGCCCTCGGCGCGGTGATTCGTGGTGGCACACCGCACTTCGAATATGTGGCCGGCGGGTGCAATTCGGCTCTGGGTACTCTACAGCTGGAGTTCGAGACGCCCATTGCCAACGGCGTGCTCACCGTCAACTCCATCGAACAGGCCATCGAGCGTTCCGGCACCAAGGCCGGCAACAAGGGGGCAGAGGCGGCCATGGCGGCCATGGAGATGGTGTCGCTGATGCGCCAGCTTGGCGGCGGCGTCGAGGAGGAGGCATGAGCCGCGAACGCGCGCCGTCGAAGGCGCAGCAGTCGCGTCGTGCCGCCCGCGAGCTGGCGGTGCAGTGCCTCTATCAGTGGCAGCTGACCGGCAAGTCGATGAGCGCGGTGGAGGCGGAGTTCCGCAGCCAGCTGGCCGATGATGACCTCGAGGATCACGAGAACTGGCACAAGGTCATGGGGATCGCCGACCTGGCCCTGTTCCATGAGCTGGTGCATAACGTGTCACGCTTCCGTGCCGACCTGGATGCCTCCATCGCGCCGCTGCTCGACCGCAAGCTCGAGGAGCTCGACGCCATCGAGCTGGCCATCCTGCGCCTGGGTGCCTATGAGCTCTCGCGTCGCCTGGAGGTGCCGTATCGTGTTGTGATCAACGAAGGGGTCGAGCTGGCCAAGTCGTTCGGTGCCACCGACGGCCACAAGTACGTCAACAGCATCCTCGACAAGCTTGCCGGGCGCCTGCGCGGCGCCGAGGTAGCCGCCCGCCGCCGCTGAAGGGTAGCCGGATGCACAGCGAATTCGAACTCATCGCGCGCCACTTTACCCCCGCCACCCCCGGCCTCGGGTCCGGGGTGACACTGGGGGTGGGCGATGATTGTGCGCTGCTGGCTCCCGCTGCGGGGCAGCGGCTGGCGGTGAGCGTCGATACCTCGGTGCTCGGGATTCACTTTCCACCTGAAGCGCCTCCAGAAGCGGTTGGCCATCGCGCTCTGGCGGTTAGCCTCTCCGATCTGGCCGCCATGGGGGCCAGAGCGCGCTGGTGTTTCATGGCGCTTGCCCTGGAGGAGAGTGATGACGCCTGGCTGGAGGACTTCTCGCGCGGTTTTCTGGCGCTCTGCGAGCAGGCCGGAGTCAGCCTGGCAGGCGGCGATATCACCCGTGGTCAACTGGCCATCGGTGTCACCGTGATGGGGGAAGTACCACCCGAGTCTGCCATCTGTCGCAGCGGTGGTCGTCCCGGCGACCTGCTGGCGGTGACGGGAGCCCTGGGCGGTGGCGCCGGTGGCCTGGCCGCCTGGCAGGCGGGCGAGCGTGACCTTGCACACCCGTTGCTGAAGCGCTATCTCACCCCCCTGCCGCGGCTAGCCGCCGGCCAGGCCCTGGCGGGCCTTGCCACGGCGGGGCTGGATATCTCCGATGGGTTGCTGGCCGATCTGGGCCATATCCTCGAGCACTCCGGAGGCGGTGCACATCTCGAGCCCGAGACCCTTCCGCTGGCCGAAGGGCTGGTCGAGGCGCTGGGCGAGGAGGGCGCACGCCAGGCGGCCCTGACCGGCGGTGACGACTATGAACTGCTGGTGTGCCTGCCCCCCGAGCAGCTGGAGGAGGCTCGGTCACGCCTGGCGACGTTGTCGCTGCCACTGACGGTGGTCGGGCGGCTCACTGACACCGTCGGGGTCAGTGGCGTGACCACGACCCGGCGCACCGGCTGGCAGCATTTCCACGCTGTTGGCCAGGGAGGCACGCCATGAATCGAGCCCCATCCAGTGTCTGGCATCGCCCGTCGCACTTTCTGGCCTTCGGTCTCGGCAGTGGTGCCGTGCCGTGGGCACCGGGTACCTTCGGCACCCTGGCGGCCATCCCCTTCTACTGGCTGCTCTCCGAGCTGCCGCTCTCCTGGTACTGGGGCGTCGTCGTCATCGCCTTTGTCTGGGGGGTATGGCTCTGCGAGAAGACATCACGGGATCTAGGCGTTCACGACCATTCGGGCATCGTCTGGGACGAGTTCGTCGGCTACTGGATCACCATGGCGGCCATCCCCTTCACGTGGGAGTCGGCGCTCTGGGGGTTCCTGATCTTCCGGGTGTTCGACGTGATCAAGCCATTTCCCATTCGCTGGGCCGATCGTCGTGTGGCCGGCGGCTTCGGTATCATGATCGACGATGTTCTCGCCGGTATCTTCGCCGGGAGCCTCATGCATCTCTGGTTCTGGCTACACTAGAGCGTAGATCCTGAAGCGTGGATCGAAAGCGCGGTGGTGTCCGATGCCCGGGTGCCACAGGGAAGGGAGTCACCATGCGCAAGGAACGTCTCATCGTGCCTCTAGTGGTAGGGTTGGCGCTGCTCTGGGTCATGGCCCAGTATGCCGCCTCGCTGCTCTTCGAGCGCGAGCTGGTGCGCATGTTGAACGACCTGGAGGCGCGCGGTGAGCTGGTGGTCGAGCGTGTCGCCGTCGAGCGTGGCTGGCTCACCTCATCGGGGCGCGTCGTGATCGCCCCCCTGCTGGGCGATGACTGGCAGCTCGCCTTTACCTATTCCGCCCGCCATGGGGTGCTCAGCACTCGGCTGGATGGCGAGCTTCAACCCACCCTGGGACCGGAGCAGCAGCGCCTGTTCGGCGACGCCCTGCCATCCTCGGCACCCCGCTGGCATGCTCGCTATCAGACCCTGGGGGGAACCCTTGAGGGTAGTGTCGGACTGTCGCCCTTCGTGATACATCAGCTGGAGCGCGAGCTCGACTTCCAGGGCGGTCAGGTGACCTTCGGTGGCCAGTATGGTGACTGGTGGTTGCGTGCCAGGCTCAAGCCGCTGCGCCTGAGTGATGGTGACACTACCCTCGAGGCCGGGCCGTCGAGCCTCGAGAGTCGCTACGCCTACACCGCGGATGCCTACCACTTTACCCAGCATGACCTGCTGCATCTGGACCAGCTCATCTGGCGTCAGCCGGGACTTGTGCTCGATGGCAGCGAGCTGCGCTACAGCAGCCGCATGCAGCTCGATGACAGCGAGCTGCGCATCGAGGGTGAGCTTGTTCTGGGGGAGCTGGTGGTCGCAGAGCAGGTGCTGTTGACCGGCCGGGTGGAGGCGCAGCTCTCGCGTGTGCATGCCGAGGCCCTGCGAACACTGCTTAGCCGGCTGCGCGAAGAGGTCATGCAGGCTCATCGCTATACCCCGCGTGAATTGATCGAACGGCTGGAGCCGGAGTTCAAGGCCCTGCTGCAGGATTCGCCGCGTCTGGATATCAACAGTGTCGACCTCGACAGCCCCATGCTTGGCGTTTCCGCACAAGGGGAGGGCGTGCTGATCTTCGATCCACGACGCCTCGATGAACTCAGGGTTTCTCGGCTCGATGACCCCGACGAGCAGGCGCGTTGGCGCAGCCGACTCGACGGCGACTTCGTCTGGCGTGATGTGCCCACCGTGGTGGCACTGTGGCTGGGCCTGCCGTTGAGTACTCGGGAACTGGCAGTAGATGTCATTCGGGGCAAGGTGCGCGTCAATGGCCGCCCTTTGCCGCCGCTCAGGCGCTGACGGCGGTTCGCCAGACTTGAAGTTCCCGCTCGTCGCCCGCATTCCTACAAGCATTGGCTTAACAGCATTGGCACAAGACCAACCGCTTGGACAGGGAGACACCATGAGCGATGAACAGGACCGCCACGATACGGATGAGCCGGAGTGGATTCACCACGGCCAGGGCGAGGATCTCGACCTCGGTGAAACGCAGGGTGACAGCAAGCATTCCGTCGTGCCGGCCCGCGAGGCATTGCCCGAGCGCATCTATCTGCTACCCATTCATAACCGACCCTTCTTTCCCGCGCAGGTGCAGCCGCTGGTCATCAACCGCGAGCGCTGGGATGAAACGATCGAGCGTGTCGCCAAGACCCCTCACCACACTGTAGGCCTCGCCTTCGTTGGCGAAGGCGCCTCGGAAGGAATGGGCGATGGTGACTTCCCCGAGATCGGCACCGCGGTCAAGATGCACAAGCTGCAGGGCGAGGAGGATCAGCTGCAGTTCATCGCCCAGGGTCTGCAGCGCTTCAGGATCCAGCGCTGGATTTCCCGGGAACCGCCCTATCTGGTGGAGGTGAGCTACCCGCGAGAGCCGGTGGATGCCGAGGCCGACGAGGCACGCGCCTACGCCATGTCGCTGATCAATGGCATCAAGGAGCTGCTGCCGATCAACCCGCTCTATGGCGAGGAGCTCAAGCACTACCTCAATCGTTTCAGCCCCCACGAACCGGGCCCTCTCACCGATTTCGCCGCCGCCATCACCTCGGCCAAGGGGCATGAACTCCAGGACGTGCTGGCGACCCTCCCGGTGCTTTCCCGCATGCAGAAGGTGCTGCCACTGCTGCGCAAGGAGATCGAGGTCGCCCAGCTGCAGAGCGAGATCAGCGACCAGGTCAACGCCCAGATGCAGGAGCGCCAGCGCGAGTTCTTCCTGCGCGAGCAGCTCAAGGTGATCCAGCGGGAGCTGGGTATCTCCAAGGATGACCGCGAAAGCGACGTCGACACCTTTCGCGAACGGCTGGAGAGCCTGGTGGTGCCGCCCAAGGTGCTGACCCGCATCGAGGAGGAGCTCGACAAGCTGACCATGCTCGAGACCGGCTCGCCGGAATATGGCACCACCCGCAACTATCTCGACTGGCTGACCAGCATGCCGTGGGGGGTGCGCAGCCAGGACCAGCTCGACCTCGCCCATGCACGCCAGGTGCTGGATCGCGACCACGACGGTCTGGCCGACGTCAAGGAACGGATTGTCGAGTTCCTCGCCGAGGGTACCTTCAAGGGGGATGTCGGTGGCTCCATCGTGCTCCTCGTGGGCCCGCCCGGGGTGGGCAAGACCTCCGTCGGTCGCTCCATCGCCGAGGCCCTGGGGCGCGAGTTCTACCGCTTCTCGGTTGGTGGCATGCGCGACGAGGCGGAGATCAAGGGACATCGGCGGACCTATGTCGGCGCCATGCCCGGCAAGCTGGCCCAGGCCCTCAAGGAGGTCGAGGTCGAGAATCCGGTGATCATGCTCGACGAGATCGACAAGATGGGTCAGTCCTTCCAGGGTGATCCTGCCTCGGCGCTGCTCGAGGTGCTTGATCCGGAGCAGAATATCGACTTTCTCGACCACTACCTGGATGTTCGCCTGGACCTCTCCAAGGTGCTCTTCGTCTGCACCGCCAATACGCCGGACTCGATTCCGTCGGCGCTGCTCGACCGCATGGAGCAGATTCGCCTCTCCGGCTATATCGCCGAGGAGAAGGTGGCCATCGCCAGAAACCATCTGTGGCCGAAGCTGCTCAAGCGCAACAACATCCCCAAGAAGCGTATCAACCTCACCGCGGCGGCGCTGCGCCAGGTGATCGAGGGCTATGCACGGGAGGCCGGAGTACGCCAGCTCGAGAAGCAGCTGCACCGCATCGTGCGCAAGGCGGCGGTCAAGCTGCTGGAAAGTGATCAACAGACGGTCAAGGTATCGGTCAAGAACCTCGAGGAGTATCTGGGCGCGCCGCTGTTTCGCAAGGAGCAGGTGCTCGACGGCGAGGGGGTGGTCACCGGCCTGGCCTGGACCTCCATGGGCGGTGCTACCCTGCCCATCGAGGCGGGCAAGGTTCACGCCCTGGATCGCGGTTTCAAGTTGACCGGCAAGCTCGGTGACGTGATGCAGGAGTCGGCCAATATCGCCTACAGCTACGTGCTGGGCCACCTGGCCGAGTATGGCGCCGATGCCGACTTCTTCGACTCGGCATTCGTCCACCTGCATGTGCCGGAAGGTGCCACGCCCAAGGATGGTCCCTCGGCGGGGGTGACCATGACCACCGCGCTGCTGTCGCTGGCCAGGCATCAGGCCATCGACCGCAATCTGGCGATGACCGGCGAGCTGACGCTGACCGGGCATGTGCTGCCGGTAGGGGGGATCCGTGAGAAGGTGATTGCCGCCCGGCGCAGCGGCATCTTCGAGGTGATCCTGCCCGATGCCAACCGCCGTGACTATGACGAGCTGCCCGAGCACCTCAAGGAGGGCGTCACGGTGCACTTCGCCAAGCGCTACCAGGATGTGGCCAGGGTGGTCTTTGGCTAACTCTTCGGCTAAGCGGCGGAGCCAACTTCGCCGGGGGCAGTAAGTGATAACCCCCAGGAAACCCCGGAAACGGTAGCGGTACCGATTCCGGGGTTATTCATGGTAACCGCGTCGCCGATGCCGCCGGCGGCACCCAGCAGGGCAACACGGTGTTTCGGCATGGGAGATGGTTCCTCGAGTGGGCGAACGGCATTATAGTGATTGCTGAAGTACACAGTCATAACATGATCAATACTGGACACCCTGGGAGATAACGATGCCCCGCTTTACCCGCACCCTGCTGGCCTCCACCACGGCGATCCTGATGGGCGCCATGGCCCTCCAGGCCCAGGCCGAGACCCGCGTGACCTACAAGTCGGCCTCCGCCGGTACCGCCTATTACCAGATGGGGGTCGAGCTGGCCGAGGCCATTCGCGAGGGCACCGATGGTGAGGTGGTGGTGACCCTCGAGGAGAGCCAGGGCTCGGTACAGAACGTCATGGAGGTGATGGCGCGTCAGGGCAACTATGTGTTCACCACACCGCCGGGGCTGGTGACGCGTGCCCTCGAGGGGACCGGTCCCTTTGCCGAGCGACAGAACCCACGCTTCGCGGAAATTCGCGGTCTGTTCCCGATTCCGGCCATCACCATGCACTTCGTGCTGGCCGGTGATGAAGGAGTGGTGGCTCTCGATGCCCTGGAGGGCAAGGAGATCCTGATTGGCCAGGGTACCTTCGGGGCTCGCGAGGCCCAGCGCTATCTGGAGCTGTTCGAGTTGATCGACAAGGTGGAGATTGCCAATGCCAGCATCGGCAGCGGCCCGGACGCCCTGAAGAATGGTCAGATCGACGCCTTCGTTACCGCCAGCTCCTTTCCCACCCCCAACGTCATCGAGACGGCAGCCAGCATGCCGGTCAGCCTGGTCAGCCTGACCGATGAGCAGATCGAAGCGACCGGAGCGGCGCGCCAAACCATTCCGGCTGGCACCTATGCCGGGGTCGATGAGGATGTGGAGACGACCTCGCTGCCGGTCATTGCCTACACCACCAGCGCCATGGACGACGATACCGCCTACGCCTTGACCCGTACCTTCTGGGAGCGCCGCGATGCGATGGCGGAGGAGGCCGCCTGGTGGGGCAGCATCACTCACGACATGGTGGGCAATATCGTCGGCACCCTCCACCCGGGGGCTCTGCGCTACTACGACGAGGCCGGTATCGAGATCCCCGACGAGCTGCGCTGATGTCACAGACTCATTCATCAACCCCTCCATCAACTCCATCGCCGGCCGTGGCCGGCGATGTCACGTCGGCTCGTCCGTCCCCGGCCTGGGTGGGCCTCGGGGCCATCAGCGTCATCTTTCATCTGGGGCTGATCTTCTATGGGCTGGCGCCGGCGCTTATCAGTCGGCCGATCCATATGGCCCTGGCGCTGCCCTGGATCCTGATCTTCATGGCACGCACGCCCTTCGAGCGTGTCAGCGGCTGGGTGTTGACCGGGCTGGGGATGGCGGCCTGCGGGTTTATCGTCATCAATCATGATGCCCTGTTGCAGCAGTACGGGTTTATCGACACCCCCTTGCAGATGGCCATCGGTGCCTTCCTGGTGCTGCTGGCCCTGGAGGCGGCGCGCCGTGCCATCGGCTGGCCATTGCCGCTGGTCGCACTCGTGGCGCTTTGCTATGGGCTGTTCGGTGATCTGATACCCGGCCAGTTCGGGCATCCCGGGATGCCGCTGCCGAGCTTCATGGGCACCCTGACCATCTCCGAAGGGGGGCTGTGGGGGTCGCTGACCGGGGTCAGCGTCGGCGTGGTGGCCATCTTCGTGATCTTCGGCGCGGTGCTCAATGCCGGCGAGGCGGGGCGAGGCTTCATGAATCTTGCCGGTGCCATGGCGGGTCGCCTGACCGGGGGAGCCGCCAAGGTGTCGGTGATCTCCTCGGCCCTGATGGGGTCGATCTCCGGCTCGGCCTCGGCCAATGTGGCCTCGACCGGGGCCATCACCATTCCCGGCATGGTGCGTCTGGGCTATCCCCGCTCCCTGGCGGGCGGGGTGGAGGCGGTCGCCTCTTCCGGAGGGCAGATCATGCCGCCGTTGATGGGGGCCGGGGCCTTCGTGATGGTGGAGCTCACCGGTACGCCCTATACCCAGATCATGGCGGCGGCGATGCTGCCGGCGATTCTCTACTTCGCCACCGTGTGGGTGGGCATCAACGCCTACGCGACACGTCACGACCTCAAGCCGCTGGCCGAGAAGGACCGTCCCTCGGGACGCGAGGTATTGATCACCTCGCTGTTCTTCGCCGTCCCCTTCGTGACCCTGCTGGAGCGCATCTTCGTGGGTGGCTACACGCCCCAGTACGCGGCCAGCCTGGCGATCTTCGCCGGCCTGGCGCTGCTCTTCCTCGACGCCTCCCTGAGCTTCTCGCTGCGAGGTTTCGCCGCTCGGCTGGCGGAGGCGCTGGTCACGGCGGGCCGTCAGGTGGCGGTGATCGGCTCCATTATCATCTGCGCATCGCTGGTGATCGGCGTGCTGGCGATGACCGGGCTGGGGGTCAAGATCACCTCGGGGATCCTGGCCCTCTCCAACGACATGCTGTGGCCGGCGCTGCTGCTGACCGCCCTGGCCTGTCTGGTGCTGGGCATGGAGGTGCCTACCACGGCGGCCTATGTGATCTGTGTCTCTGTTGCCGGTCCGGCGTTGATCTCGCTGGGGCTCGAGCCGTTGCTGGCGCATCTCTTCGTGTTCTGGTTCGCGCTGCTCTCGACCATCACGCCGCCGGTCTGTGGCGGGGTCTTTATCGCCGCCGGCATGGTCGGGGAGAGCTGGCTCAGGGTAGCCTTCAAGGCCATGTCGCTGGGCATCGGGCTCTATCTGATTCCACTGGCCATGGTGGCCAACCCCGAAGTGATCCGGCTGGCGTCCGCCCCTGGGGCGGCGGTGTTCGACATGCTCAAGATCGGCGTAGGCCTGGCGGCCATCTCCTATGGTGTGATCGCACGCCGGGGGGTAGGAGTGCGGCTGCTGCTGGTGATGGCCGGAGCGGTCATCGTGTTCATGATCTAGCGTGTTCAAGGAGATTGGGATGCGTTTCGCCACCCTGGGCCCCGAGGGCAGCAACCATGCGCTGGTGCTTGGGCGCTATCTCGACAAGCATGGCATGCTCGCGAGGGACGCCGATGTCGAAGTGTCTCTCTTCGAGGCCTTTCCGGAGGCCTTCGATGCCCTGCTGGACGGTCGCGTCGACCGGGTGCTGCAGTGTAGCGCCCACTTCAGCCATGCCGACTGCGTGGGGCGTACCATGCATCGTGCCTTTCCGGTGGATACCTTCATTGCCGGCAGCCAGCCACTGGCGCTGCTGGCGCGCGCGGAGGTGGCCGCCCCGGTGTCGATCGGGCTCCAGCCGGCCACGCGTCACTACACGGATCTTTCCACCTTCACCGAGCAGCGCGACTACGCCACCATCGTGGATGTAGCCGATGCGTTGCTGGCGGGAGAGATCGATGCCGGCATCTGTTCACGCGAGACGCTGGAGCGGCATTCCCAAGCGCTGCGCCTGGTGGAGGAGCTGGGTCCTGCGCTGGATGTCTGGGTGCTCTACGGCACGCGGCCACTGCCCGACAACCACCCGCTGGTCATTGCCTGAGTCACTGGCCTGATGGCCGGCCGCGTGCCAAAATCGTCGGCTGACCTGGACACCGAGCCGCCGGCACAGGCGGCCGCTGAAAGAAGAGAAGAGAACACCATGCCCGAGTATCGTTCCCGCACCACCACCGCCGGCCGCAACATGGCCGGCGCCCGCGCCCTGTGGCGTGCCACCGGCATGAAGGACGACGACTTCCACAAGCCGATCATCGCCGTGGCCAACTCCTTCACCCAGTTCGTGCCGGGGCATGTGCACCTGAAGGACATGGGACAGCTGGTGGCCCGCGAGATCGAGAAGGCCGGCGGGGTGGCCAAGGAGTTCAACACCATCGCCGTGGACGACGGCATCGCCATGGGCCACGACGGCATGCTCTACTCGCTGCCGAGCCGCGACCTGATCGCCGACAGCGTCGAGTACATGGTCAACGCCCACTGTGCCGATGCCCTGGTGTGCATCTCCAACTGCGACAAGATCACCCCGGGAATGCTGATGGCCGCCATGCGCCTCAACGTGCCGGTGATCTTCGTCTCCGGCGGGCCCATGGAGGCCGGCAAGACCAAGCTGCTCGACCATGGCCTGGACCTGGTCGACGCCATGGTGATGGCTGCCGACGATAGCGTCGATGACGAGACCCTGGCCGAGGTGGAGCGCAGTGCCTGTCCCACCTGCGGCTCCTGCTCCGGCATGTTTACCGCCAACTCCATGAACTGCCTGATGGAGGCCTTGGGGCTGGCGCTGCCGGGCAACGGGACCGTGGTGGCCACCCATGCCGACCGTCGTCGCCTGTTCGAGAGCGCCGGTCACCGCATCGTCGAGCTGGCCAAGCGCTATTACGAGGGCGACGAGGCGCACCTGCTGCCCCGTGCCATCGGCGCCAAGGCGGCGTTCAGGAACGCCATGACCCTGGATATCGCCATGGGTGGCTCCACCAACACCATCCTGCACCTGCTGGCCGCCGCCCAGGAGGCCGAGATCGACTTCGACATGACGGATATCGACCGTCTGTCGCGGGAGGTGCCGCAGCTGTGCAAGGTGGCGCCCAATACCCAGAAGTACCATATCGAGGACGTGCACCGGGCCGGTGGCATCATGGCCATCCTCGGCGAGCTCGACCGCGCCGGGGTGCTGGATACCCGCGTGCCTACCGTCTATGGCGATAGCCTAGCCGAGGCGCTCGAGGAGTGGGACATCATGCGCTCGCCGAGCCCCGAGGTGGTGGAGTTCTATCGCGCCGGCCCCGGCGGTGTGCCAACCCAGGTGGCCTTCTCGCAGAGCGCTCGCTGGCCGAGCCTCGACGGCGACCGCGCCACCGGCTGTATCCGCGACCTCGAGCATGCCTTCTCCCGAGAGGGTGGTCTGGCCGTTCTCAAGGGCAATATCGCCGTCGACGGCTGCGTGGTGAAGACCGCCGGGGTCGACGAGTCGATCCTGGTCTTCGAGGGGCCGGCCCATGTGGTGGAGTCCCAGGATCAGGCGGTGGAGCATATCCTCGCCGGCCGGGTGAGGGAGGGCGATGTGGTCGTCATCCGCTACGAAGGCCCCAAGGGCGGTCCCGGCATGCAGGAGATGCTCTACCCGACCTCTTATCTCAAGTCCAAGGGACTCGGCAAGGCGTGCGCGCTGCTTACCGATGGCCGTTTCTCCGGGGGTACCTCGGGGCTCTCCATCGGGCATGTCTCACCGGAAGCTGCCGCCGGCGGTGCCATTGGCCTGGTCGAGCAGGGGGATATCATCCAGATCGATATTCCCAACCGTGCGATCAACGTCAAGCTCAGCGATGAGGAGCTGGCCAGTCGCCGTGCGGCCATGGAGGCGAAAGGCAATGATGCCTGGAAGCCGGTTATCCAGCGCGACCGCAAGGTCTCCGCGGCGCTCAAGGCCTATGCACTGCTCGCCACCTCCGCCGACAAGGGCGCGGTACGCGATCTGAGCAAGCTCGACTGAACCACCCCACGACGCCCCGGCCACGGCCGGGGCGTCGCGTTTCCAGCGAGGAGAGCTGCGATGAAGACCTTAACGCTCGGCGTCGGGCTGGTCGGGTATGGCCTGGCGGGCCAGGTGTTCCACGCCCCCTTGATCAATGCCACCGAGGGCATGCAGCTGGCCGCCGTGGTCAGCTCGGATGCCGACAGGGTTCATGCCGACCTGCCAGGGATGGAAGTGCTGCCCAAGGCGGCGGCGCTGTTCGATCGGCGTGACATCGATCTGGTGGTCATCGCCACTCCCAACGATACTCATTACCCCCTGGTCAAGGCCGCCCTGGCGGCGGGCAAGCATGTGGTGGTGGACAAGCCCTTTGCGGTGACGCTCTCCGAGGCGCGAATGTTGCGCGCCCAAGCTGACAACGCTGACCGAAGCCTGAGCGTCTTTCATAACCGCCGCTGGGACAGCGATTTCCTGACGCTCAAGGAGCTGATTGATGCGGGCAGCCTGGGGCGAGTGGTATCGCTGGAGTCTCGCTTCGATCGTTTCCGGCCCACGGTGACGGAGCGCTGGCGTGATAATCATCGACCGGGCGCAGGGATCTGGTATGACCTCGGGCCACACCTGCTCGATCAGGTGGTGCAGCTGTTCGGCATGCCGCGGGCGATCCTGTTGGAGCTGGCCACGGTGCGTGACGGCGCCGAAGTGGATGATGACTTCCACTGCCTGCTGGAGTACGACGGACTACGGGTCAGCCTGCTGGCGAGTTCGCTGGTGGCCGACCCTACCCCGCGTTTCCGCGTGCACGGTACCCGTGGCAGCTACGTGAAGTTTGGTCAGGATCCTCAGGAGGCCCACCTGCAGGCGTCACTGGCGGTCATGCCTGGCATGGGCGTGGATCCCGAGCCGGGGCAGCTGAGCCTGGTGGCCGATGAAGAGGATGTGCCAGAGGTGCAGCAGCACCTCAACCTGCCGGGGGACTACCCGGCCTTCTACGCCGGGGTAGTGGAGATGCTGTTGCATGGCGGGCCACCGCCCGTTTCGCTGGAGAGCGCCTTGCAGGTCATGGAGCTGCTGGAGGTGGGGCTGGACAGCTATCGGCAGGCGCGCTGGCTGCGGCTCAAGGAGGGCAACAGCCAGTTGCGTCAGCGCCTGCATCGCCGCTGAGTCGCCTCATCGGCGGGCTACCAGATCGCGCCGCCCTCTGCCTCGCTACGCAGGCGATCCCGGGCGATATAGAGCGCCGCGATGGCACGGGCCTCATGGAAGTCCTCCCGGGCCAGCAGGGCGGGCAGCTCCTCGAGGGCGTGGGTCTCCACGATCAACGGTTCGGGTTCGTCACCGGGGAGGCGCTTGGGATAGAGATCCGTGGCCAGCAGCACCTGCATGCGATGGCGCATGTAGTTGGGGGCCAGTGACAGCTCCACCAGCGGTTCGATGCGTCGTGCACCGAAGCCGCACTCCTCCATCAGCTCGCGGTTGCCGGCACTGATGATATCCTCACCCGGGTCGACCAGTCCCTTGGGCAGGGTCAGCACATACTCCTCGAAGCCGGCGGCATACTCGCGGATCAGCAGCACGTGTTCGGGATCGGGCATGGCCACGATCATCACGGCCCCACTGTCGCTGCCGGTCAGACGCTCGAAGGTGCGCTCCTCGCCATTGGAGAAGCGCAGATCGAGCGATTCGACATGGAAGAGGCGGCTCTTGGCCTCCGAGCGGCGGTCGAGGATGGCGGGCTTCTGCGGCCAGTCGGGCGAAGTCATCGGTGGCTCCGTTTCTGGGTAGGAACTTGCCTGCTACCATATCACCTCCCGCAAGCCACGACCCGGACCTCTTATGATTGACTGGCGCGCCATCGATACCGTTCTGCTGGACATGGACGGCACCCTGTTGGACCTGCACTTCGACAGCCACTTCTGGCTCGAGCATCTGCCGCGTCGCTATGTGGAGCTGCATCAACTCGATGAAGCCACCCAGGAGAGGGTGCGCGCGAAGGTCATTGGCGAGCAGGGGACACTCAACTGGTACAGCCTCGACTACTGGAGCCGCGAGCTCGACGTCGATGTGGTCGCCCTCAAGCGCGAGATTCAACACCTGATCGGCCTGCGCAGCGATGCCCTGGACTTCCTCAGGTGGCTCAAGCAGGCTCACCCCCGGGTCGTGCTGGCCACCAACGCCGACCGCGCCAGTCTGGCACTCAAGCTGCCGCTTACCGGTCTTGAGCCCTACCTGGATGCCATCGTCTCCTCGGCCGACTTCGGTGCGCCCAAGGAGGAGCAGGTGTTCTGGACGCGCCTGCAGGAGGTCGAGCCCTTCGTGCCGGCCCGCACCCTGTTCATCGACGACAACCCACGGGTACTGGAGAGCGCCCGGCAGTTCGGCATTCGTCATCTGTTGGGCATCAAGCAGCCCAACAGTCAGCGGCCCGAACGCGAGCTGGAGGAATTCATTACCCTGGACACCTTCGCGACCATTCTGCCTGGCAACGAGCCGCCCCTGACCCCTTGAACGGAGGGTGGGCTCGTGGCCGACAGCTAGGAGGATTCCCCATGGATAGTGTCAGGCTCGACAAGTGGCTATGGGCGGCACGTTTCTTCAAGACCCGCGGCCTGGCCAAGAAGGCCATCGAGGGTGGCAAGGTGCACTACAACGGAGGTCGGGCCAAGACCAGCAAGAACGTCGAGGTCGGCGCCATCGTACGCGTGCCCCAGGGCTGGGATATCTGGGAGGTGGAGGTGATGGCGCTCTCCGACCAGCGGCGCGGCGCCCCCGAAGCACGCGAACTCTATCGCGAGACCGAGGAGAGTGCCCGCCGCCGTGAGCAGGAGGCCGAGGCGCGCCGGCTGACCAATCAGGTCATGCAGCACCCCCTCAAGCGCCCGGACAAGAAGCAGCGTCGCGAGATCCAGCGCTTCCAGCGCAATCAGGGGGATTAAGAGGGAGGCTCCGCCTCGCGACTGGCGACCTGGATATCGAAAGGGATTACCGGTGCGCCTTGGCCAGCCATCTGTCCAGCGCATTGGCAAACTCTCGACGGTCGCTGTCGGAGTACCCCTTGGGGCCGCCGGTATGCTCGCCGCTGGCGCGTAGGGTCTCCATGAAATCCCTCATCTGCACTCGCGCGCGGATGTTATTGGCGTCGAGTGTCTCGCCACGGGTGGTCATTACCTTCGCACCGCGCTCGATGGCCTCCATGGCCAGCGGCAGGTCCGAGGTGATCACCAGATCGTTGGCCGCCAGGCGCTCGACGATCTCGTCATCGGCGGCATCGAAGCCGTGGCTGACGGCCAGCGCCTTGACGACCGGTGAGCGGGGTAGGGGTATGGCATGGTTGGCCACGAACCAGGTCGGCGTGGCGGTTCGCTCGGCGGCACGCACGATGATCTCGCGAGCCACCCTGGGGCAGGCATCGGCATCGACCCATAGACTGGGCATGATATCTCCTCGGTTGAGCAGCACATAAAGAGAAAGACCAAAAAGACTGGCCAGGCTAGGTCGACGATGGTAGCATGCGCCCTCCTCGCATGTGCTGACCCCACCATCATGTACGACGCCATCGCTGACGGTCATCGACCGAACAGAAGATGGGCGCCGCAACGCCAGGCCCAGCGACCATCGCTGTATGCCGCAAGCGTTCGAATTGTGTAGATGGAGCGCCAACCGAGATTCCGCCGTTCTGGCGTGATCGGCGCAAACGGTCGCCACAGGGGCTCACTGCCATCGACGATGGCGCTGACCCGATGCCAGGTGCGACCGGCGTCCCCGACTCCGATGTCCCGTGCTGACTGCCATGACTGGCCGCAGCGCGCCTGACCGCTTTTCGCTCGCGTCAGGGACGCCAATGAATTTACGCCGGTGATCCCGGCTTACCAAGGTGTGATCAATGACCTCTTCTTCCGTCGCCTCGCCGAACTTCGGTGATCTTGCCCTGCTGCCTGCTGTTCTCTCTGCCGTCGAGACCCTGGGCTACCAGACCCCATCGCCGATCCAGATGGAGACCATTCCGGCTCTGCTGGAAGGGCGCGACATGCTGGGTCAGGCCCAGACCGGTACCGGCAAGACCGCGGCCTTCGCTCTGCCGCTGCTCTCGCGACTCGAGCTGACTCGCCGTGAGCCGCAGGTGCTGGTCATGGCGCCGACCCGCGAGCTGGCACAGCAGGTTGCCGTCTCCTTCAGCCGCTATGGACAGAACCTTCAGGGCCTGGAAGTGGCTACCCTGTGTGGCGGCCAGGAGTATCGCGAGCAGCTGGGCGCGCTGCGGCGTGGCGCCCAGGTCGTTGTGGGCACCCCGGGGCGGATCATCGATCACCTGGATCGCGGCAGCCTCAAGCTTGATGGTCTCAGCGCCCTGGTGCTGGACGAGGCCGACGAGATGCTGCGCATGGGCTTCATCGATGACGTCAAGCGTGTGGTGGCCGACACCCCCAAGGAAGCCCAGCGGGTGTTCTTCTCCGCGACCCTGCCCGCCGAGATCGAGCGTATCGTCAACCGCTATCTGGTGGATCCGGTCAAGGTCGCCATCGAGTCGCGTACCACCACCGGAGAGAATATCGAGCAGCACCTGGTGCGGGTCGACGGCGGTGCCAAGCTGGAGGCGCTCTCTCGCATCCTCGAGGTGGAGCCGGTCGACGGTGCGATCGTTTTCGTGCGTACCCGTGCCGCCTGTACCACCCTGACCGAGCAGCTCTCCGCCCGCGGCCTCAATGTGGCCAGCCTCTCGGGAGATCTGGACCAGAGCCTGCGCGAGCGCACCATTCAGCGTCTCAAGCGCGGCAAGGTCGACGTGCTGATCGCCACCGATGTCGCCGCCCGTGGCCTCGATGTGCCGCGTATCACCCACGTCTTCAACTACGATCTGCCCCAGGATTCCGAGGCCTACACCCACCGCATCGGCCGTACCGGCCGTGCCGGGCGTACCGGTACCTCGATCACCTTCGTCGGTTTCCGTGAAGGCCGCAAGGTGGGCTGGATCGAGCAGGCCACCGGCCAGAAGATGAGCGAGATGGCGGTGCCTGACGAGGCGGTCATTCGCGCGCACCGCGACGAGGCGTTCCATCAGAAGGTGATTGCCGCCCTGACCGCTGGTGCCGAGGAGCAGCAGGCTTTGGTCGAGCGCTTGGTCGGTGAGGGTTACGACCCCGTCGAGCTGGCCTGTGCCTTCGCCCGTCTGGCGCGTGCCGACGAGGCGCCCATCGGTCGCCTGCAAGCGCCCCGCAAGGAGCGTGCCCCGCGCGATGCCAAGCCGGGCCGTGGGCCGCGTGATCGTGCGCCCAGCGAGGGGATGACCCGCTATCGTGTCGCCGTGGGTCACAAGGACGGCGTCAAACCCGGCCAGCTGGTCGGTGCCCTGGCCAACGAAGGCGGTATCGAAGGCGCGCGTATCGGGCGCATCGACATCCGCAACGCCTTCTCCGTGGTCGAGCTGCCCAGCTCGCTGCCGTCCAGCATCCTGGCCAAGATGGCGCGTGCTCGTGTCGCCGGCCGCCCGCTGGAGATCAGCGAGGATCGTGGCACTCCCGAGCGTGCCCCGCGCCGTCGCAACGATGATGGCCAGGCGCCGATTCGCCGCCAGTCGCGCGCGTAACGCCTCGACTGCCGCCCGCAGGGCGGCATTCCACCTTACGACAGGTCGGAGCCCAGCTCCGGCCTGTCGTCGTTAGTGAACTCGATAACTCCGAGCATCGGGAGGATGCATTCATGTGGAAGCGTTTGCCGTTTCGCCTGCGCGGCTATCTGATCACCATGAGCGGTGTGCTGCTGCTCTCGCCGGATGCGCTGCTGATCAAGGACACTTCGGTAGATGTGGCCACCTTCATGTTCTGGCGCGGGCTGATGCTGGGTGTGGTGCTGCTGCTGATCGCCACCGCACGCTACCGCGAGCGCCTGGGTCAGGCGGTGCGTGCCTGCGGTCCCGCGGCGTTATGGTGCCCGCTTGCCTTTGCCGCCAGCGCCTGGGCCTTCGTGGTGGCAACCCGCCTGACCTCGGCGGGCAATGTGTTGGTCATGCTCAATCTGGCGCCATTGGCGGCAGGCATGATCGGGATGTTGTTCTTCGGGCAGCGGTTGCGCCGCCAGACCTGGGTGGTGATCATGGTATGTATTGCCGGTGCCAGCCTGATGGCCGCCGGTGAGGTGGGGCAGGGGAGTCTGCTGGGGCTGGCGGTGGCGCTGATCATCCCTGTTTCCATCGCGATCAACACCAGCGTGGCGAGCTCCCGCCCCGGTGCTGGAAAGCGTGGCCTGGATACCACCGTGGTGCTGCCACTGGGATGTCTGGCGATGCTGGTGCCCGCGGCGTTGATGGGCGGAGCCCAGCTGCCGGGCGATGATGATATGCAGCGCCTGCTGTTGATGGGAATGCTGCTGCCGTTGGCCTATTTCCTGATCCAGACCGGGGCGCGCTATCTGCCCGGTGCCGAGGTCAGCCTGGTGATGCTGCTCGAGACCCTTGTCGGCACCCTGCTGGTGTGGTGGTGGGTCGGCGAGGTACCGGCGCCGCTGGCCTTCGTGGGCGGGGGCATGATCGTCGCCGCCATGTTGATCAGTTCGCTGCGTGACCTCTTGCGTCAGCGCCGCAAGGCTGCCGAGGGGGCTCCAGACACCCGGCGCCTGCGTGACGAGGCCGCGGAAGAGAGCCTCGAGCGCGGTGATCTTGCACCGCCGGTAGGTGAGCGCCACTGAGGCGGTGGCCTCGGGAGATTGAAGCTTGAAGAGCGCCGCTTCGCGGCTGGAAGCTGAAAGGAAGGGCGCTCTTCGCACCTTCGCGTGTCGTCACCTTGTGGGAAGGCGCGTCTGGGCTATGTTGGCTCAGGGCTGTGTCGGGCGGGAACTCTCAGCGATCAGTTGGTTTCCGCTACGGCGCCTTCGCGTTTGGCCACCGTCCTGGCGAACCTTACCAGCAATGAACTCGCCTCCGGTGTCGCAGTGACGCCACGCATCAGGGCATTGGCATCCTCACCCTGGTCGCGCAGCTTGTCGACCTGGCGGGCGAGGTAGGCGCGCATTACCTCTGGGGTAAACTCCGGGTGGAACTGCACGCTCCACTGGCGCGGACCATAACGCAGCGCCTGGTTCGCATCGTGGGCGTTGCGGGCCAGCACCACCGCACCGCTGGGTGCCTCAAGCACCGACTGGGCATGGGTCAGCTGCACGGGGAAGTGTGCCGGCAGCGTGCCCAGCAACGGATCCTCGTGTCCCGATTCGGTCAGCGTCACCTCGTGGGTACCCGATTCGCGCCCCGCGGGGTGATAGTCGCTCACTCCTCCAAAGGCGGCGGCCATCAATTGATGTCCATAGCAGACACCGAACATGGCCACGTTGCGCTCTCGGGCGGCCAGCAGCCACGGCTTGAGCGCTTCGCTCCAGGGCTCGGCGTCGCTGACCATGGCATGGGAGCCGGTGATGTAGAGACCATCGATGCCGCTCAGTTCCGGAAGCGGCTCATGGCGCGCGTCGAATACCTCGGCCTCGAAGCCGGCGTGGGCCAGCGTACGTTGGAACAGCGCCTCGAAATCACCATGGTGTTCGATTACCTCGGGGAAGCTATCACCGGTCTTGACGATCAGCAGGCGGGGCATGATGGTTCCTGATAGTAGGGAGTGAAGTGGTGCATTTCTCCGCCATATTCTACTTTCGTTGCAGGCGCTCGCCCAGTGCCTTCATGAAGTGATCGCCTGCCTCGAGCTGCTCATGCTCGATATACTCATCGGGCTGGTGAGCCTGGGCGATGCTGCCGGGGCCACAGATCACCGTGGGCAGTCCCTGACGCTGGAACTGGCCCGCCTCGGTGGCGTAGGCCACCGCACCGGCGGGGCGCTCGCCGAGCAGCGCATGGCACAGGGCCAGTACCTCGGCGTTGTTATCATCGGCCAGGGCGGGCACCGTCTCGTTGAGTGCCTCGGTCACGATGGACGCCTCCGGGGCGCGCCTCTGCATCTCGCTCTCGAGCTCGACGGCATAGGCGTTGACCCGCTCGACCAGTTCCTCGAAACGGTCCGATGGCAGGTGGCGAATCTCCCATTCAAAGGTGCACTCCCGGGCCATGATATTGATCGCGGTGCCGCCCTGGATCTTGCCCACATGCAGGCTCGAGTGAACCACGTTGAAGGCCTCGTCGATGCGACCCTCGGCCTTGAGGTCGGCCATCACGTCCTCGATATGGGTCACCAGGCGCGCCGCCACATGGATCGCCGACACGCCCTGGTTGACCTGGCTGGAGTGGCTGGCGCGGCCGGTCACCGTGGTGCGCAGATTGGTGGCCCCCTTGTGGGCCACCACCGGATGCATCAGCGTCGGCTCGCCGACGATCACCGCCGCGGGCCGCGGGTGATCGGCCATCAGCCTCTCGATCATGCGTGGCGCGCCGATGCAGCCCACCTCCTCGTCATAGGAGAGCGCCAGCCAGATCGGCTTCTCCAGCTCGAGGCGCATCCAGCGCGGTACCTCGCTGAGCGCACAGGCGATAAAGCCCTTCATGTCGCAGGTGCCGCGGGCGTAGAGTCGGCCGTCGCCCTTGTCGGTCAGCGTAAAGGGATCGGTCGACCAGGGCTGACCGTCCACTGGCACCACGTCGGTGTGGCCGGAAAGCACCACGCCGCCGGCCACGTTGGGGCCGATGCGCGCCAGCAGGTTGGCCTTGCGGCCGTCGTCGCTCTCCACTCGCCAATGGGGGACATCGTGCTCGTCGAGCAGCGACTCGACGAAGGCGATCAGCTCCAGGTTGGAATCCCGCGACACGGTGGGGAAGCCCACCAGGCGGTCGAGCATCTCGGCGGCGGTCATGGCGTACTCCTGGGTTAGACGAAGGGGCAACTTCTTGTATCCAGTGACAGATTACCATGCCCGCCGGGCGGGCCGAAGGTGGTACCTCCTTGCCCGTCTCCCCTGGATGGTGTGCGTCAGCGCTGCGCGATTGGCCCGGGCGTAAGGCGCGGCGTAGCATTGTCCCCACGATTCTCATCGCAAGGAACCGCGACTCCCCATGTTCGAGCAGACCTTCAAGAACATCGACGATGTGCTGTGGAAAGAGGCCGGCTGCGCCACCGAGCTGGACTACACCGAGCAGACCTCCTGGCTCTTGTTCCTCAAGTACCTGGACGACCTGGAGCAGCGTCGCGCCATCAACGCCAGCTTCGCCGGCAAGGCCTTCGACTTCATCATCGCCACGCCCTATCAGTGGTCCAGCTGGGCCGCCCCTCGTGACCGTGACGGCAACCTCGATCGCGATCGCGCCCTGACCGGCGACGACCTGCTCGACTTCGTCAACCGCGAGCTCTTCCCCTACCTGCAGGGCTTTCGCGAGCGCGCCAGCGGGCCCGATACCATCGAGTACAAGATCGGCGAGATCTTCGGCGAGGTGCGCAACAAGTTCCAGAGCGGCTATAGCCTGCGCGACGCCCTGGAGCTGGTCGACAGCCTGCAGTTTCGCTCCCAGGCCGAGAAGCACGAGCTCTCGCACCTCTATGAGGCCAAGATCAAGAACATGGGCAACGCCGGGCGCAACGGCGGCGAGTACTACACGCCGCGCCCGCTGATCCGCGCCATGATCGAGGTGATCAAGCCGGAGATCGGCGAGCGGATCTACGACGGTGCCGCCGGGTCCGCGGGCTTCCTCTGCGAGGCCCACGACTACCTGCGCTACGGCTTCAACAGCGACGAGCCGCGTGCGCTCACCACCGATCAGCTCGATGCGCTGCAGCACCACACCTTCTACGGCAAGGAGAAGAAGAGCCTGCCGTACGTCATCGGCATCATGAACATGATTCTGCACGGGATCGAGGCACCCAACCTGGTGCACAGCAACACCCTGACCGAGAACCTCGCCGACCTGCAGGAGAAGGACCGCTTCGACGTGATCCTCGCCAACCCGCCCTTCGGCGGCAAGGAGCGCAAGGAGGTCCAGCAGAACTTCCCGATCAAGACCGGCGAGACCGCCTTCCTGTTCCTGCAGCACTTCATCAAGCGGCTGAAGGCCGGCGGCCGTGCCGCGGTGGTGATCAAGAACACCTTCCTGTCGAACGCCGACAACGCCTCCAGGGCCCTGCGCCAGGAGCTCTTGGAGAACTGCAACCTGCACACCGTGCTCGACTGCCCCAGCGGCACCTTCCTCGGCGCCGGCGTGAAGACGGTGGTGCTGTTCTTCGAGAAGGGCGCCCCGACCCGCGATATCTGGTACTACCAGCTCGACCCCGGCCGCAGCCTGGGCAAGACCAACCCGTTGAACGACGATGACCTGGCCGAGTTCGTGTCGCTTCAGGCGACCTTCGCTGACTCCGAGAATTCGTGGAAGGTCAGCGTCGATGATCTGGATCAGGAGACCTTCGATCTCTCGGTGAAGAACCCCAACAGGGCCGAGGCAGCGCCGCTGCGCGATCCCGAGGTGATCATCAATGAGATCGAGACGCTCGACCGCGAGGCCGAGGAAATCCTGGAAGGGATTCGGGGGATGTTATGAGTCAATGGAAGAAATTAAAGCTCCCTGAGTGCCTTGATAAAGCGCCAAAAGCAACCAAAATACCCAAGAGGAAATTTCTTCAGTCTGGATTATACCCCATCGTCTCCCAAGAAAAAGGGCTGGTAAATGGGCGTTGGGATGATCCAAGAGACGTTGTGCGCATTGATAGTCCGATCATTGTTTTTGGTGATCATACGACAGTCTTAAAGCTCGTTGATTTTGATTTTGTCGTAGGTGCCGATGGTGTCAAGATTCTCAATCCTAAGCCATTCCTTGATGCCGGCTACTTGTACTGTTATCTGCTGGGTAGACCGCTGAGCGGCTTAGGGTATGCTCGTCATTATCGACTGTTAAAAGAGGTGGAGGTCGACGTCCCTTCTCTTGAGGAGCAAAAGCGCATCGTCGCCATCCTCGATGAGGCCTTCGAAGGGATCGATACAGTCGTTGCCAATACCGAAAAAAATCTCGTCAATGTGCATGAGTTATTTACCTCTTTTCTTGGCAAAGCTTTTGAAGAAGTTAAAAATATTTATGGAGAGGTTAGGATAGACTCCGCATGCGATTCGGTAATTGATTGTATCAATAAAACTGCGCCCAAGGTGGATGAACCAACACCGTACAAGATGATCCGCACTACCAATGTTCGCAATGGATTTGTGAACTTGGAAGCGGTAAAGTACGTCACCGAGGAGGTGTATGAGAAGTGGACTCGTCGACAGGTCCCGATATCAGGAGATGTCATACTGACTAGAGAGGCTCCCATGGGTGAAGTTGGGATTCTCGATACTGAGGAAAAGGTCTTTCTCGGCCAACGGCTGGTTTCATATCGAGCAGATCGGAAAAAGCTTTTGCCAGACTTCCTTATTTATGCGTTTCAGTCGCCTTATATGCAGCGTCAAATCCATTCGTTTGCTTCTGGATCAACCGTGCAGCATATGAGGGTGCCAGACTGTAAGAAGCTAATGCTGCCTCTCCCTGATCTGGATAAGCAATGGAAGATTGTTGAGCGGCTTACATTTATTCGTGCTGAAGTAAGTCGAGTTGAGTCAACCTACCAGCAGAAACTCACCGCTCTCACTGAGCTCAAGCAGTCCCTGCTGCAGAAAGCCTTCTCCGGCGAGCTGACGGCCAGTGAAGCCGAGGCTGCGGTGGAGGAGGCGACGGCATGAGCGACAGCGGCCAGGCGCCCATCGTCATCTACCAGGAGGCCGATCAGGCTGTCGAGGTGCGGCTGGATGCCGAGCATGAGACGGTCTGGCTCACCCAGGCACAGATGGCCGACCTGTTCGACGTCAAGCCCCAGAACATCACCATGCACCTGAAGAACGTCTACGCGGATGGCGAACTGGAGGAGGAGGCAACCTGTAAGGATTTCTTACAAGTTCGCCAGGAGGGGCGGCGAGAGGTCAAACGCAAGCGCAAGCACTATAGCCTGGATGCGGTGATCTCGGTCGGGTACCGGGTCAGCTCCGCGCGGGCGACCCGCTTCCGGATATGGGCCACCCGGGTTCTGCGCGAGCACCTCACCCAAGGCTGGACCCTGAACCGTCAGCGCTTCGAGGAGAACGCCCGCGAGCTGGAGGCCGCCATGGCGCTGGTGCGCAAGACCGCCGGCAGCCCGGCCCTGGATGCCGCCAGCGGCCGGGGGCTCGTCGATATCGTCACCCGCTACGCCCAGACCTTCCTGCTGCTGCAGCGCTACGATGAGGGCCTGCTGACCGAGCCCCATGCCCAGGCCGGCGGCCGGCTGCCGACCCTGGAAGAGGCCCGCACGGCGCTGGCGTCGCTCAAGGCCGAGCTGATCGCCAAGCGCGAGGCCACCGAGCTGTTCGCCCGGGAGCGCGGCGATGGCCTCGAGGCGCTGCTCGGCAATCTCGACCAGACCGTCTTCGGCGAGCCGGCCTATCCCTCGGTGGAGGCCAAGGCGGCGCACCTGCTCTATTTCGTGGTCAAGAACCATCCCTTCGCCGACGGCAACAAGCGCAGTGCGGCCTACCTCTTCGTCGACTTTCTCTACCGCAACGATCGCCTGCTCGATGCCCACGGCGAGGTGGTGGTCAACGACGTGGGCCTCGCCGCCCTGACGCTGCTGATCGCCGAGTCCGATCCCGCCAACAAGGCGACCATGGTGCGTCTGGTCATGAACATGCTGGCCAGCCCGGCAGACGCCTGAAGGTCCGGCTGATCCGCAAATGCCTAAACTGGCTTTGCTCGGCAGAAACCCATATGTTGTGAAGTGTTACCGAGCTGGAAGGCTCAAGATCGTGCACCGTCCGGACAAGGATTGACCGATGAACGAAGCCGAGACTCGCGCCGAGCTGATCGACCCCGCCCTCAAGGAAGCCGGCTGGGGCCGGGTGGCTGGCAGCCGGGTGCGGCGCGAGGTCATCACCCTGGGGCGGCTGCAGGGTGGAGGGCAGCGCACCCGCGGCGACATCGCCGACTACGTGCTCTTCTACCAGGGCCAGAAGCTGGCGGTGATCGAGGCCAAGAAGCGCGACCTGCCGGTCACCGAGGGCCTGGCCCAGGCCAAGCGCTACGCCGAGCGGCTGCAGACCCGCTTCGCCTACGCCACCAACGGGCTGGGCCTCTACCGGGTCGACATGCACACCGGCGAGGAAGGCCCGGTCGCTGGCTACCCCACGCCGGATGAACTCTGGGCCGAGACCTTCCCCGAGCCCAATCCCTGGCGCGAACGCTTCGGCCAGGTGCCGTTCCACGATAACGGCGGCCAGTGGCAGGCGCGCTACTACCAGCACAACGCCATCAACCGGGCACTGGAGGCCATCGCCGCCGGGCGCCAGCGCGTGCTGCTGACGCTGGCCACCGGCACCGGCAAGACCGCCATCGCCTTCCAGCTCGCCTGGAAGCTGTTCCACAGCCGCTGGAACCTGGCCGCCTGGCGGGGCGATGAGGCCACCCGACGCCGGCCGCGCATCCTCTTCCTGGCCGACCGCAACATCCTCGCCGATCAGGCCTACAACAGCTTCTCCGCCTTCCCCGAGGATGCCCTGGTGCGCATCGCGCCGGACGCGATCCGCCAGCAGGGGAGGGTACCCAAGAACGGCAACCTGTTCTTCACCATCTTCCAGACCTTCATGAGCGGCCGCGACGGGGAGGGCAACCCGGCGCCCAGCTTCGGCGACTACCCGCCGGACTTCTTCGACCTGATCATCATCGACGAATGTCACCGCGGCGGCGTCAATGACGAGAGCAGCTGGCGCGCCATCCTCGAGTACTTCTCACCGGCGGTGCAGCTGGGCCTGACCGCCACGCCCAAACGCACCACCAACACCGATACCTACGCCTACTTCGGCGAGCCGGCCTACGTCTACTCGCTGAAGGAGGGCATCAACGACGGCTTCCTGACGCCGTTCAAGGTGCGCCAGATCGCTACCACCCTGGATGACTACGTCTACACGCCGGATGACGAGGTGGTGCAGGGCGAGGTGGAGCAGGGCCGGCGTTACACCGAGGCCGACTTCAATCGCCTCATCAAGATCCAGGCGCGTGAGCAGTACCGGGTGCAGGTGTTCATGGAGATGATCGATCCGCGTGAGAAGACCCTGGTGTTCTGCGCTAACCAGGAGCACGCCCTGGCGGTGCGCGACCTGATCAACCAGACGAAGGCGAGCCAGGACCCCAACTACTGCGTGCGGGTAACGGCCGACGACGGCGCGGAGGGCGAGCGCTTCCTGCGCCGCTTCCAGGATAACGAGAAGACCATTCCCACCATCCTCACCACCTCGCAGAAGCTCTCCACCGGCGTGGACGCGCGCAACATCCGCAATATCGTGCTGATGCGCCCGGTCAACTCGATGATCGAGTTCAAGCAGATCATCGGCCGCGGCACGCGCCTGTTCGACGGCAAGGACCACTTCACCATCCTCGACTTCGTGCGCGCCTACGAGCACTTCAGCGACCCGGAGTGGGACGGCGAGCCGGCGGCCCCCGAGCCGTGCGGCCGCTGCGGCGAGACGCCCTGTGTCTGCGTGGTGCGACCGCCCGAGCCCTGCGGGGAGTGCGGCAACCGCCCCTGCACCTGCGAGCCCGAGGTGCCGGCGCCCTGCCCGGTGTGCGGCGAAGCGCCCTGTCTGTGCGAGGGCGGCCCGGGTGGACGTTCGGTCGTGGAGATCGAGCTGGCGCCGGGCAAGGTGCGCCAGCTGCAGTACATGAGCGCGACCACCTTCTGGAGTCCGGACGGCACGCCGATCAGCGCCGCCGACTTCATCCGCCGGCTCTATGGCGACCTGCCGGCGCTGTTTCAGGATGAGGAGACGCTGCGCGAGCTCTGGAGCCGACCGGATACTCGCCAGGGCCTTCTGGATAGCCTGGCCGAGAGGGGGTACGGCGTCGAACAGCTCAAGGAGATCGGTCGCCTGGTGGATGCCGAGAACAGTGACCTCTTCGACGTGCTGGCCTACATCGCCTTCGCGCTGCCGCCGCTCAGCCGCGAGGAGCGGGTGGCCGCCCACCGCGAACGGCTCCTCTCCGGCTACGACTATCGCCAGCGGGAGTTCCTCGGCTTCGTGCTGGGCCACTACATCCAGGACGGCGTCGGCGAGCTCGCCCAGGACAAGCTGCCCCGACTGATCGAGCTCAAATACCACACGCCCACCGAAGCCATCGCCGAGCTGGGCAGCGTCGAGCATATCCGCGAGGTCTTCATCGGATTCCAGGAGCGGCTGTATGGCTGAGTACTTCCTCCTCGATGTGTTCGCCGACCGCGCCTTCGCCGGCAACCCGCTGGCGGTGTTCCCCCGCGCGGAAGGCCTCGCGACCGACACGATGCAGGCCATCGCCAACGAGCTGAATCTCTCCGAGACGGTGTTCGTCGGTGAGGCAACCGGCTGGCACCGCTATCCCGTCCGCATCTTTACCCCCACCCGGGAGCTGCCCTTCGCCGGCCACCCGGTGATAGGTACGGCACACCTGCTGGTGGAACTGAGCATGGCCGAGCGTGATAGATCGCTCACCCTCGACGCCGGCGTTGGCCCCCTGGTCGTGGAGTTCGATCGGACGCTGGCCAGTTTCACCACGGCGGCGCCGTTCAGCATCTCGAGCAGCACCTTGAACCAGACCGCCGTCGCCCAGTTGCTGGGACTGGCAGCGCAGCAGACCCTGAGTGAACCGGTGCTCGCCTCCTGTGGGCTGCCCTATCACCTGATCGAGCTTGCGTCACAGGAGGCCCTGGAGAGGGCACGACCCTCGCCGAGTGCCTGGGCGGAGTGGGTCTCACCCAGCGGCCACGATCAGGTGTATCTCTATGTGGTCGGTAAAGAGACTGGTGCATCACGCGTCGTGAGAGCTCGGATGTTTTCTACCGAGGGTGGCGTGCGCGAAGACTCGGCGACTGGCAGTGCGGCGGCGGCCTTGGCTGGGCACCTGGCGCAGAACAGGCGAGTTGGTCGATGGCGCTGGCAGATCGAGCAGGGCATCGAGATGGGACGCCCGAGCCGCATCCTTGCCGAAGCCGAGCGCGCTGAAGATGATCTGACCATCCGAATTGCGGGAGAGGCCGTCATCGTGGGGCGCGGTTCGCTGCACCTTCCAGGCTGATGACCCAATGATCGGGAGCCACCATGAAACCCTTCTCCATCCTGCTGATCCGCCTGATGGGCCTCTATCTCTTACTGAAGACCCTGTTTTCGGTGCTGCCGGCGCTGCTGGGCCCCAATACGGGAGAGCTCTGGTCAGCCGAGCTGCTACCGGTTTTCCTGGCCACCGTAGGCGTGCCGGTGGTGGGCGGTGTGCTGCTCTGGTGCCTTGCCGGCCGCCTGGCAGAAAGGCTGCATGGCAGTAGCGTTGCAGATGACGATGCCGGCGCTCGGGTCAGGGATGACGACCTGGTGCGCGCCGGCACCTTCCTGATCGGCGTTTACCTGGTGGTACGCCATATCGGCATGCTGGTGGGGGTGTACTCAGCCACCGGCACCGTGGCCCATGACGCGCTGGTCGTCGTGGTGGCGGGCCTGGGCATGATGCTGGGCGGAGGAGCCGTCACGGCGGTGTACCGCCGGGTCAAGTATTTCGGTGACCGGCGTTAGGCCGGCCCCTGGTCATCGGCAAGACGATGGCCCGCGATGCCAGCCTTGCGTCGATGAAGTATCGCCGTAACATCGCTGCCCGTTAGTCACGCCGCACAGCACCGTTACAGCATCTCTCGGGTCGCCTCCATCACTCGTCCATCCACGGTGCGCTGGATCTTGTCTTCGATCTCGCTGAGCAGGGCCTCTACCTGGGGCTTGGCGGGGGCGACGGCAACGAAGGTCCATTCGCTGGCGTCCAGGCGATCGAGTTCGCCGCTTTCGCAGACGGCGATGGCGGGGTTGCGCCCGAAGCGCTCGTGCAGGCCACCCATGCGTTGGCGTTTCTCCTTCAGGGAACGGCAACCGGGCAGGGAGATGGTCAGGGTGAGAATACCAAGGTGCATGGGGTCTCCATTCGTACCGTGAAAGGGAGGCAAGCCACCATACGTCATGGCGTGGATGGCCGCTCTAGTCCCTGAATACCATAGTAAAATCAGTAAAATGAGACCAAAGGCGTATTGCGGGTTATTTTTTTCTGATTGGCGCCTATATTCCCGATAATAAACTAAGTTTCCTATCGTATACTCCCGCGCATCTGATCATTACAGCAACGCCAGTGCTCCCGAATCGGGTCCGTCTGCGATGGACCCGGCGGAGTGCTTGTATTGATTTCCGATGAGCCGGCCCGCGGTTGGGACGGGCCATAGAAGCCATTTGTATTGAGGTGTCTTTCCATGAGCAAACAGCCTTTCCTGATCGCCATGACCTTTATGTCGATCATCATCGGTGGCGGCTTCGCCTCGGGACAGGAGGTGCTGCAGTTCTTCACCGGCTATGGGGCGATCGGCATCGCCGGCACCCTGGTAAGCGGCCTGTTGTTCGCCTTTCTCGGCATGCAGATCGCGCGGATGAGCTCCACCATGCAGGCGAGCTCTCACAAGGAGGTGCTGGAGGCGCTCTTCGGCAAGCGAGCGGGGCTGGTCATCGACCTGGTGCTCTCCTTCTTCCTGTTCGGTGTCGGGGTGGTGATGCTGGCCGGTAGCGGCTCCATCTTCGCCCAGCAATACGGCCTGCCACCGCTGTTTGGCGGCGTGCTACTCAGTGTGCTGGTCATCCTGACCCTGTGTCTGCGCGTTCGCGGCATCATCAACCTGATCAGCCTTATCATGCCGGTACTGCTGTTGCTGGTGCTGACGATCACCGTCTACTCCTTCTTCACCAGCAGCGCGTCTCTGGAGACACTGGAGGCCGCGGCCGCCGAGGTGCCCACCATCAGTGATGGCTGGTCGTTCTCGCACTGGTTTATCGGCGCTCTGCTCTATGCCTCCTTCAATATCGCCGTCGGCTTCCCCATGCTCTCGGTGATTGGTGGCCTGACTCGCGATACACGAGAGGCCTCCCTGGGCGGCATTCTCGGCGGCGTGGGGCTCGGTGTGCTGATCTTCCTGCTCAATATCGGGCTGTTCGCCAATCTCGAGCGCCTGGCCGGCGTGGATATGCCCTCGCTGATGCTTGCCACGGCGGTCTCGCCGGTGGTGGCCATGGTGATGTCGGTGGCGCTGATCTGCATGATCTACAGCACCGCCGTGGGCATGTTCTTCGCCTTTAGCGCCCGCTTCGCCGCGCCCGAGTCGGGCCGCTTCAAGCTCTTCAGCGTCATCTTCACCCTGGTGGGGCTGGTGCTCAGCCAGTTCGGGTTCAGCACCCTGATCGGCACCGTCTATCCCATGCTGGGCGTGGTGGGCCTGATCCTGATCGTTGCCCTGGGCATTCGCTGGTACAGCACACGCCAGCGCAGCAAGGCGCAGTTGGCGAGCTCCGCCAGCCGCTGATGTTTCTGCCCGGTGTCCGTAGGGACGCCGGGGCTGTGGTGCCGCCAGCGGTGGGGTGCCGTTCTACCCGGAGTGCCAGGCCGGCCACGGTTGCCCGTGGTCGGCCTTTCTCATATCTTGGGATTGCTGGGTGGCGTCGTTGATGAGAACCCAGCCCTGCCTTCCCGTGCTGGGCACTCAATGGCTTATGTAGCGATATGGAGGTAATGCATCATGGCCGGTGGTTGGACTCGAGATGGAGCCGTGCAGGATCAGATTGACGCCACCGTGGAGGAGGCGGTCGAGAGGGCACGCACCAGCTTGCACAAAGGAGATAGCGCCGAGTTCTGCGTGGAGTGTGATGCACCCATCCCGGAGGGGAGACGCAAGGCACTCCCGGGTGTGCAGCTTTGTGTCGCCTGCCAGTCGAGCCTGGAAGCCAAGGGGGTGGATGTCGCTGCCATCAATCGGCGGGCCAGCAAGGACAGCCAGCTCAGGTGATGAGCCGATGGGTGGCGCTTTTCTTATGAGCGTTCCGGTCGGGGCGCCACGTCAGCGCCCCTAGGTTTTCTTCCACTTGTGCTTTCTCCCACCCATGCTTCCTCCTGAGTATGCTTTTTCCTAACTATGCTTCCTCCCACTCCACGCGATTACGCCCGGCCTCCTTGGCGGCATAGAGCCCCTGATCCGCGCGCTTGATTGCCGGGCGCAGCGTTTTTTCTCCGGCACTGACCAGTGTGACGCCCAGCGAGGCGGAATAGGCAAGCGTTCCGCTCTCCGGGGCCAGGTGACCCACCTCGACGGGTGTCGCGGCAATCGCTTCGCGGAGTCGCTGGGCGATCAACAGCGCCTGGTCACGTGAGGTGTCCGGCAGCAGTACCACAAACTCTTCACCCCCCATACGGCACAGCACATCGCCGGCACGCAGCTGCTGTTGAGCCGTGTTGGCAAAAGATTGCAGCACCAGGTCACCCACGTCATGACCATGGGCATCGTTGATGCGCTTGAAATGATCGAGATCTATCGCGATCAGGGCCAGGGGGGCCCCGTTGCGCTCGGCACGGGCGATCTCCATGGCCGCCTGATTCTCCAGGTAGCGACGATTGCCGAGCCCGGTCAGGGGATCCGTCAAGGCCTGCCGCTCCAGTCGCATCTCCAGGTTCTTGCGCTCACTCAGGTCGAACACCATGGCGCGGGAGTACTGAAAGCCATCCTCGGTCACATGGGCGGTGGCCTTGATCGCGACCGGCAGATGGCTGCCATCACGGCGAAGAAGCTCGCACTCGGCGGACCCCTCCTTTCCCTGCCCCAGCACCTGATGGAAGGCCGCATCGAAAGCCGCACGGGTCTCAGCGGTGACGAAATCGCGGTAGTAGCGCTTGCCGATCACCTCGTCACCTCGATAGCCCAGCCAGTCGAGTTCGGTGAGGTTGATCTTGATCACCCGGCCATCGCTATCCAGCGAGTGGTAGCCACAGGGGGCGTGCTCATAGAGGTCCTGAACCTCGCCGGCGTATTGATAGGCTTTGCGGGAAAACGCCAGGGCGCGCTGTCGCAGCCCGCGCAGTCGATGTTCATTGAGCACCCAGAAGATGCCGAAGGCCACCGAGAGCAGATAGACCAGCACGATGGCCAGCAGTTGCGTAGGGGTCTTGATGAGTTGACTCATCAGGCTGGGCCGCGGTGTCAAGATGCCGAGGTGCCAGGGCTGGGTTTCGGCGTCGCTGACGATCGTCACGGCCTGGCTACGGTAGTGATGAGTGCGGATGTCATGAGTGCGCAGGCCGAGAAGATGCTCCTCCAGGGTGATGACCCCCTGCTGGTTGGGCGCCATGGTTGCCCAGATGGCGGGCCACTCACTCGCCAATGAGTGACCGAAGCGATCTTTCACGCCGCCATCGCCCTCGGGTAGCAGCGATCTGCCTTGAGCATCCACCATCAGAACTCTGGCGCCTTCCTCCAGCGAGACGCGTGAGAGAGATGCGGTGATACGTGACCAATCGAGGGTAAACAGCAGCACTCCGAGGCGCTCCCCCTGATGATCGAAGATCGGTGCCGCAATATCGATGACGGGCCTCGCGGGTGAGCCATCTTCCCTGGTGGCGCCAAGGCGTGGCGAGGAAATATAGAGATCGCGTGGCTTTAGCGCCATGGCCCTCTGGAAGGCGGGGTTGGCGTCATGGTCAATGACCCTCGGTCGAGGCAGCAGCAAAGCCTGCGTTGTATTGACCCACTCCTGGCCATGGCTGTCGATCACGGCCATTCGCGTATAGCGGCCAAAGTGGGTCAGTAGTGTCTCGAATAGCGATTCTAGCTGCCGCCAGTCTTGCTGAGTCTCGGTGTCTCGTTCCGGAGGCTGAGACGCTACCTGGCTCTCCAGAAAACGCCGCAGCATCGGATATTCTGAGATGGCCAATATCTGGTTGAAGCTTTCGTTCATGCCCTGAAGCAGCTTGTCATACTCGGAGGTCAGTATTGCCTCGGTCGCCAGACGCTTGCTGTCGATTTGATTGTCGAGGTGAGAGGTGAAGATCGGCGTCAGCGTCATGGTGACCAGGGTCACCGGAAGCAAAGTGGCCATGCCCAGTCGGGCCCAGAGAGCTTTGACGATCAATGGTGAAGTCTCGAGTCAGGCCAGATAGTGGCGGTATCCGGCAGGGGCCAGAGGGGAGTGGCACGAGAAATAGAGAGTTGGGGACTGCCACCCTACGGAGCGCAGTATCAGGTAAAAGGGCTGCAGCGTCATCTGTTATCGTGGGCAATACCTCTGCAACGGTTTCCCTTGCTCATATCATCTTGCTCATTCATCATTTTGCGGCACGGCTTGGCGACAAGAATAATCATTCCCCCTCGAGAGCATGGAGGCTGCGGTTTGCCCGACCCACAGGCGCTGATGGAGGCGCAGCAGGATATCCACGAGTTGATCGCGCATCAGGTACCCCTCGAGGAGACGCTCGAGACGATCGCCGCGTGGATCAGTCGACTGCTGCCCGACGCGCTGGTGTCGGTCATGCGCCACGATCCCGAGCGCAATACGTTGAGCATGATGCCCAACTCGCAGTTTTCGAGGGCATATATCCAGCGCCTGCAGGACCTCAGTATCGGAGATGAGATCGGCACCTGTGGCACGGCGGCCTACCGACGACGGTTGACCGTCACCGAGGATATTCTGACGGATGCGCGTTGGAAGCCCTTTCGTGATGCCGCTCGGCTGGAGAGTGTGCGTGCCTGCTGGTCGACGCCGATTCTGACCGAGGAGGGGCTGCTGCTGGGCACCTTCGCCACCTACCATCGCCAGCCAGCGGCGCCCTCTCCAGCCAGTCAGGCCATATTGAGGCAGGCCGCCTCTCTGGCAGCACTCGCGATCATGCGCGACCGTGAAAACCAGGAGTTCTCCCGCCTGGCGGTATGGCATCACTCCCTGTTCACCAACCATCCCGATGGAGTCTACAAGTTCGGCCTGGATGGCCGCGTCAAGCGCGCCAACGCGGCGCTGGAACGGCTCACCGGCTACACCGAGGAGACGCTGCAGGGGCGCCACTACACCGATCTCTTGTCGTCCCATGATCGCCCGGCGGCCAAGGCCGCCTTCGAGGCGGCTCTGGTCGGTGAGTCGCGGCAGAATGAAATGCGCGGGTGTGATGCCGCGGGCCGCAAGTTCCCCCTTGAAGTGACCACCTTTCCCGTGACGTCGGCCGAAGGCATCGTCGGCATGTATGCCATCTGCAAGGACGTCTCCGACCGCAAGCGTCAGGAAGCGGACCGGACGCTGCTGGAGCGTGGTATTCAGGCGACACCCAATGGCGTATTAATGGTTGATGCCACACGGCCAGATATGCCATTGGTCTATGTCAACACCGCCTTCCATAAACTGACCGGCTACACATCTGAGGAGGCGCTGGGCCGTAACTGCCGGTTTCTTCAGGGGCAGGCAACCTGTGGAGATACCGTCACCGCCATCCGTCACGCCGTGGCCGCACGGCAACCGATCGAGACCACGCTGCTCAACTACCGCAAGGATGGCACCCCCTTCTGGAACCACCTGTCGCTGAGCCCACTGTTCGATGGCCGCGGCATCTGTACCCACTACATCGGAATCCAGCAGGATGTCACCCAGCAGCGTAAGCAGGAAGCCCTGATCGCGTATCAGGCGACGCATGACCCACTGACCGGTCTGCTTAACCGGTCCGCCTTCGATGAGCGGCTGGAGGCTGCGTTCGACCAGGCGCAGCAGGACCAGACGCTGCTGGTGGTGATGCATGTCGATCTGGATGGCTTCAAGGCGATCAACGATGGTTTGGGCCACCACATCGGTAACCAACTGCTGATCGAGATCGCCTCACGACTCCGACAGTGGATAGGCGAAGGCGATACCCCGGCCCGCATGACCGGCGATGAGTTTGCCTTGCTTCTTCCTGACTTCGATAGGCCCCAGGCCGCTATCGAGATGGCCGAGAAGATACTTGATGCCTTGTCCACCCCCTTTGTGATTGAAGAGAGGCCGTTGCACATCAGTGCCAGTATCGGTATCGCCTGCAATGGCGAGAGCCTGGCACAGGCCTTTGAAATGATGCAGCGTGCCGATCTGGCGGTCACCAGCGCCAAGCAGCAGGGCCGCAATACCTGGCACTGGTATCAGGGAGATATCCAGCGGGTCACCGAGGACATGGTGCTGCTGAGACACGATCTGCATACCGCCCTGCATGACGACCAGTTCGAGCTCTTCTACCAGCCTATCGTGGAGGCGGTCAGCGGTCGCTTACGTGGGCTCGAGGCGCTGATTCGCTGGCGACATCCGAAGAAAGGCATGATCGCGCCAGGGATGTTCATCCCCCTCGCCGAGCAGACGGGACAGATCATCCCGCTGGGCCGCTGGGTCCTGCGGCGTGCCTGCCGGGATGCCGCGATCATGTGCAGGGCAGGCAGACGTGATCTGCCGGTAGCCGTCAATATCTCCTCGCTGCAGTTTCGGCGCAGCGGCTTCCTGGCCGATGTTCAATCGGCGCTCGACGACGCCGGCCTGCCCCCCGAGCTACTGGAGCTGGAGATCACCGAAAGCGTGTTGCTGAACGGGGCCGAGTCAGCCATCGAACTGATCGAGGCTCTCAAGGGCATGGGGGTGCGGGTCGCCCTGGATGACTTTGGCACCGGCTTCTCGAGCCTGAGCTATCTACGTGACCTGCCGATCCACAAGGTGAAGCTGGACCGTGCGTTTATCCACGACATCACCACTAGCCGCAACAATGCCGCTATCGTGCAGGGCATCATCACCATGGCCCACCATCTGGGTCTTCTGGTAGTCGCCGAGGGCATCGAGGAGCAGGCACAGCAGCAGGACCTCGATCGTCGCCAGTGCGACCTGCTGCAGGGGTTCTACTTCGCCAGGCCGATGCCGAGGGAGGCCGTCATGCAGTTGCCCGACCGGCTTCCCGCCTCGGCCTGAGCGGCATCAAAGGGGTACTGGTCCGGGTTGAAGTGCGGGACTGAGGCCCCACCTATAGTCATGTACCCACACTTCCTGCTCTGGAGTTGATATGTCAGCTAGCGTACTGATCACCGGTGCCAACCGTGGCGTCGGACTCGCCCTGGCTCGCCATTACCATGCCGCCGGCTGGGCGGTGATCGGCGTGTGCCGCAGTGGCGGCGAGGAGGTGGCCGAGCTGCGTGAGATCGCCGAGACGTTGATCGAGGGCATCGACGTGACCCGTAAGGAGGACGTGGCACGGTTGAAGCAGGAGCTGGCGGGCCGCCGCCTCGACCTGCTGATCAATAACGCCGGCCTGTTGCAGGATGAGGCGCTTGGCGAACTCGACTTCGACTCCATCCGCACGCAGATGGAGATCAATGCCTATGCACCGCTGCGCGTGACCGAGATGCTGCTGGACAATCTGGGGAAGGGCACCAGGATCGCCAATATCACCAGCCGCATGGGCTCCATCGCCGATAACGATTCCGGCGGGCGCTATGGCTACCGTGCCTCCAAGGCGGCGCTCAACGCCTTCGGCAAGTCGCTGGCCGTGGATCTCAAGCCGCGGGGTATCGCCGTGGCCCAGATTCATCCGGGCTATGTGCAGACGCGCATGGTCAACTTCGGCGGCATGATCAGCGCCGAGGAGGCCGCCACGGGCATCGCCCAGCGTATTGAGGCGCTGACACTGGAGAACAGCGGCGGGTTCTGGCACAGCAATGGCGAGACGCTGCCCTGGTAACCACGGCGGAGTCGACTGGCGCGTATTGCTTGGGTTCAAGGGGGCGTCGCGCCAGCCGACTGAGGGCGTTGCTCTTCGCTCAGTCGGGTAACAGGCGATAGCCCTGCGCGCTCAGGCGCTCGGCGAGATGGGCAATATGTGCCGGGCTGACCTCGCAGCACCCACCCACGATCGTGGCTCCCCGCTCGACCCAGCCACAGGCGTGGGCGGCATAGCCCGCGGGGTCGAGGTCCAGGCGAGCCTCGAGCCCATCCACCGTACCGCCGGGGGTCAGATCCGCGGCCGAGGTAAAGGCATTGGCGTAGCCGCCGAACGGCACGCCAAGGTCGGCGAGTTCGTCCATGGCGGTGGTGACTGCCTCGGGCACCGAGCAGTTGATCAGCACGGCCGAGGCCCCCGCTGCCACCACTGATTGTGCCGCCTCGGCCAGCGGTTCGCCTGAGCGCAGGCGCCTGCCGTCGGCATCATCCACCGTGAAGGCGACCCATACCGGCAGGGCGCGCGCTACCGCGGCTTGGGTCGCGGCCAATGCCTCGCGGGTGAGGGTCATGGTTTCACAGATAAACAGGTCGACCCCATCGGCCTGGACCTCTACCAGACGACGGTAGTCACGCCGGCAGGTGGCATCGTCCGGGACCACCTCGGGGTGATAGCTCGCCACCAGCGGGGGCAGGCAGCCGGCGATGCGTACCGCCCGGCCGCTCTGCTCCCGCGCCTGGTGGGCGGCACCGAGCGCGGCGGCATGCAGGGCATCGAACAGGGCGGGGTCGCCGTCGCGAGCCAGGCGCTGGGGCGTGGCGGTGTAGTTGTTGGTGGTGATGACCCGGGCCCCGGCCGCGATGAAGTCGCGATGCACCGCGGTCACCAGGTGGGGCTCGTCGAGCATGACCTGGGCGGACCACAGCGGCGTGGCGGGATGCTCGCTGCGCCGCCTGAGCTCTTGCCCCATTCCTCCATCCAGCAGTATCAGGCGATGTTGTTCGGGGCTCATGGTGCGCAGTCCTTCTCGTGAATGGCCAGCGCGATGCTGGCGATGGGTCGGGACGATGACCCTAGCCGTTCAGGGGGAATCGCTCAAGGCTAGTGCCGCCGAGAGGTGCTCGGAACGCCATGAGTAGAGCTTCCGGGGCATGATCAGGGCGCGATGAGCGCCTGCTCCCTGGTGAGGGGAGAGGCTCTCTACTCGCGTTCGTCCCGGGTCGAGCGCAGCAGCACCCGATCCATGCCGCCGGTGCTCAGTACACGCCTGAGTGCCGCGAACAGATGAGTCGGCAGCGTGACCGCATAGCGCGGCCGCGGCCGATTGCTCTCCACCGCATGGATCAGCTTCTTGACCACTGCCTCGGGACCCAGGGTGAAGGGGGCCTTGCCATCCTGGCTGGCCAGGCGCGCCTCCACCTGGCGGTAGGTATCCGCATGGGCGCTATGGTTGGGGTCGATATTGGCCTTGAAGGCGCGATAGGCGTTGTCGCGAAAGCGGCTGGTGATCGGCCCCGGCTGGATCAGGCTGACATGGATGCCGCTGCCGACAAGCTCCTGACGCAGGGTGTCGGTCAGGCCTTCGAGGGCGAACTTGGAGCATACATAGGCGCCGCGATAGGGCAGGGCGGCAAAGCCCAGCACCGAGCTGTTGTGCACGATGCGCCCGTGCCCCTGGGCACGCATCATCGGCAACACCCGCGTGGTGAGCTCGTGGGTGCCGAGCAGGTTGGTTTCCAGCTGGGCCCGCAGTACCTCCCGCGACAGATCCTCCACCGCACCGGGCTGACCGTAGGCACCGTTGTTGAACAGTGCCGTCAGCCGGTTTCCGGTGCGCTCCTGGATTGTCGCCACCGTGCCCTCGATGGAGGCACTGCTGTCGAGGTCGAGCCTCAGGGCCTCGAGGCCCTCATCCTCGAGCCTGGCCACGTCCGCCTCGGCGCGGGCCGTGGCGAACACCCGCCAGCCCCGGGCCGCCAGGGCATGAGCCGCGGCATGGCCGATACCGCTCGAGCAGCCGGTGATCAGGATGCTGCGTGTCGGGGTCTCTTGAGTCAGGGCCATGGGGTTCTCCCTAGCGACCGGCGAGCGTGATCCGTCCGAGACGCCGGCCCATGTCACCCCTCCTTGAGCCCGGCCGAACCCAGCTCCGGCGCGTCGAAGTCGGCCGGCTCGTCGGTATAGACGCAGACGTTGGCGTCTTCGATATCGCCGTCCTCAGCCTCCAGGTGGGTGGCGAAGAACTCGCGGATCTCGCGGCGCTGGCAGTGAGCCTCGAAGGCCGCCCGGTTGGCCCATACCTCGTGGAAGACGATGGGGTAGCTCGTGCCCTGGGCGAAGGGATTGTCGATCTGGCGGGTCACGGTGTAGTGCAGGCAGGCGTCTTCGCGGTGGGCGTTGGGCTCCAGCGCCTGGAGGGCGCGAAACACGGCGTCTTCCCGCCCGGGCTTGGGCTTGAAGCTGGCAATGCAGTAGATCTTCTGTGACATCGGTGGTGTCCTGTGGTGAGAGGTGCGCAGACGATACCATCGACCGCCTCGACGGCATAATCGTGAGTGCCGCATGCCGCGCTTACTGCTTGAACTCAGGGATGGAAGGCCTAAACACGACGGTGCGCTGGAGCATGACGTAGAGAACATGATCCGAGGCCTCACGATCAACCCAAGCGTTGGAGCTTTCATGAATAGAATCAATCCAGCTAAATTGAGAAACAGCAAGTGGACAGCCGTAACCCCGTTAAATCGAGAAAAGCACTTTATGGTGACCGAGGTTGAATATGATGAGGATGGTTCTGTGATTTCCTGTACTTTGGAGGCAGTTCTTTCCAGAAATGAGTACCCAATCGAGTGGACCGAGCTGAAAGATGCGGATCAATGGCTTCATGGATGGAAGTAGCACCTGTTGAACATCACAGGTCATGCGTCAGGTAAGTACCTGGTGATCGGCTACGTGCATTAGACCCAGCTGGTCTCTACTCAGGCTGAGGCGGTCGATGTGGGCAACCTTCGTTATCAGTGAGTGTTGGGGAGCGTCGAGCACTACGAGACGCTGCGCGAGCCCTGAACCACCGAACCTGTCGGAGGGGCGTCACGAGTCGCTTGGCGTCGTGGAGGAGGAGGCCGGTTGACCCGTGTGACCCGCCCAGGGCGCCATGCCCCCGCTGTTCGTCGCCAGGATGCGGGTGGCGACATCGATCAAACGGTGTACCGCTGGCAGGCTCGCGTCGCGCCGCCACACTAGCTTCAACGGCAGTGGTAGATCGAGATCCTCCAGGTAATGGCAGACCACCCCCGCGGGCGCTCCCGACATGGTCATCTCTGGAAGGATGGTGCAGCCCATGCCCGCGGCGACCAGGCACAGCATGGTGGCATTGTCGGTGCCTTCCTGAACGACATGGGGAGTGAAGCCACGCCGCTGAAAGGCATGGATCAGCTTGTCGTGATAGGCGGGTGAGGCGCTGCGTTCGAACCAGATGAAGTCCTCACCGTTCAGATCTGCCAGCCGCTGTGGGGGGGTGCTGGCCAGCCGCGATCCTGCGCTTGCCACCAGTACCAGCCGATCCCTGTAGAGCTCGTGGCTGCACAGGTCGGCATCATCCGGTGGCGGAAAAAACAGCAGCCCGGCGTCCAGTTGCTGACGCCTCAGCGCGTCGATCTGCGGTGCGGAGAGCAGGGACATGACCTTGAGCGTCACGTCGGGATACTGCTCGCGAAAGGTGTTGAGCAGCTGCACGACCTGGGGCACCCAGAGGTGCATGACGGTGACGCCCAAGCGCAGTTGGCCGAGCTGCCCCGCGGCGATGCGTCGGGCATTCTCCTTGGCTTGCTCGAACTCGCGCAACAACCGGCTCGCCTCGATGTGGAAGGCTTCGCCCGCTGCCGTCAGCCTGATGCCTTGCCGAGAGCGCAGCAGCAAGGTCGCCCCGACGGTCTCCTCGAGCAGCTTGAGTTGCCGGGTCAGCGCCGGCTGTGCGATGGGGATCCGCTTGGCGGCACTCGAGATGGCCCCTTCCTCCACGACGCTGAGAAAGTAGCGCAGCTGTTTGAAATCCATGTTGTCTTCCTCTTCTGACTGACGGATAACGCGGACCAAACGCTTTGCTGTGCCGTCGCCGCCCTCTCTTTCCATACTTTAATAGCATGGAAAGAGAAAGATAAAACTATTTTATCTATACATTTTCGCTGCCCATACTCAAAGACGTCATACACAACAAGCGATAACCCATGACCGACTTCATTGATCCCTCCTTCTTCGACGCGGAGCACACGAGCCTCACCACGCTGCGCCACGATCTGCATCGCCACCCAGAATTGGGCTTCGAGGAGCATGCCACCGCATCGCTTATCGCCGATGAGCTGACACGCCTGGGCCTGCCCTTCGAAGCGGGCATCGGTGGTACCGGCATCGTGGCCACCGTGAAGGGGAAACGAGAGGACAACGGCCGGCGCGTCGGTCTGCGGGCTGATATGGATGCATTGCCGATTCAGGAGCTCGGCGAGCACGACCATGTCTCCTCGACGCCCGGCGTCATGCATGCCTGTGGGCACGATGGCCACACCACCATGTTGCTGGGCGTGGCGCGCTATCTGGCCGAGCATCGTGACTTCGCCGGCACCCTGTACCTGGTCTTCCAGCCCGCGGAGGAGGGGTTGGGGGGTGGTCGTGCCATGGTGGAGGCGGGTCTGTTCGAGCGCTTTCCGATGGATGCCATCTTCGCCTTGCACAATTGGCCCGCCCTGCCGCAGGGACAGGTCGCGGTCCGCCCGGGGCCCATCATGGCGGCCACTGACAAGATTAATATCCGCGTCAAGGGAAAGGGAGGCCATGGCGGTGTCAACCCGCATCTCGCCATCGACCCGGTACGCATGACTGGCGCGCTGATCCAGGCCCTGCACAGTGTGGTTTCGCGGGATGCTGATCCTCTGTCGCCGGCGGCTCTTAGCCTGTGTGGTATCCGGGGTGGCGAGCTCGACGGCTTCGCCATTATCCCGGGCGAGGTCCGCTTGAGCGGCACCGTGCGCACCCTCGATGAGGCCACCCAGAACCGTATAGAGCACGCCATTCGCCGGACCTGCGACGGGGTCGCTGCTACCTATGGCGGTGAGGTCGAGGTCGATTACGAGCGGATCTTTCCGGCAACTATAAATAACGAGAAGGCCGCGCGCTTCGTCGAGGCGACTGTAGCCGAAGTTCTTGGCAAGAGTGCCCTGGAAACCGAGGTTAAGCCGAGTCTCGGCGGAGAAGATTTTGCCTTCATGCTTGAAAAGTGCCCGGGGGCGTACTTCTTCCTTGGAACCGCGGTTGGCGATGAAACGCCACCTCTTCATAACGCCAGTTACGACTTCAACGATGCCATCATCCCCACCGGGTGCAGATTGCTCGCCGCGCTGGGGCTCGGTGCTTTGAAGGGCGTGTCGTGACGACAACGTACGCCATCACAACAACGAAAAATCCGTGCATAACGGGAGCTAATCACGATGTCCAACCTTAAACGGCTGCCCTCCAAAGGCATGTTGCTTTACTTTGCTATCTGCACTCTCGCCATGGTCTGGCCCGGTGCGCTGATCGCTAATCGAATAGACCCCATTATCATGGGGCTACCATTCTTCATCTTCTGGTACGTGGCGTGGGTATTCGTGATGTTCATTGGTTTGATCATTACCTATCGCCAGGAAGGACAGGAGGCCACAGATGATGAGTGATTCGATACTGATCACCGCCATGACGGTGGGCTACCTGGGTATCGTCCTGCTGGTTGGATTACGCGCTCGCCAGGGGCAGTCTTCATCGTTAGAGGGGTATGTGGCGGGAGGCCGGCACATGGGCCTTCTTGTATTGTTCTTCATTCTAGGGGCAGAGGTGTTCTCGGCCTTCGCTTTCCTGGGTGCCCCGGGCTGGGCCTACAGCAAGGGCGCACCGGCCATCTACATCGTCGCCTACCTGACCCTGGCGGTGATCGTCTGGTGGCTGATCGCCCCGCACATCTCACGGCTTGGTCGTCTGCACGGCTTCCTCACCCAGGCCGAGTTCCTCTCGGCCTGCTACCCGACGCCGCGCAACGTGCTGGGCTTGGTAATCGGGGTGATCAGCGTACTGGCGATGATTCCCTATCTGACTATCCAGATCGCCGGCGCGGGCATGCTCTTTGAGGCCGCTACCTCGGGCATGATTCCCTTCTGGTTGGGCAGTCTGCTCGCCTGCGGCGTTGTTGCGGCCTATGTCTACGCCAGCGGCCTGCAAGGCATCGGTTGGACCAACCTGCTCCAGGGGCTGATGATGGTCGTCATCGCCTGGGCGCTGGGGCTAACCACCGCCGAGCAGTTCTTCGGTGGCGTAGGCGAGATGTTCCAGCAAATCAAGAGTGAGGCGCCCGAGTATCTCACCATGCCTGGGGCCGGCGGCATGGGATGGGGCGCCTTCTCTACCGCCATTCTGGTCAGCGCGCTCGGCTGCGTGATGTGGCCCCACATCTTCATGAAGTTCTACAGCGCGCGCAGCGAGCGCACCCTGAAGCGGGTGTTCATTCTCTATCCGCTCTACAGCTACCTGCTGGTGCCGCTGCTGATCATCGGCTTCGCCGGCGTGGTGCTGCTGAAGGATACGCCGCTGGATTCCCCCGACAAGGTGCTGCTGACCATCGTGGTAGAGCTGGCAGACCTGCCGGCCTGGGTGATCGGCCTGGCCCTTTCCGGGGCACTGGCGGCGGCCATGTCCACTGCCGCCAACCTGGCCCACACCTCGGCGACGATCCTGGTTCGCGACATTGCCCAGTTCCACCCCACCCTGCGTGACTGGCCGGAGCAAAAGGCGCTCTCCTTCACGCGCTACGGCGTCGTCGCCATCTCACTGGCGGCCTACCTGCTGGCGCTGGCCAACCCGGGGTCGCTGGTCTCCCTGCTGCTGGGAGCCTACGGCATCATCGTGCAGCTGCTGCCGATGCTGCTGGGTGCACTCTTCTGGCGACGCGCCTCCCAGACGGCCGCCTTCATTGGCTTGACCGTGGGCTCGGTAGTGACACTCTATCTGCAGTTTGGCGGTACGGCGCCGTTCGACTGGCATCCGGGCTTCTGCGGGCTGGTCGTCAACACCGCGCTGTTCGTCGCCATCAGCCTGGTGCGCAAGGGCAGTGGATCCCGCTCCCCGGTGGAGAGTCTTTCCACGTCAGTCTGATCATAACTACTGCTGACGAGGCCAGCTCCTAAGGGAGTTGGCCTTTTTTGTTCGCTCTTGAGGTTCGCGATATGGCATTACCTGTTAAATGCGAGACCTTCGCACAATTGGCTCTGAGCCCACTTCGGTGTCAAGCTGGCCCGTAACAAAATCTTGCAAATTATTAGTGATCGCCCGCTAGTCGGGCGGGTGTTAAGGAATAAATCTATGATCCTTAAGGAAAAGGATGCCTCGCTATACGGAAGCAGCCGTGGCGGCGACGAGCGCGCCTTTTACGGCCACAAGCAGGAACAGGACGTCGCTTTTCAGCTACGCCGCGAGTTCGGCGAGCACAAGCAGATCCACGTCATTAACGACCTGCGTATCGAACATCGCGGTGAGCGAGCGCAGATCGACCATCTGATTCTTCACCCCTACGGTTTCATCATCGTCGAGTCCAAAAGCATCGTCGGTGAGGTGACAGTCAATGCCGCCGGCGAGTGGTCGCGCAGCTATCAGGGCAACTGGATGGGGATTCCGTCGCCGATCCGTCAGGCGGAGCTACAAAAGCAACTCTTGCATCATTTGATCAGGGATAACGTCGGGAAGTTGCTTGGTAAGATATTGGGCATACAGGGCAAGGTAGGCGGGCGCGATTGGCAGGTGCTCTGTGCTGTCTCCAGCACCGCCATTCTACATCGGGACAAGATGCCCAAGGATGTTGCCGATAGGGTGGTCAAGACAGAGTTCCTAGCCAAGAAGATTCGAGAAGTAGTAGGCAATACCCTCACGGAGTATCTAAAAGCCAAGCCCAAGTTTTCCAAGCGAGAGCTGGACAATATCGGTAACTTTCTGCTCGAACATACCGCCCAGGTGAGCGCTGCCAGGGGAGACGGCGATAGCGCCCCTGTCACGCCAGAACCGGCCGCTTCCGCTTCCGTTGCCGAGCCCGTGCCGAATTATTCGGTTGCGCCGACGCCAGATACCAGCTCTTCACCGACCGAGCCCCCTGCCCAGGTCCAAGGCTTGATGACCTGCAAGCAGTGCGGCGAGGCCAATAGCCTCACCGGCTTGTATGGCCAGTACGGCTACTACGTGAAGTGCGGCCACTGCAGCACCAACACCTCGATGAAGCAGTCTTGCCCCGCCTGTGGCTGGAAGAGCGTACGCGTGTCCAAGGATGGCCCGGAGTACACCGGAACTTGTCGTAAATGTACGCAGCAGTTTCTGGTCTTTCGGCAGGAATAGGGGGGGGTACTGATATGACAGCTTCCGACCCATAGCGGACATTTTAAGGGTAATGAGCAGCAATTATAGAGAATAAGCGAAAACATTTTCTCTATGCAAATGGTGCTTTAATTTATCACTGTTTCATAGGCAGCTGAAGTGAAAAAACAATGATATTTGAAATCAATGCCGGCCAAATCGAACGACTAGATCAAGAGCAGCTTGTAAACCTCCTCCGAAGATTGATTTATGCTGAGTTAAACAAGAATTCGATCCCGTTACGTTCCGGTACAGCTCCTGCGCAAATAACCATTCCTGATGGTGGTGACGATGCACGGGTCTCGTGGACTGGCGGGCCAAATGAGACGGATTGGCTGCAAAGCCGCTTTACTGTTTTTCAATGTAAGAAAGGAAGAACTTCTCCTTCCGGGCTTAAGTCAGAAACTCAGTCAAAGTCCTCTCAAGGTTCTGGCAATCCACGCATTAACGAAGCTATAGAGGAGGCATTGTCAAAAAGCGGTGCATATCTCATTGTGACGAACACGCCGGTAGTTGGCACCAAAATTGATCGCCGTATTGAAGCAATTCAGGAGGGGATCTGCGAGACAGGAAATGACCCATCCCTGCTATCGTCGATCCAAATATATGATTGCAACAGGCTTGCCGCGTGGTCAAATACGCATCCATCGGTCGCTTTATGGCTCAACGCTTTGCTGCGAGATGTTTATCTTGGTGGCTTTCAAACATTCGAAGATTGGGGGCGCACTCCAGAGATTTCCCAAATTGAGTTTCAGCAAAGTGATGACACAAGGTTCGTCGCCAAGGGAAGGGAAATTCAAACTTGGCGAAATGAGGATACCTCGATTTCCCAAGAAAAGTCTTTTGATGAAATTCGAGAGATCATATCTACGTTTTTACTCACGCGGGGAAATGCTGTTCGTGTGATCGGGCCATCAGGATACGGAAAGACTCGTCTCGTACATCAGCTTATCGCAAGCCAATCTTCTTTTCCTCAGGACATCCTTGATGAAAGCCAGATAATCTACTGCATATACGAGGACGTCAAAGATCAACTTCTCAACATTGCACGTGAAATTGCCGACACCAGATCCCGAGCACTTATCATTGTGGATGATTGTCCCGATGAAATTCATGCGCGGCTGAGTGAAACAGTACATCGAGAAGGTTCCCGCTGTCATCTTATGACGATAGGAGTGGAAACCAAGTCTCATGGCATACACCAAAATCTAATAGTTGAGCTTAATGCTGCTTCAAACGCATTGATCAGCCATATCGCTGAGGCAACAAACAAAGAGGCAAGTAGCAGGAATGCTTCCTTAATCCGTGATATGTCTCAAGGGTTTCCAAGAATGGCGGTTTTTGCATCTCGAGCTTTAGAAGATGGCGACGAAAAGCTGAGTTCGGTTGAAACTCTGATATCCCGGCTCGTTTGGGGTGAGCGCGAAGAAGACCTGTCAGCTTTTGAAAGCCTACAACTTATTAGCCTTTTCACAATCGTTGGATTAGAGAACGATGCGGCTCACGAACTCGAACAAATTGCGTCTTATTGCAGTAAGACTGGGCAAAAAATGTATCGGGAGTTAAGTCGCTTTACCGAGCGGGGTGTCCTGTTTCGTCAGGGAGATTATGGCGAGGTCCAGCCTCTTCCCCTCGCTATGCGTTTGTCAAACCAGTGGTTGGAAAGCAATCCTTCGGGCGCACTGGAAATTCTATTCCGTTCGCTCAGTGAAGAGATGAAGCTGAAGATGGTCGGACGTCTGCGTTGGGTGTCGTGGTCAGATAAAGTGACAAGCTTCGCCCGCGCTTTACTCGCCGAGGCATTGCCTGACGAGACAGCATTGGATAGCGAATTTGGGTCAAAGCTTCTTGATCGGTTTGTTCATCTTGCCCCTGATGCAACGATGGAGCATTTGGATAGCCTACTTGCGAGTAATTCAATCGATGAGCTTGCAGCCTTTGATTCAGGTAGACGCTATACAATTTGGGCATTAGAGAAGTTGGTGTTCCGCCGTCAAACGTTTGATCCCGCAGCAAGGCTGCTCTTAAAACTAGGTGCAGCAGAAAATGAGGGTTGGTCCAATAATGCTTCCGGTCAGTTCATAGGTTTGTTTCAGCTTTATCTGTCTGGAACAGAGGCCACGCCGGAAGAAAAGCTATTAGTACTGGACGATGGCTTAGCTAACACAGACGAGCGGGTCCGTAAGCTCTGTGTTGGTGCGTTGGATCGCATGCTTCAATCGGGGCATTTTTCTAGATCCGGAGGATCGGAACATATTGGGGCTGGAGAAGCTTTGGAAGACTGGCAGCCCAAAACATACGAAGAGATTTTCGATTATTACCGTGCTGCTTTAACACGCCTCGAAAAAATTGCCCTTAGTGCCGTCGACCCAAGCAGAGAAATTACATTAAACAATATTGGTTCACATCTTAGGAGTCTGTTTTCTATTGAACCAATGCTTGATGAAGTTAAAGCCATGATAGCCCGACTTCGTGAAGTTTATCCTCAGTGGAATAATGCAGCGCTCATGGTAAATGAATGGTTGTATTTTGATAGAAATGATGCATGCTATGAGCATCGTGAAAAACTTCGTGCTTTTTACGATGAGCTTCTTCCCATCGATAAAATCGAACAAATGTATTACTACAGCAGTGGCTGGGCAACCGATATTCATGATCCGGATGTTTGTTATAGCCCTGGTGGTGATAACGATCACGATTATGGATTAAACAAGATCAACGAGCTTGTAGATGCAAGCCCGAATCATGCAGAATATTTCTTTCCGTTAGTGGATAAGTTTTTGGCTAAGCCGACGAATTCAGCCTGGATAGCCATTGTTCGCATTGCGAAGCACGTCAATGATCCTGACCGACTGCTAAGATACGTTTTAGAAATGGCGTCTGCGGATAGAGACATTGTCGTCATTTCTAACCTTGTGCGAAATGTCATTTCTGGCGCAGCACAAACGGATAGAAAAAAAGCTCTAGAGTGTCTAGAGCTCGCGCTTAGTGCGCAGAGTCTGAGTAAGTCATCAATTGAATTTATTGCCGCTGTAGGGTTAGATGATGCGCTCATGCGGCGCGCAGTTGAGTTTGTAAAAAACGATACGGCCGAGCCGCATCAAGTTTCAGCATTTGCCTTCAGTGAGCTTCTCCAGAAAATTGATCACACCTTAATCGAAGAATTGATTAGCACGTTGCAGACAAAGGGCGAGCAAGGAGCATGGGCAGCAATCGATTTTCTAGGCCGCGTATTGTATGGTTCCAATCCTAAAGAAGGATGGCTGTTGGAAAGCCTTGCTCAATCTGTAACTAATCCTGCTTTGTTCGATAAAGGGCGCTATTCAGCCATGGATTGGTACCTCTGGTGTGTTTTAGTCGAGAAACTGCTGGATAGTGGCCGTATCGATGACCACTTCAAGGCTCAGCTGGTGGACTTCATTATCAGCGTAACTGCTGTTGAAGAGTTCGGTGTTCAACTCGCATTTGATGATTATGCACAAAAGATACTCCGCCGTCTGATTTCTTGCTCGCCCTGCCTGGTTTGGGAGAAATACCATGAAATACGGGTGGCCTCAGATAGTAGGGCCAGATACAGGCTAGAAAGCTTATTTGGTGCGAATAGTGGAAGCCCTTCAAAGCCAGGTGTGCTTAATAGTATTCCGCAAGATATCTACATACCGTGGATGATTGAAGATAAAGAAGGACGAATTCCTTTTATTTTGGGCTGGATTCAGCTCTTTATCAAGGTCGATGATGAACGTAATTGGGATCCATGTTTTGTGGAATTTGTCGACTCTCATGTGGATCGACCAGACAGGCTTGATGTTCTGTGTACTAGACTAACCACAGGCAGCTGGGTTGGCTCATATGCTAACAAGCTTGAGAGTGAGCGGGACCAATTGCTCCAATTAAGAGCTATGTCGAAAAGTACTTATGTCCATCGGTGGGTTGATCAGATAGTGTCAAGGATAGGGCAGCAAATTATTGAAGAACAAAGACGAGATGGAAATCGAGAAGCGTATTATCGAGCATGAGGCGGTGGGTGGTTTTGGTTATTAAGCGTTAATGGGGCGGTATGGCTATCAAAACGAGGTGCGTGAAGTAAATCAGGAAGAGTACGGGTTCATAATCCAATAGTGGAAGGTGTTAAGATCTTCATTCACCCCATGTTCGAGTAAGTATCCTGCGGCTTTTTCGGAGGATACTTAATGCGCCGCTGCTTTCGGCGGCCGACTGTCAGGTGAATACCGTCACATCACAGTTTGCATGTCCGCTTCTGGCCGAATGCTGTCCTTAACCCCTATCCTTGCTACAGAGAAAACTCGCATTCAAAGAAATAGAGGACGTACCCCTATCAACTCACAATAGCAGCGGAAACACAAGGACATAGGGCCCGCTGCAGCCATTATCACGGACATCAGGCGACTCATACATTTGCATGAATCTTTTCCTTTCTCTCTCCTGAGCCAGTCGACTATCCAGCAATTCGGACTACACTGATCAGACTATTTTCGCCACTTGGGAGGCACCACAATGTCGCCTCGAGACTACCACTGGCTTGCTCCCGTCCAACGCATGATAGGCCTGCTGATTCTCTCACTTCAGGTCTCATTCAGCCCACTGGCGACCGCCTTTCATGATGGCAGTGACGAGTCACAGCATCTTGACCTCTACTCAGCAGAAGATGACGAGGTTCAACTGTTCGACCATGTCGTGTACTTGACAAATGAAGAATCGGAAGAACTATTCTCCTTTGTCAGCGGGCAAGACGAGACGGAACCGGGAAGCCCTTTTCTGACTCTGTATCTCGAAAGGCTCCCATTATCGCTTGAAGGATTGAACAGTGGCAACATTCTGGCTGCTGCGGTGACACCACCGGAGAGTCTGTACCACGATCTCTGGGATGACACGCTGTGGCAGCCAAACGCAAAAGAACGATTAGCCTGGGATGGGTTGCTGCACCACGTTAACGCCTTGGAGGAAACTGACGACGGCTGGCAGCTTCGGCTGGAACGGGCAGTGTTAGCCGATGCCATCAAGCAGGGCACCTTGGTTGTCGAGGCAAGTACGATGATCAGGTCAAGAGAAGAGATGTTCGGCTTGGAGTCCTATATTTACCAGGAAGGTGGTCATTACCGAAAGGTCAGCTGGAATACAGCCAATATGCACTGCACTCCCGGCCGCTTCCAAGTTGATACCGTAGAAAATATTGAACTTCCGTATGGCGTCAATGCCGACATCGCCTACAGTGCAGTGCTTCATATGACATATGCATTGATGTTTGATAACGGCCAGACGGAACACGCCGAACTCGACGCTGAGATCTGTCAGGCGGGCAGCCTGAAATTGCGCGCGGATAACGAGGTCGATAAGGAGTGGCTGCTTTGGAAGGGGCGATCTCGCCCCAAGGTATTCAGGGTGGGCTGGCTACCGATCGTTGCTCGGGCAGGGGGCAGCTTAACCTATGGGCTTAACGCGAGCGCTGAACTCGAGCAGCAGGATCCCATACTATTGAAACACCACCTGCAGCGACAAGTTAGCCGATCACAGGGTAGCTGGAGCCTTACCGGCCCCGAACTCACCCCACCAGCCTTTCATGTTCCCGATCCTTCGTTATACACTGACGTCGAGACAACCAGCAAACTGGTGCCGCAACTCGAGGTTATCCTTTACGGACTTGCCGGCCCCTATATACAGGCGGCGGGAACCACGACCCTGGGGTGGCACTCCGATCCTTTTGGACCCTCGCTAAGCGCAGGCCTGACATTACAGGCAGGGATTCAACAAGCCCATCCAGTCATTACCCTCTGCCAGCAAGATGAGTGTGAGAAGACGTTGGGAAACTGTGAATGGGAGTGGGATTTCGATCAGCTCGCCTTCAACGGTCCTGGATGTGAGTGGGGAGAGAGGCTAGAATAAGGAGCACCTTTTTCCTTTCCTTTCCTTTTCTCGGCGCTCGTCGGAGTACTTCATCGGAACCTCGTCACGCCCCACATGGTTCAGAGTCTAACAGCCGCTGAGGTTCCAACTAGCTTGACAGTGCGGGCCCCTGTGCTGGTGCACCGCTTTAAAAATGACTTGCCTATTTTGGAGTTACTATGCATGGTTTTACCGAACTCGTTGATAGGTGCGCAGCTTTTACTCTTGAAGCTCTAAGGGAGGCAAACGAGAGTACGGTTGAAAAACTCCAAACAAGCAGCTCCACCTCGTTAGTAAAAGCTCTTACAATGATACAGCTTCAAAAAGCGATCTTGGCGGTTGGGATGTTTTCTATTTTTGAAGCCAATCTGCAAGATGGTCTTGGCTGTTCTAATGGGTTTGATAGGGCCAAGAAGATACTGGGTGACGAAGGAGAAATAGATACTAAAGAACGCTTTGACGACCTTTATCTTGCTATCAACGTGCTCAAGCATGGTCGTGGTCGAAGTTACGATGCTCTTGTTGCGAAGGCTAAGGCGCTGCCTTTCAGAATAAAGCTACCAGACGAGTCTTTTTTCTTCGAGGGTGATGTATCAGAGGTATCGACATTGGTCGAGGTTGATGATGCATTCGTCCAGCATTGCGGCGACGTGATTAGCGATGTATCAGAGGTGATACGCCGAGTACACTGCGAGCTCATATAGATGTGGGTAGCAAAGCCGACGGCTGGGGAGAAGGCTCAATCAGTATCAAATGCGGTCAAGGGACGCTCCTTACTTTGCGCCCCTGCCGTTGGCATTGTATGAGCTTTCTCTGAACAACCGCTCTTGGCCGAATTGGGAAATTGAGTATACGCTGATGGACTAGTGGAGATTCACCCAGCACTTACGGGCAGCAGTGTGGTTAGAGGGGAGGAAACAAATGCTCACCGATGCGTTTCTTGAGGAGTTACGTTATAGAGGAGAAGGTTCTGATCTGGACTACAAAGCCGAACGCTACCCGTTCGCCAAGGCCAGTGACGAAGAGAAATCAGAGATTTTGAAGGACATTCTCGCCTTAGCCAACACGCATCGAGATAGCACTGCATACATCCTGCTGGGATTCAAGGAGAACCCACCCCATCCGGCAGACGTAGTAGGGTTGTCTCCAGAAGGCGTTATCGACGATGCCCGTCTCCAGGAGTTTGTGAACGGGAAGTTAGAGACTAAACTGACCTTTCGCTACGAGGAACGTTTGTTCGATGGCCAGCATATTGCTGTGATCTCCATTCCGCAGCAGCAACGGCCGTTCTACCTCAAGAAGGACTACGGTAAATTGTCCAAGGATACGGTCTATGTTCGCCGGGGTAGCGCCACTGGGATAGCCTCACCTCGAGAGATAGCGATGATGGGGGCGGCCAATATGGTGAGGGGCGAAGCCGAGATCCAGCTGTTATTTCAAACACCGGACAACCAGCCCCTTCCACACTCCTTCGAAAGGGAATTCCTGAACTTTCCGGACGACTTGCCAGACTATTCGGTGAGGCGAAGCGACATGTTTTCCGTTTCATATCAGCATGTCAACAAAAACTACTTGCGGGACGTCGCCAACTATCGTGCCAACTGGAAGCGTGTGATCCAGGTGAGGTTATCCCTGACTAACCAATCGGACTTCTCTCTCGGGGACACACACATAGAAATGGTGTGCCGTTGTCCGGAGGGTGAATCCGTTTCGCTACTTCGTGCTGATCATATGCCTGAGGAACCTGACTCGTCTGGTTTCGGCCACCTTGCCAACATGCAAAATATATTCGAACGTGCCAATCAGCGGGTGAGCGTGGATGAACGAGGTTGCGAACCGGTGGCGCACGTAACAATAGAAACGATGCGGCCAGGCCAAACGACTCGCGCTGAGGAGGATCTGGCAATCCTGCCATCAGGCCCAGGCAACTATGTGCTTCAGGTTCGCATCTTAGCCAACGAGATACCGGCCCCGCTATTGATCGAACATTCGTTTGATGTTGCTGGCCCAGTGACGGTAGCTGGTGTGTCGGACCTTTATGCCTCGGGTGATCTGGCCCAGTAATCGTGGACACAGACTTATGCGAAATTCCTGTTATTTTGGCTGTCGAGTAGGTATCTACAAGAGAGTCGTCGAGCGTACTAGCTGTCCGCTTCTGGCCGAAAGCTGACAATTCGATACTGCGAAAACCGGCTCGCTGACGATGAGTTTATCAACGTCAGCGAGCCCGCTTTCATCCTTACTGGCTCACGAGCTTCGCCCGGCTGGTGCCGTTGCCCTGAGGTTCCACCTGGATCTGTACCGGAATGCGCTCATGCATCTCCTGCACGTGGGAGATCACGCCCACCCGGCGGCCCAGCGCCTGCAGGCCATCCAGCGCTTCCATGGCCAGCGCCAGGGATTGCGGGTCGAGGCTGCCGAAGCCCTCGTCGATGAACAGCGATTCGATGGTGAGCTCGCCGGAGGCCATGGAGGCGAGCCCCAGCGCCAGGGCCAGCGAGACCAGGAAGGTCTCGCCGCCGGAGAGCGAGTGCACCGAGCGGCGCTCGTCGGCCATGTCCAGATCCTCCACCAGCAGGCCCAGCTCGCTGCCGCCGCGTACCAGTCGATAGCGGCGGCTCAAGCCCGCCAGATGCGCGTTGGCGTGCTCGAGAAGCTGCTCCAGGTTGTAGGCCTGGGCGATGCGCCGGAACACCTTGCCGTCGGCGGAGCCGATCAGCTCGCTGATACGCCCCCAGCGACGGAACTCGGCGCGGGCTGCCTCCAGTTCGCTCTGCCCGGCCTGCTGGCGCTCGCGTCGACGGTCGTCATCGTTGAGTGCGAAGGTGGCCTCGTCCCGTGCCTTCTGGGCCGCTTCCAGCCTGGGCGCGAGTTCGGTCTGGGCCTTCTCCAGTGCCTCATGGCGTCGCTGCAGCTCGGCGGTCACGGCCTCGTCCAGCAGTGCCTGGTCGCTCTCTTGTCGGCCCTCTTGCCGGCTCTCGTCCTCGACCAGCCCCTGACCGCGACGATGATTCAGCAGGGCGGTGCGGCGCTCCACCAGCGTGGCGGCGGCGCGCTGGCGCTGGGCGTCGGCCGCCTCGATTCTCCGCTCCTGGTCGCGAGCCGCGTCGTCGCCCTGGGCCAGCAGCCGTGCCAGGGTGGCATCACTCAGCCCGGGGTTAGCCTGGCGCCAGGCGTCGAGTTCCTGGGTCAGGCGCTGTTGTTCCCGCTTTTGCTGCTCCAGCTGTCTGGCTTCGTGCTCTGTCTGCTGGGCAAGCCGCTGCTGCCCACGCTGGGCCTGATGCAGCCGAGCCAGGGCGGCGTCATAGGCCTGGCGGGCGCTCTCCAGGTGCGCGTCGAGCCGCTGCTGCCAGGCGTCGGGCGAGGCGTGTTCGCCGAGCCGCTCGGCAAGGGCCCGCGCGAGCGTGTCGCGCTGCTGGCGCAGCGGAGGCAGCTGGGCGTCGAGTTCGGCCAGCCGCTTGGTGGCGCTGGTTGTTTCGGTCTCCAGGCGGGTCAGCGCGAGCTGCTCCTCGTGGAGGGCCTTCTCCAGCGGGGCCAGTTCGGCGCTGGCCCGGTTCAGGGCCTCCAGCGACTGGCGCTGCCGCTGACGCTGCTCTTCGCTCTGCCGGCGCTGGGCCTCTAGCCAGGCGTCGCGGTCGGGTTCGTCGATGGCCTCGAGCTCCCCGTAAAGCGAATGCTGGGTCAGCGCCTGTAGGGTGTCGTCGCGGCACTGTTCGGCGGCCTTGAGGTCGCGCTCCAGCTGCTTGAGGGAGCGTTCCAGGGCGCGATAGTCGCCGACCAGCTCATCGCGCTGCTGCTGGGCGGTATCCAGGGCGCTGCGCGCCTCCTCCAGCTGGCGGGTCTCCTCCTGCTGCTGGGCCTCGAGCTGGGCCGCCTCCGGCGTCGACGGCGGGTGATGCCGCCAGGGGTGGTCGAGGCCGCCGCAGACCGGGCAGGGAGTGTCCTCCTCGAGGGCCTCGCGCAGACGTACCACGCTCTCGCTGCGCACCGCGCGGCTGCGTTCGACCAGTGCGGAGACGGTGGTGAAGTGTGCCTGGGTACGGTCGAGATGTTCACGGGCGGCCTGACCCTCGGCCAGCAGCTTGTCACGGCGGTCGCGCTCCTGACCCAGCTGGGCGGCGAGCCTCTGATGGGCCTGCCGGGCGCGAGCGAGTTCCTGCCAGCGGCTGACTATTTCCTCCAGGGCGAGATGGCGCTGGGCCGCCCGATCATGGGCCTGCTGGCAGTCCTGGCGGGCGGCGTCGAGGTCGGTGTGAGTGCCCATCAGCTCGTGCAGCCTTGCCTGCCACTCGTCGCGCTGGCGCTGACGCTTATGCTGGGTGGCCTGGGCGTGGCGGTGCTGCTCGGTGATGTCGTCGGCGAGTCGTTGCTGCTTGTCGCGTGCCGCTTCCAGCTCCTCGAGGCGCTGATCCAGAGTCGCCAGGCTCTGGGCCTGTTCGCGGGCCTGGCACAGCTCGGGCACGGCGCGGCGGTAGCTCTCACGAGCCTCGTTCATGGCCTGCTCGGCCTGTTCGAGCGCCGTGCAGGCAGTCTGCTGCTCGGCGTCGGCGGTCTCGCGAGCCGTGACGGTCCTGGTGTGGGTCGACTGCAGTTCGGCGATCTCGTCGGGCAGCTCGGCATGACGGACGAGGGCGTGGCGCCGTGGGGCGATCAGCCGGCGCCACTCGCGGTCGGCCCGCTGCTCGGCGAGGGCTTGCCACGCATGTTCGGCGGCCTGTTGCTCGGCATGACCGTCCCGATAGCCTTCGTGCAGCCGGGCGTCCTCATGGAGCCAGCGCTGCTTGCCCTTGAGTGACTCCGCCTGCTGCTGCAGCTCGTTCAGGGCCTGGCGGCTGGCCTGGGCAGCGTGCTCCAGCTCGGCACGGGCCTCGGCGTCGGCGGGCAGGTCCTCGGCGAGTCGCGTTTCCAGCGCCTCCACTCCCTTTCTTGCCTGGCTGGCGCGGTGGTAGGCGGCCATCGAGATCTCGGAGTATTCGCGTGTGCCGGTCAGGCGCTCCAGCAGGTCGCTGCGGGCGTTGTCGTCGGCCTGCAGGAAGGCGGCGAACTCGCTCTGGGCGAGCAGCACGGCGCGGGTGAACTGGTCGAAGGTGAGCCCCAGGCGCTCCGGCAGCAGACGATCGAATTCACGCTTTTGGGTAGTGAGCAGGCGGCCATCCTCGAGGTCGCGCAGCGATTGCTCGGCCTTCTGCAGCTTGCCGGTGACCCTCTCCCTGGCGCGTCGTACCGCCCAGCGTGCACGGTAGCGGTGTCCGTCGCGGCCCAGGAAATCGACCTCGGCGAAGCCCGAGGCGGTGCCCCGGCGCAGCAGGGTGCGCGGATCACTGGTGGTCAATTTGGTGTCCGCGGTGTCCTCGACCTGGCTGTCCCGGGCCGGCGCCTGGCGCAGCCGCGGTGTACCGCCGTAGAGCGCCAGGCACAGGGCGTCGAGCAGGGTGCTCTTGCCGGCCCCGGTGGGACCGGTGATGGCGAACAGGCCGGCCTCGCTGAGGGGGCGCGTGGTGAAGTCGAGTTCGAGGGGGCCGGGCAGGGAGGCCAGGTTCTCCAGGCGCAGGGCGAGGATTCTCATTGATGCGCCTCCCCGGTTGATGGCTGTTCGGCCGATGTGCGGTCGGCCGACGTGTTGTCGTCCGAGGTGTCATCGGCGTCGAGCACGTCCTGACGCAGGCGGTCGAAGTCGGCGAGCACGTCCTCCTCCGGTGGCTGGCCCCAGCGCCTCTCCCAGGTGTGCTCGAATAGCCTGCGTGGGCCCAGGGTCTCCAGGTCGGCTCGGGTCTTCTGGTCGTCGTCTCCGACCCGGGGCAGGCGCCGCTCGAGGCGCAGCAGACGCAGCGCCCTTCCCTCGAGGGCGGCCTCCACGCGGGCACGCAGGTCGGGAGTCGGTGAGTCGAGCTCCACACGCACCTCCAGCCAGGGCCAGCGATCTCTTGATAACGCGGGAGCGTCCTCTAAGGCCTCAAGTTCGGCCAGCACCTGCTCCAGCGGCGCGGGACCGACGCGGTGCATGGCCACCGGGCGGGGCACGGGAAGTGCCTCGGTGGCGGCCAGTGTCTCGTCGTCGAGCACCACCTCCACCACCTGGTGGGGATAGGCCACCTCGCTGAAGTCCAGCGGCAGGGGGCTGCCGCTGTAGCGGATGCGTGCTTCGCCGACCTGCTGGGCGCGATGCAGGTGGCCCAGGGCAACATAGGCGATAGAGTCCGGAAACAGGGCGGCGGAGATCGACTCCTCGCCGCCGATCACGATGGGGCGCTCACTGGCCTCGGACACCGCGGCACCGTGCAGGTGGGCGTGGCTCATGGCCACCAGCGCCTGGCCAGGCTCGCGGCACTTTCCGGCGGCATCGATCAGCTGTCGGTGTACCCGGGTGATGCTGGCTACATAGTCGTTGGGGGTATCGTCGGGGCCGTCGTCGTCGTTCGCCAGCGCCGCGCCGGTCACCTCGGCGGGGCGCAGGAAGGGCAGTGCGAGGCACCAGGCACGCGTCTCACCCGAAGAATCGGTGAGCGGCACCAGCAGGCGCTCGGCGTCGAGGGTGCCGTCGTCCAGCCAGCTGACCCGGCCCAGGGCGTGGGTGCGTAGACGACGCATCAGCGGGGCGGGTAGCTCGATGCGGTTGCCGCTGTCGTGATTGCCGGCAATCAGGACGATATCCAGGGTCGGCAGCCGCTCGTGGGCGGAGACGATAAAGTGGAACAACAGCTCCTGGGCACGCAGCGAGGGATTGACCACATCGAAGATATCGCCGGCCACCAGCAGGGCGTCGGCCTGGCGCTCCTCCAGGGTGTCGAGCAGCCAGTTCAGGAAGGCGCGGTGTTCGGTGTGGCGCTCCTGGCCGTGAAAGCTCTGGCCCAGGTGCCAGTCGGCGGTGTGAATCAACTTCATGGTCTCTCCCTTTCCATCCAGCGTCCCGAAGGCGTTAGTCTACGTGACTCACAGCGGCTGTTCAGGAGTACTGATGACGACGACCCCACTCCATGACTGGAATCTGTCGCCGAAGGACGCCATCGCCCTGCAGAAACGCCTGGCCGGGCGTGTCGAGCGGGAGGATCGCCTGGCCGAGGTGCGCCATCTCGCCGGCGTCGATATCGGCTTCGAGCAGGGCGGTGAGATCACCCGAGCCGCCGTGGTGGTGCTGGCCTGGCCGCCGGAGGAGGGAGGTGAACTCTCGCTGGTGGAGCGGGTGGTCCATCGCGAGCCGACACGGATGCCCTATATCCCAGGGCTGCTGTCGTTCCGTGAGGTGCCGGCGGCGTTGGAGGCATTCGAGCGATTGAGCGTACGACCGGATCTGGTGATGGTGGACGGCCAGGGCATCGCGCATCCCCGGCGGCTCGGGGTGGCCAGTCACCTGGGGCTGTGGCTCGACCTGCCCACCATCGGCGTGGCCAAGTCGCGGCTGTGCGGTCGTCACGCCGAGCCGGGCGCCGAACGGGGAGAGTGGACGCCGCTGGTCGACGGTCCTGACGATGAGGTGATCGCGGCGGTGCTGCGCTCGCGGCCCAGGGTGAAGCCGATCTTCGTCTCCATCGGCCACAGGGTCTCGCTGCCCACGGCGCTCGGGTGGGTGGCGGCGTGTCTGCGGCGTACCAAGCTGCCGGAGCCGACCCGGCTGGCGGATCGTCTGGCCTCGCGTCGCGACCAGAAGCGGCGCTAGGCGAGGCTCGATTCGTCCTCAGGTGGCTTGGTCTCGGTCGACTTGCCTGCCGATGCAGTTCGGCGGACCATGGCGGGTCTCCTCCTGCTGCCGGAAGCTTGCCATGTGTCCCACAACCGTTGATCCCATTGCCGCGACCCGCCAGTGGGTGGAGACCTTCGTGGTCGCCCGCAATATCTGCCCCTTTGCCGGCCGAGAGGTGGCCCGCGACACCATCCGCTATGTGGTACAGGATGCCGGCGACTGGGAGCCCGCCCTGCTGGCGCTGGTGGCCGAATGTGAGCGTCTCGACGAGACGCCCGGCATCGAGACGACCCTGCTGGTGTTGACACCGGGGCTAGCGGCCTTCGATGACTATCTGGATTTTCTCGAGATAGCCGAGACGCTGCTGGTGGACCAAGGCTATGAAGGAGTCTATCAGCTGGCCAGCTTTCATCCGGACTACTGCTTCGCCGATGCCGAGCCGGAAGATCCCGCCAACTATACCAATCGCTCGCCCCTGCCGATGCTGCATTTGCTGCGTGAGGCGGGCCTCGAGCAGGCGCTTGCCCGCTACCCCGACCCCGAGGCGATACCCGAGCGTAATGTGACGGCGCTACGCGAGGAGGGCCATGCTGGACTCAGCACGGCCCTCGCCAGGCTGCGCGGGCAGATCAAAGACACCTAGTCGCTGGGCCCGATGAGATGCTTCACCTCGAGATAGGCAGAAAGCCCCCACGGGCCGAGCTCACGACCGATGCCACTGCGCTTGAAGCCGCCCCAGCCGGTCTGTGGCAGCACCAGCTGCTCGCTGTTGTACCAGATGCTGCCGGCCTGCAGCTGGCGACCGATGCGTCGGGCGCGCTCTGCGTCGCCGCTGATCACCGTGGCGGCAAGGCCGAAGTCGCTGTCGTTGGCCAAGGTGATGGCCTCGGCCTCGTCGACGACGCTGCGTCCGCACAGCACCGGACCGAAGATTTCTTCACGCCACAGGGTGCTTGCAACCGGCACGTCGCGATAGAGGGTCGGGGCGATAAAGAAGCCGGTGTCGGGCAGCGTGCGGTGGCGTCCATCGCGTACCGCCACTAGCCCTTCCTGGTGAGCGATATCGAGGTAGCGCTGGACGCTGCTGCGCTGCTGGGCGCGGGTCAGTGGCCCAATATCGGTTTCTGCCTGCAGCGGGTCGCCCAGCGTCAGGGCGTCGATGCGTGTGGCCAGGGCCGCGTAGAGTGACTCGGCAAGTGCTTCATGGACGAGCAGGCGTGAGGTGGCCGAACAGATCTGGCCGGCGTTGTAGTAGATGCCCGCCATCACCCAGTCGGCGGCCTGTTCGGGGTCGGCGTCTTCCATCACGATGATCGGCGACTTGCCGCCCAGCTCCAGCGAGACGTTGGCGGTATGAGAGGCGGCGGCCTGCATGACCGCCTCGCCGACCGTGTTGCTACCGGTGAACGATAGCTTGTCGACCCCTGGGTGGCGGCTGAGCGGGGCTCCGATGCCCTCGCCGTCGCCGTTGAGTAGGTTCAGCACTCCCGCCGGGAGGCCGATCTCCATGGCGATCTCGGCCAGGGCGAGTTCAGGCAGTGGCGTCACCTCGGAAGGCTTGAAAATTACCGTACAGCCCGCGGCCAGCGCCGGCGCGATCTTCCACGCGCTGGTCACCAGCGGGAAGTTCCACGGCGTGATCAGTCCCACCACGCCAACCGGGTCGTGATAGCAGCGTGCCTCGGCCCCGGCCATTGCCAGCGCCACCGGCGTGCCTTGGCGGGCGTCCAGCTGGCGAGCCTGTTCGGCGTAGTAGCGATAGCAGGCGATGGCGTCGTCCAGGTCGATGGCAGCCTCGCCACGCACCTTGCCGTTATTGGTGACGGACGCGAGGATCAGTGCCTCGCGGCGCAGACTCAGGGCGCTGGCGATGGCCTCCAGGTAATCGGCGTGCTGGGCGCCGGGGAGCGCGCGCCAAGCGGGCAGCGCGCGACGCGCGGCGTCCACGGCGGCGTCCACGTCGGCCGGGTGGCCGGCGGTAACCTCGGCGATCTGCGCCTCGCTATAAGGGTTGGTGACCGGCAGCCAGCGATGGGCCCGGGAGGTCACCCAGCGGTTGTCGATAAACTGCTGGTCGAGACGTGTCATGGGGCCTCCTGAGCAGCGGGTGGCGGTAGTTCGAGCTGACGGCACCAGGCCGCGGCGTCGATCTCTACTAGATAGGGCGCCTGGGGCGGGCGCTCACGCAGTGCCTGGCCCAGCTCGGCGGGGCTGGACACGCGGGTGGCGGCGCAGCCGAAGCCCTGGGCCAGGGTCTGGAAGTCGGGCGCCTGGATATCCACGCCCAGCCGCTCGACGCCGTGCTCATCCATGTAGCGGCGAATCTCCTCGTAGCCGTGGTTGTGCCACAGCAGGATCACCACCGGCAGCCGCTCTTCCACGGCGGTGGCCAGTTCCGCCAGGCTGAACATGACTCCGCCGTCGCCCACCAGGCCGATCACCGGCTGCTCAGGCTTGCCGAGCTGAGCACCCAGCGCCGCCGGCAGGCCGTAGCCAAGGGTGCCGTAGCCGGTGGAGGCGTTGAAGAAGCGACGTGGCGCGGGCAGTGACAGCAGGTGGTTGGCGGCGTAGGCCGGTGCCGTGGAGTCACCCACCCAGACTGCGTCGGGCAGCGCTTCGCGGAGGGTGGCACACAGCGGCACAAAGGGGGCGAGCAGTGGCTCCTGATGAAGAGCGAGAGCCTTGCGAGCCGCGGTGGCACGCACTACGCCATCTCGCGCCAGGGTATCGGGCACCCGGGAGAGCAGCCCCTCCAGGGCACGGGCGGCGTCGCTGACCAGCCCCAGCGCCAGTGACTGGTTGCGCACCAGTTGCTGGGCGTCCACGTCGATGCGGATCAGTCGGCCGTTGAGGGTAAAGCCATCGTCGAACACCACGTCGTAGTCGGTCTCGCCAAGCTCGGTGCCGACGGCGAGGATCACATCGGCCTCCCGGGCTAGCTCGCGCACTGCCGGCAGGCCGGTGGTGGCGCCCAGGTCGAGAGGATGGGCATCGCCCAGCAGCCCCTTGGCGTTGACCGTGGTGGCGGTGGGAGCATCGAGGCGGGTGACCAGCTCTCGAGCGGCTTCAGGGGCCGCCACACAGCCGCCGCCAAGCAGCACCAACGGACGCTCGGCAGCGTGCAACCACTCGGCGGCAACGTCGAGGCCGGCCGGGTCCGGGGCGGCAGGGTGCAGCTGCGGGGCGGGCCAGTGGGTGGGTGGGGTGACGGGGGCATCGAACAGGTCGATGGGAATCTCGATATGCACCGGCCCCGGGCGGGCCCCCTGGAAGATGGCAAAGGCGCGGGCCAGAACCTCGGGCAGACCGTCCGGGTCGAGCAGGGTATGGCTGAAACGAGCCACGTTGCCCACCAGGTTCGACTGGCTCTCCAACTCGTGCAGACGGCCCTGGCCGCGCCCCAGGGTGTCGCGGCGGTTGACGCTGGAGATCACCAGCATCGGTACCGAGTCCGCCAGTGCCTGGCCCATGGCGGTGGTGATGTTGGTCATGCCGGGGCCAGTGATGATCAGGCATACCCCGGGCTTGCCGGTGGCGCGGGCGTAGCCGTCGGCCATGAAGCCGGCACCCTGCTCATGACGCGGGGTCACGTGGCGCACGCCGCTGTGGCTCAGGCCACGGTAGAGCTCGACGGTATGCACGCCGGGGATACCGAAGAGGGTGTCGATGCCATAGCGGTCGCGCAGCAGGCGAAGCAGCAGTTCAGCACAGGTCATGTCATGACTCCGAGGGACAGAAGAGGTAACAAGGGGGCGAATGTCGTACCCCGCGGCAGGCGGGGCCGACTGTCAAGGCTGCAGCGTGGGCGATTCACCCTGCCAGGTGGCGGTGAGGCCATGGGCGTCAAGCTCGCCGGAGCGATCGTATACCGGCTGTCCCTGCAGGAAACCAAGCTCGACTTGGGTGCGGTGCAGGTTACCGCGCACCTCACGGGCGAAAGGGTTGTGATCCAACACGATCAGGTCGGCCGACTTGCCCACCTCCAGCGACCCACTCTCCTGCTCCAGCCCCATGGCGTAGGCGCCGTTGAGGGTAGCGACGCGCAGCGCCTCTTCCAGGGAAATGGGGGTGCCAAAGCGCTCCTCGCCCGGCTCCCAGGGGTTCTGCCGAGTCACCAGAGTTTCCAGTGCCAGCCAGGGATCGATGGAGGCTACCGGGAAGTCGGTACCGAATACCGCCACACCGCCGGCGTCGAGCACGCCGCGCAGGTTATAGGCGCGTGACAGTCGCTCGGCACCATAGCCGGCGCGCGCCCCGGAGGTGAAGCGCGAGGGGTACCAGGCGGCGGGAGAGAACTCTGCAATCACGTCGAGTTCGGCGAAGCGCGCCAGGTTGGCATCGTGAAGGATGGTGCTGTGGGCGCACTGGTGACGCACCCCGGGGCCGTTGGCACGTCGCGTGGCCGCCACCGCATCGAGGAACAGGTCGGAGGCACCGTCGCCCGTACAGTGGGCAATGACACGGATACCGCGACGATCCATGTCGATCAGCATGTCACGCAGGTGCTCGGGGGTCAGGTTGATCTTGCCACGCCAGTCATCGTCGCTCTCCCAGGGGGTGAGCAGAAACGAGGAGCGTGGCTCCACGGTACCATCGAAGTGGAACTTGACGGCGTTGGCACTGAGTCGGCTGCTGGCGTAGTAGTGCCGCTCACCAGAAAGCAGCTCCCAACGCCGTGCCACCGGGAAGATGTCGTCCTGCCAGCTGATAGCGGCCTCGACACGCAGGCTAAGCCGGCCGGTATCGTCGAGCTCCTTGAGTGCGGTCAGGCGCTGTTCACAGACATGCACGTACTTGGTGGCGGTGACACCCCGGCTGGTCTGGAAATGCAGTCCTTCCTCATAGGCCTGACGCAGTGCGGCCACCGGTGTCGGTGGCATGGCGGCGTGGATCATCGCGTAGGCACCGTCGATCATCAGCCCCGTCGGCTCGCCGGTAAGTGGATCGCGCTCCATGTAGCCATTGCGCGGATCCGGGGTGTGACGGTCGATGCCGGCCAGGGCCAGCGCCTTGCTGTTGACCATCATGGTGCCCCACATGCGATCGAGGAGCGCCACCGGCCGGTCGGGCATCACGCTGTCGAGCCAGGCCCGCCCCGGCACCAGGCCCGCCTGGCGGAAGGTATAGCGTACGAAGTAGGCACCATGGATCCAGCCGTCCCCGGGGTGGCTCTCGGCGTAGTCAAGAATCGCCTGCTTGACCTGCTCAGGAGTGGGGTCCTCGACGCCGATCGTGAGGGTGTCGTCATATTTGGCCGCCAGACCGAGGTCGGGGTGGGTATGCATGTCGTGCAGGCCGGGCATGACGAAGCGACCGCCGAGTTCTACCACGCGGGTGTGGGGTCCGATCCACTCGGCCATGCTGCTGGCGTCGCCGATGGCACACAGCCGTCCGCCCGCCATGGCCAGCGCCTCGGCCCAGGGGCGACTAGGGTCGAGGGTGTAGATCGCGCCGCCGGTCAGCACGATATCGGCATGACGCGGGGCGGGAGCGTGGCTGGAACGCCATGGGTCGAACATCGCTATCACCTCGTTGATTGTCGTGTAGGATTCACCATAAACCACCTGATATGGCCATGAGGTGGTAATTTCTTGCGTCATAGGTGAGCGATGTTGGCGTGTGGCAATGCAACTTACGGCATCACGGCAGAGGCGCTGAGCAGGCCGCTGAGCCGTCTTTTTATCCACTCGCTGAAGGCCTGGACATTGGGATCTTCGAGCCGGCTGTGGGGCGTCACCAGATAATAGGCACGATCGCCGGGGATGCTTTCACCGAAGGGGCGTACCAGTTGACCCTGGCGCAGACTCTCGCCACACACCACATCGTCGCCGATGGCAATGCCCTGACCCGAGATGGCCGCCTGGAGCACCAGCAGAATGTTCGAGAAATAGAGCCCGGAATCTACCTTGACCGGATGCTTGCCGGTGCGTCCGGAGAGCCACAGCTGCCAGTCGTGAGCGCTGTGCAGGTGCAGCAGGGTGGCACGGTTGAGGTCCCGAGGATGCAAGATGTTCAGTTCGTTGAGCAGCCTGGGGCTGCATACCGGTTGGTAGGTGGGCTGGGTGAGGCGTTCGACGTGGTGATCGCTGTGAATGCCCTTGCTGAACACCACAAACAGGTCGAAGTTGGGCTGGTGGACCGTCTCGTCCTCGCGGTTGGTGCTCAGGTGCAGACGAATCGTCGGATAGCTGCGATAGAAGTCGTTGATATGGCGGCTGATAACGCTGGAAGCGAAGCCTGGCGGCATGCATACATGGAGGTGTCCGTTGTACTCCTGGTCGGGCAGGTTGGCATGAATACGCTCCAGGCTCTGCAGCACCTCGCGTACCTCGCCGGCATAGAGCTGGCCTGCCGGTGTCAGAATGACCCCGCGCCCCCTCCGCTCGTAGAGTCGCAGATTAAGCTGGCTTTCCAACAGGCGAAGCTGATGGCTGATGGCACTGCGGGTGAGACTAAGGTAGTCGGCGGCCTCTGTCAGGCTGCCTAGTCGGGCCAGCGCTTCGAATGCGCGCAGCGCCTGAAGGGAGGGCAGGTGCGAGATTTTTTGTTGAGTCATTTTAACCAATCGGGTGATTAATTTTGGCTTTTGATGAGCGGATTTTTATCTATAGTGATTGGCAAATCAATCATTCCCGATCGAGGAAGTCAGATGACCACACCCGCTCAACGCGAGGCGCTCATTCAGGGGGTCGAGGCATTGATGCCGAGGCTGTCGGAGTGGAACCAGACGATCTGGCACTACGCCGAGACGGCCTGGCGGGAGTACCGCTCGGCGCGCTTCTACGTGGATCTACTGCGCCAGCATGGCTTCACCGTCGAAGAGGGCTCGGGCGGTATGCCTACCGCCTTCTGCGCTACCTGGAGCAATGGCGAGGGGCCCACGCTGGGTGGTTATGCCGAGTATGACGCCGTGCCAGGCAACTGTCAGGCGGCCGATGTGGTTCAGCGGCCCCGTGATGGCCTGAGTCCCTGGGCCGGCGGGCATACCGATCCACACTCGGCGCTGGGTATCGGTTCGTTGGGCGGGTTTCTGGCCGTGCAGGCGCTGATGAAGGAGCAGGGCATCGGCGGCACCCTGAAATTCTTCGGTGAGCCGGCGGAGAAGGTGCGTGGCTCCAAGCCGATTCACGCCGCCCGGGGGTACTACGATGACCTGGATGCGGCGATCAGCTTCCATCCTTTCTACATGCTGCCGCTGTGTAACACCACCCGCTGGGATACCCACTGCGGTGCCGCCTACGGCGTTATCTATCGTTTCGTGTGCGATAGCCCCGAGACCTGGTTGACCAGCGCGGTGCAATCACCCATCGCCGCCTCCCACGCCAGCGCGCGAGCGCCGGGAGCCAATGATGCGGTCACCCAGATGTATCTCAATGCCAAGGCGCTGCGCGAGCATGTGCTGGCCAGTGGCCTCAACTGGTCGATGAACGAGGCGATCCTCAACGCTGGGCAGGCGACCGCCGACAATCTGCCCGCCCAGATGGCCGAGATTCAGTACTTCATCCGGGTGGCGTCGGTCGAGCAGGCCGAGCATGTGGTGCGCGGGCTCGACCATATTGCCGAGCATGTCGCCGGGCTGACTCACTGTCGCGTGGAGCGCCACTGGGTGGCCAAGTCGCGCCCCGGTCTGCCCAACCACGCCCTGGCCGAGCTGACCTACCGCAATCTGGAACGGGTTGGACCGCCCCGGCTGGGCGAGGAGGCCGGGGCCCAGGCTCGCCAGATCCAGGAAAGCCTGGGCATGACGCCGATGGAGCGTCCCTTCCTGGCCGATATCGAGCGGCTGCGTCCGCCCCAGGAGGCCGAGCATGAGTTGCGCCAGATGTTGGCACCCAGTCAGACCCATTTCACCTCGGACGACTACACCGAGTACTCCTGGCATGCGCCGACGGTTCGCCTCTACATTGGCCGGCCCACTCTCGCACCCCGCGATGATGGGCGTGCCTATCCAGCCTGGACGATGAATGCTCTGGGTGGCCTGGCGCCCTGCATCGATCCGATGATCGCCACCGCCGCCAAGACGGTAGGACTGACGCTGCTGGACCTGTTCCAGGAGCCAGGTGCGCTAGAGCAGGCGCGTGCCGAATTTGTCGAGCGCACCGGCGGAGGCATCGGTGGCGAGGACTGGATGGCGCCGCTGTGCGATTATGAGCCGCCGCTGCAGTTCCGCTGGCCTGAATATGTCACCACGCCGCGTGGTGAACATGACTGGGTGATCCCCGCTAGCGCGGCGGATACTCATCCCGATAAAGCGTGATACCCATCCCTTAGCAGGAGAGTTTCGAGATGCATAACAACAAGTTCGCGATGGGCGGTGTGGCCGCTTCGGTAACCAGCACCTTGGCAGGGCTCGCCCTGGCCGGCGGCCTTAGTGTCGTATCGGGAGCCGTGATGGCCGAGGATGGTGACGTTGTCGAGATTCGCATGCAACGATATACAGGCACCGAAGAGGATCCCATCTTCGAGCGCTACCAGGAGATGCTGGCCGAGGCCAGCGATGGCCGCATCCAGCTCAAGATCTTCCGCGGCGGAGAGCTGGTACCCAACGACCAGATGTTCGTTGCACTGCGTAGCGGCACCCTGCAGGCCATCTACGGTTATGCCGGCTACTGGGGAGGGCAGATGGACACCGCCGTCCTGGAGTCCGGTATTCCCATGGCGTGGACCAGCCTCGAGGAAGCCAAGGAGCTATGGAGCGAGCGTGGTCTGGGCGACCTGCTAAGCGAGAACTATGCTCGTCAAGGCGTGCAGTATACGGTGCCGATCTTCGGCGGTCGCTTCGATCTGCTGACCAAGGAGCCGGTGAACTCCCTCGAGGACATGAGCGAGCTCAAGGTTCGTGCCACGCCTTCCGTGTCTGCCGTGCTCGAGCACTTCGATATTCCCACCGTCTACATCCCGCCTCAGGAGTTCTACATCGCCCTGAGCACCAACACCATCGATGGCCTGATCTACGGTGGTCCCTATGACTATTCGGTGCTCAAGCTCGACGAGGTGGCGACCCACTACACCGACTTGAACATGCTCTACCCGGGCTTCGTCGACAATATTCTGGTCAACCAGAATACCTGGAACCGCATGTCGGAGGAGCTGCAGGATACCTTCATGGAGGTCACTGCTGAGTGGGCCGATTATCGCCATCAGAAGTTCGTCGAGTGGAATGAGGAAGAGGCGCACCGCTTCGAGGTTACTTCCTTGCCCGACGATGACGTACTGGCGATGACCGAGGCGGCCCAGGAGGTCTGGGACACCGAGGCCGAGAAGTCGCCAGTGGCCGCCGAGGCTATCGAGATGGTACGTGACCTTGCCCGTGACAAGGGACGTCTCGATTGAGTGGGAGACAGACCATGGCGTTTTTTCATGCCTGGATCCGTTGGCAAGACCGCCTGAGCGAGTGGCTCGGGCGGTTCATCGCCTGGTTGGGCTTCGTGCTGGTGGTCGTCCTGGTGTTCGAGGTGGCGGCACGCCAGTTGTTGAGCTCGCCTACCAGTTGGGCACATGAGGCCTCGACAATGACGTATGGCGTCTATGCCATCCTGGCCGGAGCCTATACCGAGAAGTGGCAGGGCCACGTACGGATCGACATCTTCTATCAGCATCTGTCGGCCAAGGGGCAGGCGCTGATCTCCTTCTGCATCGGCCTGTTTGCATTATGCATCCTGGGGCTGCTGCTCAATAGCGCGGCGGAGTTCGCACTGCAGTCCATTGCCATTCAGGAACGCTCGTTTCGCAGCACCTGGGCGCCGATCATCTGGCCGGTAAAGGCGATGATTCCGGTCGCGGTGGCGCTACTTATGTTGCAGATGCTGGCCAATACCGCACGCCATCTCTGTACGCTGCTGGGCCACCCTGTAGAGCGCGATGGCGAAAAAAATACCACCGATACCCGCGAGGATTCCCATGGGGAGCATTGATCCCATCCTGCTCACGCTGCTGATGTTCGGTGCCATGCTGGGGCTGATGTTTGTCGGCGTGCCGCTGGCCTGGACCCTGATGGGGGTCGGCGTAGGCTTTGGCTACTGGATCTGGGGGCCGGATAGTCTGGGTATCATGCTGCCATCGGTGTTCGGCCTGATGAACGAGTTCATCCTGGTCGCCCTGCCGTTGTTCATTCTGATGGGCATGATCCTGGAGCGATCCGGCATCGCCGACGACCTGTTCGGCATGGTCTACAAGATAATGGGCGGCGTGCGCGGCGGTCTCGGAATGGGGACCGTGGTGATCTGCGCGCTGATTGCCGCGATGGTGGGCATCACCGGTGCGGCGACGGTCAGCCTCGGGCTTATTGCGCTGCCGGCCATGCTCAAGCGCGGCTACAGCAAGCAGCTGTCGGCGGGAGCCGTGATGGCCGGGGGGGCGCTAGGATTTCTGATTCCGCCATCGCTGGTGATGATCCTCTACGCCTTCCTGACGCGTGAGTCGGTGGGCAAATTGTTCGCCGCCGGGGTGATGCCAGGGTTGATGCTGGCGGGTATCTATATCGTTTATATCGGCATACGTTGCTACCGCAACCCGGAGATGGGGCCGCCCATCGACGCCTCTGAACGACTGGGCACCTGGGACAAGATCAAGGCGCTCAATGCCATGATCCTGCCCGGTGGGCTGATTGCCGTGGTGCTAGGCACCATGGCCACCGGGGTGGCGTCGCCCACCGAGGCCTCGGCGTTGGGTGCATCCGGTGCCATGTTGTGTGCACTGGTGCATGGCCGGCTCAATATCCCCATGCTCAGCGGGGCACTCTACAGCACCGCACGCATCATGGGCATGCTGATGTGGATCATGATTGGCGCGGTGATCTTCTCCAAGATCTATATTGCGCTGGGAGCGGGGCAGGCAATCGTTGCACAGGTCATGGCCGCCGAGTTGAGTCCCTACCTGGTGCTGACGGTGATCCTGCTCAGCTATCTTGTGTTGGGGATGTTCCTCGACGACTCGGCGATCCTGTTTATCACGGTGCCGCTCTACGTGCCGATCATCAAGGCACTGGGCTTCGATCCGATATGGTTTGCCACCCTGTTCGTGCTGGCCATGCAGAGCGCCTATCTGACGCCACCGTTTGGTTACAACCTGTTCTATATGCGGTCGGTGGCGCCCCCCGAGGTAACCACCGGCGATCTCTACCGTTCGGTGGTGCCGTTTTTGGCCATGCAGATCCTGGGCATCGTGCTGTTGGTGCTGTTTCCCCAAATTGCACTGTGGCTGCCGGGGCTGATCTTCGATTAGATACCAACTCAATAAGCCGCCATGACAACCTTCGATCAACTGTCTGGCGGCAGCAGGAGATGATTGCTGCCCGATACCAGGTATCGAAGCTCTATCAGGTTCCGTAACTATCAAGTCCCGTAACTAAGGAGGTGGCCGTGAGCACAACGACCGAGCTGGGGGTGACGGTGGTCGCCGGGTTCCTTGGTGCCGGCAAGACCACCCTTATCAATCACCTGCTGGAGCATGCCGGTGGGCGTCGCCTGGGGGTGATGGTCAATGACTTCGGCGCCCTCAATATCGACGAGACGTTGATCGATGAGCGCCGCGACGACATGATCGCGCTGAGCAACGGCTGTGTGTGCTGTAGCCTGCAGGGCGAGCTATCGGGAGCCATCGAGTCTCTGCTCGCCCGGCGTGGTGATAGTCTGGATCATCTGTTGATCGAATGTAGCGGCGTCTCGGATCCGGCGCGGGTGGTTAACGTGCTGCACTATCCGCGGATTCGTGCCCGGGCGCACCTCGACGGCGTGATCACGCTGGTGGATGCTGCCCTCGATAGCGAGAGCCTGAGTGTACCGCTTCGCCAGCTGGTGACGGCACAGGTCGAGGTGGCGGACCTGGTGGTGATCAATAAGGTCGATCTCGTGGATGAGCCACGGTTGGCACGGCTCGAGGAGACGCTGCTGCTGCCCGACACCCGTCACTTGCGCACCACCGAGGCCGCACTGCCTGCCGACTTCGTGCTGTGGCCGGCGTCGGGGGAGGCCGACGAACGCCAACCACGGGTACCCCGGACGGCAGACGCGGCGGCGACAAGCGTGGCGGCGCTGGGGCTCAGGACCGAACACTGGCAGCATGCCGGCGCGGTCCGTGCCGAGCCGCTGCGTGAGTTGATCGAGGCACTTCCCCCTCAGGTGCTGCGCTTCAAGGGCGTGGTAAGCCTTGAGGGGGGGCGTGTGCTGGCGCTGCAGCGCGCCGCTGGCCGGGTGACTAGCCGCGAGCTGGCACCATCGGCGGCAAGCGACAGTCGACTGGTGTTTATCGGCGAGGATGACACGGCGTTGTGGACGTGGCTCGAGCCTCGTCTCAAGGCGCTGGAGACCTGATATACGCCGCGCCCGTTAGCCTCATGCTAGGCTTGGTGCCTCCTGTTTCAGGCTGAGGCGCGGCACGTTCCACCATGGAAATTCCCCATCAACGACTGATCTACTTCCAGCTGACGGTCGAAACCGGCTCCATTCGCGGGGCGGCGGCTCGACTGGATATCGCCCCCTCGGCGGTCAGTCGCCAGATTGCGCTGCTGGAATCGGCGCTGGATGTCACCCTGTTGGAGCGGCGTCGCGACGGCGTCTGCCCGACCCCGGAGGGTGAACTGCTGCTCGACTACTGTCAGCGGCGCACGTTGCTGGATCGCCATTTCAGTGATGCCCTCGATGCCCACCAACGGCTGGAAACCGGCCAGATCACGCTGCATGTGGGAGAGGGCTTCGTCGGTGATCTGATCAATCAGCCATTGCGAGACTTTACCGAGTCGCATCGGGGGGTCCGCCTGAAGATCGATACCGGCAGCACGCGGGAGATCATCGAGACGGTGGTCAACGACGAGGTGGATATCGGCCTGATGTACCACGAACAGGTGCACCCCCATCTGCGGTTCTGGCAATCCACCCGCCAGCCGCTGGTGCTGCTGATGTCACCCAGTCATCCACTGGCGAGGGAGAGTCGCGCGCCCATTGCCTTGGACACCCTGGCCGAGTACCCCCTGGCGCTGTGGCATTCCGGGCACGGGGTGCGCGAGCTGGTGGATCTGGCGTTTCGTGAGGCCAACCAGCGCCCCCTGGTTGGCATCCAGACCGGCTCGCTGGAGGTGCTCAAGCATTCGGCGCGCGCCGCGCTGTGCCTGACGCTGTTGCCGCGATTTGCCGCTGCCAGGGAGCTGGAGGAGGGAGCGTTGGTGGCGCGCGATCTGGTGGGCAAGCACTTCACTCAGGCCAATGCGCACATGGTTACTCGGGTGGGGCGGCGCATGCCGCGGGTGACCCTGCAGCTGCTGCGCCATCTGCAGCGCTGGATGTGTGCCTTTCGCTGCGATGATGTCGGCCCCGGCAGTTGATCAAGGGCGCGTGACTGCCCCATCGGTGATGGGGCAGTGTCCGCTCCGACGTTCGACGGGCTAGATCTTGATGTCGTAGTCGACGTACTTGTGCATCAGCTCATCGTAGGTGCCGTCCTGCTTGATCTCGCGCAAGGCCTCGTTGAACTGTGCCGCCAGGGCCTCGTTGCGCGGATGGAAGGCGACCGCCACGCCGTGGCCGAAATAGCTCTTCGGCTCGCGGATCAGCGGTGAGCTGGTGACGATATTGCTCCCCTCGGCGTCGACATCGAGCGCCGACAGGGCCAAGGGATAATACATGAAGGCGGCATCGAGACGCCCCGTCCTGACGTCCAGGGCCAGATCCTCGCCGGTAGCATAGCGACGCACATCGACGATATCGCCATAGGTATCGGTGATGTAGTTGTCGCGGATGGTACCGCGCTGCACGCCCACCGAAAGCCCCTCCAGCGAATCGCGATCCTCGATATCGATCTCCTGGCCGGCCTGAGTGACCCAGACGCTGGGGTTGCTGTAGTAGGGCTCGGAGAATAGCACCTTGTTGCGGCGCTCCTCGGTGATGGCCATCGACGACATGATGGCGTCGTACTTGCGGGCCAACAGGCCGGGGATGATGCCGTCCCACCCCTGCTCCACCCACTCGCATTGGCGTTCGATACGTCGGCATACCTCTTCGCCCAGCTCCACCTCGAAACCGGTCAGGGTGCCGTCGGGCAGACGATACTCGAAGGGCTCGAAGGGAATATCCACGGCGAGCTTAAGCGGCTCATCGGCCTGGGCCGAAACGGCGATCAGCAGCGAGGCCAGTGTTATCGAAAGCGTATAGGGGAGTCGCAACATTATATTGTTCCTTATGATATCTATGTGGCGATTTTATATGAGTATTCGATAAATCTATCACGCTGCATGTGACCGGGCTAGCACACAAGACCCGGCGTCAGCGGGCCTTGTGTGCGTTGCGTGACGTGAAGGCGGAGCTTATCGGGAATTGTCTGGCTGGGCCTGGCCGTCACCGTAGCCCATGGCGGCGGTGGCGTGGATTCCAAAAAGCCCAGACTGGATATTGCGGGGTTTAGGTGCTGTTGCCTACGACAAGCTCAAAGCCCACGTCATGCTGTCGACGCGTCACTCGCTTACCTTCTAAGCGGCTGAGAACTTCTTTGGCCGCCAGTCGCCCGATGGTATCTCGGGGTGATTGAATGGTTGTCAAACGAGGGGTGGTGAACTGGCCCAGTGGTAATCCGTTAAAGCCTGCAATCGCTATATCATCTGGTACTCGCATGCCGAGCCGAAGAGCGTGAAGGAGGGCGCCGGTGGCCAGGTCATCGTTGGCGAAGTGGATGGCATCTGCGTCGGGGTGCTCGTTTCGAACACGCTCGAGCCCCTTCATGCCCTCTTCCAGGCTGCCCAGCTGGTCGAGCTCCAGCACCAGCGGTGCGATGTCGGCCTCCCTCAAGACCTCGGCATGGCCGCTGTAACGCAATTGAGCACGGTAATCGTCATCGAGCCTGGCTCCTACATAGACCGGTCGCCGATACCCCTTGTCGAGCAGGTGGCGTGCCATGGTGCGTCCCGCTGCCACATGGTCGAGCCCCACGTTGAGATCCAGTGCCTCGCCCAGCTCCATCACCTCCATCACCGGGCGGTCGCAGTCCTTGAGCAGCTTGTGGCAGGCATGGGTATGCCGGAGACCCGCCGTGACTAGCGCTGAGCACGACCACCCCAGGAACGTTCTGACCAGTTGGTGCTCTCGCTCGATATCGTAATCCGTGTTGCCCAGCAGGATCTGATAGCCCGCCGACTCGAAGGTGGATTGCAGGCCCTTGATCACCTCGATGAATACCGCATTGGCCAGCGACGGCACGATGACGGCGATAAAGCGCGAGCGGGAGGAGGCGAGGCTGCCCGCCACGAGGTTCGGCACATAACCCAGGTGGTCCATGGCGTCCAGCACGCGTTGACGGGTCGTATCGCTAACCCTTTCCGGAGAGTTCAGTGCCCGAGAAGCCGTGATGGAAGAGACACCAGCCATTTCTGCCACCTGAGCCAGGGTCGGTTGGTCTGTTCCCTTGCGGTGACGTGGCGTGTGTTTAGACATTAGTCTCACTCCCTCTCGTGAGGCTTGATGGAAATAGGCCGATCCTCTACAACAATGTTAGCGCTAACATGCTAGCGCTACCAGCTACATCCGGAACAAGTACAAGACAACCAAACAGGGGGAGTCCGGTGAGCCATTCAAACGAAAGCCTGCGCATCGGTGTGATTGGCCTGGGCGCCATGGGCAGAGGTAGTGCACTTGCGATGCACGAGCGCGGCCTGGATGTCGTGGGCTGTGACATCGTCGAGCAGGCACGTCACGCCTTTGAAGCCGAAGGGGGGCGAAGCGCCTCGCTTCCATCAGAACTAGGCGGGTGCCAGGTTGTGGTGGTGCTGGTGGTCAATGCACAGCAGGTGGAGACGGTCCTATATGGCGACCAGGGGGTGGCCAAGCACCTAGCCCCGGGGAGCCTGATCATACAGTGCGCCACGGTGGCCCCTGCCTTTGCACGGGAGCTGGGTGAACGTTTGGATGCCATGGGGCTGTCGATGCTGGATGCGCCTGTGAGTGGTGGTGTCGCCAAGGCGCGTAGCGGTGACCTGTCAGTGATGGCATCGGGTGACAAGAATGCCTTCGACAAGGCCGAGCCGGTGCTTGGCGCGATGGCTGCCACCGTGTATAGGCTGGGGGATAGGCCGGGAGTTGGTTCTAGCATGAAGCTGGTCAACCAGCTGCTTGCCGGCGTGCACATTGCCACGGCAGCGGAAGCGATGGCTTTAGGTATACGCCTCGGCCTGGACCCCGAGACGGTGTATGAGGTCATCACCCACTCTGCCGGCAACTCCTGGATGTTTGAAAACCGTGTTCCCCACATTCTGAAAGGGGATTACACCCCGCTCTCCGCTGTCGATATTTTCGTCAAGGACCTCAACCTGGTGCATGAAACAGGCCGCGACCTGGCCATGCCTACGCCGCTTTCGTCCAGCGCACTCCAACAGTTTACGGCGGCCAAGGGTGCCGGGTTCGGTCGTGATGACGATTCGGCAGTGATAAAGGTCTATCAACGGCTCGGTGGCATCGAACTTCCCGCAGCGGCAAATGATCCGGAGGAGGTGTAATCATGGCGCTTTTGCTGGGGGCCATCGCTGACGACTTTACGGGCGCCACCGACCTGGCGAACAATCTTGTGCGCGCCGGTATGCGCTGCGTTCAGGTTCTTGGCGTCCCAGACTCATCGATTGAGTTGCCCGACGTCGATGCTGTCGTGGTGGCACTGAAGTCACGCTCCATTCCGGCTGATGAAGCCGTTGCGCAATCTCTGGAAGCTCTGGAGTGGTTGCAAGCTCAGGGAACTCGTCAGATTTTCTTCAAGTACTGCTCCACGTTCGACTCCACGGAAGAGGGCAACATTGGGCCAGTCTCTGATGCCTTGCTGGAGCACCTGAGCGGTCGTCAGACGGTGATGGTGCCGGCATTTCCTATCAATGGACGCACTGTCTATCAAGGTCACCTGTTCGTCGGGGATCGTCTGCTCAATGAGAGCGGTATGGAACACCATCCGCTTACCCCCATGACGGATGCGGACCTGGTGCGCTTTCTAGCTCGTCAGACACCGCATCCGGTCGGTCTCACGTCTCGTACTGTCTTGTCGCAAGGCGTTGATGCCACAAGCCGGCACCTGGGCAGCCTAGCCGAGCAGGGCGTTCGACATGTGATATGCGACACCCTGGATGAAAATGATCTTGATGTGCTGGCTGACGCGGTGGTGGACTATCCCCTGGTCACCGGCGGTTCCGGGTTGGGTCTTGCGCTGCCGGATCAATATCGTCGTCGTGGCTGGCTGCAGCCGGTGGCCGAGCCGGGGCGCCTGGATAAGGCGACAGGCAGTGCGCTGGTGCTTTCGGGCAGCTGTTCACGTGCCACCCTGGCTCAGGTTGCCCGCTTCCTGGAACACTATCCTGGTATCGCCCTTGATCCCTTGGCGCTGTCGAAAGGGGACGAGCATCTGGCACAGGCGCTGGCCTTTGCGCGAGAGCAGCTGGCATCAGGTGGTCCGGTACTGATCTATGCATCTGCCGATCCCGAGCGCGTCAAGGCAGCCCAGGATGCGCTGGGTGTGGCTCGAGCCGGCGAGCTGGTAGAGCACGCCATGGGGCAGCTGGCAAGTTGTCTGGTCGATGAGGGAGTGGGTCGGCTTGTGGTCGCGGGTGGTGAAACATCGGGTGCGGTCGTGACGGCGCTTGGGGTGCGGCAGCTTCGCATCGGCGGCCAGATCGATCCAGGGGTGCCTTGGACCCAGTCGCCCATGCCGGGGTGCGACGGTCAATTGTCGTTGGCGTTGAAGTCCGGGAACTTCGGTGGTGAGGATTTCTTCTCTCGCGCCTTCGGCGTGCTCGATGAGTTGACGACTGGGAGGGCGGGGCATGAGTCGGCACGATGAGCATCGAATCCGTGAGCAGATCGCCACGCTGGGTCAGTCTCTGTTCGATCGTGGGCTGACGATGGGGTCCAGCGGCAATATCAGCGTTCGGACGGATGATGGTGGCTGGCTGATGACCCCCACCAATGCCTGTCTGGGGCGCCTCGACCCTGCCACGATTTCGAGATTGGATCGACAGGGGGAGTGGCTGGATGGCGACAAGCCCACCAAGGAGCACTTCCTGCACATGGCAATGTACGCCGAGCGTCCTCAGTCTCAGGCAATAGTGCATCTTCACTCGACGCACTCGGTGGCCGTGTCTTGCCTGCCTGATATTGACCCGTGCGATTGCATTCCTCCGCTGACCGCGTACTACGTGATGCGCGTAGGGAAGTTACCACTGGTGCCGTATCACGTGCCTGGGGATCCCACCCTTGGTGATGCGGTGCGCGGGTTGGCGGGCCAGCACAGTGCGGTGTTACTGGCCAACCACGGCCCGGTCGTGGCGGGGAAGAGCCTGGAGGCGGCGGTATATGCGACAGAGGAGCTGGAAGAGACCGCCAAGCTCTTCCTGCTTCTGCATGGTAAAAATCCTCGGGCTTTAACGCCTGAACAGGTGGCTGAGCTAGAAAGACGTTTCCCCCGTGATTAAGGAGCCCACCATGATTCGCCTGGCGGCTAACCTGAGCATGTTGTTCACCGAGCATGATTTTCTAGAGCGCTTTGCTGCCGCCGCTGACGCAGGCTTCAGCGGAGTGGAGTACCTGTTCCCTTACGCCTATTCACCCGACACGCTGCGCTCTGCCTTGGAAGCGTCTGGTTTGCAGCAGGTACTGTTCAATCTGCCGCCGGGAGACTGGGAGGCAGGGGAGCGGGGGGTGGCAAGCCTACCTGGCCGAGAAGCCGAGTTTCGTGACTCGGTGACGGAGGCACTGCGCTATGCGGTAGCGCTGGACTGCCCTCGAGTGCATGCCATGGCGGGCCTGATTCCCGAAGGTGCTGATGAGAGTACACGGCAGGCCCATCACGCAACGTATGTCGCCAATCTACGTTTTGCGGCCCGGGAAGCCGCCAAGCTCGGGCGGGAGGTGTTGATAGAGCCGATCAATACGCGTGACATGCCGCGATATTTCCTGTCGCATCAAGACCAGGCGATGGCGGTGTTGCAGGAGGTGGGGGAGCCCAACCTGCGCCTGCAGTTCGATCTTTACCACTGCCAGATCATGGAAGGTGACTTGGTACGTCACCTTGAATGCCAGTTCGAGCACATCGGCCACATTCAGATTGCCGGTGTTCCGGAGCGTCATGAGCCGGATGTCGGGGAGGTGCACTATCCCGCGGTTTTCGAGCGCCTCAAGGAGCTTGGCTATGTGGACTGGGTGGGATGCGAGTATCGTCCGGCTGGCAATACCCGGGCAGGACTGGCCTGGGGGAGGCCGTTCGGTCTAAGGCCGGAGTAAGTTCAGTCCGTTACTGCCAACACGCCTAGATCCCAGTGCAGCAGGTAAACACAAGTACAACTCAGAGGACGCACAAGACCATGCATATTGCTGTAACCGGTGCCGCCGGTTTTCTTGGACAACGCCTGATTCGTCAGCTTCTCGAGCGTGGGCAGCTTCGCGGTCAAACGATCTCGAGGCTTACGCTTCTCGACCAGGTAGAAGTGGATGTGCCCGATTCGGGAGATGTCGACATTGTCTCCTTTGCAGTGGATATCACCGCCCCAGGGGCCTTCAATGAAATGCTCGATGCACGGCCCGATGTGATCTATCACTTGGCCGCCGTGGTTAGCTCAGCTGCGGAAGGTGATCTCGACCTGGGCCTTGCAGTCAATCTGGATGCCACACGAGCCTTGCTTGAGGGTTGTCGTCATCGCGACCTCTGTGCCACTCGCTTGATCATGGCGAGCTCCGTAGCCGCTTATGGGGGGGAGCTGCCTGAGACACTGGACGACATGACGGCGCTGCATCCGCAGAACTCCTACGGGGCGCAAAAGGCAGTATCCGAGTTGCTGATAAACGACTATAGCCGACGCGGGCTCATTGATGGACTCGTACTGCGCCTCCCTACCATTGTGATTCGACCCGGCCGGCCCAACGCGGCGGCGTCCAGCTTCGCGTCCAGCATCATGCGCGAACCATTGAACGGTGAAGAGGCTGTCTGTCCGGTACCCACCGATCTTGAGCTTTTCGTGATGTCGCCTGGCAAGGTGGTGGAGGCCCTGGTACATGGTGCTGAGGTTGATGGCGAGGCGGTGGGGCCATTCCGTGCGTTCATGCTGCCTGGTATCACCGTCAGTGTCGCCGACATGATCGAAGCACTCAGGAGTGTGGCTGGCTCAGAGGCCGTGGATCGGATTCGGCATGAGCCGGACCCCAGGATCCAGTCTATCGTCGGTAGCTGGCCGACGCGGTTTCATACCCGGCGTGCCGATGCGCTGGGCTTCAAGCGCGATAGGGACTTTCGCGACATTCTCCAGGCGTTTCAGGAAGAGCGCCACTGACCCTAACCGGTCGCTCAAGCGTGACTCACCAAACAGAGGTAATAACAATGACAGTCAACTTTGCACGCAAGACGCTTACCACTGCCATCACCGGTGCCAGCCTGGCCTTGCTGGCTGTTCAGGTACAGGCGGCGCAGACCGTCAACCTGGGACATACCCTGTCGGATAGCTCGCACTACTCCGTGGGTGCCGATGCCTTCAAGGAAACACTTGAGCGTCTTAGTGATGGCGAGTTCGAAGTCGTCGAGCATACGGCCGGTGCCCTGGGTGGTGAACGGGCGCTGATCGAGGGCCTCCAGATTGGCACGGTGGATGTGGTGATTACCTCCACTGGCCCGCTGGGTAACTTTGTACCGGAAACCTATGTGCTTGATCTGCCATTCCTGTTCGAGGATTACGATCAGGCTCGCTGCGTATTGGACAGCGATCTTGGTCAGGACCTGCTCGACAAGATGAGCGACCACGACATCGTGGGCCTGGCCTGGTCGGAAAATGGCTTCCGCCACATGACCAACAGTCAGCGAGCCGTGAAGACGCCCGCCGATGCAGAAGGGCTCAAGGTGCGCACCATGGAGAACAAGGTGCATATGGAGGCCTTCGAGCAGATGGGCGTGCACCCAACGCCGATGGCGTTTCCTGAAGTGTTTACCGCGCTGCAGCAGGGCACGGTGGACGGTCAGGAGAACCCGATTACCGTCATCGTGGCGACCAAGTTCTGGGAGGTACAGGATCACCTGTCGCTCACGGGGCATGTCTATTCACCGGCCGCCATCCTGGGCTCGCCAATCCTGCTCGACGGCCTGTCTGACGAAGAGCGTGGGTGGTTCATTGAGGCTGCCCGGGCCTCCGCCGAGGCAACCCGTGAAGAGGTCTCTCGCCTCGAGCGCGAGGGCATCGAACTGCTTCGCGAGAACGGCATGACTGTCGAGACCGAGATCGACAAGGCCCCCTTCCAGGAGGCGGTGCAGCCGGCCTACGAGATCTACACCGAGCAGTATGGCAGTGAGATGCTGGAACGCGTTCGCGCCAGTAGCTGCTAACCCGCGATGACGTCAGCCCGGTCCGTACAGGGCCGGGTGCCTTCCATAGCGATAAGGTGGCTGCGATGCTGCGACTCTTCTTGCGTTTTGAGCAGCAGACGACACGTCTTGCACTATTAGGCGCGATCGTAATGCTTATCATATCTGTCAGCCTGGGCTTCTATCAGGTGCTGACCCGCTTCGTGTTTGATGCCCCGTCGACTTGGTCGGAGGTGATCTCGCGTTCGAGCATGGTCTGGTGCGTCTTCCTTGGGGCTGCCGCGGGGTTTCGTGGTGGCTTCATGATGTCGGTGGAGGTCATCTTTCGACTGTTGCCCAGTCGGAAGCTGATCTGGATAGAGGTGTTTATCGCACTTTGCTGTGCCGTCGTGCTGATGGTGCTGATTGTCTTTGGTATCGCCATGATGCTGCGCGTGCGTAGCCAGATGCTGTCGGGTCTGGAAATTTCGATTGCCTGGGCTTATGCCGCCATGCCGGTTGGGTCTGGGTTTGCGCTGATTGCCGTGATGGCGAGGCTTGTCGCGCAAGCGCTGGGGATGGAACCGGTAGGGCCGGTAACAGAAGATATCTTGGAAGAAACGCCCATTGTGGCAGACAGGAGTGACGCTTCATGAATGCTGCCATCGGCTTATCCCTGATCATCCTTTTCTCCTTGGGCGTTCCGATTGCCGTCTCCATCGTGCTGGCGTCGATCATCGGTATCGAGTTTTTCTCGCGGCTGCCTCTGCTGCTGGTCCCGCAGCAGATGTTTGTCGGTATCGACAATTTCCCATTGCTGGCGATCCCCTTTTTCATATTGGCCGGCAACTTGATGGCTGCCGGTGGAATTTCCAGGCGCCTCGTGGATCTGGCCAAGTCTATTGTCGGCGGCTTGCAGGGCGGCCTGGCGATGACCTGCGTGCTGACATGCATGATGTTTGCCGCCGTTTCCGGATCCAGCGTGGCGACCACCTTTGCGATTGGCTCCATTCTGATTCCGGCGATGGTCAAGCACGACTACCCGCGGCCGCTGGCAGCCTCGATCCAGGCCTCATCGGCAGAGTTGGGCGTGCTGATTCCCCCGTCGATTCCCTTGATCCTCTATGGCGTCAGCACCGACACCTCCATCGGGAAACTGTTCATTGCGGGAATCGGGCCAGGCCTGCTGATCGGGGGCGCGCTGCTTCTCTTCCTTTACCTTTTCTGCAAGGTCAGAGGATACGGGCTGAAAGACAGAGAGGACCGTGAAGCCTTCCCCACCGCCTTCAAGCGTGCCTGGGCCGCGATGTTGATGCCGGTTGTGGTCATCGGCGGAATCTACGGCGGTGTGTTCACCCCGACCGAGGCCTCCGCCGTTGCGGTGGTGTATGCGCTAATTGTGGGAGGACTGATCTACCGTGAGCTTAGCTGGGCAGAATTGGTTCCAATATTGAAGGAGAGTGTTATCTCGACGGCCGCCGTTATGCTGATCATCTCGGCCGCGGCGCTCTTCAGTTTCCTGATCAGTCGTTCTGGGTTGCCAATGCAGGTGGCGGGGTGGGTCACCCAGGTTTTTGAGAGCCCCTGGACCTTCCTGCTGGCGGTCAACGTCATGCTGCTGGTGATCGGCATGTTCATCGAGACCTCGGCCGCCATTCTCGTGCTCGCCCCCATCTTCACCCCGATCGCCATGCAGTACGGCATCGATCCCGTGCATTTTGGTCTGGTCGTGGTGGTCAATTTGGCGCTTGGCATGTTCACCCCACCATTGGGTGTGAACCTGTTTGCCGCCTGTGCAGTGGCGAAGCTGTCCATCGATCAACTGCTACCGTGGCTGCTCCGGTTTGTACTGGTTGTGTTGGCCTGCCTCCTGGCGATCACCTATATGCCGTGGATCTCGCTTGGCCTGGTGGACCTGCTCTATTGAGAGCGTTGATAACAACAAGGAGTAATGCATGATGGAACAGCTTGAGTATCCCCGTGAGCAGGCATTGATCGGAGGTGACTGGGTCACCACTCAGGCCACGCTGGATATCGAGACACCGTCCTACGGTAAGGTCATTACCCGGATCGCACGTAGCCAGGCAGCCGAGGTGGACTCGGCCGTCAAGGCCGCCAAGCTGGCCTTTGCGGGTGGTATAGGAGATTGGTCGTCGTGGACAGCACGGCGTCGTGGCGAGTGGCTCATGGCCTTTGCCGCCGCCATCGAGGCGGATTGCGACCGGCTCGCCGGGCTCGAATGTATCGATACGGGGAAGCCGATGACCCAGGCTCGCGGAGATATCTCCGCGTGTGCCCGCTACTTCCGGTTCTATGGCGGAGCCGCCGACAAGCTGCATGGCGAGACGATTCCGTTTGAAAATGACTTTGCCGTCATGACGCTGCGCGAACCCTATGGGGTCTGCGCGCAGATCATTCCCTGGAACTATCCAGCCCAGATTTTCGGACGCTGTGTGGCGGCGGCTCTGGCTGCCGGCAACACCGTGGTGCTCAAGCCGGCGGAGGACGCCTGTCTTAGTGTGCTGAGACTGGCTGAGCTGGCGGTGACGCAGGGCCTGCCCCCGGGGGTGCTCAACGTCGTTCCCGGCCTGGGCAGTGAGGCCGGTGCTGCACTGTCGAGGCATCCTGACGTCGATCATCTTTCGTTTACCGGCTCACCCGAGACGGGCACGCTGGTGACCCAGGCTGCCGCCGAACACCATGTGCCCGTCACGATGGAGTTGGGAGGCAAGTCACCCCAGCTGGTGTTTGCCGACGCGGACCTCGACGCGGCGTTGCCATTCCTGGTGCGCGGCATCATCCAGAATGCCGGGCAAACCTGTTCGGCCGGCAGTCGTCTGTTGGTGCAGCGGGAGATTGCCGACCAGGTGCTTGAACGACTCGCCGAGCGCTTCACGGCGCTGCGCTGCGATGTGGGGGAGGCCGATGCAGACTGTGGACCCCTGATCAATGCCCGCCAGAAAGCCAAGCTGGAGGCACGTTTGGAAGCGGCGGCGCGAGACGGCATTCGTACCTTGGCAAAAGGCAGCCTGGCAGAGTCCGAGTTGGCTAGTGGTTATTTCGTGGTGCCGCGTCTTCTCACCGATATCCCCGCCGGGCATGACGTGCTTCAGGAGGAGCTTTTCGGTCCCATTCTGGCGGTGCAGGTCTTCGAGGATGAAGCGGAAGCCCTGGCGCAAGCTAATGCCACTGATTTTGGCTTGTGTGCCGGTATCTGGACCCGTGATGGAGGCCGGCAGTTGAGGCTGGCCAAGGGGATCCGAAGTGGTCAGGTCTTTATCAACAACTATGGCGCGGCAGGCGGTATCGAGTTGCCCTTTGGTGGCGTGGGGCGCTCCGGCCATGGACGCGAGAAAGGTTTCGAAGGACTGCGCAGTTATACCCGTATCAAAACAGTGGCTCTACATCACGGCTGATGCCACGGACGGTAGAAAAGGAGAATAAGATGCAAAGCAATCAGCGTATTGGCTTGATTGGCGCTGGGCTGATGGGACATGGAATCGCCCGCAACATCCTGAAGGCCGACTACCCGCTGGTGATTCTGGACCACCCCGGCAACCAGCCAATGGATGATCTGCTGTCAGCTGGTGGGAAGCTGGCTGGCACTCCACGCGAGGTGGCCGAACGCTCAGATGTGGTCATCCTGTGCGTTACCGGCACACCGCAAGTGGAGAGTGTGCTCTTCGAGGCCGATGGCGTGGTGGAGGGTATCCGGACCGAGATGGTGGTCATCGACTGCTCGACGGCTATCCCCAGTGCCACCCGCTCGATTGCCAAGCGCATTGAGGAAGCCGGAGGCCGCTTCATGGATGCAGCCATGACCCGAACGCCGAAGGAGGCAGAAGAGGGGCGCTTGAACCTGATTGTCGGTGCCTCTGAAGCGCTGTTTACCGCTACACGGCCGTTGCTTGAGTCTTTCGCGGAAAATATTGCCCATGCCGGGGATGTCAGTGCCGGCCACACCCTGAAGTTGCTGCACAACTTCGTCTCTCTAGGCTTCTCGGCGGTACTCGCTGAAGCGGCGGCGGCCTCTCGTCGGGCGGGGATCGGGGATGGCGCACTGCTGGAAGTGCTTGGCAAGGGAGGAGGCGGTGGTGTGGTATTCGAACGCATGCGTCCTTTCATCGAAAGCGGAGACCCCTCGGGCTTTCGGTTCAGCGTAGCCAATGCAACGAAGGACCTCGGCTATTATCACGCCATGACGGAGGCACTGGGGGCACAACGTGATGTCGCTGACGCCGTGGTGGGGCTCTATCGCAGCATCGAACAGCAGGATCTACTGGTGCCAGAGCTGATTGGTGTGTTGGCTGACAAGGCCAACTGATGATGGGAGAAGCTCAGCTGGGCCTAGGCCTAACTCAGCGCCAACGGGGTCTACTCCTGACCGGAGGCGGTGCCTTGATCATGTCGCCGGATGCTTTGCTCATCAAGCTCGCGGCGCTGCCGGATGCCGAGATTCTGATGTGGCGAGGCTTCCTGTCCGGGCTGGGCTTCTTCCTGATCAACTTGGCGCGCCATGGTCGTAATACCCTGGGTGTCTATCGCCGATGTGGTGGCACCGGGATTGCCGTGGCGCTGTTGTTCAGTATGACCACCTGCGGCTTTGTATTGGGTAACCAGTACACGAAGGCGGGTAATGTCCTGATGATTCTTGCCGCCGCACCCTTGATCGCGGCATTGTTCTCTCGGGTGATCCTGGGCGAGCGACTGCCGTTGCGGACCTGGCTGGCGATAGGGACGTGCATGCTGGGCATCGGCATGATCGTCATCGACGATGTCGGGGCAGGAAGTTGGTTGGGTAATGGCTTTGCCCTGATCGCAGCGACCACGCTGGCGCTGAATTTCACATTGTGCCGGCGGCGACCGGGTATCGACATGAGTCCGATGCTGGTGTTCAACGGATTGATCGTTGGTAGCGGTGGTGCACTGCTACTGCTGATGGGGAGTGGCCATATTTCGTTGCCGAGTATTAGCAGCGGTATCTATGTTGTGCTGTTGTGCCTGGTGATCGTTCCCGCCGGAGTGACGCTCCTGCAACGAGGCCCTCTCTACCTGCCGGCGGCCGAGGTCGGGTTGCTACTCCTCCTGGAAGTCGTTATCGGCACCTTGTGGGCCTGGGGCATTCTTGGAGAACGCCCCAGCGCGGTGGCCTTCGTGGGCGGTGCTCTTGTGCTGGGAACCCTGACGGCCAAGGGGCTTTACGAGCGACATCTCGAGATGAGGGTGAGTAAAACGTTGGCCGTCGAATAGCTGCCTTCAGCGCATGATGCGTTCGGCAATGGCGAGGCCAAGGCTTTCCGTGGTGCCGTGGCCGCCTACATCGGGGGTGAGCAGGGTCACATCGCCTTCGCTAAGTACCTCCTCGAAGGCGGCGACGATGGCGCCTGCTGCTTCCTGATAGCCGAGGTGTTCAAGCATCATCGCTGCCGACCAGATCTGGCCGATAGGGTTGGCGATACCTTTGCCCGCGATATCGGGAGCGCTGCCGTGGACCGGTTCGAAAAGGCTAGGGAAGGTACCTTCGGGGTTGATATTGGCCGAGGGGGCCACGCCGATGGTGCCGGTGCAGGCGGGTCCCAAGTCGGAGAGGATATCGCCAAACAGGTTGCTCGCTACGACGACATCAAACCAATCCGGGTGCATCACGAAATTGGCGGTAAGGATGTCGATATGAAACTGGTCAACGGTCACGTCAGGGTAGTGTCCACTCATCTCCGAGACACGCTCGTCCCACCATGGCATGGTGATGGCGATACCGTTGGATTTGGTCGCAGAGGTAAGCTTTTTACGGGGACGGCTCTGGGCTAGCTCATAGGCGAACTTCAAAACACGATCAGTACCGTGGCGTGTCATCACCGTTTCCTGGATCACGATCTCACGCTCGGTGCCCTCAAACATCTTGCCGCCTACGCTTGAGTACTCACCCTCGGTGTTTTCCCGGACCACGTAGAAGTCGATGTCGCCGGGCTTGCGGCCTGCCAAGGGGCTTTGGATCCCTGGTAACAGCCTGCAAGGTCGCAGGTTGATGTACTGGTCAAAGCGGCGGCGGAGCTGCAGCAGTGAGCCCCATAGTGAGATATGGTCAGGCACGGTCTCGGGCCAGCCCACGGCGCCGTAAAAGATCGCATCGAACTTCTCGAGGATCTCGAACCAGTCATCCGGGAGCATCTGGCCATGCTCGGCATAGTAGTCGCAACTCGCGAAACCGAAGGGCTCAAGCTCGAGGTCGATGCCGAAGCGTTCGGCAGCAGCCTTCAGGGCACGCACGCCTTCGGGCATTACCTCTTTGCCGATGCCATCGCCGGGGATCACGGCAATACGGTGGGTCATGGGAGCATCCTTATCCATCCATTTGAACGTACCTTCACTCTAATCGCTGACGCTCCAGAGATAATCGTTATAAGATTCAAAAGACTATTAACTTGAAGTGGACAATTGGATGTCACAGATTGATGACCTCGCCTTTTTCCAGCGCCTTGCGCTGGCTGGTAGCTTGACCGCGACTGCGCGTGATCTTGGGTTGTCTGTGTCGGCTGTCAGCAAGCGGCTGAAGCAGCTTGAATCGCGCCTCGGAGTCAGTTTGGCTACTCGAACCACGCGCCGCCTTTCCTTGACGGTGGAGGGAGAGCGATATCTGGCCGGTGGTGGAGCGATACTCGACGAGCTTGCGGAGTTGGAGGAAGGCTTGAGCGCCCAGCGCGCCTCGCTTTCGGGAACTCTCAAGATCAATGCCACCTTTGGCTTTGGGCGCCGCCATGTGGCTCCGCTGTTATCGCGCTTCTGCGACAGCCACCCAAATGTAGAGGGAATTCTTGAGCTCACTAACTTTCCCATGACGCCTGGTGAGCAGGGGGTGGATATCTGCATTCGTGTTGGGGAGCTTCCGGATTCAAGACTGGTTGCCAAGCGCATCCTGGAGAATCGTCGAATCCTTTGTGCAGCACCATGTTATATAGAACGAATGCCCCCGTTATCGGTGCCGGCGGACCTGTCGAAGCATCCATGTCTGGTATTGCGCGAGAATGACAGTGACTTTGCGGTGTGGCGCTTTGTCCATCGCTCAGGTCAACACAAGGATCAGGCGGTCAAGGTCTCCGGCCCACTGGCCAGCAATGATGGTGAGGTCATTGTGAGCCTGGCCCTGGATGGCCATGGCCTGATTCTGCGCTCCTGCTGGGATATTCAGGCTCACCTGGATGCTGGTCGCCTGGTTCAGTTACTGCCGCAATGGCAGGGGGTTAGAGCCGACTTTCATGCCGTTTACCTGCAGCGTAGAAACGTACCGGCCAGATTGCGGGCCTTTATTGATCTATTGCAGCAAGAGATACCACGGCGGGTGGCAAGTATCCAGACCAACGGCAGGGCGAGGTGAGCCTGCGATGTGGGCCAGGTGGTTCGTTGATCACGCATGGCGCTTCGGATATCGCATGAGTTGCAGGCAGTAAAAGTTGTGTTACTGTTAGACAGTGTGGGAGGTCAAGCGTCGGTCAGCGCAAAAATAGAGACAACAGCTACCGCACAGCTACCTAGACACGACTACCAACAATAGGAGTGCGACACGATGCGTAACACCAGTTTTATCGCTGCAGGAACTGTTGCTGCCCTAAGCCTCGCCGTCTGGTCGGGCAGCGTTGTTGCCGAGGACACTCACACGATTAAGTTCGGTAACGTGATCTCGCCAGACGACACGCAAAATCAGGGTTACGACCTATTTGCCGAGCAAGTAACCGAGCGCACCGATGGGCGTATTGAGGTCCAGGTCTACCCGGACAGCCAGCTTGGTGGTGAGCGCGAGATGATCGAGGCCACTCAGTTTGGTGATATCGAGATGACGGCTCCATCAGTGGGTGTTCTTGCCAACTTTGATAAGTCCCTGGAAGTCTTCGATTTCCCCTTTATTTTTGAGGATGCCGCGACTGCCTACAAGGTGCTTGATAGTGAGCTAGGGAAGGAAATGCTCGCAGGCTTGGCTGACAGTGGCTTGATTGCCCTCGGTTGGGGTGAAAACGGTTTCCGTAACCTGGCAATGACGGATGGTACTGTTACATTGCCGGAAGATATGGAGGGGATCAAGCTGCGCACCATGCAGGTGCCGATGCATATCGCTTACTGGGAAAGCATTGGAGCCGCACCCACACCCCTGTCTTTCCCCGAGGTATTTACCTCACTGCAGCAAGGCGTTGTTGATGGTGTGGAAAACCCCTATGAGCTGCTCTATTCAGCGCGCCTGACTGAACCCGCCAACTATCTGACAGAAACTCGTCATATCTATGATCCTGAAGTCATTCTCATCAATAAAGACTTCTTCGAGGGCCTCTCTGAAGAAGATCAGATGATCATTCAGGAAGCGGCCGATGCCGCAGTCGACAAGATTCGTACGCTCAAGAAGACCGTTAGCGACGAGATTCGCGCTGAGATTGAGGCTGAAGGTGGCACGGTCACTGACCTGACAGATGAGGAGCGTCAAGCCTGGATTGATTCAGCTATTCCTTTCTACAAGGAAAACGCTGATAAAGTAGATACTGATAAACTCAAGGCTATTCTAGAGGCAGCAGGTAATATCACTTACCTTGAAGCTATTCAGTAAGTCATTTTGAACTACCCCTATCCAGACTGCAGGTCTCGGGTAGGGGTAAGCCGTCTTTATTCCGGAATTGGATAGTTGACTTATGCTGAAATGGCTATATAAACATTTGGATGAGTACATAGAGATCTATCTGGCGTCGGTCGCCTTGGTGATTTTTACCTCGCTCGTGATCTTCCAGGTTGTGATGCGGTATGTGTTTAACAGCCCACCTGCATGGTCTGAAGAGATTGCGCGGTACTCTCTTGTGTGGTTTGTCTATCTTAGTGGCAGCTATGCCATAAAATACCAGAGACATGTTAAGTTTAGTGTGATTGTGGATTTTATAGGAAGGAAGTTTCCACTCTTACAGCGTATCATCAGTCTCGCTGTTTTCCTGGCATGGCTGGCTTTTCTTGTTTATATGTTCACTCTTTCTAATGAGATGGTGAGCCGACAGATCATGACTGGGCAGTTGTCGCCAGGCTCGCAGATTCCCATGTATCTTGTCTACATCGGACTTCCTCTTGGGCTTTTTCTTATGTCTTTCCGTGTCTCGCAACATGCGGTACGTTCTTTCTTGGATATGATTAGAAACCCATTTTCTCCTATTCCCCCGTCACAGTCCGAGGTGGATTAAATATGGGTATTAGTATTCTGGCGATCAGCTTTATCATTCTTCTTATCCTCGGAATGCCCGTTGCATTTGCATTGGGCATCGCCTCCATGCTCTCAGTCATGATAACTGAGGTAGTCCCGGTAAATTATCTTACACAGACCATGTTTGGGGCGGTCGACTCTTACTCTCTTCTTGCCGTTCCCCTTTTTGTACTGTCGGGTGTCATTATGGAGTATGGAGGCCTCTCCAAGAGGCTGATCGATGCTGCCAAGACGTTTGTAGGGCACATTACCGGGGGATTACCGGCCGTTACCCTGGTTGGTACCACTGTTTTTGCGATGTTGAGTGGTTCTGGGCCGGCAACGGTAGCAGCCATCGGTGGCATCATGATTCCTGCCATGATCCGTGAGGGCTACGGCAGGGGGTTCAGTGCTGCTACACTGGCTACGGCTGGTGGCGTGGGTATCGTGATTCCACCTAGTATTCCGTTGATCATTTATGGCATTACCACAAACACCTCCATCGGTGATCTTTTTCTTGCCGGTCTGATTCCCGGCTTGGTGATCGTGCTTTCGCTATATGTTGTTGGCCGTTATATATGCAGTAAAAAAGGCTACGGCGGTCATACTGAAAGGGCGAACTGGGGGCAGCGCGGAGAGGCCTTATGGAAGGCAAAGTGGACACTATTAATGCCTGTAGTGGTCTTGGGCGGTATTTATGGCGGTATCTTCACTCCGACGGAAGCATCGGGTATCGCCGTGGCCTATAGTCTTGTGCTGAGCCTATTGTATAGAGAGGCGAAGACTTCAGAGATCCCGCTGATGCTGAAAACCACCTTGCTAATCTCGGGCATGATTCTGGTAATCATTGCCACTGCATCTACCTATGCAAGAATCCTGACACTGGAAAGAATCCCGACACTCATTGCCAATTTTCTTGGGGCATTGCCGGTGCCATTCTGGGTCATACTAGCTGTCATTCTGTTGCTTCTTCTTTTCATTGGCATGTTCATGGAGACATTGGCCGGAATTATCCTGTTGGCTCCCATTCTTGTGCCTGTTGTCACGCTGATGGGAATGGATCCTGTTCATTTTGGTATCGTCATGATCATGGCTTCCATGATTGGGTTCGCCACACCACCAGTGGGAGACAACTTGAACGTTGCCAGCGCGATCAGCGGGTTGTCAATCGAAAGGGTGAGCGTTGCTGCCTTGCCATTTGTGGCAGTTCTTATTGCTATTCTCTTCCTGGTGGCTTATGTACCACAGATATCGCTGTTATTACCAAACTTGCTGAGTTAATGCACGGATTGGTGTGATGGCCACAAGTGTTCTGGCCATCCTCTGTCTCCCACCTTCAACGACAAGGGAGGAGCGAGTAGATAGTGGCATCAATAGTGGCATTATCCTAATAGCCCTTTCGGTAAGAGTGCCATTTCTCCAGACGTGATAGATGCTGGGTATCTCGCGAAAAATTGATGAAAGTCGCAGTGATTGGCCTAGGGGCCATCGGTATTCAGGTCCTTTGGCAATTGAGCCAGACTAGCGGAATCGAGGCACATGGCTTCGACAGGGCATACCCCGGCCATCCGTCGGCTGGAGCCGGTGGTGAAAGCCGTCTTTACTGGAATATGGAGTTGGTTGAGCCGAACTATACAGCGCTGATTGATCGTGCCGCGACCGCTTGGCGAAAGCTGGAGTCTGCCAGTAACCAGGTGTTGCGCGATCCGACGGGTGTATTGATCTATGGGAGAGAAGGGGACGCACAAATTCAGTGCGCTTACAAGTCTGCCCGGGAGCTTGGTGTCCCTTACGAACTGCTTGGGGCTTCACGCTTGCGTAAGCAATTTCCTCACATCCTGTTTGGTCAAAACTCGTTAGGCCTATGGGATACCACAGGCGCTGTGATTCGACCGGAAAGGACAGTCGAAGTGACGGCTGAGCTGGCACGACGTCATGGGGCTAGGATTCATGAATTTAGCCCCATATCAAGGATCGATGTCTCGGATGATCCTGTTAGGATACTGACCGCCACTGGCTGGCAGGTATTTGATCGAGTCGTGGTTTCCTGTGGGGGGTGGTCGTCGAAATTGGTGCCTTACATTCGCAGTGAGGTCGTCACCAGACGCTTGACTTCAATGTGGTTCAGTGGATATGATGATAACCATTTCACAGGATTTCCACCCTTCCTTAGATGTGCACCCCACTACTGCTATGGAATCCCCTCACGTGATCGCCGTTCGGTGAAACTTGGTCTCGGTTTCAATAACCACTATGTCAGCGGTGATGCCGATCGCTTTCCCAGGCAGCTGGAGGGGGATGACCTTATCAGAGAGCTAAAGAAATTCGAATGGATTCAGCAGGAAATGCTTCCCGGCATCAGTCGGCGACCGTATCGTATTGATACCTTCGTCGAGAGCTACACAAGATCCATGCTTGAGTATATTCGTCCACATCCCCAGAACGCTAACGTGCTAGTCATGACAGGTTTTTCTGGGCACGGTTTTCGCGTGTCTCCTGCCATTGGTGAAATTGGATGCCAACTGGTCATCAGTGGAAAATCTGATCTAGATATCCGATTTCTTGAGCGAGCCAGCCCCGTTTTTTCAATACTGGACCCTGAGCAAGGCATCACCACGGAGAACTCGGTCATGACTAATTGTGAATAGCCATAGCGGTAACCTGGTAATTTCCTGGGACGCTCTGGTTCCATATCCTGGAAGCAGCAGGCTACTTATTGGTGTTCCTGGGCCCTGATCGTGCTGTTGATCAGGGCTTCCGACTCCTGAATATGGCGGCTAGCGGCTTCAGCGGCCGTGTCCGGATCTCCTGTCCGAAGTGCATCCAGTAGTTCCTTATGCTCTTGGACTATGATCCGTGGTGAAGTATCTGCAGTCCGATAATAGCACAGTGCTAGCCGTTTTTCGGCGGAGATGCTACGGTAAAAGCGTTGCAGCCGGGGACTATCGGTAGCATCAATGATGGCCTGATGAAACTTGAAGTCGAGCCTGAGGATTTCATTCCAATCATTCTCGTCATATAGTACCTCCATGAACCGCATGGCGGTCTCGGCTTCCTGGGGGACGATTTTTCGAGTCGCCAGAATACGAATGGCTTCCATTTCGACCAAACGGCGAACAGCAAAAAGGTCATGAAGGTCTGCTTCGGAAAATTCTGGAACGTATACGCTCTTGTTGGGTTCTCGGCGCAGGATACCATCATGAATGAGAACCACGATGGCTGAACGAATGGTCTGGCGAGGTACCTGATAGCGCGCGGCTAGCTGGGACTCCACCAGTATCTCGCCGGGCTGAAAGGTGCCGTCAAAAATTGCCTCGCTGAGTTGCTCGGCGACAGCATCCACGACAGAGATAGTGCGAAGCTTGGGTGTACTCATGAGGTAGGGCCTTGGGCTGTGAAACCGGGGGTAACGTGCAACACTCAATGAAGGGTCCTGGCTGTACGCTCTCGGCTGCTGTTATCTGGATGAGTTCATGGCGTAATGATAGCGGGTCGGGGGTCTGTGTTGTATCGGCACTTTTCTTTTCGCGAGTCGATTCCAGCCCTGCAACTACCCTCGCCTGGCCGACAGCAGAACAAGGGTAGGTGACAGCAATGTAAGAGGGAGGCCAGACATCGCAAGGCAAGGAGAGCCTCCAAGCCAAGTGTGTCAGTCGGTGGGACGACGAGCAATGTTGTAGTAGCGAATCTCTTGATACTCCTCGAGACCTTCGTGGCTGCCCTCGCGGCCAAGGCCTGACTGTTTCATCCCGCCGAACGGAGCCGCTGGGTTGGAGGGTACCCCGTTATTGATGCCTACCAGACCGGTCTCTAGCTCATCGGCAACATTGAGTGCGCGATCAAGATTTTCCGTGAACACGTAACCTGCCAGGCCGAAGGGAGTATCGTTTGCCCGCCAGATCACCTCCTCTTGGGTGGAAAAGCATGATATGGCCGCTACGGGGCCGAAAATCTCGGCGTTGGCGATATCGGCTTCTGCCGGGACCTGATCGAGAACAGTGGGTAAGAAGAAGTAACCATCGCCTTCCGGTTGTTTGCCACCAGTTTTCAGCTCTGCACCCAAGGCGATGGCGTCGTCTACAAGATGCTGGAGCTTGTCGACGGCTTCTTGATTGATGACCGGGCCAAGACCAACGCCCTCGGCGATGGCATCACCGACAGCGACTTTTGACATCTTCTCGGTGAAGGCTTCGATGAAAGCGTCGGCTATGCCGTCTTGGACATAGAAGCGGTTGGCTGCCACACAGGATTGTCCTCCATTACGCAGCTTCGCCAACATGGCACCTTCTACGGCACGCTCCAGGTCGGCATCATCAAATACGATGAGTGGGGCGTTACCACCGAGCTCCATGGAACTCTTGACGATATTCTTCGCCGCCAGGTGCATCAATGTGCTGCCCACGCCGGTGGATCCGGTGAAGGATAATTTTCTTATGCGGGGGTCTGAAAGCACTGCCTCACTAAAGGCCGCAGGCTCAGTGGTTGTAACCACACGCATTAGTTCGCGCGGCACACCGGCTTCCGCCATTAGATCGACGGTGAGAAGAGTGGTGAGTGGAGTTAACGCCGCAGGTTTAATAATCGATGCACATCCCGCGGCGATGGCTGGGGCAATCTTGCGGGTGATCATCGCCATGGGGAAGTTCCAGGGCGCGATAAGCAGTGTCAGACCGATAGGCGCGCGGCGGGTCAGGATCGTAGAGCCACCCACAGGGTTTTCGCGATACCCCCCGGCAGGGCGCAGCAGCTCTTCAGCGTACCACCTGACATAATCAGCAGCATACTGCACCTCTCCTTGAGCTTCCGCTAGGGGTTTCCCCATCTCACGGCTGATGACATAGGCAAGTCGGTGCTGGTTTTCCATTAGCAGCGAATACACGTTATGGAGGGTGTCAGAACGGTGCCGCGGTGTCGTTTTAGCCCAGGCACGTCCTGCACTATCTGCCGTTTTGACCTCAACGATAGCTTCCTGGGCCGTCATGTTTCGTAAGGTGGCAATGCGTTGCTCTGTCGATGGGTCGAAAACCGAGAATTCCGTATCGGTTGGCTTGTTGTTGCTGTAGCCCTGTAGACTCTTCAGGGCCTGTTCAGAAGCTGCAAGCCGTTCTCGTGACGGGGCCAGTAAGCTCATGTTATTATTCCCTTTTCTTGTTTGTCTATATCAGCTGAACATCCTGCGCACCAGTGCGCAGGATGTGTGTGCATGCACTAATCTCTAGGCTCGGATACGAGCAGGCTGGATATCGTCAAGAAGATATCGAACTGCCTCGACTAGACTGCGTACCTCTTGATCCGTGGAGATGAAGGGGGGGCTGATTTGTACGCTATTTCCCCTCAGGGGACGGCTGATGAAGCCCAGGTCAAGGAGCTGGTCGGTGATCACCTCGGCCTGGGCTATATCGCGAAGCTCTATTGCTCCGAGTAAGCCACCTACACGAGTGCTGGCCACGAGCTCGTGTGACTCGATCTCCGATAATGAATTGGATAAAACCTGCTCGAGATGTGCTGAACGCTCAATCAGGCTCTCTTGCTCAAGTATCTCAAGATTCTTCAGTGCCAGGGCAGCTGTGACAGGGTGTCCTGAGTAGGTGGTGCCGTGGCGGTAGATTGGAGCATTGGCGTTTCGCTCGAAGAAGGGCTGCCACAGGCGAGGAGCAACGAAGATGCCGCCCAGTGCTGCATATCCTGAGGTGACCCCTTTTGCGAAAGTAACGATATCCGGCTGCAGACCATAGCGCGTTGAAGCAAACATGCTGCCGGTGCGGCCGAAACCGGTTATGACCTCGTCGGCAATAAAGAGGATCTCGTTGTCACGGCACATCTTTTGAATTTCTTCAAAATAACCTTCCTGAGGCGGGTGTACACCCCCGGTGCCGAGGATGGGCTCGGCAATATAGGCGGCGATATTCTCCGCACCGATTCGCTCGATGGCTTCGGCGAAGGCTGTGGTTGAATGTTTTTCAACTCGCTCGGTACCACTGACTAGCGAATCAGTGCCGTACCCCTCTCGGTTGAAATCAAGGCCGGCGACACTAGTGCCGTAGGCGTGAAGCCCATGATAGGAGTGCTCCCGGCTGATAATTACCGTCTTGGTCTTGCGGCCAATGTGGTTCCAGTAACGACGTGCAAGCTTCAAGGCCACGTCAATGGCATCAGAGCCTCCGCTGTTCAGAATCACCTTGGCGTTATCCATTGGTGCGATGTCGACCAGCTTTTCCGACAGCTCAACGGCGCGATCATTCGTATAGCGTCCGAACACATGATACGCATCGAGCGTTCTCATCTGCTCGTAGGCAACCTGGGCCATCTCTTCACGCCCATGGCCAATGTTCGAATACCACAGTGATGAGGTTCCATCGAAGAGTCGGCTGCCCTTGTCGGTGGTGAGATAGGCGCCTTGCGCAGATACCACTCGAATCTGGCGATCGATGATGGATGGCATGTGCGCCTGGGCGCTCCATAATGCAGGAGTTTTCATTGTTGGCACCTATTTCTGTCAGAGAGCAGGGCGGGAGGATATGCGCTGAAGATTGTCGTACAATCTTCAGCGGCACTATAGCATCGTTAGTCTATGGGCTGTCCAGTCCAAGCCCTCTATTGTCGGTCTTGCTATATTTCGATGGTGGTTTACTCACCTGAGAAGCTTGGGGTTCGGTGCTCCCGAGTATGGGATATCGCGCCAGGTCGACTGAGCGGCTGGCTACGTTTTCGCTCTGTAGCCGGAGCTTATCGGGAATTGTCTGGCCGGGCCTGGCCGTCACCGTAGCCCATGGCGGCGGTGGCGTGGGCGGCGGTCTCCACCCAGACGCTGCGCGGCAGGGTGTATTCGCGCAGGCCGTCGAGGCCGCTGGAGCGCCCGTAGCCGCTCTCCCCCAGTCCGCCGAAGGGCGACATCACATTGATGGTCTTGTAGCTGTTGACCCATACGGTGCCGGCGCGCAACTGATGGGCGATACGCAGTGCCCTGGCGGTGTCGCGACTCCATACCGCGCCGGCCAGGCCGAAGCGGGTCGCGTTGGCCAGTGCCACTGCCTCCTGCTCATCACGAAAACTCATCACCACCAGCACCGGGCCGAACACCTCCTCGTTGGCGATGGTCATCTCCGGGGTGACATCGGTAAGAATGGTCGGCGCCAGGAAGTAGCCCTCGGCGGCCTCCGCCGGCAGGTCGCCGGGGGGCTTGCCGCCGGTCAACAGGGTGGCGCCCTGGGCCAGCGCCTCGTCGATCAGCTCATGCACGCGCCGATACTGGGCCGCGTTCTGCAGCGGCCCCATGCGCGTGGCGTCGTCGCTGGGCAGCCCCACGGGTATCGCCTCGGCGGCGCGCGCCAGGCGTGTGGTGAACTCGGGCAGCAGGCTCTCCTGGAGCAGCAGTCGCGAACCGGCCACGCAGCTTTGCCCCGCCCCGGCGAAGATGGCGGCCTGAGCGCCGCCGATCGCGTCGTCGAGAGCCGCGTCGTCGAACACGATGTTGGCCGACTTGCCGCCCAGCTCCAGTACGCTGGGTACCAGGCGCCGGGCGCCGGCTTCGGCGATCCTCTGGCCGGTCTCGGGCGAGCCCACGAACACCAGCTTGGCGATATCGTCATGAGCCGTCAGCGCCTGGCCGGTAGTGTGGCCCAGGCCGTTGACGATGCCGATCAGCCCCGCCGGTAGCTGGCCGCCGTGCTCGAGCAGCATGGCAAGCAGCACCGAGGTGAGGGGGGTGAGTTCGGAGGGCTTGAGCACCGCCGCGTTACCCGCCGCCAGGGCCGGGGCGAGCTGCCAGCCGCAGGTGAAGATCGGGGCGTTCCAGGGGGTGATCTGGCCGACCACGCCGTAGGGGATGCGCTGCACGTAATTCAGGTGGGTGGTCGGGACATCGATCACCTCGCCATGCTGCTTGTCGCACCAGCCGGCGTAGTACTCGAACATCTCGCGCACCTTGGCGACCTCGCCGCGGCAGTCGCTGACCGGCTTGCCGGCGATCAGGCTCTCCAGCCGAGACAGCTCATCCTCGTGCCCGGCGAGTCCACGAGCCGCGGCCTGCAGGCGGCGGCCTCGTTCGCTGGCGCTCAGCGCCATCCACTCCGACTGGGCCGTCGTGGCGGCGCTCACGGCCTCGCTGACACATGCCGCCCCCGCATCCCGATACGTCAGCAGCGGCAGATCCGTAACAGGGTCGAGCAGGGTGATCGTCTCACCCTTGCCGGCCACCAGGTTTCCGGCAATCCAGTTGGTGGCCGGGTCACTGGGGTCGATGCCGTAGGCATCGAGCAGCAGCACGAGGGCATCACGGGCGCGCTGATTCAGGGCATTGCTCACGGGTGTGTCTCCTCATCGTTATGGGTCGACGCATAGCGCTCGGCGGCGTCGAGCAGCAAGCGGGTTATGGCGTTGAAGTCCTCGCCGTCGGACAGGTTCTCGGTATCGGCATGCCAGGCCTCGACCACCTTGCCCAGCAGCCCCTCGGGCATCTCGAGGGCGTCGGCGGTCTGGCGCGCCAGGCGCAGGTCCTTGCGCATCAGGCCCGTACTGAAGCCGGAGTCGAAGGTCTCGGAGAGAATCCAGCGCGGGAAGTTGACCTCGCTCACCGCGCTGCGTCCCGAGCCACTGTTCAGCCCCTGCAGACAGGCGGCGGGGTCGACGCCGGCGCGGCGCGCCATGGCCACGGCCTCGGCGGTAGACAGCAGATGAGCGGCGCACAGGTAGTTGTTGGCGAGCTTGACCACATGGCCGCTGCCGGGGCCGCCGACGTGGGTGGCCTTGGCCGAGAGGGCGTCTAGCACCGGCTCGAGACGTGCCACGGTGGCGGCGCTGCCGCCCAGCAGCATGCCCAGCTTGCCTTCGATGGCACCGGCCGGGCCGCCGCTGACAGGGGCGTCGAGCCACTCGAGGCCGGCGGCCTCGACCCGGGCGGCAAGGCGGCGAGTCACGCTGGGGTCGCTGGTGGAGGTGTCCATGATCACGCTGCCCTTGGGCGCCAGGGTGAGCAGCCCCGGCGACTCGGTGAGCACCCGCTCGACGTGGGCCGAGGTGGGCAGCGACAGCAGGTAGATGTCGCTGGCGCCCAGCGCCTCGGGGGCCAGGGTGGCGAGGCCTTCGTCGGCAAGGCGCTGGCGTGCGACGGGATCGATGTCGCTGCCCTGGACGGTGAAGCCGGCACGCTGCAGGGTCAGGGCCATGCCGCGGCCCATGTTGCCCAATCCGATAACGGTGATGGTGATGGTCACGATGCACTCCTTCTGGTGAGCGTCTTGTGGTTGATATGCATGAAGCTGGCGGTCGTGAGATGGCGTTGTTGGCAGGGGGAGAGACGGAGGCTACCTCGTTTTGACGGCCAGGATCGGCCATCCGCGCCGGACGCAAGGCGTCCGGGCGGGCAGGCTTTGGGAAATGTCTTGTTCGGCGAGAGCGCGGTGGCGCTCAGTCGACCGACGGTGTGTCGAGTAGCTGACGAACCAGCTGCACCCAGTAGTTCACGCCGATCGGGGTCAGGTGGTCGTTGAAGTCATAGTGGGGATTGTGCAGCGCCGCGCTCTCCTCGCCGTTGCCCAGCCAGATATAGGCGCCGGGGCGAGCGTTGAGCATGAAGGCGAAGTCCTCGGAGGCCATGCTCGGCGGCAGGTCGTGATGCACACGGGTGATCTCGGGCAGCGACTCGAGAACCGCGGCGCAGTGCTGGGCCTGCTCCAGAGTGTTGATCGTCGCCGGGTAGCGGGGCTGGTAGTCGAACGCCACGCCCAAGCCATGGAAGCGGGCCAGCGCTTCGACGGCGTCGTGGAAGCGCTGCTGCAGGTGGGCGCGAAGGGGTTCATCGAAGCAGCGTAGGGTGCCACGCAGCTCTACCGTTTCGGGAATGACGTTGAAGGCGTCGCCGGCATGGAGCTGGGTCACGCTGAGCACCGCGGTCTGGTGCGCGGGCGTCTCGCGGCTGATCAGCCCCTGCAGCTGCGACACCAGCTGGCAGGCGGCCAGCACCACATCGGTGCCCAGATGCGGCATGGCGGCGTGGCACCCCTTGCCGGTCAGGGTCAGGGTGAAGACATCGAAGGCGGCCATCACCGCGGAGTCATGCACCGCGGCCTCACCCACCGGCAGCCCTGGCCAGTTGTGGAGGCCGTAGACGGCCTCCATGGGGAAGCGCTCGAACAGCCCCTCCTCGACCATCACCTGGCCGCCGCCCTCGCTCTCCTCCGCAGGCTGGAAGATGAAGTGGACGCGGCCGGCGAAATCGGGGTTGCGGGCCAGCTGGCAGGCCGCGCCGAGCAGCATGGTGGTATGACCGTCATGGCCGCAGGCATGCATCTTGCCGGGAATCCGCGAGGCGTGGGGGGCATCGCTGGCTTCCGTGACATCGAGGGCATCGATATCGGCGCGCAGGCCGATGCTGCGCCCAGGCCCGCGCTTGCCGTCCAGGATGGCGACGATGCCGGTGCCGCCGCCCAGGCCGGTGACGATGTCGAGCCCGGCCTCGGTCAGGATCTCGGCGATGCGCTGACTGGTGCGATGCTCCGCGAAGGCGGTCTCGGGGTGGCGATGGAAGTCATGGCGCCACTCGCGCAGGGTATCGACGTCGGGAACAGTGGTCAGGGTCTGGGTCATGGCGAAACGGCTCACAGCAGCAGATCGGCGATCAGGGCGGAGGCGAGGAAGGTGCCGGTGAACACCAGCAGTGCGATGATCACCAGCTTCCAGCCGGCCTTGCGGAACATGCCCAGCTCGCGCCTGGTCAGCGCCAGGCCGGCGTAGGCCAGCACCGGGGTGACGATGGCCAGGAAGTTGACCGCGCTGAGCTGGTCGATCAGCCAGGCGTTGCCGGGGAACCAGGGCAGGGTCATGACGATGCTGACCAGCGAGACCCAGGCCACGCCAGGTAGATAGAAGGGCGCGAAGCGAGTGATGATCAGGCCCAGCATGGTCATCACATAGAGGATCAGCATGCCGGGCAAGGCGGTGATCAGGTCGCTGCCGTTGACGGTGTTGGCCACCCAGGCCACGGCGCAGGCGGCGGCCATGGCCATGGCGGTCTTGGGCAGGTTGCGCTCGGGGCGCTCCTCTTCCGGTGCGCTGCTCGGGGCTTCTTCGGTGGGCATGCTGACCTGGGCGCCTACCGCCTTGGCCTGGCGCTTGCCGGCGAGCAGGGAATAGAGCTTCTCGGCGATGGGCAGGGCGACGAACAGCGACAGGTAGAGGCCTGTGGCGTACGTCATCAGGTTACTGGCGCCGGAGAAGGCCAGCAGCTCCTCCTTGAGCTCGGGCAGGGTGCCGGCGATGGCCGCCGAGCAGGCGGCGACCATGCTGCCACTTCCCACGCCGCAGGCCATGGCCAGGGCACGGGGGTCGAAGATCTCCAGAGAGGTGAGATAGCCCGCCATCAACGCGAACCACAGGGTGCCGAACATGGTACCTACCACGTAGGTGCCCATGACGCCGATGCCCTCCGGTCCCTTGAGGCCATACTTGTCGGAGATGACCGCGATGTTGGGCTCCCGGGCGATGGAGTAGGTGGCGCCGATCGCCTCGCGGCCCATCTTGAACACCACTACCGCCAGCGGCATGGCGATCAGCATGGTACCGAGATTGCCCAGCTCCTGGAGGATCAGCGCGGGGCCGGCATCGATCAGGTCTTCGATGGCCGGACCGATGGTCGAGCCGAACCGGGCGATGAAGGGCATGATCGCCAGCAGGGTCAACGGCCCGGCGGCGTCGCTGACGCTCAGGGGAACCACTCGACCGGCGGTACGGGTTACATGGGGGTTGAGCAGCACGCCAAGAATGAAGGCATAGAAGAGCGGCAGAAGAAGCAGGGTGCCGGGGCCCAGCGGCAGACGCTGGATGCCGATGAACTCGGAGAGTAGGGCGACGGCGGCGACCAGCGCGTGAAGGCGCCAGTTAAGCAGGGCAGAGAGTGGCATGGGGCGTCCTCGGTGGGTCGGTTTGTAATATCGCTATGCCAGCGGCGTGCCCGTCGCAGTATTGGCAAGCCCCATGGGCTAATGAAAGCCGCTCGATGTTCTGATTATTGGAACGCCTCCGGTAATCGTCATGCTGTCACGGCAGGTGCCTGGCGTAAGTGGCACCTTGCCGTTTGGGTCACTCATCTGCATAGTCTGGGGTGAAGGATGATACGACCGACTCATATAAGCCAAGTATAAGGAGACGTCATGAGCATCGAGAACACCGCAAGTGCACAGTGGAAGGGTAGCCTGAAGGAGGGGGGCGGCTCGCTCTCCACCGGTAGCGGCGCGCTCAAGGAGACGCCCTATGACTTCCGCCGCCGCTTCGAAGGTGCCGCGGGCACCAATCCCGAGGAGCTGATCGGAGCCGCTCATGCCGGCTGTTTCTCCATGGCATTGTCGTTGGTGCTGGGCGAGGCGGGCTACACCGCCGACAGCATCGATACCCAGGCCAAGGTGACCCTGGATCCGGACAGCCTGACGGTTACCGATGTCCATCTGACCACCGTGGGCCGCGTGCCGGGTGCCGATCAGGCGGCCTTCGAGGAGGCGGCCAACGGCGCCAAGGAGAACTGCCCGATCTCCAAGCTGCTGACCGCGAGAATCACCCTCGAGGCGACACTGAAAGAGTGACGGAGCGCCTCGCCGGAACCTTCCGCGAGACATAGTTACTGCTTAGTACTACAGTCGTAACTAATGCCGTGATCGTTCATGCATTGCCATCCGGGCTTGCTGCTGCCGACAGTGGCACCGCCAAGCCCGGTACTGGTGCTTTCGTCGCCAGTCCGACCAATGAAGCACATGGGGCGCCTTGCCATGGGTTCATCCGTGTCAGTGATCCAAACACCGACACTACACGAAAACTTCAGATCAGGCACTTAGTGCGGGCCAGAGCTGTCGGAACAGCGCTGCCACCAGGATGCCCCCGGCAATGGCCGGCAGCGGCTTCTTCAGCGTCAGCATGATCACCGCGGTGGTCAGCAGGGCCAGGCGGGCGCCGTTGTCGCCACTTACCGCCAGTGGGGCGAGCAGCGCCACCAGCACAGAGCCCGACATGGCGTGGATGAAGCGCCTGACGCGGTAGCCGATGGGGACGAAGGACATCACGAATACACCGCCCCAGCGAGTCGCCAGAGTGACCAGCGCCATGGCCAGGATAATGATCACGGTTCCCAGACCGGTTGCCTCAATGCTCATGGTCACGCTTCCCCCAGGTCAGGCCGGCCAGGCCACCGGCGATGGCTCCCACCACCACGTGGCTGTTGTCCGGGAGATAGTAGAAGGCGAGCAGCGAGGCGCCGGCGGCCACCGCCCAGATCAGCAGCATGCGCAGGTTCTTCTCGCCGCCCACCACCATGGCCAGCAGGAAGCAGCCCATCACCATGTCGAGTCCCAGGCTGGCGGGATCGCTTATGGCACCCCCCACGTTGAGGCCGAGCCAGGTGCCGAGAACCCAGAAACACCACAGGGCGATGCCGCCACCCAGCATCAGGCCGAGCCCAGGGCGGCCGCGGGTGAACGCCTGGGTGGCCATGGCCCAGTTGGCGTCGGAGGCGACCAGCATGATGCCGTAGCGCTTGGCAGGCGGGAGCGGTTCGAGCCAGGGGTAGAGGGTAGCCCCCATCAGCAGGTGTCGAGCATTGATGGCGAAGACGGTCACCATCATGGTGAACAGCGGGATCTGCGGCTCCCACAGCTCCAGGGCGGCAAACTGGGAGGCGCCGGCGAACACCAGGGTGCTCATCAGCATGATGGTGCCGTCACCGAGCCCGGCCTGGGTGGCGGCCAGGCCGAAGGCGATGCCGAAGATGGTGACGAATAGCGAGATGGGCAGCAGCGCCTTGAATCCATCCCACACCAGCGCTCGATCCAGCCGGTGCAATGTCGCCTCCTTGCGTGCCATGTCATGCTCCTCTACGCCCTGGTACTCGGATCAGGTATTTAGATTGGTTGATGTTACAGCAAGAGCCGTTCGTCCGGTTCGATGGCCGCCAACCAGCGGATCATGCCGGCCGGTGATGGTGTTTCCATGACGCGGCAGTCGCTTGGCGAGGATGACATCGTCGCGCAGCTCCGGACGGACGAGGTCTTCCTGAGTCAGGTCCAGTGCCGCGAGGCAGGCGCGCGGGGTGTTCGAGGGCCGTTTAGCGGTGGTCTGTATCGAGTAGGTCATGATGGTGGTCTCCCATTCCCCTGTAAGACGATGGTTGGCGTAGTCGGCAAGCGCCGACCCAGGGGAGTGGAGCCGTGCGCCGCTTTAGCTGCATTTATATTCCGCCCGCAAGTTGGTGCTTAAATCGGCGGTGGCCCGAGGGCCAGAAACAGAAAACCCGCTTTGCATGGGCTAAAGCGGGCTCTGGGCGTCGCTTTAGCGGAACTTGTAGAGCGCCCGCAAGCTGATAGTCAAATCGGCGCTGAGTTCACAGTACGGCGGTGGTAAGGAGCTGTCAATGGCTGCCTTGAAGGCGCCTGGGTGCCTTCATTGTCTCATGAGCGGGCTTGCGGCGGTGATTGGGGGAAGGAGGTGAGCTTGTTCTGCGCCAGCGTCACCAAGTTTGTGCAGTGCCGGGGGCTTGAACGGATTGCCCCCGGGGGCTTCCGGGGGCAGTGGATCAGGCTGTCATGCTGCCTGAGAGGCTGGTGTTTAGTTGATCACGGGGGTGACGTCGATGATGTACATCTGGCGTTCGTTGTCATGTACGGAGTCGATGCAGACCTGAGTGCCCTGATGATTCCAGCGAGGGTGCAGGTCGCAGCGGTTCTCCTTCTTGAGATCCGAGGTGTAGAACTCGCCGATCTCGATGGCTCGCTCCTCCTGGGTATCGAAGATCAGCAGCTTACGGATGTTGGTTTCAGCGTCCGGGTAGGTATCGGTTAACAGCCAGCGTGAGTTCACCGGAGAGTAGCTCATGTGGCCGTTCTCGGTGAGGATGCCGCGACCGACCACGCTGACTTTTCCATTGGGGGCGTCATGATAGAGATGATAGTGGATCTCTCCGTCATGCGGTCCCCAGACGATGATCTCGTCATCGCTTTTCCACAGCGGGTGGGAGATCTGATACTCCGACTTTTCGTAGTCGTAGGTGCCCACGGCGTTGGGGTCGAAGTCCTCAGCCAGTTGTGGCAGCGGGTGGTCGGAGCACTCCAGCAGTCGCATGTCGCTGCCGTCGGAGTTGATGGTGATCAAGCGGTGGAGAAAGCAGGTCTCGTCTTCCACGCGCTCGGTCCAGCGATGCAGGAACAGGATGCGGTTCGAGGCCGGATTGATCTCGATATGGCTGACCCAGTGAATGGCGTTGGCCATGGAGTCGCGGTAATGGAAGTTCTTCAGCTCGTCGTAGCTTACCAGTACCTGAAGGTCGCCGGTATCCAGGTCCACACGGCAGACACCGTCGTCAGCCGGGCAGTGCTCCACGGGCAGCTTCTCGCCTTCAATCTCGGCGTAGCCGATCGTCTCATGAGTGATGTAGAGGCGACGGTAATCGACGGTGATCGCATAGGAACTGTCCGGCGCTACCGAGTAGATCGGGTCGGCGAGGGTCCGCGACTCGCCGCTGTCCAGATCATGAATAACTGAGCCGAAATTCGGGTACTTTCCCTGGGGCGTGGTATGTCGAACGTTGTAGATGACCTGGCGCTTGCCTTGCCCCTCCAGCCACTGTAATTGACAGCCCATCTGCCAGTTCCAGGCGCTGGTAGTTCCGATCGTGTGGAAGTCACCGCCCACCGAGTCGAAATAACCCACCTCGGCTTCGAGCTCGGGGGTCAGGTCGCGGTCCATGTAGGGCACGCGATTGGCAAGGATCTGGGTACCCTGGGCGTTCCAGGTACTTTTGTTGTAGTACCCGAAGAAATAGTGCATGCCATCACGGCCCAACTTGGCGATGGAGCAGGGGATTGCGGCGATGGCGGAAGAAGAGCGTGTCATGCGTATTCCTTTAGCTTTCATTGAGCGGTGGGCTTGGCCACCTTTCCTTTGCGGAAACCCAGATAGATGGAGAGCAGGCAGAGCAGCACCAGGCCGATGGAGAACGGACGGGTGAGGAACTGCAGAATCAGCTCGCCGGTATCGCCACGCACCAGCATCAGCGCGCGGGACAAGTTCGATTCGGCCATGGCGCCCAACACCAGCCCCAGCACCATGGGTGCCCGAGAGACGGAGAACACCGTGAACAGGTAGCCGACGATGCCAATGCCCAGCATCATCAATACGTCGCCGACCTGACCACGAAGAGCGAATGCACCGATAATCGCCAGCGCCAGGATCGTCGTGGCGAGAATTTCGCGGGGCAGAAGGATTACCTTCACGCAGTACTTGGCCACCAGCAGCCCGATGGGGATGAAGATTAGGTTGCTCAGTACCAGACTGAAGATGAAGCCGTAGGCGATGTCGGGGGTGTTTTCGAACAGCGCAGGGCCAGGTGCCAGGCCATGAATGATCAGGCCGCCCATCAGCACGGCAGTCACTGGGTTTCCGGGTACGCCCAGGGTTAGTAGAGGTACCAGAGATCCGCCGGTGACGGCGTTGTTGGCCGACTCTGCAGCAATCAGCCCTTCCTCGGACCCCTTGCCAAACATTTGCGGTTGACGCGAGGCGCGCTTGGCAGAGTCGTAGGCGATGAAGCTGGCGATGCTGGAGCCGGCGCCTGGCACGATTCCGACGATGGTGCCGATAATGGAGGAGCGAATCAGGTTGACCTTCTGGGCCACTACGTCGCGAAGCGATGACAATGCGCCTGTAAAGCTGGAGCGGGTCTCCTGCTCGGCCTTGCCGTCAGCATTGAGCATGCTGATCACCTCGGGGATGGAGTAGAGCCCGATTAGCGAGATCACTAGCGGGATGCCGTCGTAGAGCGCCGGAAGGCCGAAGGTAAGGCGCATTTCGCCGGTCATGGGGTGCATTCCCACCAGGCTGATGATCAGCCCCAGTACGCCGCCCATCATGCTTTTGAGCATGTCGCCCTCGGATAGGGAGGCGATGATGGTGACGCCGAACAGTGCCAACAGGAAATATTCTGGCGCGCCCAGCATCAATGACAGCTCGGAGAGGGCTGGGGCCATGAACAGCAGCACCAGAGTACTGAAGATGCCGCCCAGGCTGGAGGCATACACCGACAGACCGATGGCCCGCCCCGCCTTGCCCTGCTGGGTCATGGGGAAGCCGTCCTGGCAGGTGGCCACGGCCGAGGGTGTACCGGGTATGTTCAGCAGAATGGCACTGATTGAGCCACTGAATGTAGAGGCGAGATAAATGCCGCCGAGTAGCGAAAGGCCCACTGCAGGGGGAAAGGAGAAGGTCACGGGGATCAGCAGTGCCACCCCCATGGTACTGGTCAGGCCGGGCAGCATCCCGATGAATACGCCCGCCGTGACCCCGACAAGAACGGCGAGCAGCATTGCCGGTTGAAAGGCGGTGGCAAGGCCGAGCGACATGGCTTCGAACATGACTGGAGTCTCGTTACAGGAACTTGAGCGTTTGATCCAGGGAGAGGAGGCTTTCGGGCGCTGCGATCCCCAGGAGCTTGAAGAAGATCAGATAGATGGCGGCCGACATCAGCACCGTATAGACGACATGGAGCAGGCGGTGGCGGCGGGCGATAGCCAGCTGGGTGAGATAACCAAACAGCATTGTCGAGAGCAGAAAGCCCACTATCTGCATGAGCGCGACGTAGCCACCGACCACACCGAAGATCAGGAGCGCATTGCCGTGGTTGGCCAGCCACGACGGCCGAGATGAGGTGTCCGGCTGGTCGGAGTTGTGGTGTTGCCGGCGCAGCAGGTTGATGGCCAGATAGCTCAACGCCATCAGGCTCAAGGCCACGGCAAGGCCGCGCAGAAAGACCGCGGATTTGGCACCGTAGTCGAATGTTTCCCAGGTGATCGCCAGGCCCAGCACGAGAAAGGCGCTGGACAGGACTAGATTTTTACGGGTGCTGGTCAAGGGAGCGTCCTCAGGAAACGGGCGAAGGGCAGGCCACTGAAGAGGCGGCCTGCCGTGATACCCGGGGGAGGGTTATTGCATGAAGTCGATGTACTGGGCAGTGGCCTCGCGGGACGCATCGAGCATCTCGGTGAAGTCGTTGCTGTCCAGGTAGTGAGTGACGATGCCCAGATTCGCGGCCGCAGCCTGGAACTCGTCATCCTGCAGCAGCTGCTCGAAGGCCGACTCCAGGTGGGCCAGTCGCTCCTGGGGAATGCCGGCAGGTCCGGCCACGCCGCGGACGGCTGTGCCTACGCTGGGAACCTCCGCACCGGCCGCCTCGGCCAGAGTCGGCACATCAGGCAGCGCTGGGTGACGGGCGCTGTCGAAAACCGCCAGCGGGCGAATACGTCCGGCTTCGATGAACTGTAGCGCTGAGCTTGTGCTAAGCAGGGCGGCGTCCACCTCATCGCCAAGCAGCGCCGTGGCAGTGGGACCGGAGCCGCTGTAGCTGATGAAGTTGGTGTCCAACTCGAGGACCGACTCGAATGCTGCAGCCTGCAGGTGCACATTGGATTGCGGACCGTCGCCACCAACGTTTACATAGCCGGGGTTAGCAGCGATATTGTCGGTCAGCGCGGCAAGGTCGGCATAGTCGCTGGAGGCGTTCACCGCCAGCAGGATCGGATCGGACTGGATGTTGGCCACGGCCTGGAAGTCATCCAGGCTGTAGGCCACGCCGTCGCGCAGCATCTCGATCATGAACAGCGAGGGCGAGCTGAGCAGGCCAATAGTGTAGCCATCGGCATCGGCGCGAGCCAGTCGAGTGAAACCGACCTGACCGCCTGCGCCGGGATGGTTCTCCACGACCATGCGAGTGCCTAGATAAGGCTCGATATGCTTGGCCATCAGGCGCGATACGGTGTCATTGCCACCGCCGGGAGAGTAGGCGACGACCATGGTGATTGGCTTTTCCGGGTAGCCATCTGCCAGGGCGGCGGTGGTGGGAAGCAGGGTGGCGGCGGCAAGTGCGCTAACGAGTAGTTTCATTTTCATCGGGACACCTTGTGCGGTTTATTTGGCTTTTATTTTCAACATGTGACGGCAGCGGTTGCTGCTGAAGACCCACTTGGAAAAAACGATCGGTTCTCCTCGTTTGTTGTAGGTGGTTCGTTCGTTGAGTAATCCGGCGGCGGGATGCCGCTTAACCCCCAGGTTCTCGATCTCCTTGCGATTGAGCAGGATAGGTTCGAGCTGTATGACCACCTCGTCGATGTCCATCCCGTAGTCCTGGATGATCTTCTTGGTGAATACCTGGGTGTTACTGAAGTCCTCCCGCTTCATGTGAGGAAAGCGGGCACTCGCGAGATAGATCTTCTCGATGAACAGCGGTTCGCCATCGGCCAGGCGCAATCGTGTGACCTTGATCAACGGTGCGTCGGGTTCCACTTGCAGCAGTTGCGAAACTCGCGACGAGTGGTGCTCCTCCGTGAAGTGGAGGATCTGAACCTGGTTGCTGTGACCGCCTTGTTCGATCTGCACGTCGAAGTCGTGAATCCCCAGCAGGTCACGATCCACGGTGGGAATCACTTTCACGAAGTTGCCCGAGCCGCGTCGTGTTTCGACGGTACCCTTCTGCTTGAGGTGCAGCACCGCCTCCCGCACGGTGGAGCGGCTGACATCATAGGTCTCGCGCAGCACCCGCTCGGAAGGCAGAGGGTCGCCCTGGGCCAGCTCGCCACTGTCAATATGCTGTTGCAGGATCTCGGCAAGCTGCAGGTAGAGCGGTATGGGGCTGGTTTTGTCGACGGTCGTGTAAGTCATGATGGAGTCCTTATGACGTCCTTATGTCAGGACGTCCGTACCAGTTGCGTTAAGGTAAAGCGACACACCCGGTGGGGTCAATCGCCCAATGGGGAATAGTGACGTGTCTAGCGTTAGACATTGGTCGCAGCTCCGCCTGAGGCGTTGACGCGGTTTATCCGATTCAGAACGCAGCAGGCCGCCCTTGGGCGGCCTGCTGCATTTCGGGAGGAGCCTTGCCTCAGTGCCTCAACACTCGATGGCGTTGACGGCGAGGCCGCCCTTCGAGGTCTCCTTGTATTTGTCCTGCATGTCGGCGCCGGTGTCACGCATGGTGCGGATCACCTTGTCCAGCGAGATGAACTGCTTGCCGTCACCACGCAGCGCCATCTGGGCGGCGTTGATCGCCTTCACCGAGGCGATGGCGTTGCGCTCGATGCAGGGCACCTGCACCAGGCCGCCCACCGGGTCACAGGTCAGGCCCAGGTTGTGCTCCAGGCCGATCTCGGCGGCGTTCTCCACCTGGTCGACGCTGCCACCCATCACCTCGGTGAGACCGGCGGCGGCCATGGCGCAGGCCGAACCCACCTCGCCCTGGCAGCCCACTTCGGCACCGGAGATGGAGGCGTTCTTCTTGCACAGGATGCCCACGGCGCCGGCCGCCAGCAGGAAGTCGACCACGTCGCGCTCGCACGCGCCCTGGCGGAACTGCATATAGTACTGGAGCACCGCCGGGATGATGCCCGCCGCGCCGTTGGTAGGCGCGGTGACCATGCGCCCGCCGGCAGCGTTCTCCTCGTTGACCGCCAGCGCATAGAGGTTGACCCAATCCATGGCCGACATGGTGGAGGCGATCAGCGAGTGGTCATCCTCGCTGGCCAGCATGCGCTGGTGCAGGTTCCTGGCGCGACGCTTGACGTTGAGTCCGCCGGGAAGCACGCCTTCGGCTTCCATGCCCTTCTTGATGCATGCCTGCATCGCCGTCCAGATGGTCAGCAGACCCTTACGGATCTCCGCTTCGCTGCGCCACGCCTTCTCGTTCTCAAGCATCAGCTCGCTGATGCGCAGGCCGTGCTCATGGCACATGCGCAACAGCTCGTCGCCGGTCTGGAAGTCGAAGGGCAGCTCGGTCCGGTCGGTATCCAGCTCCCCTTCGGCGGCCTGGGCCTCGTCGACGACGAAGCCGCCGCCCACCGAGTAGTAGGTATTGCGGTAGAGCTCATCGCCGTGTCCATGGGCGATCAGGCGCATGGCGTTGGGGTGGTGGGGCAGGTTCTCCTCGAGCAGCTGCATGTCACGGATCCATCGGAAGGAGACGCTGTGGCGGTCATCCAGGAGCAGTGCCTCCGACTCCTTCAGCTCCTCGATGGCCGGCGCGATGATATCGGGATTGATGCTGTCGGGGCGCTCGCCCATCAGGCCCATGATCACCGCGTGATCGGTGCCGTGGCCGATGCCGGTGGCGGAGAGCGAACCGTAGAGCTGGACCTCCACGCGGGCCACACGGGTCAGCAGATCACGCTCATTGAGCTCGCCGACGAAGTCGTAGGCGGCCCGCATTGGGCCCACGGTGTGTGAGCTCGAGGGCCCCACGCCGATCTTGAACAGGTCAAAGACGCTGATGGACATAGTCATTCACCTTTTATTGTCTGAGTGACCGCTTGATATGTGACGGCTGTTCGAGTGACACGGGTCAGTTCTGGCGGTTTTCCGCGGTTCGACAGGCGGCCGCGGTAAACAGCACGTCGGTGGAGGAGTTCAGCGCGGTTTCGGTGGAGTCCTGCACCACGCTGATCACGAAGCCGATGGCGACGACCTGCATCGCCACATCGGTGGAGATGCCGAACAGGCTGGCGGCCATGGGAATCAGCAGCAGCGAGCCGCCGGCGACGCCCGAGACGCCACAGGCGGCCAGTGCCGAGACCACACACAGCAGCAGGGCCGTGGGGAAGTCGACGCTGATCCCCAGGGTATTGGCCGCGGCCAGGGTGATCACCGAGATGGTGATCGCCGCGCCGGCCATGTTGACGGTGGCGCCCAGCGGGATGGAGATGGCGTAGGTGTCGGGGTCCAGGTCGAGGCGCTCGCAGAGCGCCATGTTGACCGGGATGTTCGCCGCCGAGCTGCGCGTGAAGAAGGCGGTGATGGCGCTGCCGCGCAGGCAGGCGAAGACCAGTGGGTAGGGGTTGCGACGGGTCTGCCAGAAGACGATCAGCGGGTTGGTCACCAGTGCCACGAACAGCATGCAGCCGACGATGACGCCCAGCAGCTGGCCATACTCGAGCAGGGCGCCCAGTCCCGCCTGTGCCAGAGTGTTGGCGACCAGGCCGAAGATGCCCAAGGGGGCGAAACGGATGACCACGCGCACGATGCCCGAGACCGCCTCGGAGAGATCGTTGAGGGTGTTACGGGTGGTGTCGCTGGCGTGGCGCAGCATCAGGCCGAGGCCGATGGCCCAGGCCAGGATGGCGATGAAGTTGGCCTCCATCAGGGCGCTGACCGGGTTGGCAACGGCGTTGAGCAGCAGGTTGCGCAGGATCTCGATGATGCCACCCGGCGGGTTGCCGCTGACTTCTGGCATATCGAGCGTCAGGGTGGTGGGGAAGGTGAAGCTTGCCACCACGGCGACCAGCGCCGCCACCAGGGTGCCGATCACATAGAGCAGCAGCACGCCGCGAATATGAGTGGGCTGTCCCTTGCGATGACCGGTAATGGCGGCCGCCACCAGCACGAAGACCAGGATCGGGGCCACGGCCTTGAGGGCCGAGACGAACAGCTCGCCGAGCAGTGAAAACGAGAGCGCGAGCTCCGGAGAGAGGGCGGCGAGCAGGATGCCGCAGACGATTCCGATGGCAATCTGGGTAATCAGGCCCAGGCGCATCAGGGGGCCGAAGAGGGCTTTCAGGGTGGAAGTCATCGAGGGTCTCTCGCTGGTTGGAAGCGTGCTGGATTGCCCTTGGGCCGGATCCGCGGCCCTGGCATGGCAGCCTGCCCCGGCGCGGTGGCGCCAGGGCAGGAGGCGGTACTGCTGTGGCGGCCGAAGGCGTTGTTCGCCTTACCGGTGCCGCGTAGATCAATCAGTTGCTGCGATCGTTATTTGCCACGGTAGTAGCCCGGGGTGATAAACGGGGTCTTGCTGACGGTCATGGGCAGGCGCTTGCCGCGCACCTCGGCGTAGACGGTGGTGCCTATCTCGGCATGGGCGATGGGCAGATATCCCATGGCGACCGGCTTGCCGACGCTGGGGCCGAAACCGCCGGAGGTCACGGTGCCGATGGTGTTGCCGTCGGCGTCGACCAGCGGGGCGCCTTCACGCACGGGAGCACGCCCCTCGCCGAGCAGACCGACCCGCTTGCGGGTGTGGTCCTTGGCCTCGACCTGATGGAGGATCGCTTCGGCACCCGGGAAACCGCCGGGGCGCTCGCCGTCGTTGCGGCGTGGCTTGGCGATGGCCCAGATCAGCCCGGCCTCAACCGGCAGGGTGGTGGTGTCGATATCGTGGCCGTAGAGACACAGGCCGGCCTCCAGGCGCAGGGAGTCACGGGCGCCGAGGCCGATCGCCTCGACCTCCGGCTCGGCCAGCAGGCGGCGAGTCAGGGCGTCGGTCTGGTCGGCGGGCATCGAGATCTCGAAACCGTCTTCACCGGTGTAGCCGCTGCGGCTGATCCAGACCGGAATGCCGTCGATCTCGAAGTGGCCATGCTGCATGAAGACCAGCTCGGTGGCGGCGGGGCAGAGGCGTTTCATCACCTCGGCGGTCTGCGGTCCCTGGATGGCGATCAGGCCGCGATCCAGCTCCTCGATCTCGTGCCCCGCGGGCAGGTTGCCGCGCAGGTGGGCGATATCCTGGTCGCGGCAGGCGGCATTGACCACCAGATAGAGTTCGGCGCCGGTATTGGCCACCATCAGGTCGTCGAGGATGCCGCCGGCGTCGTTGGTGAACATCGCATAGCGCTGCATGCCCTCCGGCAGGCCGACAATATCCGAGGGGACCAGGGTCTCCAGCGCCTCGGCGGGGGCGGGGCCGCGCAGCAGCAGCTGGCCCATGTGCGAGACATCGAACAGCCCGCAGGCGGTGCGCGTGTGCTCATGCTCCTTCTTTACGCCCAACGGGTACTGAACCGGCATCTCGTAGCCGGCAAAGGGGACCAGCTTGGCGCCCAGCTCGACGTGCAGGTCGTAAAGAGGGGTGCGCTTCAACTCGCTCATGGGGGGCCTCCGATAACAGGAAATAACGAAGCGGGGTGCCACAAGGGTAGCGGCAACCGGATAGCACGGTATCTAGGGTAGACGATGTTTCCTATTGGAAACAATGGGCGGCAAGAAGAATACCCGCTCGGCTGGAGCATGAGGAGCAGGTGAGTCACTCTTGGCAAGGGGGTGGCGAGCGCCGTGAAACACGCTGGCACGAGCCTGATAGCCGGCTTGAGAAGGAGGCGGGCAGTGGTACGTCGCGGCTTGGTGTCGAGTTTTCTTATTGGAAACACTGTGCCGCCGGGTGGTGGTCATGCTGCTGATGCTCAGCCCTCTACCGGACCATCGTTGATGGCGGATAGTGCCTCATTGGTCTCGAGGATCTGCGCCTCGATACCCGTCACGCCCATGCCTTCCAGGCGTGCGGTATGCATCTGTCGATAGGCTTCGGCGTCCTCGCGGGTGGCAAACAGGTAGACGCCGCCGGCAAGACCGGCCTGGGGGTCTTCCGTCCAGATCTTCCAGATCAGGCCGGGTTCATCGTTGATGGACCTGGCCAGTGGTGTCATTGCCTTGACCATTGCCTTGCCGAAGGGGCCCTCGAAAGGGAAGTGTACCTGCAGAATTACGGCCATCTTTGGCCTCCTTTCGTTGGGAAGTCGATGAATGCTGGCAGGTAGAGTCGTGACGTGGGTCAGACGAACTCGGGGTCGTCGCTGCGAAAGATCGCTTCCTCCTCACCGGGTAGTGTCACCGAGAACTCGCCACCCCCCAGGTAGTTGACCGGATGACCTTCGCGGGTGCGCAGGCTGGGAGGGCCGCTGACCGGTCCGGCGTGGGTCAGTTCGCCGAGTTCCTTGACGCTAACCTGGATGTCGATCATCACCTCACGGCCCTGATCGTCGAAGGCCATGATGGTGCGCTCGTGCTCGCTCATGGGGCAGTCTCCGGCTGGTGGGGTGGTAATCAGTATCGGCATTTTTGACACCAGAGGCGAGTGGCACAACGCAGCGGGGCCTGCCCAAAGGCAGGCCCCGTATGGGTCAAACGCGGTGTCGAACGGCGATGTCAGGCGGTCAGAGCCGGCTGGCCACGGCGTCGAGGAAGCCCTGCATATCGACCAGGGTCTCATTGGCCGGGTCGCTGGTCTTGCCCTTGAGATCACCGGTAATGACGCCGGCAGCAACGGTGTCGATCAGCGCCTCCTTGAGGCGCTGGGCGTACTCCACCAGCGTGGCATTCGCTTCACGCTCTCCTAGGGTCTCCAGGGCATTGGCCACGGCGAACAGCAGGGCGGAGGAGTTGAAGTGAGCCTCCTTGCCATCGCTCTCCAGGTACTTGAGGTAGAGATCGTGGGCCGTGCCGTGGGGCGCCTCGAACAGCATGGTGCCGTCCTTGCTCTCGATGATCGAGCTGGCGGTGGCCAGGCTGCCCCCCAGGGCGGCGGAGATATCCGAGAAGATATCGCCGTCCAGGTTCTGTGCCGGGTAGAGCGCGTTGCGGGGCGGATCGGTGATCATCTTGATCAGCTGGCTGGAGGGTCGCATGATCATGAAGGAGGGCGGCGCGGTGTCGTTTTCGGCCAGCTTGCGACGCACGTCGGTGATCACGGTGCTGAACACCTCGTCATACTCCATGTACTCGCGCTTGAGACCGAAGTAGACCTCCTTGTTCTTGCGCGAGGCATCGCGGAACACCTGCAGCACCCAATCCCGGATCGCCACATGATCGTTGGACATCAGCAGGATGGGGTCGCCCTTCCTGATATGGCGAGCGTGCTTCTCCTCACCGTCGACGATTACCTTGAGGATGCCGTCCTCCGCGGCGGGAGCATTGAAGCTGCCGTACTGGTCCCCGCCACCGGCACTCATGCGCGAGATTGAGACCTGGGCCTTGCGGTCGGGAATGCCGAACTGCTTGAGCTGCTCGACCAGCTTGTAGAGCTTGCGTCCGGTGTTGTTGTCGGGCACGCCCCAGATAGCACGCTCGGGCGGGTTGGCGACCAGGCGCGCGGCCTGAGCGTCGATCAGCTCATAGAAGTAGCTGAGTCCCAGGGCCTCGACCTGCTCGCGGTAGTGCTCTTCATAGATGGTCTCGATGGCGGCACGCATCACGCCATCGTAGCCGGCGATGACGGTGTCCTTGAGGCCAAGATAGATATCGCGCTTTTCGTCGACGGCGCGCTGGAAGAAACGGTGTGCCCAGGCCCTGACGTCTTCCAGGTCATTGGTCGCCAGCAGCCAGGGATCGCCCTTCTGCACCTCGCGGCGGTGGAGCTCCACCGGGTCACCGCTGGAGCCCACGAACATCAGCTTGACCACGCCGGTAGCGCCGGAGAGTTCGTTGAAGCTCTCCTTGATGCCGCCACTCTCCATGGTGTCGACCACGATATCGCGGCCGACCCACTCGGGGCGCTTGACCAGCAGGTTGCGGAACTGGATGTCCTCGCGGGTGATGTTGCCGCCGATCCCCTTGCGGATGGCCCCGTTGGGGGACTTGGTAGCCAGCGGATGGAGTCGAGCGCTGTCGATGTCGGGGTGCTTGGCGAGCAGTTCGCCGAGCTGCGTGCGATTGACCGTCATGCCGGCATTCTTGATGCCTACACCGTAACGTTTGAGGGCCTCCACGGCATCGATCACCACCTGGCCGTTGGTCACCAGGCGGTTCTCGGCGGAGAGGTCGATCTCGACGAGCGGGATCTCTAGTCGGGAGGTCACGAAGGTGTCGAGAATCTTCTCGAAGGCTACCTGAGCCATCTCGTCACCGTGGAGAATGACCAGGGGGGCCTCGACCTTGATCTTGCTGCTCATCGCCTCGCCTCTTTTAGCGTACTTGAAGGGGCATATAGGGTACGCCGGAAGGCACGATGGCGCCATGCCTCCAAGGGGGGGGGGCAGGGCCATCGTCGATTGGCTGCATCGCTCAGGGCAGGTCTGGCGCTTCTCGTGGAACAACCTGTTGGGTGGTCACACCAGGCGGACCCGTTGCGGGTCAGCTCCCGCTGCCGGCCCAACGCTCGTCCGGGTGGACCTCGTTGGCCGGCAGTACTGGATCATAGCCGTCGCGTCGCAGCGCCTCGATCACCTCGTGGGTGTGGTCGCTGCCCAGGGTCTCCAGGGTGGCCTCTACCTCGGTGGCGCGCAGCGAGAGGTCGGTAAAGGTGCGATGGTGGGCGATATGGATGACGTTGGCGTGCTGCTCGGCAAGCTGCCGGGTCAGCTCGGCCAGGGCGCCGGGTACGTCGGGAATCGCCACACGCACGCGCACGATTCGTCCGGTGCGCACCAGGCCGCGCTGAATCACCGAGGAGAGGGCCAGCATGTCGATATTGCCCCCGCACAGCACCAATCCCACCTTGCGACCACGGTAGCGTTCGGGGTCAGAGAGCACGGCGGCCAGGCCGGCGGCGCCGGCGCCCTCCGCCACGCTCTTCTCGATCTCCAGCAGCAGCAGGATGGCGCGCTCGATCTCCGGCTCGTCCACCAGCACGATGTCGCGCACCCGCTCGCGCACGATGGGCAGGGTCAGTTTGCCGGGCTGCTTGACCGCAATGCCCTCGGCCAGGGTGGCCAGGCCGCAGTTGATCTCCTCTCCGGCCAGCGCCTGCTGCATGGCGGGGAAGCGCTGGGTCTGTACCCCCACGATCTCGATATCGGGCTTGAGCTCGGTGGCGGCGATGGCATTGCCACTGATCAGCCCGCCGCCGCCGATGGGTATCACCAGGGTGTCGAGATCGGGGGCGTCCTCGAGCATCTCCAGAGCGATGGTGCCCTGGCCGGCGATGATGCGTTCGTCGTCGTAGGGGTGCACGAACACCAGGTCACGTTCGGCGGCCAGGCGGTGGGCATATTCGCCGGCCTCGGCCACTCCTTCGCCCTCGAGGTGAACTTCCGCCCCGAGCTTGCGGGTGTTGTGCACCTTGAGGTTAGGCGTATGGCGAGGCATGACGATGGTGGCACGGATGCCCAGGCGTGCCGCGTGGTAGGCCACCGCCTGGGCGTGGTTACCGGCGGACATGGCGATGACGCCGCGTTGTCGCTCCTGCTCGCTTAGCGTCAGCAGGTGGTTGAGTGCGCCGCGCTCCTTGAAAGCGGCGGTGAACTGATGGTTCTCGAACTTGATGTAGAGCTCGCAGCCGGCGATGCGGGACAGGGTGTGCGAGAGCAGGCAGGGAGTACGCTCCACGCTGCCACGGATGCGTTCGGCGGCGGTGCGAATATCATCGAGAGTGACGCTCATGGCCAGGGTGGCTCCTGTTTCTTGTCCGGTTTTCATGATGCGGTCTCAGGGGGAGGATGTCGAAAGGCATGTCGAAATGGATAGCGAAACGGATGTTGCAAGGTCGATGTCTGGGATAGAGTCGACCCATGCCCCCTTGGGGCGAGTGATCAGCCATGAGGAGAGCGCGATGAATGCCAGCAGAATACTCGAGCAGCTGATGAAGCAGGCCGGTGGTTCCGGCAGTCGGTCGAACGAGGGCGGCCAGGGCCTGGATATCAAGGGGATGCTCGACGGCCTCTCCCGTCAGTTTGGCGGTGGCCAGGGCGGTGATCGTCAGGAGGACGATAATCGGGGCAGTGGCTCGGGAATCGATGTCAAGAGCCTGCTGGGCGGTGGCGCCCTGGGGCTGCTGGTGGGCTCCAAGCGGGGCCGCAAGCTGGGCGGCAAGGCGCTCAAGTACGGCGCCATCGCCGGCGTGGGAGCGCTGGCCTGGAAGGCGTGGCAGAGCTCGCGCGACGGCTCCTCCCCGTCGAGCTGGCAGGGCAGTGCTGCGCCCGCCGAGGGTGAGCCGGTGGAGCAGCTGGGGGGAGAGGCGCGCGAGCGGCGCAGCCTGGAGCTGCTGCAGGCGATGATCATGGCCGCCCGCGCCGACGGTCATATCGACGAGCAGGAGCGGGAGTTGATCGCCGGCCAGATCGATGCCCTGGGGGCCGACCAGGAGTTGCATGCCTGGGTGGAGCGTCAGCTCCAGGCGCCGCTGGACGCCGAGGCGCTGGCGGCGCAGGTCGATTCACCCCAGGCGGCCCGTGAGATGTACCTGATCAGCGTGGCGGTGGTCGACGAGCAGAACGCCATGGAGCGCGCCTGGCTCGACCAGCTGGGTCGTGCGCTGTCGCTGCCGGGGGAGGTGACCGCGGAGCTCGAGCACCAGGCCCGGGAGGCCGGTTGATGATCGACCCCTTGATGACCCTGGCCACCGGCTTGGGTCTGGGGCTCTCGCCCTGGGCCTCGGGCACGCTGGGCTCGCTGCTCGGCTTGCCGCTGGCCTGGTGGCTGCTGGGACGCACTCGGCGGATACAGGTCGTGGTCACGCTGGCGCTGCTGCTGGCCGCGGTGCCGGTATGTCACCTGGCCGAGCAGGCGCTGGGCGGCAAGGATGACGGTCGTATCGTGCTCGACGAGATCGTCGCCTTTCCGGTGGCGGTAGTGGGTCAGGCGGCGGCGCGTCAGCCCCTGGCGCTGGCGTCCGCCTTCGTGGTCTATCGTGTGTTCGACGCCACCAAGCCGCCGCCGGTGAGCCTGGTCGAGGCCATGCCCGGTGGTGTCGGCATCGTGCTCGACGACGTGATCGCCGCGGCCATGACCTGGCTGGTGATGGCCGGCGGCTTGATGCTCTGGCGGAGGCGTCAGGCTTCCTGCTGAGATCCCGGTGGAAAGTGCACCTCGAAGCCGCGGGCATCGAGCTGGCGGATGTCGCGGGGACGGCCCCGTTCATCGAAGTCGACCAGGCCGATCCCGCTGCCGTTCCAGAGCCGCTCGCCGGCGCGGGCGCGATCCGGGTCGCGTGGTGTGATCGCCAGACGCCTGCGCTTGGTGAACCAGTTGAGCGGCGACCAGGGGGCATAGAGCCAGCGATTCAGGCGGTCGAACCAGTCGAGCAGCGTATCGGGGAAGGCGTTCTTGATGCCGCTGGAGGTGATCTGCCAGAGCCGCGGTCCGTGGCTGCGCTGGCGGATGCGGATGTCGTAGGCGAACGAGTAATGCACGTCGCCGGAGAGGATGACGTAGTTTCCCGGGGTGCGCGAGTGGCGGAAGATATTGAGCAGCACGCTGGCGGCGCCGCGATGGGCCATCCAGTTCTCGGCATCGACCACCAGTGGCTTGCCGGCCAGGGTAAAGAGCTTCTGGATCACCTCGATCAGCTTGACGCCGAACATCGGCGCTGGCGAGACGATGATCGTCGAGGGGTGGCCCAGTAACGCCTGCTGGAAGTCGCTGAGCGCCTCCCAGTCCATCAGCCCCGAGGGGCGTTTGGGACTGCGCTCGCTGCGCCAGCGCCGGGTTCGGGTATCGAGCACCACCAGGGGTGGCTCCCCCGGCACCTGGTACTCCCACCCCTCGAAGCGCAGCAGACGCTGGATCAGGGCATCCAGGGCCTCGCCGTCGAGCCAGCCGTCATTCGCCCTGGCAGCCCTGAGCACACGCGTGCACTCATCCAGTGGCTCGGCCAGGCGTTCGGGGTCGTTGCCCCAGCCCTGGCACAGCAGGTAGCCCAGCAGGGCGTTGCCGATGATGCGCCGCGAGAAGGGGTGGCCGTAGGCGGTGTGCTCCCAGTCGGCGGTGAGGTTCCAGTCGTCGGTGATATCGTGATCATCGAAGATCATCAGGGTGGGCAGCCGCGCGAGCAGGCGCGCACAGGCCGGCAGTCCCGCTACAAAGCGCTCGATCACCGTCTGTTGTTCGCAAAACAGCGCCGTCTGCTCGACGTCGAGCGTCGGCGGTCCCACCTCGACCAGCTCCCATGGCGTCGGCGACCACACCAGCAGATACATGGCGATCATCTCGGCGAAGGTGGCCAGGTGGTTGTGAGCATTGGCCGAGGTGAATATCGGCTTGCGCACGCCGCCGAAGAAGCGCTCTCGCAGGTTCTCCGAACTCTCGACATCGGGCAGCAGCGACTCGCGGTCGTAGTAGTAAGCGGCGTCGCCATGCAACGCCCGGCTATCGGCCACCACGGCACCCTTCAGCGGCTCGTCGAACAGTTCCAGGCGATGAATCAGTGCATGAATCGCCACCAGCATGGGGCCGGCGACATCATCGGCATAGACCTGGTCGCCGGTCATCAGCAGCCAGGCGGGGCGCTCCTCGGGTGTCGCGAGACGCTCGGCCAGCCAGGCCTCGGCGCGCACCAGGCCGTCGCCGCCGTCGTGGTGGGGCTTGCGACAGGAGCCATGCAGCAGCCGGTGGTGGCGACTGGCGAGCACGAAGGTGGGCAGTTCGCCATCGGCATCGAGCAGCTGTGGGCCCCAGTCGGCAATGCCGTGCTCCTGACCACCCTTATGCAGGCGAAGGTCGTAGGCGATCAGGGTATCCCGAGGCAGCGGGTCCTCCAGCGGCAGGTCGATCAGATACAGCCAGGCGAGTCGCCCCACCGGCACTCGGCGGCAATGCTCTTCGGCAATGGCTAGCCGGCGAGGCGGCTCATTCGTTGGAGCCAGCTCGAGCGATAGCGACAGGGAGCGGCTGGTGGCCAGCCACAGTACCAGGCGGTCGGGAGCCAGGCGGCGTAGCAGAGGGCCGGCGAGCACATCGGGCAGGGGAGTCGAATCTTGCGGCATGGCCATCCTTTGCTGATGTCAGTCTGTTCGGTGAGCCCCGGCGATCGATGTCCCTGGCCCCAGCCAAGTCAACCGACTACGCTGGCTGCGGCTTTGTTCCACGCCGCCCCTTTTTCATTGATGGAGATACGACCATGACAGTGCTGCTGATCGGCCTGTTGATCTTTCTCGGGACGCACTCGGTGCGCATTCTGGCCGATGACTGGCGAGGCGCCCGGATACGGCGAATGGGTGAGCTGCCCTGGAAGGCGGCCTACTCGGTAGTTTCGATTCTTGGTCTGGCCTTGGTGATCTGGGGCTATGGGCAGACGCGCCTGGATCCAGTGTGGATCTGGCAGCCGCCGGTGGCGCTGCGTCATGTGGTGGCGCTGTTCATGATACCCGCCTTCGTGCTGCTGGCGGCGGCGTATGTGCCGCGCAATCACCTCAAGGCGAGGCTGGGTCATCCGATGATCCTGGGCGTGAAGCTGTGGGCCTTCGCTCATCTGTTGGCCAACGGGCGGCTGGGCGATATCGTGTTGTTCGGCGCCTTCCTGGTGTGGGCGATCCTCGATTTTCGGTCGGCTCGCCGTCGTCCACGTGTAGAGATGGCGGCCCCAAGTGCGGCGGGCACCGTCACGACCGTGGTAGTCGGCCTGGTGGCCTATCTCGTGTTCGCGTTCTACCTGCACACTTGGCTGATCGGCGTGCCGGTGATGTAAGGCGTTCACTCGCCTTCGCGCAGCGCGCTGCCCGGCAGACAACGCAGGCATGCTGAAGAGGGCCCGGCGCATCAAACGCCGGGCCCTCCTGTCGGATGGTGGAGTGGGCTAGTAGAGCTTGCTGTCGCGCAGCTTCGCCAGCGTCTCGGGTGGGGCGAAGCTGTCGGCGCTGGCACTCTCCCAGTAGTCGCGAAATACCGGGTGGCGTTCGGCACCGCCCACCAGCAGCTCGCCCGGGGTCAGGAAGTCGTGGAGCTCGGCGAAACTCTTTACCTCGTGGCGAGTGAGGCGGTGTGAGATGTGCTCGGGCCCCAGCTCGGAGGAGTGGTGAAGCCCCGCGGCGCCGAGCATCTCGGCCAGGGCGGCAACGGTGTTGGCATGGAAGCTTGCTACCCGGTGCGCCTTGGTCGGCACGTCCAGGCGGCTGCCGCGCAGGGTATCCTGGGTGGCCACGCCGCTGGGGCAGCGGTCGGTGTGGCAGCTGCGGGCCTGGATGCAGCCCAGGGCAAATATGAAGCCCCGGGCAGCGTTGCACCAGTCGGCTCCCAGCGCCATGGCGCGGGCGATATCGAAGGCATTGACCAGCTTGCCGGCCGCGGCCAGGCATACGCGATCTCTCAGGCCGGCCCCCACCAGGGTGTTGTGGACCAGCAGCAGGGCCTCGTCCAGCGGCATTCCCAGGCGGTTGATGAACTCCAGGGGGGCGGCGCCGGTGCCGCCTTCACCGCCGTCGACCACCACGAAGTCGGGGTGCTCGCCGGTGTCGAGCATCGCCTTGACGATGGCGAACCACTCCCAGGGGGGGCCGATGGCCAGCTTGATGCCCACCGGCTTGTCGCCGGCCAGTTCACGCAACCGCACGATAAAGTCGATCAGCTCGCGAGGGGTGGTGAAGGCAGTGTGAGCCGCCGGGGAGATGACGTCGCGCCCCGGGGGGACGCCACGGGTGCTGGCGATCTCCTCGGTGACCTTGGCGCCGGGCAGGATACCGCCGTGACCCGGCTTGGCGCCCTGGGAAAGCTTGATCTCGATCATCCTGACGGCGTTGTCTCGGGCGTTCTCGCGGAAGCGCTCGGGGTCGAAGTCGCCGGCCTCGTTGCGGCAGCCGAAGTAACCCGATCCAATCTCCCACACCAGGTCGCCGCCGCGACGATGATAGGGCGAGATGGCCCCTTCGCCGGTGTCGTGATAGAAGCCGCCTTCGCAGGCGCCATCGTTGAGGGCACTGATGGCGTTGGCGGACAGCGCGCCGAAGCTCATCGCCGAGATATTGAACACGCTGGCCGAGTAGGGTTTGGCGCGTTCTGCTCCCACGGTGAGACGCAGGCTGGAAGGATCGATATGAGCCGGCGCCAGGGAGGGACTCATCCATTCGTAGCCGGGGTGGCGCATATGGTGAAGCGAGCCGAAGGGGCGCTTGTCGCTGACATTCTTGGCGCGCTGGTAGATCAGCCGGCGCTGTTCGCGAGAGAAGGGCACCTCCTCGGTATCACTCTGGATAAAGTACTGGCGTATCTCGGGGCCGAACGACTCCAGGTTGTAGCGCAGATGGGCCAGGATCGGGTAGTTACGGCTGACCGTGCGGCCGCGCTGGCACACATCATAGGTGCCCAGCGCCGTGAGCAGACCGAAGACGAGCACGCCCCATCCCCAGTCGGCGTCGGCGAAGGTAAGGCCGATCAGGCTGACGATCAGGCCAAGCAGGCTGAGTGCGTAGGCGCTGAAACGCAGGGGAAACGATGCGAGAGGTGACAGGCGGAACATGACGCACTCCGGTTTTCGGTGATTCGGTGAGGGAGCTCACTGCAGGGGGCGTGCAGGGCAACATTAAGGGCAGCGTCAATCGGCCGGAGGCAGACGAGCGGCCAGGGCGAAGACGTGCTCATCCTCGACCTCGAGCTCGCGCAGTGCCGCGGCCAGGTTGACCAGGTAGTCGCGGTTGGGGCCACTGGGGCCATGAGAGGCGGCGATCTGTTCGGCGATGGCATCCAGTGGCGCCTCGCCGAGATAGGCGGCGTTGTCGGCGCCGGCCAGGTAGACCAGCCCCTGGGTGCTGCCGCCGAGCTCATCGTCGAAGCACAGCGTGGTGACCTCGCGCAGGTAGCCGTTCTTCTCGCGCACATCGAGCGGCGCGAGCACCTCCGGGGTGATGCGGTAGGCCATGCCGTGGCAGACCGCCTCCGGTTCGCGCACCAGGGTGGCCACGCGGCCCGGGGCCGCCTGGGTACCGCGATGGTCGTGGGAGCCTTGCCAGAAGCGTCGCACCCAGCCGTGAATATGTGCCGGGCGCCGCTCCAGATAGGGGAAGCCGGCCTTCCAGATCAGTGAGCCATAGCCAAACAGCCAGATGGCCTCGTGGCCGGCGAAGTGGTTTCGTTCGCGGTTAAGTCGGGTGGTGTCGTGACTCATTGCGCTCCTTATGGTTTGCTTAATTGCCTAACAATGACCACAACATATTGCGACAACTCACGCCATGGCTGAACAAGAATTCGACTATATCGTAGTAGGCGCCGGCACCGCCGGATGCCTGATGGCCAACCGCCTGAGCGCTGACCCCACCAACCGGGTGCTGTTGATCGAAGCGGGAGGGCGCGACAACTACCACTGGATCCATATCCCGGTGGGCTATCTCTACTGTATCGACAACCCGCGAACCGACTGGCGTTTTCGCACCGAGCCCGATGCCGGCCTCAATGGCCGTTCACTGATCTATCCGCGCGGCAGGACACTGGGCGGCTGCTCGAGCATCAACGGCATGATTTATATGCGCGGCCAGGCCCGAGACTATGATGGCTGGGCCGAGCTGACCGGCGAGCCAGAGTGGAGCTGGGAGAGCTGCCTGGAGGACTTCAAGCGCCACGAACACCACTACCGCCTGGACAGTGGCGGCGACGCCGATGCCGAACATGCCGATTATCATGGCCATGGTGGTGAGTGGCGTGTGGAGAAGCAGCGCTTGAGCTGGCAGGTACTGGACGACTTCGCGACCGCGGCGGTGGAGGCCGGCATCCCCCGCACCCGGGACTTCAACCGGGGTGACAATGAGGGTGTCGCCTACTTCGACGTCAATCAGCGCCGAGGCTGGCGCTGGAACACCGCCAAGGCCTTCCTGCACGGGGTCGAGAAGCGCAGCAATCTGAGCGTCTGGCACTCCAGTCAGGTGTTGGAGCTGGAGATTGCCCGCGACGCGGGGCAGCCGCGGGCCAGTGGAGTGCGCGTGCAGCGGGGCGGCAAGGAGCAGCTGGCCCGCGCCGCACGCGAGGTGATCCTGTGTGCCGGTGCGATCGGCTCACCCCAGCTGCTGCAACTCTCCGGTATCGGGCCGGCGAGCCTTCTCGCCGAGCACGATATCCCCGTAGTGGCCGATCTGCCCGGGGTGGGCGAGAACCTGCAGGATCATCTGCAGATCCGTTCGGTCTATCGCGTCAGCGGCGCCAGGACCCTCAACACCATGGCCACCTCGCTGATGGGCAAGGCAAAGATCGGGTTGGAGTACATGCTCAAGCGCTCTGGCCCCATGAGCATGGCACCCTCGCAGCTGGGCGCCTTCACGCGTAGCAGCGACGAGTACGCGCACCCCAATCTCGAGTACCATGTGCAGCCGTTGAGCCTGCCGGCGTTCGGTCAGCCCCTGGATGACTTCCCCGCGATCACCGCCAGTGTGTGCAACCTCAATCCCACCAGCCGTGGCACGGTGCGCATCAGGAGTGCCGATCCGCGTCAGGCACCGGCCATCGCCCCCAACTACCTGAGCACACCCGAGGATCGCAAGGTGGCGGCGGACTCGCTGCGTGTCACGCGACGAATCGCCGCTCAGCCAGCCTTTGCCAGGTATTCACCGGAGGAGGTCAAGCCAGGGGTGGAGTATCAGAGTGACGATGATCTGGTGCGCCTGGCCGGCGATATCGGCACAACCATCTTTCACCCGGTGGGCACCGCGAAGATGGGGCGTGACGACGACCCCATGGCGGTCGTGGATGCCCACCTGCGGGTGCGCGGCGTGGCCGGGCTACGGGTGGTGGATGCCAGCGTGATGCCTACCATTACCAGCGGTAACACCAATTCGCCGACCCTGATGATTGCCGAGAAGGCCGCCCGCTGGGTTCTGAGAGGCGAATAAACGGGCCGCTCTCTGGTGAGCCAAGGCAAATAGTGTTTGACCTTCTCTCGCCAAGAGCGCATGCTGGGGGCAGTTGGTTAGCAAGTCGTAACACCCCAGGTAGGCATCGAACGCTCTAGCGCGACTCGATTTTCCCGGGAACGTTTCTTGTTTTACCCACTGCAACTCGGGTATTACCCGGCAAAATCAAAGTGCTATTAGAGGAATTCGATAATGGCTACCGGTACTGTCAAGTGGTTCAATGACACCAAGGGCTACGGCTTCATCTCTCCGGACGACAGCGGCGACGACCTGTTCGCACACTTCTCCGAGATCCAGGCCGACGGCTTCAAGACCCTGCAGGACGGCCAGAAGGTCTCCTTCGAGGTCACTCAGGGCAAGAAGGGCCTCCAGGCCTCCAACATCAAGGTCATCGACTGATCTGATGTAACTGCCCGGGCAGAGATGCCTGCAGTACGATGAAAGGCTCGCCTCGGCGGGCCTTTCTGCTGTCTGGGGCACCGGCCCCACCATGGCCAGCCCGTGCACATTGCGCTAGGGTGAGCCTTTTTCCGCTGGAGACCCCTGACCATGAGCGAGCCCGGTGAGCTGATCATCGACCCCAAGGGCGGCAAGCCCGCCGACGCCTGCGTCTTTATCCTGCACGGCCTGGGCGCCGATGGGCGCGACTTCGAGCCGCTGGTGCCGGCGCTGTCGTTGCCGGCCGATGCCAGTGTGCGTTTTATTCTGCCCCACGCACCACGCCTCCCGGTGACCATCAATGGTGGCATGGTGATGCCGGCCTGGTATGACATCAAGGAGATGAGCCTCGACCGTCGTGTCGACGAGGCGCAGTTGATACATTCGGCCGAGCGCATTCAGGGGCTGGTGCGTGAGCAGATCGATCTCGGTATCGAGAGTCGGCGCATCATCCTGGCCGGCTTCTCCCAGGGGGGCGCGGTCGCCTATCAGGCGGCGCTCTCCTTCGAGCGGCCTCTAGGGGGGCTACTGGCGCTCTCCACCTACTTCGCGACCGCCGAGAGCATCTCCCTGGCCGAGGCCAACCGCGAGCTGGCCATTGAGGTGCATCACGGCAGTTTCGACCCGGTGGTGCCCGAGGCGCTGGGGCGCGCAGGCTTCGAGAAGGTCAAGTCACTGGGCTATCCCGCCCATTACCGTCAGTACCCCATGGCGCATGCCGTCTGCCCTCAGCAGGTGACGGATATTGGCCACTGGCTAAGCAAGCGGCTGGTGAACTGAGAGCCACTCTCTCACATCGGGCGTCGCCAAAGGTCGCCTCGACAGCCTGATCCCCTGCGGGCAGGATATCGGTAACGATTCCCATGCCCGCAGGACCCACACCATGAATGCTTCCCCCTATGCCAACCTTCCCGATGCACAGGGTTATTTCGGTCGCTTCGGCGGTCAGCTGATTCCGCCGGATCTCAAGGTCGTGATGGACGAGATCGATGCGGCCTACGAGGAGATCCGCCTGCGCGATGATTTTCGCCAGGAGCTGGCCGAGCTCTTCGCCGATTATGTGGGGCGACCTAGCCCGATCTTCCATGCCCGACGACTCTCCGCCACGCTGGGCGGTGCCCAGGTACACCTCAAGCGTGAGGATCTAAATCACACCGGCGCCCACAAGATCAATCACTGCCTGGGTGAGGCGCTGCTTGCCAGGTTCATGGGCAAGACCAAGGTGATTGCCGAGACCGGTGCCGGTCAGCATGGCGTGGCCCTGGCCACCGCCTGTGCCCTGGTGGGGATTCCCTGCGAGATCCACATGGGACAGGTGGATATCGAGAAGGAGCACCCCAACGTCACCAAGATGAAGATTCTTGGGGCCACCCTGGTTCCGGTGACGCGCGGTACGGCGACTCTCAAGGATGCCGTGGACAGCGCCTTCGAGGAGTACCTCAAGGATCCTCAGAATTTCATCTACGCCATCGGTTCGGTGGTGGGGCCGCACCCCTTCCCGAAGATGGTACGTGATTTCCAGTCGATCATCGGCCGCGAGGCGCGTGACCAGTTCCTCCAGCGGCATGGTCACCTGCCCGAGCATGTAGTGGCCTGCGTGGGCGGTGGCTCCAATGCCATCGGCATGTTCACCGCCTTTCTCGAGGATGAAGGGGTGCATCTGGTAGGCGTGGAGCCCGCCGGTGAAGGACTCGACACCCAGCGCCACTCGGCCACCCTGACCCTGGGCAAGCCGGGTGAGCTGCATGGCATGGCCTGCTATGTGCTGGAGGACGAGACGGGCAACCCGATGCCGGTCCACTCCATCGCCTCGGGCCTCGACTACCCCGGGGTAGGGCCCCAGCACAGCTACCTCAAGGAGCTGGGGCGCGTCGACTACCAGAGCGTCAGCGACGACGAGTGCCTGGAGGCCTTCCTGACGCTTTCTCGAGTGGAGGGCATCATTCCCGCACTGGAGAGTGCTCATGCGGTAGCCTGGGCCATGCGTGTGGCACCGAGCCTGCCGGCCGATCAACATATCCTGGTGAATCTCTCCGGTCGGGGAGACAAGGATGCCGACTATGTGGCCGGGCGGCTAGGGCTCTAGCCACATTAAGCATCGCCGAGAGGGGGCGCCATGCTTGCCGATATGGCAAGGGGCGTGCCTGCCCAGGGGAAACTGGGCTAGGCTGGTAAAGGGCATGGAAAAGCCCGTTTAGCGTACAAGGAACATCGTGGGGTGATGAGATGGCAGCAACTGGGTCGAGATGGCGGAAGTGGTGGCGTGACAGACGCGGCAGGGAGCCTGCGATTGATGCTCTACTACTGGAGTACTATCCGGGAAGCGTCATGCTACTCGACGAGCAGGGAGTGGTGCGCCAGGTCAACCCTGACTTCGAGCGCCATGCCGGCTTCCCTCCCAGGCAGCTTCTCGGCAGGCGCGCCGTGACGCTCGACCTCGATCCATTGCATGGTGATTTTGCACAGGCCATCGAGCAGAGCATGACGACTCTGAAGCCTTGGCGAGGCCTGCTGCTGTGTCGGCGTGCCGATGGTTCACTGCGTCATCAGACTACGCTGATCCAACCACTGGTGCGCGATCATGCCCCCCTGCGTCTGCTGGTCATTCAGTATGATGTCACCGGCATGCGCCAGCGGGCTTTTTATGATCGTCAGCTGCTGGAGCGCCTTGAAGGTACTGCCTCCAGGGTGCCGGGCGTGCTGTTTCGTCTTCGACAGGATAGCGATGGTCGGCTCGAGTTCCTCTACTTCAGTGCGGCACTTCGTGTACAGTTCGGCTTGATACCGGAACAGTGCCTGGACGACCCCGAATCCCTGCTCGGCCGTTTGCCTGTGGATGATCGACAGCGCCTGGAGACCAGTCTGGCCCAGTCCACGGTATCACTTAAGCCCTGGCAACTTGAATTTCGCATTACGTTACCCCATGGGGAGCGTTGGGTTGAGGCTCGTGCTACGCCCCAGGTACGTGGCGATGGCGACGTGATGTGGGATGGTCTGCTGATCGATATCGATGAGCGCAAGCAGGTCGAGCATCGTGTGCAGCGGCTGGTGGCTACCGATATGTTGACCGGAGCCCTCAACCGGCGTGCCTTTTTCGAGCAGGGCGAGGCGGCGCTGGCCCGTGTCGCCCGCCACGGTGAGACGCTCTCGCTGGCCATGCTTGATATCGATCATTTCAAGAACCTGAACGACACCTACGGTCATGGTCTGGGGGACCTGGCGCTGCAGGCCTTCGCCACGACCTGTCGTGAATCGCTGCGCCCCTATGACCTTTTTGCCCGTATCGGTGGAGAGGAGTTTGCCGTGGTTCTGGTGGATAGTCAGCCGAAAGAGGCCTGGAACATGCTGGAGCGCGTGCGGCAAGCGGTGGCCGCCATTGCGCTGGAGACGGAGAGCGAGACGGTACGCTTTACCGTCAGCGTGGGGCTTGCGGTGTTCGGTGGCGATACCTCGCTGGAGTCGGGACTCGCCCAGGCGGATCGCGCGCTTTACCGCGCCAAGCGTGCCGGTCGAAATCGAATCTGCGGACCAGAGACGCTCGTACAGGCTCCCGAAGCTCAGTAAGAAAACGAAGGAGAGTTGGCAATGCGAATGCCACCTGGACACGGTGGCATTACACCAGTCCCAGATAGAGGGAGAGCATTAGCATGACCGGACTATCCGAAGATCTGCGCCTGCCGGTGCCCTGTCCGAGCTGCGGCAGCCATCTGATGCGTGTCTCTCGGGTAAAGAATCCCGATGACAAGGTGCATTGTGCTTCCTGCGGCAAGATGATCTGTCTATGGCATGAGGCCCAGACGGTACTCCGGCAAGGACCCGGCAGCCAGAGCGAGGCGCTGATCGAATCAGCCGTCAATCGCAACCGCTGAACACTGCTCTTGATAAAAGCACAGCTTCCATGGTCACTCCACTATGAAGTGGAAGCGTGGCTTGCTGCACGAAGGTTAGATCTCCCGCCCTTATTGCCCCTCCCTCCGCGAACTTGAATTCGCGGAGAGAGCAGGCACTTATTTACAGATCACGGCTTACAGTTTCCGGCATAGCCGGGTTAAAGCAGCTCCTCCCCGGCCAGTGCCAGGCGAGAGCGCTCCACGCTCTTGAGGGTTACGTGGCCCGCATGGGGCCAGTCGCGGAAGCGCTGCACCAGCGCCGCCATGCCACAGGTATTGGCGGTGAGATAAGGCGTATCGATCTGTCCCACGTTGCCCAGGCAGACAATCTTGGTGTTGCGCCCGGCTCGAGTAACCAGTGACTTGAGCTGCTTGGGCGTAAAGTTCTGTGCCTCGTCGATGATCAGGAAGGTGTCGTTGAGGGTGCGACCGCGCATGAAGCCGGGAGCCCGTATCTGGACACGGGCGCCAAGCAGCTGGCGAGTGGCGCCGTTGTCCCAGCTGGACTCGCCGTCTTCATTGCGCAGCAGGTTATCCATGTTGTCATGGAAGGCCCCCATCCAGGGCGACATCTTCTCCTCCTCTGTGCCCGGCAGGAAACCGATATCTTCGCTCATCGAGATGGGGGCGCGGGTAAAGACCATGCGCTCGAACCGCTTGCTGTCCAGGGTCTGTTGAAAGGCCGCGGCCAGGGTCATGAAGGTCTTGCCGGTGCCGGCGCTTCCGGCGATGGTGACGAGGTCGATGTCATCGTCCATCAGCAGGTTGAAGGCGAAGTTCTGGCGGCAATCACTGGCATGCACTCCCCAGACGCTGGCGCCGTGTCGATAGTTGGTCAACAGCTCCAGGCGAGCGTGTTTGTCGCCTACCTCGCGCACCACGGCCTCGAAGCCGGCCTCGTCGTCGGCGACCAGCATCCCCGGATGCCAGACGACGGGGATCTGGCCGTTCAGGTGGTAGGTGAGGTGTTGGTGGTCGCGCTCCACCGTGACATCAAGGGCGAGGTCGTTCCATAGTTCACTTCCGGTATTGGAGTAGATCTTGACCCCTTCCAGCATAGCGTCGCTATCGGTGAAGACGCGATCGGTGAGGTAATCCTCCACTGGTACGCCGAGGGCAGCGGCCTTGACCCGCAGGTTGATGTCCTTGGTGATCAGGATCACCGAGGCGTCACTGCGTTCGCCATGTAGTCGGCAGGTTTCGGCGAGGATGCGGTTGTCGGGGCTGTCGTCCAGTGTTTCGAGGGTGGTCAGGTCGGTATAGCAGAGCAGGCGCAGGCGGCCTTCGGGGCCATTGAGGCGCGGTATGGGGATGCCATCGCGGATCTGGTCGAGACCGACATTGGCGGTGAGCTCTGACAGGGTGCGACTGACCTGACGGGCCGAGCGGGCGATCTCGCGGATGCCGTTCTTGTGCTTGTCGAGCTCTTCGAGCACGGTCATGGGGATGACGACTTCATGCTCATCGAATTGGTAGATGGAGGCGGGGTCGTGCAGCAGCACGTTGGTGTCCAGCACGTACAGCCGGGTGGCCTTCTTGTCGATGCGTACCATCGGCGCAGCTCTCCTGAATGTCGCTAGACGGGCGTCATGTGACACCCCGATGTCGACACTGTCAGCTCGCGATGTCAGGAAGGTGACAGCGGACTGACGGTGTCAGTAGCGCTGAGATACCCCTCCTCTGGCCTGGACTGTGGCGGGGCGAGTGGTGCCCCCGCATTGCTGAGCATGGTGGGCCGTTCCGGTGCTGGCAAGGTGGGGGGCTTGCGGAGTGTCAACGCAGGTCACGGCTCCTCAGTCTGATAGACCTGCTCCACGTCCAGGGTGGAGTGGTGCCCGAGGGCTGAAAAGTGCTCTGCAAGCCACGCCTCGGCGGTCTTGCGTCCCGCGTCACGCAGATGACAGAGAAAGGGCCACTCCGCATTCATCTTGCTCGAGACGGAGAGCTCGTCCAGCACCTCATCGCCGATGATGCGGTGAAAGAGGGTGCCGGCATAGCAGCCGATATCCACCCCCTGGTCGCCCAGCAGGCGTTGGAGCATGGCGATCATTCGCACCTCCTTGATCAGCGAGGCGTTGAAGGTGATCTCGTTGAGACGGTTCATTATTGCCGCGGCGCTGGTGGGAAGTGCCTCGCGATAGATCGGGTTGATCTGCACGATGACGATATCCCGGGATTTGCAGTTCTCCATCAGTGGCATCAGCGAGGGATTGCCCATGTAGCCACCATCCCAGTAGGCCTCACCGTCGATCTCCACGGCCTTGAAGACCGTGGGCAGGCAGGCCGAGGCCATCACCGCATCGAGACTCATCTCCTCGCGCTTGAAGATGCGCTGCTTGCCGCTACGCACATTGGTGGCGGTGACGAAGAGATAGAGATCCTGGCAGCGGCGTACTCGCTCGAAGTCGACGCGCTCGGCGACGATGTCACGCAGAGGGTTGAGGTCGAAGGGATTGAGCTGATAGGGCGAGAGCAGCCGGCTCATCAGATCCATGGCCACATAGCCCGGCGAGTGGTCCAGGCTCCAGTTGTCGGTCAATATGTTCAGTGGGCCGCGGCGGATAGGGCTGGCCATGCCGGCTCGGCTGACCGCCTGCCAGAAGTCATGCAGTGCCTGGCGGGCGGTGTCACGGTCGCCGCGGGTCAGGGCGTCGGCCATGACCACACCGTTCATGGCACCGGCGCTGGTACCACTGATCCCCTCAATCTCGATGCGGGGATCCTCCAGCAGGCGGTCCATGACGCCCCAGGTAAAGGCGCCATGGGCGCCGCCACCCTGTAGTGCCAGATCGATGCGTTTGGTCTCTTTCATGCTTCTCCTCGTCGGGTGTCGATAATGCGGCGATGTATCGCCGCAGCATAGCGGTAGCGATCGGCGAGGAACAGGCGGCTACGACATGGTCTGTGTACGAAGTTGAATCCCGATCTGGTGACCAGTCTTCGGAAGCCGGAACGTTGTCATGTGTAGTGGTAAATGAGATCGACTGAAAAGTTAGTGATACTGCCTAATTGTCTTATAAATGCGGCACTTTTCAGAGTCTCCCTGAACCCTAAGTGGTGCGGGAAGTATCCAGATATAGGCCAATGTAGCCTCCGACTGTCTCATCAGTTGGACAGTTTCTGTTCGTCTTGGCCAGGAGCAATGCCGCTATTGGCCAGGACGAAAAGAGAAAAGTTTCTTTGTGTTGTCATGTGTTACAGGTCATGGCCGATTAGATGGCATGGTGGTTGCTTAATGATTGGTGACTGCGAACGCGAGCGTCATTCAGGGGACCGGAATGTATGTGGGTCAGAGCGGTGGCGCGGGTTCGTAGGCTGCAGCAGCAACAACCAATGGAGACATGATCATGAAAAAGCATCTTGTACTCGCGGGTACGCCTCTGCTGGCCCTGGTAATGGCCATTTCAACGGCACATGCCAACCCGACCGCCACCTTCTCTGATGGAGCTGATCAGGACGTGAACTCTACCGCCACTGCCGTGGGAGGCTCTAGCGGTAGTTCTACAGGAGGATCAGGACTCGGCTTTGGTGCTGGTGGTGCTGGTACCGGCGGTAGTGCCGATGGCGGAGACGACAACGACAGCGGCCTGCTGGGCGGTGGCGGGTCCGGTGGGGCCGGTGGCACCGGCGGTGCAGGCTCAGGCGGCTATGGTAGTGGTACCGGCATGGGCGGCATGGGCGGCTCTACCGGCCGCGGCGGCGACGCCTGGGCCATGAGCGAGTCCTACAACACCTCCACCAGTGTGATCTCTCGCCAGGATATGACGTCAACCGTTACCGGAGCTCGCATCAATATCAATGGTGGTGCCGGTGCTGCCGGTGCTGCCGGGGGCGCTGGCGGAGCGGCATTCTCCCTCAACGTCGGGCTGGGTGTCGGCGGTAATGGCGGTAATGGAAATGGCGCTAGCGGTGGCAATGCCGGTGCGCTAGGTCTTGGCGGCGGTACCGGTGGTGCCGGTACCGGTACCGGTACAGGTACCGGAACAGGAACCGGCACTGGCTTCGGCGTAGGCGGTAGTGCCGATGCTGGCAGTGGCGCTCTCGCTGCCTCCAATGCCGACAACGACCAGAACGGTGATGGCGGCTCAGGCGGCTTCCTCGCTCCCGGTGGTGCGGGTGGTTCCCAGAATGCCAACTCCTCGGCGGGTGCCTCTTCCGGGGCGACGGCCGGCACTGGAGGTGCAGGCAGCGGCACCGGCAACGGTAGCGGTAGCGGCAGCGGCACTGGTTCCGGTGCTGGCGGCGACGGCACCGGTACCGGCTGGGCCAGCGCAGTGGCCGGCGCCGGCGGCGACGGCTACGGCGGCGGCGGCGGTGGCGGCAGTGCTGCCACAGGTGACGCCTACGCTTATGCAGGTGGTGGCGGTGCCGGCGGCAACGGCGGTAACGGCGGTGCGGCATTCCTGACCACAGGCGCGGCCAACGTCGCCGTGGGAGGCGGGGTGTTCGGTGGCATCAACAACATGAACGTGTCCACCGGCCTCTATAACTCGCAGCTGTCCGGTACCAGCGTGGCGGCTCACAGCAACGTGAGCATCGGCAACTGATCCGGAGCGCGTGACGCGCTGCAACGACGCAAGAGTCGGGAGCCGGTGGAGGAACCTCCACTGGCTCCTTGATGAAGCGCCCTGGGGATTGGAGTTCGAGAGTTCACGGAGTTCGGGAGTTCGCACCATGAAAAGCTTGATTGTCAGTTCATACCCCGGCAGGTGGCGTCATCGCCATATGGTCACAGCACCATTACTCCTTTCGGTGCTGTTGGTGGTGGGTGCGCCGAACAGCCACGCGGAGACAGGCATCAATATCTATCAAGAGATCTTTGTGTCTGGTTCTGGTGGGGACGTTAGTCAGAGCCTGTCACAGGGCTTTTCCGCCATGGAACATCTGGATCGCACAACAATGGAGCAGGCCAGGGCCCGTGAAGGGCAGATGACCGTCAACGTCAACACGGTCAAGAGCGTTCAGAAGATGAAGGCATCGGTAAACGACACCTCCTTCGATATCGGAGGCAACATGGTGTCGGGAAACATTACCTTCGCGCCGGACGCGCTGGGCAGCTATAGCGGTACGGGCATCTTCAGTGCCGTGTCCGGCAACGGAAACTCTATCAATAACGCGGTGGGGATCAGCGTGTTCATCGCTAATTGACGCAATGAAATAAACCGTCATATGACACGCCCATCAAGGGATGATTCGCCATGAACGTGTTTCGGAACCTCTGCTGTGGTATGGCATCACTGTTGCTCATCCTGAGCAGCATGAACGTCATCGCCGGCCAGGTGACCATCGCCAGTCGATTTGGAAACTTCCAGGTAGAGGCCAAGAGTCTTCAGGAGAAAGGCTGGGACAGGGTGGTCCGGCAAGAGTATGACTTCAGTTGCGGATCGGCCGCCGTGGCAACGCTACTGACCTATCACTACCAGCGTGACACGACAGAGGCCGAAGTCTTCGAGACCATGATTCGCGCCGGTGACGCAGAGAAGATTCAGCGTTACGGCTTTTCCATGCTGGATATGAAACACTATCTGGATGGACGTGGACTCAATGCCGACGGGTTTCGGATCACGCTGGATGACTTCATTCGCATCGGTGTTCCGGCCATCACCATGGTGAACACCGCCGGCTACAAGCACTTCGTCGTCGTCAAGGGGATAGATGACGATAATATCCTGGTGGGAGACCCTGCCGCCGGTACCCTGGTGGTGACTCGTGAGCAGTTCGAGCAGTTGTGGAGCGGCACGGTCCTCGGTGCCCGCGCCGAGCTCGAAGTGGCCCGCCAGCACTTCAACCATGATCAGGACTGGGCCGTGCGCCCCGAATCTCCGCTCTCCAGAGGCGTGAACCGCTCGAGCGTCGGTGCCAGCCTGCTGACCCTGCCCGCCTATAATGAGCTGGGTCGGTAGCGAGGAGATAATACGATGAACTCTCGGGCTTTTCGACAAGGTACGGCAAGCCGGCTTGGGTGGGGGTGTGCGGCCGCTCTATTCCTGGCGGCTGGCTCTCAGGCCGCAACGCTTTCTACAGAGGTGCTGGCAGAGGCCTCCGAGACGACTGCCTATCAGCGCCTCGAATCTGCATCACTCCTCGATGGGGACAGGCTCTATGCCGAGGTATCGCAGTCCCGTGCCGCTCACGACGGATTTTATCGCGGTGACGTGATCGCGGATGGGGAAATGGGCCAGATGCGCGCCGGCTTCAATATTGGTGGGCTCGATGTGGACTTCGGCGCCCGCCTGCAGACACAGATCGACGACAGGGTAGAGCTGGTCTCAGTGGTCAACTTCACTCCGGCAGGCCCCAATCTCGTCTCGCAGACCCTGCGCGACCCCGGCGGGATGGCGGCTCAGGTTGGTAACGGTACGTTATCGGTGACCGACGTGACACCGGGTGGTGTAGACCTGGCAGGCCTCGCCGACTTTTCGGGTATTGCCTTGAACGATGCCAAGGGTTTTACCTCCGCCCTGCATAATATTACCAGGGGGGCCATCGTCAGCGGCGTGGTCAGTAATGCATCGAACCGGAACATCCAGCAGAGAATCGATATCAGTGTTCGACTCAACAATATCGGTGCCCTGGATGCGGCCAGAAAACGGGCCGCGATCCTGGATTCATTCTCCGGTATTCTGCGCTGACACCGGTTTTTCCACCGCTCTCGCATCGATCATCTCCATAACTGGAAATCATAAACCATAAAGAGAGAGGCTGCCTGTAAGTGGCAGCCTCACTCTTTTATACCTGTTACGTGTCTCTGGTCTCTTGGCGTCGTGCCACACGCGTCAGCCTAGAAAACATTCATTCCGATAGGCATGCGAAAGGTCAAGGTGGTGTCCGGGGCGTCCTCGGTGATACCAAGCTCGAGCCCCACGTTGATATTGACATCCGGGTTTAGCGAGTAATTCCAGCCCAGCAGCAGGGAGCCGACGTTCAATGTCTGCGACTGCACGGAGGTGGTGGTGCCAGTATCGACATTGACATAGTCGGTCTTGGTCTTGCCGATAAAGTCGTTCTTGTACCCCAGGGTAAAGGAGGTGCGCGGGTTGATCGAATATGCCATGCCGAAGCTGAGACGCACGGCATCGCCCGGATCGACATCGCCGACAACGACATTGAGTGGGTTTCCTCTATCATCATCAACGTTGGATAGGCTCTGATTCACACTATCTTCCAGGTGAAAGACATAGCCAAGATTGGCGAAGTAGACCGCCGGCGCCGAGGGCAGCAGCATGGTGATGCTGGGCTCGATCGAGTGGAAGCCCGTACCCGTCGAGAGTTCCAGTGGGTTACCTTCGCTATTGCGGTCAATATCGAAGGGACCCTTGCCGGTGGTGGTCTTGTAGCGCAGGTTGCCGATAAAGAAGGGCATGCCGTTCTGCCCACGATTCAGCTGATAGTGAGCGGCCAGTTCGATGTCCCCCAGACTGTCGCCGGAGAGCTCTCGGTCGAGGCTGAAGACACCGTCCTCGCCATCCTCGATGGGAACGTTGATCCTCTCGTTCTCGTCTCGATAGACATAGGGCACCTTCATCTCGAGCTCCAGGCGATCGGTAACGCCGAGGCGGCCGGTCAGTGAGGCGGTGTAGTTGTCGCGATCGACATCCTGAGCCGTGAATACGCCGATCAGCAGTGTACTGAGTACACTGACCCCTTCGAAGGTCATTCGGTTGATGCTTTCGTGGGAGTATTGGAACTCGGGCTCGAGTATCAGGCGTCCACGCGGGGTGAGGACACCGCCATACTCCGCCATTGACTGAACATTGAACTGCGGCTCGGCTTCCGGTGGCTGCTGGCCGACGGGCTGAGTGGCTTCCTGGGCCATGAGAGGCGAGACGCTGATGAACAGAAAGGGGGTTGTAATACCAATAAGTACACGCTGATATGAAGTCATGGGTGCATTTCCTGTGGTGGTTAGGCTCGGCTATCGAGCGGTCGAGGAACGCAGTGCTTGTCTATCAGGCGGTACAGGGTGGCTCGAGAGATGCCGAGATCCTGTGCAGCGTGCAGCGCATGGTTCCTGTTGCGAGCCAGTGCGGCAGCAATGGCCTCACGTTCGGCGCAGTTCCGAATATCCTCCAGGGAAGGGCGTGTTCTGACGAGGTCCTTGCGTCTTTCCAGGCCAAGGTCATCAGGCGTGATCAGTCGCTCCTCACACATCACCATGGCACGACGGATTCGGTTGACCAGCTCTCGCACATTGCCTGGCCAGTGATGCTGACGCATGGTGACAAGACTGTCATGGCTGAAGCCGCGTACCCGGCAGGGTGACTCGGCTCGAAACTTCTGAAAGTAGTGAGAGGCCAGGGCCTCGATATCCTCTGGCCTTTCACGTAGTGGTGGCATTCTGGCTTGCAGAACGTTGATGCGATGATAGAGGTCCTCTCGAAAGTCGCCCGACTGTATGGCGTGCTCCAGGTCGACATGGGTCGCAGTGAGTATCCTGACATCCACCGCTATTTCGCGCAGACTGCCGAGCCGTTGGATACGGTGATCTTCCAGGAAGCGTAGCAGGTTGACCTGAAGTTCCAGCGGGAGGTCGCCGATCTCGTCGAGAAACAGGGTGCCACCCGATGTCGACTCGATGATTCCTACCTTGCACTTGCCTGCGCCGGTGAAAGCTCCTTTCTCATGGCCGAAGAGCTCAGACTGGATAAGACCGGAAGGTAAGGCGCCGCAGTTAACGGCGTTGAAGGGGCCTCCATGCCTGGGCGAATTCTCATGAATTAGTCTAGCCGTCAGCTCCTTCCCAGTACCAGATTCACCAGTAATAAGTACCGGTGCATCTACCAAGGCAATTTTCTCGATATCCTTGAGCAGTTTCTGGATAGCATGGGACCTGCCGATCATTTGCGCCCTATGACCGGGCACTGCAGGGGAGTTACAGTCCCCAAAATGGGCTGAAAGCACCTCCGAAATGGTGAGCGTGCTCTCCAGCACATGGTTGGCTTTCTCGGGATCCAGGGGCAGCAGGAGACAGGCATGGCAGTGCCTGGCGACAAATGCACGTATTTGATATTCCTGCAGGCTGTCAGTGCTTAACAGTGCTACCCAGAGGGTGTAAGGCACCAGGCAGACCAGCCTCTCCAGTTCAAGGGAGGGCCTGGTATAGGCCGGCTCCATAAGAATGATTCCGAGTGGAGGGGGAGATGTAAGAAGAAGCTGCTCAGCCTCTACCGGGCAGCTGGTCCGTTGAAACTGCCATGCATATTGCTTCAGTGATAGTGCTGCGCTGGCCGTAAAGCGCTGGTCACCTATCATTAGAACATGGCGTGATTTATCCATCATCACCCTTTAGATGTTGCTTATTATTTGATATTGGTCGCCTCGACGATCAATATCACCCGCCATGGGAACCATGTTTCTGTATTACTCAGCATTTCTCTGCATTCCGTACTGTCAAAATGTCGCCATTTGGCATCATTGGTCTGACAGGAGTGAGGCCCTATGACGTTGAAATCGTAGAATAGAGAAAGTGTTGTTGGTAGATTGATTTTTGTAAAGGATAAGGACCAAAAGGTTGCTTTGTGTGTTTGTCAGCGCGATGGCGAGATGCCCTTGTTCGGGCGATCTCACGCCTTGCTTACCTTCTATTCGTCGCAGGCCCTGGCTGGGTTAGCCTCAACTCATGTTCCGAGCATCATCCATGGCCGACAAGCTCCATAGAGCTTAGTCAATCCGCGTTGCTGCTGCGTCTTCCAATTTCGTTAGCCGCAACGGCTAACGCTTGTCATATGACTGCATGGCCAGCTGTCGTCCTTGATCGCGGTCGCAGCTGAGGTAGGCGGAGCTCGTTAACCACTCCGGATCGGGATAGTAGGCGAACAGGTACTGCTCCTCCTTGAGGCTGTCGATCAGTGGGTAGGTAACTTCCTGGCGTACGGCCGGGCAACCAAGGCTACGCCCTAGTCGGCCGGTCTGTTCGATAAAGGACTCGCTAACATAGTCAGCGCCGTGCATCACGATGGCGCGTTCAAAGGCCAGGTGGTTGACGCCTGGCTCGAGGCCCTCGAGTCGAAGCGAATAGCCGTTGCTCCCGTAATAGGTGTTCATGGTGCGAAATAGACCGAGGCTCGATTGGTGGCTCTCCGGTGTATTTGAGAAATGCGTGGCCAGTGCATCGCCAGATCCCCGGCCATGGGAGACCAGTTCCTCGAAGAGCAACTGCTTGCGACGCAGATCGAAGACCCACAGGCGTGGCTCGTTTGAGGGCAGCGAATAATCGATCACCGCCAGACGCTCGGCATCAGGATCGGCACACGATAGAGCATTGGCGGCCAGTGTAAGCATCTCGCGATTGGCATTCGGTGCCAGGCGCGTCAGGACCCGGGCCAGGGGGACCCCATCCACCATGCGTGGGCTTGCATCCTGGGTGGCGGGAGTGTCGGCGCAGGCGCTGGCTAACAGGCCGCTCGCGCAGAGCAACCAGACGGTAAGGGTTGATCGCATCATCACATCGAGTCTCATGGTTTCTCGCTATGATGTAAGGACGAGCCAGCTTGATCAAGTTAGCAATTAGCGATAATGGAGGTGAACATGCGGCGATCTGTCGCGATAGCTGGGTTGATGCTGATTATCTTGTCGATGTCTGGCACGGCCATCGGACAGCCGTCGGCGCCGCAGGAGCGCAGCATGACCGCGGTGGAGCAGGTCCTGGTGCCGCGGGGGGGAAGCTTGGAGGCTTTCTATGCGGCGCGCGCATTCCAGGTGGCCTGGATGCGAGAGGAGCAGGTGCAGGGGCTGGTCGAGGCGTTGAAGGGGGTGGCCAGTGATGGCCTGAATCCCGGCGACTATGGTGCCGACCGTCTGCTGGCAGGGTATCGCCAGGCTCTGATCAGCGATGAGCATGCACAGGCACGCTTCGATATCCGGGCGACCCGCGCCCTATATACGGCGTTGCGTCACCTCCATCATGGCAAGGTGGACCCGCACAGCATCGACCCGCAATGGAAGGTGCCCATCAATGAGCGGCTTCCTACTCTGGACAGGATCATCCAGGCGGTGGAAACAGGGCAGTTGGCGGCACTGTTCGACTCGGTGCGTCCGGCCTATGCCCCCTATCAGCGGCTGCGCCAGGGGCTGACCCGCTATCGGAACATCCAGCGCCTGGGGGGGTGGCCCATGCTTCCCGATACTGGGCCCGTCCTCGAACGTGGTGTGACTCATCCGGATGTGGCGATTCTGCGTAAACGACTGGCCCAGATAGGCGAACTGGAGGTCATGGCGGCGGATATCACGATCCTGCCGGAGGCCAAGCTTGAGGCGCCTGATCCGCAGTATTTCGATGCCAGTCTCGAGGCGGCGGTAAGGCGTTTCCAGGATCATCATCTGCTTGAGATGGATGGCATTGTCGGTCCGCGTACCCGTGAAGCGTTGAATGTGCCGGTGGACAGGCGCATCGACCAGATTCGTCTTAATCTTGAGCGCGCTCGCTGGCTGATGCATGGCTTGCCCGAGGCATTTGTGCTGGTGGATATCGCCGGCTACCGTGTCAGTTACTTTCGTCCCAATGGTGATGTCTGGCGGTCACGCATCGTGGTGGGTCAGCCCTATCGACGGACGCCCTCGCTGCGCTCTGAGATCACTCACCTGACCGTCAACCCGACCTGGACGGTGCCGCCGACCATCCTGCGTGAAGATGTGATTCCCAGTGTGCGTCGAGACCCGAACTACCTGGATAGGCGCAATATGCAGGTGCTGACGCCGTCGGGTCAGCGCCTCAGCCCGGGCCAGGTCAACTGGTCAAACCCGGGTAATGTGATGATTCGTCAGGCCGCGGGGCCGGGCAATGCCCTGGGTCAGGTGGTGATCCGCTTTCCCAACGACCATCTTGTCTACCTGCACGATACTCCGGCTCAGGGGCTATTCGCTCGTCAGCGTCGCGCCTTCAGCTCGGGGTGTATTCGAGTGCAGGGGGTGCTGGAGCTCGCCCAGCTTCTCCTGGATGATACTGGCAGCGATCGCGATCTTCGCTCTTTGCTGGCGGGTGGTCGTACTCGAAATGTGTCGCTGGTCGAGCCGATGCCGGTCATCCTGCACTACTGGACGGTGCATCCGGGTGCCGGCGGTCGACTGGTCTTCCGCCCCGATATCTACGCGCGTGACGACGCCCTGCTGCGTGCACTGGACCGTCCGCTGGCATCCTTGTAGGTGCGCGATCTGGACTATTCGTATCCCTTGGCCTGGAGCCTGAACAACCTGGCATAACGGCCGTTGGCGGCCATCAGACTGGAATGATCGCCCTGTTCGAGGATCTCGCCGCCATCAATCACCAGAATCTGGTCGGCGGCGCGCACCGTGGAGAAGCGATGTGAGATGAGGATGGTCATCTTGCCCTGGCTATGATCGCGAAAGTCGGCGTATACGGCTGCTTCGGCAGCGGCATCCATAGCCGCGGTGGGCTCGTCGAGTACCAGGATGTCGGCACTCTGGCGCATATAGGCACGCGCTAGCGCGACCTTCTGCCACTGGCCACCGGAGAGCTCCTGCCCCCCCTTGAACCAGCGTCCCAGCTGGGTGTGATAGCCGTCTGGCATGGTGGTGATGAAGTCGTCGGCCAGTCCGCGGCGGGCGGCTTCCTGCCAGCGAATCTCATCCTCGAAGGCGGTCACGTCACCGGCCCCCAGGTTCTCGCCGACCTTCATCTGGTAGCGCACGAAGTCCTGGAAGATCACTCCGATGCGGCGGCGCAGCGTCCGGATATCCCAGTCGCGCAGGTCGTTGCCATCGAGCAGGATCCGCCCCGCGCTCGGTTCATAGAGGCGGGTCAACAGCTTGATCAGGGTGGTCTTGCCCGAGCCGTTGGCGCCCACCAGCGCCAGACTCTGGCTAGGGCATAGGTGCAGCGAAATGTTCGAGAGGGCGGGCGTTTTCGCACCGGGGTAGGTGAAGCTCACGCCCTCGAAGCGAATGCCGTCGCCAGGGCGGGAGCCTGTGGTCATGCTGCCCGCCTCCGGTGCCACCGGCTGCTCGAGGTACTCGTAGAGGTTGGAGAGGTAGAGGTTGTCCTCGTACATGCCGCTGATCGAGGTCAGACTCGCCGAGAGCGCCGCCTGTCCTTGTTTGAAGACCATCAGGTACATGGTCATCTGGCCCAGGCTCAGGGTGCCAGTGATGGTCTCCACCACGACCCAGGCGTAGGCGCCGTAAAAGGCCAGAGTACCGAGCAGACCGAGCGCGAAGCCCCAGCTCTCTCGGCGCAGGGTAAGGCGACGGTCCTCCGCGTAGAGGGTGTCGAAGATCCTCCGATAGCGCTCCAGCAGCAGCGGCTCCAGGCCGAACAGCTTGACCTCCTTGATGCTGTCCTCGCGGGCCAGCACGGTCTCCAGGTACATCTGCATGCGGGTCTGGGGCGAGCGCCAGCGGAACAGCCGGAAGGCATCGCCGGAGAACTTGGCCTCGGAGATAAACACCGGCAGGGCCCCGATCACCAGCACCAGCAATGCCCAGGGGGAAAACTGCACCAGCAGGACGCCGAAGCTGATCAGCGAAATGCCATTCTGGGCCAGGGCGAAGGTCTTGTTGACCAGCCCCAGGGGACGGGTCGATGCCTCGCGACGGGCCCGGGTGAGCTTGTCGTAGAACTCGGAGTCCTCGAACTGGGCCAGGCTCAGGGTGCCGGCCTTCTCGAGGATCATCACGTTGACCTTCTGACCGAGCAGGGCTCTCAGCAGTGACTGCTGAGCGGAGAGCGCGCGTTGCGCCAGGGCGATGGCGGCGATCACTCCGCCTTCGGCAATCACGTAGCGCAGCACCGGCCACCATGCCACGCTGCCCGTCTCGGCGTGCTGCTCCATGGCGGCCACCACGGCATCGACGATCAGCTGACCGAGCCAGGCCGCCACCGCCGGCAGTACGCCGGCGACCAGAGTGGCAATCGCCAGGCCCACGGTGAGGGCTCGCGAGGTCTGCCACACCAGAGCAAGTGCGCGACGGCTATAGCGAAATACGTTCAGAAAGGCCGTCAGGCGGTTTTCAGGAGGAGGGGCGGGTTGGGGTGAGCGCGATGACACGAGGCTCTCCGTCAGGGAACAGAATCGAGACGCCCCGCACAATGGCGGGGCGCAGTGTCGTCAAGATGGAAGAACCAGGCGTGGTCAGCCCTCGTTTGACTCCTGCTTGGCATCACGCTCGCCGGTGCTGGCGACGACCGGACCGACCTCGCCGGACTGCAGAGCGGCCAAGAGCGGTTCGGCTTCGCGCTGAAACGCCACCAGTCGGTCGCCCGAGAGGCTCTTGTTTTCGGGCAGCTTGACCTGCATGGCGTCGACCTGGTTGTCGTTGACCAGCACCTCGTAATGCAGATGAGGCCCGGTACTGCGGCCGGTATTGCCGGAGAGAGCGATTCGTTGCCCCATGGTCACGCGCTCGCCACGGCTGACCAGCGGTCTGGAAAGGTGTAGATAGCGAGTGCGGTAGCCGTTGTCGTGGCGGATCACGATGTAGCGGCCAGCCGCGTAGTGGCTGCGCACCGACTCGACCACACCGTCGGAGGGGGCGGTGATCGGCGTGCCGATCGGCATTGCGAAATCGGTCCCCTTGTGTGGACTGATGCGCCCGGTCACCGGGTGCTTGCGGCGGGGGTTGAAATTGGAACTCAGTCGATAACGCCCCTCGAAGGGATAACGATTGAAGGCGGGGTCGAGGCTTTCCCCCTCCGGGGTGTAGAAGTTGTTGTCCGCACTGTTGCGGACCAGGGTCAGGCTGGCGCGCTCTCCCTCATACTGCACCGCAAGAACACGCGGGTCGAAGCTTTCCCCATTGATCACGTCGGACTCGACCAGCACCTGAAAGCGATCGCCGCGACGGGTGTCGCGGCGAAAGTCGAGTTTCTTGCCGAGCACGTGTACCAGTCGCGAAACTTCGGCACTGGAGAGGCCGGTAGCCTGAGCCGAGCGGGTGAAGCTGCCGCTGACGGTGCCGGCAAACAGCCTCTGGGCGGCCTCACCGGTATACTCGATGCTGGCGACTTCGAAGGCGCCACCGTCGCGTTCTGCCACGAAGCCGCTACGGGCGTTGCGCATCATGCGCAGCGAGATCAGCTTGCCATCTTCATCCAGCTTGTAGTCTAGCCGGCTGCCAACTTGCCAGCGCTCGAGCATGTCACGGTCGGGTAGTTGCTCAAGCAGTGCCAGGGCCTCGCTGTAGCCCAGTCCCAGGTGCTCCTGGGCCATACGTGTGAAGGCATCTCCCGGCTCCACGGTGTAGGTTTCCCACTCAGGCACATAGGGGTCGCGAGCGGCGATCTCTCGCTCGAGCAGCACCGGGCCATCGTCTAGCAGAGCCAGCTCACTTTCGGGAATATCCTCATAGGAGGTGGCATCCGCTACCAGGCTGCCGTCGTGATCGAGCATGCCGCTGCCGATGGTGCCGATAAGTGTGGCGATGTGTACGGCGCCACGGTTCAGCGTCTTGGCGTCAGGGGCCGTGATCTCCGTAGCCACCGTTATTGCCTGTTCATTCAAGGAGCTGCTGGCCGGGTTCTTGGCCATCAGCGGTGGCCGCTCGCCTGGTGGCGTTGTGCCGTCGTTGAGACGAGCCAACAGGGGCGGTGCCGCCTCGGCGCTGTCGGCATTGGCCTTGTCGACCAGCTCCAGGTCGACCACTTCGCTGACCTTCAGCTGGGTGATAGGTACACGCTGTCGTGTGGCGTCCAGCGCCTGGTTAGCCATCTCGATGGCATCTCCGACGGGCCCTCGCTGAAGATTCAACGAAGGCAGTCGGGAGGTGGCCTCGGCGTCGAGGGGAATGACGACAGTTTCCAGCGATCGAGAATCGCGCTGGATATCGTGATAGGTGGTGACGATCTTCTGAGTGCCCAGCACGGTGACCATGGTGGCGACCGGTAACAGCAATAGCTTGTGCGCGCGGGGCAGCGAATGTAGGACTCGCAGCATGGGTAAAAGGCCGATGAAAAAAAGAAAGGCGAATAAAGTCGTACGAACGATAGCGCAAGACCAGGATGTTGCCTAGGCTGTATGGATGCACAGCATCGCAACCCCGAGCGACCTTTTACCAGTATCGCAGGGTAGGTGGGAGATAGGTGAACGCTGTTTGGTAACAGTTTGTCTATTGGAACCAAGACGCCGTGGGATTTCAACCCCTGGGGCTTGAGGGTCACATGGATTGCCCCTGTCCTCGCCGACGCTATTTCACTGTTTCGCCTCCCCCAAGCGAGAGAAGCTTGCCGCGATAGAAGCTCCCTGCCTGGCCCTGCTGACCCTGTTTATGGCATCTTTCCCTCGCTCACCTGCTTCGGAGGAAGGGTGGTATTTTGTGCGATTTTTTCGGATATTAGACCGCTTACTAGCGTTCTGTGTTCGAGGGTTTCGAAATGTCTCGTGTCACCCTGAATCAATGGCAGATGTTGGCGGCAGTTGTCGATCATGGCGGTTTCGCCCGTGCCGCCGACGCTATCCACAAGAGTCCCTCAACCCTCAATCATGCGGTCCACAAGCTTGAGGAGCAGCTGGGGGTCCAGGTCCTGGAGCCGGCCGGACGCCGGGTGCGCTTGACCGAGGCCGGCGCGATGCTGTTGCGGCGAGCGCGACAGCTGATCGAGAGTGCCGAAGCCCTGGAGGAGGTGGCGGGTAGCCTTGCTGAAGGACTCGAGGCCGAGGTGGTGCTGGCGGTGGACCAGGTATTTCCTCCCGACGCCCTGGCCAGTGCCCTGGCGACCTTCTCCGAGACCTACCCCCATGTGCGCGTGCAGCTTCATGAGACGGTGCTCAATGGCGGCGTTGAGATGCTTTACGACGGCAGCGCCGACCTGGTGATCTCGGGGGTCGCCGCTCGGGGCTTCCTGGGCGAGCCACTGGCCAGCGTACGCTTCGTGGCAGTGGCCCATCCTGACCACCCGCTGCATCGGCTGGAACGGCCGCTGGATCTACGCGACCTGGTGCAGCACCGCCAACTGGTGGTGCGTGACTCGGCACTACGACAGACCATGGACGAGGGGTGGCTCAAGGCCGAGCAGCGTTGGACCCTGAGCCATCTGGAGACCTCCATCGACATGGTAGAGCGTGGTCTCGGTTTCGCCTGGCTGCCCGAGACACGGATTCGTCAGGCACTCGACGCCAAGCGTCTTGTGCCGCTGCCCCTCACCGCCGGCGGCATCCGTGAGACGCCTGTGCAGCTGATCCATCGTGACCGCGACCGCGCCGGACCGGCGACTCGGGTGCTGGCCCAGGCCCTGGCGACAGAGGCCCTGGCGGCAGAGGTGGAGGGTGACAGAGGAGCAGGGTGACCCAATTAAAGATTATTTCGATTTTATCGAATTAAACTGCCCATAATATGCGCTGAAGAATCGACAGCTTAATATTACGCTGGGGGCGAATTTATCAATCGGCGGTGTCGCCCGCCTTTTCGAGGAGGACTTCCATGGGGCTGTTGATCGACGGCAGATGGCACGACCAGTGGTACGACACCGACAAGCATGGCGGCGAGTTCGTGCGCGAGTCCGCGCAGCTTCGCGACTGGGTCACCCGTGAGGGGGAGAACGGTCCCGATGGCCAGCCGGGTCTGCCTGCCGAGGCCGGACGCTACCATCTCTACGTCTCTCTGGCTTGCCCCTGGGCTCATCGGGTAATGATCATGCGCAAGCTGAAGGGCCTCGAGGATCTTCTCGGCCTCTCCCATGTCAGTCCGCTAATGCTCGATCAGGGTTGGAGCTATCATCAGGACGAGGGGTCGAGCGGCGATCCGGTCAACGGCGTGACCTATCATCGTGAGCTCTACACCCTGACCGACCCCCACTACACCGGACGAGTCACGGTGCCAGCGCTGTGGGACAAGCAGGCAGGGCGAATCGTCAACAACGAGTCGGCCGAGTTGCTGCGGATGTTCAACGGGGCCTTCGATGAGCTCACCGGCAACCGTCTGGACTTCTATCCGGCCGAGCTGCGCGAGACCATCGATGCGATCAATGCCGATGTCTATGACCATATCAACAACGGCGTCTACAAGTCGGGCTTCGCCACCGATCAGCGGGTCTATGAGAAGCACGTGGTGGCTCTGTTCGAAGCGCTGGATCGCATGGAGGCACGCCTGGCAGAGCACCGCTATGTGGCCGGTGAGTGGCTGACCGAGGCCGATATCCGGCTGTTCACCACCCTGGTGCGTTTCGATGCCGTCTATCACGGCCACTTCAAGTGCAACCTGCGGCGCATCGAGGACTACCCCAATCTCTCCCACTATCTGCGCGAGATCTACCAGTGGCCGGGAGTGAAGGAGACGGTGGATTTCGATCATATCAAGCGTCACTACTACTGCAGTCACGAGACCATCAACCCCACCCGAATCGTGCCCCATGGCCCCATTCTGGACCTGGAGCGCCCTCACGACCGTGAGCGCCTGCCGGGGCAGGGTGTGTGGATCAAGCACTCTTGAGGAGAAGGCCTGCGCCGCAGGACTATCGCAGTTTTCGGAGTTAAGGGGCGCTGGGGACAAGCCCCGAGCTACAAACTATCTTCGATAGCTCTCTTCCTCGTCGGAAAAGCGGCGAGCCTTTTTGCTAGAATGCCCCCAATTTCCCGACCCGATACGAGACCCATGACCGACCAGATCCAGCGCTTCCTGTTCGACAACACCAATGTGCGCGGCGAGCTCGTGACCCTCGAGCAGGCCTACGCCGAGGTTCTCGACCGCCACGATTACCCCGCCGCGGTGAATCGCCTGCTTGGCGAGCTGCTCGCCGCGGTGGCCCTGCTGACCGATACCGTCAAGCTCGACGGCACCCTGAGCATCGAGGTGCGCGGCAACGGCGCCCTGGCCCTGCTGATGGCCGAGTCCAATCCGGGTGGTGAGCTGCGTGCCATTGCCCGCATGGCCGAGGGCGCGACGGCCGTCGACGAGCAGGCCGGATTTCGCGAGTTGGTGGGAGAGGGTCAGATCATGATCACCCTGGACCCTCGCGAAGGGCACCGCTACCAGGGCATCGTCGCCCTGGATCGCGATAGCCTGGCCGACTGCCTGGCCGACTACTTCGCCCAGTCCGAGCAGCTGCCTACTCGACTGTGGCTGGCCGCCGATGGTCGGTGCGCCGGTGGCCTTTTGCTGCAGCGCATGCCCGACGAGTCGCAGAACCAGGATGTCGACGCCTGGGAGCGCACCGTGCATCTGGCCGCGACCGTCAAGGACGCAGAGCTGCTGCATCTTGACCCTCACGAGCTTCTTCAGCGTCTCTATCATGAGGAGACGGTGCGGGTCTTTGATCCCAAGGCGCTGCGCTTCGGCTGCACCTGCTCCCGAGAGCGTATCGCCGACGCCCTGGTGGGCCTGGGCGCCCAGGAGCTGCGCGAGGTACTGGCGGAGCAGGGCGGCATCGAGACCCAGTGCCACTTCTGTCATACCCGCTACGCCTTCTCCATCGCGGAGGTCGAGGCGCTGCTGACGGAGGGTGACGAGCCGCCCCCGGTAGTGCACTAGCCGCTCGATGAGGCCGCTGCTCGCGACAAGGATACGTCGGCAGCGGCTCATGCCTGGAGGATTCTGAACTTCCCTTGGTGTGGTGATGTTGCGATGCGATGTTGCGATGCAGTGTTGGTGTGTAGCGAATTTTCTTCATGTTGTAGAAAAACTACATGAATTTCGCCTAAAAAGGGCGTTCCCCGCCGAGGTGCTTTTTGCCATAATGGCGCCGCCTTTCAGAGGCGATCAAGACCAGTAGTCGGGTAACCGCACGTCATGATCGCCACAGCCCCCTTGCTCTTCGCGTCACCGCCGACGCCAGGCACACGAGAGAATCGGCCGACGGCCCAGGAAACGACATGACCACACCCCAAGCTTCTCACGCCCACGTCAACCTCAGCAGCGCCGAACTGATCGAACGGTCGGTGGCCAGCGGCGAAGGCCGGCTGGCCGCCAACGGTGCCCTGGTGGTGAGCACCGGCGTCCGCACCGGTCGCTCGCCCAAGGATCGCTATATCGTTGACGAGCCGACCACCAGCGCGAAGATCGACTGGGGTAGCGTCAATCGCCCCTTCGACGCCGAGAAGTTTGCCGCGCTCTGGGAGCGCGTCGAAACCTACCTGACCGGCAAGGAGCACTATGTCTCCGAACTGCATGTGGGCAGCGATCCGGACTACTATCTGCCGGTTCGTGTGCAGACCGAGACCGCCTGGCAGAACCTCTTTGGCCGCACCATGTTCGTTCGCCCCGAGGCCTATAACCCCTCCGCTAAGGAGGAGTGGACCATCCTCAATGCCGCCGGCTTCGAGTGTGACCCGGCTCGTGACGGCACCAACTCCGATGGCTGCGTGATCATCAACTTCGCCGAGAAGAAGGTGCTGATCGCCGGCATGCGTTACGCCGGCGAGATGAAGAAGGCGATGTTCTCGGTACAGAACTTCCTGCTGCCGGGCTTCGACGTGCTGCCGATGCACTGCTCCGCCAACGTCGGCGAGGATGGCGAGACCTGCCTGTTCTTCGGTCTCTCCGGCACCGGCAAGACCACGCTCTCCGCCGACCAGGCGCGCTACCTGATCGGTGATGACGAACATGCCTGGGGGCCGGGCACCGTCTTCAACATCGAGGGGGGCTGCTACGCCAAGTGCATCGACCTCTCCGAGAAGAACGAGCCGGTGATCTGGAACGCCATCAAGTTCGGCACCGTGCTGGAAAATGTGGTGCTCGACGACCGTCGCGAGCCCGACTACGCCGACGACAGCCTGACCCAGAACTCGCGTGCCGCCTACCCGCTGGAGCACGTCGATAAGCGCGTGCCCGAGAATCGCGCCGGCGAGCCCAATGCCATCGTCTTCCTGACCTGCGACATGTCCGGCGTGCTGCCCCCGGTCTCGGTACTCTCCAAAGAGGCGGCGGCCTATCACTTCCTCTCCGGATACACCGCCAAGGTAGGCTCCACTGAGATGGGCTCCTCCGAGGGGCTGTCCGCCACCTTCTCCACCTGCTTCGGTGCCCCCTTCTTCCCGCGTCCGGCTCGCGAGTATGCCGATCTGCTGATCAAGCGTGTGGCCGAGAAGGATGCCCAGGTCTATCTGGTGAACACCGGCTGGACCGGGGGTGCCTATGGCGAGGGTGGTGCGCGTTTCTCGATTCCGACGACCCGCGCCATCATCAGCGCCATTCAGTCCGGTATCCTGCGCGAGGTCGAGACCCAGCATCTCGACGGTCTCAACCTCGATGTGCCCACCGCGGTGCCGGGTGTCGACTCCAGCCTGCTCAACCCGCGCGACACCTGGGAAGACAAGGATGCCTACGATCGTCAGCGCCAGGAGCTGGCCGCCAAGTTTGTCGACAACTTCAAGAAGTTTGATGGCGTCAGCGATGAGATCGTCAAGGCCGGTCCCAGCCTGACCTGATCGCCTTGGCAGGGCCTGCTTCCGGCTCAATGTCATGACCAACAAGAACCCGGCACCGCCAAGGCGGTGCCGGGTTCTTTGAATCGCCCGATAAATCGCGCTCCTACGGTGTGCGATGGCATCCGTTCTACGGTGCGCGATGGCTTCCATCGCCGGTATGCCGGACCACGCATAAACCCGGCCCCTACGGCGGGCTCACACCTTCCGCTAGCCCTTCAAGTCCGGAAAATCATCCTCGAAGAATTCCAGTTCACCTCGCTGATCGCTGGCCTTGTCGGCTTCGGCCTGACGCAGCTCCACACGCCGGATCTTGCCCGAGATCGTCTTGGGCAGATCGGCAAACTCCAGGCGCCGGATACGCTTGTAGGGCGCCAGGCGCTCACGGGTGAAGGCGAAGATATCCCGGGCCAGCTCGGCACTGGGCTCATGGCCGGCGGCGGGAATGATATAGGCCTTGGGTATCGAGGTGCGCACCGGGTCCGGACTCGGCACGATGGCCGCTTCCCCCACCGCCGGATGCTCGATCAGCACACTCTCCAGCTCGAAGGGGCTGATACGGTAGTCGGAGGCCTTGAAGACATCATCGGCCCGGCCCACGTAGGTGATATAGCCCTGCTCATCGATGCTGGCGACATCGCCGGTGCGGTAGTAGCCCCCCTGCATGGCGGCGGCGGTGCGCTCCGGGTCGTTGGCATAGCCCACCATCAGGCCGGCGGGGCGATCCTCGCCCAGCGCCAGGGCGACTTCCCCTTCGCCGGCCGGCTTGCCCTCGGCGTCGAGCATTGCCACCCGGTAACCGGGAAGCGGGCGCCCCATGGAGCCAGACTTGAGGGGCTGGCCGGGCGAGTTGCCGATCTGGGCGGTGGTCTCGGTCTGGCCGAAGCCGTCGCGGATGGTCAGCCCCCAGGCCCGACGCACCTGCTCGATGACCTCGGGGTTGAGCGGCTCACCGGCGGCGACCGCTTCGCGCAGGGCGACCCGATGGGCCGCCAGGTCCTGCTGGATCAACAGGCGCCAGACGGTGGGCGGGGCGCACAGGGTGGTGATCTCGTAGCGCGCCAGCACATCGAGCAGGGCGGGGGCATCGAAGCGGCTGTAGTTGTACAGGAAGACGCAGGCGCCGGCGTTCCAGGGCGCGAAGAAACAGCTCCAGGCGTGCTTGGCCCAGCCCGGCGAGCTGATATTGAGATGACGATCCCCCGGCTGCAGGCCGATCCAGTAGAGGGTCGAGAGGTGGCCTACCGGATAGGACTGGTGCGTATGGGTGACCAGCTTGGGCTGCGAGGTGGTGCCGGAGGTGAAGTAGAGCAGCATGGGGTCGTCGGCCGGCGTCGGGCCGTCGGGCGTGAAGGCGTCACTGCTCTGGTGCGAGTCGGCGAAATCATGCCAGCCGGGTTCGGCGCCACCCACCGCAATACGCGTCAGATCCCGATGCCGGCCCTCGAACTTGGCGAGGTGCTCGGTGCCGATGACCAGGTGCTTGACCTCGCCGCGGACGATACGGTCGTCGAGATCCTCGGCGGTCAGCATGGGGGTGGCGGGAATGATCACGGCGCCCAGCTTGATGGCGGCCAGCATCACCTCCCATAGCGGCACCTCGTTGCCCAGCATCAGCAACGCCCGCTCGCCGCGCCTCACCCCAAGCGAACGCAGCCAGTTGGCGACCTGGTTGGAGCGGCTGGCCAGTTCGGCGAAGCTCAGGCGTGCCTCGCGGCCATCCTCCTCGACGATCCACAGCGCCGGGGCATCGTTGTCGCGGGCCATGACATCGAAGTAGTCCAGCGCCCAGTTGAATTCGGTGAAGCGTGGCCAGCGAAAATCGCGGCAGGCGGTGGTGTAGTCCTCGCGGTGCTCGATCAGGAAGTCGCGGGCGGCAAGAAAGCTGGCAAGGTTGGACGCGCTGTCGGCGGTCGGCATGGCACGGCTCCTTTATTGTGATGGTTGAGATGCAGTGATGGTTGAGCTGTTGTGGTGTTGGCGTGGACGTTGGCGTTTATCGTTTTTCTGGTCCGTCGAAGGGGGCTCCCCCGCGGTGAGTCGTTGCTTTCCTCAGGCGTCTCAAGAATCTAGCCGGATTCGATGCCGGCTGTCCAAGAACCAAGCGAACGCTTGGACTAAAGTCGTTGGGCGACCCGTGCGTGGCTCGCTTCGGCGTTTGTGATACCTTGTCGCGATTGATTATCGAGCATTAGTGAAGGGGTTACATGGACGCCACCAAACGCATTACCGCGCGCCTCGCCGAAGAGTTATCCATTCGTCCACAGCAGGTCTCCGCCACGCTGGAGCTGCTCGACGGCGGGGCGACCGTGCCCTTCATTGCCCGCTATCGCAAGGAGGTCACCGGTGGTCTCGACGATACCCAGCTGCGCCACCTCCATGAGCGTCTGAGTTATCTGCGCGAGCTGGAGGAGCGCCGAGCCACGGTGCTGGCGACCATCGACGAGCAGGGCAAGCTGACCGACGAGCTGGCCGGGTTGATCGAGGCCGCCGATACCAAGCAGCGCCTCGAAGACCTCTACCTGCCCTACAAGAAGAAGCGCCGCACCAAGGCCCAGATCGCTCGGGAGGCCGGGCTCGAGCCACTGGCCGATACCCTGCTGAGTGACCCGACCCTCGACCCCGAGGCCGAGGCGGCGGGCTATCTGCGCCCCGCGGAGGGTGATACCCCTGCAGTGGAGGACACCAAGGCAGCCCTGGACGGCGCCCGCCAGATCCTGATGGAGCGCTTCGCCGAGGATGCCGAACTGGTCGGCCGACTGCGCGAGCGGCTGTGGAGCGAAGGCGAGCTCAGTGCCCGAGTGATTCCGGGCAAGGAGCGTGAGGGCGCCAAGTTCTCCGACTACTTCGAGCATGATGAGCGGTTGGCCAAGGTGCCGTCGCACCGGGCCCTGGCCATGTTCCGCGGCCGCAACGAGGGCGTGTTGACGCTGGCGATCCGCCTGCCGGGTGAGGAGGAGGCACCGATCCATCCCGCCCAGGTGGCCATTGCCAAACACTTTTCCATCCATGACGAGGGGCGTGCCGCCGACAAGTGGCTGCGCGACGTGGTGCGCTGGACCTGGCGGGTCAAGCTCTATACCCATCTCGAGACCGAGCTGCTGGGCCGACTGCGCGAGCGGGCCGAGCTCGAGGCCATCGAGGTCTTCGCGGCCAACCTCAAGGATCTGTTGCTGGCGGCTCCGGCGGGCCAGAAGGCCACCCTTGCCATCGACCCCGGCCTGCGTACCGGCTGCAAGGTGGCGGTGGTGGATGCCACCGGTCAGTTCCTGGCTCACACCACCATCTATCCCCATGCGCCCCGTAATGCCTGGGACGCCTCGCTGGCCGAGCTGGCCCAGCTGGTGGAGCGTCACGATGTGTCGCTGATTGCCGTGGGCAACGGTACTGCCAGCCGCGAGACCGACCGTCTGGCGGGCGACCTGGTCAAGCAGCTGGCCGGCAGGCGCTCACTCGCCAAGGTGATGGTCAGTGAGGCCGGTGCCTCGGTCTATTCGGCCTCGGAGTATGCCGCCCGGGAGCTGCCCGATCTGGATGTCACCATCCGCGGTGCGGTCTCCATCGCCCGGCGCCTGCAGGACCCCCTGGCCGAGCTGGTCAAGATCGAACCCAAGTCCATCGGGGTGGGCCAGTACCAGCACGATGTCTCCCAGGTGCAGCTGTCGCGCAGTCTGGAGGCGGTGATCGAGGACTGCGTCAACGCCATCGGGGTCGATCTCAATACCGCCTCCAGTGCGCTGCTCTCCCGGGTGGCGGGTCTCTCGCCGGCATTGGCCGAGGCCATCGTCGCGCGGCGTAATGCCGAGGGTCCCTTCGCCAGCCGCAAGCAGTTGCTCGATGTCAGCCGCCTGGGTCCCAAGACCTTCGAGCAGTGCGCCGGCTTCCTGCGCATCATGAACGGCGACAACCCGCTGGATGCCAGCGCCGTGCACCCTGAGGCCTATCCCCTGGTCGAGCGCATCGCCGAAAGAAGCGGCCGCGAGCTCGGCAGCCTGATCGGTGACAGCGCTACCCTGAAGGCCGTCAGGCCTGCCGACTTCGCCGACGAGCGCTTCGGGCTGCCCACGGTCACCGATATTCTCGTTGAACTCGACAAGCCTGGCCGTGACCCGCGGCCCGAGTTCAAGGCCGCCGAGTTTCGCGAGGGGGTGGAGACCCTCAAGGACCTGGAGCCCGGCATGGTGCTCGAGGGCAGTGTCACCAACGTGACCCACTTCGGTGCCTTCGTGGATATCGGCGTCCACCAGGATGGCCTGGTGCATATCTCGGCGCTTTCCGACAAGTTTGTCGAGGACCCGCGCACGGTGGTCAAGGCCGGCGATATCGTCAAGGTCAAGGTGATGAGCGTCGATCTGGAGCGCGCACGCATCGGCCTCACCATGCGCCTCGATGACCAGCCGGATGAGCAGGGCGCCGGCCGCCGCGGCGGTGAGCGAGCTCGTCAGGAGGGGCGGCAGCCGCCAGGCCAGAAGCCGCCCCGCAAGGGCGGGCACGGCAAGGGGCGGCACTCCCGGGACGACGACAAGGGGCAGATGGGGGCTCTGGGGGCTGCGCTGCTCAAGGCCAAGCAGAAGCAATGACTGCCCACCGTGCCCGATTCTGAAGCCGGCTAACCTTTGCATGGCGGCTATCAGGTACCATAATCAGCATATTGACGGGCGCCGTACGGGCGCCCGTCTCACTATCCGCGTTACTATCCGCGTGGCATGCCGCCTCGGCGCCTTCCACCGCGCCTTTCCAACACAAGGGGTGTTACCTTGTCCGATACACTCACCAGTCTCGTTTCCCGCCTGGAGGGTCCCGCCCGCCAGGGTGAGTTCAGCCGACTGCGCCGTGGCCTCGAGAAGGAGGGGCTGCGCGTCGACCGCGAGGGGCACGTCGCCCAGTCGCAGCACCCCCATGCGCTGGGCTCCAAGCTGACTCATCCGCATATCACCACGGACTACTCCGAGGCGCTGCTGGAGTACATCACGCCGGTGACCAGCCGGCCCGCCGATGCCATGGCGTTTCTCGGCGACCTGCACCGCTTCAGCTATCGCTACCTGGGCGACGAGCTGATCTGGCCGGCCAGCATGCCGGCGCGTCTCGAAGGCAACGACAGCATCCCGATCGCCGACTACGGCAGCTCCAATGTGGGCACCATGAAGCGGGTCTATCGTCAGGGGCTCGACGTACGTTACGGGCGCATCATGCAGGCCATCGCCGGGGTGCACTACAACGTCTCGCTGCCCGACGACCTCTGGACGCTGCTGCGTGATATCGACGGTGCCGGAGACACCCCGTTCAACGACTATCGCTCGCAGCGCTACTTCGGCCTGATTCGCAACTTTCGGCGCCACAGCTGGCTGCTGCTCTATCTGTTCGGCGCCTCGCCGGCCATCGACCGCAGCTTCCTGCCCGACGGCAGGGTACCCGACAAGCTCTCGGCCCATGGCCAGGAGACGCTGATCTCGCGCTACGCGACCAGCCTGCGCATGTCGGATCTGGGGTACCAGAACAAGGTGCAGCAGCAGCTCAAGATCTGTTTCAACTCCCTCTCCAACTACGTCAACACCCTGCGCCATGCCATCTCCACGCCATGGCCCGCCTACGAGGCCCTTGGCGTCAATGAAAATGGCGAGTGGCGCCAGCTCAACGCCAATATCCTGCAGATCGAGAACGAGTACTACAGCGATATCCGCCCCAAGCGGGTGGCCCGTCACGACGAGACCCCGAGTCAGGCCCTGGAGGCCCGTGGCGTGGAGTATATCGAGGTTCGCTGCCTCGACCTCAACCCGCTGCTGACCCTGGGCGTGGACGAGACACAGATCCACTTCATCGATACCTTTGTGATGTGGTGCCTGCTCTCCGAGAGCCCATGGATCCCCGATGCCGAGTGCGAGGCGCTCGACGATAATCGACAGCTGGTGGTGGAACGCGGCCGTGATCCTGCGCTACGCCTCTGTCACGCCGGCAAGCCGCGCAGCGTGGCCGACTGGGGGGGTGAGATTCTCGATGAGATGCGCGGGGTCGCCGAGCTGCTCGATCGCTTGGAAGAGGGCACGCCGCATGCCGACGCCGTAGCCGCCATGGCCCCACGCCTGGCTGACCCGACGCTGACCCCTTCCGGCCAGCTGCTGGCGCGCCTGGAGGAGAGTGGCGAGGAGCTCTCCGATGTCATCCTGGCGATCGCTCGGGATCAGGCCGAGCAGCTGCGCCATGAACCCATGGCCTCCGGTCGTGAAAGACTCCTTGCCGAGCTGATCGAGACCTCCCATCAACAGCAGGCCCAGATCGAAGCCGCGGACCGCGTCTCCTTCGCCGACTTCCTGAGCGGCTATTTCAAGCGGGCGCGAGAATCACGGGTGACCGATGGGGCCGGCCGATGAGCGCACTTTCACGGCTCGAGGTACGCCACTGGAGCCTCGCCGGGCTGGCCTTCTGTGTAGTGATGATGTTGGTGGCGCTGGGCCTCGAGCATCTTGTCGGTCTCGAGCCCTGCCCGTTGTGCATCTTCCAGCGGGTGGCGGTCATTGCCGCAGGGCTGGTGTTCGCCGTGGCGGCCATCCATAACCCCGCCGGTCGCCTCGGGGCGGCACTCTACGGCCTGCTGGGCTTGGGGGCGGTCGGCGCCGGCATCGGGGTGGCCTGGCGACATCTCTGGCTGCAGTCGCTGCCTGCCGATGAGGTGCCCAGCTGCGGCCCGGGCCTCGACTACATGCTGGATATCCTGCCGCTGCAGGAGGTGGTCAACATGGTGCTCTCGGGCTCCGGTGAGTGCGCCGATATCGACTTCCTGTTCCTGGGCGTCTCGCTGCCGGGCTGGACGCTGGTGGGCTTTATCGTGCTGGCGCTGGCGCCACTCGGCCTGCTGTTCAGGGCCTTCCGCGAGCGATAATCCTCAGCGATAACCTTCAGTGAGAACCGTCATGCTCTACCGGGACTTCGCCACCCAGGAAGCCATCGACGCCGCCTATGATCCCATGCGTGGTCGCGACGGGGCGGCGCTGGTCGCCGACTGGCGGGCGCGCAGCGAGGCTTCACGGGTCCGCCACCGCGTCTCCCTCGATGTGCCCTATGGGCCGAGCCTGGCCGAACGGCTGGATATCTACCATGCCGAGGGGCTCAGGCAGGGCGAGAGGGCGCCGCTGCATCTCTTCTTCCACGGTGGCTACTGGCGCTCGCTCGACAGCCATGAGTTCGGCTTTATCGTCGATGACCTGGTGGCGTCCGGCATCACGGTCGGCGTGGTCAACTACGCGCTCTGCCCGACGGTGCGCTTCGGCGAGCTGGTGCGCCAGGCACGGGCCGCGCTGGTCTGGGCCTGGCGCCATGCGGATGAATTGAACTGTGACCCCGCCGAGATCAGCGTCTCCGGCCACTCCGCCGGTGGCCACCTCAGTGCCATGCTGCTGGCCACCGACTGGGCAGGGGAGTATGGCCTGTCGGAAAGCCCGCTGCGCGGGGCACTCTGCATCAGTGGTCTCTATGATTTGAGGCCATTTCCCTGGTCGTGGTTGCAGCCCAAGCTACAGCTCGATGGGCGCGACGTCGCGGAATTCAGCCCCACCTTCCTGCTCTGCCGGGTACCCACACGGGTCAGCCTCATCGCGGGCGGCGAGGAGTCCACCGAGTTTGCCCGCCAGATGGAAGCGTATGCCACCCATCTGGAGAGACAGGGCATCGGTGTGGAGCATGCCGTGCTGACCGGCAACGACCACTTCTCGATCCTCGAGCACTATCTCGATGGCGGGTGCCTGGCCGAGATGATCAAGAGATTCCATCGTTAGCGGGTGCAAGGGGTGCCTCCCAATGCTCACTGCCGAACGGTTTCACGGCGCGATGCGATGGACCCGAGAAAGGGTGTGCGAGTTATCACACCCCCAGATAGCGGTCGCGAAGCGACTCGGTGAGTGCTTCGGGCGCGCCACTCCAGGCGCTGCGCCCCTTCTCCAGCAGCACGCAGTGATCGGCCATTGGCAGCAGCTCCGACAGTGTCTTGTCGACGATCAGGATCGCCTGGCCCTGAGCCTTGAGGCGCCGGATGGCGTGCCAGATCTCCTGACGAATCACCGGGGCGAGCCCCTCGGTGGCCTCGTCGAGCACCAGCAGGCGTGGGTTGGTCATCAACGCTCGGCCAATGGCCAGCATCTGCTGCTCGCCACCGGAGAGGGTCGCGGCGGATTGACGGTCGCGTTCGCCCAGGCGCGGGAAGAGCTCTTCGGCCCTCGCCAGCGTCCACTCACCGGGGCGCGCGGCCACCAGCAGATTTTCGCGCACCGTCAGGTTGGGAAAGCAGCGTCGCCCCTCCGGCACCAGCCCCAGCCCCAGGCGAGCGATCCGCTGGGGCGGTAGCCGGCGCAGATCATGCCCCTCGAACAGGATGCTCCCGGCATGGGCCGGGGTCAGGCCGAAGAGCGAACGGATGGTGGTGGTCTTGCCCATGCCGTTGCGCCCCATCAGCGCTACCATCTGGCCGGCCCGAACCTCCAGGTCCACGCCGAACAGGGCCTGGGCGGGGCCGTAACGGGTCTCGATGGCCTCCATCTTGAGCATCAGGGTCACTCTCCCAGATAGGCGTCGCGGACGCGCGGGTCGCGACGGATGGTATCGACATCGCCATGGGCGATGACCCGGCCCGCGACCAGCACCGAGAGGCGTTCGGCGAGCCGAAATACCGCCTGCATATCATGCTCGATCAAGAGGATGGGCACCTCCTGCTTCAACGACTCGAGTAGTTCGGTGAGCCGGGCCGAGCCCTCGGGTCCCAGGCCGGCCATGGGCTCGTCCAGCAGCAGGGCGCGGGGCTCGAGGGCCAGGGCGCAGGCGACCTCCAGGGCGCGGCGTTCCCCGTGAGACAGCGCCGCCACCGGCGTCCAGGCGCGATGCTCAAGCCCCATGCGGGCGAGGGCCGCCATGGCCGGCTCCAGCAGGCGACGGTCGCGGTGAACCGGCGTCCAGAACCGGAAACTATGGCCACTCACCGCCTGTACGCCGATCATCACGTTACGGATCACCGTCAACGGCTCGGCCAGCGACGAGACCTGGAAGCTGCGGCCCAGCCCGCGTCGGGCACGGGCGGCGACGCTCAGTTCGGTGATCTCCTCGCCGTCGAGCAGCACTCGCCCGGCGTCGGGGCGCAGGTTGCCGGTGATCTGTGCGATCAGCGTCGACTTGCCGGCACCATTGGGGCCGATCAGGGCATGGATCTCGCCGCGCCGCAGGGTGAGCGAGACATCATCGGTGGCCGTCAGGGCGCCGAAGCGCTTGTGCAGCCCCTCGAGAGCCAGTACCGCCTCACTCATGGGGCTCTCTCCCAGGGCTCTCTCTCCCGGCCAGCCAGCCCATCACGCCGTGTCGGGCGAACAGCACCACGCCGAGCAGCACCAGGCCGAGAAACAGCTGCCAGTACTCGGTCACTCCACCGAGCAGGGTCTCCATGCTGATAAACAGCACGGCCCCGGCCAGGGGGCCGTAGAGACGGCCGACCCCGCCGAGGATGACGATCACCATCAGCTCGCCGGACATGTGCCAGCTGAGCATGCTGGGGCTGACGAAGCCGTTGAGATCGGCATACAGCGCACCGGCCAGGCCGGTGATCACCGCCGAGACCACGAAGGCCAGCAGGCGGATGGGGTAGGGGGAGATGCCGGCGGTGGCCAGGCGGGTCTCGTTGAGCCGTGCCATGGTCAGGGCCGCACCGAAGCGTGAGCCCATCAGCCGCGAGGTGAGCGCCATTGCCAGCACCAGGCCGGTGAAGCAGATCAGGAAGAAGGTCAGCGGGTCCTGGGTGTCGAGTCCAGGCAGTTGGTTGCGCAGGTAGATGGGCAGGCCATCCTGACCGCCGTAGGTGGGCCAGGAGTTGGCGAAGTAGTAGACCATCTGGGCGAAGGCCAGGGTGATCATGATGAAGTAGACCCCGGAAGTGCGCAGCGAGACGGCACCGATCAGCAGCGCCAGCAGGCCACAGGCGAGCATCGCCAGCGGCCACAGCACCAGCAGGTTGTCGCTGCCGGGCAGCAGGCCCATGAAGGCGGTGGCATCGAAGGCGTGGTAGGCGCCGATGCCGGCGATATAGCCGCCGAGGCCGAAGTAGGCGGCGTGACCGAAGCTGATCATGCCGCCATAACCCAGTGCCAGGTTGAGGCCTACCGCGGCCATGGCGATCAGCGTCAGGCGTGAGGCGAGGCTCACATAATAGGGGTGCCCCAGCAGGTCGGCGGCCACCGGCAGTACCAGCAGCAGGGCGAGCATAAGGAGTTGCACCACGCCTCGTCGGCCGAGGCGGCGAGGCGAGGAGGGGGACGGGGCCTCGAGAGCGATGCCGGAAGGTGTCGGGTCAGTCATTGACGGTGAAGAGTCCCTTGGGCTTGAAGGCCAGGATGACGGCCATAAGGATATAGATCAGCATCGAGGCGAGAGCGGCACCCACATCGGTGGCCTCGGAGGGGGGCAGGAAGCCGCGGAAGAACAGCGGCAGGAATACACGGCCCAGGGTATCCACTACCCCGACCAACAGGGCGCCCAGCAGCGCGCCCTTGATGGAGCCGATACCGCCGATCACGATCACCACGAAGGCGAGGATCAGCACCGGCTCGCCCATGCCCACCTGCACCGACTGCAGCGCTCCGACCATGGCCCCGGCCAGGCCGGCGAGTCCCGCCCCGAGGGCGAAGACCGCGGTGTAGAGGCGTGAGATATCGATGCCCAGAGCGCCGATCATCTCGCGGTCGCTCTCCCCGGCGCGCACGCGCATGCCCAGCCGGGTCCGCGAGATCAGCAGATAGAGCCCCACGGCCACCGTGATGCCCACGCCGATGATCACCAGCCGGTAGAGCGGGTAGCGGGCGTCGCCGGGGAGGGTGACATAGCCCGAAAGCCACTCCGGCGTGCTCAGCCACAGGGGCGAGGCACCGAACAGCCAGCGGGTGCCCTCGGAGAAGATCAGGATCAGGGCGAAGGTGGCGAGTACCTGATCGAGATGCGAGCGGTGGTAGAGGCGGCGGATCACGATCAGTTCCACCAGTGCCCCCGCCGCGGCGGCCCCGAGCAGCCCCGCCCCCAGGCCGAGCATAAAGGAGCCGCTGGCGGCGGTGACCGCGGCGGTCAGGTAGGCTCCCACCATGTAGAAGGAGCCGTGGGCCAGGTTGATCAGCCCCATGACCCCGAACACCAGGGTCAGGCCACTGGCCATCAAAAACAGCATGGTGCCCAGCTGCAGGCCGTTGATCAGTTGTTCGAGAAACAGGGTCGCCGACACGTCAGGGTCCCGTCACATCTTGCAGTCGACGTGGTAGATATCCTGGATATCCTCGACGGCGATACCGAGCAGGCGGTTGGTCGGCTCGCCATCCTCGCCGGCGACCACCTCACGCACATAGATATCCTGGATGGGGTGCTGATTGGGGCCGAAGCGGAATTCACCGCGCACCGAGTCGAAGTCCGCCTCACGCAGCGCCTCGCGGAAGGCGTCCTGGTCGTCGGGGTGGGCCTGCTCCAGGGCAGAGAGGATCAGGTTGGCGGTATCGAAGCCCTGGGCGGCATACAGGGTCGGCATGCGATCGTAGGCTTGCTGGAAGCTCTCGACGAAGGCGCGGCTGGTGTCGTTATCCAGGTCGTAGGCCCACAGCGACGTATTCCTGGCGCCGATGGCGGCCTCGCCCACCGCCTTGATCAGGGTCTCGTCGAAGGAGAAGGCGGCGCCGAATACCGGCAGGTCTACCCCGGCGTTCTGCCACTGCTTCATGAAGGAGATGCCCATGCCGCCGGGCAGGAAGAAGAACAGGCTGTCGGCATCGCTGGCGCGGATCTGGGCGATCTCGGCGGCGTAGTCGGTCTGGCCCATCTGGGTGTAGAGCTCGTCGGCGACCTCCCCTTCGTAGAGGTGCTTGAAGCCGGCCAGGGCATCGGTGCCTGCCGGATAGTTGGGGGCCATGATCAGCGGTCGCTCATAGCCCTGCTCCTTCATCCAGGCCCCCATGGCACCATGCAGGTTGTCGTTCTGATAGGCGACGTTGAAGTAGTTCTCGTGGCACATCCGGCCAGCGAGGGCCGAGGGGCCGGCATTGGGCGACAGGTAGAACGTTCCCTGGCGCACCACGGAGGGCACCACGGCCATGGCCAGATTGGACCAGATGATACCGGTCATCAGGTCCACTTCGTCGCGCTGCATGAACTCGTTGGCCAGGTTGCGCGCCAGGTCGGGCTTGCGGGCATCGTCCTTTACCAGCACCTCGATATCGTCGCGCCCCGACTGCTCGATGGCCAGCAGGAAGGCATCGCGCACATCGACACCCAGGTGCGAGCCGCCCCCGGAAAGGGTGGTGATCATGCCGATCTTGACCTCTTCGGCGTGGGCGGTGGCAAGGCCGGTGGAGAGCAGCAGGCCGAGACCCAGGCGAGCGAGCTGTTTCATGAAGAACCTCAGGAGTAGCGTGGTGTTGTTGGCATCGACATAGACTACCAAGGAAACATGATCGTAAGGCAATGGAATATGGTCGCAATGGTCCTCTTGACGATGAGGGCCCTGCGCGTTTATTCCGACAGGATTGACAGCCCACCTCGGTAGCGCGACTCTGTTGCTGACCCGGCCGGGCGCTGGACGCCCTCGGTACCTTGCTCGACCCAACGAACGGAGGCCCCCATGCTGGAAGACTGCAAGAGCGCTCTTGAGCGCTGGGGTGGTGTACACAAGTTGATCGATCGCTGGCTGGATCAGCGTCGTGAGCTGCTGGTCGACTTCGTCGAGCTCAAGGAGATCAGTGATGCCGAGCTGGAAGCGGTCACCAAGGAGCGCATCGATGTCTTCAGCGAACTGCTGATGGACTATATCAGCGCCGGCCACTTCGAGATCTACCCTCAGTTGCGCGAGGAAGCCCGTGCCTTCGAGGATGACTCGGCGCTGGACCTGGCCGATCGCCTGCTGGAACGTCTCGAGATGTCCACCGGACTGGTGCTCGACTTCGATGCAGAATATGCCAGCCCGGGCCGTGTCCGCCAGAATCTCGGGCGCCTGCCCGCCTGGCTGGAACGCCTGGCCCACGGCCTGAGCGAACGCTTCGCCCTGGAGGATGAGCTGATCGGCCGGATTCACGCCCGCCATGCGCCGGATGCGGCCCGGGCCGAGGCCGCCTCCCGCCCTTAGGAGCGCGATTTATCGCGCGATAGTTTTCGTTCGGTGCTCGAAGCGTCCGCCAAGCACCAGCATGCACGGCGTCAGCAGCAGCGTCAGCCCGGTGGCGAAGGTCAGTCCGCCGGCGATGGCGCTGGAGAGCTGGGTCCACCACTGGGTGGAGGGGGCGCCGATCCCCAGGCTGGGGGCGAACAGGTCGACGTTGATCCCCAGTACCATGGGCAGAAGGCCCAGCACCGTGGTGACCGCGGTCAGCAGTACCGGTCGCAGGCGCAAGCTACCCGCCTCCAGGGCGGCATCGAAGGGCGCCAGCCCCTCGTCGCGCAGCTGGTTGTAGGTGTCGATCAGCACGATATTGTTGTTCACCACGATCCCCGCCAGGGCAATGATGCCCATCCCCACCATCACGATGCCAAAGGGCTGGGCGTTGGCCAGCAGCCCCAGCAGCACGCCTGCGGTGGAGAAGATGATCGCCGAAAGCACCAGTCCCGCCTGATAGAAACTGTTGAACTGGGTCACCAGGATCAGCGCCATCAGCCCGATGGCGACCATGAAGGCGCCCGCCAGGAAGCGGCTGGCCTCCTGCTGATCCTCCTTCTCTCCGGCAACATTCACCTGCACCCCCTCGGGCGGCTCACCCGCGGCCTCGAGCAGGGCGCCCAGGCGCTCGTCGGCGCCGGCATCGGGCGTCACATCGGCCTCGAGAGTAATGGCGCGACGCCCATCGATGCGGTGCAGGGTGCCCACCTTGGGTGCCGGCTCCACCGAAACGAAGTGCGACAGTGGCACCTGGCCCCGGGAGGTATTCAGGCTCAGCCGGCTCAGCTGGTCGAGGGTGCGGTCGCCTTCCGGCAACCGGATCCGGATATCGACCTCGTCGTCGACCCCCTCGGGGCGGTAGCTGGCGACCTGAACGCCGGTGGTCAGCAGCTGCACCGCGCTGCCCACGCTGCTGACGTCGGTACCGAAGCGTGCCGCCGCCTCGCGGTCGACCATGACCCGCCACTCCACTCCGGGCAGGCTGCGATTATCCTCGATATCGCGAAAGCCCCCCAGCTCGTTCATCAGCTGGCGTAGCCGCTCCACCGCCTGGTCGGCCAGCTTCGGCGTCTGGCCGCTGATTTCCAGCACGATCGGCTTGCCCTCGCCGGGGCCCATCTGCTGTTCGCGGAACTCCAGTGCCAGGCCGGGCAGGCCGGCGGTGCGCTCACGCATCTCGGCGAAGATCTCGGTCAGCGGGCGGCGGCGGTGCCAGTCGATCAGCTGGAACTGCAGCATGCCGATGACGTCGGCGCCGAGCTGCGTGCCGGGGTTGGCGAAGGAGCGCGCATAGAGCGCCTCGACCTCGCTCATGCCGGCCAGCCGGGCCTCTACCCGCCGCACCATGGCGTCCTTCTCCTCGATGGAAAAGTCGCCGCGGGTGCGCACCACCACCTGGGCGGAGTCGGGTTCCACGCTGGGAAAGAACTCCACGCCATGATTGAAGCGTGCATAGGCGGTATAGATCAGCGCCATCAACAGCAGCGTGAACAGCAGGGTCAGTGCCGGGTGGGCGAGCAGCCGCGACAGGGCACTGCGGTAGAGGCGGCCGCCGGCGGTGGCTCCAAGCGGTGCGGCATGAGACGAGGCCTGGCGGGCGCCGAACACGCCGCCCAGCGTTGGCAGAAACACCAGGGCCATGGCCAGGGAGGCGAGCAGGCACAGAATCACCGTGGCCGGCAGATACTTCATGAACTCGCCGACGAGGCCCGGCCAGAACAGGAGGGGCATGAAGACCGCCAGGGTGGTGGCGGTGGAGGCGATCACCGGCCAGCTCATGCGACTCGCCGCCTCCAGCCAGGCCTGGCGGGGCGCCATGCCCTGGTGCAAATGCCGGTCCGCCAGCTCGCTCACGACGATGGCACCATCGACCAGCATGCCGGCCACCAGGATCAGCGCGAACAGCACCACGATATTGAGGGTGTAGCCCACCGCCCAGATCATCAGGATACCGCTGAGGAAGGCGCCGGGAATCGTCAGGCCCACCAGCATGGCGCTGCGCGCCCCCATGGCGGCCAGGATCACGATCAGCACCAGCACCACGGCGGTGACCACATTGTTGAGCAGCTCCGAGAGCATGTCCTCGACGAACTCGGACTGGTCGGTGATGGTGGTGATCTCGAGGCCCTCGGGGATCAGCCCCTCGGCCTGGGCGAACAGGGCCTGTACCTGCTCCACGGTGGCGATGATATTGGCGCCGGCGCGCTTGGAGATCTCGAGCACCAGCGCCGGTTGACCATCGATGCGGGCATAGCCCTCGGGGTCCTTGAAGGTGGGGCGGATGATGGCCACGTCGCCGAAGGTGACCACCCGGTCGCCATCCACCTTCACCGGCATGGCCATCACATCCTCCAGGGTCTCGATCACCCCGGGCACCTTGATGCCCAGCCGGCCGGCGCCGGTGTCCAGGCTACCGGCGGCCACCAGGCGATTGTTGCGGCTGACCAGATTGAACAGCGTGGCAAAGTCGACGCCATAGCTCTCCAGCACCAGGGGATCGACCACGATCTCGAGCAGCTCCTCGCGGTCGCCGCCGATATCCACCTCCAGCACCTCGGCGATGCCCTCGATCTCCTCCTGGATGCGTCGGGCGATGGCCACGCGCTCAGTCTCGGCTACGGATCCCGAGATGCCGATGGAGAGTACCGGGAACTGGCTGACATTGACCTCCACGACGCGGGGCTCGTCCGCCTCTGAGGGCAGCTCCGCCTTGGCAATATCGACCTTTTCGCGCACATCGGTGAGGGCCTGGTCGGCATCGAAGCCGGCGTCGAACTCCAGGGTCACCGAGGCATGGCCCTCGCTGGACTGGGAGGTCATCTTGCGTAGTCCCTCGATGCTGCGCAGCTCCTGCTCCATGGGGCGCACCAGCAGCCGCTCGCCATCCTCGGGGCTGACCCCTTCCAGGCTCATGGCGACATAGATGATCGGGATGGCGACGTCGGGGTTGGCCTCCTTGGGGATCGCCTGCCAGGCGGCCAGGCCCGCCAGCAGCAGGACGCTCAACAGCATCAGGGTCGTGCGGGCACGTGCTTGAGCGGCCGCGATCAGCTGGCGCATCTTAGCGATTCCTTGTGCCGCTGGTGGGCTTTTCGCCGTTACCCTCAGAGGCATCGGGCGTGACCGGGGTGACGGGCTCGCCGACCTCCACCATGCCGGCCCCCAGGGTGATCAGCCGAACGGTATCGGGCAGCCCGGCCACCCGGGCGCTCTCGAGATCGGCGTCCACCAGCGTGACCGGGGTCTGCACCACCCGATCATCGGCGTCGAGGTGCTTGACGGCCAACTCCCCGTCGGGATTGAGCGCCAGCAGGGCCGGCGAGAGGCGATGCACGCGACGCTCGGGCAGGGTGATCGCCAGGGTGGCGCTGGCGCCGGCCAGGCGGCGTCCCTCGGGATTGTCGGCGTTGACCTCGACCCGGAAGCTGCGTGTGGCCTCATCGGCGCGGCGGGCTACCATGCTCACCTCCCCACTCAACCGCGAGCCATCCAGCAGCCGCAGCTCGGCGGGCTGGCCCGCCTCGAGGGCCAGGGCGTCCTGCTGCGGCGCCGACGCCACCGCGGTGAGCCGCGAGTCGTCTACCAGTCGCCCCCAGTGCTCGCCCGCTTGCAGCAACTCGCCGGGCTCAACATCGAGCCGGTCCAGGGTGCCGGAGAAGGGCGCGGTGAGGCGGGTGTCGTCGCGCTGGCGTCGCAGGACGGCCAGCTCCGCGGCGGCAGCGCTGACATTGGCCTTCAGGCGCAGGTAGTCGGTGCGCGAGATCAACCCGCGCTGGCGCAGGGAGTCGGCGCCGGCCAGTTCGGCCCGCGCCAGCGTCAGGGCATCCTCGGCCTGGGCCAGCCGCGCGGGCAGTTCCTCCTGGGCCTGTTCGAGCAGCAGCTCTCCTGCCTCGACCGAACTGACCTCCGCCACCGGCAAGGCGGCCACGCGCCCGGTGTGGCGCGCGCGCAGCTCCAGCGTGCGGTGCGCCTCCAGCTCGCCCTGCAGCACCAGGGTGGGGGCATGGGTCTCGGCCTCACGGAGCGCCACCTCCACCCGGGGCGGCTCGGCGTCTGCCTCGGCGGCCGAAGGGGGCTCCGGCGGCGCATCACGAAAGCCCTGAATGTCACCCAGCAGCAACCAGGCTAGCAGCAGGATGACCAGTCCGATGGCGAGCAGGGCGGGGAGTGGCGGAAGGCGGTCGCGGGGCATGCGGGTGGTCCATCAACGAGCATGAAGCCGCCAGCATACTATTCCCGGGAGCTATTCTCATACACTCGTTTGTCGCACACTGCTTGCTCACTCCTCACCTTTGGTGCATTGAGTTTTGTGCACTGCAGGCATACCATCTTGGCGGTTTGTTTTCAGGCCAGAGCGGGCTCGTTGCCCGCCCGGCTCGTCCTCACGGCGACAACCCGCGCGTTGACAACCCAAGGAGCCACCATGAAAGAACCCGTTCGCATTGCCATTACCGGCGCCGCCGGCCAGATCAGCTACTCCCTGGCCTTCCGCATCGCCTCCGGCGACATGCTGGGCAAGGACCAGCCGGTCATCCTGCAGCTGCTCGAGATCACCCCGGCCATGGACGCCCTGAACGGCGTGGTCATGGAGCTCAACGACTGTGCCTTCCCGCTGGTGCAGGAGATCGTCGCCACCGACGACCCCAATGTTGCCTTCAAGGACGCCGATTTCGCCCTGCTGGTGGGAGCGCGTCCGCGTGGTCCGGGCATGGAGCGCAAGGACCTGCTGGAAGCCAACGCCGCGATCTTCTCCGTGCAGGGCAAGGCCCTGAACGATAATGCCAGCCGTGATGTGCGGGTGCTGGTGGTGGGCAACCCGGCCAACACCAACGCGCTGATCGCCTCCTGCAACGCGCCGGACCTGAACCCGGGTCAGTTCACCGCGATGATGCGTCTGGACCACAACCGCGCCAAGACCCAGCTGGCCCAGAAGGTCGGCAAGCATGTCACCGACGTGGAGTCGATGATCGTGTGGGGCAACCACAGCGCCACCCAGTACCCGGACCTGGCCCACTGCAAGGTGGACGGCAAGGCGGCCCTGGAGCTGGTCGATCAGGCGTGGTACGAGAACGACTTCATCCCCACCGTGCAGCAGCGCGGCGCCGCCATCATCAAGGCCCGTGGTGCCTCCTCCGCGGCCTCCGCAGCCTCGGCGGCCATCGACCACATGCGTGACTGGGCGCTGGGCAGCGACGGTATCGTCAGCATGGGTATCCCCGCCGACGGCAGCTACGGTGTCGAGCCGGGCATCATGTACTCCTACCCGGTGGTGTGCAAGAACGGTCAGTACGAGATCGTGCAGGGCCTGGAGATCGGTGAGTTCAGCCGCGAGCGCATGAACGCCACCGAGCAGGAGCTGCGTGAAGAGCGTGCCGCCGTGGAGCACCTGCTGGGCTAAATCCAGCCATACGCCTTACGCGGTAAGCCGCAGGTGCGCAATTTATCGCGCGAAAAGCCCCGCCAGGTTCTTTTCCTGGCGGGGCTTCGTGTTTTTCTGATCTCTACGTCTGATCCGGCGCAGCCGGATCAATCGCGCAGGCTCATGATCCGCCAGCCACGGGCCTCGGCGGCCTCGCGCAGGGTGTCGTCGGGGTCGACGGCCACCGGGTACTCCACCACCTCCAGCAGCGGCAGATCATTGTGAGAGTCGCTGTAGAACCAGGCCTCGTCGAGGGTCAGGTCCTTGTCGCTCAGCCACTCATCCAGGCGCTTCACCTTGCCCTCGCGATAGCTGGGCGTGCCGCTCACCCTGCCGGTGTAGTGGCCGTCGATGATCTCGGGCTCCACCGCGATCAGGTCATCGACCCCCAGACGCTCGGCGATGGGGCCGGTGATAAAGCGGTTGGTGGCGGTGATGATCAGCAGGGTATCGCCCCGTGAGCGGTGGCGGGCCAGCAACTCCTCCCCCTTGGGCAGGATATTCGGCTCAATCTTGCTGACCATGAACTGTTGGTGCCAGGCGGCGAGCTGCTCCGGGCTGTTCTCGGCCAGGGGCCTGAGCGCCACCTCGAGAAACGCCTGCATGTCCAGATTGCCGGCCTCGTAATCGGCCAGGAAGCGGTCGTTGGCCTCACGGTAGGCCACAGGGTCGACGGCGCCCTGCTCGAGCAGGAACTCGCCCCAGGCATGGTCGCTGTCGATCGACAGCAGCGTGTTGTCCAGGTCGAAGATGGCCAGACTCACAGAGACTCTCCAGGGTTGCTGACGGGATGGAAGCAAAGCCGGCGATTATGGCAGATGCCGTGTTCCGCTGCATCTTGCGGCACAAGGCGTATTGATGCGCTTCACGGCCTTGTGGAAGAATGGCTGCAATACTGGTTTCAACAAGGTGAAGTCCGTGATCGACGCTGACGGCTTTCGCCCCAACGTTGGCATCATCATCGCCAACGACCAGGGGCAGCTGCTTTGGGCGCGTCGTGTAGGGCAGAATGCGTGGCAGTTTCCCCAGGGAGGCATCAAGGCTGACGAGACACCCAAACAGGCGCTATTTCGAGAGCTCCATGAGGAGATCGGCCTGACGGCCGAAGACGTCGAGATCCTTGCCTGCACCCGGGGTTGGCTGCGCTATCGCCTGCCGCGACGCATGATTCGCACGCATTCCCGGCCGGTCTGTATCGGCCAGAAACAGAAGTGGTTCCTGCTCCGGATTCGCTGTCAGGAGAGCCAGATCTGCATGGATCTCTCCGAGAAGCCGGAGTTCGACGGTTGGCGCTGGGTCAGCTACTGGCACCCGCTGGCCCAGGTGGTGCCCTTCAAGCGTGAGGTGTACCGCCGCGCCTTGAAGGAGCTCTCGCCACGGGCCCAGCGCCTGGCGTTGGGCCATGGTTAGCCACCTGGAGGGCTGAGCCCCGACCGCAACACACGATAACAGCGCGATACGACAGCGCTAACCGACAACAGGGGTACCCACTCGACATGCTCGAGGTCTTGCGCCGCATCATCCAGGAAGTCAACGGGGCCCGCAGCCTGGATGCGGCGCTCTCTACCATGGTGCGGCGCATTCGCAAGGCGATGCAGACCGATGTTTGCTCCTTCTATCTCTTCGATGAGGAGGTGGATAGCCTGGTGCTCATGGAGACCATCGGGCTGCGCAGCCAGGCGGTCGGGCGGGTGAGTCTGCCCGTCGGCGAGGGCCTGGTGGGCCTGGTCGCCATGCGGGAAGAGCCGCTCAACCTCGAGGATGCCCAGGCGCATCCACAGTTTCGCTACTTCGAATCCACCGGCGAGGAGCGTTACTCGAGCTTTCTCGGTGTGCCCATCATTCACCAGCGGCGCATGCTCGGCGTGCTGGTGGTGCAGCAGGCCGAGAAGCGGCGCTACGGTGAGGAGGACGAGGCGTTCCTGGTCACCATGGCCGCCCAGCTGGGTGGCGTGCTGGCCCACGCGCTGGTCACCGGCAATCTGACCCGGCCCGGCCGGCAGGGGCAGGTGCAATTCAAGGGCGTGGCCGCCTCGCCGGGCATGGCGATCGGCGAGGCGGTGGTGATCGCGGCACCCGCCGACCTCGACAGCGTGCCCGACCTGATACCGACCGATGTCGAGTACGAGATTACCCGCCTCAAGGAGGCGATCGGAGGCGTGCGTGAGGAGATTCGCGCCGCGGGGGCGCGCCTGGCCAGCCGCATCTCGGCCCAGGAGCTGGCACTGTTCGAGGTCTATCAGCAGATGCTCAGCGAGGCCGCGCTCTCCCAGGAGGTAGAGAAGCGCATCCGCGAGGGGCAGTGGGCCCCGGGTGCCCTGGCCGATGTGGTCAAGCGACACGTCCAGTATCTGGAGCGGGTCGATGACGACTATCTGCGCGAGCGCGCAGCGGATGTGCGTGACCTGGGGCGTCGGGTGCTGGCCCATCTGCAGGAGGAGAGTCCCCAGACCCCCAGTGTCTATCCCGAGCGCACCATCCTGGTGGGAGATGAACTGAGCGTGGCGCTGCTCGGCGAGGTGCCGCGTGACAAGCTCGTCGGCCTGGTCTCGGTGCGTGGCTCGAGCACCTCCCATGTGGCGATCCTGGCGCGCGCGATGGGGATTCCCACGGTGCTGGGCATGGTCGATCTGCCACTGCCGCGACTTTCCGGCGAGCGGCTGATCCTCGATGGCCATCGAGGACGACTCTACATGCGCCCCGGTGCCGATCTTCTGACCCACTATGAGGGCATGATCAGTGAGGAGGCGGCGCTGGCCGAGGTGCTCGAGCACGAGCAGCACCTGCCCAGCTGCACCCCCGACGGCCACACCATGCCGCTGATGGTCAACACCGGCCTGGCGGTGGACGCGGTGGCGTCGCTCAAGCCGCGCATCAGCGGAGTAGGGCTCTACCGCACCGAGGTGCCCTTCATGGTCACCGAGCGCTTCCCCGGCGAACAGGAGCAGACACGCCTCTATCGCGACCAGCTCGAGAGCTTTGCCCCCCTGCCGGTGGTCATGCGCACCCTGGATATCGGTGGCGACAAGGACCTGCCCTACTTTCCCATCGAGGAGGCCAACCCCTTCCTCGGCTGGCGCGGGATCCGTGTCACCCTCGACCATCCCGAGGTCTTGATGGTCCAGCTGCGTGCGATGTTGCGCGCCTCCCAGGGGTTGGACAATCTGCAGGTGCTGCTGCCCATGATCACCAATGTCGACGAGGTCGACACCGCCCAGCGCCTGCTCGAGCGTGCCATCGTCGAGCTGGGCGAGGAGGGCGTGGTGGTGCCCAAGCCCCGAGTGGGAGTGATGATCGAGGTGCCGGCGACCCTCTATCAGCTCGACGCCCTGGCCGCGCGGGTCGACTTCTTCTCGGTCGGCAGCAACGACCTGACCCAGTATCTGCTGGCAGTGGATCGCAACAATCCGCGGGTCGCCGACCTCTACGACGCCTGCCACCCCGCGGTGCTCTCCGCCCTGGCCCTGCTGGCCAGCGAATCGCGCCGTCTCGAGATGCCCATCTCGGTGTGCGGCGAACTGGCCGGTGACCCGGCAGGTGCGCTGCTGCTGATGGGCATGGGCTTCGGCGCGCTCTCCATGAACGCCCCCAGCCTGCCGCGAGTACGCGCCGCCATTCGTCGGGTGCCGCTGAAAGATGCCCAGGAACTGGTCGACCAGACCCTGCGCCTCGATAGCCCCGACGAGGTGCGCCGCCATCTCAATCAGCGCATTGGCGAATGGGAGCTCGCCCACCTGATGCCGCCGCGGGATTGAGCGCTAAGCCGTAGGACGTAGGAGCGCGATTTATCGGTGGTCCGACATTTCGGCGATCAAAAAGGTCTCCCCCTCCGCTACTCCCCCCGGCCCGAAGCGTTTCTCCCCGATCTCCATGCGCCCGCTGGCGTGCCAGTTCAACCAGGTCATCGCGCGAGTGCCATAGGTGTCGCCGACGATAAAGGGCGAGGAGAGGGTGCGCTCCAGATCGAAACCCACGCCGGTATCCGGCAGGGCGTGATCGTCGGCGGGGCGTGAGTCGGCCATCGCCGCCAGGGCGTCCTCCGGCCAGCGGCCATGCTGAATGGCGTGGCCGAGCCCCCGGCGGGCCTCGATCAGCTTCGGCCAGGGAGTATTGAGGGCGGCATTGGAGAGTCCGTGGAGGCCGGGTGGCACTTGGCGCAGCCAGACCCCGTCGAGGCCGCGATGCAGGTGCCACAGCCGTTCGCCATCACCGGCCAGCAGATTGAAGCCGGCATAACGCAGCGCCTCGCCCCGCTCCAGATGCGCCAGCCAGCCCTCCAGCTCGGGGTGAGTCAAGGCATCATGGACCAGGCCACCACGGCTCGGCGCGCCATCGGGTACCCGCAGGCGTGGGTCGCGCACATTGGTGACCGCCGCGAAGCGGCCACCGCGGTGGATCGCCAGCCAGGTGCCGCCGGCTTCCAGGTCGCGACCGCCGACAATCTCGGGGGCGTCGCACCAGGCGGCCAGCGCAGCGGCGGGGCGGGCGTGAAATTCGTCGCGATTGGCGACCAGGCGCAAGGGCCAGGTGTCGCCTGGACGATGGTCGAAGGCAATCAGACACATACGGCCAGCTTAGCGGCTCGAGATCAAGCGGGGAAGCCCGCGATGACAGCCGCCGCGTGGCGGCGTACACTCGGCCCACACCTCGTTAACGGCTAACATGACGGATGCGAAACGAGTTGCGCGGCGCACGGCGCCCTTCTCCCCTTATCATGGTGGCGCTGCTGATCCAGCTGGCCCTGCTGGTGGGCGGTGCCGGCCTTCTGCTGTATGCCGGTGGCGAAGCCTCGGCCTGGCTGATGGCCCTGCTGTTGGGTTCGAGCCTTAACCTGATGCTGCTGGTGCTGCAGCCCTGCCGCTGGCCGCGGGGTCAACGGGACCCAGCGCCGGTCGAGGAGCCGGCTACGCCTCGCAACAAGCCGGTGGTTGATGCCGGGGCGTCGTTGGCCGAAGCGCGGCTGCGCCGTCAGGTGCGCGACCTTCAGGATGATCTCGCCCAAGGCAAGCAGAAGCTTTCCCGATTGATGGCGGGCCGCGAGCGGGCCCGCGAGGCATCGCGGCTTAAATCCGATTATCTGAGCCTGATGGGCCGCGAGCTGCAGCGCCTGCGCCAGCGGCTCGACGAACTCGCCGGCGATCCGGCATCAGCCCCCCGCGCCGAGACGACTCTCGTCAACGAGCTGCGCGAGCGCCTCGTCGACCTGGGTGAACTGCTCAAGGGGCTGACCGGAGGTGAAGAGGCGTCGACGCGGCCATCCACTCGCCAGGGGCGCGTGCTGATCGTCGACGACGGCCCGGTCAATCTGATGCTGGCCCGTCAGGTACTGGAGCGTGAAGGGCTCGATGTCACCGCGGTCACCTCGGGGAGCGAGGCCCTGGCGCTTCAGAAACAGGAACACTTCGATCTGGTGCTGATGGATATCTTTATGGAAGGCATGGACGGCATGGAAACCAGCCGCCGCTGGCGTGAACAGGAGCGAGCCGGGCACGGGGGGAATGGCAGTGTGCTGGTCGCGCTGACCGCCAACGTGGGCGACGATGATCGGCGGCGTTTCAGCGAAGCGGGGCTGGATGACTTCCTCGCCAAGCCCTATCGCCCCCAGGAGCTGGTCGAGCGGGTCATCCGCTGGCTGCCCGAGCGCCTCGTGGAGCCCGACGCATGACGCTACTGCTGGTCTTCGTCGGCTACCTGGCGCTGGGCGCCGTTGCCGGGACCCTGGCCGGCCTGTTCGGGGTCGGAGGAGGGTTGATCATCGTGCCCGCCCTGGTCGTGGCGTTTGGCGTTCAGGGAGTGTCTCCCGAGATCACCATGCACCTGGCGGTGGGCACATCGCTCGCCACCATCGTGGTGACCGGCGCCTCGTCGGCCTGGGGTCACTACCGGCGCGGCAGCATCCATCAGCCGTGGTTTGTGGCCCTGCTGCCCGGGCTGCTGCTAGGCGCCATCGCCGGCGTGTTCGTCGCCGATGGCCTCTCCGCCGGCAGCCTGGGTACCCTGTTCGGGATATTCGTGCTGGTGATGGCGGCGCGCATGGCGCTGTCGCGCGGGCCACGCCCTGGCAGTGTGGCACCGGGGCGGGCCACCATGGCCGCCGCCGGTGGGGTGATCGGTGGTATCTCCGCGCTGTTCGGCATCGGTGGTGGCACCCTCTGCGTGCCCTGGCTGACGCGCTGTGGTGCAACGCTGACCCAGGCCGTAGGCACCTCGGCCGCCTGCGGAATTCCCATTGCCCTGTTTGGCGCGGCCACCTTTGCGGTACTCGGCTGGGGCAATGCCCTGCTTCCCGCCGGTGCCACCGGCTTCGTGATGTGGCCGGCACTGCTGGGCATCGTGCTCGCCAGCGTGCCCTGCGCACGCCTCGGTGTCAGGCTGGCCCATCGCCTGCCTGCCCGAGTGCTGCGCCTGGCCTTCGCTGCCCTGTTGGCCTCGGTCGGTCTTACCTTCGTGCTATAGCGACTCGGCTTCGCCGAGAGCTATAAGCCATACGCTTTACGCTGCAAGAAGGCCTTTAGCGTAGGCTTGATGGCCATAGACTGGCTCACGACTCACGACTCACGACTCACGACTCACGACTCACGACTCACGACTCACGACTCACAGCTTACGTCTTCCAGTGTTTAAGGATTTCCATGCTCTCCTACCCTGATATCAACCCCGTGGCGATCTCCCTCGGCCCCTTCCAGGTGCACTGGTATGGCCTGATGTATTTGGTGGGCTTCGTCGCCGCCTGGTTCCTGGGGCGCCGGCGCGCCGCGCGAATTGACCTGAGCCAGGACGATATTGGCGACCTGATCTTCTACGCCGCCCTGGGGGTCGTGCTGGGTGGTCGGCTGGGCTATGCGCTCTTCTATGGTCTCGACCAGTGGCTGGCCGATCCGCTGTGGATCGTGCGGGTGTGGGATGGCGGCATGAGCTTCCATGGCGGCCTGCTCGGTGTGCTGGTGGCCATGTGGTGGTTTGCCAGAAAGAAGCGGCTGGCGTTCTTCACTCTGACCGACTTCGTGGCCCCGCTGGTGCCCATCGGCCTGGGGGCGGGGCGCATCGGCAACTTCATCAACCACGAACTGCCTGGGGCGATCACCGAGATGCCCTGGGGCATGCCATTCCCCGGGCTCGGCCCCGAGCCGCGCCACCCCTCGTCGCTCTATGAAGCGGCCCTCGAAGGGGCGGTACTGTTCATCGTGCTGTGGTGTGTTACCGCCACGCCGCGCCGCCGTGGCCTGACCTCGGGGCTGTTCCTCACGCTCTATGGCGCCTTCCGCTTCCTGGTGGAGTTCTACCGCCTGCCGGATGCCCATATCGGTTACCTGGCCTTCGGCTGGTTCACCATGGGCATGCTGCTGACGCTACCGATGATCGCCGGTGGAGTGGCACTGATCGCCTGGTCGCGCCGCCAACCGGTGGATGCCAAGGTAGCGTAGAGGCGCGATTTATCGCCCGGTGAGTCGGGCTCCTACAGAATGGTTGCAAGCCACCGATCTCGTAGGAGCGCGATTTATCGCGCGATGCCCGGCCTCCCATCGCCACCGTTGGACGTGTAGAATCCGCCTTCCAGCCATCCGCCCCTGACGATACCGTGACCGACGATACTCAGCCCGCCCTCGAACAGCCCGCTCTCGAGCAGCCCTACCTCGACCTGATGCGCCAGGTGCTAGACCATGGTGTGGAGCGTGACGATCGCACCGGGGTAGGGACCCGTTCGATCTTCGGCCACCAGATGCGCTTCGACCTGGCCCGCGGCTTTCCGCTGCTGACCACCAAGAAGCTCCACACCCGCTCGATCTTCCACGAGCTGCTGTGGTTCCTGGCCGGCGACACCAATATTGGCTACCTCAAGGAGCATGGCGTTCGCATCTGGGACGAGTGGGCCGATACCAACGGCGACCTGGGGCCGATCTATGGCTACCAATGGCGCAGCTGGCCCGACCCCCGCGGTGGCCATGTCGACCAGATCGCGGGCCTGCTCGAGCAGCTGCGGGTCAATCCGCGCTCACGGCGCCTGATCGTCTCCGCCTGGAACCCCGCCCAGGTCGACGAGATGCAGCTGCCCCCTTGTCACTGCCTGTTCCAGTTCTACGTGGCCGAGGGGCGACTCTCCTGCCAGCTCTACCAGCGCAGCGCCGATATCTTCCTGGGCGTGCCCTTCAATATCGCCAGCTATGCGCTGCTGACCCAGATGATCGCCCAGGTGGCGGGGTTGGCGCCCGGCGAATTTATCCACACCCTGGGCGATGCCCATCTCTATCTGAATCATCTCGAGCAGGCCGAGGAGCAGCTGTCACGTGCCCCGCGCCCGGCGCCCCGGCTGGTGCTCGACCCTGATGTGTCCGATCTGTTCGACTTTCGCATCGAGCATATCGCCATCGAGGGCTATGACCCTCATCCACACATCAAGGCGGAGGTTGCCGTATGAGCCAGGCCGAGCCAGTGAGCAACGAGGCGTTCATGGATGACACCCTGGTGCCCATCGCCATGATCGCCGCCATGGATCGCCATCGAGTGATCGGCGTCGACAACGCGCTGCCGTGGTACCTGCCCGAGGACCTCAAGTTCTTCAAGCGCATGACCCAGGCCAAACCGCTGGTGATGGGGCGCAAGACCTTTCAGTCCATCGGCCGGCCGCTGCCCGGGCGGCTGAATATCGTGGTGACTCGTGACGAGAGCTTTCAGCATGACGGCATCCGCGTCTGCCACGATATCGCCTCGGCGCTGACCCTGGCCGACCAGCAGGCGACCATCGATGGGGCGGAGGAGATCATGGTGATGGGGGGCGCCGAGATCTATGCCCAGGCGTTGCCCCACGCCAGCCGCCTCTACCTGACCGAAGTGGATATCGAGGTGGAGGGCGATGCCCGCTTCCCCGAGATCGATTCTGACGAATGGGTGGAGGTCCAGCGGGTGGCCGGTAGCCCCGCCGAAGGGCAGCCCGCCTACGACTTCGTCGAGTACCGTCGTCGCGAAGATCAGCACCGGGAGAGCGTCGGCGCCTAACGACATTTGTCATGGGCGCGCATCTGGCACAGACTTGATGACACCGCCTGTATCTCAGAGTCTGTGGAAGGAGAACGGTTTGGCCGAGCAACGCGTACACTCGCTGCTGGACGCCCTGGATGGGCGCACCCGATCGCTGCTGGAGCGCCTGGCAAATGAGCGAGGGGCTCGCCGCCACGCCGAGAGCGTGCAGGGTGAGCTCGCCCAGCGGCTCGGTGAGCTGGAACGCCGCCTGGCCGAGGCGCAAGCCGCCCACCGGGAGCTCGCCGAAGCGCACCGCGGGCTGGAAGAGACATACCGCATCCTGGAGGGTGAGCGGCGCAGGCTGGAGGAGCAGTGTCGTGAGCTGGAGGAGGAGTGCCGCGAGCTCGACGAGCAGAACAGCGAGCTGGAGGCCCATAACCGCCATCTTCACGAACGTTTGACCAGCGGCCAACCTGCCGAGGGCGGCTTCCGCCCCGGTCGACGCTCCCAGGGGCTCTCCGCGCTGATCGGCCACCGTCCGGCGGCTCAGACAAATACCGCAGCATCGGCACCGGCGGATCAATCCGTTCCCCACAGCGATGATTTAGGCCACCCGCCTCGTAGGAGCGCGATTTATCGCGCGATGGATGCCCCGCAATCGCCTGAAGAGTCGCCGCAATCGCCGGATACATCCGGCTCCTACCAGGCGGGCGTATCGGAAACACCGCAATCGCCGATATGTCGGACCACGGATAAATCCGGCTCCTACCAGGCGGAGGTGTCCGATGCTTCCCACCCTGTAGGAGCCCGATTTATCGGGCGAGAGGAGGGGCCACCCTCACCCCAGGCGCTGCTCGGCGAGTGGTATACGCGCTACCCCAATGCCTTCTTCAAGGGCCATACCCGCCCCTTGATGGTCGGTATCCACGAGCTGCTGGCCAGCCGCGAGCCCTGGCCCGAGAAGCTGGTGCGGCGCGCCCTGGCCTGCTACGTCAATCTGCCGCGCTACCTCAAGGCGATGCGCGAGAACGCTGAGCGCATCGATCTCGACGGCCAGCCCACCGGCAAGGTGGATGCCCAGGCCGCCGACTACGCTCACCGCAAGCTCGACCGCCTGCAGGGTGAGAAGCGTGCCGGGAAGGGGCGCAACAGCCAGGCCCGACAGCAACAGCGCCGTGGCAAGGCGACCAAGGAGTCGGCCAAGGGCAAGAGTCAGCCGAATGCCAAGGTGAAGGGCGATGCCAGGCAAGTCGCCTCGAAAGGGCAGGGCGCTATTGCCGATTCGGCCCCCCACCAGGCCGATGTCGCGTCATCACCGAGCACCATGGAAGAGAAACTCTCGGCCCTGATGGCCAAGCATAATGGTCGCTGACTATCTCTTAATCGATTGATTTAACTGATTATTAATTTTTTGGTGCTAACGATATGGCGCGTTGGCAGGCGTTGACTTGTGTTCGTCATATCGGCAGGGCATTATGCAGCAACCGCCGTGAGGCGCGTGTTTGCATTTTTGGTGGAAAGTTCCGCGTGGTGAGGGCGGCACATAGGAAAACAGTGTTTTTTCTTCTTGCGTTCCCTCATGACCCGGTATAAGGTTGCTCCTGCGAGCATTGGAATATAACTAAGGCTTTGCCGAAGTGTGGCTCGCACCGGCACTCACCCTTCGCGAGAAGGTTAGCCGAGACGAGCCGGCGCAGACCGGCCAGGCCTGCCGAACCGCCCAAGAGTGGTCGGCAACAAACGATCGAAACAGACTGCTAGTCAAAGGAACATCATCATGATGAAGAAGACACTGTTAGCGACTGCTATTGCTGGCGCCATGATCGCCACCGGCGCTCAGGCTGCTACCGTTTATGACCAGGACGGCACCAAACTGGACGTCTATGGCCGTATCGCCATGGGCGTCGCCGGCGGTGGTGTTGACCGTAACGAAGATACTGGCGCTGAAATCAACAACGATGCAGATTTCGTTGATGTCTACTCGCGTCTCGGCCTGCGCATGAGTCATGAAGTCACCTCCGACTTGACCGCCTTCGGTCGCGTCGAGTGGCGTTTCCGCGCGGACGAGTCAGGTAACAAGTTCGGCAACGACTTTGATGCCTTCAGTGAGACCCGCCAGGCCTACATCGGTCTGCGCAGCGATAGTTGGGGTACCGTGCAGGCGGGTAACTTCGACTCCATCTATAACCAGTATGTCTCTCTGCCGTTCGATGTCTACATCGACCGCGGCCTGGAGTTCGCTGGCCACACGATTCAGTCACGTGGGGACTCCGTCGCCTATATGACCCCGAATCTGGCCGGCTTCAGCGTCGCACTGCAGGGTAAGCATTACAGCAACCGCGGTGCAGAACTTGGTGAAGATGGTGCTACCCAAGCAGATGTCGATAAGAGCACCGAAGTGGCCTTCCAGGGTGCGCTGAAGTACGAAATCGATAACCTGCGCCTGGCGCTGGGTGCCGTCGATGACGTCGTCGAAGGTGGCGGCAACGACGAGATGCTCTACGGTGCTACTGCTTCCTATGAGTTTATGCCGGGCTTCTCCGGTCGTCTGGGCTACGAGACCCAAGATGACAGCGGTAATGGCGCTAAAGACGGCTTTGACACTTGGGGTGTCGGTATGAGCTACGCCGTCAACCAGTGGGCCTTTGCCCTCGACTACTACAAGGTTGATGAGGATAAGCGCGACAGTAAGCGTGATGCTTGGGCCGCCGGCGCGTACTACAATGTCAGCGACAGCTTCCAGACGTTCCTGGAGCTGAACGATGCAGATGCCGATCTGAAAGATTCCAAGATCAAAGAGCTGAACGACGACGTCTACTACCTGGTCGGCGCTCGCTACTTCTTCTAAGCGACGCTGTCCCTCGCCACTAGCGAGCGTAGTATGAACGAGGCCGGCCCCTTGAGGGCCGGCTTTCTTATGCCTGATATATGAGTGGCATCAGTGCCAGCTCAGCCGTGGCGGAGTGTTCCAGGCACGTGAAGACCTCAAGCATGCTATTGCGTGTGATTGGGTAAGGCTGATGCCGAATGGCGCATATGGAATGAGTGCGCTGAGCGTACTGGAGTAAGCGAACGGGCATCACCGCTTGCGAGTAATCAGGCAGTGTGCTGCCAGTGATGGGGCAGGAGCTCGTGGAGCTG
>NZ_WUTS01000001.1:1646244-1806716 GCF_009901955.1 Halomonas icarae | reverse complement strand
TGCATCCTTCACCCTGTGATCGCTTCCATATCAACCACATGCATTGTAGCTTATTCAGTTACGACTGTAGTACTAGCTGGATCGAATGTTTTACGTATCTCGTTTGATCATCCGAAATACAACACCCAGCCAAGCTGGCAATGCAGCATAGGTGCAGTATGGTGTATCCCTTCAGCGTCCTCGTTAGCGGTGTAATGGTGGTATGGCGCCGGCTCTATCGAGCTCGACCAACAGCGCCTGCATCGGATGAGGCAGTGTAGCCTTTGACAGGCGCCTGGCCTGGCTGCGGCAGGAGTAGCCAGTCGCCAGCAGCCGTCCGGCGTTGTACTCGTCCTCGATGACTTTCTGCCATGACAGGGCATAGATAGCTTTCGATGTTGTGAGGTTTCGGGCTTCATGGCCATAAGTCCCGGACATGCCGCAACAACCGGTGACTACCAGGTTGAGCTCGAGCCCAAAGGCGGCGAACACCTGCTGCCAGGCTCGGGGGCTGCCTGGGGCATTGGTGGCCTCGGTGCAGTGGGTGAGCAGACGGTACCCGGAGTTCTCGAGGACTAGGCCCTTGGGGGCCAAGTTGCTGACGCGGTTCACCAGCCACTCCTGGAGTAGCTGCACCTCGGGCACGGCATCGGGACCCAGCGCCTTCACGTACTCCTGACGATAGGTGAGGGTCATGGCGGGGTCGATGCCCACTAGCGGCACCCCGAACTCAGCGAGGGCACTTAGGCGCCTCGCCTGCTTCCCGGCGGTGCGCTCGAAGGCACCCAGGAAGCCCTGCACGTTGAGCGGCTTGCCGTTGGGAGAGAAGGGTGCCAGGAAGACGCGCACGTCGAGGCGGCTGAGCAGCTCGACGATATCCATGACCAGCTTTGCCTCGAAGTGGCTGGTGAAGGCGTCCTGGACGATCACTACGCTGTTGGCCTTTTGGGCCTCGGTGAGCAGGCCCAGCGAAGTCGGCGTGGCCTCATTCACGCCCCAGGCGGCGAGGGTCTTCCTCAGGCTGGTGCGGGAGAGTCGGGGGCTATCCACCATACCCACGGGGCCGGCAAGCAAGCGTGCCACTAGACGGTTGCCGAGTGCCGCGTTGTAGAGCGGCGCGACCCGGGTGAGGGCGGGCAGGAGGAACTCCAGGCCCCCGATCAGGTAGTCGCGCGGGGGCCTCAGGTAGCGACCGTGATAGGCCTCTAGGAACTGCGCACGGGAGTCGGGCACGTTGACCTTGACCGGACACTGGCCGGCACAAGACTTGCAGGCCAGGCACCCAGCCATGGCATTGTAGACCTCGTGGGAGAAGTCCGCCTCGCGGCCACGGCGTAGGGTGTTGAGGGTGCGCGCGGGAAGGCGCTTCACGAAGCCCCAGGCGCCCTCGGCACGGCGCGCACGCGCTTCATCGATCAGGTCGACCCCCGCTTCGCCCTGCAAACGCAGCCACTCGCGCACCAGGCTGGCGCGCCCCTTGGGGGAGTGGATACGATCGCGTGTCGCCTTCCAGGAGGGGCACATGGCATCGTCGGGGTCGTAATTGTAGCAGGCGCCGTTGCCGTTGCAGTAGACGGTGGCGGCGTGGGCGTGCCACACCCGCTTGTCGATGGTACGGTCGAACTGGCCGCGGGTGGGCACCCCGTCGATGGTCAGCAGTCCCGGGTCAGCCAGTTTTACGGCCTCGTCTCGAGCGGTTTCACCCATCGCCAGCGGTGTTGCTATCTTGCCCGGGTTGAGCTGATTGTAGGGGTCGAAGGCCGCTTTGACCCGCTGCAGGCTGGGGTAGAGGTCACCGAAGAAGCGTGGCGCGAACTCCGAGCGCACGCCCTTGCCGTGTTCGCCCCACAGCAGGCCGCCATAGCGACCGGTGAGTTCGGCTACCTCGTCGGAAACCTCACGGATCAGCCGCTCTTGTGCCGGGTCCTTCATGTCGAGGGCAGGGCGCACGTGGAGCACCCCGGCATCCACGTGGCCGAACATGCCGTACTCGAGGCCGCGGGCGTCGAGCAGGGCGCGGAACTCGGCGATGTAGTCGGCCAGGCGCTCTGGCGGTACTGCGGTATCCTCGACGAAAGGGAGGGGGCGCTGCTCCCCGCTGGCATTGCCCAGCAGACCTACGGCGCGCTTGCGCATGGCGTAGACGCGCTGGATGGCGGCGCGCCCCTCCGCCAGGGTGAAGCCCAGGCGCTCGACGCCGCGGTCGCTCTCCAAGTGGCGGCAGAAGGCGGCCACGCGCTCGGCCAGCCGCTCGGGGTCGTCGTCGTTGAACTCCACCAGATTGATGCCGCAAATGATGGAGGTCGATGCTTCTTGTCGAGTTGGTGTGGCTGATAGCTCTGCGGAGCCTAGTGCCCAAAGAGCAGAATGCTTATCAGCTTGCTCACTGCTGGGGAAAAACTCCGCAACGCTGTCCCAGATGAAGTCTTCCATGGCCAGCATCAGCACCTTGTCATCCACCGTCTCGATGGAGGTGGGCCCGGCGTCGCTCGCCATGAGCGCCTTGGCATCGCGAAGGGCATCCATAAAGCCGGGGTAGCGCACGTTGACCAGGGTCGAGTGCCTGGGGATCGGCAGCACCTTGAGCTCCGCCTCGTCGAGCAGGCCCAGCGAGCCCTCGGCGCCGCACAGCAGGCTGTTGAGGTCGAGCCTGCCTTCCGCCGTTCTCAGGTGCGCCAGGTCGTAGCCGGTTAGGCAGCGATTGAGCGGCGGGAAGGTCGCGGCGATCCGCTCGGCCTGGGTGTCGATGATCTCCCGGGCTGTACGCACGACGCGGCCGGTGGCGTCGTCGCGCGCGCACAGCGCTTCCAGCTCGTACTCGTCCAGCGGCCGGCTCACCAGGCGCTCGCCGCCCAGCAGCAGCGTGGAGAGCTCGAGCACGTGATCGCGGGTTTTGCCGTACTCGCAGCTGCCTTGGCCACTGGCGTCGGTGCTGATCATGCCGCCGATGGTGGCGCGGTTGGAGGTGGAGAGCTCCGGTGCGAAGAAGAGCCCATGAGGTTTGAGCGCCGCGTTGAGCTGGTCCTTGACTACGCCGGCCTGGACACGAACCCGGCGGTTTTCGACGTCGATGTCGAGTATTTGATTCATGTGCCGGGAGACGTCCACCACCAGGCCGTCGGTGAGGGACTGCCCGTTGGTGCCGGTACCGCCGCCGCGGGGGGTGAGCACCACTCGGCGGTGCTCCACCTGGCCGGCCAGGTGAGCGATGCGCTGTAGGTCCTCGCCGTGGCGTGGATATAGTACCGCCTGGGGCATGCGCTGATAGATGGAGTTGTCGGTAGCCAGCACCGTGCGGGCGGCGTAGTCGGGGGCGAGCTCTCCCTCAAAGCCGGCGGCCATCAAAGCCTCTATGAAGAGAAGGTAATCATCTCTTGATTCATAAGAGCCTCTGCTGGTGTTTAGTTTTGCTATCATGAAAGAAGCTTTATGTGAAGATTTTCAGTTAGTGATGCTGGAAGCGGCTTGCCATTTTTTAAAGGCAAGCCGCGATGGATTTATTAGCTTCTAGATAATTGCGCTTCACCGATGGAGTTTTGTTCCCTTATATAGTTAGCAAGAGAAGGGTCCACGCTACCTTCCTTCCATTTACCGCGAACGAGAATCGGATCGTGGTTTTCTTCCCAGCGCCTGATGTCGTCGTCAGTAGCTTTGGGAATGAATCGGCCAGTCCATCCCCACAAGAGGTCAAACAAAGGACTTAACCAGCATGCGAAGGCAAAGGGGGCGTAAAGAAGAGTCTGTACTCCCGTGACGCCCGCAATGAAAACGCCCGCCGATGTCCAAGGAAAGAGTGGGGCACAGAGGGTGCCTGTGTCTTCGGCAATACGCGAAACATTTGCGGTGGAAAGGCCCATCCCCCGGAAGGCAGGTGAGAATGTTTGCCCTGTGATGGTGTATGCAACCCACTGATCACTGACGCCGGTGATGCCAAGTGAGGTTAACACTGTTCCGGTCACTAGGCTGCCGCGGCTTCTGAGCTTGGTGACGATACTGGTGACAATTTTTTGGATACTGCCAATTTTCAGCAGGAGACCACCATATGCCAAGGCAATCATCATGAGCGAGATGATATACATCATTGACATCAGTCCGCCTCTGCCCAAGAGATCGTCAAGGCTGCTGCTGCCAGTGGAAATGTCATAGCCATTCATCATAGAGTTGAATAGCGTGCCAATCGTGACTCCCTGAAAAATAAGAGCGACAATGCCGCCTACCACAACGCCAGAGAACATTGCGGGGAGTGCCGGGAATTTTTTGAAGCACATAAAACCGGTAACCACCGGAGGGATGAGCAAAAACCAGGACAGGCTGAATGTGCCACCAATTGCGCTCTTGATTTCTGCGATACGCTCAATGCTCCCAACTTCATCGGCTGTACCATAGCCAAGATAGGTATAAATGGCGATCGAAATTGCCATGGCTGGCACGGTAGAAGGAAGCATATTTTTAATATGTGTCCACAGGTCTGTGCCTACCATGACGGGTACAGCATTTGTGGTTTCAGAAAGGGGAGAAATCTTGTCGCCAAAGAATGCGCCAGAAATTACCGCTCCTGCAGTATAGGAAATGGGTATGCCGATAACTTCGCCAATGCTGATAAGAGCCAGGCCGATCGTGCCAGTCGTACCCCATGATGTGCCCGTGAGCAGAGCGGTAAACGAGCAGATGATACAGGCTAAAGGCAGAAAGATAGATGGCGAAATAATATCGACACCAATGGTGATGAATAGGGGGACAGTGCCTGAAACTATCCAGGTGCTAATCAGCATGCCAATAGTCATTAGTACACCAATAACCGGAATGGCAGGCTTGAGTGCTTGAGTTAATCCCTCCTCGATATCGTTCCAGCTAAACCCAAGGTGCCATCCAATAGAGGCAACTATAGCTACGCCGATGATCAAGGGGATGTGAGCGTCGCCGTTAAATACGAAAAGCTGAACGACTAAGAGCGCAAGCGTAAAGATAATGGGGAATAAAGAAAGAAATAAGTTTATCGGTTTATTCTTTTTTTTGCCTTGTCCTTGGGTGCCGTGGGCCATTTGGGGAACCTCTAGTGGCTGTTGTAGTTAGGGTAATTGGGAGTTAGAAGCCAATGAATTTTGAAGCTACTCCTTCACACGACCAACAACAATCAAGCTATGAACGATGATTGTAAACAAAATCTTGCCCATGTGGATGGCCTCCCCTCGTCATGCCTCGGGTGCATGGTGAATGAGATGATGTGCTTGCGTAAAAAACAAGATGGCTTTGGGTGTTGACCTGACTCATTGGGGGTGCATATTAATTGTATGATATTAGCTGCTATGCGTTCTATCTATGTTTATTTTAGGAGTTTGTTTAATATTTTTTGGTGTAGGCGCACTGGCCTGCCGAATAGATGGTGTCTTGATATCAAGCTATCGTGAGGGCAAGCATGACTTGCTGTTTGTTAACCTGTTCTTTGCAGACGCCTTCAGGTGGATGTGCTAGGTTGGCTAAAACCAAGATAATTTTTCTGAGGCTTTGTATGTCTGAGTATATGAAAAACTTGATCAATGGAAAGTGGTCCGGTACTGATCGAGTTACAGAGAACAGAAACCCATCAAATCCCAGCGACATTATTGGTCTGTATACCCGCTCCGACTCCGAGATGGTGTTAAAAGCAGTGGAAGCGGCTAAAAAAGCTCAGCCATCTTGGGCGTCAGCATCCCCACAGTTTCGTGCTGATGTGCTTGATAAGGCCGGGAGCCTTATCTTGAGTCGTGCTGATGCATTGGCCAGGCTGCTCTCCAGGGAAGAGGGCAAGATACTTGCCGAAGCCAAGGGCGAAGTTATCCGAGCCGGCAATAGCTTCAAGTTCTTCGCCGGAGAGGCGGTGCGGTTGGGCGGGCAGAAGCTTCCTTCCACTCGCAAAGGTTGCGACGTAGAAACCACCCGTGAGCCCTTGGGTGTGGTCGGCCTGATCACCCCCTGGAATTTCCCGATTGCCATTCCGGCCTGGAAGGCGGCCCCGGCACTGGCTGCAGGCAATGCCGTGGTGTTGAAGCCGGCGGAACTCACGCCGGGTTGCGCCCATGAGATGGCTAGGATTCTTCACGAGGCGGGATGCCCGGATGGGGTCTTCAACCTCGTCATGGGTGCTGGGGCTGAACTCGGTGCGACTTTGGTCGAGCATCCGGACGTCTCTGCCATCTCCTTTACCGGTTCCGAGGCTGTCGGTCGGCGCATCGCCGAGACCTGTGCCAAGCAGTTGAAGAAAGTGCAGCTCGAAATGGGTGGGAAGAACCCCATGGTAGTGCTCGACGACGCCGATCTCGAAGTAGCTGTGCAGGTCTGCCTCAACGGGGCATTTTTTTCCACTGGGCAGCGCTGTACCGCCTCGTCGCGCTTGATCGTCGAGGCTGGCATTCATGACGCCTTCGTTGAGCGTTTGGAAGCCGCACGCGCGGCGCTGAGGATCGGCGACCCGCTCGACACCAAGACTCAACTCGGTCCGGTGGCTTCCGAGCGTCAGCTGGCCGGCAACCTGGAGGCCGTGAGGCGTGCTGCCGACGAGGGGTGTGTGGTGAGAGGCGGGGAGCGCCTAGATCGTGAAGGCTTCTTCCAGGCACCGGCCCTGTTTCTGGGATCTCACAATTCGATGAGCACCGCGCGCGACGAGATCTTCGGTCCCTGTGCCTCGGTGATCCGGGTAGCCGACTTTGACGAGGCGGTGGCCGTGGCCAATGACACGCCCTACGGTCTCTCCTCGGGCATCTGTACCCAATCCTTGAAGCATGCCTCGGCGTTCAAGCGACTCGCGCAGGCGGGCATGGTGATGGTCAATCTGCCCACAGCGGGGGTCGATTACCACGTGCCCTTCGGTGGCCGCAAGGGCTCGAGCCTGGGCGGACGTGAGCAGGGCTCGATCGCGATGGACTTCTACACCACTGTCAAGACTGCCTACACCTTCGCAGGATAACCCGGCGCAAAGTTACAAGCATGATAAGGAGGCCTGATGGATACGGCATTGGTGACGGGAGCGACGAGCGGTGTAGGGCGTGCCATAGCGTTGAGGTTGGCGCAGGAAGGTTACAACGTACTGGCAATGGGGCGAAACGCTGCGGCGCTTGATGAGTTGAGCAGAACACCCGGTGTCACGCCTATCTGCGTCGAACTCACCGACCGCGAGGCGGTTTGTGAGGCGCTTGACAACAATCCGGTCGACGTACTGGTCAACAATGCGGGGATCATGCCCCCTCTAAGTGCCTTTCAGGATTCCGAGCAGGCGGATATCGATGCGGCCATCGCCGTGAATTTCAGTGCCCAGGTCGCGTTGACTCGCCTCGTTGTGCCCGTCATGTGTCAACGCGGGCGCGGTCATATGTTCTTTACCGGCTCCACCGCAGGCCATGCCCCATTTCCCAATATGGCAGTCTACTGTGCCACCAAGGCGGCGATCGGCGGGTTCGCCCAGGCGCTGCGACTCGATGTCGCCAACAGCGGCGTGCGTGTCACCGAGATCGTCGCCGGCCGGATCGAAACCAACCTCTATCACGACATTCTTTCTGCAGAGAAGCGGGCAGCCATGTACGCCGGACAAACGGCCGTGCAGCCGGAAGATGTAGCCGAGATGCTCAGCACCGTGCTTGCGATGCCGGCCTCGGTGGATGTATCGCGCTTCGATATTGTGCCGGCTCGGAAGGCGGAATCAGCAAACAAGCAGAAATAGGGTGCAAATCAATATGAAAGACTTATCTGTCATCGTCGTTGGTGGTGGCGCCGGGCTAGGAGCCCTGATCGCTAAGATGGCCGTGAACGAAGGGGCCGCTGCCCTGGGCATTATCGACCTCGACCGGGAGGCAGCTGAAGCGGCACTAGCGCCTGCCAAAGCGAGGGGGCTACCGACTGCGTTTTCAAGTTGCGACATTCGTAGCGGCAGCGCGGCACGGGCGGCGTTCACCGAGGTCGCCGAGACGTTGGGACGCGTCGATACGCTGGTCAACTCTGCGGCCATCTTTCCCCGCAAGCCGCTGCTCGAGATAACTGACGAGGAGTGGGATGCCTCCAACGGCGTCAATATCAAGGGCAGCTATCACATGATGGTTGCCGCAGTTCAGCAGATGCGTGAGCAGACGCCGAAAGGACAGGTGCGCGGCAGGATCGTCAACATCACCTCGGTGGATGCCTTCAAGGCGCATCCTCAGAATGCCCACTATGCCGCCACCAAGGCCGCGGTGGTCAGCCTGACCCGAAGCTTCGCACACGAGGTGGCGCCTCAAGGCATTCTGGTCAACTCCGTCGCCCCGGCGGGCATGGCCACCGAGCGCGCCCGCGAGCAGGGGTTTCTCGACGAGCTGGCCAAGGCCAGCCCGCTGGGGCGGGGCGGTGAGCCACGTGAGATGGCGGAATGGGTGTTGATGGCAGGTGGTCCCAGAAATACATATATGACCGGTGAAAACATCATCGTTTCGGGTGGCTATATCTATGCTTGAGTATCCCGCTAGTACCGTCGGTTGATCACCGCGCTGGCCGGATATTAAGTGCTAATTCCGGCACGGTGTGGGTCTGGAGGAAGTAATTCTTCTTAGTGGCTTTCTGTTGGAAAGCTTTACTTGCTATCTCAGTAAATTCTGCATGCTGCTAGATGAGGTGCTATAGCCCTCATCTAAGCTTCCTACACACTGAATTTTCCTTGTTTCGTGGTCGTATGCCATCTGACTGCAGGTGAAATCCCGGTATGTGTTTTCGGAATCTCTAGCTTCAACAAGCACTACTTGTCTAACAATGGCTTTACTTGATTTTTTGCGGCTCGCTTATCAGCGCATGATCCCAGTAACTGGTCAGTTGACCAAACATGTCTTCACTTCAACCGAATACAAAAGGATAACGCGATGATTCGCACCGGAGGACAGCTACTCGTTGAGAGCTTGTTAGCGCTGGGAGCTACTAAAAGCTTCGGTGTGCCTGGCGAGAGTTACCTGGCTGTATTGGATGCCCTGCACGATACCATCGGTCAACTCGATTACGTCGTATGCCGAAACGAGGGCGGCGCTGCATTCATGGCGGCTGCCTATGGCAAACTGACCCAGACCCCAGGCCTTTGTTTCGTCACCCGTGGGCCTGGGGCGACAAATGCCTCGATCGGTGTACACACGGCGATGCAGGATAGCGTGCCAATGCTACTCTTCGTAGGCCAAGTCGGCACTGACATGAAGGGTCGTGAAGCCTTTCAGGAGATCGACTACAAAGCGGTTTTCGGCACCTTGGCTAAGTGGGCTGTCGAGATCGACGACGTCGAGCGTATTCCCGAAATCCTTTCGCGGGCCTGGACTCTGGCCGTATCGGGACGTCCTGGTCCCGTGGTGATCGCGCTTCCCGAGGACATGCTGACCTCGGTCAGCGAAGTGGCGCCGCTCACAGGCCCGGTTGAGATCACCAGGCCTGAGCCGAGCGCAGCCGCAATGCAAAAGGCGAGGTCGATTCTTGCCGAAGCGAAGCGGCCAGTGATCCTCTATGGAGGCTGCAACTGGCAGGGCGAAGGCACCGGACCGATGCAGCGCTTCGCTGAAGCTTCCAATATCCCGGTGGTCTCGGTTTTTCGCTACCAAGACCAGTTCGATAACACCTCCCCCGTTTTCTGCGGCGAGGCCGGGGTTGGTATGACGCCGCCAGTTAAGAAGCTTTTGCGCGAAGCCGATGTGATTCTCGCTGTAAACAACCGTTTCGGCGAGAACTCTACCGACGGCTACACCCTGCTCGATGTACCGCAGCCCAAGCAGCGAGTAATTCATGTGCATGGGTCGGATCTGGAGATCGGCAAGGTCTACCGTCCCGAGCTTGGTATTCATGCCGATCCCAGCGCCTTTGCCGAGGCCTTGGGAAAGCTGGCTCCGATCGAGGGAGGCTGGGCCGAGTGGCGTGCCGAAGGTCGTGAAGCCTATGAAGCGGGCTTTGAGCTACCTGACCTCCCTTCGCCGGTAGACATGGGCAAGGTCTGCTCATATCTGCGTGACCGGCTGCCCGCCGATATGATCCTGACCAACGGTGCTGGCAATTTCACGGTTTGGCCCGGCAAATTTTTTCGCTACGGACCTGAAGCACGACTACTGGGGCCTCAATCCGGTGCCATGGGATATGGTGTACCGGCAGCCATTGCCGCCAAGATCGCACATCCTGAACGCACCGTAGTCTGTTTTGCCGGCGACGGCGATTTCCAGATGAATTGCCCGGAGCTAGGTTCCGCCATGCAGGCTGGCGCCCAGCCTATCATCCTAGTTCTTAACAACGGAATTTACGGCACCATCCGTGCACATCAGGAGCGGAGTTATCCTGCTCGCGTTTCCGGCACAACCATGGAGCAGAATCCTGACTTCGTCACCTTAGGCAGGGCCTATGGGTTCCACTCCGAACGGGTTGCGTCTACCGATGAATTTCCAGCGGCCTTCGAGCGTGCACTCGCCTCGGATAGCGGTGCCCTGCTCGAACTAGACATTTCACCCGAAGCCCTCACCCCGCGTCTGACGCTCAGCCAGATGCGTGATGCAGCCCTCGCAGCCAAGGAACAATCATGAGTATCGGTCAAGACATTCGTCTCGGGGCCGATATCGGCGGGACCTTCACCGATATCGCCCTCGACGTTCGCGGAACCCTTTATTCCACAAAGGTGCTGACTAACTATACAGCACCGGAGCAAGCCATCCTCGACGGTATCGAGATAGTGACCCAGGATGCAGGTGTTGATGCCTCGCAGATCGACATGATCATCCATGGTACGACCCTTGCCACCAATGCGCTGATTGAGCGTCGTGGTGCGCGCACTGCTCTGATTACCACCGAAGGTTTTCGTGACGTAATAGAGATGCGTACCGAGAACCGTTTCGAGCAGTATGATCTCAACCTCAAGTTACCGACTCCGTTGATTCCGCGTGAAGACCGTTTCACGGTCAAGGGGCGCATCAGTGCCCAGGGCGAAGAGCTCCTTGCGTTGGACGAAGAGACGCTCGAGATTATCGCCAGGAATATAAAGGCAGAGGGTTTTGGTGCGGTGGCGGTCGGCTTTATTCACTCTTATATGAATGATGCCCACGAGAAGCGTGCCCGCGAGATTTTACAGCGCCACCTTGACTTGCCAATTTCGATTTCGGCGGAAGTTTCGCCACAGATGCGCGAGTTTGAACGCTTCAATACCGTATGTGCCAATGCTTATGTGCGCCCGCAAATGGCCAGTTACCTATCGCGCTTGGAGGTACGGCTTAAGGAAATGGGTGCCGGCTGCCCGGTATTCATGATTCATTCCGGTGGTGGCTTGGTCTCGTTAGAGACCGCAGCCGAGTTTCCTGTGCGCCTTGTTGAGTCCGGCCCTGCTGGAGGGGCAATCTTCGCAGCCGATATCGCGCGGCGCTTCGATCTCGATCGTGTGGTCTCTTATGACATGGGAGGTACTACCGCTAAGGTTTGTCTGATCGAGGACTTCAAGCCGCAGACGGCACGTACTTTTGAGGTGGCCCGTACCTATCGATTCTGCAAGGGCTCCGGTATGCCGATCTCGATTCCGGTCATCGAGATGATCGAAATCGGTGCCGGTGGTGGTTCCATAGCTTGGGTCGATGCCATGAACCGTATCCAGGTGGGTCCCGAATCAGCCTCTTCTGAGCCGGGTCCAGCATGCTACGGCCGTGGAGGTGAGCGTCCGACTATCACAGATGCCGACTTGCTGCTGGGCAAGCTCGACCCCGACAACTTCGCCGGCGGCAAGATCAGACTCTCCAAGGAAGCATCGGCTAGGGCGATCTCACTCGATGTGGGTGAGAAGCTGGACCTGCAGCCCCAGGCAGCGGCGTTTGGCATCTGCGACGTGGTAGATGAAAACATGGCCAATGCAGCTCGGGTGCATGCTGTCGAGAACGGAAAGAATATCTCCGAAAACACCATGATCGCCTTCGGGGGAGCTGCACCGCTGCATGCAGCACGGCTCTGCGAAAAACTCAATATCGACCGCTGCTTGATTCCTCGAGGAGCTGGTGTGGGTTCGGCTATTGGCTTCCTGCGCGCACCGTTCGGATATGAGGCTGTCGCTTCTCAAATCATGGGACTCAAGGGCTTCGACACGGCTGCTCTCAACACCCTGTTGGAGGAGCTTAAGGCGACCGCTGAAAGCTTTGTGCGGGAAGGAGCGCAGGGCGAGATTCAGCGCGAGATTACCGCTTTCATGCGCTACGCTGGCCAGGGCTGGGAGATCCCCGTCGCGCTGCCGGATCGCGACTTTATAGCCGCCGACGAGGCTCTAATTGAACAGGCGTTCAAGGAGCGGTATGCAAAGTTCTTTGGCCGTGCGGTCGAAGGGCCGGCAATCGAGTTCGTCACTTTCTCAGTCAAGGCCCACGATATGAGGGCCGAGACCGAAGGTCATCCGTTGACTGAAGAAGGGCAGGTGATTGAAGCATCGGCCACACGTCAGGTATTCGATCCAGCTCTGGGCGGTGAACAGAGCACCGGTATCGTCCTCCGTGACACCTTGTCCGCCGGCGATCGTGTGATTGGCCCTGCAGTCATTGTCGAACGTGAAACCTCAACTGTCGTCACCTCACCATTCGATGCGGTGGTGCAATCCGACGGTACTCTGCTTCTCATGCGGAAAGGAGTTTAATCTATGAACCAGATTGATGAAATCCGCATGCAGGTCATGTGGAACCGCCTTATTTCGGTGGTCGAAGAGCAAGCCATGACGCTATTGCGCACCGCATTTTCCACATCGGTGCGTGAAGCGGGTGACCTCTCTGCTGGTGTCTACAACGCCAGAGGCGAGATGCTGGCCCAGGCCGTGACAGGAACACCAGGTCACGTCAACACTATGGCCGAGGCAGTGATGCACTTCATCGCCGAAATTCCGCGCGAGGAGATGTACCCTGGCGATACCTATGTCACCAACGACCCATGGAAAGGGACTGGGCACCTGCATGACATCACCATGGTGTCTCCGTCGTTCAAGGGCGACGAGCTGATCGGCTTTTTCGCCTGCACCGCTCACGTGGTCGACGTGGGGGGGCGCGGCTTCGGCGCTGACGGTAAGTCGGTCTACGAGGAAGGCATCCAGATTCCGATCATGAAGTTCGCCGAGCGCGGTGAGGTCAACCAGGATTTGCTCAAGATCCTACGCCTCAACGTTCGTGAGCCCAACCAGGTCATCGGTGATTTCTATTCTTTGGCGGCTTGTAACGATGTCGGTCACAATCGGTTGATAGCGATGCTCGATGAAGTCGGGCTCGATAACCTCGAAAGCCTGGGCGAATTCATTCTGTCGCGTACCCATGCCGCGATCATGGAGCGCATCGCTGATCTACCTAAGGGGGCCTGGTCCAATGACATGCTGACCGATGGTTATGATCAGGCGATTAAGTTGGCTGCCGAAGTAAGCATCGGTAACGATAATGTGAACGTCGATTTCTCAGGCACAGCGGCGATGAGTCCTTGGGGCATCAATGTACCAATGATCTACACCAAGGCGTACGCCTGTTATGCGCTCAAGTGTGTGGTTGCGCCGGATATTCCCAACAACGCGGCATCGCTGGCAGTGTTTAAAGTCTCTTCGCCGACCAACATCCTCAACGCAGAGCGACCGGCACCGGTCTCCGTACGTCACGTATTGGGCCACATGGTACCTGACCTGGTTCTGGGGGCGTTGGCGAAAGCCATGCCAGGGCAGGTGCTGGCCGAGGGCGCGGCGGCACTGTGGAACGTCCACATCTCAGCACGTCCGGTGGAAGGCCAGGAAGGGCGCCAAGCCGAAGTTCTGATGTTCAACTCCGGAGGTATGGGGGCTCGCCCGCAGTTAGATGGGCTCTCCTCGACGGCATTTCCGTCCGGCGTTCACACCATGCCCATCGAGGCGACCGAACATACCGGCCCGATTGTGATCTGGCGCAAGGAGCTAAGACCGGATTCTGGCGGCGCCGGTAAGTTCCGCGGCGGCCTGGGGCAGGTCATCGAAATCGCGCCGGCCGAGGGGCATGAGTTTAACTTCTCCGCAATGTTCGATCGCGTGACCTCCGCACCGCGTGGTCGTGATGGAGGGGAGCCTGGTGCTCCGGGCAGCGTAGCGCTGGATGATGGCACGCAGCTGCGGCCCAAGGGATGGCAGCATGTGCCTGCCGGCCGCCGCTTGGTATTGAAACTTCCCGGTGGTGGAGGTTTCGGACAACCCGCCGAGCGTCTTCAGGAAGCCATCGCTGCGGACCGGGCCCAAGGATATGTCACAGGAGGTGATGTATGAGTTATATCGCCAAACGCCTTTCGGCAGTAAAGCCATCGGCCTCGATGGCTGTTTCGCAGGCGGCCAAGGACCTAGCGGCTACAGGTGTGGACGTTATTGACTTGGGCCTGGGCGAGCCGGATTTCTCTACCCCGGATCATGTCACTCAGGCGGCTTTTGAATCAGCCAGTCGTGAACGCATGCTCTACACCGCCTCTTTGGGGACTCTCTCACTGCGCAAAGCTATAGCTAGGAAGTTCCAGCGTGAGAATGGCCTCGACTATGCGCTTGACGAGATCGCAGTAGCTAACGGCGCCAAGCAGGTGATCTTCAATGCACTGATGGCCACGATGAATGAAGGTGACGAGGCGATTCTGCCGGCCCCATACTTTGTCTCCTACCCGGAAATGGTCAAACTCTTTGGTGGCGTGCCCGTTACACCACCTTGTCCGGCTGAGGCTGGTTTTCGATTGACCCCGGAGGTGTTGGAGGCTTCGATTACACCTAAGACCAAGTGGCTGTTCCTTAACCTGCCAGGTAACCCATCCGGTGCGACCTACAGTGAAGCCGAGCTTAAGGCGCTTGGTGAGGTGCTGGTTAGATACCCGCAGGTGCTGGTGCTTTCCGATGAGATCTATGAGCACATTATCTTCGACGGACGCGAGTTCGTTTCTTTCGGGAAAGCCTGCCCCTATCTGCGTGAGCGCAGCCTGATCATCAACGGGGTTTCCAAAGCGTATGCCATGACTGGTTGGCGCGTGGGCTATGCTGCCGGCCCTCGTCAACTGATCAAAGCCATGGCCACCGTCCAGAGTCAATCGTGTACATCCGTCTCTAGCGTAGCCCAGGTGGCGGCTCAGGCCGCCTTGGAAGGCCCCCAGGACGATGTTTCACGTTTTCGAGAAGCCTTCGAGAGTCGTCGTGATCTGGTGGTCGAGGGTATCGCTGGCATAGAAGGCTTGACTCTCAATCCGCCGGAAGGGGCATTTTATGCTTACATCGGCTGCGAGGCACTGATTGGAGCACGAACACCCAATGGTGACGTCCTTCATGACGACAACTCTGTGGCCCAGTACCTGCTCAACGAAGGTCACATTGCCTCTGTGCCTGGCGCTGCCTATGGTCTTTCTCCTTTCTTCCGCATATCGACGGCAACCTCTGAGGAGGTCCTTAAAGATGCAATGCGCCGTATCGCTTCAGCTGTCGATAAGCTTGTATGCGTCCCCACTGTTTCATAATAGGAGGCTAACGTAATGGAAAAGCCTTTCAACCGAATCCTTATTACCGGTGCCGCTGGGCGTCTGGGTAGTGAACTTCGTAAAGGTTTGGCTCCTCTGTCGAATAATTTTCGACTTGTTGACAGGGTCGAAATTACCGATATCAAAGATAATGAAGAGGCTTTTGTCTTTGATCTAGCTGACGAATTTTCCGTAGACAAGGCCGTAGAAGGTGTTGAAGCAATCATTCACTTCGGTGGTGCTCCACTGGAGCGCCCGTGGGATGAGATCCTCGACTCCAATATACGCGGCTCGTACAATATCTATGAGTCTGCTCGTCGTCACGGTATCAAGCGGGTCATTTACGCCTCTTCTGTTCATGCTATTGGCTATCATAAAATTGATGACAACATCGATTGTGATGCCAAGCCACGTCCTGATAGCTTATATGGAGTTTCAAAGAACTTCGTAGAATCACTCTCTAGCCTCTATTGGGACAAATTCGGTATTGAATCCGCATGTATCCGGATTTTTTCGTCCTTTCCGGAGCCGGCGGACCGTCGCATGTTATGGTCATGGCTATCTTTTGATGATTGCGTCCGTCTCGTGAGCGCCTGTCTCACCGCGCCGCATATCGGGCATACTATTACTGCTGGAATTTCAGATAATAAAGTTAAGCCGATCAATATGGATAATGCCGGGCATATTGGTTATGTGCCGCATGATAGCGCCGAGCCCTACAGAGAGTCGGTCGAGAGCAAGACCAAGCCAGCGGATCCCATGGATCCAGCCACACATTGCATCGGAGGTTGGTTTGTTAACCTTGGCCACCCCAATGACGAGGAGTCTAAGTGATGAAAGATCAGTATGATGTGGTCATCATCGGCGGGGCAGTTATTGGTTCCTCTGTTGCCTACTTTCTTTCTCAGAACCCTGATTTCAATGGCTCTGTACTAGTGGTTGAACGTGACCCGTCTTATGCAACCGCGGGCACTTCTCTCTCATCCTCTGCAATCCGGACTCAGTTTTCTAATCCGATAAACGTCAAGATTAGCCAGTTTGGTATAGAGTTTATAAAAAACTTCGGCGACACGATGCAGGTTGCTGGTGAAGAAAAACCAGAGCTAGATTTTCATGAAGGTGGTTACCTGTTTCTAGCTAACACTCCTGAGCAGGTTGATATTCTCAAAGAGAACCATGAGGTTCAGCGTGCTTGTGGTGCTGATGTGGTGCTCTGGCGCCGTGATGAACTTGCCAATGCATTCCCGCATCTGCGTGTGGACGATATAGAACTGGCATCTTACGGGCGCTCCAATGAGGGTTGGTTTAATAATACCGGCTTGATGTTTGGCTTCAAGGCGAAAGCGCGTGAGCTGGGTGTGCATTACGTGAAGGATGAAGTGGTCGCTATCTCCCGAGAGGGAAGTCAAATTACAGGCGTATCACTAAAGCATGGTGGTGAAATCAAGGCAGGTACGGTAGTCAACGCTTCGGGTACACGGGCATCGCTTACCGCCCGTATGGCTGGGCTTGATATCCCGGTTGAACCTAGAAAGCGTACATTATTTGTATTCGATTGTGCTCAGTCACCGGAGGGAACGGCTGCTGTTAACCATGGTCGCCTGCCATTGATGATAGATCATACAGGTGTTTTTTGTCGCCCAGAGGGCCGGTTCTTCCTATCTGGGTGCCCACCGGTTGAAGACCCAGTAGTTGACTGGGATGATTTTGATCCCAGATACTATGAGTTCGAAGATTATATCTGGCCCGCCCTAGCGGAGCGTTCCGAGGCGTTCGAAGCAATTAAAGTAGTAAATCAGTGGGCAGGTCACTATGACTTCAACACCCTTGATCACAACTTAGTAGTTGGCCGTCACCCAGAAGTATGCAACTTTATTTTTGCTAATGGCTTCTCCGGTCATGGTCTTCAGCAGTCGCCTGCCACAGGGCGTGGTGTCGCTGAACTGATCATCTACGGGGGCTATCGCACCCTCGATCTCTCTGATGTTGGCTACGAAAGAGTCGTTGAGAATCGCCCTTTCTTGGAGAAGGCTGTTATTTGACATTTCTAGCCCCACTGGAAATGGTGGGGCCTTTCGTGCATCATGGCCGGATTCTGGGATTAGCATCAGAGGAAGGTCGAATGACTACTCGCAATGTACGCCTACCGCCTTTAAATTCTCTTAAAGTCTTTTGGGTAGTCATGCGTCATGGAAGCTTTCGTGCTGCCTCCGAAGAACTGCTCATAAGCCCCCAGGCTGTTAGCCAGCAAATCCGTCTGCTAGAAGACATCCTGGAGGTTCCTCTTTTCGAGAGAAAATCTCGAGTTGTTGAGCCAACCGAGCAAGCGAAGATCCTTTCTCCTTTTGTTCAGGCTGGCTTCGACGAGTTGAGTGAAGGGGTGAGTCGAATTACGCAGGCGGATTATCGAAATAGAATAAATATCAATGTAAGTCCTTACTTTGCGATGCGCTTTTTGATGGAGCGGCTGAATGGCTTTCGAGAGAAAGAGCCTGATGCCGATATGCGTCTCACTACGATGGTTAAGCTTCCTGATTTTGCAAAGGATGATGTGGATGTTTCTATTCAGTGGGGTTTTGGACAGTGGAAAGATTTTGATACTAAGTTGCTCGTTAAAGATCCTAAGGTTATCTGCTGTTCACCAGAGTTTTCAAAAAATCTAAAATCTATCAACGATTTGTCCAAAGTTCCTTTGCTCCATCCTGTCTTGGCGAATGATTTATGGTCTAGAGTTCTTGATTATCTAGAAATAGATGAGCATGAGCGTGGAAGTGAATTGCAGTTCCAAGATGCTGCCACAATGAGAAGGGGAGCGATTTCAGGTCTTGGTGTTGGCCTGATATCTAAAATAGATGCCTTGGACGACCTTCGGGTTGGTAGACTTGTTGCTCCTTTCGGTGCGGATACGCTTGAAAAAATCCCCGACAAAGATGTTCCGGGATTTTATGTTGTTATGCCAAGAGCGCATAAGCGAGTGAGCATAATTAACAGCTTTTGGGAGTGGATTGTCACTGAAAACTGGGAGCCTGAGTTGGATGCTATTTGAAATTTGATTTTTTTCATATCCTGATGACTGTTTTAGATATTTATTGTATGTCTTTTTTTGAGTTGCTGCTTAAGAAGTTAAATACTCCTAAGGCGACTAGCATAGCAACAGATGACATAAGCATCCAAACAGCATTCATTAACTGCCTACCATCAACGTCGTTAAAAAGAGATTTGAACATTAGGAGTAGTGCCTCTATTGAAACTGCGATTATGATTGCTGTCATAAACCTGCTAATCGTGCGTTGTGTTGTTTCATGATGCCCCATGCTTTTATCAAAAAGCACCTCTTCCTCCAATATTGTTTTCCCTAAGTCAAAAATCGACATTCCTAGAGTTATCATAACCACTATGCTAAATGAGCTGGTTTCTATATTTTCGCCTGATGCGAGTGCAAAATACATTGATTTTACTGAGGCGTAAACTAAAAGAAGGGCTACTGCTATAAGCATTACTCCAATGGTCCCGTAATATATTTTGAACCATGGAGTGATTTTGTTTGCTAGTTCGTTGCCACTCAAATAGTTTATAAGTCTTTGTAGGTTTATGTTTATTACCAAATATCCTGAGTCTACGCTATTTTTCTCATTAACATGCTGAATAGAAGAGATTGATAGCTTGTGTGTTATATTAGATAGATATGGCTTTGTTATTATGACTCTACTTTTGCTTTCTTTGGCGGCTATCATATAAGGTCGCTCGCTACGGTCACTTCCTATTCCCAAGTTCCTTCTATGACGATCACTGACGTTTTTCGCGTATGCCGACTCGGTTGTCTGCACACCTGCTTCGTCTACGCTGTAGAGAAGTTCTACAAATGGGTATGCTTGACTTAGCTCAATTGCAAGCTCTCTCTGCTTACTGCTATTATTTATGTAGTGGTGACCGTTGATACTCGTCATCATGGATTCCATGAGGTTATCTATAGTCTTTAAATTATCTTGGTATTGTTTAAGAAGATTTATTTGATTTTTCGTTCGCATGTTTTAAATCTATCTCGTGAAGAGGTTGATAGGAGTGGGATTTCATTCTAGTTTTGCATGCTGATAGATTTTTAGTGTTAAGTTTTACTTCTTGTTAAGAAAGCTCTTCTTGCTTTATTCCTCTATTATATATGGATAATATCGTTGATATGCTGAGAAGCTTGACGCTTTATAAGTATATTTTTGCTTTCGCAGTTCTATAGTGGAATATAGGGGGCTTCATGAAAATCCTCGTCGCGGTCAAACGCGTCATCGACTACAACGTCAAGATCCGTGTCAAGCCGGATCACTCCGACGTCGACCTCACCAACGTCAAGATGGCCATGAACCCCTTCTGCGAGATCGCCGTGGAAGAGGCGGTGCGCCTGAAGGAGAAAGGCGTGGCCAGCGAGGTGGTCGCGGTCACCGTGGGGCCCAAGGCCGCCCAGGAGCAGCTGCGCACCGCCCTGGCGCTGGGCGCCGATCGTGCGATTCATGTCGAGAGCGACGAGCGTGTCGAGTCGCTGGGTGCCGCCAAGGCGCTGGCCAAGCTGGTCGAGGAGGAGCAGCCGGGCCTGGTCATCCTCGGCAAGCAGGCCATCGACACCGACAACAACCAGACCGGTCAGATGCTCGCCGCGCTGACCGGCCTGCCCCAGGGCACCTTCGCCTCGGAAGTGGCCGTCGACGGCGACAAGGTGCAGGTGACCCGTGAGATCGATGGCGGCCTGCAGTCCGTCGAGCTCTCCCTGCCGGCCATCGTCACCACCGATCTGCGCCTGAACGAGCCGCGCTACGCCAAGCTGCCCGATATTTCACGTTCGGTGCTTGGGGACGTCATGGATAGGTGCCCATCTATTGTTACGTGGGCACCTAATGTCGCTGGCCAGCGCCTTTCGCGGAAGGTGTGTTCAGCGGCCGCTTACTGAGTGGCATCAGTGCCGCCAGCTCAGCCGTGGCGGAGTGTTCCAGGCACGTGAAGACCCCAAGCATGCTATTGCGTGTGATTGGGTAAGGCTGATCCCGAATGGCGCATATGGAATGAGTGCGCTGAGCGCTCTGGACGAGCCGCCGGCGCTTAGTGATCAGTTGTCTCTCAACTCTTGCTGAGGGGCGTCAATCGCCCAGGGGCGACAACATCGGAAGCAGGGTGGATAGCCTCTTTGGCTTGGCTGTGTCTCTCTGGAGGTGAAGCCTGCGGTCCTGGCCGTCAACGGGGCTGTCATGGTGAGATGCGAGGCACACAAAACGCGTAAAAATGCCCATGCGCTCCATCAGGCCCCGGGTAGTTTCATCTAGCAGGCGACCGGAGTATCCAGGATTTCGCTGTTGTTGAAGGGAAGCATGGGGGGCAAGAAGTAATAGGCTGCAGGCTGCGAGTCGGCAGGGGCTATGAAGGGGAGCTACGCAGGGGAGGGCGGTTATCCCGGGCGAGGCTCCAAGGACAGGCAGGGCAATCTACTGACTCCTTGCCGCTACCTGCCATCCCGTCAACCTCGCCCAGGGCCATAGCTAGCCTAAGACCGGCTTTTCCCGTATCACAGGATGCCGGTTAGTCGGCCTTGAGCATATGAACCTGCTGCTGTGGGAACGGGATAGAGATGCCTTCCGCATCGAACGCCTTTTTCACTCGCTCTTGCATGTCCCAGTTGAACGGCCATAGATCGCCGGCCTTGGTCCAGACGCGTACGGTCAGATTCACGGAGCTGTCACCAAGACCGCCAACCACCACCAGGGGTGCTGGATCTTGCAGGGCGCGCTCGTCTTCAAAGATCAGGCGCTGCAGGATGGCCTTGGCCTTGTCGATATCATCGTTGTAGCCGATGCCGAAGGACATGTCGCAACGACGCGTCTCATAGACACTCATGTTGGTCAGGCTGCTATTCGAGAGCTGGCCGTTAGGAATCACCACACGGCGATTATCGAACGTATCGATGATGGTGTAGAGGATGCTGATTTCACGCACGGAGCCGACGAAGCCTTGAGCCTCGATCGTGTCGCCTACCTTGAACGGCTTGAAGAGCAGAATCAAAACGCCGCCGGCAAAGTTTGCCAGACTGCCTTGCAGTGCCAGGCCCACTGCCAGGCCGGCAGCACCGATAATGGCCACGAAGGATGTCGTGGCAATACCGATCATGGAGGCGGCCGAGATCAGCAGCAGGATCTTGAGGATGACGCTAACCAGGCCGCACAGGAACTTGTTCAGCGTGGGGTCCTTTTTGGCCAGCCTGCTATCTAGAGCCGCGACGAACCGATTGATCAGCCATAAGCCAATCGTCAACGTGATGATGGCCAGCAATACCTTGGGGGCGTAGGTCATCATCAGGGCAATGGCCTGATCAAGGTATTCAGTCGCGCGACCATCGGCGCTGAGCAGGTCATCCATGTGAGAGTCTTCTGATTCCTTGAGATTTCTGGATTTTGGTGCAATACGCCGACGGTCCGACGCCGAGAGGTGTTCGGATCGTTTGGGCAGGAGAGCGGAGGGAGGGAAGTGGCGCCCCCTTCAGGATTCGAACCTGAGACCTTCCCCTTAGGAGGGGGACGCTCTATCCAGCTGAGCTAAGGGGGCAGCACGCGGCGCATTATAGAGAAATGCGCGGGCGAGGGGAACCGGCAACAAGACGTCATTGGCGACAGATGCCGTTTCGGATCACAGCGATTCGAGGTGTTATGGAGATGAGCCGGAGGCGGCTTGCGGGTAGAATGCCGACATCTTCTTTCAGGGTCGCCCCATGACACTCCCTTCGTCTCCGCCGTCATCTTCACCACTCTCCGTCCATGGTGATCGGCACTTCGATGGCCTGGCCGACAAGTTCGCCGCGAGCCTCTATGGTGGCGTGCGCGGTGAGCTGCGCCTGGCGCTGCTTGACCGCCTGCTGCCGGAGATGCTCGACCTGCGCGGCCAGGCGCTGCTCGACGTGGGTGGTGGCCTGGGGCAGCTGGCCGGCTGGTTTGCCGAGTGGGGTCACCCGGTCACCCTGGCCGAGCCCTCCGCCGAGATGCTCAAGCGTGCACGCGAGGCGCTGCTGGAAGCATCGGCCGAGCGCGAGATCATCTTGCTTCCTGCGCCCCTGCAGGCGTTGCCCGAGCAGGCCCCCGGGCCCTGGTCGCTGATCGCCTGTCATGCGGTGCTCGAGTGGCTGGGGGATCCGCGGGCGGCACTGGCGACCCTGGCCGGCCTGCTGGCCCCGGGTGGCCAGCTCTCGTTGATGGCCTTCAACCGCGATGCCCTGCGCTTCTCCAATGTGGTCAAGGGTAATCTGCAGAAGGCCCTGGATGACCGCCTGGAGGGCAAGGGGCTGCGTCGTCGACTGACGCCGATCTCGCCGCTGACACACGCCCAGATCATGGCCTGGAGTGCCGAGCTGGGCCTTGAGGTGCGCGAGGTCGCGGGCATTCGGGTCTTCCATGACTATTTGCGCAGCCCCCCGCAGACTGATGACGACCGCGAGCGGCTGCTCGAGCTCGAGTGGCGCTACTGCCGGGTCGACCCCCACTGGCGGTTGGGCCGCTATCTGCTCTATACCCTGGTGCGCCGTGATACCCCGGTTTCACCCGCCTCTTCATCAGTCTCTTCACCAACCTCTTCATCAACCTCTTTACAAGACCAGGAGCCCCTGTGATGCATGCCGAGACACCCCGCGCCGAGAATCCGGTCTGCCAGCTGCTGGAGCGCCAGGCCGCCGACTATCGCGGTTGGTGGTGGGTGGCGCCGCCACGGGACACCTGGCTGGAGGCGGCGGGGCAGGGGATGGCGATCAGTGCCGACCTGAGCCTGCGTGAGGCGTGGCAGGCCGCCGGCGGCAGGGCACATTCCCCCTTTGCGCCCGAGCTTGCCGGTGACGAGCCCGGCCCGGCCGGGGTGGTGCTGTTCTGGCCCAAGAGTCATGCCCTGGGTGAGTGGTGGCTGCTGTGGTTGTGCGCCACGCTGCCCGAGGGCACGCCATTGCAGCTGGTGGGTGAGAACCAGGGCGGCATCAAGCGGGTGCTCAAGGTGCTGGCCGCCCTGGGGCTGGGGTGTCGCAAGCTCGACAGCGCGCGGCGCTGCTCGCTGTTCGAGAGCCGTCTCGGCCGGGTGGAGATCGACCCGGCGGCGGCCTGGACCACCTTCGATGCCGGCCTGGATGACGAGCCGTTGACCCTGGCCAGCCATCCGGGTGTATTCGGCCACGGCAAGCTCGACGATGGCACTCGGCTGCTGCTGGAGAGCTTGCCTGGAGCGCTGAGGTTCGAGGGTCGCGAGCTTCTGGATATGGGCTGTGGTGACGGCATCCTCGCCGCCTGGCTGGCACGCCAGGGAGCGCGGGTCAGTGCCGTGGATGTCAACGCCTTCTCGGTGGAGGCGACCCGGCGCAGCCTGGCAGCCAACGAGCTGGCCGGCGAGGTGCTGGAGAGCGATGTCTACTCGGCGCTGGCGGAGCGTCAGTTCGATGCCATCATCAGCAACCCGCCGTTTCATCAGGAGCGCGCCATCGATTACGGCCCCGCGGCGCGGCTGATCGGCGAGGCGCCGGCGCACCTGCGCCCCGGCGGGGCCTTGATCATCGTGGCCAACGCCTTCCTGCCCTATCCGGACCGGCTCGAGCGCGCCTTCGGCAGCTTCGAGATCCTTGCCGACGATCGTCGCTATCGGGTCTATCGTGCCATCAAGCGCTGATCAGGCCTGTGGGTCGCGGTAGTCGATCTCGGTGATGATATAGGTGGTCTCGCCGCCGGGGGCGGCCACCGTGACCTCCTCGTCCAGGGGCTTGCCGAGCAGCGCCTTGGCCAGCGGTGAGTCGACGCTGATCCAGTGCTTGTCGGGGGCGATCTCGTCGTGGCCGACGATGCGGGTGCGCATCTCCTCGCCCTCCTCATCCTCCAGGGTGACGAAGGCACCGAAGTAGACCTTGCCGGTATCCGCCGGCAGCCGGTCCACCACCGTCAGCTCGTCGAGCCGCTTGGTCAGGTAGCGAATGCGCGCGATGACCCGGTTCAGCTCCTTCTTGTTGTACGTATAGTCTGCGTTCTCCGAGCGGTCGCCCAGGGCCGCCGCCTCGCCCACCTTGGCGGAGAGGGCGGGGCGCTTGACCCGCGAGAGATGGTCGAGGATGCCGCGCAGCCGCTCGGCGCCCTCGGCGGTGATCAGGTGGCTCTTGGGTTCCTGGCGCGGATCCTTGGCCGGGTCGCGCCAGCGGATCATGTTACGGCCTTTCATGGTGTACCTCGTGATTCATTGCTTGGCGGTATCTGGCGGGAACATACGCCAAGCGAGTGGCGAAGGCCAAGGCGGCGACTGCTGTTGAGTGACTCGACAGGTTGTTAAGGTCGCTACGATGGCCGACCTCGTGCAGGCAAGCCGAGCCGCATTCGATAAAGCCGAATGCAAGGGGCTGTCCGGTGGGAAAGGGTAGGGAGTCGGTGCGCTTGGCTGAGTGCCAGATTTGGAGGTGGACAGAAGCACAAGGAGCCCACTCGGGGCTCCTTGATAAGTCTACTCGCTGCCTGCGAGTCAGGTACGGGCCTCCTTTTCGAGAGCAGCCTGTGCCTTTCCCTTGAAACTTTGGCTGAACAGCACGATCACCGCCACAGCGAAGAGGGCCGGGAACAGCCAGATGCTTTTCCAGTCGTGCAGGTCGCCGCTGGTGTAGTGGTCGGTAACCATGCCCGCGATCCAGAAACCGATCAGCATGCCGACACCGTAGGTGGCGAGGGTGATCATGCCCTGGGCAGAGCTCTTGAAGCGCTCGCCGGCCTTGCTGTCGGTATAGATTTGACCTGTAACAAAGAAGAAGTCGTAGCAGATGCCATGCAGGGCGATGCCCAGGATCAGCATGTAGAGACCACTATCGGCGTTGCCGAAGGCGAACAGAGCGTAGCGCAGAGACCAGGCAAGCATGCCAACCAGTAGTGTCTTCTTGATGCCGAAGCGGCCGATGAAGAGCGGCAGCAGCAGCATGAACAGCACTTCGGACGCCTGACCGAGGGTCATCTTGCCGGTGGGGTTGGCGACGCCGATATCGGCCAGAAATGGATTCGCATTCTGGTAATAGAAAGCCAAGGGAATGCAGATCAGCACCGAGGCGATAAAGAAGGTCGCGTAGTTGCGATCCTTGAGCAGGGACAGGGCATCCAGGCCGAGGATCTCGCGCAGGCCGACCTTGCCGCTGGCCTTGGGCGGTGTGGCGGGAAGCGTAAAGCTGTAGATCCCCAGGGCCAACGAGGCCAGGGCGCCCATCAGGAAGGTATTGCGCAGCAGGCCCGCAGAGATACCTACAGCGGAGTCCCAGGCGAATCCATAGCTGATCGTCAGGCCAGCAACGATCCAGCCGAGGGTACCCCAGACGCGTACCTTGGCGAACTCGGTGGCCGGGTCGCGCATCTGGCGAAAGGAGACCGAGTTGACGAGTGCCAGCGTCGGCATATAGATGACCATATAGGCCAGCACCAGTGGATAGAAGGCAGCGAAGTCGTCGGCCAGATAGAGGCCGTACATCAAGGCCGCGCCCAGCAGGTGCAGCACACCCAGCAGGCGCTCGGCACGGAAGTAGCGATCGGCGATCAGCCCGATGATAAAGGGCGCAATGATCGCCCCCCAGGATTGGGTGGCGAACGCCATGCCGATCTGGCCGCCACTGGCTTCCAGATTGCGGGCCAGAAAGGTGCCCAGGGTGACGAACCAGCCCCCCCAGATAAAGAATTGCAGGAACATCATCAAGCTGAGACGCGGACGTAGCAGAGTCATGGTGATTACCTAGTTTGTTGTGTTGTGTTGTGATGAGGGGCTAACTCAACCCCAGAATGCGGCGATTGGAGGAGGTGCTGGCCTCGCCGCCGGCGAAGTCATCGAAGGCGTGGCGGGCGCGCTGGATCAGGTGCTTGGCGATAAAGGGAGCACCCTCGGCGGCGCCCTGAGCGGCATCCTTGAGGCAGCACTCCCACTCCAGCACTGCCCAGCCGTCGTAGCCGTACTGGGTCAGGCGGCTGAAGATTCCCTTGAAATCGACCTGGCCATCGCCCAGGGAGCGGAAGCGTCCGGGGCGCTCGACCCACTCCTGATAGCCGCCATAGACACCGCTGCGGGCGCTGGGGGTGAACTCGGCGTCCTTGACGTGGAACATGCCGATTCGCTCGTGGTAGCAGTCGATAAAGCCGAGGTAGTCAAGCTGCTGCAGCAGCAGGTGACTCGGGTCGTAGAGGATCCTGGCGCGAGGGTGATGGTCGACGGCGTCGAGGAAGCGCTCGAATGAGGCGCCGTCGTGAAGGTCCTCTCCAGGGTGGATCTCGAAGCAGAGGTCTACGCCGGCGTCATCGAAGGCGTCGAGTATCGGCCGCCAGCGCCGGGCAAGTTCGGCGAAACCCTCCTCGACCAGGCCAGCGGGGCGCTGCGGCCAGGGGTAGACGAAGGGCCACAAGAGGGCGCCGGAGAAGGTGGCATGCGCATTTAACCCGAGACGCTGGCTGGCTTTTGCCGCCAGCATGAGCTGTTCGACGGCCCAGGCCTGACGGGCCTGGGGCCTGCCACGTAGCTCGGCGGGAGCAAAGCCATCGAATAGTTCATCACAGGAGGGATGTACCGCGACCAGCTGGCCCTGAAGATGGGTGGAGAGCTCGCTGATCTCGACACCGGCCTCGGCGCAGCGGCCCTTGAGTTCATCGCAGTAGGCCTGGCTCTCGGCGGCCAGCGCCAGATCGATGAAACGCGGGTCTCCGGTCGGAAGCTGCAGGCCTCGGTAGCCCAGGCCGGCGGCCCAGCAGGCACTGGCGTCGAGGCCATCGAAGGGCGGCTGCTCGCCAATAAACTGGGCGAGAAAAATCGCCGGACCGCGAATGCCGGTGGTGTCACTCATATAGTGGCTCCTGTTGAGTCGATGGCTGGCAGGGGAACCCAGCGACTGCCCTCGGCCTGGCTGTGGGTCACTGCCTCGATAAAGGCCATGCCACGCAGGCCCGAGGTCATACCGGGAACGCCGGGCACATCGCCTCGTTCGCCGCGACGAATCGCCCGAGCGAAGTCTCGATAGAGGTTACCTAGAGCCTCGAGGTAGCCCTCGGGGTGCCCGCCAGGCAGGCGCAATCGCTCGCGGGCCTCGGGAACCAATGAGGGTTGGTCGATGCCGGCCCGCAGCACGCGCAGCGGTTCCCCGCGAGAACGATGGATCAGGCTGTTGGGCTCCATCTGGTGCCACTCCAGGGCGCCCTGTTCGCCGTAGAGGCGGATCTTGAGGGCGTTCTCCTCGCCGGTGCTGATCTGACTGGCGATCAGGGTACCGCTGGCACCCTCGACGGTGCGCAGCAGTACGTCACCGTCGTCGTCGAGGCGACGTCCCTCCACATGGCTGCCCAAAGCGGCGCACAGTTCGCTGATGTGCTGGCCGGAGACGAATTCGGCGAGGCCGAAGGCGTGGGTGCCGATATCGGCCATGCAGCCGCTGATTCCGGCCAGGGCCGGGTCGGTACGCCAACCGGCCTGCTTGTTGTCCTGGTGCTCGAGGGCATCGCCGAGCCAGCCCTGGGGGTACTCGACGTGGATCTTGCGCAGTCGCCCCAGGGTGCCTGCAGCGATCATGGCGCGGGCCTGCCACACCATGGGGTAGCCCAGGTAGGTGTGCGCCAGGCCAAATAGCCCAGTGTGCTGCCGCCAGGTATTGGCCAGCCGCTCGGCTTCGGCAAGTGACAGGGCGGCGGGCTTTTCGGAGAAGACATGGAAACCGGCGGCCAGGGCGGCCTCGGCAATAGGCACATGCAGATGATTGGGGGTGGTGATCACCAGCAGCTGCATGCGACGGTCAATGGGCAGGGCGCATTCACCCGCCAGTAGCGCCTGCCAGTCGTGGTAGAGACGCTCCTCAGCAAGGCCGCAGATAGCGCCGGTGCGCGCGTTGTTGTCGGGATCGCGGCTGAAGGCGCCGCAGACCAGATCGAAGTCGCCGTCAAGAGCGGCAGCCAGGCGGTGGACCTGGCCGATAAAGGCGCCTTCTCCGCCGCCGACCATGCCGAGTCGGATTCTTGGGGTGGGGGACATCGCATGCTCTTGTGTCGGGAGTGGATGAGCCATAATGTGACCGCCTGTATCGATGTAACCGGTTACATTATTGTCTCAGCAATCTAGAAGATCCTGTCCGGAAGGGGCAATGCGACCAAGGTCGACACGTTGTTATCTGAAGGCAAACGACACGTCGCGGCTGATACCGTGCGTGGTAAGGTCACACCTGGCTGGTCCAGGGCCATGTGGATCGAGCTTGTCGAGATCGTCTGCTGATTGGTCTTATGTGCCGCCACAAGTCGGGATAAGGACGCATGTCAAATATACGTAAGGTTGCTGAGTTGGCGGGGGTCTCAGTTGCCACCGTTTCGCGCACTCTGAAATCGCCCGATATCGTCTCGCCGGCGACTCGGGACAAGGTGCTGAAGGCCGTCGAGGCAGCGGGCTATCGGCCCAACCGGATGGCGGTGCAGTTCCGCTCGCGGCGTACTCATAACCTGGCGGTCTTGGTACCTACCGTGGCCAACACCTTCTTCGCCCGGGTGATCAGCGGCATCGAGCAGGCGGCCCAACAGCGCGGCTATGGCGTACTGCTGTGCAATACGCAGGGGCGGGAGGAGGTCGAGACTCAGTATGCCGGCATGGTGGCAGCCCGCCAGGCCGATGGAGTCATTCAGCTTCGTGCTTTCAATCCGTTTCCTGGCGACGCCGTGACGCCGGGACAGGCGCTACCCATGGTCAATGCCTGCGAGGTGCTCGACGAAGCACCCTGCTCCACGATTCAGCTCGATAACCGGGCCGCGGCCAGGGAGCTTACCGAGCATCTGATCTCGTTGGGGCATCGGCATATCACCATGATCCAGGGGCCGCGCCGCAGCCCGTTAACCCGTGAGCGAGTGGCTGGCTATCGTGATGCGCTGGAAGCCGCGGGCATTCGCTTCGATGCCAGCATGCTGTACGGCGGTGACTTCACCTTGGCTTCCGGTTATCGAGCGGCGGGAGAGTTGCTGGCGGCACCGGTCTTGCCCACGGCGATCTTTTGCGAAAACGATGAGATGGCGATCGGTGCTATTCGCCGTATTCGGGAGGCTGGGTTATTGGTCCCCGACGATATTTCCATTGCTGGGTTTGATGATATTGCCTTTGCCTCCTTCAGCGAGCCACCGCTGACCACCATTGCTCAGCCCGCTGACACCTTCGGCCGCCGCGCAGCGGACATGTTGATTGATCTATTGGAGTACCCGGCCACGCCGGTACGGCATGAGACTCTGCCTCATCGGCTGGTGGTACGTGACAGTACCGCCCCCTGTGCTTGGCGCCCCGAGTAGGTGCCTGAGAGCAGTCCTGGTAACCCGTCGGCACCTTCTGCGGTGATCACAGGAGCAGGTGGGGAGAGCGACTGGCGAATCATTCAAACGTTCGTTACATTCGGGGTGGGATCACAATACCAACACCCGAAGGAGAGCCGAGATGATACGACGTCGACTGCTGACAAGCGCCATGGGGCTGGGCGTTAGCCTGAGCCTGGCGGTGCTTCCTGTGGCAGCCGCCCACGCCTGGGAGGCGCGGGTGGAGGGCATGAAGAACCACTGGGAGCGGGTGGTGACCGAACAGCCCGAAGGGGAGCGTGCCGATGGCCTGAAGGCTCTGGCCGGCCAGGCCGAGCGGCTGGTGGAGGAGCACCCGGATGCGGCGGTGCCGCTGGTGTGGCAGGGCATCATCGAGGCCTCCTGGGCTCGGGAGCGTAGCGGCCTTGGGGCGCTCTCCAGTGCCAAGAGCGCACGCGCTGCCCTGGAGCGGGCGGTCGAGCTCGACCCCCAGGGACACAATGGCTCCGCCTACGTCACCCTGGGCGCGCTCTACGATCGCGTGCCGGGTGGCCTGGTAGGCTTCGGCGACAGCGAGACCGCCGAGCGCATGTTCCAGCAGGCCCTGGCCATTCGTCCCGACGGTATCGACGTCAACTTCTACTATGCCGCCTTCCTCAAGGAAGAAGGGCGCCTGGACGAGGCCCGCGAGCATGCCCGGCGCGCCGTGGAAGGGCAGGCTCGGCCGTCTCGCACGGCCTCCGACGAGGCGCTGCGCGACGAGGCCCGCGAGTTGTTGGCCAGTCTCTGAGGACTCAGGGCTATCGCAATTGGCTGTGGCAGTCGTTGGCCAGGTATCGCGTTCAAGGTTGGCATCCCCGGTGTCGATCACGATAATGGGGCCTTTCCTGTGACCGGAGAGCGCCATGCGTGACCCGCGCGAGATCCCGGATCTGGCTGCCGCACCCTTCACCCGTACCGATGTGGAGCTTGTCGAGCGTCGTTGCCTCCATCAGGGCTTCTTCCGTCTGGAAGCCCTGCATCTGCGCCACCGCCTGTTCCAGGGTGGCTGGAGCAAGCCCATGGTGCGTGAGGTGCACCAGCGCCACGACGCCGTGGGAGTGCTGCTCTACGACCCCGAGCGCGATGCCGTGGTGCTGGTGGAGCAGTTCCGTGCCGGTGCCATCGATGATCCCGAGTCGCCCTGGAAGCTCGAGGTCGTCGCGGGCCTGGTGGAGCGGGGCGAGAGCGTTGCCGATGTCGCGCGCCGTGAATGCCAGGAGGAGGCGGGGTGCGAGGTGGGTGAGCTGATCGAGCTGCACACCTACTATCCCAGCCCCGGCGCCTGCAACGAACGGGTTACCCTGCTCTGTGGCCTGGTCGATAGCCGCGGCCTCGGCGGGGTGCACGGCCTGGACGAGGAGCACGAGGATATTCGCGTGCATGTGCTGTCGTTTGCGCGGGCCTGGGAACTCCTGCAGTCTGGACGACTCGACAATGCCATGTGCCTGATCGCCTTCCACTGGCTGGCCGGTGAACGGGCCTCATTGCGAGCGAGGAGGTAGCGTGCCGACGAGAAGCGCCTATGTGACAGATCTGAAGAGCCTGCAGGGCGAGTGCAGCGCCAACTACCTGCGGCTGCTGCGCCTGATGGGTGAGCTTGCGCCCGGTGAGAGCCGTGAGGTGGAGCTGGTGAGCCACGGCCATCGTGTGGGACAACTGTGTCTCAAGCTGCAGGAGCGCGCGCCCTATACCAGCATCGTGCGGGTCACCCAGCGCGGCATCCTCGACGACTACCTCGAGACGCCTCGCATGCGTGTGCATCTCTATCATGATGCGCGCATGGCCGAGGTCACCGACTTCCAGCGCCAGCGCCACTTCCACGGCCGCTATCGCTATCCCAATGCCCAGATGCACCAGCCGGACGAGAAGCTGCAGCTCAACCGCTTCCTCGGCGAGTGGCTCGAGCACGGTCTTGCCCACGGCCACTCCCTCGACGTTCCAGCGCTGCGCTAAGCGGCTGACACCCCGGAGCCTGCCATGCCTCGCCTGGTCCAGATCAGCGACTGCCATCTATGCGCCGACCCAGAGGCCCGCGGCCGGCGCGGGGTGCCGCTGCGCCAGCTGGAGGCGGTGGTGGCGGCCGTCAACCATGAGCGCTCCGACCTGGTGCTGGTCACCGGTGACATCAGCAACGATGACAGCGCCGCCTCCTATGCGCTGGCACGACGCACGCTGGACACCCTCGATGCGCCCTGGGAGTGGCTGCCCGGCAATCACGATGTGCTCGCCCCCATGGCCGAGACTCGGCCATTGAACGACGAGCTGACCCTCGGCCAGTGGCGACTCCTGCTGCTCGACACCCATCTACCCGGCCAGCCCCACGGCGAACTCGATGCGGCGGCCCTGCAGGCGCTGGATCGTCGCCTCGTCGCGGAGAGATCGCGGCCGGTACTGATCGCCATGCATCACCCGCCCCTGTTGGTCGGGTCCGCCTGGCTGGATGCCATCGGCCTGCGGCGCAGGGAGGCATTCTGGCAGACCCTGGCTCCCCATTCGCATGTCCAGGCGATTCTTTGTGGTCATATCCACCAGGCCTTCGTCGGGCGCCATGCGCTGGAGGAGGGCGAGGTCATGGTCTACGGCTGCCCCTCCACCATCGACCCCTTTCTGCCGGGCAGCGAGCACTTTGCCGTCGACCCGATCGCGCGCCCCGGGTATCGCGTCATCGATCTGGAAGAGGAGGGGTTGACGACGCGGGTCGAACGGGTCGATATCTCGATATAAGTTATAAAAAGATAGTTATTGATTCTTTTGGGTTATTATTGGCCCGGCGTTACCCTGCTAGACATCGACAATCGACAGCGTCCCTGTCCTTTTTGCCATGTCATGCGAGGTAACCGGCCATGACCCTGCTTCATGCCCCCAAGCGCACGGAGGCGCCCGCGGCGACTGCCGTGCCCGACCCACGGCGGCTCACCCACCTCAAGCAGCTCGAGGCGGAGTCGATCCATATCATCCGCGAGGTGGTGGCCGAGTTCGCCAACCCGGTGATGCTCTACTCCATCGGCAAGGATTCGGCGGTGATGCTGCATCTGGCCCGCAAGGCCTTCTATCCCGGGCCGCCGCCCTTTCCGCTGCTGCATGTCGACACCACCTGGAAGTTCCGCGAGATGATCGCCTTCCGCGATCGCATGGCCGAGCAGGCGGGCATGCAGCTGCTGGTGCACACCAATGAGGAGGGGCGTGCCGCCGGCATCAATCCCTTCGATCACGGCTCCAGCGGCTATACCGATGTGATGAAGACCCAGGCCCTCAAGCAGGCCCTGGACCACTACGGCTTCGATGCCGCCTTCGGTGGCGCACGCCGGGACGAGGAGGCGAGCCGCGCCAAGGAGCGGGTGTTCTCCTTCCGCGACCGCTTCCACCGCTGGGACCCCAAGAATCAGCGCCCCGAGCTGTGGAACCTCTACAACGCCCGGGTCAACAAGGGCGAGTCGATCCGTGCCTTCCCGCTCTCGAACTGGACCGAGCTGGATATCTGGCAATACATCTACCTGGAGAGCATCCCCATCGTGCCGCTCTACTTCGCCGCGCCACGCCCGGTCGTGGAGCGTGACGGCATGCAGATCATGGTCGATGACGAGCGTCTGCCGCTGGCAGAGGGTGAGGTCCCCGAGGAGAAGTGGGTGCGCTTTCGCACCCTGGGCTGCTATCCGCTTACCGGGGCGGTGGAGTCGAAGGCGGCGACACTGCCCGAGATCATCCAGGAGATGCTGCTGACCCGCACCAGCGAACGCAGCGGCCGCGCCATCGACCACGACCAGGCGGGCTCAATGGAGAAGAAGAAGCGCGAGGGCTATTTCTGATGTCACACCAATCGACCCTGATCGCCGACAATATCGAGCAGTATCTGAATGAGCATGAGAACAAGGACCTGCTGCGCTTCATCACCTGCGGCAGCGTCGACGACGGCAAGTCGACCCTGATCGGTCGGCTGCTGCATGACTCCAAGATGATCTTCGACGACCAGCTGGCGGCGATTACCCAGGCCTCAAAGAAGAGCGGTACCACCGGCGAGGAGGTGGATCTGGCGCTGCTGGTCGATGGCCTGCAGTCGGAGCGCGAGCAGGGCATCACCATCGATGTGGCCTACCGCTTCTTCTCCACGGATCGTCGCAAGTTCATCATCGCCGACACCCCCGGGCACGAGCAGTACACGCGCAACATGGCCACCGGGGCCTCCAATGCGAGCCTGGCGATCATCCTGGTAGATGCGCGTCACGGGGTGCAGACCCAGACCCGGCGGCACAGCTTCATCGCCGACCTGTTGGGCATCCAGCACCTGGTGGTGGCGGTCAACAAGCTCGACCTGGTGGATTACTCCCGTGAGCGCTTCGAGGAGATCGTCGCCGAGTATCAGACGATCGCCGAGAAGCTCAATGCCCCGGATATCCGCTTCGTGCCGATTTCGGCGCTCAAGGGCGATAATGTGGTCAATCCCAGCGCCGCCATGCCCTGGTACAGGGTGGAGGGAGAGCCGGGGCCGACGCTGCTGGAGCTGCTCGAGACGGTAGAGGTCAGCCGCGATCGCAATCTCTCCGACCTGCGCCTGCCGGTGCAGATCGTCAACCGCCCCAATCTCGATTTTCGCGGCTATGCCGGCACCCTGGAGGCCGGTCTGCTGCGCCCCGGCCAGGCGATCAAGGTGCTGCCCTCGGGGGTGAGTTCAACGGTCGAGCGCATCGTGACCTGGGACGGCGATCTCGAGGAGGCCTTCCCCGGCCAGGCGATCACCGTGACCCTCGCCGATGAGCTGGATATCTCCCGGGGTGACTGGATCGTCGCCGAGTATGCCGAGGTGGCGCTCACGAATGTCTTCGAGGCGGATATCGTATGGATGCATGAGCAGCCCCTCGAGCCTGGCCGCCAGGTCGATATTCGTCTGGCCGGCCGTTCGGTGGCGGGGCAGGTGAGTGCCATCGATCATCAGGTGGACGTCAATACCCTGGAGCGTCACCCCGCCGAGCGCCTCGAGCTCAACGCCATCGCCCGCTGCCGGGTGACATTGACGGGAGAGGTGCCGGTGGATGAGTATGCGTTTAGCCCCGGTACCGGCAGCTTTATCGTCATCGACCGTCTGACCAATGTCACCGTGGGGGCCGGGATGGTACGCCGCATCCACGCAAGCGAGGGTGCCGCTCCCGGTGATATCGACTGGGCCGGTTTCGAGCTCGAACTCAACGCCCTGGTGCGCCGCTACTTCCCCCACTGGGAGGCCAGAGACCTGCGCGAGCTGCTCCGCCGAGAGCCATAAGCCGAGGGACCAGAGGAGAGTAGGCGGCGCGGCTAGTCGGGATGGCACAAGGAGAGGCTGCGCAGCATGAAATCCCCTATCGCGACCGTTCGCCCCGTTCTGGACTTCATCAAGCGGTTGGTGCGTACCGTCGCCAGCCCCATGAAGCACGATCATGGTCGTGGCGGCATGATGGTCCAGCCATATCGAGGATACGGCTCCCGCACGCGGGTCTTTCTGATGGGCCGGGTGTTCCGCCAGGCGCGACTCGGGCGGATGATCCCGCGCCGCGGCATGCTGCGTGACACCGCCGATGTCGTGCGACGGATCGCTCGTCGCGGGTACGCCGACGCCCGCGTGGAGATACGTCTCGGCGACAATAGCGTCGCCGTCACCACGGATAGGGATGGCTACTTCGATGCCCAGCTGGCCATCGCCTATCCGTTGCCCGAGGGGGTCGCCTGGCACCGGGCGGATCTCGTGGTCACGGCCGGCAGCGAGCCTCCCGTTCAGGCGAGCGTCGATGTCTTCGTGGCGCTGCCCGAAACGGATCTGATGGTGATCAGCGATATCGATGACACGGTCATGTACACGGGCGTCGCCGACAAGCTGCGCATGCTGTATCGGCTGTTCGTCGAAAAGCCCCATCGCCGCACCGCCTTTTCCGGTGCCGCCTCGCTCTACCAGGCACTGCATCGTGGCGCAGAGGGGCATGCCCAGCGCCCGATCATCTATGTATCCCGCGGCCCCTGGGCGATCTACGAGGTCCTGGAGACCTTCTTTCAGCTCAACCATATTCCCGTGGGACCCATCCTGTTCATGCGCGAGTGGGGCATCTCCCTTCGCCACCCCTGGCCACGGCGTGCCGAGGATCACAAGCGCGACCTGATCGCGCGCATGCTGGCCCTGTTCGACGAGATGCCCTGCATCCTGATTGGTGACAGTGGCCAGCATGACCCCGAGATCTATACCCAGATCGTCGAGGCGAACCCCGATCGCATCAAGGCGATCTATATTCGGCGGGTGGACGACAAACCGGATCGTGAACGCGCCATTCAGCGGCTTCGCGACCAGATTCGCCATACATCATGTGAGTTGGTGCTGGCCCCCGACAGCAACCTGATGGCGGAGCATGCGTATGCCAATGGCTATATCTCCTCCCATGGCGTGGAGGCCGTGCGTCGGGATATCGCCGATTGTAAAAACGACCCGGCGTGATCAGCCTCCTGGCGAGTCGCGTCTCCTGATACCCTCAAGGTCCCTATCGCCAGTTTGCTCGGGTGCCCGTGATGATCGTCTTGGTGATCGTTCTGCTGTTGGCTATCTTCCTGCTGCCCAATGCCTGGGCCCAGTGGGTGCTCAAGCGACATGCACGGGGGCGTGATGACTACCCCGGCAGCGGCGCGGAGCTGGCCGAGCATCTGCTGCGCCGCCTCGGCATCGAGGACGTTCGAGTGGAGGCGACCGAGCGGGGCGATCACTACGACCCCGAAGCGCGCTGCGTGCGGCTCTCCCCCGCGGTGTACCGGGGGCGCTCCCTCACCGCCGTCACGGTGGCGGCCCACGAGGTGGGGCATGCCATCCAGCATCACCAAGGCTATGCCCCGCTGCTGGCGCGCTCGCGGCTGGTGGCGGTGGCCCAGAAGGCCGAGAAGCTCGGCGCCCTGTTGATGATGGCCGCTCCCTTCCTGTTCGTGCTGACCCGCCTGCCCGGCGGGCTTGCCATCGTGGTGGCGGCGGCGGTGATCAGCTTCGGCACCGCCGCGCTGGTACATCTGGTGACCCTGCCGGTGGAGTTCGATGCCAGCTTCCAGCGTGCCTTGCCGCTGCTCAAGGAGTACATCCCGCCCGGCGACATGGCCGGTGCCCGCCATGTGCTGACCGCCTGCGCCTTCACCTATGTGGCGGCGTCGCTGTCGAGCATTCTCAACCTGGGGCGCTGGCTGGTGATCCTCAGGCGCTGAAGGCCTGGACGCCTGCGGAACGCATGGCGTGCGAAGGCGGGAACCCAGCGTGTGGCTGCTACAACCAACGGGTAGATGCGCCGCTGGCGCGCATCATCAACCCGCTGGAGGGGAGTCACCATGAATAGCATCAAGACGCTGACAATCGGACTGGGAGTGGCCGGGCTGCTGGGCGGTATCTCGTCACAGGCCATGGCCCATGACGAGGAAGCGCTGCGGCAGGCGCCGCCGGCATCACCCTATGTAAAGGTGAGTGATGCGCTGCCGCTGCCGGAGTTTATCCCCGGGCTCGGTACGCTCTTCGTCGACCCCGATACCCTGCCGGCCGGCCCGTTCCTGGCCTATGATCGCGAGGGGCAGCTGTCGGCCACCGTCTACATGACGCCGCTGGCCGCACTGGAGGAGGGAGCGGCCTTCAATGATATGGCGGTGGGCCTGCACCCTGTCGACTCGGTGGATATCTACTATAACGCCGGCCATCCCGGCGTGGATGAGCCCCATGCCCATGTCGTGCTGTTCCACGACAGCGAGGCGAAGGCGAGGCTGACCCCATGAGCCTGACTCGACGCCGGTTCCTGGTCATGAGCGGCGGCATCGCCGCTCTGGCCGCGCTGCCCCTGGCCATCGCCGAGCCGGAGCATGAGGTCGAGATCGCCATGCTCGGCACGGCGCGCGGCGAGCGGGTGTGGTTTGCGCCACTGGGAGTCGCGGTGGCGCCATCGACGCGCGTGTGCTTCGTCAATCGAGACCCCGGCAACAGCCATACGGCCACGAGCTATCATCCGGCGAACTTCGAGCGAACCCAACGGATTCCCGATGCGGCCGTCCCGTTTCACAGCGGGTTTCTGCTGCCCGGTGACACCTTCGAGGTGGTGCTGGATGCCCCGGGGGTCTATGACTACTACTGCCTGCCCCATGAGCGGGCGGGCATGGTGGGTCGCATCGTGGTGGGCACCCCGGAGACGCCGGGGTGGCAGGGGGCGGTCGTCGAGACGGTTCACGCCGCCGCCACCGCACTGGCGGCGCTGCCGTCGGTGGAGCAGATTCTTGCCCACGGCCAGGTGATGCCGGAGGAGGCTGCATGACATATCGTCTGCGCGGTCTTGAGTCGCCCGAGCGGTTGGTGCCGGCGCTAGCCGGTGAGGCAGAGAGCGAACTGGTTGCCCGGGCACGGCATGGCGACGAGGCGGCGGTGCGCGAGTTGGTGCGACGCTTCAATCCGCGGCTGTTTCGTGTCGCGCGTGGCCTGCTGGACAGCGATGCCGCCGCGGAGGAGGCGGTGCAGGAGGCCTACGTGGCGGCCTTCACGCGGCTCGATACCTTCCGTGGCACGGCGCGCTTCTCCACCTGGCTGACCCGCATCGTGATCAACCAGGCCAGGATGCAGTGGCGTCGTCGGCGTCCGCTGGAGGAGTACGACACCGTGGATGAAGGCGATACCGATGACACCGTGGTGGTCTTTCCCGGTATCGGCCCCGAGGCCCTCGAGGCGGGGCTCGGTCGCCGGGAGTTTCGAGCCCTGCTGGAGGAAGCCCTCGACGAGCTGGCGCCGGAGTTCCGGCTGCCTTTCTTGATGCACGAGGTCGAGGGCATGGGGGTCTTCGCCATCGCCCGGGACCTGGGCATCAATCCCGCGACCATCAAGACGCGGCTGTTTCGGGCGCGTCGCAAGCTGCGTGCCCGCCTGGAGGCGAAGATGAAGGGAGGCTTCGGCGAGGTCTTTCCCTTCGATGGCGCGCGCTGTGCCGGCATGGCGGGGCGTGTCGTCGAGCGGCTTGTGGCGGCGGGGCAGATCAACCCGCCCGGTTGGCGATGACCACCGCACGGCGCGGTGCCGGGTAGCCCTCTCGGGTGAGGTTCGGATCGTCGGGGTCGAGAAAGTCCGCCAGCGACTGGAAGGTCATCCAGTCGGTGGCGCGCTGCTCGGCGGTGGTGGTCACCGCCTCGTCCACCACGCGCACGTTCTCGAAACCACAGCGCTCGAGCCAGTGGCAGAGGGCGGCGGAAGAGGGCAGGAAGTAGACATTGGGCATGGCGGCGTAGCGCTCGCCGGGGAGCAGCACCGTGGTGGCATCCCCCTCGACCACCAGCGTCTCCAGCACCAGCTCGCCGCCGGGTCGGAGCGCCTCCTTGAGCTGCTGCAGATGCTCCAGCGGGGAGGGGCGGTGGTAGAGCACGCCCATGGAGAACACCGTATCGAAGAAGCCGAGATTCTCGGGCACCTCCTCGATGCCCACCGGCAGGAAGTGGGTGCGCAGGCCATCGGCATCGCCGACGAAGTGGCGTACCGCCCGGAACTGCCAGAAGAAACGCGGCGAGGGGTCGATCACCAGCACGAATTCGGCCCCGGCGCCGGCCATTCGCCAGCCGTGGTAGCCGCTGCCGCCGCCCACATCGAGGATACGCCGGCCGGCGAGCGGCGCCAGGTGTGGAGCGACGCGCTGCCACTTCCAGTCGGAGCGCCACTCGGTATCGATATGAATCCCGCCCAGTGAGAAGGGCCCCTTGCGCCAGGGGGCGAGTTTTCTTAGCAGGTTCTCGCACTGGCGACGGCGACTCTCATCGAGCGCGAGGTCGACGCTGACCGTATCGGCATTCAGCTGTACATGGCGCTCGTCGGGCAGCGCTGGCAGCTTGGCCACCGCCTTTTCCCAGGCGGGCAGGTCACCGAAGCGCTTGCGGTCGAGGCCGCGGGCGAGCTGGTCGGGCAGGCGCGCAAGCCAAATGTCGAGCCCCTGGTCGATAAAGGCCTGATAGAGCTCGCGGTGTTCGGCGGCGATCGGCATGGTTCAGACCTCGTCTGGCGTCGGCGTGGCGCCCCCCCTGGAAGCCTCATGTTTAAAGGCGATCAGGGAGGCAAAGTTGAGCAGCTGGAACCAGGTGTGGGTACGCGAGAAGCCGGCCTGGTCGAGACGCGCATGGTGCTCGGCCAGGGTGTCGGGCACCAGCACGTTCTCCAGCGCCGTGCGCTTCTGGCTGATCTCCAGATCGCTATAGCCGTTGGCGCGCTTGAAATCGTGGTAGCGCTCTACCAGCCAGGCGTTCTCCTGCTCGTCCTCGGCGCGGATCTTCTCCGAAAGCACCAGCACACCGCCGGGCTCCAGGGCGGCAAACAGACGTGCCACCACGGCCTCGCGGTCCTTCGGAGGCAGGAACTGCAATGTGAAGTTGAGCACGATCATGCCCGCCGGCTGATACTCCAGCTGACGGATATCGCCCTCGATCACCTCCATGGCGTGGTCGGGGCACTCGGCGGCCAGCGTCTCCCGGGCGCGGGAGACCATGGCCGGCGAGAGGTCGACCCCCGTGTAGCGAAAGGCGTCCGGGGCGAGTTGGCCGGCCAGGGCCAGGCCGCCGGCACCCAGCGAGCAGCCCAGGTCATAGACCCGGGCGCCGTGGCGCAGGTGGCGCTGAGCGATCAGCCCCAGCATGCCGAGTATCTGTCCGTAGCCCGGCACCGAGCGGCGAATCATGTCGGGAAAGCAGGCGACGACTCGCTCGTCGAATGAGAAGCGGGCCACCCGGTCGAGGGGTGTCGAAAAGATCGCGTCACGGTAAGATGCGTCACTCATGATCGGGCCAGATAGACGGAAACGAGCGCCATTCTACGCGTGCCGCCTCGCCCTCGCACCCGTCGCTTTCAAGGAGGAGAAAGGATGATCAACGAGAGCGCCGCCTGGCGTGAGCTCGAGGCGCATGCCGCTGAATTGAGCCAACGCCACCTGCGTGAGCTGTTTGCCGCGGAGCCGGATCGTCAGGCCTGCTTTACCCGCCACGCCGCGGGCCTCACCCTGGACCTCTCCAAGCAGCGCTGGTCCGCCGAGACCCTGACGCACCTGCTGGCCCTGGCCGAGCAGGCCGGGGTACCCGGGGCGATCGAACGCCTGCTCGCCGGCGAGCGAGTCAACGTCAGCGAGGATCGCCCGGCCCTGCACACGGCGCTGCGGCTGCCCGCCGAGGCGTCGCTGGTGGTGGAGGGGGAGGACCTGGTGCCCGCGGTCCACCGCACCCTGGAACGCATGACGGAGATGGTGGCGCTGTTTCATGCCGGTCAGTGGCGAGGCGCTACCGGCAAGCCGATCCGGGATGTGGTCAATCTGGGGGTCGGTGGCTCGGACCTCGGCCCGCTGATGGTGACCCATGCCCTGACCGACTATCGCCCCGATGACGTGCACACCATCGAGGTGCACTTCGCCTCGACCATGGATGGCTCCCAGCTGGCCGACTACCTGCTGCGCCTGAACCCCGAGACCACGCTGTTCGTGCTGTCGTCGAAGTCCTTCACCACCATCGACACGCTCTCCAATGCCAACACCGCGCGAGACTGGCTGATGGCCCGCCTGGCGGGAGGCGATGGCGTCGATACCGCGCTGATCATGCGCCAGCACTTTATCGGCGTCTCGGCCAGCACCGAGAAGATGAACGAGTGGGGCATCGCCCCGGCACACCAGCTGGAGTTCTGGGAGTGGGTAGGGGGGCGCTATTCGCTCTGGGGTGCCATCGGCCTGCCCATCGCCCTGGTGACCGGCATGTCGCACTTCCGGGCATTGCTGACCGGCGCCCACGCCATGGACCGCCACTTCCGCGAGACCCCGATGGCGGACAACCTGCCGGTGCTGCTGGCCCTGGCGGGGATCTGGAACGTCAACTTCCTGGATATTCGCGCCCACTCCATCCTGCCCTACGATGGACGCCTGGAGTACTTCGCCGCCTATCTCGAGCAGCTGGAGATGGAGTCCAACGGCAAGTCGGTGACCCATGAAGGGCGCGAGGTCGGCTATGCCACCTGCCCGGTGCTGTGGGGCCAGCTCGGCCCCAACGCCCAGCACGCCTTCTATCAGTTGCTTCACCAGGGCACCCAGGCGGTGGAGTGCGATTTCATCGCGCCGCTACGGCGCTACGATAGGGTCGAGGATGCCGCGACCCGGGCCCACCTCAAGGGGCAGCACCGCCTGACCCTGGCCAACTGCTTTGCCCAGTCCCGGGTGCTGATGCTGGGGGATGACGCCATCGACGACGACGGCCCGCGTCCCGGCCACAAGCGCTACCGCGGCAACCAGCCCTCCAGCACCCTGCTGCTCGATGAGCTGACACCTTCTACCCTGGGGGCACTGATCGCCCTGTATGAGCACAAGGTGTTCGTTCAGGCCACGATCTGGGGTATCAACCCCTTCGACCAGTGGGGGGTCGAGCTGGGCAAGAAGATCGCCGGTGAGACCCAGCGCATCCTCGAGAGCCACCAGGGGCTCGCGACCATGGATGCCTCCACGCGAGCCCTGATCGAGGCGGCCTGGGCAGCAGAGGAGTCCTTATGAGGCTGGCTACCTATACAGGTGTTGCGGTATGCTGAGTGGCTCGAGGCAGCCAGCGCCTGCGACCGGGGTGCTCTATCTTCACGGCTTCAACAGCGGGGCCGCCTCGCCCAAGGGCGTGTTGATGCGCCGCGCCTGCGAGGCCGTGGGAGTGCCCTGCATCACGCCCCAGCTGCCACACCAGCCGAGTGAGGCGCTGGCACTGGCGGAGTCGCATCTGTCCGAGCTGGGCGAGCGCCCAATGGTGGCGGGAAGCTCCATGGGGGGCTTTCTGGCGACCTGCCTGGCCGAGCGTTTCGCGCTTGCCGGGGTGCTGATCAACCCGGCGGTGCGCCCGGCGGATCTGGTGGCGGAGTGGGTGGGCGAGCGGTTCGTCAACGACCATACCGGCGAGCGGTTCACGATCGGCGAGCGACACCTGGTCGAGCTGGCGGCGCTGACGCCTGAGGCGGTTAGCCCCGAGCGCTATCTGCTGCTGCTGGGAACCGCCGATGAGGTGCTCGATCCGGCCCATGCCTGCGCGCTCTATCGTGGCGCAAGCATGCTGCTGCACCCCGGAGCCGATCATGCCTTCATGGTACTCGCACGACACCTGCCGGCGGTGCTGGCGCATGGCGGTCATGCCCTGCCGCCCAAGTGGCAGGCCAGCCAACACTAAGGAACCGGACGACTCATGACGCAATACAGTGCCAGCTCGATCGAGGTGCTTTCCGGCCTGGAGCCGGTGCGCAAGCGCCCGGGCATGTACACCGATACCAGCCGCCCCAATCACCTGATCCAGGAGGTGGTCGACAACAGCGTCGATGAGGCGCTGGCCGGCCACGCCAGCCGCGTCGCCGTGCGCCTGTTCGAGGATGGTGGCATCGAGGTCTCCGATGACGGCCGCGGCATGCCCATCGATATTCACCCCGAGCACGGTGTCTCCGGGGTGGAGTTGATCCTGACCCGGCTGCATGCCGGGGGCAAGTTCTCCAACGCCAGCTACCAGTTCTCCGGCGGCCTGCATGGGGTCGGGGTGTCGGTGGTCAACGCCCTCTCCCGGCGCCTGGAGGTGGAGGTGTTGCGCGATGGCAGCCGTCACGCCATCGCCTTCGAACACGGCGAGCCGGTCTCCGGGCTTGCGGTGATCGGCAGCGTGGGCAAGCGCAATACCGGCACGGTGCTGCGTTTCTGGCCCGAGACCAGCTACTTCGATAGCCCTCGCCTGGCCATCGGGCGGCTCAAGCACCTGCTGCGTGCCAAGGCGGTGCTCTGCCCGGGGCTCAAGGTGACCCTGGTGGAGCCCGATGGCACCGAGAGCGAGTGGCAGTACGCGGATGGCCTGCGCGACTACCTGGCCCAGGCGACCGATGGTTACGAGGTGCTGCCCGACTCGCCCTTTATCGGCCACTTTGCCGATGACGAGCAGGGCGTGGACTGGGCGATCCAGTGGCTTCCCGAAGGGGGCGAGCCGTTGCTGGAGAGCTACGTCAACCTGATCCCCACGCCCCAGGGCGGCACCCACGTCAACGGGCTGCGCGCCGGCCTGCTCGAGGCGCTGCGGGAGTTCTGCGAATACCGAAGCCTGCTGCCGCGGGGGGTGAAGCTCAGCGCCGAGGACCTCTGGGAGCGGGTCAGCTATGTGCTCTCGGTGAAGATGCTCGACCCGCAGTTCGCCGGTCAGACCAAGGAGAGGCTCTCCTCGCGCACCGTGGCGGGCTTCGTTTCCGGCGTGGTCAAGGACGCCTTCTCGCTGTGGCTCAACCAGCATGTCGACCAGGCCGAGGCCCTGGCGGAGCTTGTGATCAGCGCCGCCCAGCGCCGCCAGAAGAGCTCGAAGAAGGTGGCGCGCAAGAAGGTCACCTCGGGGCCGGCGCTGCCCGGCAAGCTGGCCGACTGCTCCGGTCAGGACCCGGCCGCCAGCGAGCTGTTTCTGGTGGAGGGGGACTCCGCCGGCGGCAGCGCCAAGCAGGCGCGCGACCGCGAGACCCAGGCGATCCTGCCGCTGCGCGGCAAGATACTCAACACCTGGGAGGTGGAGTCCCACGAGATCTACGGCTCCCAGGAGGTCCACGATATCGCCGTGGCCGTGGGCATGGACCCCGGCAGCGACAACCTCTCCAAGCTGCGCTACAACAAGATCTGCATTCTTGCCGACGCCGACTCCGACGGGCTGCATATCGCGACCCTGCTGTGTGCGCTGTTCGTGCGTCACTTCCCGGCACTGGTCGACGCCGGTCACGTGTTTGTGGCCATGCCGCCGCTCTACCGCATCGACCTGGGCAAGGAGGTCTTCTACGCCCTGGACGAGAGTGAGAAGGCGGCGATCCTGCGCAAGTTGGAGGGCAAGCGCGGCACCGTGAACGTCCAGCGCTTCAAGGGCCTGGGCGAGATGAGCCCGCTGCAGCTGCGTGAGACCACCATGGCCACCGAGACACGCCGTCTGGTCCAGCTCACCCGCGAGGCCGACGACGGCACCATGGAGATGATGGACATGCTGCTGGCCAAGAAGCGGGCCGCCGACCGCAAGAGCTGGCTCGAGGACTACGGCAACCTGGCGGATATCGAGGTCTGACCCGGCTTCGCCGGGAGCTGTAAGCCATAAGCTTGAAGCTGGAAGAAATGCCGAGGTGAGCGGCGCCGGTGGCAGCCCGCGGCGGAGGTCCTATGCCAGGGATGGCATCGGTAGCGCCCAGGGATGGGTTCACAGCGCCTCCGCCTAGGGCTGTCACCGGGTAAGCCGCGATTGTAAGCCGCGGACTCCGATGAGTTTTCAGTGGGACGATCCCCAAACGATTCCACGATCGCGAATAAGGTCAACGTGCTATGACCATGGATATCCAGGTGGCGGAGGGCGACGTCGAGCGCCTTTCACTGCGCGAATATACCGAGAAGGCGTATCTCGACTACTCGATGTACGTCATTCTCGACCGGGCGCTGCCGCATATAGGCGACGGCATGAAGCCGGTGCAGCGCCGCATCATCTACGCCATGCGCGAGCTGGCCCTCAACGCCAGCGCCAAGTACAAGAAGTCGGCGCGTACCGTCGGCGATGTGCTGGGCAAGTTCCACCCTCACGGCGACAGCGCCTGCTACGAGGCGATGGTGCTGATGGCCCAGCCGTTCAGCTATCGCTACCCGCTGGTGGATGGCCAGGGCAACTGGGGCAGCCCCGATGACCCCAAGTCGTTCGCGGCCATGCGCTATACCGAGGCGCGGCTGTCGAAGTTCGCCGAGGTGCTGCTCGCCGAGCTGGGTCAGGGCACCGTGGACTGGACCCCCAACTTCGACGGCACCATGAACGAACCCGTGGTGTTGCCGGCGCGGCTGCCTCATGTGCTGCTCAATGGCGGTACCGGCATCGCCGTCGGCATGGCGACGGATATTCCCCCGCACAATGTGAACGAGGTGGTCGAGGCCACCTGTCACCTGCTGCGTCATCCCGAGGCGACCACCACGGATCTGGTCCAGCACCTGCCGGCGCCGGACTTCCCCACCGCGGCGGAGATCATCACCTCGCGTGCCGACCTGCGCAAGGTCTACGAGAACGGCCGCGGCTCGGTGAAACTGCGCGCTCGCTATGTGCGGGAGGAGGGGAGCGTGGTGATCACCGCGCTGCCCTATCAGGTCAGTGGCGCCAAGGTACTCGAGCAGATCGCCGCCCAGATGCAGGCCAAGAAGCTGCCCATGGTGGCCGACCTGCGTGACGAGTCGACCCACGAGGAGCCGACCCGGCTGGTGATCGAGCCGCGCTCCAATCGTGTCGATATCGAGTCGCTGATGGCGCACCTGTTCGCCACTACCGACCTCGAGAAGAACATCCGCATCAATATGAACGTGATCGGCCTGGACGGCCGGCCACGGGTGATGCCGCTACCCGACATGCTCGGCGAATGGCTGCGCTTCCGGCGCTCCACAGTGCGCCGGCGCCTGGAGCACCGCCTGGGCAAGGTCGAGGACCGCCTGCACCTGCTCGAAGGCCTGCTGATCGCCTACCTCAATATCGACGAGGTGATCCGCATCATCCGCGAGGAGGATGAGCCAAAGCCCGCCCTGATGGAGGCCTTTGGCCTCAGCGATCGTCAGGCCGAGGCGATCCTGGAGCTGCGCCTGCGCCACCTGGCCAAGCTCGAGGAGATGAAGATCCGCGGTGAGCAGTCGGAGCTCGAGGCCGAGCGTGCCCATCTGCAGGAGCTGCTGGGCAACGAGGCCAAGCTGACCGACCTGATCGAAGAGGAATTGCGTGCCGCCGCCGAGGCCCACGGTGACGAGCGCCGCTCGCCTATCGTCGAGCGCGAAGAGGCTCGAGCGCTCTCCGAGGTCGAGCTGGTGGGGGCCGACCCGGTGACCGTGGTGCTCTCCGAGAAGGGCTGGATTCGCAGTGCCAAGGGCCACGAGATCGACCCCTCGGGGCTCTCCTTCAAGGCCGGCGACCGCTTCCATCTCGCCGCCCGTGGCAAGACCAACCAGCCGCTGGTGCTGCTTGACGATACCGGCCGCGCCTACACCCTCCAGGCACATAACCTGCCCAGCGCGAGAGGGCAGGGCGAACCGGTGACCAGTCGCGTCAATGTGGTGGCCGGCGCCCATATCGCCGGGGTGATGCTGGCGCCACCGGCGATCCGCTATCTGCTCGCCTCCGATGGCGGCTACGGTTTCGTCGCCCGTCTCGAGGAGCTGGTGGGCAAGAACAAGTCGGGCAAGTCGGTGCTCACCGTGCCCAAGGGCTGCAATGTGCTGCCCCCGGTGGCGGTACCCGAGGGAGAGGGGACGCTGGTCGCGGCGGTCTCCAACGAGGGGCGCCTGCTGCTCTTCCCCCTGAGTGAACTTCCCGAAATGGCCAAGGGCAAGGGCAACAAGATGATCGATATCCCCGGCCCGCGAGCCGCGCGTCGCGAGGAGTTCGTCCGCGACCTGGTGGTATTGCCGGCCGATGCCAGCCTGGTGGTGCATGCCGGCAAGCGCCATCTGACGCTCAAGGCCAACGATCTGGCCTATTATCTTGGCGAGCGCGGCCGGCGCGGCAGCAAGTTGCCGCGTGGGTTGCAGAAGGTCGATAGGTTGGAAGTGTTGAAGGGCGACACCTGACAAGACGGTGCCGCGGCGCCGGGGATAGGCCGTAGAGGAGGTCCTACGCCAGGGATGGCGTCGGTAGCGCCCAGGGATGGGTTCACAGCGCCTCCTCGAAGGCCTGTCGCCGGATCAGCCGCGGACACGAGAGAGTATCTGAGGCAACCATGACAAGACGAATCTTGATCCGCGCCACCGGCGTGGCACGGCCGGGTCAGCTGGCCGGACTGGGCAAGGCACTGGCGGCAAGTGGCGGGCGGCTGCTGGATATCAACCAGAGCGTGACCTTCGGCATGCTGTCGCTGGAGGCCCTGGTGGGCCTGGACCGCGACAGCGACCTCGAGGCCGCGCTGTCGGCAGCGGGTGACGAGTTGGGCCTCGACGTTCAGGCGATCCAGGTCAGCGCCGAGGATTACCAGCGCTGGAGCAGCCAGGCCAGCCGACCTCGGCTGATCCTTACCCTGCTGGCGCCGCACCTGCCCGCGGGCATCCTGGCCGAGGTCGGCTCGCTGACTGCCGAGCATGGACTGACGGTGGAGCTGATCCATCGCCTCTCCGGTCGCGAGCCACTGGATGGCGGCGTGCCCCAGGAGCACGACAGCATCCAGGGCGCCTGCGTGGAGTGCTGGCTGCGTGGCGACGAGGTCGACCTCGATGCGCTGCGCGAGAAGGCACTGGCGCTGGGCGCCATGCATGGGGTCGATATCGCCATCCAGGAGGACTCCATCTGGCGTCGCCATCGTCGGCTGGTCTGCTTCGACATGGACTCCACCCTGATCCAGGCCGAGGTGATCGACGAGCTGGCACGCCGTCACGGGGTCTACGACGAGGTAGCCGAGGTCACCGAGCGTGCCATGCGCGGCGAGCTCGACTTCCAGCAGAGCTTTCGCGAACGCATGGCCAAGCTCAAGGGGCTCGACGAGGCGGTGCTGGCCGAGATCGCCGAGGAGCTGCCGCTGATGGATGGCGTCGAGCGCCTGATGACCCAGCTCAAGCGTCTGGGCTATCGCACCGCCATTCTCTCTGGCGGCTTCACCTACTTTGCCCGTCATCTGCAGCAGCGGCTCGGCTTCGATGAGATCCATGCCAACGAGCTGGTGATCGAAAACGGCAAGGTGACCGGCGAGGTGCGTGAGCCGATCCTCGACGCCGATCGCAAGGCGGAGCTGCTGCGCGATATCGCCACCCGTGAGGGGCTGGCGATGGAGCAGACCATCGCCGTGGGCGATGGCGCCAACGACCTCAAGATGCTGGCCGCCGCGGGACTCGGCATCGCCTTTCGCGCCAAGCCGCTGGTGCGTGCCCGGGCAAGGCACTCGCTCTCGACCCTGGGCCTCGATGCCGTGCTCTACCTGATCGGGTACCGCCAGGGCGATCTGGAGGAGAAGGGCGGGTGAGTGCGAGCTTCGATACCTGGCGCGACCGTTTCGAACGACTGCGTGCCAACAAGCTGTTCGAGACCGCGGTCATCGCGATCATCATCCTTTCGGCACTGCTGATCGGTGCCAAGACCTACGAGGAGACCAGCCGTTTCGAACAGTGGCTGCTGCTGCTGGATGTGGCGGTCACCGTGTTCTTCCTGGTGGAGATCCTCATTCGCATGGCCGCGGAGAAGCGCCTGCGCGACTTCTTTCGCCAGGGCTGGAATGTCTTCGACTTCCTGATCGTCACCGCCAGCCTGATCCCGCTGGATGACTCGGAGATGGTGCTGCTGGCTCGCCTGCTGCGCATCTTCCGGGTGCTACGCCTGGTGTCGATGATCCCCGAGTTGCGCATGTTGATGGCGGCGCTGGTCAAGTCGATTCCACGCATGGGTTATGTGGCGCTGCTGATGTTCATCATCTTCTACATCTATGCGGCCATCGGGAGCTTCCTGTTCGCCGATGTGGACGACTTCCTGTGGCGCAATATCGCCACCGCCATGCTCACGCTGTTCCGTATCGCCACCTTCGAGGACTGGACCGACGTGATGTATGCCACCCAGGAGGTGTATGCCTGGAGCTGGCTCTACTACCTGACGTTTATCTTCCTGACCGCCTTCATCTTCCTCAACATGATGATCGGCATCGTGCTCGACGTGATGCAGAAGGAGAGCGTGCAGATGGAGATCGAGAGCGGGGAGGGGGAGGCCGCCGAGCTCCATGGCCTGCGGGACGATGTGCGCGAATTGCGCGAGCAGCTCTCGCGCATGGAGGGACTACTTGAGCGGCGGAGTTGACAACGCGCCTCAGGACTGATTCTCTAGGGGCATGAACCAGACCACGTACGACCTCGACCTACGACTACTAGCGCTAGCCTGAGCGCTGGCGATGCCGCCTGCATCGCCGAGTCACTGCTCCCCCGCTGGAGCCCCGGTCGTCAAGAGGTCGTACCATGTCAATCACCCCCGTCACCACATGCTGTTATACCCCCTGTTTCCCGGTCGCCCCGGCATCTCCCCACTGGGTTGATGCCCGTCGCCCCATGATCCTTCGTACAGCGCCCCGATCGCCTTGTGGCCATCGGGGCGCTGTCGTTTCCGAACGCCAGCACGCCTGACGCCCCCCTATCCAGAGGAGAACGCCGCCATGATGCTCGATAACCCTGCCGCCAAGTACCGCCCCTTCGTCGCCGTGGATCTGCCCGATCGCCAGTGGCCCAACCGCCGCATCGAGCAGCCGCCGATCTGGACCAGCGTCGATCTGCGTGATGGCAACCAGTCGCTGATTGATCCCATGGACCAGGAGCGCAAGCAGCGCCTCTTCGACCTGCTGGTGAAGATCGGCTTCAAGGAGATCGAGGTGGGCTTCCCCTCGGCCTCCCAGACCGACTATGACTTCGTGCGTTCGCTGATCGAGGAGAACCGCATCCCTGAGGATGTCACCATCCAGGTGCTCACCCAGGCCCGCGACCATCTGATCGATCGCACCTTCGAAGCGCTCAAGGGGGTGAAGAGCGCCATCGTTCACGTCTACAACGCCACCGACCCGATGTTCCGGCGCGTGGTGTTCGGGGTCGACAAGCCCCAGTGCATCCAGATCGCCGTGGACGCCACCACGCGCATCAAGCAGCGTATGGAAGAGGCACCCGAGACCAACTGGACCTTCCAGTACTCCCCGGAGCTGTTCACCACCACCGAGATGGACTTCGCCAAGGAGATCGTCGAGGCGGTGATGGATACCTTCGGTGCCTCTGCCGAGAAGCCGATGATCGTCAACCTGCCGGCCACGGTAGAGGTGGGCACCCCCAACAACTACGCCGACCAGATCGAGTGGTTCTGCCGTAATATCAAGAACCGTGAGGCGCTGATCGTCAGCGTGCACCCGCATAATGACCGTGGCACCGGGGTGGCCGCCGCCGAGATGACCCTGATGGCCGGCGCCGACCGCGTGGAGGGTACCCTGTTCGGCAATGGCGAGCGTACCGGCAACGTCGACCTCGTGACCCTGGCGATGAACATGTACACCCAGGGGGTGCGTCCGGGGCTCGACTTCTCCAATATCACCCCGATCATGCGGGAGGTGGAGTACTGCAACCAGCTGCCGGTCCATCCGCGCCACCCCTATGTGGGCGACCTGGTGTTCACCGCCTTCTCCGGCTCCCACCAGGATGCCATCAAGAAGGGCATGGCCGAGCGTCGCGCCAATCCGGATGCCACCTGGGACGTTCCCTACCTGCCCATCGACCCGCTGGATGTCGGCCGCAGCTACGAGGCGGTGATCCGCGTCAACAGCCAGTCCGGCAAGGGCGGGGTCTCCTATCTGCTGGAGCAGGAGCACGGCATCGAGCTGCCGCGCCGTCTCTCCATCGAGTTCAGCCAGGTGGTGCAGGAGGTGGCCGATCGCACCGGCAAGGAGATCACCTCCCAGATGATCTACCTGGCCTTCTGCGATGAGTACCTCGAGCAGACCTCACCCTTCGGCCTGGTCAGCCACCGTCTCTCCTCGGAGCCCGATAGCCCGACGGTCACCCTGGAGGCGACCATCGAGGAGCACGGAGAGCGCCGCACCATCCAGGGGCAGGGCAACGGGCCGTTGGCCGCCTTTATCCGGGCCATGGCGGCCGCCGGTCACGATGTGGAGATCATCGACTATCACGAGCACTCCCGCGGCCAGGGCTCCGATGCCGAGGCGATCGCGTACGTGGAGGTGCGCATCGACGGTGAATCGGTCTTCGGCGTGGGTACCGACGAGAGCATTACCAGTGCCTCGATCAAGGGGGTGATGAGCGCCATCAACCGCAAGCTCTCCACCCAGGCGCCCGCGGCGAACGTCACCGCCGAGTCGCTGGCGGTGGCAAAGTAGTTGAGCCGCGGCTGATCCGGCGACAGGCCTTCGCGGGGGCGCTGTGAACCCATCCCTGGGCGCTACCGATGCCTTCCCTGGCATAGGACCCCCGCTTCGGCCTGCCCCCGGCGCCGCTTGCCTTGTTGCTTGCAGCTTGGTGCTATAGCGGTGTCTTGCTCGCTTTGCCGGGAATTTCCCTGACCAGCCGCGGCATCAGAAAGCCCGGCAGCACGCCCCTGAGGCCCGCGACCAGTTCGCGGGCCTCGTCGTCTGGCACGTCGAAGTGCGCGGCGCCTGTCACCGGGTCGAGCACATGCAGGTAGTAGGGCAGCACGCCGGCTTCGAAGAGCCGTTCGGAGAGGGCGGCCAGTGTCTCGACCGTGTCATTCACCCCGCGCAGCAGCACGCTCTGGTTGAGCAGGGTCACGCCGGCATCGCTCAGGCGGCGACAGGCGGCGATCACGGACTCGTCGATCTCGTTGGCATGGTTGATATGCAGCACTACCACTTTCTGCAGGCGTGTGGCGCCGAGCCAGCCGAGCAGTTCGGCGTCGATGCGCTCGGGAATGACCACCGGCAGGCGGGTATGGATGCGCAGGCGCTTGAGGTGAGGAATGGCCTCCAGGCGCTCGCTCAACCAGGCGAGGCGACGGTCACTGGTCGCCAGGGGGTCACCGCCGGAGAGGATCGCCTCGGTGATCGAGGGGTCGTTACGCAGGGTGTCGAGGCTGGCGTCCCACTGTGCCATGGAGGGGGAGTTCTCGGCATAGGGGAAGTGGCGCCTGAAGCAGTAGCGGCAGTTGACCGCGCAGGCGGGGCTGGTGATCAGCAGCACGCGGCCATGATACTTGTGAATCAGCCCCTTGGCCGGGGTGTGGGCGGCCTCTTCCAGCGGGTCGGCGACATAGCCGGGAGTGGGCTGCGTCTCTTCGCCCAGCGGCAGCACCTGGCGCAGCAGGGGGTCGCCGGGGTCACCGGGGCGCATGCGGGCCAGGAAGGCCTCGGGTACGCGCACCTCGAAGAGCGAATGACCCGCCTCGGCACCGGGTAGCCAGCGTTCATCCAGCCCCAGGCGCCGGCACAGCTCGCGCGGGTCACGGATGGCGCCAGACAGTTGCGCCTGCCAGGCGGGTGGCAGCGAAAGTGGTGCGGTGTGTTCGCTGTCGGTGGGGACATCTACGTGGGTAATTGCGGTGGTGTCGGCGGTAGTGGTGAGGGCGGCGGTGCCGGTAGTCGCGATAGCGGGCTCCTCAGCCTCGTCGTGGCGCTGCAAAGGGGCGGGGCTTCGGGTTATCATGCGTTACACCAGTCAATGCGAACGAGGCGCTGACCGTTCTGGCCTGCCTCGTCGAAAATCGTTTCCCAGCGCGCCGCGGGGTCTCCGTGGGCGCGCTCGACCATGAGTGAGTGAAGATGGCTAACTATTCTACCAACGAATTCAAGGGCGGTCTGAAGGTGATGCTGGACGGCGATCCCTGCTCGATCGTCGAGAACGAGTTCGTCAAGCCCGGCAAGGGGCAGGCATTCAACCGCGTCAAGCTGCGCAACCTGATGACCGGCCGCGTCTGGGAGCGTACCTTCAAGTCCGGCGAGAGCCTGGAAGGCGCCGATGTCCTGGATCTGGACATGGAGTACCTCTATAACGATGGCGAGATGTGGTACTTCATGAAGACCGACGGCTCCTTCGAGCAGTACCCGGTCGAGAAGAAGGCCCTGGGCGACACCGAGAAGTGGCTCAAGGAGCAGGTGGTTTACACCATCACGCTGTGGAACGACAACGCGATCAGCGTGACCCCGCCCAACTTCATCGAGCTCGAGGTCACCGAGACCGACCCCGGCCTCAAGGGCGACACCGCCCAGGGCGGCTCCAAGCCGGCCACGCTCTCCTCCGGCGCCGTGGTGCGTGTGCCGCTGTTTATCAACGAGGGCGAGGTGCTGAAGGTGGATACGCGTAGCGGCGAGTACGTCAGCCGGGCTTGATCTCTCGACGACACGTCTGTTGACGACCTCCCGTAGGAGCGCGATTCATCGCGCGATTGGCGCCGAAGGCGACCAGCTGCGGCCTCCGCCAATCGCCCGACAAGTCGGGCTCCTACAACGGATGGGGTAACGCCTTACCCGCAGGAGCCCGCCGTATCAGGCGAATCCCCCCTCCCTGGGTGTACTCACCATGTCAGTTATCGATTGGCAGCCTACTGCCACTATGGCGACCCTGCGCGAGCGGGCTCGTCTGCTGGCCGAGGTGCGCGGCTTCTTCGCCGCGCGCGGTGTGCTCGAGGTGGAGACGCCGGTGCTGGGCCACGGCGGCAGCACCGACCTGCATCTGGCCTCGCTCTCGGCCGCGGCCTCCACGCCCGCCGGCCGAGAGCGCCTTTGGCTGCAGACCTCGCCGGAATTTCCCATGAAGCGCCTGCTGGCGGCGGGGTCGGGGCCGATCTTCCAGCTGGCACGCTGCTTCCGTGATGGCGAGGTGGGGCGGCGCCATAACCTCGAGTTCACCATGCTGGAGTGGTATCGCCCCGGCATGTCCCTCGAAGGGCTGATCGAGGAGACCGCGGAGCTGGTGAGGTGCGTGCTGGGGCGAGAGTCTGGGGATACCCCGGGCCCGCTGCGTCGTCGCCGCTACCGCGAGCTGTTTCGTGAGTACCTCGCCATCGACCCCTTTCGTGTGGCGCTGCCCGAGCTGCGCGGCCTGGCCGAGGAGAGGGGCGGACTCGCGATGAATGATGCCAGCCGCGACGACTGCCTGGACCTGCTGATCAGCCTCGAGATCGAGCCACGCCTGGGGCGGGGCGCCATCGATGTGGTGGTGGACTATCCGGCCAGTCAGGCGGCCCTGGCGCGACGCCATCGCGACCCGGAGGATGGTGTTTGGGTGGCCTCGCGCTTCGAGCTCTATCTCGAGGGACTGGAGCTGGCCAACGGCTACGATGAGCTGACCGATGGTGAGGAGCAGGCGGCGCGCTTTGCCGAGGACAACGCTGCTCGGCGGGCGGCCGGGTTGCCCGAGGTCACGGTCGATCGGCGGCTATTGGCGGCGCTGGAGCACGGCATGCCCGAGGGGAGTGGTGTAGCGCTCGGCATCGACCGGCTGATTCAGCTCGCGCTGGGCAAGGAGAGCGTGGCGGAGGTCATGGCCTTCGCCACGCCGCGCTGTTAAGGGGCGGTCAGCGAGTCTCCCATCTGCACCTTGACGCCAGGGTCGAGCCTCTCGGCGAAGGTTACCGGTTCGGCGAAGGCCATGACCACCGTGGAGCCAAGCTTGAAGCGGCCCATCTCCTGGCCCTTCTCCAGGCGTACCGGGGTATCGAAGCGGATGCGCTGGACCTCGCCATGGGGCAGGGGGGTGATCTGGCCGGCCCATACGGTTTCGATGGCGGCGACGATCATCGCGCCCACCAGCACCATGGCCATGGGGCCGTGCTCGGTATCGAAGTGGCACACCAGGCGTTCATTGCGGGCGAAAAGGCCCGGCACATGCTCGGTGGTGGCGGCGTTGACCGAGAACAGCCGGCCCGGCACGTAGACCATCTCGGTCAGGATGCCGGAAAGTGGCATATGCACTCGGTGATAGTCGCTGGGTGACAGGTAGATGGTGGCGAAGCTGCCGCCGAGATAGCGGGTCGCGGCCTCGGTGTCGCCGCCCAGCAGCGCCTCGGCCGAGAAGCGATGCCCCTTGGCCTGCAGCAGTTGGCCCGCCTCGATGGCGCCGAACTGTGAAAGACGGCCGTCGGCTGGGCTGGCCACGCCCTCGCCGATGGGCCGTGCGTCGTCCTTCAGCGCTCGGGTGAAGAAGTCGTTGAAGGTGGCATAGGCGGTCGGATCGGGCTCGGCGGCCTCGGCCATGTCCACCCCGAAGCGGCGGATAAAGGCACGCACCAGGGCATTCTTGAGCGCGGGCTGGCGACATTCGGCCAGCCGGCCCACCAGCCGCGAGAGCAGATGGTGGGGCACGGGGTACTGCATCAGGGCAAATAGCTTGGCAGGTGACAAGGCTGGTTGTCTCCGGGATGAATCGAGTTGGGAGTACCGGAGTCGACCCTTTGGGGTCAGACCCCGGTCGAGATGCTGGGACTGTGATCGTGCATGTTGTGGGCGGAGGCCCCCCCCTCGGGGTCTGACCCCGAGGGGGGTGGCCTACTTCTCGATAGGGCTATCGTCGCGATTGCCCCACTCCTTCCAGGAGCCGGCATAGGCGCGGATTCGCTCGAAGCCTAGTGCTCTGCCCACCAGCCAGGTGAAGCCGCTGCGGTGGTGGCTCTGGCAGTGGGTGGCCACTTCCATGTCCGGGGTCAGACCCAGGGCCTCGAGCTCGGTGATCAGCTCGGCATAGTCGCGCAGGCGCAGGCCGCGCTCGGGGTCCATGGCCTGGGTCCACTCCAGGTTGACCGCTCCGGGGATATGGCCGAGATGCTTGTTGTCGCCCTTCTCGCCGCGGTACTCCGCCGGTGAGCGAGCATCCCATACCGCGAACCCCTTCTCGCCGAGGCGCTCGGCGATCTCGTCGCGCTCGATCAGCACCTCGGGCGTGAGGAGCTCCGCCTCATAGTCGCTGGGGTTGGGGGCGCTGGCCTCGGTGGCGAGCGGTTGGCCCGCGGCACGCCAGGCATGAATGCCGCCGTTGAGGTAGGAGTAGCGAGTATGGCCGATCAGCTCCAGGGTCCACAGCAGCCGGCCTGCCCAGCCACCGCCCTCGTCGTCATAGGCCATCACATGGGTGTCACGCGTCAGACCGAGGTCGCTGAACAGGGCCGAGAGCTGCTCGACACTGGGCTCGCGGTTCGGGACCTCGCCCTCGCCGCGCATCAGCCGAGCCTTGTCGAGGAACACGGCACCGGGGACATGACCCCCGGTATAGCTGTCGCCGCGCATGGGCACGTCGATGATCAGCAGCGACGGGGCATCCAGGTGCTCGGCGAGCTGTTCCGGTTCGACGATCAGCGGTAGCAGGTTGGCTTCTGAACTCATGGGACTCTCCTTGTATGACAGCCTTGTATGTCAGCCTTGTATGACAGGTCCGCTCAGCTCACTTCCAGGGAGTCGAGGATGCGCCGGTAGCTGGCGAATCGCTCGGGATGAATCTCTTCACGCTCCACCGCGGCGAGCAGGGCACAGCCCGGTTCCTGGCGGTGACGGCAGTCGCGAAAGCGACACTGGCCGAGATAGGGACGAAACTCGACAAAGCCCTCGGTGACCTGCTGTTCGGTCAGGTGGCCGAGGCCGAACTCGCGAATGCCCGGGGAGTCGATCAGCTCGGCCCCCTCGGCGCGAGGCAGCCGATAGAGCCGCGCGGTGGTGGTGGTATGGGTGCCCTTGCGAGAATCCTTCGACAGGTCACCGATACGCAGCCCCTCGTCGGGAAGCAGGCGGTCGATCAGTGACGACTTGCCCACACCACTCTGCCCCACGAACACCGAGGTGCGGCCGGCCAGCCGCGACAGCAGGCTCGCCAGGCCATCCTCGCTGGCGGTGGTGGTGGCCACCACCGGGTAGCCGAGTGCCGCGTAGCGCTGCAGCAGTGCCATCAGCTCGCCACCGCCGTCGGGCAGCAGGTCGACCTTGTTGAGCACCAGCACGGGGGTGATGCCGGTGGACTCGGCGGCCACCAGGTAGCGGTCGATCAGGTTGGAGTGGGGCTCGGGCTCCACCGCGAAGACGACCAGGATCTGGTCGATATTGGCCGCCACCGGCTTGAGCTGGCCTCGGGCGTCGGGGCGCTCCAGCACGTTGTCGCGCTCGCCGCGGGCGACCACCACGCCCTCGACGATGCGCCCCTTGGTGTCCGTTCTGCCGCGCCAGATCACTCGGTCGCCGGTGACCAGGCCATCGAGGTTGGCGCGCAGATGGCAGCGTATCGATGCGTCGTCGGCGTCCGGCCGCACGTCCAGGGTGCGGCCGAAGTGGGCCATCACCCGGCCTGACTGCTCGGCGCCGTAGTCGCCGGCGGTGAGCAGCTCCTCTTCCTGGACATCGTGGCGGGTGGCGCGTGCGGCGCGCTCGGCCTGTATCTTCTCGATACGCCAGCGTTGCTGGCGACTCAGCTTGCGTTTGCTCATGGGGCCCTGATGCTCGGTACAATGATGGCATTGTACTCATCCATGACGCCGGCTGTCGCGAGGTTGCGAGTCGGCCCACGCAGGAGAAGGTGTTTTCATGAGCACGAACGCGTCAGTGAAAGACGACAAGCAGAACCCCCGCAGCCAGCGTCTGGTCTGGATCGACCTGGAGATGACCGGCCTCGACCCGAACAGGGAGCGGATCATCGAGGTGGCCACCCTGGTCACCGATGCCGAGCTCAATGTTGTTGCCGAAGGGCCGGTGATTGCGGTCAAGCAGCCGGATAGCCTGCTCGAGGGGATGGATGCGTGGTGTACCCGAACCCACGGCGAATCGGGGCTGACCGCGCGCGTGCAGGCGAGTGATGTGGATACCGCCGAGGCCGAGCGGCGCACCCTGGCGTTCCTGCAGGAGCATGTCGAGCCCGGCAGCTCACCGATGTGCGGCAACAGCATCCATCAGGACCGTCGCTTCCTTGAGCGTGAGATGCCCGAACTGCTGGCCTTCTTCCACTACCGCAACCTCGATGTCTCCACCCTCAAGGAGCTGGCCAAGCGCTGGAATCCCGGCGCCCTGGCGGGCTTCAGCAAGCGCAATGTGCACCTGGCCATGGATGACATCAAGGAGTCCATCGCCGAGCTGGCCCACTATCGCAATACTTTTCTGCGCCTGCCGGGACAGCACAGCGACGAGGAGGAGTAGGCGACTGGAGAATAAGGCGCGGCTTTTCCGGCGACAGGCCTGATCGGGGGCGCTGTGAACCCATCCTTGGGCGCTACCTCAGCCATCCCTGGTCTTCGGACCCCCTCCAGCCCTGTCCCCGGCGCCGCTCACTTGGGCAGTACCTGTTGCCTCCAAAAGGGCTAAGTCGCCGGCATATAGCGACTCCAGGGGTAGTGTTCAACTGGTCGCAATCAGCTGCTGGCGTTTTTCCCGCTGACGGGTCAGCGCCCAGCGCACATGCTCGCGGACGAGGTCGGAGGGGTAGGGCAGGCGTGCTCTCAGCGCCGCCTCGATGGCCTCGCTCCAGGGGGCGTTGCCCAGCCCCACGGCGAGGTTACGCAGCCAGCGCTCGTAGCCGATGCGGCGGATCGGGCTGCCGGCGGTCTTCTCCAGAAACTCCTCCTCACCCCAGGCGAATAGCGAGAGCAGGCTGGCGCGGTCGAGGTCGTGGCGCGGCGAGAAGTCCGTCTCGGCGGTGGGCGTGGTAAAGCGCGTGAAGGGACAGACCAGCTGACAGTCGTCACAGCCGAATACCCGGTTGCCCATGGCCACGCGATAGTGCTCGGGAATCGCTCCGAACAGCTCGATGGTCAGGTAGGAGATGCAGGCCCGGGCGTCGACCACGCGGTCCTCGACGATGGCGCCGGTGGGACAGGCGGTGCGGCAGGCGCTGCAGCTGCCACAGTGCTCGCCGGCAAAGGGCTCATCCGCCGGCAGCGGCAGGTCGGTATAAAGCTCGCCCAGAAAGAACAGCGAGCCGGCCCGCGGGTTGATCAGCATGGCATTCTTGCCGACCCAGCCGAGCCCCGCCTTGCGCGCCAGTGCCCGCTCCATGACCGGCGCCGAGTCGACGAAGGCCCGGTAGCCGAAGGGGCCTGTCTCGGCCTCGATCCACTTGGCCAGGGTCGCCAGGCGCTTGCGCATCAGCTTGTGATAGTCGCGGCCGGTAGCGTAGCGCGACACATAGGCCGTCTGCGGACTCGCCAGGGTGGTGAGGGTCTCGACCTCGGCGGGCAGATAGTCCAGCCGCACACTGATCACTCGCACGGTGCCGGGCACCAGCTCGTCGGGGCGCGTGCGCTTGGTGCCATGCTTGGCCATGAAGCCCATCTCGCCATGCCGGCCGGCCGCCAGCCAACGCTCGAGGCGCGCCTCATCCTCGCTGAGGTCGATATCGGTAATGCCAAGCTGCTGGAAGCCGAGCTCGCTCCCCCAGGCCTTGATACGCTGGGCCAGGGCGTGCGGGTCGGGGGCGTCGTCGTGGAGAGACGAGGAGGACATGATCGCGAAAACACCGTGCAGGGGGCCTGCGCCACTTGGCGCGGGCCGCGAAGGCTTTACACTGTTCGATAAGGTCGTTTGTCGAACGGCTGCCATGATAAAGCATTGCCACCGGGGAGACACCGCATGATCGATGCCAGCCAGGGGCCCGGGGCAGGATTGCGCCCCCTCTATCTTTCCGCCCAGGTGCGTGAACTGGATCGTCGCACCATTGCCGGTGGCATCGCGGGCTTCGCCCTGATGCAGCGAGCCAGTGCCGCGGCCTGGCAGGTGCTCAGGCAGCGCTGGCCCGAGGTTCGTTCGCTTACGGTGCTGTGTGGAGGGGGCAACAATGGCGGCGATGGCCATGTGCTGGCCGCCCTGGCCGCCGCCGAGGGGCTCACGGTGCAGCGCGTTCTGCTCAGGCCCGTCGATGAATTGAGTGGCGATGCCCGCCTGGCCGCCAGGATGGCCACGGCGGCCGGCGTGGGCGCCGAACCCTGGACGCCCGGCATCAGGCTCTCCGGGGAGTTGATGGTCGATGCCCTGCTGGGGACCGGGCTTGCCGGCGAGGTGCGCGGTGCCTTTCGTGAGGCGATCGCGGCGGTCAATGCCAGTGGCAGGCCGGTGCTGGCCATCGATATTCCCTCGGGGCTGCACGCCGATACCGGTGCGGTACTCGGCGACGCGGTGCTGGCGGCTACCACCTTGACCTTTATCGGCGACAAGCTGGGCCTGCATATCGGTGCGGCGGCGGAGCATGTCGGCGAACTCTGCTTTCGGGATCTGGGGGTGGAGGCCCTGGCCGCGACGGACCTGGTGCCGGCAGCGCACCTGCTCGACACGGGGCTGGCGGCTGCCTGGCTGCCGGCGCGGCGGCGTACCGCCCACAAGGGCGACTGTGGCCATGCGCTGGTGCTGGGGGGCGCGCCCGGTTTCGGGGGCGCGGCGCTGCTGGCCGCCGAGGCCTGTGCACGGCTGGGGGCCGGCAAGGTCAGCCTGGCCACCGCGCCGGCGCATGTTGCCGCCAGCCTGGTGCGTCGTCCCGAGGTGATGGCCCATGGCATTCGTGGTGCCACCGATCTCGGTCAGCTGCCCGCCCAGGCCGATGTGCTGGTGGTGGGCCCCGGCCTGGGGCAGGGCAGCTGGGGCCAGGGTGTGCTGCAGGCGGCTCTCGAGACCGACAAGCCGCTGGTGGTGGATGCCGATGGACTCAATCTGCTGGCCGCCTACTTCGCCGGAGCGGAGGAGGGCATGGCGCCCCGCGACAACTGGATCCTGACCCCCCACCCCGGAGAGGCGGCCCGCCTGCTGGGCTGGCGTGTGGCCGAGATCGAGGCGGACCGCCGTGCGGCCGTGGTGGCCCTGCGCGAGCGTTTCGGCGGGGTGGTGGTTCTCAAGGGGGCGGGCAGCCTGATCGCGGGCCCCCAGGGGGTTGCGGTCTGCCCCTTCGGCAACCCCGGCATGGCCAGCGGTGGCATGGGGGATGTGCTCTCCGGAATGCTCGGTGCCCTGCTGGCTCAGGGAGTGCCGCTGGAGATCGCCGCCCGACTGGGGGTGCTGGTCCACGCCAGGGCCGCGGATTTGGCCGTGGCCGACGCCGGAGAGCGTGGTCTGCTGGCCGGTGATCTGGCATCCTATGCGCGAATTCTAGTCAACCCGACCGAGTGTGATGGCGACGTGTGATGGCAAGGGCGAGGACGATGCGGCTGCGACTCGATGATGAAGCGTGCCAGGTGGGCCTGGGGGAGTGCCTGGGGCGTGCCCTGGAGGGGCGTGGGCGGGTCTATCTCGTCGGCGAGCTGGGGGCCGGCAAGACGACCCTGGCCCGCGGCGTGTTGCGTGCCTATGGTCATCGTGGCGCGGTGAAGAGCCCGACCTATACCCTGGTGGAGCCCTACGAACTCGATGGCAAGCGGGTCTATCACTTCGATCTCTACCGACTGGGGGACCCCGAGGAGCTCGAGTTCATCGGCGGCCGAGACCTGCTCGGGGATGATGCCTTGAGTCTGATCGAGTGGCCGGTTCGGGGTGAGGGCTGGTTGCCCGGTCCCGATCTGCGCATCGAGCTTGGTGTGGTGGGAGAGGGCCGCGAGGCCGTACTGGAGGCGGATAGTACCCATGGCGAAGCGGCCCTGGCTCGCCTGGCCGCCATGCCTGCCATCACCGAGTGGTGTCGAGCGGCCAAGCCCGGTGAGGGGACTCCCTGATGAGACCAGCCATCCTGCATCGCCTGCTGGCGCTGAGCCTGTCGATGATGGCCCCCTTTGCCGCGGTTGAGGCCGGCGAGGTGGAGAACCTGCGGCTGTGGGCGGCGCCGGATCATGCGCGCCTGGTCTTCGACCTGGCCTCACCGACCCAGGCCAAGGTGTTCTCCCTCGACAACCCGCGGCGGCTGGTGATCGATCTGGACGATAGCCGCATGCGGGCCGACCTCGACGGGCTCGATCTGACCGGCAGCGCCATCAGTCGTATCCGCTCTGGTGTTCGCGAAGGAAGCGATCTACGGGTGGTGCTGGACCTGGAGCGTGAGGTGGCGCCGCGCCACTTTGTCTTGGCGCCCAACGATCAGTATGGACATCGACTGGTGGTGGATCTGGAGTACCCTGGCGAGAGCGCCGTGGAGGATCCCATCGACCCCATCGAGGCGATGATCCGCGAGCAGGAGATCGCCGCCAAGCGCGCCCAGGCCCAGGTCGACCTCGGCGGCAGGGCCGTGGTGCCCGAGCCCGAGGCGGTGGTCCAGCCGGCTCAGCCCCATCCCAAACGCGATATCATCATCGCCATCGACGCCGGCCACGGCGGCGAGGATCCCGGTGCCATCGGCCCCTCGGGTACCCGCGAGAAGGACGTGGTGCTGCAGATCGCCAAGCGCCTCCAGCAGCGAGTCAATGCGGCCGAGGGGTTCCGTGCGGTGATGATCCGCGACAGCGACTATTACGTTGGACTGCGCCAGCGCACCCATATCGCGCGTGAGCAGAAGGCAGACTTCTTCGTCTCCATCCATGCCGACGCCTTTCATAGTCCGCGTCCCAACGGCAGTTCGGTCTTTGCGCTCTCCCAGCGCGGAGCCACCTCCGAGACCGCACAGTGGCTGGCCGCGAGCGAGAACAAGGCCGACCTGATAGGCGGCGTGGATGGCAACCTCTCGCTCAAGGACAAGGACGAGGTGCTGCGCGGCGTGCTGCTCGACCTGACCATGACCGCGACCCTCAACGACTCCCTCTCCATCGGCGGGCGAGTGCTGGATCGCATGGGGCGCGTCAACCGGCTGCACAAGCCGCGAGTGGAACAGGCCGGTTTCGTGGTGCTCAAGTCGCCGGACATCCCGTCGTTGCTGGTCGAGACCGGCTTTATCTCCAACCCCCAGGAGGAGCGTCGCCTGCTCGACCCTGCCCACCAGGAGAAGATGGCCCAGGCCATCTTCGCCGGCGTTGAGGAGCATTTCCGCACCAACCCGCCACCGGCCAGCCTGCTGGCCTGGCAGCGTGACAACGGGCGAAGCACCGCCGGCAACGAGTATCGCATCCAACCGGGTGATACTCTCTCCGAGATCGCCTCCCGCCATGATGTGCCGGTGCGCCGCCTCAAGCAGGCCAACGAGCTCAATGGCGATGTGATCCGGGTCGGCCAGGTGCTGCGCATCCCCCGCTCATAAGCTCGGCTTGCGGCTTTCGTTTCGTGGAGTGATATGTCAGAACAGCGTCGCATTCGAACCCTTGACCCACGCCTGGCCAACCAGATCGCCGCCGGCGAGGTGGTCGAGCGCCCCGCCTCGGTGGTCAAGGAGCTGCTCGAGAACGCCATCGATGCCGGCAGCTCGCGCATCGAGGTGGAGCTGGAGGCCGGTGGTGCCCGACTGATCCGGGTGCGCGACGATGGCAGCGGCATCGGTGAGGATGACCTGCCGCTGGCACTGTCGCGCCACGCCACCAGCAAGATCGCCTCCCTGGAGGAGCTCGAGGGTGTGGCGAGCCTGGGCTTTCGCGGCGAGGCGCTGGCCTCGATCAGTTCGGTATCGCGTCTGGAGCTGGTCTCCAACCCCGATGATGACCCCACCGCCGGATGGCGGGTGGTGGCCGAGGGGCGCAACATGGAGCCGCGGGTCTCGCCGGCGCCGCACCCCCGCGGCACCTCGGTGACGGTGCGTGACCTGTTCTTCAACACCCCGGCCAGGCGCAAGTTCCTGCGCAAGGAGAAGACCGAGTTCGGTCATGTCGAGGAGGCCTTCCGCCGCCAGGCGCTGTCGCGCTATGACATCGGCTGGACCCTGCGTCATAACCACAAGACCGTTCATCAGCTGCGGGCGGGGGAGGATCCGACCAGTCGCGAGCGGCGCATCGCCGCGCTGCTTGGCAAGGCGTTTCTCGAGCACGCCCTGCATCTGAATATCGAGGCCTCCGGGCTGCGGCTGTGGGGCTGGGTGGGTCTGCCCACCCACTCTCGTGCCCAGGCCGATCAGCAGTACTTCTTCGTCAATGGTCGTGTGGTGCGCGACCGCCTGGTGGCCCATGCGGTGCGCCAGGCCTACCGCGATGTGCTCTTCAACGGCCGCCATCCGGTGTTCGTGCTCTATCTCGAGGTCGACCCGACGGTGGTCGACGTCAATGTTCACCCCACCAAGCATGAGGTGCGCTTCCGCGACGGTCGCCTGGTCCACGACTTCCTGTTCTCCAGTCTGCACCGGGCGCTCGGCGAGGCGCGGGCCGGTGGGCAGGCGGAGGAGGAGCCTGGCGAGGCACCTGACGCGGAGGCGAGCGATCGCAACGAAGCGGACGCCGTGTCTCGCCAGGTGGCCGAGCCCGCCGGGCGCTGGCAGCAGCAGCCGATGTCGCTGCCCGAGCGCGACGAGGGCGAGCGGGTCACACCGGATCGGGTCAGGGCCTTCATGGAGGGTTATCGTCGCCTGCACCCGGATCACGAGGAGGCGCTGCTGACGCCGCAGCCGGCCGCGCCCGGTGCCGGAGGTGGTGCAGCGGGCCTGGCCCTGGCGGAGCACCAGGCGACACAAGCCCCGCGTCCCGAGCCGCTGCCCGAGCAGGATGATACCCGGGCCCCGCCGCTGGGCTTCGCCGTGGCCCAGCTGCACGGTGTCTATATTCTCTCCCAGAGTGAGCGTGGCCTGATCCTGGTGGATATGCATGCCGCCCATGAACGCATCGTCTACGAGCGCATGAAGACCCAGGTCCACGGGGGGCGACTCGAGGCCCAGCCACTGCTGGTGCCGGTATCGCTTGCGGCGAGTCCCGCCGAGGTGGCCACCGCCGAGGGTGAGCAGGAGGCCTTTGCCCGCCTGGGGGTCGAGCTCGATGTCGCCGGGCCCGAGACCCTGCTGGTACGGCAGGTACCGGTGCTGCTGGCCGATGCCGATGTGGAGCCGCTGATTCGCCAGATGCTCGCCGACCTGGAGCGCTACGGACGTTCCGACCACCTCGAGGCGCATATCAACGAGCTGCTCTCCACCATGGCCTGCCACGGCAGCGTGCGCGCCAACCGCCGCCTGACCCTGGCGGAGATGAATGCCCTGCTGCGTGACATGGAGCGCACCGAGCGAAGTGGTCAGTGCAATCATGGGCGCCCCACCTGGACCGAGATGAGCATGAAGCAGCTCGACCGCCTCTTCATGAGAGGGCAGTAGAAAAAGAGGTTCATCGCAAATTGGCGTGACTCCGTTCGGCAGTGAGAATTGGAAGGCCGGGTTCATTGTGGGAGGCCGGCTCTGCCGGGCGAATGGAGGCCAAAGGCCTCCCAGGATGGGCCAGAAAAGTGCGACAAGGCTAACGGGCGACTGTCGGCGCCATCGCCCGGGGAACCCGGCCTCCCACAGGGTGGCGAAGCCCACAGTGGGTAGCGGAGCATCCCCCCCTACCTACAAGTTTTACGTCAATCTGCGATGAGTCAAAAAAGAAGCTACCCGAGCTCCGGTAGACGCGGGGGCGGGTAAGCGCTGCCATATACGGGTAAGCTTCTCGGCGTCAGCATCGCTACCGACAATCCAGAGGAATGTCCGAGAATTTCATGACCGACGATCGTCCGCCCGCCATTCTTCTGATGGGCCCCACCGCCGCCGGCAAGACCGACCTTGCCATCGAGCTCCATGAGCGCCTCGGCGTGGAGTTGATCAGTGTCGACTCCACCATGGTCTACCGTGGCCTGGATATCGGCAGTGCCAAACCCTCGGCACAGGAGCTGACCCGGGCGCCGCACCGCCTGATCGATATTCGCGACCCGGCCGAGCCCTACTCGGCGGCGGAGTTTCGCGAGGATGCCCTGCGCGAGATGCGTGAGATCACGGCCCGTGGCCGTGTGCCGCTGCTGGTGGGCGGTACCATGATGTACCTCCGCCAGCTGCTGCATGGTGTGGCCAACCTGCCAAGCTCCGACCCGGGGACACGTGCCGAGCTTCAGGCCGAGCTCGAGCAGCGCGGCCTGGCCGCGCTGCATATGGAGCTAGAACGCGTCGATCCGGGCGCCGCGGCGCGGATTCACCCCAACGATCCCCAGCGGCTGTTGCGCGCCCTGGAGGTGTTTCGACTCAGTGGTCGCACGCTTAGCGAGCTGTGGGCCGAACAGCGTCCTGAAACCTTTCCCTGGCGCACGCTGTCGATAGGGCTCGCCCCCGGTCAACGGCAGGTGCTTCATGAGCGTATCGCCACGCGCTTTGCCGCCATGCTCGAGGGCGGGCTGATCGATGAGGTCGCCGGTCTGCGTTCACGAGGAGACCTGACGCCGACGCTGCCCTCGATGAAGAGCGTCGGCTACCGTCAGGTCTGGGAGTATCTTGACGGTGAGGTCGATCGTGCGGGTCTCGAGCAGCGCGGTATCGTGGCGACTCGGCAGCTGGCCAAGCGGCAGCTGACCTGGATGCGCAGCTGGGAGGCACTGCACTGGGTGGATACCCTGGAGGGCGCCCCCCTGGCAGAGGTGCTGAAACTCGTGCGCCATTTCGGCACTTAGCGTAAGATACCGATTTCCGCTGGCCGCTGGCCGGGCCGCTTGAAAAGGCCCCATAACACCCCAACACCCCAACAACCCAACTCCAGAGACACATCCAGGGAGAGTAAAATGTCAAAAGGGCAGTCGCTTCAAGATCCGTACCTGAACATCCTGCGCAAGGAGCGTATCCCGGTATCGATCTTCCTGGTCAACGGCATCAAGCTGCAGGGCCAGATCGAGTCCTTCGACCAGTTCGTGATCCTGCTGCGTAATACCGTCAGCCAGATGGTCTACAAGCATGCCATTTCCACCGTGGTGCCGTCGCGCAACGTGCGTCTTCCGGCCCAGGACCCTGCCGCCGCGCAGGATGATGAGTGAGGTAGTGATTGTTTTTTGAACGCCCCGACGCCGGTGAGACGGCGGTACTCGTCCATGTCGACTTTCAGGATGAGCAAGAGCGCGAGGATCCGGGAGAGTTCCTGGAACTCGTGCGCTCTGCCGGCGCCGAGCCGGCGACCCTGCTGACCGGCAGTCGCAAGCGTCCCGATTCGCGCACCTTCGTCGGCTCGGGCAAGCTCGAGGAACTGCGCGAAGCACTCGCCGTTCACTCGGCCGAACTGGTGATCTTCAACCACGGCCTGAGCCCCTCCCAGGAGCGCAACCTCGAGCGTGAGCTCAAGTGTCGCGTGCTCGACCGTACCGGCCTGATTCTCGACATCTTCGCCCAGCGGGCGCGGACTCACGAGGGCAAGCTGCAGGTCGAGCTGGCTCAGCTGGAGTACATGTCGACCCGCCTGGTGCGGGGCTGGACCCACCTGGAACGCCAGAAGGGCGGTATCGGTCTGCGCGGCCCGGGTGAGACCCAGCTGGAGACCGACCGACGGCTGCTGCGTGGTCGCATCAAGTCGATCCACAAGCGCCTCGACAAGGTGCGCGGCCAGCGGGATCAGAACCGTCGCTCGCGGGCCCGTGCCGAGATCCCCAGCGTCTCGTTGGTGGGGTACACCAACGCCGGCAAGTCGACGCTGTTCAATTCGATTACCGAGTCGCAGGTCTATGCGGCCGACCAGCTCTTCGCTACCCTCGACCCGACGCTGCGGCGACTGGAGGTCGAGGATGTGGGGCCGGTGGTGATGGCCGATACCGTCGGTTTCATCCGCCATCTGCCGCACAAGCTGGTGGAGGCCTTCCAGGCGACCCTCCAGGAAGCCGCCGAGGCCAGCCTGCTGGTGCACGTCATCGATGCCGCCGATCCCGACCGTGAGCTCAACGTCGAGCAGGTCGAGACGGTGCTCGACGAGATTGGTGCCCTGGAGGTGCCGACGCTCAGGGTGATGAACAAGATCGACCTGCTCGATAGCGCGCCGCGCATCGAGCGTGATGGCGAGGGGCGCCCCGAGGTGGTCTGGCTATCGGCCCGGGAAGGCAGAGGCATCGAGCTGCTGGAGCAGGCGCTCTCGGAGTGTCTGGCCGAGGATGTCATCGACTTCACGCTGACCCTCGAGCCCGAGCAGGGGCGGCTGCGTGCCGGCCTGCACGAGCTGGGTGCGGTTCGTGAAGAGAGCTTCTGTGAAGAGGGCCAGACGCGCCTGCAGGTACGTCTGCCGCGCCGCGACTTCCTGCAGCTGATGGCGCGGCTCGGTGAGCGGGCCGATGACTACCTGCCGGCGTCACTAAGCGAGCGTGAGGCGTGGGAAGAATCCCCTTAGGCGGGACAAGCACAAGACAGGATCGCAACCGAGGCCCCCGCCGGCACTTCCGGTCGGGGCAGCAACGCATAGTGGAGAAGACCTATGGCCTGGAATGAGCCTGGTGGTGGTGGCAACCAGCACGACCCCTGGAGTGGGGGCGGTCGCCGTGGCGGTGGAAACGGCGGCGGTGGCAAGGGCGGTGGCAACCAGCCACCGGATCTGGATGAGGCCCTGAAGAAGTTTCAGGACAAGCTTAACGGCATGCTGGGTGGCCGCGGTGGCAAGAAGGGCGGTTCCGGGGGCAAGGGCGGCGGTGGCAAGCCACGCAATGCCTTCACCCTGCCGGGTCTGCTGCTGCTGGTTGCCCTGGCCATCTGGGCGGCGTCGGGCTTCTATCTGGTCGACCAGTCCGAGCGGGGCGTGGTGCTGCGCTTCGGCAAGTTCCAGGAAGTGGTCACCCCGGGTCTGCAGTGGAACCCGCCGCTGATCGACGACGTGCGCATGGTCAATGTGACCCGCGTGCGCTCGCTGACCCAGACCCAGTCGATGCTGACCCGCGACGAGAACATCGTCGAGGTCGAGATCTCGGCTCAGTACCAGGTCGCCGATCCGCGTGACTTCGTGCTTAACGTGCGCAACCCGCAGCTCTCCATCGAGAATGCGCTCGACAGTGCCCTGCGCCACGTGGTCGGTGGCACCGACATGATCGATATCCTGACCTCTGGGCGTGAGATTCTCGGCAGCTCGGTGGCCAGTCGCCTGCAGTCCTATCAGGACATCTACGGTACCGGTATCCGTCTGCAGACCATCAACATCGAGTCGACCTCGGCGCCTGATCAGGTCATCGATGCCTTCGATGACGTCATCCGGGCCCGTGAGGATCGTCAGCGCACCATCAACCAGGGCATGGCCTACGCCAACGCCATCATCCCCGAGGCCCAGGGTCAGGCGCAGCGTATCGTCGAGCAGGGCCAGGGCTATCGCGAATCGGTGGTCGCCGAGGCGCGGGGTCAGGCGAGCCGTTTCAACGCCCTGCTGGGCCAGTATGAGGAGGCGCCCTCCATCATGCGTGAGCGCCTCTACCTGGATGCCATCAGCGAGGTCTTCGGCAGCACACCGAAGGTGATGGTGGATGTCGCCGATGACTCGCCGCTGATGTATCTGCCCCTGGATCAGATGGGCAAGAGCGGCCCCCGCAGCGCAGAGCCGCAGGGCGAACAGGGTGAGCTCGATCCGCGAGTGCTGGAGCGCCTGCGGAGCTCGCAGGGCGCCGCGTCATCTTCCAGCAACACCAGCAACAGCAGCAACACCGGTGGTATCCGCAGGGAGGGCCGCTAAATGATCAATAATCGTTCCCTGCTCATTGTCGGCGGCCTGGCGGCCATCGCCTGGTTGGCCAGCAACAGCCTGTATGTGGTCGACGAGACCGAGCGTGCGGTCAAGCTGCGCTTCGGTGAGATCATCGAGGAGGACATCCAGCCCGGACTGCACTTCAAGATGCCGATCACCCAGACGGTGCGTACCTTCGATACCCGGCTGCTGACCCTGGATACCGATCCCAGCCGTTACCTGACCCTGGAGCAGAAGGCGGTGATCGTCGACTCCTACGTCAAGTGGCAGGTGGTCAATCCGACCCAGTACTATGAGGCCACGGCCGGCGACGAGCTGATGGCCAGTCGCCTGATCCAGCCGCGGGTCGACGAGAGCCTGCGTAACGCCTTCGGCCGTCTCGACCTGCAGGAGATCATCGCCGAGCGTCGCGATGATCTGATGACAGGGCCGACCGAGGAGCTCGACGCACTGCTGCGCGACGAGCTGGGGGTGGCCATTCGGGATATCCGGGTCAAGCGCATCGATCTTCCCGAGGATGTCTCCTCGGCGGTCTACGAGCGGATGCGCTCCGAGCGTGAGCGTGAGGCCCGCGAGTGGCGTGCCCAGGGTCAGGAGGAGGCCGAGCGTATTCGTGCCAATGCCGATCGTCGGCGCCAGGTGCTGCTGGCCCAGGCCAATGAGCGCGCCGAGACCCTGAGGGGTGAGGGCGATGCCGAGGCGGCAGCCATCTTCGCCGAGGCCTATGGCAAGGATGAGGAGTTCTTCACCTTCTGGCGCAGCCTGAACGCCTATCGCGACAGCTTCGCCAGTGATGGCAACATGCTGGTCCTCGACCCCTCCAGCGACTTCTTCCAGTACCTGAAGAGCCCCACGCCATCCGGCGCGGAGTAGAACGACCGACCGGGCCTGCGGGTCCGGTCGGGGTTCATCCCGGGCCCAAACGTGATAGACTCCTGTAACCGGGCGTGGCCCGGTTTTTTTGTGGCCGTCTATCGCAAGCCCTGACCGCAAGCCCTGACATCAGTCAGACGCTCGCCGAGCTCTCGGCAGTGTCTCCAACACGGCCATTCATTGCCTTGCAGGATGATTGACATGACCATCGCTGACCGCTGGCTGCTGCCCGACGGCATGGACGAAGTGCTGCCGCCCCAGGCAAGCCGCATGGAAGAGCTGCGCCGAGGGTTGCTCGACCTCTATCACCGCTGGGGCTACGACCAGGTGATGCCGCCTACCGCAGAGTTTCTCGACTCCCTGCTTACCGGTACCGGCTCCGATCTGGCCCTACAGACCGTCAAGCTGACCGACCAGCTCACCGGCCGCATGATGGGCATCAGCGCCGACGTCACCCCCCAGGTGGCGCGCATGGATGCCCACTCCCTCAAGCGCCAGGGGCCGGTGCGACTCTGCTACTGCACCAACGTGCTGCGCGCCACGCCCGACCAGCATCAGTGCGGTCGCAGTCCCGTGCAGGTCGGGGTGGAGCTGTTCGGCCACGCCGGTCGCGAGGCCGACCTGGAGATCCTCAACCTGGCCCTGGCCTCGCTGAGCGCCGCCGGCGCCCGCGAGATTCACCTGGCGCTGGGCCACATCGGCATCTACCGTAGTCTGGTGGAAGCGTCCGGTCTCGAGGGGGATGCCGAGCGCGCCATGTTCGCGGCCCTGGAGCGGAAGTCACCAGGCGAGCTGGCCGCCCAGGTCGAGGCGAGTGTCGGCGATTCTGGCCTGGCCGAGATGTTCATGGCGCTGGGCCGCCTGCATGGTGGCGTTGAGGTGCTCGACGAGGCCCAGGAGGCCTTCGCCGAGGCGCCTGCCGCCGTCACTGCCGCCCTGGAGCAGCTGCGTGCCCTGTTGAACGGTGTACAGGCCGCCCACCCCGGGGTTTCGCTCTACCTCGACCTGGGTGAGCTGCGCGGCTATGCCTACCATACCGGCATGCTGTTTGCCGCCTATGTGCCCGGTTATGGGCAACCGCTGGCCAAGGGTGGGCGCTATGATGACACCGGGCGTGCCTTTGGCCGGGCTCGCCCCGCGACCGGCTTCTCCATGGACCTCAAGCAGCTGGCCACGCTGTCGCCCGCCGAACCGCCCCGTGATGGCATCTGGGCGCCGGCCGAGGGAGAGGGACTGGTGGACGCCGTGATGGCGCTGCGCGCTCGAGGCGAGCGTGTGGTGCAGGCGCTGCCGGGTCAACGTACCGGGCCCACAGAACACCGCTGCGATCGTCAGCTGGTGCTCGATGATGGCCACTGGCAAGCCGTGACACTGTAGACTGGGTTACCACCTTGGCGCGACGGCCCGCCGCCGCGCGGCAACGAGAGACGAGAGAGCAATGGGCAAGAATGTAGTCGTATTGGGCACCCAGTGGGGTGATGAGGGCAAGGGCAAGGTCGTCGACCTGCTCACCGAATCCGCTTCCACCGTGGTGCGTTTCCAGGGCGGTCACAACGCCGGCCACACGCTGGTGATCGATGGCGAGAAGACCGTTCTCCACCTGATCCCTTCCGGCATCCTGTGGCCCGGCAAGATGTGTGTCATCGGCAACGGCGTGGTGCTGTCACCGGAGGCACTGATCACCGAGATCCGCAAGCTGGAAGAGAAGGGCGTGCCGGTACGCGATCGCTTGCGCCTGTCGCCGGCCTGCCCGCTGATCCTGCCCTATCATGTGCGTCTCGATCAGGCCCGCGAGAAGGCCCGTGGCATCGCCAAGATCGGCACCACCGGGCGTGGCATCGGTCCGGCCTATGAGGACAAGGTGGCGCGTCGTGGCCTGCGCCTGGGCGACATGCTCCATCGCGAGCGCTTTGCCGCCAAGCTCGGCGAGGTGCTGGATTACCACAACTTCGTGCTGACCCAGTATCACGGCGAGCCGGCGGTGGACTTCCAGGAAGTGCTCGACAGCGCCATGCAGATGGCCGAAGAGCTGCGTCCGATGGTGACCGATACCGTCAGCCTGGTGCATGGCGTGCGTCGTGAGCGCGAGAATATCCTCTTCGAGGGGGCCCAGGGCTCGCTGCTCGATATCGACCACGGCACCTACCCCTACGTGACCAGCTCCAACACTACCGCGGGGGGAACCGCCACCGGTTCCGGCGTCGGTCCGCTCTATCTGGACTACGTGCTGGGCATCACCAAGGCCTATACCACCCGTGTCGGTTCCGGCCCGTTCCCCACCGAGCTGTTCGACGACCATGGTCGCCATCTGGCCGAGAAGGGCCACGAATTCGGCGCCACCACCGGACGCGCCCGCCGTTGCGGCTGGTTCGACGCCGTGGCACTTCGCCATGCCGTACAGGTCAACTCCGTCTCGGGGATCTGCCTGACCAAGCTCGACGTCCTCGACGGTCTGGAAAACATCCGCGTCTGTGTCGGCTATCGCAGCAAGGATGGTGAGCTGTTGGATAACCCGGTGGACTCCGAGGGCTACGAGGCCGTGGAGCCCATCTACGAGGACCTGCCGGGCTGGAGCGAGTCGACCCTGGGCGCCAAGCGCGTGGAGGACCTGCCGGCCAACGCGCGCGCCTATATCAGCTACCTCGAGGAGAAGACCGGGGTCAGCATCGATATCATCTCTACCGGTCCCGACCGCAACGAGACCATCGTGCTGCGTAATCCGTTCGACGACTGAGCGACACGCCGCGGCGATATGCAGAAGGCCCCGCTTGTGCGGGGCCTTCTGCGTTTTCAGCGGCTTGTTTAGTCGGCTCAGTAGTCGATGCCGCGGCGTGCCTGCACCCCCGCGTTGAAGGCGTGGCGCACCTCCTGCATCTCGGTGACGGTATCGGCCATGGCCAGCAGGTCGCGGTGAGCATTGCGACCGGTGATGATCACGCTCTGCTCGGCGGGGCGGTTCTCGATGGCACGCCTGACGGTCTCGATATCCAGGTAGCCGAACTTGAGCATGTAGGTGATCTCGTCGAGCACGACCAGATAGACCTCGGGGTCGGCCAGCATGCGCTCCGCCTCGACCCATACTTCACGGCAGGCGGCGGTATCCGTCTCGCGGTTCTGGGTCTCCCAGGTGAAGCCGGTGCCCATGATGGCGACCTCGAGGTTGGGGTCCTCGATCAGTCGCTCGCGCTCGCCACACTCCCACTGGCCCTTGATGAACTGGATCACCCCGACTCGGTAGCCATAGCCCAGGGCACGGGTGACGGTGCCCCAGGCGGCGGTGGTCTTGCCCTTGCCGTTGCCGGTGAAGACCATCATCAGGCCGCGCTGCTCGGTGGCGGCGGCGACCTTGTCGTCGACGTGGCTCTTGAGTTTCTGCATCGACTGCTTGTGGCGGGTATCGCGATCGCTCATCGGGGCTCCAATTCTGTACAAGGCTTGTCAAGGTGCGTCATAGCATACGCGAGCCATGGCAAGGCGTCAGCCTTCCCGGTGTACCAGCGCCTCCATGCGTGACAGGAACACGCTCATGATACGCTCATAGAGGCCGCGGCCGAGCACGGCGTCCTCGATACCGGCATCGATATTGGGATTGTCATTGACCTCGATCACCACCACACGCTCACCAGCCTGCTTGAGATCAACCCCATAGAGACCATCGCCAATCAGGCGGCACGCCTTGAGGGCCGCCTTGATTACCGCGGGGGGGACCTCCTCGGGGGCATGGGTGGTGAAGCCGCCGCTCCTCACTCCGGCTGCAGAGTGATCGTAGATCTGCCAGTGTCCGCGGGCCATGTAGTAGCGACTGGCAAAGAGTACCTGACCATCGAGCACACCGATCCGCCAGTCGTATTCGGTGGGTAGCCACTCCTGGAGCAGCAGCAGGGCCGAGTCTTTGAACAGACGGCTCGCCTCGAGCTCCAGTTGCTGCAGGTCGCTGACCTTGACCACTCCCCGGGAGAACGAGCCATCAGGCACCTTGAGCACCAGTGGGAAGGCAAGATTGGCGAGGCGTTCGGCCAACGGACGGCGATCGCCTCGCTTGAGCAGAGCACCTTCCGGTGCCGGCACCCCGCGGGCTCGGAGCAGGGCGTGCAGGTAGACCTTGTTGGTACAACGCAGGATATCCCGTGGTGAGTCGAGCACCACCAGCCCTTGGTGCTCGGCGCGCCGCGCCATGCGATAGGTATGATGGTCAAGTGCGGTGGTTTCACGAATGAACAGGGCGTCAAACTCGGCGAGACGTCCGGCATCGCGCCGGGTGATCAGCGAGACATCGATACCGAGCCGACGTCCAGCGCGGATAAAGGCCTTGAGGGCGCTGCGGTTGCTGGGGGGCAACGCTTCCTCGGGATCGATCAGCATCGCCAGGTCGAAGCGGTAACGACGCCTGGCGCGCGGTGTTCGCCATATCTGGCGTGAATGACGGTTGAGGGCACGGGCGAAGAGGTCCTGCTCTTCCATGGCCAGGTCGCGCAGGCGTAGCGGCCTGAGGCGGGAAAGCCGCCATTGCTCGTGGCGACGCACTAGCCTGGCCTCCAGTAGTGGGCAGGGCAGGCGCTCGAAGAGCTTGCGTGCCAGGCGTTCGAGACCGGGCTGATGGCATTCGCCGAACAATACGCGCAGGGTCACGGCATCGCCTGCCAGTTGGCCGCGCCGATCTAGTTGACCGAGCAGCGGTGCCAGCGTATCAAGCTGCAGGTCGATCAGCGCCTTGCGCGACAGCTCGTTGAGCGTCTCCACCGTAGGCAATACTCGCTGGCCGCGAGCCTGTGCTAGCAGCGAGACGTAGTAACCGGTGCCCAGGTAGTCGAGCTCACCACACAGGTTGATCACGTGGGTGGTTCGCTCTGTTTCGGCGGCATCACGCTGGCGCTGGTCCAGCGACAGGTAGTCCTCGGCGCTGATCAGATCGTCACTAGGATAGTAGGGCTGCCAGTCGGCGAGGCGGTCGACAACGATTCGCAAGGGGCACATGGGGGCTACCAGGCAAGGGGCGGCCGCTGGGGACCGGACAGTGGTCAGGATGCACCTGGCTCTTGGGCACGACAAGGTGGAGGCTGATTGAAAAGATTTCATGTTGGCGTGGCGCTGGCAGTGACCCTAAAGCGAGCTCAGAATCATCCAACTGTCTTCTGGAGAGCCTCATGACCATTCAGCTGCGTCGGGCCACTGGCGATGACCTCAACGCTCTCTTTCGCCTGGAGCAGAGCGCCTTCACCGGTGATTGCTTCAACCGTCGCCAGCTCTGGTACCTACTCAATCGCGCTCATGCCGAGACGTGGGCGCTGGAGTGCGACGCCGAGGCGCCTATGCCGGCGAAATTGCTGGGCTACGGTACCCTGCTGTTCCGCCTCGGCAGTTCCCGAGCACGGCTATATTCCTTCTGCGTACACCCCGAGTCCCGTGGCTCCGGCCTGGGGCGTCAACTTCTCGAGACTCTGGAGGGGGCAGCCCGCTCGCGAGGCTGCACCCGCCTGGGGTTGGAGGTACGCGCCGATAATGGTGCGGCGAAGGCACTGTACCGGCGCATGGGGTTTCGGCTCGAGCGCTGCCTGCCAGGGTACTACGAGGATGGTTGCGCTGCCTGGCAGATGCTGAAGTCGCTGGAGACGGAGGTACTAAAAGAAGAGGGCTGATAGAATCCCCGCTTCTATCCCCTTTGCCAGGAGCCGCCATGCCTTCCTTCGATATCGTCTCCGAGTTTGACAAGCACGAGGCCAGCAATGCCGTCGACCAGGCCAATCGCGAAATCCAGACGCGCTTCGACTTCAAGGGCGTCGATGCCAGTTTCAGCCTCGAGGGTGACAGCGTTAGCCTCGAGGCTGAAGTCGACTTCCAGCTCAAGCAGATGCTCGACGTGCTGCGCAACAAGCTGATCGCCCGCGGTATCGATGCCCGCTGCCTCGACGTTCAGGAGCCGGTGCTTTCCGGTGTGCGTGCTCGTCAGGAGGCGCAGCTCAAGCAGGGTCTCGACCAGAAGGAGGCCAAGGATATCGTCAAGCGCATCAAGGAGTCCAAGCTCAAGGTGCAGGCACAGATTCAGGGCGAGAAGGTGCGTGTCACCGGCAAGAAGCGCGATGATCTTCAGGCGGTGATGGCGCTGCTGCGAGGCGAGCAGGGCCCCGATCTGCCGCTGCAGTTCGATAACTTTCGCGACTGACGCCATCCGGCACCTGCTCGTCTAAGGTCACCATGGTCACCTCTGATTGGCGTGCCGGGGCAGGCTGCGCTTCAATACCAGTATCAACGGGAAAGGAGCGCGGGATGTCAGAGTTGAAGCGCCTTGTCTTGATAGCGATCGCCGGCATCAGCCTCGTGCTGGGTATTGTCGGCATGTTCCTCCCGCTGATGCCCACCACCTGCTTTCTGCTGCTGGCGGTGTGGGCGGCATCGAGAAGCTCGCCACGCCTGGCCGGCTGGATACGTGAGCATCCCCGCTTCGGACCAGCCGTGGTGGCCTGGGAGGGCGAGCGGGCCATTCCGCGTCACGCCAAGTGGCTGGCCGCCGGCATGCTGGTCCTCTCCATGCTGGTGCTGGCGCTGACCGTCAGCCTGCTATGGCTCAAGCTTGCCCTGATCGCCGGGCTGACGCTGCTCGGCGCCTGGATCGTCACGCGTCCCGAGCCGGCGTTGTGAGGGTGCTTTGAGCTCGGCGGGCGAGGCGCCGTACAATGGTCGCAATTCTCGACAGGAGCATCACGCATGTCCGACCCCCAGGCGACCTACCTGAGCGACTACCGCCCCCCGGCCTACCGCGTTACCCATACCGACCTCACCTTTGATCTCGACCCCGGTGCCACGCGAGTCAAGGCGCGCCTGCATCTGGAGCGCCATCCGGAGCGTGAGGCGGGCGAGCCGCTGGTACTCGATGGCGAAGGCCTCGTCCTCAAGGCGATTGCCGTCGATGGCGAGCCGTTGGAGGCTGACGAGTATGCGGTGGGCGACAGCAGCCTGACGGTGCACCGAGTGCCCGAGGCCTTTCTCCTGGATACCGAGGTGGAGATCGCCCCCGAGGCCAATACCGCCCTGGAGGGGCTCTATCTCTCGAATGGCATGTACTGCACCCAGTGCGAGGCTGAAGGCTTCCGGCGAATTACCTACTATCCGGATCGCCCGGATGTCATGGCGACCTTCTCCACTACCGTGATCGGTGATGACGAGCGTGAGCCGGTACTGCTCTCCAACGGCAATGCGGCGGAGCGGGGTAGCCTGCCGGGTGGCCGGCATTTCGTCACCTGGCAGGACCCCCATCCCAAGCCCAGCTATCTGTTCGCCCTGGTGGCCGGCGACCTGAAGAAGGTCGAGGATGACTTCACCACCATGAGTGGCCGCGAGGTGGCTCTGCAGATCTGGGTCGAGGAGGAGAACCTCGACAAGACCGACCATGCCATGGCCTCGCTCAAGCGCGCCATGCGCTGGGACGAACAGGCCTATGGTCGCGAGTATGACCTCGACCTGTTCATGATCGTGGCGGTCAATGACTTCAATATGGGCGCCATGGAGAACAAGGGGCTCAATATCTTCAACTCCGCGGCGGTGCTGACCCATTCTCAGACCGCCACCGATACCGCCTTCCAGCGGGTCGAGAGCATCGTCGCCCATGAGTACTTCCATAACTGGTCGGGCAACCGGGTGACCTGCCGCGACTGGTTCCAGCTCTCTCTCAAGGAGGGTTTCACGGTATTCCGTGATCAGTGCTTCTCGGCCGATACCAACTCCCCGGCGGTCAAGCGCATCGAGGATGTTGCCTTCTTCCGCACCGCCCAGTTCGCCGAGGATGCCGGGCCTACCGCGCACCCGGTGCGCCCCGATCACTATATCGAGATCGGCAACTTCTACACCCTGACCATCTACGAGAAGGGCGCCGAGGTGGTGCGCATGCTGGCCAACCTGGTGGGCGAGGAGGCCTTCCGCCGGGGCAGTGATCGCTACTTCGAGCGGTTCGATGGCCAGGCGGTGACCATCGAGGACTTCGTGGAGTGCATGGCCGAAGCCTCGGGCCTGGATCTCTCCCAGTTCATGCGCTGGTACTCCCAGGCCGGTACGCCGGAGATCGACGCCTTCGGCGAGTATGACTATGCCAAATGCGAGTATCGACTGATTCTGCGCCAGCGCACGCCAGCCACCCCCGGCCAGCCCCACAAGCTGCCGCTGCATATTCCGATCCGTCTGGGGCTGGTGGGTACCAAGAGCGGCCGTGACCTGCCGCTGACACTGGATGGTGAAGCGCTTGGCAGTGACGCCGTCATCCACCTGTGCGAGGCGGAGCAGGAGCTCGTGTTCACCGATGTCTCAGAGGCCCCGGTGCCGTCGCTGCTGCGCGGCTTCTCGGCGCCGGTGAAGCTGCGATTCCCTTATGGCCGCGAGGATCTGGCCTTCCTGCTGGCCAACGACTCGGATGGCTTCAACCGCTGGGAGGCCGGTCAACGCCTGGCCATGCTGGCCCTGGACGACCTGATCGCCGCCCACCGCAACGGGGTCGAGAAGGTGATGGATTCGCGGGTCGTCGAGGCCTTCCGCGGGTTGCTCGAGGGGGAGCCCGAGGATCGTGCGGTGCTGGCCGAGATGCTTGTCCTGCCCAGCGAGGCCTATATCGCCGAGCAGCAGCCGCTGGTGGATGTCGACGCCATCCATGCGGCGCGGGAGTTCATGCGCCAGGGGCTGGCGGCTTCCCTGCGCGACGACTTCCTGCGCGTCTACCGCGAGAACCAGCTCGATGAACCCTATGCGCCGACACCCGAGCAGATCGCCCGACGCAGCCTGAAGAACGTGGCGCTTGCCTACCTGATGGCGATCGAGGACGAGGAGGGCATGGTGCTGGCCCGTGAGCAATTCGAGGCCGATCACAACATGACCGATGTGCGTCATGCACTGACCCTGCTGACTCACAGCAGCCGCGATGAGCTCAGCGAGCCGGCGCTCAAGGCCTTCGGTGAGCGCTGGGCGCATGATCCGCTGGTGATGGATCAGTGGTTCGCCATCCAGGTCGGGCGCCCACAGCCCGACGTGCTGGAGCGCGTCCGCTTCCTGATGGAGCACCCCGCCTTCTCGCTGAAGAACCCCAACAAGGTGCGTGCCCTGATCGGCACCTTCGTCGGCCAGAATCGCATCAATTTCCATCGCCTGGACGGGGAGGGCTATCGCCTGTTGACCGACACCGTGATCGAGCTAGATCGTCTGAACCCGGAGATCGCGGCTCGCCTGATTATCCCGCTGACACGTTGGGCGCGCTTCGACGAGCAGCGTCAGGCATTGATGAAGGGGGAGCTCGAGCGCATCCGTGCCGAGAAGCTCTCGCCCAACGTCTATGAGGTGGTGGAAAAGGCCCTGGCCTGACGTTTCGCATCACTAACGGAAAGCGCCGCCCTTCAGGGCGGCGCTTTTACGTTGCAGGGAGTCAGTAAATCAGCCAGCTCAACACGGCGAAGCTCAGCAATAGCCAGACCAGAGTGGCGACGATGGCCCGGCGGGTCAGGGCACGGAAGGCCTTCCACAGCATCCACAGGCCCACCACCAGGATCAGCAGACTGACGATCGATGTGGAGATTCCAAGCGAGCCGGCCAGTTCCTGCAGGAAGCTCCTTGCGGAGGCGCCGAGGTTGGCGAAGAAACCGGTCAGCAGGTCGACGACGAAGCGGATGACTTCGCCGAGGGTGCGGCCGATCCAGGCGAAGAACTCTTCCATGTTCAGGTTCCCCCGTGGTTCGGTAAGGTGCCAAAGGTAGCATGCCGGCGACGGTTGTCATCAACGGCATGCATGGTGTCTCATCCAAGCTGGCTTGAGATCGGCTCGATCCCCGACTCCTCGGCGGCGCTGTCCGCCAGGGCCCGGCCGGCCTTGTCATAAACATGAAAGACGGCGCTGGCGCCCAGCTCACGAATGGGTTCGATCTCCTCGGGGAACTCGACCACGGCGGTGATCCTGCCATCGAACTGGCGTGAGCGCAGCTGCTTGAGGGCGAAGAGATTACCGGCATGGTGAGGCATCGACAGCACCACCATGCGCACGTCGGGAGACATCAGCAGCTTGTCCCAGAAGTCGGAGTCCAGGGCATCGCCCTCAACGATGTTGAACCCACGCTCGACCAGCATCTTGACGCTGGCCGGGTTGCTGTCGATGCCGAGTACACGCAGGCCATACTGCTTCTGCAGGCGGCGATAGACGCTGCGCCCGATCCGGCCCATGCCCAGCACTACCGCTTCGGCATCACCGACCTCGATGGGCCGGTCGCTGAGATACAACTGGCTTGGGTCACGCTCGGGCAGGCGCGGCTCCAGCCAGCGGTAGATGCCCTCGCTGACGGCGTTGAGCATTGAGGAGAGACCGAAGCTGAGGGCGACCGCCAGCGAGATGACGACCAGCCAGTTTTCGTCGAGCAGGCCGCCTGATACCGCGATGGCTCCGACGATCAACCCGAACTCGGAGTAGTTGGAGAGGCTCAGGGTGGCCAGGACCGCGGTGCGGTTACGCATCGGAAAGCGCATGAACACCAGCAGATAGAGCAGACTCTTGAGTGGCAACAGAGCGACCAGCAGCAGCGCCATCTGGACGTGGCTGGCGTTCGGCATGGCGGTGAGGCCGATGCTCAGGAAGAAGCCGACCAGCAGCAACTCCTTGATATTGAACATCGAGCGCGAAAGGGTCTGGGCGGCTGGGTGGGGAGCCAGCAGCAGGCCGATAATCAGCGCGCCGAGATCCCCCTTGACGCCCAGCGCCTCGAACAGCGCATAACCCAGTACCAGGGCCAGCAGCATGCCGAACAGGATCTGCATCTCGCCGTGGCCCAGTCGATCCAGCAACTGGCGCAGCAAGGGGGCCAGTGGAATCAGCAGCACCAGACCCAGCGCCCAGGGGCTCGGCAGCTTGCCGGTTGAGGCGGTGATGAACAGCACGGCGAAGATGTCCTGCATGATCAGCACACCGATGGCCAGTCGGCCATAGGCGGTCTGCGTCTCGCTGCGCTTCTCCAGTACCTTGATCACGAAGACCGTACTGGAGAAGGAGAAGGCGAAGCCCAGGAGCAGCAGCGTATGCCACTGACTATCGGCCAGCAGCGACAGGCCGAGCCCCTTGAGCCCGACCAGCAACCCGCAGAACAGCAGCGATGAGCCGATCATGTGCAGGCTGGTCCCGCCCCAGACTTCACGGCGCAGCAGGGTGCGAACGTCGAGCTTCAGGCCGATGGTGAACAGCAGCAAGGTGACGCCGACCTCGGAGACCAGCGTGAGCAAGGGGGTCTTGTCGTAGCCTATCGCGTTGAGCACGAAGCCGGCGGCAAGGAAACCCACCAGCGGTGGTAGCCGGATGGCCAGGGCAGCAAAGCCGCCCAGGAAGGCGGCGAGAAGAAAGGCCGGTTCGATCATGCACGCTCCGTGTTCGTTCAATCACGCGTTGACGATAGTCTACGGAAGACGGTCGAGGAATGGCACGACTTCGTGGCGGGGTCGAGTGATGCGGCCTGTCCGCCGCCGAAAGCGCTGGGTGAGAGAAATCGTCAACGGCCCCGGCAGCGGTTAAGGTAGCAGCAGGGCGCCGGTAAGCGGTGCTACCCCACTCCCTGTTCGCCACTCGAGGATGCCATGGACCTCTCGATGATCCTGCCAGTCGTGCTGCTGGCTGCCCTGCTGATCTATGCCGTCAGCATCTACAATCGCCTGATGGCGTTGAAGAACCGCTTCCAGAATGCCTTCGCCCAGATCGAGGTACAGCTCAAGCGGCGCCATGACCTGATCCCCAACCTGGTGGAGACAGCCCGGGCCTACATGAGCCACGAGCGTGAGACACTGGCTGCGGTGACCGAGGCCCGCAATGCCGCAGAGGTTGGCCTGAAGCACGCCGCCGCTGCCCCCGGCAACGCCGCCGCCATGGCCGAGCTGGCCGGAGCCGAGGGAGCGCTGGGAGCCGCTCTTGGCCGTCTCAATGTGGTGATGGAGGCCTATCCCGATCTCAAGGCCTCGGAGAACATGCAGCAGCTCTCCGAGACCCTGACGAGCACCGAGAACCGTGTCGCCTTTGCCCGCCAGGCGTTCAACGATGCCGTCATGCAGTACAACACCTACAAGCAGAGCTTCCCCCCGGTTGTCCTGGCGGCTTCCTTCGGCCACAAGCAGGATGCTGCACTGCTCGAGTTCGAGGACAGCGCCGAGATCCAGACCGCCCCGCGCATCAGCTTCTGAGCGGGGGGGCGCATGGACTTCTTTTCGGCACAGGATCGCGCCCGGCGTCTCTCCGGACGACTTGTCCTGCTGCTTCTGCTCGCCGTCGTGGCGCTGGTGGCATTGACCTGCATGCTGGTGTCGCTGGCGGTGGTCATGCTGGATACGACGGGAATGCATACCGGCGATCCGCTGACGGCGGCGCTCGAACCGCGCCTTCTCGCCATGGTGGCCGGCGGAGTGATGACGGTGGTGATCCTCGGAGGCCTGGTGCGTCATCTGCAGCTGCGCGTGGGCGGCTATGCGGTGGCCGAGGCGCTGGGCGGGCGGCCACTGGCACTGGACACCCGCGATGCGGGTGAGCGCCGCCTGCTTCACGTGGTGGAGGAGATGGCCATCGCCTCGGGACTGCCGGTGCCGCCGGTCTATCTGCTGGATGACGATGCCATCAATGCCTTCGCCGCCGGTCATGATCCTAACGATGCCGTCATCGGCATCACGCGTGGCGCCATCGAGCATCTCGATCGCGACCAGCTGCAGGGCGTCATCGCCCACGAGTTCAGTCATATCCTGCATGGCGACATGCGGCTCAACCTGCGCCTGGTGACCTTGCTGCATGGGATCCTGGTGATCGGCCTGGCAGGGCGCTTTCTGCTGCGGAGCATGGCCGGGGGGCAGCGGCGAGACTCGCGCCGAGGCGGCGGGCATGTGGCGCTGCTGGGCTTGGGAGTGGCGCTGATGGTGGTGGGGTATGCCGGCACCCTGTGCGGCAATCTGATCAAGGCCGCGGTGAGTCGCCAGCGCGAGTTCCTGGCCGACGCCAGCGCCGTGCAATACACCCGCAATCCCGAGGGCATCGGCGGTGCGCTCCAGACCCTGGCCGCCTATCGGCTCGGCTCGCGCCTGCTGGCGGCCAATGCCGCCGAGTTCAGCCATCTCTACTTCGGTAGCGGCGTACGTAGCCTGAGCCGATGGACCTCAACACATCCTCCGCTTGAGACGCGCATTCGCCGCGTGCTGCCACGCTGGGACGGTCGCTTGCCCGAGCCCTTCGCGCCGACCCCGCGTCAGCACGCCTCGCAACGGAGGCCATCTGTGGCGCCGTCCATAAGCGCCGTGAGTGAGGCAGTGAGCGCAGGGGCGAGCGGAGAGGCGAGCAAGGTGGTAAATGAGGAGACCACTGCCGGAACCGGCGTTGCCGCCGCCGCCGTGGCCAGTGTCGGCCGTCTCGACAATAAGGCACTGGCCAGCGCTCGCCGCCGCCTGGCGGGCATCGACAAGCGGTTGATGGAGTCGGCCCATGACCCCTTCGGGGCCCGTGCGCTGGTCTATGCCATCCTGATGGGGGTCGACCCGAAGAGTCGTGATGCCCAGCGTGAGCTACTCCAGCGCCAGGCACTACCCGAGGTATTGACTGAGCTTGACGCCCAGGCCGAGCCACTGGCGAGTCTCTCCGCCGGTGACCGACTGCCGCTGATCGAGCTTTCGTTGCCCGCGCTGCGCGCATTGAACCCCGCTCAGGGGGCGCGCTTTCGCACCTGTCTGGATGGGCTGATGAGTGCCGAGCAGGCTCCGGAGGCACTGCAGTGGGCGCTGCATCGGCTGGTAAGGGCGGGTCTGGAGGGTGAGCGGCGAGCCCTGCGGGATCGGCGCCTTGCCGACCTGGCCGGACCGTTGTCGCGGCTGCTGTCGACGCTGGCCTTGGCTGGCCACCCCGATCCCGATGCGGCCCGGGCGGCACTGGAACGAGTCGCTGCGGTGCTGGGCGTGGCGTTGGATCTGGTCAGCGAGCCTGCCAATCCCCGGGAGCTGGACTGGGCGCTGGGCCGCCTGGCGCGGCTGCGCAACCAGGAGCGTGGCCCTCTGCTTGCCGCCATGGTCTGCTGCGTGGAGCAGGATGGCCGGGTCGACCCGGAGGAAGCCGAGCTGCTGCGTGCGGTGGCCTGGACGCTGGGGGTTCCACTGCCACTGGGGAGCCTCGGTGATGGGGAGATCAGGGTAGGAGGTGATGGGAGCGGGGGGGAGGCGAGAGTGAGAGAAGAAGAAGGTGTTGGAAGAGAGTGTTATAAGAGGTGAAGAGAGCAACAGTCGCCGTTGCCTGAAGTGGGTGTCCCTGGCGCCACCTCGAGGCAATGGGCCAACGACTCGTATTCGCCATCATTGTGGTTTCAGTCGTCTTGCGAGGAGTGGGGCGCTCTGCTGCAATGTGGCCTTTTCGTGATGGAGACGTTGGATGAACCCCACACTCTGGAAACCGGCCCTGCTGGCCATGCTGTTGACGCTGGGCCTGGCCGGTTGCGGTGACGGTGATGAGCAGGCGCCCGATGCCGATGCGTCCCGGCCGGCGCAGGACGTCGAGAGCGAAACGGCCCCGGCCGTCGACGAGACAGATGGCATGGAAGCTTCGGGAGAGACGGAGGAAGCGCCAGTCCCGGATGAGCTGAATCAGGAGGGGGCGTCCACTGCGGGCCAGGGTGAGGAGCCGGCGGCGCCGGATGAGTCTGGCACAGCCGAGGAGACCCCTGACGATGCGGCGGTTTCCGCCGACACCGAGACCCTTGCCGAGTCACCCTCCACGCCTCTGGAGGGCGGCGCCGCCCTGCCTGGAGAGGCGACGCGTGAGGATGTCGATGCCATCATCGAGGAGAATGAGCGGCGTTTTGAGGAGGCCCAGCGGCGCATCGACGAGCAATTCCAGCAAGCCGAGCAGGAAAGGGGGACACCCGAGCCCATGGCGGATGGCGACATCGAGAGTAGTATCGATATCGACGCCTCCCTCGGTGAGGACCCGCTGGCCGGCGAGGAAGCCGCCAGGTCGGACATCGATGCGATCATCGAGGAGCAGGAGCGCCGCTTCGAGGAGGCGCAGCGGGAACTGGAGCAGCAGTTCGAGGAGATAGAGCGGGAAGTTCCCGAATTCGATGGCTTCGACGGCGAGCCGGTGGACAGCGAAGTGTCGGCACCCGCCGAAGAAACCCGCCAGGAGTAGCGGGCGGTCCATTCGACATGCTGCTGCCCAAAGGCAATTTCACCATCACCAACGAGCAAGGCCCACCGAACGGTGGGCCTTGCTCGTTGGTTCGGCGATGCCGTTCCGTCGAGTCGACGCTTAGTCAGCGGCGCGAATATTGGAGGCCTGAAGGCCCTTCTTGCCCTGAGTCACCTCGAAGGTAACCTTCTGGCCATCCTGCAGGGACTTGAAGCCTTCAGCCTGAATCTCGGAGAAGTGCGCGAACAGGTCATCGCCACCGTCGTCCGGGGAGATGAAGCCGTAGCCCTTGGTGTCGTTGAACCACTTGACAGTGCCAGTTGCCATTTATCAATTTCCTTAACATACGGATAGTGTTGCCGGCGCGAGCGCGTGGATCGCCTCTTGCCGCGGTGCCCGGCGGGGACGGTCATGTCGACCGTTCGCCTGCCAGTGCATCGATTGCGGTGCCCCGACAAGGCTTGCGCACGCTGTGTGACGCAGGGAGACTATGTCGAGCCCGCAAGATCACTCTAGTTGGAAACCCCCGAGGCGTCCAGCACGCCCGGAGCCACTCTCCCACCAGATTCGAGAGCGCCATGACCGCCCAGCCCCTTACCTCCCGCGACACCCACAGCATGCTGCTCGGCTACCTGCTGTGGCTGTTCGGCTTCCTCGGTGCCCACCGCTTCTACTATGGCAAGCCGGTGACCGGTACCATCTGGTTCTTCACCCTTGGCCTGCTCGGCATCGGCTGGCTCATCGATCTCTTCCTGATTCCCGCCATGGACCGTCAGGCGGACCTGCGCTTCACTTCGGGGCCCATCAACTACTCGCTCGCCTGGTTGCTGCTCACCTTCCTCGGTGTCTTCGGCCTGCATCGTTTCTATCAAGGCAAGTGGCTGAGCGGCATCGTCTATCTGCTGACCTTCGGTCTGTTCGGGCTGGGGGTGCTCTACGACTTCTGGACCCTCAACGACCAGATCTCCATGCGCCACGCTCGCCGCGCGGAGTAGGCCAGCCATCATGTGGATCGATGCCCAGTTCTGGCCCTTCCTGGTGGCCATCACCCTGCTCTCGATCACCCCCGGAGTGGATACCCTGCTGGTGATCCGCAACACCGCGCGTGGCGGAGTGCGAGATGGGGTGCTCACCAGCCTGGCGATCTGCTGCGGTCTCTTCGTGCACGCCGCCGTCTCGGCCCTGGGAATCTCGCTGATCCTGTTGCAGTCGGCCTGGGCCTACGGTGTGCTCAAGCTGGCCGGGGCCATCTATCTGGTCTGGCTGGGGGCTCAGGCGCTTCTGGCGGCACGGCGCGGCCAGGGGCTGCCGGTGGCCGGGGTGAGCGCCGAGCGGCGTGTGCTTCCGGCCTGGAAGCCCCTGCGCGAGGGGCTGCTCTCCAATGTGCTCAACCCCAAGACCGTGGTCTTCTATATGGCCTTCCTGCCGCAGTTCATCGCCCCGGGCGACCCGGCACTGGCCAAGTCGCTGTTCCTGGCGGGCGTCCACTTCGTGATCGCCAACCTGTGGCAGATCGGGGTGGCCTTGATGGTGGGTGGGGCAGGTCGGTGGCTGGCCAGCCTCCTCTTCGCACGCTGGCTCAACGGGCTGACTGGCTCGGTATTGATCCTCTTCGGCATCAGGCTGGCGCTGGAGCGCCAGCCCGGCTAAGGCCGGACGTTAAGCTGGAAGAACGCCCGCTTCGCGGGCTTAAGCTTGAAGCTGTAAGAAAAGCTTGACGCGGGTACTGGAGGTCACATGCTGACTTCCAGCTTACTGCCGGGCTAGCAGCGAGCCGTCGTAGCGCACCCGCTTCTCGGCGGGGGTGAGCATCGAGACACCCTCGCTGCTGCCCCCGTTGGCCAGGCTTTCGAAGATTGCCCGGTAGGTCAGCACCGCCTGCACATAGTGGCGCGTCTCGCGAAACGGAATGCCTTCGACGAACAGGTCGAAGGCCTCTGTCGCGCTGCTCTGTAGCCAGCGGTCCACGCGGCCGGGGCCGGCGTTGTAGGCCGCCGTGGCGGCCAGTCGATTGCCACGGTAGCGTTCGAGCATATCGCGAATATAGGTGCTGCCCAGACGGATGTTGGTCTGGGGGTCGAGGACACCATAGGAGCCCGGGTCGGCGATGCCCAGCTGGCGAGCCAACTGGGTGGCAGTGGCCGGCATCACCTGCATCAGCCCGCGAGCGCCGGCCGGCGATACCGCCTCGGGATTGTAGGCGCTCTCGCGTCGGGCAATGCCCATCAGTAGGTAGGGGTCGACTCCGGTACGACGACCCCATGTCAGGAAGTCCTCTCGATAAGCCTCGGGGAAGCGCCACTCTAGGGCATCCCATAGCTGGCCGACGATGGTGGTCTGAACCAGCTTGGCATGCCAGCCTCGCCGGCGGGCGTAGTCGCCCAGCGCTCGAGCATCCTGTGGAGAGGCACGGCGCACCGCGGCGTACCATTCGCTGGCGGCGAGTCCCGGCTCGTTGATGCGTAGCAGGGCTTCGGTACGCCTTACGGCCGGCCAGCGCGACACCCGGTCTCGGTAGGCGGCGTCGATCTGGTTGCGCTCCATATTGAGCGCATAGGGCCGCCCCAGCCGGTCGGCGGCGGCAAAGCCATAGAAGCTGCGCTCCTCGGCGGCGACGGCATAGGCGCGCTCGGCGGCGGCCTTGTCACCCAGCTGCTCAAGGGCGCGTGCCCGCCAATACTGCCAGCGTTCGTCCCCGCGGGTGGCTTCGGGCATGCGCTGGATCCAGTCGAGCACGCCACGCCAGTCGCGATCGGCCAGGGCCGTGCGTACCCGAAGCTCGAGCAGGTCCGGTGAGGCGAGCTGGGGAAGGGTGGCATCCACCCAGGCGCGATTGGAGCGTACGTCCCGGACCAGGGAGTAGAAGATCAGGTCATGCTCGATCGTCTGACGATGCTCGGCCGCGATTCTCAAGCCTGGGGCAATCCTGCGCCACGCCTCAAGAGCTGCTGCGGTGTCGGCGCGCACATGGTCATGCATGGCGGCAGCGAAGAAGGGGCCGCTGCCGCGGCACTCGGGACCCAGGCAGTCGGATATTTGGGTAATCGCGTCGGGGTCCGCCTGGACGCGAGCCATGGCCTGCTGGGCGGAGTGCCAGCGACTGCCCAGCAGGCCCCTCAGATAGCTTACAAGGCCACTCTGCCCGGCCTGCCAGGCGAGCATCTGGCGCTCCCAGATCTGCTCCTCGCCGATCTCGCCGCGGCGTCTCAGGGTGTCGAAGAGAGTGTCGCAGGCCTCGGGCTGGGAGCGCCCGACTCGCCAGAGCCGGCGACCTCCTGCGGCCGCCATGGCGGGGGCGCGGTCGAGCAGGGCGGTGTAGTAGTGACAGCGCCGAGCGGTGCCCTCGGGCTCTCTGGCGGCGACCTGGAGCAGATCTGCATGGCGCCCGGCCCGGCCGTAGCGATCGATCGCCTGGCCGCGCATCCACTCGGCGAGGGGCGAGTCGGCGTGACGCTCGATAAAGTCGAGTACACTCCGGGGTGCCACATCGGGCAGGAGGTCGCGCAGGCGGTGATAGGTCACGTAACCGGCCAGTTCATGATCGGCAATGGCGGCTTCGTCGACCCGCTGCCAGTCACCGGCTCGGGCGGCCTGCAGGGCCTCGCGCATGCTGCGGTCGTCGGCCTGCCCCAGCAGCGGCAGGCAGCACAGGGTGGCGGCGGCCAGGGCACGCCAGGGTACGGAGAGGCGCAACGACATGGGGAACCCTCCAGCGTCGATTCGAGTGTAAACCCCCATCGTCGCCGATGAGATGATTAGGGGATAGTGTCGCCCGACCACGACAGCGTCGTCGAGGCTGTCGTCGTCTCATCGAATCGCTTATCGTGGCGTTCTATTCTCGCGTACGACCTGGTCACGCGCTCGCGCGCATGACCTTATTCGCACACATGACCTTTTTGCGCATATGACTTTTTTTCGCAAATGGCAAGGAGAGGCCCATGGCAGGCAAGGGCGACAAGTTGAAGACCCGGCTGCGCGGGCGTTCCCGTGTGATCGGCCAGATTACCCGGGCCCTGCGACTGTTCGTGCCGATGCTCGGCGATGTGCTGCGTGGCCGCTATCGTCCGGTGCCTTGGATGGCCATCCTGTGGATGCTGGCGGCGCTGGTCTACCTGATCTCGCCTCTGGATCTGATTCCCGATTTTCTGGTGCTGGTGGGCGTGCTCGATGATGCGGTGATCGTCGGCTGGTTGCTGACCCGGGTGGATAGTGCCCTGGGTCCCTATCGTGCCTGGCGGGAGGAGAGCGTTGACAGGAGCAAGGATAACTCCAGCGGAGTTTGATACGATCGTTTGATTGCCAGCTGTTTATCACAACACGCCAAGCCGAGCCCCCATGCACGCCGACTCCCGTCCCGACGCCGCCGACTGGCGGCGTGCCCTGACCCGTTTCGTCAACGTGATCCCCCATACGCGTGAGCTGGGCCTCGAGGTGCTCGAGGCCTCGCCACGGCTCACTCGCATGCGCCTGCCCTGGCACGCGGAGCTGCTGGGCGACAGCAGACGCGGGCTGGTCCATGGGGGAGTACTGACCATGCTGCTGGACACCGCCTGTGGCTCGGCGGTCCTGCCGGCATTGCCGGCGCCGGAGGTCTGCCCGACCCTCGATCTGCGCATCGATCACTTCCGCCCGGCGGTGGCCGGCCAGGACCTGCTGGTGGAGGCCCGGGTCGTGCGAGTTACCGCCTCGGTGGTATTCACCGAGGGGCGCGTCTGGCAGTCGGCCGAGGGAGAAGTGGCGCGTGCCGTCGGCAACTTCGTGCGGCTGGGGTCGCGCAACACCCCGCCGGCATTTGCCGAGGCGCTGTTTGCCCAGGAGGAGGACGACCATGCCTGAAGGCATTCATGGAGTGGAGTGGCTGACCAGGACCCGTGACGCGGGTGATCTGTCGGCCTGGCTCGAGCTGATGCCCTATGCGCGGCGCATCGGCGTCACGACGTCTCCGGACCCTAAGGGGGATGGCCTGCTGTTCCGTCTCGACCCTCGCGCGGGCAATGTCGGCAACGTGATGCTGCCGGCATTGCATGGTGGTGTGGTGGCGGCCTTTATGGAGACCGCGGCGACCCTGGACCTGATGCTGGCCACCCGTGAGCCGCGCTTGCCGCGCATCGTCGATATCTCCATCGACTATCTGCGTACCGCCCGGCTGGTGCCGACCCATGCGCGCTGTTCGCTGCTGCGCGAGGGGCGACGCCTGGCCAATGTCACGGTCAGTGCCTGGCAGAAGGAGGAAGCCACACCGGTGGCCACCGCCAGGCTGCACTTTGTGCTGGATGATCCCGAAGGAGGGCAGGCGTGAGCCACCCAGGGGCTTGAAAACCCCTGCGGAAACCCCATATCGATTGCCAGTTCCGAGTCGGTGGCCCGTCCACCGTCGTCATGTCGAAAGAGGGGGTTCACGCCACATGACCACTGCCACGCAACATGAAGAGACCCTTGGCTTCCAGACCGAGGTGAAGCAGCTGCTGCACCTGATGATCCACTCCCTGTATTCCAACCGGGAGATCTTCCTGCGCGAGCTTATCTCCAATGCCGCCGACGCCTGCGACAAGTTGCGCTATGCGGCCCTGGACAACGATGCCCTCTACGAAGGCGACAGCGAGCTGCGCATCGAGATCGAGCACGACGCCGAGGCGCGCACCGTCACCGTGCGCGACAACGGCATCGGCATGAGTCGCGACGAGGTGATCGCGAACCTCGGCACCATCGCCAGAAGCGGCACCGCGGAGTTCCTCAAGCAGCTCTCCGGTGAGCAGCAGAAGGACGCCCGGCTGATCGGCCAGTTCGGCGTCGGCTTCTACTCCGGCTTTATCGTCGCTGACGAGGTCACGGTGCGCACCCGCAAGGCGGGCACCGAACAGGGTGAAGGCGTCGAGTGGCGCTCCAGGGGCGAAGGCGAGTTCACTGTCGCCGACGTCGAGCGCGAGACCCACGGCACCGAAATCGTGCTGCACCTCAAGGAGGACGCCGCTGAGTTTGCCGACGACTTCCGCCTGCAGAGCCTGGTGCGCAAGTACTCCGACCACATCGAAGTGCCGGTGCGGATGCCCAAGGTCGAGACGGCCAAGGACGAGGACGGCAACGACATCGAGGGCAGCGAGACTGTCAGCTGGGAGACCGTCAACGAGGCCACCGCCCTGTGGGTGCGCCCCAAGAGCGAGCTCACCGACGACGAGTACAAGGCCTTCTACAAGCACGTCGCTCACGACTTCAGCGACCCGCTGACCTGGAGCCATAACAAGGTCGAGGGCAAGCTCGAGTACACCAGTCTACTCTACGTGCCGGGCCGCGCGCCCTTCGACCTCTACGAGCGCGACGGCGCCCGCGGGGTGAAGCTCTATGTGCAGCGCGTCTTCATCATGGACGACGCCGAACAGTTCCTGCCGCTCTACCTGCGCTTCATCAAGGGCGTGCTGGACACCCGCGACCTGTCGCTCAACGTCTCCCGGGAGCTGCTGCAGCAGGACCCGCAGGTCGACAAGATCAAGAGCGCGCTGACCAAGCGCTCCCTGGACATGCTCAAGAAGCTGACCAAGCACAGTGATGCCTACCAGACCTTCTGGAACACCTTCGGCAGCGTGCTCAAGGAGGGCCCGGCGGAGGACTTCGCCAACCGCGAGAAGATCGCCGGCCTGCTGCGCTTCTCCACCACCCACACCGACAGCGCCACCCAGGACCAGTCGCTGGCCGACTACGTGTCGCGCATGAAGGAGGGCCAGGAGAAGATCTACTACATCGTCGCCGATGGCTTCAATGCGGCGAAGAACAGCCCGCACCTGGAGATCTTCCGCAAGAAGGGCATCGAGGTGCTGCTGCTCCACGACCGCATCGACGAGTGGCTGATGAGCCACCTCACCGAGTTCGAGGGCAAGGCCTTCGTCGACGTCGCCAAGGGCGAGCTCGACCTCGGCGAGATCGAGGACGAGGAGGAGAAGAAGGCTCAGGAGGAGACCGCCAAGGCCAAGGAGGACCTGGTCAAGCGTGTCAAGGAGGCACTGGGCGACGAGGTCCAGGAGGTCAAGGTGACCCATCGCCTGACCGACTCGCCGGCATGTGTGGTGCTGCCCGAGCACGAGATGGGCTTCCAGATGCGTCGCATCATGGAGGCCGCCGGCCAGGCGATGCCCGAGGTCAAGCCGATCCTCGAGCTCAACCCCGAGCATGCCCTGGTGGCCCGCCTTGAGGGCGTCGAGGGCGACGGCTTCGAGGACCTGGCGCGCATCCTGCTCGACCAGGCGATCATTGCCGAGGGGGGGCATCTCGACGACCCCGCCGCTTACGTCAAGCGCCTCAATGCCCTGCTGAGCGCCTGATTCCTCTGCATTGAATGACCAATCTGCAGGCCGCCTCCGGGCGGCCTGCTTGCGTTGGACACCGCTGTTGGGTACTTGCCTTTTCGTCTGTTTCCGGTCAGCGTGGCACTTCTCCAATTGTCACTCCGATGCTGCGTTACTCCTTGCCTTCGACGTTGAATCGACGGTTGTGCAATGCGGCATTGTACGGTATGAATAAAAAGCCTGACCTATGCACGAATTCAATAACCAACCGGGAGATCCAACGTGAAGATTGGTGCACCCAGGGAGCTCGCCAAGGGCGAGGCGCGCGTCGCGCTGACCCCTGACAGCGCGAAGTTCATCCAGAAGCTTGGACACGACTGCCTGATCGAGAGCGGCGCCGGCGTGGCCGCCGGCTTCGATGACGAGGCCTATCGCAATGCCGGCGTCACCGTGGTCGACGGTGCCGATGCGCTGTGGAGCGAGGCCGAGGTGGTGATCAAGGTCCGTGAGCCCGAGGAGACGGAGGCCGAGCGCCTGCGCGAGGGCCAGACCCTGATCAGCTTCTTCTGGCCGGCCCAGAACGAGGCGCTGCTCGAGAAGTGTCGCGCCCAGGGCGCCACCGTGGTGGCCATGGACATGGTGCCGCGTATCTCGCGGGCCCAGAAGATGGACGCCCTATCGTCGATGGCCAATATCGCCGGCTATCGTGCGGTAATCGAGGCGGGCAACAACTTCGGGCGCTTCTTCACCGGTCAGGTGACGGCCGCCGGCAAGGTGCCGCCGGCCAAGGTGCTGGTGATCGGCGCCGGGGTGGCGGGTCTGGCTGCCATCGGCACGGCCACCAGCCTGGGGGCCGTGGTGCGCGCCTTCGACGTGCGTCCCGAGGTCGCCGAGCAGATCGAATCCATGGGCGCCGAGTTCCTGTTTCTCGACTTCGACGAGAGCCAGGATGGCTCCGAGACGGGCGGCTACGCGGCGCCTTCAAGCCCTGAGTTCCGCGAGAAGCAGCTCGAGTGCTTCCGCGAGCAAGCCCCCGACATCGATATCGTCATCACCACGGCACTGATCCCCGGGAGGCCCGCGCCCAAGCTGTGGCTGGAGGATATGGTCCAGGCCATGAAGCCGGGCTCGGTAGTCATCGACCTGGCCGCGGAGAAGGGCGGCAACTGCGACCTGACCCGGGCCGACGAGAAAGTGGTCTCCGACAACGGAGTGACGGTGGTCGGCTATACCGACTTCCCGTCACGCATGGCGACCCAGTCGTCGCTGCTCTATGCCACCAATATCCGCCATATGCTGACCGATCTGACCCCCGAGAAGGATGGTCAGATCCATCATGACATGGAGGATGATGTCATCCGTGGTGCGACGGTGGTTCACGCCAGTGAAGTCACCTTCCCGCCTCCGCCGCCCAAGGTGAAGGCGATCGCCGCGGCCAAGCCCAAGCCCAAGGAGAAGGAGCCGACGCCGGAGGAGAAGAAGGCCGCCGAACATGCTGCCTTCAAGGCGCAGACCAAGCGTCAGGTGACACTGTTGGGCGTCGGGGGAGCGCTGATGCTGCTGCTCGGCCAGGTGGCACCGGCCTCCTTCATGCAGCACTTCATCGTCTTCGCGCTGGCCTGCTTCGTGGGCTTCCAGGTGATCTGGGGCGTCAGCCACTCGTTGCATACACCGCTGATGGCGGTGACCAATGCCATCTCCGGGATCATCATCCTGGGGGCGCTGCTGCAGATCGGTTCGGGTAGCGGGCTGGTGACGCTGATGGCGGCCATCTCGGTGCTGGTGGCGACCATCAATATCGTGGGCGGCTTCCTGGTGACACGCCGGATGCTGGCCATGTTCCAGAAATCGTGATCCGCGGAGACAACCCATGCTGAGTCAAGGATTCGTGTCTGCCGCGGCGATCGCGGCAAGTGTGCTGTTCATCCTCTCCCTGGGAGGGTTGAGCAATCAGGAGAAGGCCAAGCGGGCGGTGTGGTACGGCATCGTCGGCATGGCCGTGGCGGTGTTCTTTACCGCCTTCGGGCCGGGGGTCGGCGCCTATGGCTGGATGATTCCGATGATGGTCATCGGCGCCGGCATCGGTGTCTATGTGGCCAAGAAGGTCGACATGACCGAGATGCCGCAGCTGGTGGCGGCGCTGCATAGCTTCGTCGGTCTGGCCGCGGTGTTCGTCGGCTGGAGCGCCGACCTGGAGCGCCGCCGTGTGCTGGCGGCTCGCGCCATCGAGGCGAGCACCGACCAGTTCTCGGCCTTTGCCGGCCTGGTGGCCACCAAGGCGCCGGACGAGCTGATGTTCCTGCAGATCGAGGTCGTGCTGGGCGTGTTTATCGGTGCGGTGACCTTCACCGGCTCGATCATCGCCTTCGGCAAGCTGGCTGGCAAGATCGACGGCAAGCCGCGGCAGCTGCCCGGCGGCCATATGCTCAATGCCGGCGCCGCGGCGCTCTCGCTGCTGCTCGCCATCCTCTACCTCAACGGTGCCGGCTTCTGGACCCTGCTGCTGATCGCCGCCCTGGCGTTCTTCATCGGCTACCACCTAATCATGGGCATCGGCGGTGCCGATATGCCGGTGGTGGTATCGATGCTCAACAGCTACTCCGGCTGGGCCGCGGCGGCCATCGGCTTCACGCTCTCCAACGACCTGCTGATCGTCACCGGTGCCCTGGTGGGCTCCTCCGGTGCCATCCTGTCGTACATCATGTGCAAGGCGATGAACCGCAACTTCCTCAATGTCATCCTCGGCGGCTTCGGTGGTACCCAGGGGCCGGCGGCGGAGATCGAGGGCGAGCAGGTCGCCATCGACGCGGGCGGCGTGGCCAGTGCGCTCAACGATGCCGACAGCGTGATCATCGTGCCGGGCTACGGCATGGCGGTGGCCCAGGCCCAGAATGCGGTGAGCGAGCTGACCCGCAAGCTGCGCGCCGCGGGCAAGAGTGTCCGCTTCGGTATCCACCCGGTGGCAGGCCGCCTGCCCGGGCACATGAACGTGCTGCTGGCCGAGGCCAAGGTGCCCTATGACATCGTGCTGGAGATGGACGAGATCAACGATGACTTCGCCTCCACCGATGTGGTGATCGTCATCGGCTCCAACGATATCGTCAATCCGGCCGCCGAAGAGGATCCCAACAGCCCCATCGCCGGCATGCCGGTGCTCAAGGTGTGGGAGGCCAAGCAGGTGTTCGTCAGCAAGCGTGGCCAGGGTACCGGCTATTCCGGTATCGAGAACCCGCTGTTCTTCAAGGAGAACACCCGGATGTTCTACGGCGATGCGCGTGAGAGCATCGACTCGCTGCTGCATCTGGTTGACTGACACGTTCCCCCTCCGCGGCCCGTCTTGGGCCGCATCCCGAGACGCCCGGACCGGTCACGGTCCGGGCGTCTTTTTCGCTACAATCCCCCCACTCAATCAACTCCTGCGGAGTGCATCATGGCAGAAGAACGCATGCGGGTGGCGGTGCTCGGGGGGGGCAGCTTCGGCACCGCCCTGGCCAGCATCGCCGCCGACAATGGGGCCGAGGTGCGTCAATGGCTGCGCGACCCGGCGCTAGCCGAGCAGATCAACCAAGAGCATGTCAACGGACGCTACCTGCCCGGCTATGCCATCAATCCAGCGGTGGTGGCCTCCACCGAGATGGCCGAGGTGCTGCCGGGCGCCGGCCTGGTGCTGGTGGCGATTCCCTCCAAGGCATTCGGCGAGGTGGTGCGACAGGCACGCACGCATCTGAGCCCCGATCAGATCCTGGTCAGCACCACCAAGGGGATCCAGGAAGAGGGCTTCAAGCTGATGAGCCAGATTCTCGAGGAGGAGACTGGTTTCCCCCATATCGGGGTGATCTCGGGGCCCAATCTCGCCTCCGAGGTGGCCGACAAGCAGCTCACCGCCACGGTGATCGCCAGCGATGATCCCGAGACCCGTACCCGGGTACAGGCGGCGCTTGGCTGTGACTACTTCCGGGTCTATGCCAGCAACGACCGTTATGGCGTTGAGCTGGGTGGGGCACTGAAGAACCTCTACGCCATCGCCGCCGGCATGGCCGCGGCCCTGGGCATGGGCGAGAACACGCGCAGCATGCTGATGACCCGGGCGCTGGCCGAGATGAGCCGCTTCGCCGTCTCCCAGGGCGCCAACCCCATGACCTTCCTGGGGCTGGCCGGGGTGGGGGATCTGATTGTCACCTGTTCATCGCAGCTGTCGCGCAACTACCGAGTCGGCTACGCCCTGGGCGAGGGACGCAGCCTGGACCAGGCGGTGGAGGCCCTGGGGCAGGTAGCCGAAGGGGTCAACAGCGTACGCCTGGTGCGCGACAAGGCCCGGGAGGAAGGGATCTACATGCCGCTGGCCGAGGGGCTCTATCAGGTACTGTTCAAGGGAGTGCCGGCCCAGGAGATGGCGCGACTGTTGATGCTGGGTGAGCAGAGCAGCGACGTGGAGTTCGTGCTGGCCCGGGAGGATGTACAGCGCGCCCACCGCGAGCAGAGTGGACCGAAACGTGATGCGGGGAGTGGTGAACATGGCTGAGCGGCTGCTGGTCATGCGCCACGGCGAGGCGGGGCCAGGGAGTCCCGACGCCGAGCGCGAACTGACCCCTCGGGGGCTGCAGCAGGTGCGGCGCGTGGCGCAGTGGCTAAGTCGCCGCGACGACCTGGCGGGCCTGCGCCTGCTGGCCAGCCCCTATCGGCGCGCCCGCCAGAGCGCCGCGGTGTTGGGGGAGTCGCTGGGTGTCGAGGTCGAGACCCTGTCGATCATCACGCCGGATGACTCACCCCACGCGGTGGCCGACTGGCTGCTCGAGCTGCCCCAGGGGCGGCCGCTGATGCTGGTCAGCCATATGCCGCTGGTGGGGGCGCTGGCCGGCGTGCTCGTGGAGGGGCGCGAGGATGGCGGCCTGGGCTTCCCCACCGCCGCCGTGGCCGAGCTTGAGGCCGATGTCTGGGCGGCAGGGTGTGCGCGGCTGGCAAGGTTTGTCACGCCGGGCGAACTGGGCTGAGTTGGGGGCAGGGCTTGGCAGAACGCGAGGGGAGCTGGGGGCTTTCCGAGAAGCCAGCTCCCAGCGATGGAGCCCTTGGCGCTCAGGGGCTAAGGCTATATCAGCCCGGCCATCTGTAGGCCGAACACCCCCAGGGTGATGGTGACGCTGGCGATCAGGGTGGTCAGTGCGATGATATTGGCGGTAAGCACGGCGTTGCCGCCCATGGCCTTGGCCATCACGAAGGCCGCCGCCGCGGTGGGGCTTGCGAAGAACAGGAACATCACCCCCAGCTCGCGCCCCTCGAAGCCGGCGAGCCAGGCCGTCGTGGTGGCAAGCACGGGGATCGTCACCATCTTCATCATGCTGGCACCGGCCGCCAGGCCCCCCGAGCGGCGAATGGCCTCCAGCGAGAGGGTGGCACCGACACAGATCAGTGCCAGCGGCAGGGTCAGGGAGGCGAAGTACTCCCCCGAGGTGATCACCCAGTCGGGCAGACCCAGCCCCGACAGTGCCACCGGCATGGCCAGGACGACCGCCAGGATCAGCGGGTTGCGCACGATCTGCATCAGCATCTGGCGCCAGTCGGTCGTGACCCCCTCCTGATGGGTGGCCAGAGCGATCACCGAGAAGGCGTTGTAGGTCAGGATCACCACACCCAGCAGCAGGCCGCCGGCGGAGAGACCGTAGTCGCCGTACATCCCCGCCGCCAGGGCCAGGCCGACAATGCCGCAGTTGCCGCGAAAGGCGCCCTGGATATAACTGCCGCGGTCGGTCAGGGGGACGCGAAGCCAGGCCCAGCCCCAGGCGAGGAGGAAGCTGCCCAGGGTGGCCAGGGCAAACACCCCGAGCATCCGCGGGTTGAGGGTCGCCTCGAGATCGGCGCGGATGATGCTCAAGAAGATCAGCGTGGGCAGGGTCGCCTTGAACACCAGCTGTGAGGCGGTGGTGACGAAGGCCGAATCGATCCAGCGGGCGCGTTTGAGTCCCAGGCCGATAAACACCATGGCGAAGACCGGCAGGGTGATCTCCAGGGTGGCCTGGAAGGTCGCCAGGGCTTCCATCACCGTAGCAACCAGAAGCCGACCAGCATGGCGGCGAGCACGGTAGCGAAGAAGAGTCGATTGCGAAGGCGGGTATCACGGGGCTTGCGGGCGGTCACGGGCGCTCCTGGTAGATGGATGTCGACTTGGCGAAACATGGTAATCCCGTTAGCCTGCTACCGCCATCCGTGCCTGAACTGCCCCGTCACAGGAAAGAGACCATGTCCACCAACACCGACCGACCCACGTTGCTGTTCGCCCATGCCAATGGCTTCCCCGGGGCCTGCTATCACAGCTTCCTGGCGCCGCTGGGGGAGCGTTTCGACCTCCATCCCGTGGATCGCCTCGGCCACCATCCCGACTTTCCGGTGGGGCATAACTGGCAGGCACTGCGTGATGAGCTGCTGAGCGTCGTGGCCCGGTTCGACGCCCCGGTGATCGGGGTGGGCCACTCCATGGGCGGCGTGCTGATGGCCATGGCCGCCGAGGCGGCGCCGGAACGCTTTCGCTGTGTGGTGATGCTCGACCCGCCGCTGATGCTGGGTATCGACGCCTGGGGAATGAAGGCTGCCAAGCGGATGGGGCTGGTGGATCGGGTGACGCCGGCTGGCAAGAGCCTGGGTCGCCGCACCACCTGGCCCGACCGGGAGGCGATGCGCCACTATCTGCGCCGACGAGGCCTGTTTCGACGGTTCACCGAGCAGGCCCTGGACGACTACATCGAGGGTGGGACTCGACTGCTCGATGACGGTCGGGCTCTGCTGACCTACGACCCCGATATCGAGGTGGAGATCTTTCGCCACCTGCCGGACCACCTGGGCGACCTGCCTCGGCGGCTGCGGGTGCCCCACGCCATCCTGGCTGGTGAGGATTCCGATCTGCTGACGCCGCGCCGCCGCCGCCGGCTGATTCGCCATGGGGTCAGGGTGAGGCTGGTGCCTGGCACCCATATGTTCCCCATGGAGCACCCTGTCGAGGTGCGCCAGGAACTGCTTGCCGCGCTGGACGAATCGCTGGGGGAGGCGTCATGACCTCGCCACGGATCCTGAGCCTGGCCGAAGGGCGCCTGGCAGGATTGGCCTGGGGCGAGCCGGAGGCCCCGCCGTGGCTGGCCCTGCACGGCTGGCTGGACAATGCCGCCAGCTTCTCGCGCCTGGCCCCCGTGCTTGCCAGCCAGCTGGGGGTGCGCATCGTCGCCATCGACTTCGCCGGCCACGGTCACTCATGGCATACCCCCGGTGACTATGCCATCTGGGACTACTGCGACGATGTGCTCGATGCGGCAGATGCCCTGGGCGCCACGCGCCCGACCCTGCTGGCTCACTCCATGGGGGCCGGGGTGGCCTGCCTGCTGGCCGCCGCCCTGCCGGAACGGGTGGCGCGGCTGGCGCTGATCGATGGGCTCGGGGCAGTGACCACTGCGGCCGAGGAGGCCCCGCGGCAGCTGCGCCGAGGCCTCTTGGGACACCGTCGCTCACCCTCGCGTCCGGCGCGCTATGCTGACGAAGAGGAGGCCGTGTTCGCGCGCGTCAAAGGGGGAGCCACACCGGTGCGTGCAGAGGCCATCCGTCCCGTGGTGCTCCGTAACCTGGAGGAGTCGGAGGACGGGCGGCTGGGGTGGCGAACCGATCCCCGTCTGGCGCGCCCCTCGCCGGTGCGATTGACCCCCGAGCAGGTGGTGGCCTGCCTGGCCGAGATCGCCTGCCCGACGCTGCTGATCGAAGGGGAGGACGGCATCCTGGGCGAGACGGAGCGGGCGCGTTCAGCTCGTGCGGCGCTGCCTGGGCTCGAGCGCCGAGTATTGACGGGTGGTCACCACCTGCACCTGGAGCCGGAGGCGGTATCGGCGGTGGCCGAGACCATTGCTAGCTGGGTGTTGAGCGGCAGGGAGCCGTCGGACAGATGAGGAGACGCAAGGATATGAACGACAGGGCGGCAGCCTCCGGTGAGCCGAAACGCGTGGCGCTGGTGCTGGGCAGTGGCGGGGCGCGCGGCTATGCCCATATCGGCGTGATCGAGGAGGTCGAGCGTCGCGGCTACGAAGTCGTGGCGGTCTCCGGTTGCTCCATGGGAGCGCTGGTCGGGGGGGTCTATGCCGCGGGGCAGTTGCCTGCCTATCGCGACTGGGTCTGTCGCCTGGACTACTTCGATGTGCTGCGGCTGGTGGATGTCTCCTGGAGTGCCATGGGCGCCATGAAGGCCAACAAGGTGATGAGCAAGCTGGAGAGCCTGGTGGGGGATACCCGCATCGAGGATCTGGCGATTCAGATGACAACCGTGGCCACCGACATGACCCACCAGCGCGAGGTGTGGTTCCAGAGCGGCCCACTGCTCGAGGCGATCCGCGCCTCCATCGCCGTCCCCGGGGTGATCACGCCGGTCCATCGTGGCCAACAGGTGCTGGTCGACGGGGGACTGCTCAACCCGCTGCCGATCACCCCCTCCGTCTCGGCGGCGGCGGACCTGGTATTGGCGGTGAACGTGACGGCCCACAGTCCGCGACCGGTGACCCTGGAGGAGTTGCTTCCTCCCGAGGCGGCGCGTCTGGAGCGCGAGGTCGCCGAAACGGCTTCGGGGAAGGAGTTCGGCGCCTGGATCGAGGAGGTGAAACGTGCCGCCGGGCGCTGGATCGATGGTCTGGGAGGAGGCTCGAATGGCTCTGAGTGGGAGGAGGGCGAGCAGGGGGAACAGAGTGAAGAGAGCAGCCGCCGCCGTCAGTGGGGGCGCCTGGACATGGCGCTGGCCTCCTTCGATATCTCCCAGGCGGCGTTGGCCAAGTACAAGGTTGCGGGGTATCCACCGGATGTGCTGATCGAAGTGCCCAAGACGGTATGTGGCGCCTATGAGTTTCATCGCGCCGAGGCGCTGATCACCCTGGGGCGCCAGCTGGCGGTGGAGGCCCTGGATCGCTACGAAGGACGTAGCCACCCGGGGTGGGGGGGGCGTGGCATCATCGTCGGGCCACGCCTGCCGGGCGACACGCGGTCGTCCGAATAACCTTCAGCGCTCGCCCCGCCGGCGCAGCAGCACATAGACGGCACCGGTGCCGCCTTCGGCCTCCACGGCCGAGCAGAACGCCAGCACACCGGGCCACTCGCGCAGCCACGCATTGACGTGGCTCTTGAGCACCGGGTAGTTGCCGTCCGTGCCCCACGCCTTGCCATGCACCACCAGCAGACAGCGGCGTCGTTCCACGGCAGTATCGCGCAGAAACCCCTCCAGCTGCTCGCGGGCTTCTTCCAGGGTGTAGCCGTGGAGGTCGAGCCCCGCCTCCCAGGCCATCTCGCCGCGCTTGAGACGGCTGCGGGTACGCCACGGCAGGTCGGGAAGGGCGAAGTCGAGATATTCCGAGGGGCGCACCGCTTCCACGCGGCCGTCCGAGGTTCGCCCGCTGGCGCTGTCGTCACCCGCTGACTGGGCGGCTGCTCGCCGTGCGGCGGCGGCGGCCTCCTCGCGGCGCGGGCGACCCGGGTCGGCGCGATTGCGCTTGATCGGCTTGACGCCGGCCTGCTGCAGGGCCTGGCGGAAGGCGCTGATCTCGTCATCGTCCAGGTGGTGGCGGTTTTGGTTCATGGGGCAGGGCTCAAGGGGCAGGGCTTATGGGCAGTATCGGCTGGGTAGCGAAGGGCGACCAGTATACCCGGCGTGGCGTGGCTGTGAACCGGTGGGCCGGGTTACAATCATTGACCCATTATTTCACGACGTTCAGGTGCCCCCTTGGCCGATCAGCACGCCCCGCGCGCGACTTCCACTCTGACGCTCACCGATGACCGGCTCGCCGCCGAGCTCCTGACCCTGCGCGACTGCCTGCGCTGGGCGGCCAGCGAGTTCCATCTGGCCGGGCTGTTTCATGGCCATGGCAGTGATTCGCCCTGGGATGAGGCGGTGGCCCTGACCCTGGGCGCGCTGCATCTCCCCTGGAATGTCGACCCGGCGGTGCTCGACGCTCGCCTGCTACCCATGGAGCGCAGTCGTATCGTCGCCCTGGTACGCAGCCGCATCGTTCATCGGCGGCCGCTGCCCTATCTGCTGGGAGAGGCGTGGTTCGCCGGCCTGCCCTTCGATGTCGACGAGCGGGTGCTGATTCCACGTTCGCCCATTGCCGAACTGGTGGAGTCGGGCTTCGACGCCTGGTTCCCCGAGGAGCCGCCACACCGAGTGCTCGACCTGTGCGCCGGCTCCGGCTGTATCGGCATCGCCACGGCGCTGCATCTGCCCACCAGTGAGGTGGACCTCGCCGATATCAGTCAGGAGGCGCTGGCGGTGGCCCGACAGAATATCAGTCGTCATGATGTCGGCGCCCGGGTGAGAGCAGTGGCATCGGATCTGTTCGATGCGCTTCCCGGCCGCTATGACCTGATCGTCTCCAATCCACCCTATGTGGATGCCCGGGATCTGGCCATCATGCCCGCCGAGTTCCGCCACGAGCCTGCGCTGGCACTGGGATCCGGCGCGGACGGGCTGGATATCACGAGGCGTATCCTGAGCGAGGCTCGTGAACACCTGACCGAGCGCGGCGTGCTGATCGTCGAGGTGGGCAATTCCGATCACCATCTGGAGGCGGCCTTCCCCGAGGTGCCCTTCCTGTGGCTCGACTTCGAGCGCGGTGGCCAGGGGGTGTTTGCCCTGACTGCCGATGAACTCGACGCCCATGCGGCGTCCTTCGCCTGATTCACCGACTTTCGATCACTCGAGGAACGCCCATGTCCGGCAATACCTTCGGCAAGCTGTTTACCGTCACCACCTTCGGCGAGAGCCATGGCCCGGCGCTGGGCGCCATCGTCGACGGTTGCCCGCCTGGCCTGCCGCTCAGCGAGGAGGACCTTCAGCGCGACCTGGATCGTCGTCGCCCCGGCACCTCGCGTCATACCACCCAGCGTCGCGAGCCCGATCGGGTGCGTATCCTCTCGGGGGTCTTCGAGGGGCTGACCACCGGTACCGCCATTGGCCTGCTGATCGAGAATACCGATCAGCGCTCCAAGGACTATTCGAAGATCAAGGACCAGTTCCGCCCGGCCCATGCCGACTACAGCTATCATCACAAGTACGGTATCCGTGACTACCGCGGTGGGGGGCGCTCCAGCGCTCGTGAGACCGCGATGCGTGTGGCCGCCGGGGCCATCGCCAAGAAGTACCTCGCGTCTCGGGGCATCACCGTTCGCGGCTACATGAGCCAGCTTGGCCCCATTGAGATCGCCTTCAGGAGTTGGGAGGCGGTGGAGGCCAATCCCTTCTTCTGTCCCGATGCCAGTCGTGTCGAGGAGCTCGAGACCTACATGGATCAGCTGCGCCGCGACCAGGACTCGGTAGGGGCGAAGATCACGGTAGTGGCCGAAGGGGTACCGCCGGGGCTCGGCGAGCCGGTGTTCGACCGGCTCGACGCCGAGCTGGCGCATGGTCTGATGAGCATCAATGCGGTGAAGGGGGTGGAGATCGGTGACGGCTTCGCCGCCGTGGCCAGCCGTGGCAGCGAGCACCGCGACGAGATGACGCCCGAAGGCTTCCTCTCCAACCATGCCGGCGGTGTGTTGGGCGGTATCTCAAGTGGACAGGCGATCATCGCGCACCTGGCGCTCAAACCGACATCCAGCATTACCACCCCGGGGCGCAGCATCGATATACAGGGCAATCCGGTGGAGGTGATTACCAAGGGGCGCCATGACCCCTGTGTGGGCATTCGGGCCACGCCGATCGCCGAGGCGATGATGGCGCTTACCCTGATGGATCACCTGCTGCGTCAGCGTGGCCAGAACGCCGATGTCAGCGTCGAGACCCCGACACTGCGATGAAGACGCGTTGACGACCATCTCGTTGAGGGCAGGCCAGGATAGGCTGCTACACTGCGAGGCAGACCAACGGACAGGGCTGACACCATGAAGATCAACGTCGAGTTTGACCTTACCCCCGATGAGTTTCGCCAGGCATTGGGGCTGCCGGATGTGGCGGCCTTCCAGAAGGATCTGCTGGATCGGATCCAGAAACAGATGGAGTCCGGGGTAGAGGGCTATGACCCGATGAGCCTGATGCAGCCCTTCCTGCAGCAGACCGGCATGGGGCAGGGCATGACCCAGGGACTATCGCAGGGCTTGTCTCAGGGGCTCTCCCAGGGGCTGTCCAGCTTTGGTACCTATCAGCAGATGATGCTCGACATGCTCAAGCAGGCCGGTCAGCCCGCCGCTCAGTCCGAGCCCGAGGAGGGGACGGACAGTCGTGCGACCAAGACCGGTAGGGACAGCGAAAAGGCCGATGCGGGTTCCAGGAGTGCTTCCGCCAAGACCAGCAGCGGCAACTCCTCAAGCCGTGCCAAGTCCGCCAAGGGGGCCGCGAGCGCCCGTTCGCGGACCAAGCGCGACAGCTGATGCAAACCGCCATGCTGTTATAAGCCCCAGGTCTTGTCTCATCTCGACGTCATGGCCCATGCAGCATGGTCTTGCAATACGGTCTTGCAACTTGGTCTTGCAATACGGTCTTGCAATACGGTCTTGCAACACTGCTGGAGCCAGACTAGTCTTTGTGCAGTGCAACATGGCTGGGTGAGCCACTCGCCTAACACCACCCTTCGGGAGGATGTGTCATGCAGGACAAGATGATCGAGAATTTCAACGAACAGACTCGTCAGCTCTTCGAGCCGATGCGCAAGCTCAACTCCCTGATGCTGAACAACATGGAGAAACTCTCCCAGTATCAGATGGAATCATTGAAGCGCTACAGTCAGATGGGCACCGAGCGCATGCGGGATGCCAGCGAGGTTCAGGATGCCGACAGCCTGCGTGATTTCGGCACCCGCCAGGCCGAGATGATGAACGAGCTCTCTCAGCAGATGATGGCGGACGCCAAGGCGCTCTCCGAGATGAGCCTGGAGTTCAAGGCCGAGATGGAGAAGCTCTTTACCGAGCAGGCCAAGGCCAAGGCCATGGGCGAGGCTACCAAGCAGGCGTCTGCGGCGGACAGCGGTGAGCCGGCCAAGTCGAAATCCTCACGGGGTGGCTCCAGCAAGAGCTGAGAACAGTTGTTCAGTCGCTGTCACCCGGCGCAATTCGGCTCCTCGCGGGGCCGCTGTCCGATCCGCCGCCCTCTCTGTGTGAGGGTGGCGGTGCATGTTATCTGATGTCGGCATGACATGGCCGACGGACCAGGAGGGTTCAATGCAGCCAGGGGTTCAAGCACCGACACAGGCCGAGCTGGAGGCGTGGAATGCCCAGCTTCAGCAGATCGGCGAGGAGTATCGGCATTTGATGGGCGACCTGCTGGAGCGCATGGTGCCCAGCGATGCCGCCGATTCGGTCTATGGGGACATGCGGGAGAGCTTCCAGGCGGCGGCCGAGTCGCTGATGAGCAATCCGCCACAGCTCTGGCAGACCCAGGCGCGGCTGATGCAGGATCAGGTCCAGTTATGGCAGAACGGGCTGCGGGCCATGGCGGGCGAGCAGGTCGAGCCGCTGGTAACGCCGAACAAGGGCGATCGCCGCTTCAAGGATGAGGCCTGGACCAGCGACCCCTACTATCTGGCGATCATGCAGCAGTATCTGCTCTTCTCGCGCCTGGTCGAGGAGCTGATCGATGGCCTGGACCTGCCCACCGAGCAGAAGAGCCGGCTGGGGTTCTATGCCCGCCAGATGGTCAATGCCATGTCGCCCACCAACTTCGTTGCCACCAATCCCGAGGTGATGCGCAAGACATTGGAGACCCGGGGCCAGAACCTGGTCGATGGCCTGGCTCGCCTGCGCCAGGACCTGAGCAACTCCGCCGAGGGGCTCAATGTCTCCATGACCGATCGCAGCGCCTTCGAGGTGGGCAAGAACATCGCCGTGACGCCTGGTTCGGTGGTTTATGAGAACGAGCTGATCCAACTGGTCCAGTACGCCCCCACCACCGAGCAGGTCTACAAGACGCCCCTGCTGGTCGTTCCGCCCTGGATCAACAAGTACTACATCCTCGATCTGCGCGAGGACAACTCTTTCGTCAAGTGGCTGGTCGGTCAGGGGCACAGTGTCTTCCTCATCTCCTGGCGCAACCCGGGACCGGCCCAGCGCGACCTGACCTGGGCCGACTACATGCAGCTGGGCCCCATCGCCGCCATCGAGGCGATCGAACAGGCCACCGGCGAGAAGTCGGTCAACCTGCTCAGCTACTGTGTTGGCGGCACCCTGGCAGCCTCCACCGTGGCCTATCTCACCAGCACTCGCCGTGGACGCCGGATCAAGTCGGCTACCTACATGACGACGCTGCAGGATTTCCGTGACCCGGGCGAGATCGGCACCTTCCTCAGCGAGCCGGTGCTTGAGGGCATCGAGGCGAAGATGGAGCGTGACGGCTATCTGGATGGTCGCGTGATGGCCTTCAGCTTCAACCTGCTGCGCGAAAACGACCTGTTCTGGTCCTTCTACATCAGCAACTACCTGAAGGGCGATGTGCCGGCTCCCTTCGACCTGCTCTACTGGAACACCGACGGCACCAACCTGCCGGCGGCAACCCATGGCTGGTACCTGCGCCATATGTATATGGAGAACAGGCTGGTCGAGCCCGGTGGCATCGAACTCGACGGGGTCAAGATCGACCTGCGCAAGATCTCCACGCCCAGTTACTTCCTCTCGACTCGGGAGGACCATATCGCCAAGTGGAACAGTACCTACTACGGGGCGCTGCTGCCCAAGGGGCCGGTGACCTTTGTGCTGGGTGGATCGGGGCATATCGCCGGGGTGGTCAACCCGCCGCACAAGAACAAGTACGGCTACTGGACCAACGATTCGTTGCCCGAGACCCACGAGGAGTGGCTGGCCGGCGCCGAGCAGCACGAAGGCTCCTGGTGGCCCCACTGGCAGGCGTGGGTGACCGACAATGGCTATGTCGATGCCAAGAAGATGGTGGCGGCACGCCAGCCCGGTGATGGCGAGCTCTCCATCATCGAGCCGGCGCCGGGACGCTATGTCAGGATGACCATCCCCGAGGTGCTGGGCGAAATCCCGACTTCGTCGGAAGCCTGAAGCTGTAACTTGGACTTTAAGCTATAAGCTGGAAGAGTCTCGCCCCCGTAGCTTTTGCTACGGGGGCGATTCGTTGGGCGCATCACCGACCGACCTGGGAGGGCACGTTGCAGGAGGAGTGCTCCCCATCGGGTCAGGCGCCCGGTGGTGACTTCGTCCACTGTGTGCTTTCGCCGGGAGGCCTTCGGCCTCCTTCGCGAGGCAGAGCCTCCCTCCTACTGCTTGCGGCGCAGCCGCAGACCGGGCAGCACCATCAGGGCGGCGAGCAGCCAGGTGGGCCAGCTGCCGGTGCGGGTGAAGGGGGTGAGCCCCTGCATGGGGATCGCCTCGCCGCCAAGGCTGGTCATCTCGAACTGGGGAGCCCGCGTGGTGATACGCCCGTGGGCATCGATGATGGCGGTGACGCCATTGCTGGTGGCACGAATCACGTAGCGGCCGTTCTCCAGGGCGCGTAGCCGGGCCATCTGCAGATGCTGCAGGGGGCCGATGGAGCGGCCGAACCAGGTGTCGTTGGACACCGTCAGCAGCAGCGCCGCCTGGCGCGCCTGGGCGGCGACGCGATCCGGGTAGATGATCTCGTAGCAAATGGCGTTGCCAATGGTGGTGCCGGCGGCTCTGAGCGGCGCCTGGCCTTCCGGCCCGGGGGTCATGGCCGGCATCGGCAGATTGAAGAAGGCGATGGTATCGGCAAGCAGGCTCTCCAGGGGCAGGTATTCGCCGAAGGGCACCAGACGCGTCTTGCGGTACTCCCCCTCGACATCACCCAGGCCGATCACACTGTTGTAGTAGAGTCCGGCGTCGTCACGCTGCAGGATGCCGGTGAGCAGGGCGGTGCCGGGGGCAAGATTGGACTGCACCCGCTCGAGAATGGGTCGCGCTTCGCGCTCGAACATTGGCAGGGCTGCCTCGGGCCAGATGATCAGGTCCGGGGCGTCGTCGCCGTGTGCTCGGGTCAGCGCGCTGTAGCGATTGGCGGCCTCGCGCTGGCCGGCTGGGGTCCACTTGATGGCCTGATCGAGGTTGCCCTGCAGCAGCGCCACGCGCAGCGGCTCACCGGCGGGGCTCGTCCACTGGGCGTGCAGTGCCATGGGGGCAAGCCACAGGACGGCGACAGGGAGCGCGGCCCACCAGTGTCGACGGAGCAGCTCGACGCCCAGGGTGCCGGTCAGCACGGTGATCAGTGACAGCAGATAGACCCCGCCCACCGGGGCCCAGGGGGCGAGAGGCGAGTCCACCTGCGAGGTCCCAAGCAGCAACCAGGGAAAGCCGGTGAACAGCCAGGTACGCAGCCACTCGCCCAGAACCCAGGCGCCGGCAAAGCTGAGCCAGGCCAGACGCGGGCCGGTGAGGCGGCGATAGAGCCACAGGGTCACGGCGGGGAAGAGAGCCAGCCCCGCGACGAACAGCGTGGTGAGGAACAGCGCCAGCGGGATGCCGGTATAGCCATAGTCGTGGATCGATACATAGACCCAGGAGGCGCCGGAGCCGAACAGCCCGAGACCATAGCACCAGCCGCGCAGGGCGGCCTGGGCGGGTGTCAGGGTGTGGATACCCAGATAGATGAGTCCCGCGGCTACCGGGCCCAGCCACCACAGTTCGAAGGGTGAAGCGGTAAGGGTGGTAAGAACACCGGCCGCGGCTGCCAGCAGGCAGCCGAGGGGAGTGGGGAGGCGAAACGCTGGCATCTTGGCCCTCCGTGGCAGGCGCGTCAGTCGTTGTCGTCGAGAGCGTCGTCGGGGTTGCAAGGTTCGGCTTCCAGTAGCCGGATGCGACGATTGTCGGCATTCAGTACCGTGAAGCGCCAGCCACCGATGATGGTATGCTCACCCCGTGCCGGCAGGTGGCCGAAGCGCTGCATCACCAGGCCGCCGAGGGTGTCGAACTCCTCGTCGGAGAAGTGTGTCTCGAAGCGCTCGTTGAACTCCTCGATGGGGGTCAGGGCGCGGATGGCGTAGCGTCCCTCGCCCAGATCGCGAATATCCTCCTCGTCGTCGGCATCATGCTCGTCCTCGATCTCGCCGACGATCTCCTCGAGAATATCCTCGATGGTCACGATGCCGGCGGTACCGCCGTACTCATCGACCACGATCGCCATATGGTTGTGCGTGCTCTGAAACTCCTTGAGCAGGCTGTTGAGACGCTTGGATTCCGGTACGAACAGCGTCGGCCGCACCACCTCCTCGAGGCGGAAGGGCCTGCCGCTCTCCTGGCCGTTGCGCAGCAGCGGCAGCAGGTCCTTGGCCAGCAGGATCCCCTTGACCTCATCGAGGTTCTCGCCGATGACCGGGTAACGGGAGTGGCCGGTCTCGAGGATCACCGGCAGGTACTCATCCAGCGGCTGGTCGATGGCGATGGCCGTAACCTGGGAGCGCGGAATAAGCACCTCGCGAACCTGCTGGTCGCTGATCTTCAGCGCCCCCTCGATGATCATCATGGCATCCTGCTCGAGCTTCAGGCGGCCTGCCGCCTGGCGCAGGAACTCCAGCAGCTCGTCTCGTGAGCTGGGCTCGTCACTGTCGCTGGAGAGCGCCCCCAGCAGTTTCTCGATCCAGGAACGGTTGCCCTGGCCACTCGATCGATCTTCGCTCATGAATCGGCTCTCTCGTCCTCGGGTGCGATCCGATAAGGGTCGGTGATGCCAAGCTCGGCCAGGATCTCGCGCTCCAGGGCTTCCATGGCCTCGGCCTCGTCATCCTCCAGATGATCGTAGCCGAGCAGGTGCAGCGTACCGTGAACCACCATGTGAGCGTAGTGGTCGCCTAGTGCCTTGTCCTGCTCGGCGGCCTCGGCCACCACCACGGGATGGCAGACCACCAGGTCGCCGAGCAGCGGCAGGGTAACGCCGGGCGGGTTCTCGAAGGGGAAGGAGAGTATGTTGGTGGGCTTGTCGCGACCGCGATAGTCGCGGTTCAGCGTCTGGCTCTCCGCCGTGTCCACCAGGCGCACGCTGAGCTCGCTCTCATCCTCCACCACATGGCGCGACAGTACCGCGCCCACCCAGGCCTCCAGCTCGGCCTGGCTCGGCAGGCCCTCGGCCTCGAGGGCGACCTGGCGATCGACCCGAGGAGACGTCATGACTCGCCCCGCTCGCGACCGAGACGCTCCTGGCGCTCCTGACGCAGGGTCTCGCGCTCCTGTTCCCGAGCCTCCTTGCGGGCGCGCTCGGCGGCCTCCTGCTCGGCCTCGAAGCTATCGTAGGCCTCGATGATGCGCTGCACCAGGGGGTGGCGAACCACATCCTTGGCGGCGAAGTGGGTCACGCCGATGCCGGGTGTCCCCTTGAGCACCTCGAGGACCTGAATCAGCCCCGAGCTCTGGCCACGGGGCAGGTCGACCTGGGTGACATCGCCGGTGATCACCGCGGTGGAGCCGAAGCCGATACGAGTCAGGAACATCTTCATCTGTTCGCGGGTGGTGTTCTGGCTCTCGTCGAGGATGATGAAGGCATTGTTGAGGGTGCGCCCGCGCATATAGGCCAGCGGGGCGATCTCGATTACCTGGCGCTCGATCAGCTTGGCTACCTGCTCGAAGCCGATCATCTCGTAGAGGGCGTCGTAGAGCGGACGCAGGTAGGGGTCGATCTTCTGGGCCAGGTCTCCGGGCAGGAAGCCGAGTTTCTCGCCGGCCTCCACCGCCGGGCGTACCAGCAGGATGCGGCGAACCTCCTGTTGGTTGAGGGCCTCCACCGCCGCGGCGACCGCCAGATAGGTCTTGCCGGTGCCCGCCGGGCCGATGCCGAAGTTGATGTCGTGGGAGCGGATGCTCTGCACATAGCCCTGTTGATTGAGGCCGCGTGGCTTGATCAGGGTACGTGGGGTGCGGATCAGCACCTCGGCGCCATCGGCATCGCCCTCATCCTCCTCGAGCGCCTGCTGACCGGACTCCTGCAGGAAGAGGTGCACGGTATCCGGCTCCAGGTCACTGGCCTCGGTCTCGCGGTAGAGGTGTTCGAGCACGTTGGCGGCGGCCTTGACCCGATGGATGGGCCCGGCCAGCTGGAAGATGTTGCCGCGGTTGCGCAGGGTGATGCCCAGACGGGACTCCACCAGCTTGAGGTTCTCGTCGCGCTGGCCACAGAGATTGGCCAGGCGGCGCGGGTCGTTGGGTTCGAGGGTCAGAGTGATGATGCGGTTGGCCTGGGAGGCTGTCTGGCTCAAGGCGGGCGGATCCCCTGGAAGATGAGTGTGGAGTCAGCATACTGCCGCGGCGGCCGCCGCGGCAATCATTGGTCGAGCAGAGACGACGGGTCTCAGTAGATCGCCGGGGAGACCAGCTCGCCACGCAGCGAATTCGGCAATGCCTCGCTGATTTCGACGTCGACGAAATAGCCGATCAGCTCGGTGGGGTTGGGGGCACGGAAGTTGACCACCCGGTTGTTCTCGGTACGGCCGGAGAGCTGACCCGGGTCGCGTGGCGCGAAGCCGGTGACCAGGATGCGCTGGGTGGTGCCCACCATGCGTCGGCTGATCTGCATGGCCTGTTGGTTGATGCGTTCCTGAAGGATCGCCAGGCGCTGCTTCTTGACGCTCTCGGGGGTGTCATCCTCGAGGCTGGCCGCCGGTGTGCCGGGGCGTGCCGAGTAGACGAAACTGAAGGAGTGGTCGAAGCCGATGCGATGAATCAGGTTCATGGTGGCCTCGAAGTCCGCCTCCGTCTCGCCCGGGAAGCCGATGATGAAGTCCGAGGAGAAGCTGATGTCGGGGCGTAGCGCGCGAATGCGCTCCAGTTTCTCGACATACTCCTCGACGCCATGGCCGCGCTTCATGGCGGCGAGCACGCGGTCGGAGCCGGCCTGTACCGGCAGGTGCAGATGGCTGACCAGCTCTGGAATCTCGCCATAGGCCTCGATCAGGCTGTCGGAGAACTCCACCGGGTGAGAGGTGGTGAAGCGAATGCGGTCGATGCCTTCAACGGCCGCCACGCAACCGATCAGCTCGGCCAGGTCGATCTCATCACCCAGCTGGTTCAGGCCCCGGTAGGCGTTGACGTTCTGTCCCAGCAGGTTGATCTCGCGCACGCCCTGGTCGGCCAGGTGAATGACCTCGTCCATTACCGCCTCGAAAGGCCGCGAGACCTCCTCGCCCCGGGTGTAGGGCACCACGCAGAAGGTGCAATACTTGGAGCAGCCCTCCATGACCGAGACGAAGGCGCTGGCGCCGTCGGAGCTGGGCTTGGGAAGGTGATCGAACTTCTCGATCTCCGGGAAGGTCACGTCGACGACCGAGATCTGGTCCTGCTGGCGCGAGTCGAGCATGGAGGGGACCCGGTGCAGGGTCTGGGGCCCGAACACCATATCGACATGGGGCGCGCGCTTGCGCAGCGCCTCGCCTTCCTGACTCGCCACGCAGCCGCCCACACCGATCACCAGATCGGGGTTGTTCTCCTTGAGCTTCTTCCAGCGTCCCAGCTGATGGAACACCTTCTCCTGGGCCTTTTCGCGGATCGAGCAGGTATTGAGCAGGATGACATCCGCCTCCTGCTCGTCGTCGGTGAGTTCGAGACGGTGAGATTCGCCGAGCAGATCCGCCATGCGGGCGGAATCGTACTCGTTCATCTGGCAGCCGTGTGTCTTGATGAAGAGTTTCTTCGCCATAAAAGTAGGGGTCGTGGCGCCAGGCGCCCGACGTCTGTCACCGGTGGGTTCTGGGGTGCGCGGCGCTCTGGCTCAAGTTCGCCGGAGGCACGGCAATGGATGGCGGTGGCCGCCTGGGCCATCGTTGAAAACAGCCCTATATTATACGTGCCGTGACCGCAGGGAGCCAGCCCGGTGCCGGGCGGCACGAGTGTGCTAACCTAGCGACCCCCGGCTGGATAGCACCGGGGCCTGGGACCTGAAGAGCGTTCGATGAGTCGGATGACACTGGTCATGCACTGACCAGCAGCCGTCGAGCCAAGGTGTGGCGGGGGCAGCGGACGACTTTCCCACGGTTGTCCCGGGGGTTGTCCACAGAAGCTGTGCATAACCCTTGCGGACAGCTGGTGGGCTGTCACCTGTGTGTGGAGGTGGCGTCAGTTATCGCCTCCAGGGCCTTGGGCATCGCAGCGCTTCCCCGCCAGGGCACCACCTTCAGGATGTTTCCAGGAAACACCTTTCAGTCAGGACGCTTCAGGCAAGGACTCTACAGTCAGGATCATGGCATGACGAAACACCACAGCACACGAACCGGTCTGGGCGTATGTCTGGGCACCCTGCTAGGCCTGCTGGCGCTGCCGCTGGCGGCTCAGGAGCAGAGCGACACCGTCTGGGTCTCCGACTCGCTGACCACCTATGTACGCAGCGGTCCCACCGACGGCTACCGCATCGTCGGCACCCTTGCCGCCGGCGAGCCTGTCGAGCGACTGGAGACCAGCGGCGACTATACCCGTGTTCGAGGTCCCGGCGGTGATGTCGTCTGGGTGCTTAGCCGCGAGATCCAGGAGGTGCCCAGTGCTCAGGTTCGCCTGCCCGAGCTTGAGCAGCGGGTGGCCGAGCTCGAGGCCGAACTCGACGGCATCGATGAGGCGTGGGAGCAGCGCACGGCTGCGTTGCGAGAGACCCTCGAGGTTCGCGAGGCGCGGGTTGCCGAGCTGGAGTCACGTAACCATCAGCTGGATAGCGAAGCCGAGCACTCCCGCCAGACGGCGCGTGAACTGGAGGCTCGCCTCAATACCCAGGAGGAGGACCTGCTGATGCGCTACTTCATGTATGGCGGCGGCGTGGCCGGTGCCGGCCTGCTGGTTGGCCTGATCGTTCCTCATCTGCCGCGCCGCCGTCGCAAGCGCGATCGCTGGTTCTAAGCCGTCATGGTGAATGAATGGCTGACCCGCTGGCGCGAAGGGCGTATCGGTTTCCATCGCGCCGCGCCGCACCCTGTCCTGTGCCACCACTGGCCGCTGCTGGGGGTGAGCCCCGGGGTCAAGGTGCTGGTGCCGCTATGCGGCAAGAGCCACGACATGCGCTGGCTGGGCCATCGCGATCATCCGGTGCTGGGTATCGAGCTGGCGCCCCAGGCGGTCGAGCAGTTTCTCGCCGAGGGGAGCGAGCCCGTTTCCCGCTACCACCAGGTGGGGTTCGAGATAAGTCGCCAGGCCAATGTCGAGCTCTGGTGCGGGGACTTCTTTCACTTCCATATCGAGCAGGCGGCCGAGGTCGGTGCCTTCTATGACCGTGCCGCGTTGATCGCCCTGCCACCCGCCACCCGCCAGCGCTACGCCTTCCATCTGGCGCAGCTGATACCCCCGGGGGCCAGCGGGCTGCTTATCGGCCTTGAGCGTGCGGCCGGAGAGGAGCGGTACGGGCCGCCATTTCATGTGCCGGAAGAGGAGGTGCGGGAGCTGTTCGAGCCCAACTTCCGGATCACGTTACTGGAGAGAGGCACCCCGGAGCCGGGCAGCGGCTTCCGGGAGCATGTCTGGGCCATGGTGCGCCGAGGTCCCGTCGAGTGACCCCTCAGCGGGCCAGCACGCGGCCCAGCTCCGGGTCACGGAAGGCCCGGTTCAGGCCGTCGACGAGCAGGTCGTTGACCATGCGGGTATTGCTCTCCTGGTCCGGCCGTACGGCGTAGCTCTGGGTGCGTCGTGAGGTGTAGGTGCCGGTGTAGGTGGTACCGCCATTGGTCGCCTCGGCCACCAACACGGCCTCCAGGCGTGACTCGCCGATCACGGGCCGGCTCTTGCCGCGCTCGTAGCCCAGATGATCGAGTGTCAAGGTCAGGTGGGGGCGGCCTTCGGCACGCTGGGTGGTAGGGGTAAAGCCCATTTCCTGCACGGCTCGCTCGGCCTCGCGCTGCAGTTTCGGCATCAGCTCGTGAGCATGGACGGTGATCGTGGCCGTGGACATGGCGCTGCCGGTACGGGTGCCGATCACCTCGCCGTCACGTCCATCCGCGGCGATCACCGAGACGGCCTGGCCATTGCCGGCGACCGGTACCGCGGCGCTGTGCTTGGGGTCGAGCTGCAGGGTCTGGGGGCTGGTGCAGCCGGCCAGCCAACCGGCGGCGACCAGGGCCAGGGAGAGGCGAAGAAAGCGTCGACGCAGCATGGGGAGCTCCCGTCCAGGATGAATGTCGAAGCGCAGTATAGCGCCCTCGAGATCACTCAGGGTACGTCCTTGCCTCCTCGATTACACTGTTGGTACGCCCAGCAGGAGCCGTGTGATGATTCGCCCCGCCACCGCCGAGGATATCCCTCTGCTTGCCGATATCTGGCTGCGTGCCTCGATGCGCGCCCACGACTTTATCCCTGAGACCTTCTGGGTATCTCGCGCCGAGCTGATGGTGCAGGAGCGGCTGCCTCAGGCCGAGGAGGTCACGGTGCTCGAGGTGGAGGGCAGGGTAATCGGCTTCACCGCCCTCGATGGCGACCATCTGCAGGCGCTGTTCATCGATCCCAGGGTGCAGCGCTATGGCCATGGCTCACGGCTGATGGCCCATGCCATGGCCGGTCATCAGCGCCTCACCCTGAGTGTCTATTCGCGGAATGTGCGTGCCGTCTCCTTCTACCACCGTCTGGGGTTTCATGCGGTGGAGGAGCGCCTCGAGCCACTGACCGGGGAGAACGAGACCCTGATGGTCTGGGATCGATAGGCCCTGGGTATCTGCGACCTGCCGGGCGGGACCACTGATCGTTCGGCATGGCCGGTACCCGTTCGGCGCGGCCTATCCGGAAGCATCGGGGGAGGGCAATAGAAGAAGAGCTAATAGAAGGGAGGAGTAGAAGGAGGGGAATAGAAGGCGGCCTAGGACGCACGGCTGAAGCGGTAGCGAAGTCTGGGCAGTGTTCGGGCGACCGGCGGCAGACGGGTCGCCATGACCAGCGCGGCTGCTACGGCATAGGCCGCCCACTCCCTGAGGTCGGCGCGCACCACCCAGAAGAAGTGCAGCAGGACCAGACCCAGGATGGAGTACGAGAGCTTGTGCAGCGACTTCCAGCGCTTGCCGAGTCGACGCATCGACCAGCGGTTCGAGGTCACGCCCAGCGCGACGAGACCGATCAGGGCCAGCATGCCGACGATGATATAGGGGCGCTTGACCACTTCGCTGCCCAGCATGCCCCAGTCGAGCCCCAGGATGAACAGGGCGTAGCTGAGCAGGTGCAGGGTGGCGTAGGCCAGCGTCCAGAGGCCCAACTGACGGCGGATCAGCGCGAAGCCCTTCCAGCGGGTGAGCTTGGTGAGTGGCGTCAGGCTCAGGGTCAGCAGCAGCATCCACAGCGCGCCGAGACCGAGATTCAGCAATAGATAGCGACCCGGCTCGGGGCCGGCGGCGTTACTGGCCACCTGCCAGCCCCAGCTCACCAGTGGGGCCAGGGCCGCCAGAAATACCCCCAGGCGCCAGAGCTGCCAGCGATTCGGAGTGGCCATCAGGCGGTTCGAGATGGCCATCAATAGTGCGTCCGCAGATCCATACCCGCGTATAGCTCGGCCACCTCGTCGGCATAGCCGTTGAACATCAGGGTATCGATGGTGTTGGGGCTGAACAGGCTGTTGGGCAGCCGGCGCTCGGTGGCCTGGCTCCAGCGGGGGTGATCGACCCGGGGGTTGACGTTGGCGTAGAAGCCATACTCTTCCGGCGCGATCTGCTGCCAGGAGTTGAGCGGCTGCTCCTCCACCAGCGAGATGCGCACGATCGACTTGATGCTCTTGAAGCCGTACTTCCAGGGCACCACCAGGCGCAGGGGAGCGCCGTTCTGGTTGGGCAGCTCGCGGCCGTACATGCCCATGGCGAGCAGGGTGAGCGGGTGCATGGCCTCGTCGAGGCGCAGCCCCTCCACGTAGGGCCAGTCGATCAGCGAGAACGCGGAGCGCTGCCCCGGCATCTGCTCGGGGTCGACCAGGGTCTCGAAGCGCACATATCTGGCCCTGCTGGTGGGTTCCGCGCGCCTGATCACCTCGGCGAGGGGGATGCCCAACCAGGGAATCACCATCGACCAGGCCTCGACGCAGCGCAGGCGGTAGATGCGTTCCTCGAAGCGTGAGGGGCTGGCAAGATCCTCCAGGGCGAAGCGGCCGCCGTTGTTGACCTCGCCATCGATCACCACGCTCCACGGCTGGGTCTTCAGGCTGCCCGCCCGGCGCGCGGGGTCGGCCTTGCCGGAGCCAAACTCGTAGAAGTTGTTGTAACCGCTGGCATCGTCGAAGGGGGCCAGCGTGTCCTTCTCGGAGTTGGCGGGGGTAACCGCTTTCCAGTGAGTATCGTCGATCTTCTTCTTCAACCAGGCCGGCCCGTTACCCTCGGGTACATCCGCATAATTGGCACCGGCGTGGGCCGGGCCGCCAAGGGCAAGCCCCGCCCCCAGTCCCGCCATGCCCCCCATGAAACGGCGACGGGAGAGATAGACGGACTCCGGTGTCACATCGGAGTCGCGCAGATCATGCGGTTTGGCGATCTTGATCAGCATCGTGGGCCTCGGCTGGGCTGGCTGAGAGAGGGCGAGAGCCGGTGGCATCAATGGGCGTCGGGCTGGGCGTCGGGGACTGTCCGGTACACCGTATCGCGCGGACTCCTGACATCAGAGAGATGACAGCGTGAAAAGTTCATGCGGGAACGGTCGGCGGCCCCGTGGGAGGAGGGGGCTGTCCGCCGCGGGCGCTCGGCGGACAGAGGGCGTCATCAGGCCGTGATGGCCTGACGCTGTGGGGTGTCTTCGGCACTGAAACGGTGCCAGTGGCGTGGAATGGCATACAACCGCTGACCACGCGTAAGAGCCAGGCGCTCGTAGTCGGCGTGGCGTATGGTGGCCAGCCAGGGCTCGACCAGCCAGTCTGCGGCGACCTCGATGCGCACCTCGGCACCCACCGGGGAGATGGCGGTGACGGTGACGGGCAGCTGGGCCTCCGGCGTGGGCGCCTCTGCCAGACGCACTTCATGAGGCCGCAGCAGCAGTTCCTGATGGCCATCGGGAAGGTCCACCGCCAGCGTCGCCTCGCCGCAGGTCAGGGTGCCGCCACGCACCTCACCCTCCAAATGATTGACGTCGCCCAGAAACTCGAACACGAAGCGGTTGGCCGGTGTGCGGTAGAGCGCATCCGGGGTATCGATCTGTTCGATGCGGCCATGACTCATCACCGCCACACGGTCGGAGAGCTCCAGTGCTTCTTCCTGATCGTGGGTCACGAACAGACTGGTGAAGCCGAGTTCGTCGTGAAGCTGGCGCAGCCAGCGGCGCAGCTCCTGGCGGACCTTGGCATCCAGGGCACCGAAGGGTTCGTCGAGCAGGAGCACGTCGGGGCGCAGGGCCAGGGCCCGGGCCAGGGAGACCCGCTGCTGTTGGCCGCCGGAGAGCTGGGCCGGATAACGCCCGGCGAAGCGTTCGAGCTGGACCATCTCCAGCAGGCGATGGACCCGGGCGCGAATTTCGCCACTGGAGGGCCTCTCTCGCCGTGGCAGCACGGTCAGGCCGAAGGCGACATTATCGAACACCGTCATATGGCGGAACAGCGCGTAGTGTTGGAAGACGAAGCCGATGCGGCGGTCGCGGACATGCACGTCGGTGACGTCGCGGTCGCCGAACAGGATGCGCCCGGCCGGGTCGCGGTCCGGCGACTCGAGGCCGGCGATGATGCGCAGCAGGGTGGTCTTGCCCGAGCCCGAGGGGCCGAGCAGGCCGACCAGCTCGCCGTCGGCGATCTTCAGATTCACCGGTTCCAGGGCGCGCCCACCGGCCTGGCCGGGGCTACCCTTCCCTTTGTGACCCTTCCCTGTATGACCAAAGTGCTTGGCGATATCGGTTAATTGGATGCTCATGGGGTAACCTCCAGGCGCGCGGTACGCCATTCCAGGCCGGCCTTGGCGGCCAGGGTGAACAGGGCGATCAACGCCAGCAGGGCGGCGCTGGCGAAGGCGCCCACGGCGTTGTAGTCCTGATAGAGCTGCTCCAGATGCAGGGGTAGGGTCATGGTCTGGCCACGGATGGCCCCGGAAACGACCGAGACGGCACCGAACTCACCCACTGCCCGGGCGTTGGTCAGCACCACGCCGTAGAGCAGTGCCCAGCGGATATTGGGCAGGGTGACAAGGCGAAAGATGGTCCAGCCCGGTGCCCCCAGGGTCACGGCGGCCTCCTCCTCGCGGGAGCCCTGGGCCTGCATCAGCGGGATCAGCTCCCGGGCCACGAAGGGACTGGTGACGAACACCGTCACCATCAGAATGCCCGGCCAGGCGAACATCAGCTGGATATCGTGGGCGTCGAGCCAGCCACCGATCCAGCCGTTGCGGCCATAGAGCAGCAGGTAGATGAGCCCGGCCACCACCGGCGATACCGCAAAGGGAATGTCTATCAGCGTCTGCAGCAGGCGCCGCCCGGGGAAGTCGAAGCGGGTCACCAGCCAGGCCAGGGCCACCCCGAACACCAGGCAGATGGGGATGGTCAGGACGGCGATAAACAGGGTCAGGCCGATCGCCGCCAGGGTGTAGCGGTCGCTGATATTGTGCCAGAACACCCCGACACCCTGGGAGAAGGCCTGGGCGAAGATGGCCGCCAGCGGCAGCAGCAGGAACAGCGCCGCCAGCAACACGGCGGCGGTGATCAGGGCGCGGCGCACCGCGGGGGCATCACCGATACGTTGCATCAGCCACGTCCTCCATGGAGCCGCTTGATGAAGTGCCCCTGCCAGATATTGATCACCAGCAGCAGGGCGAGGGAGACGGCCAGTACCACCGAGGCGATCGCCGAGGCGCCGGCATAGTCGTACTCCTGAAGCTTGACGAAGATCATCAGCGCGGTGATCTCGGTCTCGAACGGGGCATTGCCCGCAATAAAGATGATCGCGCCGAATTCGCCCAGCGAGCGGACGAAGGCGAGCCCGGTGCCGGTGACCAGTGCCGGCCACAAGTAGGGCAGGATCACGCGGCGAAAGCCGGTGGCGTCCGAGGCGCCCAGGGTCATGGCGGCTTCATCCACCTCGTGGGGCAGGTCCTCCAGCACCGGCTGTACCGTGCGCACCACGAAGGGGATGCTGGTAAAGGCCATGGCCAGGGCGATCCCGACCCAGGTGTAGGCTACCTTGAGGCCGAGTGGCTCGATCAGGCCGCCGACCCAGCCGTTGCCGGCGTAGAGGGTGGCCAGGGTGATGCCCGCCACCGCCGTGGGCAGCGCGAAGGGCAGGTCCATCAGGGCATCGAGCAGACGCTTGCCCGGAAAGTCGTAGCGTACCAGCACCCAGGCCAGCAGCAGTCCGAACACGGCATTGGCCAGTGCCGCCACCGCGGCGGCGCCGATGGTGACCGTGTAGCTGGCCACCACCCGGGCATCGCTGATGATCGCCCAGTATTCGGCGAGGCTGAGTCCCTTGAGCTGGCCCACCAGGCCGGTCATCGGCAGCAGCAGCACCAGCGACACGAAGGTCAGGCTGATGCCCAGCGATAGACCGAAACCAGGCAGCACGCGGCGACGTGACAGGCGGAGGGCCAGGGAGCTCATCGATCGTTCCTCCAGGCTCAGCGGCGCTGTAGCTGGTCGAGCTGACCGCCGCTGCTGAAGTGGGCCTCCATGGCCTCATCCCAGCCGCCGAAGACCTCTTCGACACGCAGCAGCTCGGTTTCCGGGAACTGGTCGGCAAATTCCTCGGCCACCGACTCGTCATGCACACGGTAGTTGAAGCCGGCCAGCTGGCGCTGTGCCTCCTCGCTGTAGAGGTACTCCACATAGGCACGGGCCAGCTCTTCGGTGCCATTGCGCACGGTGTTGGGCTCGACCACCGCGACCGGGAACTCCGCCAGAATGCTGACCGGCGGCACGATCACCTCGTAGTCATCGCTGCCGTATTCGCCACGAATGTTGTTGACCTCGGACTCGAAGCTGATCAGCACATCGCCGATACCGCGCTCGATAAAGCTGGTGGTGGCGCCGCGACCGCCGGTGTCGAACACCACCACGTTGCCCAGGAAGTCACCCATGAAGTCCTGGATCCTGGCCTCGTCTCCATTGAACTGGTGATCCGCGAAGCCCCAGGCGGCCAGGTAGGTATAGCGGCCATTACCCGAGGTCTTGGGGTTGGGAAAGACGATCTCCACCCCCTCATCGTCCAGGTCGTCCCAGCTCTCGATGCCCTTGGGGTTGCCCTTGCGCACCAGGAAAGCGGTGGTGGAGTAGTAGGGCGAGGCGTTGTTGGGCAGCTGCTGCTGCCAGTCCTCGGCCACCAGGCCGTCGTCGGCCAGTACCTGGACATCGGTGACCTGGTTGTAGGTCACCACGTCGGCGCGCAACCCCTGAAGGATGGCGCGAGCCTGAGCGGAGGAGCCGCCATGGGACTGCTGGATGGAAACCTCCTCGCCCTCGTTCTCCTGCCAGTGGGCGATGAACTCGGGGTTGATCGCCGCGAAGAGCTCTCTGGCAATATCGTAGGAGGAGTTGAGCAGCTCCCGGTCGGCGGCCGCCGCCGGCGCGGCCAGGCCGGCACCCAGGGCAATAGCGAGCAGTGAGCGCGAAAAACGCAGATCGAGGGTCATGACGAGACTCCGGGTAATAGATGTATCGCAGTGGAAGCAGGTTATGACCCATGAAAGGTAATTACAATAATGTTTGTTATTCTTTTTTTGAATATATGAAGTCGAACCGAGTCCACCCCGGAGTGGAGTCTTGGCCCAAGGGGCCGACGCCGTGGTAATCATGCGGGCGATTTTCATCCTGTTGGTGCAGGAAATAGTCCATCGCCATTGCGGAGTTGGTACAAAAAATAATCAGTAATAACCGCAAGATAGGGTGGTGAAATATAAGAGTAAATTTTTTTCAAAAAAATCTTGACAGTCTATGTGGCTAGGGCTATTTTCGCCTCAAGATAGATCGCCGTGGTTATCGAACATCTCGGTGATTCATTATCCAGCCGAGGGTGCTAATCAGTAGCGCCTCGACTCAGCCCAGCCCCTTGGGTGTAACGCTTGGCACGACAAGGTTCCCCATCTTGTCCGGACCAGGAGTGATGCAAGACTAGCGAGAGTGTTGCGTTATGTGGTGTTCAATACAATCGGGCCGCTGGCCCTGGAGTTCATCGAGCTCGCCGTAGCGACTGGAGTCGCTGTGCTGCCCACAGACCGCCTTATTGTCGAAGTGAACTGCCATCCCGACGGGCTCCGGCGCGAGAAGGGCCGGGTCCAGGCTACGTCGTGTCGGCACTTGTTCGGCAACATGATGATGAATCACTGCTGACCATCAGGTGTCAGGTGATACCGGATGTCGCTGCGTCATCTTGCGTGTTACCGAGATACGACGAGGTGGTTTTTGCGGCGCGATGGATTCTGTCGAGTTGATCGTGCTTTCGGCGAATTTTCGAGAGTTATTTCGCACTTGTTCGAAGCATTATCGGCGAAGGGTATTAGCCAGTTTTTCGTAAAGTACCGTAGCCAAGCTTGGTGATAATTGTCATTTTTTTCTGCACCTTTTTTTTAAGTGTGTTGTGGGTTGGTTTGTAGAAAATTTGCGTAATCACGATGATATTTCGGCCGGATATGGCTGAGGTATTCCCATGGGTTTTTTATGTCGAGAAGAGTACCAAGCGAGGTGCCGGTACAAGGCGTATTGAAAAGCGAGTCGCTCGGCGGCTGGCTGCTGGGAACTAGCCAGCCGGCCAGGGCGGATGGCGAGAGCGGCCATGAGAGGGAGTGACGCGTGATGACACAGAACGCAGTGAGTTCCGGGCACCGCTTCGACGCGGCGCGCCGCTGGGATGCGGCGCTGTCGCTGGGCTTCAGCATGGATGACACGGGCGCCTCGGGGGTGACCCGGATGAGTCGGGCGCATCACCACGGCCCGCTGCGGGTGCAGCGGCCGTTCTACCCGGAAGGGCGCAGTGGCTGTTGCCATGTCTATCTGCTGCATCCCCCAGGTGGGTTGGTCAGCGGCGATGCGCTGCAGATCGACGTGAATGTGGAGACGGGTGCCCAGGCGCTGGTGACCACGCCGGCGGCGAGCAAGCTCTACCGGGCCGACAGCCACGCGGTGGCCTGGACTCAGCACACCCGGCTGGCGGTGGCCGATGACGCGATCCTGGAGTGGGTGCCCCAGGAAACCCTGGCCTTCGATGGCTCGCGAGGGGTACAGAGTCTGACCCTCGAGCTGGCGAGTGGCGCGCGCTGCCTGGGCTGGGAGCTGTTGGGGCTGGGACGCCCCGCCAGTGAGCTGCCCTTCGCCAGTGGCCGCCTGGAGCAGCGGTTTCGGCTGCTGCATAACGGCCGACCGCTGTGGCTGGAGCGTCAGCTGCTTGAGCCGGAACACCCCCGTTTCCGTGGTGCTTGGGGGCAGGGCGGCGCCTCCGTACAGGGCACCCTGTGGGTCGTGGGTCTGCCCGACCCGGCGGAGGCCACGGTGGCGCTGCGAGATGCCCTGTCTGCCGCCGAATATTGGGCGGTCACCGTCCGCCGCGGCGTGCTGCTGCTGCGCTACCTGGGCCAGGAGCGTAACCAGGCCTGGGCGCTGTTTCAGCACGCCAGGGAGCTGCTGCGCCCTCGGCTGACCGGCCAGGCGGCGACGGTACCACGCATCTGGCTGACCTGAGTGGCGACCGGCGAACGGACGCCGCCATTGGATAACTGGAGCTGACTGATGGAACTGACCCCAAGAGACAAAGACAAGCTGTTGCTGTTCACCGCCGGCCTGCTCGCCGAGCGACGCAAGGCCCGAGGGCTGAAGTTGAACTACCCCGAGGCGGTGGCGCTGATCAGCTGCGCGATCATGGAGGGCGCGCGTGATGGGCGCAGTGTGGCCGAGCTGATGGGCTCCAGCCGCCATCTGCTGAGCCGTGACGAGGTCATGGAGGGTGTCGCCGAGATGATTCAGGACGTTCAGGTGGAAGCCACCTTCCCCGATGGCACCAAGCTGGTCACTGTCCATAACCCGATCGTGTAAGGAGAGTTGCGATGATTCCCGGTGAATATCAGCTGCGCGACGGCGGCATCGCGCTGTGCGCGGGGCGTGAGCGCATCAGCCTGAGCGTGGCCAATACCGGTGACCGGCCGATTCAGGTGGGGTCCCACTACCACTTCGCCGAGACCAACCCGGCACTGCGCTTCGATCGCGCCGCGGTCCTTGGCTGGCGTCTGGACATTGCCGCGGGCACGGCGATCCGTTTCGAGCCGGGCCAGACCCGTGAGGTGACGCTGGTGCCGTTTGCCGGCCGGCGACAGATCCACGGCTTTCGCGGCGAGGTGATGGGAGGGCTGGATAACGACGCCGATGCTGGCCAGCCAGATAGAGGGGATGCCGCATGAAAATTTCCCGCCAGGCGTATGCCGACATGTACGGGCCGACCACCGGTGACCGGATCCGGCTGGGTGACACCGAGCTGTGGATCGAGATCGAGCGCGACGCGACCCACTACGGCGACGAGGTCATCTTCGGCGGTGGCAAGGTGATTCGCGATGGCATGGGCCAGAGCCAGTGCCACGATGATACGGTCATGGATACCGTGATCACCAATGTGGTGATCCTCGACTGGTGGGGTATCGTCAAGGCCGACGTGGGGCTGAAGGCGGGCCGCATCGCCGCCATCGGGAAGGCGGGCAACCCGGACACCCAGGAGGGGGTGAGCGTGGTGATCGGTGCCGGCACCGATATCATCGCCGGCGAGGGACGGATCCTCACCGCGGGTGGCGTGGATACGCATGTCCACTACATCTGCCCCCAGCAGGTCGACGAGGCGCTGATGAGCGGCCTGACGACCATGATCGGCGGCGGCACCGGCCCCACCACCGCCTCCAATGCCACTACCTGCACCTCGGGAGCCTGGCATCTGGGCAAGATGCTGCAGGCGGTGGACGAGCTGCCGATCAACATCGGCCTGCTCGGCAAGGGCAGCTCGAGCAGCCCCCGGGCGTTGGAGCATCAGCTCGAGGCGGGGGCCATGGGGCTGAAGATCCACGAGGACTGGGGCGCGGCGCCGGCCTCCATCGACACCTGCCTGGACGTTGCCGAGCGCTACGACGTGCAGATCGCCATTCACGCCGACAGCCTCAACGAGTCGGGGTTCGTCGAGGATACCCTGGCGGCATTCAAGGGGCGCTGCATTCACACCTACCACACCGAGGGTGCCGGCGGTGGTCACGCGCCGGACATCATCACCGCCTGCGCGCTGCCTTACGTGTTGCCGTCGTCGACCAATCCAACACGGCCCTACACGGTCAACACCGTGGACGAGCACCTCGACATGTTGATGGTGTGTCACAACCTCGACCCCAACATTCCCGAGGATGTGGCCTTCGCCGACTCGCGCATTCGCCGAGAGACCATCGCCGCCGAGGATATTCTTCATGACCTGGGCGTGATCTCGATGATCTCCTCCGACTCCCAGGCCATGGGGCGGATCGGTGAAGTGGTCTGCCGCACCTGGCAGACCGCCCACAAGATGCGTGTTCAGCGTGGCCTGCTGCCCGAGGATCGGGCACGGGGCACCGACAACGTGCGGGCCCGACGCTATGTCGCCAAGTACACGATCAACCCGGCCATCACCCACGGCGTGGCCCACGAGATCGGCTCGGTGGAGGTCGGCAAGCTGGCCGACCTGGTGCTGTGGCGGCCGGCCTTCTTCGGCGTCAAGCCGGAGCTGGTGCTCAAGGGAGGCATGGTGGCGGGGGCGGCCATGGGTGATCCCAACGGCTCGATCTCGACGCCGCAACCGGTGCACTACCGGCGCATGTTCGGTGCCCTTGGCAAGGCGGCCAGCGCCACCCGCATAAGTTTTGTCAGCCAGGCGGCGCTGGAGCACAACCTGGCGGAGCGCCTGGGACTGAACAGCCGGCTGGTGGCCTGTCGCGACGTGCGCCAGGTGCGCAAGACCGACATGAAGCTCAACGATGCCTGCCCGACGCTGACGGTGGACCCTCAGACCTACGAGGTCCATGCCGACGGCGAGCTGCTGACCTGTGAACCCCTGGCCGAGGTGCCCCTGGCCCAGCGCTATCACCTTTTCTGAACACGGCTCTAAACACGGTTCTGAAAACAGCAGGAGAGACCACGATGCTGGAATTGATCGAACGCGTCGCCGGCGAGGCCGACGGCGCGGAGCTGGATACCCTGACCCTGCCTTATGACCGGCGCACCCGGGGGCGTCTGCGGGCACTTACCGACGGTGGCCGCGAGGTCGGGCTGTTTCTGGAGCGCGGCTCGGTGCTGCGCGAGGGCGACCGGCTGCGCGCCCGCAACGGGGAGCTGGTACGCGTACGGGCCGCCGCCGAACCGGTGGTCACCGCGCATATCGATGGGGGGCTGGCGCTGGGTCGGCTTTGCTACCACCTGGGCAACCGCCATGTCTCGCTGGCCATCGGCACGGACGATGACGGTGGCCATTGGGTGCGCTTTCCTCCTGACCATGTGCTGGAGGACTTGGCCGAGCGCCTGGGCGCACGGCTGAGCCGCCATCAGGCGCCCTTCGACCCGGAGCCGGGTGCCTATTCGGCGGGGCATGCGCATGGTCACCACCATGCCCACTGATGTCGTGCAGCGGCCCGCTGCGGGGGGCACTTCGGATCTGGCGCTGCTGGGGCTGCTGCAGCTGGTCAGCCCGGCGCTGCCCATCGGTGCCTTTGCCTGGTCCCAGGGGCTGGAGGGGGCCATCGAGCGGGGCTGGGTGAGTGACGAAGCGGCACTGGCAGACTGGTTGAGCGGGGTGCTGGATGACGGCTTGAGCCGCTGCGAGCTGCCGGTACTGGGTCACCTGCAGGCGGCCTGGGCCGCGGCGGACAGCGCGGCACTGTGCGACTGGAACGACTGGTTACTGGCCCAGCGCGAAACCGCCGAGCTCTACGAGGAGGAGCGGCGGCTGGGCGAGGCGCTGTTGCGGCTGCTGCGCGGGCTGGATCTGCTGCCCTGCCCGGCGCGGGGTGATGCCGCGCTGCCACCGGAACCCGGCTACCTGACGGTGTTCGCCTGGGTTGCCCACCGGCGTCGTTTGGCGCCACGTCAGGCCCAGCTGGGCTTCGCCTGGGCCTGGCTGGAAAACCAGCTGGCGGTGGCCTGCAAGGTGATGCCGCTTGGTCATGTGGCCGCCCAGCGCCTGTATGAAGTGCTGCGTCCGCGTCTGGTGGCGGCGGTGGACGCCGCCGAGGGGCGCGCCACCGCCGAGCTGGGGGCGCTGTTGCCGGGGCTGGCCCTGGTCAGCGCTCAGCACGAGACCCAGTATTCGCGGATGTTCCGCAGTTGAGGGCGACCGCCGCCCGATCGAGCCCGTCCGGTGAGGCGCCGACTCCTGCCGCCATACCCTGGTCGGGAAACCATCGCGCGTGCCGCAATCGCGCGCGCAACGACTGAACCTGTCACATCCAAGCGTGTGACCCAGAGGAAGAGTGCCATGACTCACTGTCTACGTGTCGGGGTCGGTGGCCCCGTGGGCTCCGGCAAGACCGCGCTGCTGCGCCAGCTGTGCCGCGCCCTGCGCGACCACTACGACATCGGCGTGGTGACCAACGATATCTTCACTCGCGAGGACGCCGACTTCCTGCTGCGCCATCAGGCGCTGGACGCCGACCGCATCCTCGGCGTGGAGACCGGCGGCTGTCCACATACCGCGATCCGCGAAGACGCCTCCATGAACCTGGCGGCGATCGATGACTTGCAGGCCCGTCACCCCGGCCTGGAGCTGGTGTTCGTGGAGTCCGGCGGCGACAACCTGGCGGCCACCTTCAGCCCGGAACTCTCGGACCTGACGTTGTACGTGATCGACGTCGGCGCCGGCGACAAGATTCCGCGCAAGGGCGGTCCAGGCATCACCAAGTCGGATCTGCTGATCATCAACAAGATCGATATCGCCGAGTACGTGCACGCCTCCCTTGAGGTGATGGAGCGCGACGCGCGGAAGATGCGCGGCGAGCGTCCCTTCGTGTTCACCAACCTGCACGACGGAGTCGGTCTGGAAGAGATCATTCGCTTCATTCTTCGGCAGGGCATGCTGCCCGATCGGCGTTCGGCAGGCGCCGAGACCGCCTGAGCGCGGCCACGAACCGGCCGAGCGTCACCCCAATCTGCCACCCAATCCTTGCACAGGGAGTTCCTATGAAGACTGCACCGCAACGCGCCCTTCAGGCACTGCTGGCCGTGGGCCTGCTGCTGACCGCCACGCTGGCTCTGGCCCACCCCGGCCACGGTGAGCATACTCACGGCGGCTTTCTCAGCGGTCTGCTGCACCCGCTGATGGGCCTCGACCACCTGCTGGCCATGGCCGCCATTGGCGTCTGGAGTGTACGCCAGGGGCCGCTAATGCGACGTGGCGCGCCGCTGTTCATGATTGGCGGTATGCTGTTGGGAGCGATGTTGGCGCTGGGCGGCGTGGCGCTGCCCGGCGTGGAGGCGGGGATCATCGCCTCGGTACTGCTGGCGGGCATCCTGATTGCCACCCTGACGAGGTTGCCCGGTGCCGCCGGCGCGGCGCTGGTGGCGCTGTTCATGCTGTTCCATGGCCACGCCCATGGCACCGAGATGCCGCACGGCGCGGCGCTGGTCAGCTATATGGTCGGCTTCCTGCTGGCGACCCTGGCGATCACCGTGGCGGGCCGCGGCCTGGGTGCCTGGATGCAGCGCGCCGATAGCCGCTGGCTGCGCCTGCTGGGTGGTGCGGTGGCCGCACTGGGCGGTGCACTGGCGCTGAGCTGACGCGGCCGGGCGCACGCTGCCTGATCCATCCAACGCCTCGCGCGCTCCCGGGAGCGCGCGAGGCGTTGTCGTATGTCCGCGCGCAGGCCGATTGCCGAGGCGCCGCCTCGTCGCTCTCGTCGTTCTCGTCGCTCTCGTTCGCAACGGGGGCGAGCGCGGCGCGATGAGCTGCTAAAATAGCGTCTTCGCTAGCCTTGCGTTACACCTACAGGACCTACAGGAACCGTGCCATCATGACCGCTGCCCCCCGCGACTTCCAGATTGCGCCCTCGATCCTCTCCGCCGACTTCGCCCGCCTCGGCGAGGAGGTGGACAACGTGCTGGCCTCCGGTGCCGATATCGTCCATTTCGATGTGATGGACAATCATTATGTGCCCAACCTGACCATCGGGCCCATGGTCTGTGAGGCCCTCAGAAGGCACGGCGTAACCGCTCCCATCGATGTTCACCTGATGGTGCGTCCGGTGGACCAGCTGATCGGCGACTTCATTGACGCCGGGGCCAGCATCATCACCTTCCACCCCGAGGCCTCCGACCATATCGACCGCTCCCTGCAGCTGATCCGTGACGGCGGCTGCCGGGCCGGCCTGGTCTTCAACCCGGCCACTCCGCTCTCCTATCTCGACTATGTGATGGACAAGATCGATATGGTGCTGCTGATGAGCGTCAACCCGGGCTTCGGGGGGCAGTCGTTCATTCCCGCCACCCTCGACAAGTTGCGCGAGGCACGCCAGCGCATCGATGCCTCCGGCCGGGACATTCGCCTCGAGGTGGATGGCGGGGTCAAGGTGGACAATATCGCCGAGATCGCGCGTGCCGGAGCCGACACCTTCGTGGCCGGTTCGGCGGTGTTCAAGGCTCGCAACGAGGCCGATCCGCATCGCTACGACGGTGTGATTCGCGACTTCCGCGAACAGCTGGCCAGCGTGCGCTGAGGTGAGCACCGAGCCCGGCACCGAGGCTCGCCACGCCGAGATACCCAAGGCCGAGACACCCCAAGCCAAGGCGCCCCGCTGGTATCTCTACGTGATCGAGACGGCCGCGGGGGCCCTATACACCGGCATTACCACCGATGTCGACCGGCGCCTGGCCGAGCATCGGGCGGGGCGGGGGGCCAAGGCGCTGCGCGGCAAGGGGCCCCTGACGCTGCGCCATCACGAGCCAGTCGGTGACCATGGCACGGCGCTGCGCCGTGAGGCCGAGATCAAGCGCCTAACGGCCGCCCGCAAGCGGGCCTGGCTGCGTCAGCGGACCGAAGGGGCCTCAGTGTAGCTTCAGGCGCGGGCGTATGAATCGGTTCAGTCCATCTACCAGCATGATGATCCCTGTCTTCAGATTGCCGTGAACGGCTCGCTGGTGCAGACGGTAGAGCGAGACATAGAAGAACTTGGCCAGGTGGCCCTCGACGAACAGGCGGCGGGCCGAGGTACCGCGCATCAGCGTGCCGATCGCCTCGAAGTGGGCCAACGAGATCAGCGAGCCGCGGTCGCGATAGACGAATGGCTTGAGTGGCTTGCCGTCGAGCTGGGCGTGCAGGTTGCGGTAGAGGTGCAGGGCCTGCTGGTGAGCGGCCTGAGCGCGTGGCGGCACCGTGCCGCCGTCCTCCTGGGGGCAGCTGGCGCAGTCGCCGAGGGCGAAGATATTGGGATCGTCGACGTTCTGCAGGGTGTCGTGAACGACGAGACATTGACCCTTGGCCAGGGTCAGGTCCAGCTCGGCGAGGATGTCGGGCGCCTTGATGCCCGCCGCCCAGACAGCGAGATCGGTGGCGATACACTGGCCGTCGGCGGTATGGATGGCGTCGGCATCGATCTGCGTCACCCGCGTTTCGGTGTGCACCTTGACGCCGAGGCCCTGGAGTTCATCACGCACCGCCTGACGGACGCGTGCGGGGAGGGCCGGCAGCACGTCATCGGCGGCCTCGATAAGCGATATCTCGAGCTGATGGCGCTCCAGCTCGGTGACCCCGTAGCTGTGCAGCATCAGCAGGGCATCGTAGAGCTGGGCGGCGAGCTCCACTCCGGTGGCGCCACCCCCCACGATGCCTACCTTCAGTCGCGGAGATGGGTCCTGCGTGCTGGCGCTGAAGCGCAGAAAGGTATCGAGCATATCGCGCCGGAAGGCCTCGGCCTGCTCGGGGCAGTCGATAAAGTGGCAGTGTTCGGCCACTCCCGCCGTGCCGAAGTCATTGCTGACGCTGCCCAGCGCCAGTATCAGTCGGTCGTAGGCCAGCTCGCGAGCCGGCAGAATCTCCTGGCCGTCATCGTCAAGCACGGCGGCCAGCTGCAGCCGCTGCCGCTGTCGGTCGAGACCGCACAGGGTGCCCCGCTGAAATCGATAGCTATTGGCGCGGGCATGGCTGGGGTAGGCGATCTCGTCGAGGCCCGAGTCGAGGGCACCGGTAGCGACCTCGTGCAGCAGCGGCTTCCAGATGTGTGTCGGGCTGCGGTCGACCAGCACGATCTCGGCCCGACCGCGCCGTCCCAGCCGTCGGCCCAGGCGAGTTACCAGCTCCAGCCCGCCGGCGCCGCCACCCACTACCACGATTCTCTGTATGCTCATACGGACACTCCCTGGCACGTGAAAACACCAGCATAGGTCGGTTGGCATTCCCTGCCCATGACCCGTGGGGCACAATATGGCTTTCACTCTCCTGGAGTCAGCGCATGCACCCCATTCTGGAAGGCATCGAACTGGTGGCCTTCGACCTGGACGGCACCTTGATCGACTCGGTGCCCGACATGGCCATCGCCGTGGACGCCGCCCTGACCGAGCTGGGCCTGCCCGCCGTCGGCAAGGCGCGGGTGCGTGACTGGGTAGGCAATGGCTCGCTGGTATTGATGGAGCGGGCGTTGCGATTTACTGCTCAAGTGAACGAGGGTGTCTCCGGAGCCCGGCCGGCTGGCCCTTTGTCAGATAGTCTGCTGGAGCGCGCCCACGTCGCCTTCCTCGCGCACTATGCCCGCGCTCCCGGTGCCCACACCCGTCTCTACCCGGGGGTGCGAGAGTGCCTGGGCGGGCTGCGCGACCGCGATCTGCCCCTGGCGCTGGTAACCAACAAGCCCGAGGCCTTTATTGCGCCCCTGCTGGATGACCTGGGCCTGGCCGACTATTTCTCGCTGTGCCTGGGAGGCGACAGCCTGGCCGAAAAGAAGCCCCACCCGGCACCGCTGCTGCATGTTGCGGCCCATTTCGCGGTGTCTCCGTCGTCCTGCCTGATGGTGGGAGACTCACGTCACGATATCGCCGCCGGCAAGGCGGCGGGCTTTCGCACCCTGGCGGTCCCCTATGGCTACAACCACGGTGAGCCGGTTCGCGACAGCGACCCGGACGGCGTGGTTGAATCGCTGGCGGAACTCGTTTAACGTGAATTCGGCTATTGCTATAAGAAATAGCCTTTTCAATATGTTATTACTATAAGACGCGGACACCACCCGATGACCACCCGCACGTTGCCGGATACACTCCTTCACATCAGCGCTGCCCGCGCCGCTGCCCGCCTGCCTGCTCCCTGTCGCTGGCGATGGTGACGCTCATATCGTTCTGAGCCGCGGCCACTGACTCGCCCCGGCGCCCTGCGTTTACCACCGTCAACCGTTTACCTAGGAGTCCGGGCATGATGTCCCCCGAACGCTTTCAGCAGCTGGCCGATGCCGGCTACAACCGTATTCCGGTCACCCGCGAGGTGCTGGCCGACCTCGACACACCGCTCTCTACCTACATGAAACTCGCCAATGCGCCCTGGACCTTCCTGCTGGAGTCCGTGCAGGGCGGCGAGAAGTGGGGACGCTACTCGATCATCGGGCTGCCCTGCCGCGAGCGCATCGAGGTGCGAGGCCACAGCATCAGCCATATCGTCGACGGAGAGCTGCATGGTGCCGCCGAGGTAGAGGATCCCCTCGAGTGGATCGAGCAGTTCCAGGCGCGCTTCAAGGTGCCGCGGCTGGACGATCAGCCCCGCTTCGATGGTGGCCTGGTGGGGTACTTCGGCTACGACACCATCCGTTATATCGAGCCGCGCCTGCGCAGCGAGGCCGCCGCCGCCAAGCCTGACCCGCTGGGGGTGCCGGATATCCTGCTGATGGTGTGCGATGAGCTGGTGGTGTTCGACAATCTCTCCGGTCGCCTGGCCCTCTGGACCCATGCCGACCCGGCGCAGCCCGACGCGTATGCCAGCGCGGTCGAGCGCCTCGAGGCGCTGGAGATTCGCCTGCGCAGCGCCACCCTCAATACCGTCAGCCCCGGTACCGGTAGTGCGGCGGTGGAGGAGGGCGATTTCAGCTCCGGCTTTACCGAGGCGGGCTTCAAGGCGGCGGTGGAGACCATCAAGGAGTATGTGCTGGCCGGTGACGTCATGCAGTGCGTCCCCTCCCAGCGGATGTCGATCCCCTACCGGGCCGCGCCGCTGGATCTCTATCGGGCACTGCGCAGTCTCAACCCCTCGCCCTACATGTTCTTCCTCGACCTGGGTGACCATCAAGTAGCCGGCTCCTCGCCGGAGATTCTGACCCGCCTGGAGGAGGGCGAGGTGACGGTGCGACCCATTGCCGGCACCCGCAAGCGTGGGCGCACCGAAGAGGAGGATCGCGCCCTGGAGGAGGAGCTGCTGGCCGACCCCAAGGAGCGCGCCGAGCACCTGATGCTGATCGATCTGGGGCGCAACGATGTCGGCCGCATCAGCGAGACCGGTTCGGTCAAGGTCACCGAGGAGATGGTGGTGGAGCGCTACTCCCACGTGATGCATATCGTCTCCAACGTCACCGGGCGGCTCAAGCCGGGGCTGACCGCCATGGATGCCCTGCGCGCCACCTTTCCGGCGGGCACCGTCTCCGGTGCCCCCAAGATCCGCGCCCTGGAGATCATCGACGAGCTGGAGCCGGTCAAGCGCGGCATCTACTCGGGGGCGGTCGGCTATCTCTCCTGGCACGGCAATCTGGACACCGCCATCGCCATCCGCACCGCGGTGATCAAGGATGGCCAGCTGCATGTCCAGGCGGGGGCCGGCATCGTCGCCGACTCGGTGCCCGAGATGGAGTGGCAGGAGACCCTCAACAAGGGGCGCGCCCTGTTTCGCGCCGTGGCCATGGCCGAGCGCGGCCTGGACAACCTCGAATAGCCCGGTGGCGGAGAGACCCATGAAAGTCTGCATGATCGACAATTACGACAGTTTCACCTTCAACGTGGTGCAGTATCTCGCCGAGCTGGGCGCCGAGGTCGAGACTCACCGCAACGATGCGATCACCCTGGCCGAGATCGAGGCCTTGGCCCCGACCCACCTGGTGATCTCCCCGGGGCCCTGCACGCCCGATCAGGCGGGCATCTCCATGGAGGCCATTCGCCACTTCGCCGGCAGGCTGCCGATACTCGGCGTCTGCCTGGGGCATCAGGCCATCGGTCAGGTCTATGGTGGCCGGGTGGTGCGTGCTCCGGAGGTGATGCACGGCAAGACCTCGGCCATCCGCCATACCGGGCAGGGCGTGTTCGCCGGCCTCGACGACCCGCTGGACGTCACCCGCTACCACTCGCTGATCGTGGAACGTGAGGGACTGCCTGACTGCCTGGAGATCACCGCCTGGACCGCCGACGACGATATCACTCCCGGGTTGATCATGGGCCTGCGCCACCGTGCGTTGGATGTGGAAGGCGTGCAGTTCCATCCCGAGTCGATCCTGACCCGCCAGGGCCATGAGCTGCTGGCCAACTTTCTCAAGCGCCACCCCCAGGTGCCGCTGGGCCGTGCCTGATTCGAGGAGATCCATGATGCAGATGCGAGATGCCCTCGGTGCCCTGATGCGCCGCGAGAACCTCAACTTCGACCAGACCCACCAGGTCATGCGCCAGATCATGACCGGTGAGGTCAGTGACCCCCAGATCGCCGCCTTTTTGATGGGCATGGCCATGAAGGGCGAGACCGCCGAGGAGATCAGTGCCGCCGCCCAGGTGATGCGCGAGCTGATGCGCCCGGTCCACCTCAAGGCGGACCACGTGGTCGATATCGTCGGCACCGGTGGCGACGGCGCCAACCTGTTCAACGTCTCCACCGCCTCCAGTTTCGTGGTGGCCGCCGCCGGTGGCCACGTGGCCAAGCACGGGAACCGCGGGGTCTCCTCCTCCTCGGGCAGCGCCGACTTGTTCGCCGTGGCGGGGATCCATCTGGACCTCGATGCTGAGCAGGTGGCACGCTGCATCGAGCAGGTGGGCGTGGGCTTCATGTTCGCTCCCAACCACCACCCGGCGATGCGCCATGCGGTGGTGCCGCGCCGTGAGATGGGGGTGCGCACCCTGTTCAATATCCTGGGGCCGCTGACCAACCCCGCCGGAGCCCCCAATCAGGTGCTGGGGGTCTATGCTCCGGAGCTGGTGCCGCTGATGGCCGAGGTGCTGCGCCGCCTGGGGAGCCGCCATGTGCTGGTGGTGCATGCCGAGGATGGCCTGGACGAGATCTCCCTGGCCCAACCGACCCGGGTGGCGGAACTCAGGGAGGGTGAGATTCACGAATACGTGATCACCCCCGAAGAGCTCGGGATCCAGCGGCAGTCCCTCGATTCGCTGCGGGTCGCGACCGCCGAGGACAGCCTGCGCCTGGTGGAGCAGGCCCTGAGAGGCGAGGGGTCGGCGGCCGATATCGTGTCGCTGAATGCCGGTGCGGCCCTCTATGCCGCCGATGTCGCCGACAGCCTGAAGGAGGGGGTGGCCCTGGCCCAGGATGCCCAGGCCTCGAAGCTGCCCCTCGAGAAGCTCAAGGAGCTGGCCAACTTCACCCGCGTCTTCCTGCAGTAAGCGTACCCCCACCAGGAGTCAAAACATGAGTGTATCCCCGGGGGCGACCCCTACCATCCTGACCCGAATTCTCCAGCGCAAGGACGAAGAGGTCCGTGAGCGTGCCCGCGCCGTGTCGGAGGCGGAGCTGCTGCGCCTGGCCGCCGAGCAGGGGTCTCCGCGGGGCTTCGTGGCGGCGCTGGAGCGGCGTATCGCCGAGGGTGACCCGGCGATCATCGCCGAGATCAAGAAGGCCTCGCCCTCCAAGGGGGTGATCCGAGAGGACTTCCATCCCGGCGCGATTGCCGCCAGCTACTCCGCGGGCGGTGCCGCCTGCCTCTCGGTGCTCACCGACGCCGACTTCTTCCAGGGCCATGAGGACTGCCTGATCGCGGCTCGCGACGCCTGCTCGCTGCCGGTGATTCGCAAGGACTTCATCACCCACGGCTATCAGGTGAGCGAGGCGCGTGCCATCGGGGCCGACTGCATTCTGCTGATCGTTGCCGCCCTGGAGGACAGGCAGATGGCCGACCTTCACCGGCAGGCGGTGGAGCTTGGCATGGATGTGCTGGTGGAGGTCCACGACGCCCTGGAGCTGGAGCGAGCCCTCAGGCTGGATCTCAGCCTGGTGGGGATCAATAACCGCGACCTGCACACCTTCGATACCACACTCGATACCACCCTCGAGCTGCTGCCGCGCATCCCCGAAGGCGTCACCGTGGTCACCGAGTCCGGCATTCACACTCCCGGCGACGTGCTGCGCATGCGCGAGCATGATGTCAATGCCTTCCTCGTCGGCGAGGCCTTCATGCGCCAGCCCGACCCGGGTGAGGCCCTGCGCGGACTGTTCTTCTGAACGTGACTCGCAACTCTCTGCGGGACGAGGCTGCTCAAGAGTAGTGGACCGGCTCCTACAACAGGAGGCCGGCTCCACCGGGGGACCCCCTCGCTGGGGACCCGGCTGGGCTCTCAGCGGTGCGTTATCGCCCTGAGGACAGGGGCTGGTGCATCGGGTGGTGAAAAGCTCGCCTAGAAGGACAGCTCCAGGCCGGCGGAGATGGTGCGCCCCGCGGCGGGTTCATAGTAGCGCCCCCCGAAGGCATTGATGCGCACATTCTCGTAGTACGCCTCGTCGAGCAGGTTGCGGATGCCCAGGTTGGCGCTCAGGTAGGTAGCTCCATCGCCGAGTCGCCAGCCGTCGCCGGCCTTGAGATTGAACAGCCAATGGTCGTCGATCGTTACCTCGTTGGCGTTGTCGGCGTAGTAGTCGCCGGTGTACTGGGCCTCGAGGCTGGCGAAACGGTCCCCGTTGCCGTACCAGGTCAGGGCGTTTTGCCACACCTGCCTCGGCTGCCCCGGGAGGCGGTTGTCGTTGAAGTCGTTGCTGCCGTCGTCGAACCTGTCGAAGCGGTAGTCGGCCAGGGTCAGAGCGCTGGCAAGTCGCCAGGCCAGTGAGAAGCTCCAGTCCACGCCCAGCTCGATGCCGTCGCGGGAGGTCTTGCCGGCATTCTCGTAGTAGGTCCTGCCATCGGTGGCCTCGTAACCGATCAACTCGTCGTCGACGTCGACCGAGAAGGCGACCATCTCGTAGCGCAGTCCGTTGCCGAAGATGCCTCGCAGGCCAACCTCACGGTTCAGCGCCTTCTGAGGCTGGATCTCAGGGTTGAAGCCACCGCGCCCATCGTCACGCGCGAACTCCGTGAAGGTCGGCGTCTCGAAGGCGTTGCCGACCGTGGCATAGACCTGATGATCGGGGTGGTAGCGATAGCTCAGTCCCAGGCTGCCGGTCCACTCGCGGAAGGTGCGCTCGCCACTGTCGTCGCGACCGTCATCGACAAAACGATCGTCGATCGTCATGCGGATCTGGTCGTGGCGGACGCCGGCACTCAGGTCGAGTGTTTCGGTCACCCCCAGCTCCGTCTGCAGGAAGACACCCGCGGAGGTGGCGTTCTGCTGCTCATCGGCGGTGATACCGGTGACATCGCCCAGCGCATCCACCGAGCGGCGCCCACGGTCGTCCTTCTGACGGGCCAGATCGATCCCGGTGACATGGCGCAGCGACATGTCACCCAGGGTGGCCGCTCCGGTGTAACCGGCGCCGCCGCCATAGTAGTGCCGTTGATAGCCGATCAGGCTGCTGCCAGGGAAGGGAAGTTGCTGCTCGAAGTCCCGCCTGCTGATGAAGCCGCGAACATTGATTTCTCCCCCCATGGCGTCGCGGTCCTCGTAGTGCAGCCCGATCAGCTGCTGTTCCACGCTCTGTCTCGAATCGAGTTCGATGGCAATGTCACGTGCCTGGCGTGGATCCTCGGTGACCTCCTCCAGCGTCAGGGCACTGGGGTCCTCGGCGGTGGGCATGTCGAGGAGATTGACCAGCGCCGATAGGCTTCGGTCGGCATCCAGGTGGTAGCCTACCCTGGCATTGAGCACTCGTTTCTCCACCTGGCTTTGTTCCCGGTAGCCATCGAAATCCAACGCCGAGACGCTGACGCTATGGACCCAATTTCCGGATTCGCCGCCGTTGCGCAGCGAAAGCTTGCGGAAGTCATCGCTGCCGCCCTGGAGGCGCAACACCGGCGAGCGGCGCAGCTCGCTACCGTCACCGGTGGTGATGTCGATCACCCCACCGGCGGCGTTGCCATAGAGCACCGAGGAGGGGCCTCGGATCACCTCGATGCGCTCTGCGCTGTCGAGGTCCACCGCATCGATCTGAGCCTGGCCATCGGGCAGGGTGTAGGGAATGCCATCGACGCGGATGTGCAGGCCGCGGATGCCGAAGGTCCCGCGTGCGCCGAAACCGCGGCTGGAAATACGTTGCCCCTGCGCGAAGTTATCGCGGTTCTGCAAGAAGACCCCGGGCACCCTGTCCAGGGCCTCGTCCAGTCGCACCCCTTGCTGTCCCAGCTGGATCTCCTCATGGGTCAGGATCGAGACGGCAGAGGGGGTGTCATAGAGGCTACGTGTCAGTCGTGGTGCGTGAATGGTGATGGTGGGGAGCTGCCGATTCGCCTGATCATTATTGTCCCGTTCGCTGTTCTCTTGAGCAGAGGCCGAAACGGCAGCGACCCCTCCAAGCAACATCAGCAGTGGAATCTCCTTTTTCAAGGCGCCTTACCTCTCTCTTGCGGATTGCCTTGGTTTTGGCGCACCACTTGCGCAGACGGGATGCCTGAGCACAGTCACAGTGTAGTGATTCCGGCTATTCTCGCCTGAGAGAAAGAGTATCTGGTTTTACACGCTGCTTCCGGAAGGCGACTCGCGTCCTGGGGGTATCGCGGTGTGGTAATGAAGCTGTTCCGGCGAAGCCTGACAACTTCAGTTCAGAAGGCCGGCGACTCCGGATCGATCAGACAGATGACCGTCTCGCCGGCCTCTGGGGCGAGGTCGGCGTGGTCGCTGGCCACGCGGACATGCCCCCTGGCATCGATGCAGAACAGCGCCTGCAGATGGCCGTCATGGTCGCTACGGTAGGCGGCGAAGTCGTGCTCTTCATGCAGATGGGCCACGCGTACCACGGCGCCGCGGGCGACACGGCTCGCCAGCTCGGCCCAGCTGACCCTCTCCCCAAACAGTCGCGGCAGGGTGTCCAGGTCCTGAGGGAGCTGGCGCTCCGCCTGGCCTTCGCGACGTGTCTCCAGGCGGAACACCCTGCCCGGGACAAACCGCTCGGCGTAGTGCAACGCCGCCAGATCATTCGCCTCGCGGTAGGGAGAGAGCGGCAGGAAGTGGCCCAGGCCGGTCAGCTCCAGGTGGGTCTCGGCATGCTTGGAGTGAGGCTTGCCGTAGTAGACCGGCAACCCCGCCATGCGCGCCGCCTCCAGCGCCTCCCAGTCGGTATCGGCCAGGCGTACCGGCAGACCGGCACGCATGAGAGCGGCGCCGATGGCGCGGGCCACCGGGTTGGCTCCCAGGATCAAAAAACCGCTGGGCGGTGGCGTCATCACCCCCAGGGCCCTGGCGATAGGGCGTGAGAGCAGGCTCTGGATCACCACGGTCGTGATAATCACCAGGAAGGTGACCGGCACCAGCATCTCGGCACCCTCCACGCCCTGCTCCTCCAGCTTCAGGGCGAACAGCGAGGCGACGGCCGCGGCGACGATGCCGCGGGGGGAGATCCAGGCCAGGAGTGCCTTCTCCTTGAGCTCGAGATTGCTGCCCAGGGTGCAGAACCACACCGCCAGAGGGCGGGCTACCAGTATAAGGATGGCGAGATACCCCCAGGCGGGCCAGCCGAGCAGGGCGAGCTGATCCAGGCGCAGGCGGGCGGCCAACAGGATAAAGAGCCCCGAGATCAGCAGGACGGTGAGCGTCTCCTTGAACTCGATGATCGGCTCGGTAGGAACTCGCTTCATATTGGCCAGCCAGGCGCCCATCACGGTCACGGTAAGCAGCCCCGACTCATGGAACAGCTGGTCGGAGAGGGTGAACAGCGTCAGCATGACCATCAGGGTGCCGAAGCTGTGCAGCTGGCGTGGCAGCCAGTGATGCCGCAGCACCCGGCCCCACAGGTAGCCGCCTGCACTGCCCAGGCCGAAGCCGATCGCGAGCGTCATCCCGAACAGCGCCAGGGTATGGGTAAAGGGGTCGCCCGCGGAGCCGATTGCCACGTACTCATAAACCAGCACGGCACCAATGGCGCCGACCGGGTCGATCAGTATGCCCTCCCAGCGCAGGATCTGGCTCAGCGACTCCCTGGCGCGTAGCGTCTTGAGGAGGGGCAGGACAACGGTGGGTCCGGTTACCACCAGCAGGGCGCCGAGCACGCTGGCCATCCCCCAGGGCAGCCCCAGCAGCCAGTGAGCGGCCAGGGCACTGACCAGGGCGGTGATCAGCGCTCCCCAGGTGACAAGGCGCCGCACCGTATGGCCATGACCGCGAAGCTCCCCCAGATTGAGAGTCAGGCTGCCCTCGAAGAGGATCACCGCCACGGCCAACGAGACCAGCGGGAAGAGCAGATCGCCCAGCAGGGCATCGGGGTCGAGCAGACCGCTTATCGGTCCGATCAGGATGCCGGTGACCAGCAGCGGCAGGATGGCGGGGACCCGGATGCGCCACGCCAGCCACTGGCAGGTCAGCGACAGCAGGCCGATGCCCGTGATCAATACCGCGGGGCTTTCCATGGCGAGGCTCCTGGCTGGGTTCCACTCTGCAGATTAGTGACTAACGATGGCTAGCGCTATCTGCGTGGCAGCCCTGGCGCTTGAGCTCGGCCAGCAGTGCCTGTAGCGGGTGGGGCAGGGCGGTCTCGGAGAACCGCCTTACCTGGCTGCGGCAGGAGTAGCCGGTGGCCAGCAGTCGCCCGGTATTGGCGTCATCCTCCACCACCGGCTGCCATGACTGGGCGTAGATGGCTCTGGAGGTCTCCAGGTTGCGAGCCTCGTGGCCATAGGTGCCGGACATGCCGCAGCAGCCGCTGGCGAGAAGCTCCAGCTCCAGGCCGAAGGCGGCAAAGACCTGCTGCCAGGCTTTCGGGCTTCCCGGGGCGTTGGTCTTCTCGGTGCAGTGGCTAAGAAGTCGGTATCCGGGGGCATCCGATTCGCTCTCGGGACGATCGAGTCGTCGGGCCAGAGTGGTGGTCTGGGTCACCAGCCACTCCTGGAGCATCAGCACCTCGGGTACCGCCTTCGGACCCAGGGCCTTCACGTACTCCTGGCGATAGGTGAGGGTCATGGCCGGGTCGATGCCCACCAGGGCTACCCCGACCTCGGCCAGCATCCTGAGCCGTTCGGCCTGCCTGGCGGCGGTGCGCTCGAAGGCGCCCAGAAAGCCCTGTACATTGAGCGGCTTGCCATTGGGGGAGAAGGGGGCCACGAAGACACGGAACTCCAGCCGGCTCAGCAGCTCGACGATATCCATGACCAGCCTGGCCTCGAAATAGCTGGTGAAGGCGTCCTGAACGATCACCACGCTGCTTGCCTTCTGGGCCTCGGTCAGCAGGCCGAGCGAGGTGGGGGTCGCCTCGACGACGCCCCAGGCCGTCAGCTGCCTGGCAAGGCTGGCGCGGGAGAGCCGGGGGCTGTCCACCATGCCGATGGGGCCGGCCAGCAGGCGGTCAACCAGGCGATTGCCCAGGGCGGCATTGTAAAGCGGGGCGAGGCGGGCCAGGGTCGGAACCATGAACTCCAGGCCGCCGATCAGATAGTCACGCGGCGGACGCAGGTAGCGACCGTGATAGGCCTCCAGGAACTGGGCGCGGGAGTCGGGCACATTGACCTTGATTGGACACTGGCCGGCGCAGGACTTGCAGGCCAGGCAGCCCGCCATGGCGTCATACACCTCGTGGGAGAAGTCCGCCTCGCCGCGCCGCCTGGCCAGGGTGTTTCTGAGCCGCCGGGGGAAGCCCTTGATAAAGCCCCAGGTGCCCTCGGCCCTCCTTCGACGCGTCTCCTCGACGAGATCGACGCCGGCCTCGCCCTGCAGGCGAAGCCACTCGCGGATCAGGCTGGCACGCCCCTTGGGGGAGTGGATGCGGTCGCGAGTGGCCTTCCACGACGGGCACATGGCGTCGTCGGGGTCGTAGTTGTAGCAGGCGCCATTGCCATTGCAGTAGACGGTGGCGGCATGGGCCTGCCATGCCTGCTCGTCGATGGTGCGGTCGAGCTGACCGCGGGTGGTGACACCGTCGATGGTCAGCAGGCCAGGGTCGACCCACTTGACGATCTGCTCGTCTTCGCCCCCTTCCGGGCTGGACTGATTGGCCTGGGCGTCATTTTCGGCCAGGGGAGCTCTATCCGCGTTTTCGGGCGGAATAGAAACCGGAGTGGCGATCTTGCCGGGGTTCAGCTGATTATGAGGGTCGAAGGCGGCCTTGATCCGCTGCAGGCTGGGATAGAGCTCGCCGAAGAAGGTCGGCGCATACTCCGAGCGAACGCCCTTGCCGTGCTCGCCCCAAAGCAGGCCGCCGTACTTCTTCGTCAGCTCTGCCACCTCATCGGAGACCACGCGGATCATCTTCTCTTGCTCGGGGTCCTTCATGTCGATGGCGGGGCGCACATGGAGCACACCGGCATCCACATGGCCGAACATGCCGTACTCGAGGCCCCGGGCATCCAGAGCGGCACGGAATTCGGCGATAAAGTCGGCGAGGTGCTCCGGCGGCACCGCGGTGTCCTCGACGAAGGGGATGGGGCGCTTCTCGCCCTTGGCATCGATCCTGGCATTGCCCAGCAGGCCCACGGCCCGCTTGCGCATGGCGTAGACCTTCTGAATCTCTGCTCGCCCCCGGGCGAGGGTGAAGCCCAGGCGCTCGACGCCCCCGTCCGCCTCCAGGTGGCGGCAGAAGGCGTCGACGCGCTGGCTCAGGCGTTCGGGGTCATCGTCGTTGAACTCCACCAGGTTGATGCCGCGCACCGGGGTGTCTCCCGCTCCCGGGTCGCCGGCCGCCGGAGCGCCGGCCGGAAAGAACTCCGCGACGCTATCCCAGACGAAATCCTCCATGGCCAGCATCAAGACGCGGTCATCCACCGTTTCGATGGAGGTGGGACGCGCCTGCGGCTGGGGTTGTGAAGCGCCTCCGCTGCTCTTGAGGGTCTGAGCATCGCGCAGGGCGTCCATGAAGGTGGCGTAGCGCACATTGACCAGGGTCGAGTGTCCGGGAATCGGCAGCACATTGAGCACCGCCTCGTCGAGGAGGCCCAGCGAGCCCTCGGAGCCGCAGAGCAGGCTGTTCATGTCGAGGCGCCCCCGGGCGTCTCTCAGGTGTGCCAGGTCATAACCGGTCAGGCAGCGGTTGAGAGGCGGAAACTTCTCGGCGATCAGCTCGCCCTGGGTGTCGATGATCTCACGGGCGGTGCGGTAGGCGCGGGCGCTGACGGTATCGCCGCCACATAGCACCTCGAGGTCGTGCTCCTCGACCGGGTGGCTCACCAGCCGCTCGCCCCCCAGCAGCAGCACCTCGAGCTCGAGCACGTGGTCGCGGGTCTTGCCGTACTCGCAGCTGCCCTGGCCGCTGGCGTCGGTGGCGATCATGCCGCCGATGGTGGCGCGGTTGGAGGTGGAGAGCTCCGGGGCGAAGAAGAGCCCGTAAGGCTTGAGTGCCGCATTGAGCTGGTCCTTGACCACCCCGGCCTGGACCCGCACCCGACGGTTCTCGACGTCGATATCGAGGATTCGGTTCATGTGCCGAGAGACATCCACCACCAGGCCGTCGGTCAACGACTGACCGTTGGTGCCGGTGCCGCCGCCGCGCGGGGTGAGGACCACCTGCCGATGCTCCACCTGACCCGCCAGGTGGGCGATGCGCTGCAGGTCCTCGCCGTGGCGGGGATAAAGCACCGCCTGGGGCAGGCGCTGGTAGATGGAGTTATCGGTGGCGAGCACCGTGCGATCGGCATAGTCGGGGGCGACCTCGCCCTCGAAACCGGCCACCTTCAGGGCCTCGAGGAAACGGAGATAGGGCGTGGCGACTCCAGGGGCGGTGGCGGCGTTGGTGGTATCCAGTCGTGCGATCATGGGTATCTTCAAGGGCAGGCGAGGGTGTCTCTACTCTACCGCGCGGGGCTCCGAGGCGCACCCCGGCTGCCCGGTTCGCGTGGCGCCCCTACCGCCTTTTGCCTACAATGGGCGGCCTGCTACTGCCGCCGCTTCCTGCGGCCGACACCCCAATCACCGACTGCTACGGACCGGATGCCATGCTCGATCCCAAACTGCTGCGCAGCGACCTCGAGACGGTCGCCCAACGACTCGCCAAGCGGGGCTTTGCCCTGGATATCGACCGCCTTGGGGCGCTGGAGTCCCGTCGCCGGGAGCTGCAGGCCGAGACCGAGTCGCTGCAGAACGAGCGCAACACTCGCTCCAAGGCCATCGGCAAGGCCAAGGCATCGGGGGAGGATATTCAGCCGCTGCTCGACGAGGTCAGTGACCTGGGCGAGCGCCTGGATGGCGCCAAGGTTCGCCTGGCAGAGGTCCAGGCCGAGTGGGATGATGCGGTGAGCGGCATTCCCAACCTGCCCCATGAGAGCGTCCCGGAAGGCGGCGACGAGAGCGACAATGTCGAGCTGCATCGTTGGGGCCAGCCTCGGGAGTTCGATTTCGAGGTACGCGACCATGTCGACCTGGGCGAGCTGAAGGGGGATCTCGACTTTGACCTGGCGGCCAAGCTCACCGGGGCGCGGTTTGCGGTGATGCGTGGGCCTATCGCTCGGCTGCACCGAGCGCTGACGCAGTTCATGCTCGACAAGCAGACCCAGGAGCATGGTTACGAGGAGTGCTATGTACCCTATATGGTCAACGAGGCCTCGTTGCGGGGGACCGGTCAGCTGCCCAAGTTCGGCGAGGATCTGTTCCGGCTGGACGACGAGCGCGGCTACCACCTGATCCCCACCGCCGAGGTGCCGCTGACCAACTTCGCCCGGGACGAGATCCTGGATGCCAAGAGGCTACCGCTGAAACTGGCCGCCCACTCGCCCTGCTTTCGCAGCGAGGCGGGCTCTCACGGGCGCGATACGCGCGGGATGATTCGCCAGCACCAGTTCGACAAGGTGGAGATGGTGCAGCTGGTGATGCCCGAGCAGAGCTATGCGGTGCTGGAGGAGATGCGGGGCCATGCCGAGGCGATCCTGCAGGCCCTCGAGCTGCCCTACCGAGTGGTGACGCTGTGCACCGGCGACATGGGCTTTGGCGCCGCCAAGACCTATGACCTTGAGGTGTGGATTCCCAGCCAGGAGACCTACCGGGAGATCTCCTCGGTCTCCAACTGCGAGGACTTCCAGGCACGACGCATGCAGGCGCGCTTCCGTCACCCCGAGCAGAAGAAACCGCAGCTGCTGCATACCCTCAACGGCTCCGGTCTGGCGGTGGGCCGCTGCCTGGTGGCAGTGCTGGAGAACTACCAGCAGGCCGACGGTTCGGTGACCGTGCCCGAGGTGCTGCGACCCTACATGGGCGGCCAGGAGAGCATCAATCGCTAAGATGCTCGGCACCAGCACCTCCCGAACCCCCGCCGCCTGCGGGGGTTCGCCGTTTTGTTGAGGTGTGGGTCAGGGGTGTTGTCGATTGTTGAAGCATTGCCCAGGGGGCATGATGGAAACCATCAATGGCTTGGGAGATAAGGATGCGAGACGCTAACGACGATACGTCGGGCATCATACCGCTGAACCTGGTGCTGGCCCTGGCGGCACTGGTGGTCATTGTGGCCGGGATGCGGGCCGGGGCCAGTCTGCTGGTGCCCATGCTGCTGGCGGCCTTTATCGCGGTGATCTGCACGGCACCGGTCTTATGGCTCAATCGCCACGGCCTGGGGTTGCGCCTGTCGGTGTGGCTGACCCTGGTGGTGATCGGTGTCGTGTTCTTGCTACTGGGAGGACTGCTGGTCAACAGCTTCGGCACCTTCGTCGACACCCTGCCGGACATCGAACAGAAGCTCTACGACTACTATCTGAGACTGCTGGATGGCCTGTCGCGACTGGGGCTGGCCATCGACACCAACCGCCTGGCGGAGTTGCTGGATGCCGAGCAGCTTGGGGGGTGGATCCCGTCGCTGATCGGCGAGGTGGGCAACCTGCTGATGCAGAGTGTGATCGTGGGGCTGCTGGCGGTGTTTCTGCTCTTCGAAACGCTCAGTTTTCGCGACAAGGTCTCCCAGGCTCTGGAGAATCCCGCGGCGAGCCTTGAGCGTTTCAACGAGTTCAGCCTGAGGCTCAAGCGGTACCTGGCGGTGAAGACGGTGGTCAGCCTGGTAACCGGGGTGCTGGTCTGGATCGCCTGTCTGCTGGTGGGGGTGGACTTTCCGCTGCTGTGGGCGGTGCTGGCCTTCGGGCTCAACTACATTCCCAATATCGGCTCGGCCATTGCGGCGCTGCCACCGGTGCTGCTGTTGCTGGTCTCTCCCGATGGGGGCCTGTTCGATGCGTTGCTGCTTGCCGCGGCCTATCTCGGCATCAATTTCCTGCTCGGCAATATCGTCGAGCCGCGGCTAATGGGACAGGCACTGGGCCTCTCGACCTTTATCGCCTTCCTGTCACTGGTGGTGTGGGGGTGGATCTTCGGAACGGCGGGCATGCTGTTGTCGGTGATGCTGACCATGACCCTGAAGATTGCCTTGGCCAGCCACCCCGAGACGCGATGGATTGCTCTTCTCCTGGGACCAGGAAAGGAGGCGTCTCGGGCCAGGGCAGAGCGCCCGCCAGCCAGGCGTAACGAGGAGTGATAGGGCGAAAACGACATCGCCCCGGCCAGGGCCGGGGCGATGTATCGGGCGGGACGCTGCTGCTCAGGCGTTCTGTTCGATGAACTGGCTGAGCTGGGACTTGGACTGCGCACCAACCAGCGAGGCGATCTTGGTGCCGGACTTGAACAGCATCACGGTGGGAACGCCGCGCACGCCCTGCTCGGCGGCGATTTCGGGGGCGTCGTCGACATTGATGCTGACGACCTTGAGGTTGCCGCTGCGCTCCTCGGCGACCTCGTCGACTACCGGGGCCATCACCTTGCAGGGACCGCACCAGGGTGCCCAGAACTTGAGCAGCACCGGGGTCTCGGCCTTGAGGACTTCCTGCTCGAAGTTGGCGTTGGTGACATCGACGTTATTGGCCATGGGGTTCTCCAGTTTCGTTGCGCTGCATCGAGCGGACAGGGGTGGCAGGTGACATGTGTGGGTCACCCAGCCGGTCGGACGATGTTAGCGGTCGACTGGAGTGCTGGCAAATCGAGAATGCGCATCGGCGACTAGTGCGAAGTCTGGCATTATATGCTAGATATGAATTAACATCTCTTTTTATATTCCTTTTTGATACCTTGACGCCTCCAGCGGATGGGGCGGTACGGGAGAGTCGTCATGAAGCTGCAACAGTTGCGCTATATCTGGGAAGTGACCCGTCATAATCTCAATGTCTCCGCCACCGCTCAGAGTCTGTTTACCTCGCAGCCTGGCATCTCCAAGCAGGTCCGTCTGCTCGAGGACGAGCTGGGGGTCGAGATCTTTGCTCGCAGCGGCAAGCATCTGACGCGAGTGACTCCTGCCGGCCAGGCCATCGTGGAGCTTGCCGGTGAGGTGTTGCGCCTTACCGAGAACATCAAGGAGGTGGCCCAGGAGTTCAGCGACGAGCGCCGCGGCAGCCTGTCGGTGGCCACCACCCATACCCAGGCGCGCTATGCCTTGCCGCCGGTGATCCGGGAGTTTACCCGCCAGTACCCCGACGTGGCCCTGCATATGCAGCAGGGTACGCCCAAGCAGATCGCCCAGATGGTCAGCGATGGTCAGGCCGACTTCGCCATCGCCACCGAATCCCTGGGGCTGTTCAACGATCTGGTACTGCTCCCCTGTTATCGCTGGAACCGCTGCATCCTGGTGCCCCAGGGCCATCCGCTGGCGGAGGAGAAGGAGCTGACCCTGGAGGCCATCGCACGCCATCCGCTGGTCACCTACGTGTTTGGCTTTACCGGCCGCTCCCAGCTCGATGACGCCTTCCGCGAACAGGGGCTTACTCCCAATGTGGTGTTGACCGCCGCCGATGCCGACGTGATCAAGACCTATGTCCGGTTGGGGATGGGGGTAGGGATCGTTGCCGGCATGGCAGTGGATCCCGAGCAGGATACCGACCTGGTGGCGCTGGACGCCAGCCACCTGTTCGCGAGCTCCACCACCAAGATCGGCATTCGCCGCGGTACCTTTATGCGCGGCTACATGTATGACTTCCTGCAGGGTTTCGCGCCTCACCTGGATCGCGATACCGTGGATGCCGCCCTGGCCGCCGGGCCGCGTCATGAGCGCGGTCTCTTCGAGGGTATCGAACTACCGCTGCGCTAGGCGCCTGCGGGAGCTCGATGTATCGGCGAAGGCGACCATCGTGCATTCGGCGGACTCAGTGCTGCAGGTGTAGCCCGCACTCGCGCTTGGCCTCAACCTTGGTGGGGTCGAAATAGTCGAACTCGTTGGGCAGGTCGTGACGCTGGAGGTAGGCGTGGAGCTCCTTCGCCGTCCAGTGCAGCAAGGGCGCTACCTTCAGCAGGCCATCGGCGTTGCGGCTGGCCGGAGCCATGCGGGAACGTTGCGGAGTGTCCTCGGCACGTAGGGCGGTGAACCAGACGTCCGGTGCCATCTGCGCGAGGGCACGCTCGAAGGGCTCGATCTTCACCTCCTGGGTAAAGACTTCATGACGCGGATCATCGATGCCGGGGAAGGGACCCTCCAGCGCTTCGCGGTGAGCGCGGGTGCGGATTGGCAGAAAGCTGATCAGGTTTAGGTCGAGGCGGCGAACCAAGGCGTCGGCGAAGCGGTAGGTGGCCTCGGTATTGTAGCCATGGTCCATCCAGACCACCGGGATGTCGGGTCGCTGACTGGCCACCATATGCAGGATCACCGCCTCGAAGGGACGGAAGTTGGTGGTGCAGATCGGCTGGCTGCCCTGGTCGAGGGCCCAGCGGATAAGCGCTTCCGGGTCCTGGCCGAGGTCGCGGTTGATGATGTCGAGGGTCTCGATCATGGGGGGCTCCTGATACGTATGTCGACCACCCTAGCCGAACCGCAAGGCGTTCGCCCAATACCGATTTCTTGCGTTGTTATTATCATTTAAGAATAAGAGTTTGTTTTATTATTCTTTGTTGCCTTCTGTAGCGAGCGCCGCCATCAGGTGATGGATCTTGTCCCAGGTCTCCTGATATTCGGCTTCACCCTCCGAGTCGGCCACCAGGCCCCCACCGCCCCAGAGGTGCACGCGGTCGCCGTCCGCCACGGCGGTGCGAATGGCGATGGAGGTGTCCATCCGCCCCCGAGTATCCACGTAGCCGAGGCTGCCGCAGTAGACGCTGCGCCGGCTGGGTTCGAGCTCGTCGATGATCTGCATGGCACGCACCTTGGGGGCGCCGGTGATGGAGCCGCCGGGGAAGGCGGCGGCTAGCAGGTCCAGCGGCGTGCATCCGTCGGCAAGCGTGCCGGTGACCACGCTGACCAGATGGTGAACATTGACGTAGCTCTCCAGGCCACAGAGCTGAGGTACCCGCACCGTACCGGGGCGGCAGCGGCGGCCCAGGTCGTTGCGCAGCAGATCGACGATCATCACATTTTCGGCGCGATCCTTGCGGCTTTGCTTAAGCTCGGCGGCCAGGCGGGCGTCGCTTGTCGGGGTGTCGCCGCGTGGGCGTGTTCCCTTGATCGGGCGGGTCTCCACATGGTCGTTGCGGCACTCAAGGAAGCGCTCCGGGGAGAGCGAGAGTATCGCCTGCTCACCATTGGCGGAGGGCCAGGCCATGAAGCCGGCGAAGGGCGTCGGTGTCGCCTTGCGCAGGCGCCGGTAGGCGCTCCACAGCTCGCCCCGGTAGGGAGCGCTGAAGCGTTGAGCCAGGTTGACCTGATAGCAGTCGCCGGCACGAATATAGTGCTGCACGGCGTCGAAGCGTGCCAGATAGGCGTCGCGGTCGAGCTCGGCAGCAAAGGAGGCCGTCAGCTGAAAGGGGGCCTCCGGTGCGGGGGCGGCGTTCAGCCACTCGAGTGCCTGCTGGCGACGCTCCGGGGTGGCCACCAGCCAGGCCTCTCTGCGCTCATGATCCTGGATCAATGCCCAGTCGTAGAGGCCGACCCGGCTGTCAGGCAGCGTCACGACACGGCGGGCACGCTTCCCCACTCGCTCCAGATGGTAGCCGAGGTCGTAGCTCCAGTAGCCGATCAGCCCACCCAGGAAGGGCAGCTCGCTCTCCGGTACCGTCATGCTCTCGTTCAGGCCCTCGAGCAGGGCCTGCTGGGCGTCAAAGGGAGCCAGGTCCCGAAGCTCTGGCACGCCCTCCACCTGGCCTGACTCATCCACCGTCAGCACCGCCAGCGGGTCGCTCGACAGAATGTCGTAGCGGCCGCCCGGGGCCTCGGGTCGGCCACTGTCCAGCAGCACGGCCCCCGGCCTTCGGCGCAGGCGGGCGAAGGCGGATAGCGGGGTGGGCCGGTAGGGGTGAGGCGTGATCTGGAGCTGGGCGGTCATCGCAGGGCCTATGCAATCGGGGAGCCCATTCTAGGCGTCGAAAACGTCGTTGTCCTCGTCGATATGCACCATTGGTCTCTATGTGGCCGACAACATTGTCGACATCTCGAAGCGAGAAGGGGAAAATGTCTACAACCAAAGACGTATCACTCGCCCATGACGCCGTGTTGACCCGAAGTCCGGCAATGGCTACTCTTTCTTCACTCAAGAATTGTCGACAATCATCATGAAGCCAGTCGAAGCCGAATCACCTAGCCCCGAAGTTCGCACTCTCGCCGAACGGGTCTTCCAGCAGCTGCAGGACGCCATCGTGCGTGGCGAGCTGGTGCCGGGCAGCAAGATTACCGAGCCGGGGCTGTCCAGGACCTATGGCATCTCTCGCGGGCCGCTGCGCGAGGCGATGCGCCGGCTGGAAGCCCACCGGCTGATCGAGCGCGTCCCCCATGTTGGCGCCCGGGTGGTGAAGCTCTCCATACAGGAGCTGCTTGAACTGTTCGATGTCCGCGAGGCCCTCGAGAGCATGGCCGCCCGCCTGGCGGCGGAGCACATGACCGCCGAGGAAATTGCCGGCCTGCGTGAGGTGCTGGCGCTGCATGAACGCCAGGCCGACCTCAAGAAGGGCGAGGCCTACTTCCAGCGTGAGGGCGACCTGGACTTCCACTATCGCATTGTCCAGGGCAGCCACAATCGCATGCTGGTGACCATGCTCTGCGATGACCTCTACTACCTGGTGCGGCTCTATCGCACCCAGTTCAGCGCCAGTGGTACGCGCCCCCAGCGTGCCTTCGTCGAGCATCACCGCATCGTCGATGCCATCGAGGCCGGTGACGCCGAGCTTGCCGAGCTACTGATGCGCCGTCACGTCAGTGCTTCCCGGGCCAATGTCGTCGATCGCTACGCCGCGTCCCTGAAGGACTCGGAAGATGCCATTGGCTGACCCACCTTCCCGATATCACCAGGAGAACCACCATGACCCAGCAGACTCCCGGCGCTCGCTTTCGTGCCGCTCTCGAGGCCAACAGCCCTCTCCCCATCGTCGGTACCATCAATGCCTACACGGCCATGATGGCCGAGCGTGTAGGCCATCAGGCCATCTATCTTTCCGGCGGCGGCGTGGCCAATGCCTCCTTCGGCCTGCCGGACCTGGGCATGACGACCATGAACGACGTGGTTGAGGATGCTCACCGCATCTGTGGTGCCACCGACCTGCCGCTGCTGGTGGACATCGATACCGGCTGGGGCGGCGCCTTCAATATCGCGCGCACCGTCAAGGAGATGCAGCGCGCCGGCGTGGCGGCGGTCCATCTGGAGGATCAGGTGGCCCAGAAGCGCTGCGGTCACCGCCCCAACAAGGCGATCGTCTCCCAGCAGGAGATGGTGGACCGCGTCAAGGCCGCCGCCGACGCGCGTATCGAACCGGATTTCTATCTGATTGCGCGTACCGATGCCTTCCAGAAGGATGGGCTGGATGCCGCCATCGAGCGCGCCCAGGCGTGCATCGAGGCGGGTGCCGATGCCATCTTCGCCGAGGCGGTTCACACCCTCGACGACTACAAGGCCTTCTGTGAGCGCGTCGATGCGCCGATTCTGGCCAATATCACCGAGTTCGGTGCCACGCCGCTGTTCTCCCAGCAGGAGCTCGCCGAGGTGGGCTGCCGCATGGTGCTCTATCCGCTGTCCGCCTTCCGTGCCATGAACGCGGCGGCGCTCAAGGTCTATCAGAGCATCCATGACAATGGCCATCAGCGTGATGTGGTCGACATGATGCAGACCCGCGATGAGCTCTACGACTTCCTCAACTACCACAGCTTCGAGCGGAAGCTCGATGCCCTGTTCGCGGAGAGTCAGCTTGAAGAGAAGGGCAGCGACGCCTGAGGCGCGTGCCGCACTGGAAACAGCACCACGGATACACCATCAAGAGGAGAGATAACATGGCTGATAAACCCGTCAGCGGCGCAGGCCTGCGCGGCCAGAGTGCCGGCACCACCGCCCTGTGCACCGTGGGCAAGACCGGCTCCGGCTTGACCTACCGTGGCTACGACGTCAAGGAGCTGGCCGAGAAGGCGAAGTTCGAGGAGGTGGCCTACCTGCTGCTCAAGGGCAAGCTGCCCAACCAGGCCGAGCTCGACGCCTATATCACCAAGCTCAAGGGGCTTCGTGGCCTGCCTGCCGAACTCAAGAGCGTGCTCGAGCAGATCCCCAGGGATGCCCACCCCATGGACGTGATGCGCACCGGCGCTTCCATGTTGGGCAACCTCGAGACCGAGCAGAGCTTTGACGAGCAGCAGGATGTCGCCGACCGTCTGCTCGCCGTCCTGCCCTCGATCATCTGCTACTGGTACCGCTTCAGCCACGACGGGGTGCGCATCGAGACCGAGACCGATGATGCCTCCATCGGCGGACACTTCCTGCATATGCTGCGGGGCGAGCCGGCCTCCGAGCTGCATGCCCGGGTCATGAACGTTTCGCTGATTCTCTATGCCGAGCACGAGTTCAATGCCTCGACCTTTACCGCTCGCGTCTGCGCCTCCACGCTCTCCGACATGCACTCCTGCGTGACCGGTGCCATTGGCTCCCTGCGGGGTCCGCTGCATGGCGGTGCCAACGAGGCCGCCATGGCGATGATCGAGAACTGGCAGTCGCCGGATGAGGCCGAGCGCGAAATCCTCGGCATGCTTGAGCGCAAGGACAAGATCATGGGCTTCGGTCACGCGATCTATCGCGAGTCCGATCCGCGCAATGCCATCATCAAGGAGTGGTCGAAGAAGCTCTCCGAGGACGTCGGTGACAACGTGCTCTACCCGGTCTCCGAGCGTGTCGAGGCGGTAATGTGGCGCGAGAAGAAGCTGTTCTGCAACGCCGACTTCTTCCATGCCAGCGCCTATCACTTCATGGATATCCCCACCAAGCTATTTACCCCGATCTTCGTGATGTCGCGGGTGACCGGCTGGGCCGCGCATGTCTTCGAGCAGCGTGCCAACAACCGCATCATTCGTCCCAGCGCCGACTATGTGGGCCCGGAACACAGCGAGTGGGTGCCCATCGAGCAGCGTGACTGATCGACCAGGGGCATTGCAGGGCGGCTCCTCGAGCCGTCCTGTCGCCTTCTCCCGCCTCGCGGCCAGCTGTCTGCAAGAGATCTCGAAGCCATGAATACTGATTATCGTAAACCGCTCCCCGGTACCGAGCTGGACTACTTCGATGTGCGTGCTGCCGTCGAGGAGATTCAACCCGGTGCCTATGAGACCCTTCCTTACACTTCACGGGTGCTGGCCGAGCAGCTGGTGCGCCGCTGCGAGCCGGCGCTGTTGACCGACGCCCTGAAGCAGCTGATCGAGCGTCGCCGTGACCTGGACTTTCCCTGGTACCCAGCGCGTGTGGTGTGTCACGACATCCTCGGCCAGACGGCCCTCGTCGATCTGGCCGGCCTGAGGGATGCGATCGCGGAGCAGGGAGGCGATCCCTCCAAGGTCAACCCGGTGGTGCCCACCCAGCTGATCGTCGACCACTCCCTGGCCGTCGAGCACGCCGGTTTCGAGGCGGATGCCTTCGACAAGAACCGCGCCATCGAGGATCGTCGCAACGAGGACCGCTTCCACTTTATCGAGTGGACCAAGACCGCCTTCGAGAACGTCGACGTGATTCCCGCCGGCAACGGCATCATGCACCAGATCAATCTGGAGAAGATGTCGCCGGTGGTGCAGTCGCGGGATGGCGTTGCCTTCCCCGACACCTGTGTGGGCACCGATAGCCACACGCCGCATATCGACTGTCTGGGGGTCATCGCCATCGGGGTCGGCGGGCTCGAGGCCGAGACCGTGATGCTCGGGCGCCCCTCCATGATGCGTCTGCCCGATATCGTCGGTGTGGAGCTGACCGGCAAGCGACAGCCGGGGATCACCGCCACCGATATCGTGCTGGCGATCACCGAGTTCCTGCGCAAGGAGCGGGTGGTGGGGGCCTACCTGGAGTTCTTCGGCGAAGGGGCCAGGAGTCTGACCATCGGCGACCGTGCCACCATCTCCAACATGACGCCGGAGTATGGCGCCTCCGCGGGGATGTTCTATATCGATGAGCAGACGCTCGACTACTTGACCATCACCGGCCGCGAGCCGGAGCAGGTCGCGCTGGTCGAGACCTATGCCAAGCAGGTTGGCCTGTGGGCCGACAGCCTGGAGAGTGCCAAGTACGAGCGCGTGCTGACCTTCGATCTCTCCACCGTCGAGCGCAACCTGGCGGGTCCCTCCAATCCGCATCGTCGCCTGGCCACCAGCGATCTGGAGAAACGTGGCATTGCGGTCGACTACGACAAGGCCCAGGCGGAGGAGAGAGAGGGCAAGCTGCCGGATGGTGCGGTGATCATCGCCGCCATCACCAGCTGTACCAACACCTCCAACCCACGCAACGTGGTCGCCGCGGGGCTGCTGGCCAAGAAGGCCAATGAGCTCGGCCTGATTCGCAAGCCCTGGGTGAAGTCCTCATTTGCCCCGGGATCGAAGGTGGCGCGCCTCTATCTGGAGGAGGCCGGTCTGCTTCCGGAGCTGGAGAAGCTCGGTTTCGGCATCGTTGCCTACGCCTGCACCACCTGTAACGGCATGTCCGGCGCCCTGGATCCCGAGATCCAGCAGGAGATCATCGATCGCGATCTCTACTCCACCGCGGTGCTCTCCGGTAACCGCAACTTCGATGGCCGCATTCACCCCTACGCCAAGCAGGCCTTCCTGGCCTCGCCGCCGCTGGTGGTTGCCTACGCCATCGCCGGTACCGTGCGCTTCGATATCGAGAAGGATGTGCTTGGTACCGACGCGGACGGCAACCCGGTGACGCTCAAGGACCTGTGGCCCTCCGACGAGGAGATCGATGCCATTGTCGCCGAGCACGTCAAGCCGGAGCAGTTCAAGCAGGTCTATATCCCGATGTTCGACCTGGACGCCGCCGAGAAGGCCGAGAGCCCGCTTTACGACTGGCGTCCGCAGAGCACCTATATTCGTCGCCCCCCTTACTGGGAAGGCACCATGGCGGCGGAGCGTGAGCTCAAGGGCATGCGGCCGCTGGCGATCCTGCCGGACAACATCACGACCGACCATCTGTCGCCGTCCAATGCCATCATGATGGATAGCGCCGCCGGGGAGTATCTGCACAAGATGGGCCTGCCCGAGGAGGACTTCAACTCCTACGCGACCCATCGTGGCGACCACCTCACGGCCCAGCGGGCCACCCTGGCCAATCCCAAGCTGTTCAACGAAATGGTGCGGGACGAGAGCGGCGAGGTGGTGCAGGGCTCGCTGGCGCGGGTCGAGCCGGAAGGTGAAGTGATGCGCATGTGGGAGGCCATCGAGACCTACATGAATCGCAAGCAGCCGCTGATCATCATCGCCGGTGCCGACTATGGCCAGGGCTCCTCGCGTGACTGGGCGGCCAAAGGCGTGGCCCTGGCCGGGGTCGAAGCGATTGCCGCCGAGGGCTTCGAGCGCATCCACCGCACCAACCTGATCGGCATGGGCGTGATGCCGCTGCAGTTCCAGGAGGGGACCACCCGGCATACTCTGCAGCTGGATGGCACCGAGACCTATGATGTGGAAGGCAAGGCGGAACCGGGGGCGACCCTCGAGCTGGTGATCCATCGCAAGACCGGCGAGGTCGACCGGGTCCCGGTGATCTGCCGTCTGGATACCGCGGAAGAGGTCACCGTCTACTCCGCCGGGGGCGTGCTGCAGCGCTTCGCCAAGGACTTCCTGGAGGGTGTAGGGAGTGAGGAGGTGGCGAGCGCATGAGTCAGTTACCCCAGATCAGGATCCCCGCCACCTATATGCGTGGCGGCACCAGCAAGGGGGTCTTCTTCAGGCTGTGTGATCTGCCGGAGGTCGCGCAGGTGGCGGGTGAAGCGCGCGATCGCCTGTTGATGAGGGTGATCGGCAGCCCGGACCCCTACCAGAAGCAGATCGATGGCATGGGGGGCGCCACCTCCAGCACCAGCAAGACGGTGATCGTGAGTCGCAGCGAGCGCCCCGGCCACGACGTTGACTACCTGTTCGGCCAGGTCTCCATCGACAAGGCCTTCGTCGACTGGAGCGGTAACTGCGGCAATCTCTCCGCGGCGGTGGGGCCCTTCGCGATCGGCAATGGCCTGGTGGACCCGGCGCGCATCCCGGAAAACGGCGAGGTCGAGGTGCGCATCTGGCAGGCCAATATCGGCAAGACGATCGTCTCTCGGGTGCCGATCCGCGATGGCCAGGTTCAGGAGTCCGGTGACTTCGAGCTGGATGGCGTGACCTTTCCGGCCGCCGAGGTTCCGGTGGCCTTCAAGGACCCGGCCGACGGCGAGGGAGCCATCTTCCCCACCGGTAACCTGGTCGATGACCTCGAGGTGCCGCCCGACGTGGTAAAGGGGGGTACGCTCAAGGCAACGCTGATCAACGCCGGTATTCCGACCATCTTCGTCAATGCCGCCGAGCTCGGCTACACCGGTACCGAGCTCCAGGAGGCGATCAACGGCGATGCCGATGCGCTGGCAATGTTCGAAACCATTCGCGCTCATGGGGCGGTGAAGATGGGGCTGATCAGCGACGTCGGCGAGGCGGCGTCCCGTCAGCACACCCCCAAGGTGGCCTTCGTGGCGCCGCCGAGCGACTACGTCGCCTCCAGCGGCAAGCGGGTCGAGGCCGGCGAGATCGACCTGGTGGTGCGTGCCCTCTCCATGGGCAAGCTGCATCACGCCATGATGGGAACCGCGGCGGTGGCGATCGCCTCGGCCGCCGCCATCGAGGGCACCCTGGTCAATCTGGCCGCAGGCGGCGGCAAGCGCCGCGCTGTCACCTTCGGGCACCCCTCGGGCACTCTGCGGGTGGGGGCCGAGGCGAGCCTGGTGGAGGGTCGCTGGGTCATCGACGAGGCGGTGATGAGCCGCAGCGCCCGGGTGCTGATGGAGGGGTGGGTGCGCGTGCCCGGTGACAGCTTCTAGTATAGCCTTGATCGAGGTGCCATCCCGTCGCCAGGCCATCGTCTGACATAGTCGATAGGGCAGCGATGGCCGATGGGGCGGCACTTCACGAGGAGGCAGCACCCAACGCCCCGGATCCCAGTTCAAGACAGGATCCGGGGCGTTTTCTATGGTCATGGTAGGGTAGGGGTTCAAGCGACGGCAGGAGATGATCATGAGTACCGTGGAAGCCAATGTGCGGCCTGACTATGACGCCGAGCTGCAGAAGATCGCCGACTATGTTCTGAACTATCGCATCGCAAGCGACGAAGCCTGGGATACGGCCAGGCTCTGCCTGATGGACACCCTGGGCTGCGGATTGCTGGCGCTGCGCTTTCCCGAGTGTACCAAGCATCTCGGGCCCCTGGTGGAAGGAACCGTGGTGCCTCACGGGGCCAGAGTGCCGGGCACTTCCTTCCGGCTCGATCCCGTCAAGGCGGCCTGGGACATCGGGGCGATCGTGCGCTGGCTCGATTACAACGACACCTGGCTGGCGGCAGAGTGGGGCCACCCTTCCGACAACCTGGGTGCCATCCTTGCCGTGGCCGACCACCTGTCCCAGAAACGCGTGGCCCAGGGCGAGGCGCCGCTGGTGATGCGAGACGTTCTCGAAGCGATGATCATGGCTCACGAGATTCAGGGCGTGCTGGCGCTGGAGAACTCCTTCAACCGGGTGGGGCTCGATCATGTGGTGCTGGTCAAGGTAGCCTCCACAGCGGTAGCGGCCCGGCTGCTCGGGGCCGACCGTGAGCAGATGCTCGCGGCGCTCTCCCATGCCTGGGTGGATGGCCAGAGCCTGCGTACCTACAGACACGCTCCCAACGCCGGTTCACGCAAGAGCTGGGCGGCGGGGGATGCCACTTCCCGGGCGGTACGCCTGGCGGATATCGCCCTTCGGGGCGAGATGGGCGTCCCCGGGGCACTCACCGCCTCCCAGTGGGGGTTCTATGATGTGCTATTCAGTCATACCAATCGTGATCTGGCCACCAAGCCCGATGAGGAGCGGCGTTTCCGCTTTCAGCGCGAGTTCGGCAGCTACGTGATGGAGAATATCCTCTTCAAGCTCTCCTTCCCGGCCGAGTTCCATGCCCAGACCGCCTGCGAGGCGGCGGTGACCCTGCACCCCCTGGTCAAGGGGCGGCTCGACGAGATCGAGCGAATCGTGATCACCACTCACGAGTCGGCGATTCGCATCATCTCCAAGGAGGGCGACTTGGCCAACCCGGCAGATCGAGACCACTGTCTGCAGTACATGGTGGCCGTGCCCCTGATGCTTGGAGAGCTGAACGCGGAGCACTACGAGGATGACTTTCATGTTGCGCATCCCGAGATCGACACGCTGCGTGGCAAGATGGAGGTCGTGGAAGAGCCCCGTTATACCCGTGACTATCTGGACCCCGAAAAGCGCTCCATCGCCAATGCCATTCAGGTCTTCTTTACCGACGGCACCTCTACCGAGCAGGTCGCGGTGGAGTATCCCATCGGCCATCGCCGGCGTCGCAAGGAGGGAATTCCGGTGCTGGAAGAGAAGTTCCGGCGCAATCTCGAGACGCGCTTCCCGCGGGCACGCAGCGAGAGGATAGTCACGCTCTGTCAGGACCAGCAGGGCCTGGAGGCGACACCGGTTCACCGCTTCATGGATCTCCTGGTGATCTGACGGTGGGGGGAGGGGCCATGGGCTCGAAGTGCCAGGCATGGCCCCGCCCCTCTGGTATGGCCCCGCCCCTCTGGCAACGCAGAGGAGTGACGAAGTAGTGTCGAAGTGCATGTTGTGGCGTATCTACGTCGAATTTTGATGAACTCGAATTTTTTACCGAAAGACCTTGCGGACCCGCCGGGAAAGCCGTAAAGTACGCATCCGCTGCCGGCAACGGGCAAACGTTACCGGCGGTGAATGTGGTAGAAGTGACTGTTCTGCAATGGTTTTTTTTCGGAAGAGTTCGAAAATCACCGGTTGACAGTCGCGGCAGATTCGCTAGAATGTGCGCCACTCGTGACGGCGGCCTCAAGGCCTCCGCGGCGATCCTCTCGAGGCGATCCCTTCATAGGGTGGAATCGAAAGGTGTCGGTCACTCGCAAGGTTCTTCGGAATGCTTCGCTGGGTTGACAACGACAGCCGCTCACGTAGAATACGCCTTCCTCGCAGGGCGCTGGCGAGATCGCCGCTTCTTCGGTAGTTAACGAAAGCGGCGGCGCGACAGCAAGCGAGACGCTCCGCTCTCAACGAGACGTGAGCCGCTCTTTAACAATCGATCAGGTAATTCATGTGGGCGCTTGTCGATGGCTCGGTGACCATGTCACAGAACCATCAAGGCAAGCGACTCGTCATAGATCGCAAGATCTATTTGAGACGTTTGAACCTTGAGCCAA
>NZ_WUTS01000001.1:1213665-1646144 GCF_009901955.1 Halomonas icarae | reverse complement strand
GCCTGACGCCGATGATGACCCGATCCGAGCTTAGCTAACCTGTCAGGTGGTCCGAAAGATGGGGACCACTTCAATCATCAAAGTGCCGAACAGCAGCCAGGCGAGCAGCATCTTGATGCTGTCGAGCAGGCCGTTGCCCTGGCGTTGGCGAGCGCGCTGTTGCCATTGCTGTGCGGCGCGCCAGGCGGGATTCTGGCGGGGATCTCGGTGCGGGCCTTGGGAATCGGGCATGTTAACCTCCAGAGGTCGCGTCGGATGTGACGCTAGATGAACTGCCCCTTGGAAAGCCCGGGGACAGGGTTCGTTCCTTATAGATTACCCCTTCCACACGTCGGCAACGATCTCGTAGCTTCTCAGCCGGTCCTCCAGGGCATAGACGTCGGTGTTGAGCATCAGCTCGTCGGCGCCGGTCTGTTCGAGGAAGGCCTCCAGCCCCTGCTGCACGGTCTCGGGACCGCCGACGATGGCGGCGCCCAGGAACTGTTGCAGCTGAGCCTCCTCGGTAGGCGACATCTCCAGGTGCTCCACCGGGGGCTTGGCGCTGGTGCGTCGACCACGAATCATGCCCAGGAACTTCTGGCGCATGGTCGAAGCCAGGTAGTCGGCGTGGGCATCGGTCTCGGCGGCGACCACCGGCAGCCCGACCATGGCGTGGGGACGCTCGAGCACCGCAGACGGCTGGAAGTTGTCGCGGTAGAGGCGCAGTGCCTCGAACAGATATCCTGGGGCGAACTGGGCGGCGAAGGCGAAGGGCAGGCCGAGGCGTGCGGCGAGCTGGGCGCTGTAGCCGCTGGAGCCCAGTAACCAGAGGGGAACATGGGTGCCCTGGCCGGGCACTGCTCGCACCCGCTGGCCGGGCCGCTCGTCGCCGAGGAAGCCCTGCAGCTCCTCCAGGCGCTGGGGGAAGTCGTCTACCCCGGCATAGGGGTCTCGGCGCAGTGCCGCCATGGTGGCGCCATCGGAGCCCGGCGCGCGGCCCAGTCCCAGGTCGATACGCGCGGGATACAGCGTCTCCAGGGTGCCGAACTGCTCGGCGATCACCAGGGGCGGGTGGTTGGGCAGCATACTGCCCATATCCATAGCGACAACTGAGACAGTGGAGTTCAGATTCAATAATGCGTCTTCCTGTGGTGCTAAAAGCTACGCAGACGGAGCAGCATCAATTATGTATGATTAGGAGTAAGAGGGTTTTGTAAGCATTTGCAGCGTCTTGTCAATATGTGTAAATTAAAAGGTCATAGGAATAGAAGATGAAGAAAGTGTTCTTCTCTTATTCGCATCGTGATGAAAGCTTCAGAGATGCATTAGAGGCTCAACTCTCGATTCTGAAAAAAAGAGGCGTAATCACGGCGTGGCATGATCGAGCAATTGACGCCGGTGAGGAAATTGATAGAGCGATTGATGAAAATATACATAATAGCGATGTTATTCTGTTATTGATAAGCCCTGATTTCATAGCTTCGGATTATTGCTATGACATAGAAATGACTGTTGCTATGGAAAGGCACGGGAAAGGGGAATCAACGGTGATCCCAGTCATAATACGACCCTGTGATTGGAAGGATGCACCATTCTCAAAGTTAATGGCAGTACCTACTGATGGAAAACCCGTAACATTGTGGAGTGATCGAGATTCTGCTTTTTTAGACATAACTAATTCTATTAAAAGAGTTGTTCAGAAAAAGCAGTAGGAAAATAAAAGCAGGGAAGAGTGAGAGCAAGCATGAAAAAAGTCGTTATTATCTACAATAGAAAAGATGACTCTTACAAAGAGCAGCTTATTGCTCATCTTAGTGGATTGGTTCATAGGAAAATAATTGAAACATGGCATGATAGAGATATTCTTGCTGGTGACGTAAGAACAGGAGTGATTGATGAAAATGTAAATCAAGCTTCTGTTATATTGTTATTGATTAGCCCGGATTTTATTAGTTCGGAATATTGTAATGCTGAAGAAATGAAGCTTGCAGTAGAATTGCATAGGGCGGGTAGAGCAAGGGTTATTCCTATATTAGCTAGACCCTGCGACACAGAAGGTGCTCTTTTTGATGGCCTAAATAAAGTTCCTGAAGGAAAATGGATTAGTCAATGTGAAGACAAAGATGGCGCTTTCCTTGAAGTAGTAGAAGAAATTAAAAGAGCTGTAAGAGAAGTAGAGCATGTTGAAATACCTGCGCCTAAGCTAGACTATGCCAGTCGAAGAGAGTTCTCTCAATGGCTGAATGACACTGAAGTAGTCTTTAAAAATAGAGCTGCTGATGTTTTGTTTTTAGATGATATCTATGTGTATCCAGACTTAAGGAGCATGGATACAGATGATGATAGCTTTGTCGAAACTCCCGCATCCAGCCTCTTTAAGAAAAAAGGTTATACAGTTGTTCTTGGGGAGGAACAGTCGGGAAAGACTGCTTTCGCAAAGTCACTGTACAAGGATTCGCTGAAATACAGGAAAAAACCTATATTTATTGATGCAGACGGAGTCAATGAAAGTAATGTTTTTGATCTTTGTAGCGAGGCTTTGAAGAAACAATATGAAGATATTTGTGACTTGTCAGAGATAAGCTATGAAGAAAGAGTTCTAATAGTCGATAACATGTCTAGCATCGCCCTGAACAAACGGCATCAGAATCTTTTGCTAGATGGTATACAATCTGAATTTGGAACATGTATAGTTCTGGCCTCCGACTCTTTCCAATACGTCATGCCTGACATTGATGGTTTAGCTGGGTTTTCAGTGAAAGAGATACTGCCCTTTGGAAACTATAAGCGTGAAAAACTAATTGAGAAGTGGGTTTCGGTAGGAAGAGACAAAGAGATCGATGAGGCCGACCTCTTCTATAGTGTAGATGATCTGAAATCTAAAATTGACTCTTTGGTTAGGCGAAGTGTTGTTCCACCTAAGCCTATCTACCTATTGAGCTTGATGCAGATATTTGAAGCATATACGACTCAGCAAATAGATTTAACTTCTTTTGGTCATTGCTACCAACATCTGGTATATCAGGCACTTGAAAAAGCCGATATAACGACTAAAGACATAGACAAGTATATGAATGTCATGACTGAGTTTGCGTGGGCTCAGTTTGAAAATAGCGGGGAGTTGAATGACGATAAATTAAAAAACTTTTTTCGGCAATATTCAGAAATATACTTGGCTGTCAATGAAGAAGATGTGGTTTCACGACTTCTTCGTTGTAGTATATTGACAAAAAATGAAAAAGGTTTCAAGTTTAAGTACCCGTATATCTATTATTTCTTCGCTGCCAAGTATATTTCTGAGCAATACAATAAAAGTCGCAATGTGAAAAGCAGGTTTATATATTTGCTTGAAAATCTACATAAAGAAGACTGTGCCAATATAATTGTTTTTATTACGCATCACACAAAAGATGCGTGGATTTTAGATGAGATACAAATATGTATGATGGAGCTGTTCCAAGAGCAGGATGCTGCAACACTTGAACGTAGCTCTCTTAGCTTTATGGAGAGTTTTCTTGAGGATATTCCTGAGCTAATTCTTGAACAGAGAAGAATTGAAGATGAGCGTGAGAAGAAAGCTCAAGAACTGGATAGGTTAGAGCAAGATACAGTAAAATTTGAAAATGAGATAGATAATTTAGAACCTAGCGATACTCTTGCGAGAGTGAATAAAGCTTTTAAAGGAATAGAAATTATTGGGCAGATCGTTAGAAATAGATCTGCTTCACTTCCTAAAAGCACCTTGGTGGACATTGTGGAGGAAGGCTTTCACACCGGACTACGGTTTCTTTCTTATTTTCTTAGTATATCAGACTCGTCAAAAGATGAAGTTATAAAAATCATAGAGCATGTTCTCAAAGAGAACCCGAGGGTAAGTGATAAAGACTTGGAAAAAGAAGCAAAACATACTTATATGCTTCTTACATATGGTGTTATATTTGGAGTTCTTAGGAAAGTCTCTAATTCAATGGGTGGCATTGAAGTTGAAGAAATTTGTAGGATTGTAGAAGAGAAAAACGGAACACCAGCGATAAAGCTGATAAACCAATCCATGCACCTCCACTTTCATAAGCGACTAGACTTTAAGAGAATAACAAGCCTGCAAAAAGAATTTCGTTCTAATCCTACATGTAAGCGGATACTGAAAGAAAATATTATACAGCATACATATATGTTTCCTGTAAAATTTAGGGATAAGCAACGTCTTTCTGAAACGTTAGGTATAAGCATGCAAACCCAACGAAGAATGGAAAATGCAAAAGGCGGGAAAATGTAGAAGACCCGGTAGAGTGACTTGGTCTCAGTCTGTCCTTATCCATAATTAAAATCAAGGGCTGGGTACGATACGGGTTATGAGTGAGTTAGTCAGTTTAGAGCCTGAGACCGCTTGGCCAGTTTAGATGGTTAAGCGAAGGCGCGATGCAACCATTGCTAACGACAGAATGAGTAGGGGGCATTCAATGGTAGAAAAAAGTCATAAAAGAGATAGTTTTAAAGCGAATGTCGTTAGGATGCTCAGGGATAGAGTAGGTCATCGTTGCTCAAACCCTGTCTGTCGAGTGCCGACAAGCTCCCCCGGCGATGGGAAAAATGGCGTTAACAATATTGGTGTTGCTGCTCATATATATGCTGCATCCCCAAACGGTCCTCGTTATCTTGCCACCATGAGCTCTGCCGAGAGGTCTAGTTTTGACAACGGAATATGGTTGTGTAGCACCTGTAGTTACAAGATTGATAGAAGTCCTAGTGACTACCCCGCAGAACTCCTAAGAGAATGGAAGGCCGAGAGCGAAGCTAGGGCAAAAGAAGAGCTTGGGATGAGGCTTCCGTCTAATGATGATGCTGTGAACCAAATAGAGAGCTTGTTTACAGGTAAACCGACAGGATTTTTAGCAACTTCAATACACAATGTTCACAAGGCCACGGCATCTTCTTTAGAAAGCCTTGACGAACGATTTGGCGTTACTGTAAGCCACGTTGATGGAAAGTCGATATTCAAGATTGAGCCAAAGTCTTCGAAGGTTTCTGTTAGTTTTCAGTTGGTTTCTGATTCCTCTTATGACTTTAGTGGAAAGCATCAGGCTTTAGTTAGTCGAGGCGAGGGCTTTGATATTCCAGCAAGTCATATTATTTCAAATGATTCAAAACTTTTCGATAAGATACTTTCCCAAGGGGGCGTCGTAAGTATAAGCCCCACCAGATGTCCAGCAGTTATTAAAATGTACGTTAAGTGCCCCGAGTCAAATGTTGTTGAGATGTTTGATGACGCCCATGGTCACTTGACGCCGGGGACGGAGATTATAAACTTTGATGCCAAAACGTTTGGTGGGCTTTTCCATGTGCGAGGGAATACAGGAATTCCAAGAAACGAAAGTAAGGCAAGCCTCTCTTTTGACTGTGATTTTTCCCCATGGGAAGGGATGGATGTTGCTAGACTTCCCTATTTAGTAAAGCTACACACGCTTTTTGATAGAATGCTTAAAGGATGGCTCTTTTCATTCGCTATCGAAATACAAGGAGAGCGACTTGCTACTAGTGACGATTTAGATGTCTCGGGTTTTGACTTCGTGAAAGAAATTGTCAGTTTTCTCTTGTATTCGAAAAGCGCAATGAAATTGGCTAGAGCGTCTGACAAGAAAGTGAAATTTGATAGCAATATCACTTACTCTGGTGAAGACCTTGATGAGTTAGTTATGTATTCAGGTCTTTTTGAAAAGCCAGGGATATTCGGAAGTGATGAGTTGCGAGGAGACCCTTCGTTTACGTTGACTTTGAATAAAAAATTAGACGGGTTTCTTAAGGAATCATTTGAAAAAGAGGATGGAGGCGAAGTTTCAATAACGCAGAGCGGTGTAGCTCTTGAAGTTTTTAACGATTTGGTTCCTCTACCGGATATTAAAAGAACCTTTGGACCAGTGAAGCTCAACCCTAACGTGGATGTGGAAAAAGCGAAGCCTGGCGATTCTGTAGTTATTAGGTGTGAAAGATTGGAAGGTTTTGAGATGAAAATCGAATACCTATAGAAAATAAAGACATATAGATTGCACGTCAGTCTGCAAAATAAATGTTGACATTGTATTTATTTTCTGAATCTGTTTATCCAGTATGATCTGGCATTATGATGCCGCCGCTGCCCACACGGATGCGCTGGGTGGCACCGGCCACATGGCCGATCAGCACCGCGGTGGCGGCGCTGGCGATCCCCTCAATGCCGTGATGCTCGGCGAGCCAGAAGCGGGTAAAGCCCAGGCGCTCGGTCAGCTGGGCCAGAGCCACACTTTCACGGTAGCTGTCGGCGGCGCTGCCACCCTCGCGGATGGGGGCCAGATCGAGAACGGACAAGGGAGTAGCGGCGAGGCGAGACATGACGGCTCCGATTGAGGGGGCGAAAAAAGTTAGCCTGCTGAGATTGTTGATGGGGGCGGAACATCTTCGATGCAATGCCGGTCTTTTCGAGGCCGATTCGCCGAGCGGAGAAAAGAAGCCTCGTCAGATCGGTCCCAGTGTGTTCAGTCAGCACATCCCTGACTGTGAGGTCATCTCGTCGCTGGCCTACCGCTGGCCCAGGCCGTAAGCTTTGGGTATCTATGGTGAAATCGGACTTCCGCCATGCCTCCCATCACTGTTACGGGTGAGCGTCGCCGTCGGGGAGCGACTCGAAGGCGACACTCCGCCACCCGGTATACCCGCTTCGATCGTTGGCTCGATCGCGTGGTCGATATCGCCGTCATCATCGCCTTGCTGGTGGGGGGCGTCGCTCTGTTGCTCTCCTTGCTGCGCTAGGGCGGCTGGCCTTCGCCATCTCGTGCGGTGGATAAGGGGCTGCTATGGTGGGGACCCTTCATCCACAGGGACGCTGCGATGAGCACGACCGACAGCACACCGCTACCAAGAGTCCGCGCCTCTCGCCGCGAAATCTTCGGCTGGGCGATGTTCGACTTCGCCAACCAGGCCTACACCCTGCTGATCATCACCGTGGTCTTCGGTGAACTGTTCACCACGGTGATCGTCGGTGAGCGCGGGGGTGACTACCGGCTGGCCAACTTCCTGTGGAGCCTGGCACTGGCCATCAGTTACCTGCTGGTGGTGGTCACCGGGCCGCTATGCGGAGCGGTGATGGACTACCGTGCCGAGAAGAAGCGCTTCCTGTTTGCCAGCTACCTGGCCACGGTGGCCGCCACCGCCATGCTCTACTTTGTGGCGCCGGGTTACGTGCTACTAGGCCTCATGTTGATCGTAGTCTCCAACTACGCCTACTCCATGGGCGAGTCATTTATCGCCGCCTTCCTGCCCGATCTGGGGCCACCGGAGGATCTGGGCAAGATCTCCGGGTTCGGCTGGGCGCTGGGCTATGTCGGCGGGCTCTTCGCCGCCGGCTTCACCCTGGTGGCGCTGGGCGAGGCGACGGCGGAGAATTTCGAGCGCATTCGCTGGGTGGGACCCTTCGCCGCCGGCTTCTTCCTGATCACCGCCATTCCTACCTTCCTGTGGGTGAAGGAGCGTGGCACGCCGCAGCCCGCCGGCAAGCGCTACCGGGATATCGCCCGAGAGCGTGTCTCGACTACCCTGCATGAGCTGCGACGTTTTCAGGACCTGGCGACCTTCCTGGTCTCGCTGCTGTTCTCCATGGCCGGGGTCTATATCATCATCGCCTTCGCCTTTATCTATGGTGCCCAGGTGATCGGCTGGGACGAGTCTATCCGCAACCTGATGTTCATCATCGTGCAGGTCACCGCGGCGGCCGGTGCCCTGGGCTTCGGCTTTATACAGGATCGTTTCGGTACCAAGCTGACCTACCAGTTCACCCTGGTGCTGTGGGTGGCGGCGATACTTGCCATCTGGGCCACCCCCGAGGTCACGGCCCTGCTCAATGGACGCTTCGGGCTCGGCTGGGAGGCCCAGCACCTGTTTCTCGTCGTCGGCTGCCTGGCGGGGCTCTCGCTGGGCTCCAGCCAGTCCGCCAGCCGTGCCCTGGTGGGTCTCTTCTCGCCGACCCGCAAGGCCGCCGAGTTCTTCGGTTTCTGGGGGCTAGCCAACAAGCTGGCCGGTGTCTTCGGCATCATCGCCCTGGGGCTGCTGCAATCAGTGGTGGGACTGCAGGCCTCCATACTGCTGTGTGCGGCGCTGTTTATCGTTGCCATCCTGATCTGCCTGTTCGTCGACCAGGCCCGAGGCCAGCGCGCCGCCGCGGCCTGGGAAGCACGCAACGGCCGCGCCAGGGATGATCTCTCGGCAGAGTGACTCGTCGAGCGTGGGAATCCACCTGCTACTAGTGGGTCAAAGGAGATCGGGGCCTTGCCGGGAGTGACAGGATGAGCGATCAGGACAGGGGAGTGAAGCGCACCGGGCTTGGCATGATGCTGCTGTTCTGGGTGCTGTTCATCGCAACCGGTACCTGGTGGTTCCAGGGCCTTGTGGAGCGCCAGCGCAACCCCAACAGCCATCTGGTCAGCGCCGTGGAGGAGGGGGCGCCGGTGGTGCTCGAGCGCAATCGCGGTGGCCACTTCGTGGCCACCGGGCGAATCAACGGCGAACCGGTGGAGTTCCTGGTGGATACCGGTGCCACCTACGTGGCACTGCCGCGGCAGATGGCCGAGCGGCTGGGGCTCGAGGCGACCGGTAGCGCCTGGTTCAATACCGCCAACGGGCGGGTACGCGGTGACCTCACCCTCCTCGATGAGGTCAGCCTGGGCGGCTACGTGGCCCGTGATGTGCGTGGCTCCGTCAGCCTGGGGCTGGAGGGCGATACCGCCCTGCTGGGCATGAGCTTCCTCGACCATTTCGACATCCGCATCCGGGGTGCCCAGATGGTGCTGGAACCAGCCGCAGACTGAGGCGTTGACCATCTCGCAACAGCCACCGCGCCGACCTTTGCTGAAGAGGCTGCGCTGTGCCCAATGTCGTCTTGCCGCGAACAAGAGGGGGCACGCAGACTGTAGCGACACTCATCCCCGTGACGGAGCCTGACATGACCCTGTCGCCATCTCTGCATCAGCGTCTCGGCATCGAGCTGCCTATCCTCCAGGCACCCATGGCCGGTGCCCAGGACAGCGCCCTGGCCATCGCCGTGTCGCGAGCCGGAGGGCTGGGGGCACTACCCTGTGCCATGCTCTCGCTCGAGGCCATGGGTGAGGAGCTCGCGGCGTTCCGCGCCGCCACCTCGACGCCACTCAACGTCAACTTCTTCTGCCATGTTCCTCCCGAGCCGGACTCTGGCGTCCAGGCACGCTGGCATAAGGCGCTCGCGCCCTTCTTCGCCGAGTTCGGTCTGGATATCGATGCCGTGACCCAGGGGCCAGGGCGTCGCCCCTTCGACCATCAAGCCTGTGAGGTCCTGGAACCCTTTCGGCCCGAGGTAGTGAGCTTTCATTTCGGTCTGCCCGACGCCGTCCTGCTCGAGCGGGTCAAGGCCTGGGGCGCCACGGTGCTCTCCACGGCCACCACGGTGGAGGAGGCTCGCTGGCTCGAGGCTCAGGGTGCCGATGCGCTGATCGTCCAGGGGCTGGAGGCTGGCGGACATCGCGGCATGTTCCTTAGCGAGGAGATCACGACCCAGATGGGTACCCTTGCCCTGTTGCCTCAGGTGCGTGATGCCGTTGACCTGCCCCTGATCGCCGCCGGGGGGATCGCCGATGCCAGCGGGGTAGCGGCGGCCCGGGCGTTGGGTGCCGATGCCTTGCAGATAGGCACCGCTCTGCTGTGCTGCCCCGAGACCACGATCTCGGCAATCCACCGTCGCGCGCTGCAATCAGAGGCGGCACGTCATACGGCGCTGACCAACCTTTATAGCGGTCGTCCGGCCCGAGGCATCGTCACCCGGCTGATGCGAGAGCTGGGACCCATGGCCGAAGTGGCCCCGGCCTTTCCCCTGGCCACCTCGGCAATCGCGCCGCTACGCGCCGCCGCCGAGGCCACGGGCAGCGGCGACTTCTCGCCACTCTGGGCCGGGCAGAACGCCAGTCGCTGTCGTCCCATTCCCGCCGCCGATGTCATCGCCGAGCTTGCCGTTGGGATGTGAATCTGCCGATATCAACTGACAACATCGATAAACGAGCAACATCAATAAACGAGCAAGGCAAGGAGAGTGCTGCGGCTTACCCAACGCAACGGAGGTGGCTATGGCCAAGCAGACACATGGGCGTTGCGCCAGCAAGCCCGGTCAGATCCCCGCGGGTGGCTGGCTGGATATCCTGTGGCGCGTCAAGCAGGAGGTCGCCCAGGATCTTGTCGCCATGATGGCTGCCGGCATTGCCTTCAATGCCATGCTGGCGCTCTTCCCGATGATCGCGGCTATCATCTCGATCTGGGCGCTGGTGATGGATCCTCAGGACCTGGCGGGTCAGATCATTCAGCTGAGCCGTTACCTGCCGCCCGAGGCCTCCAGCCTGATCAACGATCAGGCACGCAAGATCGGCGAGAGCACCAGTACCGGCCTCAGTCTCACGGCACTGGGCAGCGTGCTGGTGGCGATGTTTATCGGCTCCAAGGGCGTGCTGTGGATGGTGATGGGGCTGAATGTGGTATATGGAGAAGACGACAGGCGCGGAGCGTTGCACCGCGGCTTGATCGTCGCGGCCCTGACGCTGGGGCTGATCCTCATGTTGCTGGTCACCGTTGCGTTTGTCGCCTTCTTTCCGCTGGCCATCGGCATGCTGGGGCTGGATACCCTGCTGGTAAGGGCCGTCGCCTGGCTGCGCTGGCCGGCACTCCTGATGGTGATGATGCTGACTATCGCCGTGTTCTACCGCTTCGGGCCCTATCGGAGGTCGCCACGCTGGAGGTGGCTCAGCGTCGGATCTGTCGTCGCCACCTTGATGTGGCTGATCGGCTCCGTTGGGCTATCGCTCTACTTCGGTCGCGTGATCAGCGTAAGCGAAATCTACGGATCACTGGGCGCGGTGGTGGTGCTGATGCTGTGGCTCTGGCTCTCGGCCTTCGTCGTGCTGCTCGGGGCAGAGTTCAACGCGGAAATGGAACGCCAGACCTATCGTGATACGACCGTCGGTGAGCCTCGTCCCCTCGGAGAGCGCGACGCCTATGCTGCCGACACAGTGGGCCATGGGGGGCCATGGCGTGGAGTCAGTCCTGGGGAGTGCAAGAAGGCCTCCGACCCGAATGATTCCTTGTGACGCTGCCCCACCATCGATATTACTGCCTTGGGCTGTCGCAGATGACAGTACCGCCCAAGACTTTTCCGGCGACTGGCCGTTGTTGGAGGGGTGAGTCTGCCTCTCAGCTGATATTATGGATATATGAACAGTAATCAAGCCGTCGCCGCCCCCCTCGAAGACCCGCTGTACTACCTGGCAAACTTCGAGCATGTGCTGGCCTGGGTGGCCGAGCGCCACGGCGACCTGCTCAGCGACGTTGAACACGCCTTCCTGGCTCTGTTTGCCGGCCTGCCGCTTGGTTCACGGGCGCTGCTGGTGCGCATGGTCATGCGCAAGGGCGAGCACTTTCGCCCCTCGCGGCTGGTCTATCCCGAGATCGATGCCGAGATCGGCAATACCGAGTCGGCGCTGGCGCCGCTGGTGGCGGCCGGGCTGGTGGAGGAGGCGCCGGTGCTCGATGTGGCGACGCTCTTCACCCAGCTGCGACTCACCGAGCTGCGTCAGGCCCTGGCGGCAGAGATCGCCGAGGCGGGCCTGCCTGCGACCGTAGGCAAGGGAGCCCTGCGCGAGGCGCTGCTGGCGCGAGGGCTGATGCCGCGACCGCTGAGCGCCTGGTGGCCAGAGGCCCCCGAGCGGGTGGTGCGGGTGTGCATCATGGCGAGCTGTGATCGTCTGCGGTTGATGTTCTTCGGCAACCTGCGCCAGGACTGGTCGGAGTTCGTGCTTGCCGAGCTTGGGCATCAGCGCTTCGAAGCGGTGGCATTCGGTGCCGACTCCCGGGCCTTTCACCGGCGTGACGAGGTCGATGCCTATCTGGCACTGCATGATCTGCGGCGGCGGCTGGAGGGGGGCGAGGCGCCTGTGGATCTGGCCGAGGCGCTGCCCGCCAGACCCGATAACCCCTGGCTGGCGTCGCGACATGCGCGGCTGTGCCTCGCGCTGGGGCGTCGGGCGGAGCGTGACGGGATGGCCGAACTGGCATCGACGCTCTACCGCCGAGCCGGCTGGCCGGCACCCGAGGCCAGTGGAGAAGGGCGAATTCGCTACCTGCGTCTGGCCGAGCGTCAGGGGCGCTGGCGTCAGGCGCTGATCCTGGCCGAGCCGCTGGCGCGTGTCACCCGCGACGATGTGGAGGCCCAGGTCCTGGGCCGGCTGCTGACGCGGCTGCGCCGCCGCCTGAGTCTGGTGCCGGAGACGTCTGCCCCCGAACCCGCCCCCGAGCGTTTCACGCTGCACCTGCCAGGCCCCAGCCGGGTCGAGCAAACGGTACGGGAGCATCTGCATCGCGAGGCGGCACCGGTCCACTATGTGGAGAATACCCTGCTGACTGGCCTGTTCGGCCTGCTGTGCTGGGAGGCGCTCTTCACGCCGTTGCCCGGTGCCTTCTTTCACCCCTTCCAATCCGGCCCCGCGGATCTTTATCGAGACGACTTCGTGACCCGTCGCCGTGACCATTTCAAGGCGTGTCTGGCACGGCTGGATGATGGTCGATATCGCCGGACGATCCTGGCTACCTGGCGCGACAAGCAGGGGATCGCCAACCCCTTCGTGCACTGGGAAGCGCTCGATGAAGCGCTGCTCACCCAGGCACTGGCCTGTATTCCTCCCGCCCATCTGCGTATCTGTTTCGACCATCTGCTGAGCAACCTGCGAGCCAACCGGGCGGGCCTGCCGGATCTGATACAGCTGTTTCTCGAGGCCTCGCCGGGTGAGCCGCGCTACCGGCTGATCGAGGTCAAGGGCCCGGGGGATCGGCTGCAGGACAACCAGCGGCGCTGGATGACCCTCTTCCATCGCCATGAGATCCCGGCAGCGGTGTGCCATCTGGAGTGGGTGAGAGAGAGATGAGTGACCCGCAGCCGCTGCGCGTCGGGGTGCGCACCCTGTGCGATGTCACCGCCCGGGAGGGAGACCTCGATCATCGCTTCACACCCTCGCCCAGTGCCCGGGAGGGGATCGATGGGCAGCGCGAAATCGCCAGGCGTCGGGGCGCGGACTACCTCACGGAAGTGGCACTGGCCGGCGAGGTGGCTGGGCTCGTGGTGCGTGGGCGCGCCGATGGCTACGACCGGGTAGCCAATCGCCTGGAGGAGATCAAGACCCATCGCGGTGATATCGCGCGACTGGCAAGCAATCAGCGCGCCCTGCATCGTGCCCAGCTGCGTTGTTACGGTGCCCTGCTATGCGCCGAGCGTCATCTCGAGTCGGTCGAGCTGACACTGGTTTACCTGGAGGTGGGCAGCGGGCGCGAGACGCGGTTCAGCGAGCATGCCACCGCCGACGCCCTGTGGCAGGAGCTGGCCGAGCGCTGCCGATGCTATCGCGCCTGGGCGAAACGGGAAGCGCAGCATCGCCGCCAGCGTGACGCCGCGCTGTGCGAGATCGGCTTTCCCTTCGCCGACTTCCGCCCCGGACAGCGGCATCTGGCCGAGGAGAGCTACAAGGCCGCCGCCACCGGTCGGGTGCTGATGGCTCAGGCCCCTACCGGTATCGGCAAGACGCTGGGTACGCTCTTCCCGCTGCTCAAGGCGATGCCGCGGCACGGACTGGACCGACTCGCCTACCTGACCATGAAGACGCCGGGGCGACGCCTGGCTCTCGAGGCGCTGACACGGCTGGGCGCCCACCCGAAGCAGGACGGCCTGGCCCTGCGCGTGCTGGAGCTGACCGCGCGGGAGAAGGCCTGTGAGTATCCGGGGCGCGCCTGTCATGGCGAGGCCTGTCCGCTGGCCGCCGGCTTCTATGACCGCCTGCCGGCGGTACGCGAGGCGGCGGCCGAGCGCCGCTGGCTCGACCGCGAGTCATTGCGTGAGCTGGCCGTCGAGCATGAGGTCTGCCCCTACTATCTCGGACAGGAGATGGCGCGCTGGAGTGATGTGGTCGTCGGCGATGTCAATCACTGGTTCGATGATCATGCGCTGCTCCACGGTTTGGCGCGTGAGCAGGGCTGGCGCGTCGGGGTGCTGGTGGACGAGGCCCACAACCTGATAGCCCGGGCGCGAGGCATGTACAGCGTGTCCCTCGCTCAGCGCGACCTGGGAAGGCTCAAGCGCAGCGCCCCGGAGCGGCTCAAGGCCCCGCTGGGGAGACTGCAGCGGCAGTGGCAGGTTCTGGTGCGTGAGGCGGGACTCGGAAAAGGCGGTGGGCCTGGTCGTCCCGCGGTACGGCATCTGGAGACTCTGCCGCCCTCGCTGCTGGGTAGCCTCCAGGCGCTGGCCTCCGCACTCGCCGAGGCTCTGGGAGAGCATCCGGCACTGGGGGCCGAGTGGCAGGAGCTGCTGTTCGAGTCCCTGGCTTTCCTGCGCCTGGCCGAACGCCTTGGTGATCACACGCTGTGTGAGCTGACCCGTGAGGGGCGGGGACGAGCGCGGCTGGCACTTCACAACCTGATTCCGGCGGATTTCCTCGCGGCGCGCTTTGCCGCGGCGCACTGTGTGGTGCTGTTCTCGGCGACCCTGGGGCCGGCCGATTACCAGCGCGATCTGCTGGGGCTGCCAAAGGGGAGTGTCTGGCGAGAGGTGCCATCTCCTTTTGCCGCCAGCCAGCTGGAGGTCTCCGTTCGCGCCGATATCTCGACGCGACTACGCGACCGCGGAGCCTCGCTTGCCCCTATCGTCGCCGAGATCGCCGCGCAGCATGCGCGGCGCCCCGGCCACTATCTGGCCTTCTTCAGCAGCTTCGCCTATCTGGAGGCGGTGTTTGCCCACTTTGTTGCCTGTCATCCGCAGATCCCCGCCTGGGCCCAGGAGCGTCGCATGAGCGAGGCGGCACGCGATGCCTTCCTGTCACGCTTCACCGCCGATGGGCATGGCATCGGGTTTGCGGTGCTGGGAGGCGCCTTCGGTGAGGGCATTGACCTGCCCGGTGAGCGGCTGGTGGGGGCCTTTGTCGCGACCCTGGGGCTCCCACCGGCGGACCCCATCAATGAGGCACTCAGAACGCGGCTGCAGGCGCGCTACGGACGTGGCGACGAGTATGCCTATCGAGTCCCGGGGATGGTCAAGGTGGTGCAGGCGGCGGGGCGGGTGATTCGCGACCCCGCGGATAGTGGCACGGTGGTGCTGATGGATGATCGCTTCGCTCGCAACGAGGTACGCCAGCACCTGCCTCGCTGGTGGGGGGAGCCGCTCGTCAGGACGGCCGGGCCGACAGGGCATGCGCCGACCTGATGCCGGTGCAGGAAAAACTTAACAAGGGGTTACTGTACCCCCTGCCAGGGCTGTGCTACCCCTAAAGGTGTCAATTCACATCAATGGAAGTGACAAGGAGGTACAGGCATGGGTATCGAAGTGACCGGTCTATTGGGTCTTGTCTGGCTGATCATCGTGATCTGGGCCATCGTCAAGGTGGCCAAGAGTGCGGCCAGTGGCCTGGCCAAGGTGATCTGGATCATCGTGCTGCTGGTCTTCCCGCTGGTGGGATTGATCGTCTGGTTCCTGTTTGGCCCCAAGGGATAGCCATGCCAGGAACCCAGTGACTTATCGGGCCGCCTTCGGGCGGCCCGACTTCATTCTGGCTCAGGCGGGGGGCGGGTTGTCACGTGGTTCGCTACGGTCGCACTTGACGCATTCGAGCGGCAGACCGAGACGCGAGCGTCGCCCCGCCGCGGTGATGACCCAGGGGCGCTCCACCCAGGGCGGCTGGTGGCGTACATGCTGGTTGTGGCCACAGGCCAGCTCGGCCACCCAGTGACCCTCCGAGTCGCGATGGTAGCCGATGATAGGCTGTTGCATGGTGTCAATACGGTTCCGGTGGCGCCTTGTAGTGGCCCGGAACCGTGACGCGTTCGCCGCTTGGCAGGGTACGCACATGGGTGGGAACGTAGATCCGCTTGATGACACTCTTGCTCATGCTGGACTCCCTGTGTCGAGTCTTGTGTTGTCGAGACACTTTCAGTGTGTGCTCCAGGGCCATGGCAGGCAATACCTCTCTAGGGCTATACCTCACCGGGGCTAAGCCGCGAGTCCCGTGCCGCTGCATTCATGCAGGCGCGAGTTGTAATTTCAGGTATCCTTTGACTAAAGGCGGCTGGACACTTTGGCAAGGCTGCTACCCAGCAATCAATGGAGCGTATACGAGAATGGTTGATAGCCTGCAGCCCAGGGAGCAGGATCACGTGCTGATCGTCGAGGATGATGAGCGCCTGGCGAGTCTGACCCGCGACTATCTGGAGGCCAACGGCTTTCGCGTGACACTGGAGGCCGATGGCGCGCGCGGGGTCGACAGCATTCTTTCCCTGCAGCCGGATCTGGTGATTCTCGATCTGATGCTGCCCGGTGAGGACGGCCTGTCGATCTGCCGGCGTGTGCGCGACGACTATCCCGGACCGATCCTGATGCTCACCGCCCGCACCGATGACATGGATCAGGTGCTCGGGCTGGAGATGGGGGCCGATGACTATGTCGCCAAGCCGGTGCAGCCGCGAGTCCTGCTGGCGCGCATGCGTGCCCTGTTGCGGCGTTCCGAGCCCGTCGAGGAGAGCGGAGAAATGCGCCTTGCCTTCGGCGATCTGGAGATCGACAACGCGACTCGTGAGGCGTGGCTGGCGGGCGAGCGCATCGAGTTGACCAGCGCCGAGTTTGACCTGCTGTGGCTGCTGGCCAGCAATGCGGGCAAGGTGTTGACCCGAGAAGAGATATTCTCTCAGCTGCGCGGCATCAAGTATGACGGCCAGGACCGTTCCATCGACGTGCGTGTCTCGCGTATTCGCCCCAAGATCGGCGATGACCCCAATCAGCCGCACCGCATCAAGACCGTGCGTAGCAAGGGCTACCTGTTCGTCAAGGATGCTTGAGCCATGCGCCGAGTCCTGGCCGACAGCACTTTTCTGCGTGTCTACCTGCTGCTGGCGCTGGCGCTGCTGCTGACCTTTGGGCTTGGCCTGCTGGGCGTGGCGCTGGTGGATCAGGTACGCCGAGAAGCTCATCGCGAGCAGTTGGCCGAGGCGCCGATGCATTTGCTGACCGAACAGCTCTCGAGGCTGCCACCCGGGGCGCATCAGACCTGGCTGGAAGCTCAAGGGAGGCGGCTGGATATGCAGGCCAGTATCGGGCTGCTGGAGGAGACCTCGCTGGGCTACTTCTCCCAGCGTCGCCTGGTTAATGGCAAGGTGCTGGTTCAAGCGCGCGACGATCAAGGCTGGCGGCTATATTCGCTGTTGCCCGGCGGTGAGCGCCTGCTGTGTGTCGAGCTCGTCAATCTGAGCGAGCATCAGCTGCGTGGCCTGACCGAGCTGTTTGGTGAATGGTTGATGGCGTTGCCGCCCTCCGAACGTCATTCGAGTCTCGAAGACATGACCCGCGGTAGCCTGTCGGTCTCTCTGCAGGAAGCGCCTCCCCAAGGGCTGGATGACTACCAGCTGCGCCGACTTACCGCCGGTGAGGTAGTGATCGAGTTGCTGCCTGGGCGCTGGTCGGTCGCGATCTATCTGGCCCTTCAAGAGCTTAGCGGCGATGCCAGTTGGCTGATGATCGGCCCGGTCCAGGCCTTCGAGCCGATACCGGGATCGCTGCAACTCCTGCTCGTGCTGATCATGCTGGCGGTTCTGGGGGTGACCATCTATCTGATCGTGCGCGGCGTGGAGGCACGCATGGTGCGTCTGGAGCTGGCCGCCTCGCGCATCGCCGCCGGACGACTGGATACCCGGGTCAAGGTGGAGAGTGCTGACTTTATTGGACGTCTCGGCATGGCACTCAATGGCATGGCGGCGCAGGTGCAGTCGCTGCTGCGCGCCCAGCAGGACATGATTCGTGCAGTTTCCCACGAGTTGCGTACCCCGGTGGCTCGTATTCGCTTCGCCGTGCAGATGGTCGAGGACATGACCGATGACTCGGCAGTACGTCGGCAGCTGCAGGGAGTCGATGGCGATATCCAGGAGCTCGATGATCTGATCGACGAGATCCTCACCTATGCTCGACTGGGCAGCGAGGCCATCAATGGTCGCGATATGAGTGCCGTGTCGGTGGAGTGTCGCGAGATGGCCGAGCGTGTCATCGAGGCGTTGGGCCTTCTTCATGACCGGCTGACGCTCGAGCTTGCCGAGGGGCCGAGAGTGGAGGTGCTGGCCGAGCCACGCTATTTGCAGCGCGCGCTGCAGAACCTGGTGGCCAACGCCTGCCGCCATGCCCGCTCTCGCGTGCTGATCCGGCTGCAGCGTGAACCTGCCCTGGTCAGGATCGATGTGGAGGATGATGGGCCTGGCGTGCCGGTGGTCGAGCGTCAGTCGATCTTCAAGCCTTTCGCGCGTCTCGATGACAGTCGCACACGCAGCGCCGGCGGCTATGGCCTCGGACTCTCCATCGTGCACAAGGTGATGAGCTGGCACGGTGGCAGTGTAAGCGTTGACGATAGCCCTGAGCTTGGCGGGGCGCGCTTCACCCTGCTGCTGCCCCAGCGAAGCGAGCTTGATTAGCCTCAGGCCGGCTTGATGCCATCGAGCACCGCGAAAGACGTTTCGCGAGCGGTTCGCAGGAAGTCCTCCATCCATGGCGCCTGACGCGTCTCTTCGCGAATCGCCGCAAACAGCGTGCTCCAGACGCCCTTCTCGCCGAGTGTCACGGCCTTCACGTAGTCGCGCTCCAGGTACTCGGTCAGTGCCCAGTTGGGTAGTGCACAGACACCGCGGCCGCTGGCCACCAGCTGCATCATCATGATGGTCAGCTCGGCGGTGCGTACCTCCCTGGGCTGTATGCCTGCCGGGTCGAGGAACTGGGTGAAGACATCCAGACGCGAGTGTTCCACCGGATAGGTGATCAGGGTCTCATCGCCGAGGGCCTCGGGGGTGACGAAGCTCTTGCCAGCTAGACGGTGTTGACGAGCGACTGCCAACAGACCCTCGTAGCGAAACAGCGGTTCGTAATGCACCCCGGGGAGCGGCTGAGGATCGGCGGTGATCACCAGGTCGAGCTGCTCCCTGGCCAGAGCCGGAAGTGGGTCGAAGTGGTGCCCGCCGGGGATATCGACCTCCACCTCCGGCCAGTGATCCCGGAAGTGGTCGATGGTGGGCATCAACCACTGAAAGCAGCTATGGCACTCGATGGCCATATGCAGGCGCCCCTGTTCGTTGCCGGCGAGTCGTGCCAGGTCGCGCTCGGCCATTCGCACCTGGGACAGCACCTGTTCGGCCAGGGTCAGCAACCGCTGCCCGGCTCGGGTGAACTCCACGGGACGCGTCTTGCGCACGAACAGCGGGCTGCCCAGGCGCTCCTCCAGATCCTTGATCTGGTGAGAGAGGGCCGACTGGGTCAGGTGTACCCGTTCGGCCGCCTCCACCAGGGAGCCGGCGTCGCGCAGGGCGATCAGTGTGCGGAGGTGTCGCAGCTCGAGCATGGGTGAGTCGCTTTCATTTTAAAGACTTGGAAGCTTAGTTTGATTCACTGTTAATGGCCAGTCGGAATCCCTCATATGCGCCATGTGAATCGATGTAGTCATGATAAAGGGCCATGCCCCTGGCCATCATGGAGGAGCGGCCGCTGAACGGCGGCGTCGCCAGGGCCGAGATCATCACCCGGGCCGTGATGGAGGCCGGGGGTTGTGGGGGCTGTTATGCTTGGCTCCGTCATGAAATCCTGATTCTCGCGAGGAGATGCCGTGTTCCGCCTTCACGTATTCGCCGCCCTGGGCCTGTCACTGCTGCTGGCAGCTTGTGCCACCGCCCCGGCGCCGATCACCAGCGATGCGCATGCACCGCTGTTGCCTTCGACCCTCTTTCCCGGCGATGCCGAGGCCTTTGTCGCCTGGCGGTGTTCGCCGGACCAGGGGGTGGTAACCGCCGGTCCCGAGGGCGAGCTGAGAGTGTGGTCGACCCATGGCGCCTGGCGGCTCACGCCTGCCGTGGTCGCCAGTGGAGAGCGCTTTGAGCAGGGGGAGCTGAGCTTCCGGAACACGGCCGATGGCGCCATCGTCGAGTCGCCACGGGGGCAGTTGGCGTGCCAGGCGAGCATGCGGCGCCTGGCGCTGACTCGCGAGCAGCGCCCCGGGGTGATGTTTCATGCCCGCGGCAATGAACCGGGTTGGACGGCAAGCCTGGCCCACGACCGACCCGAAGTGTTCCTCAGCCTCGATCACGGCAGTCGTGAGCAACGCCTTCCCTATCGTGTCACCCAGATGGATAACGAGGCGGGGAGGGTGGTCCTGGCCAGCGGTCGTGGTGATACCCCCTTCGAACTGCGCATCGAGGCGCGGGCCTGCTTCGATGACATGAGCGGCGAGCCCTTCCCGGCCCGTGTGACCCTGAACGTGGGGGGCGAACAGTATCGAGGCTGTGGTCAGGGTATCGCTCCCTGAGGAAGGCGCCCGAGGGGGGCTCTCGAGTCTTGTTGTTCTGGTTAGGCGACCGGCCGGTTGACTGAGGCTGCCCCCTCAAAGGCTTTATTGTTCGTTTATTTCGAACATTACTCGCATTTTTATGCGCTTTTTATTTCTTTTTGTTCGCTTATCATGATGGTCATTCATTCTTGCCTGATCCAGGGAGATCATCATGACCACTCGTGTGCTCGTGCTTACCGCTTCCATCCTCGCCGAGAACGGCCAGTCGAAGGCTCTCGCCGACCATTTCATCGACAGGGCCGGGGCGCGTGACGGGGTCGAGATTACCCATCGCGACCTGGTGGCCGATGAGCTGCCGCATCTGGGGCTGGCCGAGCTGGGTAGCTGGCAGATCCCCGCGGAAGAGCGCAGCGATGAACAGCGTGAGCTTGTCGCTCGCTCCGACGCCCTGATCGCCGAGCTTCACGACCACGACGTGATCGTCCTGGCGGTACCGATGTACAACCTTGGCATCCCCAGTCAGCTCAAGTCCTGGTTCGACCGCGTGATGCGTGCCGGCGAGACCTTCCGTTACACCGAGAATGGCCCCCTGGGGCTGGTGGAGGGCAAGCGGGCGGTGATCCTGGCGGCTCGCGGCGGCCAGTATGCCGGCACCGAGAAGGATACCCAGACCCCGCACCTCAAGCTGATGCTGGGCATGATGGGCATCACCGAGGTGGATACCATCTTCGCCGAGGGGCTCAACATGGGGGAGAGTCATCGCGAGGCGGCGATCAAGGAGGCCCGTCAGGCCATCGATGGCCTGGTGGAGCGTCTGTAACTCCAGTTACCGGCCCTTGAGCTGGAGCACTCGGACACAACACAGCGGGGCGGCCATCGGGCCGCCCCGCTGTGTGTCGGCTGTTCGTCGGTGACGTGGGTAAACGAACCGGCTCAGCTGCGGGTCCAGGGTGGGGCGGCCGCGAGGATGCGTGCCTGCACCGGGCAGTCATCACGGTGGGCGCCGGGCAGGTAGCCGGTACTCATCAGGAATTCGCCGGTGATCTCCGGACCGGTGAACTTGAAGGTGCGTTTGAAGAGCCTGACCCAGTCGCCGTGACTCAGTGGGTGGTGGTGATCGAGCCAGCCACGAAAGTCCCCGTGGCGAGCCCGCAGAGTCTGGATAACGCCGGCGTTGTGGATGACCGCCTCGATCTTGAGGCGATTGCGGATGATGCCGACATTGTCGAGCAGCCGCCGGCTTTCCGTCTCCCCGTAGCTCGCCACCCTGTCGATGGTGAAGCCATCGAAGGCGAGCCGGAAAGCCTCGCGTTTCTTCAGCACGGTGAGCCAGGAGAGCCCAGCCTGGTTGATCTCCAGTGCCAGGCGCTCGAAGAGGGCATCGTCGTCGGCCACCGGGAAACCGTATTCGAGGTCGTGGTAGGGGCCGTGAAAGGGGTGGCCTGGGGCCAGATCACAGTAGTCGCTCATGGCCGGGCTCTCCTCGTTGTGTAACCCACCTTCTCATTACACCTCCCTTCTGTTGCGGTTTACACTGATCACTCACGCTACACCACAAGGAGTCTCACATGCAGTACCTGCATACTATGGTGCGCGTCAGCGACCTCGATGCGTCGCTGCGCTTCTATTGTGACCTGCTGGGCCTCAAGGAGGTGCGTCGCAAGGAGAACGACAAGGGGCGCTTCACCCTGGTCTTCCTGGCTGCCCCCGAGGATGAGGCACGCTCGGCGGAGCTCAAGGCGCCGGAGCTGGAGCTGACCTACAACTGGGACCCCGAGGAGTACGATGGGGGGCGCAACTTCGGCCACCTGGCCTACCGCGTGGATGATATCTACGCGCTCTGCGAGAAGCTGCAGGAGGCCGGCGTGACCATCAATCGCCCGCCCCGAGATGGCCATATGGCCTTCGTGCGAAGCCCCGACGGTATTTCGGTGGAGCTGTTGCAGAAGGGCGAGGCACTGCCGCCCCGCGAGCCCTGGGCATCCATGGAGAACACCGGCACATGGTAACCCTGACGCGCATGACCCGGGCGGTGGTATCACTGACGGCGCTCGCTGCGCTGGTCCTGCTGGCCGGCTGTAGCAGTCATGCACCGGCGCCTGGCGAGTCGGTCGAGGGTGAGCTGAGCGGCCCGGTGGTGGAGCAGCGCTGGAATCTGCTGCTGGTGGGCACCAGCGAGCGGCTGTCGATGCCCGAGACCCCCTGGTTCGAGATCGATCGTGACGGTCGCCTGGTCGGCAGCGACGGCTGCAACGAGATGCATGGCCAGGTGCGTCTCGGGGATAGCCAACGCATCGAGGTCCTCGAACTTGCCACCACCCGTCGTGGCTGCCCCCGGCTGGATGAGGCCGCACGGGTCACCACCATGCTGGAGAGCGCCTACCGCTACCTGATCGATCACGATCGCCTGGTGTTCTTCGGTCCCGACCAGCGGGTGCTGGGGGGCTGGCGAGAGGCCAATTGAGACGGTCCCGGGTCCTGTGTTCCGGCCTATGGGCAACGGAAAAAGAAGCGTAAAAGAGAAGCGCCCCGCCGAGCTGACGTTCAACTGCTTGGCGGGGCGCTTGCGTTGCGGCTTGTCGGCATGTTGCCTACGGCAGCTCTTCGGCCTCCGGGTCCTCCTTCTGTGCCGGGATCAGATCCTCGCGATTCAGCTTGATCGCGATCAGCAGTGCCGAGGCTACATAGATGGAGGAGAAGGTGCCGATTACCACGCCGATGATCAGGGCGATGGCGAAGCCCTCGATCATGTCGCCACCCAGCAGCAGCAGGGCGACCAGCACCAGCAGGGTAGTGCCGGAGGTGGCGAGGGTGCGCGACAGGGTCTGGTTGAGCGAGTCGTTGAAGATCGCCGGCATGTCGTCGATGCGTGACTTGCGGATGTTCTCGCGGATGCGGTCGTAGACCACGATGGTGTCATTGAGCGAGTAGCCGATCACCGCCAGCACGGCAGCCAGCACGGTCAGGTCAAACTCGATCTGGAACAGCGAGAAGGCACCGACCACGATGATCACGTCATGCATCAGGGCCAGCAGTGCGCCGACCGCGAACTTGTACTGGAAACGGAAGGCCACGTAGAGCATCACGATGCCCAGCGCCACCAGCAGCCCGAGACCGGACTGGTCGCGCAGCTGGTCACCCACCTGGGCGCCCACGAACTCGGCGCGAACCAGGCTGACCTCCTCGCCGCCATGGCGCAGCAGCTCCACCACACGGTCGCCGACGTCGGCATCGAAGGCCTGCTGCAGACGAATCAGTACCTCATTGGCGGCGCCGAAGGTCTGCACCGAGACGTCGCGGAACTCGGCGGATTCCAGCGTCTGGCGTACTGCATCCAGGGAGGGCGCCACGGCGTAGCGCACCTCCACCAGAGTGCCGCCGGTGAAGTCCAGGCCCAGGCTGAGCTGCTGGAACAGCAGCGAGACGAGGGATGCCAAAATCAGCAGGGCGGAGATCCCGAAGGCGATCTTCCGCTTGCTCATGAAGTCAATCTGTCGATTGGGCAGGCTTTTCATGATCACCTCTTATATCCAGAGCTTCTTGACCGGCTTGCCGCCATAGACGAGATTCACCATGGCGCGGGTCACCATCAGGGCGGTGAACAGCGAGGTGAGAATACCCAGCGACAGGGTCACGGCGAAGCCCTTGACCGGTCCGGTGCCGATCGAGAATAGAATCACCGCCACCAGCAGGGTGGTGATGTTGGCGTCGACGATGGAGGTGAAGGCGCGCTCGTAGCCTGCGTGTATCGCCTGCTGTACCGAGAGGCCCGTGCGCAGCTCCTCGCGTATTCGCTCGAAGATCAGCACGTTGGCGTCCACAGCCATGCCCAGGGTCAGCACGATGCCGGCGATGCCGGGCAGGGTCAGGGTGGCGCCGAGCATCGACATCGCCGCCACCAGCAGGGTCAGGTTGAGGGCCAGGGCCAGATTGGCGAAGATGCCGAACACCTTGTAGCGGATCAGCATGAAGAGCACCACCAGCAGCAGGCCGATCTGCACCGACATCACCCCGCGCTTGATGTTCTCCGCCCCGAGGCTTGGGCCGATGGTACGTTCCTGCACGAAGTAGATCGGCGCGGCCAGCGAACCCGAGCGCAGCAGCAGCGAGAGCTCCGCCGCCTCGGTGGGCGAGTCGAGCCCGGTGATGCGAAAGCTGTTGCCCAGGGCACTCTGGATGGTGGCCAGACTGATGATGCCGCGTTCGGTATAGGGGTCGCGTACCACCGTCTTCTCGCCATCGACCACCTTCACGCTGTCGCGGGTCTTGTGTTCGATATAGACCACCGCCATGTTGCGGCCGATGTTGGTGCGGGTGGCGCGGTTCATCAGGGTGCCGCCGGTGCCGTCCAGGTTGATGTTGACCTGGGGGCGGCCGTTCTCATCGAAGCTGCGGTTGGCGTTGGAGACCTGGTCACCGGTGATGATCACGTCGCGCATCAGATCGGCACTGCGCGAAGGCGTATTCCGGAACGCCAGGGTCTCTATCTCGCTGTCGGGCGTATCGGGACGTGCCTCGAGGCGGAACTCCAGGTTGGCGGTGGCACCGACGATGCGCTTGGCCTCCGCCGTATCCTGGACCCCGGGCAGCTCGACCACGATGCGATCCGGCCCCTGGCGCTGTACCAGCGGCTCTGCCACGCCCAGTTCGTTTACCCGGTTACGCAGGGTGGTCAGGTTCTGGTTGATGGCGTAGTCCTGAATCGCGTTGACCGCCTGGTCTGTCAGGGTCATGGCCAGGGCGGCACCGCGCCCATCCCCGAGGTTCTCGTACTGGAAATCGGGGAACTCGCGGCTGATCAGGCTGCGTGCGGTGTTGCGGTCCTCGGCATCGATGAAGGCGAACGTCAGGGTTCGCCCATCGATCCGGGTATCACGGTAACGAATGCGCTCATCGCGTAGTTGTTCGCGTATGGCGCTGGCATTGACTTCCAGGCGCTGATTCACGGCGGCCGCCATGTCCACTTCCAGCAGGAAATGCACGCCACCACGCAGGTCGAGCCCCAGGGTCATGGGGGAGGCGGAGAGCGACTGCAGCCACGCCGGGGTCGATTCGGCCAGGTTGAGGGCGACCACATACTCTTCGCCGAGCATCGCGGCGACGCGATCGCGGGCGGCGAGCTGGGCATCGGGGTTGCCCAGACGCAGCAGGGTGCTGGTCGGACTGCGTTCGACGTTCTTGATCTCGATGCCGGCATCGGCCAGGGATGACTGGATGCGCTCGAGCTGGCGCTCATCGACGGTGGCATCACCGCGCTCGCTGCTGATCTGAATCGCCGGATCTTCAGGGAACAGATTGGGTAACGAGTAGACCAGGCCGACGAGCAGGACGATGAGTATCAGCAGATACTTCCACAGGGGATAACGGTTGAGCATGCGGGCCCTGTCCTAGGTTGCTGACGAAGGGGGAGCTGACGCGATCACACTACGGTCGCCACCGGCATGGCCGGCGGCGGTCGAAGGTCGGCGCCGGCGTGCGAGATGCCGGCACCGGGCAGGAAACGGGTCAGATGGACTTGATGGTGCCCTTGGGCAGCACGGCGGCCACGGCGTTCTTCTGCACGTTGACCTGGGTGCCCTCGGCAATCTCCATGGTCAGGAATTCGCTGTCGTCGCTGACCTTGGTGATGCGGCCGAGCATGCCGCCGCCGATGACGATCTCGTCACCCTTGGCGAGGCCGGCGATAAGCTGCTTGTGCTGCTTGGCACGCTTGGCCTGGGGGCGCCACAGCAGGAAGTAGAAGATGGCAACGAAGCCGACCAGCATGACGATCTGGGCGATGCCGCCACCGGCGGGGGCATCCTGGGCATAGGCCGGGGCGATGAAGAAATCCAGCATTGATGAGGGTCTCCTGATTGAGGTAGGTAAGGGGGCTGTCTCTCTCGCGAGGCAGTCGAAACCGGTACCGGGCCCTGAAGAACCGGTACCGGTTGCCGTCAATTCGGGGCGGGAGGCACCGGCAGGCCGCGCCGGGCATAGAAGCCTTCCACGAAGTTCGCCAATGTACCCGCTTCAATGGCACCGCGCAAACCGGCCATCAGTCGCTGGTAGTGGCGCAGGTTATGGATGGTATTGAGCATCGAACCGAGCATTTCACCGCAGCGATCCAGATGGTGCAGATAGGCACGGGAGAAGTGCTGACAGGTATAACAGTCGCACTCTTCATCCAGCGGGCCGGTGTCGTGGCGGTGGCGGGCGTTGCGGATCTTCACGGTGCCCGTGGCGGTAAATAGATGGCCGTTGCGGGCGTTGCGGGTCGGCATCACGCAGTCGAACATGTCGACGCCCCGGCGCACGCCTTCCACCAGGTCCTCGGGCTTGCCCACCCCCATCAGGTAGCGGGGCTTGTCCTCGGGCATCCAGCCGGGCAGGTAGTCGAGTACCCGGATCATCTCCTCCTTGGGTTCGCCCACCGAGAGCCCACCGATGGCCAGGCCATCGAAGCCGATCTTGATCAGCCCCTCGAGGGAGCGTTCGCGGAGTTCGGGATACATGCCGCCCTGGACGATGCCGAACAGCGCAGAAGGGGAGCTGCCATGGGCATCGCGTGAGCGTTCTGCCCAGCGCAGCGAGCGCTCCATGGAGAGCCGTGCTTCCTTCTCGGTAGCCGGGTAGGGGGTGCACTCATCGAAGATCATCACCACGTCGGAGCCCAGCGAGCGCTGCACTGCCATGGACTCCTCGGGGCCCATGAAGACCTTGGCGCCATCCACCGGCGAGCGGAAGTGGACGCCCTGCTCGGTGATCTTGCGCATGGCGCCCAGGGAGAAGACCTGAAAGCCGCCGGAGTCGGTAAGGATCGGCTTGTGCCACTGGGCAAAGTCGTGCAGGTCGCCGTGGCCCTCGATCACCTCCATGCCGGGGCGCAGCCAGAGGTGGAAGGTATTGCCGAGGATGATCTCGGCGCCGATCTCCTCGACCGACTGGGGCGTCATCCCCTTGACGGTGCCATAGGTGCCCACCGGCATGAAAGCAGGGGTCTCGACGCTGCCTCGGGGAAAGGTGAGGCGGCCGCGGCGCGCCCGGCCATCGCTGGCCAGGTGCTCGAAGGTCATGAAGCATTCGTTACGCATGTGAGTCTCGAAATTGGGCGCATCGGGTGCGTTGACGGAGCAGGAGGTTGGGCGAGTCAGGAGCCCTGGCGGGTCAAAAACATGGCATCGCCATAACTAAAGAAGGCGTAGCACTTGGCGACCGCCTCGCGATAAGCCGCGAGGGTGGTGTCGTACCCGGCGAAGGAGGCCACCAGCATCAGCAGGGTGGACTCCGGCAGGTGGAAGTTGGTGATCAGGGCATCGACGCAGCGCCATTCGTAGCCCGGATAGATGAAGATATCGGTCTCGCCGCGATAGGGGGCGATCTCGCCATCCGTGCTCTTGGCGCAGGCACTCTCCAGGCAGCGTACGCTGGTGGTGCCCACGGCGATGACGCGGCGGCCGGACGCGCGGGCGGCCTCTACCTTGGCGCAGGTCTCCTCGCTCACCTCCAGCCACTCGCTGTGCATCTGGTGTTCGCGGATATCATCGACCCGTACCGGCTGGAAGGTGCCGGCCCCCACGTGAAGGGTGACGAAGGCGCGCTCGATACCCTTTTCGGCCAGCCGCTCGAGCAGGGGCTCGTCGAAGTGCAGCCCCGCGGTGGGGGCGGCGACTGCGCCATCGCGTCGTGCATAGACGGTCTGGTAGCGCTCGCGGTCGTTGCGCTCGTCGTCGCGGTCGATATAGGGCGGCAGCGGCATGTGGCCATGGCGCTCGAGAAGCTCGATCAGCGGCGTCTCGCCGAGGAAGCGCAGCTCGAACAGGGCGTCGCGGCGGCCCTCCACCACGGCCCGGACGTCGCCCTCGAAGACCAGCACGGTGCCGGGCCTGGGCGACTTGCTGGAGCGCAAGTGGGCCAGGCCGCGGTGAGCATCCAGGGGGCGCTCGAGCAGCATCTCCACCCTGCCTCCGCTGGCCTTGTGACCATGGAGCCGCGCCGGGATCACCCGGGTGTCGTTGAACACCAGCAGATCGCCCGGTTCGAGAATCTCGAGCAGATCCGGGAAGCGGCGGTGGGATAGCTCCCCGCTCGGGCCATCCACGCACAGCAGCCGGCAGTCGGTACGCTGCTCGGAGGGGTAGCGGGCGATAAGTTCGTCGGGAAGCTCGAAATGGAAGTCGGCTCGCTGCATGCGGTTCGGGATCCGGTGGTTTCTGGCAAGTCGCCTAGGATACCGGCTTGGTCGCCTGAAGTCAGGTCCGCGATTGACCTGCGGCCGGGTGTACGTATAATGCTTCGCGCGTTGCCGGCGTGGCGGAATTGGTAGACGCAGCGGATTCAAAATCCGCCGGGGGCAACCTCTTGTCGGTTCGAGTCCGACCGCCGGTACCAGTTCCAGAACAGCCGCCTACGAGCGGCTGTTCGCGTTTCTAGCCCTTCTCTGCGCCGTCACGGCCATTGGGGCTGCGCCGACTCGGCCATCGGGTGCTGAGTAGCGTTCACACCCACTCCCGGGGGGGAGGCGTGCATGAATCAGTCGACGCTGGTGTCCCGAAAGGCGGCGTTGATCAGGCAGTAGAGGCCGTAGCTGAACAGACCGAGAGCCACTGCACCGAGCAGCCAGGGACCGAAGGGACGGGCGGCCAGCACCGTCAGCGCGCCACCGAGGCCCTGGGCCTGGCTGGGGTCTGTTTGCCAGGCCGCCAGGCACAGGAACAGGCCGATGATCATGAAGACCACGCCCCGTGCCAGGAGGCCCCAGCGGGTAATGCCCTCGAAGAAGCGGCGCTGGCCGGTCGACATCTGGCGATGATGCCAGTTGTCGAGGTAGCTTCGGGTGATGGCTCGCCATAGCTGGCGCAGGCCGACTCCCAGGAATACCAGGCCGACACAGAAGACCAGAATGACACCTCCCTGGTGACTCATCAGCAGGGCCGTACGGTCCTGGGCGGCAGTGTCGCCCGATGACATCGCCGCATTGCGCAGCAGGTCGATGCAGTAGACCCCGAGGCTGGCGTGGGTCAGGCTGCTGACCGTGAAGCCCAGACGCGTGACGACGCCCTTGGCTCCGCGGCCAGCGTCCTCGCTGTCCAGCAGGGCCTGCAGCAGTCGCCAGAGAGCATAGGCGAACAGCCCGGCGCCGAGCAGTCCCACCATGGTGTCCCCGAATGGGCGTTGGATCAGCTGGTTGATGGACTCCTTGGTGCCCGCATGCTCACCTCCCAGGCCGGTTGCGGCCAGCACGGCCAGGCCCCCGATCAGCAGATAGACGACTCCCTTGGCGATATAGCCGATGCGCGCCGCCACGGAGAGCCCCCGCTTGAGATGCTTCTTGGGATGAGAGCTGGGAGGTGTCATGGGGACTCCGTATCGCAGGTGTGACTCAGGTCAGGCTGAAGACGACCACGGCCAGGGTGCCACCGGTGAGCAGATAGCCCGCCAGGGCGAACAGGCCATCGTCGGCGAGCAGGGCCAGACCGAACAGGGTCAGCGCGAGACCGGCGCCGTTGGCACTGAAGGGGATGAACTCCATGGGCGGCATGGCCAGTGCGATCACCAGGCAGACCACGGCCACGACAACATGGGCCGGGGGGCGGGTCAACGCGGTCAGGCGCTGATGCAGCAACCGGTCCGCCCAGCCGGCGGGGTGTTCCAGCCAGCCCAGCAGGCGGTGAAAGCGCTCGCGCGAGATGCGGCGCTCCAGCAGCCATCGCGGTAGCCAGATGCGTCGCCGCCCCAGCAGGAGTTGACCGCCCGCCAGCAACACCAGACTCGCCATCAGTGTCGGCATGCCCGGGATATCGCCGACCAGGGGAGCCAGCGTTATCAGGCCGGCGAGCAGCAGGAAGGGAGCGAAACTGCGACGCCCGACCGTCTCCAGAATGGCACCAAGGCTGATGCTGCCTTCATGCTGGCCGGCCTGTCTGACCCGTGCCAGCAGGCCGCTCAGACTGGTGGGGCCGCGCTCAGCGTCCACGGCGGGTCACCAGTAACAGGGTTCCCAGCAGGATCAGTGCCGGGCCGACGAAACCGGCAGGGCTGGCGACTTGCCAGCCCATGATGGGAAGCAGTATGCCCAGTCCGATCATCAGCCAGGCGAACGGTCGAATTGACATGACATCTTCCGTTTTCAAGTGGGCTTCCAGTCTAGTCGGTCGCATAGCAGGCTGCAGCCCGCCATGCGGGGTGAACTGCGCGCGAATGGACTGAATGATGCAAGGACTGTTGCGGCGTCGCGGGATGTCGTATGGTGGAACTTTGCAGTCCTTCGCCCACTCGCGGGTGAGGGACTGTCTTTGTTGGTTTTCTTGGTAAGCGCCAATGATCGTTTATCAGCGTGCAGGAGGTGTCATGCTGTCTCGTCCCCCTATTACCATCAATCGGCTCGATGCCGATCGTCTGCAGCGTCTCATTGATGAGGCCAGTGACAAGGACCGCTTTGTGGCCGATGCTCTCGAGGAAGAGCTCGAGCGTGGCGAGGTGGTAGATCCCGAGGAAATTCCCGAGGATGTGGTCAGCATGAATAGCCGCGTCCAGTTCACCGATCTGAAACGCGACCGTCAGATGACGCGCACCCTGGTCTACCCCCATTCGATGGGTGAGGTGGAGGATGCCATCTCGGTGATGGCGCCGGTAGGTGCCGGTCTGATCGGCCAGCGGGTCGGTGACACCATCGACTGGCCGCTGCCCGACGGTGGTCAGGTGCATCTGCGGATAGATGCCGTTCTGTGGCAGCCCGAACGCGAGAAGCAGTACCACCGCTGAGGCCGCCGCGATGCCTTTCTCTCTATGGCTCTCTCTGGCGGCGGTATGTGCCATGGGGGCCATGTCGCCGGGCCCCAGCCTGGCCATGGTCCTGCGCCATACCCTGGGTGGCGGTCGTGCCCCTGGCGTGGTGGCAGGGCTCTCGCATGCCCTGGGCGTCGGCTTCTATGCACTGCTCACCGTGTGGGGGCTGGGCGCGCTGATCGTGCGTCAGCCGATGCTGTTCCAGATCATTGGCTGGGGCGGTGCGGCGTATCTGGCCTGGCTGGGCATACGAGCGCTGCGAGCCGGGCGCCACGGCCCACTGGAGGCGGGGGTGGTGGCGACCACACGCCGCCAGGCGGCTCGCGATGGTGTACTGGTGGCGCTGGGCAACCCCAAGCTGATCCTGTTCTTCATCGCCCTGCTCAGCCAGTTCATCAGCCCGGGCATGAGCCTGATGGCTCAAGGGGTGATCGTGTTCACCGCCATGCTGATCGATGGCGGCTGGTACGTACTGGTGGCCCTGGGGCTCTCCCACTCCCGGGTATTGCCCTGGTTGCAGCGACATGCCCACTGGATCAATCGCGCCACCGGCGTCATGCTCCTGGCCCTGGCGGCGCGGGTCGTCGCCGGAGCGCTGCCGGGCTGAACTCCTAGCCTGGCTGAACGCCTAGCCGGGCAGGCGTGCGAGTATCTCCGCGATTGGAGCTCCCATGGGCAACACGCCATAGGCGGGGCTCGCCTCGCTGCCCAGCCGCGTTCGGCAGAAGGTCTCGCCGACCGCATTCGGGGCATGGCGCAGCAGCAATGCCCCCTGCAGGCACTGAGCCAGGCGCTGGACGAGCCAGCGCGCCCTTGGTTCCCGCTCCGGCGGAGGGGCGTCGAGCAGTCGCTCCAGATCAACCAGGGCGGCGTCCAGCTCGCTCTGTTGCCCCCGCGCCGGGGCCAGCTCCTGCCATAGTGCCTCCACCACCTCGGGGTGGCGTGCAAGCGCCCGGAGCACGTCCAGGCAGATGACATTGCCCGAGCCCTCCCAGATCGAGTTGACCGGTGCCTCGCGGTAGAGGCGCGCCAGCGGTGCCTCCTCCACATAGCCGATGCCACCCAGGCACTCCATGGCCTCGGCGATGAACCCGGGCCCCCGCTTGTTGTGCCAGTACTTGGCCAGTGCCGGCATCAGCCGGGCCAGGGTGCGTTCGCTGGGATCGCCCCGGGCCGCGCCGTCGAAGGCGCGGGCGGTGCGCAGCGAAAGGGCGACACCGGCCTCCACCTCCAGCGCCATGTCGGCGATCACCGTCCGCATCAGCGGCTGCTCGGCCAGCACCCGGCCGAAGACCTGGCGGCCCTGGGCGTGGAGCCAGGCCTCGACCAGGGCCTGGCGCATCATGCCCACCGGGGCGGTAGCGGCATCCAGACGGGTCTGCTGCACCATCTCGAGGAGGGTGGCGATGCCGCGATCGAGTGCCCCGATGGGCTCGGCCCAGGCACCGTGGTACTCGATCTCCGCCGAGGCATTGGCACGATTGCCGCACTTGTCCTTGAGTCGCTGAATCTCGATGGTATTGCGTTCACCATCGGGGGTGAAGCGCGGTACGAGAAAGCAGCCCAGCCCAGCTCCGGTCTGGGCCAGCGTCAGGAAGGAGTCGGACATGGGGGCGCTGCAGAACCACTTGTGGCCGGTCAGTCGCCAGCCGCCCTCGGCGGGCTCTCCCTGAGGGGTGGCGCTGGGCTGGGCCTGGGTTGAATTGCTTCTGACATCGCTGCCGCCCTGCTTCTCGGTCATGGCCATGCCGAAGGTCAGCCCCTGTTTCTGGCTTGCCGGCAGGGCACGAGAATCATAGTGGTTGGCCAGCAGCCCCGGTACCCAGCGGGCCGCCACGCCGGGCGAGTGGCGCAGCACCGGCATGGCGGCATGGGTCATGGTTACCGGGCAGCAGAACCCCGGCTCGGCCTGGGTCATCAGATAGAGGGCGGCGACATGGGCCTGGTGGCCGCCACGGCCCTCCTGCTGCCAGGCCACGGCGTGCCAGCCGCCCTCGATGGCCAGGTCCATCAGCTGGTGATAGGCCGGGTGGTAGACCACCTCATCGAGCCGCCGCCCATGGCGGTCGAAGAGCCTCAGCTCGGGGGGGTGACGGTTGGCCTGCTCACCCAGGTCACGAACGCGCTCGCTGCCGATCTCGCGCCCCAGGGGGGCCAGATGCTCGGTTACCCAGGGCGGCGCTTCCCGGGCCAGGGCCTCACGCAGAGGAAGATCATCGATCAGCAGGTCGCGGTCGCCACCCGGGGGCGGTTGGTTGGCTACCTCGTGGGTAGTCAGGTGAATACGGGGGGCGTGATCGGGCATGGCGGCTCTCCGCGTCGGCGGCCTAGCTTGAGCATGGAACTCGCTGGGCGCGCGGTCAACGTGACGTCACGCCCGGGACTGGTTAGGCTGAAGGCATTTTTTCGGGAGCACAGCCATGATCGATGATTCGCGTCTGCCGGCGCCGCATATCGCCCGCGAGCGCATCCAGCTGGTGGATTCCCGCAATCGCCCATGCGGCAGTGCCTGGCGCGCCGAGATGCGTCGTTTCCGCTTCTGGCACCGTGCCACCTATGTGGTGGTGTGCAATGCTCGTGGCGAGCTCTGCGTCCAGCGCCGCACCCTGACCAAGGAGGTCTTCCCCGGCGGGCTCGACCTGGCCGCCGGTGGCGTGGTGGGGGCCGGGGAGGCGGTTCATCTGGCGGCCCGTCGCGAGCTCGAGGAGGAGCTGGGCATCCACGGTGCGACGCTGATGCCGGCGGGAGACTTCGTGCATGCCCGGGATGGCAACCATATCTTCGGGAGTCTCTACCTGGTCGAACATGATGGGCCCCTGGCCCTCCAGGCCGAGGAGGTGGCCGAGGCGTTCTGGCTGCCGCCCGCCGAGGCCCTGGCCCTGGACGGCATTACCCCGGATACCCGACAGGCCGTTGAGGCTCTGCGTGACGCGGGGCTGCTGGAGGGCGCTGCATGAACCGGCCCGTGAACCTCACCGACCTGGACGCCGTGACGGCAGCCCTCGAAAGGGTGGTGCTGGGCAAGTCTCGCGAGGTGCGACTGGCGCTCTGTTGCCTGCTGTGTCGTGGACATCTGCTGATCGAGGACCTGCCGGGCCTGGGCAAGACTACCCTGGCCCAGGCCCTGGCCAGGGTGACTGGACTGGGCATGCAGCGCCTGCAGTTCACCAGTGACCTGCTGCCTGCCGATGTGCTCGGTGTCTCGGTGTTCGATCCGCGTGAGGCGCGTTTCACCTTCCATCCCGGGCCAATCTTCCACGGCGTGGTGCTGGCCGATGAGATCAACCGCGCCACCCCCAAGACCCAGAGTGCTCTGCTCGAGGCCATGGAGGAGGGCAGGGTGACCGTGGAGGGGGAGACCCGCTCGCTGCCGGACCCCTTCTTCGTCATTGCCACCCAGAACCCCCAGGAGCAGGCGGGTACCTTCGCGCTGCCCGAGTCTCAGCTCGACCGCTTCCTGATGCGTCTCTCGTTGGGGTACCCCGATGCCCGGGCAGAGCGCGAGATCCTGAGCGGTCGTGCGGGTCGCGAGCATCTGGCCAGGCTGCCGGCACTGCTGGACGCCGAGCGGCTCCGCGCCTGGCAGGCGAAGCTGGCCGATATCCATGTGGCCGAGCCGCTGCTCGACTATGTGCAGGCGCTGGTTGCCGCCAGCCGCGACCATCCCGAGCTGGCCTGGGGGCTCTCGACTCGCGGCGCCCTGGCGCTGCTTCAGGCGGCGCGCGGCTGGGCGTTGCTCGAGGGGCGCGATCACGTGCTGCCCGAGGATGTGCAGGCGGTATGGGGACCGGTGGTGGGACATCGCCTGAGCAGCGGTCGGCGGGAGGAGGGCGAGGCCCTGGCCAACCATCTACTGGGCCGCGTGGCGGTGATGGGGTAGTCGTGCTCACCCGGTCGGCGGGGCGGCGCTGGTGGCGACGCATGGCGATCGCGCCGGGCATGGCGCTGCCCCAGCGTCGCCTCTTTCTGCTCCCCACTCGCTTCGGGGTGGGCTGGGCGGTGCTGGTCCTGCTGTTGCTGTTGCTTGGTATCAATTACCAGAACAGCCTCGCCTACGCTCTCTCCTTCTGGCTGTTTGCCGTGGCGAGCGTGGCGCTGCTGCGGACCTGGCGCAATCTGCTCGGCGTGCGTGCCACTCTGCGCCTGCCCGCCGAGACCTTCGCCGGCGACGAGGTGCGCCTCGGTGTGGTCCTGGAAGGAGGGCGCCCGCGCCATGCCATCGAGGTGCATGCCGCAGGGGGGAGGGTCACAGAAGAGAGTGCCAGGGCAGGGAGTACCATCCTGGATCTTGCCACGGGGCGTGGCGAGGCCACCCTGCGTCTGCCGGCCTGCCCCCGAGGGGAACAACGCCTGCCGCTGCTGCGCCTGGAGAGCGCCTGGCCGCTGGGCCTGGTCCGCGCCGTCGCCTGGCTGGCGAGTGACGAGGCGCTGCTGGTCTACCCGCGCCCCCGGGGCGAGGAGATTAATGAGCACCGCCATGCCGGGCCGGGTCTCGAGTCGGGCGATTTCGCCGGTCTGCGCCGCGCCGTGCCGGGTGACAGCCCGGCGCGACTGGCCTGGAAGCAGTGGAGCCGCACCGGTGTGCTGACGGCCAAGGTCTTCAGCACACCGCCACGCCAGCAGCTCTGGCTGGATTACGATGGCTGTCGTGGTGATCTCGAGACGCGCCTGTCGACCCTCTGTGCACGGGTGCTGACCCATCACCAGGCCGGTGATCGCTTCGGACTGCGCCTGCCGGGGGTGACCCTCGCTCAGGGCGAGGGGGCCTCCCAGCGCCGCCAGGCGCTGACGGCGCTGGCGCGCTTTCGTTCCGGCAGCAACCCGGGAGGCACACCATGAGTCGACGCGCGGCGGGGGCGGTGGTGCTGGCTGATGGTCATACCCTGAGTGCGTTCATGCTGCGCCGGCTGTTTGTCGGTCAGTGTCTGGTGCTGGCCCTGCATCTGACCTACATGCCCGCCTGGCTGGGCGGCCTCGCCGCCCTGGTAGCCGGTTACCGCTATCTTCAGCTGCGTCGTCGCCTGCCTCGTGCCGGGGTCGTGCTGCGCCTGGTCGGCGTCGCGGCCCTGGCCGGTGGCCTGTGGCTGCACTACGGCACCCTCGGGCGCATGGAGGCGATGATCGGCCTGCTGCTCGGGGTCTATCTGCTCAAGCTGCTCGAGACCCACAGCCGCCGTGACGCTCGAGTGGTCGTGCTGATCGGCATGGTCGCCACCACGGTGGCCTTCCTGCACAGCCAGGGCATCGCCATGGCCGCCGTGGCACTGCTGGCGGTGGCCTGGCTGATCTACTCGTTGGTGTGGCTGGCTGGCGCTGCCAATGCGCGGCAGGCGTGGCACGAGAGCGCCTGGCTGCTGGGGCTGGCGGCGCCGCTGATGGTGCTGCTGTTCCTGGGCTTTCCGCGCTTCGGCCCGCTGTGGAACCTTCCCCAGGCCGACCGTGCCGCCACGGGGCTGACCGATGAGATCGCTCCTGGCGATATCGCCGACCTGTCGCGCAGCGACCGCCGTGCCTTCAGGGCGCGCTTCGAGGGGGACGAACCCGCTCCGGGTGAGCGCTACTGGCGGGTCTACACCCTCTCGGAGTTCGATGGTGAGCGATGGCGACGGGCCTCGCCGTCGCGCTTTGCTACGGCGTTGGAACAGGGAGAGTCGCCCTGGGTGGCAGAAGGGAGGCGCTCCCCCTGGTCGTCGGTGACTGCGCCGCGCTTCGAGGCCGAGCTGCTGCTCGAGCCTGATAGACGCCCCTGGCGTCCCTCGCTGGGCACTCCTCAAATCAGCGGCGAGCGACTGCGCTGGCTGGCCGACGGTACCGTGGAGGGGCTCACGCCGCTCGCCTCGCGTGATCTGCTGCACCTTTCGAGCAGCGGCATGGCCCCGAGCTGGCTCGAGCCCCAGGGTATGCATCGGCACACCCGACTGCCCGCCGAGGGCAATCCACGCAGCCGTGAGCTGGCCCAGCGCCTGTGGCAGCAGGCTGAGGGCGAGCCTCGGGCCTTCCTGGCGGCCCTGATGTCGCGTTTCGGCGAGGCGCCGTTCCGCTACACCCTGTCCCCACCGCGGCTGACCTCACGCGATCGGGTCGACGAGTTCCTGTTCGAGAGTCGTGCCGGCTACTGCACCCACTACGCCTCGGCCATGGCGGTAATGGCCCGCTCCGTCGGGTTGCCGGCACGCATCGTGGCGGGCTTCCTGGGCGGTGAGCGCCACCCGGACGGTCACTTCACGGTGCGCGACTACGACGCTCATGCGTGGGTCGAGGTGTGGCTGGACGATAGCTGGCGGCGCCTGGATCCCACTGCCGCCATCGCACCTGAGCGTATCGAGCAGGGCGCGGCGGCGGTGGAGGGGGCTGGCGATGCCTATCTGGCCGACGCCCCCTTCTCGCCGCTCCATCTGCGGGGCGTGGGTTGGGTGAATCGTCTGCGGCTGGACTGGGAGCGTCTGGAATACCGCTGGCAGCGTGGCGTGATCGGCTACCGCGACGAAGCGCGCAGCGCACTGGTGGCCCGGGTGGTCGAACGGCTCCAGGCCTTCTGGAACGCCCTGCAGGAGCAGCTCTCCAGCCGCGCCCCCCTGACGTGGCTGATGGGCTTGGTGCTGGTGGGCGTGGGGCTATGCGGATTGCTGGTCGGGTTACGGGCCGCCTGGCGAGGGCATCGCGAGGGGCGCGACGAGGCGCTCAGGATCCGTCGGCTGCAGGCCTGGCTCACGCGGCGTGGCATGCCGCCCCACGGTGGAGAGTCGCCGGCCGCTCATCTGCGCCGCCTGGCCGGTTCCGCCGAAGCGGCTGGCCCCGCCCTGCGTGACTGTGCCCACCAGTTCGAGCGCCTGCGCTATGCACGTCTGGGGCCCGGCGAGCGCCGCAGCCGCCGCCAGATCCTGGGGCGTCGGGTCGCCGAGGTGAAGCGGCGATTGGCCAGTCAGGGTCGCCCGGGGTAGCGCCGCCGTGGGCGGCGTGGCATCGTGAAGGATATCGACTATCGGGGCCCGCGCATGACCATCCACGATCAACAGTGTCGCACCGCCCAGGGCGAGCCCTTCAACTTCGGCGCGCTGCGTGGCCAGGTGCTGCTTATCGTCAATGTCGCCAGTCGTTGCGGCTTCACGCCCCAGCTGCGTGAGCTGGAGCGACTCTATCGACGTTATCGCCAACGTGGTTTCATGGTGATCGGCTTCCCCTGCAATCAGTTTGGCCGCCAATCGCCGGAGTCCGCGCAGGAGTTCTGCACCTTGAGTGCGCGCGACTACCAGGTCAGCTTTCCGCTGATGGAGAAGGTGAAGGTCAACGGCGGTGATGCCGACCCGCTGTTTGTCGAGCTCAAGCGCCAGGCACCCGGACTGCTGGGCACCGGCATGATCAAGTGGAACTTCACCAAGTTCCTGGTGGGGCGTGATGGCCGGGTGATCCGTCGCTTCTCGCCCCGTGACGGGGAGGATGAGCTACGCATCGCCATCGAGCTGGCCCTGGATGAGACCTGAGGGGGGCTCGAGATCCTCTCGTTCCAGCCTGACGTTGCGAGAGCCTGTTCATCATGGAGGTGTCTCGCCGCGCTCTACCATCAGGCGGCCGATCAGTTCGTTCCAGCGATGCCGCGTCATCATGGTCGTCAGCCCCGAGAAGAGCGCCCAGCTCTTGCGTCGCCACCCCTTGAGCCGCAGATTGTGGGCCACCAGCTGCTTCATCAGCGCATATTCGTCGAAGCGCCGCCACTCGCCGACCACCGACATCTGGTGGCGCGCCAGGACCGGCGCCAGCTCGATGCGAAACACCCACTCCAGTTCGTTGACCGTAAGCCCGTGGCGTTCGATCACCTCGAGCATCTGCGCATAGTCGCGCTCGCCGGGTTCACGCTCCAGCCATAGCGGTGCCAGCGCCAGCCACAGTTCACCGCGTTCATCGACCAGGGTCTGGGCATCCATCGTTTGCTCCCGGGGGTTAGGCAAGGGTAACCAGCTTCAGGACGGCATCCTGCCCCAGCTACCGGTCGGGCTCAAGGGCGGACAGCGGTGGATGTGAACGGCTAGAATAGAGCGATTACCACTCCATGACAGGGTGGCCGAGGCCGCCCACCACACAAACAGCGAGGTCTGACGTGATCATCAAGCCCAAGGTACGCGGTTTCATCTGCACCACTACCCACCCCGTCGGTTGCGAGAAGAACGTGCTCGAGCAGATCGAGGCGACCCGGGCTCGCGGCCTGGACAAGGCCCTCGGTGACGGAGAGCCGCGCCCCAAGAAGGTGCTGGTGATCGGCGCCTCCAGCGGCTACGGCCTGGCGGCCCGCGTCACCGCCGCCTTCGGCTACGGCGCCGATACCCTGGGAGTGTTCTTCGAGAAGCCCGGCAGCGAGAAGAAGCCGGGCACCGCCGGCTGGTACAACAGCGCCGCCTTCGACAAGTTCGCCAAGGCCGAAGGACTCTACAGCAAGTCGATCAACGGCGATGCGTTCTCCCATGAGGCCCGCGAGAAGGCGATCGAGCTGATCCAGCAGGACCTGGGGCAGGTCGACCTGGTGGTCTACTCGCTGGCTTCACCGGTACGCAAGCTGCCCGACTCGGGCGAGCTCAAGCGTTCCAGCCTCAAGCCGATCGGCGAGACCTATCGCGCCACCGCCATCGATACCAACAAGGACACCATCATCGAGGCCGAGGTCGAGCCCGCCACCGAGCAGGAGATCGAGGATACTCGAGCGGTGATGGGCGGTGAAGACTGGGAACTGTGGATCGATGCCCTGGATCGTGCCGGCGTGCTGGCCCCCGGTGCCCGCAGCGTGGCCTTCAGCTATATCGGTACCGAGATCACCTGGCCGATCTACTGGCATGGTGCCCTGGGCAAGGCCAAGGAGGATCTGGATCGCGCCGCCGGCGAGATCAATCAGCGTCTTATGGCCACCGGCGGTGGCGCCAATGTGGCGGTGCTCAAGTCGGTGGTGACCCAGGCCAGTGCGGCCATTCCAGTCATGCCGCTCTATATCGCCATGGTCTACAAGGTAATGAAGGAGAAGGGGCTGCACGAGGGCACCATCGATCAGCTCAACCGGCTGTTCGGCGAGCGTCTCTACCTGGGCGAGGGGCAGGGCGACAGCGCCGAGACCGATGAGGCCGGCCGTCTGCGCCTGGATGACTGGGAGCTGCGCGATGATGTTCAGCAGGCGTGCAAGGAGCTCTGGCCGCGCGTGACCACCGAGAACCTCTTCGAGATTACCGACTATGCTGGGTACAAGCACGAGTTCCTGAAGCTGTTCGGCTTCGAGCGGGATGATGTCGACTATGATGCCGACGTGGATCCCGTGGCGGAATTCGATGTCGTAACCCTGTAAGGGCAGGGCGCCTCCCGGCGGCCTGCCTGATACTCGCAGACCCGGAGGGCGCATGGATACCCGTCAGAGCCAGACCCCCGAAGAGGAACTGCAGCACCTCAAGGAAGTGAACGAGCCCGAAGACTTCGCCCACCCCGAGCCCGATGAGACGCAGCCCGAGGCGCGCGAGCCCTCCCGGGGCCTGCCTTGGCTGCTGCCGCTGGTCATCGTGCTGGCGGTTGCCGTGCTGGGTTATCTACTGGTGGTGGGCATGAGCGGCTAGCCGTGCGCGACCGGTAGGGCTGCCGCGAGTCGGGGCTTTGGCTACAATGGGCGATCCTGTTGTTTCGAGAGTCCCGCATGCCCGATATGCCAGCCACCTCCACCGCCTCACCCCTGCGTCGGGTAGGGGTGGTGGTAATGCCGGGATTCTCCCTGCTGTCCGAGGCATGTGCCACCGAGCCGTTGGCGGTGGCCAATCGGCTGGCCGACACTCCTCTCTATTCTCTCGTCACCCTGGGGCTGGATGATCGTCCGGTTCCCAGCGGTTCGCGTCAGGTGCTGACTCCCGATCGCGCCATCGCCAAGGATGACGCCCTAGACCTGCTGTTGGTCTGCGCTCCCTGGGGCGAGGCACCGGAGCCGACGCTGCTTGTCTGGCTACGGCGGCTGGCCGCCCAGGGACGCAGCCTGGCGGGCATCGGTGGTGGTGCCGAGCTGCTGGCCAGTGCCGGCCTGCTCGACGGTTATCGGGCCACGGTGCCCTGGCCTCGGTTCGAGGCGGTGGCGGGCGCTCATCCGAGGGTCCGCCTCTCGCGTCAGCTGTTCGAGATCGACCGCGACCGGTTGACCTGCGGCGGCGGTACCGCGGCCATGGACATGATGATGACCCTGATAGCGACGCATCATGGCAGCGAGCTTGCCGAGCGGGTCTCGGCGCACTTCGTGCTGGAGCGAGTCCGCATGGCCGACGAGCCCCAGTCATCGGCGCCGCTGGCCGGCGCTCCTCAGAGCCTGGTCGATGCCGTGAGCCTGATGGAAGCCAATATCGAGGAGCCCCTGACGACCCATGAGCTGGCCGAGCATCTGGGGGTCTCCCGTCGCCAGCTGGAGCGCCTGTTCAAGAAACACCTGCAGGCGGTGCCGAGCCGCTACTACATGGGGCTTCGGCTGCAGCGGGCCCGGCGCCTGCTGCGCGAGAGCGACCGTCCGGCGGGCGAGATCGCTCTGCTGACCGGCTTCTCCTCGGCGGCGCACTTCTCCACCACCTACCGCAACCACTTCGGACAAACGCCCAGCGAAGAGCGCCTGAGCTGATCAGGCCGGCCTGGCCAGCAGGGCGCGAACCAGCGAGCCCATCATCACCGGCGTATCCTGCTCGATAACGAAGCCGCCGGCCTCGAGCAGCGGGCGGGCCTGACGGGTAATGTCGGTGGCGATGGCCGAGGTCAGGGCGTTGAGGGCCTGGCGACCCATGCCGGAGGGGCGATCATCGGCCTGAAACTTGTCCAGCACGCATAGCTGGCCGTCCGGTTTCATCACCCGCCTTGCCTCGTCCAGACCACGCTGCGGGTCGGGCATCACCGCGAGTATCAGGTGCATCACCACCACATCGAAGTGGTCGTCCGGGTACTCCAGGCACTCGGCATCCATCACCGTGGTCTGGACGTCCATGCCCAGCGATTCGGCGCGGCGCGCGAGACGTCGCACCATGGCCGGCGCAAGGTCGCTGGCATGCAGTTCGACGTCCCGGGGCAGGAAGTAGAGATCGAGCCCGGTACCGGCGCCCACCACCAGCACCCGCATGCCGCGCTGCCAGTGCACCTGGGAGAGGGCGATGCGGCGTGCACGGCGGAAGACGCGCCGGGCCACGGCGTCGTAGATGGGCGCATAGAGGCTATAGCGCCGTCGGTTCCAGGTGGTGGTATTGAACATGCGCGGCTCCTCGCAGGGGAACGTCTCCAGCCTAGCCCAACCAGCTGGAGTGGGGGGCTTTTTCAAAAGTTGGCGTCCCAACGCTGAAAGCGAAGAGGGGCGCGTCTCTCTATACTCGAGGGCTGGCGCATCCAGAATGCGCTTTCCCGACTTCACAGGAGGATGTCATGAGCCAGACCCCGACCCGCGCCGACTTCGACCACTACATGGTGCCGAACTACTCCCCCCAGCAGGTGATTCCGGTGCGCGGCGAAGGCAGCCGACTGTGGGACCAGCAGGGCCGTGAATATATCGACTTCGCCGGCGGCATTGCGGTCAACGGGCTGGGACACTGCCATCCGGTGCTGGTCGAGGCGCTCAAGGAGCAGGCCGATCGGCTCTGGCATCTCTCCAACGTCTATACCAACGAGCCTGCCCTCAAGCTGGCGCGTACCCTGGTGGAGCGCACCTTCGCCGACAAGGTGTTCCTGTGCTCCTCCGGGGGAGAGGCCAACGAGGCAGCGCTCAAGCTGGCCCGGCGCTGGGCCTTCGATCAGGCCGGTGAACACAAGCACCGTATCGTCTCCTTCTCCCAATCCTTTCACGGGCGCACCTTCTTCACCGTCAGCGTGGGCGGTCAGCCCAAGTATGCCCAGGGGTTCGGCCCGGTGCCGGGTGGCATCGTCCATGGTGAGTACAACAATCTCGACAGTGTACGGGACCTGATCAACGACGATACCTGCGCGGTGATGGTGGAACCGATGCAGGGCGAGGGTGGGGTGCTGCCCGGTCAGCGTGACTTCCTGCAGGGGCTGCGCGACCTGTGCGATGCCCACGATGCCCTGCTGATCTTCGACGAGGTGCAGACTGGCGTGGGCCGTACCGGCTCGCTCTATGCTTACCAGCAGCTCGGCGTGACCCCGGATATTCTCACCAGCGCCAAGGCCCTGGGTGGCGGCTTCCCGGTAGGTGCCATGCTGGCCACCGACCGTGTCGCGCCGTCCTTTTCCATGGGCACCCATGGCTCCACCTATGGTGGCAACCCGCTGGCCTCGGCGGTGGCACTTGCGGCCATCGAATATATCGACACCCCCGAGGTGCTGGAGGGCGTCAGGCAGCGTCACGACCTGTTCCGTGAGCATCTGGAGGCGATCAACGCCAGGTACGGGGTGTTCCGCGAAGTGCGCGGCATGGGACTGCTGGTCGGTGCCGAGATGAGCGAGGCGTGGCGTGACCGGGCCAAGGATATCCTGCCGCTGGCCATCGAGGAGGGTGTGATGGCCCTGGTCGCCGGGCCCAATGTGTTGCGCATGGCACCCTCGCTGGTGATTCCCGAAGCCGATATTGCCGAGGGCATGGTACGTCTGGAGCGAGCCGTGGCGCGCCTGGTCGATGCCTCGTGAACGAGAGAGGAGACGCCACCATGCTCGTCGTGCGTCCGATTGCCGCGGCCGATCTGCCCGCCCTGGAGCGGCTGGCGGGGGGCGCCGTGCCGCGACTTACCAACCTCCCGGTCCATCGCGATCGTCTCGAGGAGCGTATCGCACGCTCGCGTCAGGCCTTCACCAAGTCGGTGGAGTGCCCCGGTGACGAGCACTATACCTTCGTGCTCGAGGACCTGGTCCTTGGCGAGGTGGTGGGTACCGCTACCGTGCGGGCCCAGGCCGGCGCCCAGGATGCCTACTACACCTATCGCCAGGAGACGCTGATCCACGCCTCCCAACAGCTCAATGTGCGTCGTGAGGTGCAGACCCTGGCGCTATCCCACGAGGTCTCTGAGGCGAGTCTGCTGTGTGCCTACTCGCTGGCGCCGCGCTACCGTGGCACCAGCGCCGAGAGCCTGTTGCGACGAGCACGCCTGATGCTGATCGCTCAGTATCCCGAGCGCTTTGCCAAGCTGCTGGCCATGGCCTTCCCGGGCTATCTGGACGTGGATGGAGAGTCGCCTTTCTGGAACAGCGTGGGGCGCCACTTCTTCGTGCGTGACTATGAAGAGATCAATACCCTGGCCGGGGTGCGCTCGAAGAGCTTTATCGCCGAGGTGATGCCGCAGTTTCCGCTCTACCTCTCGCTGCTTACGCCCCAGGCACGGGCCGCCATCGGTCGTGAACACCCCGACCATGAGGTAGCCCTGGCGGAGATGCTCGGCGAAGGGTTTCAGCGCTCCCGTCACGTCGATATCTTCGACGCCGGCCCGGTGATCAAGGCCGAGCGGGAGCGCCTGCACAGCTTCCGTCGCGCCGCCTGGCATCCCGTGCGCATCCGTCCCGCCCACACCCTGCCCGATGCCGAACCGGCCATGATCGCCAACCAGCGTCTGGCCGACTACCGCTGCCTGGTGGCACGCTACGCGCTATCCCCCACCGGTCAGTTGATGCTCTCGCCGGAGCATGCCGAGGTGCTGGGCGTGGAGGAGGGGCGTGCGGTGCTGGCCGCGCCACTCAGCCTGCCCGGCGGCGAGGATCCGTCGGGCGAGGTTCATGACCCGGGCTATGACGAGGGGGAGCTGTAATGCGTATTCGACCCATCGCCGAGGGTGATCTGGAGGAGCTTCAGGCGCTGGCCCGGGAGACCGGCGTCGGCTTCACGTCGCTGCCCGACAATCGCGACTTCCTGGCCGCAAAGATCGCCGCCACCACCGACACCTTCCTGGAACGCACACCCCCCGGGCGTCGCAACTACTTCTTCGTGCTCGAGGATGAAGTCAGCGGTCAACTCGCCGGCTGCTGTGCCATCGAGGGTGAGGTGGGGCGCGAAACGCCTTTCTATCACTACCGTCTGGGAACACTGGCCCACTCATCGGTGCAGCTCGACCTGCATCGCACCATCGACACCCTGTTCCTGTGTTCGGATCACACCGGTGACGCGGAGGTGGCCTCGCTGTTTCTGCGCCCCGCCTACCGCGGCGGCGACCACCGACACGAGCGTAACGGCGCCCTGCTCTCCATGGTGCGCTGGCTGTTCATGGCGGAGTTTCGCGACCGCTTCCCCGAGAAGGTGCTCGCGGAGATGCGTGGAGTCTTCGACGAGCAGGGCAAGAGTCCCTTCTGGTACTGCCTGGGCAGCCACTTCTTCCCCATGGATTTCGATGAGGCCGACCGCCTGACCGGGCTGGGCCAGAAGAGCTTTATCGGGGAGCTGATGCCCAAGTATCCGATCTACACCCCCTTCCTCTCCGACGAGGCGCGGGCCTGCATCGGCAAGGTTCACGAGCAGACCCGGCCGGCCCTGGCCATGCTAAAGAAGGAGGGACTGCGCTGGGAAGGCTACATCGACATCTTCGATGGTGGCCCTACCGTCGAGGCCTATCTCGATGATGTGCGAGGAGTGCGCCTGTCACGACGCTGTGTGGCGAAGACCGATACTGGCCTGACCGAGCCAAGCGAGCGTCCGCGCTGGCTGGCGGCAACCACCGAGATGGCTCACTTCCGTGCCGCCTGGGTGGGGCGCGGTCCCGATGCGGATGGCACCCTGCACCTTACTGCAGCCGAGGCGGCCCGCCTCGAAGTGGAGACGGGCGCGACTCTGCGAATCCTGGATACCGAGGAGGATGCATCATGAAGCCGACCCAGTCGTTGCTGATCGGTGATCGCTGGCGCGAGGGTGCCGCTGCACCCTTTACCAAGCTCGATGGGGTAACGAACGAGGCTCTGTGGCAGGGCGGAGGTGCCAGCGCCGAGGACGTCGCCGCCGCGGTGGATGCGGCACGCGAGGCCTTTCCGGACTGGGCCCGGACCTCCTTCGCCGAGCGCCAGGCGCTGGTGGAGCGTTTTCGGGAGGTGCTGGAGACCCACCGCGAGGATCTGGCGGCGGCGATCGCTCACGAGACCGGCAAGCCGCTGTGGGAGGCGCGCACGGAGGTGGGTGCCATGATCGGCAAGGTGGCGATCTCGCTGCGAGCCTGTCAGGAGCGTACCGGTCAGCGCGAGCGTGACCTGGGAGAGGCGCGTGCCGTGCTGCGTCATCGGCCTCATGGGGTGATGGCGGTGTTCGGTCCCTATAACTTCCCGGGGCATCTGCCCAACGGTCATATGGTGCCGGCGCTGCTGGCCGGCAACAGTGTCGTGTTCAAGCCCAGCGAGCAGTCGCCGCTTACCGCTGACCTGACCCTGCAGTGCTGGCAGGAGGCGGGCCTGCCGGCCGGGGTGATCAACCTGGTGCAGGGCGGAGCGGAGACCGGTCAGGCACTGGCCGCACACCCCGGCATCGATGGCCTGCTGTTCACCGGCAGCGCCAAGGTGGGGGGGATCCTGCACCGTCAGTTCGCTGGTCAGCTGGACAAGATCCTGGCGCTGGAGCTGGGCGGCAACAATCCGCTGGTGATCCGGGACGTGCCCGACCAGGATGCCGCGGTCCTGACCATCCTGCAGTCGGCCTTTCTCTCCGGCGGCCAGCGTTGCACCTGCGCGCGTCGCCTGATCGTACCCGAGGGGGATGTGGGCGACCGCCTTGTCGAGGCCCTGGTGGATGCCATCTCACGGTTGCGGGTCGCCGCCCCCTTCAGCGAACCGGCCCCCTTCTACGGCGGCCTGGTCAGCGTGGCCGCCGCCGACGGCCTGCTGGCGGCCCAGGCGGCCCTGGAGGCGCAGGGTGGCACGGTGCTGGCGCGCATGGAGCGACTCGAGGAGGGCACCAGCCTGCTCAGTCCGGCGCTGATCGATGTCACCGGCCTGGAGGTGCCCGACGAGGAGCACTTCGGCCCGTTGCTGCGGGTGCATCGTTACCGCAGCTGGGACGAGGCGCTGGAGCTGGCCAATGCCACTCGCTACGGGTTGTCTGCGGGGCTGATCGGTGGCACGCCCGCCGACTGGGACGACTTCCTGCTGCGCATTCGGGCGGGCATCGTCAACTGGAACCGCCAGACCACCGGCGCCTCCGGCGATGCTCCCTTCGGCGGGGTGGGGGATAGCGGCAACCATCGGCCGAGTGCCTACTACGCGGCGGACTACTGTGCCTATCCGGTGGCCTCCATGGAGAGCGAAGACCTGCACCTGCCCGACCAGCTGCCCCCGGGAGTGAGCCTGTGAACGAGAACCTGAAGCCAGAGCAGGGTCTCACGGATTACCGTGAGGTCAATTTTGATGGCCTGGTGGGCCCCACCCACAACTATGCCGGCCTGGCGCTGGGCAATGTGGCATCGATGCGCCATGGGGGCCTGGAGGCCAACCCCAGGGAGGGGGCCCTGCAGGGGCTGGCCAAGATGAAGGCGTTGATGAATGCCGGCTACCTCCAGGGAGTGCTGCCGCCCCAGCAGCGCCCGGACCTGGGCGCGTTGCGAACGCTGGGCTTTACCGGCAGTGATGAGCAGGTGCTGGCACGGGCCGCTGGCGAGGCGCCGCAGCTACTGCGCGCGGTATGTTCCGCCGCGAGCATGTGGACCGCCAATGCCGCTACCGTGACGCCCAGCCGAGATGCTCCCGATGGCCGCGTGCACTTTACCCCTGCCAACCTGCAGTCGAGCTTCCACCGCTATCTCGAGCCCGCCACCACCGGACGCGTGCTGGCGGCGATCTTCCGCGACCCGGCGCGCTTCGCCCACCATCCGGTGCTGCCCGCCACCCCGGCCTTCTCCGACGAGGGGGCGGCCAACCATACCCGCCTGGCCGGCGAGCATGGCGAGGCGGGAGTGCATCTCTACGTCTATGGCCGCACCGCCTTCGGCTGGGGCAATCAGGAGAACCCGGCGCCCCGGCGCTTTCCGGCGCGTCAGACCCTGGAGGCGAGCCAGGCGGTGGCGCGCCAGCATGGCCTCTCCGCGGCGCAGACGGTATTCGCTCAGCAGCACCCCGGGGCCATCGACGCCGGGGTCTTCCACAACGATGTGATCGCGGTGGGCAACGGCCCGGTGCTGCTCTACCACGAGATGGCCTTCCTGGATGAGGAGGGCACCCTGGAGGCCCTGCGCGAGCGCATGAGCACGCCGCTGATTCCCCTGCGAATCCCCCGAGAGGCGGTGAGTCTCGAGGATGCGGTGGGGTCGTATCTCTTCAACTCACAGCTGCTCTCCAATGCGGATGGCTCCATGACCCTGGTGGTGCCCGGCGAGTGTCGAGAGAACGAGAGTGTCTGGCGTACCCTGCAGGACCATCTGCTGGCCGGGGCCAACCCCATCGGCGAGGTGGTGGTCAAGGACGTCAAGCAGAGCATGCGTAATGGTGGTGGCCCCGCCTGTCTGCGACTGCGGGTGGTGCTGGCGGCCGAGGAGCGTGCCGCGCTCTCCGGTCGTGTGCTGCTCGATGACGCGCTGCATGCCGAGCTGGTGGGCTGGGTGAAGCGTCACTACCGCGACCGCCTCACCCCCGAGGATCTCGCCGATCCGGCCCTGGCCAGGGAGACACTGACGGCACTCGATGAACTCAGCCAGCTGCTGGGCATCGGTAGCGTCTATCCCTTCCAGCTGGAGGGGGTGTGACGCAACCGAGACGTGATGAGGCGCTGCCCGGTGAGGCATTGAGTGAGGAGACGTCCCGCCGGCCTCTCGTGACGAGCACGCCGTTGAGCGCCTATCGGCATGCCCTGGCCCACCAGGGGTTCGTCGAGGACAGGCCCCAGCGGGTCGCCGCCGAGGCCCTCGAGGCCTGTTTCGATGACGTGCATGCCGTGGCGCCACAGCCCCGGGTGGCGGGCGTCTACCTGTGGGGGCCAGTGGGGCGCGGCAAGACCTGGCTGATGGACGCCTTCCATCGGGGCCTTCGCGTGCCCGCGCGACGTCAGCACTTCCATCACTTCATGCGCTGGGTGCACCGTCGACAGTTCCAGCTCGGCGGCACCCCGGAACCTCTGGTTGCCCTGGCCCGGGAGCTGGCGGCCGAGGTCCGCGTGCTCTGTCTCGACGAGCTGTTCGTCAACGATATCGCCGATGCCATGCTGCTTGGCGGTCTCCTGACGGCACTCTTCGAGCAGGGTGTCGTGCTGGTCTGCACCTCCAATCAGGCACCTCATCAGCTGTATGCCGACGGCTTCAATCGCGAGCGCTTCCTGCCCGCCATTGCCGCCATCGAGCGCCATATGCGTACCGTCGATCTCGGCGAGGAGCAGGATCATCGTTTGCATCCCGGGCGCCGCCATCAGCGCTATTGGGTCGTCGAGAGCGGAAGCCCGAGGGCGCTGCCCACTCTCTTCGACGAGCTGACGGCCGGCGAGCAGACGACCCAGGCCCCCATCGAACTGGGCCATCGCACCATCGCGGTGCTTGGGCGCAGCGACTCGGTCGTCTGGTGCGGCTACTCGGAGCTCTGCGAGCAACCCCTGGCGGCGCTGGACTTCATCGAGCTGGTCGACCGCTTTGGGCATATCCTGCTCGATGACGTGCCCTGCCTGAGTGATGCACCTCTGGTGCGAGGCATCGCCAGGGGAACCGAGGATGGCGTCAGCCGTGTCGAGGCGGGAGATCGGGAGCTGCCACCGCTGACGCGCCGCGATGATGGCGTGCGGCGTTTCATCGCCCTGGTCGACGAGTGCTATGACCGACGCACGCCGCTCTATCTGGAGGCGGAAGTCGCCATGGAGGCGCTCTATCCCCAGGGACACCTGGCCTTTCCCTTTCGACGCACCCTCAGTCGGCTGCGGGAGATGCAGCTGGCCCGATTCGGCACAGGAGGAGACTGACTCCTTCGGAGCCGTGTGACATGGTCTATGCTGTGCGGCCATTCGAGGCCGGACCAGCGGGAGAGGGCATACCGTGAATGAGTTGATCTACTGGCTGGACCTGGCGGGAGTCATTGTCTTTGCGTTGTCGGGGGTGGTGCTGGCCTGCCGCAAGAGCATGGACCCCTTCGGCATGCTGGTGCTGGCCGCCGTGACCGGTATCGGCGGAGGCACCCTGCGCGACCTCGTGCTCGGTGTACGGCCGGTATTCTGGGTCACCGACCCGACCTACCTGTGGGTCATCCTGGCCACGGTGGCCCTCGCCATCCTCGGGTTCCACTATATCCACCGCCTCTCGCGCGGCTTTCTGCCGGTGGCCGATGCCTTTGGGCTGGCGCTGTTCGTGGTGATCGGTGCCCACAAGGCGCTCCAGATGGGGACGTCGGGGCTGGTGGCCGTACTGATGGGGATGATGACCGGGGTGGCCGGCGGCATGGTGCGCGATGTGCTGGCGCGCCGTGTGCCCATGGTGCTGCGTGAGGAGATCTACGCCACCGCGGCGATCGCCGGTGGAACCGCCTATGTGAGTCTGGATGCGTTCGGGGCTCCCGGCCCCCTGGCCATTGCCCTGTCGCTGCTGACGACTCTCGGTATCCGCCTGGCCGCCATATACTGGCGGCTGGCTCTGCCGACCTTTGCCTGGGTGGAGATCCCTAGAACTCCCGAGCCATCTCCGCCGGTCGCCAAGGGCGAGCCGCCGGCACCGCCTGCCGAGCCACCACGGCCCAAGGTAAGAGTCCGCATGATTCGTCCCGAGCAGTCACGGCGCAGGAAGAAACGCTCATGAGCCTGCCCCTGCCCAGCCTCCACGCGCGGCAGCTGTCATGGCTTGCCCTCTGTGTGCTGGCGCTGCAGCTTTCGGCCTGTGCCGTGCAGCAGCTCGATGCCGGCCCGGCCGAACGCCACCGGCTGGCGGCGGAGCGAATCCGGGCGACCTATGAAGCCGTGCTCCCCGAACTCTCCGGCGGCAAGCGCCGCCACTACGCCCAGCGCCTCTACCGAGTGAGCGGCGAGGAGCGTTACCTGCCGGCCAACCGTGAGTATATGCTGCACCTGGCGGGGCGCCTGGAGGCCGAGATTGCCGAGCTCGCAGTGCCAGGGCAGATCGAACGGCTCGCCAGAGAGAGCGTCGAGGGGTACCCGCGGCGCACCGCAAAGCAGCGTGCCCGGGCCGAGATGTTCTCCCGGTGGGGCGAGTTCGCCTATGCCAAGGGGCTGCTGTTCCGACTGGTGCAGGCGCACTGCCACGGCATGCTGGACGAGGTTCCCGGCCATGAGCGGGCGCTGGACTATCTGGAAGATCTACCCTGGGAGGCGTTCCTGACCGACCCGGAAGTGCTGGAAGTCTATGCCGCCCAGGTCGCCAATCAGGTGCACTTCCTTCACCAGCTCGGCGTGATGGATCTGCGCCGGGAGGTGGAGGCCGTCTTCCGGCGGCGCTATCCCCCGGACACTCTGGCGCTCCTGTCGACCGCCGAGTATCGCAACTGGCTCTACGGGCTGACACACTTCATCATTGCCGCGAGCCGTTACTACCAGCAGAAAGTGGATGACGAGGAGTATGCCTGGATACTCGAAGCATTCTCGGAACAGTCCGAGCGGATCATGCGCGACGCCACCGAGGATATCCAGGCGGAGGTGGCGTTGAGCTTCCTGCTCGCCGGCCAGGAGGAGCATCCGCTGGTCAGGCAGATTCGTGACCTCCTGGCCGCGGCGGTGGAACCCGCCAGCGGCATGATTCCCTCGCCGGACCGCAGCACCAACCTGGAGGAGGGCGAGCACCGCAATGTGTTGGCGATCATGGTGCTGGGGTGGCAGGGGCGGCTGTATCCGGGGCCTGCCTGGCCGGCTCTCTAAAGATTGGTCGCCGCTGTTTGCGGTAGTCGGCTTGTTGATTCGAGCTGTTCAGACAGCTGCTTCTGTATGTGCTGGTATAACGGGACGAGTTGAGGGTTCATGCCGGCTTCGGCCTGTTTCCGGCTAATGCAGTAGGCGCGTCTCTTGCCGTGGAGATCGATCTCTCCCCCCACCTGGGTGAAGTGGAACCCCGACATGGAAAGAAGACGGTGCAACCGTGGCTCCATCATGGCGTAGGCCAGGTGAGTGCCGGTCAATCGGCCAACGGCACACCCCGAAAGGAAGAGAGCGTTGGCCAGAAAGGAGAAGGTTCGCCTGTCCCTGAAGCGGGCCTGGTCAGGCGAGGATGAGTGCCCGCAGGCCTGCTTACCCTTCAGTGTCGGCCTGAAGTGTGGCGATATCGCCAGCCGTGAAATTTCATAGAAGCTTCCTCTTGTCGCCTGGTCAGGATGCAGGGGTGAGTCGTACAGGCTCTCCTCCGCATAGGATTGCAGAGGAAGCCTGTCGAGGGGAGCGTCGGCTCCGGGTAAGGGGGTGACGAGTCGGGTGCAGGCGGCAGTCAGACCGGTGGTGCGATGACGAACCAGGCAGTGCAGTGCCTCATTATCGAAGATGTCGTATTCCAGACGGCGCACGGGATCCGTGGGTGGAATGCCTTTGATTTCTTCGCAATACACGTCATGGCGCAGTCGAAAAGCCTGCTCCCTCTCTGCTTCACTGCGGGCGATCTGGAAGCTGAACTCTGTCATGAAACGTGCCAGCAAGAGGGTCGTGTCCTTTGCGGCTTCGTTATCAGGTCGCAGGCTCTTCATTCAGGCTGCTTAGTAGTGATGGGGAGTGTCTGAGCGGGGGGGAGTGTCTGAGGCAAAGTCATGGTTCTCGTTGAGTGCAAAGGCTGTGCTGGCTTTTATCGGGCTACCGAGATAGTAACCTTGGCCATAGGAAATTCCATAGGAGGCCAGGATTGGCAGCTGAGCTTCCTGTTCGACGAATTCTGCTACGACCTGCTTGTCGAAGCCGTTGGCGATATCGGCAATAGCCTTGACGATAACACGGCTTTCGTTGTCGTCCAGCAGCTGACGGATAAAGCTACCGTCAATCTTGATATAATCGACCGGCAGCCGGCTCAGATAGTGGAAGTTACTGAAGCCTACGCCAAAGTCATCCAATGCAGTACGACACCCCAAATCGCGCAGCGACTGCAATACACCGCGAGCGGTGGCGAAATCAGTGACTGCGGCCGTCTCGGTAACCTCCAGGATCAGCTGCTCGGGAGCAACACCACTGGTGATGATCTCTTCGGCAAGATATTGCTTCAGGTCTTCATCGTGGAGCGAGGGACCGGAAAGGTTGATGGCCAGGCTGATCTCCTTGCCCTTCAGCTTGGCCAGCACGTCAAGGGCCTGATGGATGACCCATCGATCGATCTGAAGGATCTGACCGCTATGTTCGGCCACCGAGATAAACGCGCCCGGAGAGATCAACTCGCCGCTATCGTCCTGCATCCGGATCAGCACTTCATAGTGGCGGATATCGCGATCCCTAAGCCGCACGATGGGCTGCACCATCAGTACAAAGGCGTTCTCTTCCAGGGCGCGATGAATGCGCTCCTCCCAGTAGACGCGTTCCTTGAGCTCACCGCGGGCATTCTCGAGCGTCGATAGCAGGTGCCAGCGCTGACTGCTCGACTCCTTGGCCTTGTACATCGCCATGTCGGCACTGGCCAGCAGGTCGGTCGCGTTGTCGCCATGCGTCGGGAAGAGGGCAATACCGGTGCTTGCCGCGATCCGGTGGCGTCGCTCGCCCAGCTCAAGCGTCACGGTGGCAAGGAGCTGATTGATCTGCTGAGCGATACGGGTCGCCAGGTTTCTGTCGGCACCTCTCACCAGCAAGGCAAATTCGTCGCCGCCCAGGCGTGCCAGAGTACCGCGGTGCCCCAGCTCCTCCTGCATTACCCTGGCTACCTGGCGCAGAAGCTGATCGCCGGCCTGATGACCGCTGAGTTCATTGACGTCCTTGAACTGGTCCAGGTCGAGCAGCAGAAGGGCGCCGGAGTGCTCCTGTGTGATCGCGTCATCGAGGGCTTCCTTGAAGAAGCGGCGGTTGTAGAGTCCGGTCAGCGGGTCACGCTCGGCCAGCCAGGTCAGCCGGGCCTCGGCCACCTTGCGCTCGGTGATATCGAGCCCAACAGAGATCCTGCCAGCCGCCTCCCCGGCCATGCCTGGCAGGGGGGCGTGATACCAGGCGATGGTGTGTTGGTGCCCATTGGGAGTGACCAGCAGACGCTCCTCCTGGCCCCTGCCGTCGATGCCGACTAGCGGCTGGCTATGGGGGCCGAACACATCGTCGAAGAGTCGCTTGAGCAGCAGCTTCTCGTTTACCCCCATGACGGATAGCGCATAGTCGTTGACCAGGGTGATGCGGTCGTCGGCATCCAGAGTAATGATAAAGACCCGAGCGGTGTCGAGCAGACTGCCGATGAAGTCACGCTCCTGAGCCAGTTCCTCCACGCGTGCGGCCAGCTCGTCACCACGTATGCCAACCTCTTCCTCGAGATCCTCCAGCTGATTGGCCAGATGCAGGGTTGCACCTTCGAGGCTATCGATCTCATCCGGGAAGCGGCTGTCGGGGCGAGGAATGGCCCTCCTGGCGCTGTCGAACTCTCCCTGGGCCAGGCTCGGCAGTATGCCCGAGATGCGGCGCAGCCGTGCCATGGGGCTGAGCAGAATGGCCAGCAACAGCAGTTCAGCGGCCAGCCAGCCGCCGAGACCGATGATCGCCAGGGTGCGAGTATCCTGGCGGATGGCCTCGACCTGGTCGGTAATATCGTTGGTGAAGAGAATGTAGCCAGCACCTCGCTGATCGTCGTCTTCGCTCATGGACACGCCGCTTACTTCTATTTCGCGCGTTGCATGGCGAAAACGATAGGGGCGCTGTGTGAGCTCCTCGAGACGAGTCTCACGGGAGGCCTGACGCAGCGCCGGCAGGCTCTCGTCCTGCCCGGTCAGGGCGATCAGCTGCCCTCGCCACTCACTCAACCAGCGCTCTTCGGGGAGGTCCCTGCTCTGCGTCCCTTCGACCAGTAGCAGGCCGACGTCGCCCTGGGTGATCTGGTGGGCCTGGCGCATGACGTCGGCCAGCGAGCGCGACAGGACCACCACCCCGACGCTTCTGCCTTCGACCAGTACTGGAACTGCCGCGTACTGTCGACAATCAATGCTACAGCGCAGGGACGTCAGCGGCTTGTCGGTATCGATGACCCGTTGGACCCAGCGCTGCACCGGTCGTCCATGCGATGACTGGGCAGCGCCCCAGCTGGCCGTCTGTGTTCCCTGGGTGTCGAAGATAAGAATTTCGTCGACTCCAGATTCCAGCTGGAGTGTTGGCCACTGCGGCTCCAGTGTCTCCGGCAGTGCTTCGCCCCCGCGATCCGGCAGCGCGGCCCCCAGCCCTTGGGTCGCGGCCACCAGCGAGGCGAGTTGGCGAACGCTCTCCTCTGAACGCTGAATGGCCTGATGCATTTCACTGGCCTGACGTTGAGCGTTTTTCAGCCTGCTCTGCTCGAACTGTCGCGACAGATTGGCATGGCCGATCCATGAGAACGCCAGTACAAGACCCAGCACCAGCAGACTGCTCAAGGCGATGACACGCCAGGTCAGGCTGAGGCGTCGACGGCGTACTGCGGGGGGAGGCGCTGATCTCATTTCGCCAAGGCATCCTGGTTCGGTGCAGGCGCCTAGAAGCGCAGGGAGAGTTGGAAGAGCAACATATTCCAGCGGCGGCTTGTGGCGGCGGGGTCCGGGTTGTCCTGCGCGGGTAGCCACCCCGTGCCATCCACGTGGTGGTACTCGGCCGCCAGCTTCAGGCGGTGGCTTACATTCCACTGCAGCCCCAGTGTGATGTCATCGGCAAACTGGCTGTGGGCAGGACCGGCTCCACTCGACTCATAGGCTTGACCGGAGCGATCATCGCGATTGCTGATCAGGCTGTCATAACGAACCAGCCACTGCCAGTCGTCATGAAAGCGGCGAGCATACTGCAGGTACCAGCTCTCGCCGGTCACGTCGAAGTTCAGGAAGGGATTGGCGAAACCCTCGAGTGTCGATTGGCGAATCGCATATTCCCCGGTGAGACTCCAGAGTTCCGCGTTGTACTGCAGCGACAGGATCCAGGGTTGGAAATGAAAGTCGCCACTGTTCATCCCGGAGGTTCGTGGTTCGAACCTGGCCTTGGCACTCGCTGCACTGAGTGCGGCGATGACTCTGCCACCATCATGTTCGTACTTGATCTGAGCGATGGTGGACTCACGCGGCTCAAGCTCACCTGGCGTGTCCTCCAGGCGCATGGTTCGGCGCAGGTCGTCCTCAGCCTGGGGCTTGCCAAAGCCTATCTGTGTTCTCAGTGTGCCGTGTGGCAGGCTCTCTTCGTGATAGAGCGTGACGCCGTCACCGGAGAGTGCCAACGAGCGTGTCCTGTCGAAATAGATGGACTGGGGCAGCAGGATGCTCGGACGTGTAAAGGCGACATCACGTGTCTGGTTGTAGAAACCGAAAGGATTCTTGCTGCGCCCGAGCTGAATGCCGAAGGTCCGTTGCTGACTGGATACCATCTGATAGTCGAGCACCCCGTAGTCCAGGACTGGCCTGGCGTCTCTGCCGTCGCCGCCAGCCCGTCGACTGAGTACCTGGGCGGCAAGCAGCAGATCCTGATGGGGGCGAAGCGAGACATTGGCTCCGATCTCGGTATATTTAAGGCTGCCTCCGTCCTCGCTGCTGGGACCAAAGACATTATTGTCATCGGTGATCACCAGCGCCTGGCTAAGGAAGCCATGCATCTGCAGGGTATCCAGCGCGCCTTCGCTGGCCAGTGCCTGTCCCGACAAGGTCGTCAGGGCAGTCACCAACAGAGGCGCGAGGCGTCTTTCAATCCATTGAAATGACTTGGACACGTTCATCCAGGTACTCCCTTTCCAGATAGCCTATTGCGCCGGGTGTGGTGGCGATGCGCTCGAGCATCTCGGTCTGGTGCCTCACGCGGTCCGGCGCCTGGCCGGTGCCGGAGAAGACCATGCGATCCCAAGCCAGCTGCAGTTGATGGGGATAGACAGTCAGGCGCTCCTTGACGAAGCGTTCATGGACCGGATGGCCGTTGGGTAGCACGAACACTCGAACAGCCTGACCATCCGGCCAGGTACGCTGGCGCATGGCAAAAATGGCTCGCGTGGTATCCCGCGTAAGGTGCTGAGTGGTGACATCGGCATGAGCGACAAGCAGTAACGTCTGATCGCCGGCGACGCTTCTGCTCCCCGTCAGGGCAATTAGACAGAGTAACAGAGCGGTCTTCAGCCACCCCATGTTTCGCCCTCGGGCAGGGTGGCATCGCGGTGCGGCAGCGAGGCGGGGTGGCAGAAGTGTGGCATGTGCAATGGCGTCTCTGATCGCGTCACAGGGCGGGTATGGCGCTGAAGACCACGGTGAATCGAGGCAGGCTTCGGCTCATAAGCTACATGACGCGAAGGAGATGTAAAGCGGGACCTTCAACGTGGCTGCCCGGCGACGGTGCCGCCGGGCAGTGCGCTCAGCCGAGGACCTGAAAGCTTCCGGCATTGATCCACAGGTGCACGGCAATGCTGGCGGCATAGCCCAGCGCGATCACCGGGGCCCAGCGCAGATGGCCCATGAAGGTGTAGTTGCCGCGAGCCTGGCCCATCAGCGCCACGCCGGCAGCCGAGCCAATGGAGAGCAGGCTGCCGCCGACACCGGCGGTGAGAGTGATCAGTAGCCAGTGGCCCTGGGACATCTCCGGCTCCATGGTCAGCACCGCGAACATTACCGGGATGTTATCGACCACCGCCGAGATCAACCCCAGGGCGATGTTGGCCCAGGTGGCATCCCAGCCGGTGTAAAGCGCCTCGGAGAGCATCCCCAGATAGCCCATGTAGCCCAGACCGCCGACACACATCACCACGCCGTAGAAGAACAGCAGGGTATCCCACTCCGCGCGGGCGACACGATTGAAGACATCGAAAGGCACCACGCTCCCCAGCTGGGCGAGCTTCTTGTCGTCGCCGCGGCGGGCGTAGCGGGTACGCTTCTTCTCCAGCGAGCGGGGTAGGGTGCGGCGCAGAAAGTAGCCAAAGAACTGCAGATAGCCAAGCCCCGTCATCATGCCCAGCACTGGCGGCAGATGCAGGAAGGTGTGACAGGCTACCGCAGTGGCCACGGTAAACAGGAACAGCAGCACGATGCGGCGTGCGCCGCGCTTTAGCCAGACCTCTTCCTCGAGGCTGTCCGGCTTGCGGTTCTTGATGAACAGGGTCATCACCACCGCCGGGATCAGGAAATTGACCAGCGAGGGGGCAAGCAGCACGAAGAACTCCTGGAACTTGATCATGCCGGCCTGCCACACCATCAAGGTGGTGATATCGCCGAAGGGGCTGAAGGCGCCGCCGGCGTTGGCCGCCACCACGATGTTGACGCAGGCCAGATTGATAAAGCGCTTGTCGCCCTCGGCAACCTTGGTCACCACGGCACACATCAACAGAGCGGTGGTCAGGTTGTCGGCAATGGGCGAAATGACGAAGGCCAGGACACCGGTGATCCAGAACAGCTGACGGTAGGTGAATCCCTTGCGCACCATCCAGCTGCGCAGCACATCGAAGGCGCGTCGCTCATCCAGGGCGTTGATATAGGTCATCGCTACCAGCAGGAAGAGCATCAGCTCGGTAAATTCGAGCAGGGTAGTCCGAAAGGCATGCTCGGCCTCGGTGGGCATCCCGGCCTGGACGTAGACCCAGCCGATCAGCGCCCAGATGATGCCGGCGGCGACCAGCACCGGCTTGGACTTTCGCATGTGCAGCTTCTCCTCGCCCATGACGAGCGCATAGGCGAGGACGAAGATACTCACCGCGACAAGACCGACCACCGAACTGGTGAGATCGAGCTCGCCGGTTACTGCGAAGGCGGTGGGGGCGAACAGCAGACAGACAAGCACGAGACATCCCGACCACCAGGCGGTGTGCCGGGGCCGTAGGGTTGGGTATCCGAAGGATGACATGGCGATGTTTTCCGAAAACGAGGTTCTTGGGAAGGGTGTGAAAGCACCTCGAGTCTAACACCTGTAGTGCACTGCAATATAGACGCAACCCCTTACCACCAAAGGAGTAGTGGTGTCGATGGAGGCCCTCGGTCTGCCACCCGGGCTGTTTTATGGCATTATCTGCGCTCCGGCAGCCGCCGGCCGCTTTCGGATCGCCAACGACGCAGGCAAGCCACGCATGTTTCTCGATGAATTTCATACCCTGGCAGGGGATCGCATCACCATCTCGGCTGAGCAGGCCAGCCGATTCGCCAAGGGAGTCGCCGGCGACTACAACCCCATCCACAACCCCGAGGCACGGCGATTCTGCGTTCCGGGAGACCTGCTGTTCGCGCTGGTATTGGCGCGCTTCGGCCTCTCCCAGCGCATGGAGTTCCGTTTCCTGAACATGGTTGGCGATGGTACTCCGCTCGGCTTCCAGGAGGGTGGAGATGGGCTGATTCGTGTCTGCGACGAGGCCGGCAAGTGTTATCTGGAGGTCTCGCGCGGCGGAGCGACCACCCACGACGAGGCGGTCGTGGAGGCCTTTACGCGCTGCTATGTCTCGTTCTCGGGCAAGAACTTTCCACACTACCTCAAGCCGCTGATGGAAGAGCAGGGCGTGATGTTCAATCCGCGCCGACCGCTGGTGATCTACGACAGCATGGGCTTCTGCCTGGAGCGCCTCGAGGGTCTGGCACCATCACTGGAGCTGCTCGACTCCTCGCTGGAGGTCAATGGCAAGCGTGGCGACACCCTGCTCGAGTTCAGCATCCAGTCGGGAGACGAGCAGGTGGGCACGGGTTCCAAGAAGCTGGTGGTCAGCGGCCTGTGTGACTACGACGCCGAGGCCATGGACGAGATCGTCGCCGAATTCTATCGTCTCAAGGCCGCCTACGAGGCCTGAGCGGGCCGTAACATCACACCTTCACCTTGCCCCGCAGAGCCTTGGTCTTGCCCTTGCGGGTCTTGCTGTCCACCCGGCGACGCTGGGAACCGCGGGTCGGGCGGGTGGGCTTGCGCACCTTGTGCTGTTTCACCGCCTCACGGATCAGTTCGCGCAGCCGAGCCAGGGCATCCTCGCGGTTCTGCTCCTGGGTGCGAAAGCGCTGGGCCTTGATGACCACCACACCCTCCTGGCTGATGCGCTGGTCGCCGAGCGCCATCAGCCGCTCCTTGTAGAAGGCGGGCAGGCTGGAGCGCTGGATATCGAAGCGCAGATGGATCGCCGTGGCCACCTTGTTGACGTTCTGGCCGCCGGCACCCTGGGAGCGGATCGCATTCAGCTCGATCTCCCAGTCGCCAAGCTCCACGCTGTTGGAAATTTTCAGCATTAGTGTTCTCTGCAGGTCAGGCGCCGCGCAGCGGGTCGAGCAAGCCGCCCAGGCCGTTGTGATCGATCTCGTGCATCAGAGCGAGCAGACGCCCCAGCTCGCTGTTCGGGAAGCCCTCCCGGGCAAACCATGCCAGGTAAGGCCCCGGCAGGTCGGCGAGCAGCCAGCCCTGATACTTGCCGAAGGGCATGCGCAGCCTGACCAGGGTCAGCAGGTCCTCGGGGTTCACGTTGTCTCCTCGTTGATGGTGGGGGGGCGGCCATGCTACCGGGATCGGCAGATCCTGCCCATGGCCGGCATCTCCACCAGCAGGGCGTCTCCCGAACGTCCCTGGGCCACGCGGCTGGCGAGTATCTCGAGGATGCCGGCGTGCTCACCCACCAGGCGTGTGGTGGCCACGCGCAGGCCGGGAGAGGCGGCCATGGCCTGTTCACAGATCTCGGCGATATCGCCGCCCTCGCCGGCATGGCGACCCGGGGAGAGAAACAGCATGGCCAGAATCACCTCGCGCCCGGCCAACACCTTCGAGGCGAGCAGGTCGGCCAGCAGCGGCTCATTGAAGCGATACGCATCGCCATCCCGGCGCTCCATGGAGGCGTAGGTCACGCAGCCGACCTCGTCGGCCAGCAGCACGCCGAGCTGCCCGGCCACATAGTTGCGCACCGCGGCGACCTCGGGAACCGGGCTGCCATGGTCGACCAGCACCACCGTCGGTGGCTGCCTTTCGCTCATCTTGCGGCGCGCCATGACCTCACGCACGTTATCGGCCAGCAGCCTGGCCAGGCGCAGGTCGAGTCCTGTGAGGGTGTCCACCAGTGGCGCCGTTACCTTGATGCCGAGGTTCGGGTACCTTTCCTGCACTTGTGCCAGGCGCTCCGGCAGATAGCGGGTCAGCGCCTGGCTGGGGCCGAAGAAGAAGGGCACGATCACCAGTTCGGTTACCCCCTCCGCCGCCAGACGCTCGGCCAGCGGACCCAGCGTCGCCGCCGGCTCGCCCTCCAGCTGCTCGGCCGGAATCTTGTGGGAGTGCAGCAGCGAGGCGGCTTCCACCGGCTCCCCGGTTGCCGCGGCCAGGGCGCTGGCCAGGCGGCGCAGGTTGAGCACGGCCTGGGGGCGCAGTGAGCCATTGTCGACGAGCAGGATGCGTGGCATGGGAGCCTCGAAGTGATGGCACAAGAGGCTTCACCCTAGCCGTTGACGCTGGTGCTGGAAAGCATGCTGGAGCGAGACGGTACAAGAGGAGCCTGCATCGTGGAACAATGAGTCCGTTAAGCAACATCATGTGATGCGATGGCACACCAAGAGAGTGAGTGCGTCAACAGAAAGGCACATCAACCCAGAGGTCCCATGAATCCTACAATCGAGTTGCTCAAGTCCCACCGCTCCATCCGCAAGTTCACCGACCAGCCGGTCTCCCGGGAGCTGCTGGAGGAGCTGGTGAGTGCCGGCCAGGCCGCGGCCACCTCGAGCCATGTGCAGGCCTACAGCATCATCCATGTGAAGAAGCCCGACAACCGCGAGGCGATCGCCGAACTGGCCGGCGGTCAGCGCTATGTGGCCACCTGCGGAGCCTTCCTGGTGTTCTGTGCCGACATGAAGCGTCCCACCGAGGCGGCCGAGCGCACCGGGGCGCGGGTGGTACGCGGCATGACCGAGCAGCTGCTGGTGGCCAGCGTGGACACCGCGCTGATGGCCCAGAATATGGCCGTGGCCGCCGAGTCGGAAGGGCTGGGCATCTGCTATATCGGTGGCATTCGCAACAACCCTCAGCAGATCAGCGATCTACTGGGCCTGCCCGAGCATGTCTATCCGGTGTTCGGCATGTGCCTCGGCTACCCGGCCCACGACCCCGACGTGAAGCCGCGCCTGCCGGTGGAGGCAATCCTCAAGGAGGATAGCTACCAGGACGACAGCGAGCTGGTGGCGGTCTTCGACGATGCCATGCACGCGTATTATCAGTCGCGGAGGGGCGGTCCCAAGGATTCCAACTGGTCACAGAACCTCACCCCACTGTTCGATACCAAGCTGCGCCCCCATATGCGTGACTTCCTGGTCAAGCGCGGCTTCGAGATGAAGTGAGAGGCAGCCATCGAGCATCGCCTTCAGGGGACAGTTGACGTAAGGCTGCAGTGCTGCGCATCTTGTCTCCATCGCAAATTGATGGAGTCATCATGCAAACCCTGCTCGACAATCACTCGGAAGCCACCCAGGCAGCGCTGGTCGCCATCGCCCATATGCCCACCGCCAGTCTGTCGGTGCTGATGGATGAGGGCTTCACCCGTCGCCTCACCGATGCCGACTTCATGCGTATCGCCGTGCTGCTGGCGCAGAAGAGCTTCGATGAGGGTGGTTGTCCCATCGGCGCAGTGATCATCGACAATGCCACCCGGCGCATCCTCGGCAAGGGTCACAATACTCTGGTGCAGGAGAATCACCCCTACCACCACGGCGAGACCTCCGCCATTCGTGACGCCGGACGAATCGACTTCAGCCGCACCACGCTCTTCACCTCGCTGAGCCCCTGCGAGATCTGTGCCACGCTGGTCAGCATGCGCGGCTTCAGCCGGGTCGTGGTGGGCGATGTCACCAACGCCTCGGGTACCGAGCCGCTGCTCCAGAGCCGGGGCGTGCGGGTCGATATCCTCGAGGATGCACAAGGCATCGAGCTCTACGCGCGCTTTCGCGCCGAGCGCCCCGAGCTCGATATCGAGGACTGGAAGGGAGGTGGGGCGGTCCGCTGCTGAAGACGACGATGGCCCTGGAGGGAGCAAGCCGTGGAGAGGCGCTTGGCACGGCTCATCAAGGGGCACATTCACAACTATCCGTTCACTCGTGGAGGACCACGGCATGGAGAGCCAGGCCGCTACCGATCTCGCGCCGCGTCTAAGAGCGCTGCTGGAGGGGTTACCCGAGGCGCAGCTGCCGATTACCTATCGGCAGGCCGCCGAGGCGTTGGGTCTTTCGCCGCCGCGTACCATCCAGCGCGTCGCCCTGGCCCTCGAGGCACTGATGCGCGAGGACGTGGCCGCTGGCCGCCCGCTGATCGCCGCCCTGGTGGTCAGCCGCCGCGGCGAGCTGCCCCGGGCGGGCTTCTTCGAGCTGGCCGTCGAGCTTGGCCGCCTTCCCGCCGCCCCGGCCGAGCACGTGGAGGCCTATCGCCGGGAGCGGGAGAAGGCCCTGAACGGCGGGGGATGAGGGCGCCGCATATCGGCGCCAGGAGTAAGGCAGCGGCTAGTTGAAGCGCGAGCGCGCCATTACTCTGCTGGAATCGTCAGCCCACGTTGCACGGCGGGGCGCGCCAGGAAGGCGGCCAGCACGCGATTGACCTGGGGGAAGTCGTCTATCCCCACCAGCTCCCCCGCCTCGTAGAAGCCGCCAAGGTTGCGCACCCAGGGCCAGACCGCGATGTCGGCGATCGAGAAGGCCTCGCCCAGCAACCAGTCACGCCCCGCCAGCTGCCGGTCCAGCACGCCCAGCAGGCGCCGGGACTCGCCTACATAGCGATCCCGCGGGCGCTTGTCCTCGATCTCCCGACCGGCGAACTTGTGGAAGAAGCCCACCTGGCCGAACATCGGGCCAATGCCGCCCATCTGGAACATCAGCCACTGCAGGGCCCGATAGCGATCTTGGGGGAGCTCGGGCAAGAGTTGCCCGGTCTTGTCGGCGAGATAGATCAGGATCGCCCCCGATTCGAACAGCGGCAGCGGCTTGCCCCCCGGGCCGTCGGGGTCGAGGATGGCCGGGATCTTGCCGTTGGGATTCAGCGACAGGAACTCGGGGGAGCGTTGATCATCGCCGTCGAAGCTGACCCGGTGTGCCTCGTAGGGCAGGCCGGTCTCCTCCAGCATGATCGATACCTTGACCCCGTTGGGGGTGGGCAGCGAATAGAGCTGCAGGCGCTCGGGATGCCGGGCCGGCCACTTGCGTGTGATGGGGAAGGCAGCCAGGTCGGTCATGTAAACCTCCTGTGGTTGAGCACAATGGCTGAACTCGATGCAAGAAGCAGGACAGTGCTGCCGTTGCTCGAGCACACGGGCGTCACGATGCAGCGGCGGCGGGTTGGGCCACCGCCGGGGCCTGCACCGGCGAGAAGCGATAACCCAGCAGCCGCATGGCATTCAGGGTCACCAGCACGGTGGCACCGGTATCCGCCATCACGGCAATCCACATGCCGGTGAAGCCCAGCGCCGTGGTGGCCAGGAAGATGGCCTTGAGTCCCAGGGCCAGAGCGACGTTCGTCTTCACGTTGTTGAGAGTGGCGCGAGACAGGTCGATCAGCTCGGCGATGCCGGTCACGCGGTTCTTGAGCAGGGCTGCATCGGCGGTCTCCAGCGCCACATCCGTGCCACCGCCCATGGCGATGCCCACGTCAGCCGAGGCCAGGGCCGGCGCATCGTTGATGCCGTCGCCCACCTTGCCGATGGGGCCCCGGCCGGCGGCCTGCCAGTCGCGAATATGGCGCGCCTTGTCTTCTGGCATCAGCTTGCCGTGGGCCTCGATGCCCAGGCTGTCGCCGATGGCCCTGGCGGTGCGCACGTTGTCACCGCTGAGCATCACCGCCTGTACGCCGAGGCGCGAGAGGGCCGCGAGGCCCTCGCGGGCATCGGCGCGGGGCTCATCGCGTACGGCGATCAGGCCGAGCGGGCGCTCGCCCTCCATCAGCACGGCGAGGCTCTTGCCGGCCTCCTCCAGTGCGTTGACCTGTTCGCTCTGCCTATCGTCGAGGAGCCCCCGATCGAGGAGGTGATGGGGTGGTACCAGGCCAAGCTCACGCCCCTCGACCCGGGCGGCAATCCCGCGACCCGCCACGGCGCGGCTCTCGCTAACCCGGGGAAGCGTGAGACCCTGCTGCTGGGTATGCTCCAGAATGGCCCGAGCGATCGGGTGGCTGGAGTCCTGCTCCATCGCCGCCGCCAGGCGCAGCACCTCGTGTTCGCCATGTTCGCCAGTCCAGTCAGCCACATCGGTGACACGAGGTGCACCGACGGTGAGCGTGCCGGTCTTGTCCAGCGCCACCAGGCGTAGCTTGCCCAGCTGTTCGAGCACGGCGCCGCCCTTGATCAGCAGCCCACGACGCGCCCCCGCCGAGAGGCCGGCCGCGATCGCCGCCGGGGTCGAGATCACCAGGGCACAGGGGCAGGCGATCAACAGCAGCGCCAGGGCGCGATAGATCGACTCCGACCAGGCCATGCTCGAGGCCAGCGGCGGCACCACCGCCATCAGCAGGGCCAGCCCGACCACCGCCGGCATGTAGTAGTAGGCGAAGCGGTCGATGAAGCGTGCCACCGGCGCCTTGGCGGCCTGGGCCTCCTCGACCAGGCGAATGACCCGCGCGATGGTATTGTCCTCGGCACCACGGGTCACCTCCACCTCGAGGGCGGCGTTCAGGTTCACCGTGCCCGCCAGGACCTCGTCGTCGACCGAGCGCGTGCGGGGCACGGACTCGCCATTGACCGGTGACTCGTCCAGCTCGGAGGTTCCCGCCAGGATGCGACCATCGCAGGGAACGCGGTCACCCGGCCGAATCATGACGCGCTGGCCCGGTGTGAGGGAGGAGGCCGACACCTCGCGAGTTCCCTGCTCATCGATCAGCCTCGCCGTCGACGGCGCCAGGTCGGCCAGGGCCGAGATGCTGCGTCGCGCGCGGGAGGCGGCCACGCCTTCCAGAAGCTCTCCCACGGCAAACAGGAACACCACCACGGCGGCCTCGGCGGCGGCATCGATCGCCAGCGCGCCCAGGGCGGCGATGCTCATCAGCATCTCGATGGTGAAGGGGTTGCGCATCTTCAGCGCCCCCCAGGCGCCCTTGATGATGGGCACCAGGCCCACCACGGTGGCCGCCACGAAGGGCCAGTTGCCCAGGGCCGGAAAGGTCATGCGCAGGATAAAGGCCAGCGCCAGCAGGCCACCCGTGACCAGCACCAGCCGCCCCTTGGCGGTTTGCCACCAGGGGGCTGGCGAGTCACTCGCCTGATGTCGCTGGTCACCGGGGACGACCCGATAGCCCAGCTCGTCGAGGGTACGCTCGATTGTCTCGTGGTTCGGAGAGCCCTGCGATGCCGGGACAATCTTCACCGAGCCGGTGACCGAGCTTGCCTGCACCTGCTCGATGCCCTCCAGGCGCCCCAGGGCGGACTCGACCTTGCGCTCGCAGCCGCCGCAGTCCATGCCTTCGACCCGGAGCGTCAGCGCCGAGGAGGCTTGCATAGCGGGTGAATGTTCCATGGTGGCACTCCTGCTGGTAGGTTACTGTCTCCAGCATAAACCTTGTAGCAACTATAGGTTCAAGGTGTAGGCTCAAGGCATAGGTTCAAATGACAGGTTCAAGCCGTTTGGAAGGAGCGTCATCATGTCGGAGACCAGGGCCGCCATCGGCATCGGAGAGCTGGCGCGGTGTGCCGGCTGCAAACCTGAAACGGTGCGCTACTACGAACGTGTCGGACTGATGAGTGGTGCGGTGCGTACCGAAGGTGGCCAGCGCCGCTATGGTGAGGAGGCCGTGAGGCGGCTGACCTTCATTCGTCATGCCCGGGACTTCGGGTTCTCGGTGGACGCGGTGCGTGAGCTGCTGACGATGTCGGATCGGCCCGACATGTCCTGCCATGAGGTGGATGTCATCGCCAAGCACCACCTCGAGGGGGTGGAGACACGGTTGCAGCGTCTAGAGGCACTGCGCGACGAGCTGCGCAGAATGGTGGGGCAGTGTGCCGGTGGCAAGGTCGAGAGCTGTCGCATCATCGAGGTACTGAGCGATCACCAGTTGTGCAGCAGCGAGCAGGCTCATGGTGGCGCCGGTGACCTGAAGCAAGGTCCTTACCGGTAGCGCTGTCGCCACTCCTTGACCGCGATCTGCTCCTTGAGCAGCTCCAGCATGTCGACCAGCACCTGCTCGGTGACCTGTTCGGTGTGCGGGTCGGTGCGCAGCCAGGCATCGAAGCCACTTTCGGCCAGATGCTCCACCAGGGTGGAGAACTCCGGCGACTGCAGCCCTGCCAGGGCCTCGTTGACCAGGCGGCAGGCCAGATCCGAGAGCGAGGCCTCGAGCCCCCGGGTCAACTGGCCGCCCATTGGCAAGCGCGAGAGTCGCTGGATCTCGGGACTCTCCGTCAGGGTACGGCCGACCAGACCCCGCACATAACGCAGGATATCGGGTCGGTTGTGGGTGTAGGCACTGCCGGCCATGGCCTCCAGGCGCTGGCTGATCTCCTGAATCAGTGCCTGCTGGCGAGGCCGCACCACCCGCTCCACCACGCCACCGGTGAGGGAGTCGCGAGAACGTACCTGGGCCTGGATGTTGCCCAGCATGCGGATGGCGATGCGGTCGGCAAGCTCCTCCATCAGAATGTCGTAGTACTTGGCGAGAACGGCATAGAGGTACCAGCGGCGTACATCGATCATCCCCAGCCGCTGCAGACGGTGCAGCAGCGAGATGACCCGCAGGACGCGCAGCAGACGGAAGCCACCCAGCGGAATGCAGCCGAGCACGTCGTACCAGTGCACGAAGGGGTAGAAGAACCAGCGGTGATAGCGCCGCTCGGCGATGGCCACCGCCCAGCCCAGCAGGACATCAAGCAGGAAGACCGCCACGAACGCCAGGTCGATGGTGAGAAAGTGGGCATGGATATGGCGTTCGTAGGCGCCGTGAAGGCCTGGCGTCATGGCCTCGAAGGCGCTGTTCAGCGGCGGCAGCAGAAAGAGGCTGTCGAACAGCAGCAGTGTCAGGTTGGCGATGACCAGCGCAATGATCAGCAGGTCCCAGGCCAGATGAACGCGTTCCCCTTGCGGGGTGAGTGGAGGCTGGCGTGTCTCCGGCATGGGACCTCCTGGCCTGTTCTGCACACCAGCGGCCTAGTTGAAGCGTGAGCGAGCCTTCTCGAAGGAGTCGCTCATCGACTTCCAGGCGCGCTCGGCACCCTCCTTGAGGTCATCCCAGGCGTCATCGCCGGATGCACGCATCTCCTCCAGCTTCTGGCGCAGCTCTTCACGCTTCTGCTCCAGCTGCTCGGCCTCCTGCTCCCGCTCCTCCTTGAGTCTGGCATCGGCCTCGGAGTGACGGGCCTGAGCCTTCAGCTTGTCGATCTCCGCTTTCCATTCGTCCAGCTTGGCGCGCAGCTTCTGTTCATAGGCGTCACGGTTGCTCATGCGTCCTCCTCGTTGTCGACGGTCTGGATAACCTCGAACCCCTCGAAGTTCGGTGTGCCTGGATAGAGCCCCTCGCGGCAAGGGTGGCACTCCTGATGACATTCTCCGCCGACGATGACATCTCTCCGCCGGCGGGACAAGAGCATACCGGGCCACGGTCAGTGAAGGGCGGGTCGATAGCTGTGATGCTATCTTGTAGAAAGGACAAGAAAGAAAGGTCAGGAAAGAAAGGTCAGGAAAGAAAGGTCAGGAAGGCAAGAAACGGGCCGGTTTGCTGTAAACGCTGCCCTCTGCCCTCTGCAAGGCCTTGCCATCCACCTTCCTGGACAACACTCGTAAGGATCCCCTCCGATCGCACCAGGAGTTACCGATACGCAGCCGTTTATCACCGAGCGTTCATCATCGAACGTTTATCTCTGAACAAGGAGACAAGACAATGAGCGATCAGCCTTCTGTCGTGCCAATTGAGGTGAAAACGGCGCCAGAGGCGGGAAAGGATCCCTTGACGAAGATGATCGAAATTGCCAAGGATGACAAGCTGTCGGACCGCGACAAGGCCGCCTTGATCACCTACTCCCAGCAACGATTTACCAATCGGCGGCGCATGGCCTACATGGCACTCACCGCCTTGATCGGTTCACTTGCCTTTATACTGATTGCCGCGCTTGTCGATGGGCTCAACTGTCCGCCGGGCCAGACCTGCCAGGGCATCCTCGGTTCCATCGAGAATAGTCAGACCCTGATCGCCTGGATCATGGGCTTTCTGACGGCGATCGTCGGGGCGTACTACGGGGTTTCCGCCTGGCGCCCCGCCAGTTGACAGCGCCCCACGACGACCATCGGCGACCGGCCCCCGCGCACTCGTCCTGAATAGCGGAGGCCATGCTGAGGTCAGAAGGCGCCGAACAGGCTGCCCAGGGTGATGACGCTGATCAGCGCCAGCATCGGAATGATGATGGTGACCATGGCGATGTTGAGGTAGGACTGGCGGTGGGTCAGCCCGCAGATGGAGAGCAGGGTGATCACCGCGCCGCAGTGGGGCAGGGTGTCGAAGCCGCCGGCGGCGAGCACCGCCACCCGGTGCATCAGCTCCGGGGCGATGCCGGCCTGCTCGGCCAGCGCCAGGTAGTCGCTACCGAGGGTCTGCAGGGCGATGCTGAGGCCGCCGGAGGAGGAGCCGGTGATGCCTGCCAGTGTGGTCATGGCCACTGCCTCGGAGACCAGCGGATTGCCAGGCGCCACGCCGAGCACCGCGTCGCGCAGGATGGCGAAGCCCGCTAGCGAGGCGATCACCGCGCCGTAGCCCACCTCCGAGGCGGTATTGAAGATCGGCAGCATCGAACCCAGGGCACCCCGGTTGAGGGTGTCCTGCAGGCTTTGCCAGTGGCGTAGCCGGGTCAGTACCAGCCAGGCGCAGGCCGTCAGCAGGGCGATGATGATTGCCCACAGGCCGGTCTGGTTGGCCACCTGCAGCTCCGGATAGGCGGCACTCAGTGCACTCATGTCCAGACGGGGGAAGATCGCGTAGGTGAACAGCGCGTTGATTCCGATCACCAGCACCAGCGGTGTTATGGCCAGCATGAAGGGCATGCCATCGACAGGGCGACTGTCGCCCTCGGGAGTCAGGTTTGCCTCGCGGCTTTCGTCATGCTCGCCGTAGCCTTCACCGGCGGTCTGGGCGCGCAGGGCGCGACCGTTCAGCCACCACCAGCCGACCCCGAACATGATCAGCGCCGCGATGATGCCAAGGCCAGGCGCGGCGAAGGCGTTGGTGCCGAAGTAGGGAATCGGAATGGCGTTCTGGATCGCCGGAGTCCCCGGCAGGGCGGTCATGGTGAAGGTGAACGAGCCAAGGGCGATGGCGGCCGGAATCAGCCGCTTGGGAATCGCGGCGGCGCGAAACAGCTCCCGGGCGATGGGGTAGATGGCGAATGCCACCACGAACAGTGATACCCCGCCGTAGGTCAGCAGGCCACAGGCCAGCACCACGGTCAGGATGGCGTGACGCACCCCAAGCACTCGGGTGATCCAGTTGGCGATGGCGCTGGCCGCCCCGGAATCGGCCATCAGCTGCCCGAACAGTGCCCCAAGCAGGAAGATCGGGAAAAACTTCAGCAGGTAGCCGCCGAGTGCGCTCATGAAGGTCTCGGTATAGATCGGCAGCATCAGGGCGATATCGCCGGAGAGCAGCACCGCCAGAGTGGCCATCAGCGGTGCCAGCAGCAGCACCGAGTAGCCGCGGTAGGCCAGATACATCAGCAGCAGCAGCGAGATAACGATCGCCAGGGTACTGAAAAACATGCAGACGTCCTTGTAGACAGAAACAGGTGGTATGAGTGCGGCCCACGCGGGCAGGCCTCCTTGGAGCAGCGAGGTGGCCAAAATGAGGCGGCGAATACTTACATATCCAACAATAAATACAAGAGGCCGATTTCCCCGTTCGTCCAGGAACGGGGTTCGATGCCTGGAGCCGGAGAAGGGCGGCAGGATAGGGCGTCGGGTCACATGGAGAGGAAGTTAGAGGCGCACCCTGTCGCAAAGGGCCTGGGTTGCGCCTTGCGACATCCTTGTCGTCAGGCCTCCGTCAGGAGCCCATTGGTGGGCCTGGTACGCTTGTGCCCCATGCGCTGCTGGCAGATGCGGGGGCTATCGTCCGGACTCTGCCGGCTCTTCGACGTTGAACACGCTTCTCAGGTAGTGGACATATTCCGGGTCGCGGGTGGTGGCCTTGCCCGGGGCATCGGAGATCTTGGCTACCGGCTGACCGTTGCACGAGACCATCTTGATGACGATGTTCATCGGCGTCACCCCGGGCAGGTCGCAGGTCAGGCTGGTGCCGATGCCGAAGCTGGTGCGAATGCGCCCCTCCAGCGCCTGCTTGATGGCCATGGCCGAGTCGAAGGTCAGTGCATCGCTGAAGATCAGCGTCTTGCCTCTGGGGTCGATGCCCAGCCGCTCATAGTGGCGGATGCACTTCTCGGCGAACACCAGCGGATCGCCGCTGTCGTGGCGCAGGCCGTCGAACAGCTTGGCGAAGTAGAGATCGAAGTCGGCCAGGAAGGCATCCAGGGTGATGGTGTCGGTGAGCGCCACGCCGAGATGGCCTCGATACTCCTGGACCCAGGCCTCCAGGGCGGCGCGCTGGCTGTCCACCAGCCGGCTGCCCAGCTGCTGGTGGGCCATCACCCACTCGTGGGCCATGGTGCCCATCGGTGCCAGGCCGTGGCGGCGCGCGATATCGACATTGCTGGTGCCGACGAACTGGCCCGGAAACTCCTCGGCCAGCACGCCGATAATCGCCTCCTGCACCGGTTGCGACAGCCGCCTTCGGGTGCCGAAGTCGGCCAGGCGGAAGTCGGCCAGCTGGGCCGACGTGTAGTCGCGACGCAGCGCCCCCAGCTTGTCGCGCAGCCGGCTCACCGCCTGGTCGATGCTGGCGTCGGGGTGCAGCACCCGATTGCGCACCTCGCTGATGATCGCCAGGATCACGATCTCGAACAGGATGCTGTGCGACCAGGGGCCGTCGATGACGATGCACAGCTCACTGCCTTCCATGTAGGTGGCCACGTACTCCGGGCGAAAGCGGTAGAGCTCCAGGAAGCGAATGAAGTCGGGGGACAGGTAGGGAAAACCGCTCAGGTAGGCGGACTCGTCGCGGCTCAGGGCCAGGCTGGCCAGCCGGTCGATCTGGTCGCGAATCTCCCCCAGATAGGGCGCCAGGTTCTCGGCGTTGCGGCAGCGAAACTCCCAGGCCACGCTGGCGTTGGGGTACTTGTGGTGCACCCCCTGCATCATGGTCAGCTTGTACCAGTCGGTATCGAGCAGTGAGGTGATGATCTGGCCCGGTGCGCGGTACGCGGCCGCCATGGAGTGCTCCCTGTGTGGTGATGGCATTGATGGTAATCGTATCGCTCGGGGGCGGCCATTTCGAGGGCTATCAAACAAGACACCCTCGCTTCAGGGTGGCAAGGCGGCCCGGGTCGGTGGCATTGTCGAGTCTGACGTGCCCGCGTCGCAATCTCGGCCACGCCGGTCACGCACCCTCGAAATCCGACAGGAGGAGTCGCCATGAAACCGCTTTCGGGAACGGGGTTCGCGATCTTCGGGGCCGCCCTGATTGCCATCAGCTATGGGTTGGCACGCTTCGCCTTCGGGCTCTTCGTGCCCCCTATACGCGACGAGCTGAGCCTCTCCTCCTATGTGATCGGCATCATCGGCTCACTGCCGCTGATCAGCTTCCTGCTGGCCACCGCGGTGGCCCCCGTGATCACCGATCATCTCGGCGCCCGCTATACGGCGGTGCTCTCGGGGCTCTTCGGTGCCGCCGGGCTTGCGCTGATCAGTCGAGCCAGTGGGCCGCTGATGCTGGGCTCGGGGGTATTCGCGTGTGGCATCTGCACCGGCTTGATGATGCCTGCGCTGACCGCGGCCATGCAGGCAACAGTCAGGCGGTCGTTGCATGGCCGCGTCAGCTCGGTGATGAACGCGGGGACCAGCATCGGCGTGATCGTGGCCGTCCCGACGGTGCTGTTCCTGGCTGGCGCCTGGCGCCACGCCTATCTCTCCTTCGCCGTTCTTGCCGTTCTCGGTGTGATCGCCACCTGGCTCCTCCTGCCCTCGGTCTCGCGGGTCGTGCCGGCCGACGCGGCATCACCACCGCCGCTCGGCGAGCTGCCGTGGTCACGGCTGGTCAGGCTATCGCTGTTTGCCTATGTGATGGGCTTGGTCTCCTCCGCCTACTGGATCTTCGCGCCTGACCTGGTGGTCACCCTGGGTGGCCTTCCCTCGGGCGTTACTGGGTGGTTATGGCTGGCGGTGGGCATCGCGGGGCTTGGCGGTGCCGTGGTGGCCGATCTGGCCGATCGCAACAACCCGCCGATTACCCAGGCGCTGATGCTGATGATGTTGGCGGCGAGCCTGGCGCTGCTGGCGGCAAGCCCCGCCAACTCTGTGCTGGCGGCCTTTTCCGCGCTGGTCTTCGGCCTGGCCTACATGAGCCTGACCGGTCTCTATCTGATGACCGGCATCCGGTTGCTGCCGGGCCGGCTCTCGATGGGGCCAGTGCTGCCCTTCATGGCGGTATCGCTGGGCCAGGCCACCGGCTCGCCGGCAGTGGGGGCGCTGGTGGATGGCTTTGGCTATGCCGATGCGTTCGCCATGTTCGCGGCCCTCGGCATTCTGGTGGCCGTGCTCTCGCCCTTCTACCCCGGCGCCATCGCCCAGGCGGAGGAGGAGGCCTCCGAGGAGGAGGGCGGTCTTCAGGCGGCCTACGACCACCAGCTTCAGAACGAGGAGGGTGAGCCGCTGGAGGATCCTCTCGAGGATGAAGATGAGACCTCCGCCGCCACCTCGTGACTGACCACTACCCGGTTCCTGCCGCCGTGCTTGCCATCGTAGAGCGCGCGGTCGGCCCGCTGGATCAGCTCGTCCAGATCGGTTTCCTCGTCGAGAACTTCGGCGATGCCGATGGTGACGGTGAGGCGGTGGTCGGGCATGGCCTCCATCACCGTCAGCTCTCTGACCTTGCTCCGCAGGCGCTCCGCCACCATTCGTGCGTCCTTCAGATGGGTCTCCGGCAGGGCCACGATGAACTCCTCGCCCCCGAAACGCCCGATCACATCCTGGGGACGGAGGGATCGCCGACAGGCTTCCGCGATCGCGGCCAGCACCCGGTCGCCCTGGCTATGCCCCCAGGTATCGTTGATGGCCTTGAAGTGATCCACGTCGACCATGAACAGGCAGAAGGGCGCCTCGGCGTGCCGCGAGCGCCGTAGCAATGCCTCGGCGCGAGTCATGAAGTGACCGCGGGAGTCCAGGCCGGTCAGCGCATCCTGCTCGGCGATCCTGCGCAGCTGTGCCTCCAGCGACTTGCGGTGCGCGATCTCCTCGACCAGCTGGCGGTTCTGTATGCGCTCCTCCTGCAGAAGCGCGAACTGCTTGCGCTGCAGCTTCTCGAGACGCAGCAGGGTGAAGAAGCCTACGCCATTGGTCATGATAAGCAGCAGGGTGGTGCGCATCACGACCACGGCAGAGGCGTCCGCCGCCATCACGGACGCCACCAGAAAGCCGACGCCCAGATAGAGGCTGGCGGCTGTCGCGATAGGCAGTAAGTTGGGGATGAGCAGATAGAACGCCATGGTGGCGACCACGACCGCCGGGACCTGGGTTGAAAGGCTCTCGGGGCGCAAGGGCACGATCAGGATGATGCCGCTCGCCAGTATCCAGAGTGGCAGGGCGTGTAGCCAGGCTGGGCGAGTATCGCTGCCTCGGCGTCTGATCATGAAGGCGAGTGTCAGGCATGAGGCGACCACCAGGGTACGCATGATGCTCAGCAGGCAGAACTCCCGGGTCAAGCCGGCATAAAAGTAGTCCGAGATGGCAAACATGCCGAAGATCAGAGCCGCCACGCATAGCGCCAGGCAGGTTTCGGTTCGGACTCGCGGCTGGATGCTCCGGCGATACAGCGCTTCCCTGCTCTGCTCTGCTCGTGGAACTGACCGGTCAACCGGTGCAAGTGATGTGTGGTTCCTGGTGCCGGCAAGGCCAGGTTCTCCCCGTCCAGTTTGGGTTGAAGGGCATTGCGTCTCCCGTCGGGCATGGTGGACCCGAAGGCGACTGGATCCCGGGTCAGGATATCGGAACCGGGCGTTGCCAGACGTTTAATCGGCCTACGCGGTATTCGCCGACGCGTAGCCTTGTTGGGGCAGCGAGGCCGGCAACGTCACACAGGGCCTTCAATTCTCTGATTCACATCAACCCTCTCATCCGCAAGTGGGCCTGTTTGTCAGCCTGCCAGCATATCCTTCATGCAATGTGCGGGCGGCTTGACTGTAGTCGTTGAGTGGCTGATCGGGAGAGCCCTTCAGGCATGGCGAGTCAGGTGGGGGCTCAGCTCGGACTTCAGTGGCTGGGCGCAGAGGGCTCGTCAATCAAGTGCTGGTAGATTCGAAAAATCTTGATGATGGTCAAGAAGGTGGCGAGAGGGTGTTATAGGATTATGGCTTTTTGACCGTGTTGCCTACTCTGTTGAGCCGGCTAATGTTCTGCACATTAACCGTAGCTCTGGACGTCAATCATAAGAGGAGTGCAGTGTGCTGAACCGACAGCTGGGCCGGCATGGGAGGTGGTATGACTGTCAAAAATAACCGTGCAGGAGTGAACCCGGTTCAGTCGGCCGGTAATGCGGAGGCGGAAGGCGCTACCTGTCACTGCAGCACGATGTCAGCCTTGCGCCAGCGCCTCAATCAACTCTCTACCGCGGTCGAGCAAAGCCCGGTCGCCATCGCGATCACGAACACCGAGGGGCAGATCGAGTATGTCAATCAACGCTTTGTCGATGTGACGGGCTACAGCCGCGAGGAGTTGCTGGGCAAGACGCCAGCCGTGATTCAGTCAGGAGAGACGGCACCCTCGGTCTACCGGGATCTCTGGGAAACGCTGAAGGCCGGTGAGGTGTGGCGCGGTGAAATGCTCAACCGGCGCAAGAACGGGGAGTGTTACTGGGAAGCCGAGGTGATCACTCCGGTGCGCGATGATCAGGGCCAGGTGGTCAACTATGTCGCTGTCAAGGAGGATGTTACCGAGCGCCGTCGCCAGAAGCGTGAACTCGAACTGTTGGCAACGGTCTTCAAGACCGGTCAGGCGACCATGATTACCGACGCCGAGATGCGGATCGAGCGTGCCAACCAGGCATTCACCGATGTCACCGGGTATCGCGAGGATGAAGTGCTGGGCAAGACACCCAAGATCTTCAAGTCGGGTAGGCATGGCACGGCATTCTATCGGCGGCTGTGGGACTCGCTTTTCGACACCGGCCATTGGCAGGGGGAGATCTGGAATCGCAACAAGTTCGGTGAGGTTTATCCGTTGTGGCAGTCGATCACCGCGGTATACGACGACGAGGGCGAGATTCGACATTTCGTCGCGGTTTTCCATAATATCGCCGAGCGAAAGCGCATGGAAAACGAGCTGGAGCGCCAGGCAACACGGGATCACCTCACTGGCGCCTTAAATCGCCGCGCCTTCGATGACTCCCTGCGCCAGGCCCTGGAACAAGCCGAACGCGACAGCATGCCCTTCACTCTGCTGCTCTTCGATATCGACCACTTCAAGCAGGTCAACGATCGATACGGCCATGATGTCGGCGATGCCATCCTCAAGCGGCTTACCGAACGGGTGGCCAGCACGCTGCGTACCACCGATATCCTGTGCCGCTGGGGGGGTGAAGAGTTTACCATCCTGCTGCAGGGTACCTGCCTCAAGGGGGCTGCCAGTTTCGCCGAGCGCCTGCGATATCAGATCGCGGGTGCACGCCTCAACGGCCTGGAAGTGACGATCAGCACCGGTATCGCCCAGTATCGACCTGGAGATGGCATGAACTCGCTGTTGGCGCGGGCCGATGACGCCCTCTATCGTGCCAAGCGGATGGGGCGCAACTGCATCGTGGTGGAAGACGAATGACGGCCGCCCTGGTACATGCCGCCTTCCAGCAGGCGGGCGAGGCGATGGTGGTTGCCGATGCCGATCTCAAGGTGCTGGTCGCCAATACCGCCTTCGCAGAGTTGGCTCGCCTGGAGGCAGCGCAGCTACAGGGGCTTTGCCTGTACAAGCTGGTTGACGAGAGCTGCATGGCCATGGATCTTCGGGAGATGCTGCGCACCAGTGATCAAGTGAAGACCGAGTTCATGTTTCGGAACCATCTGGGTCAGAGTGCACCGGTGCTTCTCTCCCTGTCAGGGGTTCGTGATGCCGATGGCAAGCTGAGCCATTACATGATGGTGATCTCCGATCTGATGGCATTGGCCGCTTCTGGCCGCAAGACTGGTCGGGAGGTGTACTTTGATGCCCTGACAGGTCTGCCCAATCGAGAACTGCTCGGTCAGCTGATGAATGAGTCCATCGAACATGCCAGGCGGCGAGGCGCCCAGCTGGCGCTATGTGTTCTCGATGTTGACCACTTCAAGACCATCAACGACACCCATGGCCAGGAGATAGGCGACCAGCTGATTACCCAGCTGGCCCATCGCATCAGCCATCTTGTGCAGGGTGACGATATCCTGGCTCGTATCGGTGGTGATGAGTTTGCTCTGCTGCTTCAGCAGGGCGCTGACGAGGAGACGTTGGCGTGGCTGCTCAACAGCATCGCGGCGCCGCTATTTCTCAAGGGGATCATGCTAAAGGTGACCGTCAGCCTGGGGGTTGCCCTCTATCCACAGGATGATGTGGAGGGCGACGTCTTGTTGCGTCACGCCACTCAGGCGATGCATCGTGCCAAGCAGCAAGGCCGAAATATCTTCCATGTCTTCGACTCGCGGTTCGACCGTGAACTGCAGGCCAGGGAGGAACAGCGTCGTCGCTTTCAGCGTGCTATCACCGACAATGAACTCTGCCTGCACTATCAGCCCCAGGTCGATATGCTCGATGGTCGGGTAATAGGTCTGGAGGCGCTGGTGCGGTGGCAGCATCCCGAGAGGGGGCTTTTGCCACCGGGGGCCTTTCTTCCTTTGATCGAAGGCAGCAGCCTCGATGACCGGCTCGGTGAATGGGTGCTGGAGGCAGCATTGCAGCAGCTGGAGGCGTGGGGGCAGGAAGGCGTTAACCTACCGATCAACGTCAATATCAGCCCCTCCCACCTGCTGTCAGAAGACTTCGTGGAGCGCCTTACGCTGATGCTGTCACGCCATCCGGAGGTGCCAGTTACGCGCCTGAAGTTGGAAATACTCGAAAGTACCGCCCTGAGCGACTTGCCAGCGGCCCTGGAGACAATGCGTCGCTGTCAAGAATTAGGCATCGATTTCGCCATTGACGATTTTGGTACCGGCTACTCATCGTTGACCCATATGCGACAGTTGCCGGTCGACTTGATCAAGATCGACCAGAGCTTTGTGCGCGATATGCTTGATGACCCTGGCGATCTGGCCATCGTCGAGAGCGTTATCTTCATGGCCAACCGGTTCAAGCGACCGATGCTGGCAGAAGGTGTCGAGACCATCGAGCATGCCAGGCGGCTGTTGGCACTCGGTTGCGCCCAGGCTCAGGGCTATGGCATCGCCAAGCCCATGCCCAGCACTGATTTGCCGGCCTGGCTCAGCGAGTGGTCCGAACGACATGATTGGACAGCGCTGGCCATGCAGGTCATGCCGCCTTCAGGAGAGAGCTCGACCAGCTCCGCGGCTTGTCGGATCGGCAATTGACAGCCGTTTTTTGAATGTCTGATGATCCGAGGCCCTTACACTTGACGATGACTTCGCCTTTCTGTTGCAGAGCCTCGAGAGTCGCATGGAAGTAGCCGCCGCTACCGAGCGCATCCTCGCCGCCTTCGAGAGCTTCTTTGAAATCGAGGAGTGCGCGCTGCACATCAGTGTGAGCATCGGAGTCGATTGTAGCGATAAAGCTACCCGGCAGGCTCATGATTTGCTGCAGATTGCTGGTGGGAGTCGCAGAACGAAAGGGACGCAATACCTGGCAGTGGTATCAGGGGAGGGAAGCAATACACCAACGAACCTCTTCACCAGGCTCATGTAGGGCTCTGTCGAGACGCTTATCGCCATTAGGCATTTATCGAGCGATAAGCTGCCATAGAAAAGCGGCGACCTCTCTTTGGTTGTTGAAGATATGGCAACATGGGGTATTGGCTTGTCAGCCAAGGATACTTCGGTAGTGGCATATTTCCTACGAAATGGTATGGCATTAACTGCTGATGATGATTACTTTTCGAAGGTGGGTTTAAGGACCATTTGTTGATGGCGTTGGCGGCAGGAAATCCAATGATTATCTACGTTGAGTTATTAGATATTTGACTTGTATAAACTGAATAAGCTGGGCATTATTTACGGTAAGTATCGGCCGCCCTACGACGCCAGGAGGTATATGTTATGGGGACCTGTACGTGACCGACGACCTCGCTCTGCTGGAAGCCCAGCAGGCTATTCACGAACTGATCGCCCAGCAGGCATCGCTCGAAACAACGCTGGACGCCATCGCCCACTGGGTCGGTGTTCAACTACCCGGTGCTATCGTGGCCTTCATGCGCTTCGATCCAGCCCGTTGCACCCTCAGCCTGCTCTCCAGTTCACGCTTCTCGCGGCCCTATTTCGAACGACTCCAGAATGTCCCGATCGGAGAGGGGGTGGCGTCCTTCGGCGAGGCGGCCTATCGACGGCGGCAGGTCATCACGGAAGATATTCTGACGGATCCACGCTGGGATAGGTTCCGTGACGCAGCGCTTGCCGAGGGGCTGCGTGCCTGCTGGTCGAGCCCGGTCCTTTCCCCTGATGGCGAGCTGCTGGGAACCTTCGGCATCTACTATCGTGACCCCATCGCGCCCAGCGGCATCAGCCAGCGACGACTGCAACAGGCCGCCGTCCTGATCGCCCTGGCGATCATCAAGGAACGCAACAGCCGTCAGCGCCGTTTACTGGCTGATCGGTACCAAGCTCTATTCGTGAATCATCCTGACGGCGTCTATGAGTTCGATCTCGAGGGCCACTTCCTGCAGGGCAACGCCGCCCTGGAGAACATCACCGGTTACTCGATGAAGGAGCTCTTGGGGCGCCACTTCAATGACTTCGTCTCTCCCGGCTATCGCGACCTGACCCAGGCCGCCTTCGATGCCGTCAGGAGTGGCGCATCGCGCCATTATGAAACTCAGGCTATTCATGCCGATGGCCGCCATCGCTACATTGAGGTCACCAACTTTCCGGTTGTCGTCGAGGGCGAGATCATCGGTGTCTATGGTATCTGCCGCGATATCACCGAGCAAAAGCATCAGCAGGCGATGCTGCATCTGCTGCAGCGCGGCATCGAGGCCAGTCCTGATGGCGTGCTGATGGCGGATGCCACCCGGGGCGACTTGCCGATCGTCTATGCCAATGAGGCCTTTTGCCGGCTGACGGGCTACAAGCAGGACGAGGTGCTCGGCCGTAACTGTCGTTTCCTACAGGGAGAGCAGACAGATCCCGATGCCATCGCGATATTGCGTAAGGCCCTGCAGACGCAGACCAGGGCGCAAGTGACACTGCTCAACTATCGCAAGGATGGCACGACCTTCTGGAACCGGGTGTCGATCAGCCCAGTCATCGATGAATCCGGTCACTGCACCCACTTCATCGGCACCCAGGAGGATGTCACTCTGGAGCGTAGTCAGGAAAAGCAGATTGCCTACCAGGCCACCCACGACCAACTCACTGGCCTGCCCAATCGAACGCTTCTGGGTGAGCGTCTCGAGCAGGACTATCGGTGGTGCCAACAACAGCAGTGCCTGCTGGCAGTGATGTATATCGATCTGGACGGTTTCAAGCCCATCAACGAAGGCCTGGGGTATGAGATCGGAAACCGCCTGCTGGTGGCCATCGCCGATCGTCTTCGACAGTTGCTCGGCCCCCACGACACCCTGTCTCGTCTTACCAGCGACGAGTTCGCCATCTTGCTGCCCAACCTGGCAACTCATGAGGATGTCGCTGAAAGGGCCGAGTGCGTCCTTGCCGCCTTCGGGCACTCATTTGAGGTGGACGGTCTGGTTCTGCATATCAGTGCCAGCATTGGGGTGGCCTGTAGCGGTGAAGAGACCCGGCAGTCCCACGATCTGTTACGCAATGCCGATCGGACCGTGGAGATAGCAAAGCGCCAGGGACGCAATACCTGGCAGTGGTTCAGGCAGCAGCGAAAGCAAACAACCAGCGAGCATATACTGTTGCGCCATGATCTCTACACCGCACTGCATGAGAACCAGCTCGAACTCTATTACCAGCCCATCGTCGATGCCGTTACGGGCCGCATCCGTAGCCTCGAGGCCCTGGTCCGCTGGCATCATCCGGAACATGGCATGATCTCTCCCGGGATCTTTATTCCCATCGCCGAGCAGACCGGGCAGATCATCCCCCTGGGTCGCTGGGTACTGCGACAGGCCTGCGAGCACCTAGCCGACATGCGTGCCAAGGGTGAGCGAGTCTTCCCGGTGGCGATCAACATCTCGGCGCTGCAGTTCCATCGCGATGGCTTCCTCAGTGAGGTGCAGGCCATTCTCGAGGAGACGGGGCTTCCGCCCGAGCTCCTCGAGCTGGAGATGACCGAAAGCATTCTGATGGATGACGCCGAGCGGGCCGTCGAGAGAATCAATGCCCTACGCGGGATGAGCATCGCGATCGCCATCGACGACTTCGGCACGGGCTTCTCCAGCCTTGGCTACCTGCGCGACCTGCCGATTCACAAGATCAAGCTCGACCGTTCTTTCATCAGGGATATCCTCACCTCTGCCAATAGTGCCGCGCTGGTCCAGGGCATCATTACCATGGCTCATCACATGGGCCTGCTGGTGGTCGCCGAAGGGGTCGAGGAGCGCGAACAGCAGGAGACCCTGATAGGTTGGAAGAGCGACATGCTGCAGGGCTACCTCTTCGCCAGGCCCATGCCCTGGAGTGAACTCAGGAGCCTCCCTGGTCTGCTGCCCGCTCCCTAGGTATCAGTCGGCATGTCGTGTGATGGGCGTATGTGGGCAGCACACTGATACCTACTGAGTCTTCCCCGGCGCTCCCAGCCCGCTCACCCGCATCACCCGCCTCTCCACCGCGTCCAGTAACTGGCCGCGGCCGGTTTCGACCAGGCTGAGCCAGTGCCTGGCGCGGGTGATGCCGGTGTAGACCAGCTCCCGGGTCAGGATCGGATTGGGGGCGTCGGGGAGGAGCAGGGCGGTGTGGGTAAATTCCGAGCCCTGGGACTTGTGCACCGTCATGGCGTAGACCGTTTCCACCGCCTGCAGGCGGCTGGGCAGCACCCACTTGATCCGGTCGCTGCCGTCCCCGGCCGGGAAGGCGACGCGCAGTGTTGGGGCGTCGCGTCCGGGCCCCTCGGATGGAGCTTGCGGCCGCGGCAGCGCCAGGGTGATGCCGATATCGCCGTTCATCAGTCCCAGGCCGTAGTCGTTGCGGGTCACCAGCACCGGCCGTCCGGGGTACCAGAGCCGTCGTCCGTCGCCGGTGTCGATCAACCCCTCCTTCTCCAGGGCGGTGCGGATGCGCTCGTTGAGTCCCTCCACGCCCCAGGGGCCGCGGCGCAGGGCACAGAGCAGCTGAAACTGGCCGTGGGCGGCCAGCACCGCGCGGGCCCAGTCATCCAGTGCCTCGACGTCTGCCCCTGCCGTTGGCGCGGCGTCTCTTATCGTCTCCAGATAGTGGCGATACCCCACCGGTGGCGGCAGTGGCTGGCCGCGCAGCCGGCGACCCTCGCCGGCGCCGGGGAAGCCTTCGGCGTGACCCGAGACCACCAGCCGCTCCAGTCGGCGGTCGTGGTCGGTGTAGAGCCTGAGATGCGAGAGGTCGGCGTAGCCGTGCTCGAGCACGCGGCGAATGTCGGCGGGCTTCTGCCTGCCCGGGACGTTGCGGTTGACCGCACCGGCGAGCTGGCCGATGCCGCTCTCGGCATCGAAGCGGTGACTGACCCGCAGCATGGTGATGGCCTGGTCCAGTGGCGCCCCAGCGGGGTCGAGCATCTCCGTGGGCAGCACCTGGCCGGTGGCCTCGCCGAGCCAGTCGGCGGTGGTCGGCGTGTAGTGGCCACCCTCGGCCCGGGCGCACAGGTCGCCCAGCACCGAGCCGGCCTCGACCGAGGCGAGCTGGTCCTTGTCACCCAACAGCACCAGGCGGGCGCGGGGCGGCAGGGCATCGAGCAGCGCGGCCATCATCTCCACATCGACCATGGAGGCCTCGTCCACCACCAGCACATCCAGTGGCAAGGGGTTGCGCGCGTAGTGGCGGAAGTGGCGGGTATCGGGACGTGAGCCCAGCAGGCGATGGAGGGTGGTGACTTCGGTGGGAACCGCTTGGCGAAGTCGCTCGATGTTGTCCTGGGAGGACTGATGAGTCGCCGATAAATCGGGCTCCCACAGGGTGGCCAGGCCTTCCAGTCTCAGGGAGCTGACCTGCCCGGCGATGGACTCGTTGAGTCGCGCGGCGGCCTTGCCGGTGGGGGCGGCCAGGCGAATACGCAGCGGGCGCTGGCCTTCGCTCAGGGCCAGGGCCTGCAGCAGGGTCAGCAGCTTGACCACGGTGGTGGTCTTGCCGGTGCCGGGCCCGCCGGTGATCACCGCGAAGGGCGAGCGGATGGCCAGGGCGCAAGCGGCCTTCTGCCAGTCCAGGGTATCGCTGGTGGGGAAGAGGGCGGCAAGCGCCTGGGAGCGTGTATTGGTCTCTGTCGCATGGGGAGCATGATCGGTGGCCCCTCCGGCGTCGCCCTCCAGCCGGGCGGCGATATGCTGCTGGATCGAGCGCTCATGATGCCAGTAGCGGCGTAGATAGAGCCGGGTGCCCTCGAGCACCAGCGGGGTGTTGCCGGGGCCGTCGCCGATGATCGCCGGGTGAGTGAGTGCCGTCAGCCAGTCGGCGAGGCTGAGCTCGGTGAGCAGCTGGCTGGGTCGAGGCGGTGGGTCCTCCAGGCTGTCGCCCTCCGGTGGCAGCGAGAGGGCCAGGTCGGGCTCGGCCAGGGTCTGGGCCAGGTCCAGGCAGACATGGCCGCGGCCGAGCTGGTGGCTGGCGAGTGCCGCGGCCAGCAGCAGCGAGGCGGGGGGGCCGGCCACCTCCCGAGCCAGGAAGGCGGCGAAGGCGCGGTCCAGGGCGCGTAACCAGCCGCGCTCCACCCAGCGGTCGAGCAGGGCGAACAGCGCTGCGGTGTCGTGCAGGGCCTCGGTAGTGGGTGAGAAATCGCTCACGGTGGACTCGCGGTGACTCATGGTTATGCCTCCAGAGCGGTAGCGTCGGCGTCACGAAACAGGGCGTCGAGCGCCTCGATCAGCTGGCGTGGCGGGCGTTCGCGATGCACGCCGCGAGAGGGGGCGTGCTGGCCGCGCAGGAAGACGTAGAGCGCCCCGCCCAGATGACGGTCGATATCGTAGTTGGGCAGCCGCGCCCTGAGCAGGCGGTGCAGGGCCAGCAGGTAGAGACAGTACTGCAGGTCGTAGCGTCGCTCGCGCACCGCATCGCGCATGGCCGCCTCGGAGTAGGCCTCGTCGTCGCGCCCCAGGTGGTTGGACTTCCAGTCCAGCACGTAGAAGCGCCCCTCGTGTTCCACCACCAGGTCGATAAAGCCCTTGAGCATGCCGTTGAGACGGTCGCGCTCCAGTGCCGGGCGTGCCGCGCCGCCCAGGGTGTGAGTGCTGACCAGCGCATCCAGACGCGTGGTATCGACCCTGTGCGCGGCGAACCAGAACTCCAGCTCCACCTGATAGCGAGTGCTCTCCAGCCGGTCGAGGCGCAGCGGCGCCACCGCTCCGTCGGGGGCATTCGGCATTGGCAGCTCGCTTGCCAGCAGACCGCGCAGCCAGGCCTGCAGCGCCGGGATGCGTTCGCGCCAGCCACGCAGGTTGGCGCGCCGCGCCAGGGTATCGTCCAGCCGCCCTGGCTCGGCGGCCAGCCGCGAGAAGCCCTCCTGGCCGGCCCACTCCAGCAGGCCGTGGAGGAAGGTCCCGGCCGCTGGACCACGCGGGAAACGGTGAATGGAACGATCTGCGCTCGGCCATACATCGTTGATATATTGCTCGAAATGCTCATTTAACGGCTTGTAAACTCCGCCTTCTCGCAAGATATCGCCTTGTCTGGCCTTCGCTCGATGGCGTTCCATGTCTGGTGCCACCCTGTCGCTGGGCTCGTCGCGCAACTCCCGGGCGGTGGCCTCCAGGGCGGTTTCGGGCTCTATCAACGGTGCCTTTTCGGGTTCTTCCGGAAGAGCGGACTCTTCCCCCTCACCTCCGATGCGTCCACCGCTTATCTGCAGTGCCGAATAGCTGGCGATCCACCAGTGTTCCCGGGCGCGACGGACGGGGCTCAGCGCCTCGCGAAGGGGCTGGTCGTTGGTCTCGAGAGCCACTACCAGGTTGTCGGCCTCGGGGGCCGGCAGCACCTGCAGCTCCGTCTCCTCCGCCCCCTGGACAAGGGGAAAGAGGGCCTCGAGCAGGCCATCCGTAGAGGGGGGCGAGAGTGGCGCTCCGGCGGTCAGTACCTGGCCGATGGCGCTGCGCTCCAGCTCCTTGAGCGGCGCGAGACCCAGCCAGGTGGCGTGGCGGGCACGGGTCAGGGCCACATAGAGCTTGCGCAGGTCCTCGCCCAGACGCTCGTCGTCGGCGCGGGCCAGCACGGTGTCGTCGGGCTCCAGGGAGAGCCGGCGGCGCCCCGCCTCATCATGCCAGGTCAGTGGCAGGTCGCTGGCCTTCTTCGCCCGGAAGGCGCAGATAAAGGGCAGGAAGACCAGCGGGTACTCCAGTCCCTTGGACTTGTGGATGGTGATCACCTGCACCAGGTCGGCGTCACTCTCCAGGCGCAGCCGGTGGCTATCCGCCTGGGCCGGCGGCTGGGCGCGGGCCTCGCCGAGGTGGCGGAGCAGGGCGTGCTCGCCGTCCAGTTCGGCACTGGCCTGCTGGAGCAGTTCGCCCAGGTGTAGAAGGTCGGTGAGGTGACGTTCGCCGCTGGTACTCTTCAATAGCCGGGTGGGCACGCCGAAGTCGGCCAGCAATCGGTGCAGCATGGGCAGCACCCCCTGGCGCTGCCACTGGCGCCGATAGGACCGGAACTGCATGACGCGCTCCTCCCAGACCAGCTCGTCATGCTGCAGTGCATCGAGCGCGGCGAGGCTCATGCCCAGGCTGGGCATGGCAAGTGCCGCATGCAGGCGACGATCGCTGTCGGGCTCGGCGCAGGCGGCCAGCCATATCTCCAGCTCCAGGGCCGCGGGCGTCTCGAACACGCCCTCCTTGTCGGAGAGATAGACGCTCTTGATGCCGCGCTCGAGCAAGGCGTCGCGGATCGCTCTGGCCTCGCCGGCGTTGTTGACCAGCACCGCCAGATCCGAGGGCGCCAGCGCTCTGAATGGCTCGCCGGGCTCGCTGAAACCGGTGCGCCCGGCCTGTCCTTCGCGCAGCAGCTCGGCCATATGGGTGGCACAGCGCGCCGCCATCTCCTCGAAGTAGGCCCCCTTGGCGATGCCCTCTTCGGAGGCACCGTGCTCGGTGGGGAGATGCCAGAGCGTCATCGCGGGCACCGGAGCCCCCTCGCGGATCAGTGTGTCCTTCCTGCCCTTGGCGGCGACCGGCAGGAACGGCACGGGGTTGTCGCCTTCGCTCGAGCGAAACAGGAAGGCACCGCGTCCGGCCGGGTGCGACTCGGCGAACCGAAACACCCGGTTGACGGCCGACACCATGGCCTCGGCCGAGCGGAAGTTGGTGCCCAGGGTGACATGGCGGCCGGCGGTGTCGCGGCGCGCCTGCAGGTAGGTGTGGATATCGGCGCCGCGGAAGGCGTAGATCGCCTGCTTGGGGTCGCCGATCAGCAGGATGCCGCTGGGGTCGTCGGGGTCCGGCGCCGCCGCGAGCCGGTAGACATGATCGAACAGCCGGTACTGCACCGGGTCGGTGTCCTGGAACTCGTCCACCAGCGCCACCGGGAACTGGCGCCGCACATGGGCGGCCAGGGCCTCGCCGGAGGGGCCGGCGAAGGCGGCATCGAGGCGCTCGAGCAGGTCATCGGGGCCGAGTTCGGCGCGACGCTGCTGTGCCCGCCGACGGCGCTCGTTCATCCAGCGTACGGCGTGGGCCAGCAGGTCGGCATGGGCATCGGGCAGGGCCTGGAGCCGATCCGGCAGTTCGGCGATGGCCTGCAGGGCAGGGTGGTCCAGGGGCGCGCCGCTCTTCCAGATCTCGGCGATGCCCTCGGGGGTCAGGCGCTTCCAGGCAGCGTCGGTCAGGGCCGGGGTGTCGAGTTCGGGGTCGTTGACCCAGTCGCGCAGGGCGCCCAGCCAGCTGGCGCGGCTTCTGCTGTTGAGCTTGCGCTGATCGAAGGCCTTGCCGGCGGCGGCCGTCTCCAGGGCCTCGTCGAGCTCATCGAGCCATACGGGCCAGGGCGCCTTGAGCTCGCTCAGCACTCGCCTGCGTTCTGCCTGCATGCTGGCCAGCGCTCCGGCGGGGGGCGGGGCGTCGTGGAGCAGGTCGGCGTCACCCTGCAGGCGGCGTACGTCCTCGGCCAGGGCGTCGGGGCTCTCCCAGTAGCGGCCGACGACCGCCAGGGCCTCGCTGTCCAGGGCGTAGTAGAAGCTGCGCCAGTAGTCCCGGGCGACCTCGAGCTCGAGTTCCGACTGGTCGAGGTTCATCTCCAGGGAGAAGAGGCTGCCGCTCTCGAAGGCGTGCTCGCGCAGCATGCGGTGGCACCAGGAGTGAATGGTGGAGACGGCGGCCTCGTCCATCCACTCGGCGGCCAGCTGCAGGCGCCGCGCGCAGGCGGGCCAGCGCTCCCGGGGGTAGCTGTCGCGCAGGGCCAGCAACGGGTCGCCGACCTCGTCTTTTGATGGAGCTTTCATGGACGGAGCTGATCCGGAGGCAGGCCCCGAAGTGTCGGACCATCGAGTAGGCGCTGTGAACCCCTCCCTGGGCGCTACCGACGCCGTCCCTGGCGTAGGACCTCCTCTGCGGCCTGCCTCCGGCGCTCCTTCGGCGGCATCGAAATAGGGGACTGTCCCCGGTTCCGTCTCCGGTTCCGGTGATTGAAATGCCTCGGCGGCCTCCACCAGTCGCGCCCGGATGCGGTCGCGCAGCTCCCGGGTGGCGGCGTTGGTAAAGGTGACCACCAGGATCTCCGGCGGGGTGAGGGCACGGGGGAAGCTCACGGTATCGGCCTCGTCCCGCGGGCCCAGTACCAGGCGCACGTAGAGCAGGGCGATGGTGAAGGTCTTGCCGGTGCCGGCGCTGGCCTCGATCAGCCGACTGCCGGTGAGCGGCAGCTGGATCGGGTCCAGGGTCGGGGGCGTCTGATCCTGTGGGTTCATGTCCTGTCTCCCTTGCCCTTTCCGGTGCTTCCCCTGGTGCTCTTCCCTTTCGGCTTCTTCACCGCACGCAGCAGCGGGGCGTAGAGCCGTTCGGCCAGCTCGGCGAAGCCCATGGGGTCAGACCCCATGGGCAATGGCGCGTCACGCAACATGAGTTCCAGCTGTGGCCACTGGCGCATCAGATAGGCATCGCGGCCACGCTCGCCGTGGTCGTTGTTGAAGCCGCTGCCGTAGTAGGCGGTGACGAGGGCTCTCCAGGCCTTGGTGTCCTCATCGCCTGCCTCGCCGGCGAGGCAGCGTTGCATGGCCTGGGGCGTGCCGCCCTTCTCGAGCCAGGCGAAGGCGGCATCCCTGGCCAGTGGCAGGGGCGTGGCCATGCCGTGCTGCCAGGCGGCGGCGATGGTCGCCAGGTGCGCGCGGGCCTCCTCGGCGGGCAGCGGAGCGAGGGTGCCACCACCGGCGCGGGAGAGCAGCCGAGTGGTCATGGGCCCTTCCAGCTGGCCGGCGAGATGGGCGACCCAGGGGGTGAGCCAGTGCTTCCAGTGGTACTTGCCCTTGTTGACCAGGCTGCTGGTGGTGAGCAGCACCCGGCAGCGCTCCATGGCATCGTTGACCCGCAGCTCGCCCAGCCAGTCCTCCAGTGCCGGGGCGTCGCCCAGTGTCTCACGGAGGTCGAGCGAGATGTCCAGCGGCTCCTGCATGGCGTGGGGCCACTCCTCGAGCACCTGACGATATTCGGAGAAGAGACTCTCCATGGGCTCGACCAGCTCGTCACGCATGCGCTCGGCGAAGCCGCCCATGGCCAGGCGCCCCTCGCGTTCCAGGCGCTCCAGGGTGGCCAGCATGGCGGGTTCATGGGGCTCTCCGGCCTCCGCCGCCGCGCGGCTCGCCTCGATCAGGGCATTCTGCAGCTGCCAGCGGTCGAGGCCATCCAGGGTGAAGGGTTCGCTGTCGAGGGACTCGGTGGCTTCGGTGTCGAGGTGGACCTTGAGCCGAGTGTTGTAGAAGGCCTCCACCGGTGCCTTGAGGAAGTGGCCGAGCTGGGCCAGGGTCAGCGGGCTTTCCTGGCGGAATGGCGCCAGCGGTGTCGCAGTGGTCGAGTCGGCCTCGAGCTCGGCGTCTGGGCGGTGAAGCTCGCGCCACTCGTGGGCGTAGGTGGCGAGACCCGGGCCCTCTCCACCGCTGCTCGGTGCCGCACCCCGGAAATAGTCGATGCTGAAGGGTTGCAGCGGGTGTTCGGTGGTCAGCGCGGCCAGCAGGGCGTCGCCGCTGGCCTCGTCCTCGCTTCCGGCCAGGCGCCAGCCCCGGGCGAGGTGATCGCGCAGCTGACCGAGCAGCACCGAGGGGGGCTGCTCCGTGTTGTCGATGATGCTGCGTCCCACCCAGCTGATGCTCAGCCGGTCGCGGGCCGAGAGCAGCGCCTCGAGGAACAGGTAGCGGTCGTCCTCACGGCGCGAGCGGTCGCCGGGACGGTAATCCTGAGCCATCAGGTCGATATCCAGCGGGCGCTGTACCCGCGGGTAGTCGGCATCGTTCATGCCCAGCAGGCAGACGTGGCGGAAGGGGATGGCGCGCATCGGCATCAGGGTGGCGATGTTCACCGCCCCGGCCAGGAAACGCTGGGAGAGGCTCGCCTCGTCGATCTGGGCAAGCCAGTGCTCGCGTACCACCGAGAGTGGCAGGGGTTCGCTGAGCTCGGCCTCCTCGGCGCTCTCCTGCCAGCCTTCCAGTGCCTGCTCGAGTCGCGTCAGCGCCATCAGGTCCTGGTCCGAGTCGGCCAGGAAACAGGCCTCCAGCAGGCCGCGCAGCCGCTCGCCCCAGGTGGCCACATCACAGGGCTCGGCCAGGGTGCGCCACTGGGTTTCCAGGGTATCGACAAGGTCAATCAGCGGGCCGGCCAGAGCCGCCTCCAGTCCGCCGATATCGTCATAGGGTTCCACATCCTGCCAGGGCCCCGCGGCGGCATTTCCCACCGCATAGCCGAGCAGCAGCCGGCGCAGGCCGAAGGACCAGGTGTTGGCGGTGAGGCCCTCCGGCAGGTCTAGGCTCTGGCGCTGATGGGCGTCGAGCCCCCAGCGGATGCCGGCACCCTCGATCCAGCGGCGCAGGGTGGGCAGGCCACTCTCCGGGATGCCGAAGCGTGCACGCAGCGCCGGCACCTCCAGCAGGTCGAGCAGGTCGCTTACCGAGAGGCGCAGCTCCGGCAGACGCAGCAGCGATTCCAGGGCGATCAGCAGCGGCAGGCGGTGGCGGCTGGCCTGGTCGGAGAGGGTGAAGGGGATATGGCGGGGATCGTCGGCGTCGAGGCGACCGAATACCGCCTGCACCGCGGCGGCGTACTGGTCCACGTCGGGCACCATCACCAGGATGTCGCGAGGCTTGAGGGTCGGGTCCTCGCTGAAGGCGGCGAGCAGCTGGTCGTGAAGGATCTCCACCTCACGCAGGGCGCTGTGGGCCACCTGGAAGCGCAGCGAACGGTCGCGGGACGGGTCCACCACAGGCCAGGTGTCGCGGGTCTCCTGGAGAGGGCGCAGCTCGAGGATATCGTCCTGCAGCTGGCGAAGCAGGTTGGGGCTCATCTCCGGGGAAGCCGTCGCTGCCTCGCTCTCGCCCAGGGGGGATTCGAACAGGTCGATGCGCAGTGAATCGCCCTCGAACAGACGACGATAGGCCTGGGCCTCGTCGAACTCATCCAGCAGGCGCAGATAGTCGCGGCCCTGCTTGCCCCAGGCGGCCAGCAGAGGCTGGGCATGCAGATGCAGCTCGGTCTCGGCCAGGTCCGCCGGCATGCCGGGGCGCCGCTGCTGGCGCCGGCGCTCCGCCCGAAGGAGATCCTTGTGCTCGATGATATCCGCCCAGTAGTGGCGGCAGGGGTTGTGCACGCAGAGCAGTACCTGGCTGACCCGCGCCATGGCGGCCAGCGCCTCGAGGGTCTGGGCGGGCAGCGAGGAGATGCCGAAGACGATGACCCGGCGGGGCAGGCCGTGCGGACGATGCGTTGTGTCGAGCTCCTGGCATGCCGTCAGAAAGCGTTCGTGCACCGCCGCGCGGCTCGAGGCGAGGCCCGCCTCGCCATGGGCCCTGGCGATGTCTTCGCGCAGTACCCGCCACAGCTCGGCCTGCCAGCACTGCTCCTCGGCGAGGGGACGCGCCTCGCCCCGGGCGGAGATCAGCACATCCTCCCCCTTCGCCCAGGCGGCTAGCCAGTCGGCGCGATAGACCTGGTACTGGTCGAAGAGGTCCGCCAGGCGCTCGGCGAGCTGATGGCGCTTGCGCAGGTCGTCATCGCCTTCCAGGAAGCGTGCCAGGGGAGCGAAGGTGGAGGCGTCGAGCAGGGTCGGCAGCAGCCGCATCAGCCGCCACACCAGGCGCGGCTTGTCGAAGGGGGAGACCGGGGGCACGGCGTCTTCGCCTTCTCGTTGGGCGAGAACGGCCCGATAGGCCTGCCACAGGAAGCGCGCGGGCAGGGTCACGTCCAGGGCCGCGGCGATCCCGGCGCCACCCTGGTCGCGGTCCTCGGCGAGCGCCAGCTTCAGCCACTGGCTGATGCCGTTGCTCTGCACCAGGATCGTCTCGTTCTCCAGTGGCGCGAGCGGGTGGCGGCGCATCCATTCGACCGCCAGGCCTCGCAGGGCCTCCAGGCGGTTGCCATGGATCACCATGAAGCCGGGAGTAAGCTCGGTTTCCTGGAAGAGGCATGAGGGCATGGCGAGTCCTTCGCGACGATAGGCGGACCCTCATGGTGCCGTAAATCGGCAGGGGCATGAAGCGAGTCACGCCCCCGCCGATGTCGCGCTGTTTCGAAAAGGGGCGAGGCACGGGCCTTGCAGTTCGTCATGGCCCGATTGAGTGTCTCGTCAGGCTAGCGGGCTTGGGGGCTCAGCGCCTTTTCTCCCGCCTGAAGCTGCCGGCTCCAGTCGCCAAGGGCCGTTACCAGCCTGGCGATGAACTCGCGTGTGGTCTCATCGGCAAGACGGCCTTCGGCATCGAAGCGTTGATGGGCAGAGGAAATCATCACTTCCGGCTTGTTCACGCAATGCATGTCCAGAGCGACCATGGTACGCCGCAGATCATATTGCGCACGCACGCCGCCCAGCAGGCTCATGCTGGCGCTCATGATCGCGGCGGGCTTGCCGGCGAATGGCTGGGGCCGTTCGCGAGAGACCCAGTCGATGGCATTCTTCAGCACACCGGACATCGAGTAGTTGTATTCCGGCGTGGCAAACAGCAGCGCGTCGGCCTCCTTGATCTGCTCCGCGAGCCTGGCCACGGCAGCAGGGACTTCCCGATCACGCTGGTCCTGGTCATAGAGGGGGATCCGTGACAGATCGGCGAACTCGATGCTGATGTCGGCAGGGGCCGCGTCCCTGGCCGCACGAAGTGCCGCGGTATTGTAGGAGTCCTTTCGCAGGCTGCCGGAAATGGCGAGAACCTTGAGCGTGTCAGTCATGACGTCTCCTTGAAGGGTGTACTGGCATTGTGCGTCGAGCAAGCAGGGGCGATGACACCCCGTCGATCGACACTATCTCGAACTTACGCAAGATCAAACAGCAGAATTTCCGAGGCCTCGATGCCGGTCACGTCGATGGGCTCTCCCGGCTCGAAGGCGGCGGCGTCGCCGGCCGAGAGCCGCTGGCCGTTGACCTCGGCCGCGCCGCGGGCCACATGCAGCCACGCATGGCGTACCGTCGGTGTCGCTGCCTGTTCGCCGGCATCGAACAGTCCGGCATGGAGGTTGACGTCCTGGTTGATGCTGACCGAACCATCGCGGCCCGCTTCGGAAACCACCAGTCGCCACTCTCCCTGTCGCTGCTCTTCCGGAAAGCGCTTCTGCTCGTAGCTGGGAGCGATACCCTGTTGCTTCGGCTCGATCCAGATCTGCAGGAAGTGAAGCTCCTCACTCGAGGAGTTGTTGAACTCACTGTGCACCACACCGGTGCCCGCCGACATGCGCTGCACATCACCGGGTTGCATGACCGCTCCATTACCCATGCTGTCCTTGTGGGCCATGCTGCCCGACAGCACGTAGGAGATGATCTCCATATTCCGATGTGGGTGGGCACCGAAGCCGGCCCCGCCCTGGACTCGGTCTTCGTTGATGACACGCAGCTTCCTGAACCCCAGATGGTCGGGGTCGAAGTAGTCGGCGAACGAGAAGGTGTGACGGGAGCGTAACCAGCCGTGATTGGCATGACCGCGTTCATTGGCGCGTCGCAGGATCATCTTGTACCTCCTGGAGTGGTGAGATAAGTCGGATGGAGAGCGTCGTTGCGGGCTCGGTCCCGTAGCGATGTGTGCATGTTAGTTGTTCATTTTAATCGATTGAAAGCGGCATTTTCTGCATTAAATGTTCGATTTATACGAAAATTTTGATCCGAGTGTTTCAGCTTGCGCTGCCAGTCACATTCCCTTCGGGGGCGGGACGCACTCCGGGATGGGGTACCATCGGGAACAGGTTCGATAATGGGGATACGGTCATGAGTGATTATCTGCTGGAAGAGCAGGAGCTAAGCGCTGGAAAGATCTACCGGTTGTTCTCGGGCAGCATCTGTCCGCGGCCCATCGCCTGGGTCTCGACCCTGGACGACCGGGGCAATGCCAACCTGGCACCCTTCTCGTTTTTCAATGTCGTCAGCGTCAACCCGCCGGTGCTGGGGTTTTCACCCCTGCTCGATGGTGACGCCAACCCCAAGGACACCATTCGTAACCTGGAGCAAGTGGGCGAGTGCGTGGTGCATATCGGCGGTGAGGGATTGGTTCAGGAGATGAACGCGACCAGTGCCGGACTCGAGCACGGTGATGACGAATTCATCCACGCCGGGCTCGAGAAGGTGGCCATGGCAGGCGTTTCGGTACCCAGGGTGGCCGGGGCACCGGTCGCCTTCGGCTGTCGACTGTGCGAGATCATCCGCTTCGGTGATCAACCACTGGCCGGCAACCTGGTGCTCGCCGAGGTGGTGTCGATCCATGTCGACGATGCCGTGTGGGATGGTCGGCACGTCAGCGTCGAGGGGCTGCGCCCCCTCGGGCGAATGGCCGGCAATGACTACGCCCGCTGCAGCGATCGCTTCGAAGTGGAGCGCCCCGACTCGGGCAGCTCTCTCAGCCGGGGTGAACGGAGTCGCTGACGTATTGCCCAGCATAGGCGTGGTGGCATGTGCGTTATGACACTTTTTCCAGGGTAAGTGTATGAAAATAAGAATGGTGGTTGTGCTATTTCTTGCTTTTGTCTTTTCTTTTCTTCATGGGTGCGCTGGAGTGAGGAATAGCTACCTGTCTCATCTGGATAAGACCAGTGAAGAGCCTTTGTTACGAGTTAAAAAAGGCGAGGTGGTTGAGCTCCTGTCAATTGGAGACGGATTTCCAGGGTGGTGGGGTTATTACCCATGGGCTAAGACACTGAACCCAAGAGTGGTAAGTATCGAATGCAGGGACTCGAGGAGCTTGATTCCGTTTCGTGAACCTGGAGTCGTTTTTGGTGGAAAGGTCTGCAACCTGGTGGCGCATGAAGAGGGCGAGGCGACAGTTCTATTGGGTAGTAAGTTTAACCTTTCCGAGAGCAATTATGCCGAACGATTAGATGTGGACGTCTATGATGAGTGATGTGGTGGCCCCGGCTTGTTAGTCGGTATCATGTGAGGGCGCATGCCCCTGAGCGTGGGGAGTGGGAGCAGCCTCACTGATCTTGTCTTGCCCGACAGCGGGTTGGAGGACGCCGGCGACATCCGCCGGCCCCGGCAAGCTTCCCGGGGCCTCTCAACCTGTATTGTCTACGCGCGCTTGGCTCAGCAGGCTCGCATCACTGGTAGGTATCCTGGAACTGCTGGCGCAGTTGATTCTTCTGTACCTTGCCCATGGTGTTTCGTGGCAGGCTGTCGATGAAGAACACCCGCCTGGGCTGCTTGTAGCGGGCCAGGCGCCCCTCGAGGTGACCGAGCACTTCAGCCTCGTCGAGACTGGCCCCGGGCTTGGGTACCACCACGGCGGCAACGCCCTCGCCAAGGTCGGGGTGGGGCAGGCCGATCACCGCCGACTCCACCACGCCTGCATGCTCGTCGATGACCTCTTCTACCTCCCTGGGGTAGACATTGAAGCCACCGGAAATCACCAGGTCCTTGTCACGGCCGACGATCTGCACATAGCCGTGTTCGTCAATCATGGCCAGGTCGCCGGTAATGAAGAAGCCGTCATCCAGCAGCTCCTCACGCGTCTTCTCGGGCATGCGCCAGTAGCCGATGAAGACGTTGGGGCCGCGCACCTGCAGGATGCCGATCTCGCCATCGGCCACTTCCCGGCCGGTCTCGCGATCGGTGATGCGGATCTCCACCCCCGGTAGCGGCCGACCCACGGTGCCGGCCCGGCGCGCGCCATTATATGGGTTGGAGATGTTCATGTTGGTCTCGGTCATGCCGTAGCGTTCGAGGATGGCGTGACCGGTCTTCTCCTCGAAGGCATGGTGGGTCTCGGCGGTCAGCGGTGCCGAACCGGAAACGAACAGTCGCATCCTGGCGGTAACCTCGGGAGTCAGGCGCGGGTCTGCCACCAGGCGGGTATAGAAGGTGGGTACCCCCATCAGCACCGTGCCGTGGGCCATCGCCTCGACGATCATGTCGGCATCGAACTTGGCCAGGAAGAGCATGCTGGCGCCCGTCATCAGGGTGACGTTGCAGGCCACGAAGAGGCCGTGGGTGTGGAAGATCGGCAGGGCGTGGATCAGTCGGTCCGTTTCGCTGAAGTGCCATGCCTCGGCCAGGGTGGCGGCATTCGAGCCGAGGTTGCGGTGGGTGAGCATGGCTCCCTTGGAGCGCCCGGTGGTGCCGGAGGTGTAGAGGATGGCGGCCAGATCGTTCTCGTCGCGGGGTTCCACCGCCTCGTGCGGGGTCGCCGCGGCGGCCGCTTCCATCAGGCTGCCGTCGGCGGCGGTGCCCAGGGTCCGTACCGCAGGGCAGCCGGTCTCGGCGGCGAGGGTGCGCGCTTCCTCCACGGCGGCGGGGCGACAGACGAACAGCGCCGGCTCGGCATCACCGAGGAAGTAGCGGATCTCGTCCCCGGTGTAGCCGGTATTGAGCGGCAGATAGACGGCGCCGATGCGCAGGGTAGCCAGGTAGAGCAGAATCGCCTCCGGGCTCTTGTCGACCTGCACCGCCACCCGGTCGCCGGGCGTCACGCCCAGCTCGATCAAGGCGCCGGCCAGGCGTGCACTCATGGCCAGCGCATCGGCGTATGAATAGTCGCGCCCCTCGCGGGTGGTGATGAAGTCGGCGTCGCCACGCTCGTGCATGCGGCGGGCAAAGGTCTCGAACAGGTTGTGGCTCATCTTGTCGTGTCTCCCTTGGCCTGCTTCCTGGCCTTGCGAACGAGGTCCTTGACCTCGCTCGAGCAGGCCACGGTTCCTTGGGCCGTGTAGTTCTCGTGGTTTCGCTCGATATCGTTGAGCACGTAGAGGTAGTTGACCATCAGGCCGGCGCCTTGCTCGAGTCCCTTGGACGAGGTGTCACCTAGCCAGTTGATTCGATGCAGCTCGGCGCCGTTGCCCAGGTGAAAGCGGGCCACCGGATTTAGCGGCAGGCCGCGGGCGTTCTTCACCTCGGCAAGATAGCGTGCCGCCAGTGGCCGGAGCTGGGTGCCAAGCGTCTTGGTGAGTTCATTGTTTCGGTGCCAGCCGGCATTCTGCATGTCGCCGATCGCGTCGCGAAGCTCGGAGGACAGGCTCTCGTCGTCGCCTCGCTCGGCCAGCCACTGGGCAAAGCCCGGCACCGGCGAGAGGGTGACGAAGTGCTTGAGCTGTGGCAGCTCATGCTTGAGCTCCTGCACCACTTGCTTGATCAGGAAGTTGCCGAAGGAAATGCCACGCAGGCCGGTCTGGCAGTTGCTGATGCCGAAGAAGGCGGCCGTGTCTGCTTCCTCGGGCTCTTCTACACCACCGTCCTCGCCGGCCAGAATCGGCTGGATACGCGCCGGGAGCCCCTTGCACAGCGCCACCTCCACGAAGATCAGCGGCTCGTCGCCGATCGCCGGGTGAAAGAAGGCGAAGCAGCGCCGGTCGCGTGCATCGAGTCGACGGCGCAAGTCATCCCAGTCGCGGATCTCATGGACAGCCTCGTAGCGAATGATCTTCTCCAGGATCGAGGCCGGGGTGTTCCAGTCCATGCGTTTGAGCATCAGGAAGCCACGGTTGAACCAGGAACCGAACAGGTGCGCGAAGTCGGCGTCGATGGCCGCGAGTTCGGGGTGCTTGCGCAGCATGCCGAGAAGATCCTCGCGTATGCGAACCAGCGAGTAGGTTCCGTCAGGGGCCAGGTTGAGACGCCGGAACAGTTCCTGGCGGCGCGGCTCACAGGCCTCGAACAGGGCCTCCAGGGCGGCGTTGTCGCGGCTCTCGCGGTATGCCGCGTAGGCGGCATCGATGGTCGACGGCTCGGCGGCAAACTCTTCACTCAGTCGAGTGAAAAAGGCCAGACGCTCATCTGCGACTAGGCACTCGTACATGTCCAGAGCGCGGCTGGCCAGGGCAATGCTGGAGGCCTCGCCGTCGCTCTCGAGCAGTGCGTGGCAAGCCGCCACCAGATCACCGTGATTCGGCGACTCGCCAGACCCTCGCCTTCGCCTCAGCAGGGCGTCGCGCTGGGTAATGTTGCTGAACAGCTCCTGCAGGAAAGTCATGTTCATGGTGTCGACTCCATCAGCCCATCAGCAGGTTGGGCAGCCACAGGGCGATACCCGGGAAGAAGCAAAGCAGAATGATCGCCAGCACCATGCACAGGGCGTAGGGCAGGCTGCCCATCAAAATGTTGCGCAGCGATATATCCGGCGCGATGCCCTTGATAATGAACAAGTTGAGCCCGACCGGCGGAGTGATCAGGCCGATCTCCAGGTTGATGGTCAGCACAACTGCAAACCAGTAGGGGTCGAAATTGGCGGCGAGAATGATCGGCAGCAGGATGGGGGCTGTCATCACAATCACCGCTACCGGTGGCAGGAAGAAGCCGGCGACCAGTAGGAAGAGGTTGATCACCGCCATCAATACCCAGCGATTGACCTCCAGGTCGGCGATAGCGCCGGCTACGGTCTGGGTAATGAACAGTGACGAGAGCGCATAGGCAAACACCTCCGCACAGGCAATCACCAGCATGATCATCACACTCTCACGCAGCGAGTCACGCATGATCAGCTTGATCGGTCTGAGCTGCCACATGCGATAGATGATGATCGCCAGGGCCAGGCACAGGAAGGCACCGACGCCAGCCGCTTCGGAGGGGGGTGCCACGCCACCGTAGAGTGCGAAGAGGATGCCTACCACCACCGCCAGGAAGGGCAATACACGAACCAGCGCCTTGAGATTGGTGTCGACGTTGGCCTTGATGGTCTCCTTCATCTGCCCGGCAGCCTGCCCCAAGGGGTTGTCGTACCCTCCAGCCATCTTGCAGGCGATTACCGTCCAGATCATGAACAGACCGGCCAGCATGAAGCCCGGCACCACGCCGGCAATGAACAGACGGCCTATGGAGGTCTCGCTGGCGATACCGTAGATGATCATGGTCACCGACGGCGGGATCAGAATGCCCAGGGTGCCGCCGGCGGCGATGCAGCCGGCGGCGACGCCGTCCGGGTAGCCGCGGCTGCGCATCTCGGGAATACCCATCTTGCCGATGGCCGCACAGGTGGCGGGCGATGAGCCGGAGAGGGCGGCGAAGATCGAGCAGGCGCCGATATTGGAGACGGCCAGGCCGGCGGGCAAACGGCCCATCCACAGGTCCAGCGATCGATAGAGATCGCGGCCGGTTGGGGAGGAGGCTACCGCAGCACCCATCAGGATGAACATCGGAATGGCCACGAAGCCGAACTCGGCGAGTCGTTCGAAGAAGGTCTCGCCGAAGTAGGTGAGCTCGGGCAAGCCGCGGTCATAGAGCAGTGCCATCAACGAGACGCCGCCCAGTGCGAAGGCGATGGGGGTGCCAATGGCCATCAGTACCATGAGGGCGACGGCGACGATGATGCCCAGGGTAATAGGGTCCATGTCAGTCCTCCCCTCGCAGCATTTCGGCGACGTACTGCAGCGTCAGCAGGGTGGCGCCAACAGAGACTGGCAGCAGAGCCGGCCACAGTGGAGGGTTCCACACAGTGCCGGTGGTCCACTTGCCGTGGAAGGCCTCGACGACGTAGACCCAGCTGCCGTAGGCCAGGGCGGCACAGAAGACCAGGCCGAAGAGCGAGGCGATCCACCACATGACCCGCTTGGCGATTCCGCCCAGGGCATCGGGCAGCAGGGTGATGGCCACGTGCCCACCGGTCATCAGCACATAGGCACTACCCATCAGCATGGCGCCGGTGACCGAGAAGATGGTGAACTCGGTCTGCCAGCTGGTGCTCTGTCCCAGCAGGTAGCGCACGAAGACCATGTGGCAGATGGCCAGCACACCGGCGATGAACATCGCGGCGGCGAGATAGGCCGATGCGCGGGAAATGCTATCCATCAGGCGGATATAGACGTGAACAAGCGCCAGGCGCCGGGAGTGTGGCGAGGAAATGGCCATGGTCATGTCGTCCCTCATGAGTCAGGGGCGCCAGCCACCTGGGCCGGCGCCGATGGCTGAAAAACGAACCGCTTTACTCGACGGCCAGAGCGGCGTCGATCAGAGCCTGGCCGTTGGGGACGTTGTCGGCGAAGTTCTTGTAGGAGGTCTCCTTGGCAATCTTCAGCCAGGCGTTGTAGTCCTCCTCGCTCATGCTGACCACCTCGACGCCATTCTCCTCGTAGGCTTCGACCATCTTCTGGTCCAGGCCAGCAGCCTCGGCGGCGAAGAAGGCCTCGGCCTCCTCGGCAGCGGCGGTCAATGCCTGCTGCTGCTCGTCGTTGAGCTTCTCCCAGCTCTGGTTTGAGATCAGGACCGGTTCGTACATGAACCACAGGGCGTGCTCGCCGGGCTCGGTGAGGCAATCTACTTGCTCGTAGATACGGTAGGAGACGAAGGACATCGAGGAGGTGTTGGCGGCGTCCAGGACTCCGGTCTGCAGTGCGGTATAGATCTCCGAAGAGGGCATGGAGGCGATCGAGGCTCCGGCGCCTTCCAGCATCTGCTCGAAGGCGGGCCCCGCTGCGCGGAAGGTCTGGCCGTCGACTGTCTCGGGGGACGTGATGCAGTTCTGGCTTGAAGCGAAGCCACCGGCCAGCCAGGCGTCGGCAAGCACGCGGGCCCCACCTTCGTTGATGACCTCCTTGATCATGTCCATGAACTCGGAATCATTCAGGCGCTGGGCGTGCTCGTGGTTGCGCACCAGGCCGGGCATCAAGGTTGCGGAGAACTCAGGATGACGGCCACTGGCGTAGTCGAGGGGCAAGGCTGTAATGTCCAGGCGACCTCGAGAGAGCGCGGCCCACTGCTCGCGCGCCTTGAACAGCGACTGACCCGGATACACTTCAATTTCCAGGCCGACATCGGCTTCGGCGACCTTGTCGGCGATCATCTGGACCATCTCGTCACGCACATCTCCCTGGCCACCAGGAAACTGGTGAGAGGCCCGCAGGACAGTCTGAGCCGAGGCGGTGGTGCTGACGGCCAGGGTGGCGATGGTCAGGCCCGCCAATAGTGGGCTGATTGAGCGTTTCATGGCATCTCCAACTAAGGTTGTTCTTGTATGAAGTGTTTATCAGCAAGGCTGATGTATACTTCAATAGACCTATCGGTATGCCAGTGTCAATATTGCGGTGTTAGACCAAGGTGGGTCATCTGCCGGAATGGAGGAAATCGTGCCATGAAACGCTCCAATGCACAGCGCCTCAGGGACGCTCTCGAGGATGACATCATCAATGGTCGACGAGCCCCGGGGGAGCGTCTGGATGCCGATGCGTTGTGTCATGAGTTCGGAGTGTCGCGTACACCGGTGCGGGAGGCAGTGCAGCAGCTGGTGGCCAGTGGTTTGGTAACGGTCTCGCCCAAGAAAGGCACCTTTGTTGCCAGAGTTGGCATCGATGAGCTTATCGAGATGTTTGAGGTAATGGCCGAGCTGGAGGGTATGTGTGGTCGCCTGGCCGCTCGTCGCATCGATCAGGCTGAGCTGGAATCGCTGCGCCAGGCCCATGAGCGTTGTGAGGTCGCCGCCAGGGCTGGGGACTCGGACGACTACTACTATGAGAACGAGGCCTTTCATGACTGCATATATCTCGCCAGCCACAACGGCTTTCTGGCCGGTGAAGCGAGGCAGCTGAAACAACGCCTGAAGCCCTACCGACGGCTACAGCTGCAGGTACGCCAGCGACTCATGTCATCGTTGGAGGAGCATCGCGACATTGTCGCGGCGATCGAGTCCGGTGATGCAGCAGGTGCCGAACAAGCCCTGCGCGAGCATGTGCTGATCCAAGGGGAGCGGTTCAGCGACTTCGTTTCCAGCGTGCGACGTTTCGGACTCGGTCGGGAAGCAATGGACGGTGGTTAGACCTCTCGCTAGCCTCTCACAGGATTATCACAGCAGCATCGGCACCTCGCCCGCCTCGAAGGCGAGCAGCCAGCGCTTGCGGCCGATGCCGCCGGCGTAGCCGGTCATACGACCGTCACTGCCGATCACCCGGTGGCAGGGCACCACGATGGAGATGGGGTTTCTGCCATTGGCGGCGCCTACCGCGCGCTGGCCGCCCTTGCTGCCCAGCTGCTCGGCGAGTTCACCGTAGTTGCGGGTCTCGCCATAGGGAATCTTCTCGAGAGCGGACCACACTCGGCGCTGGAAGTCGGTGCCCGAGGGGGACAGCGGCAGGTCGAAGTCGCGGCGGGTGCCGGCAAAGTACTCGGCCAGCTGCTCGCGGGCCTGGTCGGTCAGCGGGCCGGGGTGGGGCGGTTCGGTCTCGGTATCGACGAAATCGATCTCGGTGATGCCGGTTGCATTGGCGCGAAGGCGAATCAGGCCGAGAGCGTCGGCCGCCGGTGGGCGATAGTAGTCGAGGGTGTCGCGGCTCATGGGGTGCTCCTGGCAGTGCGAAGGCCTTCCCGGAGTCTACCCGCTTTGATGGGGGACTACAGAGTGAAACGGCCCCGCGGGCAGCTCGTGCGCGCGGGGCCGTTGCGGGCGACGCCTGAGTTTCACACCTGAGTGTCAGACCAGTTCGCGATTCTCTTCGCGCGCCTGGCGACGATCGCGGATCACGGCGCGGCAGATCAGTGCCAGTACGCCCAGGGTCAGGGCGGGCCAGATCAGTACATAGAAGGCAAACAGCGTAGTCATCATCGGTCTCCTCTGGATGAGGTCGGCGCTGCCGGCCTCATCCTCGTGGTTGATGGGTGGATATCAGCGCTGGGTGGCGAGGCCGGCGGCGGCAGGTGCTTCTTCCGGTGCCGCGGTCGGCTTGTCGTTCTGTGCCGAGTCGCTGTAGTTGCCCACCCGTTCGGCGATGGTGTCGAAATCGAAGCGCTCGCGGCTGCTCAGGCTCATCACCACGCAGACCAGGGTGCTGGTGCCGTAGGCGGTCAGTGAGGCCAGCAGCACTGTGTAGTCGCGCAGGAAACCGGTGGCGAAGATCAGCATGGCGATCAGCGCCAGGGTGCCGGCGATAAAGCCGACGGTGCGGCCGAAGAAGCCGAATGCCATCAGGCCGATGATCACGCCACCACCGATGCTGGCCAGCAGTTCGAAGAACAGGCCACCGGGACCGGCCAGGTCGACCAGCTCGAAACGCGCGACACAGAACAGCACCATGGCGACCAGTACCGAGACGGTAAAGGCCTGGTTGGTAATGCGGTCCCAGAAGCAGCTGGCGATCACCGGGAAGACAATGGCCCCCCACAGGGCACCGACGAAGACCAGCATCACCAGGATATCCAGCGAGAAGCTGGCGAAGACGATGCCGACGACCGTGGCGGTGATCATGGTCAGGCGGCCGACCAGCAGCATGCGCTGAGGATCCACCTTGCCGCGGGCGATATTCTTGCCGTAGACGTCGGCCATCATGATCGCCGACAGTGCCGAGAGGTCGGAGTCGGCGGTGGAGGAGAGCGAGCCGATCACCAGGATAAAGAACAGCGCGATGAAGATCGGCGGCAGGTAGCCGGAGACCATCTGCGGGATCAGGTTGTTCATGTTGCCGTTCAGCGGCTCCATGCCCAGCGTCAGTGCCATCAGGCCGATCATGCCCAGGCCGATGACGATGGCGCCGTACCCCACGGTGGCGGTCAGGAAGGTCGGCTTGATGTGGTCTTCGTTCACCGCGAACAGGCGCTGGGAGATGGTCTGGTTGCCGATGGCATAGGCCAGCACGGCGACGAAGAAGGGCGCGCCCTGGTTGAGGATGGCGTCGCTGGAGAAGAAGTTGGTCTGCTCCGCGGTCAGGTTGTCGAGACCGGCGACCAGCTCAGTCGGGCCGCCCATGGCGAAGAACACCGCGGGAATGATCACGATGGCAATGGCCATGAGCGCCACCAGCTGGGCGAAGTCGGTGAGTACCGAGGCACGAAAGCCCGACCACAGGGTATAGAGCAGCACGCCGACACCGGAGATGATCACGCCGGCCTGGAAGGAGAGCGGCGAAAGTACCGAAACCAGCGCACCGGCGGCGGTGAAGTTGACCATCAGGCTGATGATGCTGCCCAGCACGTTGGAAAGCGCCAGAATCAGCTGGCTGGAACTGCCGTGACGAGCGTGGATCAGCTCGCCCAGGGTGGCGGCGTTGGGGGCGAGCTTCCTGAAGCGCCGGCCGAACGGATAGATGAACAGGATCATCAGGGCACCCCACAGGCCATAGTGGATGGGGCCCGAGACGCCATAGGTGTAGCCCGAGGTGGCGGCGGCATAGAAGGAGGCGGCCCAGATCCAGGTGGCGGTCATGCTGGCGGCGCCGATGCCGAACCCGATGCGATGGTTGGAGACCATGAACTCGTCGGCACACTCCTTCTTCTTGCGGATGCCGAGCGTGAGCAGGTAGGTGCCGCCGTAGAAGGCCAGCAGCAGCAGGATCACGGTCAGGGTGGAGAATTGGTATAGAGATTCGCTGTTCAAGGGCAGTCCCTCGGTAGGTGGATAGAACACGTCCTGAGCACTTCTTGTCGGTGCTGTCAGCAGGACGCAGTGGGCCGAGCCGGGCAAGATCCGAACGATAGACAGGGGCTTGCGCGCGCAGGAGTTTCCTGGGCGGCGGCAGCGGCGCTGTAGCGGGTGGTCGGCTCTATGGCGGCAGGCGAGTGCCGCGGCAATACGGTATTACCCCAGCGCGGGGGGAGCAGGTGGAGGGCGTGACGGCATGCGCCTGCCCTTGTTGGCAAAGTGTAGCGACATGGATTCCTTCTCTTTCGATAACGTCATCGACGATCGGCCGAGGTAACGGCGATCCAGTCTGCGATGAGGCAAGACCAGGTGGGCGGGGCGCAGGGGCCATCGCCCGTCAGAGAGCCGCTGGAGGCACGGTGGCCTGATCCAGGGCCCACTTACCCTACCCACACAAGCGGGATATGTCCAATCGGTCTCGAATCAGAAGGCAATTGTGCTCAGCTACGCCGAAAAGCTCGCCTGGAGAAGGAGGGGGCCACGCGCTTCGGCTCCGCGGCGGCGACCACGCTGCCCGTGACCACCAGCACGGCCGCCAGCGGCAGTCGCCAGTCCGGTACGCTGACGCCCGCCAGTACCAGGAAGAGGGTGGCCACCACCGGCACGCCATGGGCCAGGTTGCCGACGCGGTGGGCCAGGGGATCGCGCATGGCGCGGTCCCAGGCCAGCATGGCCAGCCCGTAGGGGCCCAGCCCCAGGGCGACGACGATCACCAAAGTGTCCCTGGCGGGCAGGGCGATGGTGCCCTCCAGGGCCAGGCTGGCGGTGCCGGTCAGCAGGCTGGCGATCAGCAGCAGGTGTGGCATGCGATCCCCCAGGCGCCAGGCCGCGACCTGTCCCGCCAGGGAGTAGAGCGCCCAGCACAGCGCGCCCAGCGCAGCCAGCAGGTAGCCCACCCAGGAGCCGGAGGCACCGCCGCTCAGTGCCTGGGGTCCCACCAGCAGTGCGGCGCCGGAGAAGGCCAGGCTGGTACCGAGCAGGCAGTTCCCCGGCAGGCGGCCCAGGGCTCGCCACTGACTGACCAGCAGAAACAGCACCGGCCAGGTGTAGAGAATCAGCGCGACCTGTTCGGCCGGCGCCCGGTTGAAGGCGGCGAAGCAGGCGCCTACCGCACCGGCGGTCAGCAGTGGCACGCCCAGGTAGACGACCACCCCCTCCAGCGGACGCAGAGCGGCATCCCGGTGGCGGCGACGGCGTGCCATGGGCAGGGTGCCCAGCGCACCGGCCAGCAGTGCCAACGCCGAGAGGCGCAACGGCGGCAGGTCGCCCGCCTGATTGGCCAGCAGCGGTACCAGCGCCCACAGCAGTACCGCCAGCGCCGCGGCGCTACCGCCGAGCCAGGGAGAGTGTGTGAGGTGTGGGCGCTGAAGCTGCATGGTCGCGGCCTCCCGTGAAGCGTGGATGGAGTCAGGCTGGATGTTGCCCCCATGCTAGCCGTGCCATACTCATCACAATATCGATCTTAATTGATCATTCTCATCAAGAGGATTGATGAATCATGCGTGCCCCGACCCTCGACCTCGCCCTGCTGCGTACCCTGGTGGCGGTGGCCGATACCGGCAGCGTTACCGCCGCCGCACGGCGCCTGGCCTTTACCCAGTCGACCGTGAGCATGCAGCTCTCGCGCCTGGAGGCGGTGCTCGAGGTGTCGCTCCACGAGCGGCAGGGGCGGCGCATCCGTTTCACCGCCGAGGGGGAGCGGCTGCTGGAGCATGCCCGACGGCTGCTGGCGCTCAACGACGAGGTGCTGGCCGACATGCGTACACGGCGTGTCACCGGCGAGCTCAACCTGGGGATTCCCGAGGACTATGCCCCGCTGCTGACGGCGGTGTTCTCCTGGTTTCATCAGCTCTATCCGGATGTCGGTCTACAGGTCACCTGCGGCGTCAGTGCCGAGCTGGTGGAGCGCGTGCGTGCCGATGAACTCGACCTGGCGCTGGTCACTCGTCAACGCCGTTCGCCGGGCGGCGAGGTGATCCGCCGTGAACCGCTGACCTGGGCGGTGGGGCTGGAGCGTCAGCCACCGCTCTCCGACCCCCTGCCGCTGGCGCTCTATTCGCCCGGCGCGGACCTCTTTCGTGAGTCGGCGGAGGACGCCCTGGCCGCCGCGGGTCGCGACTGGCGGGTGGCCTATACCAGTCAATCCATGGCCGGGCTGGCACCGGTGGTACAGGCGGGTCTGGCCATCGTGGTGGTCACCCGCAGCATGCTCGGGCCCCAGCTGCGTGCCCTGGACGAATCCAGTGGAATGCCGCCGCTGCCGGCCGTGGAGCTGGCTCTGCATCGTGCCGCCCGCCGCCCGACCGAGCCCGCCCGGCGCCTGGCCGAACTGATCCGTGAAGAGCTGGCGCCGGCCAGAATGAGCTGGGTCAGCCGGGACGAGTTGGGTCGATAGGGAGATGTCCGAGCGTTATACTCGGGTATTTACTCATCTCTTTCCCCCGGCCACGCTGGCCCGCGACTGGAGCCGCCATGTTTCCCGAGTTCACACTGCGCTTCGCGCGCCTGCCCGAACGTTTCTATCTGCGCTTCGATCCCGTGCCGGTGCCCGAGCCTCGACTGGTCGCCTTCAATCGGCCGCTGGCGGAGGCGCTGGGCTTCGATCTCGACGCCTTCGAAGCGCAAGGCGCCGCCCAGTGGCTCTCCGGCAATCGTGTGCCACAGGGCGCCGAGCCCCTCGCCCAGGCCTATGCGGGCCACCAGTTCGGGCACTTCAACCCGCGTCTCGGCGACGGCCGGGCGGTGCTGCTCGGCGAGGTGACCGATCGACAGGGACGCCTGCGGGATATTCAGCTCAAGGGCGCCGGCATGACCCCCTTCTCACGGGGTGCCGATGGGCGTGCGCCGCTGGGACCGGTGCTTCGCGAATACCTGATCAGCGAGGCGATGCATCGGCTCGGGGTGCCCACCACCCGGGCTCTTGCCGCGGTGACCAGCGGCGAGCGGCTGTTTCGCCGCGTGCCGGAGCCGGGGGCCGTGCTGACCCGGGTGGCGGCGAGCCATCTGCGGGTAGGCACCTTCCAGTACTTCGCCGCACGTGATGACGGTGAGGCGGTGCGAATGCTGGCCGATATGGCCATCGAACGGCACTATCCAGGCCTGCTGACCGCCGAGCAGGGCGAGAGCGAGGGCGAGCGTTATCTGGGGCTGCTGGAGGCGGTGGCCGATCGGCAGGCGTCGCTGGTGGCGAAGTGGATGGGGCTCGGCTTTGTCCACGGGGTGATGAATACCGACAACTGCACCATCTCCGGGGAGACCATCGACTACGGGCCTTGCGCCTTCATGGAGGCCTATTCGCCGACCATGGTGTTCAGCTCCATCGACGAGCAGGGGCGCTACGCCTATCGCAATCAGCCGTGGATCGCCCAGTGGAACCTGGCGCGACTCGCCGAGACCCTGATCCCGCTGATCGACGATGATCAGGAGACGGCGGTCGCGAAGGCCACCGAGGTGATCAAGCGCTATGAGCCGCACTATGAGGCCGAATGGCTGGCGGTGATGCGTGCCAAGCTGGGGCTGGAGCGGGAGGAGGAGGGCGACCGTGAGCTGGTCGAGGCCCTGCTCGAGGCGATGCAGGCCGGGCGCGCCGACTTCACCCTGACCTTTCGTCGCCTGAGCGAGGCGCTGGAGCAGGATGCTTCCGCGCTGTTCGAACTGTTCGAGACCGGCGACGGCCTGGCCGCCTGGCTGCCGCGCTGGCGCGAGCGCCTGGCTCGGGAGTCGGCCGATGCCGGTGCGATCGCCGCACGCATGAACGGCGTCAACCCGCTCTATATCCCGCGTAACCATCAGGTGGAAAGGGTGATTGCCGCCGCCGTCGAACACGCTGACTTCGGCCCCTTCGAGGTTCTGGGTGAGGTGCTGGCCGAGCCCTTTGTCGAGCAGCCCGGTCGAGAGGAGTATGCGCAGCCTGCCCCGTCCACCGAGCGGGTCTTTCGGACCTTCTGCGGGACCTGACCCGCCATTGCCAACAGGCAGAAACGGAACGCCCGGGGCTTGGCACCCCGGGCGTCTCTTTATTCAGGCCTCAGGTCTCAGTCATCAGGTCTCAGTCATCAGGCCTCAATCATCGAACTAACCGGGTGAAGCGCCCGGCGCGGGGCACGATCAATGCTGGAGCGGCTCCAGGTCGAAGCGGTCGGCGTTCATCACCTTGCACCAGGCAGCCACGAAGTCATTCACGAACTTGGCCTCGTTGTCGTCCTGGGCGTAGACCTCGGCGTAGCTGCGCAGGATGGAGTGAGAGCCGAGCACCAGGTCGATGCGGCTGGCGGTCCACTTCACCCGGTCGCTCTGGCGGTCGCGGATCTCGTAGGTCCCGTTGCCGGCGGGCTTCCAGGCATTGGCCATGTCGATCAGATTGACGAAGAAGTCGTTGGTCAGCTGGCCCTCGCGGTCGGTGAGCACGCCATGCTTCGTCCCGCCGTGGTTCGTGCCCAGCATGCGCATGCCGCCGATCAGTACCGTCATCTCCGGCGCGGTCAGCCCCATCAGCTGGGCGCGGTCGAGCAGCAGCTCCTCGGGCTTGACCGCATAGTCCCGCTTCAGCCAGTTGCGGAAGCCATCGGCCACCGGCTCCAGAGGCTCGAAGGAGTCCGCGTCGGTCATCTCCTCGCTGGCATCGCCACGGCCGGGGATGAACGGCACCAGGATATCGTGGCCGGCAGCCCGGGCGGCCTGCTCGATGCCGACGCTGCCACCCAGCACGATGATATCGGCCAGGCTGGCACCGGTCTCGGCGGCGATCTTTTCGTAGACCTCGAGCACCCTGGCCAGGCGCTGTGGCTCGTTGCCTTCCCACTCCTTCTGGGGGGCCAGGCGGATGCGGGCACCGTTGGCACCGCCGCGCATGTCGGAGCCGCGGAAGGTACGCGCGCTGTCCCAGGCGGTGCTGACCATCTCGCCGATCGAGAGGCCGCTCTCGGCGATTCTCTTCCTGGCCTTCTCGATGGAGTAGTCAGTACTGCCGGCCGGTATCGGATCCTGCCAGATCAGGTCATCCTGCGGAGCGTCCGGGCCGATGTAGCGGGTTCTGGGCCCCATGTCGCGGTGGATCAGCTTGAACCAGGCGCGGGCGAAGCACTCCTTGAAGTACTCGGGATCCGCCATGAACTTCTCGCAGACGGGCCGGAAGTCGGGGTGCATCTTCATCGCCATGTCGGCGTCGGTCATGATCGGGTTGCGGCGAATGGACGGGTCGCTGGCGTCGACCGGCTTGTCCTCCTCCTTGATGTTCACCGGTTCCCACTGGTTGGCGCCGGCGGGGCTCTTCTTCAGCTCCCACTCGTAGCCGAATAGCAGGTCGAAGTAGCCCATGTCGAACCGGGTCGGGTTCGTGGTCCAGGCCCCTTCGATGCCCGAGGTCACGGCGTTGGCGGCCTTGCCGCCCATATTGGGGTTGGTCCAGCCCAGACCCTGCTCCTCGACACCTCCTGCCTCGGGCTCCGGACCCAGCGCATCGGCGTCGCCGTTACCGTGACACTTGCCCACGGTGTGGCCTCCGGCAGTCAGGGCGGCGGTCTCCTCGGCATTCATGGCCATGCGAGCGAAGGTTTCCAGCACCTGATCGCCGGTCTTGATCGGGTCCGACTGGCCGTTGACGCCCTCGGGGTTCACGTAGATCAGGCCCATCTGCACCGCGGCCAGGGGGTTTTCCATGGTCGCGGGATTCGAGACATCTTCGTAGCGCTCATCGGAGGGCGCCAGCCACTCCTTCTCGGCACCCCAGTAGATGTCCTTCTCCGGGTGCCAGATGTCCTCGCGGCCGAAGGAGAAGCCGAAGGTCTTGAAGCCCATGGATTCATAGGCCACGTTGCCGGCCAGGATGATCAGGTCGGCCCAGCTGATCCGGTTGCCGTACTTCTTCTTGATCGGCCACAGCAGACGGCGCGCCTTGTCCAGGCTGGCGTTGTCCGGCCAGGAGCTGATGGGCGCGAAGCGCTGGTTGCCGGTGCCGCCGCCGCCGCGGCCGTCGGCGATGCGGTAGGTGCCCGCCGCGTGCCAGGACATGCGGATGAACAGGCCGCCGTAGTGCCCCCAGTCGGCCGGCCACCACGCCTGGCTGTCGGTCATCAGGGCGTGCATGTCCTTGTTCAGCGCTTCGAAGTCGAGCTTGCGCACCTCCTGGCGGTAGTCGAATGTCTCGCCCATCGGATCGGTCTTGCGATCGTGCTGGTGCAGGATGTCCAGGTTCAGGCTCTCCGGCCACCAGTTCATGTTGTCGCGCCCCGTGGCGGTATTGCCGCCGTGTATGACCGGACACCTGCCTGACTGCTGTTGATCACTCATCTGCACTTCCTCCTGCCAAGGGTGTTGAGACGCTGCCAGCTCTGAGAGGACGGTGGCATCCCGGATGAGATAACGCGCTGTCACCTCTCGACCACGGTCACTCGGTGGGCTGACTCGCTCCCTGTTCTCCTCTACAAGTTAGTCGCTGTTGGTACATAAGCACTAAGCGAGATTGCCGACCAGGATGATAGACAATCCCTATAACGATGCGGTGGCCGCGCGAGTGGCACTGCCGGGGGCCGGCAAGGAGGCTCCGGGCCTGCCGCGACGCAGCCCCATGGCAAGGCGCCTCAGCCGGCGTCGGTCGCGGGGATCACCATCTCCTTCGCCTCCCCCATCAGAAAGGCGCGGTTGGCCTCCAGCGCCCCGCGCAGGTAATCCCACAGCAGGCGCACCCTGGCCAGCCGGCGCTGCTCCTGGCGGGCGGTGATCCAGAACTGGCGGTCCACCGCGACCTCCTGCTCCAGCACGTTACACAGGGAGGGTGTGGTGCTGGCCATGAAGCAGGGCAGGATGGTGAGCCCCGCGCCGTGGACGCAGGCGGCGTGCTGGGTGGTCACACTGGTGCTGCGCATGGCGAAGTGGGGCGGCTTGCCGATGGCCGACGGCTCGAGCAGCGGCTCCAGATAGCTGAGCTGTTCGCTGAAGATCAGGTCGTCGACATAGCCCACCAGGCGGTGGGCACTCAGCTCGGCGAGATGCCGTGGCGTGCCGTGGCGGGCCAGATAGCCTTCGCTGCCATAGAGCCGCAGGCGATAGTCACATAGCCGCGAGATCACCAGGCCCGGGCTGACCGGGCGCTCCACGGTGATCGCCAGGTCTGCCTCGTGGCGGCTCAGATTGACCACCCGCGGCAGGGCGAGCAGATCGAGGGTGATCCCCGGATGGCGCTCGCAGAAGGCCGAGAGCAGGGGGGCGATCACCCAGGTGCTGAAGCCTTCGGTCACGCCGAGGCGGATCTGACCACTGATCTGGTGGTTCTTGTCGGTCAGGCTCTCGCCGGCCTCGAAGGCGTGACGGGCCATCTCCTCGGCGTGGGCGAGCAGCTGCTGGCCGGCCTCGGTGAGGTGATAGCCATGGGTGCTGCGCTCGAAGAGCTGGGTGTTGAGCTTCTGCTCGAAGCGCCGCGTGCGCCGCGACAGGGTGGAGTGGTCCAGGCCCAGGCGTCGAGCGGCATCGGTAAGCCGCTGGCTGCGGGCGACCTCGAGGAAGATCTGGATGTCGTGCCAGTCGAGCATGATGGCTCCCCGTCGCATGGCTTGCTTGTGCATTAATGCACAAGCAATGTGCCCGAGTACCCGTTGTCACGCCATGCGACCTCTGGATAGACTCATCTTCATCAACTTGCGTGTATTTCTACACACAAAGTCTAAAAACGGATGATGGCAACGGCCGTTGATGCGGCCCACAACGACAAGCCTTCCTCCGCCAGCCACAGCATGACGCCGGCACGACCCGATGCCGGTAGCGACAATCCCGAGGAGCACGCCCATGTCAGTCCGCGAAATCCCGATGTACATCGACGGCCAGCCCATCCAGTCCGCCAGCCAGGAGTGGCGCGATGTGGTCAACCCCGCGACCCAGGAAGTGGTGGCACGGGTACCGTTCTGTACCGCCGAGGAGGTGGAGCGTGCCGTGGCCAGCGCCAAGGAGGCCTTCAAGACCTGGCGCAAGGTGCCGCTCGGCAAGCGCATGCGCATCATGCTCAAGCTGCAGGCGCTGATCCGCGAGCATACCGATGAGCTGGCCGCGCTGATCACCGAAGAGCACGGCAAGACCCTGCCCGATGCCGTCGGCGAAGTGGGCCGTGGCCTGGAGGTGGTCGAGCACGCCTGCTCGATCACCTCCCTGCAGCTGGGCGAGCTGGCCGAGAATGCCGCCAACGAGGTGGATGTCTACACCATGCACCAGCCGCTGGGTGTGGGCGCCGGCATCACCGCCTTCAACTTCCCGATCATGCTGCCCTGCTTCATGTTCCCGCTGGCCATCGCCACCGGCAACACCTTCGTGCTCAAGCCCTCCGAGCAGGATCCCAGCTCCTCCATGCGTCTCGTCGAACTGGCCCACGAGGCGGGCGTGCCGGCCGGCGTGCTCAACGTGGTTCACGGTGGCCCGGACGTGGCCAACCAGATCGCCGACCACCAGGACATCAAGGCGCTCTCCTTCATCGGCTCCACCCACGTGGGCTCGCTGCTCTACAACCGCGCCGCGGCCGCCGGCAAGCGCATGCAGTCGATGATGGGCGCCAAGAACCACTGTGTCGTGATGCCGGATGCCAACCGCAGCCAGGCGATCAACAACCTGCTGGGCTCCGCCTTCGGTGCCGCCGGCCAGCGCTGCATGGCCAACTCCGTGGTGGTGCTGGTGGGCGAGGCGCGCGAGTGGCTGGACGATATCGTCGAGGGCGCCCGCAACATGAAGGTTGGCCCCGGCACCCAGACCGACGCCGATCTCGGTCCGCTCGTCTCGCCCCAGGCCAAGGAGCGTGTCGAGCGCCTGATCACTGCCGGCGAGAAGGAGGGCGCCAGGCTGGTGGTCGATGGCCGCGGCTATGAGGTGGAAGGCTACCCGAACGGCAACTTCGTCGGTCCGACCCTGTTCGCCGACGTGACCCCGGAGATGACCATCTATCGTGAGGAGATCTTCGGACCGGTGCTCTGCGTGGTCAACGTCGAGACCCTGGACGAAGCGATCGAGTTCATCAACGCCAACCCCAACGGCAACGGCACCTCGATCTTCACCAACTCCGGCTGGGTGGCGCGACGCTTCGAGACCGATATCGATGTAGGCCAGATCGGCATCAACGTGCCGATCCCGGTGCCGGTCGCCTACTTCAGCTTCACCGGCTCGCGTGCCTCCAAGCTCGGCGATCTGGGCCCCAACGGCAAGCAGGCCATCACCTTCTGGACCCAGACCAAGACCGTCACCGCACGCTGGTACGAGCCGGAGAACGTCTCCAGCGGCATCAACAGCACCATCTCTCTGGGCTGATCCTTTCGGCGCAGTGAACGGCGGCCCCGTCTCGAAAGAGGCGGGGCCGCTTGCGTTTAGGACCACGGGGTGGCCGCGAATCTAGCAATGTCCTGTCCCGCCGAGAGGGTCGCCATAATCACTAGTAGCGCTCTATTGCTGCTACCCTGGGTGGCGTCGATAGGGCAGGGAGAGGAACACCATGGAACGGTTACCGGAAGGGCTCTATGAGCGGCTTCTCGATGAAGAACTCAGGGAGCAGCTGGAGGCGCAGCCTGATCTCAAGCCAGTGTTGCGGAAACTCGATGATGAGACGGCTCCCCACGCCTACGCTCAGTTCCTCGGCCGGCTGCTTCAGCAAGCCTTGCGAATCGTCGATGACGACCATCGCCTTCCACTTGTTAATCGCCTTATCGAGCTGATATCGGCCACCGATGGTCTCGACTATCTGGCCCGAAAGAAACTGCTGGAGACGGATAAGCCGGTGCTTGGCGAGCTGGTGCAGGGAGCCCAGCGTCTGCCCCGACCGGCTACGCCATTGGCGACCAGTGCTCTGTTGACCGGGCTGGGACATGACCCGCCCTTGGAGCACGAACTTCGCGCCGAAATAGCCACGGCCGATGGCGTCGATATCCTGGTGTCGTTTATTAAGTGGTCGGGGTTAAGGCTGTTGATGCCCGCCTTCGAGCGCCTGGCCGATCGTAATATACCGGTTCGCCTGATCTCCACCAGCTATATGGGGGCCAGTGACCCGACGGCGCTGGAGTGGTTGACCCAGCAGCCCAATGTCACCGTGCGTGTCTCCTACGATACCGGTGGCACGCGACTGCACGCCAAGGCCTATCACTTCCGACGTGCAAGTGGGTATTCGACCGCCTATATCGGTTCCGCCAACATGTCCCATTCGGCGATGACCCAGGGATTGGAGTGGACCGTCAAGGTCACCGCACAGGATATGGCCCATGTCCTTGAGCGCTTCGAGGCAGAGTTTGCCGCCTACTGGGAAAGCGACGAGTTCGAAGCCTATACCCCAGCGGACTTTCCGCGGTTTCGGCGTGCGATCGCGGCTCATAAAGAACGCGACCGTAGCGGGGCAACCTTCTTCGCCGAGATTACGCCTCGGCCTTTTCAGTTACGGATTTTGGAGGCCCTGGCAGCCGCACGCCAGCGCGGCTCATATCGAAATCTGGTAGTCGCGGCCACCGGCACCGGCAAGACGGTGATATCGGCGCTGGATTATCGGCGGGTCTGTGAGCGAGAGGGGCGTCAGGTGCCTCTGCTATTCGTTGCCCATCGCAAGGAGATCCTGGAGCAGGCTCACTCCTGCTTCCGCACCGTGCTTCGCGATCAGAACTTCGGTGAGCTTTGGGTCGGTGGCTACGTGCCGACGGAACATCGTCATTTATTTGCCTCGGTTCAAATGCTGAACAGACAGCGGCCATGGGCGTCATTGGGGGCCGACCACTTCCACTATGTGGTGATCGACGAGGCCCATCATGAGACCGCCAGCAGCTATCGGGCACTTCTCGAAGAGCTTGATCCTAGGGTGCTGTTGGGACTGACGGCGACGCCCGAACGAATGGATGGAAGCAGCATCCTGCCGGACTTCGATGGCGACTTTGCCGCCGAGATTCGTCTGCCAGAAGCGTTGGAAGAGAAGCTGCTTTGTCCCTTTCACTACTTCGGGGTCAGCGATAGCGTCGATCTCAGCGATGACTCCCTGTGGCGCAATGGCCGCTATGATGCTCGGCAGCTGGAGAACTTGCTGACCGGACACGACTTCCGTGCCAAGCAGCGGGTGGATACCGTTGTACAGGCTTTGTCGCGTTATCAGCCCGACCTGCAAGGTGTGCGCGCAGTGGGATTCTGTGCCGGGGTACGCCACGCCGAGTATATGGCGGAGTGCTTCAATCGGCTGGGCGGAGCGTACCGGGCCGCCGTGATTGTTGGTGACACGCCGGCCGAGCTGCGCGCCGAGCGACTGCGCGAGTTCCGCGAAGGAAAACTCCCCTTTCTCTTCACCGTCGATGTACTGAGCGAAGGGGTCGATGTTCCCGATATCAACCTGGTGATGTTCCTGCGTCCTACCGAGAGTCTGACGGTGTTTCTGCAGCAGCTGGGTCGTGGACTCCGTCATGCGCTAGGTAAAGAGTGCCTTACCGTCCTGGACTTCGTTGGGCAAACCCATCGACGCTACCGACTGGATACCCGGTTTACGGCCTTGCTAACCGGACGGCGCCAGCGCCTGGATCGAGAGGTGGAAGCCGACTTTCCCAGCCTGCCGCCCGGCTGCAGCATTCAGCTCGAGCGGGTGGCGCGAGAGCGAGTGCTTGGCAAAATCCGCTCGGTACTGGCCGACCTTAACCATTTTATTCCCGAGACATTGCGCACCTGGTCGGAAGAGGTGGGGCAGCCGCTCACCTTCGGACGCTTTCTGGAGGCGACCGGGCTGACGCCTGTCCAAGTGCTGTCACGCCGTAGCTGGTCCGAGTGGAAGGCGTTGGCGGAGCGGCGAGCGATGCCCGAGGACCCCGATCTCGATCAGGCGCGCAAATCGTTGCCGCGTATCGCACTGCGTAGCGACCCCGAACTGCTCACGGCCATCGAAACCCTGGGGCAACCCGAGGGCGTCGAGGAAGCGCTAGGGCGCTACGACACCGCGCAACAGACGGCATTGCACTACCTGCTGTGGGGAAGGAAGGGCGGCCTGGTGGGCGTCGACACTCTCGAGCAGTCGCTGCACAAGTGGCGTGATAACCCCAGTGTGGCGGCAGATGCCGCCGAAGTGGCTGCCTGGCGTCGCGGCCACCAGCAGGTACCGCTGCGTCCCCTTAATGACCTTCCGTTCGACTGTGGGCTGCTATTGCATGGCGCCTACGGGATGGCAGAAATCAAGGCAGCACTTGGCCTAGCAAGCTTGGAGAGGCCGGGCTCGACAGGCGTGGGGGTGATCCATGCTAAGGAGATTCACGCCTATATCCACCTGGTGACCTTCCAGAAGGATGACAGCGATTTTTCCCCCACGACGCGTTATCGCGACTACCCCATCAGCCGTACACTACTTCACTGGGAGAGCCAGTCGAACACCACGCAGCTTAGTTCTACGGGGCAGAACTACCTTCATTTTCAAGAGCGTGGCTATACCATCCTCTTCTTCGCACGCTTGACCAAGCGAATCGAGGGCGAGACGGCACCCTTTATCTTCCTGGGGCCAGCGAAGGCATTGACGAGCCTTCAGGGGGACCGGCCCATCGCCATGACCTGGGAACTGGCTCACCCCATGCCGGCCGGGATGTTTGAGGAGGCGAGGCCGGCGTAGCCGAGGCCTCAACAAGCCGCATGCGACTTTGGCAGGCGTGTTGACGTTGACGTAAGCTGATATCGTGAGCGAGGCGACAACAACCACAAACCAGGACTCACCACTCACCATGACCAACGCAATCAGCCGTTTCCCCGTTCCGGAATCGATCCACGACCTGCCCGAGGATATTCGCGACGCCATCCTGGCGGTGCAGGAGAAGGCCGGCTTCGTGCCCAATGTCTTTTTGATGCTGGCGCATCGTCCGGCCGAGTTCCGCGCCTTCTTCGCCTACCATGACGCCCTGATGGAGCGTGAGTCCGATACGCTGACCAAGGCGGAGAAGGAGATGATCGTGGTGGCCACCAGCGCCCGCAATCGTTGCCTCTACTGTGTGGTGGCCCACGGTGCCCTGGTGCGGATCTACAGCAAGGATCCGTTGCTGGCGGATCAGGTGGCGATCAACCATCGCACCGCGCCGATCAGCGAGCGGCATCGCACCATGCTCGACTTCGCCATGCACTGCAGCCTGGAGGTGGGAGAGCTGACCGAGGAGTGGGAGGTTCGCCTGAAGGCGGCGGGCTTTACCCACGACGATATCTGGGACATCGGCGCCGTCGCCGCCTTCTTCGGCCTCTCCAACCGCCTGGTCACCCTGACCGGGACGCCTCCCAACGAGGAATTCTATTTGATGGGGCGGGTACCGCGGGAGAAGTAGGCCGCGAACTCCAATAATTGATTGGCGCGATGTATAGGCTGGTAGGCTAATCGTCGAAAAGGGTCATATACCGGGCGAACAATCAGTTATTGGAGGTGTGACGGTCATGAAGAAGATCGATATAGATATTGTTTCGGATATTGCCTGCCCCTGGTGTGCCATCGGCTATGCTCGGCTGGAGCTGGCCATGCAGCGGCTGGCGTCAGAGTTCGCGTTCACGATTCGCTGGCATGCCTTCGAACTGAATCCTGAGCAGAGCGGAGAGGGGGAGCCGATCCTGTCGGCGCTGGCGCGCAAGTATGGGCGCAGCGAGGAGGAGATGCGCGCGAGCCAGGGCCGGATGATGACCATCGCGAAGGAGCTCGGCATCAACTTCGCGAAGCTCCAGGAGCGACGCTCCTGCAATACCTTCGATGCCCACCGGTTGGTGAAGTGGGCCGGTGAGCAGGGCGAGGCCACCGCCATGAAGCAGGCGCTGTTCGAGGCCTATTTCGGCAGGGCGGAAGATGTCTCGGACCATGAGATTCTTGTCCGTTGTGTTAACGCCGCGGGGCTGGCGCCGGAAGGCGCCCGGGAAGTGCTTGAGTCGGCGCAGTATGCCGATGCCGTGCGCGAGGATGAGGCCCGCTATCAACATGCCGGTGTCTCGTCCGTGCCGGCCTACATTATCAACGAGAAGTACCTGATTGCCGGGGCTCAGGAGCCAGAAACACTGGTGAGCGCGCTGCAGGAGATCGCCGCGGAGTCGCCTTAGTCGGCCAGGTCAGGCCACCTCACCGCCAAGGCCATGAGGTGACGGTCTTATCAGCAACCGGTCAGCACCGGTACCCATTCCGGTAACTGTCTCGGCATCTGCTGCCTCGTAAAGGAAACGACGCCCTGCCGGGGATGACCGGCAGGGCGTCGCTGGTTTTACGGGTGCCGCAGGACGGGGCTCAGCGGCCGCCGAATGCCTCGGGCATGATCGTCTGGGGCAGGATCAGGAACAGGTCCGGAATCAGGATGCCGGCCAGAATAATCAGCATCACCAGCCCGATCAACGGCAGGATGGCGACGAAGGCTCTGGGGGTGGAGACCTCGCCGATCTGGCTGGCGATCAGCAGGCAGATGCCGTAGGGCGGCGTCACCAGGCCCAGGGTCAGCGACAGGATCACGATCAGCGCCATGTGGATCTGGTTGATGTCGGCGGCCACGCAGATGCTCTGAATGATCGGCAGGAAGATGATCACCGCGGTGACCGGGCTGAGCACGGTACCGATGATCAACATGAAGGCCATGATCATCAACATGATGCCGATGCGAGCGTCGGTGACCGAGAGGATGAAGCGGGCCACCTCGTCGGCAATGCCCAGATAGGAGATCAGCCAGCCCATGATGCCGGCGGCGGCCACGGCGAACATCGGCAGCGAGTAGGCGATCACCGACTCGGCGAGGATGCCGGGCAGGGCGCGCAGGCGGATGGCGCGGTAGAACACCACCGCCAGCAGCAGGCCCACCAGCACCGCCACCGAGGCCGCCTCGGTGGCGGTGAACACCCCGGCGGTGATGCCACCCAGCACCACGATGGGCAGGATCATCGGCGGGGCGGCGACCAGACCGGTGCGGGCGACCTGGCGCAGCGAGAACTCGCTTTCCGCCTGCAGATTCAGCCGCCGGGCCACGCTGTAGGCGTAGCCCATCTGGGCCAGTCCGATCAGCAGCCCCGGTACCACGCCACCCAGGAACAGCGCGCCTACCGAGACGTTGCCGAAGGCACCGTAGATCACCATCAGGATCGACGGGGGGATGATGCCGCCCAGCACCGAGGAGGCGGCGGTCAGCGCTACCGCGAATGGCGAGGGGTAGCCGGCCTTCTTCATGGCCGGGATCAGCACCGCGCCGACGCTGGCCGTGTCGGCGGCCGCCGAGCCGGAGAGGCTGGCGAACATCATCGACACCATGACGTTGATATGCCCCAGGCCGCCGCGGATATGGCCGACGGTGCTGTCGGCGAAGCGCAGCAGACGATCGGTGATGCCGCCGTCGTTCATCAGCCGGCCCAGCAGCAGGAAGAAGGGGACCGCCAGCAGCGGGAAGGAGTTGATGCTGGCGAACATCTGGTTGACCACCGAGGTCAGCGGAATATCGAGCTGCCAGATGGTGATGATGGAGGCCAGGCCGATGGCGAAGGCGATGGGGACGCTCAGCGCGATCAGCAGCAGGAAGCTGGCGATAAGCGTGACGATGGGACTCATGAGCAGGTGCTCTCCTCGGCTGTGGTGGACGGCGAGGCGGGTCGACCGATCAGGGCGCGAACATCCTCGTGGAGCACCTCGAGGGAGAACAGCGCCATGGCCACGCCGGCGATCGGCATCGCCATGAAGACGTAGGCCATGGGGGTGCCCAGCGATACCGAGCGGCGCCCCCAGCCCATGTCGGTGAGGATCTGACCGTGGACCACCAGCACATAGATCAGCGGCAGGCAGGCCAGGCCGCCGAACAGGCGCAGGGCCCGATTGGTGATCGCGAAGCGAGGGGGCAGCATCTCGATCACATAGTGGCTGCGCCGGCGTAGTGCCACCGCGGCGCCCAGGAAGACCGACCAGATGAAGCAGGCCATGGCCACCTCGTCGGACCAGGCCACCGAGATCTTCAGATAGTTGCGTGCCAGTACCTGATACAGAATGGTGGTGATGAAGACCGCGAACAGGGTCCCGCTCACCAGCAGGAACAGGGTTTCGATAAGGTTGTTGAGTCGCCGCATGTCGTGTTGCTCTCCCGAAACGACACGACCGCGGCGGCATGCCGCGGCCGTGTCGGCACTGTTACAGCTCGCGAATCAGTGTCAGCAGGTCGGACACGCCACGCTCGGCGGCATATTCGTCATGCAGCGGTACGCTGGCATCGATGAAGGCCTGCTTGTCCACCTCGGTGACGGTCACGCCCTGCTCCTTCAGGGTGTCGATCAGGGCGGCGTCGTACTCCACCCCCTTTTCGGTACCCAGCTCGCCGGCCCGCCGGGCGGCGGCCAGCACGATCGCCTGGTCCTCCTCGGAGAGGCGCGAGAAGCTGCGCTCACCGATGGAGAAGTGGCTCATCATCACCTGGTGTTCGGTCTTGGCGTGGTAGGGCGCCACCTCGTAGAGCCGGCTGGAGTAGAAGCCGCTGATGGTGCTCTCGAAGGCACCGATGACCCCGGTCTGCATGCCGGTGTAGATCTCGGTCCAGGGCAGCGAGGTGGTCAGTGCACCCACCGCCTGCCACATCTTGGCGTCCAGCTGCGAGCCGGTGATGCGCATCTTGACGTCATCCAGGTCGGACGGCTCGGTGACCGGCCCGGTGTTGGTGCTCAGGTTGCGGGTGCCGCCGCCGGTCAGGGCCAGCAGCTTGAGGCCGGTACCGGTGCTCTCCATCTCTTCGGCAAAGTGAGCGAATACCGCCGAGTCGGGGGCGGTCGCCGCGCGGAAGGCGTCCATGTCGTCGAACAGGTAGTTGAGACTGAAGATCTCGAAGTCCTGCACGTAGGGGGCGATGTTCTGCACCCCGCCGATGATCATGTCGGTGGTGCCGATGCGGATCTCGTCGACCACGGTCTGGTCGTTACCCAGCTGGCCGCCGGGGAAGATGTCGACGGTGATGCGCTGGTCGGTCGCCTCCTCGACCTCGGCCTTGAAGGCCTCGGCGGCATCGACCCAGGGATGAGGAGCGCTGACCACGGTGGCCAGGCGCAGCTTCTGGGCCAGGGCGGGGGAGGCGGCCAGCAGGGTGGCGGCGGAGAGCAGGGTAAGCTGGGTGAGACGTGTTGTTATGGCCATCAGAGGGGCTCCATTGGTCGTCAGTGGGGAGTGCGCCGGCAGGCCGGCGCGGGTGTTGTTGTTTCTCAGCGGGCGGCCACCGGCTCGCCCAGGGTGTGCATCAGGCGATTGGCCCAGCCAAACAGGGTGGTCGCCAGGGTCAGATCGAGAATCTCCAGCTCGTCGAGGCCGGCCTCGCGCAGGCTGGCGATGTCATCGGCGCCGACCTTCGGCGGGCATTCGGACAGGCCCACCGCGAAGCGCAGGATGGCCTGCTGGCGGGGGTCGAGCCGGGCCTTCTCGCCGTGGAAGAAGATCTCCTGCATCACGGCATCATCGCCAGTCAGCTGGTTGTAGCGCTGGGCGTGCACCGCGGCGCAGTAGATGCAGCGGTTCACGAACGAGGCGGCCACGGCACCCAGTTCTCGCTCGGCACGAGACAGGCCGTCGGGGTCATACATGATGCCGTTGAACAGCGCCGTGCGAATGCGCAGCGACTCGGGGTCGTGGGCCAGCACCAGCACATAGTCGGAGACCTTGGTATTCGACGGGGTCTCCTTCAGGGCCTCACGCTGGGCCGGGGTCGCATTGTCGAGATCCACCGGGGTCAGGTGCGGACGCCACTGGGGCACACGGGTGGTGAACTTGCGGATCACACGGCTCATGTCGGCTCTCCCATCACGGCCAGCACCGCGGCCACGCGCAGCTGGTAGTTGACGAAGGCGACCAGGCCCGCCAGGCGCACGATATCGCTTTCGGCGATGCCGGCCTGCTGAAGGCGCTGGATATCCTCGGGGCTGGCATCGCGGGGCGACTCGGTGACGAGGTCCACATAGGCGACGATGGCCGTGAGCCGAGCGTCCTCCGCCGGAGGCTGGGCGCCGGGCGTGGCCAGCGCGGCCAGCTCGTCAGCGGCGTCCTTTTCGGCGAGCAGGGCGGCGTAGTGCTCGGTCAGCCCGGCCTGCTGACAGACCCGCGCCATGCGGCAGGCCAGCACGGCGCGCTCGGCGTGTGACAACCCGCCCGGATCCTCGGGCAGCAGGGCGGCCTCGTAGGAGGCCTGGGTGCGACTCATCAGCGCCTGGCGCCGTGCCAGGGCGTCGCCCAGCGGGCCCTGGGCCGTCGCGACGCCGGCGGCCTGCTCGAGTACGTGCTGCGGGGTCGAGTCCGCGGCGTTAAAGGAAGAGGTCATGACGACTCCTTGTCGATAACGGGGCAATGATTCACTGGGGAAAGGCTCACTGGACAATCGTTCACGGGGCAGTGGTTCACCGAGCGCGGCGTCAGGGCAACGGTTCGGGCTGCCACTCGTCGCCGAGCAGCTCGGGGGTGTCGTAGGCCTGCAGGGTCTGCCAATGGGTCTCGATATCCTCCCGATAGAGCTGGGCGGCGATGGCGCTGGCCAGCCAGCTGGCGCCCTCGCTGATGCCGGGGATATCACCGCTCACCTTGCCCATGCTCAGCGAGGCGCCGTAGTTGAAGCAGTGAATGTTCTTGAGCCAGGGAGCCGTGCCGGGTTCGCGTTCCTGGAAGGCGAAGTCGCGACCCACGTAGGGGAAGTTGCCCAGCTCGGCGTGCTCGAGTTCCGCGGGCGGACGGTAGCGATCCTTCCACAGCAGGATGCGATCGGCATAGCCGGCCAGCTCGGTGCGCGCCATGGGGTCGATCTCGAAACCGGTACCCAGGATCAGGAAGTCGCAGCGCAGCGCCTTGCCCTGGGAGGTCTCGATGACGATCTCGTCGCCCTCCATGCGCGTGGCGGTGACGCCGGCATTGAAATGAAAGTGAGCGTTGGAGTGGCGGCTGACGCGCAGGGTCGAGCCGCGGGGCGGCGGCGTCTGGGTGACGAAGGAGTAGTGCATGAAGCGCCAGCGCCACGCGTCGGGCAGGTCGGCGTAGCCATGGGTGAAGCCGAACGAGCCGATGCCCATCATCTTGTTGACGGTCGGCATCGCCGGCCGGCGAATCAGATGGCGGACCTCCCGGGCACCGTGCTCGAGCGCCTCGGCGGCGTTGTCCACCGCCGAGGCGCCGACGCCGACCACCACCACTCGCTTGTCGGCCAGGGTGGCGAAGTCGATCTCGTCGGCGGAGTGGGCCCAGACGTGGCGTGGCAGCGGGTCGACGAAGGTCGGGATCTTGGGGCCGCCGGTGCCTTCCCGGCCGGTTGCCATGATCAGCTTGCGGGTGAGCAGTGGCTCGTCGGGGGCGTTGCGGCCGGAGAGCTCCAGCTGCAGCAGGTCGCCCTCGGGACGCACATGCTCCACCGTTACCTCGTTATCGATGGGTAGGTCGAGCACCTGGCGATACCAGCGCAGATAGTCCATCCACATCGGGCGCGGGATCTTGTCCAGCGTCTCCCAGGCGTCGCTGCCGAACTGCGCCTCGTACCAGGCACGAAACGTCAACGAACCCATGCCGTAGCTGGGGCCGGGCAGCGTCTTGGGGGAGCGCAGCGTCTCCATGCGTGCATAGTCCAGCCAGGGCCCTTCATGGCCCGCGGGACTGCGATCAAGGATGCGAATGTTGCGGATGCCGCCGGAGAGCAGGGCAAAGGCGGCCACCATGCCGCACTGCCCGCCACCGATGATCACCACATCGTGGACGTGCCTGCCACTGGCGGTGTGCCGGGAGGGCACCCAGTTGGCGGCGGGCAGGTTGAGACACGCCAGGTCGTGGCGTACCCGGGCATTGAGCTGGTCGAGGCCGGCGGTGGCGAAGGACGGCGTCTGGGTCATGGGATCATCTCGTCTTGGGCGGAAGCGGCCTCGTTGGACTCGTGCGGCCACCAGAACCAGCGCAGCGCTTCCTCTTCGGCGCAGGGGCTCGTTGGCGGCTCGATGACTGACGTGCGGGCGTGCTCGACCAGCGCCCGGGCCTGTGCGAAGCACTCGGCGAAGTCCGGCGGAGTCGTTTCAGGGTGGGGGGCAACGGGGCTCAACAGAGCGCTCAGCGAGGGCGTTTCGCCTGGCACCTGTGCCTGGCGAGCACGCCAGGTACCACTCTGCACGTCGACACGATAGAGCCGCATCAGCACGGCGGCATGACGGGCGATAAATTCGACCGCGTCGATAATATAGCAAGCCGTCTCACTGTTAAAGAAGTAATTAAAACCGAGCCTTACCCAGCCTGGACGGAATAAGCTTTTTCCCTTATGGACTAATTCGGCATGCTGCCGGGCCTGGGTGTCGTCGATGTTCAGCAGGGCGTGAGCATAGGGGCCGGCGCAGGAGCAGCCACCGCGAGCCTGGATACCGAACAGGTCGTTGAGCAGTGCCACCACCAGATTGTGGTGCAGCATCCGCGGCCCGGCCGAGAGGTTGAATGAGAGGATGCCCAGACGCGGCGTGTGCTGGGGCCCCAGGAGGTGCAGGTTGTCGAGCCTCGACCAGCGCTCCATGGCCTGTCGGGTCAGTGCCGTCTCGAGCTCGGCGATGTGTGTAGCACCCACCTGCTGCTTGAGCGTGAAGACCAGTCCGGTGCGGATATTTTCGACGATGCCAGGGGTGCCCCCCTCCTCGCGTCGCTCGGGGTCGCTGACGTAGTGATGTTCGCCTTCGGTCACATAGGAGACGGTGCCGCCGCCGGCCACGCCGGGTACGGTGTTGCGGCACAGGGCACGATCGATGACCAGCACTCCGGAGGTGCCGGGGCCGCCGATGAACTTGTGGGGCGACAGGAAGATGGCATCGAGATGATCGTTGGCCCCGGGGGCACTCTGTGCCATGTCGATCGGCACATAGGGGCCCGCGGCGGCATAGTCACAGGCCAGGATGCCGCCGTGGCGGTGGACCAGCGCGGCCAGTTGGCGTACGTCGGCCAGCACGCCGGTGACGTTGGAGGCCGCGGAGAAGGCCGCCACCTTCAGAGGCCGCTCGGCATGGGCCTGCAGCGCGTGCTCCAGTGCGGCCAGGTCGGGCAGGCCGTCGGCATCCAGGGGGATGCGTACCAGGTCGGCATCCGCCTCGCGCCAGGCCAGATCGTTGGAGTGGTGCTCGAAGGGGCCGATGAAGATCACCGGGCGTGCCGCCTTGGCAGGCCGGTGCAGGCCAGGGAGGTCGAGAATGCGCGAGAAGCGGTCGATGGCCGCGGTGGCGCCGGCACCGGCGAAGATGACCGCATGCTCTGGGCCGGCCCCCACTCCCTCGCGCACGGCCTGGCGGGCCGCCTCGCGCAGCCGGGTGGTGCGCATGCCGGTGTAGGAGGTCTCGGTATGGGTGTTGCCGTAGTCGGGTAGCACCGTCTCCTGAATGGCCCGCTCGATCATGTGCAGGGCACGGCCCGAGGCGGTGTAGTCGGTGTAGACCAGCGGGCGCAGCCCGAAGGGGCCGGGAATGGCTCGCCCCTCGCCGATGATGTCGTTGCGAATGCGCTCGACCCACTCACTGGCCCGAGGGGAGAGGGAGGGCGTGGGTGCGCTTGACGTGTTCCATGGAGAAACAGGATGTGACATTGCTCAGCTCGATTCTTGAAATGAGTCGCTTGTAGAAGGCATCGAAGGACTGGTTGTCACGGGTGATGACCTTGAGCAGGTAGTCGTACTCGCCGGCCAGGCGATTGACCTCGATGATCTCATCGAGCGCCTGGGTGGCCGCCTGAAAGCGGTCCAGCCAGGCCTGATTGTGCTTGTCGGTCTTGATCATCACGAACACGGTCAATCCGAGGTCCAGCTTCTCGGGGTTGAGTACCGCGACACGCCGCTCGATGAAGCCTTCCTTTTCCAGGCGCTGGATTCGCCGCCAGCAGGGGGTCGGCGACAGGCCGATGCGATCTGCGATTTTCGCAACGGATAAGCTAGCATCGCGCTGAAGTTGATCAAGTATTTTGGAGTCGAAGCTGTCAATTGGCATTTTTATTTCTCTTTTGTGCTGTTTGTAAGAATTTTATTCCATCCAATGAGGGCCGTGACGTCAAGTGACGATATTGCCGACACGTCGCCATGGACAGCCGCTGGCTTCACGGTCCACTCTAGTGAGCTGTCCAAGTTTGCATGCCCAGGAGGCCCGCCATGTCCGATAACCCCAAAGATCTTCGCCGCCACTCCGCCCAGGTGGTGGATGGCCCCGGCAAGGCGGCCAGCCGGGCCATGTTGCGGGCGGTCGGCTTTCAGGACGAGGACTTCGCGAAGCCCCAGGTGGGAGTCGCCTCGACCTGGAGCAACCTCACCCCCTGCAACAGCCATATCGACGAGCTGGCGCGTCACGCCAGCGACGGGGCGGACAGCGCCGGCGGCAAGGGGGTGATCTTCAACACCATCACCATCTCCGACGGCATCGCCAACGGTACCGAGGGCATGAAGTATTCGATGGTGTCGCGGGAGGTGATCGCCGACTCCATCGAGACGGTGGCCGGCTGCGAGGGCTTCGATGGCCTGGTGGCCATCGGTGGCTGCGACAAGAACATGCCCGGCTGTCTGATGGGCCTGGCGCGCCTCGATCGTCCCAGCGTGTTCGTCTACGGCGGTACCATCCAGCCCGGCAAGAACCACACCGATATCGTCTCGGTGTTCGAGGCCATGGGCGCTCACAGTCGTGGCGATATCGATCTGATCGAGCTCAAGCAGATCGAGGAGACCGCCATTCCCGGCCCCGGTTCCTGCGGCGGCATGTATACCGCCAACACCATGGCATCGGCCATCGAGGCGCTGGGCATGAGCCTGCCGGGCAGCTCGGCTCAGAACGCCGTCTCCAACGACAAGCGCGAGGATTGCGAGGCGGCCGGTGCCGCGGTGCTCGAGCTGCTCGAGCGCGACCTCAAGCCCTCGGACATCATGACCCGCCAGGCCTTCGAGAACGCCATCAGCGTGGTGATCGCCCTGGGCGGTTCCACCAACGCGGTGCTGCACCTGACCGCCATGGCGCGCACCATCGGCGTCGAGCTGTCACTTGCCGACTTCACCGAGATCGGCAAGCGCGTGCCGGTGGTGGCCGACCTGCGCCCCAGTGGCCACTACATGATGAGCGAACTGGTGGCGATCGGTGGCATCCAGCCGCTGATGAAGATGCTGCTCGATGCCGGCCTGCTGCACGGCGATTGTCTGACGGTGACCGGCAGGACCCTGGCCGAGAACCTCGCCGATGTGACCCCCTACCCACAGGACCAGCAGATCATCGCGGCGCTGGATGCACCCATCAAGGCGGAGAGTCATCTGCGTATCCTGCACGGTAACCTGGCGCCGGAAGGGGCGGTGGCCAAGATCACCGGCAAGGAGGGCACGCGCTTCGCCGGCACGGCGCGGGTGTTCAACTCCGAGGAGGAGGCCCAGAAGGGCATCAACGATGGCAGCGTGGTGGCGGGCGACGTGGTGGTGATCCGCTACGAGGGGCCGCGAGGCGGCCCCGGCATGCGCGAGATGCTCACTCCCACCTCGGCGATCATGGGCCGGGGGCTCGGCAGCGAGGTGGCGCTGATCACCGACGGGCGCTTCTCCGGCGGCAGCCATGGCTTCGTGGTGGGCCATGTGACCCCCGAGGCGTTCGACGGTGGTCCCCTGGCCCTGGTGGAAGATGGCGACCGGATCACCATCGATGCCGAGGCCGACACCATCGACGTCGCCCTCACCGTCGAGGAGCTGGAGCGCCGCCGCGCCGCCTGGCAACAGCCGGCCCCGCGCTACACCCGTGGGGTGCTGGCCAAGTACGCCCGGCTGGTCAGCTCGGCGAGCACCGGGGCGCTGACCGACCTCCCTGAGTAGCGTCGGTCGGCGTCAGGGCTCGCAGCTGGCGGTATGCCGCAGGCGTAGCCGGTTGCGTAGGCGGCGAGCCAGGATATCCACACCGATATTGAGCAGGGCGGTGATCAGGATCAGGATCATCGCCCGGTCGAAGCGGATCTCCTGGATGGCGCTGTCGACATGGAAGCCCAGGGTGGCGATGCCGAGGATGCCGAGGATGGCGGTCTCGCGCATGATGATCTCCCAGCGGTAGAACAGCAGGGCCAGGAAGGGGCCGTAGAGCCGCGGCGTCAGCTCGAAGGCATAGCGCTCGATGCCGTGGGGAGCGTCGGCGCGCAGGGCGATCGCGTTGCTGCGCTGGCCCACCAGGTGGCCGATGATGCCGCCGTTGTGGATCGCCAGCGCCACCACCGCCGGCAGCATCGACGGGCCCCACAGCTGCAGCAGGATAAAGGCCAGCAGGTATTCCGGGGTCGAGCGCAGGACCACCAGCACGCCGTGACCCAGCGCACCGCGTACCCGGCCGCTGGCGTGGCGTCCCGTGAAGTGCTGCGAGACCAGCGGATAGAGCATGAGCGCCAGCAGCCCGGTCGCCACCAGGGCGATCTGGGTCAGCAGCAGGGTGTTCCAGATGCCCGGCAGCGCCTCATCGACCAGCAGGTTCCCCAGCCAGGGAACGAGCCCGGCGACCCCGTCGCCCTGGCGCAGTGGCTCGGGAACGATGTCCTCGGTGAAGAAACGCGAGACGCTCTGCCAGCGAATCGGCAGGCCGTCGCCGAGCAGGAAGGGGGCGGCCAGCAGGTAGAGCGGCAGCAGGCGCGGTCGGACCCAGAGCCTGAGGGTGCCGATCAGCCCATAGAACAGCAGCAGCAGCGCACCCACCGTGGTGTAGTGCCCCTGGGCGAACGAGGATTCGAGGTAGAAACCCAGGGTGGGCATGCCCACGAAGCCCAGCACGGCGCTTGAGCGCAGGCCGCACTCCAGCCGGTAGGCGGTGTAGGTCACCAGGTGGGGCAGTGCCTGGCTGAAACGGGTGTAGAGGAGAGCCGAGACCATGCCGCTGCCGTGGGGAATCACCTTCGACGGCTGGGGGTCGCTCTCGTCGAGAATCTCGGCATACACCTTGGCGAAGATGCCGGCATAGGGGATGGCGATGGCGAGCACCCCGGCCAGTGGGTGCAGGCCGAAGAACTGCAGGAAGATCAGCGCCCAGAACAGCTCGTGAATGGCGCGGACAAAGGCGCAGGTGGTACGTACCGCGCGATGCTGAAACAGCAGCGCCAGCAGCAGGCCTGCCGCGGCGCCTGCCCCCACTCCGACGAAGGCGAAGGCCAGGGTGCGCACGACCGCCGTGCCGAGAAAGTCCACCGCCGTGAAGTCCGGATGGATCAGCCCTCGCATCAGGCGGCCCAGCTCCGCCCAGGGGTCGTGGGCGCTGATCTGGAGGTCGGCCAGGGCGAGGCAGGCGATGGCCAGCACCACCAGAGCCAGGCTGGTGCGTACGGTTTTCGATTGCCACATGGTCAGTAGATCACCAGCAGATCCTGAGCCTTGAGTCGGTGGCTGGCCTCGTCCAGGGCGATCCTGCCATCGGCAATGCCCACCACGCGGTCGGTAAAGCGCAGGGCCAGCTCCACGTCGTGCAGGGCCATCACCGAGGTGGGGTAGGCCTCGCCCAGGGCGGTCAGCACCCGCTCGGCCAGCGGGCCGTCGAGCGCCGATATCGGCTCGTCGGCCAGCAGCAGATCGCCCCGCTGGTGGATCGCGCGGGCGGCCGCGACGCGCTGGCTCTGGCCGCCGGACAGCTCGCCGGCCGCGGCCCAGCACTTGTCGGCGATATCGAAGCGTTCGAGCAATGGCATGATGGCGTCGATATCACGGCGGAAGGGGCGCGCCAGGGTGACCAGGTTGTACCAGGTGGGATGCCGGGCGAGCCCGCCCATATAGACGTTGTGGAACACGCTCAGCGAGGGCACCAGGCCCAGCTGCTGGGGCATCAGGGCGGCACCGTGATGGCGCCAGCGCTGCTGCATGACGCCGAGCAGTGTCGACTTGCCGGCGCCGCTCCTGCCCACCAGGGCGACTCTTTCGCCGCGGGCAAGTGTCAGATCGAGCGGGCCGATCACGCGCTCCCCGCCGTAATCGGCCACCACATCCGTGAGAGCCAGCGAGGTCATCAATCGAGGATGTCGAGGCGCTGACCGACCTGGCGGATGATCTCGTAGTCGTCATTGTCCACCGGGATAAAGCCGGAACGCGGGAAGCTCTCCAGCAGGGCGGGGTCATCCATGCCGAGCAGCGCCTGCTGGACGCGATCGGCGAAACCCTCGCCGAAGCGCTCGTCGACGTCGCCACGGATCGTCCACTGGTAGTCGGGATAGGCCGGGGTCTCCCATACCACCCTGACGCTGTCGGTATCGATATTGCCGGCGTCGAGCTCGTTCTCCCACACGGTGTAGTTGAGGGCCCCCAGCTGGTAGGCGCCGGAGGCGACCAGCGAGGCGGTGCGGCTGTGGTTGCCGCTGAAGCCGACCCGGGAGAAGACCTCCTCGGGTGCCTCGCCGAAGGCCTCGCGCAGGTAGTGTTCGGGCATCAGGCGACCGGAGGTGGAGACCTTGGCGCCGAAGGTGAAGGTCATGTCGCGCATGGCCTCGACCAGCCCCGCGCCCTCTTCCAGGCCGGTGCTCTCGTGGGCGATGAAGTAGGTCCGGAACTCGGCGTCCTCGACGCCCTGGGCCAGGGCTCGGGAACCGGGCACGCGCTCGCGGGCCTGGACGCCGGAGAGGCCGCCGAACCAGGCCAGTTGCACCTGGTCGTTGCGAAAGGCGGTGACCGCCGCGGCATAGGACTTCACCGGCACGAAGCGGACCTCGACCTCCAGCTCGTCGGCGAGATAGTCGGCGATCTTCTGGAAGCGCTGCTGCAGGCGTGTCTCGTCCTCGTCGGGAATGGCGGTGAACACGAAGGGGGCAGCAGCGGCAAGCGAGGTGACAAACAGCAGTGGCAGAGCCACGGGCAGCACGAGAGCGAGGCGTCGGAGCATGGGGGGATCCCGGTCGGAAATGGTCCGTCGCCATGATACCAAAAAACACCGGGCGTCCGATGTTGGTGCGCCCGGCTATCGGGTCGAGAGGATGGGACGGCGCTTCACTCTCGGAAAGGGTGAAGCGCCGTTCCTCAGGCCTCGATACGGGAAACCCGAATCGGCAGGCCCTGACGCACGGAGGCACCGCTGACGCCCTCGAGCCAGGTGCCGGCGACCTGGCGAGTCGGGTCGGCGAAGCCCAGGTCGTTGATGTTGACGCCGGCGCCGACCCACTCATTGCCGGAGAAGGCTTCACCGTCGATGAGGTGCTGGCTGGCGCCCAGCTCGGTGTGGCCGTAGCTGTGCTCGATGCCCAGGGCTCCCTTCATCACGCCGTCGCTGACCAGCGCGAGGGCGGTCAGGGTGCCGCCGGGACTTTCGATGCGCACCGTATCGCCATGCTGGATACCGTGACGAGCCGCGTCCTCGGTATGCAGCAGCACCGGGTTGTAGGGCTTGATCATGCGCAGGCGCTCCAGGCCGATGGCGTAGGAATTCATGACGTTGGACTTGTAGGAGAACGCCAGCAGCGGCCACTCCTCCTCGGGGTAGACCTCGCGCATCAGGCGCCCGTCGGCCATCTCGGCCTTCTGGAAGCGGGGGGTGCCGGCCAGGCGCTTGCCGGTCTGGCTGTTGATGGCGGTACCCACCCTGGGGTTGTAGACACACAGCGGCCGTGACCAGGCGTGGCCAAGCTTCTTGTTACCCTTGTAGGCGGCGCTGTGCTCCTCGAAACGTCCGCCCCGGGCGTAGAGATAGGCCACCGGGCCGCGTTCGTTTTCCGGCAGGGTGCGCTCGAGCTTGCCGAGCAGCGGCTCGATGCCGCCATGCCGAATATCGCTGTCGCTCGCCGCGGGCAGCGGTTCGCCCTGGTAGGCAATATTGGCCGCCGCGCGCAGGAAGAAGTCCTCGGCGCGGTTGAGCGGATACAGCTTGCCGTCGGCGCCGGGAATGGCTTCGTCGCCGAAACCGGGCAGTCCCAGCCGCTTGGCCGTGGCGATGAAGAAACTCTCCATGCTGACCGGCTCACCCTCCGCGGTCTTCTGCTGACGCGGCTCGACGATGGGCCAGCAGGCGGTGGTCATCCTGGTCAGGGTGCCGCTCCAGGCGCCGGTGAACCCCCATACCTCGTACATCACCGAATCCGGCACGATGTAGTCGGCATAGCGGTTGGTCTCGTTGATGAAACCGTCGATGGCCACGTAAAGCCCCAGGTTGCGAGGATCCTTGAGCTTTTCTCCGATGGTGCTCTCGAGACCGGCCTGACCGTAGAGGGGGTTGGCCATGCAGCCGATCACCGCCTTGATCCTGTAGGGGTAGCCATCCAGCGCCGAGGAAAGCTGCTCGGTGAGAATGGGCGGTGCCAGCGAGCGCCACGGTGCCTTGGCCGGATAGGGGTTCTCGCCGGCTGCCACCTTGCGCTTGTATTCCGAGGTGCTCTCGTAGGCAAAGCGGCTGCGCGACACGAACACGCCCCGGGGGCCGCGCTTGCCGGGAAAGTCCGACAGGTCATAGCGCGGGCCGCTGCCGGTGCCGTTGAACTTGCCACCGCCCAGGGCGGCGCCGCCCTGACGGTTGAAGCTGCCCGCCAGCAGATTGAGCATCATGATGCCGTAGGCGCCGTAGAAGCCGGTGGCATTCATCATGCCGCCGTGAGTGTCGACCACGGCGTCACGGCCGTAGGCGGCGAAGCGCTCGGCGATACGCTGAATGAGGCGGGCATCAATGCCGCAATGTTCGGCGTACTCCTCCAGAGTGTACTCGTTGGCCGCTTCGCGCAGCTTGGTCAGGCTGCTCTTGACCCGGAGAGTGCCATCCGGGCCCTCGATGTCACGCTCGACGAACAGCATCGCCCTCCGCACCTCGGCGCTGGGCCTGAGCTCGCCGTCGGCGTCCACCACCAGCAGGTCGTCGACATCGCTGTCGGCCTCGGCCCGGCCCAGGTCGGAGAGGCGCAGGAAGTGACCCTGGCGCGGATGGCCGTCGGTCTCGATCACCAGGTGAGTGGCGTTGGTATGGCCGCTCTCGTCGGCCGCTTCGGCGGCCTGAGGGCTGGGGATGGCCAGATAGTCGGCGGCGTAGGCCTCATGCTCGATCAGCCACTGGATCATGGCCATGGCGAAGGCGGTGTCACTGGCCGGACGAATCGGCACCCAGCGGCTGCGCTCGCCGGCGGCGTGTGATGCCGCCGCGTTGAGGCCCGGGTCGATGACGATATAGTCCAGGCTGCCGGTGGCGCGCGCCTCGGCCAGCAGCCGGCCCTGGCGCTTGAAGGGATTGCCCGCCTGGCTGGGGGCGGTGCCGATGAACAGGGCAAACCTGGCGTTGGTGTAGTCCGGCTTGACGTGCGCGTTCTTGGCCAGGTCGTCCATCAGTGCGCCGGAGCCCATGCGAAACGCCAGGCCGCAGTAGGAGCCGTGATGGCCGTAGTTGCGGGTGCCGAAGGCGTTGAAGGCGAAGCGCTTGAGCAGCGCCGAGCGGCCGTAGTCGGTGGCCTCCATCATCAGCAGCTGATTGGCCCTGGGGCCGTATTCGGGGTTGTCCGGGTCGATCAGCTCGTCATGGTTGTGGATGGCACGCAGGCCGTCAACGTGGCCCTCACTGAACAGATCACCCCCCTCGCAGACCTCCTCGATCAGGCGCTCGAAGGAAATGCGCTCCCAGCGCCGCTCGCCACGGCCGCCGACCCGCTTGAGGCAGTCGGTGACTCGGTGGGGGCCGGTCATCTGGGCAATCATGGCGTTGCCCCGGGCGCAGGCGGTCGAGCGTCCGGCCAGGCCCTGCTCCTGATAGGCGCTGACGCTCTTCAGCGCATCAACCACCGGGGTGTGCATCGGCAGGTGCGGGTCGGAGGAGAGCGGGTGATAGGGGTTGCCGATGGTACGCAGTACCTCGTCGCTCTCGTTGTCGAGACGCACCCGCACGCCACACTTGGTGGTGCAGCCGTAGCAGACGGTGAAGGCGGTGCGCTGATCGGGGTTCAGCGTCAGTTCACCGCTTTCCAGGTCGACCCGGTACTCCGGCGCCAGGGCGTTGCCGTAGATGTGATGATCCGGCTTCTCGCCGGCGCTGCCGGTCACCCCCTTGGCCATCTTGGCCAGCGGGCCGGAGTAGCCGGCGGCGAAGGTGGCCGCGCCGCCGGCGGCGACGGCACCCTTGAGCAGGCGACGACGTGACTTATCCATGGCTGGGGGCTCCTTCAAATGATGCGGAGATGGAAGTGGCCTCGGGCGCGGTGGCGACAGGCTCTGCCTGCGGATCGCTGGAGGCCTCGCGCCAGGGCACGAACAGGTCGATCAGCATTACGGCAGTCAGCCACAGGCCGAAGATGCCAATGATGCCGAGCAGGCCGTAGGAGCCGAAGGCGACGTGATAGTCGTGGAAGCCGGCGCTGTTGCGGGCCACGGTCTGGACGTTCATCAGCACCACCCAGCGGAACATCCAGGCGACGTGCAGGGCCAGCAGGCCGAGAATCCAGCCCATGGCCTTGCGGCGCGCCGGTGAGCGGCGCATGACGAAGGCCAGGGTGGCCAGCAGTCCACCGGCGATGCCGCCTTCGATGGCGGTGCTGCGCCAGGCGGCGCTCTGGCTGACCGAATCCAGCGCGGCGGCCACCGAACCCGAGACGGCGTTGACGCCGTCGAGGAACCAGGTCAGGGCGATGAAACCGGTGACCACGCAGGCGCCGACCAGGATGGCAAGCATCTGGCGGTTGGTGTCAGGATGACGGATGGATGTGATGCGGTTGAGCACCAGAATCAGGCCACAGCCGCCGATCACGCCGGTGGCGACGAACATCGGCGGCAGCCAGTTGGTGTTCCACAGCGGACGCCCCTTGACGATGGCCACCTCGAACCCGGTGTAGAGCATGATACCCAGCGAGGCGACCAGTGCTCCTGCGCCGACGAGTGCGAGCACCGCACGCGGCGCCTGCCACTCGCCCCAGGCCAGCCATCCTGCCACGCGGGAGAACCAGCCATCGTTCTGGTGGCTGCGTGCCTTGAGGGCAGGACGCCAGGCCAGCCAGGCCAGCAGCACCACGGCACCAAGATATATCGGCAGCAGGAAACTGCCGAGCGACATCCACGACCAGGGTGTCGGGTGGGCGTAGAAGTGCCAGAAGCGCAGCGGCTGGTGCAGATCGGCCAGCAGGGCAACGGGGGCCACCAGGGTGGTGGAGACACAGGCCAGCAGCGCGATGCGTGCGGTGGTCATCCACGCCTGCTTGCCCAGGATCAGCCCCGGGGCGGCCAGCCATAGCGTCGAGTAGGAGAGGGCGATCAGGAAGAAATACTGGACCGCCCAGGGATACCAGGCGATGCCGTAGCGCGGCACGACGACTTCAGTGACCAAACTCATAGCCCACCTCCTTGCCATCCATTCCCAGCACATCCCAGATGCCCGCCTCGGCCTGGGGGCGAGTGGTGAAGCGCTCGTCCATGCCCAGGTAGAAAACCTGCGGCAGGGTGTTCCTTTCCGGTTGCAGCACCATCAGCTGCTCGCGGTGCTTCTCGATCAGGCGGCTGATTTCGCTGTCGGGGTCTCGCATGTCGCCGATGATCCGCGCGCCGCCCACGCAGGACTCCACGCAGGCCGGCAGCAGGCCGGCTTCCAGGCGGTGGGCGCAGAAGGTGCACTTGTCGGCGGTCTGGGTCTGCTCGTTGATGAAGCGGGCGTCGTAGGGGCAGGCGTTGACGCAGTAGGCGCAACCGACGCAGCGGTCGCTGTCGACCACCACGATGCCGTCCTGGCGCTGGTAGGTGGCCTGCACCGGGCAGACCGGCACGCAGGGCGGGTTCTCGCAATGGTTGCAGAGGCGGGGCAGCATGAAGGTCGCTACCTCTCCGCTGCCTTGCTCCTCCACTTCGAACTGCGACACCACGGTGCGGAAGTTGCCCAGTGGAGCGGCATTCTCGATATGGCACGACACGGTACAGGCCTGGCAGCCGATGCACTGGCGCAGATCAATCAGCATGCCGTAGCGCTTGGTGGGGTCGCCTTCGCGCCGCGGTGGCTGGTCGTTGATGCCGGCGTTGGCGACGCCTGCGAGCGGGATCAGAGCGGCCCCCGCACTCAAGCGGGCCAGTTGGCCGAGAAGGGTGCGGCGTATGGGGTCCATGGCGCCTCCGGCAGCCTGTGGTGAGCGGGAGCTTCCGTATGAACAAGGGGAAGGCTGATACCACTAGGCTACCGGCGACCAAGGTCGAGGCGCTTGATGTCGGTCAAGGTTTTATTAGCAGGCGATTAATTTTGGCTTAATGATTCATTAAAATATTGATAGATATAGACTTTATTTTGAAATGCCAGCCATAAAAAACGCCCTGCTCAGGGCAGGGCGTTCGCTGTTCGGGGGAGGGTCATCGATCGCGTCGTCAGTGGGTAGCCCCCTGCTCAGCCACCGTGCGGTGGACGAGGCGTAGCTCATCGATCGAGAGGTGCTCCAGCTTCCCCGCCAGGAGGTCGCTGATTTTCTGCATCGGTAGCCCGGCGCGGCGTGCGATCTCGCGGCTGCCGAGGTCTGACACGGCGATCAGCCGGGTCACGATGCGCATGAGGCGTGTACGTTGTTCCAGGTCCCTGACATCGAGGTCAGGGCTGCTTCGCGGAGGGTCCAGGAGTTCCGCGGGTCGGGACTGTCGTGCCGTGCTCATGATGCTCCATTAGGCGGTTGCGACAGAGACACTATGGCGACTCGTTGCCGTTTTTTCCAGTGGCGATTGCCTACGGCTTTGGTGGGGGGTAGTGGGGAACTGTCGACGAATGTCTACCCCAGGTATGTGGCACGACTATTGCTGTGAGCCGTGGGCTTCTCTATTTTGTCGACGTTAATTCAAAACAGAATTTTTTCCTTAAAACGATAATTTTCGAGGATCCCCATGACTCAAGATGTCGAGACCTCTCAGGGCCAGCTCTCGCGTGTGCTGGCTCGCAAGGACGTTCTCGCCCTGGCCTTCGGGGCCATGATCGGCTGGGGTTGGATCGTGCTGACCGGCAGCTGGATCCAGTCGGCCGGCAGCCTGGGGGCGATCACCGCCTTCCTGCTGGGCGGGTTGATCATCGTGCTGGTGGGCCTGACCTACGCCGAGCTGGCCTCGGCGATGCCCCAGGTCGGTGGCGAGCACGTCTATAGTTATCGCGCCCTTGGCCACTTCGCCTCCTTCCTGTGCACCTGGGCGATCACCCTGGGCTATGTCAGCGTGGTCTCCTTCGAGGCCGTGGCGCTACCCACCGTGGTGGAGCACCTGTTTCCCGGCTACGCGGTAGGGCACCTGTGGACCATCGCCGGCTGGGAAGTGAAGGCCACCTGGGTGGCGGTCGGTGTCATCGGCTCGCTGCTGATGATGTGGATCAACTATGTCGGCGTGCGCACCGCGGCACTGGTCCAGAAGGTGGTGACCCTGTTGATCCTGGCAGTAGGCGTGATGTTCATTACCGGGGCCCTGTTCCAGGGCAGCAGCGATACCATGCAGCCGCTGTTCAGCGTCGAGCAGGGCGTGATGGGCGGCATCATGACGGTGATCATCATGGTGCCGTTCATGTTCGTCGGCTTCGACGTGATTCCCCAGGCCGCCGAGGAGATCAACCTGCCGTTTCGCGAGATCGGTCGAGTGCTGATGATTTCGGTGATCCTGGCGGTGTTCTGGTATGCCTTCATCATTCTTGGCACCTCCCTGATGCTCGACCCCGAGGCGCTGGGCGAGAGCTCGCTGGCGGTACCGGACGCCATGCAGGCGGTCTTTCAGGCGCCCTGGGCGGGCAATCTCATGATCCTGGCGGGTATCGCGGGGATCATCACCAGCTGGAATGCCTTCTATATCGGCGGTTCGCGTGCCATCTACGCCCTGGCGCACTCCGGCATGCTGCCGGCCTGGCTCGGCAAGCTGCATCCGCGCTATCGCACGCCCACCAACGCCATCCTGGTGATGGGGGTGCTCTCGGCGATCGCACCCTTCCTGGGCCGTCCGGCACTGGTATGGCTGGTGGTGGCTGGCGGCCTCGGGATCGTGATTGCCTATCTGTTCGTCTCGCTCTCCTTCGTCGTGCTGCGCCGTCGCGAGCCCGACATGGAGCGCCCCTTCAAGGTACGCCACGGCAAGCTGGTCGGGGCCCTGGCGGTACTGCTCTCCCTCGGGCTTTCCGCCATGTATCTGCCGGGCAGCCCCTCGGCACTGTCGGCCGTCGAGTGGATGCTCTTCGCCGGCTGGATGCTGCTTGGCCTGGCCCTCTATGCCTGGTCCCGTGTCCGCTACGGTGTCGCCTACAGCGACAGGATGATGCAGCGTGAGCTGGCCGGCGGTGACCCCTACTCGGGACGTTGACGCCCTCCTGCACGAGTAGGCCTTTGAAGTCTGTTTTTCGCCTCGGCCCCGTGGCGGGGCGATGTCGTGTGTGTTCCGCTTGCGTGCCCTGTTGGTGTGCCCTGTTGGTGTGCCCTGTTGGTGTGCCCTGTTGGTGTGCCCTGTTGGTGTGCCCTGTTGGTGTGCCCTGCTTGTGTGTCATGGGGCGGATATCGGCAGGGAAAGTCACAGCGTACGATCGAGCAGGCGCGCCTCAATAAAAATTATAAAAACAAATACAGTTGACGATATTGAAAAGTATCGATATTTTGTCTGGGCAATCCGATATCCCCTGGAGTCCCTGACATGACCGTGCTGAGCCAGCTTCCCCAAATCGCCATGCCTCTGCCCGCCGATATCCGCGGCTTTACCCTGGCACCTTCTGCCCAGTCCCCGCGTCTGCTGCAGCTGACCATTTCCCGCGAGGTGGTCGAGGCCTTCCTCGCGGCGGTCAGCGAGTGGCCGGTGCAGGCGCTGGAGTACAAGTCGATGCTGCGGTTTCGGGTCGCCAGGATTCTCGATGACCTGTGCGACAACACCCTGCAGCCGGTGCTGATCAACACCCTGGTGGATCGTGACACCGGTGGCTTCCAGGTGGTGCCGGAAGGTCTGGATGATGTCGAGCAGGCCGATGACATGGTCAAGCTGGCCACCGCCGTGGCTCACCTGATGGGACGTTCCAACTTCGATGCCATGAGCGGGCAGTACTATGCGCGCTTCGTGGTCAAGAACGTCGACAACTCCGACAGCTACCTGCGCCAGCCGCATCGCGTGATGGAGCTGCACAATGACGGCACCTTCGTCGAGCAGGACACCGACTATGTGCTGATGATGAAGATCGACGAGCAGAACATGGAGGGCGGCAACTCCCTGCTGCTGCACCTGGACGACTGGGAGGAGCTGGAGCGGTTCTTTGCTCACCCGCTGGCTCATCGCCCCATGCGCTGGACGGCGCCACCCAGCAAGAACGTGGCCCGTGACGTCTTCCACCCGGTGTTCGATGTCGACCGCGAAGGTCGCCCGGTCATGTCCTATATCGACCAGTTCGTGCAGCCCAGGGACTTCGAGGAGGGCAACTGGCTGACCGACCTCTCCGACTCCCTGGAGAACAGCCCGGGCATTCTCTCGGTGCCCAATCCGGTGGGCAGCTTCCTGCTGATCAACAACCACTTCTGGCTGCATGGTCGCGATCGCTTCAAGCCGCATCCGGACCTGCGTCGCGAGCTGATGCGCCAGCGCGGTTACTTTACCCACGCCAAGACCCTGCGCGATCCGCGCCAGGTGTAAGCGTGTCCGGGATCAACGGGTTACCCTGACGAGGCCACGCCGTGGAAACGGCGTGGCTATTCTATTGCTGGAACGAGACTGACTGCTGGAGCGAGAACGGCATGCACGACTTTATCATCATCGGCGGTGGCATCCTGGGCATGTCCACCGCCATGCAACTCAAGCAGGCGTATCCCGACCGCAGGATGCTGTTGCTGGAGAAGGAGGCGGGACCGGCACGGCATCAGACCGGCCATAACAGCGGCGTGATTCATGCCGGGGTCTATTACACCCCGGGCAGCCTCAAGGCGCGCTTCTGTCTCGAGGGAAATCGCGCCACCAGGGCGTTCTGTGACGAGCACGGCATCGCCTACGACACCTGCGGGAAGCTGTTGGTGGCAACCAGCGACCTCGAGATGCAGCGCATGGAGGCGCTATGGGAGCGTACCGCCGCCAACGGTCTTGAGCGGGAGTGGCTCTCCGCCGAGGCGCTGGCCGAGCGTGAGCCCAATATCACCGGGCTGGGCGGAATCTTCGTGCCCTCCAGCGGCATCGTCGACTATGCCGAGGTGACGCGCGCGATGGCCGCCGAGTTCGAGCGGATGGGCGGCGAGATCCGCTACAACGCCGAGGTCACCGGCCTGGAGGAGCGCTCCCGGGAGGTGGTGGTCGCCAGCTCGGCCGGTGAGTTCACCGGGCGTTATCTCGTCACCTGCTCGGGGCTGATGGCCGATCGAGTGGTCCGCATGCTGGGCCAGGACCCGGGCTTCACCATCTGCCCCTTTCGCGGCGAATACTATCGGCTGCCGGAGAAGCACAACCGCATCGTCAATCACCTGATCTACCCGATCCCCGACCCCTCCATGCCGTTTCTCGGGGTGCATCTGACCCGCATGATCGACGGCAGCGTGACGGTGGGCCCCAATGCGGTGCTGGCGTTCAAGCGCGAGGGCTATCGTCGTCGTGATATCTCGCCTCGCGACCTGGCACAGATGTTCACCAATCCGGGGATCCTCAAGGTGCTGGGCAAGAACCTGCGCCCGGGCCTTGTCGAGATGAAGAACTCCCTGCACAAGCGCGGCTATCTCGAGCTGGTGCGCAAGTACTGTCCGGAGCTGACGGTCGAGGATCTCGAGCCCTATCCGGCGGGCGTGCGCGCCCAGGCGGTATCCCGAGACGGCAAGCTGGTGGACGACTTCCTGTTCGTGAACACCCGGCGTACCCTCAACGTGGGCAATGCACCGTCGCCAGCCGCGACCTCGGCGCTCCCCATCGGCAGTCATATCGTCGACCAGGTGAAGACGATGGTTGAGGGGTGAGCCCCAGACCATCGTGGCATTGCCGAAATTCCTCTGAAACGTAGAATTTGCGCCGATAGGTTCTCACGCTGGGTCCGTGCTAGCTTGGGGGCCGTACGCTGTTCAGGCGTCGGAAACGACTACAAGACAACCTGGTTGCAGGACCGGAGGAATGCCATGAAAGCCTTGAAGTATGCCGCTGTCGCCTCGCTGATCGCGACGGCTCCGTTGGCGGCTGCCCAGCAGCAGCTCTCCATCGCCACCGGTGGTACCGGCGGCACCTACTACCCACTGGGGGGTGGCCTTGCCGAGATGATCGGCAAGCATCTCGAGGGTTACGAGGCCGTCGCCGAAGTGACGGGGGCCTCGGTGGAGAACATGGGGCTGGTGTGGCGCGGTGACTCGGACCTCGCCCTGGCCCTGGCCGACACCGTTCACCAGGCCTACAGCGGCACCGGCGACTTCGAGGGCCGCCAGCTCGAGAACATCCGTGCGCTGGCATCGGTCTACCCCAACGCCGTTCAGCTGGTGACCCTGGCCGACTCCGGTGTCGAGAGCCTTGCCGACCTGAAGGGCAAGACGGTGTCGGTAGGGGCGCCGGGCAGTGGCACCGAGCTCAACGCCAGGGCGCTGCTCGAGGCCAACGGCATCAGCTACGAGGATTTCGATCCGCGCCGCCTCAACTTCAACGAGACGGCCGATGCCATCCGTGACGGTGATATCGCCGCCGGCTTCTGGAGCGTGGGACCGCCCACCAGCTCGATCATGAACCTGGCCACCACCCGGGATGTCCGCCTGGTCGGCCTCTCCGACGAGGAGGTGGCCAATGCTCGCGAGAGTGTCTCGGTGTTCGCTCCCTACGAGCTGCGTGCCGGCCTCTATGAGGGCATGGAAGAGGGCGTGCAGACCATTGGTATCCCCAACGTGCTGGCGGTGAGCAGCGAGATGGACGAGGAGCTCGCCTACCAGATCACCAGGATGCTCTTCGAGCGTACCGATGAGCTGATCGAGGTCCACCCGGCGGCCAACGACACCACCGTGGAGTTCAGTGTCAACTCCACCCCCATCGCCTTCCATCCGGGCGCTCTGCGCTACTACGAGGAAGTTGGTGCCGAGATCGCCGACCACCAGCGTCCCTGAGGCGGTGCGTGACTGGCATCTGACTGCAGGGCGGGCCGCCAGGCCCGCCCTGCTGCTGTGTGCAGGCCTGTTTCTGGCCAGCCCGGCGGTGGGTCAGGAGCCGGCCCGCCTGGAGGTAAGCGGCGAGCAGGGGGCCACCCTGGTGTCGCTGCCCATGCCCGAGGGCGAGGACTGGTGCCTGGAGTGGAACCACTCGGTAGAGGGGTTCCCGGTCCTCGACTGCTATCGCCATCGTGATGGACGCATGGTGCTCGAGCGCAGCCACCTGCCGGACTTTGCCGCCGGGCTCGATCATATCCCCGGCCGTGGTCGCCAGGTATCGGACGGCGAAGGGGGGTACTGGATCGAGGATCTCGACGAACCGGTGCCGGGCAATGCCTACCGCCTGCGGGTGGGGAGTCTCGCCGTCGATCACCGCCTGGTGGTGGATGGGCAACGCATCAGTCTGAGCCAGCTGGCCGCCGACCACCGCGTTACCGTGCGCCTGGTCACTCCCGCTGGCGATCCAACACCCTGAGAAAATCGCAATGAATGATTCGGACAACTCTCCTATCGTGCCCGGCAGCCAGGCGAGCCACGCCCGGCCGGTGTTGTGGCTGATCACGCTGGTGGCGGTGGGCCTGTCGCTGTTCCAGCTCTACTCCGCCGGCATCGAGCCGCTGGGGCTCTTCTACCAGCGCAGCATTCACCTGATGCTGATCATGATGCTGGCCTTCCTGATGTTTCCGGTATTCGGATCGCGACGACCCCGCGGGCTCGTCGGCTGGCTGCTCGATGCCACCTTCTTCGCCGGGGCGCTGGTCACCGGCGGCTACCTGGTGCTCTACCTCGACGAGATCATCAATCGTGCCGGCTTCTGGAGTCAGACCGATATCATGGTCGGCTGCATCGCGGTCATCACCGTGCTCGAGGCGGCGCGCCGTGCGGTAGGCCTGGGCATGACGGTGATCGGAGTGGTCGCGCTGCTCTACGCCTTCGCCGGCCCGCGTGGTGACCTGCCGTGGCTGGGCGAGTGGCTGCCCGGCATCCTCGAGCACCGTGGCTACAGTCTCGATCGTCTGGTAGGCCAGCTCTACCTGGGGCAGGAGGGCATCTTCGGCCTGCCCATGGGCGTGGCGGCCACCTATATCTTCATCTTCGTGCTGTTCGGCGCCTTTCTCGAGATTACCGGCGCCGGCAAGTTCTTCATCGACCTGGCCTACGCCGCTACCGGCCGTCAGCGTGGTGGACCGGCCAAGGCGGCGGTGATCGCCTCGGCCGGCATGGGATCGATCTCCGGCAGCGCCATCGCCAACGTGGTGACCACCGGCGCCTTTACCATCCCGCTGATGAAGCGTCTTGGCTACAAGCCCCATCAGGCCGGGGGCATCGAGGCGGCGGCCTCCACCGGTGGGCAGATCATGCCGCCGCTGATGGGCGCCGGCGCCTTCCTGATCGCCGAGTACACTCGGATGCCTTACCTCGATGTGGTCAAGGTCAGCATCCTGCCGGCGATCATGTACTTCGGTACGGTCTACCTCTTCGTGCACATCATTGCCCTGAAGCAGGGCATGCAGGGCATGGCCAGGAGTGAGCTGCCGCAGATGCGCGACGTGATGTCTTCCGGCTGGCACTTCCTGCTGCCGCTGGCGGTGCTGGTGTGGCTGCTGGTGATGAACATGTCGCCGATGCGGGTGGGGTATTACGCCATCCTCACCATGCTGGCCGTGGCGGTGCTGCGCTTTGTGGTGTGGATGCTCTTCGTGGCCCCGCAGCAGGGGGAGCCGGTCACCGGCGAACGCCTGGCCACCGCCATCCGCAATGGCCTGCTGAAGCTGATGGAAGGACTCGAGCTGGGGGCTCGCAATGCGGTTGCCGTCTCCATGGCCTGTGCGGTGGCCGGCATCATCGTCGGGGTGGTGGGGCTGACCGGGCTGGGTCTGAAGTTCTCCTCCATGATGCTGGCCTTCTCGGGCGGCAATCTGCTGCTGGCTCTGGTCATGGTGCTGCTGGCCAGCCTGGTGCTGGGCATGGGGCTACCGGTGACCGCCAGCTATATCGTGCTGATCGTGCTGGTCGGCCCGGCACTGACCGCCGAGTTCGGCGTTCCGCTGCTGATCGCCCACCTGGTGGTGTTCTGGTACTCCCAGGACTCCAACGTCACCCCACCCATCGCCCTGGCCGGCTTCGCCGGGGCGGCGATCGCCGGGGCCAAGCCGATGGAAACGGGCTTCCAGGCCTGGAAGTTTGCCAAGGGGCTCTATCTGATCCCGCTGTTCATGGTCTACAACCCCGAGATCATCATGGGGGGGCCCTTGCCGCTGCTGATATGGACCGGCTTGACGGGGTTCCTTGCCCTGGCCGCCTTCGCCGCGGCGCTGGAGGGCTATCTGTTTACCCGCATGGGCTGGCCCTCGCGGGCGCTGCTGCTGCCGGCCATCGTGGCGGTGTTCTACCCCAGTCTGATGGTGGAAGCCGCCGGCGCTGCGACGATGCTTGCCGTGATCGTCGGCAACTGGGTGGCGAGCCGGCGTAGCGCTCTCCCCGCCTGACGCCACGGCCATCGCCCGAAGCGTGGCATGACGAAAGAGGCCCGCTCGGTTTCCCCGAGCGGGCCTCCGTTTGGTGCAGGATTGATGCAAGATGCGTGAGTTACTGGGTCGAGGCTTCCGCTTCGGCCTCCGCCTCGGCTTCTGCCGCCACGTCCGCCGTGGCATTTGCGGCTTCCTTGGTGGCCTCGGCCGTCTCTTCGGTGGCACCCAGTGCCATCTCCTTGGCGCCCTCGACCAGCTCGCCGGTCTTCTCGCGAGCGGCCTCGACTGCGTCGGCGGTCATCTCCTTGGCCGAGTCGACAACATTGGCGGTGGCGTCACCCGCCGCATCCAGGGCGCTGGCGGTTTCGTCAGCGGCCTCGTCACCTGCGGCCTCCAGGTTCTCGCCGGCGGCCTCGGCGGCCTCACCGGTTTCCTGGGCGGCTTCGTCACCCGCTTCCTCCAGGGCCTGCTCTGCCTCCTCGGCGGCCTGTTCGGATTCGGCAGCGGCTTCATCCAGTGCCTGCTCTGCCTCCTCGGCGGCCTGTTCGGATTCGGCAGCGGCCTCATCCAGTGCCTGCTCGGTCTCGGCGGCGGCTTCGTCCAGGGCCTCGCCGGCCTCGCCGGACGCCTCATCGAGCTCCGCTTCCGCGGCCGCTGCGGCCTCTGCGGTAGCGTCGGCCGACTCCTCGACGGCCTGTTCGGCGGACTCGGCTGCCTGTTGCGCCTCCTGCTTGGCGGCCTCCTCGTGCTGAGTCGTCTGGTCGTTATCGGAGTCGCAACCGACCAGCAGCAGCGAGCCGGCGAATGCCGCGGTGAAAATCAGGGAACGCTTCATGGTTAGTCTCCTTCTTTGAGTTTCAGGCGAGCTAGTCCAATCTGCCCACACAGCAGCACTGTAGCAGCCAATGAAGCAGGCAGCATGAAAGCTGCTGTCTGCTCTCGGCAACACCTGAGGCGTGAATCTGGCTGACTGACCGGTCAAGATGACTGGAAAGGCCTGTATCGCTAAAATGGCCGGCTTTCCTTTTATTCACTCTTTTCCTCTAGGGGAAGTTCCGAGGAGCAGGCCATGCAGTCCGCTACACAGACGCCGAAGGTCGGCGTGATCATGGGGTCGAAATCTGACTGGCCGATAATGGAACATGCCGTCGAGATGCTCGAGCGTCTGGGAGTGGCCTACGAGACCCGAGTCGTCTCGGCCCACCGTACCCCGGACCTGCTGTTCGATTATGCGAAGTCGGCGGCCGAGCGCGGCCTCGAGGTGATCGTCGCCGGCGCCGGCGGCGCCGCCCATCTGCCGGGCATGGTGGCCTCCCAGACCGCGCTGCCCGTGCTGGGGGTGCCGGTGGAGTCCAAGTCGCTCAAGGGGCTGGACTCACTGCTCTCCATCGTGCAGATGCCCGGTGGCATCGCCGTGGGTACCCTGGCCATCGGCAAGGCGGGTGCCACCAATGCGGGACTGCTGGCGGCGCAGATCGTGGGGCTTCAGGATGACAGGGTGCGCGCCGCCGTGGAGGCGTTTCGCGCCGAGCAGACGCAGACGGTGCTCGACAATCCTGACCCCCGGCCTGATTCACGGACCGAGCCCTGAATAGCCAGCCCTGATAGCCTGATAGAGAGACAATGAGGAGATCATCATGAACATCGGTGTTCTGGGTGCCGGTCAGCTCGGCCGCATGCTGGCCCTGGCCGGCTACCCGCTGGCCAACCGTTTCACCTTTCTCGATACCACCGGGCATCCCAGTGCCGGTATCGGCGATGTGATGGTAGATACCGACCGCAGGCACCTGGCGGCCTTCCTCGAGAAGGTGGATCTGGTCACCTACGAGTTCGAGCATCTGCCGGTGTCGCTGGTGCAGGAGATCGAGGAGGTGAAACCGGTCTACCCCTCCAGCGAAGCGATTCGCGTCTGCCAGAACCGCGCCGAGGAGAAGGCGCTGTTCGATCGCCTGAGCATTCCCACCCCGGCCTACCGCCTGGTGGAGAGTGCCGACGAGCTGGAGGCGGCGGCCCGAGAACTGGGCACGCCGGTGGTGGCCAAGTCGATCACCGAGGGCTACGACGGCAAGGGGCAGGCGGTGTTGCGAGATCCCGCCGAGGCGGCCGAGGCGTGGCGTGCCATCGCCCATCCGCGGTTGATCGTGGAGGCCTTCGTCGACTTCGTGCGTGAGGTGTCGATCATCGCGGTGCGTGGTCGCGATGGCGAGGTGGTCTTCTACCCCATGGCCGAGAACCAGCACGTGGATGGCATCCTGCGCTACTCCATCGCTCCCTTGCCGGACCTGGCCGACAGCCTGCAGCAGACCGCCGATGGCTATATTCGGGCGCTGCTCGATGAGCTCGACTATGTGGGCGTGCTGACCCTGGAGCTGTTCCAGTGTGCCGACGGCAGCCTGCTGGCCAACGAGATGGCGCCTCGAGTGCACAACTCCGGTCACTGGACACAGGATGGTGCGGTGACCAGCCAGTTCGAGAACCATCTGCGTGCGATTCAGGGGCTGCCGCTGGGGGATACCGCCGCACGCATGCCCACCTGCATGGTCAACGTGATCGGCCAGGAAGGCGACCCGTCCGCCATCCTGGCGCTTGCGGACGCCCATCTGCACCGCTACGACAAGACCGAGCGCGCCGGCCGCAAGCTGGCCCATGTCAATCTTCTCGCGCCGACTCACGAGGCGCTGCTGGAGCGGGTTCGCGCCTGTGCCGCGCTGCTCCCTGAGGCACCCGCGCCGAGCTTCAGCTTCGAGTAGGCCGGCAGGCCCGCCCCGGCCGTGTCAGAGTCTCAATCAGACAGGCCGCCCCGGTTGGGGCGGCCTGTCTGCATTGTATGTCCTGGACGCTCCATGAACCGGTAGCGGAGGAGGGGCTCAGCCCATCAGCAGTGTACTGGCCAGCAGGCCACCCCCGAGCAACAGCACGAACAGTGTCAGGGCCAGGATAAAGGGCTTGATACCCAGGGCCTTGAGTTTCTCTACCCGCGTTTCGTAGCCCAGTGCCGCCATGGCCATGGTCAGCGCCAGCTGGCCGGCCATGACCAACCCAGCGTGCAGCGGGGCAGGCAGGGTGACCAGGCTGTTGAACACCACCATGGCCAGGAAGCCGAACGCGAACCAGGGGATCACCAGGCTGGCCTTTCCTGCGCCGGCCTCGGCGGGCTGGTGGCGCAGCCACCACTGTCCGACGATCAGCAGGAAAGGCACCAGCAGCATCACCCGCACCAGCTTGACGATCACCGCATTGGCCAGAGCATCGGGGCCCACCGCCTCGCCAGCGGCGACCACCTGGGCGACCTCGTGCACGGTGGCACCGATATAGACACCGAATAGCCCCTCATCCATGCCCAGCAGCGGGTAGAGCAGCGGGTAGACCAGCATCGCCAGGGAACCGAACAGCACCACCGTGGCCACGGCCATGGAGGTGGCAGCGGGGCGCGAGCGAATGGTCGATTCGGTGGCGAGTACCGCCGCGGCGCCACAGATGGCGCTTCCGGCGCTGGTCAGCAGGGTGGTCTCGCGATCCATGCCGAGCACCCGGGTGCCGATCAAGTAGCCCGCGGTGAGCACGCTGATGATCACCAGGGCGTCGAGCAGCAGGACCCTTGGCCCGAGTGCCATGATCTGCTGCAGGGTCAGGGAGAGACCGAACAGCACGATGCCGCCGCGCAACAGCCAGCGAGTGGCGAACTTCAACCCCGGGCCGGTGGCGGTAAGCCGCCGGGCCAGGGGCAGGTTACCAGCCACGATGCCCAGCAGCAGCGCCAGCACCAGGGGGCTTATCCCGGCATCGGCCAGCGGAGGGAGCCGCGTCAGGCCGAAGCCGGTTATCGTCAGGGTGGTGCAGACCAGCAAGCCTTGCCACATGTCGTTACTCTCTAGTGCTGTTGATGTGGCGTATGTTATGCCCTAATAACACATCAGGTTATCAGTTAATAACGAACTGGCTTTTCGGAAAAACCGATATGACACCTATGGTGAGCTTTCGTCAGCTTCAGGTCTTCGCCACGGTGGCGCGTCTCGGCTCGGTCAGCGCCGCGGCCCGAGAGCTGTGCCTGTCGCAGTCGGCGACCAGCCAGGCCCTCTCGGAGCTGGAGCGCCAGCTGGGGGTGGCACTGTTCGAACGCCATGGCCGGCGCTTGCGGCTCAATGACCTGGGGCGCCAGCTGCTGCCCAGGGCCGAACAGCTGCTCGATGGCGTAGACGCCTTCGTGGCGGCGGCCACCGAGCCCGAAGGTGAGCTGCATGGCGTGCTCGATGTGGCGGCCAGTGCCACCGTGGGCACCTACCTGCTACCGGGGCTGGTCGGGCGCTTCAGCGAGGCCCACCCGGGGACGGATCTGCGCCTGCGGCTGCGCAATACTCACGAGGTGATCCGCGATGTATTGCGCCTGGAGGCGGATCTCGGCCTGGTCGAGGGCGAGTGCCGGGAGCCGAGGCTGGAGAGCGAATCCTGGTGTGAAGACCGCCTGGTGGTGGTCTGTGCCCCCTCTCATCCACTGGCGGGTCACGCGCGGCTGGATGATATCGCCCTGGAAGAGGCGGCATGGATCCTGCGGGAACCGGGCTCCGGGACGCGAGAGGTCTTCGAGCAGGCGATGCGCGATCGCGGGGTGTTGCCCCGGGTACGCATGGAGCTTGGGCAGCATGAGGCGATCAAGCAGGCGGTGCTGGCCGGCCTGGGGCTGGGGTGCCTGTCACGACTGAGCGTGGCCGGGGAGCTCGCCCGCGGCGAGCTCGTCCCGCTGGACAGCGAACTGGACCTGCGTCGGACCTTTTCCCTGGTATGGCACCCCGGGCGTTATCGCAGCCCGCTGTGGCAGGCGTTCAAGGTGTTCCTTCGCGAGTCCACACCCGTTGAACACCTACAGGCAGTCCCGGCTCAGCGCTAGCCTGCTGGTGGGGAGCTCTCAGAGGTCAGGCGTATCGAAGTACTTCCGGGCGATGGCGTCGTAGGTGCCGTCTTCCTTCAGGGCGGTCAAGGCCTCGTTGAAGTCTCTGGCCAGCTCGCGGTCGCGCTTGCGAAAGGCGACGCCCACGCCCTGGTCGAAGTAACGGGCCGGTTCGCGAACCAGTTCGCCGAGGCGCCGGAAGTCGCTCTCCTGCTCGTCGATATCCACGAAGGACTGTGCGGTGGGGTACTCCATGAAGGCCAGATCCAGGCGCTGGGTGCGCATGTCGGCGACCACGTCGGCCCAGCTGGCGTAACGACGCACCTCGAGGCTGTCGCCATGGAGGTCGGTCACGTAGTTGTCCTGCAGGGTGGCGGTCTGCACCCCGACGACCTTGCCCTCGAGGCTGGAGGGGTCACTGATATCGATGTCGCTATCCTGGTGGGCGACCCAGACGCTGGGCATCCGGAAGTAGGCGTCGGAGAACAGCACCTGGCGACGACGCACCTCGGAGATGGTCATGGCAGACATGATGGCGTCGTACTTGCGGGCCTTGAGCCCCGGAATCAACCCATCCCAGCTCTGCACCACCCACTCGCACTCCCGCTCAAGGTAGGCGCATATCGCGTTGCCCAGCTCGATGTCGAAGCCGGCCAGGGTGCCGTCGGGCAGGCTGTACTCGAAGGGCTGATAGGGCACGTCGGTGGCCAGGCGCAGAGGTGCCTCGGCCTGGACGGATGAGGTGGCCAGGCTGGTGCACAGGGCGGCGGCCAGCAGTAGCTTGGGTCGATACATGTAAGGTCTCGCGATATAGAGAGAGGGCAGAAACAATCTTCGAGAATGGAGGTTTGTCCCGTCAATTATATCGAGATGAAGCGAGTTTTTCAGAGCAAACAGCCAGTACGAAGCTGTATGGCAGAGCGAATGACAGGTAGGAGGAGTTGCAGGGTCGACTCAATGCCGGGAGGTCATGGCGTAGGCGAGAGAAGGGGGGAGGCGAAAGAGGAAGGGAGCGTGGTCGCGGGTCGGGTCGTGGACTGCCCCGGGGGTGCCGGGGCAGAACATCAATCACTCGCCGAAGTACTTGGCGTGGATCTCGTCGTAGGTGCCATTCGCCTTCAGTTCGGCCAGGGCCTCGTTGAAGGTCTCGGCCAGCTCCTGGTCACGCTTGCGGAAGGCGATGCCGAAGCCCTCACCGAAGTATTCCCTGGGCTCGGTGATCATCTCGCCGACCACCTTGTAGTCACCCGCGTCGCTGTCGAGCAGGGTGGACTTGCCGATCGGGAAGTCGAGGAAGACCGCGTCGAGGCGGCCGGAGTCCATGTCCAGCACCATGTCGTCGGCGGTGGCGTAGCGTTTCACGTCGGCCACGTCGCCATACATGTCGGTGGCGTAGTTGTCCTGCAGGGTGCCACGCTGCACGCCGATGGTCAGACCCTCGAGGGTCTCCTTGGAGGGGGTGCCGATCTGCATGTCGCCAGGGGCGAACCAGGCCGAGGGTGGGGTGATGTAGGGGTCGGAAAAGAGTACCTGCTCACGGCGCTGCTCATTGATGGTCATCGACGACATGATGGCGTCGTACTTGCGCGCCATCAGGCCGGGGATGATGCCGTCCCATCCCTGCACGACCCATTCGCAGTCGATACCGATCTCGGCACACAGGGCGTTGCCCAGATCGATATCGAAGCCGGTGAGTTCGCCATCCGGGGTACGGTACTCCATGGGCTCGTAGGGGACGTCGACGGCGATGCGGAGGTCACGCACCTCGGCACTGGCGGCGCCTGCCACCAGGGCGGCACCGACGGTGCCGAGGCTCAGAATCTTGTGTAGCTTCATGGGTGGGTCCTGTCATTGTTGATGGAATCACCTTGGGGGTGATGACAGGCCAACCTTAGCGGATCCGACAGAGGGTCGAAAGGGGAGCCGGCGTGGAGGTAAACGCCAGCTCCCAACGATCGTTTGACGCATTCTCAGCCGCCGGCGGGCTTGAGGTGGGCCAGCAGCCGCTTCTCCAGATAGCGGAACAGGTAGAGGATGGCGAAGGTCAGGCAGAGATAGATGGCCGCCACGAACAGGAAGGCGTCGAAGGGGGCATAGAAGCGTGCATAGACGAAACGCGCCGCCCCGGTCAGGTCCATGATGGTAACCACGCTGGCGATGGCGCTGGCGTGGAGCATGAAGATCACCTCGTTGCCGTAGGCGGGCAGCGCGCGGCGGAAGGCGCTGGGCAGCACGATTCGGCGCAGCATGAGGCGCTGGGTCATGCCATAGGCGCGTGCCGCCTCGATCTCACCGCGGGGGGTGGCCTTGATGGCACCACGGAAAATCTCGGTGGTGTAGGCCGCGGTGTTGAGGGTGAAGGCGACCAGCGCCGGCACGAAGGGCTTCTCGAGCAGCACCCATAGCCAGGTATCCTGGATGCCCTCGACGAACACCACTCCGTAGTAGATGAGGTAAAGCTGTACCAGCAGGGGTGTGCCCCGGAACACGTAGCAGTAGAGAAAGATCGGCAGGCTGATCCAGCGATGCCGTGAACCGCGGCCGATGGCCAGGGGAATGGCCAGCACCAGGCCGATCACCAGCGACAGGAACACCAGTTGCACGGTGGTCACCAGCCCTTCGCCGTAGTAGCCGAGGGTCTGCAGGGTGAAGATGCTGTTGTCGGCCAGCAGGGCCTCGAGTCGACTCATCAGGGTGTCCATCACTTGACCTCCCCGAAGCCGACGTCATAGCGCTTCTGCAGGCGGGCGAAGCCCCACTCGGAGACGCTGGCGATCAGCAGGTAGACCGCCGCGACGATGATCATGAAGGTGAAGGGCTCGCGGGTCGCCTTGGAGGCCTCGGCGGCGACGCGCACCATGTCGGAGAGTCCGATCACCGAGACCAGGGCGGTGGTCTTGAGCAGTACCATCCAGTTGTTGGAGAGCCCGGGAATGGCGTGGCGCATCATCTGCGGGAAGCGGATGCGCCGGAACACCAGCCAGGGCCCCATGCCGTAGGCGCGGCCGGCCTCGATCTGGCCGCTCTCCACCGCGAGGAAGGCGCCGCGGAAGGTTTCGCCCATGTAGGCGCCGAAGATCAGGCCGATGGTGATCACCCCCGCCACGAACTCGTTGACGTTGATGAAGATATCCCAGCCGAAGTGCGCATAGAGCTGGTCGGTGATCGCGTTGATGCCGATCTGGCCACCGAAGAACAGCAGCATCATCAGCACCAGGTCGGGCACGCCGCGGATGATGGTGGTGTAGAGGGTGCCGATGGCGTGGGCCGCCCGGCTGCGGGACATCTTGGCGCTGGCGGTGATAAGGCCCAGCACGATGGCCAGGAGCAGCGACAGCACCGCCAGCTCGACGGTGATCAGCGCACCCTCCAGCAGTCGAGGGCCATAGCCGTGAAGATTGATCATGGGACTTACCTCGTGGGCCGAGTCAGTGCTTGGGGGCCAGGAACTGCTTGAGGCGTTCCGAGCGGGGGTTGCCGAATACCGCCTCGGGCGGACCGGACTCTTCGATCACACCCTGATGCAGGTAGATCACCTCGGTGGAGACGTCTCGAGCGAAGGCCATCTCGTGGGTTACCAGGATCATGGTGCGCCCCTCGTCGGCGAGGCCGCGCATGACCTTGAGCACATCCCCCACCAGTTCCGGGTCCAGGGCAGAGGTGGGCTCGTCGAACAGCATCACCTCGGGGTCCATGGCCAGGGCCCGGGCGATGGCGCCGCGCTGTTGCTGGCCACCGGACATCTGGGCCGGGTAGGCATTGGCCCGTTCGGTCAGGCCCACCCGTTCGAGCAGGACGTGGGCCTGTTCGATGGCCTCCTTCCTGGGCTTGCCGAGCACATGCACCGGCGCTTCGATGATGTTCTCCAAGAGGGTCATATGGGCCCAGAGATTGAAGTTCTGGAACACCATGGAGAGCTTGGCGCGCATGTTCACCACCTGCTGCCAGTCGGCCGGCTCGCGGCCGTGCTTCGTCTCCTTGAAGCGGATCGCCTCGCCATGGACGATCAGTTCGCCCTCGTCGGGCTGTTCGAGCAGGTTCATGCAGCGCAGGAAGGTGCTCTTGCCGGAGCCCGAGGCGCCGATCAGGGTGATGACATCGCCCTTGCGGGCCTCGAGCGACAGGCCCTTGAGGACGTCAGTATCGCCGAAGCGCTTGGTGATATTGCGCACTTCCAGCGGGATCGGGGTTTCGGCCATGGGTCGGGCTCCGTTCAGGCGTGTCGCACGGCGTATCGGCAGGTCATTGTCTGCCGACCTTGGCACGGGGCGGTGATGGGTTGGCAAAGGGGCAAGATTCTACCCTCTGTTTATCGTTGTTATAAGACTTTCCGGCCACCCGGTGGCTCGGCATGGGCCCAGACATCACTCGGGTGGGGGAGTCGGTGTGGCCAGCAGGGCGGCGCGGGCACCGACCTCCACCGCGGCGTTGGGGAAGATGACCGATAGCGGGCTCGTGCCGACGCGGGTCTCGCCTTGGCTTGCATCCTCGGCGAGCAGGGTGCCCGGGGCAAACTCGGTAAAGTTCGGGGTGTCATCGGCGAAGGCCAGGCGGAAGGCTTCACTATGACGGATCAGCTCCTGCTCGACCCGGTAGAACACCATCCGCTCTGGCGGCGCCGCGCTCGGTTCGTGTCCCTCCAGCAGGGCCTGCAGCAGGCGCGCCATGGGCGCCAGCGGGGTCAGGTCATTGTGGCCGAACGGCAAGGCATGACCAAGCTCCAGGGTAAAGGCCTGGGCATCGTGGTAGTGCTTGCTGTAGTGAGAGAAGGTCCAGCTGTGGCAGTGCTGGTGAAGCACCGCCTGGATATCCGCTCCGGCCAGCCACCGCCACTGCTCGAGCGCCACGGCGGTGGTCTCGCTCCAGGGGTTGACCACGAAGCGAGGGTAGCGGCTTCCCCGGATGGCGGTATGCAGGTCGTAGTGCAGGCGCGGGCGGTCCGCATGGCGGGTGTAGAAGGCATCGACCGCCGCCATCAGTTCGCGGGCACGCTCCGGCTCCATGCCCTGCTCGTCGAGGTCGCGGCGAAACAGCCGGTTGAGATTGGTGTTGATGTAGCGGGTCTGCTCGCGGGTCGCCTCTGGGCTGCCGAGGATGACCAGCAGCGGCGCACCGAGCCTCAGCTTGCCGGCCGCCAGGTGCTTCAGCAGGTCGTCCAGCAGCTCCATGGGGGCCGTCTCGTTGCCATGAATGCCTGCCGAGATGACACAGGCATGAGCGGATGGGGCGGAGGAGTCGGGCAGCAGCTCCAGCAACCCGTGGCCGAGGCGGCGGAACTGCCCACCGCACAGCTCGCCGTGAGTCGGAAAGTCCGCCTCGTCGATGCTCCGTGTGAGCCAGGTCTCCAGCATGATGTCATGCCTCCTTGCGCCAGGCATCGCAGACCTGGCCCTGCTCGACCCAGATCAGCTCTTCCACCGGAAAGTCCAGTCCTCTCGCCTCGGCCACCAGCGCCTGTCGCGTGGCCTCGTCCAGGCTTGGGGTGCGGGCCAGTATCCACAGGTAGTCCCGATCGGGACCGGCAACCAGCGACCAGCGGTAGTCGTCGTCGAGGGCGAGCACATTATAGCCGCCATAGAAGGGACCGAAGAAGCTGACCTTTAGCCGGCCCATATCCTCGTCACCGATGAAGTAGGCCCGTCCCTCGGCCAGCTCGATCTCGCCACCATCGAGCCTGACGCCTCGATTCAGCACGCGCACGCCGCCGTCATCGCGCAGCGAATAGTCTGCCGTGACGCACTCCATGCCGCGTTCGAAGGAGTGGTCCAGACGGGCAATCTCGTACCACTGGCCCAGGTAGCGGTCGAGTTCGAAGTCGCTGACTGGCTCAGTGCCCTCGGGAATGCCGGTACAGCCGGCCAGCAGCAGGGCGATGCCCAGGGTGGGAAGCAGGGAAGAGTGGGGCATGGAAACTCCTGTAGTGAGCCTGGCGATGGCTGTGACCTTTGCCGCATGGGAGGTGGCAGAGAGGCGATCTAGACTGGTCGACTGCCGATTGCCAGGCTACCGACTGCCAGGAGAAACGTCATGAAGGAACACAGCCGTCGTCTCAACGCCCACTATGATGCCCTTGCCGAGCGAGGGGAGGGAAGCCTGACATGCCGGCTGCGTGAGGCCTACCGAGTCGCCGGGCGTGATCCGGACCGACTCACCCTGGACGAGATCGCCGGCATCGACCAGCTGCATCTGGGCGGGCGCGGAGCCAGCCGCTCGCTGGCGGCCCTCGGCGAGTGGCAGCCGGGGAGCCGGGTGCTGGATGTGGGCTGTGGCACCGGCGGTGCCAGTCGTCTGCTGGCCGATGAGTTCGGCTGCGAGGTGCTCGGCGTGGACATCACCGCGGCCTTTGTCGACGTGGCCACCTGGCTGAGCGCGGCAACCGGACTCGGCGACAAGACCCGCTTCCTGTGTGCGGATGCGGCCCGCACGCCGCTGCCCGATGCGGCCTTCGAGACCATATGGTGTCAACACGCGCTGATGAACATGCCCGACGTGGCGGGCGTGCTGGCGGAGTGGCGCCGACTGCTGGTGCCCGGTGGGCGGGTGCTGCTACACGAGGTGGTGGCCGGTGACAATCCGGAGCCCCTGGCGCTGCCGGTGCCCTGGGCCAGCACCCCGGCTGAGAGCCATCTGCAGACACGCGAGACCCTGGAGTCTCGCCTGGCCGAGGCGGGATTCAGGCTCGAGGCGCTCGAGGATGTCACCGAGGCCGCCCTGGCCTGGCGGCAGAAGCACAGCCGGCGGGAAGGGGGCGAGCCGCCCGCCGGGCCGGCCCTGCCGGGGCCCGTGGCGATCTTCGGCGAGCGCTTCCTGACCATGGGGCGCAACCTGCGCGACAACCTGGCGGCGGGCAGGGTGCGCATCCTCGAGGGGGCGTGGCACCGCCTCGAGTAGCGCACCGTTCGAGACACTTAACCGGTTCAGGCCACTTGGCCGATGATACGCTCGGCGATGGCGCGGCCCAGGATTTCGGTGGTGCCCCGGCCGCCGATATCCGGGGTCAACACCCCCTCGTCGCCTTCGGCCAGCACCGCCTCGAAGGCGGCGACGATGGCCACGCTGACCTCCTGGTGGCCGAGGTGTTCGAGCATCATCGCCGCGGACCAGATCTGGCCGATGGGGTTGGCGATGCCGCGACCGGCGATATCCGGGGCGCTGCCATGGACCGGCTCGAACAGGCTGGGGAAGGTGCCCTCGGGATTGATATTGGCCGAGGGGGCCACGCCAATGGTGCCGGTGCAGGCCGGGCCCAGATCGGAGAGGATATCGCCGAACAGGTTGCTGGCCACCACCACATCGAACCAGTCGGGATGCATCACGAAGTTGGCGGTGAGGATGTCGATATGGAACTGGTCCACGGCGACCTCGGGGTAGTGCCTGCCCATCTCGGCCACCCGCTCGTCCCACCACGGCATGGTGATGGCGATGCCGTTGGACTTGGTGGCCGAGGTGAGCTTCCTGCGTGGCCGTGACTGGGCCAGCTCATAGGCGAACTTCAGCACCCGGTCGGTGCCGTGGCGGGTCATCACCGTCTCCTGGATCACCACTTCGCGCTCGGTGCCCTCGAACATCCTGCCACCGACGCTGGAGTACTCCCCCTCGGTGTTCTCGCGCACCACGTAGAAGTCGATATCACCCGGCTGGCGGTTGGCGAGCGGGCTTTTTATGCCAGGCAGCAGGCGGCAGGGGCGCAGGTTGATGTACTGGTCGAAGCGGCGTCGGAACTGCAGCAGTGAGCCCCAGAGCGAGACATGGTCCGGTACGGTCTCCGGCCAGCCCACGGCACCGTAGAAGATGGCGTCAAACTCCTTCAGAATCTCGAACCAGTCGTCGGGCAGCATCTGGCCATGTTCGGCGTAGTAGTCGCAGCTGGCGAAATCGAAGGGCGCAAGCTCGAGCGCGATGCCGAAGCGCTCGGCGGCGGCCTGCAGGGCACGCACGCCCTCGGGCATCACCTCCTTGCCGATGCCGTCGCCGGGGATCACTGCGATGCGGTGGGTCATGTAGGGCTCCTCTGAAAGGGGGCTGTGTGAACGCATAATGCAGGAAGCTACACTAACATTCCGGATCGTGGAGCGTTCATCGTGAACATTCTGATGTTTACCAACACCTATCTGCCCATCGTCGGCGGGGTCAGCGAGTCGGTGCAGCGCCTGGCCACGCGCCTGCGCGAGCTGGGGCATCGCGTGCTGGTGGTGGCGCCGCGTCTCGACGGTCAGCCCGATGACGAAGAGGGGGTGGTGCGGGTAGCCGCCGTGCAGCACTTCAATGGCAGCGACTTCTCGCTGCCGGTACCGATCCCGGGCCAGCTCCACGAGGCGGTGGAGGCCTTCGATCCCGATATCGTGCACTCCCATCACCCCTTCCTGCTCGGCGACACGGCCGCCCGCACCGCCGAGACCTATGGCCTGCCGCTGGTGTTTAGCCACCACACCCTTTACGAGCACTACACCCACTATGTGCCCGGTGACTCTCCCCGCATGCAGCGTTTCGCGGTCGCGCTCTCCACCGAGTACACCCGGCTGTGTGACGAGGTGATCGCGCCCAGCGAGAGCATTCACCGGCTGCTGGTCGAGCGTGGCGTCGAGACGATGATCAGCGTGGTGCCCAGCGGGGTGGATACCCGGCGCTATCTGGCGGGTGAGGGGCAGCGCTGGCGAGGGCGGCTGGGGATTCCCGATGATGCCTGCGTGATCGGCCACCTGGGGCGGCTGGCCCATGAGAAGAACCTCGACTTCCTGGCCCGGTCCGTCGGCCTGGCGCTGGCTCATGACCAGCGTCTCCACTGCCTGGTGGTGGGGGAGGGAGAGGCACAGGCCGACATGGAGGCTCGCTTCGGTGAGGCCGGCGTACTGCCGCGGGTGCACTTTACCGGCCGTCTTCAGGGCCAGGCGCTGATCGACGCCTACCACGCCATGGACCTGTTCGCCTTCGCCTCCCACAGCGAGACCCAGGGCATGGTCGTGGCCGAGGCCATGGCCGCCAGGCTGCCCGTGGTGGCGGTGGATGCCCCCGGGATTCGCGAGGTGGTGCGCGATGGTGGCAACGGGCGGCTACTCAGGAGTGACGATGCCGAGGCCATGGCAGCGGTGCTCGGCGAACTCGTCGATCCGGAACGGCGAGCCCCCCTGGCGGCAGGAGCTGAGGAGACGGCGGCGGCCTTCGACGAGATGAGCTGTGCCCAGCGATGCCTGGAGGTCTACCGCCGAGCCATCGCCTCGGGTGGGCCCTTCACCCATGCCGACGAGGGGGGCTGGGAGTTGATGCGTCATCGGCTGGGCGCTGAGTGGCAGTTGCTTAGGCATCGTGGCCGTGTGCTCGGCAAGCTGATGCATGCCACCTGGGAGGAGGAGCGCCCCGACTGGTGGCCCGGTGGGCCCGCAAAGTAGGACGTGTTCAGCGGCGGCGATCCGCCCAGCGCTTGAGCGCGACCAGCAGCAGTACCGCCAGCAGCAGGCCACCGGCCCCCCAGGCCAGCTCGCCACGGCTCTCGGCGGTCGCCAGCTCGCCGAGCTGGCTGCCCAGCAGGGTGACCCCGGCGAGCCCCGGGGCGATACCCAACAGCGAGCCGAGCATGTAATCGCGCAGGCGAAGATGGAAGGCCCCCGCCATCATGTTGGTCAGGGTGAAGGGTGCCAGTGGCAGCAGATTGACCAGAGCCATGGTGCGGATGCCACGGCCGGAGAGGTAGCGAGACACCCCCCTGAGGCGTCGGCCACCATGGCGCAGCAGCGCTTCGCGGCCGATGCGACGGCCCACCCACCAGGTCAGCAGCGAGGCCGTCATGGTGCCCGCCAGGGCGTAGCCGAAGCCCCACCAGGGACCGAACAGCAGCCCGGTGACACCCACCAGCAGGCTCAGCGGAAACATCACCAGCGAGGCCCCGGCGTAGATCGCCATCACCGCCAACACGGCCCAGGGGGCATCCCGCCAGGCCAGCGAGCCTTGGGCCAGCGCCAGAATGGCGTCGACGGTCAGCAGATCCTGCATGGCCAGCCACTGCCACAGCAGACCCAGGGCGACGAGCAGGGAGAGCAGCAGGGTGAGGATGCCGAGAGGGCGACTCATGGGGCGTGTTTCTCCCGATACGGCTTGGCGAGCGCCGCGCGCTGCATGAACCAGTGAGTCACTCCGATCACAGGCTCGCTGGCCAGGGTCTCGAAGCCGAAGCGTCGATAGAGCCGGACATTCTCGGGAAGATCGGTCTCCAGATAGCCCAGGCCGTGTTGTCGATCGAGGTGATCGCACAGCCGACTCAGTAGCCGGCTGCCGACTCCCTGGCCCTGCCACGCCGGTTCGACCGCCAGTGGTCCGAGGTGCCAGTGAGTCGGCATGTCGGCGTCTCGCCTGGCCCATACACGCACCCAGGTCCGCATGCGCAGGGCGCTCGCCGGGCCGTTCGCGAGCAGGGCCGGCAGCGCCCGCCCCTTGTCGGCAAGGGTCGGCTGGCAGCCACCCGGGGCGGCCAGGGCCGCCACGCCGACCAGCCGTTGACCCGCGAAGGCGCCAAGGACCCGGCCGCCGCCTAGCTGGCGCTGCAGTAAGGGGGTGAAGATTCGCCGAAGGGTGCGCTCACGCCGCACCGGTTCGGCCCCGAAGGCCCTGATGTGGGTGGGATTGTCGCGCATGCCGCGGCCGAGCAGCCCGGCGGCGGGGCGGGCCTCGGCCGTGGTCAGGGCACGGATCTCCAGTCTCTCCATGGGTCACCCTCGGTGCGCTGGCCCGATGTCATGCGGGCCATTGTCATTGAAGCATCGGGCCTATTGCGCCAGATACTCCTCGAATGCGGCCAGGATGGCATCGATGGCCGCGTCATCCAGGTCGCGATGCACCACCAGGCGGGTGTCATAGAGCACCTCGATAAGGATCTCGCGCTCGGCCAGCCAGGCCCGCAGGGGGGCGATGTGCGGCTCCGGCACCCGCAGGAAGAGCATGTTGGTGGCCTGGGAGAGTACCTCGATGGTCGGCAGGGACCGCAGGCCCGCCGCCAGGCGCTCGGCGCGACGGTGGTCGGCGGCGAGATCCGCCACCTGGTGATCCAGCGCGTAGTGGCAGGCGGCGGCGATGATGCCCGACTGACGCATGCCGCCACCCAGCATCTTGCGCCAGCGCCGTGCCGCGTCGATCAGTGCCTGGGGGCCCACCAGTGCCGAGCCCATCGGCGCGCCCAGCCCCTTGGAGAAGCACAGGGAGACCGTGTCGAAGGGCGCACAGAGCGAGGCCAGCGAGGTGTCGGTGGCCACCGCGGCGTTGAACAGTCGGGCGCCGTCCAGGTGGGTGGCCAGGCCGTGCTCACGGGCCAGCGCGGTGGCCTGGTGCATATAGTCGGCATCGATCACGCGTCCGCCGATGGTGTTCTCCAGCGCCAGCAGTCGAGTACGGGCGAAGTGGAAATCGTCGGGCTTGATGGCGGCGCGGATGCGCTCGAGCGGCAGCGAGCCATCCTCGGCGTGCTCCACCGGTTGTGGCTGGATGCCGCCGAGAACCGCGGCGCCACCGCCTTCGTACTTGTAGGTGTGGGCCTGCTGGCCGGCGATATACTCGTCGCCGCGCTGACAGTGGGCGAGCAGGGCGGCCAGATTGCTCTGGGTGCCGCTGGGAAAGAGCAGCGCGGCGGCCTTGCCGGTACGCTCGGCCAGGGCGTCCTCGAAGTGAGCCACGCTGGGATCATCGCCCCATACATCATCGCCCAGCGGGGCGGCGTGCATGGCATCGCGCATGGCGGCGCTGGGGCGGGTGACGGTGTCGCTGCGCAGATCGATCATTGGTGCCTCCGGTAATGGGCGGTGGGTAATGAACCAAGTTTCAATGGTGTTCGAGCCGGGCGTGGTCCGCCGAGGGTGGCAGTCGGTTCAGCGTCTGCTGGCGGAAGTAGCGGCCGAGAAGGTCGAAGAGGGCCGGGTAGGCATCATGCAACAGGTCGGGGGCGGTGAAGAAGGCCTCGCAGCAGACCGCGAAGCACTCGCCCGGGTGCGTGGCGGCATAGTCGTCGATGGGGGTAGCCTCGCCGCGAGCGATGTGGGCCTGAAGGTCATCCCACACCGCCATGAATACCCGGTGCCACTCCCGCGGGTCGATATCGCCGGGCAGCGGCGGGAAGCCGTCAACATCCAGGGAGTTGCCCAGGTCGAGCTTGTGGGCGAACTCGTGAATCAGCACATTGAAGCCCGAAAAGTCGCCGCTCTCCATCAGGTCGGGGAAGGCCACCACCACCGGCCCCTGATGGGAGGTCTCCCCGGCGCGCTCGTCATCGTACTCGTGGACCACGCCGAACTCATCCATCTCCTCCACGCGACGCCGAAAGGCATCGGGCAGGATCAGGACCTCATGGACGTTGCCGAAGGCCTCGAGGTGTTCGTCGTCACGCCAGCCCAGCGTCAGCAGGCAGGCCTGACCGGCCAGGGCGAGTCTAGCCGGCAGGTCGAAGGGCGTGGCCTCGGCAAGCTCCGGGTGCAGGCTGATGCGCTTGGCGTGCAGGAAGCGCCAGGCGCGCTGCCCCAGGCACTCGGCCTCCTCCTCGGCCAGGGCGGCCAGCAGTGCTACTCGCCCGCGGGCCTCGGCCCAGGCCTCATCGGGAAAGGGGTGGCGCGCAGCAAAGTGCTGTTCGCGCCAGCGTTTCAGGCGCCCCAGCATCGGCTCAGCCCTCGTCGAGATCGGCCCCGGATGGCCGGCCCCCGGACTTCCATGACCAGTCGCGCCAGCGCAGGTCGAACAGGTCCTTGCGGCGGTCCTTGAGGTTGGTCACCGAGCCCTCGTTGCGCACCACGGTCAGTCGGGTCAGGTCGAGATCCGAGAACATGATCATCTCGGTGTTGGGCGTGGTCTCGGAGAGCACGGCATCGTGGGGGAAGGCGAAGTCCGAGGGCGAGAACACCGACGACTGGGCGTACTGGATCTCCATGTTCTCGATGGAGGGCACATTGCCGACGCTGCCGCACAGCACCACGTAGCACTCGTTCTCGATGGCGCGGGCCTGGGCGCAGTGGCGCACCCGCAGGTAGCCATTCTTGGTGTCGGTCCAGAAGGGCACGAAGAGGATGTCCATGTCCTGTTCGGCCTGCAGCCTGGAGAGTTCCGGGAATTCCACGTCGTAGCAGATCAGGATGCCGATGCGGCCGGCATCGGTGTCGAACACCTGGAGGTCGTCGCCACCCTCGATCACCCAGTCGCGGCGCTCCTGGGGCGTGATATGCAGCTTGGCCTGGCGCTCGAGGGTGCCGTCGCGGTGGCACAGGTAGGAGACGTTGTAGAGGCGGTCATCCTCGCCCACCTCGATCATGGAGCCGGCGATGATATTGATGTTGCAGGTGACGGCCATGCGCGAGAGCTCGGTCTTGAAGCGCTCGGTGAAGCTGGCCAGGAAGCGGATGGCGGCCAGCTGGTCCTGCTGGGCGGCGCGGTCCTGCAGCCCCATCAGGGGCGCGTTGAAGAGCTCGGGGAAGACCGCGAAGTCGCTCTGGTAGTCGGCAAGGGCATCGACGAAGTACTCCACCTGCTGGAGTACTGCCTCCACCGAATCGAACTCGCGCATCTGCCACTGCACCGCGCCGACGCGAACCTGGGTCTTGCGGGTGTCGAGTACCAGCTCGGCGGGCTCATAGAGGAAGTTGTTCCACTCCAGCAGGGTGGCATAGCCCTGTGACTTCTCGTCCTCGGGCAGGTAGTCGCGCAGCAGGCGCTTGACCTGGAAGTCATTGGCCAGCTGGAAGGAGAGGATCGGGTCGTGGATCTCCTTGCGGGCCACCTGGTCGATGTACTGGGTGGGGCTGAGTTCCTCGGCGTGCTGGTGGTACTGGGGAATACGCCCGCCGGCGAGGATCGCGCGCAGGTTGAGCGAGCGACAGAGCTCCTTGCGGGCGTCGTAGAGGCGTCGCCCCAGGCGGTAACCGCGGTAGTCGGGATGGATCAGCACGTCCAGCCCGTACATGGCGTCGCCCTCGGCGTTGTCGAGGATCACCTCGCGCTTGCCAATCAGGTCGTCATACTTGTGCGGGTTGGTAAACTCGTCGTAATCGACCCTGACGGTCAGGGCGATGCCCACCAGGCGGCCGTCGTCCTCGATGGCGACCTGGCCATCGGGGAAGTCACCGATCAGGCGCTCGATGGTGTGTCGCGACCAGGCGCCGCCGATATCGTGGTAGACGGCATCCATCAGTGACTCGAGCTGGGGGTAGTCGTCCAGCGTCAGATTGCGAAGGGTGAGGTGCAGGTCGTCGAGGGACATGGCGCATCCTTGGTCGGTCGAGTCAGAGCGGGCAGTCTAGCATGGGCGGCGAGCCTCTCGGACCACTCGAATCTCTCAGGCATGGGCAGTGCGGGTGGGATTGGGTACCCTCCGAATGTCGTCTCTCCATGGGAAGGTCGCACCATGCTGAATGGAATCTGGCTGAGCTTCTTTCTGGCCGCCCTTGTCGCGGCTCTCTGGCAGTGGCTGGGGGCGGGGGATCCCGAGGTATTCGCACGCCTGGTCGCGGCACTGTTCGAGATGGCAGAACTCAGCGTCGAGATCGTGATCGTGCTGGCCGGCACCATGACCCTGTGGCTGGGGTTTCTGGCTATTGCCGAGCGCGCCGGGATGATCAGGCTGATGGCCCGCCTGCTCGACCCACTCTTCTGTCGCCTGATGCCCGAGGTGCCCAGCGGCCATCCGGCCATGGGCCTGATCACCATGAACTTCGCCGCCAATATCCTGGGGCTGGACAACGCCGCCACTCCCATCGGCATCAAGGCGATGCACTCCCTGCAGGAACTCAACCCCGTCAGTGATCGCGCCAGCAATGCGCAGATTCTGTTCCTGGTGCTCAATACCTCGTCCCTGACCCTGCTGCCGGTCACCATCTTCATGTATCGCGCCCAGCAGGGGGCTGCGGAGCCGACGGCCGTCTTCCTGCCGATTCTGCTGGCCACGACGGCTTCCAGCGTGGCCGGGCTGCTCAGTGTGGCGGTGATGCAGCGAATCCGCCTGTGGCAGCCCGTGGTGCTGGCCTACCTGCTGGGTGCCGGATTGGCGCTGGGACTGCTGCTATCCATGCTGGCAGGGATGTCGGCTCAGGTGCTGGCCGCTACCTCTACCCTGGTGGGCAATCTGGCGTTATTCGGTATCGTGGTGCTTTTCCTGGTGGTGGGAGCCTGGCGCCGGGTGAATGTCTACGAGGCCTTTATCGAAGGAGCCAGGGAGGGGGTGCGCTTCTCCGTGACCCTGCTGCCCTATCTGATTGCCATGCTGGTAGCGGTGGGTGTGCTGCGGGCCAGCGGGGTGCTGGATGCCGGCCTGGCCGGATTCCGCTGGCTGGCAGAGGGACTCGGTTGGGATACTCGCTTCGTCGAGGCGTTGCCCACGGCCTTTATCAAGCCACTTTCGGGTAGCGGTGCCCGAGCGATGATGATCGAGACCATGGACACCTTCGGTGTGGATAGCTTCCCGTCGCTGCTGGCGGCCACCATGCAGGGCAGCACCGAGACCACCTTCTACGTGTTGGCGGTTTACTTCGGGGCGGTGGGCATCCGCAGGATCCGCCATGGATTGGGCTGTGCCCTGGTGGCCGACCTGACCGGTATCCTCACCGCCATTGTCGTCTGCTACTGGTTCTTCTCTTGACCGAGGACGCAACGGTGGGCAATGGCTAGCGGCTGAGTCAGGGTCTGGGCCATCACCACACCGGCCAGGATCAGGGCACCGCCCAGGAAGTGGAAGAACGCAATACGCTCGCCCAGGGCGAACATGGCGATGATGGCACTGAACAGCGGCATCAGGTTGATGAAGATGCTGGCCTGGCTGGCGCCGATGCGGCGGATCGCCAGCATCCACAGGAAGGTGGTGATGATGGAGGCGGGGATGCCGGCGTAGAGAATCAGACCGATATTGCCGGAGTCCACCGGCGTCATCGGCCCCAGCAGGTAGGTCGGCAGCAGGATCAGCACGGCGAAGATCACCTGGCCATAGAGCAGTACCCAGGGTGGTAGTTCGATGGGCCAGCGCTTGAGCATGACGCCATAGAGCGCATAGCAGGTGGCAGCCACCAGCATCAGGGCGTCGCCCCTGGCCACCGTCAGCTCCAGCAGCGAGAGCGGGTTGCCACGTCCCAACAGGATCGCCACGCCGACCAGCGCCAGGGCACCGCCGGCAACCCCGCCGAGACTCGGTGGCTCGCGCAGGATCAGGGCGCTGAGCAGCACGGTGAGCAGCGGTACCATGGCGGCCAGGATACCCATATTGGTGGCGCTGGTGGTTTCGGCGGCCATATAGGCGAGACCCTGCCATAGTCCCATGCCAAGCAGTCCCAGCACGGCGAGCTTTGGCCACTCCCGGCGGATCGTCGCACGGTGTTGCCAGGCTGCCGGGGCCACCAGGGGGGTAAGCATGACGAGGGCCAGTATCCAGCGCAGGAAGGCGATGCTGCTGGGGGCAATGGCACCGACGGTCAGCTGGTTGATGGTCATGTTGCCGGACCAGATCAGCACGGCGCCGAGCGGCGCCAGGAAGGCAAGCGGTGACATCCAGATCCTCTCATTTCCAACGCAGGGGCCCCGCGGGTGGCGGAGTGCGACCCCATCATACTGGTTACTGCCTTTCGGGGCATCGGACAGGCACTTCAATCACCGTCAGCCGGTGACCCTGCGTCTCTCCCCGAACGGTGGTGAAAATACCCAGCATGCTCGGTGCCGGTACGACTTATACTCGAACTACCCCATCAGCCGAGGCGCCTGTGATGAACGATCCGAGTGTGACGGACCCGCATCAGGCCAACAGCGACATGCAGACCGACTATGTCATCGGTCAGGATAATATCGAGGGGCAGCTGGGCCCGTTCGGCTTCGATGTCCACAACCGTGTCTTTGTCATATCGGCGCTGGTCTCGGTAGCGTTCATCCAGCTGACCCTGATGTTCCCGGATCTGGCGGGGCAGGTGTTCCAGTCGGTTGTCGCCTTCTCCACGGGGAAGCTCGACTGGTACTTCATGCTCGTGGTCAACTTCTTCGTTGTGTTCTGCCTGGCGCTGGTGATCCTGCCCCATGGATCGGTGCGACTGGGAGGGCCGGAGGCACGGCCCGAATATAGCTATCTTTCATGGTTCTCCATGCTGTTCGCCGCCGGAATAGGCATCGGCTTGATGTTCTTTGGTGTGCTGGAGCCGGTCTACCATGCCAACGTCTCGCTGCCGCTGGGGGTGACATCGCCTTTCGGCGCCGAGGGTGCTCTCGACCCTGATGCCATCGCCGAAGCCAGCGCCATGGGGCTGGCGGGAACCTACTTCCACTGGGGGCTCCACGGCTGGGCGGTCTATGTGGTGATGGCCCTGGCCCTGGGGATCTTCACCTACAACAAGGGCCTTCCCTTCTCCATCCGCTCGGCCTTCTTTCCGTTGCTCGGTGAGCGCGTCTGGGGATGGTGGGGGCATGCCATCGATATCCTGGCGGTGTTCTCGACCCTCTTCGGGTTGGCGACGTCGCTGGGGCTGGGGGCGCAGCAGGCCAATGCGGGCATGAACTTCGTCTTTGGTCTCGAAGTCAGCACCCAGTTTCAGGTGGTGACCATCATCGTGGTGACCGGAGTGGCTCTGGTCTCGGTATGGCGTGGCCTCGAAGGCGGTGTGAAGAGGCTCTCCGAGGTCAATATGGTACTGGCGCTGCTGTTCTTCTTCTTCGTGCTGTTCGCCGGACCGACGCTGGTGGCGTTGAATGGCTTCTGGACAGGGCTTACAACTTACGTCACCGAGTTCATCCCGCTCTCGATGCCCTTTGGTCGCGAGGATGACGCCTTCCGTCAGGCCTGGACCGTCTTCTACTGGGCCTGGTGGGTCAGCTGGGCGCCCTTCGTGGGCATGTTCATCGCGCGCGTCTCGCGAGGACGCACGGTGCGCGAGTTCGTGATATGCGTGCTGCTGATCCCGAGCCTGTTCATCTTCATCTGGATGGGGGTGTTCGGCGCCACGGCGCTGGATCAGCTCTATGCCGATCCCGCCGGAAGCCTGGTCAAGGACTACGTGATCGATGCCTACAGTCCCGAGCTGTCACTCTTTGGCATGCTCAACGAGCTGCCGCTGACCAGCATGATGTCGACCCTGGCGATCTTCCTGGCACTGGTATTCTTCGTGACCTCATCCGACTCCGGTTCATTGGTGATCGATACCATCACCGCCGGCGGCAAGATCGATGCACCGCGTACACAGCGCATGTTCTGGGCCTCGGTGGAGGGGCTGGTTGCCATCGTGCTGCTGATCGGAGGTGGGCTCACGGCACTTCAGGCGGGGGTGACGGCGACCGCGATTCCCTTCTCCGTGGCGATGCTGCTGATGTGTTACACCATTATCAAGGCCTTGAATGGCGAGTTGCGGCGGCATCGCCAGGCCTCCTAGGCATCGCCTCGGACCGGTACAAGACGCCGATAATGGAAACGACAGGGCCCCACCATGGTGGGGCCCTGTCGTCATGCGCCCCGACTCGGCAAAGGGGCCTTAGACGACAGCGGCGACGCCGGCGCGGGCGACCTGCACGTCCTGGTCGGGCTTGACGCCGGAGATGCCGACGGTGCCGGCGACCTCACCCTCTACCAACACCGGCACGCCACCGGCGAGCAGCGACTGCATGGGGGCGGTGACGAAGGCGGTGCGGCCGCCGTTGATCATCTCCTCGAAGGCCTGGGTCTCGCGACGGCCGATGGCGGCATTGCGGGCCTTCTGGGTGGCCACATCGGCACTGAAAGGGGGCGCGCCGTCCATGCGGCGCAGGCCAAGCAGGTGGCCGCCGTCATCGGCGACGGCGATGGTCACTCCCCAGCCGTTGGCTTCGGCCTCCTTCTGGGCGGCATCGAGGATGGCGTTGACGTCGGTCAGGGTCAGGGCGGGCTTGGTCTTCATGAGCAGTATTCCTCTTTGTGATGAAACGTTGTTGCTGGGAGTAACAGGCTTGGGGCTGTCTCGATGCCAAGGCGGGCGTCAGGCGAGTGCCTCATCCACGATTTCGATCCAGTGGCGCACCGTCGTGCGGTTGGCACCATTGAGATGGGTCTGGCAGCCGATATTGGCCGTCACGATCACCTCAGGGCTGCCGGCCTCCAGGTTGTCGAGCTTGTTGTCACGCAGCTGCATGGAGAGCTCGGGCTGGGTGATGGAGTAGGTGCCGGCCGAACCACAGCAGAGATGGGCGTCGGCCACCGGCGTCAGCGTGAAACCGAGTCGGGTCAGCACACCTTCCACGGCACCCCCCAGCTTCTGGGCGTGCTGCAGGGTGCAGGGGCAGTGGAAGGCGAGGCGCCGGGACTGCTTTACCTCGAGGGCGTCGAGTTCCTCGTCACGCAGTATCTCGACCAAGTCTCTTGCCAGCTCACTCACCCGGGCGGCCTTGTCGGCATAGTCGGGGTCGTCGGCCAGGATCTCGGCATACTCCTTGACGAAGGCGCCGCAGCCGCTGGCGGTCTGCACGATCGCCTCCACCCCCGCTTCACCTTCTCTATCGATATGTGGCCACCAGGCATCGATATTGGCCCGCGCCCTGGCGCGACCCTCGTCCTGGGCGTTGAGGTGAAAGTCGATGGCGCCGCAGCAGCCGGCTTCACTCACCGGGACGAGACCGATACCCAGTCGGTCCAGCACCCGGGCGGTGGCGGCATTGGTATTGGGTGACAGGCCCGGTTGCACACAGCCCTCGAGAATCAGCATCTGCCGGGTGTGACGCTTGCCAGACGGGCGCTGGCCGGCATCCACCGGGGCCGGCGGCATCTTCGCCTTCAGGGGGCCCGGTACCAGCGGCCGGAAGGTGAGACCCAGCTTGAACAGGGCCTGAAAGCGTTTCGGGTCGACCAGGGCCTTGCGCAGGCCATAGCGCAGCGCCCGCTCCGACGCCTTGCGCGGGACCCGCCGCTCGATCTCGGCGCGGCCGATATCGAGCAGCTTGTGATACTCGACCCCGGAGGGGCAGGTGGTCTCGCAGTTGCGGCAGGTCAGGCAGCGGTCGAGATGCAGGCGGGTCTGTTCGGTGACCCTGTCGCTCTCCTCTGGCGCCTCGAGCATCTCCTTGATCAGGTAGATGCGCCCACGAGGCCCGTCGCGCTCATCTCCCAGCAGCTGGTAGGTAGGACAGGTGGCGTTGCAGAAGCCGCAGTGAACACAGCTGCGCAGCACCCGATCGGCCTCGCGGATATGCGGTTTCTGGAGGTCTTCGGCGGTGAAATGCGTCTGCATGTTTGACGTCTCTCCGTGTATCTCAGAATGCCGCGTAGAGCCGGCCCGGGTTGAAGATCCCCTGGGGGTCCAGCTGCGTCTTCAGGTTGCGATGGTACTTCTCGACCACCGGGGCGAGGGGCGTGAAGGGGGCTTCCTGGGGGGCGCCGCCCGGACCGGCCCAGCGGGTGGCATGGCCACCGGCCTGGCTGGCGATCGCGCGGATCTCTTCGGGGCTGGCATCGCTGCGCGCCCAGCGCTGAGTGCCGGCCCAGTCGTAAAGCACATCGCTCTCGCGAGACACGCCGGGCAGCTCGAGCGCCGGGGTGTGGTGTGGCAGCGAGAGTCGCCAGAGCGGGTGCGCACTCTCGGCGCCGAAGAACGCCAGCTGCTGTTCCCGCAGGGCCTCCCAGAAGCCATCGAGGAGTTCGTCACCCCCCAGGCGCCTGGCGGTCGCCTCCACCGAGCTGGGGCCACCTTCGAGGCGCAGATGCAGGGCGCCTTCGAGCCAGGCGGCGGCGGTAATTGGCAGGGGTTCCCGACCCCACTCGGCGAGCTTTTCCAGGGCTTCCTGCAGCGACATCTCCAGGTGCAGGCTGCGGGTGGCTGCCGGCAGCGGCAGCACCTTCATGGAGACCTCGGTGATCAGCCCGAGGGTGCCCTGGGCACCTACCATCAGGCGCGAGAGATCGTAGCCGGCCACGTTTTTCATCACCTGCCCACCGAAGCGCTGTTCGCTGCCCTGGCGAGTGATGATGCGGGTGCCCAGCACGAAGTCGCGCACGCTGCCCGCCCAGGGGCGGCGCGGGCCGGAGAGGCCGGTGGCGATCATGCCGCCGACGGTGGCCTCCTCGCCGAAGTGGGGCGGCTCGCAGGGCAGCATCTGGCCGTTGGCCGCCAGGACGCTTTCCAGCTCACGCAGCGGGGTGCCGGCGCGTACCGAGACGATCAGTTCCACCGGGTCGTACTCGGTGATGCCGCGATGCTCGCGGGTGGACAGGGCCTCTCCTTCCACTTCACGCCCATAGAAGGCCTTGGTGTCGCCGCCGATGATGCGTAGCGGAGAGCCCTCCGCCTCGGCACGGCGAATACGCTCGGCCAGCGCCTCGCTGGCATCGTGGTTGATAATGTCGCGGCTCGGGGTGTCGTTCATGGTCACCATGTCTTGTGTCTCTCAGCCGTGGCTCTTCGGGGCCTGGGTCGGGGCGGGAGCATCTCCGGCGCTCTTGGTCAGGCGGAACTCGGAGCAGCGGGCCGGCGTGGGGATGTTCTTGCCCGGGTTGAGCAGCTCCATGGGGTCGAAGGCCGCCTTGGCAGCGCGGAAGGTGGCCAGTTCGCAGGGAGTGAACTGTACGCACATCTGATGAATCTTCTCGCGGCCCACGCCATGCTCGCCGGTGATGGTGCCACCCACCTCGACACAGAGCTCAAGGATGCGACTGCCGAGCGCCTCGGCCCGCTCGAATTCGCCGGGCTGGTTGGCATCGAACAGGATCAGCGGGTGCATGTTGCCGTCGCCGGCGTGGAAGACGTTGGCCACGCGCAGGCCATACTCCTCGCCGAGATCGCCGATGCCCTTGAGCACACGGGCCAGCTCGCGACGAGGAATGGTGCCATCCATGCAGTAGTAGTCAGGCGACATGCGCCCCACGGCGGGGAAGGCGTTCTTGCGTCCGGCCCAGAACAGCGCGCGCTCGGTTTCATCACGGGCCTGCTGGATACCGGTCGCGCCGGCTTTCTCCAGCACGCGACGCACGGTCTGACAGTCGTCGTCCACGTCCGCCTCGACACCGTCCAGTTCACACAGCAGGATCGCCTCGGCCTCGACCGGGTAGCCGGCGCCGATGAAGTCCTCGGCGGCGCGGATCGCCAGGTTGTCCATCATCTCCAGCCCCCCGGGAATGATGCCCGCGGCGATGATGGCACCCACGGCATCGCCGGCCTTTTCGATGTCGTCGAAGCTGGCCATCAGCACCTTGGCGCTCTCGGGATTGGGCAGCAGCTTGACGGTGATTTCGGTGACGACGCCGAGCATGCCCTCGGAGCCGTTGAACAGGGCCAGCAGATCGAAGCCGGGCGCATCCAGGGCGTCGGCGCCCAGGGTCATGTGCTCGCCCTCGATGGTCAGTACCTCGACCTTGATCACGTTGTGCACGGTGAGGCCGTACTTGAGGCAGTGCACGCCGCCGGCATTCTCGGCCACGTTGCCGCCGATGGAGCAGGCGATCTGGGAGGAGGGGTCCGGGGCGTAATAGAGCCCGTAGGGGGCCGCCGCCTCGGAGATCGCCAGGTTGCGTACCCCGGGCTGCACCCGCGCGGTGCGCGCATCGGGGTCGATCTCGAGGATACGACTGAAGCGTGACATCACCAGCAGCACTCCGTGCGCAAGCGGCAAGGCGCCGCCCGACAGGCCGGTGCCGGCACCGCGGGTCACCACCGGTACGCCCAGGGCATGGCAGCGCTTGAGCAGGGTCTCGACCTGGGCGAGTGTCTCGGGCAGGGCCACCAGCATGGGCAGGGCGCGATAGGCGGAAAGTCCGTCGCACTCGAAGGGGCGCAGATCCTCCTCGCGATGCAGCAGGGCCATGTCGGGCAGTGCCTGGCGAAGATCGGCCAGAACCTCGGCCTGGTCAAGAAGGGGTGGCTCGCCATCGAGCCGAGCGTCGTACTGTGTATTCATCGGGGATTCCCCATACGTATCGTCAAGGTGGAAGGTCCGGGATGGCGGCTCGTGGGTGCACGGCGTGTCCTGCGGCATGCTTCACCACTCTTCTATCCTGGCAGCGCTGGCGCTGCTGTCCAGCTTGTGGTGCACTGGTCAGACCAGCTATTGGTCTACTATATGGAATGTTTTTCCAATGTACACTCCCGGCATCAGCGTCTGCTGCCGACTCGCCACGGTGGTGGAGGCGTTCACAGCGCCGGGCCAGCCAGGCGGAGGAGCTCATGTTGTCACCCACCGATGAACCGATCAGCGGACAGCGCACCCCGGAAGGGGTTGCGGCACGCCTGGAGCAGCTGATCCTGGACGGTATCTTCCGTACCGGCCAGCTGCTGCCCTCGGAGCGGCGGTTGTGCGAGCGGCTGGGCGTATCCCGCGCCTCGCTGCGAGAGGGGATGCGCATCCTGCGCAGCAAGGGCATCATCGAGACCCGTCATGGCCGAGGCTCCACGGTGGCCGCGTTGCTTCCGGCGCGCGAGCAGAGCCCGTTGATGCACCTGTTTCGCGACCACCCGCGGACCCTGTTCGATCTGCTCGAGGTGCGAGCCTTGCTCGAGGGGGAGTCGGCACAGCTGGCCGCCAGTCGCGGCAATCCGGCTGACAGAGTGCTGATCACCCGGCGCTATCGGGAGATGGCCGACTATGTGGCGAACGCCGATCCCATCGATGTGGAGCGTCTGGCGAGACTCGACCACGCCTTCCATCTGGCGATCTCCCAGGCCTCCCATAACCCGGTGCTGGTACATACCCTGCAGAACCTGACCGAGCTGCTGCTCAGTTCGGTCTTCGCCTCGGTGAAGAATCTCTATCATCGTCCGCAACCCCGCGAGATGATCAATCGCCAGCATGCGCGCCTGCATGATGCCGTGGTCAAGGGCAAGCCGCAGCTGGCACGTCGTGTTGCACTGGAACACTTGAACAGCATCGGCGAGGCCCTGCGCGAGATCGAGGCCGAGGACGAGCGCCTGGAGCGATCGACGATGCGGCTGGAGGGGTGGGGGTAATCCCAGGCTGTCGTGATTAGTGTCGCGTGGCAAGCGAATTCTCGATGAGCCCATCAAGACGCCATCGCCCCCAGCGTTCGGCTGAGGGCGATGGCGTTCTGCGCTGGGCGTGGCTCGATCAGCCGAGGCCGAGCAGCGGATCACTGCTACCCAGCACATAGAAGGCGATCAGCGCGATGACCCCGGTGGCGACGAGGTAGTAGATCGTCGGCAGGATCGTCTTGCGGATGGTCTCGCCCTCGCGGCCGAGCAGGCCCACGGTGGCCGAGGCCGCCACCACGTTGTGGATGGCGATCATGTTGCCGGCGGCGGCCCCCACGGCCTGCAGCGCCACCATGAAGGCGGTGGAGAGGCCGAGCTGCTGGGCAACGTTGAACTGGAAGTCGGCCAGCATCAGGTTGGAGACGGTGTTGGAGCCGGCGATAAAGGCCCCGAGCGCGCCCACGGCAGGGGCGAAGAAGGGATAGATATCACCCACGCTATTGGCCACCAGCTGAGCCATGGCCACAGGCATGGAGACCAGGTCGGCGGCGTTGACCCCCGAGTTGATCAGGATACGTACCATGGGGATGGTGAAGATCAGCACGAAGCCGGCGCCGAGAATGGTCTTGGAGGACTCGCCGAAGGCCGCCTTGATCTCGCCCATGCGCATGCGGTGGAGCAGGGCGGTGAGCAGCACCACCATCAGCAGGATGCCGCCGGGCAGGTAGAGGGGCTGGATGGCGCCGGAGACTCCTGCCTCGCCGAGGATATTGCTCCAGCCGAAGGCGAAGGAGGTCAGGGCGGTCTTGAACGGCTCGATGGTGCGCGAGGCGACCAGGATAACGGCCAGCAGAACGTAGGGCACCCAGCCCATCAGGGTGGAGATTGGCGCCTTGCCGGTGACGTCGTCCAGCTTGATCTCGAGCTTGCCGATCCACTGGTCGGGCCAGGAGGAGGAGTCGGGGAAGTCCCAGCTGTCCTTGGGGATCAAGAAGCCGCGACGGGCCGCTGGTACCACGATGGCCAGACCGACCATCGCGCCGATCATCGATGGGAACTCCGGTCCCAGCAGAACCCCCGCCAGCATGTAGGGCACCACGAAGCTGATGCCGGCGAAGATCGCGAAGGGAGCGATGGAGAGCCCCTCCTTCCAGGAGCGATTGGCGCCGAAGAAACGCACCATGATGGTGACCATGATCAACGGCATCAGGATGCCGACGATGCCGTGGATGATGGCCACTTCACCGGCAATCAGGCGGAAGTACTCCATCCAGGTGGCGCCACCGGCCTCCAGGGTCTCGGTGATGCCGATGCGGTCGAGTCCGCCGCTGACGCCGACCACGATGGGCGTGCCGACGGCACCGAAGGAGACCGGGGTGGACTGGATCATCATCCCCACCACCACGGCGGCCAACGCCGGGAAGCCCAGGGCCACCATCAGCGGGGCCGCGACGGCGGCGGGAGTGCCGAAGCCCGAGGCGCCCTCGATAAAGCAGCCAAACAGCCAGGCGACGATGATCGCCTGAACACGGCGATCCGGGCTGATACCCGAGAAGCCGTTACGGATGGCCTTGATGCCGCCTGAATGCTTTAGAGTGTTGAGCAGCAGGATGGCACCAAAGATGATCCACAGGATCGAGACGGTCAGGATCAAGCCCTGGAGGGTGGAGGCCAGCACTCGGGTGGCCGTCATCTCCCAGGCGAATAGAGCAATGAGGGCGGTGACCACGAACACGATCGGCATGGCGGTCCTGGCCGCCATGCGCAAACCGATGAGTAGCACGCCGGCAAGCACCAGGGGCACGAAGGCCAGCAGTGCGAGAAGGGTGTCATTCATGGAGAGGATTCCTCGAACGGAGTCGTTGTTGTGCCCGAACGGTGTCGGCCAGGATGGTTCAGCCAGCCGGACATTACGGGGTAAGAGAGGGGGGTTCCAACTCTGGAAAGTTGGTAAGACCAATGTGGCGGCGTTCTCCTGAACCCCTGATGTTTCGTTAACTATTTGATTAGTTATTAAAATTTATATCTCTGATGGAGATGGGGCCCGTTGAATGCAAGATGTTTATTAGACTAATGGACAGCGGGCTCGCTGAGGGCGAGCATGGTGTCCGGCCTGACACCGGGTTCATGAGCCTGGCAGACTTCGTTGAGTGTTTACCCCTTGTGGCTGAGGATAACTTTCCATGACTCGAGTTCTGTATGATCTGTGTGGCGTCGACGAGGACCTGCGCTTCTCGCCCTTCTGCTGGCGTGCGCGCTACGCCCTGGCTCACAAGGGGCTGGAGGCGGAGCTCCGCCCGTGGCGCTTCAACGACAAGGAGATCCTGGCGTTTGCCGATCACGACAAGGTGCCGGTACTGGTCGATGGCGAAGCGGTCGTGACCGACAGCTATAAGATTCTGCAATATCTGGACCGCACCTATCCCAAGGCACCGCTTATCGGTGAAGGCCTGGCCGCGGCACGGGCCCGCTTCTTCAAGCATTTTGCCGAGCGCACCCTGGCACCGGCCATGCTGCGTACCATCATCATGGATCTGCTCAATGCGATTCATCCCGATGATCGGGGCTACTTCCGCGAAACGCGTGAAAAGCGCTTCGGCCGTACGCTGGAGGAGTTCCACTCGCCCTCCAGGGGGCTCGCCCAGCTCGACGCGGCGCTCGAACCGCTGCGTGGCCTGCTCAAGGAGTCGGAATTCATCGACGGTGAATCCCCTGCGGCGGCCGACTATCTGGTGTTCGGCAACTTCATGTGGGCGCGTTGTGTCTCCAGCGCCGATCTGGTCTCCAATGCTGATCCGGTCCATGCCTGGCTCGAGCGCATGCTGGATCTACACGGTGGGCTGGGGCGGCACGCCAAGCGCATCACCGACATCGAAGGCGCCTATCGCTGAGACCGGTGCCAGGTCATGACGGGATGTCCCGAGGGCGGCCTGCCCTGGGAGATATCAGGGTGAGATTGGCGTACCGGCCTCGCCGGCGGCGAGCAGGGCCTCCACCTCGTCATCGCTGACCTGGTTGAAATCGGTAAAGAACTGACCCACGGCGGCGAAGCGCTCTGGCACCGCGACACAGACCACCTCGTCGGCCAGCGTCTCCAGCCGCGCCACGGTGTCGGGTGGCGCCACACCCAGGGCGGCGATCAGACGCGTGGGGTGGCGCTGACGAAGGATTGCCAGCGCCGCGGCCATGGTCGCGCCGGTGGCGCTGCCGTCATCCACCACCACCACAATGCGATCAGCCGGGTCGATGGGGTTGCGCACCGGGGTGTAGCGCCGGCGACGCTCCTCGATCAACTCTCGTTGGCGGGCAATCGCACCAGCCAGCCACGCCTCCTGGCAGTGTCGTGCCTCCTCCTCCAGGTGAACGCTGCCATCCTCACTGACCGCGCCAATGGCGTACTCCGGATTCCCTGGCGCGCCGATCTTGCGTACCAGCACTACATCTAGCTCCCCCTGCAAGGCGTCGGCGATGACCCGCCCCATGGGCACCCCTCCACGGGGAATGGCCAGCACTAGGGGGTGAAGGCCACGCAGGTGGCTGAGCCTCGTGGCCAGGCGTTCGGCGGCATCCCGTCGGTGCTGAAACATGGGTGATCCACTCCGGCTCTTTCTTCCCTTCAGTCTAGAAGATGTCGTGATCTCGTCGAGGCGCCGGAGCGGCTGGAGTTTCTGTCTGCCCCTGAAGGGGTTCGTGTGTATACAACTTTGTGTCTAAAAAGGGCTCTATTAATTTCAATTAGTGTCGACATGCTGTATTGGTTGGCGACGTATAACAACAGTCCTGGATCGTTTCATGACAACAAAGACGCGCAATTCTTCGCTGTTTGACTTTCAAGGGAGACCGCCGATCTACAAGGCGCTGCCCATCTCGCTGCAGCACGTGCTGGCGATGATCGCCGGCGTGATTACCCCTCCGATCATCATCGCCGGTGTGGTCGGCTCGACGCCTCAGGAGAAGCTGCTGCTGATCCAGGTGGCGGTGCTGGCCTCGGGCGTTTGTACCCTGTTCCACCTCTACGGAGTGTGGAAGTTCGGCGCCAGGCTGCCGGCGATCTTCGGTGTGGGCTTCGCCTATGTGCCCACCTTGATCGCCGTGGGTGGCCAGTTCGGCATCGAGGGAATCCTCGGCGCACAGCTGATTGGTGGCATTACGATGATGGTGGTTGGCTACTTCATTCAATATATCCGCCATCTGTTTCCGCCAATCGTTGCCGGTACCGTGGTGCTGGTGATTGGCCTGTCGCTTTATGATATTGCCATCCGCTACATGGCGGGCAGCGGCAATGTCAATGCACAAGGGTTCGGTGATCTGGGCAACTGGCTGGTGGGCATCATCACTCTGCTGGCGGTGTTGGGCGCTTCGCAATTCGGTCGTGGCGTGGTCAGGCTGTCGGCGATCATCGTCGGCATCCTGGTCGGCTATGCGGTGGCGCTTCCGATGGGCATGGTCGACTTCGGCTCGGTGGCCTCGGCGCGCTGGCTGGCGGTGCCGGAGTTCATGCCATTTCAGCTCGAGTTCCACTCCGCGGCCATCGTCTCCATGGTGGTGATCTGCGTGATCAACTCGGTGCAGACCATCGGAGACCTTTCCGCCACCAGCGTGGCGGGGATGAACCGAGAGCTGAAGACCAAGGAACTGACGGGCGGACTTCTGGGCAACGGCCTGACCACCGCCCTGAGCTCGCTGTTCGCGGCACTGCCGACCTCCACTTTCAGCCAGAACGTCGGCATCGTGGCCATGACCAAGGTGATCAGCCGTTCTGTGCTGGCCATCGCCGGCGTGTTCATGGTGCTGGCCGGTCTGAGCCCCAAGTTCAGCGCCATCATGACCACCATCCCCTATCCGGTACTGGGCGGTGCTACCGTCACGGTATTCGGGATGATCACCATGACCGGCATCCAGCTGCTCATCAAGGATGAACTGTCGGCCCGCAACGTGACCATCGTCGGCCTCTCCTTGGCGCTGGCACTGGGTATCTCCCAGGTGCCAGCGGCCATCGAACAGTTCCCGCAAATGGTCCAGAACGTTATCGGGGGCGCGCCGATCGTGGTGGCAGCCATCACCTCCTTCGTGCTCAATATCGTATTGCCGAGCCGGTCTCTGGCCGACGAACGGCGTGAACGCGAAGAGACTGCACGGGCCGACGCCGAGGCTGCGGGGCAGGATCCTGACGCTCAGCCGCTGCCGGACGCCGATACGGAAGGCGATGCTTCCCCCGGTAGTGCGCCTCATGCCAATCACTGACCCTGATCTGGGACGTTGATGTAACGCCTCTGCCACGACACCGCCCGGCATCATGCCGGGCGGTGTCGTGTTCGGGGCGCCGGTTGCCCGGCGTCTTGTCTGGTTGGCTGGTAGGGGAGAGGAGCCGTTGATCGGGAGGGGGTCAGGCGTTGGCTTCGGCTCGTGCCTCGAGGCGAAAGCGGGCGATGCGATTGATTTGCTCCACCGCGGTGCGGCGCTCCTCAGCAAGATCGTTGTCGAGCCGGGTTTCGAACGCCTGCAGAATGGCATGGCGATCGTTGCCCTTGACAGCCATCACGAAGGGAAAGCCGAACTTTGTCTTGTAGGCCTCATTGAGCCGCTCGAAGCGAGCCATCTCCTCCGGTGAACACTGATCCAGTCCGGCGCCAGCCTGCTCACGGGTCGAGTCGTCGGTCAGCTCCCCCGCGACGGCGGCCTTGCCGGCGAGGTCAGGGTGCGCACGAATCACCTCGAGCTGACGTTCGGCGGAGGCGCTGGTCAGTATCTCGCTCATGGCCATTGCCAGGCCGGCGGGGGAGTCGTGATCAGTGTTCAGCCCCCGGTCCCAGGCCAGTTCGGCCACCCAGGGGGAGTGTTCATAGATGTCGCCGTAGGCGGCCACGAAGGCGGCTTTGTCCAGCTGGCTCGGGGTTGGGATCAGGTTTTTTTGGCTCATTGTCATTCTCCTTGGTCAGGATGTTGCCGGTGTCACGATGCACGTCTGGATGAAGTGTCGTGTGGATGGGGTTTAAATGTATACAAAAAATATTTTGAAATGTACCCCAATAGAGTCTAAAACTGTCTTCATGTGCTCAGGGTAGCCTTGGATAACCGACACCGACAAGCGACTCCGGGCCCTAACACGATAATCCACATCACAACACAAGGAGTATTCCCATGGGACGCCTTACCACCCACGTGCTCGATACCGCCCAGGGATGCCCGGGCGAGGGTATCCGCATCGAGGCCTACCGCTTGCAAGGCGAGCAGCGCATCCTTCTCAAGGAGGTAGTAACCAATGATGATGGCCGTTGCGACGGTCCAATCGTCGAGGGTGATACGTTCGTCACCGGTCAATATGAGCTGGTCTTCCATGCCGGAGACTACCTGCGAGCCCAGGGTGTCGAAGCGCAGGAGCCGCTCTTCCTCGATGTGATTCCGTTGCGTTTCGGTGTCACCGATGCCGACGCACACTATCACGTTCCCCTGCTGCTCTCTCCTTACGGCTACTCCACCTACCGCGGTAGCTGAGGACGTCTGTTGATCACACTCCTTATAACAAGACGCTAGACGAGGCCTCTTTATGCAAGCCTACCTGCTGGACTTCGGTAACTTCATGCTGCGCTGGCTGCACGTCATCGCAGCCATTGCCTGGATCGGGGAGTCGATCTATTTTGTAATGCTGGATAACGGACTGCGAACGCCCAAGGCCGCCGAGGATCGCGACAAGGGGGTGTTCGGCGAGATGTGGGCGGTGCATGGTGGCGGGTTCTATCACAACCAAAAATATGCCACCGCTCCGGCCAAGCTGCCTGAAGATCTTCACTGGTCGTTCTGGAAGGCCTACACCACCTGGCTGTCGGGCTTCGCGCTGTTCATCCTGCTCTATATGGCCAACCCCAGCTTCTACCTGGTCAATCCCAATGCCAGCTGGGAGTGGGCCGCCAACATGAGTGGCTGGCAGGCCAATGTGGTGGCTCTGCTGTTCCTGCTCGGTGGTTGGGTGGTCTACAACGAGCTATGCAAGCGCATCAGCCCCAACATGACCCGTGACGGCGTGCTCAGTGTCGCGGTGGCGGTGATGATGGTGGTGGTCTCCTATCTCAGCGTGCAGATCTTCTCCGGCCGTGCGGCCTTTCTGTTGACCGGCGCAGTCATGGCCACCGCCATGTCGGCCAATGTCTTCTTCTGGATTATCCCGGGCCAGCGCCGCATGGTGAAGGCGATGAAGGCCGGCGAGGCGCCCAACCCGCTGGATGGCAAGCGTGGCAAGCAGCGCTCGGTGCACAATACCTACTTCACGCTGCCGGTGGTCTTGCTGATGATCAGCAACCACTACTCCTTCGCCTACTCCCACGAGTATGCGTGGGTGATCATGTCGCTGTTCATCTTCGGTGGCGCTCTGATCCGTCAGTTCTTCGTGCTGATGCACGCCGGCAAGATTCAGCCAGCTTATCCGGTCGCCGGAACTGCCCTGATCGCGGTGGCCTTCTGGGTCGCCATGCCGACAGTTGGCGCCAGTGCGGGACAGGCCCGGATGTCCGCCAGCGTATCGCTTGCCGAGGTGCAGCCCATTATCGAATCCCGCTGTGTCGCCTGCCATGCCAGCGACCCCACTCAGCCTGGCTTCAATGCGCCGCCAGCCGGCCTGGCCTATGACACTGGCGAGCAGATTCTGCAGCAGATGCACAAGATTCAGGAGGTCGTTTCCAGCGGCTACATGCCCCTGGGGAATATCACCGGGATCACCGAGGAGGAGCGTGCGACCATCGCCGCCTGGACCGAGTGATACCCTGACTCCATCCCATGATCACACCCTTGACCCGCCTCCGTGGCGGGTCCCTTCATTAGGGCCTTGGACGTCAGGTTGTCGCGCAAGCGTATACAATGGGTGCTAGACCATTACAGGGAGCCACATCACATGAATCAGCGTCAGGACCTTGTCGGGCAGCGTGCCCCGGGTAGCCGCCGAGGCAAGGGCGGCGATGGTGCCGAGCGTCATGAAATTATCTATCGTTCGATCAGCGATGCCATTATCGAGCATCGGCTGAAGCCCGGTGCTCGACTACGCGAGGATGCCCTGGCCGAGGTGTTCGGCATCAGCCGCACCGGGATCCGCAAGATTCTGCAGCGCCTGGCGCTGGAGCAGTTGGTTACCTTGACTCCTCGACGAGGGGCCAGCGTCACCCGTCCTACTGCCGAAGAGGCGCATGAGGTCTTTGCGGCCCGTCAGATGGTCGAGTGCGGGCTGATGCCCGAGGTGGCTCGGTGCGTCGACGAGGCGAGCGTGAAGACGTTGCACGAACTTTCTGACCAGGAGCAGAAGGCCCTGCGAAAAGGCGACCATAGCGCGGCGATTCGCCATTCCGCGGACTTTCATACCTGCCTCGCCAGGCTCGCCGGCAACGCCACTCTGGCCGAGTTCGTCGAGCGACTGTGCTTTCGCTCTTCGCTGATACTGGCGGTCTATGGCAAGCCTGGTCATCTGGGCTGTGAGACGCATGATCACGCGACATTGATCACTCTACTGAAGGAGGGGCGCGGCCAGGAGGCCGCCGTGCTGATGGGGAATCACCTGCGCGCCGTCGAGGCGACCCTTGCCATTGTCGAAGAGGACCAGGAAGCGCCGGATCTACACCAGATCTTCCTCAGCTAAATGCCGATGCAGGGACTTGCGGGCGACTCTCGGTAGCGATACATTGCTTGTTGTATACAAAAATAGACGGCATTGGGCATCATCTTGATGCCGCCTGATTACTATAAGGTGATGTCATGACCGATTCCCACTATCCCCGCGACTTGATCGGTTACGGCCGTACGCCGCCCGAGGCCAAGTGGCCCGGCAAGGCGCGGATCGCCGTTCAGTTCGTGCTCAACTACGAGGAGGGCGGCGAGAACTGCGTGCTCCACGGCGACAAGGGCTCCGAGCAGTTCCTCTCCGAGATCATCGGGGCGGATGCCTATCCCGATCGCCACCTGAGCATGGAGTCGATCTACGAGTACGGCTCCCGGGCGGGCGTGTGGCGGATCCTGCGCGAGTTCGAGCGTCGCGGCCTGCCGCTGACGGTCTTCGGCGTCGCCATGGCGCTGGAGCGCCACCCCGAGGTGGCCCACGCCTTCAAGGAGCTGGGCCACGAGATCGCCTGCCACGGCTATCGCTGGATCCACTACCAGAACGTCCCGGAAGCGCTCGAGCGCGAGCACATGCGCCGCGCCATCGAGATCTTCCAGTCGCTCTACGGCGAGAAGCCGCTGGGCTGGTACACCGGCCGCGACAGCCCCAACACCCGACGCCTGGTGCTCGACGAGGGCAACTTCCTCTACGACAGCGACTACTACGGCGACGACCTGCCGTTCTGGACCCGCGAGGCGGACAGCCAGGGTCGCGAGCAGTCGCATCTGGTGGTGCCCTACACCCTGGACACCAATGACATGCGCTTCGCCGCGCCCCAGGGCTTCAACACCGCGGATCACTTCTTCACCTACCTGCGGGACGCCTTCGACGTGCTCTACGCGGAAGGCGAGGACACCCCGAAGATGCTCTCCGTGGGCATGCACTGCCGGCTGCTCGGCCGTCCGGGACGCTTCCGCGCCCTGCAGCGCTTCCTCGACCACATCGAGGCCCACGACCGCGTCTGGGTCACCCGTCGCGTGGACATCGCCCGCCACTGGGCCGACCACCACCCGGCGCCCTGATCCGGCGTCATCCCCGAGCCCGGGGCGGGCGGTTCGCCGCCCGCCCCGCCCTGCGTTCTTCAGGAGCCGTCATGCTTGAACTCGAGGCCCAGCCCCTCACCCCGGAGGCCTTCGCGCCCTTCGGCGAGGTGATCGACACCCGCACCTCCGACTACTTCCACATCAACGCCGGCCGCACTCGGCGCTACCACGACCTGGCCCGGGTCGAGACCCTCGGCGAGCAGGCCCGCGCGCTGATCAGCATCTTCGTCAGCCAGCCCGTCACGCTGCCCCTCGAGCTGCCGTTCCTCGAGCGTCATCCCCAGGGCAGCCAGGCCTTCGTGCCGATGCACGAGGAGCGCTTCATCGTGGTGGTGGCGCCGCCCGGCGAGACCATCGCGCCCGATAGCGTGCGCGCCTTCGTCACCGACGGCCGCCAGGGCGTCAACTATGCGGCCGGCACCTGGCACGCCATCCAGTCGGTCCTCGAGCGCGAGGGGGAGTTCCTGGTCGTCGACCGCGGCGGCGAGGGCAACAACTGCGACGAGTACCCCATCGACATCCGCGTGACCCTGCCGCAAGGCGAGACGGACATGCCGACCGAAAGCGAACAGGAGAAAACCTCATGACTCAGCGTCAATATTACGCGCCCCGCGGCGGCCATCCCGACCAGAAGGTGATGACCACCGACCGTGCCATGTTCACCGAGGCGTTTGCGGTGATCCCCAAAGGGGTAATGCGTGATATCGTCACCAGCAAGCTCCCTCATTGGGAGAACACCCGGCTGTGGGTGCTGTCTCGTCCGCTCTCCGGCTTCGCCGAGACCTTTTCCCAGTACATCATGGAGGTCTCCCCGGGCGGCGGCAGCGAGCGTCCCGAAACCGATCCTGGCGCCGAGGGCGTGCTGTTCGTGGTCGAAGGGGAGATGACGCTGATCATCGACAACGAGAAGCATCGCATGGTGCCAGGCGGCTACGCCTTCCTGCCGCCCGGCTGTGACTGGCAGTTGCGCAACGAGGCCGACGCTCCAGTGCGCTTCCACTGGATACGCAAGGCCTACGAGTTCGTCGATGGCATAGAAGTGCCGGAACCCTTCGTGGTCAACGAGAACGACATCGCACCGACGGTGATGCCGGACTGCAACGAGGTGTGGGCGACCACCCGCTTCGTCGATCCGGACGACCTGCGCCACGACATGCACGTGACCATCGTCACCTTCCAGCCCGGTGGCGTGATCCCCTTCGATGAGACCCACGTCATGGAGCACGGCCTCTACGTGCTCGAGGGCAAGGCGGTCTACCACCTCAACCAGCAGTGGGTCGAGGTCGAGGCCGGCGACTACATGTGGCTGCGCGCCTTCTGCCCTCAGGCCTGCTACGCGGGTGGCCCGGGACCCTTCCGCTATCTGCTCTACAAGGACGTCAACCGCCACATGGCGCTGCCCTACAGCCAGCGCCGCTGAGAGGTGGCGTGACAGTTGTCTCGAAACGATCCATCAGATCGAACTTGTGTTGTATACCATGATGTCCGTCCATCTGATGGTTTTTAGGCAAAAATGTTGAGTAAAAAACCTCCAATGAATTGATTCATTGGGGTTTTTTTGAGTACAAAATCGCTGGTTTTTTGTATAAAAAAGTCTTGACGGCTTTGCGGGTAGAGGTCTAGTCTCACTATATAGAAATCATTTCCATAAAAATAAATACCTATAGGAGTACGATGTCATGCCTCGAATGACCGCTGCGGAAGCCGCTGTTCATGTGCTCAAGAAGGAAGGGGTCGATGTTGCCTTCGGCGTTCCAGGAGCCGCCATCAACCCCTTTTATGCCGCGATGCGACAGGTTGGGGGGGTGGATCATGTTCTGGCGCGCCATGTCGAGGGCGCCTCGCACATGGCAGAGGGCTACACCCGTGCCGAGGCCGGCAACATCGGCGTGTGCATCGGCACCTCCGGCCCGGCCGGCACCGACATGATCACCGGGCTCTACTCCGCCTCTGCTGACTCCATTCCGATCCTGTGCATTACCGGTCAGGCACCGACCGGCAAGCTGCACAAGGAGGACTTCCAGGCGGTCGATATCCAGGCGATCGCCGGCCCCGTTACCAAGTGGGCCATCACCGTGCTGGAGGCGGCCCAGTTGCCGCGCGCCTTCCAGCAGGCCTTCCACCTGATGCGCAGCGCACGCCCGGGACCGGTGCTGCTCGACCTGCCGATCGACGTGCAGATGACCGAGATCGAGTTCGACCCGGACACCTACGAGCCGCTACCGGTCTACAAGCCGGCCGCCAGCCGCATCCAGGTGGAGAAGGCGTTGGGCATGCTCAACGAGGCCGACAAGCCGCTGCTGGTGGCTGGGGGGGGCATCATCAACGCCGACGCCAGCGAGCTGCTTATCGAGTTTGCCGAGCTCACCGGCGTGCCGGTCATCCCGACCCTGATGGGCTGGGGCACCATTCCCGACGATCACGAGCTGATGGCGGGCATGGTCGGCCTGCAGACCTCGCACCGTTACGGCAACGCGACGATGCTCGAGTCCGACTTCGTGATGGGCATCGGCAACCGCTGGGCCAATCGTCACACCGGCACTCTGGAGACCTACACCAAGGGCCGCAAGTTTGTGCATGTCGACATCGAGCCGACCCAGATCGGACGCATCTTCGGTCCGGACTATGGCATCGTCTCCGATGCCAAGGCGGCGCTGGAGCTCTTTATCGAGGTGGCCCGCGAGTGGCAGGCCGCGGGCAAGCTCAAGGATCGCAGCGCCTGGGCCGAGGAGTGCCAGGAGCGCAAGCGCACCCTGCTGCGCAAGACGCACTTCGACAACGTACCGGTCAAGCCCCAGCGCGTCTACGAGGAGATGAACAAGGCATTCGGCAAGAACACCCGCTTCGTCACCACTATTGGCCTGTCACAGATCGCCGGTGCGCAGTTCCTTCACGTCTACAAGCCGCGTCACTGGATCAACTGCGGTCAGGCAGGTCCGTTGGGCTGGACGATTCCGGCCGCCCTGGGCGCGCGTCGCGCCGATCCCAACACCGAGATCGTCGCCCTTTCCGGCGACTATGACTTTCAGTTCATGATCGAGGAGCTGGCGGTCGGTGCACAGTTCAGCCTGCCCTATATCCACGTGGTGGTGAACAACTCCTATCTGGGGCTGATCAGGCAGGCCCAGCGTGGCTTCGAGATGGACTATCAGGTGCAGCTGTCATTCGAGAACATCAACTGCCCGGAGATCAACGGCTACGGTGTGGACCACGTCTCCGTGGTCCAGGGTCTGGGCTGCAAGGCGATCCGTGTCACCGAGCCCGACCAGATCGCGCCAGCCTTCGAGCAGGCCCGCGAACTCATGCATCAGTATCGGGTGCCGGTGGTGATCGAGGTGATCCTCGAGCGCGTCACCAACATCTCCATGGGTACCGATCTCGACGGTGTCAATGAGTTCGAGGCGCTGGCCGAGAACATCGCCGACGCGCCGAGCTCCATCGCCGCGCTGCGCTGATTCCTTACCCCGCCCGCCCGGCCGGGTGGGGGCAGGGTACGTCAACCTTGCGCACATCACACGAGCACACAACGGGAGGTCTTATGGCCAAGTTTGCCGCCAATCTCAGCATGCTGTTCACCGAGGTCGACTTCCTCGACCGCTTCGAGGCCGCCGCCAAGGCCGGCTTCAAGGGCGTGGAGTATCTCTTTCCGTACGACTTCGAGGCTGCCGAGATCAAGCAACGCCTCGACGACAACGGCCTGAGCCAGGTGTTGTTCAACCTGCCGGCGGGCGACTGGGGGGCGGGTGAGCGCGGTATCGCCTGCCATCCGGATCGCATCGAGGAGTTCCGCGCCGGCGTCGACCGGGCGATCGAGTATGCCAAGGTGCTGGGCAACCCCCAGGTCAACTGCCTGGTCGGCATCAAGCCCGAGGGTGTCGGCGACGATCAGGCCCGCGAGACCCTGGTCGAGAATCTGCGCTTCGCCGCCGAGAAGCTCGCGGCCGAGGGCATCCTGCTGATCGCCGAGCCGGTTAACACCCGCGACATTCCGGGCTTCTTCCTCAATCGTACCGCCCAGGCGCTGGCGCTGTTCGATGAGGTGGGCTCAAGCAACCTCAAGCTGCAGTACGACATCTACCACATGCAGATCATGGAAGGGGATCTGGCCCCAACCATCGAGGCGAACCTCGCGCGCATCGCTCACGTGCAGCTGGCCGACAATCCAGGCCGCCACGAGCCGGGCACCGGCGAGATCAACTACCCCTTCCTGTTCGCCCATCTCGAGCGTCTCGGCTACGACGGCTGGATCGGCTGCGAGTACAAGCCCAAGACCACCACCGTGGAAGGCCTGGGCTGGCTGGATAACGCCCAGTAAACATCGCCTTGAAGCAACAGGAACAACAGGAGAGATATCATGAGCAAGATCGGTTTTATCGGACTGGGCATCATGGGTCGCCCCATGGCAGGCCATCTGCTGGACGCCGGCCACACGCTAGCCACCGTCAAGCGCGGAGCTCTCGACGAGACCCTGGCCTCCAGGGGCATGCAGGAGCTCGACAGTCCCAAGGCGGTCGCCGAGGCCTCCGAGGTGATCATCACCATGGTCCCGGACACCCCGGACGTCGAGGAGGTGCTGTTCGGCGAAGGCGGCGTGATCGAGGGGCTCAAGCCGGGCACCCTGGTGATCGACATGAGCTCCATTGCACCGATCTCCACCCAGGAGTTCGCCAGGCGCATCACCGAAGCCGGCGGCGAGTATGTCGACGCACCTGTCTCCGGCGGCGAAGGCGGTGCCATCAATGCCGCCCTGACCATCATGGTCGGCGCCACCGATGAGGGGTTTCGGCGTGCCACGCCAATTCTCGAGGTGGTGGGCAAGACCATCACCCATATCGGTGGACATGGAGCTGGTCAGACCTGCAAGGTGGCTAACCAGATTGTCGTCGCCCTGACCATCGAGGCCGTTGCCGAGGGCCTGCTGTTCGCCTCCAGGGCCGGTGCCGATGTGGCCAAGGTCCGCGAGTCGTTACTCGGTGGCCTGGCCCAGTCGAAGATTCTCGATGTCCATGGTGAGCGCATGATCCAACGCACCTTCGATCCCGGCTTCAAGATCAAGTTGCATCAGAAAGATCTCAATCTGGCGCTGGAAGGAGCGCGCACTCTGAATCTGTCGCTGCCCGGCACCGCCAATGCCCAGCAGCTGTTCCAGGCCTGTGCCGCCAATGGCGGCGCCGACTGGGATCATGCCGGCATCCTGCGCGCCCTGGAAGTGCTCGCCGATCACGAGGTAGGACGGTAAAGGTTCGCTCGCTGACCCGGTGCTGGGTCAGCGACGACAGGGGAGGTGACTGCTCCCTGTGGAGCCCGTCGAGACGCGAGATCGACAGGTTCCAGGAGGTAAGCGTCGGGTCGTCGCAAGCCTCCTTGGTCGCCCTCGGCGACCTTTCCCGGCGGCACGGAACTCCTTGCCCGCCGGGTCCTTTATCTCGATCCGCGAATCCCGGGTCCTTCAATCCCCCGAATCCCGGGTCCTTCAATCCCCCGAATCATAGTGGCTCGGCGGGCATCGTCAGCTTGAAGAGGAAAATTCCATGGCCACACTGCCGACTCCCCCCCTCTCCGGCAGTAGCGCAACGCTAACGGAGTCCGAGATCCTGAGCTGGCTGCGCGGCCTGGCCGATGCCGCCGTGCGCGCCGTACACCCCGCTAACCTGTTGCCGGCCGAGCTGCCGCTTCCTCCTGACGGGCGTACCGTGGTGATTGGCGCCGGCAAGGCCGCCGCCGCCATGGCTGTCGCGTTGGAGCGTGCCTGGTTGGCTCGCCAACCCGAGGCACCACTGGAGGGCCTGGTGGTGACGCGTTACGGCCATGGCCCCGAGGAGTCAGACGCGACCTGCCAACGAATCGAGGTGCTCGAGGCTTCCCATCCCATGCCCGATGGCCTGAGCGAGGAGGCCGCCCGGCGCATGCTCGAGGCGGTCGAGACGCTGGGCGAGGATGACCTGGTGATCGCATTGATCTCCGGCGGTGGCTCGGCGTTGATGAGCCTGCCGGCGCCGGGTATCAGCATGACCGACAAGCAGGCCCTCAACCAGGCCCTGCTGCGCTGTGGGGCGCCGATCCGCGAGATCAATACCGTGCGTCGTCATCTGTCGGCCATCAAGGGGGGGCGCCTGGCCGCGGCGGCCCATCCGGCCCAGGTGCTGACCTGGTTGATCTCCGATGTGCCCGGCGACGATCCGACCCTGATCGCCTCCGGACCGACACTTCCAGACGCTAGCTCACCGGCGGATGCGCTAGGCATTCTGATGCGCCACGGCATCGAGATTCCCGATAACGTGCGCCATCATCTGGAGACAACCTCCAGGGCGCCTGCGCCGGATGATCCCGGCTTTTCCCGCGACCGATCACGAGTGCTGGCGCGCGCCTGCGATGCCCTGGAGGCTGCCCGCATGGCCGCCGAGGAGAGCGATATCGCGGTGCGCGTGCTGGGCGATGATCTCGAGGGCGAGGCCCGTGATCTGGGCCGTGCCCAGGGAGGCCTGGCGCTGTCGAGTCAGGTCGGGCTGGAGCGGCCGTTGTTGCTGCTTTCCGGCGGCGAGACCAGCGTTACCGTGCGCGGTGATGGCCGCGGCGGGCGCAACGTCGAGTACCTGCTGGGCCTGTTCGAGGCACTGAACGGGGCCCCGGGTATCCATGCACTGGCCATCGACACCGATGGCATCGACGGCTCGGAAGACAATGCCGGTGCGCTGTTTGCGGCGTCCGATCAGGCACGGGCAGAGCGCCTGGGACTTGACCCTGACGCCTTTCTGTCACGCAATGATGCCTACACTTTCTTCCAGGCGTTGGACCGGCTGATCGTGACCGGCCCCACGCGGACCAATGTCAACGATTTCCGTGCCATCCTGATCCTGCCGAGGACGCCATGACACTACCCCCCCATGCTCCCATCCACGCCCCCATTCGCCGCACCAAGATCGTTGCCACCCTGGGCCCCGCCAGCGACCGCGAGGGCGTGCTCGAGGCCATGATCGCCGCCGGTGTCGACGTGGTACGCCTCAACTTCTCCCATGGCACTGCCGCCGACCATCGCCACCGCCTGGCGCGGGTACGCGAGATCGCCGCCCGCCAGGGCCGCAGCGTCGCCGCCCTGGGCGATCTCCAGGGGCCGAAGATCCGCATCGCTCGCTTCCGTGATGGCGCGGTGGAACTCGCCGAAGGGGCCACCTTTATCCTCGATATGGCCCTGGAGGGTGATGCCGGGGATGAGACGCGCGTCGGCTGCGATTACAAGCAGCTGATCGAGGATGTGGTGACGGGCGACCGCCTGCTGCTCGACGATGGCCGGCTGGTGCTCGATGTCACCGCCGTGGCGGGCCAGGCGATCCATACCACGGTGACCGTGGGCGGCAGGCTCTCCAACAACAAGGGCATCAACAAGCTCGGCGGCGGACTCTCGGCGCCGGCGCTGACCGACAAGGACCGGGCGGACCTCGCCACCGCCGTCGACATCGGCGTGGACTATCTGGCGGTCTCGTTTCCGCGGCATGCCGCCGACATGGCCGAGGCTCGTGCACTGCTGGGCGAGGCCGGCAAGGAGATCGGCCTGGTGGCCAAGCTCGAGCGCGCCGAGGCGGTGGCTGACGAGGCGACGCTGGACGGCATCATCCAGGCCTGTGAGGCGGTGATGGTGGCACGCGGCGACCTCGGCGTGGAGATCGGCGACGAGAAGCTGATCGGCACCCAGAAGCGCATCATCAAGCGTGCCCGCAGCCTGAACCGGGCGGTGATCACCGCCACCCAGATGATGGAGTCGATGATCGAGTCGCCGCTGCCCACCCGCGCCGAGGTGTTCGACGTCGCCAATGCCGTGCTCGATGGCACCGATGCGGTGATGCTCTCCGCCGAGACCGCCGCCCGGTGATTTTCGAAGCCTTCCGAAAAACCCATTGCAGAACAGTCACTTCTGCCACATTCACCGCCGGTAACGTTTGTCCGTTGCCGGCAGCGGATGCGTACTTTACGGTTTTACCGGCAGGCCCGCAAGCCCTTCCTGTAAAAAAGTTTCAGGGGCCTGATAAATGGTTGAAGCAACCTCTCAGCCCCGGACCTCAAGTCTAACCACGCCGATGTCGCTTTCTATGCCCCAGGTTCTGATACCAACACCATAGCGACCGGCTTCAAGGTGCTGAATAATGCGCGAGCCCAAGCCGAGCCCATCGGCATCGTCGTTTTCTATCTCGACCCCGTTTCCGCTCAGGCTCAATATTGTATCGGCTGTAGGCGAGGTCGCTTCGATCACGATCGTGGCAGCCTCTTCCAACACCAACTCATAATCAAGCGTGCCCCCGGGACTCACGCTACCGACCACAGCGTCTCCGACTCCAATCTCGCCACCATTGCGCAGCTCCTCCTCGATGGCGTCACCAACCACTTCCAACCTGTAGGCCCCAGCACCCGAATAGCTCTGAGCTTCCAGAGTATAGCTGCCCGGCTCAAGCACTGCCGACAGCAGCGCATCCAGGTTTCCGCCACTGTCATCGTCGCTGATATCGACACCGTTGCCATGCAGGCGAAGCACGGCATCAAAGCTCGATGAACCCAGCACCACCCTGATACCCGTTGTTTCTTCCAGTGTCAGGCGATAACTGTTGGGGCCGCTGCCATCCAGAACGCCAACCAAGCTTTCCCCCAGCGCAAGCTCACCGCTGTTTCGGAGCTCTCCCTCGAAGGGGGAGCTATGCATCTCCAGCCCATAATCCCCGCCAGCGGCACCATAAGCCGTCACTTCAATATCATAGCGCCCGGGCAACAGCACGGTTTCCAGCAGCGCATCCGTACCATTGATGCCGCCGCCGCCATCATCATTGCTGAAACTCTGCCCCTCACCTTCGAGGCTCAGCAAGGCATCGAAATGTGCCGAGCTCAACTCGATGGAAACTTCGGAGGGTTCGTTGATATCCAGCCGGTAACGGTTGTGTGCCCCGCTTTCCAGAACACCGGTAATGCTATCGCCTCCCCGCAGCGGCCCCTCATTGCGCATTCCGCTTGCCAGATCGTCGACACTGGCCGTCAATCGGTAGGCGTTCCCCAGCACAAGCGTCTCATCTCCACATCCACTCGTCGCAGCCAGCGCATTGCCGATGGCTGCGGTGGCAACTTCAACCCGATAGTCTCCCGGTTCCAGGTATGCCTCCAGGCGTTGCTCTCCATCACTGCAGGCCTGGACACGCTCTTCACGCCCTTCACCACGCACAGTCAGTGCAAGAGCGCCGCCACTCGACAGTGAGAGGTCAAGCCGACCCGCCTGCTCGAGTGTCATGACGTGGCTCGCCTTGCCATCCTCACCGAGCGACCCGATCAAGGATTCATCGAGAGCCAGCGGCTCAGCCGAGGCGTGAGCCTGGGGCACGAGACGATAGGGACCAAAGGAGGTCGCGCTGCTGCCACTCACTACGATCAGCGTACAGGACTTGTGATCAGCACCTACCAGCAAGGACAAGGGGGTATCCACTGCCCCCTCAACGACTCCGAGGAAGCCCCCCTCCTTGTCGAAAGCCGTCAGCACTCCGGGGAATGCAGCATCCAGCACATAGGACGTCACGACGTCATTCGCCTCACCTGGGCAGACCCAGTGCGGGGAGTAGCGAGCCCCATCGTTGAGGTTAATGGGGCTGGCCGTTGTCAGTTCTCCGCTGAGTACAGCTCCGACCGCCGCCTCCGGGCCCGACATGAAGCGAGTCGCTTCGGACTGCTGTTCACTACAACCCGCCAGCAGGGCAAGGCCCGCTACCACGGCAACCATCTTCCATTGGCGACGAGGCCCGCCTCCCTTCCCTACGTTCGGTATCCTATGCTGCACGCATCTTCTCCTTGTGTATTGAGGGAAAGGCTCCCTCGCGATACGCAGAATATATCCCAACGGCATGACTACGTCTTATCGCGCACCAAACGCATCGCCATCGACCTGCAAGAGTTGAGCATATGCATCACTATCGGGCAGAGCTCTCGCCCGGATCTACGCATGACGCACTATGACCACCAGTTCACGAGGGCCGTGAACGCCATAGGCCAGAGTCTGCTCGATATCGGCGGTCTTGCTGGGTCCTGAGATCAGCAGTGCATTGGTCGGCATGCCGTTTTTCCAGCCTTGCTTCTCGATCACGTCGAAAAAGGTGTCCTCCAGCGTCCCCGCGTCCAACACGGCGATATGCAGCGGCGGCACCAGGCTAATCAGTCGTGGCTCATCCGGCGTGGGCCATAGCCACAGGCTGCCTGTCTCGGCGATGGCGCCACGGGTCGAGGTCAGGCCGGCATCGACATCATTGAACTGCTCGTGCTGCCACTGTTCGATATCACGATCGACGTCGACCAGCTCCACCCCCGCATTGACCAGCGCCCGGCGCGCCTCGACGGCGACCGGATGCTGCTTGCCCAGTGCCAGGCGGCGCACTCCCTTGTCGACAAGCACCTTCGCCAGCACATCGGTCCAGCCCTCCTCGGCGGCATGGACCACCTCGCCGTGCACCGAACCAATCCAGCGCTCGAAGCGCGCCAGCCGCTCATCCCGGCTCCAGCCGCGGCCGGTCACCACGGCAAAATCGCTGTCGGGTGCACTCAGCGCACCATCCGCACGCTCCCGCAGCCGCTTGAGAATCGCATCACGAGCACTCATCAGCGCTCCTCCTTGTCAGTCTTGGCTGCCTGATACTGCTTGACCAGCGCATGCAGGGTGGTGGCCGCCGGCCTTGGTGCACTGCGATGCTGGGTCCAAGCACCCAGCCTGGTAGGCGCCAGCGCCCGCAGCCTCCCGGCCACCGAGGCGCCAGCACGCCAGGCCGCAGGGTGTGTCGCCAGCCACTGAAACCCCTTCCAGGCGGCCACTTCCTTGCGGGTTCGCTTGATCCCGGCGCCGGCCACATTGCCGCGCCCCTCGCCGACCGATTCTCGGCGCAACCGCACCAGCAGGTCGGGAATCGGGATCTTCACCGGACAGACCTCGCCGCAGGCTCCGCATAGACTCGACGCCGTGGGTAGATCCCGGGTCTCCTCCAGTCCCATCAGATGGGGTGAAAGAATGCTGCCGATGGGGCCGGGATACGTCGTGCCGTAGGTATGCCCTCCCACACGCGTATAGACGGGGCAGTGATTCATGCAGGCGCCGCAGCGAATGCAGCGCAGGGTATCGAGCAGCTCATTGTCCTGGTAAATGCTGGAGCGACCGCTGTCCACCAGCACCAGATGCACCTCCTTCGGGCCATCATGCTCCCCCTCCTTGCGTGGCGAGCTGATCATGTTGAAGTAGGTGGTGACATGCTGACCGGTGGCCGAACGGGTGAGCAGCGAGTAGAGAGGCGGCACATCCCGCAGATGCTCGACCACCTTCTCGATACCCGTCACCGCCACATGCACCGGAGGCACCGTGGTCGTCATCCGACCATTGCCTTCGTTTTCTACCAGGCACAGGGTGCCGGTCTCGGCGACCGCAAAATTGACTCCGGAGACCCCTACACCGGCGCCCATAAAACGTTCGCGCAGTTGCTGTCTGGCCGCCGCCGTCATGGCATCGACGTCCCGGGTACGCTCGGTTCCGGTCTTGTCGTGCATGATCTCGGAGATCTCGTCGGTATTGAGATGGATCGCCGGCATGATGATATGGGAAGGGGTCTGCTGGTTGAGCTGCACCAGGTACTCACCGAGATCCGACTCCAACGCCTCGATCCCGGCCGCCTCCAGGTGAGCGTTGAGATGCATCTCCTCGGAGACCATCGACTTGCCCTTGATCACCGAGGTCGCGCCATGGTCCTCGCAGATACCACGAATGATCCGGCAGGCTTGCTCCCCGTCTTCGGCCCAGTGCACCTTGATGCCATTGGCCTCGCAGTTGGCCTCCAGCTTCTCCAACAGGTCAGGCAACCTGGCAAGCGCTCGCAGGCGGATGTTGGCACCCAGCTCACGCAGGGTCTCCAGGTCCCAGTCATCGAAGCTGTCGAGCCGCTTGGCCATCAGGCCATCCATCGCCTTGCGGAAGTTGGCGCGTATCTGGGGATTTCCCAGGGCATCGTGAGCCTGGCGATGGAACTCACGGGGAGTAAAGGTTTGCACACCGGCCGTCTGTTCGCTCATGAGGTCCTCCGCCACAGGTAACTGGCGATATGCTCGCCCTTGACCGCCTTGCCCTGCTGCTCGAAGCGGCCGCCGATGTTCATCATGCAGCCGCAGTCAGAGGTGATGAAGCGGCGCGCCCCGGTCGCCTCGATGGCCCGGGTCTTGTCTTCCACCATGGCGGCCGAGACCTCGGGGTGACGCACGGCAAAGGTGCCACCGAAACCACAGCACTCGCTGGCCCGCGCCTGCTCGACCAGCTCCACCTGCCCCAGCGCTGCCAGCAGGGCGGGACCGGTGTCGGCCAGCCCCATTTCACGGCGGGCGCTGCAGGAGGTGTGCATGACGACCTTCTCGGGCTCGCCGCGATCCTCGAGATCGAGATGGCAGACGTGGACCAGGAACTCGGTCAGTTCAAAGATGCGCCCGGCCACCTCGCTGGCCTGCTCCTCGAGGTCGGTACCGGCAAAAAGCTGGGGGTAGTGCTTGCGCATCATGCCGCCGCATGAGCCCGAGGGCACGATGATCGGCCAGGGACCGGGGAAGAGATCGAGTTGCGCCGCCGCCACGGCACGGGCTTCATGCTGATAGCCGGAGGTATAGGCCGGCTGACCACAGCAGGTCTGGTCCTGAGGAAACAGCACCTCGATCCCCTCTCGCTCCAGCAACCGGATGGCATCCATCCCTGCCTCTGGATAGAGAAGGTCAATCAGGCAGGTGCCGAAAAGGTAGACCTTATCTGGTCTCGGCGGATAGAACTTGACTGCAGTCATCGGCGATTCCTTTATCGGCTGGCTAGCCAGGCATTTTGGTAAAATGGTAAAACCAATTTTTTTGACGAGTTGGCGGACATTAAGAAGGTTCACACGACAGTGTCAAACGAGACTCACCGTTTTTCCCTTGCCCCCTGCCTAGACATTAGTCTAGCCCTCTGCCGGACGGCTCCAACCTTTTAAAACTATGAGAATCCTATTGAAATTGAGAGAAATCTCTCGCACCTACGAAAACAACCCTCTGGTGATTATTGGTATTACCAATATCTTGCCTTAAAATTGCCTCTATCCTATCTGATCCTCTCACCAGCCGTCGGAATCTCACCATGGCCTACCCTCCCCTGCGCCAACCACGTCTGGCCGACGTAATCACCGAACGCCTCGAAGCGATGATTCTGGAGGGCAGCCTCCAGCCCGGCCAGAAGCTGCCCCCTGAGCGCGAGCTGGCCGAGCGCTTCAGCGTATCGCGCCCTTCGTTACGCGAGGCGATCCAGAAGCTCTCGGCCCGCGGCCTGCTGATCAGCCGTCAGGGCGGCGGCACCTTTGTCAGCAAGGAGCTCAACAGCGGCTATAGCGACCCCTTGCTGGAGATGCTGTCACGCCACGACGAATTTCATCTGGACCTGCTGGAGTTTCGTGATGCCATGGAGGGTATCTCGGCCTACTACGCCGCGCTGCGCTCCACACCCACCGACAAGGCGCTGCTGATCCGTCGCTTCGAGGAGCTCGAAGCCTGCTTCCAGGGGCATGATCCGGTCGAGGAGGCCAAGGCCGATGCGGCCTTTCACCTGGCGATCGCCGAGGCCGCCCACAATGTGCTGCTGCTGCATACCATACGCGGCATCTTCCACCTGCTGGAGCGCAGCATCGCCGACAGTCTCGCCCATCTGTTCGAGAAGCCGGAAGCTCGACCCCAGCTGATGATCCAGCATCGCGCCCTGCTCGACGCCATCCTTGAGGGGCGTGCCGAAGACGCCAGGGCCCGCGCCCACGAGCATCTGGTATTCGTCGAAGAGGGGCTGCTCGAAATGGAGCGCGCCGAGACTCGGGCCCAGCGCGCCCTGCGTCGCGCCCAGCGAGTTCCAGATACACGCCGTGATGGCGATGCCTGAAAAAGGACCTGGGCGCCGCCCCTCAGCGCCAGAACGAGATGCCCTGAACGAGCAGCTCTCGTAACGTCGGCCAGGGCGGCAACCAGGGCAACAGATTGGCCCCGGCGGCGAGCATCACCAAGGAGTTGCCGGGTGAGCGCCAGTCCAGCGGCTTGAGCGCGGTACCGAAGGAGCGCTTGATACGCCCTCCGGTGAGATCGACGCTATAGAGCTCATCGAGCATCAGGTGGAGCACGAAACCCAGCGCAAGCGCCACGCCATGGCCCCAGGCCATGGCACCGGGTTGTGCCAACAGGTGGTAGCTGAGCGCCGTAGTCGACAGGCCACAGAAGGCCGCCGCCAGCAGCGAGTGCCAGATGCCACGATGTACGGTGAGGCGAGCGAACAGGGCGCCGGCGAAGTGGCGCACCCCCAGGTAGAGGGCGCCACAGGCCAGCAGCAGGCCCCCCGTGGTGAGTCGCCCCTGCAGCACCAGGGCCCCAGCTACCACCGCCGGTACGGCCAGCAGGTTGAACACCAGCCGGATCGCTCGAGAGCTGTCGGCGTCGATATCGGGCAGGATGCCGCCAAGCGTCACCAACGCCAGCATGGGAAGTGCCTGCCAGACATCCCATAGCCCCGCCTGCCAGCCACCGTGGGCAACCACGGCTCCGCCGGCGGCGGCCACGCCAAGGTGGGTGCGGAAACTGGCCATGCCGGTGCGGCCCTCGAAGAGCTGGATAAATCACCAGATTATCGCTCGCCCGGGCATGAAGAAACAATGGGTTAGTAAATTAATCGTCGCTCGAGGCCAGATACTCGTCTTTGAGACTGACATAGTTGCCGGCGGTGTAGGGAAAGAACTCTCGCTCCTTCTCCTTCAGGGGACGCAGCGCCTTGGCCGGATTGCCGGCATAGACATGGCCGCTCTCGAGCCGCTTGCCAGGCGTCACCACGGCACCGGCGGCGATGATGACCTCGTCCTCCACCTCGGCACCATCCATGACGATGGCCCCCATGCCCACCAGGATACGACTGCCCAGGGTGGCCCCATGGAGTATCGCCTTGTGGCCGATGGTCACATCATCGCCGATGGTCAGCGGAAAGCCGCCGGGATTGAAGTCGCTGGCATGGGTGATATGCAGCACGCAGCCATCCTGCACGCTGGTGCGGGCGCCGATACGGATACGATGCATGTCGCCACGAATCACCGCCATGGGCCATACCGAGCAGTCGTCACCCAGCGTCACATCGCCGAGCACCACGCTTGCCGGGTCAATATAGACCCGCTCGCCAAGGCTCGGGCGCTTGCCTTTCCAGGGCCGTACGGCCTTCGAGTCGCTCATCATGATCTCCTCATCTGCGATCGTGCCGGGCCTCAGACCAGCCCGGCCACCAATACTACCAGCGTCAGCGGAATGGCAATCCAGCGGGTCACCATTCGCCACAGCGCAAAGCCACTATCGCTCACCCCCAGGGCTCGACGCGCCGCGGACTCCGGCAGCACCCAGGCGGCAAAGATCGCAATCAGCATCCCGCCCAGCGGGAGGAAGATCTCCGGGGGAATGGTGCTGACCAGCTCGAAGCCGTTCATGCCAAACAGCGGTCGCCACTCGGCCAGGCTCGAGAACGAGAACACCGTCAGCAGTCCCAGCAGCCACACGGCCAGGCCTACCAGAGCCGCGGAGACCCCACGCTGTAGCCCCAGCCCCTGCAGGGTGGCGACCATGGGCTCGGCCAGGTTGATCGACGACGTCCAGGTAGCCAGCAACAGCAATAGAAAGAAGAAGCTCAACCACAGCGCGCCCCAGGGCAGCTCGGCGAAGGCGATGGGCAGGGTGACAAACATCAGGCCGGGTCCCTCACCTGGGTCCATTCCTTGGGAAAACACCACCGAAAAGATCGCGATACCGGCCAGCAAGGCCACGGTAACATCGAGGACCGCTACCGCCCCGACGGCACGCGGCAGGCTCTGATGGTCCGGCATATAGGCCCCATAGGCCATCAACGCACAGGCGCCCACGGCCAGGGTGAAGAAGGCGTGGCCCATGGCATGCATCACCACCAGCGGGGTCACCGCCGAGAAGTCAGGCCGAAAAAGCCACTCCAGCGCGGTACCGAAGCCGCTGGTGGTGGTGGCATACCCCGCCAGCATCAGCAGCAACAGATAGAGTAGCGGCATCAGCACGTTGTTAAGGCGTTCGAGCCCCTTGGCCACGCCGGCAGCCACCACCAGTATGGTCATCAGCAGGAACAGGGTGTGATTGAAGATCATGCGCCCGGGATCGGCCAGGAAGGCCTCGAAACCGGCCCCGACCTCGGCGGGCGCCGCACCGCGAAACTCGCCATTGATGGAAGCCACCAGGAACTCGATGGACCACCCGGACACGACCGAGTAGAAGGAGAGGATGCAGAACACCGTGAAGGCACCGAATAGCCCCAGCAGCCGCCAATGGCGGCTGGCCCCGGCCGTCGCGGCCAGATGCCCCAGCGACGCCACCGGGCTGCGCCGCCCGGCCCGGCCCACCATGATCTCGGCCATCATCACCGGCAGCCCCAACAGCAGCACGAAGGCCACGTAGAGCACCAGGAACACCGCCCCGCCGTTCTCGCCGGTGATATAGGGGAAGCGCCAGATATTGCCCAGTCCCACCGCCGCCCCAGTAACCGCCAGAATAAAGGCGCGCCGCGTACTCCAGCGCTCCAGCGTCTCGTTCATCGTTGCATCTCCCGAAAGACGGCGTGCGCCGCCCGCACGCTGAAAGTCAGCAAGCCTAGCAGTCCGACTCACGGCGGCAAACCCTGGTGGCGCGCATTGAAACCCGACGCCTCCGCCCGCATCTTAAGGAAGGACCCCACTTTCTTCCCGAGGTATGCATGTCCCGCAACCCCCTGCTCGAGACCCATGAGCTCCCTCCCTTCGAGGCCATTCGCCCCGAGCACGTGGTGCCAGCCATCGATGAGCTGCTCGCCGAGAACCGTCAAGCCATCGAGACACTGGTCGAGCGGGCCGAACGGGAGTCGCCCAGCTGGCAGAGCCTCGCCGCTCCCCTGGAGTCGCTGAATGACCGCCTGTCGCGAGCCTGGTCGCCGGTCTCCCATCTTAATGGCACCATGAACAACCCCGAGCTGCGCGAGGCCTATCAGGCCTGCCTGGGCAAGCTCTCCGACTACAGCACCTGGCTCGGCCAGCACGAGGGACTGTTCCGTGCCTGGCAGGCCCTCAAGGAGGGAGCGGCCTGGGAAGCTCTCGACGCGGCCCAGCGGCGCACCGTCGACAACACCCTGCGCGACTTCCGCCTCGCCGGCGTCGATCTGCCTGCCGAGAAGAAGCGCCGCTATGGCGAGATCAAGGCGCGACTCTCCGAGCTCTCCAACACCTTTTCCAACCAGCTGCTCGATGCCACCCAGGCCTGGCACCTGGAGCTCGCCGACGAATCACGCCTGGCCGGCCTGCCGGAGAGCGCCCTGGCCACCCTGCGTGCCAATGCCGAGGCCAAGGGGGAAACCGGCTACCGCATCACCCTGGACTTCCCCAGCTTCTTCCCGGTGGTCACCTACGCCGATGACCGCGAACTGCGCCGCGAGGTCTACACCGCCTTCGTCACCCGCGCCTCGGATCAGGGCCCCCACGCCGGCCAGTACGACAACGCCCCGCTGATGGAGGAGATACTCGCCCTGCGCCACGAGCTGGCCCGACTGCTGGGCTTTGCCACCTACGCCGACTACTCGCTGGAGACCAAGATGGCCGAGTCTCCGACCGAGGCACAGGGTTTCCTCGAAGACCTGGCCACCCGAGCGGTTCCCCAGGCCCACCAGGAGTTCGCAGAGCTCGAGGCCTTCGCCGGTGAGCAATTGGGCATGAACCATCTCGAGCCCTGGGATATCGGCTACGTCAGCGAGAAGCTCCGCGAGGCGCGTCACGCCATCAACGAGGAGCAGCTGCGCCCCTACTTTCCCGCCCCCCGTGTGGTCGAGGGGCTGTTTCAGGTCGTTGGGCGCCTGTTCGGCATCACCTTCCGCGAGGACGAGCAGGCGCCGCGCTACCACCCCGACGTGCGCTTCTTTCGCATCCTCGAGAACGGCGAGGCGATCGCCGGCTTCTATCTGGACCTCTACGCTCGCGAGGGCAAGCGCGGCGGTGCCTGGATGGATGAGTGCCGGGTGCGCCGCCACGAGGGTGACGCCCTTCAGCTGCCGGTGGCCTATCTGACCTGTAACTTCACCCGTCCGGTGGGCGAGCGCCCGGCGCTGTTGACCCACGACGAGGTGGTCACCCTGTTCCACGAATTCGGCCATGGCCTGCACCATATGCTGACGCAACAGACCATCGCCGATATCTCGGGCATCAACGGCGTGGCCTGGGATGCGGTGGAGCTGCCCAGCCAGTTCATGGAGAACTACTGCTGGGAGCGTGAAGGGCTCGATCTGATCGCCGGTCACGTCGACAGCGGGGAGCCACTGCCCGGCGAGCTGCTCGAGAAGCTGCAGGCGGCCAGGAACTTCCAGTCCGCCATGGGCATGGTGCGCCAACTGGAGTTCTCGCTGTTCGATCTGCGCCTGCACCACGAGCTCGAGGCCCCCTCTGCCAGCGAGATCCAGGCGCTGCTCGATGCGGTACGCGATGGCGTCTCGGTGGTGCCCAGGGCCTCCTTCAACCGCTTCCAGAACGGCTTCGGTCACATCTTCGCCGGCGGCTACGCGGCGGGCTACTACAGCTACAAGTGGGCCGAGGTGCTCTCCGCCGACGCCTGGAGCGCCTTCGAGGAAGCGGGCATCTTCGACCCCGAGACCGGGGGCCGTTTCCGCAGCGAGATCCTCGAACAGGGCGGCGCCCGCGACGCTGCCGAGCTTTTCCAGGCCTTCCGCGGCCGCGCGCCCAGTGTCGAACCGCTGTTGCGCCATAGCGGCATCACTGCCGGTTGACCCAACGTCATCCCCGCCTCGGCCCACGGGCCGAGGCTTACAGGAGTCTTCATGGCCAACCAGAAACGCTCTATCGCCGGTGCCATCTGCCCACGTTGTGCCGATGTGAACGAACACCGTATCCGCGCCGGGCTCTCCGCCTTTCAGTGCCGGTAACAACAGGAGTCCATTATGGCCACCCAGAAACGCTTTATCGCCGGCGCCATCTGTCCACGCTGTGCCGAGATGGACCGTATTCGCAGTTGGGAACAGAACGGCATCCGCTACCGCGAGTGTGTCAGCTGCGACTTCTTCGAGCAGCTGCCCATCGAGGAGCAGGCCGCCCCTGAGCTAGCCACCCGTATTGATCGCACGCATCGGGAGGAGCCCACCGAGGACTTCCAGACGGTCAAGATCATCGACCCCAAGGGCTAAAGACGCGGCTCCCCGCTCCGCTGGCCGGCTCATACAGCGCGACCGGGGATCCATCAGTCGATTGCGATTGATTCAAATCAATGCTTCCCTCTTCACGCCATTCGACCCATGCCTCGGCATGGGTCGAATGGTATACGTTGAATGGAACGGCATTGATCGCAGCCACGGGCCTGCCGCGAAATGCCAGAATGACACGGTATCTCTCGGGCATCCGCGTCCGAGTTATCACTAACCCCATGATGGAGCTATGCCATGCGCCTACTCTCCACCCGCCTGCTCGCCGGCACCGTCGCCGGCACGCTTCTGGTAGCCGCCTCCGCCGCCGCCCAGGATCGCAGTGACTGGCCCGAGAACTTCACCGTCGGCACCGCTAGCCAGGGCGGCACCTACTTCGTCTACGGCTCCGGCTGGGCCAACCTGATCGCCGACGAGCTGGGTCTCTCCGGCGGGGGTGAAGTCACCGGCGGTCCCAACCAGAACCTCGCCCTGGTCCACACCGGTGATATCGCCCTGGGACTGACCACCATGGGGCCCGCCGCCGAGGCCCTGGCCGGCGAAAGCCCTCTCGCCCCGGGGGTACCGCTGGACAATGTCTGCGCTCTCTTCCCGATGTACGAGACACCGTTCTCCATCACCACCCTGGCCGATAGCGATATCGAGTCGATTGCCGACATCCCCGACGGCGCCAGCATCGGCTTCGGCCCGGCGGCCTCGACCTCCGACACCTACTTCCCGGCCATTCTCGAGGAGCTGGGTGTCGAGTTCGATCGTCGCAACGGCGGCTGGAACGACCTGGGCGGCCAGCTGCAGGATGGCCTGATCGATGTCATCGCCTTCGCTGCCGGCATCCCGATCCCTGCGGTCAGCCAGCTCGAGGTGCAGACCGATATCAATATCGTCGAGTTCACCGAGGAGGAGCAGGCCAAGGTACTCGAGGCGTTCCCGGTATCGCCCTTCATGATTCCGGCCAGCACTTACCAGACCCTGGAAGAGGATGCCCGCGCCGTCTCGATGTGGAACTTCACCATCGCCGGCTGTGATCTGCCCGAAGACTTCGTCTACGAGATCACCAAGCTGAGCCTGGAGAACAACGACAAGATGATGGATATCCATCGCAGTGCGGCCACCAGCATTCCGGAGAACTTCCAGTACAACACCGTGCTGCCCTTCCATCCGGGCGCGGTACGCTGGTACGAGGAGAACGGCTACGAGATCCCCGATAACCTGAAGCGGTAACCACGCATGACCCTGACGCCGCCCCGGATCGCCTAGCGACCCGGGGCGGCATGCCTGCCGTCCGTTCCACACCCAAGGGTGTTTTCATGTCCCAACATCCCGAATCCCGCGACGACACCGGCACCGACGATGTCGTCGAGGTCGTCAATGCCGAAGGCGTCGACGAGGCCGCCGTCGAATCCAATCGGCGCCTGTATACCGGCTGGCAGTGGCTGCTCTTCGGTGCGCTGGCCATCGCCTATTCGCTGTTTCACCTCATCTCGCTCAACGTCTATCCCCTGGAGACCTGGTCATTTCGCATCCTGCACATCGCCGGCGCGCTGATACTCGGCTATGGCCTCTATGCCGGCACCCGCTTCGCCGAGCATGACCGCGAGCGCTCCCCCGCCTGGATGCGCTGGCTGAGCTATGCCCTGCTGGCGCCGGCCCTGTATGCCCTGGTGCGCGTGGCCATGATGTACCAGGCAATGAACGATGGGGCCATGCGCATCGCCCCGGCGATCGAGGCTTGGCACTTCGGCTATCCGCTGATCCTGGCCACCGCCGCCGGCATCGGGCTCTCCTGGGCCTATCGCCAGGTACGCGAAGCCCTGTCACCCGCCGACCTGGTGCTGATGGTCTGCGCCCTGGCGGTGGCCGGCTACCTGCTGGTGATGTTCAACAGTCCGCTGCGTGCCTCCACCGGCACCCCGTTTGCCCCCATGGGCATCTCCTATGCCGCCATCGCCGGCTCGCTGCTGATCCTCGAGCTGACCCGGCGGGTTGCCGGCCTGGCCCTGGTGGTCATCTCGGCGATCTTCCTGCTCTATGTGTTCGCCGGCCCCTATCTGCCGGGCTTTTTGGGCTACCCCGGGCTCTCCGTGGGCCGCTTCTTCAGCCAGGTCTACACCGACGCCGGTATCCTGGGGCCGACCACCGCCGTCTCCTCCACCTATATCATCCTGTTCATCATCTTCGCCGCCTTCCTGCAGGCCTCGAAGGTGGGGGACTACTTCGTCAACTTCGCCTTTGCCGCCGCCGGCCGTGCCCGTGGCGGTCCGGCCAAGGTGTCGATCTTCGCCTCGGGCCTGATGGGCATGATCAACGGCACCTCGGCCGGCAATGTGGTCTCCACCGGCTCGCTGACGATCCCGCTGATGAAGAAGGTGGGCTACCCGTCACGCAGCGCCGGCGCCATCGAGGCCGCCGCCTCAACCGGCGGACAGATCATGCCGCCGATCATGGGGGCCGGCGCCTTCATCATGGCCGAGGTCACCGGCATCCCCTACACCGAGATCGCCGTGGCGGCCCTGATTCCCGCCATCCTCTACTTCCTGTCGATCTACTGCATGGTCGACTTCGAGGCCGCCCGCAAGGGCATGCGCGGCATGCGCAAGGAGGAAATCCCCCAGTTCCGACGGCTGGTCAGGCAGATCTACCTGTTCGCACCGATCATCATCCTGATCGCCGCCCTGTTCATGGGCTACTCGGTGATCCGTGCCGGCACCCTGGCCACCGCCTCGGCGGCCGTGGTGAGCTGGCTCACGCCCCACAGGATGGGCATCCGCGCCATCCTCAAGGCGCTGCAACTGGCCGGCGCCATGTCGATCCAGATCATCGCCGTGTGCGCCTGCGCCGGCCTGATCGTCGGGGTGATCGCCCTGACCGGGGTCGGTGCGCGCTTCTCCTCGCTGCTGCTGGGCCTGGCCGGGGTCAGCCAGCTGCTCGCGCTGTTCTTCGCCATGTGCATCTCGATCCTGCTCGGCATGGGCATGCCCACCACCGCCGCCTATGCGGTGGCCGCCTCGGTGGTCGCCCCGGGCCTGATCAGCATCGGTATCGAGCCGCTGGTCGCGCACTTCTTCGTGTTCTACTTCGCGGTGGTATCGGCGATCACGCCTCCGGTGGCCCTCGCCTCCTATGCCGCGGCGGGCATCTCCGGCGACAACGCCATGGGCACCTCGGTGGCCTCGTTCAAGATCGGCCTGGCCGCCTTTATCGTGCCCTTCATGTTCTTCTACAGCCCCGCCATGCTGATGGAGGGCACCTGGGTGCAGATCCTGCGGGTCGGCGTTACCGCCACCCTGGGCATCATCCTGCTGGCCGCGGTGGTACAGGCCTGGTTCTTCGGCCCGGTGAAGAGCTGGCAGCGGGTGGTGATGCTGATCGGTGCGCTGTTCATGATCTACGGCGGCATCGTCACCGATATCGCCGGCCTGGCGATCGGCGCCGGCCTGGTCCTGATGCAGCGCCGCCTGCATGGCAAGGGCGGAGGAGGCGGATCACCGGCCTCCACCGCCGGCTGACGCTTCACCGTAACGCAGCACGCGAAGGGCCCCGCCGGATGGCGGGGCCCTTCGCGTTCCCTGACCGGTAGTCCAGGGCAGGCACTGCCGACCTCAGCCGACGATATTGTCCACAATCTTCAGGCAGGGGGCGGCCTGGTTGAGGGTGTAGAAGTGAAGGCCTGGCGCGCCTCCATCGAGCAGGCGTTGACAGAGGCGAGAGATCACCTCTTCACCGAAGGCCGCGATCGACTCACTGTCATCGCCATAGGCCTCCAGCTGCTTGCGCATCCAGCGCGGAATCTCGGCGCCACAGGCATCGGAGAAGCGCGCCAGCTTGGTGTAGTTGGTGATCGGCATGATCCCCGGGATGATGGGCGTATCGACCCCCAGGGCCTGGGCCCGCTCCACGAAGTGGAAGTAGGCATCGGCGTTGAAGAAGTACTGGGTAATGGCGAGGTTGGCACCGGCCTTTACCTTGCGCGCGAAGTTCTCGACATCCTGCTCCAGGCTGGGTGCCTGGGGATGCGACTCTGGATAGGCGGCCACGGCGATCTCGAAGTGATCACCGCTCTCCTCACGAATAAACTCGACGAGCTCGTTGGCATAGCGAAATTCGCCGACGCCACCCATGCCTGAGGGCAGATCACCTCGCAGGGCCACCAGGCTATCGATGCCCTCCTCACGGTAGCGAGCCAGCAGCTCGCGCAACTGTCCCTTCTCGCTACCGATGCAGGAGAGATGAGGGGCGGTCGTGATGCCCGCCTCACGTACCTGGCGCACGGTAGTCAGGGTACGGTCCTGGGTGGATCCCCCAGCGCCATAGGTCACCGAGAAGAAACGCGGTCCACGCTCGGCCAGAGCGTCGCGCACACCGACCAGCTTCTCGCGACCGGCCGCGGTGTTGGGCGGGAAGAATTCGAAGCTGATACCCAGTGGGTGCTGCTGCGTGCTCATCGGATTTCCTCATGAAGCGTCTGCATGATGTGATCATTGTGACGAGTCGCCACCCTACCCACCAATGAAAGATTCGTGGCCTCATATCGATTTCATTCAAGTTGGCATCCGCCAACACCACGGGCACCATGATGCCCCTGAGCCATCAGACAAGGATTTTTCATGCATGCCATCGACCCCGGCGCCCTGATGGGCCCGTTGTGGATACTGTTGAGCTACGTCGCCCTGGGCTGGCTGGCCGCTCGCCGACTGGCGGTGGACCCGCGCCCCATCGCGACCCTGCTGATCTATCTGGTGGCCCCCCTGACCTTCTTTCGCGGCCTGGTTCAGGGCGGTCCCACGCCCAGCTACCTGCTGCTGAGCCTGGCCGCCTTCATCACCGCCAGCCTGCTCGCCCTGCTGGTGCACCGCCTGACCCGGCATGCCTTTCTCCCTCAGGAGAGCGCGCTGCTGGCCTTCTCCGCCGGCACCGGCAACACCGGCTACTTCGGCCTGCCGGTGGCCCTGGTGCTGCTGCCGCCGCAAGGGGTCACCCTCTATCTGTTCTGCGTACTAGGCATAACCCTCTACGAGTTCACGGTGGGCTTCTACCTGAGCGCCCGGGGGCAATTCTCGGTCGCCGAGAGCCTGGCCAAGATCGTGCGGCTGCCACTGACCTATGCCTTCCTGGCGGCACTGGTGGTCAGCGGCCTGGGCCTGACGATACCGGCGCCCGCCATGGAGGGATTAGCGGTATTCCCCGCCACCTACACCCTGCTGGGCATGATGATCATCGGCATGACCCTGGGCAGGGTCAGCATTCGCGAGCTGGATGGCCGCTTTATCGGCGTCTGCGTGGCGATCCGTTGCGTGCTCTGGCCGCTGCTGGCGCTGGGCGCGGTGCTTCTGCTCCAGGCCATCACACCGCTCTCGCGGGAGCTGGCCATGGCCATGCTGCTGCTGGGAGTGGTACCCATGGCCGCCAACGTGGTGGTGGTGGCCATGGAGCTGGGCATCGCCCCGGGCAAGGGCGCCCAGGCGGTGCTGATCACCACCCTGGCCGCGCCGCTGCTGATACCGCTCTACCTCGGGCTGATGCTGCCACTGGTAGCCGGCTGAGCGGCGCTCTCCTCACGACGGGCGTAGCGCTGGGCCAATACCGCGCAGACCATCAGCTGAATCTGGTGGAACAGCATCAGGGGCAGCAGCGCGGGGCCGATGGCGCCGCCGGCAAACAGCAGCTGGGCCATGGGCACGCCAGTGGCCATGCTCTTCTTGGAGCCGCAGAACACGATGGTGATCTCGTCCTCGCGACTGAAGCCCAGGCGCCGCGCCAGCCAGGCGGTCAGCCACAACACCAGCGCCAGCAATACGCAGCAGGTAAGGGTCAGCGCCGCCAGCTCTCGGGCGGAGACGGTCTGCCATAGCCCGCCCACCACCGAGGCGCTGAAGGCGGTATAGACCACCAGCAGGATGGAGCCCTGATCGACCCCCACCAGCCAGCCGCGGTTGCGGGCGATCCAGTCGCCGGTCCAGGGGCGCGACAGGTGGCCCAGCACGAAGGGCAGCAGCAGCTGCAGGCCGATCTTGCCCACCGCATCGAGGCTCACCGCGGCCTCGCCCACTCCCTCGGCATCCAGCAGCAGTGTCAGCAGCAGCGGTGTCAGGCCGATGCCGATCAGGCTCGAGGCCGAGGCACTGCACACCGCCGCCGACACATTGCCCCGTGCGATGGAGGTGAAGGCGATCGCCGACTGAACCGTGCCCGGCAGCGCACATAGATAGAGCATGCCGATATACAGCGGCAGACCCAGCAGTGGCAACAGCAGCGGCTTGAGCGACCAGCCGATCAGCGGAAACATCACGAAGGTACAGGCGAACACCAGCAGATGCAGTCGCCAGTGGGTAGCGCCGGCGATGATCGCCTGACGCGACAGCTTGGCACCGTGCATGAAGAACAAAAGCGCGATCGCCAGCCGGGTCAACCAGACGAAGAATACCTCCCCCGCTCCCTGGGCCGGCAGCAGGGTGGCCACGGCCACCACCGCCATCAGCAGCAGGGTGAAGGTATCGAACAGGGTACGCAGTCGCGACAACATGAGTGCACCTCGAGTGACAGAAGGGCCATGACCGAAGGGATCGCCACAGGCTATCCTGAACGGTCACGTCGTTTTCACGCCAACAAGACACCATGTATCGACAAACGGACATCCCACACCCCGAACCGACGCGTCTCGGCGAGCTGAAGCGCCTGCCCCGCCCGCTCTATGGCCATCGCGAGACGCTGCCCAACCGCGCCATCCCACGCCGCCATCGCCACCCCTGGGCCCAGCTCTCCTACGCCGCCCGGGGGGTGGTCGAGGTGGCCACCCCCGAGGCACGCTTCATCGCCCCGCCCGACCGCGCGGTGTGGATCCCCCCCGGCCGCCTCCACGGCGTACGCTGCTCCCGCGACAGCGAGATCCGCAGCCTCTATCTCGATCCGGAGGCCTGCGACCTGGAGTGGCCCGACTGCCATGTGCTGGAGGTGCAGCCGCTGCTGCGCGAGCTGATCCGCGCCTTCGGGGAGCTGCCGGTGCTCTATGACCGGGAGGGCGCTGACAACCGGCTGGCCCAGGTGCTGCTGGACCGTCTACGGGCCGCCCCCCGGGTGCCGCTGATGCTACCCTGGCCCCGCGAACCCCGCCTGACCCGGTTATGTCAGCGCATCCAGGAACGCCCCGATGCGCCCCACCGGCTCAGCGATCACGCCCGCCGGCTAGGGGTGGCCGAGCGTACCCTGAGCCGCGCCTTTCGCGCCCAGACCGGGCTCGGCTTTCGCCGCTGGCGCCAGCGCTGCCGGCTATTCGCCGCCCTGCCCCGGCTGGAAGCCGGGGAGCGGGTCACCGACGTCGCCCTGGCCTGCGGCTACGAGAGCCTGTCGGCGTTTATCGCCGCCTTTCGCGAGGAGTTCGGCAGAACTCCCGGGGAGCTGGTTAACCGGGCCCCTCTTTAGCGCGGGCCATTCATTCAGTAACGCCGACCATTCAATAACGATAGTGGTCAGGCTTGAAGGGGCCATCCGCCGGCACGCCGGTGTACTCGACCTGGGCCTCGGTCATGCGGGTGATCACACCACCGAAGCCTTCCACCATATAGCGAGCTACCTCCTCGTCGAGGTGGCGTGGCAACACGCTCACCCCCAGCGCCTCGCTCTTCTCTTCGGCCGGCAACTCGGCGAACCGCCCCCGGTAGAGATGCAGCTGCGCCAGCACCTGGTTGGCGAAGGAGCCATCCATCACCCGGGAAGGGTGTCCGGTGGCGTTGCCCAGGTTTACCAGGCGTCCCTCGGAGAGCAGCAGCAAATAGTCGCGGCTGGTGGGATCGAAGTCGCCCGGCCTGCTGTCGCGATAGACCTTGTGCACCTGGGGCTTCACCTCCTCCCAGTGCCAGTGGCGGCGCATGTAGCCGGTGTCGATCTCGCTGTCGAAGTGGCCGATATTGCACACCACCGCCCCTGGCTTGAGGGCCTGCAGCATGGTGGCATCACAGGCGGCGATATTGCCGGTGCAGGTCACCACCAGATCGATCCGGCCCAACAACTCACGGTCGATGCTCTCCACGCCCCGATTGATGCCACCGACATAGGCAGAGACCACCTCGAAGCCGTCCATACAGGCCTGCATCGCGCACAGCGGGTCGATCTCCGCAATCCTGACGATCATCCCCTCCTGACGAAGCGACGCCGCCGACCCCTTGCCCACATCGCCGTAGCCCACCACCAGTGCCTGCTTGCCGGACAGCAGATGGTCGGTGGCGCGCTTGATGGCATCGCTAAGCGAATGGCGGCAACCATACTTGTTGTCGTTCTTCGACTTGGTCACGGCGTCATTGACGTTGATGGCCGGCACACGCAGGGTGCCGGCGCGCAGCATCTCCTGCAGCCGATGCACGCCTGTGGTGGTCTCCTCGCTGATACCATGAACGGCATCGAGCAGCTCCGGGCGCTTCTCGTGCAGCAACAGGGTCAGGTCGCCGCCGTCGTCGAGCACCAGATTGGGCGTCCAGCCGTCGGGGCCGGCAACGGTCTGTTCGATGCACCACCAGAACGCCTCCTCGCTCTCCCCCTTCCAGGCAAATACCGGGATGCCGGCGGCGGCAATGGCCGCCGCGGCATGGTCCTGGGTGGAGAAGATATTGCAGGAGGACCAGCGCACGCTGGCCCCTAGATCGACCAAGGTCTCGATCAGCACCGCGGTCTGGATGGTCATGTGAATGCAGCCGGCGATACGGGCCCCGGCCAGTGGCCGAGCATCGCGATACTGCTCACGGATCGTCATCAGCGCCGGCATTTCGGTCTCGGCGATGCGTATCTCGCGACGCCCCCAGTCGGCCAGGGCGAGATCGGCAACCTTGAAGTCCTGCTGGGCGGGAGTGGTCACGGCGGGCTGGTTCATGGGCGCACCTCGTCACGTGCTGAAAGCGTGACCTTCACTATAGGCGGCGATTCCGGCGACCGACAATCAACGCCCGTACCCGGCGACCCCAAGTTCGCCAAGCCGCTCGGCGAGGCGCCGCACCTCCGGGTGGGCGAAGAACTCGCCAAGCTCCTCGGCGCGCCCCGGCCCCACACCGGGCATGGCTCCCCAGTCGTCTTCGGCGTGACGCTCCAGGGTGTGCCAGTCGGCCGGCAGGGCGGCCTCTACTCCGGGCGGCGCTCCCAGCGCCTGCAGCCAGCGCGCAAAGGGCGCCTCCTCTGTCGTCGCGAAGAGCCCCACCAGAGTGTCGGCTCGGCGCTCGCCGATGCCTCGGGCGCGGCGCAGCGCCTGTCGATCCAGCTCCAGCCAGTCGAGCAGCCCCTCGACCAGCCCCGCCTCGACCAACGCTTTCCAGGTTCCCAGGCCGACGCCGGTCATGGCCAGCCCCTGATCGCCGGACAACCACTCAAGCCGCGCCAGGAATTGCTCCTCACAGCCCGGCACCAGGCGTAGACAGCTCAGGGCGTGGTAGCGTGCCGGGGACGGAAGCACCAGCGGGCGACGCTCGACAGTGCGCCAGGCCACGCCCTCAAGGCGCGGGATGGTCAGTCCGGCCAGGGCGATAACGACGTGATCCCCGGGGCGAATGTCCAGCGCCTGCCAACGGGAGAGCGATCCCACGCTGACTCGGCGGATGGTGCGCCCCTCGAGCGTCACCGGGTGCAGGTGGAGCAGCGGGGTGATGCGCCCGGTACGGCCGATGCGAAACTCCACCCCACGCACCTCGCCCAGTGCCTCCCGGGGCGGATGCTTCCAAGCCACCGCCCACTCCGGCGGCTCGGCCCGCCAGGCCTCGGCGGGTGGCCGCGAGGCCTGACGCAGCACCACCCCATCGGTGGCGAAGGGCAGCGGTCCCTGAAACCAGGCGCGTCGCCACTGCTTGACCGTGGCCAGATCCGCTACCGGATGGGTAAAGCCCAGCGTATCGACAAAGCCGAGCCTCGAGAGCCCCGCCAGGCGCTCGCCCATATCGGCCGGACCGTCGGGCCAGTCCCAGATAAACACCCCGACCCGGCCCGCGTCGTCAGCGTTCAGCACCCTGCGCGCCATCAGGCCGCTGATCTCGGCACGCGCCCCGGCATCGCCGCGCTCGGCCTGCACATGCCCCTCCCGACGCAGGTAGAGCTCCCCCTGCAGCACGCCATCGAACGACTCGGGCAGCAGAGCTGGCACCGACGGCAGGCGCCGCACACGCTCGGTCCAGTCCTGTCCGGTCACCCCATCGCCGCGACTGATCGCTGCCGCCAAGCGGCCATCACGATAGACCAGGGTCACCGCCACCCCGTCCACCTTGGGCTGGATCCAGGCGTCGGGCCGGCGCATCAACCAGCGTCCCACGGCAGCGGCATCGGCGAGCTTGGCAAGACCGGTCTGGGCGACGGGGTGAACGCCTTCGCCCGCGGGATAACTCGCCATTTCCGGCGCGGGCACCCGATCGGGAAAGCAGCGCCGCCAGGCCTCGAGCCGAGCCCGGGCCTGATCGTAGATATCGTCGCTCACCAGCGACTCGCCACGCCGGAAGTAGGCGTCGTCCCACTCGGCCAGGCGAGCCAGCAGCGCGGCGACGGAATCCGGCGAGGGCGGTGACGTGCAGGAAGCAGAGGCAACCGGCACGGCCAGAAGAAGGGCTAGCAGGCAGGTCAGGTGCAGTGAGCGCGAAAGGCGAAGTAGGTGCATGGGCGGCACCTCGGCGAGGGGCTTGCTCTTACCCTAGCAATGGGCCCCGCCCGCTACTGCCGGCGGGGCCCATCATCTCGCGTAGGCCTGAGCCTATTGCATCAGGCTTTTCCTAGAGACCGGCGGCCTGGCGCAGGGCCGCGGCCCTGTCGGTCTTCTCCCAGGGGAAGGCCGTGAAGGTCTCGGTGTGCGGCTGCCCCTCGGTATCGGTCCAGGTGTAGGAGGTCTCGAAGGGCTCACGGCCGAAGTGACCGTAGGCCGCGGTCAGCCGATACATGGGGTGCAGCAGATCGAGCATGCGAGTGATGGCGTTGGGCCGCAGGTCGAAGTGCTCACGGACCAGCTCGATGATCCTCGCCTCATCCACCTTGCCGGTTCCGAAGGTGTTGATGGCGACCGAGGTGGGCTCGGCCACGCCGATGGCGTAGGAGACCTGGATCTCGCACTTGTCGGCGAGCCCTGCGGCGACGATGTTCTTGGCCACGTAACGACCGGCGTAGGCGGCACTGCGGTCCACCTTGGACGGATCCTTGCCGGAGAAGGCGCCACCACCGTGGCGGGCCGTGCCACCGTAGGTGTCGACGATGATCTTGCGGCCGGTCAGGCCACAGTCGCCCACCGGGCCGCCGATCACGAACTTGCCGGTCGGGTTGATATGGTACTTGGTCTCGTCGGAGAGCCACTCGGCAGGCACCACCTGCTCGATGATCTCGCGCCGAACCATCTTGCGCAGCTCCTGCTGGTCGATCTCAGGATCATGCTGGGTGGAGAGCACGATGGCATCCACGGCGCAGGGCTTGCCCTCGGCATCGTAGCGGAAGGTGAGCTGACTCTTGGCATCCGGGCGCAGCCAGGGCAGCAGGCCCTGCTTGCGCAGTTCCGCCTGGCGCTCCACCAGACGATGGGCATAGTGAATCGGCGCCGGCATGAAGGAATCGGTCTCGTTGGTGGCGTAACCGAACATCAAGCCCTGATCGCCGGCACCCTGGTCCTCGGGCTTGCTGCGGTCGACGCCCTGGGCGATATCCACGCTCTGCTTGCCGATCAGATTGAGCACACCACAGGTCAGACCATCGAAGCCGACATCCGAGGAGGTATAGCCGATACCGGTAATCACCTCGCGCACGATCGCCTCCAGGTCGACCCAGGCGGAGGTGGTAATCTCGCCGGCGACGATCGCCACGCCGGTCTTGACCAGAGTCTCACAGGCCACACGCGCCTGCTTGTCGCGGGCGATGATGGCGTCGAGCACGGCATCGGAGATCTGATCGGCGATCTTGTCCGGGTGCCCCTCGGAGACGGATTCAGAGGTAAACAGGGAGTATTCGCTCATGGCGTCCTCGACCGTGGAGTCACGGATGTCACAACAAGTCACAAAAAACAGGCCGCGGTGGGCCTCATATTGGGGCCAAGAGTCTACACGCTGGCAGGTGGCGAGGCATCCACGATTTGAAGCGCAACGTCAAGTCGGCGACAATACGCCACCGAATTCGACCACGCCGCGCCCCTCCCGCGCGGTGTCCGATCCAGCCAGACAGCCCGTCCCCGCCTCCGTACGGCGTGGAACGCAGGCGAGGAGCTCTCCCATGCCGTCACGTTTCGAACTGGCCAACGCCATTCGCGCCCTCTCCATGGATGCCGTCCAGAAGGCCAATTCCGGCCACCCCGGCGCGCCCATGGGCATGGCCGACATCGCCGAGGTGCTGTGGAACGACTACCTCAAGCACAACCCGGCCGACCCGAAGTGGCCAGACCGCGACCGTTTCGTGCTCTCCAACGGTCACGGCTCCATGCTGCTCTACTCCCTGCTCCACCTCACCGGCTACGAGCTCGGCCTCGAGGAGCTGCAGAACTTCCGCCAGCTTCATGCCAAGACCGCCGGCCACCCCGAATACGGCTACGCGCCGGGGATCGAGACCACCACCGGCCCGCTGGGCCAGGGCCTGGCCAACGCCGTGGGCATGGCGCTCGCCGAGAAGACCCTGGCGGCCCAGTTCAACCGCCCCGGTCACGACATCGTCGACCACTACACCTATGTATTCGTCGGCGACGGCTGTCTGATGGAGGGCGTCTCTCACGAGGCCTGCTCCCTGGCCGGCACCCAGCAGCTCGGCAAGCTGATCGCCCTCTATGACGACAACGGCATCTCCATCGATGGCGAGGTCGAGGAGTGGTTCACCGAGGACACCGCCAAGCGCTTCGAAGCCTATGGCTGGCACGTGGTACCCAACGTCGACGGCCACAAGCCCGAGGAGATCCAGGCCGCCATCGAGATGGCACGCAGCCAGGATGACAAGCCCAGCCTGATCATCTGCAAGACGATCATCGGCTTCGGCGCCCCCGGCAAGCAGGGTACCGCCGCCACCCATGGCGCCCCGCTCGGCGAGGACGAGGTCGCCGCCGCTCGTCAGCGCCTCGAATGGCCCCACGCGCCCTTCCATGTGCCCGAGGAGATCTATCGTGGCTGGGACGCCAGCGAGGCCGGCCAGACCCAACAGGATAAGTGGCAGGCCCGCTTCGAGCGCTACGCCGAGGCCCACCCGGAGCTGGCTCGCGAGTTTGCTCGCCGCATGGAGTGCAAGCTGCCCACCGCCTTCACCAGCGAAGCCATGGTGCAGCGTGCCCAGGAGAAGGGTGAGTCCATCGCCTCGCGCAAGGCCTCGCTCAACTGCCTCAACGAGCTAGGGCCGCAGCTGCCCGAGCTGCTCGGCGGCAGCGCCGACCTGGCACCCTCGAACCTGACCTTTTGGGAGGGGGCGCAGGCGATCACCCCGCAGACCCCGGAGGGCAACTACCTCCACTACGGGGTCCGCGAGTTCGGCATGGGCGCGATCATGAACGGCATCGTCCTGCACGGCGGCTTCATTCCCTACGGCGCCACCTTCCTGATCTTCATGGAGTACATGCGCAACGCGGTGCGCATGGCGGCCCTGATGGGCAAACGTGCCATCTACGTCTTCACCCATGATTCCATCGGTCTGGGCGAAGACGGTCCCACTCACCAGCCGGTGGAGCAGCTCACCAACCTGCGCACCACCCCCAACCTGGCCACCTGGCGCCCCTGCGACGCCACCGAAACCGCCGCCGCCTGGGATGCCGCCATCAAGCGCAACGCCGGCCCCACGGCGCTGGTACTCTCCCGCCAGGGCCTGCCCCACCAGTCGCGCACCAAGCAGCAGCTGGCCAATATCCAGCGCGGCGGCTATGTGCTGAAAGAGAGCGAGCTCAAGGATTGTGACGCCACCCCCGACCTGATCCTGATCGCCACCGGTTCCGAGGTCGGCCTGGCCATGGACGCCGCCGCCGAGCTGGAGCAGGCCGGCCACGCCGTGCGTGTGGTCTCCATGCCCTCCACCTACCGCTTTGACGCCCAGGATGCCGAGTACCGCGAGAGCGTGTTGCCCAGGGCCGTGACCCGTCGCATCGCCATCGAAGCCGGCCATGCCGACTTCTGGTACAAGTATGTGGGCCTCGACGGTCGCGTGATCGGCATGCGTAGCTATGGCGAGTCTGCCCCGGCGGGCGAGCTGTTCAAGCTCTTCGGCTTCACCGTGGAGAATCTGGTCAAGCAGGCGGGTGAGCTGCTGGAGAAAGAGTGAGTCCCCGGACGCCGCCGGTCACCGAGACTGAACCGCTGTAATGCAAAGGGGGCGCGACCACGGTCGCGCCCCCTTTTGACTTCACTCTTACCCCCTTTTGCAAAAGGAACAACATGTCTGCGCTGCGTGGTTTCCTCTGGCTGATCGGCTTTCTTCTGGCCGGTGAGGCACTGGTGATTCTCACCGGCCTGCCGGTTTCCGCCGGCGTGATCGGCATGCTGCTGCTCACCGCCTGGCTAGCGCTCCACGGCGGCGGCTTCGACGATATCGCCGCCGCGGCCCGGCCGCTGATCGCCGCCCTGGCACTGCTGATCATGCCCGGCGTGGTGGGCATCTTCTTTATCCTCGACGAGCTTGCCGGCCAACTCACCGCCATCCTGGTCGCCCTGCTGCTGGGTACCCTGCTGAGCGTCTTCACCACCCTGTGGTTGATGCGTCGATTGCTGGCAGATGCCACCACCGACAGCCGGGAGGCCTCCCATGAGTGATCTGATCGAGCAGCTGATGACCAACCCCCTCGCCGCCGTGGCACTCACGCTCGCCGCCTACTTCACCGGCGACCGGCTGTTTCGTGCCCTGCGTGCCCCCGCCTGGTGTCCTCCGCTGCTGGTGGCCGCCCTGCTGCTGGCCACCGCGCTATGGCTGCTCGGCATCGACTATGCCGACTACCGTGCGGGAGCCGGCTGGATGACGCTGCTGCTGGGACCGGCCACGGTGGCACTGGGCCTGCCCCTCTACCAGCAGATGGGAAAGATCCGCGAGCTGTGGCGAGCGCTGCTGCTCTGCCTGCCCATCGCCGCCACCATGGCCGCCCTCTACGCGGTAGGCATCGCCTGGGTGATGGGGGCCCCCGCCGAGATCCTCGCCTCGCTGGCCCCCAAGTCGGTCACCGCCCCCATCGCCATCGGCATCACCGAACGCCTGGGCGGCTCGGTGGCGCTGCTGATGGGCGGCCTGCTGGTCACCGGTGTGGCGGCGATCGGCTGCGTCAGCCTGGTGGCACGCTGGCTCGGCATCCAGGATGAGCGCCTGCTCGGCCTGGCGCTGGGCATCAATGGCCATGCCCTGGGCACGGTTCGCGCCTTCGAGATCAGCCCCACCGCCGGTGCCTTCTCCTCGCTGGGCATGAGCCTGACCGGCATCCTCACCGCCCTGCTGCTGCCACTGGCCTGGCGGCTGCCGGGACTCGTCGGCTGAAATACGCTAGAATCGCCGATCTTCACTAACCGCTGGAGAGACGCTCGACGCCATGGCCTATCGCATCGCCATCAACGGTTACGGCCGCATCGGCCAGTGCGTGCTGCGCGCTCTTGTCGAGCGTGCCGAGCCACAGCTCGAGGTGGTGGCCATCAACGAGCTGTCGGGGCTCGACACCATCGCCTACCTGACCCGCTACGACACCACCCATGGCCGCTTCCCGGCGCGGGTCGAGGTCGATGGCGACCATCTGGTGATCGACGGCCGTGGGATCCGCGTGCTCTCCGAGCCCGATCCCCGCCGCCTGCCCTGGCAGGAGCTCAATATCGATCTGGTACTGGAGTGTTCCGGCAGCTTCAAGGATCGCGCCACGGCCGAGTGCCACCTGAACGCCGGCGCCGGCCGGCTGCTGTTCTCCCAGCCTGCGGAGGCCGACGTCGACGCCACCATCGTCAGCGGCATCAACGACCACGAACTGGTCCCCACCCGGCGTATCGTCTCGGCGGCCTCCTGCACCACCAACTGCCTGGTACCGGTGCTCACCGTGCTCGACGAGGCACTCGGCATCGAACACGGCGTCACCACCACCATTCACTCGGCGATGAACGACCAGCCGGTGATCGACGCCTATCACCAGACCGACCTGCGCCTGACCCGCTCGGCGATGCACTCCATCGTTCCGGTGGACACCGGCCTGGCTCGCGGCATCAACCGCCTGATGCCTCACCTGGCCGGTCGCTTCGAGTGCCTGCATATGCGGGTGCCGACCATCAATGTCTCGGCCATGGACCTGGCAATCACGGTGCGCCAGGACACCAGCGCCAGCGAGGTGAACGATCTGCTCGCCGAGGCCAGCCGCGGGCGCCTGGCCGGCCTGCTGGGCTACACCGAGGAGCCCATGGCCTCGGTCGACTTCAACCACGACCCACGCTCCGGTATCGTGGACGCCACCCAGACCCGGGTGGCCGGTGGCCGCCTGATCAAGCTGCTGTGCTGGTTCGACAACGAGTGGGGGTTCGCCAACCGCATGCTCGATGTCACGCGGCGCCTGGCCGCCATGCCCCTCGACGCTCCCTGATCCCCTTACGGTTTCCCCAAGATGAGGAACACCCCCCGATGAACGTGCGCAAGATGACCGACCTCGACCTCAGCGGAAAGCGTGTGCTGATCCGCGAGGACCTCAACGTGCCCGTCAAGAACGGCAAGGTGACCAGCGATGCGCGCCTGCGTGCCGCCCTGCCCTCCATCCAGGCCGCCCTGGATGGCGGCGCCCGGGTGCTGCTGATGAGCCATCTGGGCCGCCCCACCGAAGGCGAGCCCGCCGAGGAGTTCTCGCTGGCGCCGGTGGCCGACCACCTGGGCGAGCTGCTGGGCCGCCCGGTACGGCTGGTCAAGGAGTACCTGGACGGCGGGGTCGAGGTGACCGACGGCGAGGTGGTGCTGCTCGAGAACGTGCGCTTCAACCAGGGTGAGAAGAGGGACAACGAGGCGCTCGCGAAGCAGTATGCCGCCCTCTGCGATATCTACGTGATGGATGCCTTCGGCACCGCCCACCGCGCCCAGGCCTCCACCCACGGCGTGGCACGCTTCGCCTCCGTGGCCTGTGCCGGCCCGCTGCTGGCCGCCGAGCTGGATGCCCTGGAGAAGGCGCTGGCCACTCCGGCCCGCCCCATGGCCGCCATCGTCGGCGGCTCCAAGGTCTCCACCAAGCTGGAGGTGCTGACGGCGCTCTCCGAGAAGTGCGACCAGCTGATCGTCGGCGGCGGCATCGCCAACACCTTTATCGCCGCAGCCGGCCATAACGTGGGCAAGTCGCTGCACGAGGCCGACCTGATCGACCAGGCCAAGGCACTGATGGACAGGGTGGAGATCCCGCTGCCCAGCGATGTGGTGGTGGCCACCGAGTTCTCCGACGCCGCCGAGGCCATCGTCAAGCCGGTGGACCAGGTCGCCGATGACGAGATGATCCTCGATATCGGTCCGGAGAGCGCCACTCGCCTGGCGGACATGTTCAAGGATGCCGGCACCATTCTATGGAACGGTCCGGTCGGCGTCTTCGAGATCGACCAGTTCGGCAAGGGCACCGAAGTGATCTCCCGGGCCATCGCCGACAGCCCGGCCTTCTCCATCGCCGGCGGCGGCGATACCCTGGCGGCCATCGACAAGTATGGTATCGCCGATGCGGTCTCTTATATTTCCACCGGTGGCGGCGCCTTCCTCGAGTATGTCGAGGGCAAGACCCTGCCGGCGGTCGCCGCCCTGGAAGCCGCCGCGGCCCAGGCCTGATAGACTAGACGAATCCCGACACGACTCTACACGCGGCGGCTGCCTCCGGGCGCCGCCGCCACCACGAACGACAGGTGAGAATATGGCACTGATCAGCATGCGCCAGCTGCTGGACCACGCCGCCGAACATGGCTACGGCGTGCCGGCCTTCAACGTCAACAACCTCGAGCAGATGCGCGCCATCATGGAAGCCGCCGACCGCACCGACTCCCCGGTGATCGTCCAGGCCTCTGCCGGTGCCCGCAAGTACGCCGGTGCCCCCTTCCTGCGCCACCTGATCCTGGCCGCAGTGGAAGAGTTTCCGCACATCCCGGTGGTGATGCACCAGGACCACGGCACCAGCCCGGCGGTATGTCAGCGCTCCATCCAGCTGGGCTTCTCCTCGGTGATGATGGACGGCTCCCTGGGCGAGGATGGCAAGACCCCGGCCAGCTACGAATACAACGTCGACGTGACCCGCCGCACCGTGGAGATGGCTCACGCCTGTGGGGTCTCAGTGGAGGGCGAGCTGGGCTGCCTGGGCAGCCTGGAAACCGGCATGGCCGGTGAGGAAGATGGCATCGGCGCCGAGGGCAAGCTGGACATGGAGCAGCTGCTCACCGACCCGGAAGAGGCCGCCGACTTCGTCAAGGCCACCGGTGTCGACGCCCTGGCCATCGCCATCGGCACCAGCCACGGCGCCTACAAGTTCACTCGGCCGCCCACTGGCGACACTCTCTCCATCCAGCGCATCAAGGAGATCCACGCCCGCATCCCCGATACCCACCTGGTGATGCATGGCTCCTCCTCGGTGCCCCAGGAGTGGCTCGAGATCATCAACGCCCACGGCGGTGAGATTCCCGAGACCTACGGCGTGCCCGTCGAGGAGATCATCGAGGGCATCAAGCATGGGGTGCGCAAGGTCAATATCGATACCGACCTGCGTCTGGCCTCCACCGGCGCGGTGCGTCGCTTCCTGGCCGAGAACCCCAGCGAGTTCGACCCGCGCAAGTTCCTCAAGGAGACCGTCACCGCCATGCGCGATCTCTGTATCGATCGCTACGAGGCCTTCGGCACCGCCGGCAACGCGTCCAAGATCAAGCCGATCAATCTGGAAGCGATGTTCGAGCGCTACGCAAGCGGCGAGCTGGACCCCAAGGTGCGCTAAGCATACCTCGCACCTCGCATGATCAACGGGCGGCCTCAGGGCCGCCCGTTTTGTATCTGCCCCTGGTTGATGCTCCACTGCCCGGTGTGACTCGCAAGGGCACGGGCAGAACGCGAGGTGTTATACCTTCAGATACCAGATAATGGTCCCGCTTCGATATTCATCGATGATTGATTAATGGAACGGTGCAGCATGAAGAAACATATCCTGGTCCATGGCCGCCTGACGGACGTCCAGCTGGCGCAGCTCGGCGAACACTTCGAGGTTCAGGTCTGTCAGGGCGCCACCCCTGCCGAGGACCCCGCCTTCCTTGACGCCCTGCCCAGGGCCCATGGTCTGATCGGCAGCGGACTCGTCATCACCCCCGAGTGGCTCGATGCCGCACCAAACCTGGAGGCGATCGCCACCATCTCCGTGGGCTACGACGGCATCCCGGTGGAGGAGCTGACACGGCGCGGCATCCTGCTCTGCAACACGCCCGATGTGCTCACAGAGACCACGGCAGATACCGGCTTCGCGCTGATACTCGCGGCATCTCGCCGCGTGGTCGAACTGGCCGACTTCGTCAGGCGTGGCGACTGGCAGGCCAGCATCGGCGAGGCACAGTTCGGCAGCGACGTGTACGGCAAGACGCTGGGCATGATCGGTTTCGGCCGCATCGGCGCCGCCATCGCGCGCCGCGGTGCCCTGGGGTTCGGCATGCGCGTACTCTACTCCAACGCCTCACCCAAGCCGGCCCTGGAGCAGGAGCTGGGGGCCAAGCGTCGTGAGATGGACGCGCTACTCGAAGAGGCGGATATCATCTGTGTGACCGTCCCCTTGACCGCCGAGACCGAACACCTGATCGGCGCTCGTGAATTCAGCCTGATGAAGCCCTCGGGGATCTTCGTCAATATTGCCCGCGGCCGAGTGGTGCGGGAGGCAGACCTGATCGCGGCGCTGGAGAAGGGCCAGGTGCGTGCCGCCGGGCTCGATGTCTTCGAGCAGGAGCCGCTCTCCCCCGAGTCCCCCCTGCCCCATATGCCCAACGTGGTCGCCCTGCCGCATATCGGCTCCGCAACTCGCGAGACCCGGGATGCCATGGCACAGCGTGCCGTGGACAACATCAGCCGGGCACTACAGGGGCAGCGTCCCATCAGCCTGGTCAACGAGGAGGCCTGGAGGCCCTGAGCCGCCTAGAAGCAGGTCGCCACGGACTCAGTAACCGTCAACGTCTCGTCCACCAGCAGCAGGTGGCGCCACTTGTCGAAGGTCAGGCAGGGGTGGGAGGTGCCGAAGGCGATAACATCACCGACCGCGAGTTCGGCACTACCCATCTCGGAATCATGGGGGATCTCCAGGAAGAGGTGCTGATCCATGATATGCGTGGCGCGCCAGCTACTAGGCGCAGTCACCGCCCCGTCCATCGTTGCGAGCGTGTCGCGCGGATAGTGCCGCAACGGCAGCGGCATGTCCGGCTCGTGACCGATATCGCGCTTGCCCAGGCCCACGATGGCCAGTCCCGGCTCGGGCAGTGACTGCACATGGGCGAACACCTCCAGCGCCGGCTGCAGCTCGCCCTGGAGGTGCGGGTCGCGCGCCTTCACCTCGGCCATGGCGTCGGCATAGAGCCTGTGGTCATGCACCACATAGCACCCCGGCCGCAGCACCGGTGTGTAGTGTTCCCTCAACTCCGCCTCGTCGAAGGCCTGGGCAATCAGATCGAACCACCGGGAGCCCGCCGCGGTGACGATGGGCGCCTCGCTTGCCAGCACCCCGCTGCCGTGCAGTACCTTGACGGTCTCGACCAGCCGCTCCCCATAGGCACGCACCGCCGCGACCTCGTCGCCGCCGGCGATCAGACCCTCATAGCCCTCTATGCCGACCAGGCGCAGGGCGGGCTGCTCGGCGATCGCCGCCACCAGCGCCTCGACCTGGGCGGTAGTGCGGCAGCCACAGCGCCCGCCGGGCACACCGAGCTCGATCAGCACATTGAGGTGCAGGCCCCGATCGGCGAAGAAGCGCCCCAGCTGGCCCACGTTGTCGCTGCTGTCCACCACGCAGTAGAACTCCGCCCCGGCCTGGATCAGCCCCGCCACCATGGCCATATTGGCCTCTCCCACCAGCTGGTTGGCCATCAGCAGTCGCGTCACCCCATGGGCGAAGGCGGCTCGACACTGGGGTGCGGTGGCCAGGGTAATGCCCCAGGCGCCGGTCTCGAGCTGGCGCCGGAACAGCGTCGGGCTCATGGTGGTCTTGCCGTGGGGAGCCAGTCGGGCACCATGGGCCTCGGCGAAGCGCTGCATCCAGATCAGGTTATGGGCCAGGGGCGCCTCATGAATCACCGCCGCCGGTAGGCTGACACCTGTAAGCAGCGCCGAGCTGGTCTCGACGCGCCCCTTGTCGCAGTGCAGTCCCACTTCGCTCATTACAGACCCTCTCCTCGTATCGGGGCGGCGGTAGCCACATGCCCCATGACCAATAGCGTAAACGGCCCCACCGTTGGTTCGGGGGGCCGCTGCCTTGTATTGTCTCCGAGCTCTGCGTGACGTGCTACCGCTTCAGCCGGGGCAACACTCCCCCCTTCTTGCCAGTACCGGGCGCCCTGTGCATGACCTCGCGCCCGGCGCGCCTGCCCACCACCCGGGCGACTCCCACCAGCACGCCGGTGGCGGCGCCCCACAGCAGGGCCTGACGCCACTCCACGTCAGGCTCATCGGGATTTTCCGGTGGGGTCTCGCCCACCTCTTTCTGGTAGGCCTTGTCCGCCGCCTTGCGGGCCATCATGCTGGCCGCCACCGCCGCGGCGGAACCGGCCAGCGACCAGAGGGTGTCCTGCTTCATGCTGTACCTCGCCTGCTGGGTGTGAATCTCACCGGAGGGATCATCGATCAGGAAACGACCGCTCCGGGCCTTGCTTCATGCTAGTCGACACTGACCTGGAAAACGCGCGCCAGGCCAACGCCACCACCTGTGTGAACCATACCGCCCCTGTGCAAGCCTCGGGCGTCATGTTCGAGGGTGCCGGCTGTCCGACGTGTTATCACGGCAACGCTCCCCAAACCTATCGGCAAACCATGTGAACACATAGCCACGCGGTGGATCGACCCCCGTCAGCACATAATGAAGCGTATAGGGATTATGGAGCGTCGCCTGCAGCATGGGCTCCGCCGCCTGGACTCCGCAGAAGAGCAGCTCATCCCCCGCCGCGAGGGGAAAGTCGGCGTCCGGTAGCATGATCGACTGCCCCTCACGGCGAATGGCCAGCATTTCGCACGGTAGCGCTTGTGAGAAGGCGCGCGCATCGCGACACAGGGCCCCGGGCGTGACCACGCCCTCCTCGCTCAGGAGTCGAGTCACGGCCGGCGCCTCGTCCGGGTTCAGTCTGACCGACCACAGGTGTGGGGGTTCGTCACCGACGGCCACCTGCAGTCGAGCCACCAGTGCCTCCGTCTGGTTCGGCTCCCGCTGCGCCAGCCAGTCGATCAACTCCTGGATCAGCGGCGAGATCAGCAGCTTCAGGATACGGCGCGCCGTCGTCAGGCTGTGCTGAAGGACCAGATCGGTCCTGGCGGCATCGAAGACTACCTGATTCTCATGGCTGTTCTGACGCACGATGCGGAATACATCGGGATTGAGCTCATTGACCGACAGCAGCGTGCTGAGATTGTCGGCATCGCGATTCATCGCGGCAACGATACCGGCAGCGTCTCCGATCCCGGCCGCCTCCAGCGACGAGTGGTCGGCCTGGGCCAACACCGGATCCTTCTCTGTCTCGGTTGCCTCACCCTCCTCGCCTGGATCGATAACGCGGACGCCGATGCCATGGTCGTGAAGACAACGATGGATTCGGTGGCCCATTCGGCCGAACCCGCACAGGATCCACTCCCCCTGGGGCACCCGCAACGGGCTGCCGAGCGTCACGCCGGGTGCTCCGACGAACCATGCATTGAGGTTATGCAGTTCGGAGCGTGCGATCACCCAGTAGAGAAGCTGCGCGAAGATCGCGAAGGGATCGACCACCGTGACATTGTCCAGCGCTTGTAGCGTGCCGCCATGACGCGTCGATGTGGAACGGCAGATGACCTGAAGCCTCGGGTTCAGGTGCCGTGCCATCACCGCAATCTTGAGATTGGTGTCGTCATCATTGGTCAATGTCACCAGGGCTCGACAGGCGGGGTGCTCGACACCCGCCGCCAGGAGATGCTTGGGTGCACCGGCATCCGCGCAGAGCCCCGGCATCGCCACCGTGTAGTCGCGTACCCCCAGCGCCTTGATGCGCTCCGGGTCCACATCGAGAATCACCGCTCGCATGCGATGGTCGCTCAGCCCCCGGGCAAGCAGGCTGCCGGCATCACCGAAACCGCACAGGATGACGAAAGGCTCCGCGTTACGCCTGACCTTGCGCGCGAACCGGAACCCCTCCATGGACTGGATGAAGTGAGGGTTCTGAACTAGGTTGATCAGCGACCCAATCGCATAGAACCAGGCGATGGCACCGGTATAGAGGCAGAAGATCGTCCACAGGCGCTGTTCATCGCTGAAACCGTTGGGTAGTTCGCCAAAGCCGGTCGTGGTCGCCGTATAGGTAAAGAAGTAGAAGGCGTGGAAGAGGTCCATATGGGTCGTTTCACCATCGACGACCCGCCCCGGCATCAGGACCATGCCGATGATCCCCAACGAATAGACGAAGAGCAGCACGAACAGCGGCCGGCGCATGTAGCGCAGCAGGATCATTCCTACACGGTCGAGATCGGAAGTGGTCGTCATCGGCTCGTTCGCTCAACTAGCGCCGCGATAACAGCGTATCGCCGACCAGGATTGCCGTTGCGATGATATTCGCCACCAGCGCCCCCCTGGCGATCGAGATGATATCGGCCATCGCACCCGCTTCCGGCACGCCCCAGCCACTGGGCACCGTGACGATCCAGATGATACGCGCCGTGATCAGCAAGGCCCCCGCTACCAGCCCGGATGCCAACAGCAAGGCGCCAGTCTCGGAGCGATCCCCCAGCTTCAGGCCGATCGCCACCAGGTTGGCGATGATGGCAAGGGTGAGAATCCACACATTATGATGCGCTGCCGCCTCGAGGCCATGCGCAACGAAGGCGGCATTGAGGCTCAGGGTGAGGATGATGAAGAAACCGAAGACGACACGTTCGAAATTCATTGGCTGCTTCCTACCGAGACGCGTCGTCAGTATAGGTGGGTGGCCTCTAAGACCGCGAATACCAGCGCCGTGACCCCATGACATCCCGTTTTTCGGAATATTTATGAACAGTGTTCAAAAATCAGCGTAACTGGGCTTTAATAATGGGCAGGTGACCCCGACATCTGTAACAATGGATTTATAACGCCCTGTTTCCTCGTGAGGCCCGGTGATGGCACATCCACTCTGCCTGCTCTTCGACTGCGACGGCACCCTGGTCGATAGCGAGCCGCTGCTCGCCGACGAGATGGCCACGGCGCTGAATGCCGTGGGCCTGCCGTTCCAGGCCACCGACTATATCGGCGAGTTCCGCGGGGCGCGCTTCCGACGCATCGTCGCCGAGCTGGAGAGTCGTCATGGCCGCGTCGATCCCGACGTGCTGGGGCCACTGGAAACCAGCATGCGAGCCAACCTCGACCGGCGTCTGGCGACAGAGCTCATTCCCATCGAAGGGGCCACCGAGGCGCTGGCGGCCCTGTCGACGTTTCCCATGGGCGTGGTCTCCAACGGGCCCGAGAACAAGATCCGCACCTCGCTGGTGGCCACTGGCCTGGATACCCTGTTCGGCGATCACCTGTTCAGTGCCTACACCGCCAACTGCTGGAAACCGGACCCCTGCCTCTATCTGCATGCGGCACAGGGGATGGGCTACTCTCCGCACCACTGCCTGGCCATCGAGGATTCGGTGGTCGGCGTCAAGGCGGCCCTCGATGCCGGCATGCTGGTGGTCCACCTCAACCGCTTCCCCGATGCGGAAATCACCCCCGAGGGTGCCATCATGATTACCAGCATGTTCCAGCTGCCCACGGTGGTGGCGCACCTTTCACGCGATCTGGAATCACGCACCGCCATGCGCTGAGGGTCATGCAGATCGCAGCCACAGCCGCTATCATCCCCGTCTGAAGCCCCCACCCCGGAAGTCACACCATGTCATCCCTCCAGGACCAGCTGCGCGGCCTCGTCTACTCCACCGAGCATGGCGAGACCTGTCCGGACTGCCGCCAACCCGTCGCCGACTGTCGCTGTGCCGAGCAGGCGGAACAGGCACGCCTCGCCGAGCTCGACGGCATCGTGCGGATTCGCCGCGAGACCAGCGGCCGCAAGGGAAAGGGCGTCACCACGATCAGTGGCGTACCACTGCCCGAGGCCGAGCTCAAGCGTCTGGCCAAGCTGTTGAAGAAACGCTGCGGCACCGGCGGCGCCGTCAAGGAGGGGGTGATCGAGATTCAGGGCGACCACCGCGAGACACTCAAGGCAGAGCTCGAGAGCCGCGGCTACACGGTCAAGCTGGCCGGCGGTTGAGCCTCCCCTCGACAAGCCGGCCTTCCAGCCGCCCGACCAACGCCCCGAGCGAGGCATCTACCGGGGCCGCCACCTTCAGAGTATAGAGGTCGTCGGCGCGGGTACGCCCCAGGTTGAGGCAGGCGATGGGCTTACTCTGCTGTGCCGCGGCCCGCGCGAAGCGAAAGCCCGAATAGACCATCAGCGAGGAGCCCACCACCAGCAGGGCATCGCACTCCTCGATCAGGGCAAAGGCGCGCTCGACCACACCACGCGGCACGCTGTCACCGAAGAACACCACATCGGGCTTCCAGATACCGTCGCCGCAGCGCGAACAGTCGGGCACCCGGAAGGTGGAGAAGTCCGCTTCCAGATCGGCATCCCCGTCCGGCGCCGCGGCCGCGCCGAGGGTCGCCCAGTGCGGATTGAGGCTCTCGAGTTCCGCGTGCAGGGCATGACGCATGCGGCTGGAGCCGCATCCCATGCAGCGCACCCGGTCGGCGCGACCATGCAGATCGATCACCCGTCGCGAGCCGGCGCACTGATGCAGGCCATCCACGTTCTGGGTGATCATCCCGCGAACATGTCCCAGGCTCTCGAGTCGCGCCAGGGCCTGGTGAGCCGCATTGGGCCGTGCCTCGTCCAGGGTGCGAAAGCCCACCAGGGCGCGGGCCCAGTAACGCTGTCGGGCGGCATGACTGCCCATGAACTGGCGATGTTCCATGGGCGGCGAACGCTTCCACTCGCCGGCGGCATCGCGATAATCGGGAATGCCGCTGGCGGTGCTGATGCCGGCCCCACCGAGCACCGCCAGCCGTGGATGGCGCTCGACAAACTCGACGAGTGCCGCCAGCTCTGCCTCGCTGGTCTCGGGTTTCACCTGTGCTGCCGTCATCCTGATGCCTCGCTGTCTGCGCCAAACAGAGCATGGCCCCGCACGGGGCAGGTTGTCTAGAATGGGCCTCTCGCCGCTTCCCCCTAGCAAGGAATCCCGATGGCCTGGCTGGAATACCTGCTACCCCTGATCTTTCTGTTTCCGCTCGCCGCCATGGGGGGAATCGTCGTGGCGCTTCGTAATCTTCATGATGCACGAGTGCACTCGCCCTTCGATGCGCAACCGCTGCGTGAACCCGGCCAGCAGCTGCGCGACCGTCTCGACGACGCCTTCGCCGGGCTCTACCTGAGTGGCGCCCTGGGCCCCATCATCACGCTTGCCCCGCTGGTCTACGGCATGGGCCGCATGCTCCTTGCCACAGAACAGATCTGGGTGGAGTGGGCCTTCTACGGCGCGCTGAGCACCCTGCTGGTGCTGACCTTCAGCTTTCGACTGATGCGGGACTTTCAGCGCATCCGCCGCCTCAAGCTGGGACTGGCCTGCGAACTGGCAGTCGGCCAGGAGCTGGAGCGGCTGGTGCGCCCGGAGGCCCACCCCTTCTACGTCTTCCACGATGTGCCGGCGGCCGATACACGCATCGATCACGTGGTGGTCACGCCCTGTGGCGTCTTCGTGGTGGAGACCCGAGCCCGCTCCCGCCCCTTTACCCCCTCCGGAGAAGAGCAATACCGGCTCGTGGTAGAACCCTCGCGGCTGCGCTTCCCGGGCTGGAGCGAGCGCACACCGCTGAGCAGGACTCGCGAGCTGGCGCGCTGGATGGCCGAGTGGCTGAGCTCACGCACCGGCCGCAGGGTACCGGTGATGGGCGTATTGACCCTTCCCGGCTGGCAGGTGGATGCCAGCCAGGGACCCGACGACCTGCTGGTGGTCAGCGGCGACCAGCTGGCCAGTCGCCTGGCCGAACTGTGTCCCGGCGACTTCGACGCCGCCACCCACGACGCGGTCATCGCCACCCTGCTAGAGCATGCCGGGGCGAGTCAGGCACCAGGCGAGTAGCCTGGCCAACGTTCATTGAACCTGCTTGCCTCTGTATGGCGTCACGGCACCATCGATGAGCTCAGGATAATTCTGATCACACGTCGTGGCGGCCACCGGCTGGTGTACCACTACTCATCGTCTCAGCAGAGACGAGATCCAACGACTAGCCTCGACAACCACGCACCGGCACAGCTATTTCTAGGAAAATCACCAGGCTTTCTGCCCCGCACAAGCGCTTCGCTTATTGCTTGTATTGGTTGTATTGCTTGAATCGCTTGTATTGCTTGAAATCAGGAAAAACGCACTGCTTATCGCAATTCATTCCTTCTGTGGCACACAACCAATGCTTGGCCAGGCAGTCCAATACTTGCATGATCCTGTAAATGGTGAATGTCATGAAGATTCAGACAACTGTGCTGTTCTTCGCAGCCGTCCTCGTCTCGGGTTTCGCCTTTGCCGAGCAAGGATCTGCCATATCGAACGAGTCACTGGTCATCGCCTCAACCAATACCGGGCAAAAAAGCTTCAACAATAACGACCTGAATGGTGATGGCCAGATCTCAAGAGTAGAAGCCAGGGCGGGAAACCTGCCCAGACTTTTTATTTTCATGGACAAGAACGGTGACAACATGATCTCTCGGAAGGAGTTCAATTTTACCGAGCACTGATCATGCCCCGACCCGAGAGAAGGAGAAGCCTTGGCTTCTCCTTTTCTGCGACAGATACGCCTCGAGACTGATCTTGCTCAACCGCAGTGGACACCTCACCTAGACAGTGAAGGGCGCGCTGCATCTGCCATAAGCTCAATCCCCACGCAGTCGTCCCCCCATCTCCTGCGCCAGGTCCACGGCGTAGTGATCGGTCATGCCGCCGATAAAGTCGAGCATGCGTCGATAGCTGTCGTAGAGGCTCCATGAGGAGCGTGGCGTATTCTCGCCGATCAGCGCCAGCACCCGCTGGTGCTTGAAGGTCGACCTGCCGGTGTAGTGAAGCTCATGGGCCGCACCGATAAAGGCCTCGAGCAGGATACCCAGGGTGGTGTAGGCGCCGATCTCGAGCTTGGCCTTGCGCTCGTTCTGGAAGATACGCTCCCGGGCCAGCTGCTTGGCCGCCTTCACCCCCCAGTCCAGATCGGGATGACACAACTCCAGCAGATCTGCCTGCAGTCGCCCCCCCAGCAGTTCCGCCTCATGCTGCACAAACACCGCCCCCACGTCGTTGACCGCGCGCTCCATGGCCGCCCCGCGCAGGGCCGCGATGCGCCGACGCTGGGAGACCCCCTGGCGCTGCATGGCGGTGTAGTCTCTCGGGGCCCCACCGGCGATCTGGATCAGGATCTCGGCGACTTCGTCATAGCGAAGGATGTCCATCTCCAGACCATCCTCCAGGTCGAGCAGGGCATAGCAGATATCGTCGGCGGCCTCCACCAGCCAGGCCAGGGGGTGGCGGCACCAGCGCCCCTCTCCCCTGGGCAGCAGCCCCAGCCGCTCGACCACCTCGACCAGCAGCTCGCGCTCGCTCTGGTAGCAGCCGAACTTGCCCTCCGTCCCACCATGCTCCACCGTCCAGGGGTACTTGAGCAGGGTTCCCAGGGTCGCCGTGGTCAGGCGCATGCCGCCACGGAACTGGTTGTACTCGATCTGGGTGACCACCCGGAAGCCCTGGGCATTGCCCTCGTAGGTCAACAGGTCCTCGCGCTCCAGGGGTGACAGCCCCTCGAGCAATCCCTTGCCATCGGCCTCGGCGCGCTTGAACCAGTCGCGGATGGCGTACTCGCCGGCATGGCCGAAGGGCGGGTTACCGATATCGTGACCGAGGCAGGCGGCCTGAACGATCACTCCCAGGTCGGCGGGTGTGATCCATGCCGGCAGCCGGCCGCTCAGCCCCTCGCCGACGATCATGCCCAGCGAGCGCCCCACACAGCCAACCTCCAGCGAGTGGGTCAGTCGTGTATGGATATGGTCATTGTCGGTCAACGGGTGGACCTGGGTCTTGCGCCCCAGGCGCCGGAAGGAGCCGGCGAAGACGATCCGGTCGTGATCCTTGTGGAAGGGGCTGCGGCCGATCTCACCGCGGCCGTTTCCGGGGCGCGCGCCGCGTCGGTCATGCAGCCGTCCCGGGTCGAGCAACCGCTCCCAGCTCATCTGCGTCATGGGTAATCTCTCCTTGGAAGCCCCATTCTGGCACCGGCGGATGCAACCTGGCCATCGCGATGCACCACGCCCGACCAATATCGTTTCGCCTACTAACGAATTTCCATAGAATCGTCTGCCCAGACCGCGTCATTCAGCAAGAACACCAGGCAAGAATGGAATCAGACCGCAGGCTCGCCTGGCAGCATCCCGCTCGACGCGGCCCCGACGCCACAAACAACTGACAAGGCAGACGCTTCATGTCCTCGACTTCCGATGCTCCCGCCGCGCCATCCCGAGGGGATCGCGGCTTCTTCGGCCACCCCCGACCGCTAGGGTCGCTGTTCTTCACCGAGATGTGGGAGCGCTTCTCCTACTACGGCATCCGCCCCCTGCTGGTGCTGTTCATGGCCGCCGGTCTCGCCGAGGGTGGCCTCGGCTTCAGCCGCGAGGATGCCGCGGCCATCGTCGGCATCTACGCCGGCGCCATCTACCTCTCGGCCCTGCCCGGCGGCTGGCTGGCCGACAACTGGCTAGGCCAGCGACGCGCCGTCTGGTACGGCTCGATTCTGATCGCCCTGGGCCACCTGGCCATCGCCCTCTCGGCGCTATGGGGTGCCAGCGCCTTCTTCGTCGGCCTGCTGCTGATCGTGCTCGGCTCGGGGCTGTTCAAGACCTGCATCACCGTGATGGTCGGCAGCCTCTACGAGGAAGAGGATGCGCGCCGTGACGGCGGCTTTGCGATCTTCTACATGGGCATCAACCTGGGCGCCCTGCTGGCCCCGCTGATGACCGGCCTGCTGATCGAGAGCGGCGGCTGGCACTGGGGCTTCGGCATCGGCGGCCTGGGCATGCTGGCGGCTCTGCTGATCTTCCGCCTATGGGCGATCCCCGCCATGCGCCGTGCCGACGCCGAGCGCGGTCGAGAGGCCAGCTGGGACGCCCCGGCGGTCAAGCGCCGCGGCGTGGGCCTGGCGGTCTCGGGGCTGTCGATCCTCGGCGCCGCCCTGGTGGCGCTTGCAGCCGTCGGCGTGATTCGGCTCGACCCGGTGGCGATCGCCGAGGCCATGACCAGCGTGATCATCGTCTGCGCCCTGGGCTTCTTCGTCTATCTGATGGCCTTCGCCGGTCTCGACGCCCGGGAGCGCGCCCGGGTGGTGGTGGCCTTCCTGCTGATCGTCGCCTCGGCCTTCTTCTGGGCCTCCTTCGAACAACAGCCCACTTCCTATAACCTCTTCGCCAACGACTACACCGACCGCGCCCTGTTCGGCTGGGAGATCCCCACGGTGTGGTTTCAGTCGCTCAATGCCGTCTTCATCATTCTGCTCGGCCCGCTGTTCGGCTGGCTGTGGCCGGCCCTGGGCCGCCGAGGACTGGAGCCGGGCAGCGCCACCAAGTTCGTGATGGGACTGCTGTTCGCCGCCGCGGGTTTCGGCCTGATGATGCTCGCCGCCCGCCAGGTGCTGGTCGGCGACGGCCTGGTCTCGCCGCTGTGGATCACCGCCAGTCTGCTGCTGCTGACCCTCGGCGAGATGTGCCTGAGCCCGGTGGGCCTCTCCACCATGAGCACCCTGGCGCCCCAGCGCATCCGCGGCCAGCTGATGGGCCTGTGGTTCACCTCCCTGGCGCTGGGCAACCTGGTGGCCGGCCTGATCGGCGGCAACGTCAGCGCCGACAAGCTCACCGAGCTGCCGGCACTGTTCGGCCGCTCGGCCGTGGCACTGGTACTCTGTGCCCTGGTTCTGGCGCTGCTGACACCGCTGATCGGCCGCATGCTCAAGGGCGGCCAGCACACCACCGCCACATCCTCCTCCTCAACGACCTCTGGAGCCTGACATGAGCCAAGTCCTCTCGACGCCCGCGGACCGACTCGCCGCCCTGCGCACCGTCATGCGCGAGCACGCCATCGACGCCTGGTGGCTGCCCTCCTCCGATCCCCACAACTCCGAGTACCTTCCCGAGCACTGGGCCGGGCGCGCCTGGCTCTCCGGCTTCGACGGCTCGGTGGGCACCCTGGTGGTGACCCAGGACGCCGCCGGCGTGTGGGTCGACAGCCGTTACTTCGTGCAGGCCGAGGCTCAACTGGCAGGCTCCGGCATTGCCATGATGAAGCTCGTCCAGGGCCAGGCCACGGCGCCCATGGAGTGGCTGGCCGAACGCCTCCCGGCCGGCGCCACCGTCGGCTACGACGCCCAGGTCGTCGCCCTGGCCCACGCCACGCAGATGGAGGAGATTCTCGGCTCGGTCGGCATCGCCCGGCGCGGCGACCTGGACCTGCTCGACGCCATCTGGCCGGACCGTCCGGCGCTGCCCGCCCAGCCGCTCTACGCCCAGCCCGCCGCCTTCCGGGACGAGACTCGCCCCGAGCGCCTGGCTCGGGTGCGCGCGGCCATGGCCGAGCAGGGTGCCGACTGGCACCCGATCTCGACTCTGGACGACATCGCCTGGCTGACCCAGCTGCGCGGCGACGACGTCGCCTACAACCCGGTGTTCCTCGCCCATCTGCTGGTCGGCCGCGACACTGCCACCCTGTTCGTCGCCCCCGGCACCGTCGAGGCTGAGCTCGAGGCGGCGCTGGCCGCCGACGGCATCGACATCGCCCCCTACGACGACTGGCGCGCGCATCTCGCCGCCCTGCCCGCCGAGTCATGCGTGCTGCTCGACCCGGCCAGGCTGACCCTGGGCACCCGCCAGGCGCTGCCCGCCGAGATGGCGGTGGCCGAGGCCTTCCAGCCCAGCACCCTGGACAAGGGGTGCAAGACCGACCAGGAACTCGCCCATGTGCGTCGCACCATGGAGGCCGACGGGGCCGCCCTGTGCCGCTTCTTCGCCTGGCTGGAGCAGGCGCTTGCGCGCGGCGAGCGGGTCACCGAGCTGGATGTGGAGACGCGGCTGCGCGAGGAGCGCGCCCGGGACCCGCACTTCGTCAGCGAGAGCTTCAACACCATTGCCGCCTTCAACGCCAACGGCGCCCTGCCCCACTACCGGGCCACCCCCGAGGCCCACGCGGTGATCGAGGGCGACGGCCTGCTGCTGATCGACTCCGGCGGCCAGTACCACGGCGGCACCACCGACATCACTCGCATGGTGCCGGTAGGCGAGGTCTCGGCGGCCCAGCGCGAGGACTGCAGCCTGGTGCTCAAGGGCACCATCGCCCTCTCCCGGGCCCGGTTCCCGCAGGGCATCGCCGCGCCCCGTCTGGACGCCATCGCCCGGGCACCATTGTGGGCCACCGGCCGCGACTACGGCCACGGCACCGGCCACGGCGTGGGCTACTTCCTCAACGTCCATGAGGGGCCCCAGGTGATCAGCATCGGCGCGCCGGTCGCACCTCACACCGCCATGCGTGAGGGAATGATCACCTCCATCGAGCCCGGGGTGTATCGCCCGGGGCAGTGGGGGGTGCGCATCGAGAACCTGGTCGCCAACCGGCCGGCGGAGGCGAGCGACTTCGGTGACTTCCTGCGCTTCGAGACGCTGACCCTGTGTCCGATCGATACCCGTTGTCTCGACGTCGCGCTGCTCGACGCCGCCGAGGCCGCCTGGCTCGACGCCTACCATGCCGAGGTGTACGAACGGCTCGCCCCTCACCTCGAGGGCGACGCCCTGGCCTGGCTCGAGGCACGCACTCGGCCGCTCGCACGCGGCTGACCGAGCGTCGCTCACCCGCTGAGCGATGCCCGACACGACAAGGGGCGCCGGCATGCCGGCGCCCCTATTTCATTGGAGTCGTTGGAGTCGTTAAATCCTCGGTGACAGAGCGACTCGAAGGAAAGAAGCCGTGCTCTATATCCGTCGCTTCATCAACCAGTGGAACAGCAGCCCGCCCAGCAGCAGCGCAATGGCGAAGAGGTATATCCCCACCGAGATACCGCTGTTCCAGATAATGCTCCAGTCGCCGCCGGAGATCGACATGGCGCGGCGCAGGTTGTACTCCATCTGGCCGCCCAGCAGCAGCCCCAGCACCACCGGCACCGTGGGGATCTCCAGCTTGCGCAGCACATAACCCAGCACGCCGAAGGCCAGCATCATGTAGAGGTCGAAGGCGCTGTTGCCAAGCGAGTAGACGCCGACGAAGGCGACCATGACCACCATGGGCATCAGGAACCAGCCCGGCGCGCGCAGCACGCGGGCGAAGAGTCCCACCAGCGGGATATTGAGCGCCAGCAGCATCAGGTTGCCAATGAACAGCGCCGCGACCAGCCCCCACACCAGCTCGGGCTGGTTCTCGAACAGCAGCGGCCCCGGCGTGATGTTCATCGACAGCAGCAGCGCCAACAGGATGGCCGTGGTACCACTGCCGGGAATGCCCAGCGACAGCATGGGAATCAACGCACCACCGGCGGCGGCGTTGTTGCCCGCCTCAGGTGCCGCCACCCCGTGAGGGTCACCGTTGCCGAAGTCACCACGCGCGCCCTGCCAGCGACGCTCCAGGGTGTAGGAGAGGAAGCTGCCCAGCGCCGCCCCCGCCCCGGGGAGCACGCCGGCGATAAAGCCCAGCACGGAGCTACGCCCGATGCTGCCACGACAATGCCAGGCGGTGCGCACGCCCGGCAGGGCCGAGCCCAGGGTCATGGCGGGCTTGCGTCCCTGATGGCTGTCTTCCAGGAATACCAGGCACTCGGAGATGGCGAACAACCCCACCAACGCCACGATGAAGTCGATGCCGTCGTAGAGTTCATACCAGCCGAAGGTGTAGCGGGGCACACTGCTGACCGCATCGATCCCCACGGTGCCCAACAGCAGTCCCAGACAGGCCGCCAGGAAGCTCTTGGCCAGATGCCCCCCGGTCACTCCACCGATGGTGGCGAAGGCCAGCACAAACAGCGCGAAATACTCGGCCGGGCCGAAGCGAATGGCGAAGTCCACCAGCATCGGGGCAAACAGCACCAGTCCGATCGTCGACACCAGGGCGCCGACGAAGGAGGCGACACCGGTCAGCCCCAGTGCCTCGCCGCCACGGCCCTGCTGTGCCATGGGAAAGCCATCCAGGGTGGTCATCATCGCCGGCTCGTCGCCGGGAATATTGAGCAGGATGGAGCTGATGCGGCCGCCATACATGCAGCCGTAGTAGATGCTGACCAGCAGGATCAGCGCGGCGGTGGCCGAGAGGCTGAAGTTGAAGGTCAGCGGGATCATCAGCGCCACCCCGTTGACCGGTCCGAGGCCAGGCAGCGCTCCGATCAGGGTACCCAGGGCGCACCCCACCAGCGCCAGGAACAGGTGCTGGGGCTCTAGCGCCACGACGAAGCCCTGACCAAGAAAGGCGAGAAGTTCCATGAACGCGTTTACCAGTTCAGGCCAGGCATGTCGGGAAGCGGCATGCCGAGGGCGAATTCAAAGAGAAGATAGAGACCCACGGTCAGCAGCCCCCCAAACGGTAGGGCCTGGCGCCATGTTGCGCCGAACAGACGAATCATCAGGGTCACGGTCAGCAGAGCGGTAGGCAGAAAGCCCAGCGGCTGAATCAGCCCCGCGTAGATCATCAGCAGCACCAGTAGACCAAGCTGGCGGAACAGCGCTGACCTTTCAGGCCAGCGCTGGTTCACTCCCGGGTGGATGATCAGGTAGAGCGACAGCAGTCCCAGGGGCACACTGACCAGGCGCGGGAAGGCGCCCGGTCCTATCGCCTGCCCGAAGCCGCTGGTGAAATCATGCGACAGCCACCAGGCGACGGCAGCCACCACCAGCAGCAACCCACCGGCAATGCGGTCACCCAGCGCTCCTACCCCTTCTCTCACTCGATGACTCCAATCTCTCGAGAAATGGACTCGACCTGATCGATGGTCTCCAGCACGAAGCCGTTGAACTCATCGCCGCCACGCCACAGCGGCACCAGACCATTCTGCTCGGCGACCGTCTTCCACTCTTCGCTGTCGTAGAGAGACTTAAGGTCAGCGACCATGCCGGCATAGTCCTCATCGGAGACCTCGCCACCGGTATAGAAACCACGCCAGTTATAGCCGGTCACGTCATAACCCTGGGAAACGGCGGTCGGCAGATCATCGAAGGGGGCGGGCAGCGGCTCATCAGAAAGCACCGCCAACACGCGTACATCGCCTGACTCGATGAAGCCGGCAATCTCACCCAGGTCGGTAGACACCACGTCGACGTGGCCACCCATCATCTGGGTCACCGCGGGACCGCCGCCGTCGAACTGCACCCAGCGCAGGTTGCCAATCTGTTCATTGGGCATGCCCGCTTCCTTGGCCAGCATCAGGGCACGGATATGATCCCAGCCGCCCGCGCCACTGGAACCGCCCACCGCAAGGGCGCTCGGATCTTCGACCATGGTGGTTACCAGCTGCTCTAGACTCTCGAACTCGCTCTCATCGTCAACCAGAATGACGCCTACATCGGTGCCCAGCATGGCCAGCCAGCGCATGGTATCGGCACCGCCGGGGTACTTGCCCTGGGCGATCTGCGTCACCCCGACCGTACTGGTGGCGACGACCAGGTCACTATCATCGGCACGGCTGCTCGCTACCCTGGCGAAGGCCACCGCCCCCACGCCACCCGGCATGTTGGTGACCTGCACCGGGCTTTCCACCAGGTCCAGCTCCAGCAGCAGCTTGCCGACCGAACGGCAGGTAAAGTCCCAGCCACCACCCGGATCGGCCGGGGCGATGCATTCGCTGATCGGCAACGCCTGGGCCGGCGCGCTGATGGCGAGCCCGGCCCCTACCAGGGAGGCGGCGACGAGGCCGAGGCCCCCCTTCTTGACGGTACGCATTGGTGTGCTCCTCCTGCTTGTTGTTATGGCAGGCGCAATTGGCCTGCCTGCGGTTCTCCCGCCGGCACGGCGGCTGAGTACAGCGCTGAGTTAGATCACGCGACGCTCACGAAGCGTCGCTCGTTCATCATCCTCGATACCCAGCTCGGCCAGCAGCTCGTCGGTATGCTCGCCAAGCCGCGGCACCGGGTGGTAGAGGCTCGCAGGCGCTTCACGCAACTTGACCGGGAAGCCGGTAACGGGCACCCGGCCAGAGGCCTGGGTCAGCTCCAGGCGCATCTCCTGAGCCTGCACCTGAGGGTCATCAAAGGTCTCGCGCAGGTCATGCACCCGTCCACAGGGAACCCCCGCACGATTGAAGTGCTCGATCCACTCGTCGACACTCCGGGTCTTGATGACCGCATTGAGAATCTCGCGGAGCGGCTCGCGATGAGCCATCCTTTGACGATTGTCGGCGAAGCGCTCGTCATCGAGCAGATACAGCATGTCCAGTGCGCCGAGGAAACGCTCGACCATGGTGTCGTTGCTGGGCGCAATCGCCACCTCGCCATCACGGGCGGTAAATAGTCCGTAGGGATAGAGCATGGGGTGATCGTTGCCGGTTCGGGCCGGCACGCGGTCGGTGGCGAAGTACTCCGCCGCCAGATAGCCCATCATGGCGATCAGACCGTTGGTCAGGGCCGTCTCGACGATATCGCCCTGCCCAGTGGTAGCGCGACGCACCAGGGCCGCACAGATCCCGAAGGCGAGGTTCTGACTGGCCACCATATCGCTGATCGGCGGCGCCGCACGCATCGGCTCGCCGGTGGCGGTGCCATTGACGCCCATGAAGCCACTCATGGCCTGGGCGATGAAGTCGTAGGCCGGGCGGTCACGATAGGGCCCGCTGGAGCCGAAACCGTTGATGCGACCCACCACGAGCCGAGGATAACGCTGGCGCAGGGTGTCGTCGTCGAGCCCCATCTTGCTCAGCACTCCGGGGCGGAAGTTCTCCACCAGCACGTCGGCATCCTCGAGCAGCCTATGCAGGATCTGCTTGCCTTCGTCGCTGCGCAGATCGAGTGTAAGCGAGCGCTTGTTGCGATTGAACTGGGCGAAATACCAGCTTTCGCCATTGACCATATTGCCCTGCTGACGCACCACGTCGCCCTTGCCGGGCGGCTCGATCTTGATCACGTCGGCGCCGTGATCGCCGAGGATCTGGGTACAGAACGGCCCCGAGATCACTCGGGTCAGATCGATCACGCGGACGCCCGCAAGCGAGCCGGTTGAACGAGAGGAGGTAGGAATCATTTTCGCCATTATCCCTGTGCGGTAGGTACGGCACTGCAATCGCTCAGAGCCAGGCGCGGGCCGGCTTGCGAGACCTGGGCCGGCAGGCGCCGCCCCATCAGCTCGCTGGCACGGCCCGCCGCGGCGATCAGCCCCTCCAGGTCGAGGCCGGTCTCCAGGCCCATCTCCTCGAGCAGATAGGCCAGGTCCTCGGTGGCGATATTGCCCGAGGCCCCCGGCGCAAAGGGACAGCCGCCGAGGCCACCGATGGAGCTCTCGTAGCGGTCCACGCCGAGTGCCAGCCCCTGCATGACATTGGCCAGGCCGATGCCACGAGTATTGTGAAAGTGCAGTGTCAGCGGAAGGTTCGGGGCCGCTTCTCGCAACCGCGTAACACGCTCGGTGACCAACGGCGGCGTCGCCATGCCGGTAGTATCGCCGAGAGACAGGTGCGTTGCGCCCAGGTCGGCGAAGCGTCGTGCGATCTCGGTCACCGACTCGACCGGGACATTACCCGTAAAAGGGCAACCGAAGGCGGTAGCGATGGCGCCTCTGAGAGCCACGTTGCTTCCGTCGAGCAGGCGTGCCACCTGCTCGAACCCCTCGAGTGAGGCCGCCACGCTGCGGTTGACGTTCTTGGCGTTATGACGCTCGGAAGCGGAGACGAACAGCACCACCGAGTCGACGCCAGCTTCCAGTGCACGCTCGGCGCCACGCAGATTGGGGACCAGGGCCGAGAGATGGAGGCCAGCCACACCACGCAGCGCCTCGACCACCTCGGCGGCATCGGCCAACGCCGGCACAGCCCGCGGACTGACGAAGGAGCTGACCTCGAATTCGTGTACGCCGGCATCCACCAGAGCACGAGCCAATGACAGCTTCTGCTCGGTGCTCAATACCACCGGCTCATTCTGTAGACCATCGCGTAATCCCACCTCGGTAATGTGAATGTGCCGAGGTGGCGGGGCAAGAGCGGACATGGCAGACCTGCTGAATCAATGCAATCTTATATACGCTAATGAGAGTGCCAGGCCTTAACAATGCACCTTTCGTCCTATACCCATGGCAATAAACTTACATTTCTTTCATCCATTACCTATTGACAAGGTCATTACCTCTTGACACGGAAACCCCTATCCACCTGTCGCTAGGCTTTGCCTGAAGAGTCGACGAGCGAAGGTCAGACAAGGCCAAAAATCGGCGAAAAGACGAAGGTTACGGAGTGTAAATGAGCACTTCGAGTCGATTTTTAACGCCGTATAGCCGCGCGGCTCCGCGGCTCACTCCCCCTCGGCCAGCGCCGGCAGCAGCGTCTTGAGCTTGCGGGTGAGCGTGTTGCGGCCCCAGCCCAGCAGTTCGGCGGCCTCTCCCTTTCGCCCACCGGTATGCTTGAGCGCGGTCTCTATCAGGATACGCTCGAAGTCGGGGACGGCTTCCTCCAGAAGGTGCGTATGGCCGGCGGCCAGGGCATGGTCGGCCCAGTCGCGAAAGGCATCACGCCAGTCGTCGCCGGCACTGAGCCTCTCCTCGTTCGTCTGGCGCAGCTCCGGTGGCAGATCCTCGCAGAGAATTTCGCGCCCCGACGCCATCACCGTCAGCCAGCGGCAGGTATTCTCCAGCTGGCGCACGTTACCGGGCCAGGGCAGTCGCGCCAGATAGCGCTCCGCCTCGGGGGTCAGCACCTTGACGTCGGTTGCCATCTCCCTGGCCGCCTCGGCCAGGAAGTGGCGCGTCAATTGCGGGATATCCTCGCGACGCTCAGCCAGCCGCGGCAGATGCACACGAATCACATTGAGCCGATGAAACAGGTCCTCGCGGAAGTGCCCCTCCTCTACCAGCCGCTCCAGATCCTGATGCGTGGCGGCGATGATGCGCACATCCACTTTTACCGGAGTATGCCCGCCCACCCGATAGAACTCACCGTCGGCCAGCACGCGCAGCAGCCGAGTCTGAGCCTCGGCGGGCATATCGCCGATCTCGTCGAGAAACAGGCTGCCCCCGTCGGCCTGCTCGAAACGGCCCTGCCGGCTTGCGGTCGCCCCGGTAAAGGCTCCCTTCTCATGACCGAACAGCTCGGACTCAATCAGGTCGTGGGGAATCGCCGCCATGTTCAGTGCGACGAAGGGCTTGTCCGTGCGCGGACTATGCTGATGCAGTGCCCGGGCAACGCGCTCCTTGCCGGTGCCCGACTCACCATTGATCAGCACCGTGATGGGCGAGTGGGAGAGCCGCCCGATGGCGCGGAACACCTCCTGCATGGCCGGCGCCTCGCCGATGATCTCGGCATCCAACCCCTCCGGGACACTGATCGGCCTGCGGCGCTCGCGGGCATGGGCCACCGCACGGCGCACCAAGGCCAACGCCTCGTCGACATCGAAGGGCTTGGGTAGATACTCGAAGGCTCCGCCCTGATAGGAGGCCACGGCACTGTCCAGGTCTGAGTGGGCGGTCATCACGATCACCGGCAGTTCTGGATGCGTCTCGCGTACCCTGGCCATCAGGTCGAGACCATCGATACCCGGCATGCGGATATCGGTCATCAGCACGTCTGGAGGGTCGGCCAGCAGGCGCTCGATCGCCGAGTCGGCACGTTCATGACACTCCACCTCGAGGTCGGGTTGAGCCAGGGCGCGCTCCAGCACCCAGCGGATGGCACGGTCGTCATCGACAACCGTCACGCGTGCAACGTCAGTCATGGCGCGTCTCCAGAGGAATAAGCAGTCGGAATTCGGTATGGCCCGGCGCCGAGGCGCACTCGATCAGCCCCTGGTGCTGATGCAGGATGCCCTGGGCGATGGAGAGCCCCAGACCGCTGCCCCCGGCACGTCCCGACACCATGGGATAGAAGAGTGTCTCCTGCAGCGCCTCGGCGATGCCCGGTCCGTTATCGATGATCGCCACCTCGCACACCAGCCGATGCCGCTCGGCGCCCAGGGTGAACTGACGACGCGCCCGGGTGCGCAACCGCAGGCGTGGTTCGGGGGTGGCCGCCTCGTGCATCGCCTCCATGGCATTGCGCGCCACATTGAGTACCGCCTGAATCAGCTGCGCCTCGTCGGCGGAGAGATCCGGCAGACTGGGGTCGTAGTCACGCTCGATGCGCACCCCGGGATGCTCGGCAAGCACCAGGGTGCGGACCCGCTCCAGCACCTTGTGGATGTTGAGAGGCTCGTGCCGGGCCACCCGGTTGGGCCCCAGCATGGAGTCGACCAGATCGCGCAGGCGATCCACCTCCTCGATGATGATGCGCGTGAACTCATGATGCGCCGGGTTCTCCAGATCGCGCTCCAGCAGCTGAGCCGCGCCACGAATGCCCCCCAGCGGATTCTTGACCTCGTGGGCCAGCCCACGAGTCAACACCTTGACGGTTTCCTGGCGGGTCATCAGCGCCTCTTCCCGGGAGATACGAATCAGCCGATCGCGGGGCTCCACCTCCAGCAGCAGTTCGTCCTCGGCGAGGGGAGTGGCGGTAAAGTCCACGGTCAGTGGCTCGCCTCCCAACAGCACCAGGCGCGCCTCACGGCGAGTGAAGGGGTGGCAGGCGTCCAGCGCCTTGGTAAGCACCGCCTCCATCCCATCCTCCTGCTCCATCGACGAACAGAGCGTGCTCCCCCGAACCCGGCTGAGGCTCACAGAAAGCAGCGCCTCGGCGGCGGGATTCATCCATGTCACCCTGAGCTCGCCATCCAGCAGCAGCACGGCAGTGGAGAGGTGTTCCATCAGGCGTTGGTACATCGCAGCGGCCATATCGGTTCCGGGTCAGCTTGTGCAAGAGGGGCTTATGCAAGAGGGACATCTAGATGAAGCAAGAAGCGGGCCAGGCGCGAGCCCCTCTGGCCGCGCTTATGACGGGACGAGACGTGCCATATATGCACCAAATTAGTGCATCTTGTGGCGCCCTGCACCGCCCCCGGCGACAAGCGAGACAGCGGGGATGGAGATTGCGTGGATCGTGACAGCGGGACACACCGCCCCCCTCTCATCGGCAGGCGTTGATCAGGAGGGAGACAGTGTCATGACAGGAAGAGACAGGGACGCCCGAAAGGGTCGTCAGCCATTGGGTTGGCGATTCACGTTGGCGCGCAGCACATAGATCGTCACCGGTGAGGTGCGATGGCGAATCCCACCTTGGGCATCCAGCAGCTCGGCCTGCAGCACGTGCTCACCGGGGTTCATGTTGGGCACCATGAAGGCCGAGGTATGCATCGCCGACTGGCTGATCTGGCCATCCACCAGCAGCCTGACGCGATGATCCTCGCGCAGGTCGGGCGAGATCCCCAGATCCACGGCGACATTGCCCGCCACGCCTACCGGAAAGGCCTGCTCATGGGTCGGGGAGATGATACGGAAGCTGTCATAGGGCATGAAGGGCTGCCCCGGACGGGACGTCGCGGGCGCACTATCGCGGCGCGGCGCGACCTGGCCGGCGTCTGCACTCCCCCGCGCCGGGACCACCGTCACCGGGGCCAGCTCCACCTGTTCGCCGCCCACATCGGGATCGTCGGTGAATACTACATTCCCCTGGGCATCCGTGGTGCGATAGATGGTCTGGCCGTAGGCCGTCAGTGTTACGCCCAGTGCCAGCATAAGGGTCAGGACCGTTTTGCCCATGGAGTTCTCCGCCTTGCCAAAGAGTCGATCGCCGGCAACCCGCCGCCTACCGGTAATATAGGTCACATCATAAGCAGGCCCGATGCCCCAGCGCCAGCGGCAACTGGCCGAGCGGCGAGGCTTCGTCCTAGGATGGCTTATTCAAACGACAGTCCAAGGAGACCGATGGTGGACAACTGGCAAGCGGTGGTGGTGCTGACGTTGATGGCGGGCATGGCGATGCCGGTCGGCGCCTGGGCGGCCTGGAAGGAGCGTATCGATATCCCGTGGCTCGAGAGCGAGCTGCGCCATGGCATCATCGCCTTCGGTGGCGGGGCACTGCTCTCGGCAGTGGCCCTGGTATTGGTGCCCGATAGCCTGCCGGATCTCTCCCTGGGAAGCGCTGCCGCCTGGTTTCTGGCTGGCGGCATTGCCTTCATGGCACTGGATGTGATGCTGGCGCGCAGCGGCTCCTCGGCCAGCCAGCTTGCCGCCATGCTCGCCGACTTCGTGCCCGAGGCGCTGGCACTGGGGGCCGCATTCGCCTACGGCAGCAGCGGGGGCATGCTGCTGGCCGGCCTGATGGCGCTGCAGAATCTGCCGGAAGGCTTCAACGCCTATCATGAGCTTCGCCAGAGCACCGCCTATTCAGCACGCCGCCTGGTCGGGATGTTCTTCACCATGGCCTGGCTGGGACCACTCGCCGGCCTCGGTGGGTTCTGGTGGCTGGCCGACTACCCCTCGGTCGTCGCCGCCATCATGCTGTTTGCCGCCGGCGGCATCCTCTACTCGGTGTTCCAGGATCTGGCCCCCCAGGCCAGACTCGAGCGCCACTGGGGCCCTCCTCTCGGCGCGGTGCTCGGCTTCGCCCTCGGCATCATGGGCCATATGCTGATCCACTGAGCCCACGGTATTAAGACCACGGCATTGGACCCGTGATAACGCAAGCGGCACGCCCGAAGGCGCGCCGCTTGCGCAGGTCGAATCAGAGCCCGCGGGCTCTTATCAATGGCTACAATGCGTGGTCAACGGCTGCACTGCATAGCTAACAGCCGTCGTTAACAGCCGTCGTTAACAGCTATAGTACATGTCGAACTCGATCGGATGAGTCGCCATGCGCAGACGATCCACGTCCTCCCTCTTGAGCTCGATATAGGCATCGATCATGTCATCGGTGAACACACCGCCCTCGGTCAGGAAGGCGCGGTCATTTTCCAGCGCTTCCAGGGCCTGGTCGAGGCTATGGGCCACGGTCGGCACCTTCTTCCCCTCTTCCGGCGGCAGATCATAGAGGTTCTTGTCCATGGCATCGCCGGGGTGGATCTTGTTCTTGATGCCATCGATCCCGGCCATCAGCATCGCCGCGAAGCACAGGTAGGGGTTGGCGGTCGGGTCGGGGAAACGCAGCTCGACACGCTTGCCCTTGGGGCTGGCGGTGTAGGGGATACGGATGGAGGCCGAACGGTTGCGGGCGCTGTAGGCCAGCATGACCGGCGCCTCGAAGCCCGGCACCAGACGCTTGTAGGAGTTGGTGGACGCGTTGGTAAAGGCGTTCAGGGCACGCGCGTGCTTGATGATGCCGCCGATGTAGTAGAGCGCCATCTCGGAGAGACCGGCGTACTCGTCGCCCGCGAACTGGTTGACCCCCTCCTTCCAGAAGGACTGGTGCACATGCATGCCGCTGCCGTTGTCGCCCACCACCGGCTTGGGCATGAAGGTCGCGGTCTTGCCGTAGGCGTGAGCCACGTTGTGGATCACGTACTTCATCTCCTGGACCTCGTCGGCCTTCTTGACCAGGGTGTTGAACTTGACCCCGATCTCGTTCTGACCGGCATTGGCCACCTCGTGGTGGTGCACCTCGACGCTCTGGCCGATCGCCTCCAGGGTGTTACACATGGCACCGCGAATATCGTGGAAGCTGTCCACCGGCGGCACCGGGAAGTAGCCACCCTTGACCCGCGGCCGGTGGGCCAGGTTGCCCCCCTCGACCTGACGATCGGTAGCCCAGGCACCCTCCTCGGAGGTGATCCTGTACATGGCACCTTCGGGATCGGCCTTCCAGTGCACCTCATCGAAGATAAAGAACTCGGGCTCCGGACCGAAGAAGGCGGTGTCGCCCATGCCAGTGGACTGCAGATAGGCCTCGGCGCGCTTGGCGATGGAGCGCGGGTCGCGGTCATAGCCCTGCATGGTGGCCGGCTCGATGACATCACAGCGCAGCACCAGGGTGGCGTCTTCGGTGAAGGGGTCCAGGAAGGCAGTACCATCCTCGGGCCGCAGAATCATGTCGGACTCATTGATCCCCTTCCAGCCAGACATGGAGGAGCCATCGAACATCTGGCCGTTCTCGAAGAACTCCTCATCGACATCTCGCGCCGGAATGGTGACGTGCTGCTCCTTGCCGATGGTATCGGTGAAGCGCAGGTCGACCCACTTGACGTCATGTTCTTCGATCAGGGCGAGCGTCTTGGTAGACATGGTGTCCTCCGGTTGAGCATGGCTCGATGATGGTGGGATTCAGGCATCAGGATGCAGGAGTCCCGAAGATTCGTTGTAGCACGCCGCAGGCACACTGCCCACGATGACCCGATACTACTGGCTAGTGATGATAACACTGCAGGCAGCGTGCCAACCCGGCGCAATGCCGCATTATTTTTTTCAATATATTGAAATCTATAGGGCTATTCCCGAGGCCAGTCAGTGCCAACGGGAACGAGGCCGCGCACCGACGGCAGAACTCAACGGTCAATGCACCAAAATGAAGCACAGATAAGGAGGTACGCACCACCAGGCAGCACCAATAGCATTTGATACGTTAATTAACTCCGGGCTACACTTCATTACATCTTGATCGCCGGCCGCGACTCCAGGCCGTCGCCCAGAGCCCTCTCTTCTGGCCTCGGAGTTCATCATGGCCTTACCATCCGGCACTCTACTCATCGATGCGCGCAATGCCGGTGCCAGGCTGCCCAGAGAGCTGTCATTGGTAACACCTCTTATCGTCGACCGGGACATCGAGCTGATCGTGATCGACGATACCCAGGACGTCAGGGTCACCCGTATCGCCCGCCGCTACAAGGCACGCCATGTACGGCTTTGTGTCCTTCCCTTGGGGGAACGGCTCAATACCACCATCGCTGGTACCCGTGGTTCGGTACTGGTGTTTCCTCTCCTTGGCTGTATCGGCTCGACTCGCACCCTGCTGCAGCTGGTGCGACGCATCGGTGCCGGCGAGGTTGACGCCGTGACCCTGTCTGGCAGTCCGCCGGGGCTGCTCGCCCGGCTGCTGAAGCGTCATAAGCCTGCTCCCGTCGTCGGTATCTGCATGTCTCGTCAATGGTACGAACGCCTCGGCGGCTGCGACCCCCAGCTAGACCATGACGCCCTCGACGACCTGGTGGAGCGCCTGCGCCACTGTGGGGCGCGCCTGGAGTGCATCACCCCGGTCCACCAGGCTGGCTAAATCTTCTCTACTAGCAGGACGCACAAGATCCCATCGCCAAACTTGCTACTCCTGGGCACCTCTAATCTGTACAATACGCGTCCCCCATCCCTGCCCCGCGCCTAGGGTACTTACCAGAACGTGTACATAGGTGCGTACATTTTAGCGAGTCACACCTTATGAGCACGACCGTAAGTCATTCTGATGTAAGCAATCTTCGCAATATCGCCATTATTGCTCACGTCGACCACGGCAAGACCACCCTGGTCGACAAGCTCCTTAGCCAGTCCGGCACCCTGGATCGCAAGGCCGAAGGCCAGGAGCGCGTCATGGACTCCAATGACCAGGAGAGGGAGCGCGGCATCACCATCCTGGCCAAGAACACCGCGATCCGCTGGCAAGCGCCGGCCGGCCAGGACTACCACATCAACATCGTCGACACCCCCGGACACGCCGACTTCGGCGGCGAGGTCGAGCGTGTCATGTCGATGGTCGACTCGGTGCTGCTGCTGGTCGACGCGGTCGATGGTCCCATGCCCCAGACCCGCTTCGTGACCCAGAAGGCCTTCGACCAGGGGCTGAAGCCGATCGTGGTGGTCAACAAGATCGACCGCCCCGGCGCCCGACCCGACTGGGTGATCGACCAGATCTTCGACCTGTTCGACAACCTCGGCGCCTCCGATGAGCAGCTCGACTTCCCGATCATCTACTGCTCGGCACTCAACGGCATCGCCGGTCCCGAACCCGACCAGCTGGCCGAGGACATGACGCCCATGTTCCAGGCCATCGTTGATATCGTCGAGCCGCCCAAGGTGGAGCTCGACGGTCCCTTCCAGATGCAGGTCTCGGCGCTGGACTACAACAGCTATGTTGGCGTCATCGGCCTGGGCCGCATCACCCGCGGCTCCGTCAAGCCCAATCAGCAGGTCACCGTCATCACCAAGGAGGGCGAGTCGCGCAAGGGCAAGATCGGCCAGGTAATGACCCACCTGGGCCTGGAGCGCGTGCAGACCGACGAGGCCACCGCCGGCGACATCGTCTGCATCACCGGTATCGACAACCTGGCGATCTCCGACACCCTGTGTGACCCGGCCGCCGCCGAGGCGCTGCCGCCGCTCTCGGTGGACGAGCCCACCGTCTCCATGACCTTCCAGGTCAACGATTCGCCGTTCGCCGGCAAGGACGGCAAGTTCGTCACCAGCCGCAACATCAAGGATCGCCTCGAGCAGGAGCTGATCCACAACGTGGCACTGCGTGTCGAGCAGGGCGATACCCCGGAGAAGTTCAAGGTATCCGGTCGCGGCGAGCTGCACCTCTCGGTGCTGATCGAGACCATGCGCCGCGAGGGCTTCGAGCTCGCCGTAGGCCGCCCCGAGGTGATCATTCGCGAGATAGACGGCCAGATGCAGGAGCCGTACGAGGAAGTGATCATCGACTGCGAGGAGCAGCACCAGGGTGCCATCATGGAGGAGCTCGGCTATCGCAAGGGTGAGCTCAGCAACATGAACCCCGACGGCAAGGGTCGTGTGCGCCTGGACTTCATCATCCCGGCACGTGGTCTGATCGGCTTCCGCGGCCAGTTCATGACCCTGACCTCGGGCACCGGCATCCTGACCAGCCGCTTCGACCACTATGGCCCGCTCAAGCCCGACGCTGCCATCGAGCGTCGCAACGGCGTGCTGGTCTCCATGGTCCCGGGCAAGGCGCTGGCCTACGCCCTCTATGCGCTGCAGGAGCGTGGCAAGCTGATCATCGACCACGGCACCGAGGTGTACGAGGGCATGCTGATCGGCATCAACAACCGCGCCAACGACATGGTGGTCAACCCCACCAAGGGCAAGAAGCTCGACAACATGCGCGCCTCGGGCAACGACGAGAACATCGTGCTGACCCCGCCGGTAAGGTTCTCTCTGGAACAAGCCATCGAGTTCCTCGATGACGACGAACTGGTTGAGATCACCCCCAACCATATTCGTCTGCGCAAGAAGCACCTGACCGAGAACGAGCGCAAGCGCGCCGCCAAGAAGTAAGCGCTGCCGTATCGCTCTGCCAAGCCCGCCACCCAGCGGGCTTTTTCATGGCCGCTCGTCGGCCGTGCCTTTCCCTGGGCTGCTGCAACCTTCTATGCTGGAGTCATCCATGACGGGCGCGACTTGCCGCGCCGACAGCCACTCGAGCAGGAGACCCAGCATGCACAAGCACGTGGAGTGGGACGACCCCGGCGCCGACAGCGTGATGCGCCACTTCCAGCAGGACAACAGCGGCCACTCCGAACCGGGGCCCGGCGATATCCTCTCGGCGCGCCACGAAGGCGCCGTGGTGCGAGTGAAGGTCGAGGCCTACGTGGATGGCACCAGCATCGGCGATGTGGCGGCGATCATCGCCGTGGACAACGGCCGCCGCCTCAAGTCCCACGGCAAGCTTGCCCTGGGCGACACCGTGCGCCTCCCCGACGCCTGCCGCGCCCTGGAACCGACCCTGGGTGACCCCGACGATAGAGACCAGGATGACTAGTCGATACCCTTAACTTCCAGAACGTTAACGAGACGTAAACGGAGCACACTGGTTACCGACCGGGTTTTGTCGCACAGTGGCCACACGGCCACCGGCCAACAGACTCAGTCTCGGAGCCACGATGAGCACCCATAACGTCTGGACCCACAAGGGTACCTTCCTGCTGGCAGCGATCGGCTCGGCGGTCGGCCTCGGCAATCTGTGGCGCTTCCCCTATCTGGCCGGCGAGAACGGCGGCGGAGCCTTCTTCCTGGTCTACGCCCTCTGCATCTTCGCCGTGGGCATTCCGATTCTGATCGCCGAGACCATGCTGGGCCGCAACAGTCGACGCAGCCCGATCATGGGCATGCGTTTCCTTACCCGCACCCACAAGACCTCGCGGAGCTGGGAAGCCATCGGCTGGCTAGGCGGCATCTCGGCCTTCCTGATTCTCAGCTTCTACTCGGTGATCGCCGGTTGGGCCATCCACTACACCTGGCAGATGCTGACCGGCTCCCTGATCGGGGCCGATATCGAGGGCATCGCCACCGGCTTCGATGCCCTGCTCGCCTCCCCCGCGCTGCTCACGCTCTATCACACCCTGTTTATCGCCGCCTCGGGGTTGATCGTCGGCCTCGGGGTCCACCAGGGCATCGAACGCGGTTTGCGGGTGATCATGCCGGCGCTATTCGTGATCCTGCTGGTGGTGCTCGCCTACGGCGTGACCCACGGCGACTTTCCCACCGCGGTCGACTTCCTGTTCACCTTCAACATCGCCGACCTCAGCCTGGAGGGCTGGCTGGAGGCCATGGGCCAATCATTCTTCACCCTGAGCCTCGGCATGGGCGCCATCATGGCCTACGGCGCCTATATGTCCGGCGAGGTTTCGCTGACCCGCACCGCGATCATCGTTGCCATCGTCGATACCGCCGTGGCCGTGGTCGCCGGCCTGGCGATCTTCTCGCTGGTCTTCGGCGCCGGGCTCGATGCCGGACAGGGCCCCGGGCTGATGTTCGTCACCCTGCCGCTGGCCTTCGCCGAGATGCCCGCCGGTGCACTGATCGGCGGCATCTTCTTCATTCTCGTGCTGGGGGCCGCGCTCAGCTCCTCCATCTCGCTGATCGAGCCGGTGGCCGCCTACCTGGTCGAGCGCTTCGACCTCACTCGTCCCCAGGCGGTGCTCGCCATGGTGCTGACCACCTGGGCACTGGGTCTGCTCACCGTGATCAGCTTCAACCTCTGGGCCGAGGAGAGCGTGTTTCACGGCCTGTTCGGCTACCGCCCCTTCGACCTCTTCGAACTGCTCAGCAATATCTTCATGCCACTGGGCGGCATGCTGATCGCCCTATTCGCCGGCTGGGCACTGACTCAGTCCGAGGTGGTGAAGGAGATGGGCACCAACGGTCTCTGGTTCAGTACCTGGCGCTTCCTGGTGCGCTTCATCGCTCCGGCGGCGGTCGCCTTCGTCTTCCTTCACGCCATTCCCCAGGTCGGGGGCTACCTGATCCCGGCCATCGGCGCTGTGGTGATCGTCGGTGTCGTCGCCGCCAGCCGCATCTTCCTGATGGAGGACGACCAGGTGCATTGATCCCTGCGCCGTTCATCGGCGGGGCAGATACACGACATGCCACCCTCAGCAGAGTCGGCAGCTGGACAAAGTCAATAGTAACAATACGCAGATACGACAAGTCGATAACAAACAGAGTCAACAACCACGAGATATACCGCATGGTACCCATGATCGACGTGCAACACGTCAACAAGGCCTTCGGCGGCCTCAAGGTGATCAACGACTGCTCGCTCTCGGTAGCAGCGGGGTCGATCACCGGGCTGATCGGCCCCAACGGCGCCGGCAAGTCGACCCTGTTCAATATCATCGCCGGAGCCCTGCCGCTGGACAGCGGCAAGGTGCTTCTGAATGGCGAAGAGATCACCAATCGTCCCGCCAACGAGCTGTTCCACAAGGGACTCCTGCGCACCTTCCAGATCGCCCACGAGTTCTCCCAGATGACCGCGCTGGAGAACCTGATGATGGTGCCCCCGGCCCAGGCCGGCGAGAGCCTGTTCAACACCTGGCTCAAGCCCGGCCTGGTGCGCTCCCAGGAGGCCGAGGTGCGCCGCCGCGCACTGGAAGTGATCGACTTCATCGGCCTGCATCACGTGCGCAACGAGCTGGCCGGCAACCTCTCCGGAGGACAGAAGAAGCTGATCGAGCTTGGTCGCACCATGATGACCGACGCCCGGGTGGTGCTGCTCGACGAGATCGCCGCCGGAGTCAACCGCACCCTGCTCGGTGATCTGGTCGAGAACATCGAGCGGCTCAACCGCGAGATGGGCTACACCTTCCTGGTCATCGAGCACGATATGGACATGATCGCCCGGCTCTGTGACCCGGTGATCGTGCTCGCCCAGGGCAGCGTGATGGTCGAGGGCTCCATCGAGGAGATCCAGAACAACCCCGAGGTCATCGAGGCCTACTTTGGAGCGTCCCAAGATGCCACTACTTGAAGCGCGTGACGTCTATGGCGGCTACGGCGGCATGAACATCCTCAACGGGGTGAACATGACCCTCGAGGCCGACGAGATCGGCGTCATCGTCGGCCCCAACGGCGCCGGCAAGTCCACCATGCTCAAGGCCATCTTCGGCCAGCTTGTCGTCACCCAGGGCGAGATCCTGCTGCGCGGCGAGCCCATCCACAACCTGCCGCCCCATCGCCTGGTACAGCAGGGCATGGGCTTCGTGCCCCAGGAGCACAATGTATTTCCGAGCCTGACGGTGAAGGAGAACCTGCAGATGGGGGCCTTCCTCAAGCCGGGCAACGTCAAGCGCATGCTCAAGCAGATCTACGACTTCTTCCCGCCCCTATACGACAAGCGACACCAGCCGGCCGGCGAACTCTCCGGCGGCCAGCGGCAGATGGTCGCCATGGGCCGTGCACTGATGGCCGAGCCCAGCGTGCTGCTGCTCGACGAGCCCACCGCCGGCCTCTCGCCGCTTTACATGAACGAGATCTTCGCCCAGGTGAAGCAGGTCAATGCCGCCGGCGTCGGCATTTTGATGGTCGAACAGAACGCCAAGCAGGCCCTGGCCATCGCCGACAAGGGCTTCGTGCTGGCCGCCGGCCAGAACCGCTTCACCGATACCGGCGCCGCCCTGCTGGCGGATCCGGAAGTGGCCAGGAGCTTCCTGGGCGGCTGAGCGGCCCGGGAGGACAAGGAGAATCAGCCTCGTGAATGAACTCGTCTTCTTTATCAACAACGTGATCGTCGCCGGCAGCGTGACCGGCTCGATCTACGCCATCGGCGCGGTGGGGGTGACCCTGGTCTTCAGCATCATGCGCTTCGCCCACTTCGCCCATGCCGACATGATGACCTTCGGCGCCTTCATGGTGCTGCTGCTGACCATGGCCTTTCCCCAGGCCGGCGCCGCCGTCGGGCTACCCACCGCCGTGGTGATGCTGCCGCTGGCCATGCTGCTGACCGCTCTGCTGGCCGTAAGCATCGACCGGGTGTTCTACAAGCCGCTGCGCGCCCACGGCGTGAAGCCCATCGTCATGGTCATCGCCTCGCTGGGGGTGACCCTGATGCTGCAGGGGCTGATCCGGGTCTTCGCCGGTACCAGCGGCGAGAGCCTCTATGTCGACGACCGCAAGGAGATCTTCCGCCTCGCCCTGCCCTTCGAGGGCGCCCGAGCGCCGATCGTGGTCACCGAGCCGCAGCTCATCCTGTTCGTGCTGACCGTGATCTGCGTGGTGGGGCTGCACCTGTTCCTGTCGCGCTCGCGGCTGGGCAAGGCGATGCGGGCGATGTCCGACAACCCCGATCTGGCCCGCGCCTCGGGCATCAACACCAACCTGATCGTGGCGGTGACCTGGGTGATCGTCGGGGGGCTGGCGGCCATCGCCGGCACCCTGCTATCACTGGACGTCACCTTCAAGCCTGACCTCAGCTTCTTCCTGCTGCTGCCGATCTTCGCCGCGGCCATCGTCGGCGGCGTCGGTCACCCCTACGGCGCCATCGCCGGCGGCTTCCTGGTGGGATTCGCCGAGACCCTGGCGGTCTTCAACTGGGGCGTGCTGCTGCGGCCCTTCCGCGACAGCCTGCCGGAGTGGCTCTCAGCTGCCGGCAACCTGGCCTTCGTCGGCTCCGAGTACAAGATCGTGGTGCCCTTCTTCATCCTCGTCGCCATCCTGGTATGGCGCCCCACCGGCATCTTCAAGGGTAAGGTGATCTGATGAGCACACAGCAAACACAACGAGAGGATCTGGTCGCCGCGCCGTCGCGCTTCCCCCTGCGCGAGGTGATACTCTTCGCCATCCTGATGGCCGCCATCCTCGGGGTGTTTACCACCATGGGCGCCGCCTACAGCACCCGCATGCTGGTGGAGGCCGCCTGTTACGCCATCCTGGCCCTGGGCCTGACCATTCAGTGGGGCTACGCCGGCCAGTTCAATGCCGGCGTGATGGGTTTCGTGGCGCTCGGCGGCTACTGCGCCATGGCCTTCAGCATGCCGGTCAATGGCGAGTTCTGGGCAAGCCCCCTCGCCGGCGAGCTGGGCATGGTGGCCCTGATGGCCCTGGGAGGCCTGCTGGTGGTGGTCGGCGCCAGTCGCCTGCATCACCTGGGCGTCCCCAAGCGCCTGCGCACCGCTCTGGCGGTGGTCCTGGCGCTCCTCTTTTACATGCTGGTCTCGGCCCGCCTCGGCGTGGTCACCGAGCAGATCGAGTCGCAGTACGACTATATCGGCGGCCTGGGACTGCCCCCCTGGCTGGGCTGGATCGTCGGCGGTGTGGTAGCCGGAGTGGTGGGCTACTTCATCGGCAAGGTCTGCCTGGGGCTACGCAGTGACTACCTGGCCATCGCCACCCTGGGCATCGCCGAGATCATCAAGGCGGTGCTCAAGAATGCCGACTGGCTGACCCGTGGCACCGCCACCGTCTCACCGCTGCCCTGGCCGGTGCCGGGCCCCGCCGAGGTTGGCTTCACCCTGGCACGGGCACTCTACTTCTCGGTGACCGCGGTGATGATCGTGGCGATCTTCTATCTGCTCACCCGCGCCTATCACGCCCCCTGGGGACGCATGATCCGCGCCATTCGCGACAACGAGATCTCCGCCGCGGCCATGGGCAAGGATATCAACCACCGCCGCCTGGAGATCTTCGTGCTGGGCTGCATCCTGATGGGGGTCGGTGGCGCCGCGCTGGGCAGTTTCAACGGTCTCTTCGACCCTCAGGGCTACCTGCCCCTCAACCACACCTTCCTGGTGCTGGTGATGGTGATCCTCGGCGGTCCGGGCAACAACCTCGGCACCATCTTCGGCGCCTTCGCGGTCTATATCATCTGGGTGATGTCGGAGCCCCTGGCGCTGGCGGTGCTCGAACTGGCAGTCACCCTGGGCGAAAGCAGCTTCGGCTGGGAGGCCACTACCAACCTCGACAGCCGCGCCCTGCAGGCCCGCGTGTTCGTGATCGGCCTGCTGATCTCCCTGGTGCTGCGCTTCGCGCCCAAGGGACTGCTGCCCGAGAAGGTCAAGCATCATGGCTGATGGCCATAAGCTGTAAGCAATACAAACACATCGGCCCCGGCGGTTTCCCGCCGGGGCCGATGCTTTCAGGGTGTGGATATCAACACCGAGAGCGGACTTACTTGTCCAGGAAGCCCTTGCTGACGAACTTGCCGTCCTCGACCGCCATCTCCTCGACGATGCCCGGCACGTCGCCCTTCTCGTCGAACTCATGGCTGCCCGAGGCGCCTTCGTAGTTGATCTCCTCACCGGCGGCGATCAACTCCACGGCCTTCTCCCACTCGCCGGGCAGGATCACCTCGCCCGGGGCGGAGGAGACGCTGCGCAGCGCCTCGGAGAGGCCCTCGCGCTCGGCGCTGCCGTTCTGCTCGATGGCCAGCGCCAGCAGGAAGGCGGCGTCGTAGCCCTGGCCGGCGAATACCGCCTCGTGGGAGATAGCCCCCGCCTCGGCCAGTTCGACGAAGCGCTCGGTGCCGGGGCTGTCGGGGTTGCCCGGCCGCGTGGCGATAAAGCTGTCGTTCAACACCTCCTCACCCACGCCATCGAGCAGCCCCGAGATCACCATGCCATCGGCGCCGATATAGCGGTTGAACATGCCGCTCTCGTAGGCCTGGCGAACCACGGTCTGGCCGGAGGTATCGCCATAGGCCAGCACTACCAGATCCGGGACCCCGGTGGCCGAGAGCGTACCCAGCTCGGAGCGGTAGTCGGCGCGGTTGTCCTCGTGGGCCAGGTTCTCGGCCACCGTGCCGCCCTCGGCCTCATAGGTGGCCACGAAGGCATCGGCCAGGCCGCGCCCGTAGTCGTTGTTCACGTAGGTGACCGCGACCTCATCGATGCCCTTCTCCAGCAGCATCTTGGCCAGCGCCTCACCCTGGAAGGCATCGGAGGGCACGGTACGGAATACCAGGTCGTTGTCGTCCAGCTCGGTCACCGCCGGCGCCGTGGAGGCCGGCGAGACCATCACCACCCCACCCGGAATGGCGGCGTTGTTGGCCGCGGCAATCGTGGCACCGGTGCACAGGGCACCGACGATGGCCGTGACCTGCTCGCTGTTGACCAGGCGGTCGGCCGCGTTGGAGGCCGCCGAGGCATCGGAGCAAGTGGTATCGCCGCTGGGCATGCTGATCTGCTCACCGCCCAGCACGCCGCCCTGCTCGTTGACATGCTGAATGGCCAGCTGCGCCGCATCATAGACCGGTGGAGTGAGGGTCTCGATCGGACCGGTGAAGCCGCCCAGGAAGCCAACCTTCACCTCGGCCTGGGCCGACCCCATGGCCAGGGCGGAAGCCGCCACCGCCATCGCTACCAGACTCTTCTGTACCGGGCTCTTATTCATATTGTTCGTCTCGCTTGGTTTTCAAGGATGGTTTGCAAGGATGCCACACCCCCTAAATCTGGAAGGGCAAAGGAAAAAACTCAAGTCTGCCCAGCCAACGCTCGGCCCCTCAGGGTGGCGAAGTGGCACCTATACTGAGCCAGGCAACCCCACCTGCGGGTACTGAGCCAGGCAACCCCACCTGTGGGAGTTTACCGATATGATTCGTCACCCTGTAATTCCGGTTCATCACAGACTGACGTGACGACACCGTCGCCGGCACGGCCTGCCTTGCAGCAGGCAGCCTAACGTTGACGTGAAAAGCATCGTTGTAGCGGAAACGACAGAACTTCTTTCTGTAGAATCACCGCCCTGCATAACAAGTTCACCATAAAGCTGCATTTATCCGGCAAGGAGTCATGCAATGACCCGATCCTCGCATAGCCCCAGGGGCAACTTCTGGCGGCGCACGCCGCTCTGGCAGAAGATCCTGGCCGGCCTGGTACTCGGTGTGCTGGTCGGCGCCCTGATGGGCGAAAGCGCCAGCGTCTTCAAACCCATCGGCGATATCTTCATCAGCGCCATCAAGATGTTGATCGTGCCGCTGGTGTTCTCGACCCTGGTGGTCGGCATCACCGCCATGCGCGACCCGCAGAAGATGGGACGCATCGGGGCCCGCACCATCGCCCTCTATCTGATCACCACCGCCTTCGCCATCAGCATCGGCCTGCTGGCCTCCTGGATCTTCCAGCCGGGGGTCGGCCTGGAGCTGAGCTTCGAGGCCGGTGCCGAGGCCAAGGAGGCTCCCAGCCTGGTGGAGATCATCGTCGGCCTGGTGCCTCAGAACCCTGTCAGCGCCCTGGCCAGCGGCAATATCCTGCAGATCATCGTGTTTGCGATCGGCCTGGGCATCTCGCTGACCCTGATCGGCGAGAGAGGGGAACCGGCGGTACGCGTCTTCGACAGCTTCGCCGAGGCGATGTACAAGCTCACCGGTATCGTCATGGCCTTCGCCCCGTTCGGCGTCTTCGGCCTGATCGCCCATGTGGCCGGCAGCTATGGCCTCGAGGTGCTGCTACCGTTGGCCAAGGTGATCGCAGTCGCCTACCTGGCCAGTATCCTGCATGTGCTGGTGGTCTACTCCGGCATGCTCGCCCTGATCGGCAAGCTCAATCCGCTGCGCTACCTGCAGGGCATCCTCGACGCCCTGGTCGTGGCCTACTCCTCCGCCTCCTCGTCGGGCACCCTGCCGGTCTCCATCCGCTGCGCCCAGAAGAACCTCGGCGTCTCGGAGGGTGTCTCCGGTTTCGTGCTGCCGGTCGGTGCCACCATCAACATGGACGGTACCGCCATCTATCAGGGTGTGGTCGCGGTATTTATCGCCCAGCTGCTCGGCGTCGACCTCAGCCTGATGGACTACGGGATGATCATCGTCACCGGCACCCTGGCCTCCATCGGCACCGCCGGTGTACCCGGTGCCGGCCTGGTGATGCTCTCCATCGTCATGGCCCAGATCGGTCTGCCGCTGGAGGCGATCGCCGTGATCGCCGGCATCGACCGCATCCTCGACATGGCCCGCACCAGCGTGAACGTGGCCGGCGACCTGATGGTCACCACCCTGGTCGGCAAGAGCGAAGGCGAGCTCGACGAGAGCATCTACAACGCCCCGCGCAAGAGCTGATCCATCCGGGGCCGGCACCCTGCCGGCCCCGCCCGCCTCCCCATGCTAGAGTGACCCGACACATCCGCGTGCGGAGGTCACCATGCAGATCACTCACCTCAGCGGCAGCCGCCGCGCTATCGGCCTGGGGCACGGTCGTGCCCATGCGCCACTGATCCACGCCAGCATTGAGGTCTACGACCGCCTGTTCCGGGACTTCGTCGGCCTCGACTGGCCCCAGGCGCGCCACCAGGCCGAGCGCTTCGGCGGCATGATCGAGCAACGCTTTCCCGCCATTCTCGAAGAGATGGCCGGCATCGCCGAGGGCGCCGGACTCGAGCTTGCCGATATCCTGACCCTCAACTGCCGCAGCGAGATATCGCTCACCCAGGCCAGCGGCGGCTGCTCCGCCTTCGCCCTCGAACGCGCTGAAACACAGTGGCTAGCCCAGAACTGGGACTGGCGCGCCGACCAGCTCGACAATGTGGTGGCGCTGCATATCGAGGGCGACGACGCCCCGCCGCTGGTCAGCATCGGCGAGGCCGGCATGGTGGCCAAGATCGGCATGAATGCCCACGGCATCGGCGTCTGCCTCAATGCCATCCGTTCCCGCACCTGCGGCGAGGGGCTGCCGATCCATGTGGCGCTGCGCCGGATACTCGAGAGCCCCGACCTGGCCTCCGCCCGGGCGGTGGCCACCGACAGCCGGGTCTGTTCTCCGGCGCACTTCCTGGTGGCGAGTGCCGATGGCCGGGCGGTGGGCCTCGAGGTTCACCCCGGCGAGCCCGGCGTGCTCTCCCCCCGCGGCGGCGCGGTCACCCACACCAACCATCTCTATGACGCCGCCGTGACCTGCCAGATCGAGGACTTCCCGCGCCCCGACTCACGCCCTCGCCTGGAGCGCCTGGATACGCTGCTGGGTAGCCTGGCGGAAGACGCCCCGGTGAATGAAACCCAGCTGTTCGAGGTTCTCGCCGACCACCAGCACCATCCGCTGTCGATCTGCCGCCACTTCAATCCCGATCAACCCGCCGAGGAGCGCATGGAGACGCTGTTCGGCGTGGTCATGAATCTCACCGAGCGACGCCTGACGCTGCGCCACGGCAAGCCGTGCGAGAGCGAAGATAGCCTCGAAATACGCCTGACGCCGGCCTGATCTGGATCAACGGAGTCGCGAAGGGGGCCTTGCGACGAGGCCCGTGAAAGCGCATAGTTTGCATACGCGACCGATTCTCATTACTCTGCAAGAAGGAACTACCAATGACGCGTCATCTGCTGCCCCTGCTGCTCGCCGGCCTGATGGCCACCCCCGCCCTGGCCGACGACGACCAGCCCCAGCACTTCAGCGGCAAGCCGGCCGACACCATGGCCGAGGCCGTGGCCAACGCCAGCGAAGCCAACCGGGAGCTTGCCGAGCTGCTGGACGGCGAGCTCAGCGACGCCGACCTGGCCAGGATCCACCAGCTCTCCTACACCATGGAAAACGCCCTGGGGCGGATCCACGAGGAGGTCTACCAGCTGGAAGGCACCCTGGAAGAGGTCCACCTCGGCTCCGAGGCCTTCGATCGCGAACGGGTACGCAGCAACGGCGAGGCCTACCTGGACGGCATGGCCCCGCTGCTCGACTAATCACGCGCGGCGGGCCTCAGCCCGCCAGCGCCTCCTCCACCAGGGCTCGCGCCTCCTCGCTCATCGGCAGTTCAAGCGCCAGTTCGTGAGCCCGCGGCGACATCTTCTTCCAGGTCTTCTGGACGATGCGGATCAGGTGATCATGGTCGATCTGCCTGGAGAAGTCGGCGAAATAGTTCTCCAGGAAGACCAGGCAGGCACAGTCCTCCACTGCCTGGGCACCCGCCTCTCGCCCCAGCCCCTGCTTGCGAATCATCCGCGCCACCGCCTCGGCATCCTCTTCTGCATAGCCCGCCTCGCGCATCAGCGCCGCGGTGGTCGCGCCGGCGCGCTGCCCCTGATCGCGACGCCAGGTCAGGTAGCCCACCCGGCCCTCGGGATAGTCGCTGCGCGGTACCTCCCAGCGCTGCAGATGCTGACCCCGCACGGCCAGCCGCATGCGTGCTTCGGGGTGGTCGTGCAACCGCTCCAACCAGGCACTCATGCGCCCGGCATGCCATAGCTCCCGAGGCACGCTCTCGCCCTCCACGGTGACGTGGCGAGGGTCCTGGGCATGCAGCGCATCGAGCGCCGCCATGACCTGCTGGAAGGGGGCTTCGTCGATAGACGGAACCGTCATTTACACATCTCCCGAAGATTCACTCGCTATGTCGCCCACTCCACGCGGTCGCGGCCGAGTTCCTTGGCACGATAGAGCCGACGGTCGGCGCGGGCATAGAGCCTGTCGAAGTCATCCTGTTCGCCCGCCTCGGCGATGCCGATACTCACACTAAGCTCACCGGTGGCCGCCGCTCCAGGCAGGGGCATCTTCCCTACCGCTTCCAGCAGGCGATCGGCGAGGCGATGGGCCGCATCGAGGTCGCTGTGAGGCATCAGAATGGCGAACTCCTCTCCGCCCATGCGAGCCACCACATCCATGCGACGCACACTCTCCTGCAACAGCCGGGCAAACCGCACCAGGACCTCATCGCCCTGAGGGTGGCCATAGGTATCGTTGAAGCGTTTGAAATGATCCAGATCCAGCAGGACCAGGCCGAGAGGCTCATCACTTCGCTCACGGCGCGCGAAGGCCCCCTCCGCCTCCTGCAGCAGGCGGCGGCGATTACCCAGTCCGGTCAGCTGGTCGGTCAGGCTAAGGCGCTGCATCGCCTCGCTCTGCACCTGCAAACGCCACAGCATCAACAGCACACCCCCGATGGCCACCAGCAGTGACCACATCAACACGGCGACAGCCAGGGTAAGGCGCTGCATGAAGTGCCGCTGATCGGCCGAGGCCTGGTGCAGCAGTTGATTCAGCTCGCTATAGGACCAGGCCAGCGACTCCTCGATATCCAGCCCCAGTTCGCGCAGCAGGTGGGCCTCCTGGGGTGTCAGGGTGCTGTCGCGGCCCACACGGTCAATCACCCGCTCCAGCTCCGACAGGCGGCCTTCCGCATCCGCCAGCTCCGCCACGAAGGGCCGATAATCCTGGGGGGGCAGATCGCTGTGCCGCAGGTGGTTATCAAGCCCCTGTATCCTGAGTGGGATCCTCCAGGTCAGATCACGCAGCTGCTCCAGATAGATAGGGTCGGGCCTCTCGACCAGGCTCTCCAGGATCAGCCGCAATCGATCGGGGTCATGCTGGGCACGCACCAGATCGGTCACCATCGCCGCGTAGTTGGCACCCACCAGCCGCCGCGCCTCGGAGTAGTAGACCCCGAAGGTCGAGAGACACAGCAGCACGACCAGCAAATAAGCCAGCAGCAGGCCTCTTGCCCACAGGCGTGACATCACCTGACGTTGATCTCGCGAATGGCCCAGATCCAGCGTGTCATGGGCTCGCTGCCTTCGATCACGGCCTCGGCTTCCTCCGGCACCACCAGCATGAAGGGCCCATGGCTCCTGACGGTAAGCGGCTCTCCATCGATCCGGGTCACCAGCAGATAGGCCTTCTCGCGACGCTGAGCAGGCGTCAGAAAGGTGGTGTAGCCATCATGGGCGACGAAGCGCACCCGAGGCGCCGAATCCAGGCCATACTCGCGCAGGAAATCATCCAGCCAGACCCCGGCGAAGCGCCCCTCGAAACCTTCCGGATGCCGCATATCGATGCTGGTCGTTGGCACAGCCTCCACCTCGTCCAGCGTCAGGGTGCGTTTCGTGGTGCCCTGAGAAAGTATCAACCCAGCCGGGGAAGCCAGCGCCACTCCCCCGACCATCAGCAGCAGCCATGCCGCATGGATAAGATATTGGCGTAAACGGGGCAAGCTGAGCTCCTCAATCTTGATCATTTTGACTATGCGCAGCTTGACCCCAACTTTCAAGGTTAGCCTGACGCCGAAACATCAATGGCTTAACAAGGAAAGCCAGATGTCATGACGCCGACAAGAGGTTGTCATCATCGCCGCGGATGATGCGGTGGCCGACCTCATCACCCTCGGAGTTACTCATGAATATCACTCGTCGTGATGCCCTCAAGCTCGGTCTCAGGGCAGGCAGCACCCTCGGGGCCTGCCTGGCCGCTCCCTCCATCGTGCTGGCCCAGGACCGCCGCCCGATACTGCCCTACGGCGTGATGAGCGGCGACATGCGTCACGACCGCGCCATGCTCTGGGCACGCGCCGACCGGCCCGCACGCATGCTGGTGGAAGTCGCCGACAACCCTGAGTTTCGTCACGCTCGTCAATTGATGGGGCCCGAGGTCCTGCCTGCCACCGACCTCACCGCCAAGCTCGACGTCACCGGCCTTGGCGGCATGGATACCGCTCACTACCGTGTGCGCTTCGCCGCCCTCGACGACCATCGCGCCATCAGTGAACCGATCACCGGCCGGCTGCGCCTACCGCCCGCCACCCGCCGCGACGTGCGCTTCGTCTGGTCTGGCGACACCGTCGGTCAGGGCTGGGGCATCGACGAATCGCGCGGCGGCATGACCACCTACGCTACCATGCGCCGACAGCGTCCCGACTTCTTTATCCACTCCGGCGACACCGTCTACGCCGATGGCCCGCTCAAGGAGAGTGTGACGCTGGCCAACGGTGAGACCTGGCGCAACCTGGTCACGCCGGAGAAGCTCAAGGTGGCGGAAACGCTGAGGGAGTTCCGCGGCCAGTACGCCTACAACCTGATGGACGCCAACGTTCGCCAGTTCAACGCCGAGGTCCCCATGCTCGCCCAGTGGGACGACCACGAGACCACCAACAACTGGTACCCGGGCGAACTCCTCGACGACGACCGCTACACCGAGAAGAACGCCAGCCTGCTGGCGGCTCGCGCGCGGCGTGCCTTCTTCGAGTACATGCCGCTGCGCGAGCTGCCCGAGGCGCCCGGCAGGATCCATCGACGCTTCGCCTATGGTCCCAGCCTAGAGGTCTTCATGCTCGACATGCGCACCTACCGCGCGGCCAACAGTCCCAACCGGCAGGCCGAGGGTGAGGCAGCCACCTTCCTGGGGCAGGATCAGCTACGCTGGCTGCTCGAGGGCCTGCGCCGCTCCACCGCCACCTGGAAGATCATCGCCGCCGATATGCCGATCGGGCTGGTCGTGCGCGACGGCGAGCACTTCGAGGCCATCGCCAACGATCACCATGGTGAGCCGCTGGGACGTGAGATGGAGATCGCCGAGCTGCTGCGCGCCATCCGCGATGACGCCATTCACAACGTGGTGTGGCTCACCGCCGATGTGCACTACACCGCCGCCCACCACTACTCACCCGAACGCGCCAGCTTCAAGGAGTTCGCCCCCTTCTGGGAGTTTGTCAGCGGTCCTCTCCACGCCGGCACCTTCGGGCCCGGCGAGCTGGATGGCACCTTCGGTCCCGAGGTGGTGTTCCAGAAGGCACCACCGGCGGGACAGTCCAACCTGCCGCCCTCCGACGGCTACCAGTTCTTCGGCCAGGTGGACCTCGACGGCGAGAGCGAGATCCTCACCGTCACCCTGATGGATGCGGCCGGGAACGCCCTGCATACCCAGGCACTGGCGCCCCAACGGGCGTAAAGCATCGGCCACTCTGCAACGAAGCGCCGCCCCGATCAGGGCAGCGATGGCGATCAACAGGGGCAGCTCAAACATGCAAGACAGCCTATCCAATGGTAAGCGGCAATGCTGGCGCTTCAACCCAGGCCGTGTCACTCCTCCGCAGGGGAAGGGGAAGAAGACGGCGGCGTGCAGCCGGCCCGTACCAGGGTGGGCGGCCGGTAATTCGAATTCTCCTGCCAGCGCCGCCACACCGAGGGATCCACGCTGACGCCCACGGCGGGCAGTCCTTGCGAGTCCCGGCCATAGTGCCGAAAGTGACGACCGCTGCCATCACGATCGCGCAGCGAACGGTACCAGCGATAGAGCCCCTTCAAGAACTCGGCATGGGAGTCCCGTATCTCGCCGCGGTGCGCCGCTTCCGCCGCCTCCGACAGATCCACCGCCAGCCCCGCCTCATGAGCCTTGCGGCACAGCCACGCATAGGCCAGGTCGGCCAGCGGGTCGACGCCGCCGTCGGGCATCTCGTATCCCCCTCCCACATTGGCGTGCGCACCGACAAACCAGCGCTGCTCCACCTCACGCTGGCGTTCCTTCAACTTGCCGGTGGGGTGCGACCACAGGGCCGCATCGTAGGCCGCGCGATGCTCGTCCAGCGCGAGTGCCTGATAGGCCCGCCGCACGATGGAGGAGAGCTCGGTATCGTGCCAGGAGAAGCGGCCATGTTCGGAAAGCTGGGTGCCGGGGATCCCCAGGGCACCCACGGTTTCCCAGACGCCGATGAAGTCGATCGTGATCTCGCGGCTGTAGTGGCGGCGAAAGACACTACAGGGCACCGCATCGGGGGCGATGCGCTTGTTGCGATAGAGCGACTCCGCCTGCTTGACCAGGGCCGGCGTGGAGACCCGCAGCAAGCCGCACTTGCGGATCATGCCCACCAGGCTGCGGGCGATATAGGCCCCGCGGCTGAAGCCGAAGATAAAGACCTCCGAGCCCTCCACATAGTGGCGCACCAGCCAGTCATATCCATGTTGAAGGTTACGACTCAGCCCCACTCCGAAGGCCCCGCCGACCAGGCGCTCCCACTGCCGGGTACCGATCCCCGGCTCGTAGAAGAAGCGCTGGCGTACGCCGTGAGCATCGAGGTCGTGGATATCCCCCGCCAGCCGATAGACATTGGTTCGGTCCTGAGGATCGTTCCAGGTACCGTCGAACAACAGGATCAAACGCTGAGAAGGGTGAGTCATGGCCGCTCCCTGATGCCCTGCCCTCGGCCGCCCGCCCCATCGGCGGCGGCTCAAGCCCGGGCAAACCTTGCATCATTGGATACCCTCAAGGTAGACCGACACGCCACCCGCCGGGAGGAGACACCATGAAATACCTCTTCGAAGTGACGATCCGCGACGGCCACACCGCAGAGGAGTATGCCGACGCCTGGGTGCGCGCCAGCGAACTGATCCAGCAGGCCCCCGGCGCCCGGGGCACCGAGTTGCATCGCAAGATCGGCGACCCCAAGACCCTGATCGCCATCGCCCACTGGGACAGCAAGGCCAGCCGCGACGCCATGGAGGCCCAGCCTGCGCCCAAGGTGAAGGAGATCATCAAGAGCGCCGCCCCCTTCTGCGAGATCCGCGTGATCGGCGAGTTCGAGGAGCCAGAGTGGGTGGTGATGCCGCCGGACTCACCAGATGCTTAGCCTGCTCCGGTGGCGTAAGCTTGGGTAACAAGCGTTACCCGCCCGCCATCGACAAGCAGGATGCTGCCATGGACAAGAAAGCCCTCAGCGAACGGGATATCTGTACCAAGTTCATCACCCCAGCGCTGGAGCGCGCCGGCTGGGACATCCACTCCCAGGTGCGCGAAGAGGTGTCGTTCACCGCCGGTCGCATCATCGTGCGCGGGCGGCTGCATACCCGCGGCAAGCGGCGCCGCGCCGACTACCTGCTGAGCTACCAGAAGAACCAGCCCATCGCGGTGATCGAGGCCAAGGACAACAAGCACAGTCTCGGCGACGGCATGCAGCAGGCCCTGGCTTACAGCGACGCTCTCGATGTGCCCTTCGTGTTCTCAAGCAACGGCGATGGCTTCCTGTTCCACGATCGCACCGGCCTCGGCGAGCAGACCGAAACCACGCTCGGCCTCGACGACTTCCCCGCCCCCGATGAGCTCTGGGAACGCTACTGCCGCTACAAGGGCATCGGCTCCGCCGCGAGGCCGGTGGTCGAAGAGCCCTACTACGATGACGGCAGCGGTCGCAGCCCGCGCTACTACCAGCGCATCGCCATCAACCGTGCCGTAGAAGCCGTCGCCCGCGGCCAGGATCGTATCCTGTTGGTGATGGCTACCGGCACCGGCAAGACCTTCACCGCCTTCCAGATCATCTGGCGGCTGTGGAAGGCCAAGCAGAAGAAACGAATTCTGTTTCTCGCCGACCGCAACATCCTGGTCGACCAGACCAAGAACAATGACTTCAAGCCGTTCGGCCAGGCCATGACCAAGGTCACCAACCGCACGGTGGACAAGTCCTACGAGATCTATCTCTCGCTCTACCAGGCGGTCACCGGCAGCGAGGAGGAGCAGAACATCTACAAGCAGTTCTCGCCGGACTTCTTCGATCTGATCGTCATCGACGAGTGCCACCGCGGCAGTGCGGCGGTGGACTCCGCCTGGCGCTCGATCCTCGACTACTTCTCGTCGGCCACCCATATCGGCCTTACCGCCACGCCCAAGGAGACAAAAGAGGTCTCCAACATCGATTACTTCGGCGAGCCGATCTACACCTACTCGCTCAAGCAGGGCATCGAGGATGGCTTCCTCGCCCCCTACAAGGTGGTGCGCGTGGATATCGACCGTGACCTCCAGGGCTGGCGGCCAAGCAAAGGCCAGACCGACAAGCACGGCGAGCTGATCGAGGACCGCATCTATAACCAGAAGGATTTCGACAGACACCTGGTGCTGGAAAAGCGTACCGAGCTGGTGGCACGCAAGATCACCGAATTCATGGCAAGCACCGACCCTTATCAGAAGACCATCGTCTTCTGCGAGGACATCGACCATGCCGAGCGCATGCGTCAGGCCCTGGTCAACCTCAACCCAGATCGCGTGGCCGAGAACCGCAAGTACGTGATGCGCATCACCGGCGACGAGTTGGAAGGCAAGGCGGAACTCGACAACTTCATCAACCCCGAGGCGCGCTACCCGGTCATCGCCACCACCAGCAAGCTGATGACCACCGGCGTCGACGCCCAGACCTGCAAGCTGATCGTGCTCGACCAGCGCATTCAGTCGATGACCGAGTTCAAGCAGATCATCGGCCGCGGCACCCGCATCAACGATGACTACAACAAGCACTGGTTCACCATCCTCGACTTCAAGAAGGCCACCGAGCTGTTTGCCGACCCCGACTTCGACGGTGACCCGGTCAAGGTCTACCAGCCGAAGCCAAACGACCCCATCGCCCCGGATGACGAACTAACCGAGGACGAGGTTGCCGCCGGCGACAGCGCCGAGGGCATCGAAGAGGCCCATGGCGACTATGAGGTAGAGGAAGGCGCCACCTGGCAGAATGACGACACCTTCGGCGGCGCTGATCTGGGCAGCGATGAAGGCCCCGGCAAGCGAGTCAAGTACGTGGTCGACGATGTGGAAGTCTGCGTGGTGGCCGAGCGGGTGCAGTATCTGGGCCCCGACGGCAAGCTGATCACCGAGAGCCTGCGCGACTACACGCGCAAGAAGGTGAAGGAGCAGTTCGCTTCACTCGACGACTTCCTGCGCCGCTGGCATGACGCCGAACGCAAGCAGGCCATCCTAGATGAGCTGGCCGAACAAGGCGTGCTGTGGGAAGAGCTGGCGGCCGAGCTGGGCAAGCGCTGGGGCGACGAGCCCGACCCCTTCGACGTGATCTGCCATATCGCCTTCGACCGCCCGGCGCTGACCCGCCGCGAGCGCGCCGAACAGGTGAAGAAGCGCGATATCTTCACCCGCTACGAGGGGCAGGCGCGCCAGGTACTGGAGACGCTGGTCGACAAGTACGCCGATGCGGGCATCGAGCCGCTTGAAGATCCCAAGGTGCTTACCCTGGCCCCTTTCAGTAGCATCGGCGCTCCCATGGAGCTGGTCAGGGCCTTCGGCGGCAAGAGTGGCTACCTCACAGCGCTGCAGGACCTAGAACGTCAGCTATACGGATAACAGATGCTCAACTCACACCAAATAGCCGCAGAGCTGCAGAAACTGGGCTTTGTCTTGGATAAGGACAACGCTCGTATCAAGGGCCTGCTGCACCCCGCTACCCAAACCCGTGTTTACGTTAAAACCAGCGCTGCAGGACACCCGGTAAGCAAGGCCCCCTTGGTGATACATCCTGACAATCTCAACAGGTGTCAGGATATCGATGCTACCGGAGTCAGGTCAGGCGAGAAGTTCCACAACAGCAACCTCACTGGCTACCCGAAGACCTTGCACACTGGTGCAAATCCAATCACTCATGGGCTTGATATCGATGTGCCCACGACAGCTGCTTTGCAACAACTCCTTACCCTTCTTATGGGTACTGAGTCGAATGACATCTACGGAGATATTCAGGCGGCGGATCAACAGCTGGACGGACTTGATGAAACTACGCGCGAGCAGGTCATCGATGCACGCCGCGGCCAGGGTATCTTCCGTGCCGAGTTGGAAAAAGCTTGGGATACCCGCTGTTGTGTGACCGGGGTCAAGCAGTCTGCCTTACTTCGAGCCTCCCATATCAAGCCCTGGCGCTACAGCAGTAACCGTGAACGGCTGGACCCGAACAATGGCCTGTTACTGATGGCCAGCCTGGATGCTGCTTTCGATGCGGGACTTATCAGCTTCCGAGACGACGGTGCGATTCAACTCAGTCCTCAGCTGAAGCCCGCTGATGCACTGCCCGCCGGCATCCACAACGACCTCGCGATTAGCAAACCTCTCTCATCGGCACAGCAACACTTTCTGCAATACCACCGCGACCATATTTTCAGGAATTAGCCCATGAGCATCTCCACCACCATCAAGTCCATCCAGGACATCATGCGCAAGGATGTCGGCGTCGACGGCGACGCCCAGCGTATCGGCCAGCTCGTCTGGATGCTGTTCCTGAAGATCTTCGACGACCGGGAGCAGGAGTGGGAGATGTTCAATGAGGACTACCGCTCGCCGATTCCCGAGCCACTGCGCTGGCGCCGCTGGGCCGCCGACCCCGAAGGCATGACCGGCGACGAGCTCAAGGAGTTCGTCGACAATATGCTCTTCCCCGGCCTGCAGCAGCTTCAGGCCCGCGGCGACGACACCCGTGCGGTGGTGATCCGCAATGTCTTCGAGGACGCCTACAACTACATGAAGTCCGGCCAGCTGATGCGCCAGGTCATCAACCGGCTGCAGGATGGCATCGACTTCAACACCCAGGACGACCGCCACCAGCTCGGCGACATGTACGAGCAGATCCTCAAGGACCTGCAGAGCGCCGGCAATGCCGGCGAGTTCTACACCCCGCGGGCGGTCACCGAGTTCATGGTCAACCGGGTGGACCCGAAGCTCGACGAGATCGTGATGGACCCGGCCTGTGGCACCGGCGGCTTTCTTACCTGCACCATCGAGCACAAGCGCAGCTGCTACGTGAAGACGCCGGAGGACGAGCAGACCCTGCAGGCCAGCCTGCGCGGCATCGAGAAGAAGCCCCTGCCCCACCTGCTGGCCACCACCAACCTGATCCTCCACGGCATCGAGGTGCCAGAGCAGATCCGCCACGACAACGCCCTGGCCCGCCCGCTGATCAGCTGGGGCCCCAAGGAGCGGGTGGATGTCATCGTCGCCAATCCGCCCTTCGGCGGCATGGAGGAGGACGGCATCGAGACCAACTTCCCCCAGGCCTTCCGCACCCGCGAGACCGCCGATCTGTTCATGACGCTGTTTATTCAGCTGCTGAAGGACGGCGGCCGCGCCGCGGTGGTGCTGCCGGACGGCTTCCTGTTCGGCGAGGGCATGAAGACCCGCCTCAAGGAGAAGCTGCTCACTGAGTGCAACCTGCACACCATCGTTCGCCTGCCCAACGGCGTGTTCAACCCCTACACCGGCATCAAGACCAACCTGCTGTTCTTCACCAAGGGCCGGCCCACCGAGCAGATCTGGTACTACGAGCACCCCTACCCCGAGGGCTACAAGAACTACAGCAAGACCCGACCGATGCGCTTCGCCGAGTTCGCCACCGAGATCGACTGGTGGGGCGAGGAAAGCGACGGCTTCGCCAGTCGGGAGGAGACCGAGCAGGCCTGGAAGGTCGGCATCGAGGAGATCCAGGCGCGCCACTACAACCTGGATATCAAGAACCCCCACCAGGGCGAGCAGGTCAGCCACGATCCCGACGAGCTGCTGGCGCAATACGCCCAGCAGCAGGCGGAGATCCAGGAGCTGCGCGACCAGCTCAAGCAGATCCTCGGCGATGCGCTGAGTCATTCAGGCCAGGATGCCACCACCGGAGACAGCAGCGCCGAGGAAAGCCGCGAGACACAGGAGGACAAGGCGTGAGCGCACGAGAGCTGATCACCGACCACCTCGACCTCTGGACCGGCGCCGTCACCACCAGATCGACAGCGGGCCGCGGTCGCAATGGCAAGATCGAGCTCACCGGCATCAAGAAGCTGCGCAAGCTGATCCTGGAGCTGGCCGTGCGCGGCAAGCTGGTGGAGCAGGATCCCGATGAAGAGCCCGCCAGCGTACTGCTGGAGCGTATTGCGGAGGAGAAGGCCCGGCTGGTCAAGGCAGGGAAGATCAAGAAGCCGAAGAAGCTGCCGGAGATTACCGAGGAAGAGAAGCCGTTTGAGCTGCCTAATAGCTGGAAATGGGTACGGCTTGGTGATCTTTGCGAACTGGAGAACGGAGACAGGAGTAAAAACTATCCAAACAAGTCATCTCTTGTGGAAACGGGGATCCCATTTGTCAACGCAGGGCACTTGCAAAACCATTCGATAAACACCAGCGACCTAAGCTTTATCACAGAAGAAAAGTTCAACCTTCTTCGCAGTGGAAAATTCCGAGATGGAGATATTCTATTCTGCCTTCGGGGTTCTCTTGGGAAGTTCGGAGTAGTAAGAAATATCGAAAGGGGTGCAGTCGCATCATCTCTAATCATAGCCCGTCCATTTCTTTCACTTCTCATTAATTACATCGAGATTTATCTCAAGGCACCCATATCAGGGCTCATGATAAGGCGATATGACAATGGTACAGCCCAGCCTAACTTATCAGGCGCTTATTTCAGTAGATTCTTAATTCCTTTTCCAGGAGAAAGCGAGCAACAACACATCGCCGAAAAAGTCGACGAGCTGATGGCTCTCTGCGACCGGCTTGAACAGCAGGTCGGCGACCAGTTGGAAGTCCATGAGGTGCTGGTCGATACCCTTCTCGACGCCCTGACCCGCTCCACCGACGCCGCCGAAGTAGCCGAGAACTGGGCCCGCATCGCCGAGCATTTCGATACCCTTTTCACCACCGAAGCCAGCATCGACAAGCTCAAGCAGACCATACTTCAGCTGGCGGTGATGGGGCGGCTGGTGGAGCAGGACCCTGACGACGAACCCGCCAGTGTGCTGCTGGAACGTATCGCAGAGGAGAAGGCGCTGCTGGTCAAGGAAGGAAAGGTCAAAAAACCGAAAGCAGCTCAAACCCCACTGGCGAAAGACTTACCTTTCCAGATTCCAAGCAGCTGGAAATGGTGCAGGTTAGAAAGCCTATCTCTTCACTCAGAATCCGGCTGGAGCCCGCAATGCGATAGTTTCCCTCGTAGCGAGGGTAATTGGGGCGTATTAAAGGTTAGCGCCGTCTCTTGGGGATCGTTCAACCCTAATGAGAACAAAGCCTTACCAGCCAGCTTAACGCCACGCACTGAGCTTGAAGTCAAACCTAATGACTTCTTGATCTCCAGGGCCAACACTTCAGACCTCGTTGCCCGCTCCACCGTTGTTCCAAAGGGTGCGCCACAATACCTTATGATGAGCGACAAGATTATCAGGTTCATTTTTTCCAGACAGGCAAGTCCTTTATATATAAACCTCTTTAACAACAGCAAATTCTCACGCGACTACTATTCTCGTGTTTCCGGTGGCACAAGCAGCTCAATGAAAAATGTCTCAAGAAAACAGATACAAGAGCTTCTTGTACCTCTCCCGCCAACAGAAGAGCAACACCGTATCGTCAAAAAGGTCGACGAATTAATGGCCCTCTGCGACCAGCTCAAGGCCCGTCTAGGCGAGGCCGGCGAAACCCGCACTCACCTCGCCGAGGCGGTGGTGGAACAGGCAGTAAGCTGATGGCCTACGATCGTCCATGGAAGTCCTTCGAGGAGCAGCTGGCGCTGCTGAAAGCGCGCGGGATGGAGATCACCGATGAGGCCGCCGCCCTGGATTACCTGGAGCGCATCGGCTACTACCGGCTGAGCGGCTACTGGTATCCGTTCCGTCTATTCGAGGTAGTGCAGAACGCAAGTACTGGAAAGCTGGCTACCAAGGCAACCGATAGGTTTCATCCGAACACCCAGTTCGTGGATGCCGTTGATCTTTACCTGTTCGACAAGAAACTCCGCCTGTACCTGGCCGATGCGCTGGAGCGGATCGAAATTTCCCTGCGGGTAGACCTGTCTCACATACTGGGACAGCGCAGCCCATTCGCCCACGTAGAGAACACGAAGGCACACTTCCACCCCGGCTTTGCTGGCCGCCCCTTCCACCGGGGTAGCCAACAGTCCTGCTTCGAGGCCTGGCTGAGCAAGTATCGAGTACTGGTCGCCCGCTCCAAGGAAGATTTCGTCCGCCACTACCACGACAACCACGGCGATGAATTACCAATATGGGTGGCGGTGGAGGTGCTGGACTTTGGCGCCATCTCCCAGCTATTCAGCATGCTGAATGTGAAAGACCAACGGGCCATTGCCAACCGTTACGGGGTGAGCGACTGGAAGGTGTTCAAGAGCTGGCTGTTCAGCCTGAGCTACCTGCGCAACCTGGTGGCGCACCACAGCCGCCTCTGGAACCGAAACATCACCACCAAGCCGAAGCTGCCGAAACGGGGCGAAGTGGCGTGGTGCGACTCGTTCATCGGCAACGAAGACACCCGCTTCAAGCCGTTCCTGCTGCTGGCGATCACTCGCATGCTGGTGAAGTCGATTTGCCCGAACACCCGGTGGCACAACCGGCTGGCTGAGCATCTGGAGCGATTCCCGCAACAGCATTCATCCAGGAAGCTGGAACTGAGCGGCATGGGGATTACGGAAGACTGGAAGGACTGGTGGTGAGCGCAAAATAAGAACCCCAGCGTAGGTTGCAGGCAACCAAGAGGCCGGGGTCGTGTTGCGGCCATAGTAGGCCACCAGGCCAAGATGCGCAACAGTTGCGCCCGATACACAAGGAGCCTTCATGGCCATCGAACAAGGGATCTGGAAACTGGCGGGCAACGCCGGCGAGCCTCCGCAGAAGCTGCGGCCCACGGGGCTCGCGGACGAGAGCCTGCTGGCGCTCGATGCGAGCAGCGAGCGCATCACCCCCAACCTCAACGGCCACACCCAAGTGGTCTCACACCGTGGAACGCCTGAAGCAGGTGTGGCGAATCGGTGACCACCTCACCCCCTAGCGACCTTCACCGCGGTGCCGGTCGCCACCAGAAACAGCATCGACTTGCCGCCGCCGGAGATCTCGCTGTAATCGAGGTCGATGCCGATGACCGCATTGGCGCCCACGGATTCCGCCTCCTTTCGCAGCTCGTCCAGGCAGGTCTTTCTGGCATCGCGCAGCGCGTTCTGGGACGACTTGTTGCGCCCGCCGAAGAAGTCGCGGAAGCCGGCGAACATGTCCTTGAGAACGTTCATGCCGAACACACATTCGGCGGAGACGATGTCGATATGCTCGGTGACTCGGTAGCCCTCGAGGTGCGATGAGGTGGTCAGGATCACGCGTTCAGCCATGGTCGGGTCACTCCTGGGGTGGTGATTGCTGTGGTGATTACTGTGGCAACTGATATGGCGACGGCGATAGCGAACAGGCCGCCTGAGTTCGGTTCCTGCGCCAAGGCGCTACAGTGGAGGGTATGTCTTCCTTTTCCCCATGGCGACCTCGCCGGCAGGCCCTGGCGGCGCTGAGCGGCGACGTTTCCGGCGCCTTCGGCGACCTGGGCACGCTGCTGCCCTATGTGATCGCCGCGACTGCTCTGGGCGTGCTGTCGCCGCGACCGGTGTTTGTCGGCCTCGCCATCGGCTATCTGCTGGTGGCTCTGCTCTACCGCGCGCCCATCGCCGTGCAGCCGATGAAGGCGTTGGGGGCGATGATCCTCGTCGGCGGCCTCACCGCCGGTGAAACGGCCCTGGCCGGTACCACGCTTGGCCTGGTCCTGCTGGCGCTGGCCGCCACTCCCTATCTTGGCCGTGCGGCCCGGGCGCTGCCGCAGTCCGTGACGGTCGGCCTGCAGGCCGGCCTGGGGCTGATGCTGATGGCACTCGCGTTCGAGATGATGGCCGCAGGCTGGTGGCTGGCACTGCCGGCCGTGGCCGCCCTGGGCCTCTCCTGGCGTTGGCCGAGGGGCCCCTGGGCGCTGGTCGTGGTCATCGTCGCCATCTGGCTGGCGCCGGCCGATATGCTGCCTGAGGCGGGGCATTCGACGCCGGCGGGCGAAGGCATCTCACTCTCATCGGTGGCGGGCGGGCTCCTGGCCCAGCTGCCGCTGACACTGCTTAATGCCGTGGTGGTGGCCACCGCCGTGTCGCGCTCGCTGTTTCCGGCCGCCGCGCCGCGCATCAGCGAACGTCGCCTGGCGGCCTCCAGCGGGCTGCTCAACCTGGTGCTGACGCCGCTGGGGGCCATGCCAATGTGCCACGGCGCAGGCGGCATGGCCGCCCACTACCGCTTCGGCGCCCGTAGCCTGATCGCACCGCTGACCATGGCAATCGCCTGCGCTGCGGCCGCGCTGCACGGCGACACCGTGATCGGCTGGCTGGCGGCAATTCCCACGCCGGTAGTGGGCGCCCTGCTGGCCTTCGCCGGGGTGGAGCTGATGCTGGGCAAGCGTCTCTTCGACGCCCGGCCCGACTGTCGCCCGGTGATCGCGGTCACCGCGGTGGCCACGCTGTTCGGCAGCGCGCTGGTGGGACTGGCGGCGGGCCTTGCCAGCGAGCAGCTGCGTCGGCATCTTGTGCGCAGGCGCGCCCGCGGCACGCCCCACGACCGAGGCTGACGCCTCACCCACCCCGCGATCAGGAGAACAGGGATGAAGATTAGTGCACGCAACGTGATCAAGGGCACCGTGCTGGAAGTGAAGGAAGGCCCGGTGAACAGCCAGGTCCGCGTCGACATCGGCGGCGGCAACACCATCAAGTCGATGATCACCAGCGACGCCATCGAGGAGCTCGGCGTTGCCGTGGGCAGCGAGGTTCAGGTGATCATCAAGGCCTCGGATGTGATGCTCGGCATCGATTAACGCCCCACCTCGAAGTCCTTGCGACCTACAGCAAGGGCTTCATCGATAGCGCGCTGGAAGGCGGAATGCCGCGGATAGCGCTGCCTCACCTCTCGAACCAGGTTCTCTCCCAGCGCCGGCCGCCTCATGGCAACAGCCGTTTCCTGGCATAGCGCCACGCAGGCGGCCGCCCTGGGATAGGCCTTGCGATGCTGACCGGAAACGATCGAATGACACCGCTCGGCTGCCGTCTCGCAACACCAGAGCAGCCAGGACTTGCCCTCCTCTGGCGAAAGCGGCGACTGCTGAATCGCCAGCCGCATGGCCTGGTTCAGGCGATCCGCCATGACGGCATCGTTGTCGCCAGGACGTGAAGCCACCAGCCGTTGCCACATGGCGTGAGACGCCGAGCCGATCTCCTGAACGGGCAGCGCAGTCAGCAGCGTTGGCAGACAGGCGAACAGCGCCTGGCTCGGGCTGTCGCCCAGCGACCAACCCAGGCTATCCGGCCGGGAGGGCAGTGCCGCCTGGGCCTGCTGCACCTCGCCGATCAGACACCAGGCCAGCACGGCGATGGCCCCCCACGGGGCAAAGGACGCGGGCCGCACCAACCACCTGTCCATGCTGACCAGGCGTTCCCTCCGGGGATCCGCGTTTGCTTCCGGCGCGCTGCTGATACCGCCCTCGTCGACTCGGCCCTTCTGGGCCACCGCCCCCAACCAGGCTGCCGCCTCGCTGATCCGACGATAACGCACGCTCCCTTCCGGACTGGCATCATGCAGGGCCAGCAGCCACCGCGGCCCCGGGTTGGCCAACAGGGCCTCGAAGGCGATGGCTGCCGCTTCGGGTAGCTCGAGCCAGCGCGGATCCTCCTGAAAGCAGGTGGCAAACTCGTGCCAGATCCCGGCTCCACGCGAAAAGAGCCCCTGCGCCGCCTGCCAGGCCACCGCTGCCTCTGGCAGATCACCCTCTCTAATGGCTCCACCCACCCAATCGAGCCACAGCCGCGGGATTTCCGCCCCCGTCCGCCTGGCCATGGTGGCAATGCCCTCCAGGCCCTGACGGCTGGCGAGAGCCTCGCGCAGCCATGCCAGCTCGAGTATGGATCGGGGAGATTGCAAGCTGCTCACCAGTCGATCCTCGAACTCCTCCCAGGAGGGCAGCGGCGGCGGCGCCGCACCCGCGATCTCCCGGAGCGAACAGTAGTGCACCGTGAACGCCGACACGCTCCCGGAAAGCCCAACCCCGCTGGCCGCCTCCAGCAGCGCCTCAACCCGATGCTCAGGCGCCGTGGCCAGATAGGTCGCCCGCAGATAGCGCGCCACATGCTCACGGGTGATAGCGTGATCGACCTCCTCCAGGTTGGGAGAGTGGCCATAGTCGTTCTCGATATCCACCATCTCCCAGATCGCCTCATAGGTCTCTCGAGCAGACTGGGGATCCGCGTCGTGCAGCAACGCCCCTGCCGCCTCCAGAAGATCGAACAGATCGGCCATCACCGGCTCGAACGGACCGCAGCCCTCCTCATCATCGATATCGCCCCACTCCGGCTCGACCTCGGCGATGGCATCCAGCCGGGCCTGCATCGCGGCCAAGCGTGACGACAGGCCGTCACGATCGACGCTGGCGGAGCCGGCCTCATCGACCAGGCAGTGGTGGCGCAGGCGCTCGACAAACGCCTGGCGCTGGCTGGGGTGTGTCTCCTCGGCCCAGCGCTGGATCACCGTGCGCAGCTGTTCCGCGGAAAGGGGCGCCAGAAGGGCCTGAATCTCTTGGTGAAACTCGTTCCTGGTGTGCATTGCTGTTAACTGTTAACCCAATTCGTTCATCCGGTGTTTGTTGCCACTAGCCTCCAGGGACAGTCCCCGCCGGTGGTACCGTTGCTGGCCAAGAGCACAGAGACCGCCCCGCTGGCCCGGCCGGGGACTGTCCCTTCCTGCTCAGACAGCCAGTTCGGGGATAAGAGTTGGTTTATGTACGCTCGCCCTGGGCGGGCGCCCTGGCCTCGGCATCCAGCCGTTGGGCGGTCTGGTCCACCCCGCGCAGCCACACCAGCAGCACGGCACCCAGCGCCACGAAGCCACCGGCCAGCCACAGCCCGATATCGTAGTGGCCGGTGGCCTCGGCCAGCATGCCGGTCAGCGCCGGGGCGATGATCTGGGCCGCACCATAGGCCAGGGTCATGCGCCCCATCATGCGCGCCGGGCTCTGGGGGTAGAGCCGGCCGGCCATGGTCAGCACCAGGCTGACACAGCCCAGGAAGGTGCCGCCGTAGAGCACCGCACTCGCCAGCACCCCCGCCAGGCTGTCGGTCACCGCCGGCAGCACGATCCCCACCACCTGCAGGCCCATGGCGGCGATCAGCGCGCCGAGATAGCCGATCCAACGCGCGATCAGATCCCACAGCATGACCGCCGGCGCCGCCGCCAGGCCCACCAGGGCGAAGGTCCAGTTGCCGGCCCCGGCCAGCAGCGGCTCGCGCTCGACGATGGCGACGATAAAGGTCGCGCTGATCACATAGCCGTAGCCGGCACAGAAGTAGGCGGCCAGCATCAGCCGCATGAAAGTACGGCTGGGCGGCTGGGCCGGGCGCTGCTCTCCCCCGCTGCCCGGTGCCGGCTTCGCGGGTCTCGGCAGCCAGCACCAGGCGGGAATCAGCAGCGCCACGGCCAGGGCGGCGAAGCCCCACCACTGAGCCTGCCAGTCGAACGATAGCCGCAGCATCAGCTCGACCGCCAGGGCCGCCAGCAGCATGCCCAGGCCGACCCCGGCGAAGTGAATACCAAGCTCACCGCGCTGCCGGTGGCTGATCAACCAGTGCAGGATCAGTCCCGAGGCGAGCAGCATGGCGCCGCTGCTGGAGAAGCCGGCCACCAGGCGCATCGTCGCCCATAGCCAGAAGCTGTCGGCCAGCGCCATGCCGGCGGTGGAGAGCAGCGCCAGCACCAGGGTGAGGCGGTAGAGCGTATCCTTGAGCCGGATGCTGCCGATGGAGGCCGCTGCCAGTGCCCCGAGCATATAGCCGGCGTAGTTGAGGGCGGCCAGCCAGCCCCCCTGGGCGTCACTCAGCCAGGTCTGCTGCTGCATCACCGGCAGCAGCGGGGTATAGGCGAAACGCGCCACGCCCACACACAGCAGCTGGCTGAACAGCCCGGCCAGCAGCACGCGGTAGCGCGGTAGGAGTAGAAAGGGCTTGGCCATGCCTGGCGCTCCGAGATCCTTGATGACGTGGTGCACCGGCGGGTCGCCCCGCCGTCGACTCAGGCGCGGCGCCCTAGGCCGCCACGCCCCTAGAAGGTATAAACCACGCTGGTGGTGACCATGTCCAGGGCCTCGATCCCGTCGGTGTCGAGGTATTCGTACTCCAGCCGGCCACTCAGGCCGAACAGGCCGGCACGTACCCCCAGGCCGTAGATCGGATCGGTGCCCGAGTGGTTGCGATTCACGCCGCGACCGCGCTGCTCGGCATCCCAGTCGGCCATACCGGCCTTGGCGAAGAGGCCCAGCGGGCCGAAACTCAGCCCGGCCACCGCCATCGCCTGGAAGCTTTCCACCTCGAGGGTGGCATTGCGGCCGTCGACCCGACCGTCGAGCTTGCCGCCGTTGGCATAGGCCAGCTCGGCGCCCAGATCGAGGAACGGTAGCCAGCCAAGGTTGTAGCCGGCGGTGAGCTTCCAGTGCTCGGCATCGTCGTCGAAGGCACCCCCGCCGCCAAGCTGCCCGAGACCGACGCCGAGGTAGGGGCCGGTGCTGCCGGTGGCCGCGGCGTTACCGGCCGCCATCGTCAAGCCGGCCGCCAGGCCAGCGGTGAGCAGCGTGCGGGAAAAGACTGTCCGTGTCATAAGGCTCTACCTGTGATCGAAAAAAGGTTGGGCAGTCTACCCGAGGCGCGAGCCGAGCCCTAGTCATCTCACAGGATGACGCCCTGGTCCTGGCGCGAAGCCCCCAACGATATCGACACAACCTGATATTCTCGGCCCCGGATCCGGCCAACGGAACCGAAGACTCGACGCCCTCCGTGCCACCCAACGTGAAGGAGCCAACGTGAAAGGAGATCGTATGAACCCCGTGACCGCCCGCCTCAAGGCCGTCGCCTCCCCCGCCATCGGCCTGGGCTGCATGAACCTCTCCCACGGCTACGGTCACTCGCTCTCGGAGACCGAGGGGCTACACGCCCTGGAGGAAGCCTTCGAGATGGGCTATCGCCACTTCGACACCGCCACCCTGTATGGCGCCACCGCCAACGAGCGCCTGGTAGGCAGGGCGCTCGCCGGCAAGCGTGACGAGATACTGCTGGCCAGCAAGTGCGGCATGGCCATCGACCCCGAGCTGGGCCGTAAGGTGATCGATGGCCGACCGACCACCCTGCGCCGCCAGTGCGAGGCGAGCCTCGAGCGCCTGCAGACCGACCACCTCGATCTCTACTACCTGCATCGCTGGGACCAGGGGGTGCCCATCGAGGAGAGCGTGGGCGAGCTGGGTCGACTGGTGGAGGAAGGCAAGATCGGCGCCATCGGCCTCTCCGAGGTATCCGCGGCCACCCTGCGTCGGGCGCGCGCCGAGCACCCCATTGCAGCGGTGCAGACGGAGTACTCGCTATGGACCCGCAATCCCGAGATCGCGGTACTCGAGGCGTGTCGCGAGGCCGACACCCTGTTCGTGGCCTTCAGCCCGCTGGGGCGTGGCTTCCTCGCCGGGTCGGTCCGCGAGCGGGAGAGTCTGGTCGAGGGCGATGTACGCCTCGGCATGCCCCGCTTCACCACCGAGAACCTCACTCGCAACCTGGAATTGCTGACCGAACTCGAGCGCCTGGCCCACGAGCGGGAAGCCACCACTGGCCAGCTCGCCCTGGCCTGGCTGCGTGCCAAGGGCGACGACATCCTGCCCATCCCCGGCACCCGCCGCGTGGCCCATCTGCGCGAGAACCTGGCCGCCGAGGAGCTGACCCTGGGCGCCGACGACGTAACACGCCTGGATGCGCTGTTCGCCCCGCCGCGTATCGCCGGCGCACGCTATGCCGAAGGGCCGCAGGCCGAGGTCGACACCGAGCAGTTCGAGTGAGGGCGATAGCGGCCCCGAACGAGTGACGCGATCGGCACTGGCCCTGAGCTGAAGGCGGACTCGCTTGGCAGCTGGCGACAAGCACCCGACAATAGCTCCTGGAAAGTAGCCCCCCTGGAAAATGTGACGTGGAGAGAGGCATGGACGACACCCTGGATGCGGTCATCGTTGGCGGCGGCATGGTCGGGGCGGCCGTAGCGGCGGCGCTGGGTCAGGCCGGCATGCGCGTGGCGCTGGTGGAGGGCGGCGCTCCACCGGCGGCGATTCCCGATGACGCCCCCTTCGACCTGCGGGTGTCGTCGCTCAACCTCGCCTCCCGGCGCCTGCTGGAGGAGGTCGGCGCCTGGTCCTTCATTCCCGAGTCGCGGCGCTGCCCCTTCCGCCATATCGAGGCCAGCGACGCGACCGAGAAGCGCCATATCCGCTTCAGTGCCGTCGATCTCGAACTGCCCGACTTCGGCTTCTTCGTCGAGAACCGGGTGATCCGTCGCGCCCTGTGGCAGCGCCTGGCCGAGCTGCCTGGCGTCACCACGCTCTGCCACGCCGGCCCGGTAGCCTGGGTGCCCGGCGGGCACCGCTGCCTGCTGGAGCTCGATGACGGCCGCCTGCTGGCGACGCGGCTGGTGGTGGGGGCCGACGGCGCCGGCTCCCACACCCGGGAGCTGGCCGGCATCGCCACCCGCGACGAGGACTACGGCCAGCGCGCCCTGATCACCAACGTGCGTACCCGGCTGCCCCAGCAGGATGTCAGCTGGCAGCGCTTCGCTCCCCAGGGGCCCCAGGCGATGCTGCCGCTGCCCGGTCACCACGCCTCGCTGATCTGGTACGACACTGCCGAGGCCACCCTGGCCCGGGAGGCGCTGGATGACGAGGCGCTGCGCCTGGCCATCGAGCACGAGTTTCCCGCTCGGCTGGGCGGCGTGGAGGAGGTGCTCGGGCGGGCCAGCTTCCCCATTCGGCGTCGCCACGCCGAACGCTATGTGCGCCCGCGCCTGGCGCTGGTGGGCGATGCCGCCCATGTGATCCATCCGCTGGCCGGCCAGGGACTCAACCTGGGCATGCAGGACGCCGAGGCGTTGAGCCGGCGGGTGATCACTGCCTTCCGGTCGCAGCAGGACTCCGGCGGCCGGGCGCCACTCACCGGCTATGCCCGGGAGCGGCGCCCCCAGACCCTGGCAATGATCGCCGCCATGGAGACCTTCCACCATGTCTTCACCGGCGCCGCCCCGCTGCGCCACGCCGGTGCCGCCGGCATGGCCGTGGCCGAGCGCCTGGAGGGTGCCAAGCGCGCGGTAATGCGTCACGCCCTGGGACTGTAGAGCCCACTCCTTACGAAGCCCGCGCGGCGACCGCTTCAGGCAGGGCCCGTCAGCATATAGGCACTGGTCAGTCGGCATTTTGTTATGTTATAACTTTTGCCGCTTTCCGCCGCCTACTGTCCAGAGGATCCCATGGCACACCGCAGACACCGGCACCGTCCGGAGGGCCCCTGCCACTTCTCGCTGATGTCGCTGTCGGCCACCCGCCGCCTGCTGCTGGCGGCACTGCCGCTGGTGGCCCTGTGGCTGGCGGTGGCCTGGGCCGCCGGCTGGGGGGTGTGATGTCACGCCTGCAGCTCGAGAATCTGACCCTGGCCCGTGGCGGGCGCACCGTGCTGGAGCACCTGGAGGGTCGCTTCCAGGACGGTGCCATCACCGCCCTGATGGGTACCAACGGGGCCGGCAAGAGCACCCTGATCAGCGCCATCATGGGCATGCTGCGACCGATCTCCGGCCGGGTGGCCTACCAGGTGCCCAAGGAGCGTCGCGCCTGGCTGCCCCAGCAGCTCGCCCTGGATCTCACCTTCCCGATGAGCGTGGAAGAGCTGATCATGACCGGCAGCTGGCCCAGCCATGGCGCCCTCAAGGGGTACTGTGCGGCCCACTACCGCCGCGGCCGCGAGATCATGGCGCGCCTGGGCATCTCGCACCTGGCCCATCGCCAGCTGGGTGAGCTCTCCGGCGGCCAGCGTCAGCGCGCCCTGATCGGCCGCACCCTGATGCAGGAGGCCGAGCTGCTGCTGCTCGACGAGCCCTTCGCCAACGTCGATATCGAGACGGTGGACGTGCTGATGGACGTGCTGCGCGACATGGCCCGGGATGGCGCCACCATCGTGGTGGTACTCCACGATCTGGAACAGCTCTCGCGCCTGGCCGACGACGTGCTGATACTGACCGGTGGCCATGGGCGCTGGGCGGCCCCCGCCTCGCTGCTGGAGCGTTACGCCGGACAGCCGCCCCGTGCCCCCCGCCTGCCCCTCACCTTCCCGGATACCTTCGATGCTGGAACTGCTTGACGCCTGGCTGCTTGCCCCCCTCGACTACGGTTTCATGAAGCGCGCCCTGGTGGCCGGCCTGGCGCTGTCGCTGGCTGCCCCGCCGCTGGGGGTGTTCCTGATGCTGCGCGGCATGAGCCTGATCGGCGATGCCATGGCCCACGCCATCCTGCCCGGGGTGGCCCTGGGCTTCCTGGCCGCCGGCTTCTCGCTGCCGCTGATGAGCCTGGGTGGCATCCTCTCGGGCCTGCTGGTCGCGGTGCTGGCCGGCAGCGTGTCGCAGATGACCGGCCATCGTGAAGACTCGGCGATGGCCAGCTTCTTCCTGATCTCACTGGCCGCCGGCGTCATGCTGGTCTCCATGGGCGGCAGCAGCGTCGACCTCACCCATGTGCTGTTCGGCTCGATACTGGCCGTCAACACCACCGCCCTGCTGCTGATCGCCGCCATCAGCAGCCTGATCGTGGTGGTGCTGGCGGTGATCTTCCGCGCCCTGGTGGTGGAGTGCCTGGATCCGCTGTTCCTGCGTGGCCAGGGCAGCCCGGTGAGCCTGATCCATGGCGTCTTCCTGGGCCTGGTGGTGCTCAACCTGACGGCCGGCTTCCAGACCCTGGGCACCCTGATGGCGGTGGGCCTGATGATGCTGCCGGCCACCACCGCCCGTTTCTGGAGCCAGCGCCTCGAGGGGCTGATCGGCATCGCTATCCTGGTCGCCCTGATCGCCAGCAGCGGCGGACTGCTGCTCTCCTATCATCTCAACCTGCCCTCGGGCCCCTCGATCATCCTGCTCGCCGGGAGCGGCTACCTGCTCTCGGCCCTGGTGGGTCGCCACCACAGCCTGCTCGCCCGGCTGCGTCGCCGCGCCACGCCGCTGGGCGCCCCGGAACCCGAATGACTCAACGGAGATCCCCTGTCATGCGTCCGCTGTCCCCCGCCATCAACGCCCTGGGCCTGGCCGCCCTGCTCGCCCTGCCCACCGCCCATGCCGAGGAGCGCGTGCAGGTGCTGGCCAGCTTCAGCATCCTCGCCGACATGGTCGAGAACGTCGGTGGCGACCATGTCGAGGTCACCTCCCTGGTGGGCCCCGACAGCGATGCCCATGTCTATTCACCGCGGCCCACCGACGCCCGAGCCCTGGCCGAGGCGGATCTGGTGGTCTTCAACGGCCTGCAGTTCGAGGGCTGGATGGAGCGCCTGGTGGAAGCCAGCGACTACACCGGACCACTGGTGATCACGACCGAGGGCGTCGAGGCGCTGGCCTATGCAGGGCAGGAGCACGCAGGGCACGAGGATCACGGCCACAGCGACCATGATGGGCATGATCACGCCAGCCATGACGACCATGATCATGCTGCGCGTGACCATGAAGAACACGATCATGGAGAGCATGAAGCACACGATCACGCCAGCCATGATGCGCACGACCATGGCGACCAGGACCCCCACGCCTGGCAGAACCTGATCGCCGGCAAGCGTTATGTGGCCAATATCCGCGACGGCCTGATCGAGGCCGACCCGGAGAACGCCGATGCCTATACCGCCAACGCGGCACGCTATCTCAACGAGATCGACGCGGCCGATGACGAGGTCCGCACGCTGATCGGCGAGATACCCGCCACCACCAGCGTCATCACCGGCCATGCCTCCTTCGGCCACTTCGCCCACGCCTACGGGCTTCGGTTTATGTCACTCCAGGGGCTCTCCACCGACGCCGAACCCAGCGCCGCCGATATGGCCGGCCTGATCGAGGTGATCCACGAGCAGGATGTACGCGCCCTCTTCCACGAGAACATGACCAGCCCCGCCCTGCTCGAGCAGCTGGCCGAGGAGACCGGGCTGCCCATCGCCGGCACCCTCTACGCCGATGCCCTGGCCAGCGAAGGGGAGGCCAGCACCTGGCTGGGCATGATGCGCCACAACGCTCACACCCTGCACGACGCCCTGGCCGAACCGGGGCATAACGATCACGATCACGATCACGATCACGATCACGATCACGATCACGAGGATCATGGTCACGACCACTGAGCCAGCAAGCTCGAGCAGCCAGCATGAGGCGCCTTCGGGCGCCTCTTTGCGTTATTGGGGTCTCCGTTCCACTTCAGGGAATCAATCAGCGCTCGTTCGCCGCCTACCAAGGCCCAGCACCGGAGCCTCCTGGCTGGGCGTGTTGCCAATTCATTCTGAGTGGCGCCTTCTCCCACCGTCGTCTGGGGCTGGCACGGGTTCTGTGCCACCATTCCTGGCTAGACTGCATCCGCTCACTCCAGCGTCCGGGAGGCCGCCATGCTCGAGTTTCGCCAGGTCTACAAGGCCTATACCACCCCTCAGGGGCCCCTCGAGGTGCTGCGTGGCGTCGACCTGACGCTGGAGGCGGGCCAGAGCCTGGCGCTGATGGGCGAGTCGGGCAGCGGCAAGTCCACCCTGCTGCATCTGGCCGCCGGGCTCGACCTGCCGGATAGCGGCGAGGTACGCCTGGGGAGCCAAGCGATCTCCACGCTCGGCGAACCCGAGCGCGCAAGGCTGCGCCGGGAGAGGCTGGGGCTGGTCTTCCAGCAGTTTCACCTGGTGCCCAGCCTCAGCGTGATCGACAACCTGCGCCTGCAGGCGCGCCTGGCCGGCGTGGAGAAGAGTGCCTGGTCGAGGGAGCTGATCGAGCGGCTGGGGCTGGCCGGTCTGGAGGGGCGCTATCCCGAGCAGCTCTCCGGCGGCCAGCAACAGCGCCTGGCCATCGGCCGCGCCCTGGCGCCACGCCCCTCTCTGCTGCTCGCCGACGAGCCCACCGGCAACCTGGATGAGGGCAGCGCCGACGCTATCCTGGCACTGCTGCTGGAGCTGGTCCGCGACACCGGCTGTGCACTGCTGATGGTGACCCACAGCCCGAGAATCGCCGCCCCTCTGGATCGCCGCCTGGTGCTCTCGCACGCCCGGCTGACCTCGTCGCAACAGGCCGCGCAGGAGGCCACATCGTGATGGCCACCCCGCTTGCCACGCTACTCGCCACCCTGCTCTCCCACTACCGCCGCCACCCCGGCCAGCTGGCCATGCTGCTGCTGGGCCTGTGGGTGGCCAGCGCCCTGTGGAGCGGCGTGCAGGCGATCAATGCCTCGGCCAAGGAGAGCTATGCCCGGGCCGAAGCGCTGTTCACCACCAGCCTCGACCGTCTGGAGAGACTCGATGGCGCTCCCCTGACCCGTGACGACTACCTCGCCCTGCGCCGCCAGGGCCTGCCGGTCTCCCCGCTGCTGGAGGGTGAGCTCACCGCACCCGACGGCACCCAACTGACGCTGATCGGCATCGATCCCCTGACCCTGCCCGGCGACAGTGCCTTCGCCACCGCCAACAACACCGGTGAGCTGACCGGCTTTCTGACGCCACCCTGGCAGACGCGAATCGCGCCGGACACCCTGCCGGCCCTGGGCCTGGCACTCGATGAAGCGCCGGGCGCGACGCCGCCCCTGGAGACGGGGCGACTGCCGCCGCTCTTTCTGGCCCCCTCGCTGCCACCCCACACGCTGGTGATGGATATCGCCGCGGCGGCCAGGCTGCTCGAGAGCGGCGCGACCCTGAGCCGACTGGTCAGCGCCCCGGGGGCGCTGGAGGTGGCCCCGGCGGGCCTCACCCTGACCCGTTCGACCCGCCTGGTCTCGCCGGGCCAGCTGACCCAGAGCTTCCATCTCAACCTCACCGCCCTGGCCCTGCTGGCGCTGATCGTCGGCCTGTTTATCGTCCAGGCGGCCCTGGGCCTGGCCCTGGAGCAGCGCCTGGAGATGCTGCGTACCCTGCGCGCCCTGGGAGTGTCGGGTCGCACCCTGGTGGCCGGCCTGGCCCTGGAGCTGCTGCTGTTTGGCGTCATCGGTGCCCTGGCCGGCATCGCCGGCGGGGTGTGGCTGGCCCGGGCGCTGCTGCCCGATGTGGCCGCCACCCTGGGCAGCCTCTACGGCGCCGGGGTGGGTGTGGAGCTGCGCCTACCCTGGCACTACTGGCTCGGCGGCCTGGCGGTCACCCTGGGGGGGCTGCTGCTGGCCGGCACCGGGGTGCTGTGGCGGGCCGCCCGGCTGTCGGTGCTCGATCTGGGGCGTGCCCAGGCGTGGCGCACCGGTTACCAGCGCCAGCTGCGGCGCACGACCCTGGCCGGCTGTTTAGTCGCACTGAGCGGCCTGGCGCTATGGACCTGGCTTTCGCGACAGCCCGCCGGCGAGGGGCTGGCGGCGGGGTTTGCCCTGATGGCCGCCATGCTGCTGCTGGGGGCACTCTGGCTGCCACCGCTGCTGGCCGTGGCCCTGGCGGGGCTTGCGCGCCTGGCCCGCCGGCGCCCGCTGGCCCAGTGGGCGCTTGCCGACCTGCAACTGCAGCTACCGCGGCTGTCGCTGTCGCTGATGGCGCTGCTGATCGCGCTCTCGGCAAGCCTGGGGGTCAACAGCATGGTGGGCGGCTTCCGCCTGACCTTCCTGGAGTGGCTCGATCAGCGGCTGGTGGCCGACCTCTACCTGGACCCACCGGCGGAACGCTTCGACGCGGTGCACGCCTGGCTGGACGAGCGCGCGGAGGTGGACGAGCGCCTGGCCACCCGCAATGGCGAGAGCACCCTACTGGCGGTGAAAAGCGATTCGGGGGAGCGCCCCCTGGCGCTGCCGGTCTCGCTGTTCGGCCTGACCCCGGGTAACCACCTGACCCCGACCTGGCCGCTGCTGGAGACCCACCAGGATGTGACGACGGCCTGGGCGTCGCTGCGAGAAGGGGCCGCCTTTATCAACGAGCAGCTGGCCATCGCCGAGGGGCTCGCCCCCGGGGATCGCCTGGACCTGGCTTCACCCCGCGGCCGGGAGACCCTTCATGTGGCGGCGATCTATCCCGACTACGGCAACCCGCGCGGCGAGGTGCTGATGACCGCCGACGAGCTGGGCAGGCGCTTCGCCGCCTCGGCGGACTCCATCGGCATCGTGCTGACCCACGGCGCCGATGCCGAGGCCCTCGCCGCGGCGCTGGCCCGCGAGTTCGCCCTGGGCCGTGATGCCCTGCGCGACCAGGCCGAGGTCAAGCGCATCGCCACCGGCATCTTCGAGCGCACCTTCACCATCACCCGCGCCCTCAACGCCCTGACCCTGGCGGTGGCCGCCCTGGCGCTGCTGGCCAGCCTGCTCGCCCAGGCCCGCGAGCGACGCCGGCGGCTGGCGCCGATGTGGGCCCTGGGCGTGCCGAGGGGCCGGCTGCTGCGGGTCCAGCTCGCTCAGCTGGGCGGCGCGGCACTGGCGGTGGGCCTGGTAGCCGTGCCGCTGGGCATCGCCATCACCTGGGGCCTGGTGGCGGTGATCAACGTGGCCGCCTTCGGCTGGCGGCTGCCACTGCACCTCTTCCCGGGAGAGATCGCCCTGACCCTGGCCACCGCCGTGGTGGTGGCGCTGCTCGCCGCGACGCTGCCGGCACTGCGCCTGTGGCGCACGCCACCCCGGGCGCTGCTGGCCGAGGAGCAGGCGTCTTGAGTGACGCTTGCCCGGGCACTCATCCTGACACTGGGGGGGCGCCTCCGCGATAGCCCTGGCCTGCCCACGGCGAGAGTCCTGGTCTGCCCTCGGCAGTAGTAGAAAACCACGAAATCACCATGCCACCTAGGTCCAATCCCCCGATTCGGGGCACTGGTAGATGACGCAACGTCACTGCCGCTGCCCTTCTCCTCACTATTGCCCCATGGCAACAATGTCATTCCCTGCTGCAACAGTATTGAGTGATGCCCTTTGCTATACCAGAGGCTGCAAGGCAATAAAACTAATATAAAAAAAGGCCGGAACAGCATATGCCATCAATTGAGTCATGCCGGCGACCGCCATCTCGATACGGAAGAGATATTGATCGGCAGTCGTTCGCTTAATAATTCAACAAGAAAGGAAGACAGGATGCTCAAGAAGTCCCTCTATCGCACGGGGCTGGCCGTGTCGCTAAGCTCCCTGCTCATATCGACCGCCTGGGCCCAGCTGGCGAAAGAAAGCTATTCGATCGAGACCCTCGACGAACCGGATCAGCATCGCACCTATATCGTCGACAACAACTTCACCCATGCACTCTCCACCCGCATTCGCGTCGTCGACCCCAACGAGCAGAAGCTTCTCGGCACCATATCGACGGGCTATATGGCTCCCATGGTGCTGTCTCACGATAAAAGCACGATATATACGGCCGATATCTTCTACGCTCGCAGCACCCGCGGCGAGCGCACCGATGTGCTGACCGCCACGGACGCACAAACACTGAACCCCCTGTGGGAAGTCGAACTCCCCGCCAAGCTCGCCAACATGTTGACCGAGCTGTATATGCTGACCATCAGCGATGACGACCGCTTCGTCTACGCCTACAACTTCACGCCGGCGACCTCGATCACCGTCGTCGATGTGAAGAACCAGGAGATGGTCAATGAGATCGAGATCCCGGGCTGCATGCTCAACTACCCGGTGGGCGATCGCGCCTTCGCCTCCATCTGCGGCGATGGCACCCTGCAGAAGGTAGTGATCGACGACCAGGGGCAGGAGGTCAGTCGTAGCAAGACACGCTTCTTCGACCCCGACGAAGAGCTGATGAACGAACGGGCCATTCTCAACGGAGACACCTACTACTTCACCACCACCGATGGCGTGATCCAGCCGGTGCATATCGTCGATGGCGAGCTTCAGGCCGGCGAGCGCTGGTCGCTGTTCGGTGAAGATCACCAGCAGGAAAACTGGGGTGTCGGTGGCTGGCAACTACTGGCCGCCTCCCCTCACCTGAACCGCCTCTATGCGCTGGTGCACCCTGACCATGAGCCACGCAAATGGGAAGACCCCAGCGATACCGTCTGGGCCTACGACCTGGAGAGTGGCGAGAAGGTCGACGAGATCACGCTTCCCAACCACGTCTGGAGCATTCATGTCACCAAGGATGAGTCGCCGCTGCTGCTCGGCGGCACGGTAGAGGGTGATATGGAGGTCTACGACCTCGCCCAGGATAGCCATGTGGCCACCATGGAAGAGATCGCCGGCACCCCCATCCTGATGCTGAGCCACTAAGGGGGACGGCATGACACTCTATCCCGTTTTTACCCTGGCGCTCTCGGCCATCCTGGCCGTCATCCTGCTGAGCGCCGCGATGCACAAGCTGCGGGCCCCCCAACGCTTTCGGCGACAGCTGGATGACTATGCGCTATTGCCCCCAGGCAGCCTGAGGGTCGTTGCCCGCATCGTACCGGCGCTCGAGATCGCCCTGGCCATCCTGCTGCTGATCCCTGCCCTGCGTGTGGTAGGCGCCCTTGGCACGGCGCTGTTGCTGGGCGGCTATGCCGGCGCGATGGCCATCAACCTGTGGCGCGGGCGCAGCGACATCGACTGTGGCTGCAGTGGCCCGGGGATGGAGCGCCCGCTGAGCGCGGCCCTGCTGTGGCGCAATGGCCTGCTGGTGCTGATGGCACTGCTGGCGGCCCTGCCTACCCTCCCGCATCCCCTCGGCGGCTTCGATCTGTTCCTGATCCTGGCCTGTAGCCTGGTGGGGTTGATGATCTACACCTCGATTGAGGGTCTCCTGGCCAATCGGCCACGTCTCAATGCACTACAAGGAAAATAACGCTATGGATGCCAACATGATCTCGCACATCCTGCTCTGGATCGGCCTCATCGCCCTGGCCCTGGTGGTGGTGGCACTGGTACGACAAATCGGCGTGCTTCACGCCCGCATCGCCCCCGCCGGCGCCCTGATCCTGGACAAGGGTGTCGAGGTGAACAACCCCGCCCCACAGGTGACCTCCGCCGACCGGCACGGCAGGCCGGTCAACGTCGGCTACAAGGGGGAGCGCGGCCAGCTGCTGTTCTTCCTGTCACCCACCTGCCCGGTGTGCAAGTCGCTGCTGCCGACGCTGCGCTCCTTGGGCAAGAGCTATCGCCAGGAGCTCGAGGTGATCTACGTCAGTGACGGTGATCATGAACAGCAGATGGAGCTGATCAAGCAGCATCACCTCGAGGATGCCCGCTATGTCATCGGGCCGGAGATCGGCATGACCTATCAGATCGGCAAGCTGCCCTATGCCGTGCTGATCGATGCCGAGGGCGTGCTCAAGGCCAAGGGACTCGTCAACAACCGCGAGCATCTGGAGAGCCTGTTCGAGGCCCAGGCGATGGGCGTCGGTACGCTGCAGGAATACATGCGCCAGCAGACCGCGGCGACGCAATAACAAGCTCAACAACGCACACAGCAATGAACACAACAACAAGCACAACAACAACTGGAGGACCGCTCACATGAGCCTACTCGACCGTCTCTTCGAACGTACTTCACGCCGTGTGGCCCACTCCACCTCCCGCCGCAACACCCTGTTCAAGCTGGGCTCCTGGATGGTAGCCGGTAGCGCCCTGCCGCTGATCCTGCCCATCGACCGCAGCGCCGGCAACGCCCATGCGGCCGAGAAGGGCGAACCCGGCGACCCGGGCGATCCCACGTCGTGCGACTACTGGCGTTACTGCTCCATCGACGGCTACCTGTGCAGCTGCTGCGGTGGCAGCAAGACCTCCTGCCCCCCGGGCACCGATATTTCCCGAGTGGCCTGGGTGGGCACCTGTCGCAACCCGGCGGACGGTCGCGACTACATCATTTCCTACAACGACTGCTGTGGAAACCAGCCGTGCGGCAAGTGTGCCTGTAACCGTAACGACAGCGAGCAGCCGATCTACCGGCCATTCAACAACAACGATATCAACTGGTGCATCGGGGCGGAGAGCAACACCTATGTCTGCACCATCACGGTCATTCAAGGAGTAGCCACCTGATTGCCATGATGACGCTACGTATTTCCAACGGCGCCAGAACGCTGGTGGGACTATTCAGTTTGATCGCGGCCAGCTCGCTGGCCGCACAAAGCCTGCCCATGCCCAACACCAAGCCGGCACCGGGCAATGAGATACGACCGGCCCCACCACACCAGATGGTCTACCGCCCCGAGGTCTACTATCAGCTTGAATGTGGCGGCTGCCACCTGGCCGATGGCGAAGGCGAGCGCAAGAACGACATTCCCCGCATGAAGGACTTCGTCGGCCACTTCCTGTCGGTCGAAGGCGGTCGGGAGTTTCTCGTCCAGGTGCCCGGCTCGGCCTACTCGAGCTTCGCCGACGACCAGCTGGCCGAGTTGATCAACTGGATTATCACCGACGGCATCGCCGGCACCAGCAAACCCGAGGAGTTCACGCCCTACACCGCCGAGGAGGTGGCGGCACTGCGTGCCCAGCCCCTCGGCAAGGTCGAGGAGACCCGCGATGTGCTGCTCGACCGCATGCGGGCCAAGGACATTGCCATTCATGATGGCCTCAAGGATCGCCCCTAGCGTTAACGCCGCAAGGGGCAACCCTTGCCCAGGCCGGCAACAGGGGGCTCACGCGTGGCCACGCCGATAGTCATCGGCGCCGGGCCAGCCGGCATGCACCTGGCGCGCCGGCTGGCCCGGCACGAGGAGGTGCTGGTACTGGACGCCGACCCCGATAGCCCCCAGGCCACCGAGGCTCGTCCGCAACTGCTCGCCCCTCTGTCCTTCGATCCCTCCCACTCCGCTCGCGTGTCTCCGGGCACGCCCACGAACCCCGGCCCCTTGCCGCCGACAACAGGGCTCCGTCTGCTTTCCGGGCGCCGGGCGGTGCGGATCGATCGGAATGACCACCGGGTCATCGATGAGACCGGTCAGGCCCATGGTTACTCTCGCCTGTTCCTCGCCCTGGGCGCCTCGCCCCGCTGGCCCACGCTACTCGGAAGCCGGCTCACCGGAGTGCAGACCCTCTATACCCGCCGCCAGCTCAACATCCTGCTAGACGCCCTGGATCATCGGGAACCTCTGCTGATCGTGGGCGGCGGCCTGCTCGCCGTCGAACTCGCCGCCCTGGCGGCGGGACGCACCAGCGTCACCCTGATCGCACGTCGCCGGTTACTGAGGCGCTATCTAAGCCCCGACATCGGCGCCAGCGTCGTTCGGCATCTCGAGATACGCGGTGTCCGGGTACTGGAGCAGGCGCCGCCGCATCGCCTGCTGGGCCGCCACAGGGTGACCGGCGTGGTGCTGGCAGACGGCCGATCCCTGACGACACGACGCGTCGTGCTGGCCTGCGGCATCACCCCCAATACGCGACTGGCCGGGGAGGCGGGGCTCGCCACCGACGAGGGCATTCTGGTCAATGCCGACATGCGTAGCCCCAGTGACCCCAGGATCTTCGCCGTGGGCGACTGCGCCCAGCCGCCCTGGCCATCGATGCGGGGAAATATCGTTCAGGTCCTTTACCTCGCCGATCTGGCCCTCGCCGCGGCCGCTGGCGAGCCGCCACCACCGCCCCCGGAAGGGCTGCTTCGGGAGTGCCGGTTGGGGGATGACACCCGGCTGGTCGTGGCCGGGCCGCACCCGCCTTCGGTCTCGACCTCAAGCGCTACACCCACGGAGGGAGAGGCGCTCACTGTGCGACGCGGAACACGCGTACTGCGCGCGACGCTACAACAGCAGCGCATCGTTGCCTTCGAGGCGCTGCTGCCCTCCCCTCAGGCCAGGCGGCTCACCGAACGTTGGTCAGACCATGGCGCACTCAGCCGAACGGACATGGTGGGACTGCGCTGGCTGGCCTGGCTACCGCCGCGCCGTCCCTCTGATCCCCTGGTCTGTCGTTGCGCCGGTGTTCGCCACTCGGCCCTTCGGGCGGCCATCGCCGAGCATGGCAGCGACCCTGCGATGATCCGCCAGGCCACCCGAGCGGGCGACTACTGCGGCAACTGCCTCGATGAGATCGCCGGCCTGGCCGGCCGCCGCCCGTGGCGCAGCCGCCTGATGCGCTGGTCGATGGCAGTGACGACGCTACTCCTCGTCGGCGTGCTGGGGGCGCTGCCGGTCTGGCCGGTTCCCGACAGCGTGCTCCCGACGCATGTCTTCACGGCCTACCGCCTGATGACCGATGCCATCGTCCGGGAGCTCAGCGGCTATCTGCTGCTCCTCGCCATCCTGCTGACGCTGGTGATCCGCGGAGGTCCCCGTCGCTACTGGTGGCATGGCCTGCTGGGGGGCAGCGCCCTGCTGCTGATGCCCCTGCACGCCCTGGGTGGCCTTTCCAGCGGTGCCGGACTGAACGCCGGGCTCGTCGCACTGATGCTGCTGGTCGTACTGAGCGGTGCCCTGGTGATGCTGCACCGGCGGCCGCTCCTGCTGCGTCTTGGCCATCGGGTCGCCACGCTGCTCCTGCTGGTGGCGACGCTGCTGCATCTGGTATTCATCTATCAATATTGAGGGCGGCTACCGACAATGATCTCCAGCCAACGCCTTCTGTTTATCAGGCTGTTGCTGGCCCTGCTGGCCGGCGCCGCCCTGCTGATGCTGGGGCAATGGCAGCGCGCCGCCAGCCCGGCACCGCTCTCCCGGGGCCATGTCGGCCTCGAGTGCGCCGACTGTCACCTCAGTATCAACAGCAGCCAGGCCACGCTGCGCATCGGTTGCCAGGGCTGCCACGAGGAAGTGCTCGGCGAGCAGCGAGCCCACTCGCCTGAGTACCTCTCCGTCGTTGGCCGCGGTGACTCCCCCTGGCACACCCGACCGGATGGCTGCCTGGACTGCCATAACGGGCATGTTCGCGCCGGTGACGGCTTCGCCAGCGCGCTGCCCGCCGATCAATGCACGCTATGCCATGCCGGCATGGTCACCGAACACGACTATCACCTGGGGCTCGACTTCAACAGCTGCGCAAGCTGCCACCGCTATCATGACCGGGTCATCTCCCGGCCCAGGCCCGCTGACTAGCCGGGCGTTGCGCCGCTTCCGGGCTAAGAGGCACCCCTCGATTACAGCGAGCCGCCAGGCCGTTCCCACCGGCAGGCGACGGCGCTACTGTAGGGGGCATCTACCTCGAGGAGCGATACGCATGCCGGTTCATGCTATCTGGCGGTCTTGGCGACCGGTATTGTTGCTGGGATCACTGCTGGGGGCCCTTCTGGCCATGGCCGGATGCGACGACGCCCCACCCGAGCGTTCGAGCGCCGGCTTCGCCGGGCTGGGCGAGAGCGATGGCGGTTACATGCAGGCCAGCCCCGACACGCCGCTGCACTTTCCCGCGGATCACGGTGCACACCCCGGCTACCGCATCGAATGGTGGTATCTCACCGCCAACCTGGAGGATGAGCAGGGCGAGCCGCTGGGGCTGCAGTGGACCCTGTTCCGCCAGGCGCTGCTGCCGCCGGGAGCGCCACCCAGGGAGACGCCCCCCGAGCCGGCCCCCTGGGTGGCCGACCAGCTATGGATGGCGCATATGGCCGTCTCCCAGGGGGAGCAGCACGCCGTCAGCGAGCGCTTCGCGCGCAGCCACTCGACGACCTCTCCCAGGCAGGCGGCCAGCCAGGCCGGTGCGTCCGCCCACCCCTTCCGGGCCTGGATCGATGACTGGGTGCTGGCCAGCGATGTCAGCGACCCCGAGGCCGACACCTTCGAGCGGCTGAGGCTCGCCGCCTTCGATGGTGAAGGCGACAAGCGCTTCGGCTATCGTCTCGAGCTGACGGCGAAGGGTCCCCTGGTACGACATGGCGACGACGGCTTCAGCCAGAAGTCGGCCGACGGTCAGGGCTCCCATTACTACAGCCAGCCCTTCTGGCATATCGAGGGTGAGGTGACCCTGGCCGGCAAGACGCGCGAGGTCAGCGGCCGAGGCTGGCTCGACCGCGAGTGGAGCAGCCAGCTGCTGAGCCCCGATCAGACGGGCTGGGACTGGTTCTCGCTGCACATCGATAGCGGCCACCGCCTGATGGCCTTCCGGCTGCGTGGCGGCGGAAACGACGGTGATGACTACCGTTCCGGCAGCTGGATCCTGGCGGATGGCACCACCCATCCGCTGGATTCGCAGGAGCTGGCGATGACCCCGTTGGCCACCGCCCGCGTGGCAGGCCGCGAGATGCCCACCCGCTGGCGACTGGAAGTGCCCGGGCGCGGCCTCGACCTGATCGTCGAGGCGCCCCACGCCGAGCGCTGGATGGAGACCACGGTGCCCTACTGGGAGGGCGAGGTGGTCGCCCGCGACCATGATGGCGGCGAGCGACTGGGAGTGGGCTATCTGGAGATGACCGGCTACTGAGCGACCTTTCGGCTACCCAAAGACCCAACCGGGAATATGGAAAAAAAGTGATTGACTGTGCACCCCGATGCAAATGAGAATTCCACACTTTCTGATAACAATTCTCTTTCATCAACCTCCCTTGACAAGGAAGTGCACAGTGAAACCTGGCATCACCTCTGCCCAACGCCCCCCCTATCGCCTCCTGGCCTCTGCGGCCGGCCTCGCCATGGCGTCGGCCGCCGCCCCCGCCATGGCCCAGTCCAGTGAAGCGATAGAGCTCGACTCGCTGACGGTGATCGGCGAGTACAGCGATACCGGCTACAAGGCCGAACGCTCGGCATCCGGCAAGTACGTCAAGCCGCTGCTGGATACCCCCCAGACGGTCAGCGTGGTGCCAGAGCAGGTGATCGAGGAGCAGCAGGCGCTGAGCCTGCGCCAGGTGCTCTCCAACGTGTCGGGCATCACCTTCGACGCCGGCGAGGGCGGCGGCGGCTCGGGTGACAAGATCAACATTCGCGGCTTCAGCGCCAACGCCAACATGAAGGTGGATGGCCTGCGCGACAGCAGCCAGAACAACCGCACCGACATGTTCAACACCGAGCGCGTCGAGGTGATCAAGGGCCCGAGCTCGGTATTCGGCGGCGCGGGTACCGCCGGCGGAGTGGTCAATATGGTCAGCAAGACCCCCAAGAACCGCAGCTTCGTGGATGCCGGCCTGGGACTGGGCAGCGATGACTACCGCCGCCTGACCCTCGATGCCAACCAGACGCTGGAGGGCATGGGTCAAGACAGTGCCCTGCGCCTCAACCTGATGGCCCATGAAAATAATGTGCCGGGCCGCGATGATATCGGCCGCGAGCGCTTTGGCATCGCGCCCTCGTTGACCCTGGGGCTGAGCGACGCCACCCGTGCGACCCTGAGCTATGTCTACCAGGAGGATGACAACCTGCCGGACTACGGCCTGCCCGCGGAGAACGGCAAGGTGCTGCCCGGTGTCGATCACGAGGCCTACTACGGCTGGCGCAACCTCGACGAGGAGAGGATCGAGAGCAATATCGCCACGCTCACCCTGGAGCACGATATCAGCGACAGGACGCGGCTGGAGAACAAGACGCGCTACACCCATCTCGACCGGGATACCACGATTTCGGCGTCGCACGTCGATCGCGACGGCCTGGCGCCGGGACGCTACAAGCCGGCCGGCCCCCAGGCCTATCGTCGCGATGTGAGCACCGAGATGTGGATCAACCAGACCCACCTGACCACTCGCTTCGATACCGCGGGCTTCGAGCATGAGCTGCTGGTGGGCGCCGAGGTCTCCCGTGAGACCTACGACCGCACGGCCTCCAACCTGGGACTGGGCAAGGCGCACCCCTATCCCGACGACGGCTATGACCTCTCCAACCCACCGGGGCGCTGGGATGGCGACACCACCTATACGCCGCGCGGCGCCAACGAGGCCACGCTGAATAACCAGGCGCTCTATGTATTCGACACCATCACCCTGGACCCGCAGTGGGACCTGAGCCTGGGCCTGCGTCACGACTGGATCGACGGCGAGGCGATCGACAAGGAGAGCGACGAGCGCAGCTCCACCCGCGACAAGGAGCTTAGCGGACGCGCCGGGGTGGTCTACAAGCCGGCCGATAACGGCCGCGTCTATCTGGCCTACGGCACCTCCTTTGCTCCCTCTGCTGAAAACCTGGCCACCTCCGGCGGCCTGCCCCGCGGCAATGGTGGCGAGAACCTGTCGTCCGAGGAGAGCTCGACCTGGGAACTGGGCACCAAGTGGGAGTTCATGGAGGGTCGGCTGGGCCTGGATGGGGCGCTGTTCCGAGTCGACAAGGACAACGTGCGCGAACAGGATGCCAACGACGATCTCCGGCTGGCCGGCGAGCAGCGGGTGCAGGGGGTCGAGCTGGGTGTCACCGGCCAGCTCACCGATGCCTGGGGCGTCTATGCCAACTACACCTACCTCGACAGCGAGACACGCAAGTCGATCGCCGAGCCTCAGACCAACGGCCGCGACCCCGCCGGTCACTCCCTGGGCAACACGCCGGATCACAGCTTCAATCTGTGGACGACCTACGATGTCACTCCGGACCTCCAGCTGGGCTATGGCGCACGCTATGTGGGCGAGCGCCAGGTTGCCTCCGACGTGGCCGCCACCGTGGATAGCTACTGGCTGCACAACGCCATGCTGGCCTATCGGGTGACCGACAACCTCAGCGCCCAGCTCAACGTCAACAACCTGCTCGACGAGGAGTATGTCGAGCGCGTGCGCCCGCGCCCCGGCACCGCGTCGCGCAGCTCGGCGGTGGAGATCGGCGACGGTCGCGCGGGTATCCTGACGCTCGACTATCGCTTCTGACCCAGCGCTTCTGACCCAGCGCTTCTGATCAACCGGCCGTGACGCCCGTTGTCTTTCCTCGCCCGACCCCGCTCAGGGGTCGGGCACGCTTCATTCAAGAGGGCCGTGACTCATGATGCTGCATATCCCCGAGGTGCTCGATCAGACACAGGTCGCCGAGTGCCGCGAGCTGCTCCTCCAGGCGCCCTGGCAGGATGGCAAGTCCACCGCCGGCTTCCAGTCGGCACTGGCCAAGCACAACCTGCAGCTGCCGGAGGAGGCCGAGGTGGCCCAGCGGCTAAGCAGGGTGGTGGTGGCAGCGCTGGAGCGCCATCCACTGTTTGTCGCCGGCGCCCTGCCGGCCAAGATATTTCCGCCGCTGTTCAATTGTTATCAGGGCGGGCAGTCGTTCGGACTGCATGTGGACAACGCCATGCGCATGGATCGCCAGCGCGGCGAGTACCTGCGCACCGATCTGTCGGCAACGCTGTTCTTCAGCGACCCCGACAGCTATGACGGCGGCGAGCTGGTCGTCGAGGACACCTATGGCGCGCACAGCGTCAAGCTGCCGGCGGGGGATCTGATCCTCTATCCCGCCTCCAGCCTGCACCGGGTCACCCCGGTGACCCGTGGCGCACGCCTCGGCGCCTTCTTCTGGATTCAGAGCATGGTGCGCGACGAGGGCCAACGCAGCCTGCTGTTTGACCTGGACACGGCCATCCAGCAGACCCACCAGCAGCTCGGGGCCGACCACGCCACCAGCATCCAGCTGACCGGGGTCTACCACAACCTGCTGCGTCGCTGGGCACTCTAGCTGTGTAAGCCCATCGGATCAGGCACTCCCGCCGCGCGCCAGGACCGTCGCCGAACGGCGTGACGCTGGTTCACGATGCTTCCAAAGCATCGAGGCCGCCCGTAGGCGGCCTCGATACGGCAACGATGGGCAGCGCCTCAGCGACCGGTTCAGGCGTCGGGAATCTCCAGCGCTTCCTGAACCACCGGCCAGGCGTCCTGTTCCCCATCACGGGTGGTCACGCCCTCCAGGAAGGCCTTGACCCGCTCGGGATTGTTGCGCAGCCACTCCAGGGCCACCTCCTCGGGCGGACGCTCCTCGTAGCTGAAGCCGTAGATCATCGCACTCTGGTCATCGGCGCTGAATACCAGCTGGTCGAGCAGCCGAGTAGCATTGGGGTTTCCTTCAGCGAAGCGGCTGGTAACCAGCGAGATAACGTCGCTGCGGCCACCATCCGGCCCCCAGGCATCTTCAGGGTCATCGAGGAAGCGAATGTCATACTCGATGCTTGCCCAGTGGGGCGTCCAGGCATAGAAGACGATCCACTCGTCTCTATCCATGCTCGCCTTGGCCTGGCTGAACATGCCGGTGGTGGAGGTCTCGGACAGACGCCACTCATCGAGACAGTAGGTGCCGTTGTCCTGCATCCCGGCCAGCAGTTCGCTGGTACCCGAGCCCACCTCGATGGAGTAGAGCGTACCGCCGGCCTTGTCCCGCAGCTCTTCACTGCAGAGATCCTCGGCCGAGGTATAGCCTTCGTCATAGACGTAGGTGGGTACCACGAAGCCCAGCCGTGCACCGTCGACGTTGGTGCCCAGGTCGACCAGCGGATTGTCGCTCTGCATGGCGGTGTCGTACATGCCCTGCTGGGCCGGCAGCCAGGCGGCCAGGAAGGCGTCGAGCTCACCCTGGGCCAGTGCCTGATAGGTGATGGTGGAGCCCACCTCCTGTGACTGGCTCTCGTACCCCAGTGCATTCAGCAGCTGTGAGGCGAGCTCGGTCTTGACCGTCACCCCGGGCCAGGGCGGCACTGAGAAGCGTACCGCGGCTGGCTCCTCGGCCTGAGCAGTCATGGCCAGCGGAGCGGTCAGCAAGGCGCCAGCCAGGGCAAGGGTGATAGGACGACGTGGCAGATTCATCAATACTCCTTGGCAGATCATGCCATGAATGGTCATGAACTTACCTTATCGCCCTCCAACGTGGAGGGCAAAAACGCCAACTTCCACGAAGCGCCCCTCCGCCGGCGCGACCTCAGTCGCCCATCGCGGCAAGACGGTCGGCCTGAACCACCTCGATCCAGTAGCCATCGGCGTCCTTCACGAACACCACGTTCTTCATCTTGCCCTGATCGGAGCGCTTGATGAACTCGACATCGTTGGCGTCGAACCACGCCTCGGCCGCCTCGAGATCCGGCACACTGAAGCAGATATGTCCAAAGCCCTGGGGCTCGGCATTGCCGTCGTGATAGGCGAAGTCCTGCTGCTCCTCGGTGCCCCAGTTGTGGGTCAGCTCCAGCAGTCCCTTCTGGCTAAAGGTCCAGACGGTACGCTGGCCGGCCTCTTCGGGCACGACGTCGTCCTTCTCCAGCCGCGCCAGAAAGTAGAGCGAGAACTGCATCTCCTCGAAATCGAGGCGGCGCACCACCGACATGCCGAACACCCGCGAGTAGAAGGCCAGGGCCTTCTCGGGATCCTTGACCCGCAGCATGGTGTGATTGAGGCGGAAGCCATCGGTCTCGGCCGCGGGGGCCTTTACCCCGGGATGCTGCTCACCCTGAAAGCTCATGGGTCTCTCCTGTGTTGCGCGAATGTGAGCATAGACATGGGGGCGACGACGGCAGGTTTCCACCCGAATCACGCGGAACAAGCAGCGATACATCAGCACTGTATATAAAAGCTATACAACGCATTACTTTTACATGCTTCCCCTCCGAAAATTGCCAGAGAATGGCCAAATCCTGCTTGTATGGCGCCACAATAGTTCTACACTTCCTATACAGGGATGTATGTTTTCCACTAGCCGTTCGGCTGGATCAACCTTCGAGGCCTGCCCATGAACGCCCACGCCTACGACCTTCACGACCGTATCACCCTGAAACAGCTGGCCAACGCCTTGAGTCACGGCTTCACACCTGTCGTCGAGATAGAATCGATGGACGGCATCTATACGGTGCGCTTTCATCACAGCACAGGCGTCTGTGAGCTCGCCGACGCCGAGGGCAACACCCGCACCTTTCTCGGGACCGGAGAGATTCGCGACCTGCTTGGCAGCCTGGGGCTGAGTCATGGGGTGTTGACCTGGTCCGATCAGTGCGGCGACGAGATGATCGGAGTGCCCGGCCATGCCGTGACTCCCGATGAAATGCTTGCCTATGGCACGCGCATCGCCTTCCGTTAATGAAGCCGGCGGTCTAGGCTAGGGGCAAACTTGCCGCCCGCATGGAGCCCGAATGCCCCCTGCCCTCTCCGCTCACCTGCCTCCGATATCGACACGGCTGGTCGTTCTACTGATGACCCTGATGCTGCTTACCGGCTGTGCCGGCAAGCAACTGGCGGTGGAAGACCCGCCGCCTGGCGAAGGGCTCTCCATCGATCGCGTACTGATACTCGCCGCGGCCGAGCGCACCCTCGGCACGCCCTATCGCTTCGGCGGCAACTCGCCCACCGGCGTCGACTGTTCGGGCCTGGTCCAACTGGCCTACCAGGCCGCGGGCCTTGCCGTCCCACGTACCGCCGACGACCAGTTTCGTCGGCTGCCGAAGGTGGACCGCGCCCGCCCGGGGGATCTGCTGTTCTTCGACACCAGTGGAGGCGGCAAGGCTAGCCATGTCGGCATCTATCGCGGCAATGGGCAGATGATCCACGCCCCCGGTCGTGGCCGAAGAGTGGAGACCTCGCCGGTGGAGATCGCCTACTGGCAGGAGCGCTTTCTGGGCGCCGCCGCCCTGGCACCCTGAGCCCCCATCTCGCAAGCCAGCACGTAAGGAGAGAAGACCTCATGCGCATCCTGCTGGTGGAGGATGATCCAAGCCTGGTCTCGGGTATCCGCCTAGCCCTCAAGACTGAACACTACACCGTGGACCACCTTGCCGATGGGGCCATGGCCCTCGCCGCCCTGCAGGGCGACGAGCCCTTCGATGCCGTGATTCTCGATCTTGGCCTGCCGGGACTCGACGGCATGCGGGTGCTGGAGGCCGTGCGGCGGAGCGGCAACCGGGTGCCGGTGCTGGTGCTCACCGCTCGGGATGCCGTGGATGATCGCATCGAAGGCCTCGATGCCGGCGCCGACGACTACCTGGTCAAGCCCTTCGAGGTCGCCGAGCTCAAGGCGCGGCTGCGCGCCCTGCTGCGCCGCAGCCAGGGCCAGGCCACACCGCTGCTGGAGTGCCGCGGCATCCAGCTCGACTCCACCAGACGACAGGTGAGCTACCAGGGCCAGGAGATCACCCTGTCGCGCCGTGAGTTCACCCTGCTTCAGGAGTTCATGAGTCATCCGGGGCGGGTCTTTACCCGCGATACCCTGACCCGCCTGGTCTACGGCTGGGAGGAGGATGTGGAGAGCAATGCCATCGAGGTGCATGTCCACCATCTGCGTCGCAAGCTGTTCCCCGGCCTGATCCGCACGGTACGCGGCATCGGCTATGTGCTGGACCATGCGCCTCAGGAGGCCGGGGCGTGAGCTCCATTCGTCGCCGTACCCTGGGACTGGTACTGCTGGTATTCGGCGTCAGCATGCTGGCCATCGGTCTGGTCAGCTACCGCTACGCCTCCCACGAGATCGAGGAGCTCTATGATGCCAGCCTGGCCCAGAATGCCCGCCTGCTGGAAGGGTTGATCCAGGCACCACTGCCGGAGGGGCAGCGACAGGCACTGCTGGCCAGCCTCGAGAGTGCCCTGCTGCGAGCCGAGCAGTCGGACAAGCGCCTGGCCGGCCACCGTTACGAGAGCAGGCTGGCCTTTCAGCTGTGGGAAGATGATCGGCTGGTACTGCGGTCGGCCAGCGCCCCGCCCGAGCCGTTCACCGATGCGCCCCCCGGCTATGCCAACAGCCGGCAGGCGGGTCATGACTGGCGGGTCTATATACTCGATCTGCCCGAGTCGTCGCGGCGGGTAATGGTCGCCGAGCGCGACGACGTGCGCGGTGAGCTGACCCGCGCCGTGGCCCTGCGCACCCTGCTGCCGGACCTGATCGGTCTGCCCCTGCTGGCGCTGCTGCTGTGGTGGGCCACCGGCCGGGGGTTGCGTCCGCTATCGCGGCTGGCCGCGGCGATCCATCGGCGCGACCCTCACAACCTGCAGCCGCTGGTGATGCACCCCCTGCCCCGGGAACTGGACACCATCGTCGGCGCCCTGAACCGCCTGCTGGAGCGCATCCGGCATCTGCGGGTGCGCGAGAAGCGCTTTATCGCCGATGCCGCCCACGAGCTGCGCACTCCCCTGGCGGTGCTCGACCTGCACGCCCAGAACGCCCTGGCCGCCGAGGACCCCGCCGACCGCCACGAGGCGCTGCAGGAGCTACGCGGCGGCGTGGCCCGAGCCACCCGGCTGGTCTCCCAGCTGCTGACCCTGGCGCGCCTGGAACCCGAGGCGGTGGGGCAGGAGTCGGCACCTCGCATCGAAGGCAATCTGCTGGTCGAGGTACGTGAGGCGCTGGCCGAGCTCTCACCACTGGCCATCGAAAGGGGCCTAAGCCTGGATCTCGTCGCCGATGAGTCCAATAACTGGCAGCTGACCACCGAGCCGGGTGCCATCGGCACCATCGTACAGAACCTGGTTGGCAACGCCCTGCGCTATAGTCCGGATGGTGGCCGGGTGACAGTAACGCTTGAAGCCAAGGAGGCCCAACTATGGCTGTGCGTGGATGATCAAGGCCCCGGTATTCCCGAGGGGCAGCGCGGTCGTGTCACCGAACGCTTCCATCGCGCCGGCCCCGGAGCCGGTGCTGGTCTGGGGCTCTCCATCGTCGAGTGTCTGCTATTCCGACATGGCGGCACTCTCGGCCTCGAGGAGGCCCCAAAAGGTGGGCTGCGTATCGTGGCGATGCTGCCTCGAAGGCCTTAGCGCCGCAGCCTAACCCTTACGCGTCAGGCGTAAGCGTCTGCGTCTTCTTTTCGGTAGGCGCTGCCTCACCTCCTCCGAATGTCATGCCCAACACACGCCTATCGACATAGTGCAGCAGCCCCAACTGCGAAAACAGCACCAGGAAACACCAAAAAATGGCCTTGAGCACAGAAATATCCTCTTGAAAGGCCTAAAACAGCCCTTGAGGGCAGATTCTCAGGCTTCTCTTAAGGCAGCCTTAAGGCGAGGTCGCCTATCCTGTCGCCTCCCTTTCCCCCCGACGCCTCACTACCACCATGACATCTTCCCGATACACCCTTCGCCAAGCGCCTTCTCGCCTCGGCGCGTTTCTCCTTTTTGGTCTTTGCTGCCTGGCCATGCCCTCGCTGGCCATGGCCAACGCCGGCCCCCTCGATCTCACCGGATCAGGCGTCGGCGTACTCTCGGTGTCCCTCTTCGTGCTGGCCTATGCCCTGGTCATGTCCGAAGAAGTGCTGCATATGCGCAAGTCGAAGCCGGTGCTGGTCGCCGCCGGTCTGATCTGGGCGCTGGTGGCCTGGGCCTATACCGGCGCCGGGCTGCCCGAGCAGGCCGAAACCGCCTTCCGTGAGACACTGCTCGAGTACAGCGAGCTGCTGCTGTTCCTGCTGGTCGCGATGACCTACATCAACGCCCTGGAGGAGCGCCGAGTCTTCGATGCGCTGCGCGCCTGGCTGGTGCGCAAGGGCTTCAGCTATCGCAGCCTGTTCTGGATCACCGGCTTCCTGGCCTTCTGGATCTCGGCGGTCGCCAACAACATGACCACCGCCATGCTGATGTGCGCGGTGGTGCTCAAGGTGGCCGAAGGCGATGACCGCTTCATCCGGCTGTGCTGCATCAATGTGGTGGTGGCATCGAATGCCGGGGGCGCCTTCAGCCCGTTCGGCGATATCACCACGCTGATGGTATGGCAGGCCGGCCAGCTGCCCTTCGGCGCCTTCTTCCAGCTGTTGGCGCCCTCACTGGTCAACTTCCTGGTGCCGGCGCTGGTCATGAACGTCTTCATTCGCAACCGCAAGCCGCCTGTGCTCACCGAGGAGGTATGGCTCAAGCGCGGTGCTCGACGCATCATCCTGCTGTTTCTGCTCACCGTGGCCATCTCGGTGCTGTGCCACTCGATGCTCAGCCTGCCGCCGGCGATGGGCATGATGTTCGGCCTGGGAATGCTCCAGTTCTTCGGCTACTTCCTGCGCCGCAGCCTGCCGCGCTCGCTGGACAGGAAGCGCACCCGCTATGCTCAACGCGGCGACTGGAAGAAGCTCGAACAACTCGGCAGCGTGGTGCCCTTCGATATCTTCAGCCGTATCGCCCGCGCCGAGTGGGATACCCTGCTGTTCTTCTATGGCGTGGTAATGTGCGTGGGCGGACTGGGCTTCATGGGCTACCTGGCGCTGCTCTCCGAGACGCTCTACGGTGGCTGGAACCCGCTGTGGGCCAACATCGTGCTGGGCATCGTCTCGGCGGTCGTCGATAACATTCCGGTGATGTTCGCCGTGCTCTCCATGGCACCCGACATGTCCGAGGGCCATTGGCTACTGATCACCCTGACCGCCGGTGTCGGTGGCAGCCTGCTCTCCATGGGCTCCGCCGCCGGCGTGGCACTGATGGGACAGGCTCGCGGGATCTACACCTTTGCCGGTCATCTACGCTGGGCCCCCGCCATCGCCCTGGGCTATGCGGCCAGCGTGGCGACGCACCTGATGATCAATCACTCCCTGTTCTAGGTTCTAGGTTCCAGGTTCCAGGTTCTAGGTTCCAGGCTCTAGGCTCGATGCCCAGGCTTTACAGGCTTGTCGGGGGCAGGGATAGTGATGCCCACGACAGGGGCGCTGCGGCATCCACCGCGGTTGAGACGTACCCTTGGAACCTGACCCGGATCATGCCGGCGTAGGGAGTCGTGCAGCCCGCTCCAGCGGCTGCACCTCCCACGCCCGGGAGGAATGATGACTACCGCCACCCGCGGACCGATCGACCCCGCCGCCCACCTGGCGCGCCTGCGCAAGCGGGCGCCGCTGATTCACAACATCACCAACCTGGTGGCCATGAACCCCATGGCCAATGTGCTGCTGGCGCTGGGCGCCTCGCCGGCCATGGTGCATGCCCGCGAGGAGGCCGCCGAGTTTGCGGCACTGGCCGATGCGCTGACGATCAACATCGGTACCCTCTCGCCCCATTGGCTTGATGCCATGGAGGAGGCCGCCGAGGCCGCACAATTGGCGGGCAGGCCCTGGGTGCTGGACCCGGTAGCGGTGGGCGCCACTCGTTATCGTCGCGAGGCGGGCCAGCGCCTGCTGGAACGCCGGCCGACGGTGATCCGCGGCAACGCCTCGGAAATCCTCGCCCTGGAGCGCCAGGGCAGTGGCGGGCGTGGGGTCGACAGCAGCGACCCCATAGAGGCCGCCGAGGAGGCCGCGATCAGCCTCGCGCGCCGTACCGCCGCGGTGGTGGCGGTCACCGGAGAGATCGATCTGGTCACCGATGGCCGGCGCCTGGCCCGGATCTCGGGCGGCCACCCCCTGATGCCCCGGGTCACCACCCTGGGCTGTGCCCTCACCGGGGTAGTCGCCGCCTTTTTGGTGGACGCCGAGGATCCCTTTGCCGCCACCACGGCGGCGCTGGCCTGCTACGGCGAGGCGGGGCGCCGCGCCGGTACCACCGCAACAGGCCCCGGCAGCTTTGCGGTGGCCTTCCTCGATGCCCTCTACGCCCTCGACCACGATCAGCTTGTCACCCTGCCCACCCTGGAGGTGTCCGATGCGCCTTGATCTTTCCCTGTACCTCGTGACCGACCCGATCCTATGTGCCGACCATGGCCTGGAGAAGACCGTCGTGGCCGCGGTGCGCGGTGGCGCCACGGTGATCCAGCTGCGCGACAAGCACGCCGATGACGGCGAGTTGATCGACCAGGCCCGGCGACTGAAGGCAGCGCTTGCCGGCAGCGGCGTGCCGCTGATCATCAATGACCGTCTGACGGTGGCGGTGGAGAGTGGCGCCGATGGCCTGCATATCGGTCAGGACGACGGCGAGGTAGCGGCGGCTCGAGCGGCACTGGGGGAACAGGCGATCCTGGGGCTCTCGGTGCAGACCCTGGAGCAGATGGCCCGCCTCGACGTCGAGCGTCTCGACTATCTGGGACTCGGCCCGGTCTTCGCCACCCCCAGCAAACACGACCATGCGGCTCCCCTGGGCTTCGAAGGGTTGGCCAGCCTGGTGGCGGCCAGCCCCCTGCCGAGCGTGGCGATCGGCGGGCTCAAGGCGGAGCACGCCGAGGCGGTGCGCCAGGCCGGTGCCCAGGGGCTGGCGGTGATCTCGGCGATCTGCGGCATGCCGGACCCGGAGGCCGCGGCACGTGCCTTCAATCCCAACTAAATCATGCCCCGACTGAAGCCTGCCCCGCCTGATGCCTGAGTCAGGCGGTCGGACGCCGTTCGAGCGAGGTGCGCCGCTCGTGGTAGGCGATTGCCAGGCCGCTGGCAATGATCAGACTGCCGCCGACGAAGACCCAGATGTCCGGCACCTCGCCCCAGAACCACCACCCCAGCAGCACCGCCCATAGCAGCGCGGTATAGTCGAAGGGCGCCACCAGGGCGGCCGGTGCGTAGCGAAAGGCCAGGGTCAGTCCGGTCATGGCGCCCACGCCGAGGAAACCCGCCACCAGGAAGGCCGGCCAGTGCAGCGGGGCTGGCATCTGCCACACCCAGGGGAGCGTAGTGGCAGAGACCAGCAGCGGCACCAGGGTGCTGTAGAACACCAGCGCCCAGAGGTGCTCGCGGCTACCGTAGCGCCGTGCGGTGATCATCATCAGCGCGTAGAACACCGCCGCGCCCACCACTACCAGGGCGCCCAGCTGGAAGCTCTCTCCACCGGGTCGCACCACCACCAGCACGCCGACAAAGCCCAGCGTGGTGGCCAGCAGCGTCGGCCGGTCGACCCGCTCACCCAGCAGCGGTACCGAGAGCAGGGTGACGAACAGCGGGGCGGCGAAGGCGATGGCGGTCGTCTCGGCCAGGGGGAGCAGGGTCAGCCCCCACATGAAGCAGATCATGGTGCTGGTGAAAATCAGCCCACGCAGTAGATGCACACCGGGGCGCCGGGTAGTCAGGGTGCGCAGGCCGCCATTGAAACGCGCGATCAGCGCAATCAGCGGCAACGACACCAGGGTGCGAAAGAAGATGATCTGCAGCGGCGAGTGCACTTCACCCAGCCACTTGGTGATGGCATCCCCCAGCGCCAGGCAGAACACCCCCAGGCACATGAAGCCGATTCCCTTGAACGACTCAGACATCGCGACTCCCCTTCCCGCTCCTCAAGCGTGACAAAAGCACCACCCCGCCGATCAGGGATCGACGGGGTGGTATCGAGATCAGGCTAGAAGGTTCGCAGGCAAACGGCAAGAACTAGAGGGTGGCGTTGACCACCATGCAATCGATGCCATCCTGAACCAGACTGCGACAGGCGCGATAGGCCTGGTTCTCGTCGAGATTGACCAGGCGGGCGCGGAACAGGGATTGCGGCCCGGGTACCTCATGAATATCCACGCGGGCATTGGCCAGATCGCTGGCCAGTCGATCGGCGGCACGGCCTGCCAGGTTGCGGGCGTTATCGGGACTGCTGAAGGCGCCGACCTGGATACCCCAACTGCCGCTACGCCCCAGCGGCTCGAGGCGCTGGGTGGTGCGGGTGACCGCTGCATCGGCCTGGCCGATCAGTTCGCGGATCGGGTCGTTGGCGGAGCCCTGAGCGGTCTCTGGCAGCGCCGAGGCCGCACGGGGCAGCGGCTCAGGCGCCTCCAGGCTAGCCACTTGAACCGCCGGTGCCGGCTCGGGCTGCAGGCGGCGCGTGACCCGAGCGGTGGGTTCTGGCTCCTGGCGGCTGGCCACTTGCACGGCCGGCGGCGCCGATGGCAGCGTGCGGCTGGGCATCGGTGCCGTCCGGGGCACATCCATGCGCTCACCCGAGAAGTCGGCCTGGGCGACCCAGTCACCGCGCCCGAACAGCGAGGCGCGCACGAAGCCACGGTTCAGCAGGTCCGCCATATGGGCGTCGCGGGAGGCCGCGGTGAAGCCCCCCATGACCACCGACACCAGTCGACGGCCATCGCGCACCGCCGAGGTCGCCACATTGAACCCCGAGGCGCGGATAAAGCCGGTCTTCAGGCCATCGGCACCGGCATAGTTGTCGAGCAGACGGTTATGCCCGGTGATGGTCTTGCCTTTCCAGTCGAAGCGGGTGCGCGAGAAGTAGTGATAGTACTGGGGGAAGTCCTGCATCAGACGCAACGACAGGGTCGCCATATCGCGGGCGGTAGTGGTCTGGTTGGCATCGGGCAAGCCATGCGGATTGCGGAAGGTAGTGTGGGTCATGCCCAACTCACGCGCCTTGTCGGTCATCATGCGGGCGAAGTGAGCCTCACTGCCGCCCAGCGCCTCGGCGACCACCACGGCCACATCATTCGCCGACTTGATCACCAGCGCTTCGATAGCGGTCTCCACCGGGATCGTGGAGCCTGCCTTGACATAGAGCTTGGAGGCCGGCTTTCCGGCCGCATAGGAAGAGACCGGTAGCGCATGATGCAGGCTCAGGCTTCGTCCCTCGAGCGCCTCGAACAGCAGGTAAAGCGTCATCATCTTGGTCAAGGAGGCCGGATAGCGCGTCTCGTCGGCATTGGCGGCATGCAGAATCTCGCCGCTTTGTACGTCGACGACGATGGCCGCATAGCGAGGGTTGGCCTGCGCCACCCCGGCCAGCAGCACCCCCAGGCTTATTAGTAGCCCGAATGCCAATCGCCGTGAGCGGCCCATGGCCATGATCGCGGTCATCATAGTGTTCTCCCTCGAATGTACCTAAACGCTTTAGCTGAGGATTCTAAAGGCATTATGGCCAGCATCGCGTCAGTTTACAGTGGCAGTCGCCAAAAAAAGAGGCGCTCTCCTCTATCTCCACCCCATCAGCCGTGACGCTCCCAGCCACACCAACCGTATCGCGAGCAGCGTCAGCGCCCAGTTGAACAGGGTGTCGAAGCGATGTTCCGAGAGTCGACTCAACAGACGCAGCCCCAGCCAGGTGCCAAGGAACCCCGATGCGATCATGGCCAGCATCAGCCCCAGCCAGTCGCGGAACACGAAGCCGGCCATGCCGAACACGAAGGCCTTGGTCAGGTGCTGCGCGCTCATGCAGGCCGAGAAGGTAGCCACCTTGGTCAGGCGGTCTACCTGCCCCTGCTTGATGAAGGCGGCCACCATGGGCCCACTGGCTCCCACCAGGCTGGAGAGCAGCGTGGTCAGGGCGCCGGCCATCAGCACCCCGGCACGCCCGAGGGCACGCTTGGGCAAGCCCGGCCCCCAGCAGCTGTAGAGCACGAAGGCGGCGATACACAGCTCCAGCAACCCGGCCGGCAAGCGTATCAGTAGCCAGGCCGCAGCCAGGGCGCCCAGTACCACCCCGGGCAGGAAGGCCGTGATCACCTGGCGATCGACATGACGCCAGGTCAGCGCTACCCGTCCGACATTGGAGCCCGTCTGCACCATGCCGTGCACCGGGATCAGCGCCGCCACCGGCATCACCTGGGCCAGGGCCATGATCAGCAGCAACCCGCCGCCAACCCCTACCGCCGCGGTGAAGGCAGAGGTGAACACGGAAATCACGACCAGCAGCAGATTGATGCCGGCGGAGAGCGGCGAAAGCGAGTCGAGCAGCAACATCGTAGCTTCCAGAGCAGATTCATAACGACAATCAAGAGTAACGGGAAAGCACCTCGGGGACCTCTACGCGAGGACGCGTTTTCCACGCCCTCTCTAAAAAGGACGCTTTTCATCAATAAGACGTCGCCTTTCGAAAATACTGCCGGCGAATGGATGGTCACACTGTGCGGGTCAAATCCTCCATCACAGGGAGCGGAGCATGAACCGCAACGTTATTCTGACCTGCGCCGTCACCGGGGCCGGCGACACCACCGGCAAGAATCCCAATGTGCCGGTCACCCCGCAGCAGATCGCCGATAACTGCATCGAGGCCGCGCGTGCCGGCGCCAGCATTGCGCATATCCACGTGCGTGACCCGGAGACCGGCAGCATCAGCCACTCCCTCGATCACTTCCGCGAGGTGATGGAGCGCGTCCGCGAGGCCGACGTCGATATCGTCATGAACATCACCGCCGGTGGCGGCGGCGACTGGATCCCCGATGTCGAGGACCCGACCCGTGGGGGCCCGGGTACCGATATCCAGACCCCGGCTCAGCGCCACGAGCCGGTGGGCGAGCTGCTCCCCGAGCTGTGCACCCTGGACTGCGGCAGTCTCAACTTCGGCGATATGGTCTATATCAACACCGCGGACTGGCTGCGCGAGCACGCCCGCCTGGTGCAGGCGGCCGGCGTCAAGCCGGAGCTGGAGTGCTTCGACCTGGGCCACGTCTGGTTCGCCCGCCAGCTGCAGCAGGAGGGGCTGATCGACGGGGACCCGCTCTACCAGCTGTGCCTAGGCATCCCCTGGGGCGCCGAGGCCGACCCCGAGACCATGTTGGCCATGCGCAACAAGCTGCCCGAAAACGCCAACTGGGCTGCCTTCGGCATCGGTCGTCACCAGATGCCGATGGTGGCTCAGGCGATGATGCTGGGTGGCCACGCCAGGGTCGGCCTGGAGGACAACCTCTATCTCGAGAAGGGCGTGCTGGCCACCAACGGCGGCCTGGTCGAGAAGGCCGGCAATCTTATCGAGACCCTCGGCGGGCGTGTCATGACCCCGGCCGAGACCCGCGCGCATCTCAAGCTGCGCGACCCGAGCACCGGCAAGGTCGTGGGAGGTGAAGCATGAGCCAGCAGCTGACCGTCATCGGCACCGGCGTCATCGGTAATGGCTGGATCGCCCGGGCCCTGGCCCAGGGCTGGGACGTGGTCGCCTTCGATCCCGCGCCTGAGGCTGAGACCCGCACCCGCGCCTTCGTCGACAACGCCTGGAGCTCGCTCGACAAGCTCGGCCTGGCCGACGGCGCGAGCCCCCAGCGGCTGCGCTTCGTCGCAAGCCTGGAAGAAGCCGTCGAGGGTGCCGACCTGATCCAGGAGAATGTCCCCGAGCGACTCGAGCTGAAGCGCGAGATCCTCGCCGCCCTGGATGCCGCGGCCGCGCCGGGCACGATCATCGGCTCTTCCACTTCGGGCTTCAAGCCGACCGATCTGCAGCAGGATTGCACCAAGGCGCCCGGCCGGGTGATCGTCGCCCACCCCTTCAACCCGGTCTACCTGCTGCCGCTGGTGGAGCTGGTCGGCGGCGAGGCTACCGAGACCGCGCAGATCGAGGCCGCCCAGGCACTCTACCAGGAGCTGGCGATGCGCCCGCTGGTGGTGCGTCGCGAAATCGAGGGGCATATCGCCGATCGTCTGATGGAGGCACTGTGGCGCGAGGCGCTGCACCTGGTCAACGACGGCGTGGCCACCACCGAGGAGATCGACGCCGCAGTGGTCTACGGTTGCGGCCTGCGCTGGTCGCTGATGGGCACCTTCCTGACCTTCCACCTCGCAGGTGGCGAGCAGGGCATGCGGCATATGCTCGAGCAGTTCGGCCCGGCGCTGAAGCTGCCGTGGACCAAGCTGGAGGCCCCCGAGCTCACCGATGAGCTGATCGACAAGGTGGTCGAGGGCTGCGAGCACCAGGCCGCCGGCCGGCCGGTCGCCGAGCTCGACCGCCGTCGCGATGACTTCCTGGTCGAGCTGCTCGATCTGGTGCAGAAGTACTGGCCCGAGGCCGAAGGCCTCGAGGGACGCATCTGATGGTGATCCTGGAGAGCCGTGTCGCACCCGAGTGGGTCGACTACAACGGTCACATGAACGATGCCGAGTATGCCCGGGTGTTCTCCCTGGCGCTTGAAGCGCTGATGGATCATATCGGCCTGGACGCCGCAGGACGCGAGCGCCATGGCTATACGATCTACACCCTGGAGACTCACCTCTGCTATCGTCGCGAGGCCCATGAAGGGCAGCCACTGAACGTCGCCGTGACCCTGCTGGATCGCGATGCCAAGCGCCTGCATGTCTTCCTGGAGCTGAACGACGAGGAGGGTAACCTGCTGGCGACCAGCGAGCAGATGCTGATGGGCATGAACCAGGCGAGCGGCCGACCGTCACCCTTTCCACCGGAGGTGATAGAGGCCATCGCCAGCCTGCCCCAGGCGGAAGCCTCGGCCTGGCCGGCCCTGGCAGGCCGCACCATCGGCATTCGGCGCTAACACTCGCTGCTGTTCGACGACGGTGCCGCCCCTGGGCGGCACCACGGGATCGCCGGCCCGTGGCCCGGTTAAAGAGGATAAGATCATCGCTAATCACACTCCCCCCATTCGTCCCTCATCTCCGCCCGAGGATGCGTCCCCCTATGTAGAGCTCGACACCGACTACATGGTCACTGAGCTGGCCCAGGGTGGATTCTTCCAGGGCATGCATCGCGGCATGACCATTACCTCCGCCCTGCTGGTGCTGGCCTTTGTGCTGTTCACCGGCTTCGGCTCGGAGACCGCCGGCATGCTGTTCGGCGCCACCCGCGCCTGGATCGAAAGCACCTTCAGCGGCTACTACCTGATCACGGTGATGCTGCTGTTGACGGTGTGCGCGTTTATCGTTCTGAGTCGCTATGGCAGCGTGCGGCTGGGCCCCGACGATAGCCGACCGGAGTTCAGCAACTTCGCCTGGTTCTCGATGCTTTTTTCCGCCGGCATCGGCATCGGCATCCTGTTCTTCGGTGTCGCCGAGCCGATCTTCTATCTCGACGATACCGGCGCCTTCGGCTACCCCAACAACCCCCACGCCGATATGGCCGGAGCCACCGCCATCGGCCATGAGCGGGCCATCGACGCGCTGCGTGTCACGGTTTTTCACTGGGGGCTCCACGGCTGGGCCATCTACGTCATCGTCGGTATGTCACTGGCCTACTTCGCCTATCGCAAGGGGCTACCCCTGGCGCTGCGCTCGGCACTCTACCCCTTTATCGGTGAGCGGATCTTCGGCCCTCTGGGGCATCTGTTCGATATCCTCGGCGTGCTGGGCTGTGTGTTCGGCGTCGCGACCTCCCTGGGGCTGGGCGTCAGCCAGATGGCCGTGGGCCTCGAACGCCTGGTCGGTATCGGCTCGGGCCTGCCGACGCAGCTGATCCTGATCGCCCTGATCTCGGTGATATCGATCGTTTCTGCCGTTACCGGGGTGCGTCGCGGTATCCGCATCATCTCGGAGATGAACATCTGGACCTCGGTATTCGTGGTCGGCGTCTTCCTGATCGGCGGCCCTACGCTGTGGCTGATCACCGCCTTCGGCGAGACCCTGCTCGACTATGCGATCAACTTCATCCCCATGGGGCTGTGGTTCGCGGACGAGCCTTCGACGGTGGAGTGGCAGCAGGGCTGGACCATCTTCTACTGGGGCTGGTGGCTGGCCTGGGCCCCCTTCGTCGGACTGTTCATCGCGCGTATCTCCAAGGGGCGTACCCTGCGTGAGTTCGTGCTCGGCGTGCTGTTGGTGCCGACCCTGATCATCTTCGTCTGGCTGATCATCTTCGGTGGCAACGCCATGTATCAGGAACTCCACGCCAGCGGTGGCGCCGGCACTGCCGGCATCATCGAGCTGGTCAACGCCTGGAAGCTCCCCGCCGCGCTATTTGCTACTGCCGATGGCATCGTGGGTACCGGTGTGTTTGGCTGGATACTGTCGGCGCTGATGGTGTTCCTGCTGATGAGCTGGTTCGTCACCTCATCCGACTCCGGCACCCTGGTGCTGACCACCATCCTGTCGCTGGGTGATGACGAGCCACCGGCACGCTTCCGCGTTTTCTGGGGCATCGTCATTGGCCTGGTAGCCGCGGTGCTGTTGGTGGCCGGTGGCCTGACGGCGTTGCAGACGGCACTGATCGCCGCTGCGCTGCCGCTGAGTGTCGTCATCCTGGTGATGACCGTCGGCGTGCTGGTCTCGCTGCTACGCGAGTCCCGTCGAGCCAGGCAGGCCATCAAGCAGGACTGACCACTCGGAGCACAAGACACCCTGGCCAATGATAAGGCCCGCCCCGGACATTCCGGGGCGGGCCTCGTCATTTCCGATACGGCGGTTTGCCGTGCCCTGCCTCCCGACTCAGTAGCGGCCGAGCGTCGCTTCCAGCTTGAACAGTCGCGCCGAGAGCTCGCCGGGAGTCATCACCGGAGTCTCCGGGGCCACCGCGGACGGCCATGCCTCGAGAGTCGATTCATAGGCCGCGAGCAACTCAGCGTAGGTGTCCTCCGCGTAGAGGTCGACCTGTGCCTCGAGCAATGCCTGGGCCGTCAGCACAAAACCACGGCTATCCTGGTACTCGACGATATTGACGAATTGCCCATCGTCCACCGCTTCCTCGTACTCGTGCAGTGCCTGACGCAGCAGGACCAGCTGGGCGCGGCTCTGGAAGGCGACGTCATCCCGCAGCTCGCCATCCACGTCCTGCATCGCCTCATCGATCGCCTCGAGCGCGGTCGCGTAGGCATCGGTCTTGCTCTCCCACTCGCCACCGGTGCGCATCGTCTCGACCAACGCTTTCAGATTCGACTCGATGCCCTCAACGCCGCGCGCCTCAAAGGCCGGCTCGAGCACCCCATAGTGCTCGTGGATGGGATGACCGAAGTGTGGCTGGGCGGCGGTCTGCTCACCGGCCTGATAGAGCTCGCGGGCCACGGTGAGATGGCCTTTCATCATCGCCAGGTTGGTGTAATACACGCCAGGGTTGCTGACGTCGATGGCATGGCCGCCTTCGCCACCTTCACCGCCTTCACCACCTTCGCCGCCTTCGCCGCCTTCGCCGCCTTCGCCGCCGGCGGAAGCGTTCAGATAATCAAAGACTGCATAGGGCTCACTACCCTCACCGCCTTCACCGGCTTCACCGCCCTCGCCACCTTCACCACCTTCACCACCTTCGCCGCCTTCGTGGTGATGGCCGGCTTCACCGCCCTCGCCACCTTCACCACCTTCACCGCCTTCGTGGTGGTGGCCGGCTTCACCGCCCTCGCCACCTTCACCACCTTCTCCGCCTTCGCCACCTTCGTGGTGATGGCCGGCTTCACCGCCCTCGCCACCTTCACCACCTTCACCGCCTTCGTGGTGGTGGCCGACTTCACCGCCCTCGCCACCTTCACCACCCTCGCCGCCGTGATCGGCCTGGGCCAGCAGCAGACTGTCGGGACCCTGGGTATAGTCGGCAGCGGGCTCGGCCTCTGCCCAGCCGGCAGTGCTGGTGCCGAGCAGAACGCTGGCGCCGACGCCGACCCAGAGCTTGGTGCGGGTGCTGTTTGTCATGCAGACCTCCTTATTTATACATTTGACAGCTTATACGTTTGACAGGGGGTGGCCCTACAGGCCGATAGGAGCACGGGCGTAGAGTGCCGGCTTGGAAAGCTCAATGCAAACGATTCCCAGTTGTTTATAATCGAGGTTCATTTCTCGACCGACTGGAGCCCCCGTGATTCTCTGCATCGATCAGGCCATCTCCCCTGAGCTGCTCTCCCGCGTCCGGACCACCCTGGCCGATGCCGCCTTCCGCGACGGTCGCGAGACCGCGGGCTGGCATGCTCGCACGGTGAAGCACAACCAGCAGGCGGATGGACGTCATCCGGCCATCGCCGAGCTGCACAAGGAAATTGCCAAGGGCCTGCAGGCCAATCCGCTGTTTCAGATGGCGGCACGCCCAAGGCGCATGAAACCGCTAATGTTCAGCCGTTACCGGGAAGGCATGAGCTACGGCAACCATGTCGACGATGCGATCATGGCCACCCCACAGGGGGCGATGCGCACCGACCTGTCGTTCACGCTGTTTCTCAACGACCCCGAGAGCTACGATGGCGGCGAGCTGTTGATCGACTCGACCGCTGGAGAGCAGACCTACAAGCTGCCGGCCGGTGCCCTGATCCTCTACCCCTCCTCCACCCTGCACCGGGTCGTGCCGGTCACCAGCGGTGAGCGCCTGGCCGTGGTAGGCTGGGTCCAGAGCCAGGTGCGTGACCCCCAGCAACGCGAGATCCTCTTCGACCTGGATAGCACTCGTCGCCAGGAGTTCGAGGCCAATGGCAAGACCCGCACCTTCGACATGCTATCGAAGAGCCTGGCGAATCTGCTGAGGATGTGGGCCGAGATTTGAGCACCGGCAACGTAGCCCTCCTCGCCACCTGAGAGCCTAGTAAGAAAATGCCCGCTGTTTAGCGGGCATTGTAATCTCTTCCCCAGACTTTATTTTTCTCTCTTGCTCACCACCTTACTTAAATATCATCCAACCCATTCCAGCCAATATTTAATATATTTTTTAAAAAATAAAAACCTAATCTTTCCCACACAGTGCAACATCAACCACAGTGAGATTTCATAAAAAGCAAAAAAGCTATTGAACCTCAATAATACGCACTTCTTTTTCGAGGCCCATCATTACCACTTTTACCACTTCTCCCACTTTCGAGGAGAGCAGCGCCGCACCGAGAGGCGAGAATATCGACACCAGCCCCCGTCTCGGATTCGCCTTGCCGGGCTCTGTCAAGGTATAGGTACGCCGCTCACCCGTCGACAGGTCGACGATACGTATCATCTTGTCAATCGATGCCACGCTCGGATCCCCTCCCGCACCGGCCGCCAGTTCTTCGATTTTCTCCACGACAGATGCGTAATCGACTGGGCGCCCTCGAAAGAAGAAAGGGTGACACATACCCTTGGAGAAAATCTTGCCGACCGAACGATTTGCATAAATCACTCTAGATCTCAAAGCCACTGCCATGCCTCATGATAATAAAAACATTGCCATGCCAGCTATAGAAAACGGGCTCCTTTCCTCCAAAGCTCACGACCATACCTTGAATAAAACAAAAGGCAAGCCAAGCTGGCTGTTTAAAACAGGGGGCCAATAACGCCTACAAACTCTCTAAAACAGCAAGAATCGCCAAAAGCACCGATAAGGTAGTATCATTCTCCCTACGCGCACCATGCCAGCAAGATATTTGAAGAAGAGAATCACCGACAACACGTCTTTGTCTCGGCCATCCTGACCATGAGAATTCAGCCCCCCGATACCCGCCCAGAACGCATCGGCTTCCTGCTGCTACCGCGATTCGCCATGGTGGCCTTCTTCTCGGCGATCGAACCGCTGCGCATCGCCAATCGCATCAGTGGCGAGAGGCTGTTCGAGTGGGACCTGATCAGCCGTGATGGGGAACCGGTGGTGGCCTCCAACGGCATGACCCTGAATGTCAGCCACTCGCTCCACGAGGCCCCTGCGCTGCCAAGTCTGACGGTATGCGCAAGCTTCGAGCCACACAACACCATCGATGATGAGCTGATTGCCTGGCTTATCGAGCGCGCGGCGACAGGCTGTGTGCTGGGGGGCATGGATACCGGTTGCTATGTTCTGGCCGCCGCCGGCCTGCTCGATGATCAAACGGTGACCCTGCACTGGGAGTGCCTGCCCGACTTCCGCTCCCGCTTTCCCCGGGTCGATGCGGTTGAGTCGATCTACGAGGTGACCTCCGAGGGCTTCTCGTGCGCCGGCGGCAGCGCCGCGATCGATATGAGCCTCGACCTGATTCGGCGCCGGCACGGCGAGGACCTGGCGACTCGAGTACGAGATCAACTGGTCCACGACCAGGGCCGTCGGCCTGCCAGCCGCCAGCGCGACCCCGTAGTCCTCCAGGAACCGCTGCTGCAGCGGGCCATCGCACTGATGGAGGCCAACCTCGAAACCCCCTTGGGCATCGGCGAGCTGGCCGACGAACTCGATATCTCCTGGCGCCGACTCGACCGGCTGTTCGCGCGTCACCTGGAGACCTCTCCCCAGCAAGCCTATCTGGCCCGGCGCCTGGATCATGCCCACCGCCTGCTGCGCGTGACACCGCACAGCGTCATGCAGATCGCCCTGGCCTGCGGATTCGCTTCACCCTCGAGCTTCTCTCGCGCCTTCAGGCGACAGCATGGCCTCACTCCCAGTGAGCTGCGCCGGCAGGAACTGTCGAATCGTGCATAGTCGGTGTCGAACTCCGCCAGGCGTCACGGCCTCCCCACTGGCACTCTAGGCGGCGTTACGAACCCCCCGAGGAGGCCAAGATGACCACCGCACTTCCAGCGACACCCGATTACGACGCCTGGCCCATCGAGGCGCATCTCGAGACGCTAACCTTCTCACCACGCCTGGTGACCGTGCGCTGGAGCGATGGCCGCGAGAGCCGCTACCACAGCATCTGGCTGCGTGAGAATGCCGCCGACGACTCCACCATCAATCCCGCCACCCGGGAGCGCATCCTCGACCTCTCCGCCCTGCCCGGATGGCCGGAGGTCGCCGGCGCCGAGATCGATGCGGCCGGCGCACTATGCGTGGACTTTGCCCCGGAGCAACTGCGCCTGCGCTTTCACCCAGGCTGGCTGCGTGCCCACGATTACGACAATGCCGAGGATCCCGAGGCGCCGCTGGCAACGGTGAAGCTCTGGCATGGCGGCCCCGAGGCGGCTCCGGACAGCCTCGATGCCAGCGGCCTGCTCGACACCACGCCTGACAGCGAGACCGAGGAGTCGATCCTCGCACCAGCCCTGGAGAGCGTACTGGGCAAGGGGATGGTGCGCCTGCGCGGTCTGCCCACCGAACCCGGCTCGCTAGAGGCCATCGCCCGGCGCATCGGTCCGGTACGTCCCACCAACTTCGGCCTGCTGTTCGACGTCAAGGCCAAGCCCGACCCGGACTCCAACGCCTACACCTCCATCGCCCTGCCACCGCACACCGACCTGCCGACTCGCGAGTATCATCCGGGCCTGCAGATGCTGCACTGCCTGGAGAACAGCGTCTCCGGCGGCCAGGCGGTTATGCTCGATGGTTTCGCCGTGGCCGAGGCATTGCGCCAACGCGACCCCGAGGCCTTTGACACCCTGACTCGAGTTCACTGGTGCTTCGCCAATACCGCCAGGACCACCGACTACGTCTGGTACTCGCCGATGATTCGCCTGGATGATCGCGGCGAACTGCTCGAGGTGCGCATCGCCGACTTTCTGCGCGGCCCGCTCCAGGCCAACTTCGATGAGGTGGAGTCCGCCTATGCGGCCCTGATGACCCTGCAGGCGATGCTGCGCGAGCCAGAGTTCGCCATCCGCTTCACCTATGCGCCCGGCGACCTGGTGATCTTCGACAATCGCCGCCTGTTACACGCCCGCGACGCCTTCGAGGGCTCGAGCGGCCACCGCTGGCTGCAAGGCTGCTATATGGAGCGTGACGAGGTACGCTCACGCTACCGCATGGTGCAGCGTCGTCGTCGTGAGCGTCGCGTGGCGGCCAAGGGGCAACAGGAATCGTGACAGGTCAATGATGCCCTTGGGCATGCCTGCACGACCTCCCGAAAAGCACAGCGCCTGGCAGAAGTTCTGCCAGGCGCTGAAGGATCGACTCGGCGCATAACGCCGTCGAGCTTACTGGTAGAGGGCGCGTACCGCCTCGATGGCGGGCGTGCCTCGACGCCTTCCAGCCAGCCGGCCCGCCAAGTGCGCCCGCTTACAGCAGGTAATAACCGCCATTGAGAGCATCGATCAGCAGCTCGAGATCGCCATGCCGTTCATGGTGAGCAGTGAGGCGCCACAGGGGTTTGCGAACGGTCTCGCAGCGTATCAACTCTAGCCCCGAGGCGCTTCGCCGTTTCAGCCGATGGCGGCGCACCTGCATCACATGCTGGCGCGCCTTGCGTTCGAGGGGAGGCGTCTCGAGCTCGGGGGCAGGCAGCGTGGCAGCCCTCAGGGGAGAGCCGAACTCGATGCCCTCCACTGTCGTACTGACCCCTTGGCAACGATCGACCAGACAGTTCATCAGCTCCTGACGCGACATGCCCCAGCGTCGAGTGTTCCAGCGATAGAGACAAAGCAGGTACGGGAAGCCGATCGGCTCGACCCTATCGATCGTCAGCTCGGCGTCGATGCTGGCGACACGTCGTTCGAGGCCGTCGAGGGGAAGCCTGGCCTTGAGCCAGGCTTCCCGATCATCGGCGACGTCCACCACGGGACTCCCCGAGGGCTCGATCACGCCGGGCGCTCACTGAGCTTGAGCGTCAGCGCCTCATGTGCCATCTCGAAGCTTTGCTGCGCCTTCAGTGGCCTCGGCAGGGGGCGCAGTTCGGCGGTCTCCTCCATCGCCTGCAGGATATGCTCGGGAACGGGATGGCTGGTTTGCGTCAGCAGGCTGGCGACGACCATCGCCAGGCTGGAGAGCACCACACCGGCCAGCATGGGATGCAGGCCGGTCACCCCGTCCAGCGCCAGATACTGCCAGAAGAACGCCACCAGGCTACCGACAATCATCGAGGCCAGGGCACCGGGCGTATTGGCCTTTCGCCACCACACCGCGGCCACATACGCCGGCAGGAAGGCACTGCCCAGTACCGAGGTCGTGAAGACGACGATGGAGAAGATCGCCGGCGGCTCGAAGACGGCCACGACACCGCAGACGGTTCCCAGCAACAGAACGATCAGCTGGGACACTCTCACCATCTGTTTCTCTTCCATGTTCGGATTGATAAACCGCTCATAGAGGTCTCGCGCCGCAATGCTCCCGGTCTGCAGCAGGATCGAGTCGGCCGTGGACATGATGGCCGCCATGATGGCCGCCATCACGATACCCACCACGGCGGCAGGCAGCAGGTTCTGGGCCAGGGCGAAGATGGCCTGCTCTGGGTCGTCGAGATCGGGCAGCACCAGGATGGCCAGGGTGCCGAGAATATAGGGGGCACTGACGAACACCAGGTTCCACAGGGTGGAGTAGACGCCGGCGCGACGCGCATGGAAAGGGTTGCGCATTGCCATGTGACGCGTGACGACGTGGGGCCAACCCATATAGCCGATGGAGAAGATCAACAATGCCCCCAGCACGATTCCCCACTGCCCTTCATGGACGAGATCCTTGCCCCAGATGCTGAGTAGCGTCGGATCAATGGAAGCGATGGCCTGGTTGGCAGCCGTCAGGCCACCGACCTCCTGAAGCGTGGCGACCAGGATCCAGACGATGCCGATGATCATCACGAAGCTCTGCAGCAGGTCGGTGTAGGCCACCGCGCCATAGCCGCCCATCAGGGTATAGGCAAGAATGACGCCCACGGCTATCGCCAGCGCCACCTCGTAGGGCAGTCCTGTCACCAGTTCCAGGCCCTTGCCACCGGCGATGAACTGCGCCAGTACATAGGCGCCCAGCAGGGAGACCGACAGCACCGCCGCGATCAGGCGGACCCACTTGCTGGGATAGCGCTTCTCGAGATACTCGATGGAAGTTAGTGCCCCCATGATCTGGGAGAGCTTTCGCATCCGCCGTCCGAGAACCGAGAGGTTCACCACCCCGCCACCGATATCTCCCGCGGCATACCAGAATCCATAATACCCCTGGGTGTAGCCGAGAGACCCGGCCCCCAGGAACATGTAGCCACTCATGGATGTCGACTGCATCGTCATGGCGGTCACCAGAGGCCCCACATTGCGACCGCTAAGGTAGTACCCCTCCATGCTGCTCGAGCCGCCTCGGCGCATGGAAATCACACCTACTGCCAACATGCCGGCGAAGTACAAGCCAAGAAACAGCAATACCGTCGAGTTCACTCATTTTCTCCTGTCACGCGATTCTTGTTTTCATGACCAGCCGCCTCGACTCAGCGACCGGACTCCGAGTTCTTGAGTCCCGGCCAGCCTCGCGTTACCCAGAGGAAGCCCAGCGTGTAGAGCACCCAGAACACCGGCACACCGATGACCAGCCAGGTGGTGGATACGGGTAATCCGAACATCGTTATCTCCACTGCTTGTTGTTGATATTTTTGGCGTCTCAATCACGATGGCCCCGCCTAGGCGGAGCCACTTAGCCTCAACGAAACCACCGGGGCTCAGGAGGGGAAGGAGAACTGCACCCCTTCACGCACGCCGGCGGAGGGCCAGCGCTGGGTCACGGTCTTGCGACGCGTGTAGAAGCGAACCGCGTCGGGGCCGTAGGCGGAAAGATCACCGAACAGCGAACGCTTCCAGCCACCGAAGCTGTGATACGACACGGGCACCGGCAGCGGCACGTTGATTCCTACCATGCCGACCAGGATATTATCGCTGAAGTAGCGTGCCGCCTCACCATCGCGGGTGTAGATGCAGGTGCCATTGCCATACTCATGCTCATCGATCAGCCGCATCGCCTCTTCCATGCTGTCGACCCGCATGACCAGCAGCACGGGACCGAAGATCTCTTCCCGATAGCAGGTCATCTCGGGCGTCACATTATCGATCAGGGTGCCGCCGACATAGAAGCCCCCCTCGTAACCCTCCACCTGGACGTCGCGACCGTCGACCACCAGGGTAGCGCCCTGCTCCGCGGCACTGGCGATATAGCCGCAGACCTTTTCCTGATGCGCCTTGGTGATCACCGGACCGAAGTCGTTGCTCTTGTCGGAGAAGGGGCCGACCTTGAGGGTCGCCATCGACTCCTGCATCTTGGCGATCAGGGTATCGGCCGCTTCATCCCCCACGGCCACCGCCACGGATAGCGCCATGCAGCGCTCGCCGGAGGAACCGAAGGCGGCTCCGGTCAGCGAGTTGACCACATTTTCCATATCGGCATCGGGCATGACGATGGCGTGGTTCTTGGCGCCACCCAGCGCCTGACAACGCTTGCCGTTGGCGCTGGCCCGCGAGTAGATATACTCGGCGATCGGCGTGGAGCCGACGAAGCTGACGGCCTGGACACGGGCATCATCGAGCAGGGTGTCCACGGCCTCCTTGTCACCATTGACGACGTTGAGCACGCCCGCGGGCAGGCCCGCCTCCAGCGCCAGCTCGGCGATAAAGAGTGCCGAGGTCGGGTCACGCTCCGAGGGCTTGAGCACGAAGGTGTTACCGCAGGCGATGGCCATGGGATACATCCACAGCGGCACCATCGCGGGGAAGTTAGGGGTTGTAAAGATCCTGGCTGCGCCCTTGGCGATCGACGCGAGCGCCGTTGATCAGGTGGCCGAGTGCTGTCATGGATTACCTTTTGGTGGTGCGTTGTTGTGAAATCGATTATTCGCTCAATATAATTCGAGGGATCATGAGCTGACGGCATGGACAATATTGACACCTATCATTTTCATTATTTGGCCGCTCCATCCGTCAAGAGCCCTCCGCTCCTATCGACGAATACTGCCTAAGACATCGCTGATAATGCTCAAACCTTTCTTCGCCTCTTCGACGCTAACAATACAGGGAGGTACAACATGGATACGATTCGCTACTACAAAGGGAAGCAGACCAGACTCAACCATGGAAGCCTTGGCCTGCCCCATCGACTTGGCATTGAGCGGCTGGCGACTTTCACGATCTTCAACTAGCTCGATGGCTTGGAAAACCCCCACACCACGCACCTCGCCAACCACCTCATGCTGTTCGGCTATCTGCTTTAACCCAGGCGCCAGAACCTCACTACCAATGCGCGCCGCATTGCCCACGATGTCCTCTTCCTCCATGGCATCAAGGGTTCCACAAATAGCCGCCATTCCTAGTGGATGCCCTGAGTAGGTGAGACCACCGAAAAACATGTTTTCATCGAAATATCGCGAAATTCTCTCTGAAATAATAACCCCACCGGCTGGAACATAGCCGGAGTTAACACCTTTAGCAAAGGAAATCAGATCAGGAGTGACATCGAAATGATCCAGCGCCAGCCACTTTCCTGTACGCCCGAATCCGGCCATCACTTCATCGAAAATTAGCACGATTCCGAACTCATCGGCCAGCGCACGTACGCCTTCCAAGTAACCCTTAGGAGGCGTAAGTATCCCAGCGGTTCCAGGTATAGTTTCAAGCAGGATAGCCGCTATGGATCCTGGTCCCTCGGCTTCGATCACGCGTCGGAGATGCTGAAGCGCCCTAGCCGACTCCTCCTCCTCGTTCTGCGCCCAGAAATCACTACGGTAGAGGTATGGGGTGAAGAAATGAACATGAGCACGAGCATACTCATTCGGCACTCGACGAAAGTCACCGGTTGCCACGATGGCCGACCCGGTTCCGCCATGGTAGGAGCGATAGGACGACAACACCTTGTCACGCCCAGTAATGGTGCGCGCCATCCGGATAGCATTCTCATTTGCATCGGCGCCACCATTGGTGAAGAACACCTTGTGAAACCCCTCGGGAGCTCGCGCCAGGATCTTTTCGGCTGCCAGGCCTCGTGCATAGTTGGCATGTGCGGGCGCCACGGTGGACAGCTCCTCCAGCTGCGCCCTGATGGCACTGACCACCTTAGGGTGTTGATGCCCAATATTGGTGTTTACTAGTTGACTGGAAAAGTCGAGGTATTCGCGCCCCTCATAGTCCCATAGGCGACAACCACTACCACTCTTGATCACCAGAGGATCCAGAGAGCCTTGCGCTGACCAAGAGTGAAACACCCCGTCACTGTCTAGTTTTTTGACAGGCTGATTACTTGTCAGGTTGTTATTTAAATCAGTCATTTGGCCACCCTTAAATAGTCGAATGATGTCCCGATTAGGCACATCAGTAATATCAGCACATCCTCTTCATTTGTGTCTAAAAAACCTTCGGCCTGGCCATCCCGAAAAACTAGATTCTGATCCATTCAGTTCGAATCTTACTACCTAGTTTGAGTTATGTTTCCTGGCCGTCGTCACTGTTTAGTGTGCGCCGTGGGCATACGGCCACTTTAGGCATCCATCGCCATAGACTTTCCTCGCCTCCTAGCCACCACTGCTTCAAGACATATTGACACTCTTCAAGCTAGCCCCTAGCTTGGATCAGTCAAACTAAAAAGTATTTAACTTCGTGAAAGTGAATACTTAACAGAAGGTACGGAAGTCATTAGCGACACCCCGTGCCGGCGGACAGCAGCGGCGGAGAGGGTAGATGGTACAGCGCAAGCGCAAGAGTACCCCCATGGGGCAGCTGGGGGACACTGATCTCAGACTTTTACGGATCTACCGTAAGGTGGTGGAGTGCGGGGGTTTTTCTGCCGCCGAGGTGGCGCTGGGCATCAGTCGCGCCGCCATCAGCATGGCGATGAATGACCTGGAGACACGGTTAGGCCTGCGTCTCTGCCAACGCGGACGCAGCGGCTTCGCCCTGACCGACGAGGGGGCGGAGGTCTATGAATCGACCCTGCAATTGCTGGCCGCCGTGGAGGGGTTTCGCACCCGGGTCAACGGCCTGCATGCCCAGCTCAAGGGCGAGCTCAATATCGGCATTACCGACAATCTGGTGACAATGCCCGAAATGCATATCACCGATGCACTCAGCGCGCTCAAGGAGCGCGGCCCCGAGGTGCGCATCAACATCCGCATGATTCCCCCCAGCGATATCGAGATGGCGGTACTCGATGGGCGACTCCACACCGGGGTGATTCCCGACCTCAAGGTGCTACCGGGGCTGCATTACCTCTCGCTCTACGCCGAGGAGTCGCGCCTCTACTGTTCCAACGAGCATGCGCTGTTCGAAGTGGAAAACATCGACGAGGCGGCTCTGGCCAACCACGATGCCGTGGTTCCCGCCTACGCCCAGACCCCCGAGATCAAGGAAGTTCATGAGCCACTGAAGGAAGCAGCCTCGGCCAGCGACCGCGAAGGCATCGCCTTCCTGATCCTCTCCGGCCGTTTTATCGGCTACCTGCCGACCCATTACGCGGAAGGTTGGGTCCGCGAGGGGCGCATGCGCGCCCTCTGCCCCGAGAGATGGCGTTACTGCACCCACTACAGCGCCATTACGCGCAAGGGCGCACCGCCCAACCTCGTGCTGGAGAGCTATCTCGAGGAGCTGACTCGTCTGGTGCAGACTTAACCGGAGGGCGATGCGCTGCACTCGCGAGCAGGGTTAATGGGGTGGCGTAGATGAGCACAGGGTCCGAGCCTTCAAAGCCCCCCGCTCCAGTGCAAGAATGGATAGTTTCACCCTACCGCACCTCGAACATGCCCCACTCCCCTGACCCACAACCCGAGAGACAGACTCCATGATCCAAGCATTCCTGATTTCCCCCGATGAGATCCGTCACCGCTTCGCCGCCGCCATGTCGGCCATGTACCAGAGTGAGGTGCCGCAGTACACCACCCTGCTGGAGCTGGTGGAGCAGGTGAACCGCGAGACGCTGGAGGCGAACCCGTCGCTGGCCGAACGGCTGGCCGAGGCCGATGAGCTGGCGCGGCTCGATGTCGAGCGTCACGGCGCCATCCGTGTCGGCACCGCCGACGAGCTTGGCATGCTGCGCCGCCTGTTCGCGGTGATGGGCATGTACCCGGTGGGCTACTACGATCTCTCCGAGGCTGGGGTGCCGGTACACTCCACCGCCTTTCGCCCGGTCGATGATGCGGCCCTGGCCCGCAACCCCTTCCGCATCTTCACCTCGCTGTTGCGCCTGGAGCTGATCGAGAGCGAAGCACTGCGCGAGCGCGCGGCGGCCATCCTGGCCGAGCGCGACATCTTCACCCCCGGCGTGCGCGAGCTGATCGCACTGCATGAACAGCAGGGTGGACTCGACGATGACCAGGCCGAGCGCTTCGTCGTCGAGGCGCTGGAGACCTTCCGCTGGCACCATGATGCCACCGTGGACCTCGCCACCTATGAGGCACTGCACGCCGAGCACCGGCTGATCGCCGACGTGGTGTGCTTCCGCGGGCCACATATCAACCATCTGACGCCGCGCACCCTGGATATCGACGAAGTCCAGCGGCGCATGCCGGCGGCCGGCATGAATCCCAAGGCCGTGATCGAGGGCCCACCGCGCCGCGACTGCCCGATCCTGCTGCGCCAGACCAGCTTCAAGGCGCTGGAGGAGCCGACCCGCTTCCAGGGCGAGTGCCAGGGTACCCATACCGCCCGCTTCGGTGAGATCGAACAGCGCGGAGTGGCGCTGACCGCCAAGGGACGCGAGCTCTACGACCGTCTGCTGACGGCGTCCCGTGAGCGGACCCAAGGCCTCGACAATGCGGCGCATCAGCAGGTTCTGGCCGAGGTGTTCGCCGACTTCCCCGACAGCGAGAGCGCGCTGCGCCGCCAGGGGCTGGCGTTCTTCGAATACCGCCTGACCGACGCCGGCCGTGCCGCGGACAAGGTCGCCGAGGCGGACCTCGAGACACTGATCGAACGCGGGCTGGTCAGCGCGCGCCCAATCACCTACGAGGATTTCCTGCCGATCAGTGCGGCGGGCATCTTCCAGTCCAACCTGGGCGGCGGGGATAACGGTGCCTACGCCGGCAATGCCAACCGCGCGGCCTTCGAGGCGGCACTGGGCGCCCCGGTGGCCGACGAGCTGGCGCTCTACGCCGAGCGGGAACGCGCCAGCCGCGACGCCGTGCTGCAGGCGCTGGCCTCCTGAGTCAGGCCCACCGGCAGCACGGCGGTGGGAGAGTCAGCACTCGATGGCGCTGACGGCGAGCCCACCCTTCGAGGTCTCCTTGTACTTCTCCTGCATATCCGCACCGGTATCGCGCATGGTGCGGATCACCTTGTCCAGCGAGATGAAGTGCTCACCATCGCCGCGCAGGGCCATCTGGGCGGCGTTGATCGCCTTCACCGAGGCGATGGCGTTGCGCTCGATGCAGGGCACCTGCACCAGGCCCCCCACCGGGTCGCAGGTCAGTCCCAGGTTGTGTTCCAGGCCGATCTCGGCGGCGTTCTCCACCTGGTCGACGCTGCCACCCATCAATTCGGTGAGGCCGGCGGCGGCCATGGCGCAGGCCGAGCCCACCTCGCCCTGACAGCCCACCTCGGCACCGGAGATGGAGGCGTTCTTCTTGCACAGGATGCCCACGGCGGCGGCGGCCAGCAGAAAGTCCACCACGTCGCGCTCATTGGCGCCCTGGCGGAACTGCATGTAGTACTGGAGCACCGCCGGGATGATGCCCGCCGCGCCGTTGGTGGGCGCGGTGACCATGCGCCCGCCGGCGGCGTTCTCCTCGTTGACCGCCAGCGCATAGAGGTTGACCCAGTCCATGGCCGACATGGTGGAGGCGATCAGCGAGTGGTCGTCCTTGCTGGCCAGCATCCGCTGGTGCAGGTTCCTGGCGCGACGCTTGACGTTGAGCCCGCCGGGCAGCACGCCCTCGGCTTCCATGCCCTTCTCGATGCACGCCTGCATCGCCGTCCAGATGGTCAGCAGACCCTCACGGATCTCCGCCTCGCTGCGCCACGCCTTCTCGTTTTCCAGCATCAGCTCGCTGATGCGCAGGCCGCTGTCGCGACACATGCGCAGCAGCTCGTCGCCGGTCTGGAAGTCATAGGGGATCTCGGTGTGGTCGGTATCCAGCACCCCCTCGGCAGACTGGGCCTCATCGATGACGAAGCCGCCGCCCACCGAGTAGTAGGTATTGCGGTAGAGCTCGCCCTCATCGCCATAGGCGAGCAGCCGCATGGCGTTGGGATGCTGGGGCAGACTCTCCTCGAGCAGTCGCATGTCGCGCTGCCAGTCGAAGGCAACAGCGTGGCGGCTGGCCAGCTGCAGGGTACCCGAGGACTTCAGGGCCTCGATCCGCGGGACGATGACATCCGGGTCGATATGGTCGGGTCGCTCGCCCATCAGGCCCATGATCACCGCATGGTCGGTGCCATGGCCGATGCCGGTGGCGGAGAGCGAACCATAGAGCTCGACCTCGAGGCGGCGGGTGTGCTCAACCAGCTCCCTGGCCTCGAGTTCGGCGACAAAGTTGCAGGCGGCCTGCATCGGGCCCACGGTGTGCGAGCTGGAAGGCCCGACGCCGACCTTGAAAAGATCGAAGACACTGATTGGCATGATGTAATGACCTTGTTATTGGATTCATCGATGGGCGCCTGACGGCGCCATTCGCCCGGCAAAGCCGGCCTCCCACGCAATACGCACTCGCAGATGTACCTAGCGGTCGAAGACCACGGTGCGCCTGGCATGCAGGAAGACGCGGCGCTCCACGTGCAGGGCCACTGCGTGGGCCAGGGTCAGGCACTCGACGTCGCGCCCCTTGGCCACCAGATCCTCGGGATAGTCGGCGTGACTCACCGGCTCCACTCCCTGGGTGATGATCGGGCCCTCATCGAGGTCATCGTTGATGTAGTGGGCGGTGGCGCCGACCAGCTTGACGCCCTTTTCATAGGCCTGGTGGTAGGGCCTGGCCCCCTTGAAGCCCGGCAGCAGCGAGTGATGGATATTGATGGCGCGGCCGCTGAGCTTCTCGCACAGGTCGCTCGAGAGCACCTGCATGTAGCGGGCCAGGATCACCAGCTCTGCCCCCGTCTCCTCGACCACCTGCCACACCTGGGCCTCCTGTTCGGGCTTGGTATCCGGCGTGATCGGGAAATGGTGGTAGGGAATGCCGTGCCACTCCGCCAGATTGGCCAGATCCGGATGGTTGGAGACGATGGCGCGAATATCGATGGGCAACTGGCCGATACGGTAGCGATAGAGCAGATCGTTCAGGCAGTGGTCGGCCTTGGAGACCATGATCACTACCGGCATCCGCCGGTCTGGCGGTGTCAGTTCGAACGTCATGCCAAACTCGGCGGCACGCTCGGCGAAGCCGGTCTCGAAGCTTGCGGCCTCAAACCCTTCTGCCTCCGGCCTGAACTCCGTGCGGATAAAGAAGCGTCCGCTCAGCCGATCATCGAAGGAGTGCTGTTCGGTAATGTAACAAGCATTCTCCTTGAGAAAGCGTGTGACCACGTCCACGGTACCCAACCGACTCGGGCACTGCGCGGTCATGATCCAGTTATCTGAATGACGCCCCATGAGCCTGACTCCTGTGATGGCGAAAAGCCGGGAGGGGGAAACATCCCGCCCCCGGCCTAACCCTGACGAGTGGTACAGCGGCTGGCATCAACCGCCAATACACCGCCATATCAACTCAATGCGAAAGATTGATTCAGGCAAAAACAAAATACTTGCGTACCGTTTCAACCACTTCCCAGGTGCCTTTGAACCCCGGCTCGACGATAAAGATATCACCCGCCTTCAGGTGAATCGGCTCGCCATTTTCCGGGGTAAGGATGCAGTACCCTTCACGGAAGTCACAGTATTCCCACTTGTCGTAGTTCACTGCCCATCTTCCCGGGGTACAGATCCAGGTGCCCATGGTCTTGGTCCCGTCCTCCGACGCGTAGGCGTTGAGGTTGACGGTATGAGGATCGCCAGAGAGCTTTTCCCAGGAGCTGGCGTCCAGCAGCACGTCCGGCTGTGCGTCACGCAGTACCTTGATCTTGTCGGTCATTGTTCTTCCTTTAAGCGATATTGTTGATCTTGTTGCACATCATGGAGACATGCCCCTATGCCGCTCCTCGGCTCGTGATGCAGCATGCTTGAACACCAGGCATCCCTGCAGAACAAACGAGAAGCGGCCTTGCTCACCGCCCGGCTCCTAACGCTGCACACCAATGCCATACTCGGCGCCGGCGTCCAGGATCCAGCGATAGAGGTAGTCGGCGAAGCTTCTGCGCAGCACCAGCTCATAGCGCTCCTCGCTGGGACGGCGCAGGATAAGGCTGGACTTGCCGAACACCACACTGACCGCCTTGCCCACCGGGAAGTTGCTCGGGTGGACATCGTAGCTGGTCGACTTCATCAGCAGCTCGCGGACCTTTTCCCCCTCCAGGGAGATCAGAGTCTGCCCCCCACTGACATCGACGATGGCATAGTGGGCATCGCCCAGGGCGTCGCGCAGCCGCTGCTCGACATCGAGCTCCTCGCCACCGGGCACGATCACCAGCCACTCATCCGGCGACAGCCACTGAACGCTGCGCTCACCGCTGGCGTCCAGCGCCAGCCCCAGGGGCTGGCCGGGCAGGCTGATGCCCAGCACCTTGCGCACGGCTTCATCGAGAACGATGGCCCCGCCGCGCAGGATCAGGTGGCCCAGGAAGGCCTGCTCCTTGAACAGGATTCCGCTGCCGGATGACGCGGCCGGCACACTGCCAGTGTTGTACGCCACGGACAGCGGTGACTCCTTGGGAATCGAGGCGTCCGGATGGGTGTTGAAGGTCGCAACCTTGCCGTAAGTGATATCAGACATGCTGACGCTCTCCCTTGGGATCGATGAATACGGGGCTGACGACCTCGACCTCATGGGCCTGACCGTCCGGCATCGGCACATAGAGCTTCTCGCCCATGCGGTCCCGACCGCCCTTGATCACTGCCAGAGCAAAACCGCTCTCCAGGTTCGGGCTGTAATAGCTCGAGGTCACATGACCCAGCATATCCATGGGAATGGGCTGGTCCTTGTCGACGACGATATGGGCGCCCTCTTCCAGCACCACCTTCGGGTCGACGGGCTTGAGCCCCACGAACTGCTTGCGGTCCTTGCGCGCCGTATCCGGGCGCGTCAGGGCGCGCTTGCCGATCCAGGAGAAGGGCTTGTCATAGCCGATCGCCCAGAACATGCCCAGATCCTCGGGGGTCACCGAGCCATCGGTATCCTGACCGGCGATGATCAGCCCCTTCTCGGCACGCAGCACATGCATGGTCTCGGTGCCGTAGGGCGTCAGGTCATACTTCTTGCCGTGCTCGAACAGGGTCTTCCAGACATGCATGGCGTAGTTGGCCTGCACGTTGATCTCGTAGGCCAGCTCCCCGGTGAAGGAGATGCGGAACACCCGCGCCGGGACATCGGCCACCTTGCCGTTGCGCCAGTCCATGAACTTGAACTGCTCGCGGTCGAGATCGATATCGGTGATCTCGGACAGCAGCTTGCGTGCATCCGGACCAGTCACGGTCATGGTCGCCCAGTGATCGGTGACCGAAGTGAAGTACACCTGCAGCTCCGGCCACTCGGTCTGGTGCCACAGCTCCAGCCACTCCATCACGCCGGCGGCGCCGCCGGTGGTGGTGGTCATCAGGAAGTGGTTCTCGCCCAGGCAGCTGGTGGTACCGTCGTCCATCAGCATGCCGTCGTCCTTGCACATCAGGCCGTAGCGTACCCGGCCAGGCGCCAGCTTGGCCCACTTGTTGGTGTAGACGCGACCGAGGAATTCCCGCGCATCCGGCCCCTGGATATCGATCTTGCCCAGGGTGGAAGCATCGAGGATGCCGACGCCGGTACGCACCGCCAGGCTCTCGCGTGCCACGGCTTCATCCATGGTCTCGAGCTTGCCGTTGACCTTGCGTGGGAAGTACCAGGGGCGCTTCCACTGGCCGACGTCCTCGAACTCGGCACCATTCTCCACATGCCACTGATGCAGGGCGGTGTAGCGCTCGGGGTCGAACAGCTCACGGCAGTGACGTCCGACGATGGCGCCGAAGGTGACCGGTGTGTAGTTGGGCCGGAACACCGTGGTACCCACCTCGGGAATCGACCTGCCGAGACAGCGCGCGGCGATGGCCATGCCGTTGATGTTGCCCAGCTTGCCCTGGTCGGTGCCGAAGCCCATGGCGGTGTAGCGCTTGACGTGCTCGATGGACTCGAAGCCCTCGCGGGTGGCCAGCTCGATGGCCGCCGCGGTGACGTCGTTCTGCATGTCAACGAACTGCTTGGGCGCACGCAGGGTCGGCTTCTCGTGGGGCACCTGATAGAGAGCACAGGCCTCGCCTTCGCGAATGGTCTCGGCTCGGGGCGGCTCGATGGCGCTGGCAGACTTGCCCAGCGCGGCAAGCGCCTCAGTCGCCTTGGCCGCACCATCGGCCAGGCCCTCGGCCAGGTCATGTACGCCGCGGGCGCTGCCTGCGGCGTGCACCCCCTTCACCAGGCTGGGCACGAAACCGAGGATCTCTTCGTCCCAGGTGGGCCGCGCACCGGTATGAGAGGCCAGGTGGATCACCGGGCTGTAGCCGCCGGAGCTGGCGATGGTGTCGCACTCCAGGAGTTCGGCCTGACCGGTGACCTTGAAGGCCGCTGCATCGATGGTCGCCACACGGGCGCCGCTGACGCGCTTGTCGCCCTTGGCCTCGAGCACCGCCGAGCCTTCGATGATGCGGATGCCACGGGCCCGAGCCTGCTCGACCAGCTCACCATCCGGATGACGGCGCGCATCGACGATGGCCACCACTTCACGGCCGGCTTCATCCCAGTCCAGGGCGGCACGATAGGCATGATCGTTGCTGACGGAGAGCACCAGCTTGTTGCCCGGTACCACACCGTAGCGGCGGATATATGTGGAGACCGCACCGGCCACCAGGTTGCCCGGCACATCATTGTTGCCATAGACCAGCGGGCGCTCATGTGCTCCCGTGGCCAGCAGCACCTGCCCCGCCCGCACTCGATGCATGCGTGAGCGCGTGAGCCGGTAACCGTCGACCGTCGGCGCGGCCTCACCGAGATGCTCGGTGCGCCGCTCGTGCAGGGTCACGAAGTTATGGTCATGGTAGCCGTTGGCCGTGGTGCGCGGCAGCAGGGTGACATTGTCGTTCTCGGCCAGCTCGCTGATCACCTGTTCGGCCCATTGGGCGGCCGGCTGATCGTCGAGCAGCTCACGGCTGGCAAGCAGCGAGCCACCCATCTCCTCCTGCTCATCGCAGAGGATCACGCGAGCGCCGGCACGAGCGGCGGTAAGCGCGGCGGCCAGACCCGCGGGGCCGGCACCGACCACCAGCAGTTCGCAATGCTGGTTGAGGTGGTCGTAGCTATCGGGATCGTTCTCCATCGGGCTGCGACCCAGACCCGCTCCCTTGCGGATGTATTTCTCGTAGGTCATCCACATGGAGGCCGGCGCCATGAAGGTCTTGTAGTAGAAGCCCGGCGGCATGAAGCGCCCGCCCAGCTTGCCGACCAGGCTCATGACATCACGCTGCACGTTGGGCCAGCCGTTGGTGCTCTGTGCCGTGAGGCCCTCGAACAGCGCCTGCTGGGTGGCACGCACGTTGGGCACCTGGGCCGCCTCGGTGCTGCCCAGCTGGACCAGCGCATTGGGCTCCTCGGCGCCGGCGGCGACGATGCCGCGCGGACGGGAATACTTGAAGCTGCGGTTGACGAGATCCACCCCATTGGCCAGCAGTGCCGAGGCCAGGGTGTCACCGGCATGGCCCTGATAGCGCTTGCCGTTGAAGGTGAAGCTCAGGGTGCGGGCGCGGTCGATGCGTCCACCCTGGCGAAGACGATTCGGCTGATTCGACTGACTCATGCCTTGACTCCTTCCTGACCTGCGACCATTCCCGCCTCGGCGGCAACCTTTTCGGCCGCCACTGTTTCGACGGACTTCCCCTCGGGATGCTCGGCGCTGAAGCGAGGCTGCTCACCCATTCGATAGGTCTCGAGGATCTCGTAGCTCGCCGAATTACGTGTGATGTTGAAGAACTTGCGGCAGCCGATCGCGTGCACCCACAGCTCATGGTGGATGCCGCGCGGGTTGTCACGGAAGAACAGGTAAGCACCCCACTGATCATCGGTGCAGGACTCGGGGTCCTCGGGACGGGCGATATGCGCCTGGCCCTTGGGGTGGAACTCCTCTTCATCGCGGTATTCGTCGCAATAAGGGCAATGGATATAGAACATCGTATTTCTCCTTAGTGCGCGACGCCGGCGGCGCCATGTTCATCGATCAGGGCACCGGTGTTGAAGCGGTCGATCGAGAACGGCGCAGCGATGGGATGCATCTCGCCCTTGGCAAGGCTCGCCGCAAAGACATGACCGGAACCCGGAGTGGCCTTGAAGCCGCCGGTGCCCCAGCCGCAGTTGAAGAACAGCCCCTTGACCTTGGTCTTGGAGAGGATCGGACAGGCATCCGCACAGGTGTCGACGATGCCGCCCCACTGACGGTTCATGCGCACCCGCGAGAAGATCGGGAACATCTCGACGATGGCCTGCAGGGTGTGCTCCACGGTGGTGTAACTGCCGCGCTGGCCGTAGCCAAGGTAGCCGTTGATACCGGCGCCGATGACCAGGTCACCCTTGTCGGACTGGCTGATATAGCCATGCACATGATTGGACATCACCACGGTGTCGAGCACCGGCTTGAGCGGCTCGGAGACCAGCGCCTGCAGCGGATGGGATTCCAGCGGCAGTGTGAGGCCGGCCATCTTGGCCACCACGCCGGAGTTGCCCGCCGTGACGCAGCCGATGGTCTTGGATTCGATATCGCCGCGATTGGTGTGCACGCCATACACCTGACCATCGCGAATCTTGAAGCCCGTGACCTCGGTGTTCTGCAGGATATCCACCCCCAGGGCATCCGCCGCCCGGGCGTAGCCCCAGGCCACCGCATCGTGGCGAGCGACGCCGGCGCTCTTCTGCCAGGAGGCGCCGAGGATCGGATAGCGGGCGCGCTTGGAGGTGTCGATGACCGGCACGATCTCCTTGATCTGGTCGGGGGTGATCACCTCACTGTCGACGCCGTTCAGCCGGTTGGCATGCACCCGGCGCTGGATATCGCGCATGTCCTGTAGGGTATGTCCCAGGTTCATCACGCCACGCTGGGAGAACATCACGTTGTAGTTGAGGTCCTGGGACAGCCCCTTCCACAGATCCAGCGAGTGGTCATAGAGACGTGCCGCCTCGTCCCACAGATAGTTGGAGCGAACGATGGTGGTATTACGCGCGGTATTACCACCCCCCAGCCAGCCCTTCTCCAGCACTGCCACGTTGGTGATACCGTGGTTCTTGGCCAGGTAGTAGGCGGTGGCCAGGCCATGGCCGCCGCCACCGACGACGATGACGTCGTACTTTTTCTTGGGGGTCGGGTTGCGCCACTGGCGCTGCCAGTTCTCGTGGTGGCTGAGCGCGTGCTTGGCCAGCCCGAAGCCTGAATAGCGTTGCATGTCTCTCTCCTGAATCCGCTTCTGATTCGTTAAGGCGATCAGACCGCTGACGCGGCATCGGCCTGGGCGGGGGTCTGGTGACCGGTGGCGGCAGAGTCGCCATAGACCGGGTGACGTCCACAGAGCTTGGCCACCTTTTCGCGCACCTGCGCCTCCACGGACTCCGTCGACTCCTGGTCGGCCAGCACGTCGAGGATGTCGCAGATCCAGCCGGCCAGCTCGGCGCACTCGGTCTCGTCGAAGCCACGGCTGGTCACCGCCGGGGTGCCGATGCGCAGGCCGGAGGTAACGAAGGGACTCTGGGGATCGTTGGGCACGGCGTTCTTGTTGACGGTGATATGGGCACGGCCGAGTGCCGCATCGGCGTCCTTGCCGGTGACGCCCTGCTTGATCAGCGAGACCAGGAAGAGGTGGTCATCGGTACCGCCGGAGACGACATCATAGCCACGCTCCAGGAACACGCCGGCCATGGCGCGGGCGTTGTCGATGACGCGCTGCTGGTACTGCACGAACTCCTGGCTCATGGCCTCCTTGAAGGCCACCGCCTTGGCAGCGATGACATGCATCAACGGGCCGCCCTGCTGGCCCGGGAAGACCGCACCGTTGAGCTTCTTGTAGAGGTCCGCATCGCCGGTGGCGGAGAGGATCAGGCCACCGCGCGGGCCGCGCAGGGTCTTGTGAGTGGTGGTGGTGACCACATGGGCGTGGGGAACCGGGCTCGGATAATGACCCGCGGCAATCAGGCCGGCCACGTGGGCCATGTCGACCATGAACCAGGCGCCCACCTCATCAGCGATGGCGCGGAAGCGGCGCCAGTCGACGACACGCGCATAGGCGGAAAAGCCGGCGATGATCAGCTTGGGCTTGTGGCTGCGTGCCAGACGCTCGACCTCCTCATAGTCGATCTCGCCGGTCTCCGGATTCAGGCCATACTGCACGGCATGGTAGTGCTTGCCCGAGAAGTTCGGCGCGGCGCCGTGGGTCAGGTGGCCACCGTGGGCCAGGCTCATGCCGAGGATGGTGTCGCCCGGCTTGACCATCGCCATGAACGCCGCAGCATTGGCCTGAGCGCCAGAGTGCGGCTGAACGTTGGCGTAGTCGGCGCCGAACAGGTCACAGGCGCGGTCGATGGCCAGCTGCTCGACCACATCAACGTGCTCGCAGCCGCCGTAGTAACGCTTGCCGGGATAGCCTTCGGCATACTTGTTGGTCAGCTGGGTGCCCTGGGCTTCCATTACCGCACGGCTGGCATAGTTTTCGGAGGCGATCAGTTCGACATGAGCCTCCTGGCGGGCCACCTCGTCGGCGATGGCGGCGGCGATCTGGGAGTCGAAGTTGGCGAGACCTACCTGGTTCATGACTGGCTCCTGTTGTTATCGATGTCGGGCAGGGTGTACCTCGAATCTATCGCCTACCCATCAGAAGGAAAAATTTGAAATCCTTATGCGTGGATAACCACCACGCTGCGCGTCTGGCATACCACTCGATTAAAGACGACCGCGACGGGGAGGGATTGAACAGATGCGACAGGATTCCTGTACGCCGAGGGAGCTGGCCACCACTCGAGCAACGGGGAAACAGCAGGCTGCGGTGCGCTTACTGAAAGCGTGAGGGGGCGAAAAACCTGAAGGGTGGCCGAGGGCTCAAGGCACAGGCCGGCCGTCGATATGCAGAAAGAAGGGGTCGACCCGGTCACTACCCGGCTCACCGGCACGTTTGCGCATCTCCGACGGCGTCGCATCGAAGGCCTTGCGGAAGTGGCGCGAGAAGTGGGCGGTATCGGCAAAGCCGCAGCGCTCGCCGATCTCGGTGACGCTCTTGCCGGTGTAGTGCAGCAGCCAGAGGCCGTAACGCAGACGCAGGTCCCGGGAGAACTTGAGCGGACTGACGCCAAGCGAATCGCGAAACCGCCGCTCCAGATTACGGCGCGAGGTGCCCACACGCTCGGCCAGCGCCTCCATCGACAGCGCTTCCCCCAGGTGCTGCTCGAGCACCGCAATGGCGCGGCGAACCAGGCGATCCTCGATCTTGCCGAACACCACCGGCTGAGGCTGAGGGTGGGTACCGGCTCGCGCCTCGTCGAGGAGCATGATATTCAGGCTCTTCATGGCCCAGGCCTTGCCCTGGTGACGCTCGATCAGATAGGCCGCCAGGTCGGCTGCCGCCGCACCGCCGGCACAGGTAAGCCGGTCTCCGTCATCGATGAACAGTCGGTCGGCCACCGGCTCGATGGCCGGAAAGCGCTGGACCAGGTCACGGTGGTGATACCAGCTGACGCAGCAGCGCCGCCCCTTCATGAGACCGGCCTGGATCAGCGCAAACACCCCGGTACACAGCCCCACCAGTGGAACCCCGGCACCGGCCGCCTCACGCAGGTAGGCCAGGGCAGCACTATCCTGCCGGTCGCCCTCCGCCTGAACGCCCCCCACGACCACGATATAGTCGAACCCTCTCGGGTTGCTGAAAGGCTCACAGGGCGAAATGGCCGCACCGCTGCTGGAGAGCACCGCCTCGCTGTTGCTGGCCATGAAGGTCCAGCGACAGCGCAGCTGCCGACTACGGTCGCCCTCGTCGGCGGCCAGGCGAAGGCAGTCGACGAAGGCGGCGAAGGGCATCAGGGTGAAACGGTTCAGCAGGACGAAGCCGATGGTGAGGGGCTCGTCTGCCAGGTGTGTGCTCATTAGCTATGTCCAGATATGGGTGGCGAAACAAGCCGCCAGGATGATCAAGGCCCAGGCTCCACTCTACCCCGCAAGATCACGAGGTAATCATCCAGGCAGCCCTACCCGCATCTAAATCACAAATACACCACAAACAGCGGCGCCCGCAGAGTCTGCGGGCGCCGCCATGGCATGGGACAAACAAGCTTAGATGCGAGCCGCCGAACCACTCAGCCGGATGCGGGGCGTTACCAGCGACACACCAACGTAGCAGATCGAGGAGACCACGCAGCCTGTCAGCGGCCCGATCAGCCAACCCACATCGGCGAACAGCATCATGTAGCCGCTGGTACCGAAGCCAGCCAGCATGGCGACCAGTGCGCCCCAGGCAGAGCCCTGCCAGAAGGTGGAGATAAACACCGGACCGATCATGCTGGCCAGCAGCGTGCCGGTACCGAGGATCCCCAGCCAGGAGAGCATGAAGGGCGGCGCGTAGAGCATCATCAGCAGGGCGACGACACCGAGAGCCACGACGGCCAGGCGATTGACCCACAGCACCAGCCGCTGGCTATGGACAAGGTCCTTGAACAGGGCAAGCCGCAGGTCATGGGAGGTCGCCGAGGCCACGGTATGCAGCAGCGAGTTCGCGGTGGACTTCATGGCGAACAGGATAAACAGGGTGATAAAGCCCTGAAGTGCCGGATGCATGAAGTGTTCGAGATAGGCCGGCATGGCATTGTCAGGATCGGCCAGTTCCGGCATCTGCGCCCTCATATAAAGACCCACGAGCGGCACCAGGCTCAGCAGGGCCCCGATGATCGCCACATAGACGCCCGCCTTGTGCAGCTTGACCTCCGGCTTGAAGGCCAGGAAGCGTATCGCCATGAACGGCAGAACCGCGGCAAACAGGAAGGCATAGGGCAGCACCAGGAACACCGTCGCCGGGCTGTCGCCATAATGGGCCCCGGTGCTAGGATTCAGAAGCTCCGGGTCGATCGCATTGAGCGACGCCTCCCAGGTGCCCAGATCAATCGAGGTGAAGATCTGTATCATGATGATGACGGCGGCGACCGACATGCCGCAGACCATCACGGTATCGGTCCAGGCCACCGCGGCGAGTCCGCCCAGCATGGTGTAGAGGATGATGACGCCGACCATCAGCAGGGCGCTCTGGGTCAGCTCGATGCCCAGCCAGCTGGCTCCCAGCAGGCCAACGGCCTTGATCTGGCTGGTCAGGAACACCAGCAGCAGCAGGATGGTAATAAGCGCCGCGACCCCCTGCACGAGTCGGCCCATGGTACCGCCGCCATGAATCTGGGCGATATACTCGGGAATGGTGTTGCTGCCCATGTCGATGGCCTTGCGCTGCAGGAAGCTTGCAAAATAGAGTACGGCGATCATCATCGCCGGGGCGAAGAAGAAGTTGCCCAGCACCTCGATGGCACCAAACTGGTAGGTAACGCCCGGTGAGCCCATGAAGCCCCAGCCACTGAAGCCAGTGGCAACGATGGTACTGGCGCCGACGAAGGCCCCCAGCGAACGTCCAGCAACGAGAAAGCCTCCTTCATCGCCCTTCTTCATCATTCTGGAGGAGAGGAAGCCCAGATAGATCATCAGGCCGAAGGTGAGGAACAGAAGCCCCCAGTTGAACAGCTTGTAGGAATCCATGATTACTGCCTCGCTGACCCATTGGTGGACTTTCTTTTCAGCTCTCTCCGCAGGTAAGCGGCTCCGGCATGGACCAGCATGTAGAGTGTCAGTATCAGGAAGGTGGTCAACACCCAGGAATCCATATGCCTATACCTCTTGTTGTTGGTGTGGCAACAGCGTTGTGGTGTTTTCGTTTTTGCACCTTCAAGGTATTTTCCGTGCATGAAAGGCGCCAATTTGTATACTCAATACACACATCAGACATCGAAATGGGCCAATAATGACTAATATACCCACCGACCTGTTGAGGACCTTCGTCACCATCAAGGATCTCGGTGGCTTTACCAGCGCTGGCGAGCTACTGGGTCGATCACAACCCGCGATCAGCCTTCAAATCAAGAAATTGGAGGAGATCCTTGGCACCAAGATTTTTCTCAGAGGTTCCAGCCTGGAGCTCACCGAAGATGGAGAGTATCTCTACAAGGCGGCCAGGCAGATACTGGAGATCAATGACCAGGTCATTGCAAAGGTAAGAGGCGAGAATATCTCGGGCAAGGTACGCCTGGGGATTCCCAACGATTTCGAACTGGCCTTCCTGCCCAAGGCGCTACGAAAGCTGTCGCGGGTCTATCCCAATATCATCGTCGAGGTCGACTGCGAAATCAGCAAGGTGATCCTCCAGCGCTATCAGAAGGGACACTACGATATCGCCATGGCCATGGAGCGCGAAAAGGAGAATGAAGACAGGGATTCTCGCGACTACCGCCTGGAAAAACTCGAGTGGGTGTTCAGGGAGGACCACCTGGTCAGCGGTGCCGATAGCCCGCTCCCGCTGATTGCCTATCCCCAGGGGTGTGTCTATCGCTCGATCATGGAGGAGGCGTTGCAGAGCCAGGCACACCCCTATCGCTTCATGTATACCAGCACCAGCCTGCTGGGCATCTTCTCGGCCGTGGAGGAGGGGCTTGGCATCACCGCGATGGCCAGCTCCGTCATTCCCGACCACCTCAAGCATGCCGTCAACACGGATTCACTGCCCGATCTGGAGCGCGTCTGCATCGGTCTTTACTACAAGGAGCCGGAGTTGAATGTGGCGTCCCGCCACGTGCTCGACTTTCTAAGGACGGGAATCGCCAATATCTAACCGTATAGATCCATCGGTCCAGAATGACCGAAGGCAGGTGATCCGACAGACTATCCTTATCGCTATCGGGTTACCTGCCTTCTTCTAATGGCTATCTACCACCCTATCGCCCAGTGAGCCGATTGATAGACATGATAGAGAACTGGGTGTCAGGAGCTCGACGCCCCCGGTTTCATTTCGCCGGCGGACACCGTTCGGATATCTCCCTCCTCGTTGATCTTGAGCTCCACATTGGGATCAGGATCATTGACCACCATCTCCAGCTCTCTGGTCGCCCTGTCGCGACTGCGCAGGCGCCGTATGGTGTTCACGATCATCAGAATGATCACGATGGAGAAGGGGAAGGCACCAATGATGGTTCCGGTCTGGACCGTATCGACCACCCCACTGCCCCCCAGGGTTAGCAGTACCGTCGCCACAGCACCGATGCTGAGGACCAGGACCACGCGGAACCAGGCGCCAGCGCGCTTCGGTGCGGAAACGAACTCCGCCAGGGCGTAGGTGCCAGCATCCAGGGATGTCACGTAGTAGGTCGCCACCAGTACCGTCGCCACCACCAGCAGCAAGCTGCCGATCACCGGTATGGACTCCAGCATCGCAAACAGCCCGCTGGCGACATCCGCATTCACCGCATCGGAGATGCCACGGCCACTCTTGTCGTCGTAATAGATCGCAGCGGAACCGAGAACCCCGATCCAGAGCATGACGATAAAGGAGGGGATGATGGTGACACCGATAACGAATTCACGCAGCGTGCGACCCCGCGAGATCCTGGCGATAAAGCCGGCCACGAAGGGGGAGAAGGCAATCACCCAGCACCAGATGAAGACGGTCCACCAGCCATTCCAGCTCTGCTGCCAGGAGGTCAGCGGATCGGCCGTGCTCGGCGCATCGGTCCAGAAACTCATGGGAACGAAGTTCGTGAAGTAGGAGCCGAAGGTCTGGGTGATATTGGAGATGATGAACAGTGTCGGCCCAAAGATGAAGGCAGCCACCACCAGCACCACACTCAGGATCGAGTTCGTCTCACTGATCAGGCGCATCCCCTTGCTGATGCCGAAGAAGGCCGAGATAGCCGCGGCGGCACCCAGGCCCACGATGACAAACAGCCAGATGGTCGGCCCGGAGGAGACTCCGGTGAATGATGTTAGACCCGCGGTGAACTGCATCGCCGCAAAGGCAAAGGAGGTAGAGAGTCCGAGGATGGTTGCCATGATTGCCAGCAACTCGATGACCACGCCGGCACCACCACGCGACCAGCGTGGCAGCAGATCCACCGTCGCCTCACGGAAGGTCAGGGTCTTGCCCAGGTTGTGGTGCGAATAGGCGAGACACACCGCCACGACGCAGTACATGGCCCAGGCGGTGAAGCCCCAGTGGAAGTAGGCCCAGACGATACCACCGCCCGCCACATTACCTTCCATTGCCTCAAAGACGGGGCTGGAGTCACGCAGCATGATGGGCTCGGCCACCGACCAGAAGATCAGGCCGATCCCCTGACCACAGGCGAACAGCATCGAGTACCAGGCAAAGTTACTGTATTCGGGCTTCGCCTTGGGGCCGCCCAGCCTGACTCGACTTCCGACCTTGCTGAACACCAGCCAGCCGCATACCGCGACGGCAAAGAGCGAATAGAGGATAAACAACCAGGTGAAGCCACCCGTGACATAGGTCCTCATGTCGAAGATGACCGAGGCAACACCATCGGGGTTTCCAAGCACCATCAGGATCAGCGCAATGATGGCAACGGGAGGAGCAAACTGGATGACCAGTCGCCCGAAGGGGGGGAGGTCTCGTCCCGTGAACCGTGGGACCGTGACCGGTTCTTTATCTGACATCTTGATACCTCGCTATTATTGTACTTGGCATCATCCCTGACATCTCTTGGCCCCGAGGGTGATTCGGAGCCCATGACAGTGAATCAGTTCAAGTGCGATACGATTCCCGATATACACTCCTCGAGGATCATTTCTCCCTTCTCCGGCGTCGAATTGAGCGGAGAAGACAGGGTCCCGGACGGTGCTACCCAGGAGGGGTCGGGGGGAAAGACATCGTAGGGAGGGAAGGTGGCCGGCTCCACGTCGACGGCCTTAGACATGTCGACGAGCTCAGGGTGAAGCTTGAGCATGATCGACGTCTCCAGCACACCGCCATGCTCAACGGCCCAGCCTGTGAAGCCGTCGGGGAACACCTTCTCGATGGTCTCCTCGCTGATGAAGTCCCAGTAGGAGAGCAGATAGATCTTGATCGAAATGCCTTCGCCCTTGCACTTGTTGACCAGCCTGTCGGCGGCCTCACAGAGGTGCATGGAGTTCTCGAAGTGGCCATTGATCAGGATGAATTCGCGGTTGCCATGGTTGACATAGGCCTGCAACACATCGAATACATAGTTCTCAAGCGAGGCGCCCGACACGCAGGTTGTGCCTGGAAAGAAGTTGCCTCCCCCGGATTTTACCTGTGACTTGTATCCATAGCTGATGGCGGGCGCTACCAGCATATTGTGGCTTCTTTCCGCCACCTTCTCGCCAATATGGCTGGGAATCAGCACATCGGGATTGAGCGACATATGAGGCCCATGCTGCTCGATGGCCCCCACCGGGAGGATGATTCTGCACTGACCACTTTCCGTCAGCGACTTGTAGGTTACCCAGTCAAGGTTCTCTATCTTGACACTGCTCATCTCGTTTCTCCCCGCACGCTATCGTCAAGAAGGGGGAGCAGAGCTCCCCCTTTGTCGTTAAAACATTACTTGATGATATTGTGCTCCGGGCCATACGGGAAGCCGGTGATATTGTCGGCCCCGTGCTCGTTGACCACCAGGATATCGTGCTCGCGATAGCCACCGGCACCCGGCAGGCCCTCCGGCACGGTGATCATCGGCTCCATGGAGACCACCATGTTGGGCTCGATCACTGTCTCGATGTCCTCACGCAGCTCCAGGCCCGCCTCGCGGCCGTAGTAGTGGCTCAGGGTGCCGAAGGAGTGGCCGTAACCGAAGGTGCGGTACTTGAGCAGGTCGTGCTTGGCGAAGATCTCGTTGAGCTCATGGGCGATGTCACAGCAACGCACGCCGGGCTTGATCAGCTCCTGACCGCGGCGGTGCACCTCGCAGTTCACCTCCCACAGACGCAGGTGCTCGTCGGAGGCATGGCCGAGGAACATGGTGCGCTCCAGGGCGGTGTAGTAGCCGGAGATCATCGGGAAGGTGTTCAGGCTGAGGATATCGCCGGGCTGCACGCGGCGGCTGGTCACCGGGTTGTGGGCACCGTCGGTGTTGATACCGGACTGGAACCACACCCAGGTATCCATCAGCTCGCTGTTGGGGTAGGTCTTGGCGATCTCGCGCACCATGGCGGCCTGACCGGCCAGCGACACCTCGTACTCCGGCACGCCGGCGTAGATGGCATCGCGCACGGCAACGCCGCCCACGTCGGCGATGCGAGCGCCCTGGCGAATCAGCGCGATCTCCTCGTCGGACTTGACCATGCGCATCTGCATGGTGGGCACGCCGGCGTCGACCAGCTCGACATCACCCAGCGCATCGACCAGCTTCTGCTTGTTCTGCAGCGTCATGTGGTCGTACTCGACGCCGACGCGACGCTTGCCTTCGCAGAGCTGCTTGACGGCCTTGAAGAAGTTGTCCTTCTGCCAGTCGGTGTAGACGATGTTGTCGCCCAGGCGATTGCGACGATAGGGCTGACCGCCGTCGATGTTGGCGGTCACGGTGGTGAAGCTGTCCTGGGTCACCACCAGGCCGTAGTCGCGGCCGAACTTGCAGTAGACGAAGTCACTGAAGTAGTTGATGTTGTGATAGGAGGTCAACACAACAGCGTCGACCTCGTTCTTCGCCATGTAGTCGCGCAGGCGAGCGAGGCGCCCCTTCATCTCGTTATCGGAGAACGTCGGTACCACTTTCTCGCCGTTGGGAATCTCGATCAGTGACGGCAGTTGCATGTTGTTATCTCCTCTTGTGTCAACGGAATCGTCATACCAGCCAGGCGTTTCCGGCCTCAGATGCCGGTATCGGGACGCCCCTCGCTTGCCATGTTGTACGGGTTACTGCTGGTACGAATGACTATGGCCAGACACCTTCCGTTGCACCAATGACTAGTGCAAATGCCCCCATTGGCGAGCGAAATACGCTTTATATTTAGATAGTTGACAAAAGAAAAGGCTTCAAGGAACTGCTATTGAGAGCCCTGCCGGCGTGCCTCCCGCGGGGAGTGGCCATAGCGCTCGCTGAAGGCCCGCGAAAAGCTGGATGCGGAGGAGAAGCCACAGGCCAGACCAATGGCGAGTACATCCATGTCGGTCTCGACCAGCAGGTGCTGGGCACGCTCCAGGCGCAGACCCAGGTACCAGCTCCGCGGAGTGGTGGCGAGGTGGCGTTCGAAGAGGCGCTGGAGCTGTCGCAAGGAGACACCGCAGCGGTGGGCGATATCCGCCACCGACAGGGGAGCTTCCAGGTGACGCTCCATCAGCGCTACCGCCTCCACCAGGCGACGGTTATGGGTCCCCAGGCGTCGCGCCAGGGTCATCCGCTGCTGGTCGCCGCGACTGCGCAACCGTTCGTGGATCAGCTGTTCGGAGACATCGATGGCCAGCCGCGTGCCGTGACGTCGGGCGATCACCGCCAGGGCCATGTCCATGGCCGCGGCTCCGCCGGCACAGGAGAAGCGCCGCTCGCCGAGCTCGAAAAGCTCATCGGAGGTGGGGATGGCGGGGAAGCGTTCGCGGAAGACGGGCAGACTCTCCCAGTGCAGGGTGACCCGCTCGCCCTTGAGCAGGCCGGCGGCGGCGAGCAGGAAGCAGCCGGTATCCAGCCCCCCCAGGGCTCCCCCGGCCTGGTCGAGGCGATGTAACCATGCCATCAACGGGCGACCGAGGTAGGCCTCGGGCTCGAAGCCGCTGCATACCGCCAGGGAGGGGAGATGGTGAACCTCATCGATGGCACAGTCGACGAGCAGGGTCATGTCGTTACTGGCGGTGACCGGCTCGCCATCGACGCTAATCAGCGTCCAGTCGAACAGTGGCCGACCGCTGATGCGGTTGGCGATACGCAGCGGCTCCACCGCGGCGAAGAACGCCATCATCGAGAACTGCGGCAGCAGCAGAAACCCCACCTGCTCGGGCAACGGGCCCGTGTACTCCAGTCGCACGCTCTCCCCTCTCGTCAGCCGCCGATTCTCTCATTCGCCACCCCTCTCACCTGCCCCTTCATCTGCCACAACGCCTTGCCACCCTTCTGGATTGGGCTTAATCGTCAACCACCATCAGATCGCGCATCTTCTGCTCGTCGAGCACCGTGAGCCGCTGACGATCGATATTGATGGCGCCGCTGTCGCGCAGCTTGCCCAGCAGGCGAGAGAGAGTCTCCGGGGTCACCGCCAGCTGGGCGGCCAGCCAGCGCTTGGGAATGGTCAGGCGCACCACCCGCGGCTCGTTGCTTCGCCCCGATGGTAGCTGGCGCAGGATGTAGCTGACCAGCCGCGACATGGCATCGCCCTGGGTCAGTAGTGCCATGTCCTCGAGACGGTCGGTAAGTTCCAGCGCCAGGCGACTCATGAACTCGGCACGGCATTCGGGGTGACGATCCATGGCCTCGCGGCAGCGCGCGGCGGGAATCGACAGCACATGGGTTCGGCGCAGCGCCTCGGAGGAGTAGAGATAGACGCCCTCTCGGGCGACCATGCTCAGCTCGCCCAGGGTGCCCCCTCGCTCCACGCAGCGGATGGTGGCCAGCCGACCGTCGCCGGCGCTGCGCACCAGCCGTACCGCCCCGCTGATCACGATATGCAGCCACTCGGCAGGGGTGTCCTGGCGAAACAGCCACTCGCGGCTGGCCAGGGTACGCGGCTCGCAGTCCTCGAGCAGCGCCTCGACCTCCGCGTCGGAGAGCGCACCGAGCCACGGCACACCGCGCACCAGATCACGCAGCTGGCGCGGCTTGAACAGCAGGTCAGCGGCCGAACTGGGCGGCTGGGCAGTATCCATAGGCATGGTGTTCCTCCACATCGGTATCCGCGTCGACCAGCAGGTAGCCATGGGCCTGGCTGGCGGCACTCAGCATATGCGACCCCTGCCCACCGGCCAGCTGCGCCACCGGTGTGCCGGAACTCCAGTCGATCACGACGCGCAGCAATTCGCGGCGCCCACGCGGTCCACGTCGTGAAAAGCCGGCCTTGACCGGGAAGCGTTGCAGCGGTGGCGGCGTCATGCCCTGGCACCCCTGCAGCAGCGGCAGGGCGAGGAATTGCCACCCCACCAGCGAGGCCACGGGATTGCCCGGCAGGGCGACCAGCGGTGTGCCGGCGTCGAGGGATTCGCCAAGAAAGCCCAGGGCGAAGGGCTTGCCAGGCTTGATCCCCACCCCATGAAAGACGATGCCCCCCAGCCGCTCGATGGCCGGGCGCACATGATCCTCCTCGCCCACCGATACACCACCGCTACAGACTACCAGATCGGCCTCGTCGCGGGCCCGTTCCAGGGCTCGCTGCAGCTCATGGGGGTCATCCAGAACCACGCCGATATCGATTAGCTCGATGCTCTGGTGGGCCATCAGCGACTTGAGCATCGCGCGGTTGCTGTCGAAGACCTGGCCCGGGGCACGCGGCTGGCCCGGCTCGATCAGCTCGTCGCCGGTGGAGAGCAGCGCGACCCTCACCCGTCGCCTCACCGTTACCTCGGCGATGCCATGACTGGCCAGCAGGGCTATCGCGGCGGCCTCGAGACGAGTGTTCGAGGCGAGCAGCGGTGTCCCGGCACGACTCTCCTCTCCCTGGCGGCGGATATTGGCCCCCGGAGAGAGGCCTCCCTCGACATGCACCCGGCCCTCGGCATCCAGACGCACCTTCTCCTGTGGCACCACGGCATCGGCCCCGATGGGTACCGGGGCGCCGGTGAAGATACGCGCGCAGCCTCCCTCGGGGAGGTGCATTACGCCGGCACCAGCGGGTACGCGCTGGATGACCGGCAGGCCCCGGGGGGTCAGCTCGGCCAGGCGCAGGGCATAGCCGTCCATGGCGCTGTTATCGACGCCGGGAAGATCCAGGGCGGCGGCGACAGCGTCACCCAACACGCGCCCCTCGGCCTCCTCCAGTGCCACCCGCTCGCCCCCTGCCACCGGACGGGCCGCGGTGGCCATGCGCTCACGCGCGTCGAACAGATCGACCAGCCCCGGGGTGATCACCTCCGCACAGCCGCAGTTCATGCGCCAATCTCCTCGCCGCTTTCCGTCTCGCTCAGCGCCTCGCCAGGCGCCGCCTCGGGCTGGCGGCTGGCACAGCTCGAGCCATGCGGCAGCACCATGGCCACGAAGTTGCAGGGCCGGGTACGGGCATCGAGCTGTTCGAGCAGAATACCGTCCCAGGCGGTGGCACACGCCTTGGGCGAACCGGGCATGGCAAACACCAGGGTCCGGTCGATGAGCCCCGCCACGGCACGGGACTGAATGGTGGAGGTGCCGATCGTGGCCAGCGACAGATGGCGGAACAGCTCGCCGTAGCCATCGACCGCCTTGTCGAACAGCGGGGCCAGTGCCTCGGGGGTGGTATCGCGGGTGGTAAAGCCGGTGCCGCCGTTGACCAGCACCACCTGGATGTCGTCGCGTACCACCCACTTCGAGACCACCGCCCGAATGCGATAGATGTCGTCGGGCACGATGCAGCGCTCCACCAGGGTATGGCCGGCATCGGTCAGGCGCGCGGAAAGCAGATCACCGCTGCCATCCTCCGCGAAGCCGCGGGTGTCCGAAACGGTCAGCACGGCGATACCGAGAGGGGCAAAGGGTGTATTGGCAGAAACATGGGACATGAGGGCCTCCTTTCCGGCCATGGTGCGGCGGAGCGGGGTGGGGGGGAAGTGACGGGCATCAAGAAAGCGCAAGATCCTGCCGCCCAGTGGGGCGACAGGATCTCGAGGGAGGGGGTTACTGCATCAGGGCGCTGCCGCTCTCGTCGTCGAGGCTGACGCCTTCGACGCCGATTTCCGCCTGAAGCGCCATCAGATAGTGGCGCAGGGCGCGGCGGGTGGACTGCTCGCGCAGGCTGTGGCGCACATGCTCGGCCACCTCTTCATAGGGACGCTCGCGCCCCCCCTGGCGGGCATCGATGCTGACCACATGCCAGCCGTAACGCGAGGCGAGGGGTCGATCATGGAGCCCTTCGGGCAGGCGATGCAGGGCATCGTCGAGCTCGGCCACGGTCTGGCCCGGGGCCAGCCAGCCCAGTTCGCCCCCCTCCTCCTTCGAGGGACAGGCGGAGTGACGCTGGGCAAACTCGGTAAAGCGCTCGGGATGCTCGCCCAGCTCCTTGACGAGCTTCTCGCCCAGACGATAGCCGGCATCCCGGGCCTCGGCATCATCCGGCGCCGCGGCCAGCAGGATATGGCGAACCTGCAACCGCGTCGGCTCACTGAAGCGCTCGGCGTGGGTGGCGTGGAAGCGCCGGCAGTCCTCCTCCGAGGGCTCGGGCACGTCCAGCTCCTGCTCCAGCAGGGCGGCGATGATGGCATCATCCTCGTCGAGGTCCGCACCGTCGTCATCGGCCAGACCCAGGGCGGCGGCGCGCTGGCGGAGCAGCTCGCGTACCACCAGGGCACGGGCGGCCTTGAGCTGGGCGGTACCGGCGCTGTCTGCCGGGTGGTACTGCATCTCCTGGGCGATGTCGGCCTCCGCGATGGTGGCTTCACCGACCCGGATGGGAGGGGGGCTCGCCCCCCCCGGAATCATCTCGATATCGATCTTTTGCATGCTTTTTTCCTCGAAACCGTTTCAGCCCCGCTTGCGCACCAGCTGGTAACGACGGGTCACATAGCCGAAGGGCACGCTCCACACATGCACCAGTCGGGTGAAGGGGAAGACCAGAATGATGGTCAGACCCACCAGGATGTGCAGCTTGTAGATGAAGCCCACGCTCTCGAGATAGACAGCGGCGCCGCCTTGGAAGAAGACGATGGACTGTGCCCAGTGGGCGAGCTGAATCATCACGCCGCCGTCCAGGTGACCGAGGGCAGGGATGATGGTCAGCAGGCCCAGCGAGACCTGCACCACCAGCAGCCCGATGATGACGGTGTCCATCGGGCTCGAGGAGGCACGCACCCGCGGATTGGTGATGCGGCGATGGGCCAGCATCACGCCACCCACCAGGCACATGATGCCGGCGATGCCACCGATGATGATGGCGATCACCTGCTTGGTGCCGGCGCTCACGAAGGGCGAATAGACCCAATGCGGGGTCAGCAAGCCCACCAGGTGACCGAAGAAGATCACGATGATGCCGATATGGAAGAGATTGCTGGCACGCCGCATGTTGCGCGATGTCAGCATCTGACTCGAGCCGGTCTTCCAGGTGTACTGGCCATGATCGAAACGCATCAGACTACCGATCAGGAAGACGGTACCGGCCAGGTAGGGGTAGAGCCCGAACAGCAATGTATTGAGGTAGTTCATGACGGGTCTCCGTTCAGTGTTTCCGGGCGGGAGCAGCGGGGTCGAGGACCCGCACCGCCTCGCTCTGGGTAACGTTCTTGCGCTCGGCCAGCCGGCGCCCCTCGGCGGATTGCAGGGCACAATCCTGGTCGGAATCGGCGGTGAAGCGCACTGCCTCCTCTTCCCACACCTCGTCCAGTGCCTCGGCGGTGTAGTCGGGCGCCTCCTCCTTCGCCGTCTGGCGATGGGCGGCGACGTCATCATCGGCACCGATCAGCGCCAGCAGCGCCAGCGGCACCAGGGCATAATCGGCCTCACGCTCCTCGAGACGCGCGGTAAGCAGCGCCAGAATATGGCGGATCTCGCCCAGCCAGCGGCCGATCTCGGCCTCGGAACGGGTGGAGAGATACTCCAGGAACAGCGGCAGATAATCCGGCAGTTCATGGGCGTCGAGCTCGAAGCCCGCGGCACGGTACTCGGCCATCAGGTCGACCATCGCCTGACCCCGGTCGCGGGACTCGCCATGCACATGCTCGAAGAGCAGCAGCGAGGTATTGCGACCACGATCGAACAGCGCCACATACTCCGCCTGGAGCTCCATGATGTCGGCCTCCAGAAGACGCTGGCACCAATCCATCAGGGCGGTGCGTCGCGCCGCCGACAGGCGGCGCTCGGCATTCAGGATCTCGATCATCTCCGGGGCGGCGGCCTGGAGCTCCTCGGTGGGGTAGTCCAGCAGCCGGGCCAGCACGCGCAGGCTCAGCATGTCTGCCACCGTTTCCATCTGTTGTGCGGCTTCAGCCATGACGGGTCTCCTCACTCTGTGCCTGCGGGTCGAAGGTCACCGGCTGGACCAGGGTCGCGGTGGTCTTGCGTCCGCCAAACAGGCTCTCGCTGCTGTCGCCGTGGCAGCCATCGCCGAAGCTGAAGCCGCAGCCACCGCGCTCCGGGAACGCCTCGGTCGCCATCTCGCGATGACTGGTGGGGATCACGAAGCGATCCTCGTAGTTGGCGATGGCCAGGTAGCGGTACATCTCTTCCACCTGCTGCTCGGTCAGGCCGACGCCCTCCAGCACCTCGGTGTTGGCCTGGCCTTCCACATGCTTGCCGCGCATATAGAGGCGCATGGCCATGAGGCGCTTGAGCGCCAGCACCACGGGCTCCTCCTCACCGGCGGTCAGCATGTTGGCCAGGTACTTCACCGGAATGCGCAGCGACTCGATCCTGGGCATCACGCCGTCGAACTCGACCTTGCCGGCCTCGGCGGCGGACTGGATCGGCGACAGCGGCGGCACATACCAGACCATCGGCAGGGTGCGATACTCGGGGTGCAGCGGCAGCGCCAGCCCCCAGTCCATGGCCATCTTGTAGACGGGCGAGGCCTGGGCGGCCTTGATCACGTTATCGGTGATGCCATCCTTCTTCGCCTGGGCGATCACTTCCGGATCATTGGGATCCAGGAAAATCTCGCACTGACGGTGGTAGAGATCGCGCACGTCCGGTGAACTGGCGACCTCCTCGATGCGGTCGGCATCGTAGAGCAGCACACCGAGGTAGCGAATGCGGCCCACACAGGTCTCGGAGCAGACCGTCGGCTGGCCGGCCTCGATGCGTGGGTAGCAGAAGATGCACTTCTCGGACTTGCCGGTCTTCCAGTTGTAGTAGATCTTCTTGTAGGGGCAGCCGGAGATGCACATCCGCCAGCCGCGGCACTTGTCCTGGTCGATCAGGACGATGCCGTCCTCCTCGCGCTTGTAGATGGCACCGGAGGGGCAGCTCGCCACGCAGGTCGGGTTCAGGCAGTGCTCGCACAGGCGCGGCAGATACATCATGAAGGTGTTCTCGAACTGGCCGTAGATATCGGCCTGCACCTTCTCGAAGTTCATGTCCTTGCGCCGCTTGGCGAACTCGGTGCCCAGTATCTCCTCCCAGTTGGGACCCCACTCGATCTTGTTCATGCGCTGGCCGGAGATCAGCGAGCGCGGCCGCGCGGTGGGCTGGTGCTCCCCCTGCTTGGCGGTGTGCAGATGCTCGTAGTCGAAGGTGAACGGCTCATAGTAGTCGTCGATCTCCGGCAGGTCGGGGTTGGCGAAGATATTCGCCAGCACCCGCCACTTGCCGCCGATGCGCGGCTCGATCTTGCCGTCCTTGCGGCGCATCCAGCCGCCCTTCCACTTGCCCTGGTTCTCCCACTCCTTGGGATAACCGATGCCGGGCTTGGTCTCGACGTTGTTGAACCAGGCGTACTCCACTCCCTCACGACTGGTCCAGACGTTCTTGCAGGTCACCGAGCAGGTGTGGCAGCCGATGCACTTGTCGAGGTTGAGGACCATGCCTACCTGGGAACGAATCTTCATTTCACGGCCTCCTGCTCGTAATCATTGCCTTCACCGTCCAGCCAGTCGATCTTCTTCATCTTGCGCACGATAACGAACTCATCGCGGTTGGAACCGACGGTGCCGTAGTAGTTGAAGCTGTAGGAGAGCTGCGCGTAGCCACCGATCATATGGGTCGGCTTGGGACACACACGCGTCACCGAGTTGTGGATGCCGCCACGGGTGCCGGTCATCTCGGAGCCCGGCATGTTCAGGATCCGCTCCTGAGCGTGATACATCATCGCCATGCCGTTCTTGACCCGCTGACTGACCACCGCCCGGGCCGCGATGGCGCCGTTGGCGTTGTAGAGCTCGATCCAGTCGTTGTCCTCGACGCCGATGGATTTCGCATCGTCCTCGGACATCCAGACGATCGGACCGCCCCGCGACAGGGTCTGCATCAGCAGGTTGTCGCTGTAGGTGGAGTGGATGCCCCACTTCTGGTGCGGGGTGATCCAGTTCAGCGCGATCTCCGGGTTGCCGTTGTCCTTGTTTTCTGCAAAACCGTGCTCGGCCACGCTTACCGCCGCCTTGGTATCGATGGGCGGACGATAGACCAGCAGGCTCTCGCCGAAGGCGCGCATCCAGGGGTGATCCTGGTAGAACTGCTGGCGACCACTCACCGTGCGCCACGGGATCAGCTCATGCACGTTGGTATAACCGGCGTTGTAGGAGACATGCTCGTCCTCGAGGCCGGACCAGGTGGGGCTGGAGATGATCTTGCGCGGTTGGGCGACGATGTCGCGGAAGCGGATCTTCTCGTCCTCCTTGGGCAGCGCCAGGTGGGTATGATCCCGCCCGGTGATCTTGGAGAGCGCATCCCAGGCCTTCACCGCCACCTGGCCATTGGTCTCCGGCGCCAGGGTCAGGATCATCTCGGCGGCATCGACGGCACTGTCGAGACGCGGACGCCCCTTGTGCGGCCCCTCGGTCTTGCGGTGGTTGAGCTTGCCGAGCAGGTCCACCTCGGACTCGGTCTTCCAGCTGATGCCCTTGCCGCCGTTGCCGATGCTCTCGAGCAGCGGGCCGATGGAGGTGAAGCGCTCATAGGTCTCGGGGTAGTTACGCTTGACCTCGATCAGCGCCGGCATGGTCTTGCCGGGAATGGGCTCGCACTCGCCCTTCTTCCAGTCCTTCACATCGACCTGAGCCAGCTCGGCCGGGGAGTCGTGCTGATGCGGCAGGGTGACCAGGTCGGTCTCCTCGCCCAGATGCCCCTCGGCGGCCTCGGAGAATGACTTGGCGATCCCCTTGAAGATCTCCCAGTCGCTGCGCGACTCCCACGCCGGGTCGGTGGCCGCGGTCAGCGGGTGGATGAAGGGGTGCATGTCGGAGGTGTTGAGGTCGTCCTTCTCGTACCAGGTCGCCGTAGGCAGCACGACGTCCGAGTAGAGGCAGGTGGTGGACATGCGGAAGTCCAGGGTCACCAGCAGGTCGACCTTGCCCTCGGGGGCATCGTCATGCCACTTGACCTCTTCCGGCTTCTGGCCGCCGAAGTCGCCCAGGTCCTTGCCCTGGATACCGTGACGGGTACCCAGCAGGTACTTGAGCATGTACTCATGGCCCTTTCCGGAGCTGCCCAGCAGGTTGGAACGCCAGATGAACATGTTGCGCGGGAAGTTCTGGGGGTTGTCCGGATCCTCCGCGGCGAAGGCGAGCTTGCCCTCCTTGAGCTGCTGGACGGCGTAGTCCTGGGTGGACATGCCGGCGGCCTCGGCGGCCGCGGCCAGGCGCAGCGGGTTGGTGCCCAGCTGAGGCGCGGAAGGCAGCCAGCCCATGCGCTCGGCGCGAACGTTGAAGTCGATCAGGCTGCCTGGGTAGTCCTCGGCCTTGGCCAGCGGCGACAGGATCTCCTTGATCTCGAGCTTCTCGTAGCGCCACTGGGAGGAGTGGTTGTAGAAGAAGGAGGTGCCGTTCATGTGCCGCGGCGGACGCTGCCAGTCGAGGCCGAAGGCCAGCGGGGTCCAGCCGGTCTGCGGGCGCAGCTTCTCCTGCCCGACATAGTGGGACCAGCCGCCGCCGCTCTGCCCGATGCAGCCACACATGACCAGCATATTGATCAGACCACGGTAGTTCATGTCCATGTGGTACCAGTGGTTCATGCCGGCACCGACGATGATCATGCTGCGACCCTGGGTCTTGTCGGCATTCTCGGCGAACTCACGGGCGATACGGGTGGCCTGCTCGGCGGGCACGCCGGTGATCTTCTCCTGCCAGGCCGGGGTGTAGGGCTTCACCTCGTCCAGGGAGGTGGCACCGTCATCCTCGCCAAACCCGCGGTCGATGCCGTAGTTGGCGCACATCAGGTCGAACACCGTGACCGCCAGCGCCTCGGAGCCGTCGGCCTTCTTGATACGCTTGACCGGCAGGCTGTGGAACAGCAGCTCCTCGCTGGCGCCGCCGCTCTTGACGTGATCGAAGTGTTCGTGAGCGATGCCGCCGAAGTAGGGGAAGGCGACCTTCGCCACCTCGTCATGCCTGTCGGCCAGGGTCAGCAGCGGCTTGATCTCGGTGCCTTCGGCGTCCAGCGGCTCGAGGTTCCACTTGCCCACCTCGTCGCCGGTCTCGCCGCTATTTTCACCCCAACGGAAACCGATGGAGCCACGCGGGACCACCAGCTGATCGCGGGTCTCATCCCACGCCACGGTCTTCCACTCGGGGTTGTTGCCCTGGCCCAGGCTCGCCTCGAAGTCGCTGGCGCGCATCTGGCGTCCCGGCGCATAGCTGCCGTCCTCGCGAGCCTCGAGCTCGACCAGGAACGGCATGTCGGTATAGCGCCGCACATAGTCGGTGAAGTAGCTGCTGCTCTTCTCGAGGTGGAACTCCTTGAGGATGACGTGACCCATGGCCATGGCCAGGGCGGCATCGGTGCCCTGCTTGGCGGAGAGCCACTCGTCGGTGAGCTTGGAGACCTCGGCGTAGTCCGGGGTGATCGAGACGGTCTTGGTACCCTTGTAGCGCACCTCGGTGAAGAAGTGGGCGTCCGGGGTCCGCGTCTGCGGCACGTTGGAGCCCCAGGCGATGATGTAGCCGGAGTTGTACCAGTCGGCGGACTCGGGCACGTCGGTCTGCTCGCCCCAGGTCTGGGGGCTGGCCGGGGGCAGGTCGCAGTACCAGTCGTAGAACGACAGGCAGACGCCGCCGATCAGCGACAGATAGCGGGCACCGGAGGCGTAGCTGACCATGGACATGGCGGGAATCGGCGAGAAGCCGATGATGCGGTCCGGCCCGTACTGCTTGGTGGTATAGACGTTGGAGGCGCCGATCAGCTGGTTAAGCTCGTTCCAGTCGGCGCGCACGAAGCCGCCCATGCCGCGGGCACGCTTGTACTGCTTGGCCTTGGCCGGGTCCTCGACGATGGAGGCCCACGCCTCGACCGGGTCCCTCTTCTCGTTCAGCGCCTGGCGCCACAGCTTGAGCAGCGGCTTGCGGATCAGCGGATACTTGAGACGGTTGGCACTGTACATGTACCAGGAGTAGCTGGCACCGCGCGGACAACCCCGCGGCTCGTGGTTGGGCAGGTCGGGCCGGGTGCGCGGATAGTCGGTCTGCTGGGTCTCCCAGGTGACCAGGCCATTCTTGACGTAGATCTTCCAGCTGCAGGATCCAGTGCAGTTCACCCCATGGGTAGAGCGCACGATCTTGTCATGCTGCCAGCGCTGCCGGTAGCCGTTCTCCCAGCCGCGGGACTCGTCGCGCAGCTCGCCGTGATCATTGGCAAAGGGCTCGCGGGCCTTGCGGAAGAAGTTCAGCCGATCGATGAAGTGACTCATGGTCGCTCTCCAGGCTCCTGAAAAAGAGGTGTGACCTCGCGGGGCCACTCGGTCAGCCTGGATCGAGTGCGCATCATGCGTGGACCAGGCCGGTGACATGCAGGCAATTCTGGGTGATCGGCGCGACGATTACTGCCCGGTTACCTCCATATACCGCCTCTGTACCACCAAGGAGATAGAGGCCCATCATGGGCGAGGTATCGCCTTTATCAGGCCCCTTTATCAGGCCCCTTTTCGCCCCGCGCCGTTGACGTGATCCCAGAGCATCACCAGCATGCACACCACCAGCGACGCGTAGAGAAACATGAACCCCGCGGTGCGGATGCCTAGCCAGTGATTGCCCAGGGCGAACATCAGCGGTAGCAGAGCGCCAAACAGGCCGCCCAGGGTCAGTGCCAGCCCACCCACCAGCGCCAGCTGACTGCCGTGGTCGCGGTGAATCATGCGCATCAGGCTGCCCTGTCCCACCCCCATGATCAGCCCCATGGTCACCAGCAGCGTCAGAAAGCCCCACAGTGGCGCGGCATAGTGCAGCGTCAGCACCCGGCCCACCCCCTCGATCTGCATGGTGAAGGGGGGGTAGGAGAGCAGGAACAGGCAGACCAGCACGCAGGCGCTGACCCACCAGCGCAGGGCGCGAAAGTCGTGGGCGTCCCCCCAGGCGCCGCCAGCCACCTGCCCCAGCCCCACCGCCAGCGGGAAAGGCAGTGCCAGCAGCGCGGCACTTCGCAACTCCAGGCCATACTGGTCACCGAGGTAGCCCGGCAGCCACAGCGACAGCGCCACGAAGGCGCCATAGAAGAAGCTGTAGACCACCGCCAGTCGCCAGGGGCGCCAGTGTCGCAGGGCCTCGAGCCAGCCCGGCCGCTCTCCTCTCGTCATGTCGTCATCGTCGATCTCGCCCGAAGCGGCCGGGGGATCCGGGTCATCGGCGAACAGCCACAACAGCGCCGCCACCGCCAGCACCGGCAGCAGATAGAGCAGAGGGGCACTGCGCCAGCCATAGGCCTGGCTGATCAGCGGCAGCAGCAGGTAGCTAAGCCCGGCCCCCACCATCCCGGCACCATAGAGCCCCAGCGCCAGACCGGCATGCCGCCGCGGTGACAGCTCGGCCACATAGACCAGCCCCGCCGCCAGCGAGCCGGCCCCCAGCCCCAGTCCGCCGCCGGCGAGCAGAAAGTGCAGATAGGTGCTGGAGTGGGCCACCGCCCACAGGAAGGGACAGATCAGCAGCAGGCAGGCGATCATCACTCGCCGCCCACCGTGGCGCCGGGCAAGGGCGGCCATGGGGAGCGCCGCGAGCGCCCCGGTCAGCATGGGGGTGGCCAGCATGAGCGCGAAGCCGAGCTCGCCCAGTCTCAGCATGGCGCGCAGCTCCAGCCCCAGCACCGCAAAGATGGTCCAGCTGGCGAACACCAGCGCAAAGGCCAGCGGCGACAGCAGGACCACCACCAGGGGGCGGTAGCCGACGACGGCATCGCGTTCGGAGACGTGGGGCATCGCAAGGCCAGGGAGCGGTGGAGTGTGGTCAAAGTCTGTGTAGAGCCGCCCCCGGGGTCAAAGGGGCAGTGGAGGTACCTGCCCTACCCCCTTGGGTGTAGTAGACTCGAGCCAGCCCCATGCAATGCGCCACTCCCCGACGGCTTGTGGAGACTATGAAACTGCTGCAACACTCCCTGGTGGCCCGCATCGTCGCCTCCCTGCTCGCCATCAGTGCCATGGCCCTGATCAGCATCGTGGTCACCATGACGGTGGCCAACGACAGCCGTGGTGACGCCGCCGCCATCAACGTGGCCGGCTCGCTGCGCATGAACACCTACCAGATCGTCGCGGCCCTGCAGCGTTATGAACGGCACCCCGAGCCGGCGCAACGTGAGCGAGTGGAAGCGCTGATGTCACGCCTGGAGACCCGCCTGGCCAGCCCCCGACTGACCGCCACGCTGCCCACGGCCGAGGACCACCCCCTGCGGGAGCAGTACCGGCTGCTCGTGGCGAGCTGGCACACGGCGCTGGCTCCCCAGGTAAGCCAGGCCATCGACGAGGCAAGAATTCAGGTCGACCCGCTGCGTCAGGCGCTGGACAGCCTGGTGGCGGACATCGACCGGCTGGTCGGGCTCCTCGAACGGAACAGCGAATCGAAGATCCAGCTGCTCAGCGCCCTGCAGATCCTGTTTCTGATACTGACCGCGGTCGTGGTGGCGATCGCCCTCTATGATATTCGTCACAACCTGGTGGTGCCGTTGCGCCAGCTGGTGGTACTCGCCCGCGAGGCCGCTCGACGCAACTTCGATTATCGAACGCACCTTACGGGCAACGACGAGCTCGCCCTGCTCGGGCGCACCCTGGACGGCATGGCGACGGAGCTCGGTGCCAGCTACGCCGAGCTGGAGGCACGTGCCTCGCGCAAGCAGCTGGAGCTCGAGCGCAGCAATCGAGCCATGGAGGTGATGCACGATGGCAGCCGCGCGCTCTACGGCGGTGGCAACGACCTCTGCGCCAGCGCCGCGCCCATGCTGCGCGAGCTGGAGCAGCTGCTCGAGGTCGGTCCGATTCGGCTATCGCTGAACGACCCCTACGATGATCGCCAGATCCCGATACTGGCCACCCATTCGCCGCGCCGCCCGGAGTATTGCCGCGATCACGACTGCCACGCCTGCCTGATCGATCCCGTGCCGCTCAGGCTGGAGCAGACCGAACAGGGCGAGTGCGTGCTGCTGCCGGTGAGCGTCGGCGAGCTGATGCTCGGCACCCTGGAGGTGTGGCACCCCAAAAACCAGCCCCTCACCGACAGCGTGCGCCGCCTGCTCAATGCCCTGGCCGACCAGCTGGCCAATGCGATTTATCTGCAGCGTCGAATCGAGGAGCAGCAGCAGGTGTCGCTGATGAACGAGCGCGCCATCATCGCCCGGGAGCTGCATGACTCCCTGGCCCAGTCACTCTCCTATCTCAAGATGCAGGTGGCGCGCCTGGAGCGCATGCAGCTCAAGGAGATGCCGCGGGAGAGCCAGGCGCCGGTGTTCGACGAGCTGCGCACCGGGCTCGACAGCGCCTACCGTCAGCTGCGCGAGCTGCTGACCACCTTCCGCCTCAAGCTGGAGGCTCCGGGCCTGGCCAGTGCACTGCGTCAGACGGCACGGGAGTTCGGCGAGCGCCTCGGTTTCAGTGTCCCCCTGGAGATCGATGTACCGCCCCATCTGCTCAGTCCCAATGAGGAGATCCATGTACTACAGGTGGTGCGCGAGGCGCTGGCCAACGTGCTCAAGCATGCCAATGCCCACTGGACCGCCGTCTCCGTCAGCTTCCAGGCGGCCCGGCTACACGTTGTCATCGAGGATGACGGTATCGGCCTGGCCGACGACAGCTCGCCACCGATGCACTACGGGCTGGTGATCATGCGCGACCGCGCCGACTCCCTGGGCGGCCGCCTGAGCCTGCATAACCGCCCCGGCGGCGGTACACGGGTCGAGCTGATCTTCACGCCCCAGACCGCCCGCTTGATCCATCAGCAGGTGACCCCCCACCCAGACGACGCCACCCTGAATGCCGATGAGGTGGCCGATTTCCCCCATGGCCACAGGAGTCGAGGATGACCGCCATCACGACCGATCACCCCGCCACCATCCTGATCATCGACGATCATCCGCTGCTGCGGCGCGGCGTCTCCCAGCTGCTGGAACTTGAGGATGACCTGCTGCTCGCCGGCGAGGCCGGGGAGCCCGAAGAGGGGATCCGCCTGGCACAGGAGCTCGACCCCGACATGGTGCTGCTCGACCTCAACATGCCGGGAATCGACGGCATCGAGACGCTCAGGCGGCTGCGCGGCAACGGCTTCGCCGGCCGCGTGGTGATGTTCACGGTCTCGGACCATGAAGAGGATGTGGTCAATGCCCTGCAGTCGGGCGCCGACGGCTACCTGCTCAAGGACATGGATCCCGACGAGATGATTCGCCAGCTGCGCCAGGCGGCACTGGGTCGCATGGTGCTCAGCGAGAGCCTGACATCGCTGCTCGCCGATGCCCTGCGCAAGCAGCGCAGCCAGCCGGCGGCACCGGATATCCACAGCCTGACCCAGCGGGAACGCGAGATCCTGCGCGAGCTGGCCGCGGGGCTCTCCAACAAGATGATCGCCCGCAAGCTGGAGATCACCGAGGGCACGGTGAAGGTTCACGTCAAGCACCTGCTCAAGAAGCTCAACCTGCGCTCGAGGGTCGAGGCGGCGGTGTGGGCCGTGCAGGAGGGCATCGAGCGCTAGCCGAAGCGGGCTCTGTGTGGATACCTCCAAATACCCCCGGGGCGTCGACGCGCTCCTTGCCCTTACCTATACAATAAAAATAAACCAATAAAAACATAAAGCTAACAACGACCCTCTCCTACCCCCCTGGAGGTATGCCACCGCCAGGGGGAGCCGCATGCCACGTTTCCCGATGCCGCCGCGCGGCGTATCTTTCCCCCATCTTCGCGCGCCTTGATATTGATCAACCCGATCATGGCCGATGCGAGCACCGCTAGACCTCAAGGGGGAAACGTCATGACCAGAAAGAATGCCGACATCGAACGGTGGGATGTCGAGAACGAGGAGTTCTGGGAGTCGGAGGGCAAGAGGGTTGCCAACCGCAACCTGTGGGTCTCCATTCCCAGCCTGCTGCTGGGCTTCGCCATCTGGCTGATGTGGGGCATGATCACCACGCAGATGCAGAACCTGGGCTTTCCGTTCTCGGTGGAGCAGCTGTTCACCCTGACCGCGATTGCCGGCCTGGCCGGTGCCACCCTGCGCATCCCCGCCTCCTTCATGATCCGTATCGCCGGTGGTCGCAATACCATCTTCCTGACCACCGCCCTGCTGATGCTCCCCGCCATGGGCACCGGCATCGCGTTGATGAACCCCGGGACGCCGTTCTGGGTGTTCCAGGCCCTGGCACTGCTCTCGGGCATCGGCGGCGGCAACTTCGCCAACTCGATGAGCAACATCTCCAACTTCTTCCCCAAGAAACAGCAGGGCTATGCCCTGGGCATGAACGCCGGGCTCGGCAACTTCGGCGTCACCACCATGCAGATCCTGATCCCGCTGGTGATGACAGTGGGCATCTTCGGCGCCTTGGGTGGCGAACCGATGGCGCTCGAGAAGGCCAGCGGCACCCTGATCGGGCGCATCGAGGCGGGCACCGATACCTGGATCCAGAACGCCGGCTTCGTGTGGATGCTGCTGCTGATTCCGCTGGCCTTCGCGGGCTGGTTCGGCATGAACAACCTGCGCACGATCACCCCAAACCCGGGCTCCCCGCTGCAGGCCTTCGGCAAGATTCTCGGCCTCTACGGGGTCGGCATCGTGACCTCCATCGCCGGCGTGGTGGCGCTGGGCTATCTCAACATGTGGATCGCCCTGCCGCTGACCATTGTGCTGACCGTGGTGCTGCTGCGCCTGATCCCGGGTGATATCAAGCCCGCCATCAAGAAGCAGTTCGAGATCTTCTCCAACAAGCACACCTGGTCGATGACCGTGCTCTATATCGCCACCTTCGGCTCCTTCATCGGCTTCTCCGCGGCCCTGCCGCTCTCCATCTCGGTGATCTTCGGCAACATGATGGAGGTGGCCGCCGATGGCAGCATGACCCGTGTCGCCAACCCGGACGCCCCCAGCGCCCTGACCTGGGCCTGGATGGGTCCCTTCGTCGGCGCCCTGATCCGCCCGGTGGGCGGCTGGATCTCCGACAAGCTGGGCGGCTCCATCGTCACCCAGGTGATCACCGCGATCATGGTGGTGGGCTCCGTGGGCGCCGGCTACGTGATGATGCTGGCCTACAACTCCACCGACCCCAACCAGTACTTCTGGATGTTCCTGCTGCTGTTCATCCTGCTGTTTGCCGCCAGCGGCATTGGCAACGGTTCGACCTTCCGCAGCATCGGCTTCATCTTCGACCCCCAGCAGAAGGGCCCGGCACTGGGCTGGACCTCCGCCGTCGCCGCCTATGGCTCCTTTATCGCGCCCCGGGTGATGGGTGAGCAGATCAAGGCCGGCACACCGGAGCTCGCCATGTACGGCTTCGCGGTCTTCTACGCCGTCTGCCTGGTGGTCAACTGGTGGTTCTACCTGCGTCCCGGCGCCTATGTGAAGAACCCCTGATCACTTACCGAACCCGATATCGTCCCTTAACCCGATAGACTCGGAGGGTCCCATGGCCTCTGAACGCTTCAAGCAGACCTCGGTGCTGATCGCCAACACCTTCGCCTTCACCATGTGCTTCATGGTGTGGACCATGTTCGGCGAGATCGGCGTGCCGATCGCCGAAGAGCTCAACCTCAACGGTACCCAGTTCGGTATCCTCACCGCGGTGCCCATCCTGACCGGCGCCCTGTCGCGCCTGCCCCTGGGCTCGCTGACCGACCGCCACGGCGGTCGGCCGGTGTTCTTCATCATCCTGCTCCTGATCGTGCCGGCCATCTGGCTGGTGCAGTTCGCCACCGAGTATTGGCAGCTGCTGGTGCTGGGTGCCTTCGTCGGCCTGGCCGGCGGCTCCTTCTCGGTGGGCATCACCTACACCGCCAAGTGGTTCGAGAAGGATCGCCAGGGCCTGGCCATGGGCATCTTCGGTGCCGGCAACGCCGGTGCCGCGGTCACCAAGTTCATCGCCCCCACCGTGATCGTGGTGCTGGGCTGGCAGGCGGTGCCCAATATCTACGCGGGCATCATGCTGGTCACCGCCGTGCTGTTCTGGTGCTTCACCTACTCCAACCCGGCCCATCGCAGCAGCAGCAGCGTCTCGCTGCGTGACCAGCTCAAGGTGCTCAACGACCCCCGGGTGTGGAAGTACTGTCAGTACTACTCCGTGGTGTTCGGCGGCTATGTCGGTGTCTCCCTGTGGCTGACCCGCTACTACATGGGAGAGTACGGCCTCGGCATTCAGGTCGCTGCCCTGATCGCCACCATCTTCGTGCTGCCCTCGGGGGTAATTCGCGCCTTTGGCGGCTGGCTCTCCGACCGCTTCGGGGCGCATACCGTCACCTGGGCCTGCATGTGGGCCAGCCTGATCGCGCTGTTCATCATGTCCTATCCCGAGACCCAGTACCGCGTGGCCGGCGCCGGTGGCGAAGGGGTGGTGGAGTTCGGCTTCGGCATCCCGGTGTGGCTGTTCACCACGGCGTTGTTCGTGGTGGGCATCGCCTGGGGCATCGGCAAGGCCTCGGTCTTCAAGTACCTCTCCAACGAGTACCACGAGAACCTGGGCCTGGTCTCCGGCATCGTCGGCCTGGCCGGCGGAGTGGGTGGCTTCCTGCTGCCGATCATGTTCGGCGCCCTGGTGGACCTCACCGGCGTGGCCACCACCGTATGGATGCTCTGCTTCGGCGTGACCCTGGTCTCGATCATCTGGATGTGGTGGACCGAGCGTCGTGTTCCGATGCTGACCCGCGACAAGAAGCACCCTGGCCACTCGGCCGCGACCCCGGGTGTCGACGTTCGGTCCATCGAAACCAAGCCGGCCGAGAGTTGATCCAGGCCAAGGCTTTTCGTGCGACCTCGCGCTATAGTAGCATTTTGAATACATCATTAGACCGGCTCGCCAGGGCCGGTCGCCCGTCACGCGAGGACCCGCCATGTCCACCCCTCAGGCCATACCCGCCAACGCTCGCCATATGAACGAAGTCCCTGCCGGCAAGCAGTCCCGGGGGCGCGGCGCCGCCATCATCGTCTACATGCTCTTCCTGGGCAGCGTGCTGGCGGTGGTAACGGCGCCTGTCGGCGTGCTGATCGCCCACGTCAAGCAGCGAAGCGCCGAGCCCTGGGTAAAGAGCCACCTGCAGTTCCAGATTCGCACCTTCTGGCTGGGCGTGCTGGGCGGGGCGTTCTTCACTGCCGCCTGGCAGCTGCTCGGGCTGGTCGGCACGCCGCCCATGGCCCCTTGGGCCCTGGGCTATCTCTACTTCACCGCCTGCCTGATCTGGATGGTCGGCCGCTGTGCCGTGGGCATCGCCCGCCTGACCTCCAACCGCCCGGTGGATAACCCGCGCAGCCTGGCCTTCGGCGTCGCCCGGGTCACCCTGAGCGACGCATGAGGGAGCAGGAGCTACCCAACCCCGGCTGGGGGCCGCTCTCTGCCCTACCCGGCAATCCGCTGATATGGGTGCTGATCCTCAGCGAGTTGCTGGTGTTCATGGCGTTCTTCGCCCTCTACTCCTCCGAACGCGCCGCCCAGGTGGCGCTGTTCGATGCCTCCCAGCAGAAGCTCGACCCGCTGCTGGGAGGGCTCAATACGCTGGTGCTGCTGACCAGCGGGCTCTGTGTGGCATTGGCGGTGGAGGCCACCGCCAGCGAGCGTATCCGGCGTGCCCGCCAGTGGCTCGCCGCCGCCATGGGGCTCGGCGTACTGTTCGGCGTGATCAAGGTGGTCGAGTATTCGAGCAAGTTCGCCATCGGCATCACCCCGGACACCAACACCTTCTTCGGCTTCTACTATGGGCTGACCGCCTTTCATTTCGCCCATGTGCTGTTCGGCCTGGCGCTGCTGGGACTGGTCAGCTGGCGTACCAGCCTGGAGAACGTGGAGACCGCCGCCGCCTTCTGGCATATGGTCGATCTGATCTGGATCCTGCTCTATCCGCTGCTTTATCTCTTGCGCTGAGGGCATTTATTGAGCTGAAGGCTCCCTGCTGCGCTGAAAACGGAGGTCGCATGACACCGCTGCCCGGCACCCGCCGCCTGCTGACCACCTGGGCCGTGCTGATGGGCCTGACGGTGGTGTCGATGGTCTCGGCGCTGCTCGACGCCAGTGACTGGCAGACGCTGCCGCTGTGGTCGGCGGCGCTGGTCATCCTGGCCACCGGCTTCAAGGCCCAGCGCCTGCTGATGGTCTATCTCAACCTGCGCAGGGCCACCCCGGCCTGGAAGGGGGCCTTCGTGGGCCTGGTGATCCTCACCCTGGCGCTGATCGGTGCCGGCTATCTGGTGGGCCGGATGGCCTGAGGCCTGAGCGGCATACGGCAAAGGGCCTGCATCAGCAGGCCCTTTGCATTGTCCGGTAGCGCTCAGGACGACGAAGGCTTCACTTTAGCGTCGCTGAGGGTGCTTCGGCGGTGCACTCGCCCGAGCCCAGCTCTCCAGGGAACGCCCCAGGCGCATCAGGCCGTAGACCAGCAGCGGCGCCAGCAGTATCAGCCCGACACCCCAGTCGCGGTTATTGATCAGCCACACCAGCGGCAGCACCAGCGCCACGGCGACCAGGCTCCAGGCCGCCACGGCGAGGATCGGTCGGGTTCGAGAGGTCATGGGCGCATCTCCTCGGCGATGGTTCGGATGACGGGGGCTCAGGTGGCGATGATCTGGCGATAGATACTCGGCAACGCCAGGGCGAGGTGCTCGGGACGCTGTACGATGGCGTAGCCACCGCGACCGAACAGGTGAGGGATATACTGCCCCGCCTCGCGATCGATGGTCACCCCGAACACCTTCACCTCCTGGCGCCGCGCCTCGAGCACCGCCTTGCGGGTATCCTCGATGCCGTAGCGCCCCTCGTAGTAGTCGTTATCGTTGGGCTTGCCGTCGGTCAGCATCAGCAGCAGGCGATGACGATTGGGGCGCTCGCTCAGCTGCCTGGACAGGTGGCGAATCGCCGGCCCCATGCGGGTGTAGCTGCCCGGCTTCAGCGCCGATATGCGTCGGGTTACCCGCTCCCCCATGGGCTCGTCGAATGACTTTAGCGTATTGACCCACACCTTGTGGCGACGCTGGGAGGTGAAGCTGTGGATCGAATAGTCGTCGCCGCAGCCCGCCAGACCGTGCCCCAGCACCAGCAGGGCCTCCTTGGCCACATCGAGCACGCGGCGATCCTGCAGCCACGCCTCGGTGGAGAGCGACACATCCACCAGGATCGAGACTGCCAGATCCCGAGCCTGGGTGCGGCTGGCCAGATAGAGCCGGTCACTCGCCTCGCCGGTGGCGGCCAGGTCGCAGCGCGAGCGGATCACGGCGTCCATGTCGAGCTCGCTGCCATCCAGCTGACCGCGCAGGATCTCGCGCCGCGGGCGCAGCGCCTCGAATTCGCGCCGCACACGACGGATACGCCGACGGGTCGCTTCATCCGGTTCCCAGTTCTCCCCTTCCTCGCTCTGCACGTCGCTGATCACCAGGCAGTGATCGGGCAGATAGGCCTGCTTGCGATGGTTCCACTCCGGGTAGGGGTGCTTGCCCTTGAGGCGGCCACCGGCGGCCTCCTCGGGCGCCAGATCGAGGTCGAGCTTGAGACGGGACGCGGCCTTCTTGCGATTGGCGCTGAGCACGATCTCGTCCATCTGGTCCGCCGCCTGACGCGCCTCTTCCTCCTCCTCGTCTTCCACATGACGATTGAGGTTCACCATCTCGGCCCAGGAGAGCATCTTCTCCATATTGTTGAGCATCAGTGGATCATCGCGATCGGCCTGCTCCTGCTCGCGGCGATCGGCCTGGCGCTTGCCATGGTCGTCGTCGGCCGAAGCGGCGGCCTCGGGCAGCTCCTCGTCATCCGCACTCTCCTCGCGGACGCCGGCGCTGGTCCCAAGGGTTACCGCCTGGCCCCAGAGCGGCACCGGCAGCGGCGGACGATAGCCGCGGGGGGCACGAAACTCCTCGAGGGGGAGGTCATCCTCGCGGATGGCGCGCTGCATGGCCACCGCCCAGGCGTCCTCGGGGTCGGGCGCCCCTAGCTCGGCACAGAGTGCGGCCTCCAGGGCCCGCTCCATGGCGGGCAGGCGCTTGCGCTGCGGGCGGATAGCGAGCAGCTCGCCACACAGCCGCACATAGCGCTCGGTCAGCCCGGGGAAGCGCGCCAGGGCGGCCCGTGTGGTACGGCGCGCCTCGCGCAGCCGCGCCAGGTCGCCCTGCAGGGGATCCTCGGGAAGGCTCAGCGGCCGTGCCTCGGCCAGGTAGGCGGTCAGCCACAGATAGAGGTCGCGGTTGAGGGCGGCCTCGGGAAACAGCGCCAGGCGCGGTGGCAGCAGCAGATGCTCCTCATCACGGCGGGCCTGGTCGAGGGACTCCTCGTCGAGACCCAGGCGCTGGCGCAGGCTCAGCCGGTGGGCCGAGGCGCGCCGGGCGATGGCGGCCACCTCGATGCCCTGCTCTCCTCCGCCGGCACGAAAGAAGACGCCGAGCATGGGACGCAGGCTCTCGAGGCTGACCGCCGCCTCGGGGTGGTCGGGGTAGCTCGCCGCCCCGGAAGCCCAGCGGTGCCAGTAGCGGCCGACGGTCTCCTCGACCTCAAGAAAGTCCAGCATGATCAGTGCCCCCAGTAGCGCAAAATCGACGATGCCGTGGATGGTGGCTCTGTGCCTCTTCGGGGTCAGACCCCGGCCAGGCCAATAGACCCGTCATGGTGCACCTTTCCAACGGTGATCCCCTCCGCCGGGGTCTGACCCCGAAGGGCCTCCCGGTATCAGCGACTGCAACGAACATATACGGATCAACCGAAGGTGGCCTGGACGGCCTCCATCAGGCCCTCCTGGACGTCGGCATCATCGGTAAGCGGCTCCACCAGGGTGGCGCGGGCGGCGTCGCGGATCGGCATGCCGGCCTGGATCAGGGTCGCGCAGTAGACCAGCAGACGAGTGGAGATGCCCTCCTCCAGGTCCTGGCCCTTCATGGCGCGCAGGCTGGCCGCCAGATTGACCAGTGCCGCACAGCGATCCGGCTCCAGGCCGCTCTCGCGGGCCACGATATCGCGCTCGACCTTGGGCGGGGGGAAGTCGAAGGTCATCGCCACGAAGCGCTGGCGGGTGCTGGGCTTGAGTGACTTGAGGATATGCTGATAACCGGGGTTGTAGGAGACCACCAGCATGAAGTCGTCCGGCGCCTCGAGCAGCTCACCGGTACGCTCCAGCGGCAGCAGTCGGCGGTCGTCGGTGAGCGGGTGCAGCACCACGGTGACATCCTTGCGTGCCTCGACCACCTCGTCGAGGTAGCAGATGCCGCCCTCGCGCACGGCGCGGGTCAGCGGACCGTCGACCCAGCGTGTCTCACCGCCCTGCAACAGGAAGCGTCCGGTAAGGTCGGCGGCGGTAAGGTCGTCGTGACAGGAGACGGTGAACAGCGGCTTGCCCAGTCTGGCCGCCATATGGCTGACGAAGCGGGTCTTGCCACAGCCGGTAGGTCCCTTGAGCAGCAGCGGCAGGCGCTGGGCATAGGCGTGCTCGAACATCGCGCACTCGTTGCCCACGCTGTCGTAGTAGGGAATCTCCCGGTCGGCGTGTGACGCCGCCACGGTGGAGAGGGTCATGGCGTAACTCCATCAAAAAACAATCTTCGAAAACAATCTTCGAAAACAATCGAAGAGGGCCCCTTGCAGGGCCCTCGTTAGATCAGGCGCGACCCGGGCCCGCGGTCAACTGGGTGCCGCCTGCGGGGACCTGTTCCCGGACAGGGCCGAAGAAGGCGTAGAGCAGCAGGCAGGCACCAATGGCCACGGCGATGCCGGCGCCCAGCCGCATGCCATAGAACAGCACCAGCTGGTCCTGCACCTCCATGAAGTTCATGCCAAGCACACGCTGCAGGTGGGTCTGGACGACGCCTGCAAAGGTCAGCGTGAAGGTCATGAAGGCCATGGCGCCGGTCATGATCCAGAAGCCCCACATGTTGATCACCTGGTTGTAGGGCTGAACGCGGCGCAGCTGGGGCATGGCGAAGCTGATGATGCCCAGCAGCAGCATCACATAGGCACCGTAGAAGGCCAGGTGGCCGTGGGCCGCGGTGACCTGGGTGCCGTGGCTGTAGTAATTGACCCAGTGCAGGGTGTGCATGAAGCCCCATACCCCGGCGCCGAAGAAGGCCATGGTCGGGCAGCCTAGGGCCCACAGCATGGCGGCCTTGTTGGGGTGGTTGCGGCTGCCCTTCCAGAACATGGTGAAGGCAAACACCACCATGGCGAAGAAGGGGAGCACCTCCAGGGTGGAGAAGATGCTGCCGATGGGCTGCCAGTAGCTCGGCGCACCAATCCAGTAGTAGTGATGACCGGTGCCCAGCAGTCCGGAGAACAGCGCCAGGCCGACGATGACGTAGAGCCACTTCTCGATCACCTCGCGGTCGACACCGGTCATCTTGATCAACAGGTAGCCCAGCAGGGAGGCCATGATCAGTTCCCAGACGCCCTCGACCCAGAGGTGCACCACCCACCACCAGTAGAGCTTGTCCACGGCGAGGTTGCTGGGGTTGTAGAAGGCGAACAGCCAGAATACCGCGGCCAGCCACAGGCCCAGCATCAGCACCATGTTGATTGCGGTGCGGCGCCCCTTGGCGAGCGTCATGCTGGTGTTGAACAGAAACATCAGGAAGGAGATGGTGATCAGCACCTTTACCCAGAACGGCTGCTCGAGAAACTCGCGCCCCTCGTGGATTCCGAACTGGTAGCCGACCAGCGCCGCGGCACCGGCGAAGGCGAAGATCGCCAGCTGGATATAGGCGATGGTGGGACTATGGATCTCGCGCTCCGCCTCTTCCGGCATCAGGTAGTAGGTTGAGCCCATGAAGCCAAGCAGTAGCCACACGATCAGCAGGTTGGTATGGCTAACCCGCATGATATTGAAGGGCATGGCCTCGGCCATGAAGTTAGGCCAGACATAGACGGCGGCGGCCAGCAGCCCGAAGACGATCTGCAGGGCAAAGAGCGCCATGGCCACCATGAAGAATGGCAGTGCCACCTTCTGGGTTTCATATTTCATCGGTGTCGTTCTCCTTGATTCATCCGCGTTGCGGCGGTCCGGTGGTCCGGCGACTCAGCCCGCCGGGGTCGGTGGCCAGTCCTGGTCGTCGATGCTGTCGGTCCACTCGAGGAAGTCGATCAGTGCGTTCATCTCCTCGTCGCTGAAATCGTAGGCCGGCATCTGGCGGCGGCCCTGAGCGCCCAGGGGCTGAGCACGAATCCACGCAGCCAGGCCGGCACGCGCCGCTTCGGGGTTCTGGTGGCCGCCATAGCGCTCCCAGACATTGCCCAGCTCCGGCGCGAAGTAGGCGCCCTCGCCCATGATGCTGTGGCAGTTGATGCACATGTTCTTTTCCCAGATGTGCTTGCCCTGCACGACCGACTCGGTGAGCCCCTCCTTGTCGGTGGACTTGTTGACCATGTACCAGTGGCTGTGCGCCGTCAGGGCGGCAAACAGCAGAAAGAAGAACAGCGACCCGCCATAGAAGATATTGCGGGCCGCCGACTTGGTGAGACCGTCGGCCATGAACCTTTCCCCCTTGCTCGTCTGGCAGGCGCGTCGCTGATCTGCGATTTGCGCCTGGCAATTTATTAACATGCATTATCGATGCATGTTAAGCCTAGCAGAAGAGAGGGCTATCAGGCTTTGATGTCGGTCAATTAGTGCAGAAAGGTACGGGCAACAGAGGGTGAAAACATGTCGCCCGAGGGTGGCGTTCAGCGCTCGTCAGTGATGTCCTCGATCCACGTCAGGGCAGCGACGCCACGTGGCAGTCCCAGGGTGGGGATCGACAGCATGGCCACCTGCTTGAGGGCTTCGCTGGTCTCGCCCTCTTCCAGGGCGCGTCGGGCATGGGAGTGCACGGCACCCTCAGAGCGAGCGCCCACGGCCAGGGCCAGCTTTACCAACCGACGCGTACGGGCATCCAGCGGACCGCTCTCGGCGCAGGCCTTGCCCAGCTCGGCGTAGGCGTCCCACACCTCGGGATACTGCTCGGCCACCTGGCCGGCACCGGAAGGAAGATCCTGTTTCGACATGCCATGTTCCTTGCTGCGGATGAGTGTTACATCAGTATAGGCCACATCAGTACAGGCCAATCAACCGACCTTAGGTCGCGCTAGGCGGATGATATGCGACTCTCGAGTCAGGCTAGCCAGGAGAGCGCGCTATGCTGGATGGCCGCTCCCAGCATGTAGACAAAGACCAGAATGGCGGCCACGGCGGCCATGCCACGCGTCGCCGGGCTCCGCCCACGCTTGATCGCCACCATTCCCAGGCCGATATAGGCCAGCAGGGCGATCAGCTTGGCGGCGAGCCAGGGGTGCTGATGCGGCCACAGGGAGAGCATCACCATCAGCACCACGCCCAGCGTCAACAGTAGAGTATCGATGATATGGGGGGCGATCCTGACCCAGCGCGCCTGCAGCACCGGCGCTTCACGCACCGACCAGACGGCACGCAGCATAAAGAAGAGAATGCTCAGGGTAGCGGCGGTGATATGCAGATGCTTGATCACCAGGTAGTACTCCATCTCGAGGGGCTCCTTGTCTCGGGCTAACCATCCTTGCCATCGGCACGCGGCGACAGCAGCGGGCCCGTATAGTGGAACAGGAAGACCCCGTAGGCCAGGCACCAGAAGATGATCCCCAGGTTATAGGTCCAGTGGGTAATCTGGGGGAACAGCACCAGCACCGGCAAACGCAGCAGTGCGGCGGCCACCATCAGTCCCAGGGCCACGCCGATGCCGGGCAGCGTACGGATGGGGCGCGCGGTATGGCCCAACGAGACGCGTGCCATCATCGAGAGCATCATGGTGCCCATGCCACCGATGGTCAGGGCATGCAGCGCGGCATCGGCGCGGCTGCCGACGAGCAGCGCCAGGGCCCACATGGCAAGCCCCAGTGGAATGCAGGCGTAGCTCAGATGCAGCCCCCACAACAGCGGCTCACGCCAGCTGTGCAGGCCACCCCAGCGCGACATGCGCACGGCATTGGCCAGTGCCGCGAGCCCCATCAGCCCCGCCAGCCATGTCGATGGCAGTGCTACGCCCAGGGCAACCAGCAGCTGGCTCACCACCACCGCCATCACGCTGCCCAGGCTCAGGGTCTCGAGGGCCGGAATCGGTGGCTTGCGCGTCAGGCCCAGTCGATTGGCGGTGAACATGGCGATCACCCGACCGCCCACCACCACCATCAACAGCGTGATCAGCAATACCGCCAGGTGTGCGGCGGGGCGGATCAGCTCCGCCTTGCCGCTCAACACGCCCAGGTGCATCAGCAGGTTGGCCAGGGTCAGAAGCCCCAGAGCCGGCAGGAAGATCAGGTTTCGCCAGCGCCGGGCGCGAATCACCAGGCTCGCCATCACCGCCGCCACCAGCGGCAGGAAGGCGAGATCGATCGTCGCCACCAGCCAGCCCGGCAGCGCCATGGGAAAGGCCATCAGCACTCGCGCCAGCAACCAGAGCCCAACCAGGCCTAGCAGCGGGCCACCCTTAAGACTGGGCAAACCGGTCCAGTTCTGCACCGCGGTGAGCAGAAAGCCCGCCACCACGGCGACGGCGAAGCCGAACAGCATCTCGTGCTGGTGCCAGAACATCAGCCCCCCCTGAGGGCGCAGCAGGATATCGCCGTGCCAGAAGGCGAGCCACACCACCAGGGAGAGGATGCTGAACAGCGCGGCGAGCAGGAAGAAGGGCCGAAAGGCCAGACGCGCCACGGGTAGAAGCGTCGGCGAAATGGCGGTCTGGCTGGTGCGGGAGGAGGACATGTCAGGATACCCCGTCAGGAGGCTTGGATGGGATCATTGTGCGCCGATGGGTGCACGACTTCCATGACAGGCATCAAGAATGATTCTTTATATCGCCCCCTGGGACGGGTCCTGATAAGGGACAGCTCCCGACGGGATGTCATGAGCGACGGGCACGTCGCGATCGTAGTGAAACTTCATGTAGACGATGCCCGGGCTCATCACCAGACGCCAGGCCAGCTCAACCTCGGGGCAACAGTGCGGATCATGCCGCCGCACGCTCTCCACCATGGCATCCAGCCAGAGATCGTAAAGCCCCGGGCGAATGTCGAGATGGCGACGATTGTGGCTGATCGCCACCTTGTTCAGGTAGTAGTCGGCGTGACTGGACGCATAGAAGGCCAGCAGGTGGTAGAACGACTTCTTGAGCATCGCCCGCTGACGCACCATATCGGTATGACGGAACTTCTCCGCTACCTCAGGCGAGGCGGCGACAAAGCGTGCGTAGAAGGTTTCGAAGAAGCCCTGCCCGCCAACCTCATGCTCGAGAACCCGGCCGTAGCTGGCGTCGAAGATAGTGTCGATTTCCAAGGCTGCCTCCCCGGGCATCGCCGGTCGCATCTGGCTCTGCTTCCTTGAAGCCTAGCGCTGATCCGGCCCGCCGGCTCGCGCCGATTGTTTCGCAAGAGCTAGTGGCTGGTGCCCTCCTCATAGCGTGTCTTGTTCCACACGTTGTACTTTCCCGAGGGCTTGCTCATGGGTATGCGCTTCTCCTCCTCGAGACTCTCGGCGTCATAGACGATCACCGCGCCGTCATCTTCCCACAGGCTAAGCAGCAGCTTCTCGCCGTAGCGATCGAACTCCACGTGGGCGGCGGTCTTGCCCGGTTCGGGAATCAGGGTCTCGACGATCTCGAGGCTCGCCTTGTCGATGACATGCACCCGGTCGCGGTTGGGCCCGAAGAAGACATCCGCCCAGACATAGGGCGAGTTGGCATGGCTGCGCATGAAGAAGCCGGGGCCGTCGGTCTCCAGGGTCTTGATCACCTCCCAGGTGGTCATGTCGATGATCGACACCGCTGCCCGGGTCAGATGAGGAGTGGCCATCACCCGGCGCCCCTCATGCTCCCAGGTGATGCCCGAGCCGAGATGGGGCATCCCCTCCAGGGGCAGGTCAGCGACCTTCTCACCGCTGTCCAGGTTGATCACCATGCCACCCTGGCCGTCGCTCTCCCCACCCCGGGAGGCGCCGATGACGTGGGCATACTCCAGATCGAAGAAGAAGTCGTCCAGGTAGTCCGGCACCGGGATGCGGCGCACCCGGAAGTTGGCGGTATCGTGGGCGCGCTGCGGTGCCAGCGGGGTCGCCATATGGCCGGTGGAGACCACCGGTTCGGTGGGCAGCGGCCAGGGAATCTCCCAGACCTCCTCGATATCCTTGAGGGCGGCGATAAAGCTGCCCCGTGGCGGGGCGGCATAGACGGCGCTGACCCGTGAGCTCTCGCCATCCTCGCCCAGCACCGGGTAGACCTTCATCAGGTCCAGGTTGTGGGCATCGAAGAGCACCAGGCTGTGGGGTAGATAGTTGGCGGCCATCACGTACCGGCCATCACCGGAGACGGCGATATTGCGCATATTGATGCCGGCACGCACCTCGGCCACCACCTCCATGTTGTAGATATCGTACTTGGTGATCCAGCCGTCCCGGGAGCCGAAGAAGACATGGCGCCCATCGGGGGTGTACTTGGGCCCACCGTGCAGGGCATAGCGGGTCTCGAAGCGGTGGAGCGGCTCGAAGGTATCGCCGTCGAGCAGGGTGGCATGATGATCGCCGGTCTCCACCACGATAAAGAGGTTGAGCGGGTCGGCATCGAAGCGCGGCTCGTCCGGCAGGCTGCCATCACGGTGATGCACCACCTGGCTGGTCAGGATCTCGTCGCGTCCCCAGGACGGCTGCACACCGGGCTCACGGTAGATCCACTCGGCCAGGCGAGTGATCTGATCCTCCTCCAGCTGAGCCGCGAAGCCCGGCATCTGGCTGGCGGCACGGCCGTCACGGATGACCGCCTCGGCCGCCGCCGGCTTGAGCCGCGAAAGATTGCCTGGCAACAGCGCCGGGCCGACTCCCCCCAGGCGCTCTTCACCGTGACACGAAGCGCAGTGGGTCTGGTAGAGCGCCCCGGCCTGGGGCTTGAGATCGAGCTCGTCCTCGGCCGAGGCAGCCGCCGGGGGCAAGAACAGCGCCGCCACCAACAGGGGCAGGAGCCGCGAGATCACGGCACTTCGTGTATCGGTCATCACAGGGCAACCCGCTCCAGGACGGCACCCTCGATAAAGGCCGCCTGCTCCGGTACCGGCTGAAAGAGGGTGTCGGCCAGACGTACCACCTCTCCGACCACGATCAGGGTGGGTGGCTTCAGCCCCTCACTCTCGATGGTCTCGACCAGCTCCCCCAGACAGGTGATCACCCGGCGCTGCTCCGGGGTGGTACCGCGCTCCACCAGGGCCACGGGATGCGAGGCCGGCAGGCCATGGCGCTGCAGTTCGCCGCGGATCAGCTCGGCATTGGCTAGCCCCATGTAGAACACCGTGGTCTGGTTCGGGGCGGCCAGCGAGGCCCAGTTCAGGGCCAGGTCGCCGTCGCCCTTGCAGTGACCGGTAACGAAGGTGACGCTCTGGGCATGGTCGCGGTGGGTCAGCGGGAAGCCGCCGTAGGCGGCGCACCCCTGGGCAGAGGTGATGCCCGGCACCACGCGAAAGCCAACGCCGTGCTCGATCAGCACCTCGGCCTCCTCGCCGCCGCGGCCGAATATATAGGGGTCGCCACCCTTGAGGCGCACCACCCGCCTGCCCTCGTGGGAAAGGCGCACCAGCAGGGCATTGGTCTCGTCCTGGGTCAGGGCATGGCAGCGCGAGGCCTTGCCCACATAGAAGCGCCGAGCCCTGGGGCTCGCCAGCGCCAGTACCTCGCGGGAGACGAGCCGATCGTAGACCAGACAGTCGGCCTGCTCGATCAGCGACAGCGCCCGCAGGGTCAGCAGGCCCGGGTCACCGGGGCCGGCGCCGATGATGGCCACTTCGCCGGACGCCAGCGGCGCCTCGGCCAGATCGTAGGAAACGCGGTGTGACGGCATGGCGATACTCCTCGCAAGCCTCAGGTGATCTCGACGGCCTGGATGGCCTGATAGGGGGTAGCGAGATGGGGCGCCGCCACCCGGCGCTCGTCCTCCTCGGCAACACCGATCTCGGCATTGGTCAGATAGCAGCCGGGATCCTCCTCCCAGGGGTCACCGGTGACCTTCCAGGCGCGCACCCGTGTATTGCCGTTGCAGATCGACAGATAGTGGCACTCGGCACAGCGCCCCTTGAGCGGTCGCGGGCGCTGGCGGAAGCCGACCATCAGCGGGTCCTGGGTATCGCGCCAGATCGCGAAGAAGGGGCGCTCCCGGACACTACCCAGGTCGTGGTCCCACCAGAAGGTATCGGGGTGCACATGCCCCAGGTTATCGATATTGGCGATATTCTCGCCGGAGGCGTTGCCTCCCCAGTTGAGCAGCCGCTGCTCCAGGGCCGCGGCCTGGTCGGGGAAGTGTTCCCGGGCCCACATCAGCAGGAAGGGGCCATCGGCATCGTTATTGCCGGTGACATACTCGCGCTCGACGCCGCGCTCGAGTTCATCGCGGCAGTGGTCGAACAGTCGGGTCATGGCGTCGCGGGTCATGCGATACCAGGCGTCCTGCTTGCTGTGGCGCCGGCCACGCCCGCCATAGTTGAGGTGCGAGAGGTAGAACTTGTCGACATCGTGCTCGTCGAGCAGCGCCAGGATATCGCCGAGCTGCTCGTAGTTCTCGCGGGTCAGGGTAAAGCGCAGACCGACCTTGATACCCCGCGCCTTGCACAGCCTGACCGCATGCATGGATTCGCGGAAGGCGCCCTGGCGCTGGCGGATGACGTCGTGAGTCGCCTCCAGCCCGTCGATGCTGATGCCCACGTAGTCGTAGCCCACCTCGGCAATGGTGTCGATATTCTCCTCGGTGATCAGGGTGCCGTTGGTGGAGAGCCCGGTGTAGATTCCCAGCTCCCGGGAGCGACGCGACAGCTCGAAGATGTCGGGGCGCATCAGCGGCTCACCGCCGGAGAGGATCAGCGCCGGCACCCGGAAGGCGCTCAGGTCGTCGAGCACCGCATGGGCCTCGGCGGTGGAGAGCTCACCGGCGAAGTCGATATCCGCCGAGGTGGTATAGCAGTGCTTGCAGGTCAGGTTGCAGCGACGAATCAGGTTCCAGATCACCACCGGGCCGGGCGGCTTGCGCGCCGGTCCTCTCGTTTCATGACCCGGGGAACCCGGTTCCATCAGGCTCTTGATATAGCGGGTGACGCGGAACATGGCGTTCTCCTGCTGAGAAATGCTGTGCCGGGTCGCCGTGACAGGCGCGACTCAGCTTCGACGACCGGCGTTCGTGGCGGCATCGTTCGGCCGCTTGCCGGCCAGGCGCAACCCGGTCTTCTTGAGGATGCGCGAGCTGTAGAGGATGCGGTGGTCGCGGCAGGCATCACCCAGGCGCCTGCGCAGCACCTCTGCCTGGCGCTCGACCTCCTCCCGGCTGCGACCATGCAGCATGGCGAATAGATTGTAGGGCCAGTGCGGCAGGTGCCGCGGGCGGCGGTAGCAGTGGCTGACACCCTCGATGGCGGCCACCTCGCGGCCCAGACGCTCGATCTGCATATCGTCGACGTCCCACACCGTCATGCCGTTGGCCACATAGCCGAGCCGGTAGTGATTGGGCACCGCCGCGACCCGGCGGATCACCCCGTTCGCCTGCATGGCCTGCATGCGCTCGAGCACCTCCGCACCGCTGATGCCTACCTCGCGGCCCACCGCCCCCCAGGGGTCGGGAACCAGTGGCAGGCCGGCCTGGGTCGCCAGCACGATGGCTCGATCGACGGCATCGAGCCCCCGGGCATCGCACCGCTGGGCATCATCGACGATGGGCGTGCTAGACGGACAGGTGGAGACGGACATGGAACTCCTCCTCCTTGGGCATGTTGAAGACCGGCAGACCGGTGGCCGCCTCGATCTCGGCCACGGTCTCGGCGATGCGTGCCGGGGTCTCGGTGGCGAGTACGAACCACATGTTGAGCGCATGCTCACGACGATAGTTATGGGCCACCTCGGGGAAGGCATTGACCCTCCCGGCGACCTCGTCATAGTCCGCCTCGGGTACCGCGAGCGCGGCCAGGGTCAGACCGCCTCCCAGCCGTTCGGCGTGGTACATGGGGCCGAAGCGACTCAGCACCCCACCATCGCGCAGCCGCTCCAGACGATACAGCAGCTCTCCCTCGCCGATGCCCAGCTGCGTGGCAACGACCGCATAGGGGCGTGCCACCAGCGGCAGGCCATCCTGCAGGTGATTGATCAGACGTCGGTCGACGGCATCCAGATCCTCGAGGGTCATGACGCCTCCTCGCGCACATAGCGGCCGCCGCACTGGCGATAGGCATGGGTGCTGAACAGCGCCCGATGCTCCAGCGCCTCCAGCCCCTGGCGCTGGACGATGGCATCGAGCTCGCTCAGCACCCGCTGGCGGTGGGTACCATGAATCATGCTGAACAGATTGTAGGGCCAGTCTGGCAGGCGGCGCGGGCGGCGATAGCAGAGCGTTACCGCCATCTCGCGAGCCAGACGGCGCCCCACCTCGGCGACGCGTTCGTCGGGCACATCCCAGACCACCATGGCATTGGCCTGGATGCCAAGCCGGCGATGCTTCACCACCAGTCCCAGGCGCTTGATCATGCCATCGGCCTGCCAGCGGCGTACGCAGGCCATTACCTGCCCCTCGGCCATCCCAGCCTGCTCCGCCAGGGTTCGCCAGGGGCGCGACGTGATCGGCAGCCCCTGTTCAAGCAGGCCGCGCAGGCGGCGTTCGGCTTCGCTCGAGGGTGTGGAGAGGGTAGCGCCGGTGGCGGCGAGGCTCAGGTCGTCGGTCGTCTTCATGCGCGCTCCAGCTCGGCCCAGGGAATGGGGAAGGAGAGATCGATGTGGTACCCCTCCAGCATCGGCAGACGCAGGATCGGCACCCCCAGGCGCCTCTCCAGGTCATCGAGACGCGCCTCGAGCTCGGGCTCGTCCGGTGCGGTCATCACGAACCAGAGGTTGTAGCCGTGTTCACGAGCCGGCTCTTCACGAGCATAGTTGTGATTGACGCCGGGAGCGGCGTTGATGAGCTCTGCGAAGGCATCGCGTTCGGCCTCGGGCACGGCCACCGCGGCGAGCAGGCTGGCGCCGGCTCGGGCGTGGTCGAACACTGGCCCCACTCGGCTCAGCACCCCCATGGCCTGAAGGCGCTCGAGTCGTGCGAGAACCTCCTCCTCACTGCTGCCCAGGCGCTCGGCGATGGTGTGGAAGGGGCGGGTACAGACCGGCAGGCCACGCTGGTAGCTGTCGATCAGGCGACGGTCCAGCGCATCGAGGTCTTCGGCTTTAATAGACGGGGCTTGGCAATGCATCGGCACAGCTCACTTGCGGCGGGTGGCGGCGGGCAGGGCCCGCCGCCGATCCCGATCAGTAGATATCTTTCTGAGTGTTGATCACGTTGAACTTGCCGGTCGGGGTGACCAGACGTTCATCCTTGATCACGTGCTTCAACTCGCGGGTCTTGTCATCGACGACCACGATCGCGGAGGTATCGTCCATGGTGTTCCACACCGAGAACCACACCTCGTCACCGGCCTGGTTGTACTCGGGCTGCACCACGCGCTTGGGTCCCTCGCCGACATCGGCCCACTCGGCGATCGGCAGGACCTCGAAGCCCGCCTCCAGGTCATTGATGTCGTAGACCGCCACACTCTGGCTGATGGCCTCATTGGGGTTGAGGGCGGTGTCGACGTAGAGGTTATCGGACTCCGGGTGGGTCTTGATGAACAGCGAGCCGCCGCCCTGCCCTTCCAGGGTGCGCACTACCTGCCAGGCGCTGTCCGGATGCCCTTCCGGGTCGGTGCCGATCAGCTGGATGGTGGCATCGCCCAGGTGGCTGGTACCCCACACCGGACCATGCTCAGGGTCCTCGAAGTTGGCGCCACGGCCCGGGTGCGGGATCTTGCCCACGTCGACGATGGCCTCGAGCTCACGCTCCTGAGCATCGATGACCACGATCTGGTTGGACTCGTTGGCCGCCGTCAGGAAGTAGCGACCCGAGGCGTCCCAGCCACCATCGTGCAGGAAGCGCGAGGTATCGATCTCGACGGTGGAGAGCGCATCCAGGTTCTCGTAGTTGACCAGGCGGACCTTGCCGGTCTCCTTGATGTTGACGATGAACTCCGGGTGCTGGTGGGAGGCCACGATAGCCGCCACCCGGGGCTCCGGATGATACTCCTGCTCACCCACAGTCATCCCCCGGGTCGCCACGATCTTCTTGGGCTCCAGGGTCTCACCATCCATGATCACGTACTGTGGCGGCCAGTAGGCCCCGGCGATGGCCAGGTCATCCTCGTAGCCCTCGAACTTGGAGGTCTCGACGGAGCGGGCCTCCATGCCGATCTTGATGGTGGCGACGATGCTCGGGTCTTCCATCCACAGATCGATCATGTCGATCTTGGCGTCGCGACCGATAACGAACAGGTAGCGACCGGAGGCGGACATGCGCGAGATATGCACCGCATAGCCGGTGTCGAGAACCTTGACGATCTCCTTGGACTCGCCGTCGATCAGAGCGATCTGACCGGCGTCACGCAGGGTGACCGAGAACAGATTCTCGATATCCAGGTCGTTCATCTGTTCGGTCGGACGGTCCTCAGGGGCGACCAGCACCTCCCAGGTCTCCTTCATGTCGGCCATGCCGAATTCGGGAGGCTGCGGCGGCTCATGCATGATGTACTTGGCCATCAACTCCACTTCACTCTCGGTCAGATCGCCCGAGGTCCCCCAGTTGGGCATGCCGGCCGGAGAGCCGTAGTGGATGAAGGCCTTGAGATACTCCAGGCCGCGCTCCTGGGTGATCTCGGTGGTCAACGGCTTGCCGGTGGCCCCCTTGCGAAGCACGCCATGGCAACCGGCGCAGCGCTGGAAGTAGATCTCCTTGGCCTGCTCGAACTCCGCATCGGTCAGATCCGGCGCCCCGGGGGTGCGCACCACCCTGGCCGAGCCTGGATCCACCGCGGACTCGGTGCCCTGATAGGCCGCCTGAGTCTCGTCGAGCTCCTTCTTGTCATCCTGGGCGTAAGCCGCGGTGATGCCCAGTGCGACGGTAGTGACCGCCACCGCCAGTGGCTTGAGATACCAGTCTTTCTTCATCATCGATCCACCTCTGTCATGATCCTTGAATGCGCTGTCGCCAGGACATGGACGTGTCGTTATTGTCATTCGACGGATGGCCAGCCGGTATCAATGGGCCGATGACCTTCCTGGGAAGAGAGTGGCTCAATAACGCGTATACTTCATGCTTCTTAACGGCTCACCGTCCTCTTTTAGGAAAGACCTTGACGTATATCAAAGCACGTGAGGGCTACCCCCAAAGGGAAATTGAGCCGCTCGGATTTTGCTGATATGCCTTGGGGCAGGAGGCTTTGGTTGACGCCAGTCAATGCGCACCGACGCCCGGGCAGAGACACTCGTGTCAGTCCTCATATCAGGAGTCGCCATGTCGCCGCATCCTTTTCTTCGCCTGACGCTGCTGGCCGTGGCCTGTGCGCTACCACTTGTCGGACATGCCGAGCCATCGCTCACCGTCGAGCGCGAGGCCGAGCTCGAGACACTGCTCTATCAGGATTGCGGCTCCTGCCACGGCATGACCCTGCGCGGTGGACTGGGACCGGCGCTGCCCGCGTCACGCATGAACGCCTATAGCCGCGAGGGCCTGGCCGCGCTGATCCTCCACGGCGTGAAGGGCACCGCCATGCCCGGCTGGGCCGATCTGCTGACCGAGCAGGAGGCCTTGTGGATCGCCGATCACCTGCAGAATGACAACCCCCTGGATGAGTGACCCCTTCATGCCCACGATGCCCCCATCACTTCGCAAGCCCCTCGCCGCCCTCTCACTGCTTGCCCTGCTGGCCGGCTGTCAGACCACGCCCACCGCCGAGCTACGCGGCACCGGTGATCTCGGTGTGGTCGTGGAGCGCGCGACAGGCAGCCTGGCGGTGGTCGACACCAGCGAGCGACGCATCCTCGAGCGCGTGGAGGGGCTCGGGGATCTCTCCCACGCCTCGGTGAAGTTCTCCCGCGATGCCCGCCATGCCTTCGTGTTCGGGCGTGACGGTGGGCTGAGTCGCGTCGATCTGCTGACCGGCGAGATCACCCACCGGGTGATCCAGTCCGGCAACAGCATCGGCGGCGCCGTCTCCCAGGATGGCTCACTGGTGGCGGTCGCCAACTACGAGCCGGGTGGCGTGAAGATCTTCGATAGCGAGAGCCTGAAGGAGGTCGCCGATATCCCGGCGACCTGGGTCGATGACAGCGGTGAACAGCAGCGCTCCAAGGTGGTGGGCCTGGTGGATGCCCCCGGCAATCGCTTCGTCTATAGCCTGTTCGAGGCCGGGGAGATTCATCTGGTCGACATGCATGGCGACACCCCCGAGGTGACGCGCTTCACCGATATCGGCAAGCAGCCCTACGACGCCCTGATCGGCCCCAGTGGCCGCTACTACATCGCCGGGCTATTCGGCGAGGATGGCCTGGCGCTGCTCGATCTGTGGCACCCGGAGCAGGGTGTTCGCCGCATCCTGCCCGACTACGGCCGCGGCGAGGAGCGCCTGCCGGTCTACAAGATGCCCCACCTGGAGGGCTGGACCCTGGCCGGCGACGAGGCGTGGCTGCCGGCGGTGGGCCGCCACGAGGTACTGGTCGCCGACGGCGACGACTGGACACTGGTCGATCGTATTCCGGTCCACGGTCAGCCGATCTTCGTGATGCGTCGCCCCGACGAGCGCCAGGTCTGGGTCAACTTCGCCCATCCCGACAACGACGTGGTACAGGTCATCGACACCGAGAGCCGCGAGGTAGTCGCCACCCTGGCGCCCGGCGAAGCGGTGCTGCATATGGAGTTCACCCCCAAGGGGGAGCACGCCTGGGTCTCGGCCCGCGACAGCGACCGGGTGGTGGTCTACGACACCCATACACTGGAGGAGGTCGCCAGGCTCGACAGCGAGTCGCCCAGCGGTATCTTCTTTACCGACCGGGCGCACCGTATTGGGCTCTGAAGAGAGTAGCGAGAAGGGACTGTTCCCGGCAGTGGTGCCGATGCTGGCAAAGAGCATAAACACTGACCCGATGGCTCGGCCGGGGGCAGCCCCTGATGGTAAGTGAAAGAGGGAAGGCGCCTGGTCGGCGCCTTCCCTCATTATGGCATGGGCAAAATGACCCTCAGCGACGCACGTGCAGGGGCACCTTGGAGTAGCCGCCGGCAGGATAGAGGGCACGCATCGCAGGGCGACCCGGCAGCGGGGCGATATCGACCGTGGCGTCGAGCAAGGCGTCCATGAAGTCCTCGAGTTCCATGCGCGCCAGCGGCGCTCCGGGACAAACATGGATTCCCGCCCCGTAGAGCAGATTGTCTGCGGGGTCACGATCAAGGCGGACCTCGTCGGGAGCCTCGAATACCGTCTCGTCGCGATTGGCCGAGCCCCACAGGATCGTCAGGCGTTCGCCGGCCTCGAGGCGGCGGCCGCCGATCTCCACCGCACGGGTGGCGATGCGGCGATTGGACATCAGCGGCGCGTCGAGGCGCAGGATCTCGTCGATGGCCGCCGGTAGCAGTCTCCGATCGGCACGCAACCGCCCCTGCAGCTCGGGGTCGGCGGCCAGGTAGCGCATCAGGATACCGATGCTCGCCGAGATGGTGCCGAGCTCTCCCACCGTCCAGTTGCGCAGGATGCTGACGATCTCCTCGTCGGTCAGCGCACGGCCTTCGACGGTCTCGTTCATGATGCGAGTGGTGACGTCATCCGGGGCATCATCGCCGGCCGCGCGTCGACTGGCCAGCTGCTCGCGGATCACGCCGTCGAACTCCAGCGCCAGCTCCCCCAACGCCTCGCGATCCTGGGCCAGGGTAGCGGCCTGCTGACGCTTCACCCAGGTCCGCAGCGGCTCGTGAAGCGTGGTCGGCCAGCCCATGAAGGCACACTGGATCTCCAGGGCGAAGTCCTGCCCCATCTCGGCCATCGCCTCCACCTCTCCGTCGGCGGGAAGCCGGGCCACCACCTCCTCGGCGATGGCACGGCACTGCGGGGCAAACTCGGCCATGGCCTCGGGCCCGAAGTAGGGCTCGATGATGCGCCGGAAGTGCGTGTGTTCGGGCGGATCCATGGCATTGGGCACCGAGAGGTGACGGCTGGCCGCATTGCTGAAGGTCTCGTGATCCTCGAGAACGCGCCTCACGTCTGCATGGCGAAACAAGGACCACTGCAGGTAGTCACTGAAGGCCACCGGGCAGCGGCCGCGCATCTTGTCATAGGCGGCAATCTGGTCGTTGAGGACATCCTCGGCGCGCGGGTCCCAGTCCTGCTGGCGTGTATCGCTCATGTCATCTCCTCGAATCGGGTGAGAAACGCAGCAAGGAGACCAGAAGACGGCCCGATGCGCATTGATTCAGGTCAGCCGGCCCCTTCGCCACTCAGGGCAGCTCGGGCCAGCCGGGAAGGTGGAACTCCTCATGCAGGTGACGCAGTTCCGGCTGATGCAGCTCGGCAATTCGCCGAGCCAGTTCGGCGCCACGGTCCAGCAGGTGCACCTCGATACGCCGGCGGTCGCCACGACTCGCGCGGCGCTCCACCAGGCCCAGCTGCTCGCAACGGTCGACCAGCGCCACCGTACCGTGGTGCTTGGCCTGGAGCCGCTCTGCCAGCTCGCCGATGGACGCCCACTCCCGCCTCTCGAACCCCAACAGATGAAGCAGCAGCTGGTATTGCAGCGGCGTCAGGCCGTGCTCGCGGCAGATATCCTCGCTCTGGCGCAGAAAGCAGCGCAGCTGGTAGCGAAAGTGAGAAAGACGCTGAAAGTCCTGCTTGGTCAGGGCGTCATCGCTCATAAGGGGCATCCAGCATGGGCATGGTCAATGTCTCAGCCGCTTGACAGCAACAGGGTTGCTGCCTAAGTGTTAATCAATAATATCATATAATGATATTTTTCCACCGCCGAGGATACCGCAATGAACCCGCTGACCGTGATTCGACTGCCCTTTACCCGCCAGGCAGGCTGGAAGACGCTGCAGGGTCGCAAGCCGTCGATTCCTGCCCTGGGCTGGTGCCTGGTGCTGCCCATGTCGCTGCTGCCACCGGTGTTGCTCTACTACGCCGGTACCCACTATGGGGATGACTTCGTCATGGGCTTTGCCGACAGGGAGTGGCGCTTTATCACCACCATCCTGTTTCTGGCCGAGCTGCTGACCTTCTTCGTGATGGGCTGGCTCATCCACGCCGTCGTCAATGGCACCCGCGAACTCTCGATCGACTATCACGATGCCTACCTGCTGGCGGCCCTTGCACCACTGCCGCTGTGGTCATCGGCGATCGTGCTGCTGATTCCCAGCCTGCTGCTCAATGCCCTGGCGGTGCTGGTGGCCCTGGGCATCTCCTGCAGCCTCGTCTATCACGGGCTTCAGGCACTGTGCGAGCGCCGCGATAACGATATCAACACCATGTCGGCCACCTACACCATCATGGCCGCCGGTGTACTGGCCTGGGGCCTGCTGATGGCCATCGTCTGGGCCTACTGAGCCAGGAGCGTTTGAGCCAGGAGCCTTGCTGCGGCGCAATGTCGCGGGGTGGTGTCGAGGGGAAGAAAGATGTATTTTGCACGCATCTTAAAAACATCCCCCACGACGGAGCCCCCTCGATGCTGACCCAGGAGCAGGAACACCTGATCGCCGCCACCGCCCCGGTGGTCGCCGAACACCTCGACGCCATCACCCAACGCTTCTACCCGCTGCTGTTCCAGCGCTACCCACAAGTGAAGCCGCTGTTCAACCAGGCTCATCAGGCCGATGGCGGCCAGCCACGGGCCCTGGCCGCCGCCGTGCTCGCCTATGTGCAGCTGCGCCATGATCGTGAAAAGGTACGCGCGACCCTGGCCACCGTCGTCGGCAAGCACGTCTCCCTGGATATCCGACCCGAGCACTACCCCCTGGTCGGCGAATGCCTGATGGCCGCCATCGGCGAGGTGCTGGGCGACGCCGTGACGCCGGAGGTCGCGGCCGCCTGGCAGGGCGTCTACGAGGAGCTGGCCGGCCTGCTTATCGAGCTGGAGGAGTACCGCTATCGCGAATTCGAGCAGTGCCCCGGCGGCTGGCGCGGGCCTCGTGAGTTCCGCATCGCCGCCGTTCGCCAGGAGAGTGCGGTGATCCGCTCCTTCGTGCTCGAGCCGGTGGACGCTGGCCCCGTCGCCGACCATGTGCCAGGCCAGTACATCGGCGTACGCCTGACCCTCGACGGTGAGCCGGTCTATCGACACTACAGCCTGTCGGCCCTGCCCAACGGCCAGAGCTACCGGATCTCGGTCAAGCGCGAGCCAAAGGGCCGAGCCAGCCGCCATCTGCATGACGTCATGGGGGTGGGTGATACCCTGGCGCTGCTGCCACCGGCCGGTGACCTGACCCTGGCCGAGGGTGACGAGCCTCTTCTTCTGGCCAGCGGCGGGGTCGGCCAGACTCCACTGCTGCCCATGGCGCACCAGGCACTGGCCAAGGGTCGCCAGGTGGTTTATCTGCACGCCGCCCTGGACGCCGAGCACCACGCCTTCCGTGACGAGGTCGCAGCCCTGGCCGCGGAGCACCCCGAGCGACTACACGCCATCAGCATCCACGAGTCGGGCAGTGCCGCCGACCATAGCGGGCGAATCGATCGTGACCTGCTGGCAAGCTACCTGCCGAAAGGCGGCCGCTGCTACTTCGTCGGCCCCCAGGGCTTCATGACCGCCGTGGACAGGGCGCTGGCCGAGCTGGGAGTGCCCGATGAGCGCCGCCATTACGAGCACTTCGGCCCCTCGCAGCCCCTCGGCGCCGCCTGAAGCCGCTCACACCTGTATACACATAACAGCGACGCCCCGTTCTGGCCGGGGTGTCGTCGCAGGCACGCTGTTCAAGCACTGTGTGGTAGCAGGCCAGCCATCAACTGCCACGGGTCATCAGCATCGCCTTGATATGACCGATGGCGCGCATCGGATTGAGTCCCTTGGGACACACCCAGGTGCAATTGGCGATCTGTCGGCAGCGAAACACGCTGAAGGGATCGTCGAGTTCGGCCAGGCGCTCCTCGGTGGCGGTATCACGGCTGTCGATCAGGAAGCGATAGGCCTGAATCAGGCCAGCCGGGCCGATATACTTGTCCGGATTCCACCACCAGGAGGGACAGGCCGAACTGCAGCAGGCACACAGGATGCATTCATAGAGGCCATCTAGCTTCTCGCGCTCTTCGGGGCTCTGCAGGCGCTCCCGGGCGGTCGGCGGCGTATCGTTGATCAGCCAGGGGCGGATCTTCTCGAACTGGCGGAAGAACAGTGTCTGGTCGACGACCAGGTCACGAATCACCGGCATTCCGGGAAGCGGACGCAGGATCAGGGTATCCCCCCTGCCCAGCACCTCCTCCACCGACGTGATGCAGGCCAGGCCATTCTTGCCGTTGATGTTCATGCCATCGGAGCCGCACACCCCCTCCCGACAGGAGCGCCGATAGGTCAGGGTAGCGTCCTGCTGCTTCAGCTCCTCGAGCACGTCGAGCACCATGGTCTTGCGGAAGCGCTCATCCACCTCGCGAGTTTCCATTCTCGGCAGCGCATCCTGCTCCGGGTGATAGCGATAGAGACGCACACTAAGCATGGTCGCTCTCCCCTGGCGGGACGTATTTACTCCCGCCAGTAATCGTTGGCCGCGGCAACGGTCTGGAAGTGGGTGGCGATGACGTGGGAGACCGCGATCAGGCTATCCGCCTCCTCGGCATACTCCGGTCGCTCGGCCTTGCGCACCTCGGCATCCGGCTGGGTAGTCGCCACCCCTTTCTGGGAGAGCGTTATCGCCAGGGCAAAGCCCTCCTGAGGCGTCTCGGTGATCAGGCTCGGCAGCCAGGTGTCGCCGCCCGACATCGTCTCGTGACTGTCCGCGGCGGCAGTGCCGCCCACCACCAGCAGTGTCGCCAGCAACAGGCCAGCGGCGGAATGGATTCCTGAGCGTCGTGCGTGATGGAAAAGAAGCATGTTGGTCTCCTGTTTGTCCACCGGTGCTGGCGCGTTTGCCAGGCAAAGGTGCTATGCAAATACACCTTTAAAGCTAGTCGAGGATGCGCGACCGTCAAGGCGGTTGCCCGGGCGGGTCACTCTGTTTCGCTTACCTCCTGGCTCCCCCCTGTCTCGCCCCTCCGCGGGTCCAGCCCCAGTCATCGAGCAGCACATAGAGTGCCGGGATCACCAGCAGCACCAGCAGGGTCGCGCTGAGCAGACCGAACACCACGGCGATCACCAGCGGCTTGATGGCATCCGCCTGGGTGCTGGTCTCGGCCAGCAGCGGCGCCAGTCCGGCGATGGTGGTCGTGGAGGAGATCAGGATGGCACGCAGCCGATCGCGGCTGGCCTGGCCGGCGGCCGCCACCGCGTCCAGGCCGCGCTCACGGTGCGTCTTGATAAAGTGGATCAGCAGGATGGCATTGTTGACCACGATTCCGGCCAGCGAGGCGGCACCGATCAGCGAGGGCATGGAGAGGTAGTAGCCCATCAGCACATGCCCCCAGAGGGCTCCGATAAAGGCCAGTGGAATGGAGAGCATGACGATCAGCGGCTCCATATAGCTGCGAAACTGAAAGGAGAGGATCACGAAGATTCCCACCAGGCCGATCAGCAGGCCACGCGCGATGGAGCCGCCGGTCTCCGCGGAGCTGGCCACTTGCCCCTCGAAGGTGACGGCTACCTCGGGGTGGCGCGCCTCGAAGTCGGCCAGCCAGCCACTATCCACCAGGTCATCGACGATCGCCTGGGCGCTGGCCCGGCGGGCATCGACATTGGCCTCCACGGTGACCGTGCGACGACCATCGATACGGGTGATGCGTGCCCACTCGCGACGCTCGGCCACGTCGGTGACCACCGAGAGGGGCACCCGGCTGCCGCCGGGCAGCAGCAGGGTCTGGTCGGCCAGGTCATCGAGGCCATCGCGGTCGGCCTTGGCCTGGCGCACCAGCACCTCTATCTCCTGTTCGCCGATACGCTGGGTATCGGCGATCTCGCCGAGCAGGGCCGTGCGCAGCTGGCTGGCCACCTCCTCGGCGGTCAACCCGAGCCCGTGAGCCCCGGGCGCCATGGAGTAGGCGCGCTGGGGCTTGCCCAGACGCTGATCATCCATGACGTTGTAGACCGCCGAGTAGCCCTCGAGATGCGCGGCCAGCTCCAGCGCCGCCGCCTTCATGGCATCGAGATCCTCGCCGGTCAGGCGCACCTCTATCGGCACCCCGGCGGGGCCGAAGCCCGGCTCCTGGATGATCAGGCGCTGCAACCCCGCAATCTCGCCGATCGCCTTGCGCCACTCCGCTGTCAGGGTGTCCAGCGTCACCGAGCGTGTCTCGGCGGTGAGCAGATCGACGCTCACCGTCGCCACATGGGGGCCTGCCTCACGCGCGCTGAGGTTATGATTGAAGCGCACCTGCATCGCCTCGACCAGCGCCGCGCCTTCCGGCTGCTCGGGCGAATAGCGGGCATCGAGCTCCTTCATGGCCGCTGCCACCCGCTCGGCCACCGCCTCGGTGCGCTCGAGCGGCGTGCCCTGGGGCATCAGGATACGCGCCTCCAGCACGTCGCCGTCGATATCGGGCATCGCCTCGCTGCCAAGATGACCACCGGCCATGAAGCCGACCGACCCCAGAATCACGGCAAACATCGCGCCGAGCACCCCATGGCGGAAACGGATCGCCCGGTCGGCCAGCCTTCCCACTCCCTCGCGAAAGCGCTCGAAGCCGCGATCGAAGGCGCGGCGAAAGCGAGAATCATGGCCCTGCTGCAGATGCGTTACGCTCCCCTTGAGGTGATGAGGCAGAATCCAGAACGCCTCGACCAGGCTCGCCGCCAGGGCGGCGATCAACACCACCGGCAGCACCTCGAGCACCGCGCCCATCTCGCCGGCCAGGAAGGAGAGCGGAACGAAGACCGAGGCGGTGGTCAGAAACGACGACAGCACCCCGGGCAGCACCTGGCGAGTCCCCGAGACCACCGCTGCCAGCGGCGAGGCACTCTCCCCCACGTGGGCGGCGATGCTGTCGGTGATAACGATGGCGTCGTCCATGACGATACCGATCGCCATCAGCAGTCCCACCAGGGTGATCATGTTCAGGGTGAGCCCGGTCAGTCCCATCACCAGGAAGGCGCCCATGAAGGCGGCGGGCAACCCCAGCACCGCCCACAGTGCCAGGCGTGGCCGAAAGAACAGGCTCATCACCAGCACCACCAGCGCAAGCCCCATCAGGCCGTTGGCCACCAGCATCTGCAGACGGTCGCGGACGATGCCGGTCATGTCCTGGGTCAGGGTCAGCGTTACGCCACCCTCGAAGCGGCGACGCTCCGCTTCGACCAGCGCCTCGAGCTCCTCCTTTACCGTCAGGGCGTCATCGCGCAGGCTCTTGCTTACCTCCAGCACCAGCGACGGCTCGCCGTTGAAGACAATCTTCTCCTCATCGCGCTCACCGGCTTCGGTAAGGGTGGCGATATCGCCCAGCGTCAGCTCACCGCCGGCCGGGTCGGAGACCACCACCAGGCGCGCAAGCTCGGCAAGCGAGCGGCGCTGGTCGGTAAAGCGCAGCAGGATATCGCGCCCGGGGGTCTCCAGGGTGCCCAGCGGCAGATCCTGGCTCTGGGCGGAGACCCGGCGCGCCAGGTCGCGGGCCGAGAGTCCGTGCTGACCCAGCACCTCACCGGGCACCTCCACCTGCCACTGGCGCTGGGACATCCCGTGAATCGCCACCTTGGCCACACCGGGCAGGGCCATGATGCGCTCCTCCAGCCGCAGGGCGTACTCCTCGAGCCGGGAGGTTGGCATATCGGAAGAGACCGCGACTGCCGCCACCAGGTCGCTGCGGTGCAGCTCGCGCACCACCGGCGGGTCGGCCCGGACCGGAAACTCGCTGATGGCCCCGACTTCGGTATCGATCTCGCCGAGAAAACGCAGTGAATCGCCACCGGCCTGCATGGTGGCGGTGGCACTGGCCAGGTTGTCCTGGGCCACGCAGACGAACTCGTCGAGGTACTCCACCCCCTTGACCGCCTCATGCAGGCGCCGACACACGGCATCCTCCACATCGGCTGCGCTGGCTCCGCGGTAGACCACCTCGACGCTCACCTCCACCGGGCGATAATCGGGGAATGTCTCGCGCTTGAGCGTTGGGGCCGTAAAGAGCCCGGCGGCGAGCAGCAGCACCAGCAGCAGATTGGCGGCGGTGGGGTGAGCGGCAAACCAGCGGATCATGGCTGCGCCTCCTCCTGCTCTTCGCCCAGCGCCTGGTCGGCAATCCGCGCCTCCAGGTTCCGGTCACGCTGCCCGGCAACGGCCATCTCGGCGATCGCCGTGGAGAGGTCATCGACCACCACCCTCTCGCCGGGGGCCAGGCCGGCCGAGATCACCGCCAGGTCCCCCTGCTCGAAGGCCACGCTCACCGCCCGCCGCTCGAGGCGTTGATCGGCATCCACCAGCCACACCTCGCCCTGATGCACCGCACCGGCCGGTATCGCCAGCCGAGGTTCGGGGCTCGACGCGGTAAGCCGCGTACGTACGTACATATCACGCTGCAGCGGTGGGCGATCCGGCGGCCGGGCACCTCGGTAGGGGTGATCGACCCGCACCACGGCACGCACCGTTCGAGTGGCGGGGTCCAGCCCGCTGGCCACTCGTACCAGCTCGCCCGACCAGCCAATGCCCTCGGCACCGACCAGCAACAGCTCGGCATCGACCGCTGAGAAATCCAGTCGTTCGCCCAGATCCAACCCCTGGCCGAAGGGTTCATCGGGCAGTACCGCGCCCAGCAGGCGACGCATCATGCCGATGGGAATATGCGCCTCCACCTCGGCGGCGGCCAGGCTCTCGGCCTGGAACAGTCGCTGCCCGCTGCCCACGAACTGGTGCAGCTCCACCTCGACGTCGCTCAGGCGCAGATCATAGGGCGCCTCGAAGCGGGTATCCGACAGGTCCTCCCGGGCCTGGGCCAGGCGCACCTCGGCCTGCTCACGCTGGGCCTGGAGCACCTCGCGCCGCGCGGGCATCAGTGCCAGCGTGTTCTCCAGTGAGGCCACCGCCCGACGCTGCCCCACGGTGCTGCGCCGCTGCTCGTCACGCCGCGAGGTGGAGACCGAGCCGCTGGCTGCGAGTCGCTCGATGCGCGACAGCTCCTGCTCGGCCAGGGCAAGCGCCTGCTGCTCCAGCGCCAGCAGGCGCCCGGTGTTCTCCTCCTCGGCCTCGATCTGCGACAGCTCGCCGTCCAGGCGTGAAAGCTCCGCCTCCGCCTCGGCGATGGCCAGCTCATAGCGACTGGGATCCAGCGCCACCAGCAGCGTGCCCTCGGGCAGCAGGGTACCGCTCGCAAGCCCAGGGTGTCGCTCCACCACGCGCCCCGCCACGTTGGCAATCGCCTGCCAAATCTCGGCGGGGCGCGCCACGCCGTGGCCACGTGCCTCCAGGCGAAACTCCAGGGGCCGGACCTCGATGGTCCTGACCGGGGTGGCGGATACCGCCGTTTCCTGGCGCTCGGGAGCCTGGCGATTGACCACGAAGAACATCAGCAGCGCCACTCCCACGGCGACGCCGATCAGCACCGTCAACCCCCTTCCCAATCGCCGTACCCAGGACCTCATGCACCACCTCCCGCCTCGGCGAGAATGCCGTGTCGATAGAGATCGAAGGCCGCCGGTGCTCGATCGACGATACCGGCCACGTCATCGGCGATCAGCGACTGCAACACCAGCCCCTGGACGCAGCCGATAAACTGGCCAGCCGCGGCGTCCAGATCGAGCTCGGGGCGCAGCTGACCCTGCCGCCCGGCCTGCTCGAGCAGGTGCAGCAGGCGGGAGCGATAGCGTTCCATCAGGCCACGCACCAGGCGGCTGGCAGCGGTAGGCCGCGGGTACTGCAACTGACTCATCAGCAGTCGCGGAACCCCGGGGTGCTCACCGATAAAGGCCACATGAGCCAGAAACATTGCCTCGAGGGCCGCCAGGGGGTCCTCGATGCCCTCGGCAGCGGCGGCGACCCGTGCCATGACTCGCTCGGCGATCCAGGCCACGGCGGCCTCCCAGATCGCCTCCTTGTTGGGAAAGTGGCGAAACAGGGCCCCCTGGGTCACGCCCATGTGCCGAGCGATGCACCCGGTCGTCAGGGTGGCGGGCTCCTCATGGCCGCATAGCTCGATCACCGCTTCCACGGTGCGCTCCCGTCGCTCGTCGGCGGGGAGGTGCTGACGTTGAGGCATGTTGGAGCCTCCAAAGATAGTAACCGATTACTAACTTAAGCGATCGCCTGTCGCTCTGCCAGGCCTCGTTGTCACACCTCTGACCACGGTCAATTTATCCGGGAAAGTCCCTGAATCCCATGGATCCTGCCTTTCAAAACAAACCTAACTTATTGAAAGCAAATGGATAGCATGGGAAAACAGGGCTAGATTCAGGAAAGACTCGTCGGAGAATCAGGATGCCACAGACTCGCTCGTCCCACCTCGGGCCCGCCACCCGGGCCATCCATGGCCAACGGCAGCGTGATGCCTTCGGCAGCCCGCACATGCCGATCTACGACACCACCACCTTCGCCTATCCGGACACCGCCGCGCTGCTGGAGGTGACCGAAGGCCGCCGCCGCGGCCCTCTCTACTCCCGCTATGGCCTCAACCCCACTCTCTTTGCCCTGGAGGAGACACTGGCCGCGCTGGAGGGAGCCGAGGCGGCATGGGCCTTCTCATCCGGCATGGCCGCCATCAGCACCCTGTTCCTGAGTCATGGTCGGCGCGGCATCGTCTGCCTGGGCGAGGTGTATGGCGGCACCCTGGGCCTGCTCGAGCAGCAGCTTCCCGAACTGGGCATCGAGACGCACTTCATGCCGGAAGGGCATGACCCCGATACGCTGGAACGTCTGCTGGCGTCGGGTACGGGGCTGGTCTACCTGGAAACACCGACCAATCCGACGCTGCAACTGATCGATATCGCGGCGGTGGCCGAGCAGGCCCACCGCCACGGCGCCCTGGTGGCGGTGGATGCCACCTTCGCTACCCCCATCAACCAGCAGTCGCTGGCGCTGGGCGCCGATATCGTGGTGCACAGCGCCACCAAGTACCTGGGCGGGCACAGCGACCTGACCGCCGGTGCCGTCATGGGGCCGGTCAGACTGCTCGAGCCGATGTGGCGATGGCGTCAGAACCTGGGCAGCGCCCTTTCCCCCCAGATAGCCTCGCTGCTGTCGAGAAGCCTGCGTACCCTGCCGCTGCGCATGCAGCGCCATGAGGCTTCCGCCCAGGCCATCGCCGAGGCACTGCTGGATCATCCCGCCATCGACCGGGTGCTCTATCCCGGCCTGCCCTCACACCCCGGGCATTCGCTGGCAAGGCGACAGATGCGTGGCTTCGGCGGCATGGTCACCCTGGAGATAGCAGGCGGGCGCGATGCGGCCACCGCCGTGGCCGACCGGCTGACACTCTTTGCCCTGGCCCCGAGCCTCGGGGGTGCCGAGAGCCTGGTGACCCAGCCCTGCACCACCTCCCATGCGGATCTCTCGACCGAGGAGCGCACACGACGCGGCATCAGCGACGGCATGCTGCGCCTCTCTGTCGGCCTGGAGGATGTCGAGGACCTGCTTGCCGACCTGCACCAGGCGCTGGACCCGGAGCCGGGGAGCTGATGCCGGCCCTGCTCAGACGCAATGCCATGCTGCTCGACCGCGCCGCGGCCGGGCTCTTTCCGGGATACTTCGCCATCACGATGGCGACTGGCGACATCCTGCATCGGTCGCCCGTCATTCCACCCTGCCCACTTGTCGATACAGAAGCGTGAGAGCGTCATCGAGTCCCGCCGGCCTGCGCTCGCGCGGATGGAGTAGATAGACGGGATAGGAGAACTCCGGCATGCCAGGGACTCGCTCCAGGACTCCCTGGTCGAGGTAGGGTTGAACGACGCCCAGCCGGAAGTAGCCCGCCCCTGAATGGCTGAGCAGGTAGTGCAGGGCCAGCGGGCCCAGGTTCACCTCGATCACCGGGCTGGCAAACTGAGGCAGCGCCGCATCATGCTCACGGCGAAAAAGCTCTCCCCAATCCACGTAAAGATAGGGGCTGGTAGCATCGGCTCCCGGCTTGCGCACCATCACCAGTCTCTCTTCCTGAAGAAGCTCGACCTGCATGCTGGGCCAGTAGTCCACCTGATGCACCAGAGCCGCATCCAGCATGCCCTGGGTGAGCTTCTCCTGAAGCTCGCGGCGGGCACCCACCTCGATGCGTACCGCCAGTTGAGGCTGTGACTCCCGAAGGGCATTCAGCCAGCCTGTCAGCAGCGGGTCCCACAGGCTGGTTTCGCCTCCCAGTGAGAGCACTCGCCGAATGCCCTGGGGCAGGGGCAATTCGCGCTGCGCGGCCTCCCATACCTGCACCAGTCGTGCGGCATGCTCGGCAAAGCGCTCGCCATCGGCAGTCATCGCCACTCCACCGCGATTGCGCTCCAGCAACCGGCAACCGAGACGCTCTTCCAGCTTGCGCATCCGCATGGTGACCGTGGTCTGCGTGACATGCAGCGACTCGGCCGCCTCACTGAAGCTGCCGTAGCGCAGGATTCCCAGAAATGTCCTGGCAAGCTCGATATCCATACGCCCTCCTGGATCAATATTTTTGATATAAAATCGGAAAACTATTCATTATACATCAATATATGATCGCTCTAGATTGAGGGTGTGACGCACCGCACCGCCTCCCCCTGACAAAAACCAGCCCTGCCCGGCCCATGCAAGGCGGCGGCAGGGCCGGACAGTATCGAAGGCACTCCATGACCCCCACCATTGCTATCCTGCTTATCATCACGTTTGTGGTGTCGGCAGTGGGCCTGCTCCTGCTGATCTGGTCCATCGCCACCAATCAGTTCGGTCACGGCCGCCTCGCCGCCCGCACCATCTTCCTCGAGGGCGAGGAGGGGCACGGCGAGGACCCCGCCCGCGACGCAGGGTCAGAACAGGCCGATGCCGACATCAGCCACGAGGAGCTCCAGACTCGTGAGGTTGCCGACCAGTCATCCCGCCAGGCGGCACTCGCCTGGCTGGGCTCGGCGGTCTTCTGGCTCCTGGTAGGCTCCGCCTACGGCCTGCTGACCTCCGGGAAGTTCCATTGGCCCGAGCTGCTGGCCGACAGCGAATGGCTCACCTTCGGTCGGGTTCGCCCCATGCATCTCAATGCCGTTGCCTACGGCTGGGCGTCCATGGCCGGCGTGGGGGTCGCGATCTTTTTGATTCCACGTCTGTTCAAGACGGCACTGGTGGGCGGCAGATACGCCTTGTCGGGGGCCGGCCTCTGGAACCTCGGCATGATTCTGGGTCTGGTGGCGATCAACCTGGGGCTTTCCGACGGAGAGGAGTGGCTGGAATTCCCCTGGCAGGTCGACATCCTGTTCGTGATCGGCGGCGGCCTGTGTGCCATTCCTCTGGTGCTGACGGCCGCCAATCGGCGTGTCTCGCACCTCTATGTCACCAGCTGGTACCTGCTGGCCGCCCTGGTATGGTTTCCCATCCTCTTCCTGCTGGCCAACCTGCCCGGCCTCTTCCCCGGCGCCTCCGGTGCCACCGTCAACTGGTGGTTCGCCCATAACGTGCTGGGGCTCTGGGTGACCCCCATCGGGGTCGGCATCGCCTACTACATGATTCCCAAGATCCTGGGCCGGCCGATCATCTCCTATCAGCTGTCGCTGATCGGCTTCTGGTCGCTGGCGCTGTTCTACAGCCAGGTGGGCATCCATCATCTGGTGGGCGGGCCGGTGCCGACCTGGCTGGTCACGCTCTCCATCGTGCACAGCGTGATGATGTCGATACCGGTGATCACCGTCGCCATCAACCACCACGGCACCATGTGGGGCCACTTCGGCATGCTGCGGCGCTCGCCCACCCTGCGCTTCGTCTGGATCGGGGCGCTGATGTACACCGTGTCGTCGCTGCAGGGCTCCATGGAGGCGCTGCGTAGCGTCAATGTCATCACCCACTTCACCCACTACACCGTGGGTCACGCCCATCTGGGGATGTACGCCTTCCTCAGCATGATCCTGTTCGGCGCCATCTACTTCATCATGCCCCGCCTGCTGAACTGGGAGTGGCCCTGGCGTCCGCTTATCACCCTGCACTTCTGGCTGGTCTCGATCGGCATCCTGATCTACGTCGTGGCGCTCTCCGTCGGCGGCTGGCTACAGGGCCTGGCGCTGCTCGACGCCGACACGCCGTTCATGGAGATCGTGCGCCTCACCCTGCCCTACCTGGAGACGCGCACCCTGGGCGGCGCCATGATGGCCCTGGGTCATCTGATATTCGCCATACACTTCGTGGCCATGCTGACCCGTCGCGGCAAGGACCGGCGCCAGCCGACGCTGTTCCGCGCCGGTGAGCGCCAGCACAAGCACAGCAGCGTGGAGGCCCAGCAATGAAGCGTGCCTTAGCGATCATGGTCGGGGCGGCACTCATCCTGCTGCTGGCCATGCTCACCCTGGTGGCCATGCCCTATGTGCAGCTCTCTTCCGAGGCCGTCCCCGAACAGCTCGAGCCCTACACCACGGCTCAGCAGCGCGGCCGGGATCTCTACATCGCCAACGGCTGCGTCTACTGCCACAGCCAGCAGCCCCGCGACCCCGGCTTCTCCAGCGCCGACGGCGAGCGCGGTTGGGGACGGCCCTCGGTGCCCGGCGACTACGCCTTCGACCAACCCCACCTGATGGGCACCATGCGTACCGGGCCCGACCTGTTCAATATCGGGGCGCGCCAGCCCAGCGTGGACTGGCACCTGCTGCACCTCTACAACCCGCGCGCGGTGGTCGAAGGCAGCATCATGCCCGCCTATCGCTTCCTGTTCCGCGTGGTCGATACGCCCGCGGAGGGCGATCGCGTGGTCAAGATTCCCGGACCCTACGGTCCCGAGTCGGGCACCGTGGTGGCGACCCGCGAGGCGCTGGAGCTGACCTCCTATCTGCTGGCCCTGGACCGCACCTACCCCGCCTCGACTCTGCCCCAGGCGGAGACGGCGCAGGCGCAAGGAGAAGGCCAATGAGTTCCCGCGATACCCAGCGCGCCCAGCGGCGCGAAAACCCCGAGCCCAGCGAGGGACAGCGTCCGGTTCCACGCCTGGTAGTGCTGTGGATCGGCGTGCTCCTGCTGTGGGGCGTCGGCTACTACGCCTGGAACATCGGTGCCCCGCTGACGGGCGGCGACAGCCGCACCGCCGTGGTGCAGGAACCGGCCGGCAGTGGCGTGAACGGCGAGAAGCTCTTCACCGCCCACTGTGCCGCCTGCCATCAACCGACCGGCCAGGGCGTGGCCGGCACCTTTCCCCCGCTGGTCGGCAGCCGCTGGCTGCTGAACGACCCCACCCTGCCGATAGCGATCGTCAACGATGGCCTGAGTGGACCGATCACGGTGGACGGCGAGGAGTACCAGGGCAACATGCCGGCCTTCGGTGACAAGCTCTCCGCCGAGGAGCTGGCCGCGGTGCTGAGCTATGTCCGCGGCGCCTGGGACAACGACGCCGCGGCGATCGAACCGGCGCTGGTGAAGGAGCACCGGGAGCGCTACGGCCATCACGACGCCTGGAGCGTGGAGGCACTCGGCGATAGCTTCACCCTGCCAGAGTGAACGTCACCGTACCGAACACCGCCGCCGGCGGGGTTCACGCAGCGCCGCCCACCGAAGTCGAGCGGGTGCTGGCGGTCGAGGGCATGCATTGCGCCGGCTGCGCCGCCGCGGTAGAGGCGCGACTCCGCCGCCAGCCCGGCGTGATCGAGGCGGTCGTCAACTTCACCGCCGACTCCGCCGTGCTGCGCTGGGAGGCCTCCTCGACCTCCTTCGCCCGACTGCAACGCGTCGTGGCCAGGCTCGGCTATCGGCTACGCGACCCCAACGCGGCAGAAGGCGCGGACGCCGACGTTGACCCCCTGCGGCGCTCGCTTCAGTGGCGACTGGCGGTCGCCGTCTTCTTCGGCATGTGGAGCATGATGCCGTCGCTGCTGATCTATCTCGCTCCCCTGGGCCTGGTGGAACCTGGCGTCACCTGGCCCCTGGCCGTTGCCGCGGGAGCGATGGCCACGCCGGTGATTCTCTATTCGGGCAGCCATTTTTACCGCGTCGGCTGGCGCACCCTGCGGGCTGGCGTGCCCGGTCTCGACACCCTGATCGGCACGGCGGTGATGGCGGCCAGTCTGGTCTCGATCTGGCACCTGTTGCACGGCTCTGCGGATGTCTACTTCGATGCCGCGGTGATGCTGATCACCTTCCAGCTGCTGGCACGCCTGATCGACAGCGGGGTGCGTCGGCGCGCCTCGGCGATCATCCGTGGTTACCTGAACTTGACGCCGGAAGAGGTGCGAATCTGGCAAGATGGTGCCTGGCGGCCGATGGCGACTGGCCAAGTCACGGTCGGCCAGCGCCTGCGTCTGCAGGCCGGCGAGGAGCTGGCGCTGGACGGTCGCGTGGTGGCCGGCACCGGCGAGATGGATCTCTCGCCGCTCAGCGGCGAAACCGCACCGCGTCCCGTCGGCCAGAACGATCGGCTGGAGGCGGGCTGTCGCCTGGTCACCGGCGAGCTCGAGCTGTGCGTGACCGCCGGGGTCGGCGCGCGCCGGCTTGATGCCATCGCGCGTTCGGTTCGCGCCCTGCTCAGCCGCAAGAGTGCCATGCAGCGGCTCGCCGACCGCCTTGCCCGATGGTTGCTGCCGCTGATATTCGCGGCCGCGACCCTGGCCGTAGGGCTGGGTATTGCACAGGGGCAGCCACTCGACCAACTCGTCGTCAACGGCCTGTCGGTGCTGATCATCGCCTGCCCCTGTGCGCTTAGCCTGGCGATTCCGCTGGTGGTGGTGCTGGGCCACGCCCGCCTGGTGACGCTGGGCATCCTGTTTCGTGACCCCGCCGCCCTGGAGGCCGCCGCGGCGACCGAGGTCGTCGTCTTCGACAAGACGGGAACGCTGACCACCGGCACACCCTCCTTGGCGTCGATCGAGCCGACCGAGGCGACATCGGCGGAGGCACTGAGGCAGCTGGCGGTCGATGCCCTGCACGGTGTCGCCCATCCGATCGCCAAGGGACTCGAGGCCAGTGCCTTCTCATCGCCGGACGCCGACCAGGGCCGGCGCGAGACCCATCCCGGTGCTGGCGTCGCCTGGTACCGAGGGGCAACGCTGACGCTGGCGGGACGGCACGAATGGCTGCGCGAGCACGGCGTCGCGGTGCCCGCCTGTGAAGACGACGGCATGGTGCTCCACCTGGCACGGGACGGCCGCTACCTGGGGCGTCTGCTGTTCCGGGAGACGTTGCGCCCCGAGGCGCCGGCCACGGTGCGACGCCTTCAGGCCGCCGGCTACCCCATCTACCTGCTTAGTGGCGATACTCCCCAGGCCTGCGGGGAAGTTGCCGCGACCCTGGGCATCCCGCCGGAGCGCGTACTGACGGGCCACTCACCCGAGCAGAAGTCAGACTTCGTCACGGCTCTGGAGCGCCGTTCGGGCGTCGCCTTTATCGGTGACGGCGTCAACGACGGGCTGGCGCTGGCCGGCGCTCGCCTGGGTATCGCCGTGGGGGCGGCCACCACGACGGCCAGCCAGGCCGCCGCGGTGACGCTGCCGGATGGCCTGACGCGCATTCCCGATACCCTGCGCCTGGCCCGGCGTGCGCGCCGCCTGATGCGCGGCAACCTGGGCTGGGCGATCGGTTACAACACCCTGGCTATCCCGCTGGCCGTCGCCGGCTGGATCGCCCCGGTGATCGCCGCCGTGGCGATGACGCTCAGCAGTCTGTGCGTGCTCGCCAACAGCCTGCGCATACGCAAGGGGCACCCGCCGCCGGACGGCTAACACCTACTTCATCCCCAGCCGCCTGGCCAGCTTGTGCAGGTTGCTGGGATCCAGCTCCAGGCGGCGCGCCGCCGCCGCCCAGCGACCCTCACAGGCATCCAGGGCCTCACGAATCGCTCGACGCTGGCTCATCTCCACCTGTTCGCGCAGGCTCGATGCGACGATCGGCGCCGGGCTCTCCGATCCTTGCGGCACGCTATCGCCCCTCCCCTCGGGGATAGGCAGGTCGAGCCAGGCCGGCTCCAGGGTAATGATCTCGTCGCGTCGTGCCCCGTGGCTCAAGGCCTTGATCGACGCGCGGCTGATCACATGCTCCAGCTCACGCACATTACCCGGCCAGGCATAGGCCAGCAGCAGCTCCTCCGCCTGCGGGGAGAGGCGCAGGCTGCGCACCCCGAGCCGAGTGCGGTTGATCTCCAGAAAGTGGCCGGCCAGCACCAGCACATCGCTGCCCCGCTCGCGCAGCGGCGGAATGGCCACCGGATAGACCGACAGGCGGTGATAGAGGTCGGCACGAAAGCTGCCGGCACGCACCGCCTCGGCCAGCTGACGGTTGGTGGCGGCGATGATGCGCACATCGACACGCCTCGGCAGATCCTCGCCCAGCCGCTGCACTTCGCCTTCCTGAATCGCGCGCAGCAGCTTGGCCTGTACCGCCAGCGGCAGCTCGCCCACTTCGTCGAGAAACAGGGTACCGCCGTCGGCCGCCTCGAAGCGGCCGGCACGTTCGGCACTGGCGCCGGAGAAGGCACCCTTCACATGGCCGAACAGCTCACTCTCGGCCAGTGACTCGGGCAGCGCCGCACAGTTCACCTGCACCAGCGGTGCGGCGTGTCGTGCCGAGCGGCGATGCAGGCGACGGGCAAAGAGCTCCTTGCCGACTCCGGTTTCGCCGCTGAGCAGTACCGACAGATCCGCTCCCGCCACGACATCGAGTTCACGCAGCAGCCGCTGAAGCACTTCACTATGACCGAGGATATCCCGAGCCTCGGGCGCCGCAAGCGGCAGACCACTCTCCTGCTGAGCCATGCGCAGGGCGCGCAGATCGCGCTCCAGACGACTGACCCTTACCGCGGCCTCGATCAGCAGCGCATAGCGCTCCAGGGCGGCACAGTCGGCGGCATCGAAGGTCCCCGCCTCCAGTGCATCCAGGGTCAGTGCTCCCCAGGGCTCGCCCTCCACATGCAGACTGATGCCCATGCAGTCGTGGACATGCAGGGGCTGGCCGGGCTGCTGCTCCACCAGGCCATCATAGGGGTCCGGAAGGTTGGCATCGGGGGGAAAGAGGGTGGTAGCGCGACTGGCAAGGATGGTGGCCAGGCGGGGATGCTGGGCCACCTCGAAGCGCCGTCCCAGGGCCTCTCGTACCAGGCCGTCCAGCGCCAGCGGCACCAGGCAGCCCTCCTCCAGGCGCAGCAGGCAGACGGCACCGCATCGAAAGCTCTCGCGCAGGGTGCGCACCAGACGCTGCAGGCGCACCGCACTGGGCAGGTCGGCGACCAGGTCGGCCAGCAGGGTGTCGTCAAGCATGGTGATAATTACCTCAACGGGTTTAAACAACCCTAATCGACCCGGGTACTTTTCACCACTGCCACTTCAACAACCCCATGGCAGCGGCCTCTGGAATCTGGCACGAGGTTTGCTTGATAAGAAATGCCAATCAGCTCTATTTCCCTTTTACCCTTTCCCATCTGCCCCAGGAGCTTCTCCCATGAGCCTGATCGAACAGACCGTCGGCCGCACCGCCCTGACCCTGCCCGGCGCCACGCGGGTGTTTCGCGACCACAATATCGACTTCTGCTGCGGCGGCCGCATCAGCCTGCGCGAGGCCGCCGAACGTATCGGCCTGGCACCCGAGACGCTGGTGAGCGAGCTCGAGGCGTTGCCCGCCGGCGAAAGCGACGCACGCGACTGGCAGTCGGCCAGCAATGACGAGCTGGTCGAGCATATCCTGACCCGCTACCACGATGTCCATCGCCAGCAGCTGCCCGAGCTTGTGCGCATGGCCCGTCGCGTCGAACAGGTCCATGGCGAGCGAGACACCTGCCCCAACGGCCTGGCCGACCTGCTCACCACCCTCCACCAGGAGATGGAGAGCCATATGCAGAAGGAGGAACAGATCCTCTTCCCGATGCTGCGCCGAGGCATGGCCGCCCAGGCCCAGGGCCCTATCGCGGTGATGCGTCATGAGCACGATGACCACGGCGAGCACCTGGAACAGCTGGCCGCGCTGACCGACGACATCACCCCACCCCGGGGGGCCTGTACCACCTGGCGCGCCCTCTACACCGGTCTTCGGGAGTTCCGCGACGACCTGATGCAGCACATCCACCTGGAGAACAACCTGCTCTTCGAACGGGCCGGCTAGACCGGCCGCACACGCGATGGTGCGTCGCCGTCAGCATCGGCGACGCACCCGGGAGGCCACCATGAAAGCCATCATTTTGGAACGCCTGCATGCCGACCATCGGCGCTATGCGGCACTGCTGTGCATCCTTGACCGCCAGCTGCATATTGCCACCTGCGACGAGATCCCCGACTACCGCCTGTTGGCCGGGCTCTGCCACTACCTGACCCATCAGCCCGAGGAGTGGCACCATCCGGTCGAGGATGCCCTCTTCGCGCGCCTGGCCGGCTGCGATGCGCAGAGCGCCGAGCTGCTTGCCGTGCTTACCGAGGAGCACCGGCGGATCTCCCGTAACGGCAAGGAGCTCGAGACGACCTTCCATCGCCAGGCCAGCGATGCCCCTCAGGCCGAGCTCGATCTCAACCGACTCAACCTCGCCCTCGCCTTCAGCGAGCTCTACCGCCACCACCTCTACAGCGAGGAGCGGCACGTCTATCCGCTGATCGAGCGCTGCATCCCTGCCGCTGAGCTCGACAGCCTGGTACCCCACCTCTCCCTGGCAAGCCCAGCAGAGGGCAGCACCGGCTTCCAGCGGCTCTACCGCCAGATTGCCGACCATCACACCGGCCTGCGCCTGGGGCACGGCGAGCAGGCCGACTTCTGCCCGCTCTGCGACGCCAGACCCGACTACGCCTCCTTATGATCCGAGTCAAAAGGCCGCGCGGGATAGTCGACTAGCATGGTCGGAATTCCCACCACAGGAGGCTCACCATGGAGCTCGTCTGCCCCGCCGGCAACCTGCCCGCCCTCAAGCGCGCCGTGGATGAAGGGGCCGATGCCGTCTATTTCGGCTTTCAGAACACCACCAACGCCCGCCAGTTCGCCGGCCTCAACTTCACCGACAAGCGTGCCAGGGAGGGCATCGACTACGCCCACGCCCGCGGCAAGCGGGTCTTCTGCGCCATCAATACCTATCCGCAGCCGGACGGCTGGGCGATGTGGACCCGTGCCGTGGACCAAGCCGCGGATCTCGGCGTCGACGCCCTGATCATGGCCGACATGGGGCTGCTCGACTATGCCGCCCGCCGCCACCCGAATCTCGCCCGCCACCTCTCGGTGCAGGGCTCGGCCACCAGCCATGAGGCGCTGCGCTTCTACCACGACCAGTTCGGCATCAAGCGCGCCGTGCTGCCCCGGGTGCTCTCCATGACCCAGGTACGCGACCTGGCGAAGCAGAGCCCGGTGGAGCTCGAGGTATTCGCCTTCGGCAGCCTGTGCATCATGGCCGAGGGGCGCTGCTATCTCTCCTCCTACCTGACCGGCGAATCGCCCAACACCCGTGGCGTCTGCTCCCCGGCGGCCCATGTGCGCTGGGAGGAGACCCCGGAGGGCCTCGAGTCGCGCCTGAACGGCGTGCTGATCGACCGCTACGGCGAGGGCGAGAACGCCGGCTACCCCACCCTGTGCAAGGGGCGCTTCGAGGTGGGCGGCGAGACCTATCACGCCATCGAGGAGCCCACCAGCCTCAACACCCTGGAGCTGCTGCCGGAGCTTGCGGAGCTCGGTATCACCGCGGTGAAGATCGAGGGGCGCCAGCGCAGCCCGGCCTATGTCTCGAAGGTCGCCGGCATCTGGCGCCAGGCCCTGGACCGCCTGGCACGAGCCCCGGGACGCTTCCACACCGAGCCCGCCTGGATGACCGGCCTGGGCGAGGTCTCGGAAGGCAGCACGACCACCCTGGGCGCCTACGAGCGCCGCTGGAAATAGGAGAGCCCCATGCCCGCTACCCCCACGCTTCAGCTGTCGCTCGGCCCGGTGCTCTTCTACTGGACCCGCGAGCACTATGCCGACTTCTATCGTGAGGCCGCCGACTGGCCGGTGGAGATCATTCATCTCGGTGAGTCGGTCTGCTCTCGGCGCCGCGACATGAAGCTCGACGACTGGCTAGGAATAGGCCGCGAGCTCACCCAGAGCGGCAAGCAGGTGGTGCTCTCGAGCCAGACCCTGATCGAGTCCGAGGCCGACCTGCGCGACCTGCGCAAGCTGTGCGACAACGGCGAGTTCCTGGTCGAGGCCAATGACCAGAGCGCCCTGCAACGCCTGTCGGCGGCGAAGCGGCCCTTCGTGGCCGGCGCCGCCCTCAACCTCTACAATCCCGCGACCCTGGCGGTTCTCTCCCGCGCCGGCATGCAGCGCTGGCAGGCGCCGGTGGAGATGTCCCGGGACGACCTGACCCGGCTGCTCGACGACTGCCGTCAGCAGGGCCTCGACGCCCCCTGCGAGGTGTTCGCCTACGGCCATCTGCCGCTGGCCTGGTCGTCACGCTGCTTCACGGCGCGGCGCTACCAGAAGCCCAAGGACCGCTGCCAGTTCGTCTGCCAGAAACACCCCGAGGGGCTGGCACTGCGCACTCAAGAGGCGTCCCATCAGGTGTTTACCCTCAACGGCATCCAGACCCTCTCCGGGGCCTGCCAGGACCTGCGTCATGAGGTGTCGGGCATGGTCGAGATGGGCGTCGGCGTGGCACGCCTGAGCCCGCGTCCGGAGGGCATGGCGGACGTGGTCACGGCCTTCGATGCGGCCCGCCGGGGCGAGCTGCCCTCGCCCGACCCGCTCAGCCTGGTCGACGCCGAGGTCTGCGACGGCTACTGGCACGCCCGCCCCGGCATGGATCACAGCCGGACCGCCGGTCTCGGGTAGGTGCCATGCGGATCCCCCTGGCGCCCGTCCCGCAGGCCCCCGTCCGGCTACCCATCGCGGGCTTCGAGGCACGCGATGACCACGCCTTCCCGGGGCGCCGGACGGCGGTGGTCTACCTGCAGGGGTGTCCCCTGCAGTGTGGTTACTGCGAGACGGCGAGCAGCATGGGGCCGGCACGACGAGCCGCCGCGGGGGAGTGGGAGGCCATCGAGGGGCTGCTGGCCGCCCGAGTCGGCGATCTCGATGCCGTGGTATTCAGCGGCGGCGAGCCCACCCTGCACCCGGACCTGCCCGCCGCCGCCGAGGCCTGCCGGGCACTGGGGCTGGCGGTGGGGCTGCACACCGCCGGCGCCTACCCCGAGCGCCTGGAACGGCTGCTGCCGCATCTCGACTGGGTGGCCCTGGATACCAAGGGGCGCGGCGCCGACTTCGACCGCATCGCAGGTCGAGCGGGTATCTGGCGCCGGCACGCGCTCAGCCTGTCGCTGCTGCTGGAGGCCGGGGTGCCCTTCGAGTGCCGGACCACGCTGCACTGGCGCGACTTCAGCCTCGATGCCCTCGAGCAGCTGGCCATGACCCTGGCCGACTGCGGGGTGCGTCGCTACGCCATCCAGCTCGCCCGCCTGGAGCGCTGCCTGGATCCGGCCTATCGCCGTGCGGTGGAGGATGCCCCGCCCCGCGAGGCGCTGGAGAGTCTGGCACGCCGGCTGAAGCGCCACTTCGATCATCTCGAGCTACGCGGCTGACGCCCCCAAACGCACCACCCCGGGTCACTCTCGTGACCCGGGGTGGTGCGTTTGGGGGCGAGGCTGGCGGTCAGCCTGCCTACACTGCTGTTATCCGCACTTGGACCAACCACAACCGGAGTAACAGGTGGGGCAGCCATCCATCATCACCAGCTCACCATTGCACTCGGGGCAGTGGCCAACCACGGTGGGGCCGTCGCCCTTGGCCTTGCCGGACTCCTGGCTCTTGGCGGCCTCCTGGGTCTTGCGTTCGGCCTGTTCGATCTCCTCCGCGGTAGGCGGCACCCAGAGGTGGCCGCTGGCCTGACGCTGGGCGTAGCGCGTCACCAGCTCCTCCACCGGAACCTGATTGCCGTCCTGATCGAGGAAACCACGCCGATAGAGGATCTGCTGGATCGACCAGGCGATGGCCGCGACCTCGGAGTCATGGAACATCGGCTTGCCCCAGCGGTTCATGCCGCAGCGCACCAGGCCCTTGTCCCAGGCCACCTTGCGCAGGTCGGCCACCGCCTGGGTGACATAACCGCCACGGGCCGCCAGCGACAGGCTACGCATGGTAGCGGTGATCCACTGGTGCTCGCTGGAGAGCTGGCCGGAGGGGAAGAAGAACTCCACCGGACGCTCGATCACCACGCGCTTGCCGTTGAGCACGCCCTCGACGGGCATGAACGACACCAGCAGGTAGACCTTCTTGCGGCCTTCGGCGCCGACATAGGAGATCTTCTCCGACACGGCCTCCAGGGTCCCCTCGGGACGCGAGGGAATGCGGACCGTGAGCGGGTTCTCCTCGGCCAGCGGCGGCTCTTCCACCGCCTTCTTGACGCTGTAGGAAACGATCTTGGAATTGATCTCGACGGCCATCAGGGGCTCCTCCGATAAATTGTCAGTTGGCACGCGACAGCTGAAAGGCTCGGCTTACCACTTGCCATAGGTGCCTTCCTTCAGTGCGTCATAGAGGTTGGCCGCATTGTGCTCCTCACCGTCATAGATGACCTTCTCGTCACCCGCCAGCTCGACGCTCTCGCCGTTCTCCAGCTCGAACACATAGGTGGTGTTCTTGAGGTCGTCCTCGCGCACCAGCACGCCCTGGAAGGCTTCCGGGTTGAAGCGGAAGGTGGTGCAGCCCTTCAGCTTGCTGGCGTAGGCGTCGAGGTAGAGATCCTTGAACTCCTCGAAGGGGAACTCGGTAGGCACGTTCACCGTCTTGGAGATCGCCGAATCGACCCACGCCTGGGCGGCGGCCTGCACCGCGACGTGCTGCTTCGGCGAGACGGCATCGGCGGTGATGAAGTAGTCCGGCAGGTCACTCTCCACGGCATCGGCGGCAATAAAGTGACGATAGGCCGCCAGCTCGAAGGAAACAACCTCGACCTGCTCCTTGGTCTTCTTGCCCGCCTGGATGACGTTACGGAAGTAGCGGTGCGAGAACGACGGCTCGATGCCGTTGGAGGCATTGTTGCCAAGCGACAGCGAGATGGTGCCGGTCGGTGCGATGGAGCTGTGGTGGGTGAAGCGTGCACCGTGCTCGGCCAGCTGGCCAACCAGTTCCGGTTCCACTTCGGCGACCTTCTGCATGTAGCGGCTGTAGCGCGCATGCAGGATGCGACCGGGGACCTTGTCGCCGACCTCGTAGCCGTCCTTCTTGAGCTCGGGGCGCTCACGCAACATCTTCGGCGTGATCTCGTAATCCTCGGCGAGCGCGGGTGCCATGCCCTTCTCGCGGGAGAGCTCGAGTGCCTGCTTCCAGCCCTCGATGGCCAGGTTGCGGCTCACCTCCTCGGTGAACGCCAGCGACTCCGGTGAACCATAGGGGATCTTGAGCATGGTCAGGGTGGAGCCCAGGCCCAGAAAGCCCATGCCGTGACGACGCTTGGCCTCGATCTCGCGGCGCTGCCCCTCGAGCGGCAGCCCACTGATCTCCACCACGTTGTCCAGCATGCGGGTAAAGATCGCCACCACCTCGCGGTAGCGTGCCCAGTCGAAGCGCGGCTTCTTGCCGAAGGGGTCGATGACGAAGCGGGTCAGGTTGACCGAGCCCAGCAGGCAGGCGCCCTCCGGCGGCAGCGGCTGCTCACCGCAGGGATTGGTGGCGCGGATCTCCTCGCAGAACCAGTTGTTGTTCATGCGATTGACCTGGTCGATCAGGATGAAGCCCGGCTCGGCGTAGTCGTAGGTGGAGCTCATGATGGTGTCCCACAGCTCGCGAGCCTTGATCACCTCGACGATACGGCAGGCCACACGACCCTCGGCATCGACGGTATAGCCCTCTTCCACCACCGGCCAGTCCCGGTAGATCAGCTCGCTCTCGTCGACGTCATCCTTCTCGCCGGCATGCAGCGGGAAGGCCAACGGCCAGTCGCTGTCGTTCTTCACCGCTTCCATGAACTCATCGGTGATCAGCAGGCTGAGGTTGAACTGACGCAGGCGGCCCGCCTCGCGCTTGGCCTCGATGAACTGGCGCACATCGGGATGGCCGACATCGAAGGTGCCCATCTGGGCACCGCGGCGACCGCCGGCGGAGGCCACCGTGAAGCACATCTTGTCGTAGATATCCATGAACGCCAGGGGACCGTTGGTGCCCGCTCCGGCGCCAAACACGAAGGCGCCCTTGTGACGCAGGGTGGAGAAGTCATAGCCGATGCCGCAGCCCGCCTTGAGGGTCATGCCGGCATCCACTACCGAGCCGAGGATATCGTGCATGGAGTCGCGGATGGTGCGCGATACCGTGCAGTTGATCAGGCTTACCGCCGGCTTGTAGGCCTCGGCACCGGCGTTGGACATGATGCGGCCGGCAGGGATGGCGCCATTCTCCAGCGCCCAGCGAAACTTCGGCAGCCAGGCATCGGCCTGTTTGCCTTCCACCGCGGCGAGTGCCCGGGCCACGCGGTCCCAGGTGGCGGCCACGTCCTGGTCCACGGGCTTACCGTGACGGTCCTTGAGGCGATACTTGGAGTCCCAGATATCACGGGACGGCCCCTGCAGGGGCACCTCGTTGGATGACTTCACTGCCTTGGTGGAAGTGCTCATTCGGATGGCTCCGGAAGAAATACGTTAATCGAAAAATGTCAGCTCGTGCGTCTTGCCAGTCGCTCCAGGCGGACCAGCAGTTCGCCGAAGGGCCCCTGGGCCAAGCCCTCCTCGCGTCCGTCGAGCAGGTTCTTGACCATTAGGCCCAGTTCGGTGTCGCCCTCGATCAGCAGCCGGCGCTGGAAGAACAGCGCGTCGGGATCCTCTCGCCGGGTCGCCAGGCAGAGGAACTCCCGCCAGCCCCCGCGAATGGTGGCCTCGCCGGGCTCATGGCACACCAGCAGGCGCTCGCTCTCCTGAGTGAGCGTCAACGACATGCCGATGTCCTCGATGGCCAGGGTGATACGGCGCCCCTCCAGGGCGTCGAACTCCCCCTCGGCCAGAGGCTCGGCGAAGGTGCGATTGAGCAGCGGCTCCACCAGACGGCGCTTGATACCAACCGGCACGCGCGGATCGATGGCGCGAATCAGTTGGGCGGGTGCGAGAGGATGCGGCAGGGCCTGTAACGGTAAAGACAGCAACGACAGAGACATGACAACTCTCCTGAAGGGGAACCATGCGACCAAGAGCCTGCCGGACTTGACGCTGATCTACTCCGAAATCCGAATCTCTCGTTGCGATCGGTCAAATCCGACAGGCCCCCAGGCCGCCGAACCGTTCATCCTAGGCCGCTGCTCCCGGGGCTGCACTGACATGCATCATGTCGGTGGCAGGCCTCATCCTTACCCGCGGCCAGACTACCATATATAGTCCATATCCGGTCAGCAAGCCCCATATCTGGTGAAACCTGGGGTGCATCATGACCTATTTTCATTTGACAGCCTGGCCCCGCGAAGTAGCGTCAGCTTCATCCAACTCGACGATAGATAAGATCCCAGACCCCGTGGCCCAGTTTCTCGCCGCGGGCCTCGAACTTGGTCAGCGGTCGAAACGCCGGACGTGGCACATAGGGTGAGATATCGGCATCGGCGGTATTGGCGAAGCCATCGGCGGCATCCATCACTTCGGCCATCCACTCGGCATAGGCTTCCCAGTCGGTGGCGAGGTGGAAGGTACCACCGGCCTTCAGCCGCGTACGTACCAGTTCGACAAAGGCGGGCTGAACGATGCGCCGCTTGTGGTGCTTCTTCTTGGGCCAGGGATCCGGGAAGAACAGCTGCACGGTATCCAGGCTCGCCTCGGGAAGGCACTGCTCCAGCACCGCCAGGGCATCCTCACGGTAGACACGCAGGTTGGTGAGGCCACGCTTGTCGACCTCGTCGAGCAGCTTGCCAACACCCGGCGCATGCACCTCGATACCGATGAAGTCGGTATCGGGATGAGTCTCGGCCTGCTCCACCAGCGAGGCCCCCATGCCGAAGCCGATCTCCACCACACGAGGGGCTTCGCGGCCGAACAGGACATCGAGGTCCTGGCGGCCGTCGGCCAGGGTCAGGCCGAGTCGCGGCCATACTTCCTCGAGCCCGCGGGTCTGGGCCTGGGTCATGCGCCCGGCGCGCAGGACATAGCTCTTGATGCCGCGGCGATGCAGCGGGGCATCCGCTCCCTCCGGGCCGGTCGTCTTGTCATCATGGTGGGGGTCGGTCATGGCGCGGGGCTGCTCTCTGAACGGAATCTTCTGGGCGGATTTTCTGGGCTTGGATAAATCGGGGGCGCGTATTGTAGCGGCTAACTCTCGTCCGGGGTACGGTAGCGACCGATTCTATATGGATAATGAGGACTCCCCATGCAGGACAGGAGATGGTGGCTGACCGCGGCGCTCTCCGGCGCCCTGGTGGTGATCGCCGGCGCCTTCGCCGCCCACGCCCTGGAGGGGCAGCTGACCCCACGACTGGCGGCGGCCTTCGAGACCGGGGTGCGCTACCAGGCGTGGCATACCCTGGCACTGCTGGCGGTGCTTGCCTGGCGCAGCAGCGCTCGCCTGCCCGGACAACGGCTGGCCATGGGGCTATGGGCGGCCGGCATCGCGCTCTTCTCCGGCTCGCTCTACGCCATGGCACTCAGCGGTGTGACACGGCTGGGGATCATCACGCCGATCGGGGGCACCCTGATGATCGGTGGTTGGCTGGCATTGGCGGCCGCGATTCTGCGCGCACCGCCCCGTGGCTGAGGCCCATCAGTCACGATCCGGCAGGGCATAGGTGGCGGTGACCAGGGCCACCGGCTCCTCCTGGCCGGCGGAGAAGAGCTGAACCTCGCCCACCGCCAGGCGACGACCCAGCTTGAGGAGGCGAGCGGTGGCGATGATATCGCGATCGCCCCGTGGGCGGCGCAGGAAGCGACAATGCAGATCGCTGGTCACCGCCATGGGCTCGGGGCCGATCTCGGCGAGGATCGCCACATAGAGGCAGACGTCGGCCAGGCCCATCAGGGTAGGGCCGGAGACGCTGGCACCGGGACGCAGATGCTCGTCATCGATGGCCAGGCTCATGGTGGCCTTCATATGATCGACGGCCTCGATGGTGCCGATTCGCTGGGGAAAAACCTCGTCGAGGAAGTCTTCGATGGCGGCGGCTGTCATCACGGGCATGGTGGGGCCTCCCTGCGGTAGCGAGTGACGATGGTGAGTGCATCAGGCACCACCTTAGCCGACTGGCCGCGACGCCGACAGTGCCACCCCCTACACTCATCAACGAAAGCGCCCCCGCGGTATGATGACCGCGGGGGCGCTCGATCGAAACCTCGACCGAAGACGCCAAGGTCCCGATTGCTTACTTCGCCTTGTGCACGGCGCGCCAGTGGTGCAGCAGCGGCTCGGTGTAGCCGGAGGGCTGTACGCGGCCCTTGAAGACCAGATCGCTGGCGGCCTGGAAGGCGCTGGAGCCCTCGAAGTCCGCGCTCATCGGCGTGTAGTCCGGGTCACCGGCATTCTGCTCGTCGACCACCTTGGCCATGCGCTTTAGGGTCTCCTCAACGCGGGCGGCGTCGACCACACCATGGTGCAGCCAGTTGGCGATGTGCTGGCTGGAGATGCGCAGCGTGGCACGGTCCTCCATCAAGCCCACATCGTGGATGTCCGGCACCTTGGAGCAGCCCACACCGTGCTCGACCCAGCGCACCACGTAACCGAGGATGCCCTGGCAGTTGTTGTCGAGCTCCTGCTGCAGCTCCTCATCGCTCCAGTCGGTGTTTTCGGCGACCGGCACGGTGAGCAGATCATCGAGACAGTCGGCCTCGCCCTGCGCTTCCATCTCGCGCTGAATCGCGCTGACGTCCACCTGGTGGTAGTGCAGGGCGTGCAGTGCCGCAGCGGTGGGCGACGGTACCCAGGCGGTGTTGGCACCCGCCTTGGGGTGACCGATCTTCTGTTCGAGCATGGCGGCCATCAGGTCAGGCATCGCCCACATGCCCTTGCCGATCTGGGCACGGCCACGCAGGCCACAGGCCAGACCCACCTGAACGTTGTTCTTCTCGTAGGCCTGGATCCAGGCGGCGCCCTTCATGTCACCCTTGCGGATCATCGGGCCCGCTTCCATGGCGGTGTGCATCTCGTCGCCGGTGCGGTCGAGGAAGCCGGTATTGATGAACACGACACGGGAGGACGCCTCGGCAATACAGGCCTTGAGGTTGACCGATGTGCGGCGCTCCTCGTCCATGATGCCCATCTTGAGGGTATCGCGCTCCATGCCCAGCAGGTCCTCGATACGGCCGAACAGCTCGTTGGAGAACGCCACTTCCCTGGGGCCATGCATCTTGGGCTTGACGATATAGACCGAGCCCTCACGCGAGTTGCGCAGGTCGCCCTCGCCCTTCTTGAGATCGTGCAGGGCCGCCAGGCTGGTGACGATGCCATCGAGGATGCCTTCAGGCAGCTCGTTGCCTTCGGCGTCGAGTACCGCGGGGGTCGTCATCAGATGGCCGACGTTGCGCACGAACATCAGCGAGCGACCCGGCAGGGTGATGCTGTCACCGTCGGTATTCTGCCAGGTGCGGTCGGCATTGAGGCGACGGGTAAAGGTCTTGCCGCCCTTCTCCATCTCCTGCTGCAGATCGCCCTTCATCAGGCCCAGCCAGCTGGAGTAGACGCTGACCTTGTCCTCGGCATCCACGGCCGCCACGGAGTCTTCACAGTCCATGATCGCGGTCAGGGCAGCCTCGACCATCACGTCCTTGACGCCGGCCGGGTCGGTCTTGCCGATCGGGTGGGTCGGGTCGATCTGGATCTCCAGATGCAGGCCGTGATTGCTCAGCAGGATCGCCTCGGGGCTCTCCGCCGGGCCGTTGAAGCCCACCAGCTTGCCGGCGTCCTTGAGCCCGGTCTCGCGGCCTCCCTCCAGGGTGACCACCAGATGGCCATCACGCAGGGCATACCGAGTGGCGTCGCGATGAGAGCCGGTCGCCAGCGGCGCGGCACGGTCGAGCACACCTCGGGCGTAGGCGATGACCTTCTCGCCACGCTTGGGATTGAAGCTGCTTCCCTTCTCGGCACCATCCTCCTCGGAGATGGCGTCGGTACCATAGAGGGCGTCATAGAGACTCCCCCAGCGGGCGTTGGCAGCGTTCAGCGCATAGCGTGTATTGTCGACCGGCACCACCAGTTGCGGACCTGCCTGAACGGCGACTTCGCGATCGACGTTGGCAGTATTCACTTCAACCTGAGCCGGAGACGGCACCAGGTAGCCGATCTCCTCAAGGAAACCGCGATAGGCGGCCATATCACGGACCGGACCGGGGTTCTCACGATGCCAGGCGTCCAGCTTCTCCTGAAGACGGTCACGCTCGGCGAGCAGTTCACGGTTCTTCGGGGTCAGATCATGAAAGAGGGCATCGACGCCGGCCCAGAATGCCTCGGCATCGACGCCGGTGCCAGGAAGCGCCTGCTCGTTGATAAAGCGGTCCAGTTCGGCGGCCACCTGAAGGCGGTGGCGTGTGACGCGCTGGGTCATGGTGAATCTCCTCACACTGGGCAGACGGCGGGTGCACACCGCGCTGCCATCAACAGGGTTGGGTGACTGCGTAACTACAATTTTGTGGAAAACGCTTCCATATGTAAAGCTGAGGCATCATCGCCGCCATAGAGACTCGACCAAAAGATAATGCTGCAAGGACCACCTACTCGGCACGCATGGTGACACCTCACGCTTGACGCTAGCATGGTGGAACACCACGGAGAATGCGATGAGTGACTTTACCCCTCTGCAGGCGCTAGGCCCCTTCCGCAAGGTCGACCCTGCAGTCGAGCTGCCCGGCGGTGACCACCTGGAGCGCTATCTGGGCCACTACGGCCTGGCACCGCTACTCGCCAAGCATGTGGGGTTGCATCTCGGTTTCCTGAACGCCGGTGGCTTCCGGCTATGGGCCTCGCTATGGAGTCCCGCCGAGCCTATCGGCACGGTCTTCGTGGTTCACGGCTACTTCGACCACCTGGGGCTCTATCGCCACCTGCTGGAGAGACTGCTCGAGCGAGGCTGGCGAGTGGTGCTGTGGGATCTGCCTGGCCACGGACTCTCCAGTGGCCGACGCGCCTCCATCGAGGACTTCGACGACTATGGCAATTGCCTGAACGCTCTCCAGGACCATCTGCAGCGTGAAGGGCTGGCGCCTCACCCCTGGCTGGGCATCGGCCAGAGCACCGGGGCGGCGATACTCGCCACCGATGCGCTGACCCGCGGCACGGACAGCCACTGGGCCGGTCTGGCCCTGCTGGCCCCCCTGGTGCGGCCCTGGGGCTGGCGGCAGTCGAGCTGGATTCACCTGCTGGTGGGCCCCTTCGTCCGCTCCATTCCTCGCAAGTTCCGCGACAACTCCACCGATGCCGAATTCGCGACCTTCCTTCGTGAGCAGGATCCGTTGCAGGCCGACCGACTGGCGGTGGACTGGGTCAGCGCCATGCGTCGCTGGATGCCTCGCCTGCTGGCACTGCCCCCCACCCCGGTGCCGACCCTGATCCTGCAGGGAGAGCAGGACCTGACCGTGGACTGGGTATGGAACCTGGAGGTGCTCAAGGAGAAATTCCCCAATGCCGAGGTCCATCTACACCCCGAGGCACGCCACCACCTGGTCAATGAGGCGGAGCCCATCCGCCAGGCGCTCTTCGACACCCTGGACCGCTTCATCGACGCCCTGGCCCCCAGCCCCGCAGCGGAGAACACGCCACCATGAACACCTCCTCACGCCTGACCCTGCTGGCACTGCTGGCGCTGCTCACCGGCTGCGCCGGCGCCCCGGAGCGACCCGACAGCGGCATTCGTCAGGCGCTGTTCAACCTTGGCGAGCGCGCCGCGACGCGGGTAATGGCCGCGCCGGAACTCCCTCGCCCTCCGAGCGACCAGGTGCTGCTGCTCTCCCCCTCCGAAGTCGACGCCAGCCTCGGCATCGAGGACGAGCGCTTCCAGGAGAGCCTGGTTCGCGCCCTGCTGGCGGTCAGCGACGGTCCTCAGGTGCTCGACTGGGGCGATGGCCTGAGCGAGGGCGGCGACAATCAGTGGCAGCTGGAGAGCCACCTCGAGGCGGACGGCCCACGCCTCACCCTCTCCGATCGAGAACTTCTGCCCTACCGCCTGAAGCTGACACTGCGCCGCCCCGGCGAGGAAGCGGCTCGCTGGCAAGCCAGCCTCCAGGGGGCCCTGGACGCCACGGCGCTATAACTCACCCCTTCAGCAGTCGATCGAGCTGGCGATACCCCACAGCCTCGATCAGCTGCTCACGCTCCGGCGCTGACGCCCCCGCCAGGTCGGCCAGGGTCAGGGCCACCCGCAACACACGATGGTAGGCCCGCGCCGAGAGCCGTAGCCGTTCCAGCACCTCGGCCAGCCAGGCGCGATCGGCCGCCGAGAGGCCACAGGCCGCCTCCAGTTCACGCCCGGCCAGATGAGCATTGAGCGCACCCCGCGCCAGCTGGCATTCGCGCGCGGCCAGCACCCGCCGGCGGACCGTCGCGGAGTCCTCGCCGGCCTGGTTGGCGGTCAACTGCTCCGGCGGCAGCGCCGGCACCTCCACCTGTAGGTCGATACGATCGAGCAGTGGACCCGAGAGGCGCGACTGGTAGCGCTGGATCTGTGCCGCCGTGCAGTGACAGGCCTGGCGCGGATCGCCCAGGTGACCACAGGGGCAGGGATTCATCGCCGCCACCAGCTGGAAGCGCGCCGGATAGCGGCGCTCGTGGCTGGCCCGAGCGATATGGATACGCCCCGACTCCATGGGTTCGCGCATCACCTCCAGCACATGACGCGGAAACTCCGGTAGCTCATCGAGGAACAGCACGCCGTGGTGGGCCAGGGAGATCTCGCCGGGGCGCGGCCTCGTACCGCCGCCCACCAGCGCCACGGCGCTGGCGGTATGATGCGGCGAGCGGAAGGGCCGACGGCCCCACTCGGCGCGCAGCGGCAGCCCGCTGACCGAGCGTACCGCCGCCACCTCCAGCGCCTCCTCGTCGGTCAGCGGCGGCAGGATGCCCGGCAGGCGACTGGCCAGCATGGTCTTGCCGGTTCCGGGCGGGCCGGCGAAGAGCAGGTTGTGGCCGCCGGCGGCGGCCACCTCCAGGGCGCGGCGGGCCTGAAACTGTCCGCGTACCTCGGCCAGGTCGGGCAGCGGCCGTGTCGCCTCGGGCGGGCGCATCAAGCGATGGGGCGTGATCGGAGTCTGGCCCAGCAGGTGGGCCACCACCTCGAGCAGATGATCGGCGGGCAGTACCTCAAGCTCACCGGCCAGCGCCGCCTCATCGGCATTGGCCCATGGCACGATCAGCCTCCGCCCCGCACGACGCGCCGCCAGGGCCAGCGGCAACACCCCCTCCACACGGCGAAGTGCACCGTCCAGCGCCAGCTCGCCGACGCTCTCGGTGTTCTCCAGACAGGCGGGAGGCAGCTGTCCCGAGGCGAGCAGCAGCCCCAGGGCGATGGGCAGATCGAAGCGACCACCCTCCTTGGGCAGGTCGGCGGGAGCCAGGTTGAGGGTGATACGCCGCAGCGGGTATTCGAAGCCGGCATTGACCAGGGCGCTGCGCACCCGCTCCCGGCTCTCCTTCACCGCCGTCTCCGGCAGGCCGACCAGCGTCATGCTGGGCAGGCCGTTGGAGAGGTGCACTTCCACCTGCACCTCGGGTGCCTCAAGACCGAGGCCGGCCCGGGTGTGCACGATCGCCAGCGTCATGGGCGCTCCCTCGCGAATGGAATGCCTTCAGGCTAGCCTAGCCAGCGAGGGCCAGCGAGGGAACGCGCGTCTCAGCGTCCCGCTTCGCCGGCGCCTTCTTCAGGAGGGGTCGACGCCTTGTCCGTAGCAGTGGGCTGGGGCTTGTCGGCGGCACCGGCATCACGGGAGACGGTATCACCGCCGGCCTGGGCCTCCACCAGTGCCTCCAGGGCCGCCACCTGCTGCTCCAGCGACTCGACCCTGGCTCGGGTGCGCTGCAGCACGTCCATCAGGATGTCGAAGTCCTCGCGTGAGACCAGCTCCAGACGGTCGAAGGCGCCCCTCACCACCTGCTGGACACCTTTCTGCACCTCTTCGGGCGCCTGGGAAGCCCCCTGCAGACGCTCGCCGATCTGCTGGGCCAGCCGGCCGATTCTGTCGTGGGTCACCATGGTGATTCTCCTGATTGGGAATGATGGCCTACAGGATACGCGTGGCACCTCCGGGACGCATGCCCTCTTGCAGGGCATATGGCATGAGCCTCGGCACCATCACAGAGCATGGGCCTGTTAGACGGCCTGACAAGGTGCCGCTCGCGGTCGAGAGCGGTAACACAATCTATTGATATTGAATGGATTAAATGTTCGCTGGCATGCCATGCGCATGGTGCTGATCAGCCACCCCATCGGGTCGCCTCTCATCGCCAACGAGGAGACAGGCCATGAAGCTGATCAGCGCGATCATCAAGCCCTTCAAGCTGGACGACGTCCGCGAAGCACTCGCCGACAACGGCGTGCAGGGCATTACCGTTACCGAGGTCAAGGGCTTCGGACGCCAGAAGGGGCATACCGAGCTCTATCGCGGCGCCGAGTATGTTGTCGACTTCCTGCCCAAGGTGAAGCTCGAGATCGCCGTGGAAGACGAGCGTCTGGAGGACGTGCTCGACGCCATCTGTACCGCCGCCGGCAGCGGCAAGATCGGCGACGGCAAGGTGTTCGTCACCGCCCTCGAGGAGGTGATCCGCATCCGCACCGGCGAACGCGGCACCGATGCCGTCTGATCGCCGCGACCCACCTGAAGTCGCCTGCCACTTACCTGCCTGGAGGCGCCTGCGGCTTAACTGTCTGGAGAAAGCCCCATGAGTGACCTGATCGAACTGAGCTATGCGCTCGATACCTTCTACTTCCTGATCTGCGGCGTGTTGGTGATGTGGATGGCCGCCGGTTTCGCCATGCTCGAGGCGGGTCTTGTGCGCGCCAAGAACACCGCCGAGATCCTTACCAAGAACATCGCCCTGTTTGCCATCGCCTGCACCCTGTATCTGCTGGTGGGCTATCACATCATGTACGCAAGCCCCGATGGCGGCATTCTTCCCAGCATCGGTGGACTGCTGGGCAGTGAGAACGGCGTGGATGCCGTGCTAGCCGGCGGCGATGACGCCCCCTACTACGCCATGCGCGCCGACTATTTCTTCCAGGTGGTATTCGTGGCCACCGCCATGTCGATCGTCTCCGGCGCCGTGGCCGAGCGCATGAAGCTATGGGCCTTCCTGGCCTTCGCCGTGGTGATGACCGGCCTGATCTATCCGGTCTCGGGCTACTGGACCTGGGGCGGTGGCTGGCTCTCCGCCGCCGGCTTCTCCGACTACGCCGGCTCCGGCATCGTGCATATGGCCGGTGCGGCGGCGGCCCTGGCCGGTGTTCTGGTGCTCGGCCCGCGCAAGGGCAAGTACGGCAGGGACGGCAGCGTCTACGCCATTCCCGGCGCCAACCTGCCGCTGGCCACCCTGGGTACCTTCATCCTGTGGATGGGCTGGTTCGGCTTCAACGGTGGCTCGGAGCTGAAGATCTCCGACGTGGCCTCCGCCAACAACGTCGCCCAGGTGCTGGTCAACACCAACGCCGCCGCTGCCGGCGGGGTCATCGCCGCCCTGATCGTGGCCAAGCTATGGTTCCGCAAGGCCGACCTGACCATGACCCTCAATGGTGCCCTGGCCGGCCTGGTGGCCATCACTGCCGAACCGCTGGCTCCCACCGCACCGGGCGCCGCCCTGATCGGCGCCGTGGGTGGGGCCATCGTGATCGCCGCCATCGTGGCCCTCGACAAGCTGAAGATAGATGACCCGGTCGGTGCCATCTCGGTGCATGGGGTGGTCGGCATCTGGGGCCTGCTGGCGGTGCCGCTCAGCAATGGCGGGGCCAGCATCGGCGCCCAGCTGCTCGGCATCGTCGGGATCTTCGCCTGGGTCTTCCTGACCAGCCTGGGGGTCTGGAGCCTCCTCAAGGCGCTGATCGGCATCCGGGTCAGCGAGGAGGAGGAGTATGCGGGTGTCGACCTGGCCGAATGCGGCATGGAGGCCTACCCCGAGTTCAGCGTGGCCAAGCAGTGAAGGCCATGCACCGAAGTGAGCAGGCGTGCTCCACTTGCCCCCGAATGGGGGCTTTTTTTCTTCCCCGCCGGCGGCGTGTATCCTAGAAGCAACCCGCCTATCGACGGCGGCACGTCCGCCCAGGAACCGACGAGGAACCAATCATGAAACTGGTGACCGCCATCATCAAACCCTTCAAGCTCGATGACGTCAGGGAGTCCCTCTCGGAGATCGGCGTACAGGGCATCACCGTCACCGAGGTGAAGGGCTTCGGCCGTCAGAAGGGTCATACCGAACTCTACCGTGGCGCCGAGTACGTGGTGGACTTCCTGCCCAAGGTCAAGCTCGAGGTCGCCGTGGATGACGAGATGGCCGAGAAGGTGATCGACGCCATCACCAGCGTGGCGAATACCGGCAAGATCGGTGACGGCAAGATCTTCGTGACACCGCTGGAGCAGGTGATCCGGATCCGCACCGGCGAAACCGGCAAGGATGCCGTTTAAAGCCGTAAGCCGTAAACCGTAAGCCGTAAGCCGTAAGCCGTAAGCCGTAAGCATGACGTTGACCTTCGGGCAGATATAAAGAACCCCATCTGGCACCTGCCAGATGGGGTTCTCTTATAGCTTACGGCTTAGAGTTTAAGCTCCCGGCGAGGCGGGTCACTTTTCGACAAACGCCCGCTCGATCACGTAGTCACCGGGCTCCCCCATGCGCGGTGAGATCTTGAAGCCCAGCTCGTCGAGCAGTTCGCTGGTGCTCTCCAGCATCGAGGGGCTGCCGCAGATCATGGCGCGATCCTGCTTGGGATCCAGTGCCGGCAGGCCGGTATCCTCGGCGAGCTTGCCACTGCGGATATGATCGGTCAGCCGGCCCATGGTATGGAACGTTTCACGGGTCACCGTCGGATAGTAGACAAGCTTTTCGCTGATCTCCTCACCCAGATATTCATGAGCCGGCAGCTCCTGCTGGATAAAGTCGGCATAGGCCAGCTCGCTGACGTAGCGCACGCCATGCACCAGCACCACCTTCTCGAAGCGTTCGTAGACCTCCGGGTCCTGGATCAGGCTCATGAACGGAGCCAGGCCGGTGCCGGTGGAGAGCAGGTAGAGATTGCGTCCGGGCAGCAGGTCATCGGTGACCAGGGTGCCGGTGGGCTTGCGGCTCACCATGATCTGGTCGCCCACGGCGAGATGCTGGAGTCGCGAGGTAAGGGGGCCATCGGGCACCTTGATGCTGAAGAACTCCAGATGATCCTCATAATTGGGGCTGGCGATGGAGTAGGCGCGCATCAGGGGTTTGCCGCTCACTTCCAGCCCAATCATCACGAACTGACCATTCTTGAAACGCAAACTGCGCTCGCGGGTGGTGCGAAAGCTGAACAGGGTATCGTTCCAGTGATGGACGCTGAGAACCTCTTCGAGGGCAAACTTGCTCATACCGCCTCCTTTAGTATTCCAAAAAAGAATAAAAGATTGATAAAGATTTGGTTTGAATTCTAAGGCAGGAGGCGTTATCTGTTAAATGGATTGTATGGATAACCTTTATTTGCAATATTGATATAGACCATCGGAGCTTGCCCATGCGTTTTACTCTGCGCCAGCTGGAGGTCTTCGTCGCGGTGGCCCAGCACGAGAGCGTGTCCCGAGCGGCTCGTGCCCTGGCGCTCTCCCAGTCTGCTGCCAGCAGCGCCCTCGCCGAGCTGGAAAAGCAATTCGACTGCCAGTTGCTGGATCGCCACGGTAAGCGCCTGCGCCTCAACGCCCTGGGCTTTCAGCTGCTGCCCAAGGCGGTAGCGCTGCTGGATCGCGCCGAGGAGGTCGAGGAGCTGCTCCATGGTCAGCAGGGCATTGGTGTGCTCGATGTTGGTGCCACCCTGACCATCGGCAACTACCTGGCCACCCTGCTGATCAGTGATTTCATGCAACGCCATCCCGGTAGTCGGGTCCGCCTGGCGGTGCGCAACACCCGCACCATCGTCGATAGCGTGCGCCACCATCGGTTGGACCTGGGCCTAATCGAGGGCCAGTGCGAAGAGGAGGACGTGATCTCCCAGCCCTGGGTGGAGGATGAACTGGTGGTGTTCTGTTCGCCCCGTCACCCTCTCGCAATGGCCGGAGAGGTGGAGCTGGGGCGACTACTGCACGAGGCCTGGATCATGCGCGAAGAGGGGTCGGGGACGCGTCTGACCCTGGAGCAGGCGGCCCGTCATCGGCGCAGTCGCTTCAATGTGCTGCTGGAACTTGAGCACACCGAGGGGATCAAGCGCGCGGTGGAGTCAGGCCTGGGCATCGGCTGTGTCTCCCGGCTCGCACTGCGTGATGCCTTCCGGCGCGGCAGCCTGGTGCCCATCGCCACGCCCGAGCTGGACCTTAGCCGTCAGTTCACCTTTATCTGGCACCGCCACAAGTATCTCGCCTCCGGCATGCGTGAGTTTCTCAAGCTATGCCGACAGATGACCGAGGGCGCCACCCGCAGCGACCAGATTGACCTGCCGAAGGTGCCCTGAACGCTGCATTTCAACAACATCGGGCCCGGCAGTGCCGGGCCCGATGAATACACCTGGGTCACTCGAGAGTCAACGCAGGTCGCTGACCGCTTCCTGAATATCCTCCAGGTTCGCCTTGGTGAGATCCTTGGTCAGGGAGTGAATCACCAACTTCGTGGTGGGAGCGTCGAGCTTGTCACGTAGTTGCCCGAGGAAGCGGCCCGGAGCCACCAGAATCAACTTCTCCAGGCTATTGTCGACGCGAGCTCGGTAGAGACGTTCGGCGACCTGCTTGGCGAACACCTGCTCTTCATGGGTGCGCGCCGCGCTCTCACCACCGGAAGAGCGCGAACTGGTCGACGTCGACTCATGCACGTCGGCACCGCGATCCGTGACCAGGTCTCCTTCATGCAGCCGGTTCGCCGCATGCACCAGGCTCTCCTGCTCGACCAGCTTGAGCGCGTCACGGGTGAAGATTCGTGCCCGCGCCGCATCCGCCACCACGATATAAGTTGTCATAGTCACTCCTTGATACCGGTGGAACGACGGCCGGCGCCACGCCGACCGCTATGGATCAACAATGGCAAGCGCCTTGATGCGGGTCAACCCGCACCGACGGTAAATGGCGACAACTGCAGCGGCGTCTGTTCTGGGGTAGCATTTCCACTGACCGGCAGGATGCCGGCACCTATCGCCACGATGTGGCCCGGGAGGCCTCGATGCGTCAGCTACTGTTTCCCCGCCGCCCGCTATCCCGCGGCACCCTGCTCACCTGTCATCTGCTGCTGCAGGGCGGTCTCGTCATTGGTGCAGGGCTGTGGCTTGCCCCCCGCACCCCTTGGCTGGCCACCACCACCTGGCAGGAAAACTGGCCCGTCCTGGCAATGGGCGCCGGCCTGTGGCTGCTGGCCGCCATGCTGCTGCGCCTGGTGGCCGAGCTCTCGCTGCTGCCCCACCATCTGGCCGGCCAGCTCCGGGCCGGCCCGGTCATCACCCGCTCCTGGGAGCGACGCCCGGCGGTGCATGATCCTCAGTCCGCCTGGACCAGCGAGGCGCGTCCCCTGACCGCCACGGACGACGCGGTAGGCAGCCCCCGGGTAACCCGGCCCGCCGAGCCGCTACGCTCCCGCAGCGGCCGCAAGCCCACCCAGGACTCCACCGACACCCCTTATGACGAGCCCCCAGGCGGAACACCGCATCGCTGAGCCTGCGACCCGTCGAATTCGACCAACATCTCTTTACTGTCTCATCAATCTGGCCGTGCGATGCACAGCAGCCAGCGCAGGCCGGCCAGCAGCAGCACGGCCGTGGCGGCACCGAGACCATTGGCGAGAATATCAGCCCAGTCGCCACCGCTACGCCCCGACACCAGAAGCTGGGCGAACTCGATAATGCCTCCGAAGCCGACGACGAGCAGCAGGGTGATCGGCAGACGCACGCCGGCAAGGCCGAGCAGCCCCGCCAGACCGGCATAGCCGATGAAGTGATTGAGCTTGTCCCAGGGTAACTGCCTTGGCATCTCGTTGCCCGGGGTCAGACTACCGATGACGATAATCAGCGCCGCCACAACGGCCAGCGCCGCCCATAGGCGGCGCCGGTCGTGCAGTCGTCTCAGGCCAGCCAACCCTGCCCATTCAGCCATGGGAGATATTGCGGTGATAGGCCGGGCTCAGGTCGTGCAACGCCTCCATGAAGGCGGTGACGTTATCCGGGTTGGTGAACTGGCTGATACCGTGCCCAAGATTGAAGACATGCCCGGGACCTTCACCGTAGCTCTCCAGGATACGGCCGACTTCGGCACGAATCGCCGACGGGCGAGCGAACAGCACGTTGGGGTCGAGATTGCCCTGCAGGGCCACCTTGTCGCCCACCCGAGCGCGGGCGCTGGAGAGTTCGGTGCTCCAGTCCAGACCCACCGCATCGGAACCGGCCTGCACGATCTCCTCGAGCCAGTGGCCGCCGTTCTTGGTAAACAGGATCACCGGCACGCGACGCCCCTCATGCTCACGGATCAGACCGGCGACGATCTGCTCCATGTAGCGCAGCGAAAACTCCAGATAGGCCGGCGTGGTGAGGACACCCCCCCAGGTATCGAAGATCTGCACCGCCTGTGCACCCGCGCGGATCTGGGCGTTGAGGTAGTCGGTCACGGCCGTGGCCAGGGTGTCGAGCAGATCATGCATCACGCTGGGCGTGTCATAGAGCATGGTCTTGACGTGGCGGAAGTCCTTGCTGGAGCTGCCTTCGACCATATAGGTCGCCAGCGTCCAGGGACTGCCGGAGAAGCCGATCAGCGGTACCCGCCCGTTCAGCTCGCGACGGATGGTGGAGACCGCCCGCATCACGTAGTCGAGATCGCGCTCGGCGTCGGGCGCGCTGAGCGCCGCCACCTCTTCGGCGGTGCGTATCGGCTTGCGGAACTTGGGCCCCTCGCCCGTCTCGAAGTAGAGCCCCAGCCCCATGGCATCGGGAATCGTGAGAATGTCCGAGAAGAGGATCGCGGCATCCAGCGGGAAGCGCTCCAGCGGCTGCAGGGTGACCTCACAGGCCAGGTCCTGATTGCGACACAGATCCATGAAGCTGCCGGCGTCGGCGCGGGCGGCGCGGTACTCCGGTAGGTAGCGGCCTGCCTGACGCATCATCCAGACCGGAGTACGGTCCACCGGCTGACGCGCCAGGGCGCGCAGAAAGCGATCGTTCTTGAGTTCCATGCAGAAGGTCATCCACGATGAAATGTATTCTGCATTGTACCCGATCCCTGCGCTCCGGTCGTGAGCCTCGCTCGCCTTCCTGATAGAATGGCGTCCTACTCCAGCGGCGCCGCCCGCGGCCTGATAACGAGGTAACCCGTGACGATTCGCTTTATCGCCGCCTCCCGGCTGCCCACCCCCTGGGCGACCTTCACCATGCACGGTTTCGAAGACGAGGCCACCGGCAAGGATCATATCGCCCTGACACTGGGTGACGTGGCCGATGGCGAGCCGGTGCTGGGCCGGGTGCACTCGGAGTGCCTGACCGGGGACGCGCTCTTCTCGATGCGCTGCGACTGCGGCTACCAGCTGCAGGAAGCGCTCAAGCGGATCGCCGAGGAGGGGCGCGGGGTACTGTTCTACCTGCGCCAGGAGGGGCGAGGCATCGGGTTGCTCAACAAGATCCGTGCCTATCACCTTCAGGATCAGGGGGCCGATACCGTGGAAGCCAACGAGCGGCTGGGCTTCGCCGCCGACCTGCGCCGCTACGACCTCTGTGTACCGATGCTCGAGCACCTGGGCATCGCCGCCCTGCGCCTGATGACCAACAACCCGCGCAAGGTAGACGCCCTGAGCCGTGCCGGCATCAACGTCGCGGAGCGGGTGCCGCTTACCACCGGCCTCAACCCCCACAACGAGCACTACCTCTCCACCAAGGCCGGCAAGCTGGGGCACATGATGGTGCTGGGCGACTTTACCCCGGTCGAGGAGACCAGTAACAAGCAGAAACCATGACACTACTCCATCCTCGAAGTTACTATAAGTGCCTTGAGGATGTGGAGGACTAAGTCATTATTAATTCACTTCTGCGAGTTTGGCTTTATACAACCCAGAAAAAGAAAATGCCGTTATCTTCTTCGAAAGGGGGCGTTGAGTTAAATGGATAAAGCGCAGACGCTCGAAATAGGTTTAGTGCTATATCCTGGAGCGCAACAAGCAGCTGTGTTAGGCCTGACCGACCTCTTTTGTGTCGCTAGTCGCATGGCATCATCACGTCTTCAGAACGCCGCCCCCCCATTGCGGGTCACACATTGGCATCAACGTGTTGCAGATACTCCACCTGTATGCATTTTTAATAGCGCCCCAAGCGTACCCTCCTTGCTATCAGCGTTAATTTTGCCCCCCACCCTAAACGAACCTCTCGAACAGGATAAAGCTTCGGCTCTTTCGAAGTGGCTTCACCAACGACATGCAGACGGAGTCATACTGGGGTCCGTATGCGCCGGTGCCTTCCCGCTAGCCGCAACAGGTATAATGGCCGGCCGCAGAATGACAACCCACTGGACTTATGCCGATTTACTTCAGCTTCGCCACACCAATATACATGTAGACGCCGACCAGTTACTTATTGATGACGGGGACGTCATTACTGCTGGTGGCCTTATGGCTTGGACAGACTTAGGGTTAAAGCTGGTGGATCGCTTACTGGGTCCAACTGTAATGGTCGAGATGTCGCGTATGTTAGTTGTAGACCCTCCCGGTCGGGAGCAGCGCTACTATAGCGCCTTTTCGCCTCGTTTGACCCATGGAGATAGTGCGATACTCAAAGTGCAACACTGGCTACAGGCAACCCAAGCCAAGAGCGTGGTATTACCCTCCTTGGCAGCACGGGCAGGCTTGGAAGAGCGCACCTTCATGCGCCGTTTCCGAAAGGCCACAGGCATGACAACGACAGAGTACTGCCAACAGCTACGGATAGGCCAAGCCCGGGAATTATTACAATTCGAAAGCACAACTATTGAACAAATAGCGTGGCAGGTCGGTTATAAAGACACTGGTGCATTCCGTAAAATTTTTACACGCATTGTAGGCTTGTCACCTAGTGCATATCGACAACGTTTTAGCGCAAAATCTCAAGGTACGTAACAAAAGTAAAGGCTGAGCCAAAAAAGCTTTAATTTACTTGGTGGCATTATTGACACCAAAATTGTCATTTCCGACACTTCCCCTCATGCCACATATAGACAAACATAATATCTCACGGCCCATCGATGGAGATGAAAATTGAAAAACCTTGGCTTGATCATCATTGACTTGCAAAAAGAGTACCTTCCAACTGGTAAGCTTCCCCTGAATAACATCGAAACAATAGCGGACAACGCAACCAAGGTTCTTGTCGATGCTAGAAAAAAGAACATTCCTATCATTCACGTCCGACATGAGTTTTCCAATGGTGAGGCACCAGTATTCATACCTGGCACTGAGGGCGTAGAATTTCAGCCCCAGCTGCTTCCAGCCGATAATGAAACGATCATCGTCAAAAACCACATCAACGCATTTCGCGGCACAGACCTCAAGCAGCAGCTTGATGCTCACGGTGTTGAAGAGCTAGTTATTGTGGGGGCCATGAGCCACATGTGTGTCGATGCCTGCGTTCGTGCTGCAGTTGATATGGGTTATCCAGTCACAGTGCTGCACGATGCTTGCACAACGCTGGACCTAGATTTCAACGGCGTGACTGTACCTGCGACACAGGTGCAAGCGGCAATGATGGCAGCATTTGAGTTCGGCTATGGCACCGTGACTTCAACGGAATCATACTTGGGTACGAAATAGTTAGCCCTAACACTCTCTGCCTTAAATCCAATAACTTGCAAGCCCTCTTAAGCCATCATAGCAAAATAAAACCAGGGGGCTTGCGACTTCTCAGAAAATCAAGTTAGCGCAATTACTAGCCCAGCTATAATCAATGAAGCACCAAAAAACCTAGGAATATAAAACTTCTCCCCTAGCCAAAAAACACCTATTACAACTCCAAATATAATACTGACTTGCCGGAGAGCAACAACCAAGCTAACGTTTTCAGTAAAGCTCATTGCTACTAGCACAAGCCCATAGGTAGTTGACATCATGATTCCAGTTATTGAAGCGACGCACTTTATTGACCAGGCTGTTTCAAATTGTCTGTATTGACGAGTGTAAATTATCCATAAAGCAATCGGAACTGACATGGCCCAATACTGCAATGCCAAATAGTAAATAGCAGAATACTCATTCGAAACATATAGACCCATAGCATGGGTTAAAACATTCAAAGCTTCTTTATCGAGAACTGAATATCCTGCTGTGCCAAGTGCTGAAAAACTAGCCCAAAGGATCCCTGGCTGTAAATAGTCTCTAAACCTTAACTCCTTTAAACTGGTCACAGGAAGAAAAATGCAGCCAATAAATAATATAAAAAACCCTAACCACTGGTTACTGCTTACAGAATAGCCCATAAGAAATATCACAGCTCCAACCAGTAAAACTGGAAAGCCTCGCGCCAAAGGATAGACAATGCCCACATCTGCATTTTTATAAGCGAACACAAGACCTGTTAAGTACACCATTTGGCACAGTCCACTAACAACCAAAATCCACCAAAACTGGATGGAAATTTCTCCTACAGGAAATCTTGCTCCAAACCATATAACATAGGGTGTAAGCAACACTGAAGCAGCCATGGTTGCAGAGAATATAAAAGCAGTACCAGAGGCTTGATAAAACTTTCCTACAGCGTTCCACCCAGCATGAAGTGCAGCGGAAATAACAACAATAAGAATTGCAGTTAAAGACATCTTACACTCCTTGAAAAAGAGACCTCACATGAGAAATCAAAAAGCCAACCTCCCAAATATAAAAAAGGGGCTCCAAGCCCCCTATTCTAATAAATAGCTTTTTAACTTTTATCCGACTTACCAGCTGCCGCAGCAAGCTTTGATAATCGTATATCATAGAATTTTGGCTTTTTCTCTACGTCTTCCGCGTATTCTTTACGCCTAATTGCATTTCTGATCATCAATGAACCAAAATAACGGAATGGTTCTGGCGGGAAGTAACCTAAAGGCCCTCTAACAAGTGGTGATTTCACCCAATCATTATCAAGATCTAAAACTAAAGATGAAAGAATTTGACCACCCATATGGCATGGGCCAACTCCATTTCCAGAATATCCAAACCCATAAAAAACATTACTGCTATTATTCAGTTTTCCAAAAAATGGCAATCCAGTTACTGAACGATCTGAAGCACCATTCCAAGTCGCCTCAATTTCCACACCACTTAACTCAGGAAAAAAACTTACAAGACTTTTATGAAGCAAGTTCCTATAGGGAGAGGGTTTATCGAACACTGGGGAGATTTTCCCTCCATAAGAAAAAGTATTCCCCCCCTTTCCTAGCATAACCCTCCCATCTGGTGTCCTGTGGTAATAGTGAACAAATGTCCTTGAATCAAGGACACTCACCCCACTCGTTAACCCAATCTTCTCCAAGACTTCTGGGCAGGGTTCAGTAATAATCATATCACTAGAGACAATAGCGATCGTGCGCTCGAAGCGGGGAAATAAACGCGCCATCCACGCGTTAATCCCCAAAACTACTTTATCGGCCGTTACATTTCCATTAGGTGTTGCAATCTTGGCTGGCATAGCCTCTTCCAGCTTCAGCATGGGCGTGTTTTCATATATTTTAACGCCTAACTCAATGGCAACTTTTCGCATCCCTCGGACAAGCTTTCCTGGCTGTACAGTCGCAGCAACGGGTGAGTACCATGCTTCTATATTTTTATCCGACCCGGACATCCTTTTAACATCAGAAAACGAAAGCTTGCGAAATGAGTTTATTCCCTGATTCTCGAGAGCAGAGATCACACTGTCATTAGCCCCTATCTGAGATGAATTGGTTGCCGTATAAAGAGTCCCGTCCAGCAAAAAATCAGCATCGACTTCATATTTCTTACAAAATCTTCCTATTGAATAAATACTTTCTTCTGATTCTTTCACCAGACGTACAGCTTCTTCTTCTCCAAACAGCTTTTCAAGAGTAAAGTATTTTGCAGACCATGTGAGTGCACAGCCACCATTTCGCCCACTAGCACCAGCACCACAAACATCGGCTTCAACAATCACCACATTAACATCTGGCGACTGCTCTTTAATCATTATGGCCGTCCATAGACCAGTGTACCCTCCACCAACAATACACACATCAGCCTCAACATCATTCTCTAGCGGAGGACACTCTAAAACCTCTTCTTCACCTAAAGCTTTCTTTATCCAATATGGTCGCATTTAAGCCCCTCCGCATAACTTATCATCAAGACATAAAAAATTGAAAGACCAGATCAAACACAAGATAACTGACATTGAAATATGCGATGATAACTGAGCTTTCCCACTAAACTTTTATTCAATTATCATCGCTTTTATATAGAAAAGTTAAGGCTTAGAAGAAGCCCATTGGATTGATGTCGTAGCTGACCAGCAGGTTCTTGGTCTGCTGGTAGTGCTCGAGGGCCACCTTGTGGGTCTCGCGACCGACACCGGACTTCTTGTAGCCGCCGAAGGCGGCATGCGCCGGATACTGGTGGTAGCAGTTGGTCCATACGCGACCGGCCTGGATGCCACGCCCCATGCGGAAGGCCACATTGATGTCGCGACTCCAGACGCCGGCGCCAAGGCCGAACTCGGTATCGTTGGCGATCGCCAGCGCCTCCTCCTCGTCCTTGAAGGTGGTCACCGCCACCACCGGCCCGAAGATCTCCTCCTGGAAGACGCGCATCTTGTTGTGGCCCTTGAG
>NZ_WUTS01000001.1:869033-1213565 GCF_009901955.1 Halomonas icarae | reverse complement strand
CGGCCTGACGCCGATGATGACCCGATCCGAGCTTAGCTAACCTGTCAGGTGGTCCGAAAGATGGGGACCACTTCAATCAGGTAGGAGAGGTGTTCGACATTGTGCTGTACGCGGGCGGGACGCGCCTCGGTAACGAAGCGCAGAAGCCAGGGCGTCAGTCGTGGCAGATGCCGCCAGCGTAGATGGAAAGGCGAGTCGCGTGCGCTCAGTAAATAAGGTGCTTGACGCAGCAGCGAAGGTGTTGAAAGAGGGCTGACGGCATAGGTGGCAAATGTGCCAGCGTTACCTAGCGAGGCGCCGTGGCCAGGGGTATCCCGTTCTAGCAGGGTCACGTCGTTGCCGGACAGGCGTAGCGTCAGTGCCGTGGCCAGGCCGACGACTCCACCGCCTATGATGATGTGGTGGCGCGGCGTTTTGTTGCTGTTGTCGAACCGCATGAGTCTCTCCTTGACAGGGATTAGGCTATGTCGTGCATGTAGTGGTGCCCGCGTCGCATCAGGGCATCGAGGCGTGACAGAGCCTCGGCTAGAGCGTCACGCGATCTCGCGGCGGCTAAGTTGATGCGCACGGCTGCCGGGGGGGCCACCTTGCGTAGGGTGAATGCCGAAGCGGGCAGTAGGCGAACTCCCTGCTCGGCACTTGCCGTGACGAAATCGGTGCCGCGCCAGGGCTCGGGCAGCAGCAGCCAGGCGTGAGTAGCGCCGGGCTGGCTCCACAGTGATTGTTTGCCCAACCGCTCGAGAAGAATGGTATGACGGGCGACCAGCTCGGCGTGCTGGGCATCGATGATGCGTGCCATGTCCCCACTTTCCAGCAGGCGGGTGGCGATTAGCGCGGTCAACGGTGAACTGCTCCAGCAATCGATGCGCATGGCCGCGGCAAGGTCATGGTGATAGTCGGCTGGTGAAGCAATCGCACCGAAGCGCAGCCCCGGGGCTACACACTTGGAGAAACCGCTTACGTGAAAGGTACGTTCGGGAGCCATGTCTAGCAGGGGCGGCGGTGGGCTGTGCTGCAGGGGGCGGTAGACGTCATCCTCGATCAGTAAAAGATCGTGGCGACGCGCGATCTCTACGATGGCTTGGCGCCGCTCTTTCGAGAGGGTGCGCGTCGTGGGATTGTGCATACAGGGCACTAAGAACAGGACTCGCGGCGTGTGGCGCTGACAGATCGCTTCGAGTTGTTCGGGCGACATGCCTTGTGCATCGCCGTCTACGCCAATCAGCGTCCGGCCTAGGGTGTGGCAAAGGGCGTTGATGCCCTGATAGGTCACGCTATCGGCCAGGATCTCCTCGCCGGGTTGAGTGACGCTACGCAGAATCATTGACAGCCCGTGCTGGGCGCCGTCGATCAGCGTCAGTCGCGCCGGATCTAGTGATAGCCCCTGCGTCTGCCACCATTGTGCATAGGCTGTTCGCGCCCATATTGGTCCCACCGGTTGCTGGTAGTCCTGAATATCCGTGTATCGCGGATCGTCGGCGAGTGTCGCAAGGCTACCGCTCAGCGTTTTGGTATAGAGGTCCAGCGCTGGCCGGTTGACGCTCAGGTCGATTACGTCGTCACAGTTGCTAGGTGCTGTCTGGAAGTCAATATTGGGCGCCTCCATGGCTGCTACCCGGGTACCGCGTCCGGGGCGGCTCTCGACTAAGGCATGGGTTTTCAACTCAGCGATGGCGCGGGTCACGGTAGTGATGTTGATTTCCAGCTGACTGGCGATGTCACGATGAGGGGGAAGGCGGGTGCCGGGAGGAAGGGCGCCCTTCTCGATGCGCGTGGTCAGGTACTCGGCCAGCTGCTCATAGAGTGGCGTGTCACCATCGCGGTCAAGATGCAAGTCGTCAAGCAGGCGTTGCAGGGGCGGCGTGTTGGGCATGTGCGTGAGGCCTCATGGCAATACAATAGCCATACAATGTGGCTTGACAAACAATATTAATGCATTACAAGTTAATGGCAAGGTCAAATACAAGACCTTGCCATCCATTTACGAGGATAATAACCATGACAACATCCCCTTCTCGCTGGCTACCACTCGCTCTCGCTGTGGCACTTGGAGGCGTCTCGCTCGGAGCTCAAGCCGCCACCAGCCTGCGTCTCTCGACCCTGTTCGCGCCGGATGAGTCCGGTACCCAGGCCGCCGAGGAGCTGGCTGCGCGGGTGGCCGAGCGCACAGAGGGCGAGGTCACCATTGATGTCTACCCCGCCAGTCAACTCGGTGACTGGACCGAAGTGCACGCCCAGCTGATGCAGGGAGCAGTGGACATGGCAATTCAGCCGCTCTCGACCAACGTGAATCCCCAGATGGCCATCGCTTGGTTCCCTTATTTGGCGCCCACCTATGCTGAAGCTCGAGAAGCCTATAGTGCCAATGGATATGTTGCCGATCTCGTCGGCGACATGATCGACGAGCAGAATCTGGCCTTGCTGGGAGTGTATCCGGCAGGCATGGGCGGCGCCGGTTTCGCCGCCGAGGTGCCTTCGCCCAAGGATCCCGATGCTGAGCAGGGGCTACGCGTTCGTGTTTGGCCGGGCGGCACAACACACAGGACTATGATGGAACGTTTGGGCTTCGAGGTCGCCACCGTGCCCTGGGCGGAGCTCTACACGTCCATGCAGACGGGCGTGGTCGACGGGCAGATCGGTGGTACCGCTGAGATGACGATGGCCAACTTCGCCGATATCACCGAAACCTGGGTGCAGTATAACGACCATCTTGAGCTTGCCTGGATCGTAATTAATCAGCAGTCGCTGACCCGCCTGGCGCCGGAGTACCAAGAGGTGGTTCGCGATGTAGCCCAGGAGATCACCATGGAACGCTTCGAGGAGGTCCAGGCGGCTGATCAGGCGCAGCTTGAGAGCATGCGCGAGGCAGGGATTACGGTGGTGACCTTCTCTGATGAGGAGCTGACACAGTTCGCCGACGTGGTCCGTCAGGACGTGTGGCCGGAGATCGCCGACGAGCTTGGCGAGGAGGTCATGCAGCGTCTCGAGGCTGCGGTTGCCGCCGACTAGGCCTTCATCAAATTGGCCGCCTCACTTGGGGCGGCCAATGCCCCATGGTCCTGCGGGAGACGCCTCATGCCGTTACCCTATTTCTCTTCTTGGCACGCTATCTGGCGTGTCAAGGTGCAGCTGCTGCGCGGGATCGTGACCGTCGCCGGTGGACTGCTGACACTGGCAATCTTGGTACAGATTGCCAGTCGCTATCTTTTTCGAACCTCTATTCTAGGCATCGAGGAGGTGATTCTTTACCTCGCTGTGTGGTTCTACTTCCTGGGGTCTGCCCTGGGTGCCGAGCAGCGTGAGCATATCTCTGCCTCGTTGGTGGATGTGCTAGCAATCGGCGAGACCCCCAAGCGATGGGTGCACTGGTTTGCCTCGCTGCTAGCGGTAATCATTTGCGCCTGGATGACTTGGTGGGCCTTCGGGTTGGTGGAGTGGTCTTGGCAGATGAATATGCGCAGCACCGAACTGCGCGTACCGGTATGGCTGACGCAGGCGAGTATCCCTGCGGGCCTTGGTTTGATGACCTTTTATCTGTTGGTGGAGTGTGTAGATAACCTGCGGCATCTGGTGTTGCGCAAGGAGGCTCCGTGAACGCCATTATATTGTTTGATGTTTTACTGTTGGTGGTGTTGCTGCTAATCGGCGTGCCGGTACCTTTATGCTTTGCGGCGGCGGTGTTACTACTGTTTCTGGTGGGTGATTTTGGCAGCGCATCATTCTTGGTCGGTGCCGGTTTTGGTCAGATGTCTTCATTAATCCTGGTGGCGTTGCCACTGTATATCATCGCCGGCAATCTGATGGGACAGGGCGGTATTGCCACTCGCTTAGTGGGGCTGGCCGACGCCGTCTTCGGTCGCCTTCACGGCGGGCTTGGGGTGGTGGTGATTATGACCACCGCGGTGTTTGGGGCAATTTCAGGCATGGCGTCCTCGGCGGTAGCGGCGGTGGGCAAGATTATGATTCCGCGTATGGTTGAGCGCGGATACGACCGGGGCTATGCAACTGCGTTGGTCTCTACTTCGGCGGTGCTCGCGCTACTGATTCCGCCCAGCGCCTCTATGATTATCTACGGCTGGGTTTCAGGCACTTCGGTCACCGCATCTTTCCTGGCGCCAGTGCTGCCCGGAGTGCTGCTGGTGATGCTGTTCTGCTTCTGGAATCGCGTGCTGACCCGACACATGCCTCTGGAAAAGCCGGCGCAAGCCGCGTTGCCGGTAGTGGTACGCGATATCGCCGGCCAAACACGTCGCGCGGCGTTGGGCCTAGCGATGCCAATGATCATTCTGGGCTGCATCTATGGCGGCGTTACTACACCCACCGAGGCGGCGGCGATCGCCGTGTTGTACGCCATCCCCATCAGTATCTGGTACTACCGCGAACTGCGTTTCACAGAGCTTCACGGAGTGCTATGGCGCGCCGGACAAACCGCGGGGACGCTTTTGGTACTGGTGTTCTTCTCGGCTATGTTGGCGCGCATGCTGACCATGGAGAATGTGCCCCAGATGGTGTTGGAGGGCTTTTTGGGCATCACCGAGAACCCGTTGCTGCTGATGCTGCTGCTCAATCTATTCCTGCTGCTGATCGGTATGTTCATGGAGGATGTTAGCGGCATTTTGCTGGCCACACCGATGCTGATGCCGCTGGTACAGGCCTTGGAAATTGACCCGGTGCAGTTTGCCGCCATCATCGCCACTAATCTCGGAATGGGATTGATCACGCCACCTACGGCGCCGATACTCTATTTCGGCGCATTGGTCGGAGGCAGTAGCCTAAGCCGCATGCTCAGGCCCACCTTAATACTGCTGTTGGGCGCTTACCTGCCGGTAGTTTTGCTCACCACCTTCATCCCCGCTCTCTCGTTGACACTGCCAGCGTGGGTGCTCGGCTATGGACACTGAGATCTTTGCTGGTTGTGTACCATTTATGCGGATTTGGTTTGATCATATTGGCAGCCCACTGGGCTGTCGGTGCAGCGCGTCGGCGACGGATGTCACGTTCGATGCTTGGAGATGTCATGGATAGGTGCCCACGTATGAATGGATGGGCACCTAATGTTGCTGGCCAGGGCCTTCCGCGAAAGATGTGTTCAGCGCCAGCTCGCTCTTTTATCTCTCGTCGCCCTCGTTGCCCTTGCGGACACGACCAAGGCGTCGGCAGAACCCGGGGTAGCAGCCATCCAGCAGCCGCAGGGCGAACACGAACAGGCCGGTGATCGCCAGGGGCAGCACGACCTGCATGCTGGGTTCGTTGATCAGTACGTCCCAGGGGCGTGGCGCCAGGCTGTCTCGGCTGCGGTCGCCATAGCGAAGGATGGAGAGGGCCTGGCCATTGGCATGGCAGGAGAGCTCGATGCCGCCGAGCTCCGTGTTGGCCCCCGCGACGGAGAAAAGGCAGGTGACCAGCGCCGACTCATCCTCCTGGTTCTCGGAGTCGAGAACGCTTAGCGTATCGCCGAGATGCAGTGGTGCCTCCATCAGCGTATAGGCACGCTCCGAGAACAGCCGGCGCCCCATGGCGATCACCTCGCCGCCACGCAGCAGCGGCGGCGACTGGGCCAGGGTGCTGAAGTAGGGATCCCCCCCGATCCTGCCACGCCCTCGCAGGGTGCCGTTGAGTGGCTGCTCGCCGATGGTCGCTTCCAGGGTAATCCGTTGCAGCGCCTGCATGCCCTGGGCGTGGGAGTGAGCACACTGGGTACCGGGGCTGCCATCCGGAAGAGTCATCAGCGGGCGCAGCACCACGGCGGGCGTCGCCTGGCGCCGCTCGATCGGCAGCCCCTCGACGCTGATCATCAGTGTGCCGTTACCCTGGCGATGCAGGGTCACCTCGGCGTGGGGGCCGATCTCCAGGCAGCCGCGAAAGGGAGCCGGTACCGCGGCCGCGGTTTGTGGCTGCTCCTCCTGGGAATTGCCAAGGAGTATCGGGGCCGTTGGGTCGGGCAGGGTCTCGGCGCGCTCTCGTATCACGGCATTCGCGATAAACCAGCTGGCCGCGGCGTTCTCCTGGGTGGTCAACCGCAGGGTTTCGCTGTTGGCGTTGATATAGAAGGCGTAGGGGCGCTCGAGTGACCAGGTGAGCAGCTGCAGGATCAGCGGCAGGGCGGCCAGGGTGGCGGCCAGGGCCAGCAGGATCTGGCCGATGGGGCGATCGGCCAGCTGGTTGCCCAGCAAGGCAGATGAAAGACCGCGCCCACCGCGTCTGGTAGAGCGCGCCCCTCTCATAGCCCGAGTTCCAGCGGTACCGCCGCCGCCACGCTGCCGCCGCGGCGCAGGATAATCGAGGGCAGCCTGCCCGGGTCGTCGAGAAGCAGTCGGCCATACTTGTGGAGGCTGCTCAAACGAAGCTCACAGGCGGTGTCGTAGGCGATGCGCGACGCGGCCTCGATGGGGACACAGCGGATACCCTGCTGCTGCTGGTTGCCGAGGTTGTTCTCCAGCCATACCGCCAGCAGCGCCTCCAGCCGGCCGGCATTGACCAGAACGCTTAGCGTCTCGGGCGGTGCCGCGTAGGGCTGCCATCCGGCCACCACCACGGCATCGCGTGGCGTGGCGGGGTTGCAGTCGGCCTTGAGCTCGGCGAGCACCGCCAGGCGGTGGGGCGGGGGCGTGTCGGCGTAGCGGGTGTAGTACTCGGGCTTGGTCGTGGTGAAGTCGGCACGCAGCACGGTATCGGCCTCGAGCGGCGAACTGAGCGCCGGGCCGCTCTCCAGCGGCACCTCCAGCTGGCTGACGTATTGACCGTCCCGGGAGTTGAGCGAGAGGCAGAGGCGCTTGTCGTGTACCTCCAGCTGACGGGGCAGCCAGAGATAGAGGTGCTGGTGTTCGGCCTGGCCGTCGGGGTGGCCGCTGGGCTCCACCATCACCCCCTTGAGCGTGGTACCGGAGACATCGACAGCGGGCTCATACCCCTCGTTCAGGATCGTGGCCGTCAGCGCCAGGCTCTCTTGCGGGGCGCTCGGTTGGGCACGCACGGGGGAAGAGTGGATAAGGCCGCCGAGCATCGCCCCGCCTAGCATCGCCCCAGCCAGCATCACTCCGCCACAGATCAGGATGCGTCCAACGCTCGAGCGGTTCATGAGAGCCGGATCCTGAAGGGCAGGGCGGCGCGGTTGCCGCCGGCATAGTCGTCATTGACGGTGTATCCGGTTATGGCGCAGTTGAGCGAGCCCATCAGGTCGACGCCGCCAAGCTCGGAAAGCGTCAGATGGCAATTGTAGTGGCCGCTTTTCAGCTGCAGGCGCCAGCCACCGCGCGTCAGCTGGCCGGTGAAGCGGCCCCCGCTGTTGGCGCTGTTGAACTTGCCGCTTACCTGATCCGTGTCGGTGTCGATGCTCAGGTCCGTCAGCATCAGTTCGCGCCAGATGTTGTAGGTGTAGGCCTGGGGCTGACTGGGGTCCATGGGCTCGATCAGCTCCACGGCCAGGAAGTCGCGCTCCTTGAGCAGCTGGCGAAGGCCGGCGGTATGCAGCCGTTCGTCGTCACCGCTGAAGGCGGCCTCCAGCGCCATGCTGCGCAGCACGGGGTCGTCATCCTTCATCACCTCCTCGAAGACGGCGAGTCGCACCGAGGCGCTCTCGTCGGCCAGCAGGTTGCGCACCTGGTCGAGCAGGGCGGCGCGCTCCTGGGCGGCCTCGAAGCGATTCTGGTCGAAGGCCAGGGCGGGGGCGACGCCGCCCGTCAGGGCCAAGACCAGGGGCAAGGCCAGTGCCAAGGCCTGGGGGGCGAGAGAGCTCAGGCGCGGCAATCGCGTGGCAAGGGGCTTGGTGGGCATAGGGAGTTTCCTTGTGGGGATGGTCGATACGACGGCATGGCTCGGCTAGGGGGGCGCGGTATGGGCGACCCGCACATAGCCCTCGGCGGTCTGCCACCAGGGGCGTCCCTTCACCTTGCCCAGCAGTTCGATGCTCTGGCCGATCTCCAGGCGGCGGATCGCCCTGGCAAACGGGGTGGGCGACTCACGGACCGTGGTCCGGGTCGTTACCACCACGCGCCCCTGGCGAGGCTCCAGGGGGAGGTCGCCGGCGGGGATCGGCCCGATGCCACCGGCGAAGAACGCCTCGAGGCGGCGATTCAAGGCGTCCTGGCGATAGACACGAATGGTGTCCTGAAGGGTTTCCAGCACCATGCCCACCGGGCGACCCTCGAGCAGCAGGCGGGAGCCGCTGATGCCCTGGAAGGCCTCGCTGTTGTGTGTGATCAGGACGACCTCCACATGGCGTGGCTCGAGGGCGGTGAAGCGCACCGCATGGGACTCGACACCGCCGGTGGGGCGCACGCGCAGCAGCGTGCCCTGGCGGCCCAGGCGCACCGCTTCCTCGAGGAGCTCGTCAAGCGGCTCGCTGCGCGGCCAGGTGGCGCCGCAGGTCATGCGCCCCCTGGCGTCGACACGCAGCAGGGCGATATCGTCACCGTAGTCGCCGAGATGCTGCGCCGGCGCCCGGACACGCTCGGCGTTGGTGACGGTCAGCCCCACCCCTCCCAGCCCCATCACATGCTGCGGCGTGATGGCGAAGCACTCCCCGCTGCGCGAGCGCAGCGTGCCCTGGCCCTGGGTCGCGCCGTTGACCAGCACCACCTCCGCGGCCTGCACGCTGCCGGCGGCCAGCAGCAGGCTGGCAAGCGCTGTCGTCAGAATTCCATACCGGTTAGGGCGCATCGCGACTCTCCGCGTTGACACTTCTTTACAAGGCGTATTTACACAGCGTAGACAGCTTGCGCCGGACCTGCCGCCTGGGGAATCAGCGGCCGGAACAGAGTGGCGTGCCCGGGCTAATCGGTCAGCCCCCCATCGCCTTAGCCTGAATCAAACAGCGGCCGTCAGAGATGCCGCGTGTTTTCGTCGACCCGCTTGATCACCCAGCAGTGAACGGGGTCTCTGTGCCACCAGCGCTTGATTATGGCGTGCCTTCAGTGGAAGAGAGAACCAAGACCAATGGAGCCAATATCATGCATATATCTGCCGTCGGGTGAGCCTTTTCTCCGGATGATTGGCAGGCACGTCGGGGGAAGAAGCAGTACTCAGTAGGCGCAGCATTGGCTGGGCTGTCACTCCGCGCCAGATGCCTGGTGTTGTGTAAGTCTCTGTGTTCATGGTGCCGTTATTGTTGAATTTTTGTATCGTTGCGTTGCTTAATCAGGCTTTTCTTTATCAAGGCCTGATGAGCTGCAAAGAACCAGGTGAATTCGGCTTTGCATGGCGAAAGAGGGGACCTGCATCAGTGACTTGAGGAGGGTCTCGATTCGCCCTTGTGCCCTGGTTGTGCCGAAAGGAGGCTTGGGGGCAATGGCACTCCTGCCTGACGGTCTTCGCGTGGCACCTATACCTAGCGCTGCTCCTGAGGCTTATGTGACGAGGAATAATGATATCGAGTGAGAATACATAATATCATGCGCAGCATTCATGTATGAGTAACATGGCCCCACTACCGGGACAGGCGGTTTATGCACGTTTTCCAGGGGGGGATCGAGATAACCGAGTCACGAGAGACGCAATGGAAATCGGCAGCGAGCGAAGGGTAGAGCAAGGGGAAATGACAGGGGAAGTGGCAGGGGGGATGACAGGGAAGGGCCGCCGAGTCGAACGCGGTGCGGCTTTGTTGGTTGTGCTGGCCATCATGGTGGTCTCTTCCATGCTGGCGATATCCAGCTTTCAGTCGTCGCTGCTGCAGGAGCGGCTGGCGGGAAATTATCGTGCCACCATCCAGGCTCAGATGGCCGCGGAGAGCGGTGTGGCCATGCTGAGCGGCTACGTTGCCGCCGACAAGGCGCAGCGGGCCAAGGATTGGCCGGCGCTGGAGGACTCCTCTCTCGATCTTGCACTGGCCAGGGACGCTGCGGTCATGCCATTACCCTCTTGTGACGATGCGGCGAAGCGGAGGGCGCTGTGGGCCAATGACAAGCAGCACGTGGACCTGACGTTCAACAATGCGGCTGGTCAGGCTTCCTCTGCGCTGCTGGCCATGTGTCAGGGCGTCAGTGGGGTCGAGGTAGCCGTGCTAGGCCTTAGCGGCAGTGCGGACGCACCGGCCATGTACCCGGCCACTGTGCGGCTGGAATCCGTCAGCCAAGGGCTGGCTACCACCAATTTCATCGGCGGCATCGACAAGGATGCCTCCATCCAATGGCCGACGTCCGCGAATTCTCGGCTGGGCGGGGGTGTCAATGGTCAAGCGATCTATTTCGACCACCTCACTGACGCCTCTCACAGTGCCTACTTTCAGGCGCTGATCGCGGCAAACGAGATCGACAGGAGTGGCTACAGAAGCCGCGACAAGACCAACCTGATTGCTTCGATGGGGAATCAGGTCGCCAAGGTCGTTGATGGCGTTCCCTCCGAGGTAATCACCGCCGCCACGCCGGGTCGCGACGGGGTAAACGCGACCATTGCCCTGCTGCGGGATATCTATGAAGCCTGTCAGGGAGGTACGATGGAAGGCGTTAGTGCCGATCCTTCCGGGTCCACCAGCGATCTCTTTCTCGCCAGAGCCTCCAGCAATGGCAATGGAAAAAACCGAAACAACGGAAAAAATGGCAATAACGGCAATGGCGGCGGCAATGGCAATGGCAACGGCAACGGCAATGGCAACGGCAATGGCGGCGGCAATGGCAATGGCAACGGCAATGGCGGCGGCAATGGCAATGGCAATGGCGTCTCCGGCGGACTCTGCACCAATATCCGCATCGTGCCCCCAGGCGCAGGCGAGAACGATGATCGACTGAGAGGTCAGAAGTCGTTCAATGGCCTCTATATCGACTTGAGCGGGAAGCTGGACATTCGTGGCAACTCCCGGGTGCTGGGGGCCGCCGTGGTGGCCAACGTCAAGGTTCTGGACGACGGTAGCTGGGCGAGCCTGCCAAATCACACCATTAAGCTTGCAGGCGGCGGCAACTCTGGAACGGTGTGGTATAACGCGACCAATATCGTGGCGGCCATCCGGGAGCTCAAACAACTGAATCCAGATGCCTTCGGGGAGCTGGATATCGAGACCTTCTGGGGAGCGGGGCGCGGCAGCCAATCCGGCTGGAAGATGCCCGGGTGGATGGAGTCGGTAAGCTATTCGGACTGATTGGTGATAGATGGTTTCATCTACATTCCTGAGACCCGTTAGTGTGCGAACGGGCGCCTTCTTTTGGCGAGGAGGCATCAGGAGGCCCCAGGAGGCCCCCGATACCGAGTGCCGACCACGCGATTGATGCCCTGGCAGGTCACCGGCAGGCTGGCGGCACTGGCCCCATAGCCACCCTCGCCTACACTGAGGGCATCGGAGGACGGGCAGGGAGGCCATTTTCATGTACTCGCCATCGATCGGTTCACCACGGATACTCCATCACGGCGGCGCCAGCGGGGTCACCGGCAGCTGCCATCGTCTGCAGATCAGTGAGGATCGCGCGCTACTGGTCGACTGCGGCCTGTTCCAGGGCCAGGATGCCGACCACCTCGATAGCTTCGAGCAGCTCAAGGTAAGGTTCCCCGTCGATGACCTGTTGGCGCTGGTGGTGACCCATGTGCATATCGACCATATCGGCCGACTGCCCTATCTGCTGGCGGCGGGGTACTCGGGGCCGATCCTCTGTTCCGTGCCCACCGCACGGCTGCTGCCGCTGGTGATCGAGGATGCGCTGAAGATCGGCTTCACCCGCGATCGTGCATTGATCGAGCGTTTCCTGAGCGAGGTGGAGGGGCGGCTGGTGCCGTTGGCCTACCGCGAGTGGCACACCCTGGTGGACGATGCCCGCCACCGGGTGCGGGTCAAGCTGCAGCAGGCGGGGCATATCCTCGGTTCCAGCTATGTGGAGGTGGATGTTCTCGACCGTGAAAGCGGGGCGGTTGAGCGCATCATCTTCTCCGGCGATCTAGGCGCGCCCTATGCGCCGCTGCTGCCGGCGCCGCGGGCGCCCTGGGGCTGCGATGCCCTGGTGCTGGAGAGCACCTACGGCGATCGGTGTCACGAGGATCGCCGCCAGCGCCGCGGCAGACTCAAGGCGGCCATCGACCGGGCGCTGACCAACGCCGGCACGGTGGTGATTCCGGCCTTCAGCATCGGCCGCACCCAGGAGCTGCTCTACGAGATGGAGACGTTGATCCACTGGACCGGCAGCCGGCGCTGGCGCGAACTGGAGATCATCGTCGATTCGCCCCTGGCGGCGCGCTTTACCGAGGTGTATCGCGAGCTCAGGCCCTGGTGGGACGCCGAGGCCCACGCCCGGCTGCGCGCCGGGCGCCATCCGCTCAGCTTCGAGAACCTTTATACCGTTAGCTCACATGAAGAGCACGAGCGTACGGTGGCCTATCTGGACGATAGCCATCGCCCGGCGGTGGTGATCGCGGCCAGCGGCATGGTCAGTGGTGGGCGGGTGGTCAACTACCTCAAGCGCATGCTGGGGGACCCACGCCACTGCGTGCTGTTTACCGGCTACCAGGGCGCCGGCACACCGGGGCGCGATATCCAGCGCTACGGCCCCCGGGGTGGCTGGGTGGCGCTCGATGGCGAGCGCATCGATATTCGCGCCCGGGTGGAGACGGTCTCCGGCTACTCGGCCCATGCCGATGCGCATGATCTGCTGAACTTCGTGCGGCGCATGCGTCGCCCGCCGCGCCATATCCGGCTGGTGCATGGCGAGCGCCACGCCCAGCAGGCGCTGCGCGACTCGCTGCTGGCCTGGGCGGCACAGGCGGGCCATCAGCTGGAGGTGACATTGGGCGTGGATTTCCAAAACCCCTGAGGGAGCTGCGATACTCGAGGCCTTCGTTTGTTTCGTTGAACCGTGTAGCAGGGAGCATGCCATGGCCACCATCGAGCACCGTGCGATTCTCGCGGCGGCGCCGGAGCGAGTCTTCGCGCTGCTGGAGCGCGTTGAGGACTTCGCCGACTACTCCGATCTGATCCACAGCATCGAACCGCTGGGCGATGACCGCTTCCGCTGGCATGTGCATGCGGTGGGGCGCGACTGGCACTTCGATGTGGCGATCACCGAGCGCCGCGCGCCGGAGGCGCTGGCCTGGGAGTCGCTGGATGGGGTGGAGAACCGGGGGCGTTACCGCCTGCGCCCGGTGGAGGGGGGCACCGAGGTCAGCCTGACCCTGACCTACACCCTGCGCAGCAAGCTATTGGAGAGGGCGGTGAACAAGGCCGCCACGCCGCTGGTCAACCGCGTGAGCCGACAGATACTCGAGCGTGTCGAGCAGCGGCTGTGAGGTTATGGGTGACTTATTGTGGCGATGGCAGGCAAGTGTTGGGGGGCAGTTCGTGGATCGGGAAGAGGGGAATGGCCGGAAGAGGGGGATGGCAGGAAGAAAGGTGCCCTCGCGGGGTAGCGCTATGGCCGCTTGGCGGCCTTGCGAAAGACGCTGTTTCGATCCCGCTTGCCCACGGCGATGACCAGCACGACCAGTTCGCGGTCACGTACTTCATACACGAGCCGGAAGCCCGCGCTGCGCAACTTGATCTTGTAGCGGTTCTGACTGCCCGACAGGCGTGATGCGGGAATAGCCGGTGATTCGATGATGGACTGGAGCTTTTTCTTGAACTGCTCGCGTACGCTGCCGTCAAGTTTGTGCCACTCCTTCAGCGCCTCGGTGCGAAAGCGCAGCTCATAGCTCATCCAGTGTCACCGTGATCTCCGGCTGGTCGTGACGCTGGTCGGCGATGCGGTTGAGCTCGGCGTCCTCCAGCTTCTCGAGCAGTTCCTCGTAGACGTCGGCAGGAATGCAGTAGAAGGCGGGTTCGTTGCGGTTCAACACGGCGACCGGGAAGCCCTCTCCGGCTGCCACGGTGGCCATGGGGTTTTTCTTCAGTTCTGAGATGCTGGCGGTGGTCGTTGCCAGGATATGGTGAGGCATGGTGGGACCTCCTGTGCCGGTATGATCTCCATATTAGACCTGTTGCGAGGCTTTTAACAGGTCTCCATGCTCTCCTCAGCGATAGCGAAACACCCGCAGGCTAGGCAGGAAGGGCTCATCCTCGAGCTTCTCGTCGCGCCGGCGGGCGCGGGTGCGGGTCTCGGGAGGCCGCAGGGGCGGCAGGTTGTGGTCGGGTAGCCGGCCATCGGCGGAGGGCATGAACAGCGGCAGGGCGACGTTCATGGCACGCCGGGTGCGGCCATCCTCCAGCGGCTCGAGATAGAAGAGGTTGGCGCGCATCAGCGGGGCCTGGCGCTGCACCTGGGCGAGGGGCTCGCCGCTGGGAATGCCGGCGAGCCGGCGCAGCTGGATGCGGATATGCGGCGCCTCGCTGTCGAAGGTGAGCAGCTTCTGCTCGGCCTCCTGCACCGTCAGCTTCTTGATCGAACGCCCGCTCGAGTACCAGGCCAGGCGCACCCGCGCCAGCGGCGCCTCGCTTGCCGGAATGGCCCGCCAGCACTGCTTGAGGTGGACCCGGGCCAGCCCCTCGCCGCGCAGGTGGTCGTGCAGGGCCGGGTGGCGGAAGGGCAGCACCGCCTTGGCCTCGGGAATCAATGACGGCGCCTGGTCGCGTATTTTGGCGGTCAGGGCGGCGAACGCCGCCTTGGCGGCATTGGCCGCCGCCACGGCCTCCATCACACCCTCGCTGGCCGCCACCAGGCCGATATAGGCGCGGGTGGCACGACCGTCCTGGCCATCCTGATACCAGACATCCTGCAGCGCCTCGCGCAGCCAGGCCGCGGCCCTTTCGCCATCGACCGGCTCGGGCTCGCCGAAGATCCAGCAGGCCCCCGGGGCGCGGGCATAAGCCTCGGCCACCGCGGCGGTGGTCTCGACCAGGGCGTCGAAGGCCGCCTCCAGCTCGGCAAGCAGGCGGTACTCGGGGCGCTGGGAGGAGGGCGTGGTCATGGTTCGTCCTGGAAGCCGCGCTCGGCGCGCAGGATCATCTCGTCGATCTCGGTCTCGTCCATGGCCGGCTCACCGGCGATGCGGTGGCTGCCATCGGCCCACGCGCCGAGATCGATCAGCCGGCAGCGCTCGCTGCAGAAGGGGCGGTAGGGGTTCTCCTCGCGCCACTCGACCTTCTTGCGGCACTGGGGGCAGGCGACTTCCAGGGGGCGTTGTGATTGGCTCATGGGGGCTCCGTAGGGCGAATAACTTTGGTTCATCGCAAACTGGCGTGAATCCGTTCGGCAGTGAGTATGGGGAGGCCCGGGTTCATCGAAGGCCGGGATTCATCGTGGGAGGCTGGAGTATATTGTGGGAGGCTGGAGTATATTGTGGGAGGCCGGCTCTGCCGGGCGAATGGAGGCCAACGGCCTCCCCGGATGGGCCAGAAGAATGCAACAAGGCTAACGGGCGCCTGTCGGCGCCATCGCCCGGGAAACCCGGCCTCCCACAGGGTGTCGGGCGCCTGTCGGCGCCATCGCCCGGGAAACCCGGCCTCCCACAATTCCCCCTGCCTACAGGTTTCACGTCAGTCTTCGATGAATCATGACTTTGGGCTCCTTTTGGGCTCCTTTTGGGCTCCTTTTGGGCTCCTTTTGGGCTCCTAGAGGACTAAGCCACCAGCTCGCGATAATAGCGGTCGAGTTCACTGACCCGACGGCGCATCGCGGCTTCGCTGCCGCCATTATCCAGCACGTCGTCGGCGCGGGCCAGGCGTTCGCGGCGGGGCATCTGGGCGGCGACGATGGCGCGGGCCTGGTCGGCATCGACCTCATCCCGGGCGGCGGTGCGCTCGATCTGCAATGCTTCGGGTACATCGATCACCAGCGTTCGGTCAACCATCTCACTTTGGCCAGACTCAAACAGCAGCGGCGAGACGAGCAGGCCATAGGGAGCGCCGGAGGCGTGGATACGCGCCAGATGCTCGACCAGTCGCTCCCGGATGCGGGGATGGGTGGCGGACTCCAGCCAGCGGCGCTCGCGCTCGTCGGCGAAGACGATCTCGCGCAGGGCGCGGCGGTTCAGGGTGCCGTCGCCGTTGAGCACCCCGGCGCCAAAGCGTTCGGCGATCTCGGCCAGGGCCGGCTCACCGGGCTCGACCACCTCCCGGGCGATATCGTCGGCGTCGACCCAGGGCGCCCCCAGCGCCGCGAAGGCGCGGGCCACGGTGGACTTGCCCGAGGCGATCCCGCCGGTCAGGCCGATGATCAACGCCATGCGGTGTCTCCTGTCTCGAAACAGCGATCAGTATGTGGTTTGGCCAGGGAGTCTACCATTCTTGCTCCGGGAGCTGGCGGCCCGCGTCCTACTGCTCCATGGTAGTAGTAGCAGTCGTCGCCAGGGATGATGCAGAAGGAGAAGAGCGTAATGGTCGAGCCGCTTGGCGCAGCAGAGGTGTTTCAGGCGTGTCCGGAGGAGGGGTTCCATTTCGAACTCACCAGCGAGCTCGAGCCACTGGATCTGCTCGCGGGGCATGTTCGGGCCAGCCAGGCGCTGGCCTTCGGCACGGACATTCGCCGCGAGGGTTTCAACCTCTTCGTGCTCGGTCAGCCGGGGCACGGCAAGCACGATCTGGTGGAGCGCTATCTGATGCGGCGCTCGCGTGATGAAGCCTCGCCGCCGGATTGGTGCTATCTCTACAACTTCGAGGATCCCGCCACGCCGCTCTATCTCGAGCTGCCATCGGGGTTGGGACGGCAGCTGCGTCGCGATATCGAGGCGCTGGTCGATGAGCTGCGCGGTGCGATTCCGGCGGTGTTCGAGCGGGACGAGTACCAGAATCGTCTGCAGGAGTTGAAGCAGGCGATGGGCGAGCGCCAGCGTGATGCCATCGAACAGGTGCGCCGCGAGGCGCGCGAGCAGGGCATCCTGCTGTTATCGACGCCCAATGGCTTCACCTTCGCGCCGGCCCAGGGCGATAGCGACGAGATGGTGTCGCCACAGGAGTACGAGGCGTTGCCCAAGGAGGAGCGCGAGCGCCTCGAGCATACGGTGGAGATCCTGCAGCGCAAGCTCACCCAGGCGATCCGCCGCATGCCGAAGCTGGCCAAGGAGCTGCGCGAGCAGATTCAGCAGCTCAACGAGGAGGTGCTGCAGGCGGCCATCGGCGCGCCGCTGGCGGAGCTCGAGGAGCGCTACCAGACGCAACAGGGCATCATCGATCATCTCGGGATGATTCGTGAAGCGATACTGGAGCACGCCGAGACGTTTGTGGCCGATGAGCCGGAGATTCCCCCGGAGGCGATCTTCAGTCGCTGCTATATCAATCTGCTGGTGGATAATGCCGATACCGAAGGGGCGCCGGTGATCTATCAGGACCTGCCGGGGCACCAGCATCTGGTGGGGCGTATCGAGCATCACGTGCATAACGGCACGCTGCTGACCGATTTCTCGCTGATTCGCCCCGGGGCGCTGCATCATGCCAACGGGGGATATCTGGTGCTGGATGTTCGCGGCCTGCTGAGTCAGCCCGGGGCCTGGGAGACCCTCAAACGGGTGCTGCAGGCCGGTGAGATCCGCACCGAGTCGCTGGAGCAGGCCTATGGGTTGATCAGCACCGTTAGCCTGGAGCCCCAGCCGATACCGCTGGACGTCAAGATCGTGCTGCTCGGCGAGCGCCTGCTCTACTACCTGCTGTGTGAACACGACCCCGAGTTCCTGGAGCTGTTCAAGGTGCAGGTCGATCTCGAGGATGAGCTGGAGCGCAACGAGGAGAACCTGCTGCTCTATGCGCGGATGATCGCCACCCTGGCCCGGGAGGCGGAGCTGGCACCGCTCGACCGCAGCGGGGTGGCGGCGACCATCGAGCGCGCCGGCCGGCTGGCCGACGATCAGCAGCGGCTCACGGCGAGGCATCGCGACCTGCAGGATCTGCTGCTGGAGGCGGGGTACTGGGCGAGCGTGGAAGGGGCCCGCACGATCACACGGCCGCATGTGGAGAAGGCGGTGGCCCAGCAGTTGTGGCGCGCCGGGCGCATCCGCGAACGCAGCCAGGAGCAGATCGTCCGCGGCACCCTGATGATCGCCACCGAGGGGCGGGTGGTGGGGCAGGTCAATGGGCTGTCGGTACTGGCGGTGGGCGATGTCGCCTTCGGTCAACCGACCCGGATTACCGCCACGGCCAGGCCCGGCAGTGGCCAGGTGGTGGATATCGAGCGCGAGGCGCGCCTGGGCGGGCGCATCCACTCCAAGGCGGTGATGATCCTGTCGCGCTACCTGGCCGGCCGCTATGCCCGGGAGTCGACCCTGTCGCTGTCGGCGAGCCTCGCCTTCGAGCAGTCCTACGGTGGGGTCGAGGGGGACAGCGCCTCGGTGGCGGAGGTGTGCGCGCTGGTCTCGGCCATCACTCGGGTGGGGCTCGATCAGGCGTTCGCGGTCACCGGCTCGATCAATCAGCACGGCGAGGTGCAGGCGGTGGGGGGCGTCAACGAGAAGATCGAGGGCTTCTTCGATATCTGTCGCGCCCGGGGCGAGCTTGCCGGTCAGGCGGTGATCCTGCCGGCCAGCAATGTCGAGCACCTGATGCTCAAGGCCGAGGTGCGCGAGGCGATGGCGGCGGGCAAGTTCCGCGTCTATGCGGTGCGCCATGTGGATGAGGCCCTGGAGCTGTTGACCGGTGAGACCCCGGGAGAGGCCGATGGGGAGGGCAACTTCCCCGAGGCGAGCCTCAATGGTCGTGTGCAGGCGCGCCTGGCGGCCTTCCAGGCGGCGGTCAAGGCCGGCCCGGAAGGGCATGGCAATGACCAGAAGGCCACCGGCGATGGCGAGGAGGGGGAGATGGAGAGTGACGATGACGCCTGACCCCGAGAACCCATCAGCGGTGGCGCTGAGTGTCGAGATGCTTCGGGTACTGACGCTGCTGGATGACTCGCGCCAGGGAGTGGCGGCCCTCGAGGCGGCGGTGCTGCTGGCCGAACAGGTGAGTGCGGAACTGGTGGCGCTGTATGTGGAGGACCAGAACCTGCTGCAGTGTGCCGGCTTCCCCTTTTCGCGCGAGATTGGCGCGAGCAGCGGGGTGGTGCGCCCCCTCAGCCTGGAGCGACTGGAGTCGAGCCTGTTGCACCAGGAGCGCCGAGTGGCGCGGGCGCTGGAGCGGGCCGCGGCGGGCAGGGCGCTGCGTCATCGCCTGCAGGTCAGCCGCGGGCAGGTGGCAAGCGAGGCCCTGGCCGAGGCCGCGCCGGGCGATGTGCTGTTCCTGGGCAAGGCCGGACTCTCGGCGCGCTGGGGTAGCCGCCTGGGCTCCACCAGCCGGCGTCTTGTTCTCGAGGCTCCCTGCACGGTGGTGATCTGGGATGAGCGTCATCCGCCGACGCCCGGCCCGCTGCGCTACTTCCGCGGCGAGGCGCCGGCGCTGCCCTGGGGGGAGACGCCCCGGGAGGCGGTGCGGTGGCATCCACTGTTCGTGGGGCGCGAGGAGCTCGCCAGCATGGAGGCGCCAGCCCTCGAGGCGTTTCTGGGCCAGGCGCGGCGTGGGGCGCTGGCCATGACGCGTGAACGCCTGATCCTTCTGCTTGAGCAGGATGCCGAGCTGCTGGCCAGGATCCCGGTGCCCATCGTGGTGGTGCCATGATCCTTATCTCTATCTACACTCATTGTACAATTTGACGTACAATGAGCGTGATGCACGCCACAGGAGTCAATCTTATGGACACGATTACCTACAGTCATTTCCGTAACCAGTTAGCCAAGGTCCTGGATCGCGTCAATGACGACCATGTGCCGGTATTGATTACTCGTCAGAATGGCAAGCCTGCCATCGTCATGTCGGTCGAGGATTTCAAGTCTTACGAGGAAACGGCCTATCTTATGGCGAGTCCACGTAACGCCCAGCGGCTCAACGAGGCCATGGCTGAAGTTGAACGTGGGGATGTCGAGAGTCACGAACTGCTTGAGCCATGATGCTGTCCTGGGCCAGCAATGCCTGGGAGGATTACCTCTACTGGCAGTCTCGAGACAGGAAGACCCTCAAGCGAATCAATATGTTGATCAAGGATATTCAGCGCTCCCCCTTCGCGGGCCTGGGAGATCCTGAACCCTTGAGGCATCAATGGTCGGGCTACTGGTCACGCAGAATTGATCGTGAACATCGCCTCGTCTATCGAGTGACAGATCACGCCATTGTCATCGTGCAGTGTCGCTATCACTATTAAGCCAACATCCCTCCCAGCTGGTCTCCTCCATTGGCGAGAATGGTCGTCGCATATTCTATGATTTCAGGTCTACAGCGGCAGCACCGTCGGGCTATCTCTCCGAGGGGCAGCCGGTGGTATCGTGGACGCCGAAACCTCATCGCCGGGAGTTACCATGACCTTAACCTCCAACCAGTCAGCGAAGCACCAGGGAGAGAGCCAGGCCCAGGCGAAGGGCACACGCTACGAGCGTGCCTTCGAGCGCTTCCTGTGGAAGAGTCGCCTGCTGGTGATGCTGGCGGTGGTGCCGAGTCTGCTGGGTTCCCTGGTGCTTTTTATCATCGGCACCCTGGATATCGTCACGTTGGCGATTGATGCTGGCGCCTACTACCTGGTAGGAGGGCAGCCGGACATTCACGACAGCGTGGTGCCGCGCGTCGTGCTGGCCGTGGATATCTATCTGGTGGCCATCGTGCTGCTGATCTTCGGCCTTGGCGTCTATCGGCTGTTCGTGTCGCCGATCGAGCCGGCCGAATCGCATCCGGCGTCAAATCCCTTCAATGTCGCTTCGTTCGACGAGCTCAAGGACAAGATCGCGCGGGTGGTCATCCTGGCAGTGATCATCGAGTTCTTCCGCGCGGTGGTGGATATCACCTTCGAGACACCACTCGACGCGATCTATCTGGCGCTCTCGGTGCTGGCCCTGGCGGCCGCTCTTTTCCTGATGAGCCGCGCCCATCGCTCTCACCATGACTAGAGGCCTCGGCGCCTGGCCCGCGGCCTGCCGGCTCTGTGGCACAATATCCGGTCCGTGAATCGACAAGGATCGCCAATGGCGTATGTGCTGGTGATGGGCGGTCTCGCCCTCTCGGTTAGCTTTACCCTGGGCTGGGCGCTGTGGCGCCTGGTGCGTGGGGCACTGGGCTGGTTGGGCGGCTCCAGCTCGGGGGGTACCAAGGTCAAGCCCAAGGCCCGCAAGCCCGCGACCAGAAAACCGGCGAGCAAGGCACCCGCCAACGGGTCATCTGCCGCCAAGTCATCTGCCTCCAGGCCATCCAACGCCAAGAGCGCGGCGCCTCGCAAGGCGGCTGCCCAGCAGCCTGCCAGGCCCCGCGAACCCTGGGGCCTGACCCGCTGGCTGGCGGCGAACCGCTCCCTGCTGCCTCTTTCCAGCCTGGCCCTGATGCTCTACGCCTTCGGCCGCCTCGTGGTATTCGGCCTGCAGCACCGCCCGGTGGAAGCGCCGGCCTCCTTTGCCCAGGTGGTCATGGTGATTGGCTGGGCGGCGGCGGGGCTGCTTGGCCTGGCACTGGTTTCCCTGCTGGCCCGCTGGCGGTGTCGGGAGTGACGAGGGCTGCGAACCCGCATAACGTTGGCGAGTCTCACCGAGGAAGCGACCGAAGGAGAAACTTGTGCTAGCCAATATTCAGCGATTCTTTCAGCAGATGCTCTCGGAGGAGGGCGACGGTGCCGGGCGTGAGACGCCGAGCCTGGAGCTGGCCGCCGCGGCGCTGCTCTGCGAGGTGATTCGCGCCGACTACGAGGTCAGCCCGGATGAGCTCGAGACGCTGCGTGATCAGCTGCGGCGCCATCTGAGTGTCGGTGAGGAGGCGGTCGATGAGCTGATGGCCCTGGCCCAGCAGGAGGTCGAGGGGGCCGTCGATCACTATCAGTTCGTCTCGCTGATCAAACAGCATTACGACTACCCCCGTCGCTGCGAGCTGGTGCGCATGATGTGGGCGCTGGCGCAGGCGGACGGTGAGCAGCATCATCTGGAAGAGCACCGTATTCGCCAGCTGGCCGAGCTGCTGCACGTCAGCCACGGCGACTTTATTCGCGCCAAGATCCAGGTGCAGCAGGGGGATGAGGATAACGGCGGCGGATGAGGAGGAGTGATCTGAAACTTTTTACAGATCTGGGATATCCGCCTGAATCCAGATGGTAAAACGGAAAGAATTCATGTTTAGGGGCAATTATTTGGCAGCCTTGTCTGTCGGTGAAACGTTATGATGCCCTGAGAACGCGGCCACCCAGGCGCCAGTTGGCTTGGTGGCAGGGAAGCGTCAATTATTGAGTGGGTCTCACCCCTTGGTGAGGCCTGCATTTCTTTCCAGGAGGTGTTGGTGATGTCTCGTGAAATCGTGGTTCTTGGGGCCGGCATGGTCGGCGTATCGGTGGCCTGGCATCTGGTGCGCCAGGGGCATTCGGTGACGCTGGTGGACCGACGAGAGCCGGGACGCGAGACCTCCTTCGGCAATGCCGGCATCATCCAACGCGAGTCGGTGCGGCCCTATGCCTTTCCACGCGACCTCGGCACGCTGATGCGCGTGCTGCCCAACCGCGAGGTGGATATTCGCTATCGCCCGGCGGGCATGCTGAGCGCCGTGAGCCCGCTGCTTCAATACTGGCTCAACTCCGGCAAGACCCGCTACGCCAAGATCGTGCCGGAGTATGCGTCGCTGATCATGCGCTGCCTGGAGACCCATGCCCCGATGATCGAGGCCGCCGGGGCCGATCACCTGGTGCGCCGCGACGGCTGGCTCGAGCTCTACCATACCCAGAAGGCCTTCGACGCGCGACTCGTCGAGGCCCGCGAGAACCGCGAGCTCTATGGCGTCGAGTTCGAGGTACTGGATGCCGCTGGCCTCTATGATATGGAGCCCCATCTCAAGAAAGGGCTGGTGGGCGCCATCCACTGGACCCAACCCTGGACCGTCGCCGATCCCGGCGCGCTGGTACAGGCCTACGCCGAAAACTTCGAGCAGCAGGGCGGCCGCTTTCTGAAGGCCGAGGTACAGGGTGTCGAGAAGGGCGGCAAGGGGTGGAAGGTGACCACCGATCGCGAGTCGCTGGAGGCGGAGCAGCTGGTGGTGGCACTCGGTCCCTGGAGCGACAAGCTGCTCTCGCGCCTGGGCATCTCGGTGCCGCTGTTCGTCAAGCGTGGTTACCACATGCACTACGCCAGCGCCGACGACAACGCTCGTCTCAACCACTGGATCATGGATGCCGAGACCGGTTTCCTGCTCGAGCCGATGCGGGCCGGGATTCGTCTGACCACCGGGGCCGAGCTGGCCGATCTGGAGGCGCCACCCAAGTTCAAGCAGCTCAAGGCGGCGGAGCAGGCGGCGAGAAGGATCTATCCGCTGGGTGAGCGGCGCGATCCCGAGCCCTGGAAAGGCGCACGCCCCTGCCTGCCGGACATGAAGCCGATCATCGGGCCGGCACCCAGGCAGGAGGGAATGTGGCTGGCCATCGGTCATGGTCATCAGGGCTTCACCCTGGGGCCGGTGACCGGCCTGCTGCTTAGCCAGATGATGGCCGGCGAGACACCTGAGGTGGATATGGCGCCCTTCAGCGCCACACGCTTCTAATTCTCCCCACCCAAGCCGGGACAGTCCTCACTCAAACCGGAATAGCCCCCATGCCCACGGGGGCTGTTCCGTAGCAGCTATCTCGCTGGAGGCCAATGCAAACAGCGCCGCAGGGCCCTATGCCTTGCGGCGCTGTTTTACCTGGTGGGTGGCCAGCTTGGCTACCAGTGTGACGATAAACACCAGCCAGCCGGCGGTGGCCATCACGTTGAACAGCAGCAGCTTCTGCACACCGCCAAGCGGCGCGAAGATCAGCTCGAAGGTGATGCCGAGCATAAAGGCGAGGAACAGCGGCAACGCCAGGATATGCATCCACATCTCGGTACGCCGCTTCCTGACGTGATAGCGGCGCAATAGGACCCGGGTAGGCCGGTGCACGAAGGTGACCAGCACGGTGGTGCCGAGCAGCAGCAGGGCCGCCAGGGTGGGCTGCAGGTTGCCGAGGTGAGCCGACAGGCTGATCGACCAGTACACGACCAGCCACATCAAGCCGGCCATGATGGCTGCCAGATCGGCATAGTGGCGAACCTTGGGCATCTTCTCTCTCCCTGGAATCTGGCCGCATGATACGGGATATCCTGGCTACCTGGCGAGTGGCTGCTTGCTCCCGAGGCGCGTGCTATCCGGCGAAGCGCAGCACCAGCTTGCGGACCCAGTACCAGCGATTGATCAGCAGGGCGGTGAAGATCAGCGAACAGCCGGCCAGTTGCAGCAGGGTCATGGTCTCGCCGTACCAGGCGGCGGCCAGCAGCGCCGTCCAGACCGCCTCGAGCATCAGGATGACCGCGGCATGGCTCGGGGTGGTGAGGCCCTGGGCGTGAATCTGCAGGAAGAAGCGCAGGGTGCTGGAGAGCAGGATGCTGGCCGCCAGCCAGCCCAGGATATCGCCGCCGATGCGGGTCGGCCAGGGTTCGATCAGCGCCGAGGCCAGGCTGAGCAGAATGCCGACGATGGTGAGCTGGATGGCGGTAAGCGGCAGGGCGGGGAGGTGGCGTACCACCCGTGTGTTGATGTTGATCAGCAGCGAGAAGAGCAGCGCCGAGGTGGCGATCAGCCACTGGCTGGGTTCGAGTCGCAGGCCGGCGTTGAGCGACAGCAGGCCGAAGCCGACCAGGGCGACGGGCAGGGCGATCCAGGTGGTGCGCGGCGGGCGGTCACCGAACAGCAGGCGGGCCACCACCGGCACCAACAGGATGCCGAGACTATTGATGAAGGCGCTCTCGCCCAGATGGCGGGAGTGGAAGAGCCCCATGACCCAGAAGCCAATGGCGGCACTGAACAGCAGGCCCACGCCGGCGCTGGTGGCCAGGTCGCGTCGGCGCAGACGGCGCAGGGCGGGAAGGGCGAAGAGCACCAGGATCATCCCGGCGACCAGGAAGCGTGTGCCGATAAACAGCAGCGGCGGCATGCCGCCAAGGGCCTCCTTGGAGAAGATCCAGCCGGCGGCGGCGAGCAGGGTGACGGTCAGCAGCAGCAGGTCGGCACGCAGCGGGCTGCGCTCCATGGGGTCGGTCATAGGGTGTCCGGTGAAGCAGCGAAACTTACATGTTAGCAGACTATACGATTCGCCGTTCTGCCATGCTCGGTGGCATCCGGTATACTGGCGCCATAGCCATTCAACCCCTCAACACAGGATCCGCCGTGACTACCCTGACCCTGACTCGCCCCGACGACTGGCACCTTCACCTGCGCGACGACCAGGCGCTGGCCGCCGTGGTCGAGGCCTCTGCCCGGCAGATGGGGCGTGCCATCATCATGCCCAACCTGACGCCGCCGGTGACCACCACCCAACAGGCGCTGGACTACCGCGAGCGGATCATGGCGGCGCTGCCCGAGGGGAGCCGCTTCGAGCCGTTGATGACCCTCTATCTCACCGATAACACGCCCGCCGAGGAGATCGAGCGAGCCCACGCCAGCGGCCTGATCCAGGCGGTGAAGCTCTATCCCGCCGGTGCCACCACCAATTCCGCCTCCGGGGTGACCGACCTGGTGCACTGCGATGACGCCATCGCCGCCATGGCGAGACTGGGTATCCCGCTGCTGATGCACGGCGAGGTGACCGACGCCGAGATCGATATCTTCGATCGCGAGGCGGTGTTTATCGAGAAGGTGCTCAAGCCGCTGCTGGAGCGCCACCCGAGCCTCCGCGTGGTGTTCGAGCATATCACCACCGCCGAGGCGGCCGAGTTCGTGGCCGCGGCGCCGGCCAATGTGGGCGCGACCATCACCGCCCACCATCTGCTGTTCAACCGCAACCATATGCTGGTCGGCGGCATTCGGCCCCACTACTACTGCCTGCCGATCCTCAAGCGCGAGCGTCACCGCGAGGCGCTGCTGGCGGCGGCCACCTCGGGCAGTCCGAAGTTCTTCCTGGGTACCGACAGTGCCCCCCATGCCCAGGGGGACAAGGAGAGCGCCTGTGGCTGTGCCGGTGCCTACACCGCGCCGGCGGCGATCGAGTACTATGCCACCGCCTTCGAGCAGGCCGGCGCCCTGGATCGCCTGGAAGGCTTTGCCAGCCACCACGGACCCGATTTCTACGGCCTGCCGCGCAACGCCGACACCGTCACCCTGGTGCGCGAGCCCTGGCAGCTTCCCGGGTCGCTGCCTTATGTCGGCGACGCGCGCATCGTGCCGCTGATGGCCGGCGAGACGCTGGCGTGGAAGCTGGTCGACGAATAGGCGACCCGGTGCCTTGGCTATCGCCCGGTAACGCGAGTGACTGCCGCCGTTGGCGGCAGTCTTCAGAGCCGTGTGACGCTAACGCTCGATAGGACGGGCGCCTGCAACACCCGTGATGGAAGTGTGTGCATCAGGCGCTCTGTGCCACGGTTTCACGTTGCCGATCGCCCAGGCGGGCCACCATCGCCTCGATCATCTTCGAGGAGTGCAGGGCGGCCTTCTCCAGGAACTCCTCGAAGGAGAGGTGGTTGTCGCCGCCGCCGGGGATATCCGAGAGGGCACGGATCACCACGAAGGGGCAGCCGTAGAGGTGGCAGGTCTGGGCGATGGCCGCGGCCTCCATCTCGGCGGCGAGCATGGTGGGGAAGCGCCGACGGGTCTGGGCCACCAGATCGGGGCAGGCCATGAACACATCTCCGGTGGCGATCAACCCCTCGACCACCCGGACCTCGCCCAGCGCCTCGACACACTCCCGGGCCAGGTGAACCAGTCGCTCGTCGGGCAGATAGGCCGCCGGCATGTCGGGGACCTGGCCATGTTCGTAGCCGAATACCACGGCATCCACGTCGTGGTGGCGGACCTCGCTCGAGACCACGATATCGCCGATCTCGAGCCCCTCGCCGAAGCCACCGGCGGAGCCGGTATTGATGATCGCCTCGGGCTGGTACATGTCGAGCAGCAGGGTGGTGCCGACCGCGGCATTCACCTTGCCGATGCCCGATTGCAGGATCACTACCTCCACGCCATGCAGCCTGCCGCTGTAGAAGGTGCTGCCGACGTGGCTGTGGGTCTCGCACCCCTCGAGCCGGGAGGCGAGACGCTCCACCTCCTGGCTCATGGCGCCGATGATGCCGATGCGCTTCATGCGAAGATTTCCGTCCACTCGTTGCGCTTGGCCAGGAAGCCGCGGGCGATCTGCTTGGCCCCCTCGAGGCTGTGGCTGGCGGCCCAGCCGCACTGCATCTCGTTGCAGGCCGGCACCTCGTCGGCCTCGAGCACATCCTTGAGGGTGTTCTCGAGCAGGGTCAGCACGCCTTCGTAGTCGTCGTGGTTGATCATCGCGATGTAGAAGCCGGTCTGGCAGCCCATGGGGCTGATATCGACGACCTTGTCGGAGTGGTTGCGCGACAGCTCCGCCATCAGGTGCTCAAGCGAGTGCAGGCCGGGCATCTCCATATGGTCCTGGTTGGGCTGGCAGATGCGCATGTCGTACTTGTGGATGGTGTCGCCGCGCTCGCCGGTCTTGATATCGGCCAGGCGCACGTAGGGAGCCTTCACCTTGGTATGATCCAGGTTGAAGCTCTCGACGTTCATCTTGTCGCTCATCTTGATCTCCTCATTCTGTTTCGGGGCTGTTTCGGGGTCAGACCCCAACCCCCGGGGTCTGACCCCAGGGGCCCCAGGGGAGCTACCCCAGGTAAAGTTAACTGGCGTCGTGCATATCGGCGGCCTGCAGGGTGTTCTCCAGCAGGGTGGCCACGGTCATGGGGCCGACACCCCCTGGAACCGGCGTGATCCAGGCGGCACGCTCGGCGGCGGCCTCGAAGTCGACGTCGCCGATCAGGCGGCCATCCTCCTGGCGGTTGATGCCCACGTCGATGACGATGGCGCCCTCCTTGACCCACTCGCCCTTGACCAGCCCCGGCTTGCCCACCGCCACGATCAGCACGTCGGCACGACGCACATGCGCCTCCAGGTTGCGAGTGAAGCGGTGGCAGACGGTGGTGGTGCAGCCGGCGATCATCAGCTCCAGGGCCATGGGGCGGCCGACGATATTGGAGGCGCCGACCACGGTGGCGTCGAGGCCACGCACCGCCAGGCCACTCTCCTCGAGCAGCGTCATCACGCCCTTGGGGGTGCAGGGTCTCAGCAGTGGCAGGCGCTGTGCCAGGCGGCCCAGGTTGTAGGGGTGGAAGCCGTCCACGTCCTTGTCGGGGCGAATGCGCTCGAGGATGGGGCGGGCGTCGAGGTGCTCCGGCAGGGGCAGCTGAACCAGGATGCCGTCCACGCTGGGGTCGTCATTGAGCTGGTCGACCAGCGTCTCGAGCTGTTGCTGGGTGGTCTCCGCGGGTAGCTGATGTCGAAATGACTCGATGCCGGCCTCGACGCAGGCGTTGTGCTTGTGACGCACATAGACCGCGGAGGCGGGGTCCTCGCCGACCAGGACGACCGCAAGCCCTGGCGTGCGACCCCCTGCTTCGCGGCGTGCCTGCACCTGGCGGGCTACCTGCTGGCGAACACGGGCGGCTATCGCTTTGCCATCGATCTGTTGCGCGGTCATCGAGGATCCTCTGAGTGGCCGGTAGTAAAGGTAAGGGCGTGATTTTCGCATGCCAAGCGGTCGAAACAAAGCGGGTGATATCAGCAAACTGTGTTTTGCCGCTTGACGGGCGAAGAAACTCGCGTAGAATACGCATCGCTCGACGAGGCCTGTGCGGCGGCGTCCAGCCCGCTTGATCGCCGTCGGAGTGTAGCGCAGTCTGGTAGCGCGCCTGCTTTGGGAGCAGGATGTCGGGGGTTCGAATCCCTCCACTCCGACCACAACTTCTTGAATGTCTTGCGGTTTTTTGGCACTCAGGGTTGCGGCGAGGCGACCTGGAACGTAGAATGCGCCCATGGCTCAATCGGATAGAGCAACGGCCTTCTAAGCCGTAGGTTGCAGGTTCGAGTCCTGCTGGGCGCGCCACCCGGTGCGGTAGCAGGCAGTCAGTACGAGCAGTTGTCGAAGTGGTGGATGTAGCTCAGTGGTAGAGCCCCGGATTGTGGCTCCGGTGGTCGTGGGTTCGATCCCCATCATCCACCCCATGTCTTGCGTCATCAGGTTGTCCCCTCTCTTTTGTTTTTCTGATGCTTATCATCCCGCCTAACATGGGATGTATATCTCTTTCTTCTCGCTATTTCGATATGTCTCGTGCGGTTTATCTTGCGCGGTCGCTCAGGCGTCGGCGTTTTTTGGCGTGGGTGCGCCGTTGGCCCTTGTAATCTCCCACAGTGCCCCCACATCTTTCGCCTCGGTGCTTGCCAGTGCCGGACGGGATTCATAAAATCACCCTTTTGATTTTCCATTCACGCAATCAACACAGTGCCCCCAGTCGGTAGAGGACATTTCATGCAAGTTTCCGTCGATACGACCTCCCAGATCGAACGCCGCATCACGGTCCAAGTGCCGGCCGCCGAAATCGATGAGGCCGTCAATACCCGTCTCAAGGATGCCGCCAAGAACGTTCGTATGGACGGTTTTCGCCGGGGCAAGGTGCCGATGACGGTGATCCGCCAGCGCTACGGCAGCGAAGTGCGCAACGAGGTGGTGGGCGAGGTGATGCGTGAGCGCTACGTTCGCGCCATTTCCGAGAACGAGCTCAACCCGGCCGGCCTCCCGCAGATCGAGGCCACCGTCAACGAGGCGGGCAAGGATCTGGAGTTCGTCGCGACACTGGAGATCTACCCCGAGATCACGCTGGCCTCCATCGAGGGTGCCGAGGTCGAGCGTCCGGTGGTCGAGGTGAGCGAGGCCGATGTCGACGAGATGATCGACACCCTGCGCAAGCAGAACGCCGAGTGGGAAGTGGTCGAGCGTGCCGCCGAGGATGGCGATCAGCTGACCATCGACTTCCAGGGCTTCCTGGGTGACGAGCCCTTCGAGGGCGGCAGTGCCGAGGGTCATGATCTGGTGATCGGTTCCGGCAGCTTTATCCCCGGCTTCGAGGAGCAGCTGATCGGTGCCACCGCCAGCGATGACAAGGAGCTCAAGGTCACCTTCCCGGAGGACTACCAGGCCGAGAACCTGGCCGGCCAGGAAGCGACCTTCAAGGTCAAGGTCCATGCGGTGAAGGGCCAGGCCCTGCCCGAGGTGGATGCCGAGTTCGTCAAGAAGTTCGGCGTTGACGACGGTGACCTCGACAAGTTCCGCGCCGAGGTCAAGAAGAACATGAGCCGCGAGGCCGAGCAGGCGGTGGACAACCGCGTCAAACAGCAGGTGCTCTCCGCGCTGCAGAAGGCCAACGAGGTCACCGTGCCCCAGGCGCTGGTCCAGCAGGAGACCGATGGCCTCAAGCGTCAGGCGGCCCAGCAGTTCGGTCTGGGTGAGGACTTCGACGTCTCCCAGCTGCCCAACGAGCTGTTCGAGGAGCAGGCGCGCAGCCGTGTCGAGGTGGGTCTGCTGCTGGCCGAGGTGATCAAGGTCAACGAGCTCGAGGCCAGCGACGACGAGATCCGTGCCAAGGTGCAGGAGCTCGCCGAGCAGTATCAGGAGCCCGAGCAGGTGGTCGAGCACTACATGGGCAACGACCAGCTCAAGACCCAGGTCAAGTCCGCTATCCTTGAAGAGAAGGCCGTGGATGTGCTGCTCGAGCAGGCCAGCGTCAAGGATGTCGAGATGTCCTACCAGGACGTGCTGGCAGCCGCCCAGCAGCAGGAAGAGGTCGACGAGGAAGAAAGCAGCGAAGAGGCCGGCGAGGAAGAGCGCCAGGCCTGATCGATGTCTCCGCGCCCCGGCCAGTGCCGGGGCGCCGTTTCTCTTCGCTTCCCTTTATCGTCGCTTCCATTCATCGGATGCAAGGACAACACGCAGATGAGCAACGAGTTCGAGATCCAGAACGCCGGGGGCCTGGTGCCCATGGTGGTCGAGCAGAGCGCCCGTGGCGAGCGTTCCTACGACATCTATTCCCGCCTGCTCAAGGAGCGTGTGATCTTCCTGGTGGGTCCCGTGGAAGACTACATGGCCAACCTGGTGGTGGCACAGCTGCTGTTCCTGGAGTCCGAGAACCCGGACAAGGACATCCATCTGTACATCAATTCGCCGGGTGGCTCGGTGACTGCCGGCATGTCGATCTACGACACCATGCAGTTCATCAAGCCGGATGTCTCCACCGTGTGCATCGGCCAGGCGGCCAGCATGGGAGCGTTGCTGCTGGCCGGTGGCGCCGCGAACAAGCGCTTCTGCCTGCCCAACTCGCGCATGATGATTCACCAGCCGCTGGGTGGGTACCAGGGACAGGCGTCGGACATCGAGATTCACACGCGCGAGATTCTTGGCATCCGCGACAGGCTCAACCGCATCCTGGCCGAGCATACCGGTCAGGATATCGAGACGATCGCCCGGGATACCGACCGTGACAACTTCATGGACGGCAACCAGGCCGTGGAGTATGGCCTGATTGATGCCATGCTGGATAAGCGGCCCACATCCTGATAGCGTGATTTGCATGACACGCTGATTGTTCCCGGCGGCGCAGGCCGCCGTTGCGAGCTCGGTGGTGCCGGCTCTCGCGGGTGCCACCAACATGAAAAGAGGTAAGCGAATGGCTGACGGCAAAGGCAAGGACGACGGTGGCAAGCTGCTCTACTGTTCGTTCTGCGGCAAGAATCAGAACGAGGTGCGCAAGCTTATTGCCGGTCCGTCCGTCTATATCTGTGATGAGTGTGTCGACCTCTGCAATGACATCATTCGCGAGGAGGTGCTCGATGCCGATGCCGAGAGCGACGACGAGCGCCTGCCGACGCCCCGTGAGATTCGTCACACCCTCGACGACTATGTGATCGGTCAGGATCGCGCCAAGATGGTGCTGTCCGTTGCCGTCTACAACCACTACAAGCGCCTGAGCTCCGAGGTCAAGAAAGATGACGTCGAGCTGGGCAAGTCGAACATCCTGCTGATCGGCCCCACCGGCAGCGGCAAGACGCTGCTTGCCGAGACCATGGCGCGGCTGCTCAATGTGCCGTTCACCATCGCCGATGCCACCACGCTGACCGAGGCCGGTTACGTGGGCGAGGATGTCGAGAATATCATCCAGAAGCTGCTGCAGAAGTGCGACTACGATGTCGAGAAGGCCGAACGAGGCATCGTCTACATCGACGAGATCGACAAGGTGTCGCGCAAGTCCGACAACCCCTCCATCACTCGTGATGTCTCGGGCGAGGGCGTTCAGCAGGCGCTGCTCAAGCTGATCGAGGGCACCACTGCCTCGATACCCCCTCAGGGTGGGCGCAAGCACCCGCAGCAGGAGTTCCTGCAGGTCAACACCGGCAACATCCTGTTTATCGTCGGTGGTGCCTTCGCCGGCCTGGAGAAGGTGATACGTGATCGTGTCGAGAAGGGTGGCATCGGCTTCAATGCCGAGGTCAAGAGCAAGGACGACACCAAGCCGGTAGGTGATGTGCTGGCCACCGTGGAGCCCGAGGATCTGGTCAAGTTTGGCTTGATTCCCGAGTTTGTCGGCCGCTTGCCGGTGATCGCCACCCTGACCGATCTCACCGAAGAGGCGTTGATCGAGATCCTCACCGAGCCCAAGAACTCCTTGGTCAAGCAGTACGCCAAGTTGTTCGAGATGGAAAATGTGGAGCTCGAGTTCCGCGAGGATGCCCTGCGCGCGGTGGCCGTCAAGGCCATGACCCGCAAGACCGGCGCACGCGGCCTGCGCTCCATCCTCGAGTCGGTGCTGCTCGACACCATGTACGAGATCCCCTCGCTGGACGGTGTCAGCAAGGTGGTGATCGATGCCTCGGTGATCAGTGGCGAAAGCGAGCCGTTGTTGATCTATTCACAGCAGCAGGAAGCCGCTAGCGACGGTACCGACGGCTGAACGATCGGGGGTATCCCCCACGGGAGCGCCTTACCTCCATCACCGGCCTGGCCGGCTGGGGTCACGGTGGCTCCCGTTTTTTTTGGCGTGTCGCCTCCTGCCTTGCAATGTTATCCGGTCGCCCCCATTCCACGGGGCATCCCTTCGTTTTTCTTGAGGTACGTCTGCGATGCAGCAGAACGCTGATCAGACCCTGAGTCTGCCCCTTTTGCCGCTGCGGGACGTGGTCGTCTACCCGCAGATGGTCATTCCCCTGTTCGTGGGTCGCGAGAAGTCGATTCAGGCGCTCGATGCGGCCATGAGTGCCGACAAGCGGGTATTGCTGGTCGCCCAGCGTGAGGCCAGCAAGGACGACCCCGACCGTGATGATCTGTTTGCCATCGGTACCGTCGCGGAGATCATGCAGCTGCTCAAGCTGCCCGACGGCACCGTCAAGGTGCTGATCGAGGGAGTCTCGCGGGCCGATGTGGGCGAGCTGAATGACGGTGATGACTACACCAGCGCCGAGGCCTTGCTGCGTGAGAGCACGCCGCTTACCGAGCGTGAACAGGACGCTCTGGTGCGTGTGCTGCTCAATCAGTTCGAGCAGTACGTCAAGATGTCGAAGAAGGTACCCAACGAGGTGCTCAACTCGCTCTCCGGCATCGAGGACCCCAGCCGCCTGGTGGATACCATCTGTGCGCACCTGTCGCTGAAGATTGATGACAAGCAGCAGCTGCTTGAGATGGACAGGGTGCGCGATCGCATCGAGCACCTGATGGCGCTGATCGAGTCGGAGATCGACCTGCTGCAGGTCGAGAAGCGCATTCGCTCCCGGGTCAAGGAGCAGATGGAGAAGTCTCAGCGCGAGTACTATCTCAACGAGCAGATGAAGGCCATCCAGAAGGAGATGGGCGAGCTCGAGAACGTGCCCAACGAGGCCGAGAAGTATGAGCAGGCCATCGAAGAGTCTGGCATGCCCAAGGAGGCACGCGACAAGGCCGTCCAGGAGCTGGGCAAGCTGAAGATGATGTCGCCCAACTCCGCCGAGGCCACCGTGGTGCGCTCCTATCTCGACTGGCTGGTGTCGGTGCCGTGGAAGAAGCGGACCCGGGTCAAGCATGACCTGCTCCACGCCCAGAAGGTGCTCGACGAGGATCACTATGGCCTTGACGAGGTCAAGGCGCGGATTCTCGAGTACCTGGCGGTTCACAAGCGGGTCAAGAAGCTCAAGGGGCCGGTGCTGTGTCTGGTGGGCCCCCCGGGGGTCGGCAAGACCTCGCTGGGCAAGTCCATCGCGCGGGCGACCAACCGCAAGTATGTGCGCCTGGCGCTGGGCGGGGTGCGTGACGAGTCCGAGATTCGTGGCCACCGTCGGACCTATATCGGCTCACTGCCAGGCAAGATCGTCCAGCGCATGTCCCGCGCCGGGGTCAGGAATCCGCTGTTCCTGCTCGACGAGGTCGACAAGATCGGCATGGACCATCGTGGCGATCCCGCCTCGGCGCTGCTCGAGGTGCTTGATCCGGAGCAGAACGACACCTTCAGCGATCACTACCTGGAGCTGGATTACGACCTCTCAGAGACCCTGTTCATCTGTACCGCCAACTCCATGAATATTCCCGGGCCGCTGCTCGATCGCATGGAGGTGATTCGTCTGCCCGGCTACACCGAGGACGAAAAACTCGCGATTGCCAAGCGCTATCTGGTGCCCAAGCAGCTCAAGGCCAACGGTTTCAAGGAGGATGAGCTGGCCTTCTCCGATGAGTCGCTGCTCGAGCTGATCCGCTACTACAGCCGCGAGGCCGGGGTGCGTGAGCTCGAGCGTCAGGTCGCCAAGGTCTGCCGCAAGGTGCTGCGGGTGCGTATCGAGAAGGAGAGCGAGGAGGGCGCTCAGGCCCCGATGCTGCTGGCCGCCACGGATATCGAGGAGTATGCTGGGGTGCGCCGTTACAGCTACGGGCTGGCCGACCAGGAGAATCAGGTGGGCCGCGTGACCGGCCTGGCCTGGACATCGGTCGGGGGCGAGCTGCTTAATATCGAGTCGGTGGTGACCCCTGGCAAGGGACGCATCAACAAGACCGGCTCGCTGGGTGATGTGATGAAGGAGTCGGTGAGTGCCGCCCACACCGTGGTGCGCGCGCGTGCCCTCTCCCTGGGGGTCGACCCCGATCGCTTCGAAAAGGAAGACCTGCATATCCACGTGCCTGAGGGGGCGACCCCCAAGGATGGTCCCAGTGCCGGCATCGGCATGGTGACCGCCATGGTCTCGGCCTATACCGGGCGCCCGGTGCGCTGTGACGTGGCGATGACCGGCGAGGTCAACCTGCGTGGTGAAGTGATGCCGATCGGTGGTCTGAAGGAGAAATTGCTGGCCGCCAGGCGTGGTGGTATAAAGACCGTGCTGGTGCCCGAGGAGAACCGCCGGGACCTCAAGGAGGTGCCGGAGAATATCAAGGAGGCTCTCGATATCATACCGGTGCGCTGGATCGATGAGGTGCTCGAGGTTGCATTAGTAAAAAAGGATGAAGAGCCCAAAGAGGATTCTCATTCAGAAGAAGCCTCGTCAGCGCAGTCAATGATCAGTACGCATTAAGGTCGATTTTCCCACCATTACTCTGCCTAAAGCCTTGTATGGTGGGGCTATGCCTTGAATGTTGCTTGACAGCACTTTCCCCGCATTGCTATAAATTGGCCTATGCTGTGATCGTGCTTGTCAATTGTAAAGCCGGTTCGATTAGGGCCAATTTCCGAAAAAGTCAAGGGGTGAAGTGTGAACAAGTCTGAGCTGATCGAAGCCATCGCCGCGTCTGCCGATATTCCCAAGGCTTCCGCCGCGCGTGCCCTGGATGCCATGGTGGATTCCGTGACGGAAAGCCTGAAGAAGGGCGACAGCGTCTCTCTGGTCGGCTTCGGGACCTTCCATGTGAAGGAGCGTGCAGCGCGTACCGGTCGTAACCCCCAGACTGGTCAGCCGATCGAGATCAAGGCGGCCAAGGTTCCCGGCTTCAAGGCCGGCAAGGCGTTGAAGGATTCCGTCAACTAACTGTCGCCGAGCTGGAGTCGCGCAGCTTGCGCCGCTGATGGTTCGCCGTTGATGGTTGATTGATACAGGCGCATCGCCCTCGGCGGTGCGCCTGTCCTCGTTATAGACTCCACCCTTTCCCAGTATTTCTCTTGAGGCAACACTTCCGAGGCCTGCATGCTGCAAAGTATTCGAGACCGCTCCCGAAGCTGGGGAGCCAAGATCATCATCGGGGCAGTGGTCGTGACCATGGCGATGTTCGGTGTGGATTCACTGGTGGGCCTGTTCGGCAATAGCGGCGACGAGGTCGCCGAGGTCAACGGTGAGCCCATCATGCGTCAGGAGCTAGAGCTCTCGGTGCAACGGGCCATTCGCAGCGGCCAGGTGCCGCCGGAGCAGGAGCGGGCGCTGCGCAGTCAGATGCTCGACGAGCTGATCACGACCCGGGTGTTGAGTCAGTATGTCGAGGAGGGCGGGATGCACCTTTCAGAGGAGCAGCTCGACCAGATCATCGTGTCACTCCCCGAATTCCAGGACCAGGAGGGCCGGTTCGACCAGGAGCTGTTCCGCAACCGCCTGGCCAGCGCCGGCTACACACCCCTGGGCTTTCGCCAACAGCTGCGTGGCGACATGAAGCAGCAGCAGCTGCAGCAGGGGTTGGCGTTCAGCGACTTCAGCCTGCCCAGCGAGCAGGAACGCCTGGCCGAGCTGCAGCGCCAGACGCGTACCTTCCGATATGCCGCCCTGGGGCCCGACGACATCGAAGAGGAGCTTTCTCCTTCGGATGAGGCCATCGAGGCGTACTACGCTCAGCATAAGGCGCGTTTCCGCCGCCCCGAGCAGGTGCGTCTGAACTATGTGGTGATCGACCGCCAGACCATGGCCGATGAGATGGAGATCGACGAGCAGACACTGCGTGATGCCTGGCGTGAACAGACGGCCGATGCCGATCGCCGGCTCTCCCATATCATGGTGACCTTTGGTGAGCAGCGCAGCCGTGAAGAGGCGGTGGCCAAGCTCGAAGAGGTACAGGCGCGCCTCGCCGATGGCGAATCCTTCGCCGACCTGGCCGCCCAGGTCTCCGATGACACGGTCTCCGCGGAACAGGGTGGCGACCTGGGTGTGGTCAGCCGCGGCTTCTTCGGTGACGCCTTCGACGAGGCCGCCTTCTCACTCGATGAGGGTGACGTATCGGAGGTCGTCGAGACCGACAATGGCCTGCACCTGTTGACCGTGACCGGTCTTGAGCGTGAGTCGTTCGAGTCAATGCGGGGTGACCTGCACCGCCAGGTGGCGCTGGACAGGGTCTCGGGGGAGTTCAATGAGAAGGTGCAGCAGCTGATCGACGAGAGCTTCGCCGCCGATGATCTGCAGAGTGTCGCCGATGATCTGGGACTCGCGCTTCACTCCAGCGACTGGGTTTCGCGTGATACTCGCGAGGGGGTGCTCTCTGAACCGGGAGTCATGGCCCAGGCGTTCAGCGACGATGTGCTCGAGGAGGGCTATAACAGCGAGGTGATCGAGTTGGATAGCGATCGTCGTCTGGTGCTGCGTGTCACCGAGCATCGCGAGGCGACCACGCTGCCGCTGGATGAGGTGCGCGACGAGGTCGCCGCCCAGGTCACGGCAGAGCAGCGTCGGGAGGCGCTGCGGGCTAGAGCGGTTCAGCTTGTCGATTCCCTTGGCGACGGTGAGTCCGTGACGCTCGACTGGCAGCGGGTCGAGGAGGTCAGTCGCCAGGAGTCTCGGGGAGTCTCCCCGGCGGTGGTCAATGCTGCCTTCCGGCTGCCGGCACCCGAGGGAGAAGCTCCCGTGTATGGTCAGGTGGTCGATGGTGATCGTGCCGTGATCATCGCCCTGGAGTCGGTAGGCGAGGGTGAGGTCGATGAGCAGGTCGAGCGTTTTGTCGCCTCGATGGCCGAGCGGCTGCGCGCTCAGGCCGCGATCCAGGGTCTGATCGAGCACCTGCGCAGCGAGGCCGAGATCAAGCGTTAGCGCCATTCGATCAATGCCGCTGGTCAGCCCCCTGTGAGCCGTTGCCTCGCCGGGGGCTCTCTTGTTGTGATATCGCCATACTGATTCCAAGAGCCCTCGACGCATGCAGCTCAAGACAATCTCGATCGCCTCCGATACCTGGTTGATGGTGGTTTCCACCACCTTCATGCTGATGGGAGGCGTGGCGCTGGCGACGAACTCCCTTCAACAGTCGGGGCCGGTGTTGCTCGCCGTGGATAGTGCCTTCGTTGCATTGGCCACTGGCGTCGGCCTGGTGGGGATTTGGCTTCGTCAACCCGGCCCGCGCATCATGGCCGGCATCACCCTGGCTGGGCTGGCCCTGAATACCCTGTTGCAGGGTGGCCTGGACGAGTCGTCCATGCCGGATATTCGCTGGTTGCAAAGGGGGGTCGGTCTAGGCTCGCTGGAAGCGCTTCTGCTGCTGGTTGTGGCACCGTGCCTGCTGCTGGGCAGTGAGTCACCATGGCTCGGCAGGTTGTGGCGACTCGTGGGTGTGCTGCTGCTGAGTGTTAGCGCCTTGTCACTGTGGGTCTTGGTCGTTGGCAGCGACCTCGGGCGCGCTGTGCGCGATGCCTCCTCCGAAGTCCTGGCATTGTTCACCCTGCTGCTCGGCGCCGCGATGCTGGTTGCCGGCTATCGATGCGGGCGTGACAGGCCCCTTATCGGACGCAAGACGCTCTGCGCCTGCCTGCTGGGAGTGGCCGTCAGCAGTGCGGCCTGGTATCTACTTAACTGGCAACAGGTGGTGCGCGAGACGGGGCGTGCCGAGCTGATCTTCGAGACGATTCGTCTCGATGCCGAGCGGGCCGTGAACATCCGTCTGCAGTCGCTCAGGCGCATGGCCGAGCGCTTGAACGCCACGCCCCATGGTTCGGGGGGCAGGGTCTCGCGTGACGATCAAATTCACTATTTGCGCGACTTGCCGAGCCTGGAGGCTCTTGGGGTCATGGCCCATGATGGGCGCTGGCGATGGCTTCGTGGGCGCGATGCCGAGGCCAGGCAGTGGCTCAGGCGGCAGGCCAGCCGACCACTCGCCGATGACTGGGAGGGGTCACTCTTTACTCACGCCGCCATGTTGTTACCCGATATGGATCACCCGAATCAGGCGCTGATCGTCGTCGGGATACCCCGCCATGATTATCGATTGCTTGCCTTGATTGACCTGGGCAAGTTGCTGAAGAGCGAACTGCATGTGCCGCTTCCTGCGTTTCAGGTGGCGCTGTATCAGGGTGGCGAGGCGCTGCGTCATGATGAGCGGGCGCTACTGAGGGTCGCGGCACCCGGGATGGTAGCCCGCCCCGTGGCGGAGACCCCTCGCATGCTGTCGCGCAGCATAGGGCTGCCGGGTGGCGTCAGGCTTGGCGTCGATATCCACTCGGCCAGGGCATCGCTATGGCCAATGGCGTTGGGATTGCCGGCGTTTGTCGGCCTGGGGGGACTGCTTCTCAGCTTTCTGTTGACGCTGAGCCTGGGCCTGGTAAGGCTCAACGCCTCGCGTACTCGGGAGCTCGATCACTCGCGGCAATACCTGCTTCGTCAGCAGGCCATTCACGCTCTTATCGCCGAAGAGTCGCCTCTCGACGCCCCGCTGGAAGCGGTCTGCGAAATGCTGGAAGAGCAGCTTCCGCAGAGACTCTGTTCCATCATGTTGGCCGATCGGGCCGGGAGCCGTCTTGAGCTGGCCGCAGGACGGCGCCTGCCGGCGGCGTACCGCGACGCGGTGGCCACTATTCCCATCGCGCCGGGTGTGGGGGCCTGTGGGAGTGCCGCCTATTCTCGCAAGCTGGTGGTATGTGATGACCTCCCCAGTGACCCCGCCTGGCAGGGCTATCAGACGCTGGTGAGAGAGCACTCACTGCTTGCCTGCTGGTCGTATCCCATCATCGCCAGCGACGGCCGGATGCTCGGTACGTTCGGGGTCTATTCACGCGAGCCGATGCGTCCCACAACGCATGAGCTGGAGCTTGTCCGTCAGGCGGTCGATATCGTCGCCCTGGCCATCGAGCGGGATCATGATCGCCGTTCGTTAAGCGAAAGCGAACAGCGCTATCGCTCGCTCTTCGCCTACAACCCTGATGCCGTGTACTCCCTGGATATGGAGGGCTACTTCAGCAGTGCCAATGCCAGCTGCGAGGAGGTGACGGGCTTTCGGCTCCACGAGATCGTGGGAGTCCACTACTCGCGCTTCGTGCAGCCTCATGAGGTGGCAACGACTCAGTCACATTTTGAGCAGGTGCTGAGGGGCGGGGCGCAGCGCTATCAGCTGGAAGTGGTCGGCAGGAGTGGGGAAGCGCGACAGCTGGATATCACCAATCTGCCAATCATGGTGGACGGGAGCATCCGTGGTGTTTTCGGTATCGCCAAGGATATCACCCAGCGTCGACACAACGAGATGCGCCTGCGAATCCTCGAGCAGGGCGTCGAGGTGAGTGTCAACGGCCTGGTGATCGTGGATGCCCTCAGGCCCGATATGCCGATCACCTATGTCAACAGGGCGTTCGAGACCATGACCGGGTATCAACGTGAGGAAGTGCTGGGGCGTAACTGTCGCCTGCTGCAGGGCCCGGATACCGATCCTCAGGCGGTTCTTCAGCTGCGTGAACGGCTGTCGAGGCAGCAGGAGGTCCATGTGACGCTGTGCAACTATCGCAAGGATGGTGCCATCTTCTGGAATGAGCTGTATATCTCGCCGATTCGTGATCGGTGCGGGCAGGTGACTCACTTTGTAGGGATCCAGCACGATGTCTCCGAACGCAAGGCGTACGAAGGGCAACTGGCCTATCACGCCAGCCACGATGTGCTGACCGGCCTGGCGAACCGTGTGGTTCTGGAGGAACGACTTCCTCATGACCTGGCGCTGGCGAACCGTGAGGGCAAGTGGTTATGTGTGCTGTTCATCGATCTCGATGGCTTCAAGCCGATCAACGATAGTCTCGGTCATGCCATCGGTGACCAGCTGCTGCAGGGGCTCGCCGCACGGCTGGGAGAGGTGGTGCGTCGCGAGGACACCCTGGTGCGCTTCGGCGGCGATGAGTTCGTGCTGCTTCTCAATGACCCCTGTGATGAGGTGTGGGCGATGGAGGTGGCCGAACGGCTGCTTGATCTCGTCGCACGGCCCTACCGTATCGAGGAGCACGAACTGCACTTGACGGCCAGTATCGGTATCGCCGTCAACGTCGATAGCCAGACGCGTCCGATGGAGCTGATTCAGCAGGCCGATATGGCCATGTATCGCGCCAAGCAGCAGGGGCGCAATACCTATCAGTGGTTTACTCCCGAGATTACCAAGCGGGTGAGTGAACGCGTCGCCTTGCGTAACGAGCTCCAGGAGGCGATCGATACGGAGTCCTTCGAGCTCCACTACCAACCGCTGTTCGATCGCAATGGCGTAGTGGTTGGCCTGGAGGCGTTGCTGCGCTGGCCGAATCACCGGCGGGGTGATATCTCGCCGGCGACATTTATTCCCATCGCCGAGCAGACGGGCCAGATTATCTCCATCAGTCGCTGGGTGCTGATGCGTGCCTGCGAGGACATGGTGAGGCTTCGCCGTCAGGGCATGACAACGTTCGGTGTGTCGGTGAATATCTCACCCTTGCAGTTTCAGCGTGACAATTTCCTCGCCATCCTGAGTGACACGCTATCGGCCACCGGGCTGCCGGCCGGTCTGCTGACTCTCGAATTGACCGAAGGCATCCTGATGAGCGAGACGGAGAGCGCCATCGAGGCGCTGCGAGCCTTGCGAGAGATGGGGGTTCAGGTGGCGATCGACGACTTCGGAACCGGCTTCTCGAGCCTGAGCTATCTGAAAAATCTGCCGGTCGACACCGTCAAGATCGATCGCAGCTTCATTCGCGAGATCGATCGCAACGCCAATGATGCTTCACTCACCCAGGGGATCATCTCCATGGCGCATCACCTGGGGCTCAGGGTCGTGGCGGAGGGTGTCGAGACCGACAGTCAATATCGACTGGTCCGCTCTCATGGCTGCGATCTGTTCCAGGGGTTCCTGCTGGCACGCCCGATGTCGTTCGAGAGGCTTCAGCAGTTCCTCGAGAAGAGGCGGGGCAGTGCTGATGTCACTCTTGGGACAGGGACACCTTTCACAGGGCCACCTCCCTGAGTTCCGGTCTGGCCTCTTCCTCGATCACGACCTCCCAACCCAGGGTTGGCTGCCAGTCACCCAGCACGATACGCCGGGCTGGCTGTCCATCGACCTCGAGCTCATGCACCGCCGGACGGTGGGTGTGGCCGTGGATCAGGGTGGTGACACCCTGTTCGGCCATGACCCGGGTGACCTCATTCTGGGTGACGTCCATGATGTCCTCGGCCTTGTTGGAGTTGGCCTCACCGGACTGGTCACGAAGCTGCCTGGCCAGGGTGATGCGCTCCTGGATCGGCATCGACAGCACCTGCTGCTGCCATAGCGGGTCTCGTGCCTGGACGCGGAAGGCCTGGTAGGCCTCGTCGCGGGTACACAGGCTGTCACCGTGCATCAGCAGGATCGGGCTGCCTCCCAGGGTGACAACGGTGGGGTCTGTCAGCAGCGTGGCCCCGGCTTCGCTGGCGAAACGCTCGCCGAGCAGGAAGTCGCGGTTGCCATGCATCAGGTAGACCTCGGTGCCGTCGTCGGCCAGGCGGCGAAGCGCCCTGGCGATACGGGCCGCGAGATCGGCGTTGCCGCTGGGGTCGATGTCCACCAGGTCGAGCAGGTCATCGCCGATCCAGGCCTCGAAGAAGTCACCGAGGATATAGAGGGCGTGAGAGCCATGGGCGCGCTGCTCCAGCCAGCGCAGAAACCCCTCGGTGATCTCGGGGGCGCCGGGGTGCAGGTGCAGATCGGAAATCAGCAGGGTGGCCATGATGGAGAGTTCCCGGGTTGGCGGCAGAGCGCAAGGCGCCCGCACGGGGCGGGCGCCAGCTGGGGGGCAGTACGGAGGGCTTACTCCTCGATGTAGGCCTTCTTGATCACCACGTCTTCGGCGGGCACATCGGCGTGCATGCCGCGGCGGGTGGTCTCGACACTCTTGATCTTCTCGACCACGTCCATGCCGTCGACCACACGGCCGAAGACGCAGTAGCCCCAGCCCTGGATGGACTTGCCGCTATGGTTGAGGAAGGTGTTGTCGGCGACATTGATGAAGAACTGGGCGGTGGCGGAGTGCGGGTCCTGGGTGCGCGCCATGGCCAGGGTGCCGATCTCGTTGGCCAGGCCGTTGTCGGCCTCGTTCTCGATGGGGGCGTGGGTCGGCTTCTGGTCGAAGTTCTCGTCGAAGCCACCACCCTGGACCATGAAGCCCTCGATCACCCGGTGGAAGAGGGTGCCGTCATAGAAGCCTTCGCGCACATACTGTTCGAAGTTGGCGGCCGTCTTGGGGGCCTTCTCGTGGTTGAGCTCGACGTGGATGTCACCGAAGGTGGTCTGCAGTACGATCATGCGTAAGTTCCTGTGCAATAAAGGGGCGCTGCCTTGGCGTTGCCCATGGGCGTGGCGCTATAATACCGGTTTTGCCTCGCTGCGCGAAGCTAGCCTGATGATGGCCTGGATCGCCGCGGCGAGGGGCGCCGGGGATGAGCCGAAGAGGAGGTCCTATGCCATGGAAGGCATCGGTAGCGCCCAGGGAGGGGTTCACAGCGCCTCCTCGCAGGCTCGTCGCCGGAAAAGCCCCGAGCAGTGAAGGCCACATCAACGGCCCCCGGACCGCACCCCAACCAGAGGTTGTTTTCCCAACCATGACCACCGACACCACCAGCGCGCCGAACTTCATTCGCAACCAGATACGTGACGAGATCGAGGCCGGCCGCGACGGCAAGATCGTGACCCGCTTCCCGCCGGAGCCCAATGGTTTCCTGCATATCGGGCACGCCAAGTCGATCTGTCTCAACTTCGGCCTGGCCGAGCAGTTCGGTGGTGACTGTCATCTGCGTTTCGATGACACCAACCCGGCCAAGGAGGAGCAGGCCTATATCGACGCGATCAAGGCGGATGTCAGCTGGCTGGGCTTCCAGTGGGCGGGCGACGTGCGCTTCGCCTCTGACTACTTCGACCAGCTCTATGCCTGGGCGCAGCACCTGGTGCGTGAGGGCAAGGCCTATGTCGACGACCTCTCACCGGACGAGATCCGCGAGTATCGCGGCACCCTGACCGAACCGGGTCGCCCCAGCCCCTATCGCGAGCGCAGCCCCGAGGAGAACCTCGACCTGCTCGAGCGCATGCGCGAGGGCGAGTTCGCCGAGGGGGAGAAGGTGCTGCGCGCGAAGATCGACATGGCCTCGCCCAATATCAACCTGCGTGACCCGATCCTCTACCGTATTCGCCATGCCAGCCACCACCAGACCGGCGACACGTGGAAGATCTACCCCTCCTACGACTTCACCCATGGCCAGTCCGACGCCATCGAGGGAATCACCCACTCCGTCTGTACCCTCGAGTTCGAGGATCACCGCCCGCTCTACGAGTGGTTCCTTGACAATCTGCCGGTGCCGGCAAGGCCGCGCCAGATCGAGTTTGCCCGACTCAACCTGAACTATACCCTGACCTCCAAGCGCAAGCTCAAGCTGCTGGTGGATGAGGGGATCGTCGATGGCTGGGACGACCCACGGCTGCCGACCATCTCCGGGCTGCGTCGCCGCGGCTATACCCCGGCCTCGATTCGCAAGTTCTGCGAAATGATCGGTGTGACCCGGGCCGATGGCGGCCTGGTAGAGATCGCCATGCTCTATCACGCCATCCGCTCGGACCTCGAGGACAACGCGCCTCGCGCCATGGCGGTACTCAAGCCGCTCAAGGTGGTACTGACCAATGTGCCCGAGGGGCATGAGGAGACCTACGAGGTACCCGGCCACCCGGCGCGGGAGGATATGCCCGTGCGCAAGGTGCCCTTTACCCGCGAGCTCTATATCGACCGGGACGACTTCATGGAGGAGCCACCCAAGAAGTTCTTCCGCCTGGCGCCGGGCAAGGAGGTGCGGCTGCGCAACTCCTACGTGATCCGCTGCGACGAGGTGGTCAAGGATGAGGTCGGCGAGATCACCGAGCTGCGCTGTTCGGTGGACTTCGACACCCTGGGCAAGAACCCCGAAGGCCGCAAGGTCAAGGGCGTGATCCACTGGGTCAGCGCCGAGCATGGGGTGCCCATGGAGGTTCGCCTCTACGACAATCTGTTCCTCGAGGAGCAGCCGGACAAGGACAAGGATGCCGACTTCCTCGAGCATCTGAATCCCGAGTCGCTGGTGGTGTGTCGGGCCATCGGTGAGCCCAGCCTGGCCGGAGTCGAGCCCGAGAGTCGCTTCCAGTTCGAGCGCGTGGGCTACTTCTGCGCCGACCGCCATGCCTGTGGCGAAGGCAAGCTGGTGTTCAACCGCACCGTGAGCCTCAAGGACAGCTGGGCCAAGACCCTGAAGAAAGAGACCCAGAAGCAAGAGTCCCAGCAGAAAGACGCGCAGAACAAGGGCTGAGCATGACCGATATGCAGATCTACAACACGCTGACACGCCGCAAGGAGCCCTTCACGCCGATCGAGCCGGGCAGGGTGCGGATGTATGTCTGCGGCATGACCGTCTATGACTACTGCCACCTGGGCCATGCCCGGGTGATGGTGGCCTTCGATGTCATTACCCGCTACCTGCGTCATAGGGGATATGACGTGACCTATGTGCGCAACGTCACCGATATCGATGACAAGATCCTGCGTCGGGCCGACGAGAATGGCGAGACCATTGCGTCGCTGACCGAGCGCATGATCGAGGCGATGCACGAGGACGAGGCGCGCCTCGGGGTGCTGGCGCCGGATCAGGAGCCTCGGGCGACTCGACATATCGATGACATCATCGCCATGATCGAGACCCTGCTGGCCAAGGGCTACGCCTATGCCGCGGACAATGGCGATGTCTACTACCGGGTGAGGCGCTTCGAGGGCTACGGCAAGCTCAATAACCGTGACCTGGACGAGATGCGCTCCGGTGCCCGCATCGAGGTCGATGAGCACAAGGAGGATCCCCTCGACTTCGTGCTCTGGAAGGCGGCCAAGCCGGGCGAGGCGAGCTGGCCTTCGCCCTGGGGCGAGGGGCGTCCCGGCTGGCATATCGAGTGCTCGGCCATGTCGAAGTGCTGCCTGGGCGAGACCTTCGATATTCATGGTGGCGGACCGGACCTGACCTTCCCGCACCACGAGAACGAGATCGCCCAGTCGGAGGCGGCCAACGGCAAGCCCTTCGTCAACACCTGGATGCACGCCGGCGCGGTGCGGGTGAACCACGAGAAGATGTCCAAGTCGCTGGGCAACTTCTTTACCATCCGCGAGGTGCTCGAGCACCATGACCCCGAGGTGGTGCGCTACCTGCTGGTGGCCAGTCACTATCGCAGCGCGATCAACTACGCGCCGGAATCCCTGGCCGATGCCCGCAAGTCGCTGGAGCGGTTTTATAACTCTCTCGAAGGGGTTTCATTCGAAGGTATCGATGCTGCCAGCATTGAGGCCCTGACCGAGGGGGCGGGTAGCGACTTCGACAAGCGCTTTAGCGCGGCGATGGACGATGACTTCAATACCGCCGGGGCGCTCTCGGTGCTCTTCGACCTGGCCCGCGAGCTGAACCGCGCGAAGAAGGAGGCCCCCGACCAGGCACCGGCCCTGGCCGCCGAACTCAGGCGGTTGGGTGGGATCCTGGGGCTGTTGCAGCAGGACGCGGCCGTCTTTCTCAAGGCGGGGGCCGGTGAGCTGCCGCTCTCGGAGGCGGAGATTCAGGCGAAGATCGACGAGCGCGCCGCGGCCAAGAAGGCCAAGGACTTCGCCACCGCCGATGGAATTCGCGATGAACTCGCCGCCCTGGGTATCATCCTCAAGGACTCCCGAGAGGGTACCGGCTGGGTGTTCGAGAAGCCCGAGGGTTAACCCGGCGCTATCGGCTCTCAGGCGCTAGCTCTTGACCGAAAAGCCTGGTGGAATTCCCCACGCCATAGACGCCCGGCCCGCCGCAAGCGGGCCGGGCGTTACGTGTTATCCAACTCATTGCTACAGGTCCTTCATGGTCAGGAAACCGAAGGAATCCGCGCAGGATTCAGCAAGTCTCGAGGCGTTCGGCAAGCGGTTGGTGCCAGGTGGGCGTGTCGCATTGATGCTGTTGCTGAGCGCACTGCTGGGGTTGATGCTCAGTGGGTGTAGCTTGCCACCCTTGCAGGGGCGCAGCATGACCCGGGCGCTGCCACTCGAGCAGGCGCGTGAGACCACCCTGGGCGAACTGGTCCGCGACCGCGTGGATCAACACCCCGAGCGGAGCGGTATCTACCCGCTGAGTGACGCTCACGAGGCGTTTGCGGCCAGAGTGCTGTTGGCCGAGGCGGCCGAACAGACCCTCGATCTGCAATATTACATCTGGCACAACGATACCTCGGGTGGCCTGCTGTTCGATGCCGTTCGGCGTGCCGCCGATCGCGGTGTCAGGGTCAGGTTGCTGCTTGACGACAACAATACGGTGGGGCTGGACGATACCCTGGCCGCCCTGGATGCGCATCCGGGGATCGAGGTACGCCTCTTCAATCCTTTTGTGGTGCGCTCGCCTCGCTCCATCGGCTATGTGACCGACTTCTTTCGTGCCAACCGACGCATGCACAACAAGACGTTCACCATCGATAACCAGATCACCATTATCGGCGGGCGAAATGTGGGTGATGAATACTTCGGTGCTACCCGAGGGGTGCTGTTCTCCGACCTGGATGTGATGGCGATCGGACCGGTCGTGCAAGACGTATCCGACGACTTTGATCGTTACTGGCATAGTGAGTCGTCATATCCGGCGAGCCGGTTGCTGGCGAGTGCCGGCAGAGAGGGGCTGGCGCAGATGGCCGCCGAGGCGGAGCAGGCGCGTCGCCTGCCGAGATCACAGAGTTATCTCGCGGCACTGGAGGCGAGCGATCTGGTGAGCGGCCTGGTGCGTGGTGACCTGGCCTTCGAGTGGGCAAGCACCTGGATGGTAAGCGATGACCCCTCCAAGGGGCTGGGGCAGGCAGAAGAGGAACAGCTGCTGACCGGCCGGCTCGGTGAGCTGCTGAGTGCCCCGACACGTCAGTTTGATCTGGTATCCCCCTATTTTGTGCCCATGAAGGAGGGGACTGAGTGGCTGGCAGGGTTGGCCGCGCAGGGGGTGCAGGTCAGGGTGCTGACCAACTCACTTGAGGCAACTGATGTGACCGCGGTGCATGCCGGATATGCTAAGCGCCGCCGAGATCTGCTCGAGGCCGGAGTGGAGCTCTTCGAGCTGAAGCGCAGCGGTGTCATGGACGTGATAACGCATAGCAGTCCCTTCGGCCGTTTTGGCAGCTCCGGCTCGAGCCTGCACGCCAAGACATTCGCCGTCGACAAGGAGTGGGCATTTGTCGGCTCGTTCAACTTTGACCCACGCTCGGCGCGCCTCAATACCGAGATTGGCTTCTTGATCGAGAGCCCGATGCTGGCCACGGCAATGGATGACGCCTTCGATAACCGGGTCGCCGGGCAGAGCTATCGCGTCAAGTTGGCCGATGATGGCCATCTGGTATGGCACGAGCAAACCCAGCAGGGTGGCGTCATTCACCGTACCGAACCCAATACCGGGCCGCTGCGTCGAGCCGCAGTGAAGGTCATGTCGTGGCTGCCCATCGAGTGGCTGCTGTAGATGGCAGGCCGGTGATGAGAAGCAGCTGATCGAGACACCGCTTGGCGACCTGAGCAGCGCCGGCCGTTAAACGACGACCGGCGCTGCTGTTCCGCTATTTCCCCGTGTCAGGTATGGCAGCTCCAATCGCCAGAGGGTTAGGCGGCATGGCACTGGGGGTTGCGGCGCAGGATCGTGCCGCCATCGCCCACGGCGTAGAGGCTGCCGCCACGAGTGGCACACACTGAACGCAGCCCGCGTTCACAGCCGCTTGGTTCGGACCGCCACTGGCCATTCTCCAGACGCAACACGCGCCCGCGGGTGCCGACGGCGCAAACGCCGGCGGCGGGGCTTCCCGACACGCTCAGTAGATCGTCGCGCAGGCGGGTGGGCTCGAGCTGCCAGCGCTGGCCATTGAAGTGGGCCAGCGCGCCGGAGAGTCCTACCGCGGTGATGTCATCCAGCCCGCAGCCCCATACGCCGTAGAGGAAGCTTTCGGTGCCGACCTTGAACTCGGCCCATTCGCGGCCGTTGTAGCGCAGTACCAGACCAAAGTCACCCACCGCCAGCAGGTGCTCGGCGTCCCAACCCCATAGATCGTACAGTGCCGAGGTCGTGCCGCTGGGCATGCGTCGCCAGCCCAGGCCGTCGTAATGCAGGATCAGGCCTTCGTCGCCCACCGCGTAGATCGAGTCGGGATCGCTGCCCCACATGGAAAGGATCGTCAGGTCCAGGTGCAGGTCGAAATGCAGCTGCCAGTGACTGCCATCGAAGCGGTAGATGCGCCCGAGCTGTCCGGCGGCAAACAGCCCATTGCCACTGTCCCACAGGCAGTGCACCGCGAGCTCGCTGGGGGCGGGCAGGGCGTGCCAGCCATCCGCCTCGAGCCGCAGCACGGTGCCCGCCTCGCCGCAGGCGTAGCAGGTGCCGTCACTGGCCTCGTGGATGCCCCATAACTGACGCTCGGTGGGCGAGGCCATGGTCTCCCAGGCTGTGGGAGTCGCCGCCGCGGGCGGCGGTGCCAGGGCGGCGGTAAAGTCGGAAGCGGCGGTCATCAGGGTGCCAAAGTCACCTACCGCCAGGGCCTCGCCGGTGGGCAGCGTGATGATATCCATCAGGTCGTGGCGGCTGTTGCTCTCCAGACGATCGAGGCGCAGATCCTTCAGGTAGTAGAGATGGCCCTGGTCGCCAACGATCAGCACGCCCCCCTTGTAGGCCTTCAGCGCCCGTAGACGCGGCATCGGCGTCTCGAAGGTCAGCGCCTGGAACTCGCCATGGCGGTAGCGCACCAGCTCGCCACGAAAGCCCCCCTGGTCCACGAAGTAGCGTCCGCCGGCCAGTAACAGCGAGTCGTCATCCAGCACCAGCAGGGCGTGGAACCCCGATCCCAGAGGACAGTCGAGGCTCGTCCAGCGGCCATCGGCGTTACGCTTGAGCACCGTGCCTTCGCCCCCGGCGGCATAGACCGTGCCGTCCGGTGCGCAGGCCACGGCGCGCAAGTTGACCCGGGTGGGGCAGCGCTCGGCGTGCCACTCGATGCCATCGAAATGCAGGATCATGCCATTGTCGCCCACCGCCCAGGCATGGCCTGCGGCGTTGCCGTCGATGGCGAACAGTGGGGTGTTTTCGCTGCAGGCGGCGAAGCGGCCCTCGTCATCGACGACGCCACCGCGCTGCCGGTGCCACTCGGCACCGTCGTAATGCAGGATGGTCCCCATCCAGCCGACCGCGATCAGGCGATCGGGGCTGGGCCCCCAGAGGCCATGCAGCGGCAGGGTCGTCGGCACCGACATGCGCTCCCACTGCTGCCCGGCGCCGTCGGAGGCGTTGGTGTAGCGCAGCACCATCCCTTCGTCGCCGACCACGAATACCTCGCCGTCGCCGGCCCAGCCCGACCAGAGCACATCTCCGTCACCCGCCCCGACCTCGGGCACGCGGCGCCAGGGGGCGCGCTGAGGCGTTCGGGACCTGGCACCGTCGAGCAGCTGACTGAAGAAGCGGCGGCGCTCGGCCTGGGGGATATCGCCATGGCGGGCCTGGGTCATGGTGTAGTGTCCTCGCAGATAAGTGGTGTGGCGCAGCACGTGGTGAAACGGTAGCGGCTAGCGGGAAGCGTCGTCGTTGTCCGGAAAAGGTCCCCCGCCAGTGCCGAGCAGGGCACCCAGCTCCGTGCGCAGGGCGTCGCGCTGGTCGTCGGGCACGCTTGCCAGTGCCGCTTCCAGTTCACCGGACAGCTCATCGGGCATCGACGGGTGCTGGCTAAGCGCCTGCAGGGAGTCGGCAGCGGCGGCGGCGAAGGCCTCGCTGGCATGTGCGATACACGCCTCCACCGCGGGGAGGAAGGCCCGCGCCTCGAGGCCCTGAGGGTCATCGAGCACGATGGGGCGCCCGGCATCGGAGCCGCTGGCCAGGGCGGGCGAAAGGGGAATCTGCGCCAGGGATTCCACGCCGACCTCGGCCAGCGCCTCGGCGAGATGCGCCCGGGGGAAGAGGTGGAACTCGCCGCCACAATGGGGGCAGGTGACGCCCGCCATGTTCTCCACGACGCCGAGCAGCGGCAGCTGGCGCTCCTGGCAGAAGCGTACCGCCTTGAGGCTGTCCATCAGCGCCACCTCCTGCGGCGTGGTGGCCAGCAGCGCCGCCACGTCGTGGCCCTCGAGCAGGTCGGCCAGGGTGATCAGCTCATTGCCGGTGCCCGGCGGCATGTCGATCACCAAAAAATCCAGCGGACCCCAGTCGAAGGAGCCGATCAGGTGGTGCATGAAGTCGTGCTTGTAGGCATCTCGCCACACGATGGGGGTGTCGTCGCGCTCCATCATGAAGGCCAGGGAGCCGACCTGGATGGGGTGGTCGATGCCCTCGGTACGAAAGGCGCGAGGGCCGAGACCACGCTTGTCGATTCGCACGCGCTCGCCGACGCAGCCGAAGAAGCGGCTCTGGTTGGGGCCGTGGATATCGGCATCTGCCACCCCCACGCGATAGCCCCGCGCGGCGAGGCCGGCGGCCAGGTTGGCCGAGACGGTGCTCTTGCCGACGCCGCCCTTGTTGGCCATCACCATGATGATCTGGCCGATCCCGGCCAGGCGCGACTCGATCAGCCGCTTCTCGTGATGGCCCTTCTCGAGGCGGCAGGTCTCCTCCTGGGGGCAGAACTGGCAGGCATGGCCGCGACCGCACTCCTCGGGTGCCAGCGCCAGAGGGTCGCGGGCGTCGCGGGGAGAAAAGTGGGTTACCGACATCGTGATGCCTCCTCAGCTTTCGGTGTCGCCGCCGGCAGCGTCGCCAGCAGCGGTGTCCAGCAGGATCCAGGTGTGGGTGACGCGCTTGTCGCCGTCGCGTTCGCTGTCGCTGCCCTCCCACAGGGCGAAGGCCATCGGCACCCGGTCGCGATCGAAGGTCACCTGGTGCTCGCCCCCTGCCGCCAGCGGGCGCGACATCACCACGTGCCACTCGCTGTCCTGGGGAATCGCTTCCTGGATGTAGTCGCTGGCGCCGGAGACGTTCTGTTCGGGCAGCCGGGTGGTGCTGCCGTAGCCGCCGGCGGCGAGGTTTTCGATGCGCTGCTCGTGGTCGGCGCGCCAGTACCAGATGTTGACGGGAGCGTCCGGCCCGGAGCCCATCATGTAGGAGGTATCGGCGTCGCCCAGGGCGTACTGCACGGCCACGCCGTCGCGGAAGTCGTCCACCGTGGTGGCGCGGTTCTCGCTGGCATCCTTCCAGTGCAGACGGATATAGAAGCGCTCGCTGGAGCGGGCAACCTGAAAGTAGAGATGCTTGCCGTGGCTGGCGCCGTCGTCGAAGCGCAGCTGGACCGACCGGTGCACCGGCGGTGCCGCGAACAGCTCGGTGCGATACATCGGCAGGCGATCCCAGATCAGGTCGTCGGGATCGTTCTGGACGCGCAGATAGATGTCCTCGGGCAGCCGGGAGATGGTGACGGTATCGCCGGGCTTGACCTCGGTGACGTTAGGGTTGAGCTCGCTGTGATCGGCAAGGGCCCCAGTGCTGGCAAGCATCAGCGCCAGTGCCAGGGAGCCGTGAAGAATGGGTCGCAGTGTCATGGCTGTTCTCTCCTCGCGGGGGCGGGCGTAACCCCCGGGTTAGCATCACGGGGTTAGTCCCAGAGCGGGCGCGTCTCGGCTTCGGCCTGACCACTCTCTGAGCGGGGTGGCGGGCAGGGGCCGACCTGGGCGGCCAGCGCCGCCTGCTGGTCATCGGCCCAGTCGGGTAGTGCCTCGGTCAGCTGCGCCAGGGTGGCATCCAGGCCGTGGTCGCCCGCCTCGACGAAGCAGAGACGCACCGCGTGCAGTAGTGGCCCCAGGTAGCGGGCGAGAAAGTCGCGCTGGGCGCGACGGCTAGGTGATGGGTCGCCCCCGCTGCCCAGCGCCTGGCGCTCCAGATGACAGAGCAGCGCGCAGAACTCGAGCATCGCCACCAGGTGATCGGGCTCGTCGGCGTGGCCCTCGTCACCCCCGGCGGCAGTAAGACCGAAGTGGCGATAGAAGGCCTGGACATTGAGCAGATAGTTACCGGGCGTCTGCCCGGCGACAAGGTCGGCGTAGGCGCTGGCCACCAGTGGCACCCGCGGTGCGCCGCGCCGCCCATGGACGAAGGTGGCCATATAGCCCACCTCGAGGTCGGCCAGGCTGGCGCTGGGCGCCAGCCGCGGCCAGGGCTCGCCGGTCAGGGTCTGCCAGGCGGAGCTCAGGGCGGCGTGCAGGCGTCCATCCTCAAGTGCCTGCTGAGTCTCGGCCAGCGGATAGCCGAACAGCGCGGCGGCCAGGCGATAGAGCGTCTCCCGGGCGGCGAGGCGTGCCTCTTCTGGCGCGATGGCCGATACAGCGGATGCGATCATGGCGTCTCTCCCGGCCTTAGCTGAGCTTGAACATTTCGGCGTGGTTATAGCCGATCAGCAGGTCCATCAGCTCGCTCTCGCGCCCCTCGGCCTTGGCCTGGCGCTCGGCCTGCAGGGTGTCGAGCACCTCGCCCACCCGCGGCCCGAACAGACTCTCCAGATACGCCAGCGGGATGCGCGGCTCGTCCAGCTCCCGGCCGTCGGCGGCGTACTTGGAGGGCGACAGCGGCGGCACGTAGAAGACGTTGGGCTGGGTACCCCACTCGGCGTGCAGCGGCAGCGCCACCTTGTGCTTCTCGACCAGCTGATGGATCGGGCCCTCCTCGTCGTCACGGTAGCCGATCCAGCGGATGCGTCCGACGCACTGGCGGGCGCAGGCGGTGGCCAGCCCCTTCTCGATGCGCGGATAGCAGAAGATGCACTTCTCGGACTTGGAGATCTGCTCGTTGAAGTAGACCTTCTTGTAGGGACAGGCGTTGACGCAGTAGCGATAGCCCCGACAGCGCTCCTGGTCGACCAGCACGATGCCGTCTTCCTGGCGCTTGTAGATGGCGTTGCGGGTGCAGGCCGCCAGGCAGCCGGGGTTGGCGCAGTGGTTGCAGAGCCTGGGCAGGTAGAAGTAGTAGCTGTTGGGGTAGTCGCCCTCGCCCTGGTCCTCGTCCCAGTTGGCGCCCCAGGTGGGCTTGACGTGGGGGCGCAGCCACGGGTCGGTACCGGTCATCAGCGCCTCCTCGTAGTTGTACTCCCACGGGATGCCGTAGTCCTCCTGACTGGGCTGGCGCCCCAGGCGCAGGGCGCCGTCGGCGTCGAAGCCACCGCCCATGTTCTGGTAGTCGCGCGGATAGCCCAGCCCGGGCTGGGTCTCGACGTTGTTCCAGTACATGAACTCGCGGCCGTTGCGGTTGGTCCACATCAGCTTGCAGGCCGCGGTGCAGGTCTGGCAGCCGATGCACTTGTTCAGATCCAGCACCATGCTGAGTTGGCGTTTGACAGCCATGGCAATCTCCTCTTAAACGGCCCGCGGATCGGCGATTTCGTCGGCTGTGGCCAGCGCGATGTCGTAGCTGCTCTCGTGAATCACCTGGTTGGCGTTCCACTTGGCATAGATGAACTGGAGGTGGCCCCAGCCTCCCACCAGCTCCAGCGGCTGCAGCAGGGTGGCATGTGAGTTGTTCATCGGCTTGCGATGGATGTACTGATGCGGCTCCCAGCCGTGTTCCATCATGATCGAGTCGGCCGGAATGCTGGGGTAGAACTTGGCCTGGGCGAAGAATTCGCCGTTGGCATTGAACAGCTTGACCCGGTCGCCGTCCTGGATGCCGCGCTCCGCCGCAAGCTTCGGATTGATGTAGATGTTCGGCTCGCCGCGCTGCAGCCGCAGCAGATACTTGTTGCTGCGCCAGTTGGAGTGAATCCCCCAGCGCGCGTGGGGCGAGTAGAAGTGCAGCGGATAGTTCGAGGCCTCGGGGCCGGCGTAGAGCCGCGCCGTGGGCACCGTGGACTTCAGCTTCACGAAACGTGGATGGTCGCAGTAGAAGGTGATTCGCCCGGTGAGGGTCTCGTAGGGCTGCTTGCCGTCGGTCTGGGCGGTGAAGGGGTTGTAGGGCTGATCCTTCTGAAGCGGCTGGTTCAGGCCGGCCTGCTCGTTCATCACGATGAAGCCGCGTTCGGTGGCCTCCTCCACGCTCACGCCGCCGAACTCCGGCGAGTTCTCGACGATGTAGCGGAAGACGTCGTAATCGGTGTTGAGCTCGCCGTTGCGGGTGAAGTCGTCGTGGATGGTGTGCAGGTCGCGGGTCACCTCGCCGTCCTGGATCGGACCGATGCCCCGGGCGACGGCGCGTTCCTGAATCTTCTTGGTCAGCAGCGCCATGATGTCCCAGTCGGGCTTGCACTCGCCCACCGGCGGTACCGACTGGGTGAAGACGTTGCAGAAGCGGTGGTAGCCCTGGGTGCGCAGGTCCCAGGCTTCGTAGTGGCTGGCCGCGGGCAACACGTAGTCGGCCCACTCGGCGGTGGAGTCCATGCGCACGTTGATGTTGACGTAGAGCTCGCTGGCCTGGCGCAGGTGCTCCTCGCGATAGGTCTCGGCGATCTTGTTGCGGCGGAAGGTGTTGTCGGCGATGGAGATCATGCCCTTGATCTCGCCGTAGTAGGGCATCCAGCCCTCGTCGATGGACTCCTGCATCATGGCTTCCATCTCGTCGACATTGAAGCCGGTGCGCGCCTTGAGCTTCTCGTTGTCGAAGTGGCGGCGGATGCCGTCCATCATGCCGCCGCGCAGCACCTCGCCGAGGCCGCCCGGCTCGTAGCGGGCCGACTTCTTGCCGTCGAAGGTGGCAAGCTCGGTCCACTTCGGGTGGTTCCACACCACCCAGGAGGTGTCGAGCCCGCCGGTGCGGCCGCCGTGGCCGGTCAGCGCCAGCGCCAGGGCGTAGCCCCAGCCAATGTAGAGGCAGTTGGAGTAGCTCGAGGTGATATAACCGAGCATCACGATCGCCTTGCGGGCGGCGGCCAGGTGCCGCGCTTCCTGGCGCACCACGTCCGGGTGGATGTTGGTGTGCTCGAAGGTGGTCTCGGGAGAGTACTTGGCCGCCTCCTGCTTGACCTGCTCGAAGACCGTGGTGACCTTGATGCCCTCGACCTCGAACTCGCCCTCCAGCGCCGGGTCGACGTCGCCGAGCCTGAGGGTCTTGTCGTCGTCGCCCATCGAGCCCTTGGCGCGCACCGCCTGCCCGCTCTTCAGGTCCCAGTGGTAGAAGACCTCGTCGGAGCCGCCCTCCACCAGGTCCGCCTCGCGCAGCAGCTTGCCGTTGTCGAGGCGCACGAGCATCGGCAGGTCGGTCTGCTCCTTCATGAAGGCGGGCTTGAACAGCCGCTCCTCGATGATCACGTTGACGAACGACATCGCCAGGAACGGATCGGAGCCCTGTTTGATGGGCATCCACAGGTCGGTATGGATGGAGCTGGGGTTGTAGTCCGGCGCGGTGCTGGTGATGCGTGCGCCGTTGTACTTGGCCTCCCAGATGTAGTGGGCATCAGGGATCCGGGTGGCGTTGGGGTTGATCATGCCGAGCAGTATGTAGTCGGCATCGAACCAGGCGTCGGAGGTGAAGCTCTCCAGCGGGTTGCCATAGGCCAGATGGGCGCCGGTGTTGAGATCGCCGACCACGGTGAAGCCGTCGAGCTGGATGCCGCCCACCAGCGAGGCGAAGCGGTTGGGGGCCGACTGGCGCACCATGGTCTGGTTGCCCGAGCCCTGGTGGGTCTTGAGCTTGCCGGGACCGTACTTCTCGAAGATATCGATGACCTTGTCGGCGATCTCCTCGGTGGCCTGATCCCAGGAGATTCGCTGCCACTTGCCTTCGCCGCGCTCGCCGGCGCGCTTGAGCGGATAGCGCAGGCGGTCGGCCTCATACATGGCGGTGGAGTGTATGGCGCCCTTCTGGCAGCCCCGGGGATTGGCGTCGGGTACGTTCGGGTTCACCTGCGGGTACTTGGCGATCTGCTCCTCGCGAATGACGATGCCATCCTTCACGTAGACGTCCCAGCCACAGTTACCCATGCAGTTGATGCAGTGGGCGGCATGACCGACATGATCCCAGGCCCACTCGTTGCGGTAGAGATCTTCCCAGCCGCGGTAGGGATACTCGCTGGCCAGGGTGTCACCGATCGGCTCCAGGCGGTTGAGTGCCCAGACGTTGCCGCTGAGCAGGGCGCCGGTGCCGGTCAGCCCCAGCCCCTTCAGGAAATCGCGACGCTTAAGCTTCCACATCCCCATGGTTCTCTCCTCATCAAGGGCCATCGCCGGCCGTGGAACCGCAGCAGCGATGAAGCACGTAGCACGGCATTTATTAACGTTGACTGATCAACAACTGATGTCTGGCAAGCCGGGTGGTCGGGTACCGCGTTACACCGGAGCAGGATCGAATGTCGTGCCAGGAGGAGTGCGGTCTGTCAGGGAAAATGGCTGGTGTTATCGGCCACCTTGGCTAATCAGGTCGCCTCGGATTATAGGCGTCGTATACCGCTGGGCTAGCGCAAAACTGCCTTGGCACAGCGTGATCTGAGGTAGGGTTGATGTGCATCAATAAAGCAATGCGATGAGGGGGGAGGACGTCTTGTATACAAGGAGCCCTGACGTTAAACAGTGGCCTTGTGGCGAACCTTGCCATGACCCGGTCAGATGATGAGGAGAGGATGATGATCAAATTGCGCGTTAAAGGCTCGGCAGCGGTGCTGCTGTTGTCCGTGGCGGCGTTCTCCGGCTCGGCCAGCGTCGCCGGCGACGCCCAGGCCGGGAGCGAGAAGATCGCCAGCTGCGTGGCCTGCCATGATGCCGAGGGCCAGGGGACCGCCGGCAACCTGGCGGGGTAGTCCGCCACCTATCTGGAGAGCGCCCTCTAGGCCTATCGCGAGGGGCAGCGTGCCGGTGGCATGGCCGCGGTGATGACGCCCGAGGCGGCCAACCTGAGCGATCAGGATATCGCCGACCTGGCGGCCTATTACAGCTCGCTCTGACACTGCCCACCCAGGGTGTTAGCCGAGACCGGCAGTTCCTTGGGCGCGAAATCTCATAGACAGCTGTTGACGTCGCTCCCCGCCTCTGGTGCCTCAGCCCTTGGGGCGGGGAGCAGACATGCGATCTCGCTCATGCGAGAAAAGCCTTCAGCCTTGCCGTTTGCTGGAGAATACCTTCGAAAACTGGTTCGCTGGTGGCCGCGGGAAAGTCGGCAGGCAGGCGGCCGTCGACATCAGCGACGATCGTATCAGCCCGCTCGGCAATCTCCTGGATCATGGCGGTGACTCGCTCAATCGAGAATCCAGCCTGATCTGCGGTATGGACAAAATGCCTCGGCTCCATCCTTGCCCAGCGGTAATGTCGGTTCTTGCCCTTCACTGCCATTGCCATCTTGGCTCTCTCGGGTGCCATGCTGCCCTGGCGCATGAGAGGGTAGGCTGATATGACATCATATAACGGCGTCATCCGGTAAGCGCTGCCCGGCTCGAGGAAGAGGCTGAAGTTCTTGGCATGGCCGTCGATAGCGGCCAATAGCCAGAAGAGTAACTGGGCCTTGAAGAAGAGATCCTGGTCCAGTCTTGCCTGCTGGGAGCCGCGCAACAGCCGCAGGGCGGCATGGATGCCGGGACCACCATCGCTTTCATACTTCAGTGCTGGGGCCACGCCCAGCGCTTGGCAGAAATCTTCCTGAGGGAGACGCATGAGCCATGAGCCATCTTCTGCCCAGCGCCGATCAAACCGCTCGACCACGAGTACCTGTTGTGCGCCGAATCGCGCAAGCTCGGCCTCTGCCACGGGCACTCCAAAGGCTTTCAGCAGTTGAAGGCACAGCCACTCGTTTTCGCCACTCCGGCGCAGATCGATATTGCTGTGCTCCAGAAAGCCGATCGGCAGCTTGAAGATATGGCTGGTCGGCGTACTGCCTGCAGGGCGCTGCCATGCTCCCTGGTACCAGAGCAAGGCTGTCTTTTCCTGGGCTCCCGCCAGTGAGATGCGGAAGTCCTGATTCCGACCCATTCCCAGCGGCGTGTCCTGGTAGCCCACCAGCAGGGCCTCGATGGCGCGCTCATCCAGCGGCTCGGCGACCACGCGCCGCACATCAGGCATCGTCATGTCGTGTGGGTAGAGCTGGATCGCGCCGACACAGTCGCGGCCGATGCTGGCAAGCAGGTCGAACGGGTGTCGGGTAGGGGCCTGAAATCGTGCCTGCAGGCGAGCGCGTATTGCCTCCGAGTCCGGGAGGAGGTTGTCGAAGAAGTTGTAGACGGCCTTACCCCGATACGCTGCCATGGTGAGTGGCAGCGACAAAGAGATGGCCCGGGCGCCGGGGCGCTTGAGCCACTCCGGCCGGTATCGAAAAGTCATGGCGCCAGAGCGGGCCAGGCTCAGGGTCCCGACTTCGATCCCATTCATCGCGACGGTCAGACTCGTCAAGTCTACCACTCCTGATCCCAGCCCTCGTCACCCCCCGTGATGCCACCGGCCGGGTCGCGTTCGCCAACGTACAACTCAAGCTCCAGCGCCGACAGTAGCTTGAAGAGAGTCTCGATCTGGCTTCGCTCTGGGTGGTTCTCGAACCCGGATACGGTTGCCTGCTTGATCCCGGCCAGCTCAGCGGTGGCGTGTTGTGTCAGATGACGCTCTCGCCTCGCGTTCTTCAGGGCATGCGAAAGCATGCCCGGGGAGGTGATCTTCATTTTTATCCCTTTAAGCGGATAATATGGAGTATATCCTCTATAGGGGATTTTTGCACATTATCCGCCTTTAGGGATAGGGCTCACTGTGGATACCCTTGGGGAGCCTCCGACATGCCGCTCAGCGAAGGCCGTGGTGCAATAGGCGGTGGCGGCAGCGGTATCTGGCGCGGCCAGTCGTCGGCGACGATAAACAGGCGTCGCCAGCCGGCCTCGGGGTGCCACAGGGCGATCTGCAATGGCGGGGCAGGCGTTCGGAAGTAGACGACAAGCCGGGCTTCCAGTTCGCGAAGCGGCTGAAGATGCTCGGGCCGGGGCAGGGCAAGCCAGTGCGGCTTGAGAAGCCTGGTACCCCGGGTGCCGCGTGGCAGGCCGTCGCGAAAGCGATGCCAGTCGCGCCAGTGCAGCCAGAGACCCCGCAGGTGATCCTGGGTTGCCTCTCTCGGGGGTGGCAGGGGGTGGTGCCAGGGGGTGAAGAGCACGCCGGGCATGGCGACCCGGCTGGTCAGGCTCGGTAGCGCCTCTCCACGGTCGCCAGGTTGTGCCAGTGTGGCCTTGATGGCAGCGAGGGTCTCGGGCCGTTCGGTCATCCGCAGCTGGTGGCGATGCAGGTGCTCGCGCTTGCCGGCCAGGCTGTCAGCGCCACCGGGTCCGATCCAGCGGGCCTGAGCGTATTCGTCCCCCGGACTCTCCACCAGCCCGAGATAGAACTTGATGGCCACCTCGAGATGGGTGATCGACGCCTCGGCATGGCACCGGTAGAGCAGGTCGAGCTCGCCGAGTGTCAGCTTGCCGTCGAGGATGGGCAGGTTGTGGGCCAGGAGCTCCGTGCCCGGTGCCGTATCGAGCAGAAACTGCCAGAGGCGCTCATGGTAGAGCCCCATGCGCCCCTGCAGCGCGTCGCCCACCTGGCTCTCCAGTGCTCGGGGCCAGGCCTCCAGCTGATCCAGCCAGTCGGCGGTACGGTCGTCATCCTGCAGGCCCAGCTGCTCCCGGCTCGGGCGTCCGGGCCAGGGCATGGCGATCAGGTCGGGGGCCAGCAGCAGCCACGCCAGGTCGCGCACCAGCGGGTGGTGGCAGTGATCCAGCAGGGGCGGTGCGTCGGTGGGCATGCAAGTATCCTGTTCTTTGGCGCAGTGTGCGGTGGCGGCGATGGGCTGCAGGTATTCCCGAGTTTTCTTATACTCAGGGTACATCCATGATCCGTCAGGTGGTATTCCGTCATGCAACGACCCCTGTTTTCCCTCGCTGCCATCGCCGCCGCGGTTTCGCTCGGCGCCACGCCGCTGCAGGCCCAGGAGCCGGTTACGGTGTCATCCAAGATCGATACCGAAGGCTCGGTGCTGGGGGAGTTGATCGTCCAGCGCCTCGAGGCGGGCGGCGTCGAGGTGGAGGAGCGGCTGCAGCTGGGGGCCACCAGCATCGTGCGCGAGGCGCTGCTGGCCGGCGAGATCGACCTCTATCCCGAGTACACCGGCAACGGTGCCTTCTTCTTCGACATGACCGGCAGTGACGTCTGGCACGATGCCCAGGCCGCCTATGAGACGGTGCGTGAACGGGACGCCGAGAATGGCCTGACATGGCTGGCGCCGGCGGCGGCCAACAATACCTGGGCGATCAGCGTGCGGGGCGAGCTGGCACGCGACCACGACCTGACCACCCTGGAGGATCTGGCGACCTACCTTGCGGAGGGCGAGACGTTCAAGCTGGCCGCCAGTGCCGAGTTCGTCGAATCCGAGCAGGCTCTGCCCGCCTTCCAGGAGGCCTATGGCTTCGAGCTCGCTGACGACCAGCTGCTGGTGCTCTCCGGGGGCAATACCGCCTCGACCATGCGCGCCGCCGCCCAGCAGACCAGCGGGGTGAATGCCGCCATGACCTACGGCACCGATGGTGGCTTGAAGACGCTGGACCTGGTGGTGCTGGAGGATACCCTGGGGGTGCAACCGATCTACCAGCCGGCTCCGGTGGTACGCAGCGAGGTGCTCGAGGCCTGGCCGGAGATCGATGATCTGCTGGCACCGCTCTTCGCGGCGCTGGATCTCGATACCCTGCAGCGGCTCAATGGCGAAGTGGCGGTGAACGGACGCCCCCCGGCGGACGTGGCCGCCGACTTCCTCTCTCAGCTGAAGGAGTAGGCGGGTGCCGGGCAGGGAAGCGCCGGTCAATCGCGTGGTGCCGACGCTGGCGGTGACGGCACTGGTCACCTGGCTGTGGCTGCCGCTGGGTAGCATCGCGCCCAACCGTATCGTGCCAGGCGATGCCTATCTGCTTGCCCAGGCTGTGGGCTGGTCGCTGGCGATGGTCAGCTGTCTGCCGCTGCTGGGCCTGCTGGCGGTGGCCTGGCGGCCCACGCGTTCAGGCTATCGGGTGGCGCTGGCCTTGACCCTGCTGCTGTTGGCGGCCTTGCCGTTTTGGCTGGCACTGATGGCGCAGCAACACCTCGACCCCGAGCTGCCCCAGGCTCGGGTCGGGATCGGTGCCGCCTGGTGGCTGATGCTGTTCTGGCTCTCGCTGCTGCTGATCGAACTGCGTACCCGGCTGGCATTGGCCGGCTGGCGGCTGGCGCTTTCGCTCGTGCCGGTGCTGGCCGGCTGGTGGCTGGCGGGCAAGGGGCTCGAGTCGCTGGCGCTCCGGCAGGAGCTTGCGGGGCGGGAAGAGGCCTTCGGCGAGGCCCTGGTCCAGCATCTGTTGCTGGTGGGCGGTGCCGTGGGCATGAGCCTGTTGCTGGGGGCGGCCATCGCCCTGGCCATGCGTCAGAGCCCGCGGGTCGAACGCCTGGGCTTTGCGCTGCTCAACTTCCTGCAGACCATTCCCAGTCTGGCACTGTTCGGCCTGCTGCTGGCGCCATTGGCCTGGCTGTCGGCCCGTTTCGACTGGCTTTCCGCGCTGGGCGTCAGTGGTATCGGCTGGGCGCCGGCCTTTCTGGCGCTGCTGGGCTATAGTCTGCTGCCCATGGTGCGCAACACCTTCGTTGCCCTCTCGGGGGTGGAGCCCGGCGTGCTCGAGGCGGCGCGTGGCATGGGCATGAGCCGCGGCCAGGTCTTTCGCCAGGTACGCCTGCCCCTGGCGCTTCCGGTGGTGCTCGAGGGGGTGCGGATCACCACCGTCCAGGCGATCGGCCTGACCGCCGTGGCGGCATTGATCGGCGCCGGCGGCCTGGGCACCTTCATCTTCCAGGGGCTGGGCCAGGCGGCCATGGATCTGGTGCTGCTCGGCGCCTTGCCGATCCTGGCCATGGCCCTGGCCGTCGATGCGCTGCTGGGCGCACTGACGCGGCGTCTGGATCACCGCGCCGGCCAGACCACGGGAACCATCGAATGATCGAACTCAAGAGCGTCACCAAGCGCTTCGGTAGCGAAACGGCGGTGGATGCCATCTCGCTGACGGTGAACCGAGGCGAGCTGTGTGCTCTGGTGGGCACCTCGGGGTGCGGCAAGTCCACCACCCTGCGCATGATCAACCGCCTGATCGAGCATGATGGTGGCGAGATCCATATCGATGGCCGCCCCATCCGCGAATTCGATGGCCGAGTACTGCGCCGGCGTATCGGCTATGCGATCCAGAGCACGGGGCTGTTTCCCCACTGGAGCGTGGCCCGCAATATCGGCCTGGTGCCGCGGCTGCTGAAGTGGCCTGCTGCCCGGGTCACCGAGCGTGTCGAGGAGTTGATGGCGCTGCTGGGCCTGCCGGTCGAGCAGTTCGCCGACAAGTATCCGGCCCAGCTCTCCGGTGGCCAGGCCCAGCGCGTGGGGGTGGCCAGGGCACTGGCGGCGGACCCCGATATCCTGCTGATGGATGAGCCCTTCGGCGCCCTGGACCCGATCACTCGGGAGGGGCTCCAGGTCGAACTGCGCGACCTGCAGGCGCGCCTGCAGAAGACCATCGTCTTCGTCACCCACGATATGGATGAGGCCCTGGCCCTGGCCGACCGCCTGGTGGTCATGAAGGCGGGGCGCATCGTTCAGCAGGGCAGGCCGCTCGAGCTGTTGCGAGCGCCGGCCGATGCGTTCGTGGCGTCGCTGTTGGGGGGCGATGATCGAGGCCTCAAGGAGGCGGCCATCACGCCGGTCGTCGAGCGCATGCGCCCCCTGTCGCCGCGGCTGCTGCCCCAGGCCAGGATCGCCCGGGAGGCGACCCTCCACCAGGCCCTGGCGATGATGTTCCGTGAACGCGTCGAGCGTCTGGCGGTGGTGGATGACGAGGACATGCCGGTGGGGGAGATCTCGCTTCGCGGCATCGTCGGCGCCGGCCTTTCGGAGGGCCGTGACAGGTGATCGCGAGATGCCTCAAGCGCTGGGTCGCGCCGCTGACCTGGCTCGTCCTGCTGCTGGTGCTCGCCACGGGAGGCGAGTGGCTCGAGCCGCTGCTGCGCTGGAGCGAGCCCGAGGCGCGCCGGGTGCTTTATCCCCAGGCCGACCTGCTGACCCTGCTGCTGCGTCATCTGCAGGTGGTGACGATCGCCTCCAGCCTGGCGGTGGTGGTGGGCGTCGGGGCGGCAATCCTGGTGACCCGTCCCGCTGGTCGCGACTTTCTGCCCCTGGTGGCCCAGGTCGCCTCCATGGGTCAGACCTTTCCCCCGGTGGCGGTACTGGCCCTGGCCGTGCCGGTACTTGGCTTCGGCACCTGGCCGATCATCGTGGCGCTGCTGCTCTACGGACTGCTGCCGATCGTGCGCAACACCCTGGCGGGCCTGGAGGGGCTCGACCCGGGAGTTGAGGAGGCCGCCCGGGGCATGGGCATGGGCGCCGCCCAGCGGCTATGGCAGGTGGAGTTGCCGCTGGCGGCGCCGGTCATCCTGGCCGGCATCCGTACCTCGGTGACCGTGAACATTGCCACCGCGGCGCTGGGGGCGACGGTCGGGGCGAGCAATCTCGGCGCACCGATCATCGCCGGCATCGTCAATGGCAATACCGCCTATATCCTTCAGGGGGCCTTGTTGATCGGTCTGCTGGCGCTGGCAGTGGATAGCTTTTTTGCCCACTTGATGCGAACTGATCAGTGAAATCGTCTGGCACTATGCGACCAAAGGTGAATCCTATACGGCTGTCGGTTCTTGTCAGGTTACGTTAACGTCAACCTTGGGTTGCGTTGATCCCACGGGAGTGATCCTCCTGGCGAGGGTCGAGACAAGCGACAACACTACCCCCACAAGGGGTAGAGGATGCCAAGATGACAACGACACAAGAGATCCATTCGCCGACGTTTCTGACCGGCGACGAGCTTACGATTCCTACCTTCCGCCTGCTCAAGCAGGACGGCACACTGTATGACGGTGGCGAGGCTCCCGAGCTCTCCCGCGAGCAGGCGCTCAAGATCTACCACAGCATGGTCGCCACCCGGGTGCTCGATGAGCGCATGATGGCGGCTCAACGCCAGGGACGCCTCTCGTTCTACATGCAGTGCACCGGCGAGGAAGCGGCGGTGATCGGCGCCACGGCGGCCCTCGATGATGCCGACATGATCATGGCCCAGTACCGCGAGCAGGGGGCACTGGTCTATCGCGGCTTCAGCTATGACGAGTTCATGAACCAGCTGTTCGGCAACGAGCTCGATTATGGCAAGGGTCGGCAGATGCCGATCCACTACGGCTCACGCAAGCTGCACTACATGACCATCTCCTCGCCGTTGGCCACCCAGATTCCTCAGGCGGCTGGCTACGCCTATGGCCAGAAGCTGGCCGGCGATGAGCTCTGCACCCTCTGCTTCTTCGGGGAGGGCGCCGCCTCGGAAGGGGACTTCCACGCCGCACTCAATATGGCCGCGGTGCATGAAGCACCGGTCATCTTCTTCTGTCGCAACAATGGCTATGCGATCTCGACGCCCTCGATCGAGCAGTTCGCCGCCGATGGCGTGGCGCCCCGAGCCTACGGCTACCGCATGCATGTGATTCGCGTCGACGGCAACGACATCCTGGCGGTGCTGGCCGCGACTCGCGAGGCGCGGCGCATCGCCGTGGAGCAGAACAAGCCGGTGCTGATCGAGGCGATGAGCTACCGCCTGGCGGCCCACTCCTCGTCGGATGATCCCTCCGGTTATCGCTCCAAGAAGGAGGAGGAAGCCTGGCGCGAGAAGGACCCGATCCTGCGCATGCAGCACTGGCTGGTCGGTCAGGGCTGGTGGAACGACGACGAGGAGAAGGCGCTCCAGGAGTCGCTGCGTCGGGAGGTGCTCGAGACCATGAAGCGTGCCGAGAAGCGCCCGCCGCCTCCGCTGGACAGCCTGGTCAGTGATGTCTATGCCGACGTCACGCCGGCGCTGCAGCGACAGCTCGACCAGCTCAAGCGCCATATCCGCCAGTATCCCGAGTCCTATCCGAAGGGGGCGCGCTCCCTGGATCCGGATGTGAAGGCGCGTGATGACGCCAGCGACGCACAAGCCCAGGAGGGGGAGTGAGATGCCGACCATGAACATGCTGCAGGCGATCAACAACGCCCTCGATATCGCCATGGCGGAGGATGACAAGGTCCTCTGCTTCGGTGAAGACGTCGGCATCTTCGGTGGCGTCTTCCGCGCCACCAGCCATCTGCAGGAGAAGTATGGCCGTTCGCGCTGCTTCAATACCCCGCTGGTGGAGCAGGGCATCATCGGCTTCGCCAATGGCCTGGCGGCCCAGGGCTCGGTGCCGGTGGCGGAGATCCAGTTCGCCGATTACATCTTTCCGGCCTTCGACCAGATCGTCAACGAGACGGCCAAGTTCCGCTACCGCTCCGGTGATCTCTTCAATGTGGGCGGCCTGACCATACGCACGCCCTACGGCGGCGGCATCTCCGGCGGGCTCTATCACTCCCAGTCCCCGGAGGCCTACTTCGCGCATACGCCGGGGCTCAAGGTTGTGGTGCCGCGCAACCCTTACCAGGCCAAGGGCCTGTTGCTGGCGGCGATCCGCGATCCCGACCCGGTCATCTTCTTCGAGCCCAAGCGGCTCTATCGCGCCTCCACCGGCGAGGTGCCCGAGGAGGACTACCAGCTGCCGATCGGCGAGGCGGAGGTGACCCGGGAGGGGAGCGACGTCACCGTGCTCGGCTGGGGGGCGCAGATGGAGGTGATCGAGCGTGCCGTGGAGCTTGCCGAGAAGGAGGGGATCTCCTGCGAGGTGATCGACCTGCGCTCCATCCTGCCCTGGGACCAGGACAGCGTGGTGGAGTCGGTGCTCAAGACCGGCCGCCTGGTGATCACCCATGAGGCCCCGCTGACCGGTGGCTTCGCCGGCGAAGTCGCCGCGACCGTTCAGGAGCGCTGTTTCCTCTACCTGGAGGCGCCCATCGCCCGGGTGACCGGCATGGATACTCCCTTCCCGCTGACCCTGGAGAAGGAGTACCTGGCGGATCACCTGAAGGTGTTCGAGGCGATCAAGGCCAGCGTGGCCTTCTGAAACCGATATCGGAAGCGACCAGTCGAGGAGACGACGAGATGAGCGATTTCATGTTGCCCGATATCGGTGAAGGTATCGTGGAGTGCGAGGTGGTGGAGTGGCGCGTGGCCGAAGGCGACGTGATCGAGGAGGACCAGCCGGTCGTCGAGGTGATGACCGACAAGGCGCTGGTCGAGATCACCGCCCCCGAGGCCGGACGCATTACCCGCCTCTATGTGCCCCAGGGGGAGATTGCCAAGGTGCATGCCCCGCTGTTCGCCTACGAGGCGGAGGATGCCGGTTCGATGGAGGCGGCATCAGCCGGCGGTGAGCCAGCAGAAGAGCCGTCGGCGGCATCGGCGTCCACTGCAGCACCATCCGCTGCGGCAGCTACCGCTGCGGCACCATCCACCGCGGCATCATCCACTCCCGAATCGGCGCCCGCGTCCCGGGGACGGGCGACGAAGGACTTTATCCTGCCCGATATCGGTGAGGGTATCGTCGAGTGCGAGGTGGTGGAGTGGCGCATCCAGGAGGGTGAGACCATCGCCGAGGACCAGCCGGTGGTCGATGTGATGACCGACAAGGCGCTGGTGGAGATCACCGCGTCAGAGGCGGGGGTGATGAGCAAGCTGCATGTGGCCCAGGGCGAGATCGCCAAGGTCCATGCACCGCTCTACGCCTACACGCCGGAGGCGGGCGTCGACGAGGATGAGGAGAGCGGCTCTCCGGCCGGGCAGCCGTCAACCCCGGCGGCCTCCGCCGAGCGCGCCCCGATGCGCGAAACGTCGTCCGGCGGCACCGAGGGCGTGCAGGGCCAGGGCCCCTATGGACGCATTCCCGCGGCGCCGGCGGTGCGTCGCCTGCTGCGCGAGCATGGCCTCTCCCTGGAAGCGGTGCCCGGTAGCGGCAAGCAGGGGCGCGTGCTCAAGGAGGATGTGCTCAACTATCTCGAGCAGGGCGGGCTTGAGCAGGGCAGTTCTGGGCAGGGCGCGGCAAGCGCCTCCCGCGAGAAGGCGTCGGCGGCCTCACAGGCGACCTCGTCCGCCTCGTCGGCTCCTTCGGCGTCCTCCCAGGGAGAGGTGCGGGTTGAGCCGTTGCGTGGCGTGCGTGCGGTAATGGCCCGGCGCATGGTGGAGTCGGCCAGCACCATTCCGCACTTTCAGTATGGCGAGGAGATCGACGTCACCGCGCTGCTGGCCCTGCGTGAACGCCTCAAGCCACTGGCCCAGGCCGAGGGCGCGCGCCTGACACTGATGCCCTTCTTCATGAAGGCGATGGCGTTGGCGGTGCGCGAGGCACCGATTCTCAATGCCCGGCTCAATGACGACGTCAGCGAGATCCACTACCTGCCGTCGGTCAACGTCGGCATGGCGGTGGATAGCCGAACGGGGCTGCTGGTGCCCAACGTCAAGGGCGTGGAGCGGCGCAGCCTGCTCGAGGTGGCGGCCGAGGTGCAGCGCCTGACCGAGGCGGCCAGGTCGGGCAAGGTGGCCCAGGAGGATCTGCGTGACGGCACCATCAGCATCTCCAATATCGGCGCCCTGGGCGGGACCTATGCCGCGCCCATTATCAACGCCCCGGAGCTGGCCATCGTCGCCATCGGCAAGACCCAGTGGCTGCCACGCTTCGATGCCGAGGGTCGCGTGGTCAAGCGGGCGATCATGACGGTGACCTGGGCGGGAGATCATCGGGTCATCGATGGCGGCACCATCGCGCGCTTCTGTAATGCCTGGAAGGGCTATCTGGAAGATCCCGAGAGCATGCTGCTCCACTTGAGTTGATGCATGACCTGAAGTCGGGGCTGATCTGGCGGCAAACCTTCGAGGAGGCGCTGTGAACCCTTCCCTGGGCGCTACCGACGCCATCCCTGGCGTAGGACCTCCTCTTCGGCTTGCCCCCAGCGCCCCTCGCTTCCTCAGGAGCCAGCCCCCAAGGGGCTGGCTCCATAGCCGTAATTCATAGGTACCCCCCATGACCCAGGCGCCGCTGCAGCAGTTCTATATTCCCGAGGAGCAGTCGATCTATCTGCTCAGTCAGGATGATGCCCGCAAGCTCAAGGCGTGGGTGGCGCTCTGCCAGGAGAAGCTCGAGCGGCTGGGCTATCGAGATATCGAACTGATCGGCAAGGGGGCCTATGGCTTCGTCTTCGCCGGCGTCACCGCCCTGGGGGATCAGTACGTCTTCAAGTTCACCCGGATCACTCTGCCGCAGCATCTGCAGGACCGCCTCGAGGAGGAGGCCTTCATGCTCGAGCAGGTGGCCCATCCGCGGGTGCCGGGGCTGATCGCCTACCAGCGGGTGCGCAACCAGTCGATCCTGGTGATGCAGCGGGCGCCGGGATGGAACCTCGAGGAGGTCTCCCTGCGCGAGGGGCGCCTCTCACCCAGGCTGGTCGTGCGCATCGCCGACCAGCTCGCCGATATCCTGCGCAACCTGCGCCAGGAGAAGGGGCCGGCGGGCAAGCCGATCGTGCATGGCGATATCAAACCCTCCAACCTGGTGTTCGATGCCCGGGACGAGACCATCGCACTGATCGACTGGGGCTCCTCGGTGTTCGCCCAGCTCGATGCCAATCAACAGTTCGTGGCCGCCAGTGTCATGGAACTGATGTCGGACAACCTTCAGCAGACCAATGCCCGGCTGGGTGATGTCTACTTTATCGGCGACGAGCAGCTCAATGGTGCGCTCTCCTCGCCTCGCTTCGATGAGCAGGGGGCCGCGGGCACCCTCTATGCCCTGGCCTCGGCCCAGTCCTGCCGCTTCGGTCATCACGCCATCCCGGCCACCTCCCTGGGGCTGCCGGTCGAGTTCGCGCGCATGCTCGATGGCATGCTCGACCCCGACCCTCGCCTGCGCATGCAGGCCGGCGATCACTTTATCCGCGAGATGCCTCGCATGGCGCGCGCGGTGATGATCGATCTGCCCGAGCCGGCGGAGCTGCCGCTGGTGCCGGTGTGGACCCGTCCCTCCGGTCGCGAGATCGACACCGTGGTCTACAGCTCGCGCAAGGCCTTCCTGCGCGAGGAGGGGGTCGCCGAGACCCTCAACGACGTCAATGATGTGCAGCTTGACCGCTACTACAAGAACTTCATGCAGGGCATGGGGGAGACCGAGAAGGCGTTTCTCGCCGCGGTGAGTCGCCTCGGCCGCTATCCGGTGGTAGGCGGGTTGGCGGTGCGCTGGGAGCGCGAGGGGGTCTATATCGACACCACCCTGAACCTGCATGATCCGGCGCTCAAGCCCGCCTTTATCGCCGCGGTGAACAATATGGTCAACCTGGCCCGGGCCATCTATCGCCAGGGCATCTTCAAGAGCTGCCTGTTCAATGCTCGAGATACCCTGCACCTGGAGCGGGAGGCGGCGGACCAGCCCTTCGTGCTCGATCCAAACATGCAGCTGCGCTACGAGGTCAGCGCGGTACCGGAGCTGGAGGATCGCAGCCGACTGCATAGCTACTTCGAGGATGGCCCCGACCCGGAGGAGTTTCTGGTCCTGCCCGAGACCATCATCGTCTCCCTGGAGGCGCTCAACGATATCCACCATACCGGCATGATCATCTTCGAAGCGCTGCCTCACCATCTCAAGATCCACAGCTATTACCGGTTGCTGGATCCCTCCCGTGAGGCGGAATTTAAGCAGCGTCTGGAGGATATTCTGGCCGCGGTGGGATTGATCGAAGGCCTCGGGATCTCCGGCTTCATGAAGATGCCCTACAAGGACACGCGATTCTTCCCGCATGTGGAAGCCCAGCCGGAGCGCTTCTATCCGCGCAATCCGCGCCAGGTGGCCGAACTGTCGCCTCTCCGGGAAAGCGGGTAGCATCAGGCGTCGTTTCTGCACCTGTCACAGGGAGGTGATGCGGCCCATGCTGCAGCCGATGTTGTTCAAGCTACTGGCCACCGCCGGCATCGTGATCCTGGTGGCCCTGGCGGTGGCGCGGGTGGGGCCGCGTCTCGGCGGAATTCTCGCCGGCACACCGGTGATCCTGGGGCCGGGCTACTTCTTCATGCTGCGTGAACAGCCGCCTGCCTTCGTGCAGGAGGCGGTGCTCTCGACCCTGCATGCGCTGGTGGCGACCCTGGTGTTCACCGTCTGCTTCGTGATCACCGCCGAGCGGCTCTCGGCCCTCAGGAGCCTGGGGCTGTCCTGCCTGGTGTGGTTGCCGGCGGCGCTGCTGGCACTGCAACTTCCCGGGGGCCTGGCGTGGGCGCTCGGCGCCTATCTGGCGGTGCTGATAGTGGCCGAGGGGATCAACCGCTGGCTCAGGCTGAGACAGCCGGTGGTGGTGGCGAGCTCGGGCTGGCTGGGCCTGCTGCTGCGCGGCCTGTTGGCCGGCGGTGTGGTGAGTCTGGCCACCACCCTGGGGGCCCGGGCGGGGCCCGAGTTTTCCGGGGTGATCATGGGGTTCCCCGCCGGCATCCTGACCATTGCCTGGGCGCTGCATGAGCGCTACGGGGCCTCGGTCGCGCGCATGACGGTGAGCATGACCCAGCGGGGAATGCTCAGCCTGCTCGCCTTCTGCACCGTCAGCTATCTCGGGGTGGGGCAGCTACCCGGCATGCTGGTCTTCCTGCTCTCCCTGGCGGCCTCGATGCTCACCAGCGCGCTGCTGTTCATGTTCAGCCTGTGGCGGGCGCGCCGGCTCTTCGCCCGCGAGGCGGCCTGAGCCTCCAGGTCAACCGTGGCTGGCTCTGCCTCGAATGGCACGGTGTTCATTGTGGGAGGCCAGCTCTGCCTCGAATGGCACGGGTTCATTGTGGGAGGCCAGCTCTGCCTCGAATGGCACGGGGTTCATTGTGGGAGGCCGGCTCTGCCGGGCGAATGGAGGCCAAGGGCCATCCTCGGATGGGCCAGGAAAAATGCGGCAAGACTAACGGGCGCCTGTCGGCGCCATCGCCCGGGGGATCCGGCCTCCCACAGGGTGACGAAACCCCTAGTGAGTAGCGGAGCATCCCTCCTGGTAGAGGGCTACAGGGAAGCCGCCGCCCGGGCGGCCTGGTCATAGATCCCCGACATCGCCCGCAGCTTGCTGGCCAGACGACTCGTCTCCTCGGGTTCGATACCCAGGGATGACAGCGACTCGATCAGGCAGTCCTCGCGAATCTCGGCATAGCGCTGGCAGGTGCTGCGCCCGAGTTCGGTGGTCCGAAAGAAGGTCTCCTTGCCGTGCTTCTCGCCCTGCACCAGCTGGTGTCTGGCCAGCTTCTTGAGGGCGTAGGTCACGGTATGGCTGTCCTCGACATTGAGTACCAGACAGATATCCGCCAGGCGCTTGGCCCGCTCGCGATGGTTGACGCTATGCAGCACCAACACATCCAGTGAGCCCAGCTCCGGATAGCCGGCGGCGGCCATGCAGCGCACCATCCAGCGAGTGAAGGCGTGGGAGGCGATGATCAGTCCGAACTCGAACTCCGACTGCTCCTGCGCCCGGTGAGAGAGGTGCTCCGAGGAGACGATGGGGCCGCTGACGCGGCCCCTGGGGTGTGTGGCGGTAGAGTCTGTCATGGGAAGCCTACTTGTTCATGGCGGTGGGCAGGTAGGTGACGATCTCGGGGAAGAGCGAGATCAACACCACCCCCAGCAGCATCAGGAAGAAGAAGGGCAGGGCGGCCCAGGCGATGGAGAGGATATTGCGGCCGGTCATGCCCTGGAGCACAAACAGGTTGAAGCCCACGGGCGGTGTGATCTGGGACATCTCCACCACGATGACCAGGAAAATTCCGAACCAGATCAGATCGATGCCCGCCGCCTCCACCATGGGCAGCATGATGGAGGTGGTCAGTACCACCACCGAGATGCCATCGAGGAAGCAGCCCAGCAGGATAAACAGCAGCGTCAGGGCCGCCAGCAGCATCCAGGGCGATAGCTCCAGGGTGCCAATCCAGGCGGCGAGATCCCGGGGCAGGCCGGTGAAGCCCATGGCGGCGGTCAAAAAGGAGGCGCCGGCAAGAATGAACGCGATCATGGTCGAGGTGCGAACGGCACCGAGCAGGGCGTCGCTGAAGACGCGGCGAGTCATGGTGCCTTGAAAGCGCGCCAGCAGCAGCGAGAGGACGACGCCTACCGCCGCGGCCTCGGTGGGGGAGGCCAGCCCGGCGTAGATCGAACCGATCACGCCGACGATCAGCCCCAGCAGGGGAATCAACCGCCGTGCACGGCGCAGCTTCTCGATCAGGGGCAGACGCTCCTCACCGGGCGGCACCCGGTCCGGATAGCGCCACGCCCAGAGCATCAGATAGAGGGCGAACAGCGAGATCAGCATCAGGCCCGGCAATACGCCCGCCATGAACAGGCGTGAGATGGACTGGTCGGTGGCCACGCCGTAGACGATCAGGATGATCGAGGGGGGAATCAGCAGTCCCAGGGTGGCGGAGCCGGCCAGGGTGCCGATCACCACACTCTCGTCATAGCCGCGCTTCGTCAGCTCCGGAATGGTCATCTTGCCCATGGTGGCACAGGTAGCCGCCGAGGAGCCGGATACGGCCGCGAAGAGCCCCGACCCCACCACATTGGTATGCAATAGCCTGCCCGGGATGCGCTGCATCCAGGGCGAGAGGCCGGTGAACATGTCGTCGGCCAGGCGCGAGCGAAACAGGATCTCGCCCATCCAGATGAACATCGGCAGGGCGGTCAGCTCCCAGCTGTAGCTGGAGCCCCAGATATCCGAGGCCATCACATCGCCAGTCGGGATCGAGGTGAACTGGGAGAGCCCCAGCCAGCCGAGGGCCATCAGTGAAAAGGCGACCCAGACGCCACTACCGAGCAGCAGCAGCAGGGCCCCGAACAGGACAAGCATCATCACTAGCATGGGGATCTCCGGACCTATTCCTGGCCGCTGTCGTCGATGGTGAAGGTATGGGGGCGGCGAATGGCGATATGCAGGGTCTGCAGCAGCGTCTCGATCAGTACCAGGCAGAACAGGATCACCCCCGTGATCATGGCGGACTGGGGAATCCACAGAGGAATGGGCACCAGCCCATAGGAGGTCTCGTTGAACGCGATGCTATCGGCGAGCAGCCAGTAGAGGTTCCAGGCCAGATAGAGGCATAGCGTCAAGGCAATGGCCAGGCACAGTACCTCGACCCAGGCGCGGGCCGTCGGCGCCAGTCGGCCGATCAGCAGGGTGACGCGAATATGACCGCCATGCACGAAGGTGTAGGCCAGCCCCAGGAAGCTGGCGCCGACCAGCAGGAAGCCGGAGATATCGGAAAGTGCAGGAATCGCCAGGCCGATACGCTCGCCACCGATGGCGGTGGCGAGTCGGTCGATCAGGCGGCCGACGATCTGAGCGCTGATCAGCAGGCAGATCAGCGTCAGACAAGCGGCCGAGAGGTAGCCGCCGAGGTTGTAGAGGGGTCGTAGTCGATAGGTCATGGGCGAGGTTCCACGAAGGGTCCAGGCGTGCCCCGGCCCTTATGGCCGGGGCGGTCGAGTCGGGATTACTCCCCGGCACTCCGGTAGGCGTCGAGGATCGTCTGACCCTGCTCACCGGCACGCTCGACCCACTCCTCGGTCATGGTCTCACCGACCTCCTTGAGTGTCTCGGCCAGCGCCTCGCTGGGTTCCGTGACGGTGATGCCGTTCTCCTTGAGCACGGCGATGGCGTCGGTGGTCTCCTGCTGGCTCATCTCCCATCCGCGCGTCTCGGCATCGGCGGCAGCCTCGAGCAGGGCCTGCTGGGTGTCCTCGGAGAGACGCGAGAAGGCCTTCTCGCTGACGATGATCATGTTTTTCGGCAACCACAGCTGGGCGTGATTGAAGTGGTTGAGGTAGTCCCAGGCCTTGGTGTCGGCACCGGTGGCGGGCGAGGTGATCATCGCCTCGACCCGGCCTGTGCTGAAGGCAGTGGGGATGTCCGGCACTTCCACCTGGGTGGGCACGGCACCCACCAGCTGGGCGATGCGCTCACTGGCAGTGTTGTAGGCGCGCATGCTGAGGTTCTTGAGATCGTCGCCGCTCTCGATCGCCTGGTTGGTGTAGATCCCCTGGGGCGGCCACGGCACGGCGAAGAGCAGGCGCAGCCCCTGCTTTTGCAGCTCCTCGGCGATGATCTCGCGGGAGGCTTCCCACAGCGTCCAGGCCTCCTCGTAGCTGGCGGCCAGATAGGGCACGGAGTCCACCTCGAAGATGGGGTTCTCGTTGGCCAGGCGCGACATGATCACCTCGCCCATGGGTACGATGCCCCGACGTACCGAGTTCTTGATCTCCGCATGGCCGATCAGCGAGCCGTTGGAGTGGACGGTGATGTCCAGCTCGCCATCGGTGGCCTCGCGCACATCCTCGGTGAATTCGCGGATATTGACGGTATGAAAGGTGCGATCACCGTAAGGCGTGGGCATATCCCACTCGGTGGCGGCCTGGGCAGACCCGGTCATGGTGGCCAGGCTGACGCCGAGAGCGGCGGCGGTTGCCAGATGGGGGAGTCGCAGGTGGCTAACAGTCATCGAGACATCCTCTGTGAAGTGTTTTTGTGTCTGACATGAAGTGTTGTTGTATCTGACATGGTGTCCATGTCAGCGGCTACGCTGTGAGTGTAGTCGTAGAAAGGAGGCGAGGTTAGGCTTGAGGAGTTGGTTTCGTCAACGATCACTAGACCAAAAGATGATGTTTTGAAAGTAAAACGTTGGTAAATTCTTCCCAAATTCCTGACCAACTAGGAGACTCGCATGACGTCACGCCCCTTGCTGCTCAATGCCGATATGGGGGAGAGCTTTGGCCCCTGGGTCATGGGGATGGATCATGAAGTCATGCCCCATGTGGACCTGGCCAATGTGGCCTGCGGTTTTCACGCCTCGGATCCCGACGTCATCCGCATGACGGTTCGATTGGCGGCCCGACATGGTGTGCGGGTCGGGGCGCACCCGGCCTATCCCGATATGGTGGGCTTCGGTCGCCGCTCGCTGGCCTGCTCGGCCCAGGAGGTCGAGAACCTGGTGCTCTATCAGCTGGGGGCCCTGGCGGGGGTGTGTCGTGCGGAGGGCCTCGAGGTCAGTTATGTGAAGCCCCACGGCGCCCTCTACAACGATATGGCCCGGGACCCGGAGATCATGGGCGCGGTGATGCGGGCGATCCTGGCCTTCGACTCGTCACTGCCCCTGATGACCATGGCGACCCGCGACACCTCGGCGGTCGCTGAACTGGCCGCCGACCATGGCGTCACGCTTTGGTTCGAGGCCTTCGCCGATCGCGCCTATGACGGCGCGGGGCGGCTGGTGTCACGCCGGGAGCCAGGCGCCGTCCACCACGACCCCGAGGTGATCGTCGATCAGGCCCTGCGCATCGCCAGTGGCAAGCCCCTGGTAGCCAGCGACGGCAGCGAGCTGATTCTGGCCGCCGACACGCTCTGTGTGCATGGCGACAACCCCGAATCCATCGCCGCGGTGAAGGCGATCCGTGAGGCGCTGGATCGGCTGGGAGCCATGGAATGAGCCATGGGATGAATCGAAACCAGCCCACACCGAGGATTGAGTCCGCCGGCCTCGATGGCTGGCTGGTGCGACTCTTCTCGACCATCGACGTGGCCAACCTGGCCTGGCTGGGCGCCCTGGCACGACGCTGCGAGGCCGCCTTCGGTGAGGCCCTCGTCGACCTGGTGCCCTCCTATACCACGCTGCTGGTGGTATTCGATCCACTTCGACTCTCCCCCGAGGCGGCGCGTCGACGGCTGGCCGACCTGCTGGCCGACTTGCTCGCCGACCCGGCCCCCGAGCAGGAAACGGAGGCCGGCGAGTTCCATGAACTGCTTACCTGGTATGACCCCAGCGTGGGCCCGGACCTGGAGCGGGTGGCGCAGCACGCGAACATGAGTCTGGAGGCGGTGATCGATTGCCATGCCGGGCAGACGTATCGCGTCTTCGCGCTGGGCTTCGCCCCCGGGTTTGCCTTTATGGGTCTGCTCGACCGGCGCCTCGAGGTGCCGCGGCTGGATACGCCGCGCCAGCGAGTGCCGGTCAACAGCGTTGCCATCGCCGGCCGCCAGACCGCCGCCTACCCCGCGGTGTCGCCGGGGGGCTGGAACCTGCTGGGCAGGACCACGGCGCGGCTGTTCGATCGTGATCGGGAGGGCTTCAGCCTGCTGCGGGTAGGCGATCGGGTGCGGTTCGTCCCGGTGGACCGGGCGACCTTCGAGCGCCATGGCGGTGATGCGACGCCCATGGAAACGCGGCCGAGGGGGCGGGCATATGAGTGAATATACCGTTATCGGGCTTCGCGTCGAGCGTGCAGGGCCGCTGGCGCTGCTGCAGGATGCCGGTCGGTTCGGCGTGCGGCGTCTGGGGGTGACCCAGGGCGGGCCGGCGGACCTCCACGGCTGGGCCTGGGCCAATCGCCTGGCGGGCAACGTCTGGGGCACGCCGGTCCTGGAGGTCACCTTCGGGGGGCTGGCCCTGGTGGCCGAGCGCGATCTGAGCATCGCGGTGGCAGGGGCCGACCTGGCGGCTACCCTGGACGGGGAGCCCCTGGCACTCTGGCGGCCGGTGTCGATCAAGGAGGGGCAGACCCTGGCCTTTGGCACGCCTCGCAATGGCCTGCGAGCGTATCTGGCGTTGGCCGGCGGCTTTCGTGCCGAGCCGGTGCTGGGCAGCGTCAGCTGTGTGGTGCGTGAGGGGCTGGGAGGCTTCGATGGCCATGGCGGCAAGCTCGCCGCGGGGGATCGCCTGGCGGTATCAGGGGAGGCGGGCGAGCGGGTCGCCAGAGAGGCTGTGTCAGTGCCGGAACCACCGGACTACACAGCGCCGGCGACCCTGGCGCTGCTGCCGGGTGCCCAGGTGGCGGACTTCACCGGCGCCAGCCTCTATGCCGCCTTCAATAGTCGCTGGCGGGTGGACGATCGCGCCGATCGCATGGGGGTGCGTCTGACCGGGCCTCGGCTGAATTGCCGCATCGGCTCATTGATCTCGGAGGGGATCGGGCTCGGAGCCGTGCAGGTGCCGCCGGACGGCCAGCCCATCGCGCTGCTTAATGATCGCCAGACCATCGGCGGTTATCCTCGGCTGGGTGCCCTGACGCCGCTGGCGGCCTCTCGCCTGGCCCAATGCCTGCCGGGGCAGGAGGCGCGTCTGGTCGCTACTAGCAGCGAACGTGCGCTTTGCGACTATCGTCTCTTCCGCCGCTCGCTGGAACGATAGCGGGCCACCCGACGGCGGCTAGGCCCCCAGGCCACTCTCGCGCAGCAGCTGGTCGATGCTGGTGCCGCCTCTCGCCGCCTCGGCTCCCTCCATCATCAGCTCGGCCTCGAGGGCGGCGACACCGCTCTCGAGACAGCGCTCGATAAGTTCAGCCTTGTTCAGGCCGGAAGTCTGGACGAGAGCGTCGAGGCGTCGATCCAGTTCACGCGAAAACCGCAGCAGATGATGGGGCATAACACGTTCTCCATGGTAAGAGGCTTGCCGCGTCATACGACAATGGCCATCCTGGCAGGCCTGTATGTCCCTACCATGACAGATTTTCTGGAGAATGGTAGGGCAGCTCGCATTAGGCCAGCCCCTGCTGACGCATCGCCTCGGTGATGATCGGTACCGGAGTCATCAGATGCTCGCGCATCATCCTGGTGGCGCGTTCGATGTCCCGCGCCAGGATGACCTCGACGAGTTCGGTATGCTCCTGATGCTTGCGCGCCAGGGCCTCCTCGGAGAGTACCGTCTCACGAAGCCAGAGGTGGCGATAACGCTCCACCTGGTCGAACAGGCTGTCGCGAATCTGCAGCAGGTGGGGGGAGCGACAGCCGCTGACGATCGCGCTATGAAAGGCCTGGTGGCGGGTATCCCAGACCTCGAGCAGCTCCTCCGAGGAGTTGACCTTCACCACCTTGGAGAGCGTATGGGCGCGAGCCAGGATGTCGGCTTCCCAGCTGTCATCGCCGCGCTCGATGGAGAGCCTGAGCAGCAACCCCTCGATCTGGGCCCTGGCGTCATAGATATCGTTGAGCTCGGCCAGCGACATCGGCGCCACCCGAAAGCCGCGCTGGCTGATGGCCACCACGAGGCGTTCCGCGACCAGCTGGGAGAGGGCCTCGCGCAGCGGGCCGACGCCCAGGTCATAGCGCTCCTTCAGACGGCTCATCAGCAGCTTTTCGCCGGGCTTGTAGACATTGCGGATGATGTCGCTCTTCAGGCGGTGGTAGGCGCTGACCCCGAGGTTTTCACGTGTTGTGCTGTCCATGTTGTCGTCATTTTTCCGATGTGCTGACATGATAATCGAATATCGCTACACCAGATAATACCTTACTGAGCCAGCCCCGACCCAACGCTGCTGGACATGTATATTGCCGACCACACCAGCGAAATTGTCTGGCACAGAAGGGGGTTATGTAGCTGGGGGCTGGCTGCGAGTCGCCACCTCCGTACCTCCCCGGTAATTCGCAACCCCACAATATCAAGAACGCCGCTCATAGAGCGGCGTCTCGTCTCGTGGGGCGCGATCTAGTGGCCCAGCATCCAGGGGCGTCCCCGTCCGGCTCGTGGCCGGGTGTCTCGACCCATGGAAGCGTTGGCGTGATCGTGGCGGCAACCATGCTGGCTTCGGGGCTCATGGGCGCTACGTTCGTTAATGACGTGGGCTTGACGTAGCGCCGACGGCATCAGGGCCAGGCGCGGGGCGCTTACGCGCCGTGTCGCGGCTTCGCCGCAGCCGGGGCAGGGCTTGGGTGTCTCTCGTTGCCCCATGGAGACCAGCGCCTCGAAGGGTCCGCACTTGCAGCAGTGGAACTCATAGATCGGCATGGGGCTATCCTCTCCAGGCGGCCTTGGGTAAATCCCCGGGCTGGATGCTTGGCTGGGGGCCAGAAGCCTGGGGCTGGATATCGAAGTCGAAGATCTCGGTAGGTAGCCACAGGGTCGCGCAGGCGTTGGGGATGTCGACGATGCCGCTGATATGCCCCTGTACCGGTGCCGTACCCAGGATCGAGTAGGCCTGTGCCCCGCTGTAGCCGAAGTTCTTGAGGTACTCGATGGCATTGAGGCAGGCCTGGCGGTATGCCACATTGGTGTCGAGATAGTGCTGCCTTCCACTCTCGTCTACCGAGATGCCCTCGAAGATCAGGTGGTTCTGGTATCTGGGCTGCATGACGCTCGGCTGGAAGATGGGGTTCTTGACCGAATAGAGCCGCATGCCATCCTTGATCAGGTTGACCCGCATGTGAACCCAGCCGGCCATCTCGATGGCGCCGCAGAAGGTAATCTCACCATCGCCCTGGGAGAAGTGCAGGTCGCCCACCGAGAGACCTCCCTCCTTCACGTAGACCGGGAAGAAGACCCTCGACCCTTGGGTCAGGTCCTTGATATCACAATTGCCGCCATGCTCTCTCGGGGGCACGGTGCGGGCACCCTCGGCGGCGGCCCGGGTCGCGTTGTCGCCGTTCATGCGCCCCATATGTGCCGTATCGCCATAGGGTGGATTGGCCAGTGGCGGAACGCGCTGGGGGTCGCTGTCGATCAGCCCCTGCTCGCGTCGGTTCCACTCATCGAGCAGTTCGCGTGATGGCAGGCAGCCGATCAGGCCGGGATGCATCAGGCCAGTGAACTCGACCCCGGGTAGATGGCGAGAGCGAGTCGTGATGCCGTGGAAGTCCCAGATCGACTTGCGTGCCTCTGGGAAGTGGTCGGTTAAAAAGCCACCGCCGTTCTCGCGAGCGAAAATTCCGTTGAAGCCCCAGGTTTGTTCGGGGAAGGGGCCGAGGCCGAGGATGTCTACCACCAGCAAGTCCCCAGGCTCGGCGCCCTTGACGCCGATGGGGCCGCTGAGATAGTGCACTTGGGTCAAGTCGGCATCGCGTATGTCCTCGGCGCCATCGTTGTTGCCAACCTGGCCGCCAGTCCAGTCCATGCACTCAACGATGAAGTCGTCGCCGGGGTTCACCGTGGCTACCATTGGGATGTCCGGGTGCCAGCGGTTATGGATGTTATCGTGCTCTACGGCGGGCTTGCTGAGGTCGATACGAATCAGCGTGTCGGTCATGGCGTCCTCGCGATTTGGATTGTTGTGGAGTCGCCTTGCTTAGACTAGTAAAGAATGAATTAAATGCCAGACGCGATAAGCAGTCAGCTGAACCGGTTGATTCACAAGCCGGCCCAAGGCGAAGATGGCCGATGGTGCAAGTAGTATGGCGAAAGGATGGCGACCACAGGGCTCGCATTGCAGGCGCTGGGGTTATGCCGTGCTGGGCTTGAACGCCTGCCAGGCGGCGAAGGTGCTGAGAAAGACCCGACCGGTCAGGTCATCGAGGAAGTCGCTGCGCTTCAGGCGGTCCATGACCGGCCCCTTCACCTCGGCCAGGTGCAGCGTGACTCCTGCCTCCTTGAGGCGCTCATTGATGGCCTCCAGGCTCTCCAGCGCCGAGGCGTCGATCAAGTTGACCGCCGAGCAGATCAGCACCACATGTTCCAGGCCGGGATATCGAGCCACGATCTGCATGACCGTATCTTCCAGGTAGCGGGCATTGGCGAAGTAGAGGCTTTCGTCGATACGCAGGAACGCCACATGGCCGAGAGTCTCGACCTCATGGCGTTGGATGCTGCGAAAGTGCTCGGTTCCCGGAATGCGCCCGACCACCGCGCTGTGGGGGCGACTGGTACGATAGAGGAAGAGGCCGATGGAGAGCACAACGCCGCTGATGATGCCCGCCTCGACGCCCTCCGTCAGGGTCAGCAGGATGGTGGCGGCCATGGCGGAGAAGTCACTGCGCGAATAGCGCCAGGTCTGCCGGATCAGCGGGATATCGACCAGGGTGAGAATGGCCACGGTGATGGTGGCGGCCAGGGTGGCGATGGGCAGGTGGTACAGCAGCGGGGTAAACAGCAGCGTGACCAGGCCGATGCCCAGCGCCGCGAACAGGCCGGCAAAGGGGGTCCTGGCCCCCGCCTCGTCGTTGATCACGGTGCGCGAGAGACCACCGGTGACCGGCATGCCGCCGGTAACGGCCGCAGCCAGGTTGGCGCCCCCCAGTCCCACCAGCTCCTGATTGGGCGAGATGCGCTGACGGCGCTTGGCGGCGAGCATCTGGGCCATGGAGATGGACTCGACGAAGCCCACCACGCTGATCAGCAGGGCCGGCATCAGCAGTGCACGCCACAGGCCGAGGTCTAGCTCCGGCAGGGTCAGCGGTGGCAGCCCGCCGGGAATGGCGCCAACCACAGCGACGCCACGCTCCTCCAGGCCAAGCTGCCAGCTCAGCAGCGTGGTAGCGACAACGGCCAGCACCGGCCCACTGCGTGCCACCAGGCCGGCGGTGGGGGCGGCGAGCCCCAGCGTGATCAGCAGCGGTTGGCCATAGCGGCGGCTGGCGACCAGGAAGAGCAGGGTGCCCAGGCCGATGGCAAGTGTGGGCCAGTGCAGCCGATGGAGCTGCTCGGCGAGGCTCGTCAGCAGCGTCAGGGCGGTGTAGCCGCCGGCCGAGATGCCGGCCAGGTGGGCCGCCTGGCTGATGGCGATCAGCACCGCCGAGGAGGCGAGGAAGCCGGCGATCACAGGGTGGCTCAGGAAGTTGGCGAAGAATCCCAGCCGCAGCAGGCCCATGGCGACCAGCATCGCCCCGGAGAGCAGTGACAGCACCAGGGCCGCCTGGAGATAGGCGGCGCTGCCCGGGGTGGCGACATTGGAGAGGGCCGCGCCGGTCATCAAGGCGATGATCGCCACCGGGCCCACCGCCAGGGTGCGGCTGGTGCCCAGCAGGGCATAGAGCACCGCCGGCAGCAGGCTGGCGTAGAGTCCCACCACCGCCGGCAGCCCGGCGAGCAGCGCATAGGCCAGCGACTGGGGGATCACCATGGCGGTGACGATCACGCCGGCCAGCACGTCGGCCCCAAGCAGGCGCCGGTTATAGTGGGGTAGCCAGCTCAGGACCGGTAGATAGCGCTTGAGCATGTTCTCCCTTGGCCTGGCGGTTGGAATAAGCACCTAGCCTAAACGATATTAGTGGTCTCGTTCAGAGTTGGTTAGCATCGGATAAACACGTTTTAGCTTAATTATCACACCAATCACCACACCAAGGACCCGACATGCAACGCGAGACCATTGCCCTTCACCACGCCTACACCCCCGACGACCAGCACGCGGTGGCGGTGCCGATCCACCAGACCACCTCGTTCTCTTTCGACAGTGCCCAGCACGCCGCCGACCTCTTCGATCTCAAGGTCGAGGGCAATATCTATTCGCGGATCATGAACCCCACCTGCGGCGTACTCGAGCAGCGCGTGGCGGCCCTGGAGGGCGGTATCGCCGGTCTGGCGGTGGCCTCCGGCATGGCGGCGATCACCTATGCCATCCAGACCATTGCCGAGGCGGGTGACAATATCGTCTCCATCAGTGAACTCTATGGCGGCACCTACAACCTCTTCGCCCATACCCTGCCGCGCCAGGGCATCGAGGTGCGCTTCGCCGACAAGGATGACCTGGCCGGTATCGAGGGGCTGATCGATGCGCGCACCAAGGCGGTGTTCTGCGAGAGTGTTGGCAACCCCTCCGGGGGCGTGGTGGACATGGAGGCCCTGGCCGAGGTGGCGCACCGCCACGGAGTGCCGGTGATCGTCGACAACACCGTGGCCACCCCCTTCCTGTGGCGCCCCATCGAGCACGGCGCCGATATCGTGATCCACTCGGCCACCAAGTATATCGGTGGGCACGGTACCACCGTGGGCGGGGTGATCGTGGACTCCGGCAAGTTCCCCTGGGCCGACAACGCCGAGCGCTTCCCGCTGCTCAACGAGCCGGATGTCTCCTATCATGGGGTCTGCTATACCCGCGACCTCGGTGAGGCGGCCTTTATCGGCCGTGCCCGTGTGGTGCCGCTGCGTAACATGGGGGCGGCACTCTCCGCCCAGGCCGCCTGGCAGCTGCTGCAGGGCCTCGAGACCCTGGGCCTGCGTATCGAGCGCATCTGTGCCAACGCCCAGCGCGTCGCCGAGTATCTACAGGGCCACGATGCCGTCACCTGGGTGCAGTATGCCGGCCTCGAGAATCACAAGGACCACGCCCTGGCCAGGAAGTACATGGAGGGCCATGCCTCCGGCATCCTCAGCTTCGGCATCAAGGGCGGCCGCGAGGCCGGGGCGCGCTTCTACGATGCGCTGAACCTGGTGCTGCGCCTGGTCAATATCGGTGATGCCAAGACCTGCTCCTCGATCCCGGCGGCGACGACCCATCGCCAGCTCAATGACGAGGAGCTCGCCAAGGCGGGTGTAACCGCGGACATGGTGCGCCTCTCCATCGGCATCGAGCATGTCGACGATATCATCGCCGACCTCGATCAGGCCCTGGCCGCAAGCCAGGCTTAGCCTGAACAGTTTTAGCCCCGGGGTCAGACCCCGGGGTTTGGGGGTCTGACCCCTCTGGGAACCCCCTCGGGAGCCCCCACCCGGGAATCAGCGCGCCGGCTGCGGGGTCTCCCGTGGCCGGCTTTGCCATGCTGACCAGGTGTAGAGGGCGAGCCCCGTCCAGATCATCACGAAGGTGGCCAGCTGCACGCCGCTTAGCGGCTCGCCGAACACCAGCAGGGCGATCAGGAACTGGATGGTGGGGTTCAGGTACATCAGAAAGCCCAGGGTGGCCAGGCGCAGACGCCTGGCCGCCCCGGCGAAGGCGAGCAGCGGCAGGGCGGTGATCACCCCGCTGGCCACCAGCAGCAGGGTGACCCGGCTACCCTCCAGGAAATGGGAGAGCTCGGCCTGGGTCAGCCAGCCCAGGGCGATCAGCCCCAGGGGCAGCAGCAACAGGGTCTCCACGAACAGCCCCGAGAGGCCATCCAGGGGCACCTGCTTGCGCAGCAGTCCATAGGTACCGAAGGAGAAGGCCAGGGCCAGGCTGATCCACGGCAGCTCACCCAGCATCACCAGCTGCGTCAGGATCGCGGTGGCGGCCAGGGCCACGGCCACCCCCTGCAGTCGATGCATGGTCTCGCGCAGTACCAGCATGCCCAGCGCCACATTGACCAGCGGCGTCATGAAGTAGCCGAGGCTGGCCTGCAGTACCTGGCGGGTCTCCACCGAATAGATATAGAGCCCCCAGTTGAGCCCGATCAGCAGGGCACAACCCAGCACTCGCCCCAGCCGCCGCGGCTGGCCCAGCGCTTCTCTAATCGGCGCCCACCGCCCGAGCAGCGTCACCAGGCCAACCAGAAACAGGCAGGACCACAACACCCGGTGGATCAGGATTTCATAGGCGGGCACCCCCTCGAACAGCGCGAAGAACAGCGGGAAGCAGCCCCACATGCTGTAGGCGGCCAGGCCGAAGATAACGCCCCGGCGAGCCTCACGGTCGGCGGGAGAGGAGGAAGCGGCGAGCATGTGGTGATCTCAGGTGATGAAGTTGTCTCCAACTTAGCAGGCTATTGAGCGTTGTTCGAGGGGAGGCTGTTCCGGCCTGTCTCCTTGCGCTGGCTGACGATGGCCGCCGGGTGGGGTAGTCTGGGCGCCAATATTGCCATCCCAGAGGGAGTACCGATGAGTGAGCTGAGAACGACCCTGGTGCAGTGTGATCTGCGCTGGGAGGATCCGACGGCCAACTGCCGGATGCTGGAGGAGACCCTTGGCGATCTCGGGGGGGAGGAGACCGACCTGATCGTGCTGCCGGAGATGTTTGCGACCGGCTTCACCATGAACTCTCGCGAGATGGCCGAGCCCATGGGCGAGAGTGCCACCGTGGCCTGGCTAAGGGAGCAGGCGTGGCAGCGAGGCTGCGTGGTCACCGGCAGCGTGGCGGTGGTCGACAATGGCGACTATTACAACCGGCTGGTGTGGGCGCGTCCCGACGGCTCCTGTGCCACCTACGACAAGCGTCATCTGTTTCGCATGGCCGGCGAGCACGAGCGCTATGCCATGGGGCACGAGCGCGTGATTGTCGAACTCAAGGGCTTCCGAATTCTGCTTAGCGTCTGCTATGACCTGCGCTTCCCGGTCTGGCTGCGACAGCAGCCGAGCGCTGACGAACACTTCGAGTATGACGCCCTGCTGTGCGTGGCCAACTGGCCGGCCCCCCGGCGACACCCCTGGCGCGTGCTGCTGCAGGCGCGGGCCATCGAGAATCTCTGTCCGGTGATCGGGGTGAATCGTGTCGGCGAGGATGCCAAGGGGCTGCCCTACAGCGGTGACTCCATGTTGATCGATGCCAAGGGCGAAGCGTTGATCGACGAACCCGAGGGCACCGCCTTCGTGAGAACCGCCACGCTCTCCCTGGAGGAGCTGCAGCGCTTCCGCGACAAGTTCCCCGCCTGGCGCGATGCCGATCACTTCCGCCTGGCGGATGGGGTGGGCTGCTGATGCGTCTCGACCGCTTTATCTGTGAATCCACCGAGCTGACCCGCAGCCTGGCCAAGAAGGCGATGCATCGCGGCGAGGTCTGTGTCGACGGCGAGGTCATCAAGAACCCGGCCACCCAGGTGAGCGAGGGGAGCCGCGTGACCCTCCAGGGCGAGCCGCTGGTGTTGGTGGGCCTGCGCTATGTGATGTTGCACAAGCCGGCCGGCGTCGAGTGTACCGCACGACGCACGCTCTATCCGCGCGCCATCGACCTGATCGACCTGCCGATGCTGGAGCGTCTGCAGACGGTAGGGCGCCTGGATGTCGATACCACCGGCCTGGTGCTGCTGACCGACGATGGTCAGTGGTCGCACCGGGTCACCTCGCCCAAGCGGCGCTGTGGCAAGGTCTATCGGGTAACGCTCGACGAGCCCCTCGAGGGGAGTCGGCTCGACGATGCCGTTCGCGCCTTCGCGGAGGGGATTGTGCTCGAGGGCGAGGAGAAGCCGACCCGGCCCGCTGAGCTCTCGATGCGCGAGCCGCGCGTCGCCGAACTGGTCCTCTACGAGGGCAAGTATCACCAGGTGAAACGGATGTTCGCGGCCATCGGTAACCACGTCGTGGCCCTGCACCGTGAATCGGTCGGTCCGCTCGCGCTGGGCGAGCTTGCCGAAGGCGAGTGGCGCGAACTCTCCGCCGAAGAGGTCGCTGCCTTCTAGCGGGGCGCCAGCCCAGCGGCGGCCACCAGGGCGCGGGTATAGTCGCTGCGTGGCCGCTCGAGCACCTCGAGACAGTCACCCTGTTCCACGATCTCGCCCTCCTTGAGTACCAGGATGCGGTGCGCCATGGCGCGCACCACTGCCAGGTCGTGACTGATAAATAGATAGCTGATGCCGCGTCGTGCCTGAAGGTCGCGCAGCAGTGCGACCAGCTGTTTCTGCACGGTGCGATCCAGGGCCGAGGTGGGCTCGTCGAGCACCAGCAGTGCCGGTTCGAGAATGATCGCCCTGGCGACGGCGATGCGCTGCCGCTGGCCCCCCGAGAATTCGTGAGGGTAGCGGTCGGCGCACGCCTCGGGCAGCCCCACCTCGCGCAGGGTGTCGGCCACGCGACGGCGGACCTCGCTCTCCTCGAGGTCCGGGTGGTGGAAGCGAAGTCCCTCGCTGACGATATCGGCGACCGGCAGTCGTGGGGAGAGCGAGCCGTAGGGGTCCTGGAAGACGATCTGCACCCGCTGACGCATGCGTCGCAGGGCGCCGCCGGTGAGACCGTCCAGGCGGCTGCCATCGAGGTGGATCTCGCCGTGGCTCTGCACCAGGCGCAGCAGCGCCATGGCCAGCGTGGTCTTGCCGGAGCCTGATTCGCCGACGATGCCTAGGGTCTCGCCATGACCGAGCCGCAGCGACAGGGGTTTTACCGCCTCGAAGGCCGGCGGGCGCTTCATGAGAAGCTTCTTGGGGCGCTGAAAGCTTACTCCGAGACCCTCGGCCTTCAGCAGCGGCGTCGCCGAGACGACAGCCACGGGGCGACCCTCGGGCTCGGCCTCCAGCAGGGTTCGGGTGTAGGCACTGCGGGGTGAGGTGAAGACCCGCTCCACCGGCCCCGTCTCCTGCTCGCGGCCCTGGTAGAGCACGCAGACCCGGTCGGCGTGGCGGCGCACCAGATTCAGATCATGGGTGATAAACAGCATGCCCATGCCGTGCTGGTCACGCAGGTCGGCGAGCAGGGCGAGGATCTCCTGTTGCACGGTGACATCGAGTGCCGTCGTGGGCTCATCGGCGATCAGCAGCTCCGGCGCGTTGGCGATGGCCATGGCGATCATGACCCGCTGACGCTGGCCGCCGGAGAGCTGGTGGGGCCAGGCGTCGGCCAGCTCCTCGGCGCGGGGCAGCTGCACCTGCTCCAGCAGTTCGATGACCCTGGCCCTGGCCCCCTTGCCGGTAAGCTCCTGATGCAGGCGCAGGGTCTCGCCGATCTGCTTGCCGACGGTATGCAGCGGATTGAGCGAGGTCATCGGCTCTTGGAAGATGAAGCCGACCCGGCCGCCGCGCAGGCCCTGCCAGTCACGGGCACGCAGGCGGGCGAGGTCGGTATCGCCCAGCCAGCGGGCGCCGGTCACGCTGGCATTGCCCGGCAGCAGGCCCATGGTGCCAAGCGCCGACACCGACTTGCCGGACCCCGACTCGCCGACCAGGGCCAGGGTCTCCCCACGCCCGACGCTGAGGGTCAGGCGATCCACCACGTTGACGCCGTCGAAGGCGATGGAGAGGTCCTCGAGACGCAACAGGTCAGGCATCGGCGGGTCTCCTCTCGATGGCCGGGGCAGCATGCTGGATATGCCGGGGATCGAAGGCATCTCGCAGCCCTTCGCCGATAAATACCAGTAGCGAGAGCATCAACGACAGGCTGACGAAGGCGGTGATGCCGAGCCAGGGGGCATGCAGGTTGTTCTTGCCCTGGGCGACCAGCTCGCCAAGCGAGGGCGAGCCCGGGGGCAGGCCGAAGCCCAGGAAGTCCAGGGCGGTGAGGGTGGTGATGGCGCCGGTAAACAGGAAGGGGATAAAGGTCAGGGTGGCGACCATGGCGTTGGGCAGCACATGACGCCACATGATCAGCCCCGGCGTCAGCCCCATGGCGCGCGCCGCCCGCACATACTCGAGATTGCGGGCACGCAGGAACTCGGCGCGCACCACGTCGACCAGGCCCAGCCAGGAGAACAGCAGCATGATGCCGAGCAGCCACCAGAAACCGGGCTGCACGAAGCTGGCCAGGATGATCAGCAGAAAGAGTACCGGCAGGCCCTGCCAGATCTCGGTGAAGCGCTGGCCGATCAGGTCGGTCTTGCCCCCGAAGTAGCCCTGGATGCCGCCGACCAGCACGCCCAGGGCGAGGGAGCCGGCGGTCAGCACCAGGGCGAAGGCCACCGAGAGTCGAAAGCCATAGATCACCCGGGCCAGCACATCGCGCCCCTGATCGTCGGTGCCCAGCCAGTGGCGAGCATCGGGAGGCGCCGGTGAGGGACGCATCATCTGCATGTCCAGGGTCTGGTACGAGAAGGGTACCGGCGGCCATAGCGCCCAGCCGTGCGTCGCGATCTGCTCGCGCACGAAGGGGTCGTGGTAGTCGGTGGTGGTCGGCAGGAAGCCATCGAACTCGGTCTCGGGGTAGTCGACCAGCAGCGGCACATACCACTCCCCCTGATACTGCATCACCAGGGGCTTGTCGTTGGCGATCAGTTCGGCGGCCAGGCTCACCACGAACAGTGCGCCGAAGATCCAGAGCGAGACCCAGGCGCGGCGATTGGCCCGGAACACCCCGAAACGGCGTCGCGTGATGGGGGAGAAGCGCCCCGCCAGCTTGGTAAAGGCAGCGACCATCGGCTCAGGACTCCCGTGTCTCGAAGTCGATGCGGGGATCGACCCATACATAGGTGAGGTCGGAGACCAGCTTGAGAAGCAGGCCGATCAGCGTATAGAGGAACAGGGTGCCGAAGATCACCGGGTAGTCGCGCTGCATCACCGCCTCGAAGCCGAGCAGCCCGAGCCCCTCCAGGGAGAAGATTACCTCGATCAGCAGCGACCCGGTGAAGAAGATCGAGATCAGCGCGCCGGGGAGGCCGGCGATGATGATCAGCATGGCGTTGCGGAAGACGTGGCCGTAGAGCACTCTCTGGTCGCTGGCCCCCTTGGCGCGAGCGGTCAGCACATACTGCTTGTGAATCTCGTCCAGGAAGCTGTTCTTGGTGAGCATGGTCAAGGTCGCGAAGCTGCCGATGGTCATGGCGATCACCGGCAGGGTGATGTGCCAGACATAGTCCTTGATCTTGCCCCAGGCCGAGAGATCATCGAAGTTCGGGGAGGTGAGGCCGCGCAGGGGAAAGAGGTCCCAGTAGCTGCCGCCGGCGAACAGCACGATCAACAGGATGGCGAACAGGAAACCGGGGATGGCATAGCCGACGATGACCAACCCCGAGGACCAGACATCGAAGCGCGAACCATGGCGCAGGGCCTTGCGAATCCCCAGCGGAATCGAGATCAGATAGACCAGCAGGGTGGTCCATAGCCCCAGCGACACCGACACCGGCAGGCGCTCGATCATCAGCTCGATGACCGGTCGGTCGCGAAAGAAGCTGACCCCGAAGTCGAAGGTGGCGTAATCCGCCAGCATGCCGATAAAGCGCTCGTGGGCGGGCTGGTCGAAGCCGAACTGGGCCTCGAGCTGCTCGATAAAGCGTGGATCGATGCCTCTGGCACCCCGCGACTCATCTTGCACCACCACCTCGCCGCCGCCGGTGTCGAGGCGCGTGCTCGAGAGGCTGTTGATTCCCTCGAAGCGGGCGAGCATCTGGTCGATGGGGCCGCCGGGGGCGGCCTGCACGATGATGAAGTTGAGCAGCATGATGCCGAGCAGGGTCGGGACCATCAGCAGCAGGCGGCGCAGGATATAGCGGCTCACGTTTGTGGCCCTCGTGTTCGCAGTCCTCGTGGTCGCCGCCCTTGTGGGTAGCGGACCCTGCCGGTCATCGACATGTCCCTAGTCTCCCTGCTGACGCTCTTCGATGCGTGTTGCCCGTTCGGGATCCACCCACCAGGCCTCGAGATCCATGCCGTATTGGGGCGAGGGCTCGGGCCAGCCGAACTTGTCCCACACCGCCAGCCGGGTTTCGCCGGAGTGGTAGTGGGGGATGACGATAAACTGGTGGCGCAGCACACGATCGAGGGCCCGGGTGAGGGTGTTGAGGCTCTCGCGACTGTCGGCTCGGATCAGCCGCTCGACCAGGTCGTCGACGACCGGGCTCGCCAGCCCCATCAGGTTGCGGCTCTGGGGCGTCTGGGCATAGTCGCTGGTCCAGAACTCCCGCTGCTCGTTGCCGGGGTTGTTGGACTGGGGGAACTGGCCGACCACCAGGTCGAAGTCGAAGCTGCGCAGACGGTTCAGATACTGGTTGATATCGACGATGCGAATGGTGCCACGGATCCCCAGGCGCGCCATGTTGCGCAGCATCGGCTGGACTACCCGTTCCAGACCGCTGTCGTAGAGCAGCACCTCGAGCGCCAGGGGCTGGCCTGTCTCGGCCTCCACCAGGCTACCGTCGCGCACTTCGTATCCCGCCTCCTGAAGCAGCGTGAGGGCGAGGCGCAGCCGCTCACGCAGCGCCTCGGGGTGGTCCATGGGCAGCGGCTCGCTGAACACATCCTCGGGCAACTGCTCTCGCCAGGGCGCCAGCACCTCTAGCTCGGCCTCACTCGGCAGTCCCGTGGCGGCCATCTCGGAGTTCTGGAAGAAGCTCTCGGTGCGTCGATAGGCGTCGTAGAAGATATTGGCGTTGAGCCAGGGGAAGTCGAAGGTCAATGCCAGGGCCTCGCGGACCCTGGGGTCCTGAAACTTCTCCTGGCGCAGATTGTAGATAAAGGCCTGCATCGGCGCCGGCTGACCGTCGGGCACCCGGAGTTTCCTGATCAGCCCGTTGTTGAAGGCCGGGAAGTCGTAGCCGGTGGCCCAGGTGGCGGCGCGAGCATCGACACGATAGTCCAGCACCCCGGCCTTGAAGGCCTCCCAGGCGATATCCCGGTCGCGGTAATAGTCATAGATCAGGCGGTCGATATTATGGCGGCCACGCTTCACCGGCAGGTCACGTGCCCAGTAGTCTTCCACGCGCTGATAGACGATGCGTCTCCCAGGGTCGACCTCGGCGATGCGATAGGGTCCGGAGCCGGGGTGTCGCTCCAGGGTCGGTGAGCCGAAGTCGCGGCCTTCCCAGTAGTGTTTGGGCAGGATCGGCAACTGGCCGACGATCAGCGGCAGCTCCCGAGAGTGGGTGGAGGCGAACGCGAAGCGCACCGTGTCATCGTCCAGGGCGGTCACACTCTCGACGTCGGCGTAGTAGGCCCCGTAGAAGGGGTTGCCCTGTTCGGTGAGCAGTTCAAAGCTGAAGACGACGTCTCTGGCCGTCAGGGGCTCACCGTCGTGGAAGCGTGCCTCGGGGCGCAGATCGAACTCGATCCACTCCCGGTCGGGGTCCAGCCGGATGCCTTCGGCCAGCAGTCCATAGAGCGAGAAGGGCTCGTCGGGGTTGCCCTCGAGCAGGGTGTCGTAGATGCGCGAAACCCCGGCGGCGGGGGTGCCACGAATGATAAAGGGGTTGGTGGAGTCGAAGCTGCCCCCCACGGCGGCCTGGGTCAGGCTGCCCCCCTTGGGCGCCTCGGGATTGACGTAGGGAAAGTGCGCGAAGCCTGCGGGGAGTGCCGGCTCACCGTAGAGCGAGAGGCCATGCACGGTGGGAACTCTGTCATCGTTCGTCGCCGGGGCCTTCGGGTCGGGTGCGGCTTGGGCGCTGGCCTGAGAAGCGAAGAGGCCGAACAGGCCGAAAAGTGAAAGCAGCAAGAGATGTGAGGCGGCTAGGCAGCGGCGTGATGGTGTAGGCATTCAGACATCCCGTGTCGACGGTAACGCCGGCTGGCGCCGGCGTTACCTGATAAGGTGTCAGTCTCGAGCGTGAAAGACAATACCCATGCCGTGCTTAACGCGAGGCGAGGCTGCGGGTGGGAAGCTCGAGCGTCTGCCCCGGGCGAATCAGGTTGCCCGAAAGGCCGTTGGCCTGGCGCAGCTCGGCGACGCTGATGCCCTGAAGGGCGGCGATCTCGGCCAGGGTGTCGCCACGCTGCACCCGGTAGCGGGAGTCCTGGGTGCCGCCTGGCGCCGCGGGAGTGTCGAGGCGTGCCAGCATGGCGTCGGCGCGTTCGGCAGGTACCAGCAGCACACGATCATTGCCGGGGAGAACCGTGCCGCCGGTTACCCCCGGGTTGAGCTCGGCGATCGTACCCTTCGAGACGCCGGCGAGGCGGGCAGCCTCGTCCAGGCGCAATGGGCGCTCCACGGGGATCTTGGCGAAGGCCGGGGCATTCTCGATGGCGGGGAGGGTGACCTGGTACTCCTCGGGCGAATCGATGATGGCGGCGATGGCCTTGAGCTTGGGCACGTAGTTCATGGTTTCGCGGGGCAGCGAAAGACTCCAGTAGTCGCCGCTCCTGCCCTGGGCGAGAGCCCGGCGGCGCGCCTTGTTGACGGTGCCGGCGCCGGCGTTATAGGCCGCCAGGGAGAGCTCGAGATCGCCCTCGTACCACTGGTCGGCCTGGTATTCGATATAGTCGAGGGCGGCGTAGGTCGAGGCCACCACGTCCAGACGCCCGTCGTAGCCGCGCTGACGGCTCAAGCCCAGGGAGTCACCGGTGCGCGGCATGAACTGCCACAGACCGGCGGCGCCACGATGGGAGCGGGCGCTCGGATCGAAGGAGCTTTCGATAAACGGAATCAGGGCGATCTCGCCGGGCAGGCCGCGCTCCTCGACCTTCTGGGTGATCCAGGCCAGCCAGGGGCGTGCACGCTCGGTGATTTCGGCGATATTGTGCGGGGACCGGCGATAGTGGTCGATCCAGGCCTGCACGCGTGGCTCGTCCCGCTCGTCCTGCCACTGGAAGCTGTCGCGCAGCTGGCTCCAGGCATCACGGGGCTCAACCGCCAGTTCGTTCCAGAAGTGCTGGGACGTCAGGCGGGGGGAGGGCGTGAAGGTGGCATGCTGCGCCGCTCGGTCGCCACGGCTCTGGTCGAATGTCGCTGCCTGTATCTGGGCGCCGGCGGTCATCAAGGCCCCGAGCAGGGCCGCGCTGCTGGCGAAGGCGAAGAGCCGGCGGCGAGTGGTGTAGTAGGTCATCCGGTCGTGTTCCTCCAAGGCACGGCTTGGCCTCCGGCAGTGCCGGAAGGCATCAGGCGTCCTGGATCGAGTTCAGAAGTTGTCCTTCCAGGCGCGCAGGGTGGCGAAGGTCGCCTCGTCACTGTCGACGTCGCCATGGGCCGAGCTGGCCTGGCGTACGCCGGCATCTGCCACGCGCAGGAAGGGATTGATGCGTTTCTCGCGAGCCAGGGAGGTGGGCAGTGTCGGGCGATCTAGCTCCCTGGCACGCTGGCACTCTTCCATGGCCTGGACCACGTCCGGATTGTGGGGGTCGACGGCCAACGCAAAGCGCAGATTGGCCTGAGTGTATTCATGGGCGGCGAAGACAAGGGTGTCATCGGGCAGTGCCGCCAGCTTCTGCAGCGAGGCGTGCATCTGTGCCGGGGTGCCTTCGAAGAGGCGGCCGCAACCGGCACTGAACAGGGCGTCGCCGCCGAACAGCAGTGGCGGAATGCCGGCGGTGAAGAATGCGATATGATCCAGGGTATGGCCGGGCACCGCGATCACCTCGAACAGCCGTCCCATGACGCGAACCTCATCGCCCTCGCCCACCCTGGTGCCGATGCCGTCGATGGCATCGTTATCGGGGCCAATCACCTGCGGTGAGTAGCGTTCGATAAGCTCGGATAGGCCACCGGTATGATCCCGGTGGTGGTGCGTGATCAGCACCGTCGAGAGTGTCAACGACTCGCGCTCGAGCAGCTCGATGACCGGGGCGGCATCGCCGGGGTCCACCACGCAGACATCGGGGGTCGTATCCTGACGCAGAAGCCAGATATAGTTATCGCTAAACGCGGGAATCGGTGTCACGCTCAACATGGGCTGAGTGTCCTGAGTGGGCATGAACGGTTCGCAAAATCCGCTTAATATGAAGAGTAGGGAGGGACATGTCAACCGACAGGGGTGCCCAGCGGCTGGCGGCACTGTATCGCGAAGGCCAGCGCTTCTGGTCCACACCGACGGGTGAAGCCATACGGTGTGCCGAAAGGGCCTGCCTGGGGCCGGTCTGTGAGCGGCTCTTCGGCATGCACAGTCTCGAGCTGGGATTTGGCAGCGTGTTGGCCGACATGTGTCCGGTACGCCACGCGATGCAGTGGGCGCCCACGCGAGAGCTGGCCCAGGGGGCCTCGACGCTGGTCTGCTCGCCCGATGCCCTGCCACTGCCCGACGACAGCCTGAGCCTGGTGGTTGTCCATCACCTGCTCGAGGTGGCGCCCGATCCGCATCACATGCTGCAGGAGGCCGCACGCATCACCGCCGATGAGGGGCGGCTCATTCTCTTCGGCTGGATGCCGTTGTCTCCCATGGCCATGGGACGGCTATCACCCGCGCGTCGCCAGCGACTTCCCTGGCGTGGTCAGTGGCGCTCTCCCAACCGATTGCGCGACTGGTTGGCGTTTGTCGACTTCGAGATCGAACGGGTAGACTACTGCGCTTTTCACCTGCCGGGACGCCTGCCCCGTAATGCGCTCTTCGAAACGCTGGGACGTCGCTACAACCTGCCATTGGGTGACAGTTACATGATCCAGGCTCAGCGCCGTCCGCAGCTGATCGAGACCCGAAGAAGTGGATTACGTTTTACTGCTCCGCTGGGAGGGGCGGCATTTGGGGCGGCCCGTCTGGAGCCCGACCACAGGGTGGCTCGACAGCTGACGGTTCAAGAGAGAGGGATGACAGAGAGTGAGTGACTCAGAGGCCGGCGGTACGCCGTCGGTGACTATCTATACCGATGGTGCCTGTCGTGGCAATCCGGGACCCGGTGGCTGGGGGTCGCTGCTGATCAGCGGACCGCATGAGAAAACGCTGAATGGCTACGAGGCGCGCACCACCAATAATCGCATGGAGCTGATGGCGGCGATCATGGCACTGCGCGAGCTCAAGCGCTCCTGTCGTGTGGCGCTATGGACCGATTCAGAGTATCTGCGCCGCGGCATCACCGAGTGGATCCATGGCTGGGTCAAGCGGGGCTGGAAGACGGCCGGTCGACAGCCGGTCAAGAATGCCGAGCTGTGGAAGGAGCTGCTCGAGGAGACCCACCGCCACGAGATCGAGTGGCACTGGGTCAAGGGGCATAGCGGTCATCCGGGGAATGAGCGCGCCGATGCGCTTGCCAATGAGGCCATCGACAGCCACCGCCAGCAGACGTGAGGGAGATGTGATGCGTCAGATAATTCTGGACACCGAGACCACGGGCATTGACCCCAGGGAAGGCCACCGCCTGATCGAGATCGGCGCGGTGGAGATGGTCAATCGCCGACTGACCGGGCGTACCTACCACCAGTTCATCAACCCCGAGCGCGAGATCGAGGAGGAGGCGATCTCGGTGCATGGCATCACCAATGAACGGGTTGCCGGTGAGCCACTGTTCGCGGAGATCGCGGATGAGTTCTGGGCCTTTATCGAGGGTGGCGAGCTGGTCATCCATAACGCTCCCTTCGATGTGGGGTTTATCGACCATGAGCTGACCATGCTCAACGCCTCGCGCGGCGAGCCACGGCTGGGGCCGGTGGCGGAGCATTGTCGCATTCTCGATACCCTGCAGCTGGCACGCGACAAGCATCCAGGCCAGCGCAACAACCTGGATGCGCTGTGCAAGCGCTACGAGATCGATAACGGTCACCGGGTCCTCCACGGCGCCCTGCTTGATGCCGAGATCCTCGCTGAGGTCTATCTGGCGATGACCGGTGGCCAGACCGCCCTGCTTCTGGACGCCTCCATGAATGCGGAGGGGGGCAGAAAGGCCGGCATCCAGCATCGCCCCGTATCGATAGCGGCGGGGCAGCTGCGCGTGTCGACGCCAAGCGACCAGGAGCTGGCCGCCCATCGCAAGAAGCTGGCAAGCATCCGCGAGGCGGCGGGTGAGTGCCTGTGGGATGGCGTGAAAGGGATTGTGCACTGATGCTGCGTCGCGAACTCCCCCTCGAGGCGCGAGAAGGCCATGTGATTCGACTTGCCGAAGGGTGCATCGCGCCAGCGCCCGACGGCGGGGTCCTGCAGCCGGTCATTCCCTGGACGGAGCAGATGCAGCCGCTGGGCTATTGGCATGACGTGCCGGTGGCGCTCTCTCTCGAGGCCGAGGCGGGCGATGACTGGCCAAGCGGGCGTGAGTGGCTGGCGCGGCTGCCGGAGTCGCGCTTCGGGCTGGTCTCGACCTCGCTGCAGGTGGCCGCCTGGCTACGCAACCATCGCTTCTGCGGTCGATGCGGCGCTCCGGCGGCCCGTCTCGATGCCGAGTTTGCCATGCATTGCCACGGTTGCGGGCACCGCAACTATCCTCGCATCTCGCCCTGTATCATCACTCTGGTGACGCATGGGGAGTCGCTGTTGCTGGCGCGCAGTCCGCGCTTTCCACCACGGCGTTACTCGACCCTGGCAGGCTTTATCGAGCCCGGGGAGTCGGCAGAGGAGGCGGTGCGCCGCGAGATCTTCGAGGAAGTGGGGGTGAGCGTAGGCAGGATTCGCTACTTTCGCAGCCAGGCCTGGCCGTTTCCCCACGCCCTGATGCTCGGCTTCTTCGCCGAGGCGGCCAGTCGACGCATCCGCATCGATGGCGTGGAGATCGCCGATGCCGCCTGGTTCTCTCCACGCCAGCTACCTCAGCTGCCTCCGCTCTACTCGATCTCACGGGCCCTGATCGAGACACATCTGGCCGAGGTGGCGGCCCGCTAAGTTCAGCGACGGGCTCGACTGGGACGGAGAGTTGCGGTTATTCGCCGGGAAACAGGCTGGTCAGCTTGGTGGCCAGCATGACGTTGCCGGTGGCCTTGAGCTTGCCGGTCATGAAGGCCGTCATGCCGTTGACCTCGCCGGTCATCAGGCCCTTGAGTGTCGCGGTGCTCATGGTCAAGCTGACGGAGGGGGCGTCGTGTTCCCCCTGCTCGACGCTCAGCGACTCATCCTGGATGACCAGGTAGTGGCTCTCGGCATCGTCGAAATGGAACTGGAAGACCTCATCCATGCCGCTGGCGGCCTGGGGGTCGAAGCGAGACGTCAGGGTGTCGAGGGTAGACTGGCTCAAGTGAGACTCCTGCGGGTTGGGGGATGGCGTGAGCGTATTTCAAACAACTGTTTTAATCAAGCGGGCCTTAGCTGTTGTGATGCGCAGAGCTGTTGTTATTTACAGAGCTGTTGTCGTGTACAGGGCTCCGGGTCGCTAGGGAGGCATTGATGGGAGAGTGGCTGGCGGACGTCGGACTGTTTCTGGTCCAGTTGCTGAGTGTGGTGCTGGTGGTCGGGCTCGCAGTCGCGGTGGTGGCCAGATTGCGACAGGAGGCGGGCAGCGACTCACGGCTCAAGCTCGTGGAACTCAATCGGGGGCGTGACGAAAGGAAGCGGCGATTGCGGCTGGCGGCCAGCGAGCCGGGGGCCCGCAAGCGCCTGCTCAAGGCCTTTCGTCGCGAGGACAAGCAGCAGGCCAAGGCCGGCAAGTCTCATAAGCATGAGGGAGAGGAGCGCCGGTCGACGGTCTGGCTGATCGACTTCCATGGGGATATTCGAGCCAGCGGGACCGACCGCTTCGCCGAAGAGATTTCGGCGATCATCGCGGCAGCCGAGTCGGGAGACGAAGTGGTGGTGCGCCTCGAGTCTGCGGGTGGCCTGGTGCATGCCTATGGTCTGGCCGCCGCCGAGCTCGACCGCCTGCGTGACGCGGGACTGGCCACGACGGTCTGTATCGACAAGGTGGCCGCAAGCGGTGGTTACCTGATGGCGTGTGGGGCAGACAGCGTGAGGGCAGCACCACTGGCAGTGGTGGGCTCGATCGGTGTGGTGGCCCAGGTGCCCAATGTGCACCGTCTGCTCAAGCGCCACGATATCGATGTCGAGGTGCTGACCGCCGGACGCTACAAGCGCACCCTGACGGTGCTCGGTGAGAATACCAATGAGGGGCGCGAGAAGTTCATCGATGATCTGGAGAGGACCCACGAGCTGTTCAAGCGCCATGTGGCAGAGCGCCGGCCCGAGCTTGATATCGAGGCGATCGCCACCGGCGAGATCTGGTACGGCAGTGAGGCCCTCGACAGGGGGTTGGTCGATGCTCTGGGCACCAGCGAGGCCTATCTGGCAGAGCGCATGCAGGAGGCCAGGGTGATACGGGTCAAGCTGGAGCCTTCACGCCGGCTGGCCGAACGGCTTGGTGCGGCGGTATCCGCCGGTGTAGAACAGACGCTGCTGCGTGGTGCCCAGGCGCTGGATGCCAGCCTCTGGCAGAAGCGCTGATTGAGCCCCAGGCCAGAGGCTTGCCCCTCCGGCCTAAAGACGCAGTGCCTGATCCTTGGATATCAGCGATCTGCCAGGCCTAGGTCAACGAGAGTGGCGATGATCGACCTGACGCTGTCACCCTGCAGCGAGTAGTAGATGGTCTGAGAGCTGCGTCGGGTCGAGACCAGCTCCTCGCGACGCAGGATGGCGAGGTGCTGTGAGAGCGCCGACTGGCTCAATGCCAGATGCCCGTTGAGCTCGGTCACCGACATTTCACCCGCGTCGAGCAGACAGAGGATGCGAAGCCGATTGTCGTTGGCCATCGCCTTGAGCAGGGCGGTGGCGCGATCAATGGCGCCACTCCCCGCTTCGATGAGTCTTGCTGCCTCGCGGCTGGGAGTTTTCATGGCATGTCCCCGCGCTGCATGTTAAGTGGAGAGAGTGTATCGAGCGCTGACAAGCGCCGTGACGGTATATCATGCTTTGCTCAAGCATAGACTACTTCTTGTCGCCTGTGGGCGTTGAGACAGCGTTTTTTCACGGATCACCATCCGCGTATTGTGGGAAGTTGTTGACAATAGAACTCCATCTCCTGCGTCTTTCGTCGAAAGTTAGCCTATTGTATGAGGGATCCTGGAAGCCTGTGCATTACAGTGTCAACAATCATTTGCACTGAATCGTGACAGGAGCGCCATGAATACCTACGCCAATGAATTTCGTCGTTCGATCGAGCAACCTGAAACCTTCTGGGCCGAGCAGGCTCGCCGCATTCCCTGGTTCAAGAAGCCTGAGAGGATCCTCGAGTACGATGAGGCCAGTCATGCCCGCTGGTTTGGTGATGGCGAGCTGAATATTGCGTATGCCGCACTCGACCATCATGTCGAGCAGGGTAGGGGGGATCAGCCGGCCCTGTTATGGGACTCGCCGGTGACCGACAGCAAGCGCACGCTGACGTATCGCCAGATGCGTGACCAGGTGGCGCGGTTCGCCGGCGCCCTCAAGGCGATGGGGGTCGAGAAGGGCGACCGGGTGGTGATCTACATGCCCATGGTGCCCGAGGCTCTGATCGCCATGTATGCCTGTGCCAGGCTGGGTGCCGTGCACTCGGTCGTGTTCGGTGGCTTCGCGCCCCACGAGCTGGCGGTGCGTATCGAAGATGCCACGCCCAAGGTGGTGGTGGCCGCTTCCTGTGGCGTCGAGGTAGGCAAGGTCCTGCCCTACAAGCCCATCGTCGACACGGCCATCGAGCAGAGTGCCCACAAGCCCGATGCCTGCGTGATCTTTCAGCGCGAGCAGCATCTCGCCGAGCTGGGTGAGCGCGACCATGACTGGGCGACGCTCATCGAGACCTCGACGCCCGCCGACTGTGTGCCGGTGAAGGGTACCGATCCCCTCTATGTTCTGTACACCTCGGGTACTACGGGCAAGCCCAAGGGGGTAGTGCGCGATACCGGTGGCTATGCGGTCGCGCTGAACTACTCCATGGACGTGATCTATGACGTGGCACCGGGCGAGGTATTCTTCTCGGCGTCGGATGTGGGCTGGGTGGTCGGTCACTCCTACATCGTGTACGCGCCGCTGCTGCGCGGGGCGACCACCGTCGTGTATGAGGGGAAACCGGTAAAGACCCCGGATGCCGGGGCGTTCTGGCGGATCATCGAGGAGTATCGGGTGAAGAGCTTCTTCACCGCGCCGACGGCCTTCCGTGCCGTCAAGAAGGAGGATCCGGACGGCAAGCTGCTGGCGCAGCACGATATCTCGAGTCTCAAGGCGCTGTTCCTGGCGGGGGAGCGCCTCGACCCGCCGACCTTCCACTGGCTGGATGATCTGCTCGACGTGCCGGTCATCGATCACTGGTGGCAGACCGAGAGCGGCTGGCCCATCGCCGCCAACCTCCATGGCCTCGAGCCCATGCCCACCAAGGCGGGCAGTGCCACCGTGCCGGTACCAGGCTACAACGTGCAGATCCTCGACCGTGAAGGGGAGTCCATGGCGCCCATGGCCCAGGGCAGCGTGGTGATCAAACAGCCCCTGCCGCCGGGCTGCCTGACGGGGGTGTGGGGGGATCCCCAGCGTTTTCACACGGCCTATATGGCAGCCTACCCGGGTTACTATTTGACCGGGGATGGCGGCTATATCGATGAGGACGGCTATCTGTTCATCATGGGGCGCACCGATGATGTCATCAATGTGGCCGGCCATCGCCTCTCCACCGGCGAGATGGAGGAGGTCGTCGGCGACCACCCCGCCGTGGCAGAGTGTGCCGTCATCGGTATCCATGATGCGCTCAAGGGGCAACTGCCGGTGGGTCTGGTCATTCCGAAGGATGGCTTCGATGGGCGGGAGGTTGAGCTGGAGACGGAGCTGATCGCCCTGGTGCGGCAGAAGATCGGACCGATTGCCTGCTTCAAGCAGGTGCTGGTGGTGGATCGCCTGCCCAAGACGCGTTCGGGCAAGATCCTGCGCAAGCTGTTGCGCAATATCGCCGATGGCAAGGAATACTCGATTCCCTCCACCATCGATGACCCGGCGAGTCTCGAGGAGATTCATGAGGCCATGCAGGCCCATGACGTCGGTGCCGCCAGTGAAGCGCGCCAGGTATAGGCCTCCCTGGGTGATATGACACGATCCGCACGCCGCCCCATGGGGCGGCGTGCGGCGTTTCGGGCAGGGCGCATGGCCAGTCGGCCCCTCACGCCGTATAATGCGCCCGCGCCGCGTCGCTACTGACGCATTCTTGCATGAGGGTTCCCTCACCCCTCCCCAAAAAAGGACTCAAGATGTTTGTGTTGTCTGATCTACAGTATCGCCGCTGCCTGGCGCTGCTGGTGACCTTCCACATTGCCGTTATCGCCGCCAGCAACTATCTGGTACAGCTGCCATTTACGATGTTCGGCCTGCATACTACCTGGGGGGCATTTAGCTTTCCCTTCATCTTTCTGGCGACCGACCTGACCGTGCGTCTGTTTGGCAAGGGGCCTGCTCGGGCGATCATCATGCGGGTGATGCTTCCGGCGCTGGTGATCTCCTATACCGTCTCGGTGGTATTTCCCCGTGGCAGCTTTGCGGGGCTCCAGGCGCTTGGCGAGTGGGACCTGTTTGTCGCGCGCATTGCTGTGGCCAGCTTCATGGCCTATGTGCTGGGACAGCTGCTCGATGTTCATGTCTTCGATCGCCTGCGTCGACTGCGCGCCTGGTGGGTGGCACCGGCGATCTCCACGGTACTGGGCAATTTGGCCGACACCCTGGCATTCTTCTCGATTGCCTTCTATAACAGCCCCGATGCCTTCATGGCAGCCAACTGGTTGGAGATCGCCCTGGTGGACTACGCGGTCAAGCTGCTGATCAGTGTGGTGTTTTTCCTACCCCTCTATGGCGTGCTGCTGGCCTGGCTAAGCCGCCGCCTGGTGAGTGTTACCGGGAGTGATGATATGGCACCCGACGCGGTGCGTGCTCGCTACTGATTGTCGGTTTCTTTTTTCGCCCCCTGTTTCCCGCCTCCCCCCGGACGAGGACCCTTTTATGTCGATCGAGCTCAACTACCTGGATACCGGTGGCGATGGCACGCCACTGGTGGTGATCCACGGCCTGTTCGGCAGTGCCGATAACTGGCGCTCCCATATCAAGGCCTGGGAGCAGCGTCATCGGGTGGTGGCGGTGGATTTGCGCAACCACGGTCGCTCCCCGCATGTGGAGGGCATGGGTTACACGGCAATGGCCGACGATATCCTGGCCCTGCTCGATAGTCTTTCGATCTCCCGTGCCCACCTTCTCGGACACTCCATGGGCGGTAAGGTGGCGATCACCCTGGCGCGTCAGGCCCCTGAGCGGGTCGCATCGCTGATCATCGGAGATATCGCGCCGGTGGCCTATGGGCACGATCACGACAGTGTCATGGCGGGACTGCGCCGAGTGAAGGAGGGTCGCCCCGCGAATCGCCGCGAGGCCGATGCGCTGCTGGCGGAGCATGTGAAGGAGCGGGCGGTGCGCCTGTTCCTGGCCACCAATCTGATGCGTGGTGAAGACGAGGGACTGGTGCTACGCCTCGGGCTGGACCAGATTCAGTCAGACTATGAGTCGATCATGGCCGAGCCGGCGGGAAGCAAGCCCTTTACCGGGCCCACCCTGGTGCTGCGAGGCAGTGCCTCCCACTATGTCGCCGACGAACACCTTCCGGCACTGCGCAAGGTATTGCCGGAGGCACAGCTGGTGACGCTGGACGCCGGGCATTGGCTACATGCCGAACAGCCAGAGGCATTTCGTGGGGCCATCGATACCTTTATCGACGCGCTGTAGCGCCCTTTACCCAGGCGCTGTTCCTGGAGGCTACTGAGCACCAGGGTCCACCGCCAATTTCTCCAGTGGGCTGATCGTATCGATCAGCCCGTTTTCATGTAGGTAGGCCTCGACACGGCGGTAGCGCCTGCTGTCCAGTGCTGCCGGCTGGGCGCTCATGCGCAGCAGGTTGGCATTCCAGCTTGCCCGGTTCGCGGAGGTGTCAAGCGTAGGCTCCTGCTCGATCAGGGCTTCCCAGGCCGCGTTGGGGTGCTCGATTATCCAGAGGGTGGTCTCGCGCAGGATGTCGAGCAGCTCGTTGATTGGCTCTCGCAAGCGAGGGAACTGGTCGCGGTGCGCCACGAGTATCAGGCCGTCATGATGAGGGATGCCGTACTCCTCTACCTTGAGCAGTCGGTTTGCCACGCCTCGGTTCGCCAGCTGACGAGGCAGTGTCAGGCGCAGGGGCGTCACCAGCCCGTCCAGGGTCTGCTCGGTCATGGCGGTGGCCAGGGCAAAGCCGGTCTCGACTAGCTGAACCTCGTCGGTGCTGATGCCGTGAGGCTCGATAAGTGCCGGTAATAGTATATCTCGGGCCACGTCGGTCGCGTGCCCGAGGCTGAGTCCGGCGAACCCCTCCGGCCCCTCGACACCGGCGGACTCGCGTGTCACCACACCGGTCAGCGGAGTGTCGACCAGCGTCGCGACGCGGAGGGGAGCCTTGCCACGGTCGACCTGCAGATGCAGTTGCAGCTGGTGGGTGAGCGCCAGGTCGATGAGTCTGGCATCGAGGAGGCGAAGCGGCGCGCCTGGGTCGGCCGGTGTCCGAATCTCCAGCTCGAGGCCTTCGCGCTGGGGCAGCCCGTTGCTCGCCGCCAGGATCAGCGCGGCGTGGTGCAGGCTGGGGTACCAGTCGAGCATGATGGTCAACGCCTCCAGCGGCGGCGGCGCCAATGGCTCAGGGGGCGAATGAATAACGCTGGGTACAGGAATGGCAGGTTCGACGAGTTCTGCCTGGTCGCCAAGGGGGATCTCCTCTGACTCGCCCCCTTTCCTGGACTCCGAGGCAGCTTTTGGCAAGGGCTCAATATTCGGCACCATCACATCGCCCTCCAGGGTCAGCGGCGGGGGAGGTGCCTCGAGGCTCTCCGCGGCCCAGGTCAGGGGGGGCGTGAGTGTCTGGAGTACCAGCAAGCTGAGAGCGAGGCATCGGTGACGCCAGTAGGGAGAGGCATGCTGCTTGGGCATTCATGAGCTCCGCGGCTGATGGGGTGTGCGGCCGCAGGCCAGTGTATCCGGATCTCCGGCTACCCCGCCAGTTGGTGTCGGGAGCTCTCACCCAGGCCTGTCGCGCGCTTTCCGGGCACATGCAATAATGCATGGCCCGCTCTTGAGAGGATGCCATGGACGTCATCAACACCCTGTTCTTCTTCACCGGGCTGCTTATCGCCCTGAGCGTGCTCGGTAGCCGAGTCTCCTCAATGATTGGCCTTCCTCTCCTGCTGATCTTCCTTGGTCTGGGCATGCTGGCCGGCGAGGAGGGAGTGCTTGGGATCGAGTTCGATAACTACCCCCTGGCCTTTCTGATCAGCCATCTGGCCCTGGCCATGATTCTCCTCGATGGCGGACTGCGGACACGCCTGAAGACTTTCCGCGTCGCCTTCAAGCCAGCTTTGACCCTGGCGTCTGCCGGTGTCTTTATCACCGGGGGGCTGGTCGGCCTGTTTGCGATGTGGATATTCGACCTCGGTCTGGTCGAAGGCCTGCTGGTAGGAGCCATCGTGGGCTCGACCGATGCGGCCGCGGTGTTCTCGATGCTCAGCGGGCGAGGCCTGAATCTCAACGAGCGGGTCGGGGCGACCCTGGAGATCGAGTCCGGCACCAACGATCCCATGGCGATTTTCCTGACCCTGGTGCTGGTGGAGATCCTGGTCGGCGACATCGGTGGGCCCATGGAGACCGGGCTGATGCTGATCGAGCAGTTCGGCCTCGGCCTGGTGATCGGGGTGGGTGCCGGCTGGTTAAGTGGCCGTCTGCTGCGCTGGGTCGATCTGGCGCCCGGGCTCTACTCTCTGCTCGCCCTGTCGCTGGGGTTCTGTATCTTTGGCCTGACCAGCTTTCTCGGTGGCAGCGGCTTCCTGGCGATCTATCTGGCCGGCCTGATGATCGGCAACCAGAAGGGACGCCACCTCAACTACATCCTGCCGGTCCATGATGGCCTGGCCTGGCTCAGTCAGATAGGGCTCTTCCTGGTGTTGGGCCTGCTGGTATCGCCATCGGACCTGCTGCACTATGCGCTGCCTGCGACCCTGGTGGGGCTGATGCTGATCTTTGTGGCGCGCCCCCTGGCGGTACTGGTCTCGCTCAAGCCCTTCTTCAAGTTTCGCTGGCGCGAGCTCGGCTTCATCTCCTGGGTCGGCCTGCGTGGAGCCGTGCCGATCGTACTGGCGATCTTCCCGGTGATCGGTGGCGTGGAGGGGGCGGAGCTCTACTTCAATGTGGCCTTCGCGGTGGTACTGTTATCCCTGTTGCTGCAGGGCGGCACGCTGTCGCTGATGGCGCGGTGGACCCGGGTGCTGATACCGACACCGGTCAGCCCCAACCATCGCGGCCCTCTGGGAATTCTGCCCGAGAACGATTACGAGATGTTCGTCTACCGGGTCGAGAACGAGGATCTCGCCGACGTCCCCATTCGCCTGCTGCGCTTTCCCTCCGGCGCCCTGATCTCGGCCCTCTTTCGTGAGCACGCCATGCTACACCCCAAGGGGAGTACGCGATTGCAGCTGGAGGATGTGCTTTGCGTGATCGGTCGCAGCGAGGATCTGCCGGCGCTGAATCGGCTCTTCAATGGAGAGGCGAAGCTCAAGCAGGAACGCGCCTTCTTCGGCACGTTCACCTTCGAAGGGGAGGCCAGGATGCAGGATATCGCCGATGCCTACGGGCTGACCCTGAGTCCCGGTGAGCGGGAGATGAGCCTCAGCGAGTTTGTCTCGTTGCGTGTCGGTGGCCACCCGGTGGTCGGCGATGATGTGGACTGGCACGGCATCCACTGGGTCGTCAGCGAGATGGATGGCAACCGCGTCACCCGGGTCGGTCTGCGGCTTTACTAGCCATCGCCGATATATCCGCTAAGGCATTGATCGCCATTGGCTCTTGACCTGAGAGAGAAAGCTGGTAATATTCACCGCCGTAAGCCGGAGGGATGGCAGAGCGGTTGAATGCACCGGTCTTGAAAACCGGCGTAGGTGAGAGCCTACCCAGGGTTCGAATCCCTGTCCCTCCGCCACTACACTAGGAAAAGCCACTGTTCTCAGTGGCTTTTTCTTTTTTTAAGCCTCTCTCCTGGCCCATGTGGTTCATCCCCTGACCTCGGCGACTGCCTGGAGGCGACGGGTTACTCCTGGGTCGCCCGCCTTGCGACTATCTCGCCACGTCTTGTCGCCACCAGGTTGGCTACCCTTACCTACCTTCTGCCATAGCATCCTTTCCTCGAGGCCACCCGAATGGCATTGAAAGCCACGATCTACAAGGCAAGGCTCCAGATTGCCGATCTGGACCGCCACTACTACGGTGACCATGTTCTTACCCTTGCTCGTCACCCCTCGGAGACCGACGAGCGCATGATGCTGCGCGTGGTGGCCTTCGCCCGACATGCCCATGAAGATCTCGCCTTCGGTCGCGGTGTCAGCACCGACAATGAGCCCGATCTCTGGGTGCGGAGCCTGACCGACGAGATTGAGCTGTGGATTCAGCTGGGACAGCCGGATGAACGCGAGATACGCCGTGCCTGCGGCCGCGCCCGCCAGGTGGTGCTCTATACCTACAGCGGTCAAGGAGCGGGCATCTGGTGGGAGCAGCTCGGCAGCAAGCTGGCCAACCTGGGCAATCTCTCCGTCTATGACATCTCGCCGGAGACCATGGCAGCGCTGGTGCAGTTGGTGCAGCGCGGCATGGAGTTCAATATCACCATCCAGGATGGCGCCATCTGGCTGGCCAGTGCCGAGGCGGCATTGGAGGTTGGCGTCGAGGTACGCCAGGAAGCCGACACGCGGCGGTAGTTGGCAGACCGTGCTTCGGGAAGCTGACCCGTCAGCCGCTCCGCTGGCAAAGCCCCCTTGCGGGCAGGGGGAGGAGCTCGCAAAGTAGTGGGACGCCCGCTGCTGCGAGACACCCCATGTCGACGCCTGACACCTTGCCCCGCCCGACACTCGCGGTTGCCGCTGCCGTGATCCGCAACGAGCGGATCCTGATGGTTCGCCGTGCCCATGCCCCGAACGCCGGGAGGTTGGCTCTGCCCGGGGGCAAGGTGGAGCCTGGCGAGACGCTCAAGGCCGCCGCCGAGCGTGAGCTGCGCGAAGAAACCGGGGTGCTGGCCAATGCGGGTGAGGTGCTTGCCGCCATCGATGTGCTCGACCATGACCCCATGGACCATCTACGCTCACATCATGTGGTGGTCGTGCTGCGCATGGCGTGGCAGGGCGGGGAAGAGGCTGCGGCAAGCGACGCCAGGGAGCTGGTCTGGCTCGATCGGGATGCACTGGAAAAGGCGGGGCCCGATGTCTGCAGCAGTGCGGCCAGGGTCGCTGGCGCGCTATTGGCGGCAGGAGACCAGCAGAAACAGCGTTGAGGTCCAGTGCATCAAGCTCTTGCGCGAGGAACTTCCAGCCGGCATGCTAGTCGATTGGCAAGATCAACTGACGTTAGGGAGCACAGGATCAATGGCCTACCAAGAGTCACAGATTAGCCGCCAGCAGAGTCAGGTGGGAGTCAGCAATACCAGCAAGGTATTGCGCAACACCTATGGCCTGCTGGCCATGACGCTGCTCTTCTCCGCCGTGACGGCGGGCGCCGCCATGGCGATGGGTATCGAGCGCATGAACATTCTGGTGTTCTTCATCGGTGCCTATGGACTGATGTTCCTGGTCCACAAGACGGCAAACTCCGCGATGGGGCTGCTGGCCACCTTCGCCTTCACCGGCTTTATGGGCTTCACCCTGGGGCCGATCCTAAACGCCTATCTGGCGATGCCCAACGGCGCCGCCCTGGTGATGAATGCCCTGGCGATGACCGGGCTGACCTTCATCGGCCTCTCCGCCGTGGCGCTGATCACCAAGAAGGACTTCAGCTTCCTGGGCAACTTCATGATGGCGGGTGCCATCGTGCTGGTGCTGGCCATGGTCGCCGGGCTGTTCTTCCAGATCCCCGCGCTGATGCTGATGGTATCCGCCGGCTTCGTGCTGTTCTCTTCCGCGGCGATCCTCTATCAGACCAGTGAGATCGTTCATCGCGCCGGTGAGACCAACTACATTCTGGCCACCATCACGCTCTATGTGTCGATCTACAACCTCTTCGTCAGCCTGCTCTCCCTGCTGGGCATCATGAGCAGCGACTGACAGCGCGAGTCACGCGAGACAGGGCTGGCCCCGCTTCGGCGGGGCCAGTCTGTTTGCAGGCCAGTTTCAGGAGTCCCCGGATGCGCTACGCCATCCTTCTACTCGATGCGCCCTACACCAGCCAGGCATCCCACTCCGCCTTGCGTTTTACCCGCGCGCTGCTGGCGCGGGGGCATGATGTCGAAGGAGTGTTCTTCTACCATGACGGCGTGCATAACGCGGCCAGGCTTGCCGCGCCGCCACAGGATGAGCCACATCTGGTCGATAGCTGGGCCGAGCTGGCGCGGGAGCACTCCGTTCCCCTCCAGGTGTGCATTGCCGCCGCCCTGAGGCGTGGCCTGCTCGATGAACAGGAGGCCGCACGGCATGGCAAGCTGGGGGCCAGCGTTGCACCACCCTTCGAGCTGACGGGGCTGGGGCAGCTCGTCGACCTGGGTCTGCGCTGCGATCGCCTGATCACCTTCGGCCCCTGAGGAGAGTTTCCGATGCAAGATGCAACATCTCAGGCCGAGCTGATGGTGATCCTGCGCCATGCCCCTCATGGCTCCAGCTGGCTCAAGGAGGGACTCGATGTCGCCCTGGTCGCTGCGGCCTTCGATCGGCGAGTCACGCTGCTGTTCATGGGCGAGGGCATTACGGCGCTGCTTGAGGGGCAACAGGCAGGCCCGCTGGGGCAGAAGGGTACGGCCCCGACACTCGCCATGCTCGAGATGTACGACATCGACAACCTGCTGGTGGAGCAGCGGGGCATGGATGAGCTCGGTTTGACCAGCGATCAGCTGATGCTCCCTGTCACGGGGGTGGACGACGCCGAGATCTCCCGCCTGGTGGCATCACATGCCCTGGTACTGAATTTCTGACGAGGCACGCCATGTTGCTGCATACCCTGAACAGGCCCCCGACATCCCAGGTTCTTGCCCAGGCCTTGGCGGGAATGGGGCCGGATGACAAGCTGCTGTTGATCGAAGATGGTGTCATCGGTGCCTTGCCGGCACACCGGGAGCATTTCAACCGGGTGGCGGGGCGCCTCTATGCCCTGCAGGAAGACCTCGAGTCCCGTGGACTCCTCCCGCTCCGGGACCAAGCGGTGAGGGTTGTCGACGTCGAAGGCTTCATTTCCATGACCGAAACGTGCGAGCGCACGGTGAGCTGGTACTGATGGCAAGCACAGAAATATACCGTTATCTACGTGTCTATAATCAAAATATCCCGCTCGATCCCGAAGGCTATCTCGTCAACATGAACGACTGGTCGATACACGTCTGTGAGCAGCTCGCGGAGGAGGAGGGCATCGCGATGACCGCAGAGCATTGGGAGGTCATCCAGGTGCTGCGGGACTTCTATGCCCGCTTCGAACAGGCACCGGCGATGCGTCCACTGGTAAAGGCCGTCGGCCAGGCCCTCGGGCCCGACAAGGGACGCTCGATCTACCTGATGAAACTGTTCCCGGGCAGCCCCGCCAAGGTAGGCGCACGACTGGCAGGGCTACCCAAGCCCGCCAACTGCCTATGAGGCCATTATGAACTTCCTTGCCCATGCCTGGCTCGCCCGCGGTGGAGGCGACGATTTTCTGTATGGCAATCTGATCGCCGATGGCGTGAAGGGGAGCGACCTGGAGGCCTGGTCCACCGACGTGGCGCACGGCATCCGTCACCACCGTCGGGTCGATGCCTTCGTGGATCGCCACGCGGTGACCCGAGATATTCTGGCGTGCTCGCCACGCTCTGGCAGACGCTATATGGGCATCGCCCTGGATCTGGTCTGGGACCACTTTGTGGCCCTGGACCTCGAAGAGGCGCAGGATGAGGAGTCGTCGGTCGTCTCACGCAGTTATCGGTTGCTGAGCCGCCGCTCGGCACCCTCACGGCTGGCACCGATGGTGCCCGTGCTGGTGGAGCAGGATTGGCTGCGTCGCTATGCCGACTTTAGCTTCACCTGCCGAGCCATCCGTGGCATTGGTCAGCGCCTCTCGGGACCCAACCGGCTCGCGGAACTGGTGCCGTGGCTGGAAGCCGAATATCCCAGACTGGGGGAAGAGTTTCAGCGCCTCTGGTCCGATGTGCGCGAAGCGCTGGAAGTCGCTCCTTATGATACTAACCGCTCATGAGCCACAGGCAGTTGATCGGCTCTCCGGGGGAGATCGAGGTCTCCGCGGGAATGACCGCCAAAGCGTCGGCCTCGATGCAGGAGGAGAGGACGGCCGAGTTCTGGTCGGTAAAGGCCTCGGCATGCACGCCCTGGTCATCGAAGCGCAGCTTCACACGCATGTAATGCGCGCGAGGCCCGGTCCGGGTCGCAAATCCACTGCGCGCCGGTATTTCGGGTAGCGTGGTAAGGGCCGGGCAGCCCAGCATGCGGCCTATCAGGGGCCTCAGGAACAGCCAGGTCCCGACGAAGCTTGAGACCGGGTTACCGGGAAGTCCCACGAAGCGCGCCTCACCATCGCCGTTGCCGCGGCCGATTCTGCCCAGGGCCAGCGGTTTCCCTGGACGGATCGCCAGACGCCACAGGTCCAGCTCCCCCAACGCTTCCACCGCCGCCTTGACGTGATCCTCCTCGCCGACGCTGACACCTCCAGTAGTCACCACGATGTCGGCGTGGCTGGCGGCCTCGGCGAGCATGCGGCGGGTAGCGGAAGGGTCGTCGGGAATCGATGTCATCGAGACGACCGTTGCCCCGAAGCGTTCCAGCAGGCGGCGCAGCATGGGGCGATTGGAGTTATAGAGTTGTCCCGGCCCCAGAGGAGTGCCGGGGTCGACGATCTCATCCCCGGTGGAGAGCAGCGCGACGCGTGGACGCCGGCGTACCTCCACCTCGGTGATGCCCTGGCCGGCAAGATGCCCCAGGGCGGCGGCCTCCAGGCGACGGCCGGCCTCCAGCAGAACCGAGCCGCAGGCAACGTCTCGGCCCCGTCGACGGATGTTGTCACCCTGCGGGATATCGCCGGGAAGGGTGGCGACGCCATCCGCTACCTCGACACGCTCCTGCATCACGACGCAGTCGGCTCCCGGCGGAATCTCTCCGCCGGTGAAGATCCGCGCGCAGCTGCCGGGCGACAGTGGCTGCACCGTAGTCCCGGCGGCGATCCGCTGGCGAATGGGCAGTGCCTGGCCGGCATCGCCATGGTGCAGCGCATAGCCATCCATGGCGCTGTTGTCGAAGGAGGGCACATCGAGTCGCGCCATGACGTCATTGGCCAGCACGCGGCCGGCGGCCTCCTCGCACGCCACGCGCTGGGTCTCGAGCACCCCGACATCCTTGAGCAGCGCGTCAAGAGCCGCCGTCACCGGTTTGAGTGGGCTATCCATGCTGACCCCGCTCGGGAATCACCAGGTTGGCAAAATTGCACGGCTTGTGACGGCTATCGAGCTGCTCGGCCAGGATGCCGTCCCAGGCGGTCCGGCAGGCGCCGGTGGAGCCGGGCAGGCAGAAGATGACGGTCGCATTGGCGAGCCCGGCCAGGCAGCGGCTCTGTACGGTGGAGCTGCCGATTTCCTGCCAACTCAGATGGCGGAATAGTTCACCAAATCCCTCGATGCGTTTATCGAACAGCACCGAGACCGCCTCCGGTGTGGAGTCGCGTCCGGTAAAGCCTGTTCCTCCGGTGGTCAGCACGACCTGAATGTCGGGGTCGGCGATCCAGGCCGCCACGACGGCGCGAATCTGATAGATATCATCGCGGACAATACGCTTGTCGGCCAGTCGGTGCCCGGTGCGCTCCAGGCGTTCGACCAGTACCTGCCCGCTGCGGTCGGTCTCTTCGGTGCGGGTATCGGACACCGTCAATACGGCGACAGAGAGGGGAATCATCGGCTCAGCCATTCTGGGATGACTCCTCGCGGCCCTGTTTTCGCGCCTGCTGGGCCTGGAAGGCGGCCTGCTGCTCCGACGTGGCATCCAGCTGATACTTCTCCTTCCATTCGCCATAGGGCATACCGTAGACATACTCGCGCGCCGTCTCGTAGTCGAGTTCGGCGCCGCGTTCCTCGGCGGCGCCCACCAGCCACTTCGACAGGCAGTTGCGGCAGAAGTCGGCAAGGATCATCAGATCGATATTCTGTACCTCCTTGTGCTCATCGAGGTGACGCAGAAGGTGGCGAAATGCCGCGGCTTCGAGCTCGGTACGGGTTGTCTCGTCGAGATGGTGCATAAGACGCTCTCCTCTGTGCGGTTTTCGTCCAGCATAACAAAAAGACACCGCCCTCGGGCGGTGTCGATGGTTGAGTGACGAGCGGTTCAAGGGGAGCTCTGGGCGGGTCCCTGGGCGGTGTCATTCTTGCCACGCGAGGCAATCTGTTCCTCCGGGACCGTCTCTCCCTTCACCTCTTCGTACCAGAGGTTGTGGTGCTCCTTGGCCCAGGTCTCGTCGACATAGCCGGTGGTCATTCCCTCCAGGGAGCCCTCGGTGCCAATGGTGCCGATATAGATATGGCCAAAGGCCACGGCGGTCAGGCCCAGGGCACCCACTGCATGGATCAGGTTGGCCCACTGCATGGTGTCCCGTGCCTGTCCATAGTTGGGGAAGTCGAGCACCAGGCCGCTGATGATCACCACAATGCCGGCGGTGGCCAGCAGCCAGTACCAGACCTTCTCGCCGGCATTGGCGAAACCGGCATCGGGATGCTCATTGCCGATCATGCCACCGCCCTTGCGGAACCACTCGAGGTCATGCTTCTTCGGCAGGTTGTGCACGAACAGCTTGGCCAGCAGCACAATCAACAGGATGCCGAAGAGGGGCCCCAGATAGTTGTGCAGTAGCTTGGAGCCCGACACCATGGTGCCCCAGATACCGGCCCCGAACAGTGGATAGAAGACATGCTTGCCGTAGAGCAGCGTGACGCCGGTCAGTGCCAGCACGATAAACAGTGTCGCGACACTCCAGTGCAGCGTCCGCTCGAGTGCACTCCAGCGAAGCAACTTGTTGCCCGTGCGTGGCTCTTCCAGCCGTTTGCGACCGGCGACCAGGTAGAAGATGACGATCATCACCAGCATGCCGCCCATGACGATCAGGCCATAGGGTGATACCCAGCGATTACGCCACTGGCGCCAGCTCTCGCCGCTGGCATTGACCAGGTTGTAGGTGGAGTCGAAGCGGCTGTCGCGGTAGTAGGCATCGACCTCACCGCTGCGTACCTGCCGCCAGGTGTCGGCATCCAGGGCGGGCACGGCAGTTGCCGCCTCCGCCTGTGGGTCCGATTGAGCCTCGGCGACCTGGGTCAGCGCGAGACCAACCACCAGCAACAGCGCCAGGAAAGGCAGTCGCCATAGCGACCGCCAATGGATGGTGTGACTCATGACATCACCTCCTCAGCCCTGGCGTGCGGCGTCGTAAGCGAGAGAGTCAGCCATGGAAACATCAGGCTGGCCCGCCCTGGTCTGCTGCCTTTCGCGACGCTGGTTACCGGACCAGCCCCCATCGGGGTGGCCGCGCCGCACGACCCGCTGGCGGAAGATATCCGCCACTTCCTGGGCATCACCGGCCAGCAGGGCCTTGGTGGAGCACATTTCGGCACACAGCGGCAACTTGCCCTCCTCGATACGGTTGGCGCCGTACTTCTGGAACTCCTCTTCCTTGGTTTCCGCCGGGCCGCCGGCACAGAAGGTGCACTTGTCCATCTTGCCGCGCTCGCCAAAGGCGTTCTGCTGGGGGAACTGCGGGGCGCCGAAGGGGCAGGCATAGAGGCAGTAACCGCAACCGATGCAGAGGTCCTTGTCGTGGAGCACGATGCCATCATCGGTCTTGTAGAAGCAGTCCGTGGGGCAGACCGCCATGCAGGGGGCATCGTCACAGTGCATGCAGGCGACCGAGATGGAGACCTCCTCGGGCTGTCCGTCGTTGAGTGTCACGACACGACGGCGCTGGATCCCCCAATCGGTTTCGTTGGCGTTCTTGCAGGCGGTGACGCAACCGTTGCACTCGATGCAGCGCTCGGCGTCACACATAAACTTCATCTGGGCCATGATAATCTCCTTGGCGCGGAGTGGAACCTGGCCACTCCGCGTTTCATGTCAGGCGTCAGGCGCGCTCGATACGGCACAGGGTGCACTTGGTTTCTTGCATCTGGGTCACCGAGTCGTAACCGTAGGTCGTGGCGGTGTTGGCCGCCTCGCCCTGAACGTAGGGGGCCGACCCCTCCGGATAGCGGTCATGCAGATTCTCGCCCTGAAACTTGCCACCGAAGTGGAAGGGCATGAACACGACCTCACGCGCCACGCGCGGAGTGACCAGCGCCTTGACCTTGACGCGCCCCCCCTCGGCGCCTTCTACCCAGACATCCTCGCCCTCGGCGATGCCAAGGTCGTTCGCCAGTGCCGGGTTGATCTCGACGAACATCTCCTGCTGCAGCTCGGCCAGCCACGACATGGAGCGCGTCTCTTCGCCACCGCCCTCGTACTCCACCAGGCGGCCGGAGGTCAGGATGATCGGATATCTGTCGGTGACATCCTTCTCCTGAATGCTGCGATAGAGAGTCGGCAGGCGATAGTGGGAGTCGACGTCATCCCAGGTTGGATAGTCCTTCACCAGATCGCGGCGGCTGGTGTAGAGCGGCTCGCGGTGCTTGGGAATGGGGTCCGGGAAGGTCCAGACATTGCAGCGCGCCTTGGCGTTGCCGAACGGGGCGCACTCGTGGGCGATGGCCACGCGCTGGATGCCGCCGGAGAGGTCGGTCTTCCAGTTCTTGCCCTCGGCTTCGGCCTTCTCCTCCTCCGTCAGGTCGTCCCACCAGCCAAGATCCTTGAGCATCTGGGCGGTGAACTCCGGATAGCCATCCTCCAGCTCGGATCCCCGGCTGTATGAGCCGTCGGAGAGGATGTTCTCACCATCACGCTCGATGCCGAAGCGGGCGCGGAAGGTCAGGCCACCCTCGGAGACCTTCTTGCTGGTGTCATAGAGGATCGGTGTACCGGGGTGACCCATCTCCGCCGTTCCCCAGCACGGCCATGGCAGGCCGTAGTAGTCGCCATCGGCGGGGCCACCCTCGGCCTTGAGGTCACTGAAGCTGAAGGTGTGCCAGTTCTTCTGATGCTGCTTGAGGCGCTCGGGGCTCTGGCCGGTATAGCCCACCGTCCACATGCCGGCATTGAACTCGCGAGTGATGTCCTCGATAAGTGGCTCGGTGCCATTCACCGTGATGTTCTTGAAGAGCTCCTCGGCGAAGCCCAGCTTGCGCGAGAGCAGGTACATGATCTCGTGGTCAGGCTTGGCTTCGAACAGCGGGTCGATGACCTTGTCGCGCCACTGCAGCGAGCGGTTGGTCGCGGTGACACTCCCGGTGGTCTCGAACTGAGTGGCCGCCGGCAGCAGGTAGACACCGTCCTGCCGCCCATGCATGACGCCAGCCACCGTGGGGTAGGGGTCGACGATGACCATCATCTCCAGCTGCTGCATGGCCTTCTGCATCTCGGGGCCGCGGGTCTGGGAGTTGACCGCATGCCCCCAGTAGAACATCGCCTTGAGCTGGGTTCGCTGGGAGATATTCTCGTCATCTTCCAGTACGCCATCGATCCAGCGCGATACCGTGATGCCGTTGGTGTGCATGGGCTTGCCATCGGCATACTCGGTCTGGTCGAAGCGGCTCTTCAGCCACTCGTAGTCGAGATCCCAGACTCGGGCCCAGTGCTTCCAGGCCCCCTCGGAAAGGCCATAGTAGCCGGGTAGCGAGTGGGACATCAGCCCCAGATCCGTGGCGCCCTGGACGTTGTCGTGGCCGCGGAAGATGTTGGCGCCCCCGCCAGACTTGCCGACGTTGCCGAGTGCCAGCTCCAGAATGCAGTAGGCGCGGGTGTTGTTGTTGCCGGTGGTGTGCTGGGTTCCCCCCATGCACCAGACGATGCAGCCGGGACGGTTTTCGGCGAGTCGCCGGGCGGTGTCATGCATCTGCGCCTCGGGCACGCCGGTGATGCGCTCCACCTCGTCGGGAGGGAAGTTGGCGACTTCGGCGCGCACCTCGTCCATGGCATAGACGCGCTGCTCGATATATTGGCGGTCTTCCCAGCCGTTGGCGAAGATGTGCCACAGCAGGCCCCAGATAAAGGCGACGTCGGAGCCGGGACGAATGCGCACGAACTTGTTGGCCTTGGCGGCAGTCCGCGTGAAGCGAGGATCGGCAACGATGATCTCGCAGTTGCTCTTCTCCTTGGCCAGCAGGATGTGCTGCATGGCGACCGGGTGCGCTTCGCTGGGGTTGGAGCCGATAAACAGAATCGACTTGCTGTTCTGAATATCGTTGAGCGAGTTGGTCATCGCTCCATAGCCCCAGGTGTTGGCTACGCCGGCCACCGTGGTGGAGTGACAGATGCGCGCCTGGTGGTCGGTATTGTTGGTACCGGCCAGGGCGGCGAACTTGCGCATCAGATAGGCCTGTTCGTTATTGAACTTGGCCGAACCCAGCCAGTAGATACTGTCGGGACCATGCTGGTCGGTGAGTTCCAGCACCTTGCTGCCGATCTCCTCGATGGCATCATCCCAGCTCAGGCGCTGCCATTCGCCGCCTACCAGCTTCATGGGGTACTTGAGGCGGCGGGTGGAGTGACCGTGCTGGCGGAGAGAGGCTCCCTTGGCACAGTGAGCACCACGGTTGATGGGGTGGTCGAAGGCCGGCTCCTGCTTGGTCCAGACGCCCTCCTGTACCTCGGCATAGACACCACAGCCCACGGAACAGTGGGAGCAGACGGTACGCCGGGTTTCCACCGGGGCGTTGGAGACCGCGGTCTTCTCGGCGGCCTCGGCACGCCGCATCATCGGAGTTCCCATGAAGCCGGCGGCAGCGAGGCCACCGGTGGTCGCACCGCTTCGCTTGAGGAACTGGCGACGAGACATTCCCAGGCCCTGAGGCTGCTGGGACGGTGCCTTACGAGTCAGACGCATGACATTTCTCTCCTTGCTGGCAGCCGTCAATCACGCAGGGTGGCGTAGAAGGCGCGGATATGGGGCGTTTCGCGATAGTGGGTGTCGGCCTTTTGAGGAGCGGCCTTCTGCTCGGCGTCTGCCTGAACCAGGGTCACATGTCCCACTGCAGCAGCAGTCCCCGCCGCGACGGTACCCACACCGAGTGTCTTCAGGAAGCGCCTACGTTCGGGGTTGCTTGTCGCACGCATGGTCTTCTCCTCTCTCATGCTCAATTTTTCTTCTCGCCATCTCTGTCATGGCCAACGGCTGACATCGGGGAGGTAATGTCAGGGTTCGATGATTCTGACCGGGGAGCGCTCTGCCTCTGCCGCCAGCTGGCTGTGCTCCTCGGCGATGAAGGTTTTGCCCAGCTCTCCAGTTCGAGCATAGAAGAGCGTATCGACCCGGGCCAGGTCGTCGAGGCAACGCTCCGCCCACGGAGCAAGGTGGGACATGAAGAACCCTCCCGCCTCCGGTGATTGCTCCTCGACCAGCATGGCCATCACCTCGAGCATGGCGGCCAGATGATCCTCGGGGTCATGGCTGTTGTCACTCCGCGTGAAGCCGAGCCGTCGCAGGTCCGCGCGTAGTGCGACCAGCGCCTGCTCCATCAGCTCGCCGTGGCGATACCATGAGGCATAGGGGGTGACCTCTCCCTGAATCACCCCCACCAGGTGACGGAAGTGGGCGCGTTCCAGCTCTTCCGGGCTGGCGGCAGCCGCCGCCCGCGCCAGGGCTATCAGGGCCGAGACGACGGGGTCCTGGTGCGTCGCGATGCCGTCATCGGATTGGTGGTCGGCCAGCCAGGCAAGCAGAGGCGCGTCGGCGGGTTCGCGTATCAGGCGTGCCAGGAGACGGTAGAGGTCGGCGCGCAGTGCGTCCTGCTCCATCGCTGCCTCATCCTCCCTGGCCGGCACTGACGATTCGATATCCCGAGTCATGGCGTCATACCTTGAGTTGTGATTCCGGGTCGCGGGCCATGGACTGCCACACATCCTTTACGCGGCAGTCCTCGCACATCTCGAGACGCGCGGCCGCATCACCGGCAAAGTAGGGGTGATCGGCCAGTTTCGCCTTGATGTTAGCGATGGTGGCGGCGGTCGCGAAGGGCTTGTCACAGCGAATGCAGCAGAAGGGCGCTTCCTCGTGACGCACCTGGCGCTCGGTGCGACTGGGGTCGGCCAGGAAACCAGGCAGCAGATGAATGGCATCCTCGGGACAGGCCTCGACGCACAGGCCACACTGCACGCAGTCGGCCTCGCGATAGCTGAGCATCGGCGTCTGATCGCCGGTAGCCAGGGCCGGGGTGGGACAGTTGCTGACGCAGGCAAAGCAGAGCGTGCAGGCGTCACGATTCACCTCCAGGCCGCCATACGCCGACCCCGGTGGCATGGGGTGACGTTGACCGCTGCTCTCACCCAGAGCCATCAGCCGCGCCAACACTGCTTCGAAGCGCTCGCGCTTGCCATCCCCCGAGAGCACAAGAGGCTCCTCGCCGAGGGGCAGTCGCTGCGGCAGGGCGTCACGGGCGGCACTGTCACCGCGCTGAATACGACGAACCCGACCCGGGTCATGGCCCAGGGCCTCCAGCATCACCTGGGCTTGGGCGATCTGGTCATCGATAAAGGCGCTCAGCGTGGCCGGCAGGTCGGCATGTACCTGGATTCTCACCTCGGCGGCACCCGCGGCCAGGGCGGTGAGCCACTGGTCGTGCCCGGCATTGCCCAATTCCTCCAGCGGTACATCGAGCAGGTGGCCCGCCGGGGTATCTGCCTCACCCTCCAGGTCTGCAGCCTCGACAAAGCGCATCACCGGCGCCTTGCCGCCGGCCTGGCGATAGGCCTCCAGCCAGCTGATGAGTGCCTCCTGCTGGCGAGCGGGTTCGGGCAGGCGGAACTGGATGGCGCCGGTCGGGCAGGCGCTGGAGCAGCTGCCAACGCCCTGGCAGAGGTAGGGGTCGATCTCGATGCGCGACTCGATGCGGCCCTTGTGACTGGAGATGGCATCGGCGGGGCAGACCTCAAGGCAACGCGTGCACCCGACATTGCCGGAGGCGGAGTGGGCACAGAGGTCGGCGTTGATCTGAAAGTAGCGTGGCTTGTCAAACTCTCCAACCAGCTCGGCAAACTCGCTCAGCTCGACGTCACATGCCGAATCCTGGGGGGAGAGGTGCCGATAGCCGGGAGGGAGGAGCTCGAGCTCCAGCACGGGGGAGCGTCCCAGGTCGAGAATCAGGTCGGCGTGGCGACGGCCGAGCAACGCCAGTGCCAGATCCAGAGGGGCGTCCGGGCCATGCAGGCCGATGCTGAACTGCCCGAGATAGCCCTCGATATGCAGCTGGCCACGCTGGGTGGGCGTAAGCGTTCGGGAGGGCAGCTGGCGGGTGCTCTCCAGCAGCGTCTCGAGTTGATCCTCGTCGAGCCTGGCATCATCGGCACTCGGCTCGGTGATCAGCAGTGCCATGGCGGCAAGGCCACTGCGCTGCAGGCGTGCCGCCGCCTGACGCACGCTAACCTCGTCGCCGAGGAGCAGGGCATGCCCGGCACTTTCATAGGTGACGCTGGCCGGTGTCAGGTTGACCGGCCAGGAAACACGCTGTCTCGCCGTCTCGCGGGCGCTGCGGTTGGCCGCATCGTCCACGGTTATGGCGTCAATGGATGGTGTCATGCAGCCTCACGGTCGTAGTGTCGCGCTTGTTTTTATTTTAGGAAATATAAAAATATCACATTTAGATAAGCTTATTATCGCCGTCTGTCGCCTCTTCGTCTAATGGACTCTGCGCTGACTCCTCATGGCGCGACAAGCCCTCGACGTCGTCGTCTCGCTGAGCGGCGCATGGCGGCTCGGCAGGGCGTGACGCTTGGGTATTACAATCGATATCATCGTCCGCGTGCTGCGCTTCCTGCGGGGTCTCCTCGAGGGCCTCTTCACTGGGACGAGTCCAGCGGCGCAACTGCTCGGCCATGTCCCGGGCCAACGGCTTGAGCACTTCATGATAGTTCTCGTCATAGTCGTCGAGGCCGTCGCGTATCCCGTAATTGCCGGCCGACCAGAGACGGCGCAGCGCTCGTCGGCGAAGCTGACGGCTGACCCCCTGCTGCAGGTAGGCAGAGAAGTCGGCCTCGGCCGGGAGGGTGTCGGGGTCCGGCAGTGTGTGATCGAGGCTGCCGGGTGCAAGCGGCTCGGCCTCCCGCGTCCCCCCCTCCTGGTGGTCACTCGTCTGGTTGTCACTGGAAGTCGCGTGAGTGGCGTGAGTGTCTGGCTCGTCTAAGGGCGCACCATCGGGCAGTGGCGCTGCCATCTGCGACTCTTCACCCAGCTTGCGTCGCGACCAGCGCTCGAAACGGCTCATGGCGTGATCTCCCGGGCGCGTCCCGCACCCTTGCGTTTCTTCTTGCGTCCTTCCGGCGGCGCCTCGCCGTGGCGGGCCAGGTAGGCTTCGATCCAGGCCTGAATCGCCAGGGGCATCGCCACCTCCAGCACTTCCTGCTCACCGTCCATCCAGCTGCCGGCGACGTCCTGGCTGGCGGTGATCGCCGACGGGACGGGAGGCTCGCCGGCATCGCCGCCACGCACGAAGAGTCGCGGCGTCTCGGAGGTGAGATTGAAACGGTAGGCGGCTCGCTCGGTCATGGTGAGCTGAAGCGTCAGTGTCCAGGGTCCGTCGTCACCCAAGGTCAGCTCACGGATAAAGTGGCGCCGTGAGACAAAGCCCTTGATGCGGGTTGTCTGCTCATCCAGCGTGAGACTTACGGCGCGGTGATTTGAGAAGGCTGTCATGGGGAAAGAATTCTCGAGCGTGGGTGGCTGTCTACATTGAAGACTTTCTGTATCGGGAATGCCATCATGGCCTGCCTACAGTTATAGTTTGCCGGGAGCTCGTAACGGATGCCACCGATCAGCCTTAGCCGCGCCCGCCTGCCCGCCACCCTGGAGATCGAGGTGCTCGATGAGTATGGCGATCACCGTCGCCAGGCGATTGCCGCCGAGCGTCCGCTGACCCTCTATCTCAACAAGCGAGAGATCGTCACCCTGATGACCCTGGGGGCGGATCCCGAGGCGCTGGTGGCGGGCTATCTGCGCAATCAGGGGCTGATAGAGCGTCGCGAGGATCTGGTGGCGGTGCATGTCGACTGGGAGGTAGAGGCCGCGGCGGTGGTCACGCGCCACCTTCCCGAGGATCTCGATGAGCGGCTCGGGCATCGCACCGTGACCACCGGGTGTGGCCAGGGCACGGTCTTCGGCAGGCTGCTGGATGCCGTGCCTCAGCAGCCTCTTTCCGTCGAACCGGTTCGCCAGTCGGTCCTCTATGCACTACTCGAGAATCTGGGCGCCTATAACGAGACCTACCGCAGCGCCGGAGCGGTGCATGGCTGTGCCCTCTGCCGTCAGTCCGAGGTGCTCGACTTCGTGGAGGATGTGGGGCGCCACAATGCGGTGGATACCTTGGCGGGACGTCAGTGGCTGGAAGAGGGGACTGTCGAAGCGTCGGATATCTTCTATACCACCGGCCGCCTGACCTCGGAGATGGTGATCAAGGTGGCCCAGATGGGCATCGGGGTGCTGGTCTCACGCTCCGGGGTGACCCAGAAGGGCGTGGAGCTGGCGGAGCGGTTCGGCGTCATGCTGATCGCCCGCGCCAAGGGGCGCCACTTCCAGGCGATCCATGCTGACCGGCGCCTCGAACTCGATGCCATCCCCGCCAGGCGCCCGGGGGACAAGCGACGCGAGAAGGCTTGATCAGGCGGCCTCACCGCGGGTACAGACCGATAGGACAACGGCATCCTGTTCGCTGGTAGAGACCAGAGCATGGCCCATGGCACTGTCGAAGTAGATGCTGTCGCCGCACTCCAGGCGTAGCGGTTCGTAGAACTCCGAGTAGAGCAGGATCTCGCCCTCCAGCACCATCAGAAACTCCTCGCCGTCATGTCGCACCCACTCGCTGAAGTCCTCGAAGGCGCGTGCCCGCACAATGGTCTTGAAGGGGATCATGCGCTTCTGTGCCAGCTCGCAGCTCAGCAGTTCATGTTCATAGGTGGGTGTCGGGTGCAGGTCACCCTGACCACGTCGTGTCAGGTCGCGGCGCCCCATGGTGCGAGTCTGCTGGCGTGGCGGGGAGAGAAGCTGGGGCAGGTCGATGTCCAGCCCACCGATCAGCTTCTGAACGGCGGTGAAGGTCGGTGAGATCTGGTCATTCTCGATCTTCGACAGCGTGGAGCGGGCAAGCCCCGTACGCTGACTGACATCCTCCAGCGTCCACTGGTTGGAGAGACGTATCTCGCGGAGACGCTCGCCGAGGCGCAGCGGTTCCACGAAGGGCTTGCGCCCGGAGGCGATGCGCAGGGCGGCATCCTGGTCGGTGGTGTCTGGCATGTTCTTTTGTTCACTATAGGAAACAGATTTTCCTCAGCTTACCACACCGCCACCGGGTGTCGGCTATCTGCGGTTACCCTCAGGTGCCCTCACCATCACCAGCCTCATCACCGAAAGGCAGTCCGAGCAGTGCCTTGACGTGGGCATCGACGCTGCGTCCCAGTGACGCCAGGTGATAGCCCCCTTCGAGTACCGACACCAGGCGGCCGTCGGCATAGAGCTCGGCAATTTCCAATGCCATCCGTGTGACCCAGTGAAAGTCGTCATCCTCCAGGCAGAGCTCGGCCATATCATCCTCGCGATGGGCGTCGAAGCCTGAGGAGAGCAGCACCAGGTCGGGCTTGAAACGATGCAGCGCGGGCAGCCAGTCATCCTCGATGGCCTGGCGAAAGCCTGCACTGTCGGTGCCGGCGGAGAGCGGCGTGTTGATCACGTTCTGCCACTCGCTACGCAGGTAGCGCCAGGGATAGAAGGGAAACTGGAAGCTGGTGCAGACCAGCACCTCGGGATCATCCTTGAAGATATCGATGGTGCCGTTGCACTGGTGGACATCGAAATCGAGGATGGCGATGCGCCGTGCACCGTATTTTTCTCGGGCGTAGGCGGCACCTACCGCAATATTGTTGTAGAAACAGAAGCCCATGGCGTCGGTGGCTTCGGCATGGTGGCCTGGCGGGCGCACCGCACAGAATACGTTGTCGGACTGGCGGCGAAATACCTGATCGACACCGCGGATCACCGCACCGGCGGCGACGCGTGCCGCCCTGAGGCTGTCGGGATTCATCATGGTGTCACTGTCAAGGGTGACGATACCCGCTTCCGGTACGCACTTGTCCAGGGCGCGAAGATGGCGCAGGGGGTGGACCAGAGCGAGCTCCTCCTCGGTCGCCGGGTGCGCCTCTGTCTGCATGGTCTGCTGCAGGGTTCCCGTCAGGGAGAGGCGGGCACGAATTGCCTCGAGCCTCAGAGGGCTTTCCGGGTGCTCTGGCCCCATATGGTGAAGCTGGCAGTCGGGATGCGTGATATATCCGGTAATCATGAGGCTCTCCATGCAGGCTTGGATCACTTTACTTGTCTCCAGCCCTTGCCAGACAGTGTCAATAGGTCGTACACAGTAGGCAGCTACCTCAAGCGCCATGCGCCAACTGCCGGGAGATCTTCGTGAGTACCCGTTTCCTTCGCCACTTCTTCGAACCCGGTACCATCGCCGTGATAGGTGCCTCGGAAAAGCCGGAATCCCTGGGCGGGATCGTCATCCGCAATCTCATCGAGGGGGAGTATCCCGGCGCCATCTGGGCGGTGAACCCCAAGGGCTACAGCAGCGTACATGGTCAACCGGGCTTCTCCCGGGTGTCTCAGCTTCCCGAGGTGCCCGACCTGGCGGTGATCTGTTCCCCGATCGAAACGGTACCGGGGCGCATCGCCAGGCTGGGCAGCTTCGGTTGTCGTGCCGCCCTGGTGCTCTCCGGCGGTTCACACCTCGATGAGGAGCGCGATGGCAAGGCCTCGATTCGCAGTCGCATGCTGGATGCCGCCCGGGCTTCGGGTATCCGTGTGCTGGGCCCCGAATGCATGGGCCTGATCGTTCCCGGCCGCCGGCTCAATGCCTCCTACGCCAGCCAGACCATCAAGCGGGGCAAGGTCGCTTACCTGGGGCAGTCGGGTATGCTGGGCACGGCGATGATCGACTGGGCGGCGGGGCGGGGGGTAGGCTTTTCTCACCTGATCACCCTGGGGGACAGCGTCGATGTGCTGCTTCCCGACCTGCTCGATTACATCAACCAGTATTCGCCCAGCCAGGCCATCCTGCTGCATCTCGAGAAGGTGATGGATGCCCAGCACTTCATGACGGCGCTGCGCGATGCGTCGCGCAATCGCCTGGTGCTGGCCATCAAGAGTGGGCGCACCCGCCAGTCCGACCTTACGGAGCTGCCGCCGACCCCGGGAATCGCCAACCGCGACCAGATCTTCGATGCCGCCTTCTCGCGTGCCGGTGTGGTAAGGGTCCATGACTCCGACGAGCTGTTCGACGCCCTGATGACCCTGTCACGGATGAAGCCTCTGCGCGGAGATCGCCTGGCCATCGTCTCGAACGGTCTGGGGCCGGCGATGCTGGCCATCGACAAGCTGATCACTGCCGGTGGCAAGCTGGCAGACTTCACCGAGGAGACGCGTCGAACCCTGCGCAGCGGTGGCCTGGATATCAGCAAGCCCGGAGAGAACCCCGTCGACCTGGGGGGCAACGCCACCCCGGAGATGATGGTGGATGCCCTGGAAGTGGTGGCGGGGGACCCCAACGTCGATGCGGTGCTGGTGGTACATGCCCCCACTCGACTGGCGCCTTCCAAGATCACCGCCCAGGCGCTGGTGGCCAATCGCAAACGCTTTCGACGTAACCTCTTGACCAGCTTCATGGGGCTGGAGGAGGCCTTTTCCGCCCGGCACGAGTGTAATCTGGCGGGCATTCCGACCTATGTCTCTCCCGAGCAGGCGATCAAGGCCTTCATGCACATGGTGGACTATCAGCGTGTGCAGTCACTGCTGCAGGAGACGCCACCCAGCCTGCCATTTTCCACGAACCGTGAGATTCGGGTGCGGTGCCGCAAGCTGATCGACTCGGTCAAGGCCGAAGGGCGCGAGACCCTGACCCATTCCGAGGCCGCTCGGGTGCTCGAGGCCTACGGCATTGCGGTGGCGCCAAGCCGTTATGTCACGACGGCCGAAGAGGGCGCCCTGGCAGCACAAGCCTTCGGTGGCAGCTTGGCGTTGAAGGTGGTTCACGAGGGCAACTGTCGGCCATTCCGGTACCGCAAGCACCCACACCGCCTCTCGGCGGGGCTGCTTCAGGACCTGAAGACGCCGCAGCAGGTCGCAGAGGGCATCGAGCTGCTGCGAGAAAAGGTCGCCGAGAACTATCCCGCCTTCGAGGTCCGCGAGTACTGCCTGCAGCCGATGCAACGGGGCAAGCACTCCATGCAGGTGTGTGCGGGAATTACCCGCGACCCGGTATTTGGTCCCGTGGTGGTATTCGGGATCGGCGGTTACAAGGTCAACATCCTGGCCGACCGCCAGGTCGCCCTGCCGCCGCTCAATATGCGGCTGGCCGAGGATCTGGTGGAGCACACCCATGTCGCACGTCTGATCCACGAGCACTCGAGCGACCCCGAGCGTGATATCGATCAGCTATGCCAGCTACTGGTCAAGTTGTCGCAGATGGCCACCGACCTTCTCGAGCTGCGGGGGCTGGAGATCAATCCGCTGCTGCTCAATCGAGATGGCGTGGTCGCGGTAGACTTCGCCATGGACCTGGGGCGTCCGGCACGCTTCGCGATCATGCCCTATCCCGAGGAGCTGAGAGAGTGGACCACGCTGAACAATGGTTGGGAGGTTGAGGTCCGCCCGATCCGGGCAGAGGATGCCCCGCTGATTACCAGCTTCCATGACAAGCTCTCGGAAGAGAGCATTCGATTCCGTTACTTCCACAACAAGGCCGACCTGACCCAGCGCGACCTGTCGATGCTCTCGCATATCAACTACGACCGACAGATGGCCTTTATTGCCGAGCACCTGCTGGAAGATGGTCGCAAGGAGATGCTGGGCGTGGTCAGGGTATGGAACGACCCCGACAACATTCGTACCGAGTTTTCCGTCATCATCCGCGATGATCTACAGGGCTTGGGGATCGGCAGCCTGCTGATGAACAAGATGATCAACTACTGCAGGAGTGTTGGCACGTTGGAGATGATCGGCAAGATCATGGTCGACAACCACCCCATGCGGGCGCTGATGAAGCACCTGGGCTTCAAGCAGCGCTACAACATGGAGGAGCAGGTAGTGGATGCCGTGCTGCGCCTCAACGAGCCCGAAAGCGAATGGCAACGCCACCGCCTGGAGAGCCCGCTGGACTGACCACCAGGGAATGCACCCAGGCCATCCGGGACACTCCCCGGTGTTGGGGGCTGTCCCGGTAGGTGCTGACTCGAGAGGGTCTGTCTCGAAAGGTCTGTCTTGAAAGGGGCTAGGGCGCCAGCCGGAAGTGGTGCCAGCCATCCTCACGCTGCTCATAACGGATGCGATCATGCAGACGGCTGGGCTGACCCTGCCAGAACTCGATCATTTCGGGAATGACGCGGTAGCCGCCCCAGTGGACCGGGCGATGAATCTCCTGCCCCTCGTAGGCCTGCTCGAACCGGCTCTTGCGCTCCTCGATCCAGCTACGGTCGGGAATCACCACGCTCTGGGTCGCGATCCAGGCACCCAGCTGGCTGGCCCGCGGGCGGCTGGCGAAGTACTCATCGGACTCCTGTTCGCTGACCTGCTCGACGCTCCCTTCGATACGCACCTGGCGAGACAGCGATGGCCACCAGAAGGTCAGGGCGGCCCGCGGCACATTGGTCAGCTCGCTGCCCTTGTGGCTGTGGTAGTTGGTGTAGAACACGAAGCCGTTGTCATCGAGCCCCTTGAGCAGCACTACGCGTGCATGGGGGCGTCCCTGGCTGTCCACCGTGGCCAGCGTCATGGCATTGCCATCGAGGCCTTCACTCTCCAGCGCCAGGGTCAACCACTCCTCGAAGAGTGGCATGGGGTCATCGGTCGCCTGTGACTCGTCGAGCTGCCCCCCTTCATAGTCGCGGCGGATGTCGGAAATGTTGCGTGTCATCGTGGTTATCTCTCCTGGAAGCTGATGTGCATGGTCGCCGCTTCGCTGGCGTAGCTCAACCGTTGATTTTGATCGTAGTCAGGATTCCTGGCACTTGGTATGGGCAAAGAGAGTGGCGCTCCTATACCACCCAGCCAAGCTGCACCATCGCCATATAGCCCCCGGTGCCACCGATGATCGACAGCAGCGCGTTGCGCCGCCACAGATGCAGCAGGGCGACGATCAGCGAGGCGATGATCATCGGCCAACCGTTGGCGCCGGCATTGAGGTGGCCGTCGAGCAGGGGACGGAAGTCCCGCAAGGCATAGATCACCAGGATCATCATCACCGTGGGTGGCAGGTAGCGTCCAAGGTGCAGGATAAGGGGATGGTCAGCATGTCGCGCGAGAGCCACGAATGGGGTGACCCGGGTGGCGAAGGTCGCCAACGCACAGACGATGATAAATATCAGCAAGGCTGAGGTGCTCATGTGCGAGTCTCCCGGTGGCGGTCGAGTGAGTAGTGAAACAGCAGGATCAGGCTGGCCGCGCCGATAGCGCTCAACAGCAGATGGCGATCAGGCACCAGCCATATCCCGACGAGCCCGGTCAGCAGGGCGATGGCAAAGGGTAGCCAGCGACGCAGCCGGCGTGCCTGCTCGAGGGTGAGCACGATAAACAGCGCCGTCAGGGCAAACTCGATCCCCTGACTGTTGAAGGTCAACGTGGTGCCTGCCAGGACCCCGAGAATGGAGCCGAGCACCCACCAGATCTGATTGAGCAGACTGATGCGAAAGGCCAGGAGATGGTCATTGCCGTGTACGTTAGGCAGGGTGGTGATCAACGAATAGGTCTCGTCGGTCAGGGCAAAGATCATGTAGGGCTTGCGCCAGCCCGCACCCTGAAAGCGCTTGAGCAGCGATAGCCCATAGAAGAGGTGGCGGGAGTTGAGCATCAACGTGGCCACTGCCAGCTCCACCAGCCCGGCACCGGCGGCGAGGAGTGCCACGGCGAGAAACTGACCTGCGCCGGCATAGATGATCAGTGACATCAGTACCGCCGCCCACCAGGGTACGCCGACCTCCACGGCCAGGATGCCATAGGCGGCGCCCAGTGGCAGGTAGCCGAACATGACCGGCAGTGTGAGCTTCCCGGCTTCCTTCCAGGCGTGGGCTGGCGACACGGTGATAAACTCCCTTGCTGCTGATGGATGAGGGTAAGTGATGCCAGCTATATTAAGGTAGATCCACCGGCTTGGCAGCTTTTGACAAGAAATTCGACTTATATTGGCAAGGAGGCGAGATGACGCGACTGATGGTCTGGGATATTCCCGTACGGCTCTTCCATTGGTCTCTGGTGGCCCTGGTGGGACTATCCTTCTACACCATGAAGACGGAAGGGGCGCCCTTCGTCTTTCCCATCGAGATTCATGCTCGGGCGGGCTATCTGCTGGTGGGGCTTCTGCTGTTTCGTTGGCTCTGGGGCCTGTTGGGCAGTCCCCATGCGCGATTTACAAGCTTTCTATACCCGCCGGGCCGCATGATCGACTATGGTCGTCGGCTGCTGCGTGGCACGGCACCTCGCTATGCCGGTCACAACCCGCTGGGGGGCGCCATGGTGCTGTTCATGCTGGTATCGCTGACATTTCAGGCGGCAAGTGGTCTATTTCTGACCGACGACATCTTCTTCGATGCACCACTCCACGGCTGGGCAAGCAACGAGATCGTCAAGATCCTCGCCTCGCTTCACTCCCTGAATGCCGACCTGCTGGTGGTGTTGATCGCCGCGCATCTAATAGCGCTGCTGTTCCATTGTCTCAAGGGTGAGCGGCTGGTGAGCGCCATGATCACCGGCCGCAAGGCGCTCGATGATTGCCCGGAGGATGAGCCGGTGGGGGGACCAAAGCCCAGGGTCGCGTCTCTCTCCCTGGTGCTGGTGGTGCTCGCGCTCTCTTCCTTGCCCGTCATCTGGCTCTGGAACGCGTGATCGGCGGTGTTCTGTAAAAGCCACGGGGCGGTCATCGGGCCGCCCCGTGGTTTACGATCTACATTCGTTATTTCAAACGGCAGGGGGGCTCACTCGGCGCGGTAGTCGTCGTGGCAGCCCTTGCAGCTCTTGCCGACGGCACCGACCTGGGCGCGCAGGGCGCTGAACGCTTCACCATCCTTCACCATCTGGGCCAGGGTGGCAGCTTCCTGCTCGAAGGTCTGCTGACGCTCCTCAAAGCCTGCCCAGTCGTCGCCAATCTTGGCCAGAGCGCCGGTCTCGACACCGTGGCCGTCACCCCGCAGCGTGCCTTCCATGAAGCCTTCCCAGGGCAGGTGGGCAACGGCGGCCAGGTTGTTCGCACGCGTGGCAAACGCCTCCTCGTCATACTCCATATCGCCCTTGGCCATGGCACCCATGGGACCCATCTGCCAACCCATCACGCTGAGGGCGGATTGGCGATAGCGGATGGCGTCTTCGGGCTCGGTGGCCTGAGCGATGGTCGGCAGCGCCAGGGCAGCCGAGAGGCCAAGGGCGATCAGCGGGCGAAACGTTACGGTCATCACGAGCTCCTTTCGATCTTTTCGATTCGTTTTCTAATGCTGGCTGGGTGTCAGTCGACTGGCTCGACTGGCACCACCCTCACAAGGCTAGCATGGAAGAGAGTCAGCTGCCGGGGCTGGTGGCACGCAGCTGACGGCTGCGAAAGCGCGCATAGCCGGTGCACCCGGTGAACAGCGCCAGGGAGACGAGCGCCTCCAGTGAGCCGCGTACCCCCTGGCCTGGAAGCGTGGCGACCATGACTCCCTGGGCAAAGTAGAGCAGGCTGACGAAGGCCAGCCAGGCATGACCACGGGGGCGCCTGCCGATCAAGGATGGCAGGAAGAGTATCAGGGGGAGCACGAAGGCAACGATAGGCACCAGCGGACCGCTGTCGCCATCGATCTGCAGGCCGCGGTAGACCATCAGTGCCACCAGCAGGGTGTAGCTGCCCAGCACCAGCCGGCGCATCCTGGCGGTCAATACATCGAGGCCCTTGGCATTTTCCAGGCGTTCCAATGCGGCCCTCATGAGCGCTTCTCCTGCAGAGGGGCCAATGCCAGGGCGAGGCGTGCCAGCCGGCGCCCCTGGGCCTGGGCCAGGGCACGCTCATGATCATCGAGGGGCTGGTCACTGCGTTTGCCGGCGAGGTGGCTGGCTCCATAGGGTGTTCCGCCGCGGGTCGTCTCCATCAGTTCGGTCTCGCTATAGGGCAGTCCAGCATAGACCATGCCGTGGTGAAGCAGGGGCACCAGCATCGTCAGCAAGGTCGTTTCCTGGCCCCCGTGCAGGCTCGAGGTCGAGGTGAAGGCGGTCGCCGGCTTGTCGATCAGGGCGCCGCCTAGCCATAGCTCGCTGGTGCCATCGAGGAAGTGCTTGAGGGGGGCCGCCATATTGCCGAAGCGTGTGGGGCTGCCGATGGCCAGGCCAGCACAGTGGCGCAGGTCGTCCAGAGAGGCGTAGACCGCCCCTTCGGCGGGAATCTCGGGATCCACCGCCTCACAGGTGGGGGATACCGGTGGCACGGTGCGCAGTCGCGCCTCGATGCCGCGCAGGGACTCCACGCCGGCGGCGAGGCGCTCGGCCATGGCCCGGGTGGCACCATGGCGGGAGTAGTAGAGAATCAGCACATAGGGCAGGGAGGCGCTCATCGGGACTCCTGAGGCTCGGGGAAAGGGGGGAAGTATCAATCGAGCAGGGCGAGAATGTCCTCGGGTGGGCGCCCGATGATGGCACGCTTACCATCGTCGGCAATCGGTCGTTCCATAAGCCGCGGATGCGCCATGATTGCCTGAACCACCTGCTCCGGGTCACGGGCGTCGGCGGCCAGCTTCTGCCACTCGCTCTCCTTGGTGCGCACCAGGCGCTCGACACCGCCCTCCAGGCGCTCGATCAACGCGCGCAGCTCGGCGTCACTCAGCGGCTCGTCAAGATAGCGGCGAATCGCTACCGGGGCACCCTTTTCTTCAAGCAGGGCGAGAGCCTGACGTGATTTCGAGCAGCGAGGATTATGCATCAGGGTAATCTTGGTCATGGACTCTCCGCGGACGTGGTGGCCAATTGCCGGCGACTCGCGGCATTGTAGCAAGTGCCGCGCTGTGTCTCACGGGGAGGACGTCCGTGCCTCATCCGGCAGGCGTCGATAGACCCAGGCCTCGCTGCCGTCGGCGAGCGTGTGGCGCACCCGCTCGTAGCGAATGCCCAGGCGCTCATAGCGGTCGAGCCGGGCAAGCGCCTCGGCATCGACGGTCAACACCTCACCCGGTACCCATTCACCGGGGGCCGGCTCCAGATCGAGTCCGGTTCGGCGCCAGCCTTCGAGGCGGGCAGGGCGGGTCTCGACCTCATCACCGATCACGATCCAGCGCACCACGGGCACGCGCAGGGTGCCATAGACATACACCGCATGGGGCCCCTCGGCAATGGGGTCGAGGTGTTCGGGGCGTTCATAGAGAAAGGGGCTGAGCAGGGTCAGCCATAACCAGCCTCCCACCATGAGTGGGAGGCCGAGGAGGGTCGTGGTCAGTAGAGGGCGAGGGCGCATGGGCAGATACGATACCCATGGTGACAGGTGACAGACAATTGGGATCAGGCAAAGGCAGCCAGAGGGAGTTCGTCGCGGACTGACTCAAGAGCCTGACTGCGCAGTCGAAACAGCGGTTCGGGCTGATCCACTCCGGGCTGATAGGCGCGGCTGAAGACATGCAGATTGCGCAGGGCATCTTCCAGCCACTGGTCTTCACGCAGTGAGAAACCATCGAATCCGCAACGGCGCATGTAGAAGAGCTGGTCGACCAGCACATCTCCGATGGCGCGTATCTCGCCACGATAGCCATGGCGTTCGCGCAGCAGGCGAGCCAGGCTGTAGCCCCGCCCGTCGGTGAACTTGGGGAAGTCGATGGCCACCAGGGGGGCCTCGGCGAGGCGGGCGGTCAGGGGCTGGTCGAGCTCGGTATCGGCTGCCAGCCAGGGGGCACGCAGGTTGCTACGCTCCTCCTCGAGCCACTGGGTCAGGGGCACGATGCAGGGCGTATCGGTCGTCGCCTGGCCCTCGCGGACCAGCTGCCAGCCATCGCTGGCCGGCTGGTCTCGGAAGAGATAGGGGCGCCGGGTGGCAGGCAGGGGGGCGGTGTGGGGGGCATGATCAGGCATAGACACGCTCCTTGAAGGGTTTGAGTCCGATACGACGGTAGGTGTCGAGGAAGGTCTCGTCATCGTTGCGCTCACCGACATAGACCTTGAGCAGGGTGTCGATGACATCGGGTACCGCGTCGCGGCTGAAGGAGGGGCCTAGGATCTTGCCCAGCGATGCCGCATTTCCCTGGGTGCCGCCCAGCGAGATCTGGTACCACTCCTCGCCCTTCTTGTCGACGCCGAGGATGCCGATATGACCGACATGGTGATGACCGCAGGCGTTCATGCACCCGGAGATATTGAGGTCGAGCGGCCCCAGGTCATAGAGAAAATCCAGGTCCTCGAAGCGCTCCTGAATGGCCTGGGCCACCGGGATCGACTTGGCGTTGGCCAGGGCGCAGTAGTCTCCTCCGGGGCAGCAGATCAAGTCCGCCAGTGTGCCCACCGTGGGGTTGGCCATGCCGAGGGTTTCCAGCTCGCGCCATAGCGCTTCCAGGCGATCCATGGGCACGTCGGTAAGCACCAGGTTCTGTTCATGGGTGACGCGTATCTCGCCGAAGCTGTATTCGTCGGCGAGGTCTGCCACCTGATGCATCTGCTTCCAGGTGACGTCGCCAGGGGAGTGCTCGCGGCGTTTCAGGGAGAGGGTTACCGCCTTGTAACCGGAGATCTTGTGGGCGTGAACATTGTTGGTCATGAAGCGGCCGAAGGCGCGCTCCCTGCTGCGTAAGGCCTCTACCTCGTCAATGGCCTTCGCCGAGACGGGGCGGCGCTCGGGATCCTCGAAATGCGAGGCCATCCGCTCGAGGCTCTCCCGGGTGAGGGTCTGGGGACCATCCTTCAGGTGCGCCCACTCCTCGTCGACACGCCGTCGGAACTCCTCGACGCCGAGTGCCTTGACCAGAATCTTGATGCGCGCCTTGAACTTGTTGTCACGGCGACCAAACAGGTTATAGACCCGGACCAGTGCCTCGAGATAGGTCAGCAAGTGTTGCCAGGGGAGATCGTCACGGACCACCTCGCCGATCATCGGCGTGCGGCCCAGGCCACCGCCGGCCAGCACCCTGACTCGCACCTCACCCTGGGCATCTCGCCACAGCCGCAGGCCGACATCGTGAACCTGAATCGCGGCGCGGTCCTCGCGGGCACCGGTCACGGCGATCTTGAACTTGCGCGGCAGATAGGCGAATTCCGGGTGGAAGGTGGACCACTGGCGAATCAGCTCGCACCAGGGCCTCGGGTCGACCTCCTCATCCTCGGCCACCCCCGCGAACTGATCGGTAGTGGTGTTGCGGATATCATTGCCGCTGGTCTGAATGGCATGCATCTGCACGCTGGCAAGCTCCGCCAGCATGTCCGGCACGCTCTCCAATCTGGGCCAGTTGAGCTGCAGGTTGGTACGGGTGGTGAAGTGGCCATAGCCGCGGTCGTAGTCACGCGCCAGATCGCCCAGCTTGCGCAGCTGATAGGAAGCGAGCATGCCGTAGGGGATGGCGATGCGCAGCATGGGGGCATAGCGCTGGATATACAGGCCGTTCTGCACACGCAGCGGCAGGAACTCCTCTTCGCTCAGGCGCCCGGCCAGGTAACGCTCCATCTGGTCGCGAAACTGGGCCACGCGTTCGTTAACGAGAGTCTGGTCGTGGGAATCGTAGCGGTACATTCAGCCATCCTGCAGCGATGAAAGTGGCAGTGCATGGGCTGTACGATACGCGCACCCTCTTATTGTTTAAAAGAATAAAAAGGCATAGTTTTTATACTTAAAGTAATTAGACCCGCCCTCGAAACGTCCTGGGCGCCCCCTCATACCACGAGTCGCTGCCAGCGTCGGCGCTGCCAGATTCCCGCAAACCACAGGGAGTTCAGGGAACGATAGACGAGCTGTACCCACCAGATGCCGACCAGCCCCTGCTCGAGCCAGACGCCTACCAGCCAGGCCAGCGGAAGGAAAAGCAGCCACTGCAGCGACAGGGTCGTGGTCATCACCGTGCGATTGGCACCGGCCCCGAGCAGTGCCTGGGCAAGAACCAGTGCCGCGGCATCGAGCACGATCATCAGCGCCGTCAGCCGCAGCGGCAGGCGCGCCAGCTCGATCAGGGCTGGATCGTGCAGAAACAGGCCCAGGACGGCGTCGGGCAATAGCACCATGGGCAGCGCGATAAGGGCCAGGCACAGCCAGGCGAGGTACACCACCTCCCAGCCCCAACGGTGGGCATCGGCCAGCTCATCGCGTCCGAGCGCCTGGCCTACCAGGCTCATGGCCGCCATGCCCAGGCCTACGCCGGGCAGGATCATCAGCAGCGAGAGATTGACCAGCACATGCCCCACCGCCACGCTGGCGGTGTTGACCTGCCCCAGAATCCAGAACAGTACCGCGTAGCCGGCCGCAAACCACAGCTGCTGGAAGGAGTGAGGCCCGGCCAGGCGCAGGGTGGTCAGCAGGGTGAGACGGTGCGGTAGTGCCGCCAGCAGGCCACCGGGCCTGGCATGACGTAGGCTGGCAAAGGCCCAGATCACCGCTCCGACGAACAGCGAGAGGGTGGTGCCGGCCCCTGCGCCCGCAGCGCCCATGGCCGGTAGTCCCAGGTATCCGAAGATCAGTCCCAGGCTTGCGACCACGTTGATGGCGTGCATCACCAGAATGATGCGCAGGTAGAGGCCGGTCCGCTGAATGCCGTTCCAGTAGCCGCGAAAGCAGAAGATCATGGCCACGGCGGCAAGCGACAGGACGCGCCAGCGGAAATAGGCCACCGCCTCGGCATTGACCGTGGGATCCTGATTGATCAGCGCCATCAGCGTCGGCGCCTGCCACAGGCAGAGCAGGGTGATCGGCAGTGAGAGCACGGTGGCGATCAGCAGGCCGGCATTGAGCGGCATGGCGAGTCGTGTCCAGGCCTGCTCACCATGGCGTCGTGCGGTCTGGGCCTGCACCCCGGAGGAGAGTCCGAATACCAGGGCGGTGACCATGAACATCACATAGCCGCCGATCCCCACCCCCGCCAGCGGGACTTCGCCTAGCGAGCCGACCATGGCGGCATCGATCAGATTGATCAGGCTCTGGGAGAGCATGCCGGCGATGATCGGCAGTGAGAGGCGCAGGATGGTGCGACGACGTGTGGCGTGAAGCAGCATGGTGATCCGCAATAGAGGAGGAGGTGGGCCGCCTGGCTGGCGACCCACCGTGAATCAGGCGGGGTCGTAGGAGAGCACCGGCATGAGCCAGCGCTCCATCTCCTCGACTCCCATGCCCTTGCGGCTGGCTAGGCCCTCCACCTGTTCACGGGTAATCTTGCCGGTGGAGAAGTATTTCGACTGCGGATGCGAGAAGTACCATCCCGCCACGGCGGCGGCGGGCCACATGGCGAAGTTCTCGGTCAGGGTGAGGCCGGACTGCTCGGTGGCGTCGAGCAGCCTGAACAGGATTGGCTTCTCGGTATGGTCGGGGCACGCCGGATAGCCTGGTGCCGGGCGGATGCCCTGATACTTTTCGGCGATAAGGGCCTCGTTGTCCAGCGCCTCATCGGGTACATAGCCCCAGAACTCCTTGCGCACCCGTTCATGCAGGCGTTCGGCGAAGGCCTCGGCCAGACGGTCGGTAAGCGACTGCACCAGAATGGCATTGTAGTCATCACCGGCCGCCTTGTACTGCTCGGCGAGCTCCTCGACACCGTGGCCCGTGGTCACGGCGAAGCCGCCGATCCAGTCCGCTTTGCCACTCGGCTCTCCCTTGTCGTCGTACCGGGGCGCCACGAAGTCGGCCAGGCTATAGCACACACCGTCGCGGTTCTTGGTGGTCTGCTGGCGGATATGGTGAAGCCGTTCGATTACCTCGCTGCGGGAGTCGTCGGCATACACCTCGATGATATCGTCGTCGACACTGTTGGCGGGCCAGATACCGATCACGCCCCGCGCTGTTACCAGCTTTTCGTCGATCAGCTTGCGCAGCATGGCCTGGGCATCGCGGAACAGGCTGCGAGCCGCCTCGCCGACCTTGGCGTCGTCGAGAATCTTCGGGTATTTGCCGACTAGCTGCCAGCTCATGAAGAAGGGAGTCCAGTCGATCCGCTCGACCAGTTCATCGAGATCATAGCCATCGAAGGTCAGTGTGCCGGTCATGGCCGGCTGTGGCGGGGTGTAGCGGCTCCAGTCGGTCTTGAACTTGCGCTGACGAGCCTGCTCATAGGTCAGGTCTGCCCCCTTGGGGCGTCGCTTGGCGTTACGTTCGCGCACGCTCTCGTATTCGCTCTGGATCTCGGCAATGTATCCGGGCTTCATTTCCGGAGAGAGCAGCCTGGAGGCGACGCCCACCGCGCGGGAGGCGTCCGGCACGTAGATCACCGGGTGCTCGTAGCCGGGATCCACCTTGACCGCGGTATGTGCCTTGGATGTCGTGGCGCCACCGATCAGCAACGGTAGTTCAAAGCCCTGGCGCTGCATCTCCTTGGCCACGCCGACCATCTCATCCAGCGACGGCGTGATCAGGCCCGAAAGGCCGATGATGTCGGCGTTTTCCTCCCGAGCCGTCTGCAGGATCTTCTCCGCCGGCACCATCACCCCCAGGTCGACGACGTCGTAGTTGTTGCACTGCAGGACGACGCCGACGATATTCTTGCCGATGTCGTGAACATCGCCCTTGACGGTCGCCATGACGATCTTGCCCTTGGCCTGGGTCGTTTCGTCCTTTTCCGCCTCGATATAGGGCAGCAGGTGCGCCACCGCCTGCTTCATCACTCGAGCGGATTTGACCACCTGGGGGAGGAACATCTTGCCGGCGCCGAACAGGTCACCGACCACGTTCATGCCATCCATCAACGGTCCCTCGATGACCTCGATAGGGCGGTCGAACTGTAGGCGCGCCTCTTCGGTGTCCTCGATGATATAGGCGGTCACCCCCTTGACCAGCGCATGCTCGATGCGCTTGGCGACCTCCCAGCCACGCCACTCCAGGTCTTCCTTCTTGTCCGCGCCACTACCGCCGCCCTTGTACTTCTCGGCCAGGTCGAGCAGTCGCTCGGTCGCATCGTCGCGCCGGTTGAGCACCACATCCTCTACCGCATCGCGCAGTTCGGCATCCAGGTCATCGTATACCCCCAGCTGACCGGCATTGACGATGCCCATGGAGAGCCCGGCGCGAATGGCGTGATAGAGGAATACCGAGTGGATCGCCTCGCGCACCACGTTGTTGCCGCGAAAGGAGAACGAGACATTGGAGACGCCGCCGGAAACCTGGGCGTGGGGCAGGTGCGTGCGGATCCATTCGGTCGCCTGGATGAAGTCGACGGCGTAGTTGTTGTGCTCCTCGATCCCGGTAGCGATGGCGAAGATGTTGGGGTCAAAGATGATGTCTTCGGGAGGAAAGCCGATCTCATCGACCAGCAGGCGATAGGCGCGTTCGCTGATCTCGGTCTTGCGCGCAAAGGTGTCGGCCTGGCCGGCCTCGTCGAAGGCCATGACGACCACGGCGGCGCCATGGCGGCGGCAGACGGTGGCGTGCCGGCGAAACTCCTCTTCCCCCTCCTTGAGCGATATGGAGTTGACGATCGCCTTGCCCTGAATGCACTTGAGACCGGCCTCGATGATCTCCCACTTGGAGGAGTCGATCATGATCGGCACCCGGGAGATATCCGGCTCGCCGGCGATCAGGTTCAGGAAGCGGACCATGGCCTCCTGGGAGTCCAGCATCCCCTCGTCCATGTTGATGTCGATGACCTGGGCGCCGTTCTCCACCTGCTCCAGGGCGACCTCGAGAGCGGTGGTGTAGTCCTCCTCCTTGATCAGGCGCTTGAAGCGCGCCGAGCCGGTCACGTTGGTGCGCTCGCCGACGTTGACGAACAGCGAGTCGGGTCCGATGTTGAAGGGTTCGAGGCCGGAGAGACGGCAATTCTTGGGGATGTCCGGCAGGTGCCGCGGCGTCATGCCCTGAATGGCGTGATGGATGGCGGCGATATGCTCGGGAGTGGAGCCGCAGCAGCCACCGATGATATTGACCAGGCCGCTGGCGGCAAACTCCGCCACGATGGCCGCCATCTCTTCGGGAGACTGATCATATTCGCCGAACTCATTGGGCAGGCCGGCATTGGGGTGGGCCGAGACGTAGGTGTCGGCCTTGCTCGACAGCTCCTCGACGTAGGGACGCAGCTCCGCGGCGCCAAGCGCACAGTTGAGGCCCACCGAAAGTGGCTTGGCGTGGCGCACCGAGTTCCAGAAGGCCTCGGTGGTCTGCCCCGAGAGGGTGCGGCCAGAAGCATCGGTGATGGTACCGGAGATCATCACCGGCAGACGCTCGCCGCGTGACTCGAAGAGCTCTTCCAGGGCGTAGATCGCCGCCTTGGCATTGAGGGTGTCGAAGATGGTCTCGATCATGATCAGATCGGCACCACCCTCGATCAGCGACTCGGCGGCTTCGAGGTAGTTCTTGCGCAACTCATCGAAGGTGACATTTCGCTTGGCTGGATCGTTGACGTCCGGGGAGAGTGAGGCCGTTCGCGAGGTGGGGCCAAGTACGCCGGCGACATATCGGGGCGTTCCGGTCTCGGCAGTCACCGCATCGCAGACCTCGCGCGCCAGTCGCGCCGCCTCACGGTTGATCTCGGGGACCTGCGCCTCCATGCCATAGTCCGCCTGAGACAGGCGAGTGCTGTTGAAGGTGTTGGTCTCGACGATGTCGGCGCCGGCCTCGAGATACTCGCGGTGGATGCGCGACACCAGCTCCGGGCAGGTCAGTACCAGGAGATCATTGTTGCCCTTGAGATCCGAGGGCCAGTCGGTAAAGCGTGCCCCGCGGAAGTCATCCTCGGAGAGGCCGGCGTTCTGGAGCATGGTGCCCATGCCTCCATCGAGCATCAGGATGCGCTCGGCGAGACATTCGATCAGGGTGGTGGTTTGGGCAGTGGGAGCGGCGGCCATGGTGGGAATCTGTCTCCAGCGAAGGTGTCCGGTGTTTATGACCGCCGTTGTGCCTCGGGGCATCTTCTATGTCGCGGCCTCTGTCAAGCCGGTCATGGTAGCAAACTGCTCGCCGTGGGGGCAGGTGAGTGTTTAAAAACCCACCAATTCACTCGGGATTGTTTCGCCGCGTTCCGTGTCTTACCATTAGCGTCATCACTTTACCCGGTACGCGGCGATTTCGCCGCTGCCGCGCACCGACAGCGGGAAATAGCATGAGCGAACCGATCCAGATTACCGATAGTGCCCAGGACTACCTCGCCGAGCTGCTCGAGAAGCAGAACGTCGAAGGGATCGCGGTACGCATCTTCATCACCCAGCCAGGCACTCCTTATGCCGAAACCTGCCTGGCCTACTGCCGCCCCGGCGAAGAGGAACCCACCGACGAGAAGCTGGAGCTGCCCAAGCTGGGTGTCTTCCTGGACAAGAACAGCCTGCCGTTCCTCGAGGAGGCGGTCGTCGATTTCAATGCCGATCGCATGGGGGGACAGCTGACCATCAAGGCGCCCAACGCCAAGATGCCCAAGGTCAATGCCGATAGCCCCCTCGCCGATCGCGTCAACTACGTGCTCTACAGCGAGATCAACCCCGGTCTGGCGGCCCATGGCGGGGAGATCAAGCTGGTCGAACTGACCGACGAGAACGTGGCGATACTGGCCTTCGGTGGTGGCTGCCAGGGCTGTGCCGCGGTTGACCTGACGCTCAAGGACGGTGTCGAGCGCACTCTGCTGGAGCGTATTCCGGAGCTGGGTGGCATCCGTGACGTGACCGACCATAGCGACACCACCAACGCCTACTACCGCTAAGCTGCCCCCGAACCCAGCAGGGCTCGTACCAACGGCTCGACCGGCAGGGCTATCTGGCGCCACACGTTGGGCTCCGCCTTTAGGCGGGGCTCTTCTTTTTTTCATGGCTTATGGTCAGCGAAGACTGCCTCAGAGACGGTGGTCAGACGGATCGCCTTGCCTGTTATCACCGGCCGACTTATTTGAGTCGCTCGCCTCTTCCGAGGCCCCCTTCGGCGCCTGCCACAGGCAACGATAGAGCTGTTGCTCCAGGCTTCTCACGCGCTCTGCCTGTTCCTCCAGATGTCGCTTCTGCTCGTCGATGCGTGCCTGCAGCACTGACTGCTCACGCTGGCGAGTCTCGGCCAGCGCCTCCGCCTGGCGGCGGGCCCAGTCCACCTCGCGATGGTGCTTCTCCTCATTGGCAAGCCTCGCGCGCAACTCCTGCAGCTGCGACTCCTGACGCTCGAGGCGCCTCTCCAGCTGTTCCTCTCTTCCGGCCGCCGCCTTCTCACTGGCCAGTCGCTCCTGGCGTGCCTGGTCGAGCAGGGTCATCAGGCGTGTCTCGGCGCTTTCGTGGCGTTGCTCCTCCTGTGTCAGCTTCTCGCGGTGCGCCTCCTCACACGCCTGCATGGCCTGCTGATGCTCCTGCGCCACTCGGCTAGCCTCGTCTCGATGACGCTGCAGCAGCGACTCCGCTTCGGCCAGACGCGTGGAGACACGGTTCTCGGCTGCCTTCAGCGTCTCACACTGCGCCTGACTCGTTGCCAGCCCCGCACTGAGTGCCTCCAGGCGCTGCTCGGTGCCGGACAGGTGGCTGGCCAGGGCCGCTTCACGCTGCCTGGCATCGTCCGCCTGTCGGCGAGCGTCGCTCACCGACTCCTGTGCCTCCTCCACCTTGCGATCGGCCTCCTCGCGGTAGTGGCGTAGCGCCTCGTTGGCACTCTCCTGGGCCTGGCGCCAGAGCGCCTCGGCCAGCTCCTGAAGGGCGGCCGGCATGCCGCGGGGTGGAGGAACGTCACGGTTCTCCTCGCGCTGCTGTCGCCAGGTGCGCAGGTGATCGCTGATCGTCGTAAAGCTCCCTGTCCCCAGTATCTCGCGAATCTTCTGCACACTGGGGGCATCGCCCTGGGCCAGCAAGGCATCGATGGCTCGTTGCACGTCTTCGTAGGTCACGCCGATGCGCGCCATGAGGCTCTCCTTGTGCCACCTCTTGGATCGATATGCGGCGCAGCATAGCGGTATTCAGAAGAGAATGGAAGGTAATTACATTATACGTAATACGTAAAATACGTTACGATAAAAATAAAAAAGCAAGATTACGCTCCTTATCTTGATTTTTATTATCAGACCACGGGAAACTGGTCGGCAGGAGCAAGGAGAGGGATTGATGGGGCGCCAGACAAATGAAGTAGTGTTCGAGGAGTCGCCGCGGCTACCAGCCATGGCGGAGCGGGGCGGCTATATCGCCGCGCGCAGCGATGCCGAGGCAGTGGGCGAATGGTTGGCGGAGTACCGCGCCAGCCCCAGGACGCAGCGCGCCTATCGTCGCGAGGCCGAGCGGCTATTGTTATGGCTCGCCGAACGCAACATGACCCTCGACCAGGTTAGACGAGATCACCTGGAGGCCTTCGAGGCCTTCCTCGCCGATCCCCAGCCGAGATCGCACTGGGTCGGGCCACCGCGTCCACGTCACGCCGAGGAGTGGCGACCCTTCCGCGGAGCGCTCTCGCCGGCCAGCCGTCGCCAGAGCCTGGTGATCCTGCAGGGCATGTATGCCTGGCTGGTGGAGGCGGGGTGGGTGAGCCACAACCCTTTCCGACTGATGCGCGACAAGCGACGGCGACTCGATAACCGCCGGGCCGGTATCGAGCGTTATCTGGAGGCGCCGCTGTGGGAGTGGTTCTGGGGCTGGTTGAACGGCGCGAACAGGTCGAAGGCGGAGGAGGGGGCGTCATCGCGCGAGCGCTACGAGGAGGCCCGCCGACGCTTTATCTTCGGCTTCGCCTACCTGCTGGCACCGCGTATCGCCGAGATGAGTGCCGCCCGCATGGGGGATTTCCAGCGGCGCGAGGGGCGCTGGTGGTGGAGCGTGATAGGCAAGGGGGGCAAGTTCGCCAGCATTCCCGTACCACCCGACATGCTCTTGCTGTTGAAGGAGTGGCGAGAGGTTCTGGGCCTGAGTCCGGAACCCCAGCCGGATGAGGCGACGCCACTGCTGCGCGCCCTGGATGGCAGGCGAGGCATCGGCGACAACCGCCTCTATCGGCTGATCAGGCAGGCCTTTACTCAGGCCGCAGACGACCTGGAGGTAATGCAGGGGGAGGGCGCCCGCGACTGGGCGCTACGCCTGCGCCAGGCCACACCCCACTGGCTACGCCATACGGCGCTGACCCATCAGGCTCAGGCCGGGGTCGAGCTGCGCTACCTGGCGGCCACGGCGCGGCACTCGCGACTGGACACCACCGCCCGCTATCTGCACGCCGAAGACGAGGCCTGGCACCGGCAGCAGGCTCGCCACGGGCTCGGCGGGAGAGAAGAGGGTCGGGCCGAGGCGGACGGCGTGGGGGAGGAGCCGGTATAATCACCCCATTCACCAACAGGAGGCTCCATGACGATTGACGCAACCGCCGAGCAGGCCCAACAGGAACTGATCGAGGAGTTCGAGCTGTTCGATAACTGGATGGATCGCTACCAGTACATCATCGATATGGGCAAGTCGCTGCCGGAGTTTCCCGAGGAGTGGAAGCGTGACGAGCTCAAGATTCAGGGTTGCCAGTCCAATGTCTGGATGCGCCACGAGTGTCGAGAAGGTGTTCTGCACTTCGACGCCATCTCCGATGCCGCCATCGTCTCCGGGCTGATCGCCGTGCTGTTGCGCATCTACAACGACCGGCCCGCCGCAGAGATCCGCGATACCTCACCACACTTTCTCGGTGACCTGGGGCTCGACAAGCACCTGTCGCCCACGCGCAGCAATGGCCTCAACGCCATGCTCAAGCGTATCTACGAGGTGGCGGAGCAGGATACCGCCTGAGCCCCGACCGGCTCAGGAGCTTGGGCCGTCACGCTCCGCGGGGAGGTCCGACGTGCGGGGACGGAAGTTCTCGTCGAGCTCGGGATCCTCGCGGCACAGTGTCTCGCTGGGGCCGCCCGGCACCGGGTCGATGCCGCCTTCACAGCCAGGATGGCAGCGGGCGATGCGACGAGCGGCCAGCAGCCCGCCCTCGAAGGGGCCATGCACGCGAATCGCCTCCTCGGCATAGCGGGAACAGCTGGGCCAGTAGCGACAGCGCGGCCCGAGCAGGGGGCTCAGGGTTACCTGATAGAGCCTGACCAGCCCGATCATCAGCCAGGCCGTGGCCCGGCGAAGGCCTCGTGCCAGCTTGGCCAGGCAGGCGGCCAGGCAGGGCATCAGGGCTTTCCGTAGAGCGCGGTGGGATCGATCAGCGGGGCAGTGGTGATGCGTGCCGACTCCTTCTCGAGCGCTACATAGAAGCAGCTGCGGCGTCCACTGTGACAGGCGGGACCCGTCTGGTTCACCTGCAGCAGCAGGGTGTCTCCGTCACAGTCGAGCGCGGCTCCCCTGAGGTGCTGCTGCTGGCCGGAGCTCTCGCCTTTACGCCACAGCTTGCCACGTGAGCGCGACCAGTAGCAGACCCGTCCGGTGCGCAGGGTCTCCATGAGCGCCTCCCGGTTCATCCAGGCCATCATCAACACCTCGCCGCTATCGTGCTGCTGGGCGATGGCGGGAATCAGACCATCGTCGTTGAACCCGATGGATTCGAGCACAGGGACGAGATCGTGTTGGCTGTCGGCGGGCGCCTGCTCGAGCGCCTTGAAGATATCGGACATCTCAATTCTCCGCAGAAAGGGTCAACCGTCGGTATCGCCGCAGGCATCGCAGCGTCCCAGCAATTCGATCGTCTGACGCTCGACCCGGAAGCCCAGCTGCTGGGCGCAGTCGGCGAGCTGGGCATTGACATCTTCCAGGTGCAGTTCCTCGACTCGCCCGCAGAGGCGGCAGATCAGCAGCTGGAAGCCGTGAGAATGCTCCGGGCAGGGACAGGCAACATAGGCGTTGAGCGACTCGATACGGTGCACCAGGCCCTGATCGATCAGAAACTCCAGGGCACGGTATACCGTGGGTGGCCGAGCCGAGGCATGCTCGTCGGCCAGGCGGTCGAGAAGGTCATAGGCCTTTAGGGCACCGGACGCCTCGGCAATCATCTCGAGCACGCGGCGTCGTATCGGCGTAAAGCGCGCCCCGCGCTGCTGGCACTGCCGCTCCGCCTGGAGCAACAGGTTTCGGGAATCAGTCATGGCACCCGTCGGCTGTCGAAGTTGGCGACATTCTACGCGGGTGGGCGAGGGCGGGCCAGCGTGCCTCAGGCTTCGGCGGTGGCCTCAAGCTCGCTTCGACGGGCGAAATGGTGGCGCGCAAAGTCCACCCGTGCCTGGGCAGCCACTCCCTCCGGCTGCTTCTCGACCAGATCGAGGCGACGCCTCAATCCTTCGCCGTTGGCCATCTGGATCGCCAGCCCGGGCCTGGCGTTGAGCTCCAGCAGCATGGGGCCCTGATCGCGATCGAGCACCATGTCGGTGCCCAGATAGCCGAGCCCGGTCATCTCATAGCAGCCGGCGGCCAGCAGCAGCAGGGTAGGCCAGTCGGGGATGGTCAGGCTGGCCAGTTCATGGCCGGTATCGGGGTGGTCATGACGCGTGCGATCGAACTGAACTCCCCGGATGGCGGTGCCTGAGGCAATATCCAGTCCCACGCCGACGGCGCCCTGATGCAGGTTGGCCTTGCCATCCGAGGCCGCGGTGGAGAGGCGCATCATCGCCATGACCGGGTAGCCCTTGAACACGATGACTCGGATATCCGGCACCCCCTCGTAGGTGTACTCGGAGAGGCCCTCATCGAAGTTGATCAGTGCTTCGATCAGCGCCACATCCGGAGCTCCCCCCAGTGAGTAGAGCCCGGAGAGGATATTGGAGACGTGACGCTCGATATCCGACAGGCTCATGCGAACACCGCTGGGCTTGATGTAGTCGTTACCTTCGACACGCTCCACCACCAGGATGCCCTTGCCGCCGCTGCCCTTGGCGGGCTTGATCACGAACCCCTGGTGTCCGGCAAGCAGCTCACCGATATGCTTGACGCCGAACTGGGTGGTAACGGTGCCAATCAGTGCCGGTGTGGTGATGCCAAAGCGCTCGGCGAGCAGCTTGGTCTGCAGCTTGTCATCCACCAGCGGATAGAGACGGCGATTGTTATAGCGTCCGATATAGCGAATGTTGCGGCGATTCATGCCGATGATGCCCTTGGCACGCAACTTGCCAGGCGTCGTCCATTCTCGCATGGCTCAATCCTCGGTGACCGGCTTGAAGCGACGCAGCTCCAGCAGGCGATAGCCGGTGTAGTTGCCGATCATCAGGATCAACGCCATCAGAATCAGCTGAATTCCCAGGAAGTTGAAGGTGATATGGCGTACCCAGGGGTTGTTCATGGCCAGATATGCCAGCACCGCGGTGAACAGGCTGCCACCGCCCTGGATCAAGACCTCCTTAGGACCTTCCTCCTCCCAGAGGATCGACATCCGCTCGATGGTCCAGGAGAGGATAATCATCGGGAAGAAGGTGATGGTCAGGCCGGCATTAAGCCCGAAGCGGTAGGCGAGCACCGAAAACACCGAAATGATGCCGATCACCGTGATGATCACCGCCGTCACTCGCGCCACCAGCAACAGATTGAGGTGCGACAGGTAGCTGCGAATCACCAGGCCGACGGCGACCACCAGCAAGAAGCCGATCAGACCGGTAGCCAGGCTTGTCTGGATAAAGGCCAGAGCGATCAGTACCGGCATAAAGGTGCCTGAGGTCTTGATGCCTACCAGGATGCGCAGTACCACCACTACCAGCGCGCCGATAGGAATCAACAGGATCGTCTGGAACAGTGCCTGCTCCTCGAGCGGCAGGCTGTGAATGGAGAAATTGAGCAGGGTATCCTCGGCCAGCTGGTTGCGGACCGCCGCGGCCGCCGGCTGGTTGCGAGCCAGCATCGAGAAAGTGACCCTTGAGTTGCTGCCCCCCTGAACCTCGAGCACGGCCTGACCGCTGCCTTCCCAGATCAACAGGTTGTCGGGGCGTCCCTGGGCACCGGTGGCCGGATCGAAGAGTGCCCAGTGCTGACCGTCAAACACCTGGACCCAGCTGGTGAGCGACTGGCGCCGCCGACCGTCCTCGAGCATTAGTCCGCTCACCTCTCTGGCCGGGACGCCGGCCTGGTTGAGCAGCCGAACGAGCAAAGGCGTGCGCTCGAACTGGGTCAGCAACAGCCGAGCATTCTCGCCCTGACGCTCCTCATTGAAGTCGTGAAGCAGCTCACGGGCGAAGGTGAAAGGATCCGCACTGCGGCCCCAGGCACGTTCGATCATCTGGGTAGCCGCCGTATCATAGGGTCGCTCCCAGACGATATCGCGGCGAAGCGGTGGGGTGTCCAGGCGAGGAGGGCGGCTGTCCGGTGCCACCAGCACCTGGGCGGTGTAGTAGAGCTGCTGGGAGCCAGTGGCTTCACGGATCGACCACTGGGCCCGCCTGCCGCCATTCTCTTCCACGAAGGAGAGGCCGTAGCCGGGCGAGGCCGTATGCTCGGTAAGCAGGCGAAAGCCCTCCTGAGTCGAGGGGAGCGCCATGTCCACCAGTACCGGATCACCCAGTGCCGTGAAATTGACCTGGGCCTCCACCTCCCATACCTGGCGCTGTTCTCCCGGTGTCCAGGGCACCTCGAGCTGATAGTGACGATGCAGGGTCATGGCGGTGCCGGCCAGGAACAGCACGCCAACCAGCAGATAGAAAGGCAGTCTTGACATGGGGCTTCCTTGGCAGAGAGCGACTAATGCGCGGCTCAGTGCGTTTCGTTGTCGAGGTCGGCATCATTCTCATGGCGTTCGGCTTCCTCTGCGGGACGCCCGCCGGGAAATTCGGGCCGCGGGTGAAGGTACCTCTCGGCCACATCGATGACGGCGATATCGAGCAGGAAGCGCCTGCCCAGCAGGGCCGGAAAATCGAGATGGGTACGATCACTCAGCGTGAATTCTACCGGCTCCTGAATCGGCCCCAGGGTCATCATCAGGGTCACCACCGGGCGCGACTCTTCACCGGTTGCCTGGATGATGCGCACGCGACGCTCGATAGGGGCTTCGATCCATTCATCCCGCACCGCCTCGACGACGACGTCGTCCTCCGCCAGTCCCAGCTTGAAGCGGACCCAATTTTCGCCGTCACGTTCGAAACGGGTGATCTCGCGGGCGGAGAGCGACGAGGTACTGGCGCCGGTATCGATACGCGCCTTGAGGTAGGTGCCGACATCGGGCAGCCCGATCCATTCGCTGCTACCCAGGACCGCCTTGTTGCCGATCCCCAGTTCATCGGCCGCGCACTCGCGCCTGACAATCACTGGTTCGGACTCGTCCTCAGCGATTCGGTCCAGGCGCGTGTTTGTGCTGCGCAACAGCGAACCCACCTCGCGCATATCGCCGATCAGCAGATCCTGGCGGCTCGCAACAGACGATAGTTCAGCATCAATCCGGGTGTTGTCGCAGCTGGCAAGCAGCGTCGCTTCCAGCGCATTCATGCGCTGGTGAAAGTCGGTCGAGGACAGGACGGGCGGTGGCGTCGGCTTTTCCGTCAGCGCGACACAACCGGAAAGCGCGATGGCAGACGCTGCGAGCGTCGCACTCAGCAGAGGATGGAGCATGGGGAAGGGCACTTCCTTTGGATAGTCTGGCGATGATAAGGAGTCGCCGAGGATCTTGTCCAACTCGGAGACGCCTCACCAGGCCGAAGCACATGAGTTTCAGGAGGCTTTGGGGAGTTTTGCATCATCCAATTTAACATAATATACATTATGCGAATTACGGCATTGCCGCTGCCGATGGCTTCTCATCCCGACACATAACGGGCCCCGACGATGCTTGTCGGGGCCCGTTACACAACTTGCGGCAGCGTTTATGACTCAGCGCCGCCGATTACTCGGCCGGTGCGTAGGAGCCATCTTCCCGGTGGACTTCGTTGCCGGTTAGCCCAGGGGTAAAGACGCAGGCCAGATGCATGGTCTTGGTAGCACGCAGCAGGTGTTCGTCGTGCTGGTCGAGGATATAGATGTCGCCCGGCTTGATCGGCCAGATCTTGCCGTCGGCCAGGGTCTCCACCTCGCCTTCACCTTCGATGCAGTAGACCGCTTCGAAGTGGTGCTTGTAGTGGATATGGGTCTCGGTGCCTTCGTAGATGCGGGTGATGTGGAACGAGCAGTTGCCGCCATCGTCGGCCAGTGACAGCCGGGTGCTGTCCCAGTTGCCGTTCTCCGCCTTGACCAGGCGATCCGTCTTGCGGCACTCCTCGAGATTACGAACGATCATGGGTTCTCTCCTTGAATGTTGCTACTTGGCATGGGTTGTTTTCCGCTCTTGGGGAAACGATAGACTATTCATAAAGTGAGCCGACATTGCGGCTCACTCGTACCATACTAATCGCGCTCTCAGCTTAGCGCCTGTTTGGCACTTTGCTCGAGAATATCCAGACCCTTCTGCAGGTCCTCATCGGAAATCGTCAGCGGGCAAAGGCACTTGACCACCTCGCCGTCCTGGCCGCTGGTCTCGATGACGAGCCCGTTCTCGAACGCCTGGTGGGTGATCTTGTCGGCGATCTCGCCACTGCCCACATCGATGCCACGCATCAGACCACGCCCTCGTTCGGAGGCCTCGATGCCTTGTTCGCTTATCCAGGCGGCAATCTTGGCGAAACGCTCGGAGACGACCTCTCCCTTGCGCTGTACCTCCTTAGCGAAACTGTCATCGGTCCAGTAGTTCTCGATCGCGGCGGCGGCCGTGGTGAATGCCAGCGCGAAGCCTCGGAAGGTACCGTTGTACTGTCCCGGCTTCCAGACATCCAGCTCGGGGCGCATCAGGACCTGGGAGAACGGCAGGCCAAGCCCGGAGAGCGATTTGGAGTTGGTCACGATATCCGGCACGACATCGGCGTGCTCGAAGCTGAAGAACTTGCCGGTACGTCCGCAGCCCGCCTGGATGTCGTCGACAATCAGCAGGATGTCATGGGCACGGCAGATCTGTTCGAGACGCTTGAGCCAGTCGAGGCCACAGGCATTGATACCGCCCTCCCCCTGCACGGTCTCGACAATGACCCCAGCCGGCACATCGAGGCCACCGGACTTGTCGCTCAGCAGCTTCTCGAAGTAGTCCAGGGTGTCGGTGCCATCGCCCAGGTAACCGTCATAGGGCATGAAGGAGCCTCCCACCGTGGGGACGCCACCGGTGGCCTCACGGAACTTGCGGTTACCGGTGGTGGCGAGTGCCCCCATGGTCACGCCGTGAAAGCCGTTGGTGAAGGTCACGATGTTGTGACGCTGCTTGGCGTTGCGTGCCAGGCGAATGGCCGCCTCGACGGCGTTGGTGCCGGTGGGCCCGGGGAACTGCACCTTGTAGTCGAGGCCTCGCGGCTTGAGGATGATCTCATCGAGAGCCTGGAGATAACGGCGCTTGGCGGCGGTGAAGAAGTCCAGACCGTGGATGATATTGTCTTCGGCCAGATAGTCGAGCAGGGCCTGCTTGATCTTGGGGTTGTTGTGCCCGTAGTTCAGGGTGCCGGCACCGGCCAGAAAGTCGATGTACTCGCGACCCTCTTCGTCGGTCAGGCGGGCGTTCTTCGCCTTGGTGAAGACTACCGGGAAGGAGCGCGAGTAGGTACGAACGTCAGATTCCATGCGTTCGAGGATCTGGGTCTGCATCGTAGACCTCCTGTGTAGCGGAATGATGGAGTGTGACAAGGCGCGAGGCGCAAGCGCGTCCTCGCGGTCAAGCGGAAAAGAGACGAGCGTCAGAGTCGGTCTGTCTGAAAGGGGCCGATCCGGACCAGGTTCTCGGGATCGTGTTCGCCACCAAGCTGGTCGGTGGAGAAGTATTCGCGGCTGTTCAGCGGCACCTGCCAACGATCGGCCAGGCGGCGAAACAGCCCCCAGGAGGCCTGGTTGTCGGGAGTAATGGTCGTCTCGAGGTGGTGGACCTCGGCAAGTTCGGGTCGGCTCATGATCGCCTCGACCAGACGCCGGGCCAGGCCGGTGCCACGTGCCTTCTCACCGACGGCGACCTGCCAGAGGAAATAGGTATCCGGGGCGTTGCTCTTCACATATCCCGAAACGAAACCGACGACCTCGCCCTCCTCGTCCGTGGCCACCGCGCAGGTGTCACGAAACTGTGTAGCCAGCAGCAGATAGGCGTAGGCAGAGTTGACGTCGAGGGGCGGGCAGGATTTGACCAGTTCATAGATTCCCCAGCCATCATCGGGGTTGGGCTTGCGGATAAACAGGTCACTGGCATCAGCGTCGACCACTTCGTCGGCGACGGTGGGACGTGCAAGGTCGGCTGAAGGTGTGAAGGGCTCGGTCAATGTCATCATTGGCGGTGTTCGCTTCGGCGATGTCGGCAGGAAGTATACCAAGCGTTCGGCAAATCTCAAATTTGCGATTATTTTATAGGGCAGTATCCATAATAAAAAATTATGCGAGGCGATACCGAAGTCTTAACCGATGGCTGGATAAAACCCGCTAGCGATGCTTGGAAAGGTCCACCCAATTCAGCTATACAGGACTGCCAGCCAATGTGCTTAGCAGGACTACCAGCCGATATTCCCATATGGTTTCCGGCGATGGTGGCCAGCTCCAAGAGCCGTGATATCAACCGACCGCTCCTGCCCATACCTCCAGTCTAGACCAGCCTGACGGCACCGGCCTCAACGAAAAGGGCCGCCCGAAGGCGGCCCTGGTTAACCGGTTTAGCGCCGTGTCGGCGTGCGCATGGTGACGAACTCCTCGGCGCCGGTAGGGTGAATGCCCACGGTGGCGTCGAACTCGGCCTTGGTCAGTCCCGCCTTGACGGCGATGGCGATGCCCTGAATCACTTCGCCGGCCTCCTCGCCCACCATGTGCGCACCGACCACCACGTCGCTGGCATCGTCGATGATCAGCTTCATCAGGCAGCGCTCGCTGCTGCCCGAGAGGGTGTGCTTCATGGGGCGGAAGTTGGCGGTGTAGACGCGAATCTGGCCACACTGCTCGCGGGCCTGCTCCTCGGAGAGGCCGACGGTACCGATATTGGGGTGACAGAATACCGCCGTGGGGATGTGGCGGTAGTCCAGCGGTGCGGCAGGTGGAGTCTCCTCGAAGTGGCAGCGCACCAGATGCATCGCCTCGGCGAGCGCCACCGGCGTCAGCTCCGGCCCACCCGTCACATCGCCCAGGGCGAGTATCGAGGAGACCGACGTCTCGAATCGCTCGTTGACCCGGATATGGCCGCTGTCATCCAGCGCCACCCCCAGGGTATCCAGCCCCAGTCCTTCCAGGTGTGGTCGCCGTCCGGTAGCGGCGAGCACCGCATCCACTTCCAGGATCTGGTCATCGGTCAGGGTGACCCGCAGGCCCTCCTCGCTCTTGTCGATTCGCTCGATATTGGTCTCGAAATGAAGCTGAACGCCCCGCTCGGCCATCTGATCACGGGTGAACTCGCGCACCTCTTGGTCGAAGCCACGCAGGAACAGCTCTCCTCGATAGATCAGGTGAGTCTCGCTGCCCAGGCCATTGAAGATACTGGCGAACTCTACCGCGATATAGCCGCCTCCCAGCACCAGAAAGCGCTTCGGAAACTCTGCCAGGTCGAAGATATCGTTCGAGTTGAGCGCCAGGTCGCTACCGGGGAACTCAGGAACCCAGGGCCAGCCGCCCACGGCGACCAGAATCTTCTCGGCGCTGTAGATCTCATCACCCACTGCCACATGGTGGGCGTCGAGCACCCGAGCACGGCCGTTGATAAGGCTCACTCCCGCCCCGTCGAGCAGCCGGGCATAGATGCCGTTCAGGCGCTTGATCTCGCCGACCTTGTTATCCCGTAGCGTCGGCCAGTCGAAGCGTGGTGGTTCGGGCAGGTACCAACCGAAGCCCCCTGCATCCTCGAAGGCGTCATGGAAGTGAGCGGCATAGGAGTAAAGCTTCTTGGGCACACAGCCCACATTGACGCAGGTACCGCCGAGATAGCGATCCTCCGCGACGGCGACCCGGGCACCGGCAGCCGCGGCGGTACGCGCCGCCCGCACACCGCCGGAGCCGGCGCCGATCACGAAGAGGTCCCAGTCATGGGTGGTGGAATCGAGTTCGGACACGATGCTGCTCCCTGTCGTGGGCACTGGGCCCTGGATTCAAGGCGCCGATGATAGCAGCCATAGGAGTGTGGCGGGATGGCGCGGTCGTCTGGATGACCTTCCCGTTTTATTGTTGACCGCCATGCCGGGGAGGAGTAAAAAATGCCACCCTATGACGCCCACCTGCCTTGAGGTCATCTCATGAGAAAGGAAATCGAGTCCCTGCTGGAGAACAACCGTGCCTGGGCCGACAAGGTCAACCGGAATGACCCTGACTTTTTTACCCGGCTATCGAATCAGCAGAATCCCGACTATCTCTGGATCGGCTGTTCGGACAGTCGAGTCCCCGCCAACCAGATCATCGATCTGCCTCCCGGCGAGGTCTTCGTCCACCGCAACGTCGCCAACCTGATCCACCATAATGATCTCAATGCACTGTCGGTGCTGCAGTACGCCGTCGATGTCCTTCAGGTGCGCCATATCATGGTCGTGGGGCACTATGGCTGTGGTGGTATCCGTGCGGCCATCGAGGGCGGCGACAATGGCATGGTCGACAACTGGCTGCACTCGGTGCGTGAGCTCTATCACCAGTACCGTGACGAGCTGGAGCCGCTCTCTCCGGATGAGCGGGTGAATCGCATGTGCGAGCTCAACGCCTGCTCCCAGGTGCAGCGCCTGAGTCGTACCAAGATCATCCAGCATGCCTGGCAGCGTGGGCAGCAGATCTGGATTCACGGCTGGGTCTATGGGCTGTCCGACGGTCGCGTCAAGGATCTCGACTGTACCATCGCCGGCCTGGACGAGGCGGCCGATCTCTATCGGATCAAGCGTGCCAGCCCGGTGGGCTGATTCCTGACCTGATGTCTGAATGGGCATGGTGCCGTTGCCAGGAGGCGGCGGCACCCATGTTCTACTTTCGTATAAGACAAGAGTGGTCAATTCATCCAGCGCATGACGCCACTCGGAATTTCGATTGTACCCCACCCTGTCGGGTCTCTATGTTGAGGTGTGCAACAGCCGTGTGCGGTGATCGCGCACCAACAACAATCCTTGTAAAGGGAACCCGACATGATGTTCAAGCGCACCCTTCTGGCTGCCGTCGTTGGCGCCACCATGACCGGCGCCGCCATGTTGCCCGCCGTTGCCAGCGCCGAGACCACTCTGCGCATGGCCTATGATGCGGACCCGGTCTCGCTGGATATTCACGAGCAGCTCTCCGGTGGCATCCTGCAACTCTCGCACATGACACACGACCCGCTGGTTCGCTGGACCAAGGATCTCGAGTTCGAGCCACGCCTGGCCACGGAGTGGGAGCAGGTGGACGACACCACCATGCGCATGTCCCTGCGTGACGGGGTCGAGTTCCACAGCGGCAACGCCTTCTCCGCCGAGGATGTGGTGTGGACCGTGGAGCGTCTCAAGCGGAGCCCCGATTTCAAGGCGATCTTCACTCCCATCGAGAGTGTCACTGCTATCGACGAGACCACCGTCGAATTCAAGACCGCCGAGCCCTACCCGCTGCTGCTCAATCTCGCCACCTACATCTTCCCGATGGATAGCGAGTTCTACTCCGGCAACGATGACGATGGCGACCCCAAGGACGAGATCGTCAAGAACGGCAACTCCTTCGCCTCCTCGAACCTTTCCGGTACCGGGCCCTACACGGTCGTCGAGCATCGCAAGGGCACCCGCATGGAGTTCGCACGTAACCCCAACTACTGGGATAGCGAGTCACCGGGCAATGTCGATACCATCGTGCTGACCCCGATCAGCGAAAACGCGACCCGTGTGGCCGCCCTGCTCTCCGGTGACGTCGACTTCATTGCCCCCGTACCGCCCAATGATCTCGAGCGCGTGCGCCAGAGCGAGGACGTCCAGCTGGTCACCCTCTCCGGCACCCGTATCATCTTCTTCCATATGAATCAGGAGCGTGTCGAGGCCTTCAAGGATCCGAAGGTTCGTCAGGCCTTTGCCTATGCCGTCAACCAGGACGCCATCGCCGACCGCTTGATGAAGGGCTTTGCCACCCCCGCGGCCCAGTTTTCCCCCGAGGGGTATGCCGGCCATATCGACTCGCTGGAGCGTCGCTACGACCTTGAGAAGGCCAAGGCCCTGATGGAGGAGGCCGGCTACGCCGATGGCTTCGAGATCACCATGATGGCGCCCAACAACCGCTATGTGAACGATGCCAAGATCGCCCAGGCCGTGGCCACCATGCTGGCGCGCATCAATGTCGACGTGGACCTCAAGACCCTGCCCAAGGCGCAGTACTGGGGCGAGTTTGATGACCGCGCCGCCGATATGATGATGATTGGCTGGCATGCCGATACCGAGGACAGCGCCAACTTCCATGAGTACCTGACCGCCTGTCCGGATGCCGACACCGGTGCCGGCCAGTACAACGCCGGCAACTACTGCAACCCGGAGCTCGACAAGCTGGTGGCCGAGGCCAATCTCGAGGTCGACCTCGAGAAGCGCGCCGAGATGCTGAAACAGGTCGAGCAGACCCTCTACGACGAGGCCGCCGTCGTGCCCCTGCACTGGCAGGATCTGGCCTGGGCCTCGGCAGCCAACGTGGATATCGAGCCGGTGCTCAATGTGATGAACTTCCCCTACCTCGGGGACCTGGTCATCAACGAGGACGAGTGATCCTGATGCCGGCCCGGCGGGCCGGCATCACCCCCAGTCACTCCCCCAACCAACGAGCAACGGCCATCGCCCGCGAATCCGTTGCTGCCTGTATGCCCACAGGACACCTTCATGATCGCCTTTCTGATCAAGCGCCTCTTCCATGCGCTGCTGGTGATGTTCGTCATCAGCCTTATCGCCTTCTCGATTCAGGACAACCTCGGCGACCCCATTCAGCAGATGGTCGGCCAGTCGGTGCCCGAGAGCGAGCGCGAGATCCTGCGCGAGGAGCTGGGGCTCAATGACCCCTTCCTGGTCCAGTACCTGCGCTTTGCGAGGAATGCCGTTCAGCTGGACTTCGGCTACTCCTACATCTTCAACGAGCCGACCACCGACGTGGTACTGCGCCACCTGCCCGCTACGCTGGAGCTGGTGGCGGCGACCACGCTGCTGATCGTGCTGCTGTCGGTCCCCATCGGGGTCTACAGCGCCATCAAACCGCGCGCCTGGCTGTCGCGATTCTTCATGGGGGCCTCGATCGTCGGCATCTCCATACCGGTCTTTCTCACCGCCATCGTGCTGATTCAGCTGTTCTCCATCGGCGTCAGCTGGTCCCCCTTCCCCGGGGAGACGGGCTGGGGCAGCTGGCTCAACGGTCTGGTCTCCACCGAGGGGGGGATGCCCGCCTACGGCCGTGGTGACCCTGTGCATGTCGTCGGCACCTGGTACACCAACTTCGCCTCTACCGAGGGCCTCGTCTATCTGGTGCTGCCGTCCATCTCGCTGGCATCGATCATGCTGCCGCTGTTTATCCGTCTGATTCGTGCCGAGATGCTCGAGGTCCTGCAGTCGGAGTACGTGAAGTTCGCCCGGGCCAAGGGGATCAGCCTGCGGCGCATCTACTTCCTGCATGCGCTCAAGAACACCATGCTGCCGGTGATCACCGTAGGCGGCGTACAGATCGGCACCCTGGTGGCCTACACCATCCTGACCGAGACCGTGTTCCAGTGGCCCGGCATGGGGCTGATGTTCCTCAATGCCATCAACCGCTCTGATATCCCGCTGATCATCACCTACCTGATGATCGTGGGCCTGATCTTCGTGATCACCAATACGCTGGTCGACCTGATCTATGGCCTGGTCAACCCCACCGTCAAGCTCACAGGGAAGCCCGCATGACCACCCAGACCTCCCCCGTGCAAGCCCCACCCCTGCCAAGCCGCTGGGAGCGCCTGCGCGACTCCTACCTGCTCTACAGCTTCAAGCGCGATCCGATCGCCCAAGTCAGCCTGCTGGTCTTCATCGTCTTCGTGGCCTGTGCGGTGCTGGCGCCGTGGCTGGCACCGATGAACCCCTATGATCTGGCCCAGATCGATATCCTGGCCTCGGAGCTGCCGCCCTTCTGGATCGATGGCAGTGACCCCGCCTATGTGATGGGTACTGATGCCCAGGGGCGCGACCTGCTCTCCACCATCCTGTACGGCGCCCGGGTGTCGCTGATCATCGGTTTCGGTGCCGTGGCGCTACAGGCCCTGCTGGGTGTGGTGTTCGGCCTGCTGGCCGGCTACCTGGGCGGGCGGATCGATGCCTTTCTGATGCGGCTGGCCGATATCCAGCTCTCCTTCTCCACGCTGATGGTGGCCATCGTGGTGGGTGCCCTGGTCAAGGCAATCTTCGGCGGTGCCACCTTCAGCACCTACGCCGTCCCCTTGCTGGTATTGATCATCGGCTTGGCCGAATGGCCGCAGTATGCCCGCACCGTCCGCGCCTCGGTGCTCGCCGAGAAGGGCAAGGAGTACGTGGACGCCGCACGCACCATGGGACTGCCCAGTCGACGCATCATGTTCCGCCATATTTTGCCCAACACCCTGTCACCGATTTTCGTCATCTCCACGGTACAGGTGGCCAACGCCATCATCTCCGAGGCCGCCCTCTCCTTTCTGGGGCTTGGCATGCCGGAGACCCACCCGTCGCTGGGTTCGCTGATCAAGTCGGGCTTCGATTACATCCAGTCGGGCTCCTGGTGGATCACCCTGATTCCGGGTGCCGTGCTGGTTGTCCTGGTACTGGTGATCAACCTGCTCGGCGACTGGCTGCGCGACGTGCTCAACCCTCGCCTCTACAAGGGCTGATGACGCCTACGGAGTTTCCATGTCACTTCTCGAAGTCAACCAACTCGACGTGCGCTTTGCCCTGCGTCGGGGCGATGTCAAGGCCCTGCGCGACGTCAGCTTCACACTCGACCGGGGCGAGCGGCTGGGTATCGTCGGTGAATCCGGCGCCGGCAAGTCGGTGGCGGCATTCAGCCTGCTTAACCTGATCGCCAAGCCCGGTTATATCGCCGGCGGCAGCATTCGTTTCGACGGCCAGGAGCTGATCGGGATGCGCGACCGCCATCTGCGCCAGATCCGCGGCAACCGCATCTCGATGATCTTCCAGGATCCGATGATGACGCTCAATCCGGTGCTCTCGATCGGCGAGCAGATGGTCGAGTGTCTCAAGGCGCATCGTCGCATCGGGCGTCGCGAGGCGCGGGCCATCGCCCTGCGCAAGCTCGAACAGGTACATATCCCTTCGCCCGAGGCGCGCCTGGATCAGTACCCCCATGAGCTCTCGGGTGGCATGCGACAGCGGGTGATCATCGCCATCGCCCTGTTGCTTGACCCGGATATCATCATCGCCGACGAGCCCACCACGGCGCTGGACGTGACCATCCAGGCCGAGATCATGGACCTGCTGCTTTCGCTGTGCGAAAAGCACAATGTCGGTCTGATCCTGATCACCCACGACCTTGGCGTGGTCAGCCAGGTGACCCAGCGCATGCTGGTGATGTACGCCGGTCGCGTGATCGAGCAGGGGCCGACACGCGAGATCATCAACGATCCCCAACACCCCTACACCCAGGGGCTGATGAATGCCCTGCCCCAGATGGCCACACCGGGCAGCCGCCTGAACCAGATCCCCGGCAGCATGCCGTCACTGGACAACCTGCCCAGCGGCTGCGCCTTTCATCCGCGCTGCGGCTTCACGCAACGACCGGATGGCAGCGAGCGCACGACCTGCCGTAGTGAGGTGCCCGGATTCGTCGCCTCCGGCAACTGCCAGGCGGCCTGTCATATGGTGGCCGAGATGCAGGGCCAGGAGCGCATTCCGGCACAGGAGACGTCTCGATGACCGATACCCTATCCAGCCCCCGTCCGGAGGCGAGTAACTCCCCCGCCGACAGCGGGCAGCCACTGCTCGAGATTCGTGGTCTGGAGAAGCGCTTCTCGCTCTCCGGTGACTTCCTCGAGCAGCTCAAGTTCAAGGGTGGCAAGCTCGTGCGCGAGCAGGAGCATGTTCACGCCATCAACGGCGTCGACCTGGAGATCCAGCGCGGCGAGGCCCTCTGTGTGGTCGGCGAGTCGGGCTGTGGCAAGTCCACGGTAGCACGTACCGTGATGGGGCTGCTGCACCCCTCGGCGGGTGAGATCCGCTATGCCGGCGAGCGCATCGACGATCTCACGACCCAGGCGCTGATGCCCTATCGGCGGCGCATGCAGATGATCTTCCAGAACCCCTATGCGTCGCTCAATCCGCGCATGACCATTCAGCAGACGCTGGAGGAGCCGATTCGGCTGCACCATCCCGACTGGAGCCGCCAGCGGGTCCGCGATCAGGTCGACGAGGTCATGGAGTCGGTGGGTATCGCCGCGGACTGGGGCAAGCGCTACGGCCATGAGTTCTCCGGGGGCCAGCGTCAGCGCATCGCCATCGCCCGGGCCCTGGCGGTGGACCCCGAGTTTATCGTCGCCGATGAACCAATCTCTGCCCTCGACGTCTCCATCCAGGCCCAGGTGCTCAACCTGCTGATGGATGCGCGGCGAGACCGCAACCTCACCTACCTGTTCATCACCCATGATCTCGCCGTGGTCGAACATTTCGGTACTCGAGTGGCGGTAATGTATCTGGGCCGGGTGTGTGAAGTGGCTCCGACCGCGACGCTGTTTGCCACCCCGCGCCACCCCTACACCCAGGCGCTGATGTCGGCAATCCCCCGCCTGGAGGATGAGCGCCCCCAGCACATTCGTCTGGAAGGCGAGGTGCCCACCCCGGTACATCTGCCCTCGGGGTGCGTCTTCCACGCCCGCTGCCCGCACGCCAATGCGCGTTGCCGTGAGGAGGTTCCCAGGCTGATCGCCCGCGACGATGGCAGCCAGGTCGCCTGTCATGGGGTCGAGGAGGGTCGAATCGACTGAGCCCCCGGGGCATCTGGCATAATGCCCTTTTGGCTCGTCGACGGGAGATGACATGGAGTTGCGCTGGCTCGAGGATTTCATGGCGCTGGCGCGAACGCGACACTTCTCGCGGGCCGCCGAGCAGCAGAACGTCACCCAACCGACGTTCTCACGCCGTATCAAGTTGCTCGAGGAGGAGATGGGCACCGTACTGGTCAACCGTCAGACGCTGCCCCTCTCCCTGACCCCGGCCGGGGAGGAGTTCCTGGCGCTATGCCATGATGTCACGCAGCGGGTGGCCGAGAGCCGGCGGCGGCTGGCTCATCTCGCCGACCAGCACGCCGGGCGCATTCGCCTGGCGGCCCCCCAGAGCCTGTTGAGCCACTTCCTGCCTGGGTGGCTTGGCCGGTGGCCGGCGCCGCCGCCCATTGTCCCCGACCTGCGCGCCACCGGCTGGCTGGTCGATGACTTCTTTCGCGCCCTGGCCCAGGATGAGTGCGACCTGGTGCTGTGCTACTGGCCGTGCTCGCCGTGTGGCATCGAGCCGGATACCCAGGACTACCTCTCCTGGCGGCTCGCCGGCGAGCGAATGGTTCCGCTCTCCCTGCCGGACCCGGACGGGGAGCCACGCTTCTCTCTGGAGGGGGCCTCGAGCCTGCCGCTGATCGCCTACCACCCCCGTGGGCTGACCGATGCCGCGATCCGCACCCATCTCGCCCGGCTCGACGACACCCCCGACTTCCGCATCCTCAACGAGAGCATCCAGAGCAGCAATATCCGTGAGCTGGTCTCCCTGGGCTACGGCCTGGGCTGGCTACCCGAATCCAGCGTACGGGATGCACTGGCCCAGGGGACCCTGGTGCCGGCCGGTGGTGAACGCTGGCAGGTACCCATGGACATTGTGCTGTTTCGTCGTGCCGACAACCAGCAGCCAGCGGTGTCAGCCCTGTGGGATGCGCTCGTCTCTGTGGGTCAGCTCGATAATAGCCAACCCGATTAGCCAGTCTTATTAACCAGCCCGATTGAAGGGCATGTCTGATCCGGGCTCCCTGGTGCAAGCCACTTCAGGCGATGGGGCAGCTGACCCCTGTGCCGCGGAGTCCGCAGTAGCCGTCGGGTCGCTTGTGAAGATACTGCTGGTGATCCTCCTCGGCATAATAGAAGGTCGTGAGGGGTGCAATCTCGGTGGTGATGTTCCCTCCTCCGGCTCGCGAGATCGCCTGCTGATAGGCATCGCGGGTCTGCAGCGCAAGCGCCTGCTGTGACTCGTCGGTCGTCAGGATCACAGAGCGGTACTGAGGTCCGATATCGTTGCCCTGGCGATTTCCCTGGGTGGGGTCATGGGCCTCCCAGAACTGTTGCAGCAGCTGCTCGAGGCTGATCTCGGCCGGGTCGAAGATGACCCGGACCACCTCTGCATGGCCAGTGAGTCCGCTGCAGCACTCCGCGTAGGTGGGGTTGGGCGTTACGCCGCCGGCATAACCCACGGCGGTGACGTAGACGCCTGGCAGTTGCCAGAACAGCCGCTCGGCTCCCCAGAAGCAGCCCAGGCCCAGCACGACCTCCTGCAGCCGGTCGGGAAAAGGCGGCAGCATGGAGCGGCCATTGACCGCGTGCACGCCGCTGATGGCGAGTGGTATGTCGCGCCCGGGCAGGGCCCGGGAGGGATCCAGCGTCATGGTACGTCTCTCCTAGTTGTCATCGAGAATTCTTGGGTTGCCGGAACGGCTGAAGGTGTAGATCAGATCCACCGCCTGGCTCGTACCGGAGACCGCCTCCAGGTAGAGGCTGCGCCAGATGTTGTAGCGCAGGGTAAGTTCGGCGATCGGCGAGAAGACCCCGACACCGTAGCGCACCTCGAGATCGTCGGTCAGCTGGCCACTGAGAGTCACCTGGCTATCTTCACCGCTGCCCGCCGTATCCAGGGTCAGGTCCGAGACACCGAAGGCCTTGCCGATGCCGCCCACCGCGCCACCGGCCTGCCCCACGGCGAGCCCCACCAGTGCCGAGGTCAGCGCCCCATCGGTGTCGCTATCGTTGGGCGCCCGTCCACGTAACAGATAAGAGAGTGCGCTCGCCTCGTCCATGGAGGGCTCCGAGAATACCGCGAGCTGGGGCGATGCGGCGCTACCGGTCACGCGCAGGCCGGCGACCACCCCATCCCGGGTCGCATCCGGATTGCGAACCGCCTCGAAGTTGAGCAGTGGCTGCCCGGGCGGGCCGCTGAACAGCAGTTGGCCCTCGCGGATCAGCAGGTCCTGCCCATAGGCACGGAAGCGGCCATCCACCAGGTTGACATCGCCGAAGAGCTGTACCGGCCCGTCCTGCTGACGCACCTCCAGGGTGCCGGACAAACCGGACTCGAGTCCATAGGCGGAGAGCTTCATATCCGGCCCCAGACGCAGATCGATCTGCACATCCAGGGCCATGCCGGCAGCGGCCATGGCCTCGGCGGTATCTTCTCCAGTGGCGGCCTCCGCCGCGGGGCTCGAAGCTTCACGTCGCGCCCGCTCTTCGTCCTCGCGCGTAATGATCACCTCGTCGGGACTTGGGGCGACCGCCGAGGGGGGCAGCTTGCCGACTTCCAGGCGAGCCCAGGGCACCTGGACGTCACCACGCACCTGCAGCAAGGTGGGGCGAGCTCGGATCTCCAGGTCGGGTGCGATGCGCAGCTGTCCGAACTCGGGTAGCACCGCCAGTACCGGCTGGTCGACGCCGCGTAGCGACAGATCGGCGCGCCACTTCTCCGGCGATGGCCAGGCGGCATTGCCGTCGATATTCAGGCGCCCCTCCTTGGCGGCAATGTAGCCGTCGATGGTGGCCGCCGTGCCGTTGAGGTCGATGCCAAACTCACCATCGTGCACCTCCACCGGCACATCGGCCCCGCTGGCCTTCAGGCCGGCCAGGGCGATGCGCCCGCGCATCTCGGGCGCCTCGAGCCGACCGGCCAGGTCGATATTACCGGTAAGCCTTCCCTCCAAAGTCTCCATGCCGGTAACGAGATCACGATAGGGCGACAGACGCAGCTCATCGACAGAGAGCCGGCCCGTGAGGCGCCCTTCGTCGACAGGGTCATCGACCCGTGCCGTCAGTGCCAGCCCACCGGCCTGGGCGAGATTGAGCTCGAGGGCCAGTTCGGCGGCCTGGTCATCGGCACTGATTTCGCCTTCGAGCCGTGCCTCCGGCAGAGACCAGGGCTGGCCGTAGGCGTCCTGGCCGTCGAGTGCCAGTCGGCTCTGCAGGCTGCCTTCCGCCCGCCAGCTGCCATCGGCGCCCCAGCTCGCATCGAGATCCAGCTCGGTATTGCCCTGGGCCGCCCAGCCCTGTGGCAGGAAGGGGTCGAGGAGTGCCATGGGTACCTCAGCGAGCCTGAGGCGCAGTTCGCCACCCGCTGGAGAGGTTTCCAGGGGCTCCACCAGGCACAGGCCACCGCCCTGTTGCCGAACCAGGCAGAAAGGTTGTACGCGGGCACTCCCCTGGTCGACGTTGGCGGTGAACACCGCTGGGTCGGCCAGGCGCAGGTCACCCTGCTCGGCATCGACCTCGAGTCGGGACAGCTGTCCCGCGTAGCGGCCTCGATCCTGGTCGAGTCCGGCCGCCAAGGCCAGTGATGCCCGTGACAGCGGCATGCCGGGGGGCGCCGAGGCCTCCAGGGTCAGGCGGTGCTCGGAGAGCCGGCCATCCAGGGCCAGCACGGCCTCGTCGAGACGCTGACCACCGGCCTCGAGGCCGGCAAGCTCCAGCGTTGCCTCCATGGCGGGGTCCTCGAAGCCGCTGACCCGGCCGGCCAGCCTGAGCTCAACGAGTCGGTTCTCGGCAAAGGCCAGTGACTCGCCAACGAGGTTCAGATCGAGGCTGGGTGATTCAAGGCTGCCGGCGGCCTCGAGACCACCGCTGATGCGGCCAGACAGCGCGTCATGCAGGCTTGCCAGGTTCGGCATGTCGACCTCGCCGGAGAGGTCAATATCAGACTCGCTGACCCGCCCCGCCAGCTGCAGGCGGTTCTCGCCCTGACGAAAATTCAGGCTCTCGATGTTCCAGCGCATTTCGCTGTCGCCAGCGAGTTCGGCACGCAGGGCCAGGTTTCGCTCCTGCAACTCACCGTCGATGGTCAGCTCGGGAACCGCCAGCGTCCAGCCGGCATCTCCCTGGCGAAAACGTACCGCCACGTCGCCATCGAGTCGACCGGACAGCCCCTCCACAAAGGGCTTCGGGTCGACATTGTCCAGGCGAGCGCGAGCATCGACACCGATGCCGTCCTCCCAGTCGATCCGCCCGCGGCTGATCACGGAGGCACCGTTCATGGCAAGCGACAGCGGCTTCCAGGCGAAATGTGTCAGATTGCCGCTGCCGGTCAGGGCGAGGCGGGTGAAGGGTAGCTGGGGCCCTTCGGCATCGAGTGAGGCGGCGAGGCGGTAGTCCACCAGGCTGCCCTCCAGGCGCAGAACCAGGTCCTCGACCAGCCAGGGCTCGACGGCAACCTCCACGCCGTCGGCGTTGGTGGTGGTCTGTTGACCGGGTAGTGGCCACTGCAGCAGATCGCTGGTCAGGCTGGCGGTAAGCGGCAGCGTGGGGTCGAGGAGATCGGCCCGGGCATCCAGCTTGAGGTCAAGCGGGCCACTCAGCTCGAGGCGCATCAGCAGGTCGGCAAGCGTGCCGTCCAGGCCCAGTTCGATACGCTGCCCGGCAAGCCCCGGCATCAACTCCGGTAGCCACAGGGCGCTCTCGAGTCGGAGCTCGAGCGGGTAGTCATCGGTCAGCGCGATGGCGGCCTCGAGGCTGGCGTCGCCATCGGGTGTCGAGACCTCCAGCGGGCGCACCTCCACCGAGTGCCCCTCCGCGAACAGCGAGAGGGCCAGGCGCTCGACCCCATACTCCACGGCGCCCTCCACCGCGCTGTCCTCCACCAGCAGCTCGGGCACCTCCACCCTCAGCGGCAGAGTGATCTCGGGCAGCGCGCGGCGTGGCTGCTCCTCCAGGACCGCGGCCGACATGCCTTCCGCCGACGCGGCCACCTCATCGGGCAGCGGTGAGCGCACGGCGATGGCCGCATCGATGGCGGTGGCCGTGAGGCGAGGTCCGTCCCGCTCCCCCCCGGCCAGTGCCAGCTGTGCCCCCGGGGTCAGCGGTAGGCGCAGTCGGGTGCCGGAGAGACGCGTCGGCATCAGCCTGAGCGTATCGCCTTCGGCCACGGCCGCGGTGCTGAAGTGATCCCAGCTCAAGCGCGTGCCATCGGCCAGCAGCACCTCGACGTCCTCGAGATAGAGCCGCCTGAGCTCGATGGGGAACGGCAGCGCGATGGCGGCGAGGGGGTCGCCGGCGGGAGATGGCGGCGGCTCGTCGGTGGGCTCGCTATCACCCAGACGCAGCCGCGCGCCCTCGACACCGAGCACCTCCAGGCAGAGTCGACCGGACAGCACGCACTCCTCCGACCAGGCGAGCTCGAAGTGATCCAAGGAGAGGCTGGCTGGCCCGGCCTGCATGGCGAAGCCGTCGAGCTGCAGCCGGTCGAGGGGTGCCCCCTCATAGGCATCCACCTGGAGCAGCCCCATACGCTCGCCCTGGTCGAGCAGCAGCCCGAATCCCCATGGCGAGAGCCCCAGCCCCAGGAGCAGCATTACCAGACCAAGAAGCCACAGGGGCAATAGGATCAGTAAACGAAACAGCGACCAGAGCAGGCTCAGAACTCTGGACCGATGGCGAAGTGTAGGCGCCACGAATTGTCCTCGTCGTCGAAGGGGTGAGCGATATCCAGGCGAATCGGTCCGACCGGTGATATCCAGCGCACGCCTAGACCGGCGCCGGTCTTGAGATCGTCGGGGCCCCACTCCTCGAAGGCGTCACCGGTATCGACGAAGGCCGCGCCCCACCAGTCGCCGGTCACGCGGCGCTGCCACTCCAGGCTATAGGTCAGCAGCTGCTGACCGCCGGTGAGCTTGCCCTCGTCATCGCGGGGCGAGAGGCTCTCGTAGCCGTAGCCACGCACGCTGTTGTCGCCACCCGCGAAGAAGCGCAACGAAGGTGGAATCAGCGAGAAGTCGCTGGTTTCGATCGCTCCCAGACCGAGTCCGGTCACCACACGGTTATCGGCACCGATCTTGCGGATCCAGCGTGACTCTCCGGTCACGCGTACGAAGTCGGCGTCGGAACCCCACAGACCGTCGGAGACCTCCAGACTTAGCCGTTGGCGGTCGCCCCAGCTGGGAAAGGTGGGATTGCGAGTACGGGTACGCGACCAGCGTATCCCCGGGTAGAGCAGCAATACCTGCTCGTTATCGTTACCCTGGGTGAAGTCCTCGTAGGTGGTACGCACATAGAGATGCTGGATCCAGCCGTTCTCGAACTCCCAGCGTCGCGCCCCCTCCAGGGTTGCCTCCAGGGAGCGCGTATCATCGGTGTCCTTGTGGCTGAGCCCATACTGGAATCGGTAGCTGTCGCGCAGAGGGTTATCGAGCGGCAGTGTATAGACACCCCCGAAGCGCTGCTGGGGCGCCGATAGATAGAGATCATGATCCAGCCCATGGCCATAGCGATTGATCCACGGCTGGTCCCATGAGAAGCGCATGCGAGGCCCGACATCGGTGGCATAGCCGACCCCGACCTCGAAACGGTGACGGTCGGCCGGGGCCACCTTGACATCGATGGGGACAGAGGGACGCTCTTCCTGACGCGCGGCCAGCGCCGTCACGCCCTCCAGACCTGCCGCCGATACATGCGTTGTCGTGTCATAGCGGGCTCCATAGCGGGTTCCCCCCTCGCTGGCCACCGCCTCGGCCCAACCCGCCCTCTCCTCCTCGAGCGCCAGAGAGCTACTCTCCAGCCGCGGTCTCACGGTGACGGAGCGGAACCACTCGGTCTGCCCGAGCCGTTGGTTGAACGTGGCCAGCTCACCGGCCAGGTAGGGGGCTCCCGGGGTGAAGGGAAGCAGCCGGCGTAGTCGGTCTGGCTCGATATGGCTACCGCTGATGCTGACATTGCCGAAACGGTAGCGTGGACCACTATCCAGGGTCAGGTAGAGGCGAGCGCTTTCGTCGAAGGGGCGTACCTCCATGCGACGATCGCTATAGCGCCACTCGAAGTAACCGCGTTCCAGAGAGAGGTTGGCCAGACGGCCACGCAGGCTGTCATAAGGGGCATGCACCAGGGGGTCCCCGACGGCCAGAGGAAAGTCATCGATGGCTTTCTGAAAGGGAGGGTCCTCCCGGGCATCCCCCTCGAGTCGGAAGTCGAGGGTCTCGATGCGTACTCTTGGGCCCGGGTCGATGGTCAGCTCGACATACTCGGGCGGCTCTCCTTCGGCCAGGCGAGCCTCGATCTTCGGCTCGTAATAGCCGTAGGCGCGCATCGCCTCGGCGGCACGTCGCCGCGACTCCCCCTCCAGCCGTGTTCGGCTGTACTGGCTCTCGTCCAGCCCATCCAAGTAATGACGAATGTTAGCCGCCGGGTCACCCTTGAGCCCCTCGACCCGCGCCTCGATGGCCAGCACCGTCGAGGCAGGCAGCAGGCCTAGCATCAGCGTCGCCGCGATCAGGCGTAGCACTAACCGATTCTCCATATCCTTACGCCTTGTCGTTTGCGACTCCCGGGGATGCGACGGTATCAGCCTCACGGCCGCAGTGCCTCGAGTCGGGCGCTGAGGGCTAGCTGGCTGCGCCGCATTTCGCCAATATCGGTCTCCAGCGCAGCCAGGCGTGATCGCAGGGCATCCTGTTGTTGTTGCCTATCTTCCCGCGCCTCGCCGGCACCTTCAAGCGCATCCGCCAGTGTTGCCACGCGCGCCTGCAACGTCTCGAGGCGAGCAAGCTGTGCTTCCTGGGCGGCGGCGAGACGGCTTTCGGCTGCCTCCCGCTCTTCACGCGCCCTGTTGAGGTCGGCAGCATCGACAATTCGGCCCTGGAGCTCGGCGAGCCGCTGGACGCTGGCATCGTGGCTCTCACTGACCAGGTCCAGGCGCTCGGCCAGTGCACGGCGCCCCTGTTCTCCGGCACGCTCCAGGGCATCGAGCGACTCCTGAAAGGCCGAAAGCAGCGCCTCTCGGTTAGCGGCGGCCTCCCCCATGCGTGTCAGCCGTGTTCTCTGCTCCTCGACGAGAGCCTCCAGCCGCTCGAGTCCCGCTGCAATATCCTCCTCGACCACGTCGAAATGCCGCTCATGGGTCTCATCCTGGCGTGTCAGGGCCTCGACACGCTCCTTCAGACGATCGATGCCATCACCCTCACCGATGGTGGTATCGAAGCGAGCGTGGATGTTGGAGAGCTCACCGCTCAGTCGGGTGTTCTGGGATACCAGGCGCTGGTGCTCCTGCCAGCCGAACCAGCCCATGACGACCAGGGCGCCGGCGAGGATCAGAACCAGCAACCACAGCGGCCATATCCGCGGCGGCTCGGGCCAGCGCGGGCGGTATGGCGCCAGGCTGGCCTCGGGATCCGGGACGATCGGTCCGGTGTAGCGGCGCGGTTCCGGACGCTCTGCCATGCTCTACTCCTTGTGTGGCTGGGGCGGATGCCTGTGTGTAGGGCAGCTGGTATCATGCCGCGAGGTCCGGAGGCATCGCCCATGGGTCGGCGATAGTGTAAAGGGTTTATGCTCGTCGGCACACGGGGCGGCGCCAACGCAGCACCTGTCACCGCCTTCGTCGCCCAAGGAAGCCCGATGCCTTTCGAACTGCCTGCCCTACCCTATGACATCAAGGCCCTGGCACCTCACCTCTCCCGTGAGACGGTTATCCAGCGTCACAGTCAGACCCAGCGCGCCTGCGTGGCCCGACTCAACCAGCTGGTGGAGGGCACGCCCTGGGCGAACGCCTCGCTGGAGGCCATTCTGCTTGGCGCCGAGGGTGAGCTCGCCAGGCAGGCAGCCCAGGCCTGGGCCTTTATTTTCCATTGGCACTCCCTGTCGCCGCAGGGTGGCGCACCCGATGATGCCCTCGGCCAGGCCATCGCGGCACGTTGGGGTGATATCACCGGCTTGCGCCAGGCCATTGCCACCGCCGCCAGCGATGCGTCCCCCGGTGGTTGGGTATGGCTGGTACGCGATGCCCAGAGACTCGAGGTGATGGCCGGCGACGTACACGATCTGCCCTTGAGCCGTGGCCTGACGCCCCTGCTGGTCCACCATCTGACCGGCGGCCAGGATACCGACACCGCGGCAGGCCTCGACGCCTTCTGGGCACTGGCCAACTGGCGCTTCGCTGCCGCCAATTTCTCAGGCCTGAGCGCCCCCGCTGCCTGCTGACTGTCTCAGGAGGCGGGGCGGCGAACCATTGATGGCTGGCTCAGGGATCGGCGCGGCGACCGATGCCTCGGTAGTGAAGGCCCTGGGCGGCGACCCATGCCGGGTCATAGATATTGCGGCCATCGAGGACCAGGCGCTCCTCCAGCAGGTCGGCCAGTCGACGCCAGTCCGGGTTCCAGTAGGCCTTCCACTCGGTGACCAGCATCAGGGCGTCGGCTCCATGACACGCTTCCAGCGGGTCCCCTTCCATGCTCTCCAGCAGCGGGTGATCGCCGACCTCCTGTCGCAGCGCCGGCAGGGCCGCCGGATCATGCAGACGCACGCGCACCCCCTGCGCCCATAGCGCCCGCAGCAGGCTCAGCACCGGGGCGTGATCGATACGCGCGGTACCGGGCTTGAAGGCCGCCCCCCAGATGGCCACGCAACGCCCCTCCAGTCGGCCGTGGAAGTGAGCCCACAGCTTGCGGAACAGCGTCTCCTTCTTGTGCTCGTTGATATCGAGCACCTGCTCGAGCAGCGCCGAACGTCGCCCGCTGGCGGACTGCACATCGGCCAGGCGCATCAGGTCACGGGAGAAGTTGGGCCCACCGAAGCCACACCCCGGGTAGAGGTACTCGTAGCCGATGCGTGAGTCGGACCCCATACCCTGGCGCACGAACTCGACATCGACACCCAGGCTGTCGGCCAGGCCCGCCACCTCGTTCATGTAGCTGATGCGAGTGGCCAGCATGCCGTTGATCGCCAGCTTGGTCAGCTCGGCGGCACGCCTGGGCATGCGTTGAACCACCTCCTGGCGGCGGTTGAAGGCACGCAGCAGCTCGCGTACGCGGGCCTCGGCACCATCATCATCACAGCCCAGCAGCCAGCGACTGGGGCGGGTAAAGGTCTCCCAGGCGCGCCCCTCCTCGATCATGTCCGACAGCGCCACGGCGTGGCTGCCAGCCCCCATACGCCCCTCCAGGTGTTCGGTCTCGCCGACCGGAAAGGTCGAGTGGTTGACCAGCAACCGCTGCTGGTTGCCGACGCCATCGAGCGCCATGAAGAGAGTGTCGAGCTCGCCGCGCTGCTCCGGGGAGAGGGATAGCCAGATTACCTCCTGAGGGCGTTGCAGCGCCTCTTCGGCACTCTCCGCCAGGCGCAGGCTGCCGTCGGCCAGCCCGCTCTCGAGCTGGTCGAGCAGCCGCGGCTCGCCGACCAGCCAGTCGGCACGGCGCAGCGTTGACCAGGGCTGGTCGACATGCGGTAGCCAGGTGACTCGGTGGCCTACCCAGCTGAGGGCAGCGGCGGCGGTCGCAGCGGATAGCTCACTACCGTGAACCAGCACGCGCATGGCTCAGGCCTCCCCGGCGTAGCGGTCGAGCAGCTCGCGGAAGCCCTCCCCGAAGCGGGCATGGCGGCGGCCATAGGCGAGCGTGGCCTCGAGATAACCGAGCTGGTGGCCGCAGTCGAAGGTCTTGCCCCGCATTCGGTAGGCATCGACCCCCTCATCGGCACGCAGTGACTCGATGGCGTCGGTGAGCTGGATCTCTCCTCCGGCGCCGGGCGGGGTATCGGCAAGCCGTGCGAAGATGCTGCCCGGCAGCACATAGCGACCGATCACGGCCAGGTTCGAGGGGGCCTCCTCCACCGGCGGCTTCTCCACCACGCCGACCAGGGGGCTCGACGCTCCCGGCGCGGGGGCCTCCCCACCGGTATCGACGATGCCATACTTGTGAGTCATCTCGTGAGGAACCTCCTCGACCATCAGCTGGGCATGGCCGCGGCACTCGAAGGCCTCCAGCATGCCGGCGAGATCGTTGTGCTCCAGTCCCTCGTCGTCTACCAGCACGTCGGGCAGGAGCACGGCGAAGGGAGCGTCATCACCGATCACCGGTCGGGCGCAGAGCACCGCATGCCCCAGACCCAGCGGTTCCGGCTGGCGCACAGCGATGATATTCACGTCGTCGGGGAGAATCGCGTTGAGCTCCTCGAGCAGCTCATGCTTGCCCTTGGCCTCGAGGCTCGTCTCCAGCTCGAAGTGCTTGTCGAAGTGGTTCTCGATCGCCCCCTTGCTGGCATGGGTCACCAGCACGATATCGCGGATACCGGCGTCGACGGCCTCCTGGACCACATACTGGATCACCGGACGGTCGACGATGGTGATCATCTCCTTGGGAATCGCCTTGGAGGCGGGCAGGCAACGGGTGCCGAAACCGGCTACGGGAAGCACAGCCTTGCGAATCATGGGGCAGTCCTTGTCGAGGGTCGCGATGTGGCGTTCGCTGCGGCGCCGCGCCATGGGGAAGTCGCCGCCGGGAACGGGTAGAATGACGCTCATGATACCGGACTCGTCGCAGCCTGCCACCGCTGCGATACCGACCACACCCTTATCAACCTGGAGAGAGCGAATGGGTGCAACGCAGTCGAAAGCGGAGAACATGGATCCCGGCGAGATCGCCAAGTTCGAGGCCCTGGCGGAGCGCTGGTGGGATAGCACCGGAGAGTTCAAGCCGTTGCACGACATCAATCCGCTGCGCCTGGACTTCATCGATGCCCGCGCCGGTCTGGCCGGGCGACGGGTACTGGATGTGGGCTGCGGCGGGGGCATCCTCAGCGAGGGAATGGCCCACCGCGGCGCGGATGTCATCGGCATCGACCTGGGTGAGGCGCCGCTGGGCGTGGCTCGGCTTCACGCCGAAGAGCAGGGGCTTGAGATCAACTATCAGCGGGTCAGCGTCGAGGCCCTGGCCGAGGAGGCGCCGGCAAGCTTCGATGTGGTGACCTGCCTGGAGATGCTCGAGCACGTGCCGGACCCCAGCTCCGTGGTGCGCGCCTGTGCGACCCTGGTCAAGCCCGGCGGGCAGGTGTTCTTCTCGACGCTCAACCGCAACCCCAAGGCGCTCGCCCTGGCCGTGGTCGGAGCGGAGTATGTGCTGCGCATGCTGCCCCGGGGCACGCATGACTATGCCAAGTTCATTCGTCCCGCCGAACTGGCCCGCTGGTCTCGGCAGGCGGGGCTTGAGGTCCGCGAGCAGAGCGGGCTGATCTATAACCCGCTGAGCCGCCGTTATCGTCTGCACCCGACCGATGTCTCGGTCAACTATCTGATGCACTGCCGTCGCGAGGAAACATGATGTCGATCTCTCGTCCGGCCGCCCTGCTCTTCGATCTCGACGGCACCCTGGTGGATACCGCACCGGATCTGGCGCGGGCCACCAATGCCCTGCGGGCACATCATGGCCTCGATGCCCTGCCCTACCCGGTCATCCGTGCCCAGGTCTCCAACGGTGGCAGCGCCCTGGTCGAGCTCGCCCTGGGGCTGGCCCGGGAGGCGCCGGGACACGATGAAGCACGCAGCTTCCTGCTCGCCGCCTACGGCGAGGCCGTGGCTGCCGAGAGCCGGGTCTTTGCGCCGCTGGCCCCGCTGCTCACCGCCTGGGAGGCCGAAGGGGCGCCGTGGGGCATCGTCACCAACAAGCCGCGTGCCTATGCCGCCCCCCTGGTGGAGAGCCTGGCACTGACGCCGGGATCTCTGCTGTGTGCCGATGACCTGCCGGTCAAGAAGCCCGACCCGGCGCCATTGCTGGAGGCGGCGCGCCACCTGGATACGCCTCCGTCACGCTGCTGGTACATCGGTGACCATCTGCGGGACATGCAGGCGGCCAGGGCCGCCGGCATGACCGCCGTGGCAGTAGGCTGGGGGTATATCGAGGAGGGTGACGACTATCGTCGCTGGCCGGCCGACCTCTGGTTTGAGACCGGCCAGGAGCTGGTGGCGGCGCTGAGTTGAGCCCTCGATAGTGACGATATGTACGGGACGAGGAGCAAGAGTGGCTGAGGTAGCGACCAGGGATGGCGCCTCAGCGCCCTCCCCCCCGCCCTGCAAGGGTTGTCGCTGCACATTGTCGCGTGTGACACCAGTCGTGCGCGATTCGTGGGACTAAGCCTTTGGTGGCTGGGCGTCGAATTTTTCGCCGTTATGCCCACGGCTATCCGGCCCAATCAACCATAGATAGGTAGGCATGATCTCCTCCGGGGTGCGCAGGGTGTCAGGGTCCTCCCCCGGGTAGGCACTACGGCGCATCTGGGTACGCGTCGCGCCGGGGTTGAGGCTATTGACCCGCACCGAGCCCAGGTGCTCCAGCTCATCGGCAAGCACCTCCACGAAGCCTTCGGTGGCAAACTTGGAGACCGCATAGGCGCCCCAGTAGGCACGCCCCTTCCTGCCCACGCTGGAGGAGGTAAAGATCACCGAGGCATCCGCAGAGCTCTTGAGCAGGGGCAGCAGCGCCTGGGTCATTGCGATCGGTCCGTTGATGTTGACCTGCATGACCTGATCCCAGAGCTCGGGATTATACTGCTCGAAGGGCGTGATGCGACCGAGCAGCCCGGCATTGTGAAGGATCCCGTCCAGGCGACCGAACTCCTTGTCCAGCGTGTCGGCCATATCCTGGTAGTCCTTGAGGCTGGCACCCTCGAAGTTCAGCGGAAAGATCGCCGGCTGCGGGCCACCGGCGGCCTCGATCTCGTCGTAGACCGCCTCCAGCTTGGCGATGGTGCGTCCCAGCAGAATGACCGTCGCGCCGTGTCGGGCATAGGTCAGCGCCGCGGTTCGGCCGATGCCATCACCGGCACCGGTCACCAGAATAACGCGGTCATTCAGCAGCCCATTCGGTGCCTGATAGTCGATCTTGCAGATGGTCATGGAGTCTCCTCGATGAGTCAGTTACCGGACTGCCGCAGGAAGTCGTCGGCCAGCCCCGCCGCGGTGCTCTCGGGGTGCGCCTCACGGACCCGTTCGAGCAGCTCCCGGCTGGCATCCGGCTGGCCCATGCGGGCCTTGAGCAGCCCCAGCTTGTAGAGGGCGTCGGGCACCTTGTTGCTCTCCGGATAGTCGTCAAGAACGGTGCGAAAGGCGGCCTCAGCGGGCTCCAGGCGGCCCTCTGCGGCGTGTAGCTCACCCAGCCAATAGTGGGCATTGGGGGTCAGGCGACTCTCGGGGTAACTGCCGACAAAGCTATCGAAGGCGGCGATGGCCCTGTCGAACTCCCGCGCCTGTACGCTGGAGAAGGCCTTCTGGTAGGCCGCCTGGACATCGGAGTCCTCGGCATTCGGTGACGCCGTGCCGGTCTCCGCGTCTCGCCTTTCTGACTCGCTGTTGGGTCGCTCGTCACGCGCTTCGTCACGGGTTTCCTCATCCGGCGATGACCGACTTATGCCGGCCGATACCGAAGACAGCCGGTCCTCCAGATCCATATACTGCTGGCGGGTCTGGCCGCGAAGCTGCTCGAGCTGATGGCGCAACTCCTCGACCTGGCCACGCAGTCGGCGAAGCTCTTCCTGGTGCTCCTGCACCTGGTTGAAGATCACCAGGCTGCCACCCGCGGGCTCACGGGTATCCGTCTGCTGGTAAAACGTGCTGGTTTGCGCGGTCAGGTCCTCGACCACTGGCTGCTGAGCCAGTGCAGGAACCCCTACGGAGAGCGGGAGCACCAGGGCTCCCGCACCGCACAGCCTCTTCAGACCGTGTTCCATCTGTGTCTCCCTAGTGTCGAAGTGTTGCCTCAGTAGGCGAACACTACGCGACGGTTCTGGGCGAAGGCCTGTTCATTCTGGCCACGCGCAGCGGGGCGCTCCTCGCCGTAGCTGACGACCTCGACCTGGGAGGGAGAAACGCCCTGCACGGAGAGAAACTTCTCCACGGAGCGAGCGCGTCGCTCACCCAGCGCCATGTTGTACTCGCGAGTCCCGCGCTCGTCGGTGTGCCCCTGGAGCACCACGCGGACATTGCCATTCTCGCGCAAATAGCGGGCATTGGCGGCCAGGACCGGTTCGAACTCGCTGCGGATTCGGTCGCTGTCGAACTCGAAATAGACCGTACGCTGCTGCGGAATGCGTCCATCCGCCTGCTGCCCGGCCGCACCCGACGTGCCGCCGTAACCGGAGCCACTGGTGCGGCCATCACTCACGCCACTGCTGCTGACGCCGCTACCATCGCGGGTTCCGTCCATGGCGCCATCCTGGGTACCGCCGGTGCTGGAGCAGCCGGCCACCAGGGCCAGCGACAGGGCTACCGCCAGGGAACGGGCATAGGGCTTGAATTGCATCGTTTCATACTCCTGAAGGATCAGTTCATGAAAGGTGACCACGCGGGCTCGCGCACATCACCTTGAGCGGAGGGCAGTCGGAAGGAGGCACGGCCATCCGCGGTGACTGCCCCCAGCACCCCGCTGTTACCCTGCTGGGTGGCGAAGATTACCATGGTCCCGTTGGGCGCAACACTGGGCGACTCGTCCCAGCGAGAGTCGCTGAGCGTCACCAGGCGACCGCTCCCCAGGTCCTGGCGAGCGACCTGGTAACCGTTGCTGGAACGGTGGATCAGGAACAGCGCCTCGCCGTCCGGCGAGAAGCGTCCTCGGGCATTGTAGTTGCCGGTGAAGGTGAGGCGCTTCTGCTCCCCGCTGGCCAGGTCATGGCGATAGAGCTGGGGGCCGCCGCTGCGGTCGGAGGTAAATACCAGGCTGCGTCCGTCCGGTCCCCAGGAGGGCTCGGTATCGATGGCCGAGTCATTGGTGATGCGCTGCAGGCTGCGCGAGCCGATGTCCATCACATAGATCTCCGGCTGGCCATCCTTGGAGAGCGACATCGCCAGTCGGCGGCCGTCGGGTGACCAGGCCGGCGCCCCATTGATGCCGGTGAAGGAGCTGATACGCGCCCGCTTACCGGTTTCAATGTCTTGCACATAGATCGCCGACCGCTCGGTCTCGAAGGAGACATAGGCCAGCTTGCGGCCATCCGGTGACCAGGCCGGCGACAGGATCGGTTGCGGGGAACTCAGCACCTGCTGGCTGTTGTGTCCATCGGCATCGGCCACATAGAGCGCGAACTGCATATTGTCACCGACTCCCTGGGAGGTGACATAGGCAATGCGAGTGGAAAAGGCGCCACGAATCCCGGTGATCGCCTCGAATATCTGGTCGCTGATATGGTGGCCGGCGCCGCGCAGTTCACCCGCGCTGGCGGTGACCACCTCACCGAGCATGCGCTTCTCGCCACTGACATCCATCAGCTCGAAGCGCAGCCGATAGCCCTCGCCCTCCTGCGTGGCGCTGCCCACCACCAGGTAGCGAACATCCAATGCCTTCCAGTTACCGTATCGCACCTCATCGGCACTGGCCGGCTGATCCATCATCTGACGACGCGGCAGCGGGTCGAAGTAACCGCTGCGTTCGAGATCATCATGAACCACCCGAGCCACATCCTCGGGCAGCCCTTCGGTGCCCGCGAAGGGGACCACGGCAATGGGCGTGGCACTCTCGTTGCCCCGAGTGATCTCGATGGTCAGGTCGGCCTGGGCAAGCTGACTCACCATCAGCAGGGCGGCGGTCAGCCATGCAGTCATCAAGGATTTCATCAGCGTACGTCTCCCGGTCTGAAGCGCAGATTGAATTGACGGTAATCGCGTTGCACGCCGGCTGGCAACTGTCGCAGTTCGGCGAATGGCGCGGCTGCCTCGACGGCCTGCACGGCGGATCGATCGAAGGCGCTGTCACCACTGGAGCGGGAGACCTCGGCGACAAACAGCTCCCCCGAGGGGCCCAGTCGCACCGAGATCTCGGCCGTTGCTCCCGAGGAGATATTGGGCGGAATACGCCAGGCCTGCTCCACGGCCCGGCGTACCAGGGCAATAAAGTCGTTGGCGGCCTGCTGCCCCTGTTGCGCATTGGCGACACGTTCGTCCGCCCCCTCGATCAACCGCTGCATCTCGGCCTCGGCCTGTTCACGAGCCAAGCGGGCCTGCTCCTCGGCCTCCCGCTGTCGGGCGGCCTCCTCCTCGCGGCGGCGCTGTGCCTCGGCTTCCTGTTCACGCCGGGCCTGCTCCTCGGCCTCGCGCTGACGAGCGGCCTCCTCCTCGCGGCGGCGCTGTGCCTCGGCTTCCTCTTCACGCCGGGCCTGCTCCTCGGCCTCGCGCTGTTGGGCGGCCTCCTCCTCACGACGGCGCTGTGCCTCGGCTTCGCGCTCGCGTTGTGCCTCTGCCTCGGCGTCACGCTGCTGCTGGAGACGGCGCGTCTCGGCTTCCGCCTCCTCGGCACGCCGTACCGCTTCGGCTTCGGCGGCCTGGCGCGCGGCTTCACGCGCCTGCTCCTCGGCGGCCTGGTCGGACTGGCGCTGTGCCTCCTGGGTGGCCGCCTCTTCCGCCGCCTGGCGTTGCTCCTCCTGGGCGGCCGCCTCTTCCGCCGCCTGTCTGGCCAGGGCACGCTGACGCGCCTCTTCGGCACGCTGGGCCTGGTCGGTGACCGTCTCGGTACTGACCAGGGTCGCCTGAACAATGGACGAGGCGCTGGGCTCATGCTCCCTGGTTGGCAGACTGATCACGCTGAACAGCAACACCAGCACATGCAGCCCTACCGCCAGCAGCGTCGGTACCCCATAGCCTACCCGAGCCTGTCGTCTGGCCATGGTGAGCTTACTCCCCCCCACTCGGCGGCTCGGAGATCAGGCCGACACTACCGACGCCGGCGGTCTGCAGCGTGCCCATCAGGGTCACCACCTGACCATAGGAGACGTTGCGGTCACCGCGCACCATCACCGGGGTCCCGGGCTTGCGTTCGAGCAGGATGATCACCCGATCGGCCAGCTCCTCGAGGGGCATGGCGGTCTCCTCGCCACCGATGGAGAGATAGTGCTGGCCCTCGCGATCCACCGACACGATGATCGGGTCACTATCCTCCGGAGGATTGATGGGCTCAGAGGCCACCTGGGGCAGATCGACGTCCACCCCCTGAGTCAGCATCGGCGCGGTGATCATGAAGATGACCAGCAACACCAGCATGACGTCGATAAAGGGAACCACATTGATCTCGGCGAGGGGCTTGCGGGCTCCCCCGCGATGAAAGGGTCCATGCATGTCGTGACTCCCTCAGGCGCCGCCGGCGTCGGACCGACCCTGCAAGTTGCGGTGCAGGATGGAGTGGAACTCCTCGGCGAAATCCTCGTACTTGCCGAGCAGTCGGCCCGATTCGGCGGAGAGGCGGTTGTAGAAGACCACCGCCGGGATGGCGGCAAACAGGCCCATGGCGGTGGCTATCAGCGCTTCGGCAATCCAGGGGGCGACGGTGGAGAGAGTCGCCTGTTGGGCCATGGAGAGCGACTGGAAGGAGCCCATGATGCCCCATACCGTGCCGAACAGGCCGATATAGGGACTGGCCGAGGCCACGGTGGCGAGGAACACCAGGTGCAGGTTGAGTCGCTCCTCCTCCCGGGACCAGGCCACGCGCATGCTGCGCTGGACGCCGTCGAGGATCGCCTGGGGGCTGCGGGTCTTGGGCATCAGGCGGTTGAACTCGCGAAAGCCGGCGCGAAAGATATGCTCGGCGCCCTGGGTCTCCTGCTCCGGGGGCACCTCGCGATAGAGCTCGTTGAGGTCAACTCCGGACCAGAAGCGATCCTCGAAGCCACGATGGGCCTTGCGGGCGCGTCGCATCATGAAGGTGCGCTGGAAGATCACGACCCACGACAGGATCGAGCCCACCGTAAGCAGCAGCATGACCAGCTGCACCACGGTGCTGGCGTTCATGATCAGATGGGGGATGGACATGGCGTCGTTCACGGGAATCCTCGTCAGGCTTGGTATTGAGCAGAAGTGGGATGCAGCAGCTCGGCGAGCGGGGCCGGCCAGGGTGTCGGCCTGTGGCGTCTGGCATCGATACAGGCGATGTCGACCCGGGCTTCGCACAGAGGTTCCCCGTGGCGGGTCACCTGCTGCTCGAACTGCAGCCGAACACGTCCTGCGGACAGCACATCGGCACTCACCTCGAGGGCGTCATCCAGCCTGGCAGACGAGAGGTAGCGGCACTCGAGACGGTGGACCACCAGCTGCACGCCGCTCTCGAACAGCTCGCGCTGAGTGATGCCCCGGGCGCGCAGCCATTCGCTGCGCGCCCGCTCCATGTACTTGAGGTAATTGACGTAGTAGACGATACCGCCGGCATCGGTATCCTCGATATAGACCCTTACCGGGAAGCGAAACCCGCTCATGGCCGCGTCTCCCCCGCCGCATCCTCGGCACTCGCCGAAGGGGCCAGGCCGAAATGCTGCCAGGCCTGACGGGTAACGACGCGGCCTCGGGCGGTGCGCATCATCAGCCCCTGCTGGATCAGGTAGGGCTCGATCACGTCCTCGATGGTGTCTCGCTCCTCGCCGATGGCAGCGGCCAGGGAGTCCACCCCCACCGGCCCCCCATCGAACTTCTCGATCATCGCGACCAGCAGGCGGCGATCCATATGGTCGAGGCCATGCTGGTCCACGTGAAGCATGTCCAGGGCACGATCGGCGATGGCGGCATCGATATGGCCATTGCCGCGAACCTCGGCATAGTCACGCACTCGACGCAGCAGCCGATTGGCGATACGCGGCGTGCCGCGGGAACGACGTGCCACCTCGAGGGCACCCTCCGGATCGGCATCGACCCCCATCAGACGAGCCGAGCGGGCCACGATCTCGGTGAGTTCCTCGATGGCATAGAACTCAAGCCTCTGAACGATGCCAAAGCGGTCGCGCAGCGGTGAGGTGAGAAGCCCCGCTCGGGTGGTGGCGCCAACCAGGGTGAAGGGAGGCAGGTCGAGCTTGATGGAGCGCGCCGCCGGCCCCTCTCCGATCACGATATCGAGCTGGAAGTCCTCCATGGCGGGATAGAGAATCTCTTCCACCACCGCCGAGAGCCGATGGATCTCGTCGATAAACAACACATCACCGGGCTCGAGGTTGGTGAGCATGGCGGCAAGGTCGCCTGCGCGCTCCAGCACCGGTCCGGAGGTCGACTTGAGCCCGACCTCCATCTCTTCGGCGATGATATTGGCCAGCGTCGTCTTGCCGAGCCCCGGGGGGCCGAAGATCAGGGTATGGTCGAGACTCTCGCTGCGCCCGCGAGCCGCTCCGATAAAGATATCGAGCTGTTCGCGTACCCGGGGCTGACCGATGTAGTCGGTCAGCCGCTTGGGGCGGATGGCGCGGTCGACGGGCTCTTCTCCTTCGCGGACGTCGGCGGCGATCAGGCGGTCGCTCTCCAGCATGACGCTACCCCGCCATCCGGCGGCTGAGGGCCGCCTTGATCATGGCTTCGGTGGAGGGCTCGCCCTCCAGGCCGGCGAGCATCCTGGACGCCTCGGTCGGCTTGTAGCCGAGGCTGACCAGCGCCGCTTCGGCGTCGGCCAGCGTGTCCCTTGGCGAACCCGCGGGGGGCTCGCCCTCCCCCCCGTCCAACAGGGCAGCCTCGGGGGCCTCCCAATGAGGGAAACGGTCGCGCATCTCGATGATCAACCGCTCGGCGGTCTTCTTGCCGACCCCGGGGAGTCGCGTCAGGGACTTGATGTCATCATCCAGAACACAGCGCCGAAAGGCGCCCTCGTCCATGCCCGAGAGAATCGCCAATGCCAGCTTGGGCCCCACCCCGTTGACCTTGATCAGGGCGCGGAACATGGTGCGCTCCTGCTCGCGCAGAAAGCCATACAGCAGGTGAGCATCATCCCGGACGGTGAGATGCGTGTAGAGAGATATCGTTTCGCCGGCGGCCGGCAGCGCCACCAGTGTGGTCATGGACGCTTCCAGCTCATAGCCGACGCCGGCCACATCTACCACCAACCAGGGGGGCTGTTTATCGAGAAGCGTACCTCGCAGGCGTCCGATCATCGAAAGTCGTATCCTTGCATCAGGGAAGACGGCAGAGGCCGTCGATGCCGCCACTATACTGGTCGGTCACAGGGCTGACCAGTCCAGCAGAACGGCGTTCGAGAACATCAGTGACGTCGCCATATAGCGACAGTGTCAGGGGCGAAAATCCCGCCAGGAAGCGCCCTTGCGCCGGCTGCGATGACCTCCGAAGCTACCGCTGGTCAACAGGCCCCGACGCGCATGGGCGTGGGTCAAGGCGATGGCCAGGGCATCCGCGGCATCGGCCTGGGGCGTCGCGGAGAGCCCCAGTATGGCGGTGACCATATGCTGGACCTGGAGCTTGTCGGCGCGCCCCGACCCGGTGACCGCCTGCTTGATCTGGCGCGGCCCATATTCGCTCACCGCCAACCCGTGGTTGGCGGCACACACGATGGCGGTGCCTCGTGCCTGGCCCAGCTTCAGGGCGGAGTCGGCATTCTTTGACATCACTACCTGTTCGATGGCGAACTCGACAGGACGGTGTACGGCGATCAATTCGGCAACGCCGGCATAGACCTGGGCGAGCTTCTGGGCCAGTTCGTCGGCACGAATGCGAATGCAGCCACTGGCCACATAACGCGGCGTGGCGCTCGCCACATCCAGCACACCATAGCCGGTGATGCGTGAGCCGGGATCGATGCCGAGTATCAGCATGAGTCGGCCTCAGTCGATGGCATCGAGCACGGCATCGTCAAACTCCGCGTTGGTGGTGACATTCTGGACGTCATCCAGGTCCTCGAGCATATCGATCAGCCGGATCACCTTGCGAGCCAACTCCTCGTCGGCGATGGGCGTGGTCGTCTCCGGGAACAGCCCCAGCTCACTGCGTTCCGGCGTTATCCCTGCCTCGATCAGCGCCTCCTTGACTTCATGGTACGCATCGGGACTGGTGACTACCTCCAGGCTGTCGTCCTCCAGGGTCACGATATCCTCGGGTTCGGCCTCCAGGGTGGCCTCGATTACTGCCTCTTCCGAGAGGCCAGCGGGGAGCGCCAGGCGCCCCTGCTTGTGAAACATGAAGGCCACCGAGCCGCTGGTGCCGAGGTTGCCACCACTCTTGTTGAAGGTGTGTCGCACCTCGGAGACGGTCCGGTTGCGGTTATCGGTGAGGCACTCGACCATCACCGCCACCCCCTCCGGCCCATAGCCTTCGTAGATGCACTCCTCCATGGCGTCGCCGTCGACATTGCCGGCGCCACGATCGATGGCGCGCTGCACGGTGTCCTTGGCCATATTGCTGGAGAGTGCCTTGTCGACGGCGGCGCGCAGACGCGGGTTATCCGCCGGGTCCGGGCCACCCTGGCGCGCGGCCACGGTCAGTTCACGAATCAGCTTATTGAAGATCTTGCCGCGCTTGGCGTCTTGAGCCGCCTTGCGATGCTTGATGTTGGACCACTTGCTGTGCCCAGCCATTCTCTTCTCCTTAGCTTCAACATGACACCGGCGCCCCTCGGGCGCCGGTGTGATCACTTCGGGTCGGAGTCGCCGTTACTCGCCGGCGGTCTCCGCCCTCGCCTTCTGCCGCAGGCGGATATTGAGCTCCTTGAGCTGGTCGCCACTGACCTCGCCCGGGGCGTCGGTCATCAGGCAGGCCGCGCTCTGGGTCTTGGGGAAGGCGATCACCTCGCGGATGGTGCGTCCGCCGGTCATCAGCATCACCAGTCGGTCGAGCCCGAAGGCCAGGCCGCCGTGGGGGGGGGCGCCGTACTGGAGGGCGTCGAGCAGGAAGCCGAACTTCTCGCGAGCCTCCTCTTCGCCGATGCCGAGGATCTCGAATACCTGGCGCTGCATCGCCTGATCATGGATACGAATGGAGCCGCCACCCAGCTCGGTGCCGTTGAGCACCATGTCATAGGCCCGCGAGAGCGCCCCGGCGGGGTTCTCCTTGAGTTCCTCGGGGCTGCAGGCCGGCGAGGTGAAGGGGTGGTGCAGCGGGCTCAGGCGGCCATTGTCGTCGGCCTCGAACATGGGGAAATCCACCACCCACAGCGGCGACCACTCCTGGGTATAGAGGTCGAGATCCTCACCCAGCTTGACCCGCAGCGCGCCGATCGCCTCGTTGACGATGCGTGCCTTGTCGGCACCGAAGAAGATGATGTCGCCATCCACTGCACCTACCCGCTCGAGCAGCTCCTCGACCACGTTCTCCATGAACTTGACGATGGGCGACTGCAGTCCCTCGAGGCCCTTGGCGCGCTCGTTGACCTTGATCCAGGCCAGGCCCTTGGCGCCGTAGATGCCGACGAACTTGGTATACTCGTCGATCTCCTTGCGGGACAGCTTGGCCCCACCCGGCACCCGCAGGGCGGCCACACGACCGTCGTCGGCGCTGGCCGGACCGGAGAAGACCTTGAAGTCGACCTGCTTCATCAGGTCGTCGACGTCGGTAAGCTCGAGCGGAATGCGCAGATCGGGCTTGTCGGAGCCGTAGCGGTTCATCGCCTCCTGCCAGGTCATGCGCGGGAAGTCGGGGAGCTCCACGCTGAGTACGTCCTGGAAGAGCTGGCGAATCATCGCCTCGGTGATGCCCATGATGTCCTCTTCCTCCACGAAGGAGGCCTCGAGGTCGATCTGGGTGAACTCCGGCTGACGGTCGGCGCGCAGGTCCTCGTCGCGGAAGCACTTGGCGATCTGGTAGTAGCGATCGAAGCCCGCCACCATCAGCAGCTGCTTGAAGAGCTGCGGCGACTGGGGCAGTGCGAAGAAGCTACCCGCATGGGTTCGGCTCGGCACCAGGTAGTCACGGGCACCCTCGGGGGTGGCGCGGGTCAGGATCGGGGTCTCGATGTCGAGGAAGCCCTGCCCCTCGAGGTAAGCGCGTACGCTGTGAGAGATGCGTGAGCGCAGACGCAGCTTGTCGATCATCTCGGGGCGACGCAGGTCGATATAGCGGTGCTTGAGACGCACCTCCTCACCGACCTTGCCGTGCTCGTCGAGCTGGAACGGCGGCGTGGCCGCGGTGTTGAGCACCTCTACCTGCTTGGCCAGCACCTCGATCATGCCGGTGGGCATGTTCGGGTTTTGCGTGCCCTCGGGGCGCAGCCGCACACGGCCCTGGATGCGCAGCACAAACTCGCTGCGGGCGCGGTCGGCATTGGCGAAGGCCTCGGCGGTGTCGGGGTCGACCACGACCTGGGCGATACCATCACGATCGCGCATGTCGAGGAAGATCACGCCCCCGTGGTCACGGCGGCGGTGTACCCAGCCGCACAGGGTGACCGTCTGGTCCACCAGGGTCTCGTTGAGCTGGCCGCAATAATGGCTGCGCATGTCGTGTCCTGTTCTGTTGCGTGGTGTAAGTCAAATGGTGTTCGAGTAACGGGGTCGAACCGCTGGGGGGTGGCGGCCTGAGGGCCGCCACCCCATCCTGCTAGTCTGGCGTGGCGCCGGAGGAGGCGCCGCCATTATCGGCAAGATTCTTCTTGTTGCCGGACTTGAAGTCGGTCTCGTACCAGCCGTCACCGGCCAGACGGAAGCCGGCAGCGGAGACCAGGCGGGTCAGCGCCGAGGTCGTGCAGGCGGGACAGTCGGTCAACGGCTCGGCGCTCAACTTCTGAAGCTTTTCGAGGCGATGGCCGCAACCCTTGCACTCGTATTCGTAGATGGGCATGGTTTGATCACTCCAAATCGTCACTACCCAGTTCAGGACGCGGTCGGGCCCGACCCGACCCCAATGAATATGGGGCCGAGTGTGGCGTCTTCCAAGCCTGCCAAAGCGCGCTATTATAGCGCGCCTCATACCTATGCGGGCAAGGCGCCCCTCATCCAACGAGGAACCCTGTAATGAAAGCCGTCCTTCTCGATGCCGCAAGCCTCGGTCCCGATATCGACCTCGCCCCCCTTCACGAACAGGTCGACGAGCTGGTGGTGTACGAGCGCAGCGCCACCCACGAGGCCCAGACCAGGCTGACAGACGCCGAGGTCGCCATCGTCAACAAGGTGGTCCTGGATGCCGCGACACTGGAGGCACTGCCCTCCCTGAAACTGATCTGCGTGCTGGCCACGGGCACCAACAATATCGACATGGCCGCGGCTCGGCGCCTGGGGGTAGAGGTCAGGAACGTGACCGGTTACGGCACCGCCAGTGTCGCCCAGCACACCCTGATGCTGCTGCTGACCCTGGCCAATCGCCTGCCGCGCTACGGCCGCGATGTGGCGGCGGGTCGCTGGAACGAGAGCCCCTTCTTTTGCCTGATGGACCATCGCACCCTGCAGCTCGAAGGGAAGCATCTGGCGATTGTCGGGCAAGGGGAGCTGGGTGGCCGCGTGGCCCAGCTGGCCGAGGCCCTGGGCATGCGGGTGACCTTCACCGCCAGGCCCGGCAACGAGGCTCAGGATCAGCGTCCCGGCCTCGCCGATCTGGCCCCGGAGGTCGACGCCATCAGTCTGCACTGCCCTCTCAATGAAGCGACCCACCACCTGGTGGGTGGCGACCTGCTGGCCAGGATCAAGCCCGGCGCCCTGCTGATCAACTGTGCCAGGGGCGGCATCATCGACGAGGTCGCGGCTCTGACGGCCCTTCGCGAGGGTCGCCTCGGTGGACTGGCGGTCGATGTGCTCCCCGAGGAGCCTCCCCGAGATGGCCACCCGCTGCTCGATGCCTTGAATGAACCGCTCAACCTGATCGTCACGCCCCACAATGCCTGGATCACCCCCGAGGCACGCCAGAATGTGGTGACACTGACGGCCAATAACCTGAGTGACTGGAAGCGGGGGCAGTGATCATGCAGCGGCTCGACAACCCTCAGGCCGAGGCCAGGGTCGGCAGCGCCCCTCGGTTCCTCTGCTATAACTACGGTTCCATCAACCTTGATCATGTCTACCGTGTGCCCCACCTGGTGGCACCGGGAGAGACACTGGCGAGCCATGACTACAGCGTAGGGCTGGGTGGCAAGGGCGCCAACCAGTCGCTGGCCATGGCCCGGGCCGCCGGATCCATCAGCCACTGGGGTCGCCTGGGCCAGCAGGATGCCTGGGCTCGTGACACCCTGTCCCGGGCGGGGGTCGACGTCGAGAGAGTGACGCTGCTCGATGGCCCCAGTGGCCACGCCATCATCCAGGTCGATGACCAGGGAGAAAACGCCATCATCCTGTTCCCGGGGGCCAACCATGGCACCACCCAGCAGGAGCTGGCAGAGCTCGTTGCCACCACCCAGTCGGGCGACTGGCTGCTGCTGCAGAACGAATGCAGCGGGCTCGAGACGCTGATCCCACTGGCCGTCGAACATGGGCTGAAGGTAGCCTTCAACCCGGCGCCCATGGATGACAATGTGGCTCGGCTCCCGCTTCATCTGTGCTCACTGCTCTTCGTCAACCGCACGGAGGCCGCCCTGCTTGTCGGGCTCTCCGTGGAGAGCCGTGCCCAGGAGCTGCTCGACGCTCTGGCACAGCGACTACCCGAGACCGAGATAGTACTGACCCTGGGGGGAGAAGGCGCCTGGCACCAGCAGCACGGCATCTGCCGACATCAGCCGGCGCTACCGGTCGTGGCCGTCGACACCACTGCGGCCGGCGACACCTTTATCGGCTACTACCTGGCGGCACTTCAGGCTGGCAGGTCGGTCGACGACTGCCTGCGTCATGCCGCTACCGCCGCGGCTCTTGGGGTGCAGCGGTCCGGCGCTGCAGAGAGCATCCCCACCCTCGATGAAGTCCAGCGCGCCCTGCAGGCCCCGATCTCCCCCGATGCTCCCGTCGACCCTCAAACCCCGTAACCCGGAGAGTAATGTGACCCACTCCATCATCTTTGATACGGACCCGGGCGTGGACGATGCCCAGGCCATCGCCATTGCCCTGCGCCACCCGGAGGTCGACCTGCTTGGCATGACGACCACCTACGGCAACGTGGATGTCGAGACCGCCACCCACAACGCCCTGCTGCTCGCCGAGCTGGCCGGGCGCAAGATTCCCGTGGCCCAGGGCGCCGCGGCACCATTGATCAAGCCGCGCCACGCCCCTCCCGCCCATATTCATGGCGCCAATGGCCTGGGCAATATCACGCTGCCGACGGTAAGCGGTCGAGCGGAGAGTCGGTGTGCCGCGCAGTTCATCGTCGATACGGTGAATGAGCGCCCCGGAGAGGTGACCCTGGTCGCCGTTGGCCCCTTGGGCAATCTGGCGGCGGCGCTACAGCTAGACCCGACACTTGTCGACAAGGTGAAGGGTGTGGTTGTCATGGGGGGCTCCATCCGTGAAGGGGGAAACGTGACCCCTGTGGCCGAAGCCAACATGTTCAACGATCCGGATGCAGCGGCGCGGGTGCTTACCGCTGGCTGGCCGTTGACCCTGGTGGGTCTGGATGTCACCCATCGCTGCGTGCTGACGCCAGCCCATATGGCGCGGATCGAGGGCGGCCAGGGCGAGCTCGGCCGGGTGCTGGCAGGCAGTTACGCCTTCTACCGTGACTTCTATCAGTCGGCTCTGGGCATCGACGGTTGCTGCCCCCACGACAGCTGCGCCCTGGCCTGGCTGCTGCGCCCGGAGCTGTTCACCACCTCACGGGGCCACCTCTCGGTGGTGACCGAGGGGGACGCCGAGGGCCAGACACTCTTCGCACCCGAGGGACGTGACTTTATCGAGGATCGCTGGTCGCGCACTCCGCTGGTGGATGTGTGCCTCGGGGTCGAGGGACAGACCGTCAGCGACTGGATCGCCGAGGTGCTTGCCTGAGCCGTCAATCTCCCACCTAACCGGTGCGAAAGTCATCCGGGGCATGCGTCTCGACAACATTGAACTCCACATGGGTGACCCGGGCATGCTCCGGGCCCCTCCAGAGCCATTCACCGACCTCCCGGACCGCTGCGGGTCGGCCGCAAAGCAGCACCTCCACCCGGCCGTCAGGCAGATTGATCGCATGGCCGGTCAGGCCCTGCTGCAGCGCCTGCTCCTGGGTGGCACGGCGATACCAGACGCCCTGAACCTTGCCGGTCACCAGGGCCTTCACGCAGGTCGTCTCCATGACGCGCTCCTTGTCGATACATCTATGATGTCTTCTCCACCAGCCGGAGCCCATCGCGGTCAGCCGCCAAGATCACGCTCCAGCAACTCGCGCTTGACCTCCACGGCGGTGACCCGGGGCACCAGGGGCCTGCCTCTCGCGATAAGGTGGCAGCGGGTAAAGGCCGCCCCGAACAAAAGTATTAGAGAAGAATAATAGACCCAGAGCAGGATCATCACCACCGACCCTGCCGCCCCATAGGTGGAGGCGGTAGCCGTGTGCGAGAGGTAGAGGGCGATCATCGACCGGCCTACCGCAAACAGCAGCGCCGTGACCACGGCTCCTACCATGACGTCTCGCCAGCCAAGCACCACATCGGGAAGGACCTTGAAGATAGTCGCGAACAGCAGCGAAATGATCACCAGTGAGACCAGGAATTCGGCCCCGGTGGTCAGCGCTCCCACATAGGGCAGCAGTGTGTCGGCGGCCTGCAGGGTGGCGCGCAGCATCACACCGAGGACCAGCGATACCAGCAGGATGAAGCCGATGGAGACCACCACTGCCAACGACAGGAGGCGGTTCTTGATAAAGATCAGTGCACTATTGGCGCTGGGGCGCGCGGTCACCCCCCAGATGGTGTTCAGCGAGAACTGCATCTGGGCAAACACGGTGGTGGCACCCACCAGCAGGGCTCCTACCCCCAGCAGGCTGGGCATCAGCCCCGATTCCTCGATACGCGACTGGGCGACGGCGGCCTCGATGGCCGCGGCGGCATCATGCCCCATGGTGCCCTGCAGCTGAGCGACCATCTGGCCATGAGCCGCCTCCTCGCCAAGCACCAGGCCAATCACGGTGACCGCGATGATGATGGTGGGCGCCAGGGAGAATAGCGTGTAGAAGGCCAGTGAACCCGCGTAGCTGAAGGCATTGCGTTCCAGCCATAGCTGGACCGCCCCCTGCATCACTCGCCACCAGAAGAGCGTCTCGGCCTTGAGCCGGGCGGGCGACAGCTTTCTCGCTTCGAACATCGAACTTCCTTGCTTCCCTGTGATGTCGTCACAGGATAGCCGAACCCCACCCCGTACGTCTCGCCCGCGCCCGGTACATTGCAAGCCATCGGGGTGGCTAACATAATGGCCGGGTAACTCCATCACAGGCCTGCCATGACCCCTTGCACGGACGCCAATTCCGATCGCCCCGATTTTGACTGCCTGGTCTTTATCGGCCGGTTCCAGCCGCCTCACCTTGGACATCTCGCGGTCATCCATGAGGCCCTGAAGCGTGCCAGGCAGGTCATCGTGATGGTGGGGTCGGCCTGGCAGGCGCGCTCGCTTCGCAACCCGTGGCGCTTCGACGAGCGCAGCGCCATGCTACGCAGTGCCTTCGATGCCGAGGAGAATGAGCGGCTGGCCGTGGTGCCACTGCTCGACGCCCTCTATAACAATGATGTCTGGGTGCGTGATGTACAGCGCAAGGTGCGTGATATTGCCAGTCCCCAAGGAGCGCGCCTGCCGCGTATCGGGCTGATCGGGGCCAGCCGCGGCCAGTCGAGCTACTATCTGGCGCTGTTTCCTCAATGGGAGTCGGTGAGCGTGGCGCTGGTAGAGGGAATCTCCGCCAGCCAGATTCGTGAGCGGCTATTCCACTCCAGCCCGTCGGCCGGTGACTACCTCAGCACCGGCGCCTTCCACGATCTGCCGCCCGGGGTCATCGACACCCTCCACGACTTCTGCGCCGGTAATGACTACCGTCAGCTGATCGAGGAGCAGGTGCTGCTCGATCAGTATCGCAGCGCCTGGGCCCAGGCGCCCTACCCGCCCATCTTCGTTACCGTCAACGCGGTGGTCGTGCAGTCGGGGCATGTGCTGCTGGTCAGGCGCACCGCGGCGCCCGGCAAGGGGCTCTACGCCCTGCCGGGAGGCTTCATCAACCCTCATGAGCGTCTGCTGGACGCGTGCCTGCGGGAGCTGCGCGAGCGGGTGCGCCTCAAGGTGCCGGAGCCGGTACTCAAGGGGTCGTTGCGGGGCCAGCGCCTGTTCGATGAGCCGCATCGCAGCTGGCGTGGGCGAACACTGGCCGAGGCCTTCTACTTCGCCCTGCGCCCCGAACAGCAGCTACCCCGTCTCAAGCCGGTACAGGGTGGCGATCACGCACGCTGGGTGGCGCTGGCCGACCTCGACCCGGAGAGCCTGTTCGAGGACCACTTCTTCATCATTCAGGACTTCCTGGGCCTGCCTGCCGATTTCGGCATGCCGTGAGCCGTGAAAGAATCGAAGAATCGTACCCTGTTGTAGATAGAACCCTGTTGCAGTCAGCCCTGAAGAAAGTCGCGCGGCAGTTTCTGCATCTGCTTCCAGAGTTTTTCGACGCCGGGCTTGTGCACCAGAGAGCAGCGGTAAAGGCGTATTTCCAGCGGGATATCCCACTTTTCGTCGCCGGCCCGAACCAGCCGCCCATCTCTCAGCTCTTCGCGAATACAGAAGTCGGGAATCCAGGCCAGCCCCATGCCCTGCATCACCATGCCCTTGAGTCCTTCCGCCATGGCGGTCTCGTAGACGGTGCGCAGGCGCAGGCGCAGTGGGTCGTTCTTGAGCAACATGCGCACGCTGCGCCCCAGGAAGGCGCCCTGGGTGTAGGCGAGATAGGGGACCGGCTCCTCCGCCTGTAGGGGAAAGCGCGGTTCACCATCCTCATCCGGCAGACAGACCGGTGCCATCTTGACCTGGCCGATGGAGAACGAGGGGAACACCTCGGAGTCCAGCTGCATGGTGGCGTGGGAGTCGTGATAGGCCAGCATCAGATCACAGTTGCCTTCGCGCAGCACATGGATGGCCTCCCCCACGTTCATGGCCACCAGGCGCGTGGGAAGCTCGCCGATACCCTGCTGCAGGCGCGATATCCATGGCGGGAAGAAGCTCAATGCCAGGGAGTGGGCGGCAACGATGTCCAGGGCCTCGTTGGCCATGGCAAGGCCTCGCAGATGCCCCAGGCTTTCGTTGAGCTGCTCGACCAGGTTGCGTGCCGTGATCAGGAAAAGCTGCCCTTCTGGCGTCAATCCGACCGGCGTGGTGGAACGGTCGACCAGCGTGGCCCCGACTGCCTGCTCCAGGGAGCGAATACGGCGACTGAAGGCGGGCTGAGTCACATGACGCTGGCGAGCCGAAGCGGAAAAACTGCGTGTATTAGCCAGGGCAACGAAGTCCTCTAGCCATTTGGTCTCGAGGTTCACCGTGACTCCCGATTCATGATGAGGGTAACGACCGGGCTTGCCGATCACCGCAAGTAATTAATATATCACTGAATTGGCGCCATCAGGTAGGCGGCCCTGGACATCAGCTTGCGCCATAACGGCCGCGACGTGACTTCCTCGACGCTGATCTCCCGGCAGTGACTGAAATCCTCCTCGAGCATCCGCTCAACCTGGGCGGCAAACTGGCGATCCGGAAGGAAGGCCGTGATCTCGAAGTTGAGCCGGAAAGAGCGGTTGTCGAGGTTAACCGTGCCGACGCTGGCCGCCGCCTGATCGATCAGCATCACCTTCTGATGCAGGAAGCCGGGCTGATAGCGATAGACCCTGACGCCGGCACGCAGCATGTCTGGCAGAAAGGAGAAGGCTGACAGGAACACCAGCAGATGGTCGGGGCGTTCGGGGATCATGATTCGAACGTCCACACCGCGCATGGCCGCCAGGCGCAGGGCGTCCTGCACGCTCTGGTCGGGCACGAAGTAGGGACTGGTGACCCAGAAGCGCTCTCTTGCGCTGTGGATGGCGTGCTGGACCAACAAGCTAGCGGTATCTTGCGTATCCGCCGGCCCCGAGGGCACGATCACCACATCATGGCACTCCTCGCAGATGGTGGTCGGTATCCAGGAGAGATTGATCAGTTCACCGGTCGCCCAGTGCCAGTCCTCCCAGAACGCCTCCTGCAGTCCCAGCACGCTGGGGCCGGTAAGCTTGAGATGGGTGTCACGCCATGGACCGTGTCGTGGATGCTGCCCCAGGTATTCGATGCCGACATTGAAACCGCCGACCCAGCCCTCCTTTCCATCCACCACCACGACCTTGCGGTGGTTGCGGAAGTTGATCTGGAATCGATGACGAAGGCCACGCGATGAGCGAAAGGCGTAGACTTCGATCCCCGCCTCGGCTAGATCACGCAGATAGCCCTCATTCAGCTTGTGGCTACCTATCTTGTCGTACAGAAAATAGACCCGAACGCCACGTTCCACGGCGCGCCGCAGGCACTCCTTGAGCCGCAAACCCAAGGCATCGTTGCGCACGATGAAGAACTGCACCAGCACGTACTCCTCGGCCCTATCGATACCGGCGAACAGGCTGTCGAACGTCGCTTGACCATCGACCAGAAGCTCGGCGCGATTGCCACTGGTCAGCGGCATCTGGGCCAGCTGTTCCACGGCACGTACATCGGGATCCGGAGTATCGGTCAGATAGGGATCGACATGCGAACGGTAGCGTGCCAGAACATGACGCAACACGCTGTCGCGCTCCCCCCGGGCGGTGACATAACCGTAGAAGCGCGGTTGGCCGAAGATCCAGTAGGCGGGTACTGCCAGGTAGGGAAGCGTGATAAGCGAGAGGATCCAGGCGATGGCGCCCTGGGAGGTGCGGCTGGAGAGCAGTGCCAGTATCGCCGAGACGATACCTGCCATGTGAAAGGTGAAGATTACCAGCCCGAACAGCCAGGACGTCATGAACTCTCCCTGCAAAAGAAACACTCGTCGCCGGCTGCGCCGGCTGTGATGGCGCGAGCCCACGCCTTCGCGAGGGAGATTCCCGCAACACCTTGTGGGGGGTCAGCATACCCAAACGACGGCGGCCCCGCCAAGAGGCAGGGCCGCCAGGATCCATCGTCAGGCCTCAGGCGCGCTCGGCGATGATCTCCTTCCACTTGGCGGGCCCCGTCTGATGGACCGAGGTGCCCTGGCTGTCGACCGCGACGGTCACCGGCATGTCCTCCACCTCGAACTCATAGATGGCCTCCATGCCAAGGTCCTCGAAACCCACCACGCGAGCCTTCTTGATCGCTTGAGCCACCAGATAGGCGGAGCCCCCCACTGCCATCAGGTAGACCGCCTTGTTGTCGCGGATGGCCTCGATGGCGGCTTCACCGCGTTCGGCCTTGCCGACCATGCCCATCAGGCCGGTCTCCTCGAGCATGGTGCGTGTGAACTTGTCCATGCGGGTGGCGGTGGTGGGGCCGGCCGGTCCCACCACCTCGTCGCCAACCGGATCCACCGGCCCAACGTAGTAGATGAAGCGACCCTTCATGTCCACGGGCAGTGGCTCACCCTTGGCGATCATGTCGACCATGCGCTTGTGTGCCGCGTCACGACCGGTGAGCAGCTTGCCGTTTAGCAGCAGGGTGTCACCCGGCTGCCAGGTCTGCACTTCTTCCGGTGTGATGTTGTCGAGGTCGACACGCCTGACGTTATCCCCTGCCTCCCGCGTGACCTCGGGCCAGTCCTCTAGCTTCGGCGCCGGCAGTGAGGCCGGACCGCTGCCATCCAGGCTGAAGTGGGCGTGGCGAGTCGCGGCGCAGTTGGGAATGATGGCCACCGGCTTGTTAGCCGCGTGGGTGGGGTAATCCTTGACCTTGATGTCCAGCACCGTGGTCAGGCCACCCAGCCCCTGGGCGCCGATGCCACTCCGATTGACGCGGTCGAACAGCTCAAGGCGTAGCTCCTCGGCACGGTTGGCGGCACCACGGGCCTGCAACTCCTGGATATCGATGGGGTCGAGAAGCGCCTCCTTGGCAATCTCCATCGCCTTCTCCGCGGTGCCGCCGATGCCAATGCCGAGCATTCCCGGTGGGCACCACCCTGCCCCCATCTTGGGCAGCTGCTCCATGACCCAGTCGACCACACTGTCGGACGGGTTGAGCATGGCGAACTTGGACTTCGCTTCGCTACCCCCGCCCTTGGCGGCCACATGCACCTCGACGCGATCCCCCGGCACAATCTTGTGATGAATGATCGCCGGCGTGTTGTCGCCGGTATTTCGGCGGGTGCCGTCAGGATCGGCCAGGACCGAGGCGCGCAGCACGTTATCGGGGAGCTGGTAGGCGCGACGGACGCCCTCGTTGACCATGTCATCGAGGCTCATCTCGGCTTCCCAGCGAACATTCATGCCCACATGCAGGAAGACGGTGACGATGCCGGTGTCCTGGCAGATAGGACGGTGTCCCATGGCGCACATGCGCGAGTTGATCAGGATCTGGGCGATGGCATCCTTGGCCGCAGGATTCTCCTCGCGCTCATAGGCCTGGGCCATGGCATCGATGAAATCCTTGGGGTGGTAGTAGGAGATATACTGCAGCGCATCGGCAACGCTCTGGATCAGGTCATCCTGACGAATCACGGTCATGGGCAAGAAGCTCCTCGGCTTGTCGGCATGCCCGCACCCCGGCGCTATATCACTGCCGGTAAGCGGGCTGAAACGCGAGCATTATACCCTACCCCACCCCCTGCCGACATTACCGGCACATCAGGCAATTATCTATTTATACCAAGCTCAGATAACGGTATAAATCTGAAAATCCCCCTAGCTTCCAGCCCATCGCTTGGGGGGGAGCCGGGCACTGCTCTGGTGCCCTAGCCCAGGGCGAGCTGGCGCTCCTTCAGATCATTCAGACGGTCGCGCAGACGCGCGGCCTCCTCGAACTCGAGGTTCTGAGCGGCCTCGAACATCGCATCCTCCACCCGCGTCAGTTCACGCAACAACTCCTGTGGCGAGAGCTCGGCGGGATCATACACGGCCGCCGATTCGGCAACCTTGCGCTCACCGCGACGTCCCTTGCCCTTCTTGCCGGGAGTCTGGGCCGCCTCGAGAATATCCGCCACCGAGCGGGTCACCGTTTGGGGCGTAATCCCGTGCTCCTCGTTGAAGGCGATCTGCTTGGCACGACGCCGCTCCGTTTCCTGCATGGCGCGACGCATGGAGTCGGTGACCCTGTCAGCGTAAAGAATGGCGCGACCATTGGCGTTGCGTGCCGCCCGCCCGATGGTCTGGATCAGCGACCGTTCGTTGCGCAGGAACCCCTCCTTGTCGGCATCCAGGATCGCCACCAGGGAGACCTCCGGAATGTCCAGGCCCTCGCGCAACAGGTTGATACCGACCAGCACGTCGAACTTGCCCAGGCGCAGGTCGCGAATGATCTCCACCCGCTCCACGGTATCGATATCCGAGTGCAGGTAGCGCACGCGCACGCCATGTTCATCCAAGTACTCGGTGAGATCCTCGGCCATGCGCTTGGTCAGGGTCGTGACCAGCACCCTCTCGCCGGCGGCGGCACGCAGTTGGATCTCGGAAAGCAGGTCGTCCACCTGGGTAGTGGCCGGGCGCACCTCCAGCTCGGGGTCGAGCAGGCCGGTGGGGCGCACCACCTGCTCAACGACACTCCCGGCGTGCTCGGCCTCATAGGGGCCCGGTGTCGCCGACACGAAGATGGTCTGGGGCGAGATGGCCTCCCACTCCTCGAACTTCATGGGGCGGTTGTCGAGGGCGGAGGGCAGGCGAAAGCCGTACTCCACCAGGGTCTCCTTGCGCGAGCGATCGCCCTTGTACATGCCCCCGACCTGGGGAACGCTGACGTGACTCTCATCAATAAGCAGCAGAGAGTCATCGGGAAGATAGTCGAAGAAGGTGGGCGGCGGCTCCCCGGGATTGCGGCCCGACAGATAGCGGGAGTAGTTCTCGATGCCATTGCAGTAGCCGAGCTCCAGCATCATCTCGATGTCGTACAGGGTACGCTGCTCCAGGCGCTGGGCCTCCACCAGTCGCTCATGCTTTCTCAGCCACTCGAGGCGCTCGGCGAGCTCGGCCTTGATCTGGTCGATGGCCCCCAGGATGGTCTCTCTGGGCGTCACATAATGGGACTTGGGGTAGATGGTCATGCGTGGCAGCTGGCCACGCACCTCGCCGGTCAGCGGGTCGAAGAGACGAATCGAATCGATCTCGTCGTCGAACAGCTCGACGCGCACCGCCTCATCCTCGGCATCTGCCGGAAAGACATCGATAACGTCGCCGCGCACTCGATAGGTACCGCGCTTGAAATCGAGGTCGTTGCGCGTGTATTGCAGCTCGGCCAGGCGACGCAGGAACTTGCGCTGATCGATCAGCTCACCTCGGGTGAAGTGCAGGCGCATCTTGAGATACTGGTCGGGGTCGCCCAGGCCGTAGATCGCCGATACCGAGACCACGATCAATGCATCACGACGCTCGAGCAGGGCCTTGGTGGCGGAGAGCCGCATCTGCTCGATATGGTCGTTGATCGAGGCATCCTTCTCGATAAAGGTATCCGAGGAGGGTACGTAGGCCTCGGGCTGATAGTAGTCGTAATAGGAGACGAAGTACTCCACGGCGTTGTCAGGAAAGAAGGCCTTGAATTCGCCATAGAGCTGGGCCGCCAGGGTCTTGTTGGGCGCCATGACGATGGTCGGGCGCTGCAGCCGCTCGACAACATTGGCCATGGTGAAGGTCTTGCCGGATCCCGTGACCCCAAGCAGGGTCTGATGGGCCAACCCCGCCTCAAGACCTCCTACCAGAGCATCAATGGCCGCCGGCTGATCGCCGGCGGGCTGAAACTTCGAGGCGAGGCGAAAGGGCTTGCTCATGCTCTCTCCGGGTTGGTTCGGCGCCTTGCACAGCCGGCGTTAGATGGATGACCCGGATATCAGGCCGGGGTCACGGCGCGGGTGCTCACTTCCACGGTGGAGCTGGTCATCAGCCGGTGGATGGGGCACTTGTGGCTGATCTCCTCGAGCCGAGCGACCTGCTCGGGGTCGATGATGCCATGAAACTGCATCTCGACATCGAGCCGATAGGTGCCCTGGCGCTCCTGGCTGTCATCTCGGTGCACCTTGACGCTGATTCCCTCGAGGGGCCACGCCTTGCGCCGGGCATACATCAGCGAGGTGATCGCCTTGCAGGCACCCAGTGACAGGTCGAAGTAGTCATGAGGATCGGGAGCCGTTCCCTCGCCACCATAGGCTTGTGGCACGTCGACGAACAGTTCCTCGAAGCCATCGAGCTCGACCCTCTGTCGAAAGATATGGTTGCGTATGCTCTGAATCTCAATGGTCTTCTTCATGCCTATGGCTCCCTGCTCATTTGACCCGGATCGGAAGTTTCAGCGCTTCGACCGCCTTGATCAGCGCCTCACGCCGAGCGCGCCCCTCCACCTCGGCGCCGTGACGTCCAACTTCCGCGCTTTCGACGCCGTCGAGCATCATCAACGCGGTCGTGATGCGGTTAACCTGATCGGCGTCGGTAACGCCCTCGAAGCTCAGCGATTGATGGGCCATGACCTGACTCCCGGATTGCCTGGCGTGAATAACGTCTGGATTCTAACATGACCCCTCCAGGTCAGCAGTGGTTGCAATGTCGCTTCCCTGCCCAAATGTATTGGAGTATTCCGATATTTCCCTGACACGATGAGGCCCACATGTACGACTGGATTTCCGCGCTGGAGGCAGAGCCGCTCAGCGATGACCGTATCCGCTTCGACACTCGGGACCCCGCACGTCAGGCGCTGGATGGTACGGTGGTAACACCACTTGTACAGTTCGGTGTACTCGACGTGACAGGTATTGACGCCGAGAAGTTCCTGCAGGGCCAGGCAAGCACTCAACTCGCTCTGGTCGACGGCGACTTCGCACCACTGACCGTATTCTGTACCCCCAAGGGACGCATGCTGGCCAACGCCCAGTTGCTGCGCGTGGCAGAAGAGCACTACCGACTGATAATGCATCGTGACCTGGTCGACTCCCTGGCGGAGCATCTGCGCAAGTTCGCCGTCTTCTACAAGGTCGAACTGGCCACGCGCCAGGATCTCGCCCTGATCGGCCTGGTCGGCCAGGAGGCCGGCGCGCTGGCCGAGGTACGTCTGGGGGTCGCCCCACCGTCGATCTGGCACCAGTCAGGCGATGCCGAGACTCAGCTGCTGGCTCATCCAGGCCCCCGCCAGAGGCTGCTGGCCCTACTCCCTGCGAGTCGCGCGACCGAGATCTGGCGCCGGCTGGTCGACCAGGCCACGCCCGTAGACAACGCGGTCTGGTGCCTGCACGACATCCAAGCGGGCCTAGCCTGGCTGACCGCCCAGCATCGCGACGCCCTGCTGCCCCAGATGATCAACTGGGAAGCGCTGGGCGGCATCAGCTTCAAGAAGGGCTGCTATACCGGACAGGAGGTGGTGGCACGTGCCCACTTCCGTGGGCAGGTCAAGCGCCGGACGATGCGCGGCCAGCTCGAGGGAGCGGTTTTGCCCGAGATCGGCTGCCCGGTAGTGGATAGCCGCGAGAAGTCGGTGGGCGAGGTGCTCGCGGCGGAGCGTGACGCCTACGACCAGGCCGAAGTGCTGGTGGTGATGAGCACCAAGGAGGACATGGGCCCGCTGAGTGTGGCTGGACAGAAGCTGAAGCTGCTGAAGCTCCCCTACCCCGTCGAACGCCTGGACCCGGAAACCCTGGCCACCCTATAACCGAAACAGGCGGCGGGCATTGGCGGCACTGTTCGCCGCCACGCACTCCGGGGATTGGCTACGTAGCGCCGCCACCGCACGACACACCTGAACGAGGGCAGCGGGTTCATTACGCTGCCCCTGGTGGCCGGCCAGCGGCATATCGGGGCTGTCGGTCTCCAGCACATAGCCGTCATCGGGCAACGATCCGACCGCCCGGTGCAGACGCTTGGCCCGCTCGAAGGTGACTGCTCCTCCCAGCCCGACGACGAATCCCAGCTCGAGGAATCGGCCCGCCTGTTCGGGGGAGCCGGCGAAGGCGTGAATCAGCCCACCGACGGGAAGCGCCAGCTGACGAAGCCGCTTGGCTACCTTATCGTTGGCCTGCACGCAGTGGATCACCACCGGCAGCTTCCTCGCCTTGGCCAACCTGAGCTGGGCATCGAACAGCTTCCACTGAGCCTCGAGAGTCTCGGGAAAGCGGGCATCAATGCCGCACTCTCCTACCGCCACCACCTGAGGGTTGTCATCCAGCGCCTGGGCCAGAGCATCGAGGTCCGAGTCACGGTGAGACTCCATGAAGTAGGGGTGCAAGCCCAGGCAGACGCTGACATCGTGACGCCTGCCTACTCCCAGCACCGCGTCCCAGCGCGCCCGGATGGTGCCGGGGATCACGAAATGCCCCACTCCCGCGGAGCTCGCCCGCTCGAATACGGCGTCGCGGTCGGCGTCGAAGGCGGGGAAATCGAGGTGGCAGTGAGCGTCGATCAACATAAGCTTCCAGCTTTAGTGCTCTCGTGTCGCCTGGAAGCGGATCTCGGGCCAGCGCTCCTGGGTCATCTGCAGATTGACCCGGGTGGGGGCGATATAGGTCAGATAACCGCCACCGTCGATGGCCAGGTTGGCACTGGCCTTGCGCTTGAACTCCTCGAGTTTCTTCGCATCGTCACAGTAGACCCAGCGGGCGGTATTGACGTTCACCCCTTCGTAGACGCAGTCGACCTTGTACTCCTCCTTGAGTCGATGGGCGACCACATCGAACTGCAGGGTACCCACGGCGCCGAGGATCAGATCGTTGTTGTCCAGCGGCATGAACACCTGGGTCGCCCCCTCCTCAGAGAGCTGCTGCAGGCCCTTCTGCAACGCCTTCATCTTCAGCGGATCCTTGAGACGCACACGCTTGAAGAGCTCGGGGGCGAAGTGCGGGATGCCAGTGAAGCGCATATCCTCGCCCTGGGTAAAGGTGTCGCCGATCTGAATGGTGCCATGGTTGTGAAGGCCGATGATATCCCCGGGCCAGGCTTCCTCCACCTGGGCACGGTCCGAGGCCATGAAGGTCAGTGCATCGGCAATCTTGACGTCCTTGCCGATGCGTACATGGCGCATCTTCATGTTCTTCTCGTACTTCCCCGAACAGACACGCAGGAAGGCGATACGGTCACGGTGCTTGGGATCCATGTTGGCCTGGATCTTGAACACGAAACCGGTAAAGCGGCCGTCGTCTGCCTCGACGGTGCATGCGTCGGTTTCTCGGGGCTGGGGGGGCGGCGCATATTCGACGAAGCCATCGAGCATCTCGCGTACCCCGAAGTTGCCCATGGCGGTACCGAAGTAGACCGGCGACAGCTCGCCACGACGATAGGCCTCCAGATCGAACTCATGGGAGGCGCCGCGTACCAGTTCCACCTCCATTCGCAACTCCTCGGCCTGCTCCTCGCCGAGCAACTCATCCACTTCGGGATTGTCGAGTCCCTCGATGCGCTTGTCATCGGGAATACGATTGCCCTGCCCCTGAGTGTAGAGATGGATCGTATCGTTGTAGAGGTGGTAGACCCCCTTGAAGTGCCGACCCATGCCGATGGGCCAGGTCATCGGCGCACACTGGATATTGAGCACCGTCTCGACCTCGTCCATCACCTCGATGGGATCACGAATATCGCGGTCCATCTTGTTGATGAAGGTGAGAATCGGCGTGGTACGCAGGCGGCACACCTCCATCAGCTTGATGGTGCGCGCCTCGACGCCCTTGGCGCCGTCGATCACCATCAGCGCCGAGTCCACCGCGGTCAGGGTGCGGTAGGTGTCCTCGGAAAAGTCCTCGTGCCCTGGCGTATCGAGCAGGTTGACGACACGGCCCCCATAGGGGAACTGCATCACCGAGGTGGTCACCGAGATGCCACGCTCCTGCTCCATTTTCATCCAGTCGGAGGTCGCGTGACGGTCGTTGCGTTTGCTCTTGACCGAGCCCGCCATCTGGATGGCATTTCCAAACAGCAGCATCTTCTCGGTGATGGTGGTCTTACCCGCATCCGGGTGACTGATAATGGCAAACGTGCGTCGCAGTTCGGTTTCACGGGCCTGATTGGGATTGGGCATTACGTCTCGTCGCAGATTGATCCGCACCCTCGCTCGCGCCGAGCGCAGGGAGGATGGCGTGTTGTGAGGCTAGTCGCGGAATTGTACCGGCATGGCGTGACCACTGCCACGTCGTGGCGAGCCGCGACCCGCTATAGTGAATGTCACAGCACGTCACGACCATCAAGGCGGCTCGACCATGCATCAGGACCCCTTGTTCAGCGACGCCTATCAACCCCGTGAGATTGCCCATAGGGTGACTCAAATGGGTGTCACCAAGGCTCGCGCCAATCCCTTGAGCCTGCTGATTCTGGCGGTATTAGCGGGAGCCTTCATCTCGCTGGGGGCATTGTTCTTTGCCGTGGTGGTCACCGGAAGCGAGTTGGGGTTCGGTGTCACTCGACTGCTCGGCGGGCTCGCCTTCTGTCTGGGGCTGGTATTGGTGGTGATCGCCGGCGCCGAGCTGTTCACCGGAAACAACTTGCTCGCCATGGCCTGGGCGAGCGGTGAAATCCGCGGACGCGAACTGCTGCGTAACTGGTGGCTCGTCTACCTTGGCAACGTGATCGGCTGTCTGGGCACGGTCATACTGGCGATAGGGGCCGACTTGGCGAGCCTCGGCGGGGGCGACCTTGGCGAAACCTTGAGCAGAATCGCTCTGGTTAAAGCCGAGCTCTCCCCTCTCGCCGCCTTTGCCCGAGGCATTCTGTGCAACGTGCTGGTCTGCCTGGCGGTATGGCTGGCGATGGGCGGCCATACCGTCACCGACAAATTTCTGAGCATTCTGCTGCCGGTCAGCGCATTCGTGGCGTTGGGCTTCGAGCACTCGGTAGCCAACTGGTTCTTCCTGCCAATGGGGTTTTGGCTAGCGCCCGACGCGGTGTCGCTCAGCAGTGCGGCCATCAATCTGGCGGTGGTTACCGTCGGCAACATTCTCGGTGGCAGTCTGCTGGTCGCCGGAGTCTACTGGCTGGCCTACCTGCGTCATGGCTGTGACAGCGAGTGAGATCAAAACAGCATCGACGCCTATCGGGTATCATCGTGGCCAGCCCACTCCGGAGTGTCCATGCAATCTGCCCAGCCTCTTCCATTATCAACCCCCAACCGCAACCTGGTTCGCCTGACCATCGTGCGCGGCATCACGTGGACGGGGTTTCTGGCTGCCATCATCTTCGGCGTCGAGGTGCTGCATTTCGACCTTGAGGTCGCCGCGGTGATCGGCGTGGTACTGATGATGGCGGTGATCAACCTGGCGACCTGGTGGCGTCTGGGACGCCATCGCGACGTTACCGATGGTGAGTACCTGCTTCATCTGCTCGCCGACGTTGGCGGACTGACGCTACTGTTCTACTTCACCGGGGGTGCCAGCAATCCCTTTATCAACTACTATCTGGTGCCTGTCACCATTGCCGCCGCCACCCTGCCCTGGCGCTGTGCCTGGATCATCGCCGCCACGTCGATGCTCGGCTATACGGCGCTGATGGTCTTTCATCATCCGGTACCGGCCCTTACCGGCGGTCACGGCGACGACGGCCGACTCAACCTTCATGTGCTTGGCATGTGGCTCAACTTCGCCCTATCGGCCGGGCTGGTGACCTTCTTCATCTACCGGATGGCCCATGCGCTACGCCGCAGGGAGCAGGCGCTGTCTCGAACACGTGAGGCCGCCCTTCGCAATGAACAGGTAATTGCCGTGGCCACTCAGGCCGCTGGCACTGCCCATGAGCTGGGCACGCCTCTCTCTACCATGGCGGTATTGCTTTCCGAAATGCGGGAAGAGGCAGACGATCACCCCAGGTTGCAACAGGATATCGAGTTACTGCGCCAGCAGGTGGATACCTGCAAATCACGGCTCCAGCAGCTGGTGGAGAGTGCCGACCGACGGCGCATGCGCAAGCCGCAGATTACCGACGCCGAGGTATGGTTGGGCGGTGTGATTCAACGTTGGCTGGTGCTGCGCCCCGACGTCAGCCATCACATGAGCGTGGCGGAGCACCGCAGTCGCCCCTTGCTTGCCGTCGACACGACCCTGGAGCAGGCACTGACCAATCTGCTCAACAATGCCGCCGATGCCAACCCCGACGATATCGCGGTCAGCCTCGACTGGCACGACGACGAGGTGATCATCGACATTCGCGACCATGGCCCCGGGGTCGCCCTCTCCATCGCCGACCAGTTGGGCGAGACCTTTGTCTCCACCAAGAGCAAGGGAATGGGCATCGGCCTGTTCCTGACCCATGCCACCATCAACCGTTTCGGCGGCGGTGTCAGTCTCTATAATCACCCTGAGGGTGGCACCCTGACCGAGGTCGTGTTGCCCCGTGCGACAGGCACCCAATGACCCCCATCCCCCGAGCGAGAACCCCATGCAAGACACGCCCCAACGCCTGCTGATCATCGATGATGACGAGATGTTCTGCCATGTGCTCGATCGCGCCATGACCCGCCGCGGTTACGAGGTGGTGGTTGCCCGGGACGCCCAGGAAGCGCTCTCTCTGGCACGCCAGTATCGTCCCGCCCTAGCAACGCTGGATCTCAAGCTGGAGCACGAGTCGGGACTAAAGTTGCTCCCGGAGCTGCTGGAGGTGGTGCCGGAGTGCCGAATCGTGATTCTCACCGGCTACTCCAGCATCGCCACGGCCGTGGAGGCGATCAAGCTGGGGGCGGTCAACTACCTGTGCAAGCCGGCCGATGCCGACGAGGTGCTGGCCGCCTTCGAGAAGGATGATGGCGATCCGCAGATCGAGGTGGCCGACCAGCCCCCCTCCATCAACCGCATCGCCTGGGAGCATATCCAGAAGGTTCTCCAGGAGCACGACGGCAATATCTCCGCCACCGCCCGTGCCCTGGGGATGCATCGGCGCACCCTGCAGCGCAAGCTGCAGAAGCGCCCGGTGCGGCGATAAGCCGTAAGCTCCCTTTGGGGACACTCCCTTCCCGCTACAGCTTACGTCTCCCGGCGAACCCCGGTTATTGTGCCGTCCATCCTAGGTCGATATTCCAGCTGGCACCGGTCACGGCACCGGCCGAGTCTGACGCCAGATAGGCCACCAGCTCGGCCACCTCGTCGGGTTCGATCAGGCGCTTGACGGCGGCATTCTTGAGCATGATCTGCTCGATCACCTCCTGCTCCTGCATGCCATGCAGCTTCGCCTGGTCGGCGATCTGGTTGTCGACCAGCGGGGTCTTCACATAGGCGGGACAGATGGCATTGGCGGTAATTCCCTGACTCCCCCCCTCCAGGGCGGCGGTCTTGGTCAGGCCGATCATGCCGTGCTTGGCGCTGATGTAGGCTGACTTGCCCGGTGATGCCACCTGAGCATGTACCGAAGCGATATTGATGATGCGCCCCCAGCCACTCTCGCGCATGGAGGGCCAGGCGGCCTGGCTCAGCAGGAAGGGGGCCGTCAACATCAGATCGATGATCTGACGCCACTTCGTCTCGGGAAACTCCTCGACCGGCGCGACATGCTGAATGCCGGCATTGTTGACCAGGATATCCACACGACCGAAGCGCTTGATCGCTTCGGCAACGGCAGCCCGACAGGCATCCCCATCGGTCAGATCTGCCTGGAAGAAGCTCGCGCCCGCCTCTTCGGCCACCTCTCGCCCCGCGGGGTTGAAGTCCACCGCCAATACCTGATGGCCCAGGCGACAAAAGTGACGGACCACCGCCTCGCCGATACCGCTACTGGTACCGGTAACGAGGGCGACGCGGGGGGTGACGGATATTGACATGGGCAACTCCTTGCTCAATCGATGTATGGGCATTGGGGGTACGGGCTCTTCAGGAGCCACCAGCATAAGGGGATCAGGGTAGGCCGCGCCACCTCAAGGCGCCTGCCATCACGCCTCTGGTTGCGATGGCGCCTGCGCACCCTCATCGCCGGCCATGACACGCTCCATCAACCGCTGGGCGAGGCGGCTGGCATCCTGACGAGAGGCCACATCGGTCAGGTCATCGAGCAGTATCAGGCGCCAGCAGGCGACCTCATCGCCCAGCGCGACCGCCTCCATGGGATAGCGACCGGAGGGCAATGTCAGCGTGCAGCGCTCACCCGCGACAGGCAGGGGGGCATTCGCTCGCTCAGGCAGCATCACCAGCCATAGCGAGACCGGCGTGACCAGGGCTCCGACCAGCTGCTCGCCATGCTCGGGAAGGCGATAGCACTGGAAGCAGAGGGCATCCGCGGCCAGCAGAGGATTGAACTGGGGCAGTGACTTCGACTCGCGCAGATGACTGGCGGTCCAGGCCTCGGCGAGTCGCCGCAGGCGCTGATACTGGTCTGGCGTCAGGGCATGCATGGGTTTCTCCATGTCGATAATCGGCGCCAGTATAGGCGCACGCGCCCATCGGGCCCAACCAGGTGTCGGCGCAGGGCCGATGGAGTTGCTAGGGAGCGTTAACAATTACTAATTTTTGCGTACCTGATGTAGCATGACGGGATTTGGATGACGAATGCCTCGACCTGGCAAGAAATTATCAGTCGCTACTCTGCCTCGTATCGGCCATCGTTTGGCTGGCCTGATTGTTAACGCTCCCTAGGCTAACGTCACCCGATAGCCACCCACTCACGCCGAGGTAGTCCACCATGACCGACGACGAACGCCTGCAGCATGCCCTGGAGATCGCCAGGGAAGCGGGTGAGATGATCCGCAAGGCACGTCATGAGCGAAATTTCAGCCAGTCATACAAGGCTGGGGAGGAGCTGGTAACCGATATTGACGTAGCGGTGGATCGCCATATACGAGATCGTCTGGATGCCACCTTCCCCGGGGAGGCTCGTCTCAGCGAGGAGCTCTCCCCCGACCGCAGCGAACTGGCGGCCGAGGGAGCGCTATGGGTCGTCGATCCCATCGATGGCACCGTCAACTTCGCCCACGGTCTTGCCCATGTGGCCGTCTCCATTGCCTGGCTGGAGGATGGAGTGCTTCGTGTCGGTGTCGTGCATGCTCCCTTCCTGGGCGAAACCTTCACCGCCATCCATGGCGAGGGAGCCTGGTGCAATGCTCGGCCGATCCGTGCCAGCCGCCGGAAGGAGCTTAGCCACAGCCTGGTTGCCACCGGATTCCCCTATCGCCGTGATAGCCGGCCACCGCTGATGCGCCGGTTGGCCGCCGTACTGGAACAGTGCCAGGATGTGCGTCGCAACGGCTCGGCGGCTCTCGATCTATGCGATGTGGCCTGCGGTCGTCTGGATGCCTACTACGAGAGCGTCTCCCTCTGGGACTTCGCGGCGGGCTGGCTAATCGCCAGGGAGGCGGGTGCTCGAGTCGGTCACCTCTATCCCTGCCCCGAGGGTATTCCGGAGGCCCTGTATGGCGAGAACCTGCTCGCCACGAGCCCCGGCATCCACGCCGAGCTGGGGGATCTACTGCGGCGTGCCGATGCCGGCGAACTTAATGGGCCATAAATAAGAGACGGCTCTTCGTCATGGCCAACCCGCATAGGCGCTCTAGCCATTCTCAATAGCCGCTCTCAATGGCTCGACTTGCCGGTACCTATTGGTCATGGCTAGATCAATCGACGACAATAGCAGCCTGCTTCATTCATGTTCGCGCTAATAGCGCCGAGGAGTTTCGATGTTCGTGACCATCTATGGCCGCCCAGGCTGCCCGTTCTGTGTGTTTGCCAAGGACCTGGCCCAGCGCCTCGAGTCGCGTGATGCCATAGAGGGCTATCGCTATGTCGATATGCCCTCCAATGGCCTGACCAAGGCCGATCTCAGCGCCAAGGTGGGCCAGACCGTGCATACCGTGCCACAGGTGTTCCTGAACGACGCGCCAATCGGCGGATTTTCCGAGTTCGATCACTACGTGCGTGAGCACGGCATGCTGACGACTTCCCCAGCGCATTGAGCCAACTCGACAGGGCCAGCGTGGTCCAGGCGTTGAAAGGCATCTCATCAGTGACGCCTATACTTCCCGCCAGTCATGCCGATACGGGAAGCGGGTTCGATGCAGAGGGCAGAGTTCATTCAGCAGCTATGGCTGGATTTCATTCATCAACATCCGGAGATCGCCGGGCTGCGCCTATGGCCCCCCGGCGCCTCGGCAGAATACCTTGCCCTGCTGACCCTCAATCACCATCATCACGGCATGGAAGCCCTACTGCCATCCTTGGAACACTTCGGCTTTCGCATCCGCCACCGCCACGCCATGGCGGATCGAGGGTTGCTCGTCAATCTGCTGGCACCGCCTCGGGAGGGGCCTTGGTTGGCGGTCGCCGAGCTCCAGATCGGCACTCTGGCGAGACGGCCAAGGGCACTGCTCGAGGAGCTCGTAGAACGAGCGCCTGACACCGCCCACCGCGGCCCCAACCGCCTGTGCCGAGGGCGTCCCTGGCCAATGCCGGAGTGGCAGCGCTACCAGGCGCTTCATCAGGCCCACCCACTGGCGGCAATACTCGCCATCAATGGCCCTCGTGTGCATCACGTTGGCTACGACTGCCGTCATCTCGGTACCCCGCTAGACGAGTTGCACCGTGGAATGGAAGAAGCCGGCTTTGCCGGCACAGACGATCGTCATCATGGTCTCTTCCCTATCTCGCCACTGGTTGACTATCGGTTTTATCCCTCCGGTTCACGCAGCCTGCCCTTCGCCGAGGGGGATGAGCATCGAGTCGAGACCGGTGGTATCGCGCTGGTCGAGAAATCGGTGCCCCCCCAGCAGGAGCGCCTGGTGGAGTTTCTGCTCCCCCAACACACCCGCTGTGAGCTCTCCTGAGCCCCATCCACAATTTCTGTGGATAACGCTGTGCAACACTTCTTCCGGGACCCGGGCCATCAATCCCTTGATGCAATGGTCATTTAATCACCACCCCTGAACGACCGCGGCCCGGACTCAAGAAGTCCGGGCCGCGGTGGTTTCCAGGCAGGTAGAGCCTCAGTCGAAGGTCATTTCCGGCACATGATCAGGCACCACCAGCTTGCCCGCCGTCAACTCCTTGATCTCCTCGACGCTAACACCCGGTGCACGCTCCTTGAGATGGAAGGCCCCATCCTTGATCTCCAGATAGGCCAGATCGGTCAGCACGCGATTGATACAGCCAGCGCCGGTCAGCGGCAGGTTGCAGCTTTCGAGTAGCTTGGACTCGCCATGCTTGGAAGCGTGGGTCATGGTACAGATGATATTTTCGGCGCCCGCCACCAGGTCCATCGCACCGCCCATGCCCTTGATCAGCTTGCCGGGAATCATCCAGGAGGCAATATTGCCGTTCTGGTCGACCTCGAAGGCGCCAAGCACGGTCAGGTCGACATGGCCGCCACGGATCATGCCGAAGGACTCCGCGGAGTCGAAGATCGCCGCCCCGGGGCGTGCCGTCACCGTCTGCTTGCCTGCGTTGATCATGTCAGCGTCGACCTCCTCCTCGGTGGGAAAGCGCCCCATGCCAAGCAGACCATTTTCCGACTGCAGCATCACGTCGATGCCGTCGGGCACATAGTTGGCCACCAGGGTAGGAATGCCGATGCCGAGGTTGACGTAGAAGCCATCTTCCAGCTCACGCGCCACGCGCATTGCCATCTGTTCGCGAGTCAGTGCCATCTTGTTGCCTCTTTATTCGATGAGAAACGGTCGGTGATAAACGCTCGTTGCGAGGGTGTCACGCTTCGCGAACGGTGCGCTTCTCGATGCGCTTCTCGAAGGTGCCCTTAATGATACGGTCGACGTAGATCCCCGGGGTGTGAATCTGATCAGGCTTCAACTCGCCCGGCTCGACGATCTCCTCGACCTCGACCACCGTGATACGTCCACAGGTGGCCGCGAGCGGGTTGAAGTTCTGAGCGGTGTCCCGGTAGACCACGTTGCCGTAGCGGTCAGCCTTCCAGCCCTTGATGATGGCGAAGTCGGCGTGAAAGGCCTCCTCGAGGATATGCGGACGACCATTGAACTCGCGCACCTCCTTGCCTTCACCGATCGGCGTGCCGTAGCCCGTGGCGGTATAGAAGGCGGGGATGCCTGCGCCGCCGGCGCGCATCTTTTCGGCCAGGGTGCCCTGAGGTGTGAGGATGACCTCAATCTCATTATTGAGCATCTGCTGTTCGAACAACGCATTCTCACCGACATAGGAGGCATAGATACGCGAGATCTGCTTATCCTCGAGCAGCAACCCCAGGCCGAAGCCATCGACACCGCAGTTATTGGAGATCACTGTCAGGTCCTTCACACCGCGACGCCTGATCTCGGCAATCAGGTTCTCGGGAATGCCGCAGAGGCCAAAACCACCGGCAGCGACCGTCATACCGCTCTCGATGCCTGCCATCGCCTCTTCATAGGAGTTAACGCGCTTGTCGAATCCGGCCATAGGGCGCCTCATTTGTTGTGACTGAAAGTACTCGGGAAGAATCGCGGGTCTGTGGAGACTCGTGACCCAGTGTTGGTCCAGAACATATATTTGTTAAGTTTGTTTTTTTTATTGTTTGATCGCAAAGACTTATTAGTTCAACCTTCGTCGCATAGACATCACGGATACCCCTCCCATGACTGCCAAACAGCTACGTGCCTTCCTGGCCGTCGCTCAGACCCTCAGCTTTACACAGGCCTGCGAGCATCTGCATCTTTCCCAGCCAGCGTTGAGCCTCGCAATCAAGGGCCTCGAGGAGAGCCTCGGTGGACGCCTGATGACCCGCACCACGCGAAGTGTTCGGCTAACACCCGAAGGCGAATCACTGGTTCCGTTGGCCAAGCGACTACTGGCCGAGTGGGATAACATCGAAGAGCTGATGCGCCAACGCTTCACCCTGCAGCTGGGGCGTCTCGGGGTCGCCGCCATGCCCTCCTTCGCCAGCAACCTGTTGCCCTCCGCTCTGATGGCGTTTCGCCAACGTTACCCCCGCATCAATGTCACCGTTCATGACGTCATCAATGAGCAGGTCATCGACATGGTACGCAACGGCCAGGTAGAGCTCGGCATCGCCTTCGAACCCGAGGCCACGGGCAGTCTCGCCTTTACCCCCCTGTTCAACGACCGTTTCGTGGCCGTGGTGCCGCCCCGCTCACTGCTCGCCCGGCACGCCACGCTTCGCTGGGAGATGTTGCTTACCCACGATTTTATTACCCTGCAGCGTCCCTCAATGGTGCGGCGATTGCTGGAGCAGCAGTTGGAGGCCGAAGGCCTGGCGCTACCCACCGCCTTCGAGAGTCATCAGCTTGCTACCGTCGGCAGGATGGTAGCCAGCGGACTGGGCGTCAGCGCCGTTCCTTCGCTATGCCGTGTCCAGATGGAGGAGCTCGGTGCTTGTTGCCTACCGCTGGAGGCCCCCGTCATCGAGCGCGCCGTGGGCATCCTGACCCACGGAGAACTCTCCACCGCCGCCCTGGCTCTGAAAGAGGTCGTCGTCGAGACCCAGAATGCCTCGGAACAGCCCCATGTCACCCCCTGAACACATGTCACCCCCTGAACAGCGGGGGTTACTGGCGGCGCTGGGCAGGCAACGGATGATCCTTTAGCATTGCCGTCACTATCGTGACCACGCATGGAGATCGGCATGTCGACCCTCAGGGGCATTGTCAGCCTGCTGTTGCTTACCCTGACCACTCTGCTATGGGGTCTTCCCCTGCTGCTGATGACCCTGGTCAAGCTGGTGACACCGGGCCATCGCTTGCGCCTGGCAGTGCTCAAGTTGCTTAACGCCATCGCCCTCAACTGGATCGGCCTCAACCTGTGGTGGATGCGGCACTGGCTAAAACCGAACCTGGAGATCGAGATTCCGGAAGGCCTCTCCCGTCGGCAGGGCTGGTTGGTGCTCTCCAATCACCGCAGCTGGACCGATATCTTCGTGCTCTTCTTCGCGTTGCATCGACGCATCCCCATGCCACGCTTCTTTCTCAAGCGGCAGCTGATCTGGGTGCCGATCGTGGGGCTGGCCTGGTGGGCCCTTGAGTACCCCTTCATGCGTCGCATGACCGCCGAGCAGAGGGCCCGTCACCCTCATCTCGCCCGTCGCGACCAGGAGGCCACGGAGCGCATGTGTCGGCGGGCCCACGAAATGCCTATCGCCATCTTCAACTTCGTGGAGGGTACTCGCTTCACGGCCGCCAAGCAGGCCGCCCAGGCATCACCCTACCGACACCTGCTGAGGCCTCGTGCCGGGGGCGTCGCTCAGGTACTCAACCTGCTGGGCGATCAGCTCGCCGGCATCATCGATGTTACCCTTTACTACGACAACCCGAACCCGAGCTTCTGGGGCTATCTGTGCGGTCGCGAGGGTCGTATCGTGATGCAGACCCGTGTCCTGCCGGTCGCAGACTGGATGCATGACGGCAACTACCAGGACAACGCCAGCGACAAGGAACGCTTCCACTCATGGATCAATGCGCTTTGGCAACAAAAGGACGAACGGCTTTCGCGCTTCTGATCGCGCTGCTGCTGCTCACCGGATGCGCCTCACGGTCGACCGACGGAGTGACACGCGACGCGGCGGAAGCCTCTCGTAACGGTGGCTGGGTCATCGTGCAGCGGGGTGACACCCTGGGTACCCTGGCACAACGCGCGGGCATCCCCTTGGAGCGACTGCAGCGCTTCAATCCGGGGGTGAATGCCAGGCGCCTGGCGGTTGGTCAGCGACTGCTGATGCCCACCCAGCGCGAACGCGCGCCCTACCGTGGTCCCTACCGTTATCAGGTGCGCCCCGGTGATACCTACTCCCGTATCGCCCGGCGCTTCGGAACCCAAGCCTCGCAGATCCAGTCGGCCAATCCCGGTGTACGACCCACCCAGCTGAAAGTTGGCCAGCTGATTCAGGTCCCCCTATCCGCGCGCGGCACGGCATCCCGTTCCGGTGGCAGCTCAAGCTCTAGCAAGCCGAGCGCCCCGCGTCGGGCCAGCCTGCCAGACCCTGGGGCGCTCCCAGGCTCGGCGCGTCGTTGGCCCTGGCCGCTGGATGACTACCGCATCGCCAGAGCCTACGGCACCGACAGCCACGGCACCCTGCAGCCCATGCTGCTGGCTACCGAGCGTGACGCCAGGGCCAAGGCCGTCGCCTCCGGCGAGGTGCGTTATGCCGGCAGCATGCGTCAGCTCGGCAAGGTGGTCATCGTCCATCATCCCGACAATCTGCAGAGCGTCTACGCCCTCTGCGATCGCCTGCTGGTGGAGAGTGGTCAGAACGTCAATCGTGGGGAGGCGCTCTGTACCGTGGGCCACAGCAACGCCACCGAGCGCCATGATCTGCTGTTCGACCTTCGTCACGGCGGCAAGCCGGTCAATCCGCGCCGCGTGCTGCGTTGACATGCCCTCTTAATCCACCTGTCGTCGGCCTGTCATCCACTTCCACCATTCTTGTGGCAACCGGGTGCAAGCCCGCATGCGACGAGGATGGTGATGCACATCTGCCTGGTCAGCGAGACCTGGACGCCTGAGGTCAACGGCGTCGCCCATACCCTGGCACAGTTAAGCGGCGAGCTGCTCGCCCGCGGCCATCAGCTGCAGCTGATCCGCCCGCGACCGATGGCCCCCGGATCCGCCGAGGAGGTGGCGGTTGAGCTTCAGCTCCCGGGGCTGGCCGTACCGGGCTATCGCCAGGTGCGCGTCGGCCTGCCCTCCGGACGGCGCATCGCCCAATGGTGGCGCGAGAACCCGCCCGATGTGGTCTACCTGGCGACACAAGGGCCACTGGGCTGGTCCGCGCAGCGAGCCGCACGCCGCCTCGGCCTGCCGGTGGTCGCGGGCTGGCACACCAATTTCGACCATTACTGCCATGACTACGGCATCCCCTGGTTGGCACCGCTGGTGGAGACGCGCCTGCGCACCTTTCACAACCGTTGCGCGGCGACCTTGGTGCCGACCCACTCCCAGCTCGATGACCTGAGGCGGCGCGGCTTCCAGGGGGTGCGCTGCATGGCCCGGGGGGTCGATGGCACCCGCTTCGCCCCGGGACACCGCGACGATACCCTGCGCCGCCGATGGGGTGCGGGGACGCACACTCCGGTGGCACTGCATGTGGGCCGACTGGCCCCGGAGAAGAACCTCGACCTGCTGCGCGACAGTTTCCGCGCCATGTATGCCGCCCACCCCGAGATACGCCAGGTCATCGTCGGCGACGGACCCTCACGGCGCTCCCTGGAACGCAGCCTGCCCGAAGCCCACTTCACCGGCTTCGTGTCGCCCGATGCGCTGGCCCGATATTACGCCAGCGCCGACCTCTTTCTATTTCCCTCGCTCTCGGAGACCTGGGGCAACGTGTTGTTGGAGGCCATGGCCAGCGGCCTGGGGGTGATCGCCTTTCGTCACGCCGCCGGCGCGGAACTGATCGACGATGGACGCAACGGCCTCTCGCTGGACCCAGGCGACGAGGCGGGCTTCCGCGACGCTGCCGTCGCACTCTGTCAGCACCCTGCCCGTTGGACACGACTGGGGCGAGCCGCCCGCAGCCGGGCTCTCGGCTATACCTGGCCTGCCATCACCGACACCTTTGTTGCCGCCCTCAAGGATGCCCGGGAGAATCGCCATGCGACCGAACGCCCCTGCCGTGTTTGAATACCTTGACATGCTCGAATGGCACCTCTGCCGACGCCTGGGCCGCTACAACCTCTACCGTCCCTGGCTGACCACCCTGCGCCTGGCCAGTGGACTGGGCGACTGGCCGGCCTGGGTGGCACTGATTGCTGCCCTGCCCCTGCTGCATCCCGAAGCGGGCTGGAGATACCTGCTGCAGTACTCCCTGACCGCCCTGATCGCGATTGGTGTCTACCGGCTACTCAAGACGCGGCTGTGTCGTGAACGTCCCTTCATCACCTTCGTTGGCAACGTCAGCCGGCAGGCCCCGGCCCGAGACCGCTACAGCTTCCCCAGCGGCCACACCATGCATGCCGTAATGTTCCTGACCCTGACCTCTAGCCACCTGCCCTGGCTGAGCCCCTGGCTGGTGCCAGTGGTGATACTGATCGCCCTCTCCCGGGTGGGACTGGGCCTGCACTACGTTAGCGACGTGCTGGCCGGGGGGCTGATCGGAATGCTCTTCGCGTGGGGCAGCCTGGCCTTCGCCGGCTGACGCCCTGTGTGGCATCCTTGAACCATGCCGATCGAGACCCTGCTAGCCGACCCGCCCATGTGGCTCATGGATCCCCTGCTGGGAGAGCCCGATGCCAGTGCGCTGCTCGCCGCCCTCAATGTTCAGCTCACCTGGCAGCGCCCCACACTGCGCCTGTATGGTCGCGAACACCCCATCCCACGTCGCCAGGTCTGGATGGGGGATACCGGAGCTTGCTACCGCTACTCGGGGCGTGACTTCACTCCCGAGCCCTGGCATCCGCTCGTGACCGACCTGCGCGACCGGGTCGTCGCCACACTCGCCTCACAGGGTTTCGACGCACGCTTCAATAGCGTGCTGCTTAACCGTTATAACGACGGTGATGAGCGCATGGGGTGGCACAGCGATGACGAGCCAGAGCTCGGCGATAGCCCACTGATTGCCGCACTCAGCCTGGGCGCCGAGCGGCCACTGCGCTTTCGTTGGAAGAATCGCCAGGCCCCCGCCTTCAATGTCTGGCTGCCCCACGGCAGCCTGCTGGTGATGGGGCCTGGGGTCCAGGCGCAGCTGCAGCATGCCCTGCTGCCCCGGCGTATCCCGGGGCTGCGCATCAGCCTGACCTTTCGCCGAGTCATCGGGCCTGGTTGATCCTGAACAAGCCAGGCTTCATGGTTCATGGGTCGGGTGCAGGATGGCACGGCAAGATAACGGTATAAGATTCTTCCCCGTAGCCATCGGCCGCATCGCCTCTCGCAGGCCCAGGGGCTGGCCTGTGACCTAGGGAGCCTCGCGCTCCAGCATGTCTTCCTGATAGGTACTGGCCAATTGCGTCTTGGTGGCGTCATCGAACACCCGCCCCGCCAGCTGAAAAACTTCCTGCTCCTCTTCATCCAGGTGGTGAATGACGAGATCCTGCAGCCTCCTGGCCGCCGCCAGCCAGCCCGGTGAGCTATAGTCCGTGGTGTCGAGCGCCTCGAGTGCCTCATCGATCTCGTGATGCTCCGCGACACTGTGCCTCGCCTTCTCCTGGGTCAGATCATGCTCCATCATCGGCACGTAGAGGGAGCGCTCCTCGGCCCCGGCATGATTGACCAGCTCGGCGCGCAGCCGTCGATAGAGTTCGTCGCGCCCGTCGCTATCCCCGCTGGTTTCGACCAGTAGCGCTAACAGTCGACGCTGCTTGTCGTGGCTCTCACGCAGGGCTTCGAAAATTGTCATGCCACTCTCCTCCGGTAGTCACTGGTGTCATGGGTAGGCTCACTGCCTGGCCGGCAGGGCCGCGGTACCAGTCTGGTAGGCAAGGCCGATATCAACAAGCCCACGACGCTAGCCACAGCCGCCCCCCTAACGACAGAGGCGCCCCGTGGGGCGCCTCCTGTGATGCAGCAACAGCGTGAGGTATCACGACTTGTCGTGGTCCAGCTCCTCGCCCGGCAGTACATCTTCGCCATTGAAGTAGGCGCGTGCCAGCTTGAACACCACCGGCGACAGCAGTGCCAGGGCGATCAGGTTGGGAATCGCCATCATGGCATTGAAAGTGTCGGCCATCAGCCAGATGAAGCCCAGGCTCGCCAGCGCACCAACCGGAATCGCCAGCACGAACAATACCCGGTAGAGCATGATCGAGCGGGTTCCGAACAGGAACTGGAAGCACTTCTCGCCGTAGAAGGACCACCCCAGGATGGTGGTAAAGGCAAACACCGCCAGTGCCAGTGATACCACCTCGTTGCCCATGCCCGGCAGTGCCGCGTCGAAGGAGAGCGCGGTCAGCGAGGCACCGGCCTCTCCCGTCTTCCAAACACCGGCGGTCAGGATCACCAGGGCGGTGATGGAGCAGACGATGATGGTATCGATAAAGGTACCCAGCATCGCGATCAGCCCCTGACGAACCGGATTCTTGGTCTGTGCCGCGGCATGCGCGATGGGTGCACTGCCCAGGCCCGCCTCGTTGGAGAAGATCCCGCGCGCCACGCCGAAGCGAATGGCCGCCATCACGGCCGCACCGGCGAAACCACCGACGGCGGCGTGGGGGTTGAACGCGTAGGTAAAGATCATGCCGAAGGCGCTGCCGATCTGGTCGGCGTTGATCGCCAGCACGACCAGACCCGCGATCACATAGGCGATACCCATGATCGGAACCAGCTTGCCCGCCACCTTGGCGATCCGCTTGATGCCACCGAGGATCACCGCACCGGCCAGCACCATGATCACCACACCGGTGACCCAGTGAGGCAGCCCGAAGGTGCTATCGAGGGCGTCGGCCACGGAGTTGGACTGCACGGTGTTACCGATGCCGAAAGCGGCGACGGCGCCGAAGAAGGCGAAGGCGCCACCCAGCCACAGCCACTTTCGGCCCAGGCCATTCTTGATGTAATACATCGGGCCACCGATATGGTAGCCGGTGCTGTCGGTTTCCCGGTAGCGAACCGCCAGCACCGCCTCGGCGAACTTGGTGGCCATGCCCACCAGGGCGGTGATCCACATCCAGAACACCGCACCGGGGCCACCCAGGGCGATGGCGGTGGCCACGCCGGCAATATTGCCGGTGCCGATGGTCGCCGACAGCGCCGTCATCAGGGCGTTGAAGGGCGAAATCTCACCATCCTCTTCGCCCTTCGACTTGCCATCGGGGGTGTGCTTGCCGTCACGCCCCTGCCACATCAGCTTGAAGCCTTCCCCCAACTTGCGGATCGGCATCAGCTTGAGGCCAGCCTGCAGATAGATCCCCACCCCGAGCAACAGGATAAGCATCAATGGCCCCCACACCACGCCGTTGATGGCACTGAAAATACTGTTCAAGGTTTCCACGTGAATCTCCCTAAGCGGATTGTTGTTATGCGCAGTGGCTTATCGCACCCCTCTCGACTCTGGAGCAGTGACCAACGGACACCCGGCTCCCGTACAGCGAGTGTCGGTCACTATGGTCATGAGCATGACGCGTGGCACCTTGGAAAAGGCAGTGCGAACCCCAACGCAATCCCGCGTAACATAGCGGATTTCATGGTCGCCACACCACCCAGACGAACGACGCACGTTCAACCGTTAGCTATCCGCCTCCCTTTCGTGTTTCCGATCAGAAACATGTCAACCCAGCGGTGTAAGGCTGGACGGATAGCTTCCGACCCGCCACCCTAAACGACGAGCCATCGATCACCGCCCTCCGCGATGATGATGGGCTCGCCAAATGCCGCCAATGGCGGTAGCATTCAATCTGCCTGGAAAAACTTTTCTTATAGGAAATATCGATGAGCTCTATTCCTGCCAATCTGCGTTACGCCGACAGTCACGAGTGGGTCCTCGACAATGGCGACGGCACCGTGACCATCGGCATCAGCGATCATGCCCAGGAAGCCCTGGGTGACGTGGTCTTCGTCGAACTGCCCGAGGTCGGCCGCGCCCTCGAGCTCAAGGAGGAGTTCGGTGTGGTCGAGTCGGTCAAGGCCGCCTCCGATCTCTACGCCCCGGTGGCCGGCGAGGTCATCGACGTCAACGAGGCGCTGGAAGACGCCCCCGAGACGCTGAACGAGTCCCCTTACGAGGATGGCTGGATCATGAAGGTGCGTCTCGAGGATGCCACCCAGATCGACGACCTGCTGGACGCCGACGGCTACCAGGCCGTGGCCAGCGCCGACGACTGATCCTGCGCGACTTGCCTCACTCCCCGGCCCGCTGGGCCGGGGTTTCCACGATCTACGGTGCCGCCTGTGACGGCAACCGGACCTTACTTTATCGACAGGGTGTGACATGGCTCTCGACAACCGCCGCCTGGCCGACCTGGCCGCTCATGATGCCTTCATCCAACGCCATAACGGGCCCCGCGAGCAGGACGTGAAGGCCATGCTCGCGGAGCTGGACATCGCCAGCCTGGACACCCTGATCGAACGTACCGTGCCCAGCGACATTCGCCTGGGCAGGGAGCTCGACCTCGACCCGCCGCGCAGCGAGGCCGAGGCACTCGACTACCTCAAGCGCCTGGCCGCCCAGAATCGAACCTACAAGAGCTATCTGGGACAGGGCTACCACGGCACCCACCTGCCGACGGTGATCCAGCGCAACGTTCTGGAGAACCCCGGCTGGTATACCGCCTACACGCCCTACCAGCCCGAAATCTCCCAGGGCCGCCTCGAAGGGCTACTCAATTTCCAGCAGATGGTCATGGACCTGACGGGCATGGAGCTGGCCAACGCCTCGCTGCTCGACGAGGCCACCGCCGCCGCCGAGGCGATGGCCCTGTGCAAGCGCGCCAACAGGAAGGCCAAGAGCGATGTCTTCTTCGTCGCCGATGATGTCCTGGCCCAGACCCTGGACGTGGTGCGTACTCGTGCCGCCTACTTCGGCTTCGAGCTGGTCGTCGCCCCGGCGGAACAGCTCGCCGAGGTCGATGCCTTCGGTGCCCTGCTCCAGTACCCCGGCGAGAGCGGTCGAGTGTCCGACCTGGCCCCCCTGCTGGAGGCGGCCGGCAAGCGCGGCATCATGACCTGCGTGGCCGCCGATATCATGAGCCTGGTGCTGCTCAAGGAGCCCGGTGCACTGGGGGCCGATATCGTCGTCGGTACCACCCAGCGGTTCGGCGTCCCCATGGGCTTCGGGGGCCCCCATGCCGCCTTCTTCGCCACCACCGACAAGCTCAAGCGCACAATCCCGGGTCGCATCATCGGCGTCTCCAAGGACAGCCGTGACGGCCAGGCGCTGCGCATGGCGATGCAGACCCGCGAGCAGCATATCCGCCGCGAGAAGGCCACCTCCAATATCTGTACCGCTCAGGCGCTGCTGGCCAATATCGCCGGCTTCTACGCCGTCTACCACGGTGCCGAGGGGCTGCGCACCATCGCCGGCCGCATCCATCGCCTGACCACCATCCTGGCCCTGGGCCTGCAGGAGAAAGGGGTGGCACTGGTCCACGACAGCTGGTTCGACACCCTGCGCCTGACCGGCGTCGATGCGGGCAAGATCCACGGGCGCTGCCTTACCCATGAGATCAACGTTCGCTACTTCGACAATGGCGATGTCGGCATCAGCCTGGATGAGACCACCACGGCCCACGATCTCGACGTTCTCTTCGACGTGCTGCTCGGCGAGGAGCATGGCCTCTCGGTTCGCGAACTCGACGAGCGGGTGCTGGCCGATGGGATCAGCGGGATCCCAGCGGCCTGCCGCCGCGAGAGCGACTTCCTGAGCCACCCCACCTTCACGCGCTACCGCAGCGAGACCGAGATGCTGCGCTACCTCAAGCGCCTGGAGAACAAGGACCTGTCGCTGGCCCACGCCATGATTCCGTTGGGGTCGTGCACCATGAAGCTCAACGCCACCAGCGAGATGATCCCCATCACCTGGCCGGAGTTCGCCACGGTGCACCCCTTCGTGCCCCGCGACCAGGTCGCCGGCTACAAGCAGATGATCGACGAGCTCTCCGCCTTCCTGGTGGAGATCACCGGCTACGACCATATCTCCATGCAGCCCAACTCCGGGGCCCAGGGCGAGTATGCCGGCCTGGTAGCCATTCGCCGTTACCAGGCGTCCATCGGCGAGGGACATCGCGATATCTGCCTGATCCCCAGCTCGGCCCACGGCACCAACCCCGCCTCTGCCGCCATGGTCGGCATGAAGGTCGTGGTGGTCGAGTGCGATGCCAAGGGCAATATCGACATCGCGGACCTACGCGCCAAGGCCGAGAAGCACAGTGAGGCCCTGTCGGCAATCATGATCACCTACCCCTCCACCCACGGCGTCTTCGAGGCCGGGGTACGCGAGGTATGTGCGATCGTTCACGAGCATGGCGGCCAGGTCTACGTCGACGGTGCCAACATGAACGCTCAGGTGGGCCTCTCGCGCCCCGGCGACTTCGGCGGTGATGTCAGCCACCTCAACCTGCACAAGACCTTCTGTATCCCCCACGGTGGCGGCGGCCCGGGCATGGGCCCGATCGGTGTCAAGTCACACCTGGCCCCCTTCGTCTCCAACCACGTGGTGACACCCATCGACGGCGTCAATGCCGAGTGCGGCGCGGTATCCGCGGCGGCCTTCGGCAGCGCCTCGATCCTGCCCATCTCCTGGGCCTACATCAAGATGATGGGCGCCCGCGGGCTGCGTGAGGCCACCGAGCTGGCGATCCTCAACGCCAACTACATCGCCAAGCGCCTGGGCGACTACTACCCGGTCCTCTACAAGGGGGAGAACGGTACCGTGGCCCATGAGTGCATCATCGATATTCGCCCGCTGAAGGCCAGCTCCGGCATCAGCGAGGAGGATATCGCCAAGCGCCTGATGGATTACGGCTTCCACGCCCCGACCATGTCCTTCCCGGTGCCGGGAACGCTGATGATCGAGCCCACCGAGTCGGAGTCGCTCTACGAGATCGACCGCTTCTGCGACGCCATGATCGGCATTCGCGAAGAGATCGCCCGGGTCGAGGCCGGCGAGTGGCCCGTCGACAACAACCCGCTGGTACGGGCGCCTCACACCATGGCCGACCTGATGGATGACGGCTGGGAGCGCCCCTACTCTCGCGAACTCGGCGCCTTCCCCAGCGAGGCCGTCAAGGCAGCCAAGTACTGGCCGGCGGTCAACCGGGTCGACAACGTCTTCGGTGATCGCCAATTGATCTGCTCGTGCCCGAGCATCGACGAGTATCGCGACTGATATCCTGGAGACAGCCGCGCACCATATCGAAGGGCCCCGCCGATGCGGGGCCCTTTTTTGTAATGGGGGAATTCTTTGTAATGGGGCAGTTTTTGTACTGGGGCAGTTTTGTACTATGGCAATGGCGCGACCTCAGGCGAGTCACCATAGCCATGCAGGGCGAGACGGCGCTGCTCGCGAAAGTCCTCCAGCAGCCGGACATAGCGACGCGGCATTTCGCTGCCCGCTCGGGTCACGCGATAGAGGGTTTCATATACCGCCACGGGCAGTTCCAGTGCCTTGACCTGACGCTGCCAGGGGGATGTCTCGAGCACCGGCCGTGACACCACCGTAAAGCCCAACCCCCGCGCCACGGCATCCATCACCATGCCCACTTCATTGGTAAAGCCCTGGCGGCGGAAGTGGCTCATGGAGCGAAACTCGCGGGGGAAGTTGCTACGTAACAGGGCACTGGCATGATTCAGTCCATCGAAATAGCTGATAAAGCCGATCCCCATCAGCTCGGCCAGTCCGGTCCCGGTGAAATCCGCCGGCACCACCAGGCATAGCGGCTCGCGGTGCCAGAGCGCCACCTCGAGATCGGGATGGCGCATGGCCTCGGTGACGATGCCCAGGTCATAGCGGCCCGCCAGCACATCCTGGGAGATCTCCTGGTTGAACGCGAAGCTGTAGCTGACCGTCAGCCCGGGATGCATCTGCTGCTGGCCGAGCAGGAAGGGGTAGAGCATCGCGCCCACGCTGCCGGGCGAAGCGAGCCGACAGTCCCCTGAATAGGTCGAGTCGGCGTCCAGGGAGTGGCGAAACTGCTCATGCTCGGCGAACAGCTTGAGGGCATAGTCGTAGGCCCGCCGCCCCGCCTCGGTCAGCGTGAAACGCCGCCCGTGACGCTCCAGCAGCGACTTGTCCAGATAGCGCTCGAGCTTGCGGACATGCTGACTGACCCCGGGCTGGGTCATCTCCAGCCGATGCGCGGTCTGGGTGAAGCTACCGGTCTCGACAAGGGTGATGAAGGTTCTGAAGTAGAGCGCGTTGAACATGAGAGGTCACAGGACGAGTGGAGTCATGATTCTACCACTGTGGTCGAGCCCGGCGTGATAGCATCAGTGATGCACGTTTCCGCACGACAAGGACGCCCACATGCCCGATACCATCTCTACCACCATTTCGCCGGAAGGCAGTCTCGAGATTCTCTCTCAGCATGAGGTGGCACGACTCCATGATACCTCTCGCGCCGGACTGCACGACCTGCTGCGCCGCTGTGCGCTGGCCGTGCTTAACTGCGGCTCGCCCACCGACGACGGCCTGGCCCTGATGGAGGCCTACGCCGATTTCGATATCGAGGTAGTGCCTCAGGATCGTGGCATTCGTCTCAAATTGACCAATGCCCCGGCCGAGGCCTTCGTCGACGGCAAGATGATTCGTGGCATACGCGAACATCTCTCCTCGATACTGCGTGATATCGTCTACGTCTACAACGAGATCCAGGGGCATCAGCGCTTCGACCTGACCACCGGCGAAGGCACCACCAACGCGGTGTTTCATATCCTGCGCAAGGCCGGCACACTCAAGCCCGGTGTCGATCCGAGTCTGGTGGTGTGCTGGGGTGGCCACTCGATCTCACGGGAGGAGTACGACTACAGCAAGGATGTCGGCTACCAACTGGGGCTACGTGACCTGGATATCTGCACCGGCTGCGGCCCTGGGGCCATGAAGGGCCCCATGAAGGGGGCCAACGTCGCCCATGCCAAGCAGCGCCGCCACCAGGGTCGCTACCTGGGGGTCTCCGAACCCGGCATCATCGCCGCTGAGGCACCCAACCCCATCGTCAATGAACTGGTGGTGATGCCCGATATCGAGAAGCGTCTGGAGGCTTTCGTGCGCCTCGGCCATGGCATCATCGTCTTCCCCGGCGGGGTAGGCACCGCCGAGGAGATCCTCTACCTGCTGGGAATCCTGCTGCACCCCGATAACGCCGATATGGCGATGCCCGTGATCTTTACCGGCCCGGCCAGCAGCGCCGACTACTTTCAGCGCATCGACGAATTCCTGGTCTACACCCTGGGCGAAGAGGCACGCCGCCGCTATCGCATCATCATCGACGACTCCATCGAGGTGGCACGCACCATGCGCAAGGGGATCGATGAGGTCACCGAATACCGCTGTGCGCGGCAGGATGCCTTCTACTACAACTGGCGACTGACCATTGACCGACACTTCCAGGCCCCCTTCGAGCCTACCCACGAGGCCATGGCCAACCTGGCGCTGAACAACCAACAGCCGGTACACGAACTGGCCGCCAATCTGCGTCGAGCCTTCTCCGGCATCGTCGCCGGCAACGTCAAGGAGCAGGGTATCCGCGCCATCAAGGCTCATGGCCCCTTCCGGCTCAATGCCGAGCCCGAACTGATGTCACGCCTGGATGCGCTGCTCGACTCCTTCGTCGTCCAGGGACGCATGAAGCTTACCGGCGACTATGAGCCCTGCTATACGCTGGGATAAGCCGTAAGCCAGTCCGCCCCAAGCCCACGGGAACTGTTCCCGTGGGAATTAGGGCATGGGGTCTGTGCCGGCTATTCTCGGAAGGGCGGCCGCACCCAGAGGCCAAGGGCATGCAGCAGCAGCCCCAGAGTGGTGCCATGGGAGAGCCACAGTTCCCAGCCGATGAAATCGGTGAACAGGGCATGCCAGCCTGCCATGCCGGTGAGACCGGCCAGCATGCATAGCCCCAGACGGCTCAGCAGCCGAGGCAGACGCGCTTTGCCAGCCACATCCAGCAGCCGCCACTGCAGCACGCCCACCAGACAGACCACCGCCAGCGCCATCAGCATCAGGCTAAAGCGATTCTCGTGCCCCGCCACCAGATAGCGCGGCAAACTGGCGAGCATCAGCAGGGCAAGACCCAGCAATAGGCTGAGTCGTTCGGCGGTCGGCTGGCCACCCACCTCAGGCGACCTTCAGCTGCTGTGACTCGATCCACTCCTCGACCCATGGAATGGCGGCATCGTCGGCCATGAAGGTCTCCATGGCATCGATTTCGAGGCGCTCTCCCAGTCGCTGGGCGCCCTGCCCCTCCAGCAGTTCATCGAGCTGGCGGCCGGCACCACAGAAGGTATCGCCGTAGGAGCTATCCCCCAGGGCAATCAACCCGTAGCGCAGCGAACCGAGCCCCGGGCTCTTCTCGGCGATGGCCTGGGCAAAGGACGCGAAGCTGCCGGGGTAGTCACCGCTACCGGTGGTCGAGACACAGAACAGCGCCAGGTCGGTGTCGGCGGCGGCCAGGTCTTCAAGGGTGGGGTTCTCGAGGATGACCACTTCGTGCCCTACCTCCTCGAACAACGGTTTGACCTGCTCGGCAACGTCAAGCGCACCACCATACATGGTTCCCACAAAGATCTTGAGTTTTGGCATGTTACGGATTTTCCAGAGAATTTTGACCATATACTAGCATAGCCCGCGGTTGACTCGCATCTCGTCGACAAAGATCCTGAAGCGAGCAACAATGCCTAGAGATGGATCAATCACGGGACATTTTGTCGCATGCCGACATCCTCGCACCCATCCACGTAAGCGTATAATACGGGCTTTACCCCTGACGGAGATATCATGCAGCAGACGTTCGAGGCGTGGATCACCCCACTGATGATCGGCGGCCTGATCCTCTTCATGTGCTTCATCATCTGGGACCTTGCCAAGAAGTCCAATGCCGGCCGATTCGGCACCATCATGCTGTTTGTGGTGCTGGGAGCAGGCATGCTCGGTTATGTGTTCAAGGTGATCATCACCTGGGTCCTGGAGAACGGTGGTGTCGTTTAGTCATTTCGCAGCATGAAGAAGCGAAGGGCCACCCCATCGGGGTGGCCCTTCGTTATTCACGAGTCATTACCGGCTGTTATCAATGCCGTCGGGCGCGTCAGTGGTGCTCTCCGCGATATCCCTCGACCTGACTCTTCAGCTTCTGCCCCGGCCTGAAGGTCACCACCCGACGCGCGGAGATGGGGATCTCCTCGCCCGTCTTGGGGTTGCGCCCGGGCCGTTCGCGCTTGTCGCGCAGATCGAAGTTGCCGAAGCCTGACAGCTTGACCTGCTCGTTCTCCCTCAGGCAACCACGGATCTCCTCGAAGAAGGCCTCCACCATGGACTTGGCCTCCCGCTTGGAGAGGCCGAGTTCGGCATGCAGGTGTTCGGCGAGCTCCGCCTTGGTCAGTGCACCCATCGTTGCTCTCCTCTCCAGGCCCTTACGGGCCCGCTAGGCGATCGACACCCGCCTGCCTTGCCCCGCGGAGAGACCTCACTAGGTACGCAGTTCGGCACCCAGATGTTGGCGGGACTCGTTGACGATGGCATCGACCAACTGATTGATTTCCTCGTCATTAAGCGTGCGCGAAGGATGCTGCCAGGTCAAGCCCAGGGCAACGCTCTTGCGCCCTTCCGGCACTCCCTTGCCCTGGTAGACATCGAACAGGCGGCATTCGCTCAGCCACTCACCCGCCTCGGCACGCAGGGTATCGAGCAGCGCCTGAACGGGCAGGCCCTCATCCACCAGGAACGCCAGATCACGCCGAACCTCGGGGTAGCGCGATAGCGGCATAAAGGCCGGCACGCGGCCGTGGGTCAGGGTATCGAGACGAACCTCGAAGAGCAGTGCATCGACCTTGAGCCCAAGCTGTGCACGCACCGCCGGATGCAGGGTGCCGATCCAGCCGGCCTCCTCTCCACGATACAGCAGCCGGGCACACTGCCCCGGATGCAGTGACGGGTGCTCGGCGGGCTCGAAGCGCCACGCCTCGGCATCACCGCCCATGGCCAGCAGACTCTCGAGATCGCCCTTGAGGTCGAAGAAGTCGACCGGCGTACGCTCGGCGGCCCAGCCCTCTGGCTCACGGCTGCCACAGACCAGGGCACCCAGCATCGGCACCTGTGCCAGATCATCGAGCTCGCCACGAAAGACGAGACCGGTCTCGAACAAGCGGACTCGGCTCTGCTGGCGATTGAGGTTGTGCTGCAAGGCCCGAATCAGCCCTGGAAAGAGGCTGGCCCGCATCACTGACAGATCCGCCGAGATGGGATTGGCCAGCACCGGCGACACCGCCTCGGGCAGCAGAGTCTTCTGCAGCTCGGGGGCGACGAAGCTGTAGGTCACCGCCTCCTGGTAGCCACGCGCCACCATCTGGCGCCGCAGGCGGGCCAGCGGCGTGCGCGCCTCATGATCGGGGCGCAGCCCCAGACGGGCCTGGGGACGGCGTACGGGAAGGCGGTTGTAGCCATGGATACGCGCCACCTCCTCGATGAGATCCTCCTCGATGGCGATATCGAACCGCCAGCTCGGCACCACGGCGCGCCATTGGGCATCGGTCGTCTCGACTTCCATGCCGAGCCGCTCGAGTATCTCGCTGACCTCCTCGACCGCGAACGTCTTGCCGAGCGCCTGTTCGAGTCGTGCGCGCCGCAGCACCACGCGACGCGGTGCAGGCAGGTGGTCGTCGCTGGCCACCTCCACCAGTGGGCCGGCCTCGCCGCCGACGATATCGAGCAACAGAGCCGTGGCGCGCTCGGTCGCCTCGCGGGCCAGCTGGGGATCGACGCCGCGCTCGAACCGGTGCGAAGCATCGGTGTGCAGGCCATAGTCACGCGCCTGACCGGCCACCGCCAGGGGCGAGAAGAATGCCGACTCGAGGAAGATATCACGGGTCTTCTCGTTGACACCCGACTGCTCCCCACCCATCACCCCGGCGATGGCCAGCGGCCCGCGTTCGTCGGCGATCACCAGGGTCGATGCGTCGAGGCTGACTTCCTGGCCGTCGAGCAGTACCAGCCGCTCTCCCTCCCGGGCCAGGCGCACGATCACCGCACCGTGAAGGTTGTCGCGATCGAAGGCATGCAGCGGCTGCCCCAGCTCGAGCATCACATAGTTGGTGATGTCGACGACCGGGTCGATGCTGCGCACGCCTCCACGGCGCAGGCGCTCGACCATCCACAGCGGAGTCTGGGCGGTGACATCGACCCCCTTGATCAGTCGCCCGATATAGCGGGGGCAACGTTCGGTGTCCTCGACGCGAACCGCAAACGTCTCAGCATGGCTCGCCGGTACCGCCTCGCATGTCGGGCCTTGAACAGGAAGGCGGTTGAGCACGCCGACCTCACGGGCCAGGCCCTTGAGGCTCAGGCAGTCGCCGCGATTGGGCGTCAGGTCGACCTCGATGGTGCAGTCGTCCAGCCCCAGCCAGGCGCGCAGGTCCTCGCCCCTGGGCGCATCGGCGGGCAGCACCAGGATGCCCGGGGAGGCCTCCTCCTCGAGCCCCAGTTCGGACGCCGAGCAGATCATGCCCCGGGACTCCTGCCCCCGCAGCTTGGCCTTCTTGATCTTGAAACCCGACGCCTTGGAGTCATCGGGCAGCACCGCGCCCACCCGGGCGAAGGCCACCTTCTGCCCCGCCGCTACATTCGGCGCACCACAGACCACCTGAACCGGTTCACCGCTGCCATCGTCGACCCGGCAGACGCTGAGCTTGTCGGCATCCGGGTGCTGCTGCTTCTCTACCACCTCGGCGACTACCACGCCCTCGAAGGCCGCCGCTACCGGCTCCACGGCATCGACCTCGAGCCCTGCCATGGTGATCTGGTCGGCCAGTGCCTGGGTTGCCAGCTGAGGGGAAACCCACTCGCGCAGCCAGTGTTCGGAAAATTTCATGACAAATCCTATCGCTGTGTTCTGCGTTCCGGTGGACGATCAGGCGAACTGGCGCAGGAAGCGCAGGTCGTTGTCGAAGAACAGTCGCAGGTCGTTGACCCCATAGCGCAGCATCGCCAGGCGCTCGGCTCCCATGCCGAAGGCGAAGCCGGTATAGCGCTCGCTGTCGATGCCGGCGTGCCGGAACACCTCGGGGTGCACCATGCCGCAGCCCATCACTTCCAGCCAGCCGCTCTGGCCGCACACCCGACACCCCTCGCCTGTGCACATCACGCACTGGATATCGACCTCGGCGGAGGGCTCGGTGAAGGGGAAGTAGGAGGGGCGGAAGCGCACCGAGAGATCATCACGCTCGAAGAAGGCGTGCAGGAAGTCCTCGATCGTGCCCTTGAGATCGGCGAAGTTCACCCCCTCATCCACCAGCAACCCCTCCACCTGGTGGAACATCGGGGTATGGGTGAGATCCGAGTCGCTGCGGTAGACCCGCCCGGGGCAGACGATACGAATCGGCAGACTGCCCTGCTTCATGGTGCGCACCTGAACCGGCGAGGTGTGGGTTCGCAGCAGCCGGGTAGCGTCGAAATAGAAGGTGTCGGCCATGCCCCGCGCCGGGTGATGGGCGGGGATATTGAGCGCCTCGAAGTTGTGGTAGTCATCCTCGATCTCGGGGCCCACCGCAACGTCATAACCAACGCGTGTGAACAGGCCCTCGATGCGCTCCAGGGTGCGGGTCACCGGGTGCAGCCCACCGCTGGGCTGACCACGCCCGGGGAGGGTCACATCGAGCCGTTCGGCGGCGAGACGCGCTTCAAGGGCGGCCTTCTCGAGCGTGGCCTTGCGCGACTCAAGCTCCGCCCCCAGGGCCTGCTTGGCCTCGTTGATGCGCTCGCCGGCAGCCGGGCGCTCGGCGGCGGGCAGCTTGCCCAGCCCCTTGAGCAGCGCGGTGATCTCGCCCTTCTTGCCGAGGTAGCGCACGCGCAGCTCGTCCAGTGCCGGAATACTATCGGCGGCCTGGATCGCCTCGCGGGCCTCGGTGACCAGGTTGGGAAGGTGGTCCATCCGTTGCGCTCCGAATTCGATACGTAAAACACAGGGCTAAAAAAACAGGGGAAGAGCGGCTGCTCTTCCCCTGCGACGTCTACGGCTACCCGGCAACAGCCGGGTGGCCGAAAATGACGCTGTCTCTTACTGGGCAGCCTTGGCCTTCTCGACGATGGCAGCGAAGGCTGCCTTCTCGTTGACGGCCAGGTCAGCCAGGACCTTGCGGTCGATCTCGATCCCGGCCTTTTTCAGGCCACCGACGAAGCGGCTATAGGACAGACCGTGCTGGCGAGCACCGGCGTTGATACGCTGGATCCACAGGGCACGGAACTGACGCTTGCGCTGGCGACGGTCGCGGTAGGCGTACTGGCCTGCCTTGATGACCGCCTGCTTGGCGACGCGAAAGACGCGGCTCCGGGCACCATAGTAACCCTTGGCCTGCTTGAGAATCTTCTTGTGACGGCGACGGGCGACGACGCCCCGCTTGACACGAGTCATAGCTTACTCCTGACGAAAAATGGGTCTACCAAGGGGCTTACAGGTTGGGCAGCATCCGCTGAATGAGCGGCTTGTCCGCGTCGTGAATCTGCTTCATGCCACGCAGTTGACGCTTACGCTTGGTGGACTTCTTGGTCAGGATGTGGCTACGGAACGACTGCTTGTGCTTGAAGCCGTTGGCCGTCTTCTTGAAGCGCTTGGCAGCGCCGCTGTTGCTCTTGATCTTCGGCATGAGAATAACTCCGCTCGAGGTTCTTCAGAAAACCCGAGGCCGACGCAAGGCATGACACCTTGCGCCCGTTGAACCGGCCACCGGATCACTTCTTTTGATACTGCTGGTACCGCTTACTGCTTCTTCTTGGGCGCGATGATCATGATCATCTGACGACCTTCCATCTTCGGGAAGGATTCGACACTCCCGAGTTCTTCAAGGTCGGCAGCGATCCGCTCCATCAGCTTGCGACCGATGTCCTGATGCGCCATTTCACGACCGCGGAAACGCAGCGTGACCTTGCCCTTGTCGCCCGCTTCGAGGAAACGCGTCAGGTTCTTCATCTTGACCTGATAGTCACCCTCGTCGGTGCCAGGCCGGAACTTCACTTCCTTGACCTGAATCTGCTTCGTCTTCTTCTTCTGGGCAGACTTCTGCTTCTTTTGCTCGAAGACGAACTTGCCGTAATCCATGATCTTGCAAACGATCGGATCGGCATTGGAGATCTGCACGAGATCCATACCGGCGGCTTCGGCACGCTCCAGCGCCTCGCTGGTGGGCACTACCCCCAATTGCTCGCCGTCGCTGTCGATCAGGCGAACCTGATCATCGGTAATACGCTCGTTCATCGGGGGGCGCTTATCCTGTACGCGCCCTCTTGGGTTGCTACGCTTGATGTTCCGTCTCCTTAGGCAATTGACGAATGTCTCTCACCGAGCTCTTCACCGAGGCGCGCCATGAGGTCATCGACCGTCATGGTGCCCAGATCTTCACCACTGCGCGTACGCAGGGCGACCGAATCGGCTTCGACTTCCTTATCTCCTACCACCAGGAGATAGGGAACTTTCTGCAAGGTATGCTCCCGGATTTTAAAGCCGATCTTCTCATTCCTCAAGTCCGCCTTGACGCGCAGGCCGAATTTCTGCAGCCGACGCTCCAGCTCCAGCACAAAATCACGCTGGGAGTCGGTGATATTGAGGATCGCCACCTGCTGGGGAGCCAGCCAGAGCGGCATGGCGCCGGCGTGATGCTCGATCAGGATCCCCAGGAAGCGCTCGAATGAGCCAAGAATCGCACGGTGCAGCATTACCGGCGTCTTGCGGGCGCCATCCTCATCGACGAACTGAGCCCCCAGACGTCCCGGCAGATTGAAGTCGAGCTGCAGGGTACCACACTGCCAGACCCGATTGAGGCAGTCGCGCAGGGAGAACTCGATCTTGGGACCGTAGAAGGCACCCTCGCCTGGCTGAAGTTCCCACTTGAGGCCGGTGGAGTCGAGCGCGGCCTCGAGACCCGCCTCGGCGCGATCCCACAGCTCCGCCTCGCCCATGAAGTCATCGGGACGCGTCGACAGCTTGAGCTCTACTTCATCAAAGCCGAGGTCCTTGTAAACCTTGAGGGTCAGGGCAATAAATGCCTCGGCCTCGGACTGAATCTGCTTTTCCGTACAGAAGATGTGGGCGTCATCCTGGGTAAAGCCACGCACCCGCATCAGACCATGCAAGGAACCGGAGGGTTCGTTGCGATGGCAGCTGCCGAACTCCGCCAGGCGCAGCGGCAGATCCCGATAGCTCTTGAGACCCTGATTGAACACCTGCACGTGGCAGGGACAGTTCATGGGCTTGATGGCGTAATCGCGCTTCTCCGACTCGGTGGTGAACATCAGCTCGCTGTAGTGTCCCCAGTGACCGGACTTCTTCCACAGCGACAGATCCACCACCTGGGGGGTCTTGATCTCCTGGTAGCCATTCTCGACCTGCACCCGGCGCATATACTGCTCGAGCGCCTGATACATGGTCCAGCCGTTGGGGTGCCAGAACACCATCCCCGGCGCCTCTTCCTGGAGGTGGAAGAGATCCATCTTGCGAGCCAGCTTGCGGTGATCGCGCTTCTCCGCCTCCTCGAGACGCTTGAGATAGGCCTTGAGCTGCTTCTTGTCGGGCCAGGCGGTGCCATAGATGCGCGTCAGCATGGGCTTGGTGGCATCACCACGCCAGTAGGCACCGGCCAGCTTGGTCAACTTGAATGATTTCAGATGCCGGGTATTGGGCACATGTGGCCCCCGGCACATGTCGACATACTCTTCATGGTGATAGAGACGGATCGTCTCCCCTTCGGGAATCTCCCGCACGATCTCCTGCTTGTAGGGCTCATCGCGGTGCAGGAAGGCAAGCATCGCCTTATCGCGGTCGACGTACTCACGGACCACCTCATAGCCCTTGTCGATCAGCGCCTTCATGCGCTGCTCGATGGCTTCGAGGTCGTCCGGGGTCGCCGAGCGACCGAAATCGATATCGTAGTAGAAGCCATCATCGATGACCGGCCCTATGGCCATCTTCGCATCGGGATAGAGCTGCTTGACGGCGTGACCGATCAGGTGGGCACAGGAGTGACGCACCACCTCCAGACCCTCGGGGTCCTTGGCGGTAAGGATTGCCACCTCGGCATCACGATCGATGATATCGGCGGCATCCACCGGCACACCGTCGATCTTGCCGGCCACACAGGCCTTGGCGAGTCCTGGGCCGATGTCTTCGGCCAGTTGCATCACGCTCAGCGGGGCATCGAAGCGTCTCTGGCTGCCGTCAGGCAGGGTCACGATTGGCATGAAGGGGTCCTTTCGCGCAGTGGTGGCCCATACGAAAGACCACATGTCGCAGTGAACAAAGAGTGAATAGGTACTTGTCAGCCGGAGCCCGGCCATCGCCGTAAACAAGAAGTGCCGCTGGCGAGACGGTGCCGGACCGTGCCGGATGACGCGCCACGATAACAAAGCACCACTTGTGGCGCCACTGTAGCGACGCAACAGGGGCGCCCTGAGGCGCCCCTGCAAGCGAGCCTGAGCCCGCCGTCAACATGAATCCAGTCGTTACTGGCTCATGATCTCCACGCGACGGTTCATGGCACGCCCCGCGTCGGTCTCGTTGGTGGCGACCGGGCGCTCTTCACCGTAACCCACGGTGTTCATGCGATCACCGGCAACGCCCTGACTCATCAGGTAGTCACGCACGGAGTCGGCACGATCCTTGGAGAGCTCCAGGTTGTACTCGTTGGTACCGATGGCGTCGGTATGACCGGCGATGGTCACACGAACCTCGGGATTGTCGTTGAGGGTGCTGGCGACCTGGTTCAGCTCGGACGCGGCGCCGGGACGCAGCTCGGCGGAGTCGAAAGCAAAGGTCACATCGCTCTGCAGGGTCACCGGCACAAACACGGGCTCGGGCTCGGGCTCCGGCATCGGCGCGGGCTCGGCCACCGGCTCCGGCGAATCGGCGCACAGCAGGGCGCCGATGGCAGCGGCGGAGGTAGCGCCAACGGCAGCACCGGTTTCCTCATCGGACTCACCGCTGGTGGCATAACCGATACCACCGCCGATCAGAGCACCGGCGATACCGCAGGTCACCGGCTGCTGATACCAGGGCTTGTCGGAGGACGGGGTCGTATTCGGGGTGGCGCAGCCTGCAAGGCCGACCACCAGAGCAGAACCGAGCAGCAAGCCAGTCGTGGACTTCTTCATGTGAAACTCCTTCTCTTTTCTTTTATCGCTCCAGGGTAGGCAACTGCTTGCCGCCTCCCAGATGATCCCGACGATCGTGTGTGGCACTCTTCGTTGCAACACAGATGCTGTGGCACGGCACACCCTTAGGGTATTCACCGACCCCAACACGCGCCAAGCTTGCAGCAGCTCGGCAGATTGTTCAATCGTCTAGGGATAGACTAGCAAAACCTGGCGCTATCGCACAGTGTTCGATAAAGGTTGCTGGCGTGCCTAACTCTCAATGCAGGCTCGCCGGCCAGTCGCGCCGGAAGACCAGCGCGGCGCGGGCGGCTTCGAGAACGGCATCGCGATGCTCCTCCTCGACCGCAAAGCGCTCCTTGTCCTCCTTGAAGCGCTCCTTGGGGGTCAGCGCCTTGCGGGCTTCATGGGTATGAAGGTGGCGAGTCCGTGCATGGACCTCGCCGAAGGGGCGAAAGCTCTCACGCTCCAGCAGCCGTGAGTCGAGGATCTCGAGCAGCACCTTGCAACGCCAGGCACCCTCGGTGATATCCACCTGCTCCTGAAGCAGTGCCGAGGCCACCAGCTCCAGGTTCTCCAGACAATTTTCATGGGCCCGACGCAGTTCATCCTGCTGCCTGGCCCGCCGCCGCCGAACCTCGCGCCAGAGGGTAAAGGCATAGGCGCCGAGGCCGGCGATGACGACCAGGGCTAGGCCGGCAAGAATCAGGGCGGTGGTGGAGCTCATCGAGTATCACCATGGCATGACAGAAAGTGGGCGTACGATTCTACCCCCTTGCGGGCCGCGACCCCAACGTGCCGCGACCCCAACTGGTCTCGAACCCAACGTTTCTAGACCCCAAGCCCGGCGGCGCATGCCTCTGACGTTACAGAAGATTCTTGAGTACAATGCGGCCGCCTTATCGCCAGACACTCAATCGCCAGGCACTCAACCTTTCACTGCACTCACCCGGTACTGGAATCCGCCATGCCCGATCACTCCAGCTCGTCCAGGGCACCGGCGCCGCCCGCCCTCGCCGCCAGAATCGGCCTGTGGCTCGGCCCCGCCCTGTTGCTGCTCACCCTGCTATTACCGCCCCCCGCCCAGATGCCGCCGGCGGCCTGGGCCTGTGTCGGCATGGCACTGTGGATGGCCGCCTGGTGGTCGACCGAGGCCATCCCGATTCCCGCCACCTCGCTGTTGCCCATGGTGCTGGTACCGGCACTGGGGCTGGGTAGCATGGGAGAGGCGACTGCCAGCTATGCCAACCCGATCATCTACTTGTTTTTGGGTGGCTTCCTGCTCGGCATCGCCATGCAGCGCTGGGACCTGCATCGCCGCCTCGCCCTGCACGTGCTCAAGCTGGTGGGGCACCAGCCGCGCAGGCAGATCGCCGGTTTCATGGTCGCCACCGGCTTTCTCAGCATGTGGGTGTCGAATACCGCCACCTCGATCATGATGCTGCCCATCGGCATGTCGGTGATCAGCCTGCTCGGCGATAGTGACCCCGAGGAGCTGCGCCGTTACGCGACCGCCCTGCTGCTGGCCATCGCCTACTCGGCCAGCATCGGTGGTGTCGCCACCCTGATCGGCACGCCACCCAATGCGCTGCTGGCCGGCTACCTGGCCGAGGACCGCGGCATCGATCTGGGCTTCGCTCAGTGGATGCTGGTGGGTCTGCCGATCAGCATCACCATGATGGTGGCGACCTGGTGGTGGCTGACACGACGTGGCTTCAAGCTCGATCCGACCCACCAGGATTCGGCTAGCCACGATTCAGCCAATCTCAGCGCCGGGATGATCGATACCGAGCTTGCCAACCTCGGCCCGATGTCCTCCGCCGAGCGCCGCGTGGCGGTGCTGTTCTCTCTGGCCGCCATCGCCTGGGTGGCACGCCCGCTGCTCAACGACGTCGGGCTGCCCTGGTTGACCGACACCGGCATCGCCATCGCGGCCGGCATTGCGCTGTTTCTGATCCCGAGCGGGAGGCAATCCCGCGAACGTCTCCTGGCCTGGGATGATGCGCAACAGGTCCCCTGGGGCATCCTGCTGCTGTTCGGGGGCGGTCTGGCCCTGGCCGGTACCATCACCCGTACCGGCCTGGCGGAGTGGATCGCCGGCCAGCTGGGCATCTTCGGCACCCTGCCGCTGCTAGCCATGATCGGCATCGTGGTATTGGTGATCATCTTCCTGACGGAGGTGACCTCCAACACCGCCACCGCCGCCGCCTTCCTGCCGCTGCTGGGCGCCCTGGCGCTATCGCTGGAGATCTCACCGCTGTTGGTCACCGTGCCGGCCGCCATCGCTGCCAGCTGTGCCTTCATGATGCCGGTGGCCACGCCACCCAATGCCATCGTCTTCGGCACCGGGCATATGAAGATACAGTCGATGATCCGGGCCGGCTTCGCCCTGAACCTGGTCGGCAGCGTGGTGGTCACCGTGATGGCCTACCTGCTGGTCATCCTGCTCTGGTAGCTCTGCTCTGGTAGCTCTGCTCTGACAGCCCCGCCCTGGTAAACCAGTTCTGATAAACAGCCACCAGGCCAACACGCCACAGGCCCGGCAATCGCCGGGCCCGTGTCGTTTCTCGGGGTCGCATCAATACCACGACGGCACCACTCCCCGACTACTGGATCGCCGGCGCCAGCCACAGCGTCCAGGCCTGGGCGTAGTGGTCCAGCAGCAGCACGCCGAACAGCCCCAGGATATAGCGGATCGAGAACCAGAACGCGGCCAGTGGCGCCCTGGGGTCCTGCCCCCGCCAGACGCGGTAGTTCCAGAACATGAAGCGCGCATTGAGCGCCATCACCCCCACCAGATAAACCGCACCACTCATGCCGATCACGAATGGTAGTAGCGTTACCGCCACGGTCAGCCAGCCGTAGAGCCATACCTGCAGGCGGGTGAAGGCCACGCCGTGGGTAACGGGCAGCATCGGCACCCCGGCACGCGCATACTCATCGCGCTTGTGCAGCGCCAGCGCCCAGAAATGCGGTGGCGTCCAGGCGAAGATGATCAACACCAGCAGCAATGGCTCGGGTCCCACCTGGCCGGTGACTGCCGTCCAGCCCAGCAGCGGCGGTGCGGCACCGGCCAGCCCACCGATCACGATATTCTGGGGCGTGGCATGCTTGAGGAAGGTCGTGTAGACCAGCGCATAGCCGATCAGTGACCCCAGGGTCAACCAGGCGGTCAGTCCATTGACCTGCCACACCAGCAGGCCAAGGCCGGCCAGCGACAGCAGTGTGGCCCAGGCCAGGGCGATGCTGCCCGGCATGCGTCGGGTGGCCAGCGGCCGCCGCGCGGTGCGCAGCATCATGGCATCGAGTCGCCTGTCGACCACATGGTTGAAGGCGGCCGCACCACAGGCGGTGAGGCCGATGCCCGCCAGGCCGAAGAAGACGACCCCAAGCGACGGCAACACCGGCCGCGCCAACGCCATGCCGACCAGGGCACACACCAGCATCACCAGCACCACGCGTGGCTTGCACAGGGTAACCAGATCTCGCCAGCCCCAGCTGCCCAGCGAAGGGGAGGCGAGCTCGGTGACGCGGATCTCGGTGGTCAGTGAATCAGACATGGACCCACTCCTTCTTCTGCTGCGTTATGGGTTGTGAACGGGTCGAGATGGGTTCGAGAGAGCGCCATCGCCAGGCGGCCAACGCCAGACTCAAGACCAGCGCCACGGCCCCCGCCGTATGCAGCAGCGCCAGCCATAGCGGCAGCCACATCAACACATTGGCGACCCCCAGGGAGAACTGCCCGGCATAGGCCAGCACCAGCCCCACCAGGGGCCCCCGCAGCGCTCTCTCGCGCCGGTAGCGGGCCCACAGCGCCAGAACCGCGAGGCCCAGCGCCAACGCCCCCAGACGGTGCCCCACCTGGATGGCGCTGCGCGCCTCGGCATGCAACTGCCCATGCAGATAGTTGGGCCCGACGCTCTGGGTCAGATGAAACCCCTCGCTCCAGTCCAGGGCCGGCCACCACTGGGAGTTACAGGTGGGGAAGCCCTGGCAGGCGATGCCGGCATAGTTGCTCGAGACCCAGCCCCCCAGGGCCAGCTGGATCACCAGCAGCACCGCGGCCAGTCCCCATAGCGGGGTGAGACGACGACGGGGCGGGGCCACGCCACCCAGGGTCAGATTCCCACTGGCACAGCGGCGCAGGCGCAGATGCAGCCAGAGAAACACCAGCATCACGCCAAGCCCGCCGAGCAGATGCAGCGTCACCACCTGGGGCCACAGCTTCAGCGTCACGGTGAAGGCACCGAACGCCCCCTGCACCATGATCAGCCCAAGCAGCCCCAGCGAGACCCACCAGGGATAGTCGGCATGGCGTCTGAGTGACCAGCCCAGCACCACCAGGGCGATCACCAGCAGGCCCAGAGCGGAGGCCACATAGCGATGGATCATCTCCATCCAGGCCTTGGCGCTCTCCAGGGGCGAGTTCGGGCTGTGCGCCAGCGCCTGTCCTTCGTCGGGCACCACCAGGGCACCGTAGCAGCCCGGCCAGTCCGGGCAACCCAGGCCGGCATCCACCAGGCGCGTCCAGGCGCCCAGCAGTATCACCCCCACCGTGAACACCACACCCGCCAGACTCAACGCCTTGAGCAGTGCCAACCGCCGATGTGCTGCCTGCATCGCCACCCCTCCTCTATGTGTCCGGGCTCAGTGCCCGCCAGCGTCCCGGCCCCTTGAGCCGTGCCACCCGCCGATGTGCTGCCTGCATCGCCAACCCTCACCTTGCCCCGCGGGCTCAGCGCCCCGCCAGTTCCTGGTCAGCCTGCCAGGGGGCCTCCGGGTTCATGCGCAGCAGACGCTCCAGGTCTGCCTTGACCGCATAGGGGTCCGCCTCGGGCTCATAGCCGAGCACCACCTGACCGCGCGGATCGATCACCCATACCCGGTCCGACTCGAGCCAGGTGGGGCGTTCGACCCACTGCCCAACCACCGCCCCGGGCAGCGCATCGCCAACGCCACCCACGCGCAGCCGGCTGACCCTCGGCGCGTCGCTACCCAGTGCGCGATGCAGCCGCCACCACTGATCGCTGAGTTCGTCACAGCGCTCGCCGCAGTCGAACGCCAGGACCCAATCACCGGAGACCATGGGCGCCATCGGCGTGGCCAGCGGCCAATCGGCCAGCACCGGCACCTCTGGCGCCAGCTCGCCATGCGCGGTTCGCCCCTCGGGAATGCCGACACGCCACAACGCCATCACCGTGGCCACCAGCACCGGCAGCGAGAGAAACAGCAGCAGCGCCGCCAGCTTGAGCCGTCCATAGGGGGTGGCATGGGCCATCGTCATGATCGATCCTCCGCGGGTATCTCATCGGGATGCCGCCCCATGCACCGGCCACCGAGCACCATCACCACCAACGCCGCCAGCGCCAGCCCCCACCACTGCACGGCATAGCCGACATGGCGACTCGGTGGCATGACGCTCGGTGACCACCAGCCGGGCAGCGCACCGGGGCCCTCCTCAAGGTGCAGCCAGCCGGCATGGGCGAAGTCGAGCGACCAGGCATCGAGTTCGATGCGCTGAAGCCTGGCGCCCTCACGATTGGGTCCGAACAGCGGAGCGCCATCCCCAGCCGCCTGCCAGCGGCCGCGCAGGGTGACCCGCCCTTTGGGTGTCGCCACTTCGGGGTCGGCACGGCTGGTGCCGGTCTCCAGGAAGCCACGCTGCACCAGCCAGACGTGACCATCATCGCCACGCAGTGGCGTCAGGGGTGCCACCCCCAGGCGTCCCTCGTGGGTGCGGTTATCCAGAAACAGGGTCTTGTCGGCCAGGTATTCGCCGGACAGCGTCAGCCGACTCCCCTCGGGGGGAACCTCTCGGGGGTCGACAAGTGCCGGTGCCGCCTCCAACTGCGCCAGGTAGGCACGCTTCTGCTCGCCACGCTCCCACTGCCACGCCCCCAGCGCCACCCCCAGCACGACCAGCAGGGACCAGAGCGTCCACCACAGGCGTTGCCGCCACCGCCCTGGGCGGGCATGCTGGAAAACCTTCATATCCAAGGAGTGCGCCATGCTTCTCAAGATCCTGATTGCCCTGGTATTCCTGGCCATGGTGACCAGCCTCGCCGCCGGCGCCGGCTTCCTGCTGCGCGACGATGCCACCTCGCGACGGCTGCTGGTCTCCCTCAAGCTGCGGGTGGCCCTCGCCGCCATCCTGCTGTCCCTGCTCTTCTATGGCTTCTACGCCGGCAATCTGGGCTGAACCCGACCATCGCGATCGTCTTGAAGACAAAGCCTCAGAGGCTCGGAAGACGGCTTTCAGAAAGCTGGCGTCAGAAAGCTGGCGTCAGAAAACGAGCTTCAGAAAACGAGCTTCAGAAAACATAGACGAACAGAAAGAGACCGACCCATACCACATCCACGAAGTGCCAGTACCAGCAGGCCGCTTCGAAGCCGAAGTGATTCTCCGCGGCGAAGTGACCGCGCAGGATCCGCAACAGCATCACCGCCAGGATGGTGGCTCCGATGATCACGTGGGCCCCGTGGAAGCCGGTCAGCAGGAAGAAGGTCGAACCATAGATGCCCGCCTCCAGGGTAATCCCGTAGTGGTAATAGGCCTCGTAGTACTCGACCCCCTGAATGACGATGAAGCTCAGACCCAGCAGCACGGTCACCAGCAGCCAGTTACGCGTGGTCTCGCGCATGCCCTCCTTCAACCCCTCGTGGGCCACGGTCAGCGTGATGCTGGACCCCACCAGGATCAGGGTATTCACCAGCGGCAACTGCCAGGGGCTCAACACCTCCCGCGGCCCCGCCACATCGCCGGGCGGCTCCAGCAGCGGCCAGCTGGCGGTAAACTCCGGCCACAGCAGGGCCGCCACCCCCTTGGCGCCCTCCCCATCCAGCCATGGCAGCGCGAAGGTACGCACATAGAAGAGCGCGCCGAAGAAGGCGGCGAAGAACATCACCTCGGAGAAGATGAACCAGGCCATGCCCTGACGGAAGGAGCGATCCATCTGGGCATCGTAGAGCCCCCCGCGTGACTCCCTGATCACGTCGCGAAACCACAACCCCATCACGGCCAGGAGCGCCACGAAACCGGCCGCCATCATGACGCCGTTCAGCCCATACACCAGGATCATCCCGAAACCGATCAACATCAGACCCAGCGCCAGCGAGCCGAGCACCGGCCACTTGCTGGTTGGGGGTACGTAGTAGCTGCCACCACTCATGCCTCACCTCCTTTGTCGCCGTCGGCGCGTGCCTGAAGCGCCGCCTCGTCACGGTCAACCGGATACAGGGTATAGACCAGGGTTACGGTATTGACGTCGGCAGGCAGGTCCCGGGTCAGCTGGAAGATCAGCGGTAGCTCGATCCGCTCCCCCGCCTGCAGGCGTTGCTCCTCGAAACAGAAGCACGCCAGCTTGCGCAGATGCAGGTTGGCGCGGGCCGGCGTCACGCTGGGCACGGCCCGCCCCCAGACGGCGCTGTCTGCCGTGTTGTGGAAGGCGAAGCCGACCTCGGTACTCTGCCCGGGGTGCACGCGAATCTGACGCGTCTCCACCTCGAGGTTCCATGGCAGGCCGGCACTGGTGCGCGTCACGAACTGCACGGTCACCGCGCGGGTCTGATCGACCTCCTCCGCGACCAGTGCCTGGCCCTGGGTGTCCACCTTGCCATTGAGCCCGGTCACTTCGCAGAAGACGTCGTAGAGAGGTACCAGGGCGAAGGCGAAGACGAACATGCCGGCCAGGGCGAAGAGGGTTCGGGCCACGGTTCGCCTGACCCCTCGGGCTCTCTGACTGCCGCACTGCTGACGCTCCTCCATATCCCTCTCCCCGCTAGTCGCTAGAGACGCCGCCGCTACTTCTCGTCATGCCGAAAGGTGGGCGGATGCTCGAAGGTGTGCAGCGGTGCCGGGCTCGGCACGCTCCACTCGAGGTCCTCGGCGCCCTCCCAGGCCTTGGCCGGGGCCTTCTCGCCACCGCGCACGCACTTGATGATGAGCCATACGAAGAGCAGCTGGGAGGCGCCGAACAGAAAGGCGCCCAGGCTGGATGCCAGGTTGAAGTCCGCGAACTGCAAGGCGTAATCGGGAATCCTCCGTGGCATGCCGGCAAGTCCCGAGAAGTGCATGGGGAAGAAGGTCAGGTTGACGCCGATCACCGAGAGCCAGAAGTGCCACTGGGCCAGCTTCAGATTGGGATAGTGGCCAGTCCACTTGGGTAGCCAATAGTAGGCCGCGGCCAGAATCGCGAACAGCGCTCCCGGCACCAACACATAGTGGAAGTGCGCCACCACGAAGTAGGTGTCGTGATACTGGAAGTCCGCCGGCGAGATGGCCAGCATCAGCCCCGAGAACCCGCCGATGGTGAACTGCACCACGAAGGCCAGGGCGAACAGCATCGGCGGCTCGAAGCTGATCGAGCCGCGGAACATGGTCGCCACCCAGTTGAACACCTTCACCCCGGTGGGCACCGCGATCAGCATGGTGGTGTACATGAAGAATAGCTCGGCGGTCAGCGGCAGGCCCACGGTAAACATATGGTGCGCCCAGACCATGAACGACAGGATGGCGATGGCCCCGGTGGCATAGACCATGGAGGCGTACCCGAACAGCCGCTTGCGCGAGAAGGTGGGGATGATCGCCGAAACGATCCCGAAGGCGGGCAGGATCATGATGTAGACCTCGGGATGCCCGAAGAACCAGAACAGATGCTGAAAGAGCACCGGATCCCCGCCACCGGCGGCATTGAAGAAGCTGGTGCCGAAGTTGATATCCATCAACATCATGGTTACCGCCCCGGCCAGCACCGGCATCACCGCGATCAACAGGAAGGCGGTGATCAACCAGGTCCAGCAGAACAGCGGCATGTCCATCATCCGCATGCCCGGCGCGCGCAGGTTAAGCACCGTGGCGATGATATTGATGGCGCCGAGGATCGAGCTGATACCGGCGATATGCAGCGAGAGGATAAAGAAGGTGGTGGAAGGTGGCGCATAGGTGGTGGAGAGCGGCGCGTAGAAGGTCCAGCCGAAGTTGGGGCCACCGCCGGGCATCAACAGGGTGCTCAGCAGCAGCGTGAAAGCCACCGGCAGCAGCCAGAAGCTGAAGTTGTTCAGCCGCGGCAGGGCCATGTCCGGCGCGCCGATCTGCAGGGGGATCATCCAGTTGGCCAGCCCCACGAAGGAGGGCATGATCGCACCGAACACCATGATCAGACCATGCATGGTGGTCATCTGATTGAAGAACTCCGGCTCCACCAGCTGCAGCCCCGGCTGGAACAGCTCGGCGCGCACCACCAGCGCAAAGACTCCGCCGATAAAGAACATCGTCAGCGAGAAGATCAGATAGAGGCTGCCGATCTCCTTGTGATTGGTGGTCAGCAGCCAGCGCATCAGGCCACGGGGCGGGGCCGAGTGTGCCGCCTGGCCACCGGCACTGGCGGTAGAGCTCTGCTCGACGGGGTGATGCAGGGGCAGCTTGGGCGCCATGGTCACTCTCCCTGATTGTCGCTGTTCTTGTCTGATCGCTTGGGAATACCGCGGCCGACCTACTCTTCCAGCCGCTCGGCGATCTCCGACGGCTGAACCACATCGCCGGTCTCGTTGCCCCAGGCGTTGCGTTCGTAGGTGATCACGGCGGCAACCTCCACCGGACTCAGGGTGTTACGGAAGGCTGGCATGGCGGCACCCGAGACCCCGTTGACCACGGTCTCGATATGTCGCTCGCGCTCCTCCATCAGTGCCTGGTTGCCCGCCAGGGCCGGGAAGGCCGGCGGGTTGCCACTGCCATCGGGCTGGTGGCAGGAGGCACACACCGCGTTGTAGCTCTGTTCGCCACGCGCCATCAGCTCGTCCAGGCTCCATTCGCGGTCGACACCGGAGGCCTCCTGAGCGGCCGCCTCCTTGCGCTCGGCCAGCCAGGCATCGAACTCCTCCTCCTCCAGCGCCTGCAACACGATCGGCATGAAGCCGTGGTTGATACCGCACAGCTCGGCACACTGGCCGCGATAGACGCCTGGCTCATTGATCCGCACCCAGTTCTCGTTGACGAAGCCGGGAATGGTGTCCTGCTTGACGGCCAGATCCGGCACCCACCAGGAGTGAATGACATCATCGGAGGTCATCAGGAAGCGCACCTTGCGATCCACGGGCAGCACCAGCGGCTCATCGACCTCGAGCAGATAATGCTCGCCGCGCTCCCCCTTGCCACGAATCGTCTCGCGGGGAGTGCCGAGATTGGAGGTAAAGGCGACATCCTCGCCGAGATACTCGTAGTGCCAGCGCCACTGCTGGCCGGTAATCATCACATCCAGATCGGCATCGGAGGGGTCATACATCTTCTTGAGGGTGGCCGTGGCGGGTACCGCCATGCCGATCAGGATCAGCAGTGGAATCGCCGTCCAGATCACCTCGACCAGGGGGTGCTCATGGAAATGCGCCGCCTTGGCCCCCTTGGAGTGGCGAAAGCGGAACAGGGAGTAGAACATCGCCCCGAACACGATCACGCCGATGACCACACAGATCCAGAAGATGGTCATATGCAGGGAGTGGACCTCACGACTCACATCGGTCACCCCCACCGGCATGTTCCAGCCATTGGCCATGGCCAGCGTCGTCATCAGGGGGACGACCAGGCAACCTGCTGTCCACACGATGAACGTGCGCATCGGCGCCTCCTCCTTGCTGGTTATCGTGACTTGTTATTGTCGTCTCACGCGCTATCCGCACGCGGATGGTCGTTCGATTCAGCTATTTCTGTAAGGAAGTGTAGACACCCACACTGCGGCCAACGGTCGCGCCCTCGCCCACCGCCAACGCCTTTTTCAACGCGCCGCCGACACGGCGATGAATGCAACGACCGCCACGAACACCAATCCCATCAGGATTCCCACGGCGATGAACGCCACGGGATGCCCCTCCTCGAAGTCCTCCCGACGCTGGGCATCCTTCTGTACGCCGAAGAAGGCCGCCAGTACCGACTTGACCACGCTCCACATCGCACTCGCTCCCTGACATGCACCCTGAACTCAACTAACAAGGGCAGCGCTCCAGCGCCGCCCTCCCGCCTACGGTCTCCTATACTCTAGTCAACATCACGAGGCGTATGCCGTATCAACCAGCCGCTGGCGTAGTGACCAGGAGATCGTCATGTCCCAGAACCCCTTCTCCAACCCGATGCTTGAATGGTGGCAGCAGCAGTGGACCAAGGGTGCCAACCCCATGGCACGCACCCAACTGGCCTGGATGGAAGGCCTCGCCGAGGCACTGCAGTTCGAAGCCGAGTTCCTGAAGGCCATCGCCGAGAGCGGTGAGAGAATCGCCGAGTGCTTCGACGGGCCACAGCCCACTACTCCAGAGGAGGTGCAGGCCTGCTATGAAAAGCTGGTGAAGGAGGTGAGCAACGCCCAGATGAAGCGCCTGGAGCACGCCACCAAGCTCAGCCATGATTTTCGCAAACGGATATGGGAGGAGATCTAGCCACCCAGCAGCGACCGACACCACCCTACTCAGGCGCCCCCGATCGGGCGCCTTTTCAGTTCCCCAGCCCGAAGAGACGCGTGATCAGCGGCAGCAGAAACGCCGTAAGCAGCCCCGTCAGCCCCATGGCCAGGCCCGAGAAGGCCCCGGCCACGGCGCCGATCCGCGCAAACGCCTGGGCCGTGCCGAAGCCATGCGCCGACAGCCCCAGGGCAAACCCCTGCACCACCGGATCCTGGATCCGCAACAGACGAAATATCCAGGGCGACAATGCACAGCCGATGGATCCCGTCAGCAGCACCAGGCCCGCCGCCAGCGAAGGAATGCCTCCGATCTGCTCGGCGATCCCCATGGCGATGGGAGATGTCACCGAACGCGGCGCCAGGGAGAGCACCGTTTCCAGGCGCGCTCCCAGTGCCAGGGCAATGCCCAGGGTGCTGGCCACCGCCGTGACGATGCCCAGCAGACAGGCCAGCAGCAGTGGCACCAGCAGCCGCCTGACCCGCTCACGATGGTCATACAGGGGGATCGCCAGTGCCACGGTGGCCGGCCCCAGCAGGAAGTGGATGAACTGCGCCCCCTCGAAATAGGTGGCGTAATCCATATCCACCAGCAGCAGCAGGCCGATCAGCATGACGATGGCGAGCGTTACCGGGTGCAGCAGTGGCGTGCCGCCGAGAGCCGTGTTGATGCGCACCGCCAGGCTGAACATCAGCAGCGTCATCAGCAGCGAGAGCAGCGGGTTCCCGGAGAGATAGACCCACAGCTGGTCCAGCGTCGCCAGGCTCATCGCGACTCCCCTCCCCGGCGACGGTTTAGCCGATCCAGTCCCCAGGCAGTCGCGGCCAGGGTCAACCCCGTGGACACCACCAGGGTGATCAGGATCGGCCACAGATCCCGTCCGATCAGCGTGAAGTGCACCATCAGCCCCACCCCCGCCGGAACGAACAGCAGGGTCAGGTAGCGCAGCAGACCCTCCCCTGTCATGCGCAGGCTCCTGGGCACCTTGCCATTCACCATCAGCCCAATCAGCAGGATCACCATGCCAATCACCGGCCCCGGTATCGGCAGCGTCAGCCCACGCGCTACCAGCTCCCCCAGGAACTGGCAAGCCAACAACACACTCATCCCCATGATCAACGGCACGGCAACTCCCCCTCTGCGACCCCGACAACGCCCGATACCCGGCACAAACCGCCGACATCATAGAGCATCATCGCGACACGCCCCAGCGCTCCCAACCCAAGCATCTGAAAAGAAAGTGCAAAAGGGGCTTTTCATTTGCCAGCTAACGCGCTAGTATACGCCTCGTTCTCGGGGCACAGGCCAGACGGTCAGGAAACCGAAAACGCGAGTCGGAGCGTGGCGCAGCTTGGTAGCGCGTTGCAATGGGGTTGCAAAGGTCGCAGGTTCGAATCCTGTCGCTCCGACCAGAAACATCAAGAGAAACCGCCACTAACGGGTCATGCCGAGTGGCGGTTTTTCGTTGTGGCTCCCGTGGGTTCCATATAGGTTCCAGGCGAGATCAATAAGCCAAGGGAGGTGGACGGCCAACACCCTATTACTTCCCCCCTCCCCCTCTCCTTCCTCCTCTATCTTTCGCGTGCTCTAGGCCAAATCATCAATCCAGGAAGGCCGCGATACCCTCATCATCGATCGCCTCATGCACCGCATCCAGGGCGGCCTGATCGGTGGGAAACCGATCATCCCACACATGGGAGGTGCCATCCTCGTTGACGACTTCCAGCAGCCAGTCGGGCTCCTCCTCCAGGCGGTAGATATCTACCTGTAGGGTATGGCCGTCACGGATAATGGTCTGGCTCAGGGGGCTCTGAATGAGTTCGGGTTCGGTGTTCACGAGGCTCTCTCCGGAATAGTTGTCAGTAAGGGGGATTACTCTACCCCCAGCGCCTTGTCCCGCTGGGTCAGGTCCTTGCGCACTACCCGCCCGGCGAAGTGGGTGTTGAGGTCAGCAGGCTCGTCAGAGCTGACGTTGGGGGAGCACTTCCATTCGAACGGGTTCCACCGGATTGGTCATTTATGACACCAGGGCATCATCGAAGTGGCGGATATGTTCCGCCGGCACCCGGCGGCTTTCACGAGCCACATTGGCCTGCATGCTGGCCTGCGCCACCTCGTGCAGGGCGTCGTCGATCTTCCTGCGCTGATGGGTCTGGAACCAGTCCAGCACCTCGGCCAGGTGCCATAGCGAGGCACGCCCCTCATGCAGCGGCAGCGGAAAGGTCGCCAGGTGCGTTTGCAGCAGCTTGCGCATGTTCTGGCGGGTAAAATCCAGTAGCTCGGCAATATCAGTGACCCCAACCAGGTCAGGCCCCACCTCGATCAGACGTGCCTCGGGGATCGCGCGCTTCACATCCGCCATGGCGCTGGTAATCGCCTCTTGGGCCGACACCGCCTCACGGGAAAACTCCAGGGCCAAACGCCCCTTCAGGCCAACGCCTATCAAGGCATCGTCACAGCCCGCCTCGAAGAGACGGAATTCCAGCGCCTCCATGCCCAGGTCATCGGGAACCGCAAACTTGAGGGTAAAGTCGTAGGTCGTCATGTCTCGTCCTCCTCGGAGGATGTGCCCCCCGTGCAGTTGTCGCCCACGCGGCGCAGTTGCCGGGCATGATTGGCGGGGTTCTTCGGTGTGCTCCTCACGCTTACGATGCAGAACTCTCCGCAGCGGCACTCGCTATCGTTGTGCGGGCTGTACAGCCGGCCCCAGGCATGATCCGAAGCGAGTTCAATCCGCCAGCCCTGCGCCTCGGCATGGACCAGCGCCGCCTCGATGTCCTTCTTGCTGTGTCGTGGACGGGTCATCGTGTCTCCTGCAAGTAGCTTAGGCATTCGTCGCCAAAGTTGTCAATTGACAACTTTGGAAGAAAGTAGTCACACTCGCGATCTAAGTCGGTACCCGACAGCGACAGGTGCACGGACTTCATGCGCCCGCTGGTGCTGTCGAAGGTCACCGTTTTCTCGCTGGAGACCGCCTCGGTCTGCAGCAGCTCGAAGCTCTGGATATTGTTGACCATCTTCAGCGAGGCCTTGGGCGAGATCACGTCTACGTTGCGGCGGGTGCGCTTCTCGATCTTCTTCCCCGCGCAGGTGCTTGACGGTGAGCACCGGCACGACGATCTCCTGGGGCATGATGCCGCCATGCACGAAGCGAGCACCCAAGCAGAATACTCACAATCAGAAGCCTGCTGAGGATCAGCAGACCGACGAATCATAGCAAGCCTTCCAGTAACACCACCGCGGTGCCGATCAAAACCACTCGCTCATCTGCCCGTAGCCGAAGACAAACGCCAGCTTTCTGGCACGCGTCAGGCTGACATAGAGCAGCGCTCGCTCCTCATTCTCACGCTGGCGACGAGTAGTCACGGCATCGGCGGCTGATTGAAGCACCGGCGCCAGCGGCACCAAGCCGCGATTGGCAGAAGCCACAAACACCGCATTGTACTGGTACTGGGTAGCCGCGGCTTGAAGCACCCGGAAGCAGCCGGCCGAACTCGGTGCGAGCCCGGCCCGCTGGCGCTGCTCTTTTCGAACTGTGCAACGATGACACCCCGGAAGACAGCGAGTGTCTCGACAGGCAAACTGGGCATCAGGTGACACGCGACCCCGAGGTTCCCCCATGACGGCACACCTGATCGACTTTCAACACGCGGCCGAGGCCAAGCGCTGGCGGGCCATCAACGATGATGTGATGGGCGGCATCTCCCGCGGCAACCTGCAGGTGCAAGACGGCGTCGGGGTGTTCAGTGGCGAGACGTCCCTGGAGAACAACGGCGGTTTCGCTTCGGTTCGCCGCGAACGCGAGGCCATGGACCTGAGCGGCGCTCCGGGCCTGGTGCTCCATGTGCGCGGCGACGGCCGCTGCTACCAGCTGCGCCTGCGCACCAACCAACTGTTCGAGGGCGCCGCCTATCGGGCGCTGTTCCAGCCCCCCACCGGCGAGTGGCAACGCCTTGCCCTGCCCTGGCACGCGTTCGAGGCGGTGTTCCGCGGTCGGCGACTGGAGGACGCCCCGCCGCTCGATCCCGCGGCGCTCCGGCAGGTGGGGTTGCTTATCGCCGACCGGCGGTCGGGGCCCTTTCGGCTGGAGGTGGCGTGGATCGGGGAGATGAACGGCCAGGAAAGTAAATAACATCTCTTTTACGCCACTTTTTAACACGCCTAAAACTTACAAAATTAGCTACTTTTTATTTAAAACGGTATCATGGAGGGTCAGCTAAAAAGTGTTACTTCAAGGCATGATACTGGATTCTGTGGCCTAGTTGAGGGTCTGGTATGTTTAGGAGGTCAACGCATCAATGATGGACATCTTCAAGGTAGTTCACGATGGAGACACCATCGGATTCTTCCCTGCCACCACCTGGGGCCAGGCTTCCAAGTCGGGGGCAAACTTTCATCGAAAGCAGACCGGTGAGAATGTCCCTTGGGAGCATGTAACGACCACCTGGATCAATCCGAAGCATTATGAACAGGAGGGTGTTCCTGCAGAGCTTTATGCAGCACCCTCCTCTACCGAGTCGACCGATACTGTCGACGCCGAGTATGTCACTGCCTAGGTGTTATGATTGAGCGCTGAAAAGAAAAGCCATGCCAACCTGGCATGGCTTTTCTGTTATTTATTCCAGTAACTTTACTGGCCCTCCGTCTGACTCAAACCCACTCATAGTGTGAGAAATCGCCATATCCGTGGCATCACCCGAAGATACTCCGAAGCCAAAACCACAACTCGATTCGTGACTGACAACAAGGAAATACAGCCATGACCGACTCCCCCCTCAGGCTCCCGCTCCGTGAGATACATACCGCACTGCGCAGCAACAAGCTCACGGCCACGTCACTGGCAGAGGCCTCCCTTGAGGCCCATCGTAGCCGCGGTCAGCATGATCACGCCTACATGACCTGGAACGGCGAGGCCGCCCTCGCCCACGCCCGGGCCACAGATCAAGTGATTCGTCAGGGGGGAGACACCGGCGCGCTGATGGGCATCCCCGTATCACTCAAGGATTTATTTGCGGTGCCGGGGCTGCCGACCTATGCCGGCTCGTCCCAGCGGCTGCCACCACGGTGGGAGCAGGCCGGCCCTCTGGTCAGGGCCCTGCTCGCCCAGCTGCCCAGCGTGATGGGCAAGACCCATACGGTGGAGTTTGCCTTCGGCGGCCTCGGAACCAATGCCCACTGGGGAGCGCCTCGCAACCCTTGGGATCTTGAGAATCACCGAATCCCCGGGGGCTCGAGCTCCGGGGCTGGGGTATCGCTGGTCGGTGGAACCGCAAGCCTGGCCTTCGGAACGGATACCGCGGGCTCGGTGCGAATCCCCGCCTCCATGACGGGGGTGGCAGGCCTCAAGACCACCGCGGGACGCTGGCCCGGGAAGCGGATCGTGCCGCTCTCCCCGACCCTGGACACCCCAGGGCTGCTGGCTCATCGCGTCGACGACCTGGCGTTTGCCTTCGATGCCCTGGATGGTGCACTGACGGGCCGCGATGACCGCGTCCCGGCCACGCCGGCCCTCGCCGAGCTCACCCTTGGCGTACCCAGTGCGTTTTTCTGGGATGACTGCAGCCCTGGCATTGCCGAGTGCGTCGAACAGGCCATCCGCCAGCTCGAGGCCGCCGGGGCGCGCCTGGTGACCCTGGATCTGCCCAACACCGATGAGGCGTATCGGCTGTTCATGGAGGGTGGGGTGGCCGCGGCGGAGCTGTCGGCCTTTCTCAAGACCGAGCTTCCCGACGCGATCGCCGCGCTGGACCCCAATGTTGCCGCCAGGGTCGAGGCGGTGGACGACATGCCCGCCTGGGAATATGTGCGTCGACGCGCCCTTGTCGACAAGCTGTATGGCATGGCCGAGAGGGAGATCGCTGGTGTAGACGCCATGCTCACCCCCACCGTGGCGATCACGCCGCCCACCCTGGAGAGCCTGCTTTCGGTGGAGGCCTATGCAAGGGCCAATATGCAGGCGCTGCGCAATACCATGATCGCCAACTTCATGGGGCTGTGCGGCCTGACCCTGCCGGTGGGTAACGATACCGCCGGCATGCCGGTGGGCTTGCAGGTGATGGCGGGCCCCCATCAGGAGGCGCGACTGCTGGCGATCGGCCAGAGCATCGAGCAGCGGCTCGGTACTGGGATCAGCATCCTTGGTGAGCCGCCCACACCATGATGAATCTGTGGCGTCGGCAGCTGAAGCGACGCTACGCCTCCGCCTCGGCCAGTGTCTTCAGCCGCCCGACGCTATCCTCCAGCTCCTCAACGACTCGCTCCATCGCCTCGATGCGGGCATCCAGGTAGTCCTGGGCGGCATCATCGGTGGCATGACGGCTGTCCAGGCGCGCCTGGCTGGTGGCGCTCTTCGGCGCCCCCGTCAGGGCCTGCAGGCTCTCGGCGGTCCGCTGGGCCTGGGCGGCATTCTCCCGCTCGGCGTCGGCGCTGTGGCCAAAGAAGATAGGCACAACATTGTCGTCGGCGTCGAAGGCGATGGCGTCACGCAGGGCCAGCTCTGCCGCACTGTAGCCGCCGGCACTGCTGTCGTCGGCGGCACTGTCGCGCACCACATGACCGGCATGGTCGAGAATGCGCCACTCGTAGGGCTCGTCGCCGTAGACCTCGATGCGGCCGGACTCATAGGGGCGATCGATGCGGTATATGACGTTCATCACGACTTCCTCCAGACGGACGGCTGGGCGCTAGCAGGATGATTCGGCGCCGTTCTTTTCAACTGATACCAGCTTATCGCGACGTTAAGGCCAGCATCTTGACCGGGCTCAGGCCCGCCCTTCGCTTATACCAGCTTCAGCGGCTCGATATCGCGAAAGATGCCGGTCTTGGTCATGTCGCGGCGCAGGGTGAAGGCCTCGAGCGCCGCCACCGGATCGACCTGCTCCAGGTTGTCGAACGCGATACGCTCCCACTGCTCCCGGGTCACCTTGACGCTATAGAGATACTGGTCAGATTCACTGCCGGTCGCCGGGTCGGTAGTCTGGCGGTAGCCCGACACACGCGCCTCCTTGACCCCGGGCAGGCGGGCAAACACCGCCCCCAGCACGCGAAAGGCGATACCATGTACGTGATCACGATAGAGCTCACGCTGACGTGTGGCGCTCAGTCGGCGGGGCGAAAGCTTGAGCTGCTTGGGTGGCATGGCCCAGTAGTGGTCCGGCATCTCCTCTTCCCGGGGCAGGTCGATATCCACCGCAATGGTCGCGGTATCGCTGCCCAGCTCGAAGTCAACCAGCGTCTCGCGGGGCCAGTCGATCTCCTCGAGACGCTCGCGCAGCGTCGCCTCCATCGCCTGCGGGTCATCCCACACCCCATCGCTCTCCCGCTGATAGCGGGAAAACTCCGCGGCATCATGCCCGGCCTTGCGCCACTCCCAGGCGCGATAACGCTCATCGAACTCGCTCTTGAGGCGGGCATTGCGCGCCTCACGGCGACGCCTCGCCGGCGGGCACAGGGCATGCCACCATACCGGCGACAGCGGTTGAAATGGCGGTGGCGGGGCCTCGTCGAACTCGCTGACCTCATAGCCGTTGGACTCGGGCGAAGGGGTCTCCTCGTGCAGCCGCCCCAGTCTCTCGATCTCGGCATTCAGACGGTCACAGTGGGCCTGAAGCTGCTCGCGCAGGCTCGCCTCGGCATGGCGGCGAATGCTGCGTGCCTCGGCATCACTCATGGGCGTGCCATCGCCATGGAAGTAGTGGAGCTGACCGCTCTCGTCGACCTCCAGCCGCAGCGGCACACTATCGCCCTCGGCCAATCGCGCCTCGAGCGCCGCGGCATCGCCACGGCTGGTGCCTTGCCCCGCCTGCTGGCGGCCGCCGCTTGATCCACCGCTATCGCGACCATCCAGGCGCTGGCGATAGGCCAGGCCGGTGCCTGGCAACCCCACATGGCCCTGCACACCAGCGGGGCCCACGCTCAGGCTGGCCCCCCGTGGCCCCACCGAAAGGCCGAGCCCCCCCTTGCCGAGGTTGAGGCGAACACCCGGCGCCAGGCGAATACGGCGCTGAAAACGAAAGGCCATGTCGGTTCTCTACCATCCCTGTCGGTCAGTGGCTCTCACCGCCAGTCTAGCCGTCCCGCGCGGCCGAGGCATTTAACGCTCTTCTCCCGCTGTCGGTTCGACCTGACTGGCTGCTCCCGAGGAGCCGACCTCCAGCCGGGCCCGCTCCAGCACCTCGGCGGGCAGCTCCTTCTTCACCGCCACGCCCAGCTCGCGGAACTCGCTGGCCTGCTTGACCAGGTTGCCACGCCCGTTGACCAGCTGACCCAACGCCTTGTCGTAGCTCTCGCGGGCGCCGTCGAGCTTCCTGCCTACGTCCTGCATGCTCTCCAGGAAGGAGGAGAGCTTGGTATGAAAGCGCTCGGCCTTTCTCGCCAGCTCGGCGCTGTGGCGGCTCTGATTCTCGAAGCGCCATAGCTGGCCGACGATATTCAGGCTGGTCAGCAGCGTGGTGGGGGTAGCCACTAGCACGTTGCGCTCGATGGCCCGCTGATAGAGGGTCGCATCGTGGCGCAGGGCCTCGATATAGGCCGACTCCACCGGGATAAACATGATCACCACCTCCGGGGAGTTGAGTCCCGGCAGATCATAGTAGTGCTTGTCCGCCAGCTCCTCGATGCGGTCGCCCACGGCGCTGGCGTGGTCGGCCAGCGCCCGCCGGCGGGTCAGCTCATCCTCGGCATTGACATACTCCAGATAGGCGGCAAGCGACGTCTTGGCATCGATCACCAAATGACGCCCCTCGGGTAGATAGACCAGCGCATCCGGGCGGCGCTTGCCCTGCTCGGTGGTGAAACTCTTCTCGCGTTGATAGTCCACCCCTGCGCGCAGGCCCGCACTGTCCAGCACGTTTTCCAGCATCAGCTCGCCCCAGTTGCCCTGCACCTTCTTCTGCCCCTTGAGGGCTTCGGTCAGCTGGGCGGCCTGGTCGGTGATATCACGATTGAGCTGCTGCAGATGCTTGAGCTCGGTGGTGAGGCTGGCACGCTGGGCGGTCTCCTGGGTGTGCAGGGTCTCGACCTTGTCGCGAAAGCCCTTGATCTCCTCCTGAAACGGCTTGAGCAGCCCCTCAAGGCTGCGCTCGGAGAGCGAGGTGAAGGCCCTGCCCTTCTGCTCCAGCAGCTCGTTGGCGAGGTTCTCGAACTCCACCTTGAGCTGCTGCTTGCTCTCCTCCATCCAGGCCAGCTGACGGGCGAAGTGAGCCTCCTTCTCCTCCAGCCGGGTGGTCAGTTCGCCATGGGTCTGCTTGAGCGCATAGTAGGCGTCGCGGAAGCGCTCGAGCTCACGTCCCCGGGCCTCGACGGCCTCACGCTGGGTCTCCACCTCGCCTTCGGCCACCTGCAGCGCCACCGTCTGTTCGCGGGCCTCCAGCTGCTGGGCGTGAAGCGCATCGCGGGCCACATCCCGCTGATGGCGCACGGCGCCTAGCCGGCGCTGCTGGAGAAAGAAGGTGATCAGGACACCGACCACCAGCGCTACCAGGCCGGTCAGGGCATGGCGCATATCGAGCTGCTGAAGAAGTTCCACGGGCACGTCATCCTGATAAGGTGAAGTTCGAAGGAGAAGTTCGAAGGAAAAGTTCGAAGGCATCGGTGCCACATCACGGCGAGGATGGCAATCCATCGTGCAGCGCCACCCGCCGCCACTGCTCGGCATCGCCAAACCACTGCTGGCGCAGGCCGCGCTGGTCGTCCAGCAGAATCGCCAGGGAGTCGGCCAGCGGGTGCCCGTCGGGCAATCCGGCGACATGGGCTCGCAGTCGTTGCTGATCGCCCTGCTGCTCTGGCGGCAAGTGCTGGGGGTTGGCCCGCTCGGCAAGGACCACCAGCGGCGGCAGCAGCAGATGCGTGGCACCACTGGAGAGCGCGATGCCGACCCCCTTGGCGTCGAAATCCCCCAGATAGAGATGCGGCTTGCCGCTCACTTGCCAGGCCTCGGCCAGCCGTGAGAAGCCACCGCCATAGTGGCGGTCGCCACGGTAGAGCACCAGCAGCGATGACCAGCCCTCCAGGGCGGGAATCGCCGGCGAGAAGTCATAGAAGCCATCCAGGTTCTCGATCTGCACCAGCACCTCGAAGGCGTCGAGGTCGATATCCCGCCAGTCGATATCCACCACCTCGCGCTGGCGCTTGATCAGCCCGACTCGCTCCCCCATCGCCGGCAGGCTGGCCAGCACTCGCTGCTCCCGGGGCTTTTCGCGCATGGCCTTGTCCTCGCGATTGCCAAGCGCCGCCTGCTGCGTGGTGCTCAGGCCAGCGAGGTCGGCCCCCAGGGCAGGCTCGCCCAGGCCGATCAGGGTCTCATCGATCACGCCAAGCAGCTCGGCGTCGAGTCGCAGCCTGTCATGGGAGAGACGCGCCCCGAGCTCGATATCGTGATCCCGGCACCAATCGACGATATCGTTGATGACGGGCCGGCGCTTCCTGTCCACGACGGGTCGGGTGACCAGCTCCTGCTGGGCGTCGCGCAGCAGCTTACGGGCTCGGTTGGATAGCAGCATGGTGGGTACGCAGCCTGTTGGATAGCGGTTTGCTGGATATCGGTTTGTTGGATAGCGGTTTGAATATCGACATGGAGAGCGTCATGGCGATCGGCTCGGCACTTACGCCAGTTGCACGACGACGTCGTGGATCAGTCGCAGATGATTGTAGGGGCTGGCCTGGCTCTCCTGCTGGCTCAGGCGAAAGGCGCGCTGTTCGTTGCGGGGCAGGCCCTGGAACTCGGCGATCACCTGGAACAGCCAGATCTCCTCGCCCCACTCAAGCGCGCCTTCCTGCCGATAGGCCAGGGCGCTGACGCCTTCACCACCGCGATCCACCACCGAGAGGTAGAAGCGCTCCACCTCCTCCTTGAGCGCCTGGTGACGAGCGGCGACCAGGGCGTCCTCCTGGGGCGCGGCGGCGCCGGCGGCGGTCACCGGCTCCGGACGCTGGGCCGGGCGCGGCAGCCGGTGCAGCAGCTCGGTCAGCGCCCGGCTATCGGGATGGTGGTCCAGGGCCGCGGCGCCGGCGGCGACCAGCGGCGTGGCGCGATTGACCAGCGCCGGCACCTCGCCGCGCCGGGCATAGTTGCCGGGCACGAACCCCGGGTGCTCGCGCAGGAAACCGGCCATGCCGGCCACCAGGCGGCTGCGTGACTGCTGCTGGCGAAAGCGTGCCATCAGCTCGACCATGCGCCGCTGCACCTCGCGCAGGCTGGTGTAGTGCTGGGTCAGCTGCTGCTGCAGGCCACTGAACAGCAGCTTGCGCAGGGCGCCGTCGCTGCCCACCAGCGCGATCAGCTCGTCGAAGTCGATCAGCGCCAGCCCATCGAGCAGCCGCACGATCTGCTTCTGGGCCCGCTCGTTCTCGCGGATCTTGTCGCCCAGCCGGCTGACGAAACCGAAGTCGCCGTTGAGGCGTCGCCACAGGCTGTCGATGGCATCGGCGAAGCGGCCGTTGAGGTCATCCACCTCCTGGCGAAGGCGCAACAGCTGCTGCTCCTGGCGCCAGTATTCACCGCCATCGCGGGCCTCGCGGTAGCTCTGCACCAGGCTGCGCATAAGCTCCAGGGTCTCGGCCACATCGGCGTTGACGTGGCGGCGACTCTCGTCGGCCAGCATCTCGGCGATAAGCTCCCTCACCTTGGGAGCGAGCTTGACGCCGCCCTGCTCGTCCGGGCGCCACAGGATGCGGGCCGCCAGCAGCCGATTGAGCGCGGTGGTGCTGAGCCCCTCCAGCGGCACCTCGTCCCGGGCGTAGCCCGCCATCAGCGCCTCGGCATGCTTGCCGAGCAGCGCCAGCCGCTCGACCCCGGTGGTGATCAGGCGGCTCTCCAGATCATGGGAAGGGGCATCACTCACAGCAGGCTCTCCTGACCACTGGGCGCCTGGTCATCCACCGGCAGGTTCTCCTCGTCGCGAATGAAGCGCACCAGATCGATGAGGTAGTCGATCTTGGCGGTGACCAGGTAGTACTGACGATCGGGATGGGGTTGCAGCAGATAGCCGTGCTCCCTGAGCCGCTTGAAAACCTGCTTGAGCTGGGCATCGAGCTGGTCGCTCTGGGAGCCGAAGAAGGGATCGCCCGCCAGGCGCTCGAGGCGCTCGCGCAGCCCCTGGTGATCCTCGCAGCGGGAGCTGAAGTCGGCGGGCTTGAGCACGTCACCCGGGGCGGCCGGGCCATCGCGCCCCAACGCCTCCTGCACCAGTTGCAGCCACTCCAGCAGCGGGAGCAGGCTGTTGACGGTATCCGCCAGCTGTCGGGAGAGCTGTTCCCGGGCCCCTTCATCGAGGGTCCGCCAGGCCAGGAAGTAGACGCTGCCCTCATCATTGGTGGCCAGCCGCCGGTTGAGCGGGCGCAGATAGGCATCGATCCGCTCGCGGGTCCGCTCGTCCTGCAGGTGACGAAAGGCGCTTTCGTCGCTGACCGCACACAGGAACTCGCCGGCCAGCAGCCGCTCGACCAGTGGCCCCAGCGCCACCAGGGAGCGCTCGAGGCTGGCGTGCGCCGACATCATCGCCTCGTCGCTTTCCGCTTGGGAGTTCACCTCCTGGCTCATGATGCCACCTCCTCGGCGCGTGCCTGCAGGCGCTGTGCCAGACGGCTCAGGCGGGGCTCGATACGCTTGAGCCGCCGCTTGGCGGGCTCGGCCTCGTCACGGTCGATCAGATAACGATTATGGAACAGCAGCAGCACGTCCGACTCCGGGTTGGGGAAGGCGCCGACGATATGAATATGGTTGTTGTCGCAGGCATCGAACAGCTTCTCGACGTTGTGGTAGGCAAGGGTACCGATCTCGTCGATCGGCCAGTGGATGGCGATCTCTGCCGGCCCACGCAGCAGCCGGGTAAAGGCGAGCAGGAACTTGCACAGGATCAGATAGGCCATGCCGTGGCTGGAGGACTCCAGCAGCTGACGATCATTGCGGATCACCAGGTCGGTACCGCCCTCGTTGAGATGCAATTCCAGGCGCAGCAGGCTCTCGAAGCTGTACTGCTGGTCACTGCGCAACAGTTCGACCACATCGGCCAGACTGTCGAGATAGTCGTCACCGGGAAGCGGCTGGCCGGAGTCGCGCCACTCGCGGTAGTGCTGGGAGAATCGCTTGAGCGGTTCCCAGAAGCCCAGCTCGTCGATGGTGGACTGGATCTTCACCTCGGCGCGGCCGATGCCCTCGAGCTTGAGATCGTCGGCCACCTCATCCGACAGGCGCCGGCTCTGGGCACTGATACGCCGGTTGAGGTCGCTGAACACGGTAAAGAACTTGTCGAGGTCATCGGAGAGGTTGCGCCCCTCCTGCAGCAGCTGCTGCTGTTGGCCCTCGAGAAGCTGCAGCATGCCGGCGATCACCGGCAGCAGGCGGCGCGGACTCTCGCCATCGAGCCGGGCCCGCTCGGCCTCCAGGGTATCCTGGAAGTCGGTGCTGGCCCCCTTGATCAGCTCGGACTCCAGCTTCTCGCAGCCGCGGCGCAGGGCCTCGAGCTCGCGGGCATGATCGGTAAGCCCCTGACGCAGGCGCTCGATGCGCTCCTCGGTATCCCCGGGCACCTCGCCGAGGGGCTCGGGGGCCGCCACCAGGGCCAGGGACTCGAGCTTGTCGAGCAGCGGAGCGAGGGTCTCCACCAGCCTGCTGGCCGCATCACGGCGGGCCGTGAGCTCATTCACCGTCGCGCGGTGCTCGTCGCGGGCGGCGTGGAAGTCGGCGCGGTGCTGATGACGCCGACGCTCGAGGGCATCGCACTCGCGGGAGAGCTCAGCCTCCTTCTCCACCAGCCGCGGCTTGCGCTCGCCCCACTCCACGCGCATGAAGCGGGCATAGGCATCGAGCTCCTCGCGGCGTCCCTCGGTATCACGAATGCGACTGGCCAGGGCATCCATGCGCGCACGGGTCTCGCGCACGCTGACCGGATCGACCCCCTGCTCCGCCAGTTCGCGGTCATAGGCCGCTTCGAGCTCCTCCCGCTGACGGCGGTGCTCCTCCCTATGCTCGGTGAGCTGACGGCGGTGCTGCTGGATCTGCTGATCGAAGCCGGCCAGCCGCGCCTGAAAATCGGCGGTAAGCTCGAGGCGCTGGGCACGGTGGCCGTCGGCCAGCGATTCCAGGGCCTGGCGCTGCTCCTCACGCAGGGCCTGATGGGCGGCCTCCTGCTCGGCCAGCGATTCACGGCTGGCGGCCTGGCGCGCCTGCTGGGCGGCGGCATGGCGCTGCTGGCACTGGCTACGCGCCTGCAGGGCGTAATCCACCTCTTCGGCGGCGCGGCGCCGCGTGGTACGGGCGCGCTCCAGGCGGGCATCGACCTCCTGCACCCGTTGATGGCTGGCCCGCAGTGACTTCTCGGCCGCCTTCTCATCCTCCTGGGCTTCGCCCAGCGCCGCCTCGGCGGCGGAGATGGCGGCCTGAAGCTCGGCCTCGTCCTGGGCATAGTCGGGCGGTTCGATGGCGGCCAGATCCAGTGTCAGGCCAAAGAGGTCGTCGCTCGCCCTGTCGTTGAACTGCGGGGCGAGGTCGCGCCGCTCCAGCAGCTCGGGCGCCACCACCTTGCCCAGGGTCTGCTCCCAGCCCGGCCGGTGGTGGCGCAGGAAGTGGCGCAGGCTGCCCTGGGTGGGGTCGCGCTGCAGATGCAGCGCCGCGAGGTGCGCCTCGGCGCGGGTGCGCCGGGCACGGGTCCTCTCCAGCACGTGCTCGGCCGCGTCGCGCTCCTGCTTGCGCCCATCGAGCTCGCCACGCAGCTGCTCCATGGCCGCCGCGGCAGATGCCTGCTCGCTCTGGGCCTGGTCGACCCGGGCCTGGGCCTGCTCCGCCTCGCGGGCCTCCTCGGGGCTCTGGGCGGTGTGCGCAAGGCCCGCCTTGAGCTCGGCAAGACGCTCGGTGATCTGCGCCAGACGGGCGCGGTAGTCGTCGTCCAGCGCCTGGCGGCGGGCCTGATAGTCGGCATCCAGGCGTCCTTCGGCCTCGCTCTGCTGGTCGCGACAGGCCTCCTTCTCCTCCCCCAGGGCATCGATCAGGCCCTGAAGTTCATCGCGTCGCGCCTCGAGGAGGTCACCCAGCTCCACCAGGCGTGCCTCCAGCTTGGCCTTGCTCTCCTTGACCGCCTGCTGCATCACCTCCAGATGATCGCGTAGCTGTTGCTGCTGCTCACGCCACTGGGGCAGCGCCTTGAGATCCTGCTCCAGGCTCGGCATATCGGCCGCCTCGAAGGCCTCATACTGGCGCTGCAGGTCATCGAGCACGCCGCGGGTCTGCTCCAGTTCGCTGTGCAGCTCGCTGGCGCGGTCGTTGTCGGCATCGCGCTGCTCGCGGTAGGCCGTCTCGCGGGCCTGGAAATCACGCTGTCGCTGCTGAATCTCGGCCTCACGCTCGGCCTGCTCGCGCTCGGCGCGGTGACGATCGGCCTCCAGCTGGGGCTTGAGCTGCCAGAGCGAGGCCTCCAGATCGGCGATCTCGCGATCCAGGCGCTCCAGCTCACCCAGTGAGCGCTGCAGGGGCTCCAGGCGCATGGACTGGCGCATGCGCGAGATCCACTCACGGGCCTTGGTGTTGCGGATACGGGTCACCGGCAGCTCGACGCCATCCTCCTCGAAGATCGCCGCCAGCATGGTCTTGAGGGTGTCCATCTTGCCCTCCTTGGCGTGCACCGCCGAGACCAGCTTCTCGATATGGCGGATGCGCTGACCGGGCCGCACCAGGCTGAAGCGAGCGGCGGTCTGGCGCAGGCGCAGCCCCTCCTTGCTGTTGCCTCGGGGCTGGCTGCCGGTCTGGGTGAAGTCATTCTGGATCACCGCACGATACTCGGAGGTGGCCCCCAGCTTGGGCGAGACCGATACCCCTCGGCGGCGCAGGCCATTGCTCCACTGGGCATAGTCCAGCGCCACCACGCCGGCGTCGCTCTGCACCAGATAATCCTCGGGCCGGTAGGCATCGCCCACGAAGCGGTACTCGACCCCGCCCTCGGCACGGCGGGTCAACACCGCCTGGCAGAGATCCCCCTCCTCGCGACGGTACTCATACACGAGGTAGCTGTTGCGATGGGGTAGATAGAAGGCATCGAACTTGAGGCGTGTACGCGGCACCACCCGATTGGGCAGCTCACCGTAGAACACCGGCACCAGCCGCTGGAGAGTGGTCTTGCCCGAGGCATTGGTACCGCAGATATTGGTGTGGCCATCCACACTGAGCTCGACCACTCCCTCGAGGTGGCCGTGGATCATCACGATGCGTAGCAGCTGGCCCATGTCGCGTCCCTGGTCGTTGGCAAACCGATCACCGACCCGTCGCCGGTGAGGCCACATAGTGCCGGAGGCGCAACCTCATCTCAATTGGACGCTGTCGTCAGAATTCCTTGCCGAGCCGGGAGCAGCGGGATACTGAAAGGGAGGCGGGGTAAGAAGGTAGGGAAAGAGTCGCGAACATTGGCCGTCCCTGGCCGAGGAACGCTCAATTGAGATAGGCGCTGATCGCCTCCTGAGACGCCTTGATGGCTTCGGCCTGACGCAACAGATGGTCCAGGATTTCCGGGATGTGAATGGGCAGTGACATCGTTACTCTCCTAGTTGTTTGTTCGTTTAATAAAACGCATCACCGCAGGGTTTTCAATCCTTGGGAAGCATTTCCATAAACTTTTTACACGCTGACATACACTGTTACAGAGAAAGTTGCCGCCTTGGTCAGCGGCCAGGGTTACCACGGGTCCGCCAGGCCTTCCCTATGGCCTCCAACAGGAGATTCGCCATGCGCTCTCGCCTCACCGCCCAGCGGCTGCATAACACCTGCCAGCACCTGCTGATCCTGGCCGGCATGTCGATACTGCTCGCCATGCCGGCCTGGCTGCTGGCGGGCCCCGTGGGCGTGCTGTGGGTCTTCGGCCTGGTGATGCTGACCCTCTACCTCGGGGGGCGAATTCCGGCCAGGCTGGTGCTGGCACGCAGTGGCGCCGGGGCGCTGCACCGACATCAGGCGCCGCAGCTCTACCGGGTGATGGAGCTGCTCTACCGGCGCGCGGGGATCTCCCAGCCACCCTGGCTCTTCTATGTTCCCTCCGCGGACCTCAACGCCTTCGCCGTGGGCGATGCCCGGGACGGTGGCATCGCGATCACCGAAGGCCTGCTGCACAGCCTGCCCCTGCGTCAGCTGGCCGGCGTGCTGGCCCATGAGGTCAGCCATCTGCGCCACGGTGATACCCGGGTGATGTCCATGGCCGCCACCATGACGCGACTCACCGTGTGGGGGGCCATGCTGGTGCAGCTGGCGCTGATTGCCCTGCTGCCGATGGTCATGGCCGGCGAGATCCGCATGCCCTGGCTCGAGCTGCTCGCGGTCGGCCTGGCGCCTCTGGCCAGCTCCCTGCTGCAGCTGGCCCTGTCGCGCAACCGCGAGTTCACCGCGGACCTGGAGGCGGCGGCACTGACCCGCGACCCGAAGGCACTGGCCGAGGCACTCTCTCTTCTGGAACGGCGCAACGGCATCTGGCTGACGACCCTGTTCGGTCGCCGGCAGCTGCCGGGCTGGCTGCGTTACCTGCAGACCCACCCGCCTACCGGCGAGCGGATCCAACGCCTGATGGCGCTGGCCGAACGCCAGGGCCCCAGGCCGCCCTCAGGGCGACCCTATCGCCCTCGTGAACCGCTGGTGGAGGCTCGCCCCGAACGACGCGGCCATCGTTACTGGCTGGGACGGCGCCGTTGAGAGTTGCCGTCCCGCCCTGGACGCCTACAATGCCGCGACATCAAACCGTTACAGGGAGAGAGCAGTGAAATTTATCGGAGCCCATGTCAGCGCCGCCGGTGGTGTCGACAAGGCGGTGGAACGCGCCGTGGAGATCGGCGCCAACGCCTTCGCGCTTTTCACCAAGAACCAGCGCCAGTGGCGGGCCAAGCCCCTCACCGACGAGGTGATCGAGGCCTTTCGCAGCGCCTGCCGGCGCCATGGCTTCGGACCCGGCCAGATCCTTCCCCATGACAGCTATCTGATCAATCTGGGTCACCCGGAGGCCGAGGGACTGGCCAAGTCACGGGCGGCGTTTCTCGATGAACTGCAACGCTGCGAGCAGCTCGGCATCGACCGCCTCAACTTCCATCCGGGCAGCCATCTGCGCAAGATCAGCGAAAGCGACTGCCTGGCGCGCATCGCCGAATCGCTCAACGAGACGCTCGCCCAGACCCGTGGCGTCACCGCGGTGCTCGAGAATACCGCCGGACAGGGCAGTAACCTGGGGTGGCGCTTCGAGCATCTCGCCGAGATCATCGAGCAGGTGGAGGACAAGACACGGGTCGGGGTCTGCATCGATACCTGCCACGCCTTCGCCGCCGGGTACGAGCTGCGCACTCGGGCAGCCAGCGTGGCGATGCTCGACGAGTTCGATGCCGTGGTGGGCATCGAGTACCTCAAGGGCATGCATCTCAACGATGCCAAGAGCGAGTTCGGCAGCCGGGTCGACCGTCACCACAGCCTCGGCCAGGGCAATATCGGCAGCGACTGCTTCACCGCCCTGATGCAGGATCCGCGCACCGACAATATGCCGCTGGTGCTGGAGACCATCGAGCCCGCCATCTGGGCCGAGGAGATCGCCTGGCTGCGTGCCCAGGCCGCTCCCCTGTCGTAGCCGATGCCAGGCAACCCCGCCCGAATGAAATTGACCAGCCTCCCAAGGGCAGTGCATGCTCTTGCCGCTGGATTTCGCAACACGCTGACCCCAATAAGGAAACCGATAATGAACGGCTTTATCCGCAGCACGCTGGCACTCTCCGTCTCCCTGGCCATGGCCGCCGGCGCCCAGGCCGACGAGTTCGCCGACATGGACCCGATGACCCTGCGCCTGGCCCATGTGGTCAATGAGCAGGATGGCTTCCACCTCGCCGCCATGAAGTTCGAGGAGCTGGTGGAGGAGCGCACCGGCGGCAAGCTGGATATCGAGCTCTACCCCAACGCCACCCTGGGCGACGAGCGCACCCTGCTCGAGGGCATGCAGATCGGCACCGTCGACATGGGCGTGATCACCAACGGGCCGGTGGCCAACTTCCTGGAGGAGATGGCGGTCTTCGAGCTGCCCTTCCTGTTTCCCAGCCCCGAGGCGGCCTATGAGGTGCTCGACGGCGAGATCGGCCAGGAGCTGCTGGACCGACTCTCCGAGGTCAACCTCAAGGGCCTGGCCTATGCCGAGCGCGGCTTTCGCAACCTGACCAACAGCGAGCGCGCCGTGGAGAGCCCCGAGGATATCGACGGCCTGCGCATCCGCGTGATGGAGAACCCTGTCTACGTCGACACCTTCCGCGAGCTGGGTGCCAACGCCGTGCCCATGGCCTGGACCGAGGCCCTGACCGCCATGCAGCAGGGCACCATCGACGGCCAGGAGAACCCGGTCAACGTGATCCACTCCTTCAAGCTTCATGAGACCCAGGATCACATGACGCTGTCTCGCCATACCTATGCCCCGGCGCTCTTCGTGATGGGCATGCCGGCCTGGAACAAGCTGCCGGAGGCCGCCCAGTCGGTGATCGAGCAGGCCGCTCAGGAAGCCGCCGAGCATGAGCGACGGGTCAACGCCGAGATGGAGGCCGAACAGCTGGCAGCGCTGCGTGAGGCGGGCATGCAGATCGTCGAGGAGCCCGATATCGCCGCCTTCCAGCAGGCCGTGACCCCGGTCTATGAGCAGTATGGCGAGCAGTTCGGTGACTACCTGCCGCGTATCCAGGAGGCCCTGAAGTAAGTGCCTTCCCTCGCCCATTCCCTGCTGCGACCGCTGCAGTGGAGTGAGCGCGCCCTCGACGCCGTCATCGCACCCGTGGTCTTCACGGCGATGGCGGCGTTGATCGGTGTGATCACCCTGCAGATCCTGTCGCGCGTGCTCTTCACCGCGGTGGGCTGGACCGAGGAGGTGGCCCGCTTCCTGCTGGTCTGGATCACCTTCCTGGCGGGCACCCTGGCGTTCCGCCGCGGACGTCATATCGCGGTGACCTTCGTGGTCGAGGCCCTCCCCGGCCTGCCCCGACGTCTGGCACGCATCGCCGCCCTGCTCGTGGCACTGGGTTTTCTGCTCGCCCTGGTCGTGATCGGCTGGGAGTACATGCAGGTCCAGAGCTTCCAGAAGTCGGCCTCGCTGCGGGTCTCCATGACCTGGATCTACGCCGTGATTCCTCTCTCGGCGGCGATCATGGCCTGGTATGCCCTGGTGGATATCGCCACCCTGGCCCTGAACGGTGACGCCGCCCCCTCCAGCGACGATGAGGAGGCACCATGACCGCCCTGCTCCTCCTGCTGTTTCTGCTCTTCATGCTGCTGGGGGTGCCCATCGCCCTGGCCATCGGTGCCAGCACCCTGGTGGCGCTCAACGCCCAGGGCGTGCCGCTGATGGTGGTCACCCAGCAGATGTTCCAGGGCATCAACTCCTTCGCCCTGGTCGCGGTACCGATGTTTATCCTGGCCGGCGACCTGATGGCCCAGGGCAAGGTCAGCGAGAAGCTGGTCGACTTCGCCGATTCGCTGTTCGGCTTTCTGAAGGGTGGGCTGTCGATCGTCTCGGTAGGCGCCGGGATGTTCTTCGCCGCCATCTCGGGTTCCGGCGCCGCCACCACCGCCGCGGTGGGCTCGAGTCTGGTGCCGGAGCTGCGCAAGAAGGGCTACGAGCCCGCCTCGGCCGCCAGCCTGATCGCCGCCAGCGGCACCATCGGGGTGGTGATCCCGCCCTCGGTGCCGATGATCATCTATGCGGTGATCGCCCAGCAGTCGGTGTCGACCCTGTTCCTGAGCGGCATTCTGCCGGGCATTGCCATGGGCCTCGGGCTCTCCGCGATTGCCATCGTGCAGGCCTATCGTCGCAACTACCCGCGTGGCACCGCCCTGTCGGCGGCCACCATCTGGCGTACCTTCAAGAGTGCCAGCTGGGGATTGATGACCCCGGTGATCATCCTCGGCGGGATCTTCTCGGGGGTCTTTACCCCCAGCGAGGCGGCGGTGATCGCGGTCAACTACGCGCTGCTGGTGTCGCTGTTCGTCTATCGCGACCTGGGGCTCAAGGATGTCTACCGTATCCTGATCCGCTCGGCCATCACCACCTCGGTGATCATGCTGGTGATCGCCACCTCGGCGGTACTCAGCTGGACCCTGTCGAGCTGGCAGGTGCCCGGCGCCATCGCCCAGGCGGTGCTCTCGCTCTCCACCAACCCGCTGGTGATCATGCTGCTGGTGGTGGCGGTGATCCTGCTCACCGGTGTCTTTATCGAGACCGCCAGCGCGCTGATCATTCTGACGCCGGTATTGCTGCCGCTGGTCACCCAGCTGGGCATCGATCCCATCCACTTCGGGTTGATCATCGTGGTGGGCCTGGCGATCGGCATGATCACCCCGCCGGTGGCGATCAATCTCTATGTGGCCTCGTCGGTGACCCAGCTGCCGCTGGAGCGCATCACCCGAGCGATCCTCCCCTATCTGCTGGGGCTGATCGCGGTGCTGCTGCTGGTGGTCTACGTGCCGATCCTGGCCGGCTGGTCGGGCAGCTAGGCAGATTCGTGAAGGCCTGAAACCGCGATGCCGCCGGGTCAGGCGGCATCGCTCATCGCTCTAGAAGCGTCTCAGGCCCTTCTCGCTATCTCCGGGCCCGACCACCCGTTCCGGCAGTGATCAAGGCAGCACCTTGCCCGGGTTGAGCAGCCCCTTGGGGTCGAGCGCCTTCTTGAGCATCTTCATCACCTCGATCTCATCCTCATTGCGGCTCAGATAGAGATAGTCACGCTTCTCCATCCCGATGCCATGTTCGGCCGAGATGGAGCCGCCGATCTCGGCCAGGGGCTGATACACCAGCTTCTCGACCGCATAACGGCTCTCCCTGCCGGCATCGCCCACGGTCACCATGATATGCAGGTTACCGTCCCCCAGATGGCCGAAGGTGACCAGTCGGCCCGCTTCGGGGAACGCCTGTGCCAGCTGCCGCTCCAGGTCGGCCACATAGGACGCCATGGCGGGAATCGGCAGGCTGACATCGAAGGAGAACATCGGACCCAGGGCACGGATCAGCACCTCGATATTCTCCCGTATCGCCCATAGCTCCTGACGCTGGGCCTCGGAACTGGCCAGCACGGCATCGCTGATCAGCCCCTCTTCGAACGCCTGCTCGAGAAGCGCCTGAAAGCGTTCGGCATCGTGCTCCCGATCCACCCCCTGGGTCTCGATGATCGCATAGAAGGGCGAATCGACCGGCAGGGGCGCCCTATGAGCACCGCTCTCCTCGGTCATCAACCGATAGTGACTGTTCCACAGCGCCTCGAAGGCGCTCAGGTCGAGGCGCCTCGACGTCAGGTCGAGTAGTGTGGTCAGGGCGTCGAAGGTGGGGACCGCGACCATGGCGCACTGCTCGCTGGGCAACCGTGGCTGCAGCCTGAGCACGGCACGGGTAACGATGCCCAGGGTGCCCTCACTGCCGATAAACAGCTGCTTCAGGTCATAGCCGGCATTGTTCTTCAGCATCCTGTTCATGGAGCTGACCACCCGGCCGTCCGCCAGCACCGCCTCGAGGCCGAGCACCTGCTGGCGCATCATGCCGTAGCGAATCACCTGCACACCGCCGGCGTTGGTCGCGATATTGCCGCCGATGGTGCAGGAGCCACGGGCCCCGAGATCCAGCGGAAACTGCATGTCGATCTCGGCGGCGGCCTCCTGCACGCTCTGCAAGGGGATGCCGGCCTGTACCGTCATGGTGCCGCCCACCGCATCCACCTCTTCGATGGCCGTCATGCGCTCCAGCGAGATCACCAGCTCGTTGGCACTGGCGACGGCCCCATGGACCACGCCGGTCACGCCACCATGAGTCACTACTGGCTGGCGTGCCTTGTGACAGAGCGTCATGATCTGACTCAACTGCTCGGTGGTGGCCGGGCGTACGATGGCGGCTGCCTCGCAGGGCATCGAGCTGAACCAGTCGGCGGAGCGTTCCAGCACGGCCTCGCCTGTCAGCACATTTTCCGGTCCCAGAATTTCCGTCAGGCTTTCGAGCAGTTGGTCCATGTGTTTCGATCCTGTGTTGACTTGAGGTCATGCTAAGTTCGGCGAGATTACTCGCCGCCACTGTCCGACTCAAGTCCCGCAACTCGCTGCCGCCACGTAGAAATTGACGCCATGCCGGTGGCGAGAGCGCAATGGCTCCGAGGCAGGTCAGACACTTCCCAGGTATCGCCAGACAGGGTAGCGTTGGGGTTCCTGCCCGGCGCTCGTCCTGGGCGCTGCTCGACAACAACTGGATGCCCCCATGCTGACGACACGCTTACTTCTGGCTGCCACCCTGCTGGGCACTCTGCTGCTTGCCGGCTGCACCACCTACACCTTCGACGATGGGCACAGGGAGACGGTATGGGGGGTGCCCGCCGAGGATGAGACCCTCAGCCGGGAGGAGCGCGTGAACACACCTCCCCGCTACCGTGAGCCCGGGGAAATCCCCGAGGCTCGCTAGGCTTTGGCTGAAAAGTCGGCGAGCGAAGGTTAGACAAGGCAAAAACCGGCGAAAAGACGGAGTTTACGGAGTGTAAATGAGTACTTTGAGTCGACTTTTAACGCCGTATAGCCGAGCGCAGCCAGTTTTCGGACAGAGCCTAGTCGCGAACGAGTACCACGCTAAGATTATTGGCGGGCATCTGCAGCGTGCGCTCGAGCCTGAGGCCATGACGCTCGGCCTCGGCGACCACCTCCTCGAGATCCCGCACCCCCCAGCGTGGGTCGCGCCGTCGAAGGTCGGCATCGAAGGCGGCGTTGCTGGGTGCCGTGTGTTCGCCAGCGCGTCGATAGGGGCCATAGAGATAGAGCACGCCGCCGGAGACGAGTCGCTCACCGGCGCGCGCCATCAGCGCCTCGCTCACCGCCCAGGGCGAGATATGGATCAGGTTGATCGCAACGATCGCCTCGAAGGGCCCCATCGGCCAGCTTTGCTTATCGGTGGCGTCGAGCCGCACCGGCTCGAGCAGGTTGGCCTGGCCCGTCTGCTCACGCCAGGCGGCGATGGAGGCCAGCGCCTCGGGGGTCGGGTCACTCGGTTGCCATACCCACTGGGGCATGGCGGTGGCGCAGTGCACGGCATGCTCACCGCTGCCACTGGCCAGCTCCAGCACCCGTGCACGCTCGGGCAACGCGGCCTGAAGCACCTCGAAAATCGGCTGACGATTGCGCGCCGCGGCGGGGCTGTATCGACGGGAGTCGGTCATGACGGTCTCTCTTTATCTGGAGCGAAGCGCTACTTGTTCCTGCCACGGGGCTTGCCGCCCGGGGCCATCGCCTTGGCGCGGGAGCCGGAGGGGCGGCCGCCCTTCGGCTTGGCTCCCGGCTTCTTGGGGCCGGCTGGCTTCCCGGCAAACCCCTTGCCGGCTGCCGCGCCCTTGCCCGTCACCTTGCGTTTGCCGGGCTTGCCGGAACTCGGTTTTCCTGCGTCGGGTTTTCCAGTGCGAGAGCTGGCCCCGTCAGCGCCACGCGGCGTGCGTTTCTGGCGTGTTCCCGCCTTGCCTGCCGGCTTTCCCGCCGACCTGCCCGCTGAGCTGCCGCCACGGGCCTTGCTACCGCTCGCCCCCTTGCGCCGGGTCTTGCGACGCGCGGGCTCGCCGGCTTCCGAGGCGGAGTCTTCGGTCATGGCGAGGATCGTCGACACCTCGTCCGGAGTCAGATCACGCCAGTCACCGTTGGCCAGCCCCTTGAGCGACACATTCATGATGCGGATGCGCTCCAGCTTCACCACCTCGTAGCCGAATACCTCGCACATCCGGCGAATCTGGCGGTTGAGCCCCTGCACCAGGGTGATATTGAAGACGAAGCGCGACTCCCTGACCACCCGGCACTTCTTGGTGACCTCACCGAGGATCGGCACACCACCGGCCATGCCGGCGAGAAACTCGTCGGTCACCGGCTTGTTGACGGTGACCAGGTACTCCTTTTCGTGATTGTTGCTGGCGCGCAGGATGCGGTTGACCAGGTCGCCGTTGTTGGTCAGGAAGATCAGCCCCTGGGAGTCCTTGTCGAGACGGCCGATGGGAAAGATTCGGGTGCCGTGCTTGACGAAGTCGACGATATTGGCCTTCTCGTCCGGGTCGGTGGTGCTGACGATGCCTACCGGCTTGTTGAGGGCGATGAAGACCAGATCCTCCTCCTCCAGCGCCAGGGGCTCGACGACCTGGCCATTCACCTTGACCACGCTGCCGGGGGCGACACGGTCGCCGGGGGTGGCTCGCCTGCCATCGATGCGCACATTGCCCTGCTCGATGTACCTGTCGGCCTCTCGCCGCGAGCACATGCCGCTTTCGCTGATGTACTTGTTGATTCGTTTCGAGAGGGTCTGGGCCATGGGAGATATCCGATCGCAGGAGTGAAGAGTGTTGAGGCGGCGGCCGGCCAGTCTAAGGGCTCATCCGGAGGACGGCCAGCCATAGGAGGGGCTAGCCCAGGGCACAGCAGCGCTTGAACTTGCGCCCGCTGCCGCAGAGGCAGGCCTCGTTGCGCCCGGGCTTCAGGCGCGACACCGTCGGCTGTCCATCCAGGTAGCGCCAGTGGCCCGCCTCCCGGCGGAACCGTGACGCCTCTTCGAGCACCCCGTATTGGTGGCCCTCCCGGAAGGTGGCACGAAACGTCACCCAGCCTTCATCCCCCTGCTCGCCGCTGCTCACCACCTGCAGCCGAAGCCAGTGGGTGGTGTCATCCGCCGTCAACGACACGGGGCGGGTGTCGGGATGCCAGCTCGTGAGCAGATAGTCGGTAAGGTTCAACGCAAAGGCGCTGTAGCGCGAACGCATCAGCGCCTCGGGCGTGGGGGCAGGCTCCCCGGCATGGTAGCGGCCACAGCACGCGTCCAGCGGCTTGCCACTATCACAAGGGCAGGCACAAGGACAGGCACTAGGACAGACACGAGGACTAGTAGTTGAGGGGCTCGGCATGGAGGCTCCTGTGAGCTTGGCAGTCCACCATCTTACCAAGGGTCGGCAGACGGCTCGACCGGCAGTGCCGGCACCCTTCTCGTCTCGAGACCAACCACTTGAACCGATAACTTGTCCTGCATTACGGCACTGCAACATCGAGTGTGTTACATCTGGAATACATTGCGCCGCCGCTGGAGGTTACTGGATGTCTGAGCCCCGCCCCTGGAAGAGAGTCGCCTGGCACGCCCAGTCCGAACAGCAGGCCCTCGAGCACCTCGAGGCCGATCGTCACGGGCTGAGCGAGGCCGAGGCCCGAGCTCGTCTGGCGCGCTTCGGCCCCAACCTGCTTCAGCGGGCCGAGGGCCGTCCCTGGTGGAAGCGACTCCTGGAGCAGCTCAACAATACCCTGATGCTGGTGCTGATCGGCGCCGGCGTGGCGAGCCTGGGGCTTGGCCATACTCTGGATGCCATCGCCATCTTCGGCGTGGTGCTGATCATCGCCCTAATCGGTTTCCTTCAGGAGGGCAAGGCCGAGCAGGCCCTGGAGAGCATTCGCGATATGCTCTCGCCCCAGGCCAGGGTGCTGCGTAACGGCAAGCGCCAGACGATCGATGCCGAGGCGCTGGTGCCGGGCGATGTGGTCATGCTGGAGGGCGGTGATCGCGTGCCGGCCGACCTGCGCCTGCTGGAGGCCAAGCGCCTGCGTACCGACGAGGCCTCCCTGACCGGGGAGTCCACCGCGGTGGAGAAGGCTACCGCAGCGGTGGCGGATGACACAGACCTTGGCGATCGCACCGGCATGGCCTATGCCGGCACCCTGGTGGTCCAGGGTACCGCTCGCGGGCTGGTCGTGGAGACCGGCATCCGCACCGAGATCGGCCGCATCTCCGAGATGTTGCGCGGCGTGGAACAGCTCAAGACGCCGCTACTGCGCCAGATCGACCGGGCCGGTCGCATCCTGGCCCTGGTCATCGTGACCATCGCCGTGCTCACCGCCGTCTTCGGGGTGCTCGTTCACGACAAGCCCGTCGGCGACATGTTCATGGCGGCGGTGGGGCTCGCCGTGGCGGCCATCCCCGAAGGCATGCCGGCCATCGTCACCATCGGCCTGGCCCTGGGGGTGCAGGCCATGGCTCGACAGAATGCCATTATTCGGCGCCTGCCGGCGGTGGAGACCCTCGGCTCGATCTCCACCATCTTCACCGACAAGACCGGCACCCTGACCCGCAACGAGATGACCGCCAGGGCGATCTGGCTGCCGGAGGGAGAGATCCATATCACCGGCACCGGCTTCGCCCCCGACGGCGACTTCCACGCGCTGGATGCCGACGACAACTCGCATTCGCCCCCTCTGGTAACCGAGGCGCATCGCGCCCTGCACCACTTCCTCGAGGTCGGCGTACTCTGCAACGATGCCGAGCTGGCCCATGAGCAGGAGCAGTGGGTGATCCACGGCGACCCCACGGAGGGTGCCCTGGTGGTGGCGGCGGCCAAGGCGGGAATCGCGACACGCTCCCTGCGAGGTGAGCACCCCCGCCTGGACACCATCCCCTTCGACTCCAGGCGCAAGTCCATGGCCACCCTGCATGAACGGGAGAGGCAGCAGGTTCTGCTGATCAAGGGGGCGCCCGACCGCCTGCTGGAGCGATGCACTCGGGTGCGTCGCGAAGATGGCGGGGAGATGGCGATCGAGCGCCAGCAGTGGGAAACACGTATCCACGCGCTGTCGGCCCAGGGCCTTCGAGTCCTGGCCCTGGGCGAGAAGCCACTCCAGGAGGTTCAGGCGCTGGAGGATCACCACGCTGAGGACGACCTGATACTGCTGGGGCTGGTGGGACTGCTCGATCCACCTCGCGACGAGGCCATCACGGCGGTGCGGGAGTGCCTGGCCGCCGGCATCCGTCCGGTGATGATCACCGGCGACCACGCGGTTACCGCCCTGGCCATCGCCCGCCAGCTGGGCTTTGCCCATACCGAGCGCGCGATACGCGGCCGCGAGATCGAAGCGATGTCCGATGCCGAGCTTCGCGAGGTGGTCCTCGAGGTGGATGTGTTCGCCCGAGCGTCGCCCGAGCACAAGCTGCGCCTGGTTCGGGCGATGCAGGCGCATGGCGGCATCTGTGCCATGACCGGTGATGGGGTCAATGATGGCCCGGCGCTCAAGCGCGCCGATGTGGGCGTTGCCATGGGCATCCAGGGCACCGAGGCCGCCAAGGAGGCCGCGGAGATGGTGCTGGCCGACGACAACTTCGCCACCATCGTCGGGGCCATCCGCGAGGGCCGCAAGGTCTACGACAATATCCGCAAGACCATCACCTATCTGCTGCCCGCCAATGGCGCCCAGGGGCTGGCCATCCTGCTGGCCGTAGTAGCCGGCACTCAGCTACCGGTCACGCCGGTTCAGGCGCTGTGGGTCAATATGGTGGTGGCCGTGACCCTGGGCCTGGCGCTGGCCTTCGAGAAGGGTGAGCACAACCTGATGAGGCGCCGCCCACGCAAACCGGACGCCGCCCTGCTCGACCTCTTCCTGCTGTGGCGGGTGGGCTTTGTCTCCCTGTTGCTGCTGCTCGGCGTGTTCGGGGTCTTCTCGTGGATTCTCAACGCCCAGGGCGGCAGCATCGAACTGGCACGGGCGGGAGCCGTCAACATGCTGGTGATGGGCAGCGCCGCCTACCTGATCAATAGCCGCTTCCTGATCGGCAGCACCCTCAGCCTCGGTGGTATCTTCGGCAGCCGGCCGGTGTGGGGCTCCATCGTGGCCGTGGTAGCGTTGCAGCTGGTTTGGACCTACCTGCCTGTCATGCAGCTGGTGTTCGGTGCCGAGGGACTCGCCCCGTCCCACTGGATGGCGATCCTTGCGGTCAGCATCGGCCTCTATCTGGTGATCGAAGCCGAGAAGTGGGTGCTGAGGCGGCGCCGCTGAGCCCAGAGCAACAAACGACAACCGGGCGCGTCTCGCCCATGCTGTGAAGTCTCCGGGGAGAATCCATGCCGCTACTGACGACCCTACTGTTGATCCTGCTGGTGCTGCCGAGCCTGATGGCCATCGTCGCCATGGTGCGCCTCACCCGGTTGACGCGAAGGGTGACCGACCTGGAGACGGCGCTGGCGCGCCTCACCGCCGACGACACCCTCGTCGAGAGCGCCAGGGCAGAGCCTCTCGCCACGCCGTCCCACCCAGGCACGATGAGGCCGGCCGAGAAGACTCCCCCCCCGGCGGACGCCTGGCAAGAGAGCAACGCACCCGACCCCGGCCGTGGTGCAAGCCAGCAGGCTAGCTGGCCTGACAGGGTCATACATCGCCTCGCCGAGGTGCGTGGCAAGCTCGGGCGCTGGCTCAACGAGGGCAACCTGCCGGTCAAGATTGGCATCCTGGTGCTGTTTGCAGGGCTTGCAGCGCTGATCCGACACGCCTCGACTCAGGGGTGGCTGACCCTCTCCGTCGAGCTGCGCCTGGCCGGCATCACCCTCCTGGCGGTAGCCGCCCTGGGTGTCGGCTGGCGGCAACGCCGAGCAAGACGGGTGTTCGCGCTGAGCCTTCAGGGCGGTGCCATCGGCGTGCTATTGATGGTCATCTTCGCCGCCGCCCAGCGCTTTGAGCTACTGCCTCTGCCGCTGGCCTTCGCCCTCAGCGTGGCGCTGGTGGCGGGGCTAGGCGTGCTGGGTGCAGTGCAAAATACCCAGGCGTTGGCGGTGCTCGGCAGCCTGGCGGGTTTCCTGGCCCCGCTATGGCTTACCCGAAGCCCCGGTGACCCACTGGTGCTGTTCGGCTACTACGCCCTGCTCAACCTCGGCATCTTTGCCATCGCCTGGGTGCGCCACTGGCGGCTGCTCGATATGCTGGGCTTCGTTGCCACCTTTGCTATCGCCACTGCCTGGGGAGTGCTGGAGTACACGCCCCGCCACTTTGCCGTGGCTCAGCCTTTTCTGGGGATATTCTTTCTGCTCTACCTGATGATTCCGATCCTCCATGCTCGCCGTGATCTTCATGGCTGCGGTGAGGAGGAAGCGGCATCGCCGGGCCGGGGGGCCAGGAGAGTCAATGGAAGCCTGGTCTTCGGCACCCCACTGCTGGCATTCGGCCTGCAGGCGGCACTTCTCGAGGGGAGCCGGTTCCCACTGGCCCTGTGTGCCCTGGGAGTGGCCCTGCTCTACGCCCTCTTCGCCGCAGGACTCACCCGCCGCGCCCCCACTCGGCTGCTCGGCGAGTCCCACGCCGCCCTGGCGCTGGGCTTCGCCACCCTGGCCATCCCGCTGGCGCTCTCGGCCAGGGTCAGCGCCGGGCTCCTCGCCATGGAGGGGGTCGCCCTGATATGGCTGGCACTCCGCCAGAGCCGCCTACTTCCTCGCCTCGCGGGCCTGGCACTGCAGTTGATCGCCGGCATTACGCTGCTCGGCAGCCTACTCCTGGCCGGGACCACGAGCACGCCATTGGCCAATGCTGCCTTCATGGCAGGCGGACTAATTGCCGCCGCGGGCCTGGTCAGCGCCGAGCTGCTGTGGCGCACCGGCCAGCCCCGCTGGGCATTGGGTGACCTGGCCTGGGGACTGGCCTGGTGGCTCGGCATCGTCAACCGTGAGATCGAGCACTTCGCTCCACCGAACCTGACGGACGACTGGCGCCTGGCGCTGCTGGCGCTCACCGGACTCGCCCTGGCGGAGCGCTATCGCCGTCGACCGGCCGCACCGCTGGCCTGGTGTATCGCCGGCGGACTGTTGCTGTCGGCCCTGTCACTCGCCGGGGCGCTCGAGCGGATCCTGCTGGCTCCTCATGTCACCGGTCCTCTCGCCCCCTGGGGCTGGGCCCTGGTGATGGCATTCGGTTATCGACAGCTTCAAGGACTCGCACGCCACACCACAGCACTCAACGGAGAGCCTCTCCAGCCCGTGGCCTGGGCCCAGGGCGCCTGGCTGTGGTGCGCCCCGCTCTTCCTCAGCACCCTGTTGCTCCAACCGCTGCCCCTCCCCCTCGCACCCGCCTGGCAGCTTGCTGCCGCCACGCTACCCTGGCTGGCGCTTGCCGCGCTGCTACGCCACCACCCCGGCTGGTTGCTACGCCCTCTGAGCGAACCGGCAATGGCGTGGCGTGGCTCCCTGTCGGCCGGGGTACTGCTGATGCTGGTGCTCGCCTGGGTGGTGTTGCTGCTGCGCCCCGGCACCCCCTCCCCGCTGCCCTGGTTGCCATTCGCCAACCCACTCGCTCTGGTGCAGTGGGCTGCCCTGCTGCTCGCCTGGCAGCTATGGCGTGGTGGATTCTGGCCGGCGGCACCGGCACGCCTGGCACCGGTTCTTCTGGGGTCCATGGCCTTCATCCTGCTCACCGTTGAGCTGCTGCGCGGCGCTCACCTGGCAGGCGGCGCCCCCTGGTCGCCGGCGATGCTGGAGCTTGGTCTGGTGCAGACTGGCCTGACACTGCTCTGGAGCCTGCTGGGAGTGGCCGGCTGGGTGCTGGGCTCGCGGCGCCGGCAGCGCACCCTATGGCGACTCTCCGCGCTGTTGATGGCGGTGGTACTGGTCAAGCTGGTGGTGGTGGATCGCCAACACCTGGGCAACCTGCTGGGTATCGCTTCCTTTATCGGCTATGGGCTTCTCTGTATCGGCGTGGGTTACTTCGCCCCGGCACCGCCGCGACGGCAGGAGAAAACACCATGAGGTGCATCGGCATATGGGCACTGCTGCTATGGCCAGGCCTGGCCGTGGCGGAAGCGCTGGAAGTAAACTGGCAGCACGCCTGGCCCCTCCAGGTCGAGTCGCCCGCGGCGGCCTATCGCCTGACCCTGCCCCCGGAGGTCTACCGTAGTCTGCATACCCCGACGCTGGTTGACCTTCAGGTGGTCGACGCCCGCGGGCAAGCCGTTCCCACCCTGCTGCAGAAGCTCCCCACCCCGATATCAAGTGAGCGCGCCCAAGGGGTTCCCTGGTTTCCGCTACCGGCACCCCCAAGCGATACCGCCTATTGGGAATTGATCGGCGAGACCGACGCCTTGGGGCGGTTGCGCCGGATCGAGAGCCGCGGCACGGCGAACAAGGAAGAAAAGGGAGAGGAGACGAGTCCCCGAAGCGCCGCCCTGGTCGACCTGAGCGGCCTGGAGGATAACGTTTCCGCCCTGTCACTGAGCTGGGCCTCTGGCGTCCCTGTGGACAGCCTCTATCGCGTAGAGGCGAGTGATGACCTTGAAACTTGGCGCCCCGTACTGGCCAGGGGGCGGCTACTGGATATCTCGCATGACGGCGATCGCCTGGTACGCCGACGTCTCGAACTGGCCGACACCTCGGCGCCATTCCTGCGCCTGCGTCCGCTGCCGGGCCAACCAGCGATCTCTATCGTCGACATTCAGGCGGTGGTGCCCGGGCCTCGGGAGGCCGTGGCCTTGGAGTGGGTGAACCTCGACGGAGAGCGGGTCGCCGCCGATGAGTTCCATTACCGACTGCCCGGACGGCCGCCGATAAGCCTCGCAGATGTGGAGAACGATACGCCCTATAACGCCCGCTGGCGGCTGGAGAGTCGCGAATCACCCAAGGCGCCCTGGAGGGCGACCACCCCCCACTGGACCGGGTATCACCTCGAGCCGCCAACGGGCGAACTGCGTTCCCCGCCCCGGACACTGCACCTCAAGATCCGCGACCGCCACTGGCGGCTGCTGACCGATGCCCCTCACCCCGGTTCGCCACCACAGCTACGGCTTGGCTACACCCCTGAGCAGGTGGTGTTCCTGGCTGAGGGTGAGGCCCCCTGGCGGCTCGTCGCCGGCAGCGCACGAGAATATCGCGTGGAGGGGATGCTGGCACCAGTGCTGGATTCGCTGCGGGCGCGTCATGGAGATGGGTGGCAGCCGGCCACCGTCAGCCTGGGCAAGCGGTACTCCCTTGGCGGCGAGGCCGCCCTGATACCGCCTCGAGACTGGACCCGTTGGCTGCTGTGGGGCGTACTGGTCGCCGGCACGCTACTGGTTGGAGGCTTCGCGCTGCATCTGTTGCGTCGCAACGACTAGACCCGAGGCCTCTTGGTACGGGCGGAGGCCTCGGCGGCCATGGGATCCTCGGGCCAGGGGTGTTTGGGGTACCTACCTCGCATCTCGCGACGCACCTGCGCATAGCCCCCTGCCCAGAAGCTGGCCAGGTCGGCGGTGACCTGCAACGGCCGACGCGCCGGCGAGAGCAGATGCAACAGTACCGCCTCGCGCCCTTCGGCGACCCGCGGCGAGACGTGCCAGCCGAAGCACTCCTGCAGCTTTACCGCCAGCACCGGTGGCTTGCCCGTCAGGCAGGGCGCGTAGTCGACCCGGTGGGTAGCACCGCTGGGCACCGTCAGGCGCTCCGGGACGAGCTCATCGAGACGTCCTCGCAGTGGCCAGTCGAGGCTATCCAGCAGCAGACGCCCCAGCGGCAGGCGCTCCACGGCGTCCAGCCGACGAATGCCGTCGAGGTGGGGCCCCAGCCAGTCGTCGAGCCCCTCGAGCAGCGCCTCATCGGACACCTCCGGCCACGCGTCGCCCAGGGTGCGGTGCAGCAGCGCCAGCCGGCCCCGCAGTTGGGTCAGCGCCTCGCTGTCCGGGAGCCCGCGGCGGCGCAGGGCATCGAGCAGAGCCTGGCGCACCGCCCCCGGCGGCAACGCCTGAAGGGCACGTCGCTCGAGCACCACGGCCCCCAGGCCGCGCACCTCCTCCCCCGTCAGCCCACCCTGCTCGTCGGACCACTCGAGACGCGTGCGCCACTCGGCACACTCGGGATAGAGCGCCTCCAGGCGCTCGCGAGACAGCGCCACGGCGCGAAAGATACGCGCGCCGCTGGCCTCACCGGAGAGCTCGGCGGCCACCAGCAGCTCGGTGTGTGCCAGGGGATGGCCCTCGGGCAGGGTGGCGTGCCCACCGCCGGCGAGGCGGAAACGCCCCGGCGACTCGAGGCGCTGGGCGATACGCTCCGGGTAGGCGATGGCCAGCAGCTCCCCGAGTGGGCTCGGGTCGGAGACCTCGAGTGCCACCCCGGCGATGCGGGCCAGACGCTCGGCGTCGCGATGCCACTGGCGGTGCGACCGAGGCGCGCCCAGCCGGGCCTGCAGCAGGCGCTCCAGGTCACGCTCCTGGTCGACCCCGCGCTCCTCGAGCAGTGCCACCAGGGCACAGGCCAGTGCGGAAGCCCGGCGCTCGCCGGCACGCTCCAGCATCGCCGCCAGGCGAGGATGCGTGGGCCAGCGCGATGCACCTCGCCCAAGCTCGGTGAGGTGGTCGGCATCATCCACCAGCCCGAGGCGGCGCAGCAGGTCGCGACCGGCGGCCAGGGGCCCGGCCGGTGGCGGCGTCGCCCAGGCCAGCTGGTGTGCGTCGGTGATACCCCAGCGCGCCAGCTCGAAGGCCAGCGGTGCCAGGTCGGCCTGACGAATCTCCGGCTCTCCATGGGCGATCAGCGGCTGCTCCTCGGCCCACAGTCGGACGCAGAGCCCCGGCCCCTGCCTGCCGGCACGCCCGCGTCGCTGGTCGGCGCTGGCACGGTTGACTCGCCGGGTCTCCAGCCGGGTCAGGCCGCTGCGCGGCTGGAACACCGGTACCCGTTCGCGACCGGCATCCACCACCAGGCGCACGCCATCCACGGTGACGCTGGACTCGGCGATGGCGGTGGCCAGCACCACCCGGCGGCGCCCCTCGGGGTCGGGGCGCAGGGCGCGGCGCTGGGCGTCGAGAGGCAGGCGTCCGTGGAGCTCCAGGGCAAGCAGCTCGGGGGCACGGCTGGCCAGTTCCGCCGCCAGGCGACGAATCTCCGCCACCCCGGGCAGGATCACCAGGGCGTCCCCCTGTTGCTCGGCCATGGCGTCGAGCAGTGCCCTGGCCTGTTGGGCAGGCAGCTCCTGGCGGGCATTGAGCGTTCGATAGCGGGTCTCGACCAGAAAGGTTCGACCGGGACACTCGATCACCGGCGTCTCCTGACCCAGAACACCGAGCAGGGCTTCGACATCCAGGGTGGCCGACATCACCAGCAGGCGCAGGTCATCACGTACCGTCTGGGCGTCCAGGGCCAGGGCGAGGCCCAGATCCGCCTCCAGGCTACGTTCATGAAATTCATCGAAGAGGATGCCGGCCACGCCCTCGAGCAGGGGGTCCTCCTGCAGCATCCGGGTGAGCACCCCCTGGGTCACCACCTCCAGACGCGTGGCGGGGCCCACCCGGCTCTCGCCGCGCATCCGGTAGCCCACCGTCTCCCCGAGCCGTTCACCGAGTTGATCGGCCATGAAGCCAGCGGCCAGTCGTGCCGCCACTCGTCGCGGCTCGAGCAGCAGCAGGCGGCCTTCTCGGGCCCAGGGGGCATCGAGCAGGGAGAGCGGCACCCGGGTGGTCTTGCCGGCACCGGGTTCGGCCACCAGCAGCGCACGGGAGTGGTCGGCCAGCGCCGCATGGATAGCGTCGAGGCGAGCGTCGATGGGGAGGGTCATGACGTGTCAGCGCTCCGTCTTGGCACGTACTTCAACACCACAGCCCTTGAGGATCACCCGGGTCAGGAAGGTGGTGATGCTCTCGACATCGCTGTCGCTGAGCGACTCCCGGTCGGTGATGCCGACCACCTGGGCCTCGAAGTCGGCGTAGTGCTGTGTCGCCGACCAGATCAGGAAGATCAGCCAGACCGGGTCGACCGGGTCCATCAGCCCGCGCTCGGCCCATTGGCGAAAGATCGCCGCGCGGGCCTCTACCCAGTCCCGCAGGTCACCACGCAGATACTCCTGGAGGAAGGGGGCGCCGGCCAGAATCTCGGCGGCAAACAGTCGCGACCCCTCGGGGTGTCGCCGAGAGAGCTGCATCTTGCTGCGGATAAAGGCCTCCAGTACCTCGGCCGGGTCGTCATCCACGGAGATCTCGTCGAGCAGCGCATTCCAGCGCGCCATCATCCGCTCCAGCAGACGCACATAGAGGCCACGCTTGCTGCCCATGTAGTAGAGGAGGTTCGACTTGGGCAGCCCCGCCCGGGCCGCGATCTCGGCCAGGCTGGCGCCACGGTAACCATGGTCCGCGAACACCCGCTCGGCGGCGGCCAGTATCTCGCGCTCGTTGCGCTCCCGGGTGGCCCCGCTGCCGTTGTCGGTGCGAACGGAAACGACAGCATCACGCTGGGTCATGGGGGCTCTCCTGGCCGGTCTGAATGGCAGAAGTTTGCCGCACGCCCCCAAGGCGTGCAAACCATAGTGGCGATGGTCGGCAGGGATATCGCCGTTATCGGAAACAAGGGGCGCTGGGGACAAGCCGAAGAGGAGGTCCTACGCCAGGGAAGGCGTCGGTAGCGTACAGGGAAGTATTCACAGCGCCTCCTCGTAGGCTTGTCGCCAGATCAGCCCCGAGCCACCAGGCTGCCAAGCTATCTTGCGATTGCCCTGGAGCAGTCGGGCCAGAGCTTGCATTCCTCCCTTTCATGAACCAAGCTAAAAGTCTTCCTGACCGATCGGTCAGACGGGTTCGAGGCTCCCCCTGACAGCAAAGCCTCGGATTCCGCCACCGGCCGAATTCCAACCACAAGAGAACGGTGATGATTGAATTCCTGCTCAACGGCCAACCGCGCCGGTGCGAGGCGACGCCCGACACCAGCGTGCTCGAGCTGCTGCGCGACACCCTGGGCCAGACCGGTACCAAGGAGGGCTGCGCCACCGGTGACTGCGGCGCCTGCACCGTGGCCATCGGCGAGCGCGACGACCAGGGTACCCTTCGCTATCAGGCCGCCAACGCCTGCATCACACCCGCTCATCAGCTCAACGATCGCGCCCTGGTAACCGTCGAGGGGCTGGCCCGGGGCGATGCCCTGCACCCGGCACAGGCGGCCATGGTCGCGTGCCACGCCAGCCAGTGTGGCTTCTGTACCCCGGGGATCGTGATGTCGCTGTTTACCCTCCACGAAGAACAACAACGCGCACCTGCTCCGCTGACGGCGGCGCGCCTGGAGGCAACGCTTGGCGGCAACCTCTGCCGCTGCACCGGCTATCGCCCGATTCGCGATGCCGCCATGACCATGGGTGACTACCACTACCCCGCCGTCAGGGTCTGGGAGCCGGCAGCTTCGGAAAGCAACGATGTCGAGGAGGTCGATAAGACAGAGAGCGCCGAACCGGCCTCCCAGCAGAAGGCGTTCGGCTTTATTCAGCCCGCCTCGCTGGAGGCACTGATCGCCGAGCGCCGGGCGCATCCCGAGGCGCCACTGGTCGCCGGGGGCACCGATCTCTGGCTCGAGGTGACCCAACGCCTGGCCCGCTTCCCGCGCGTCGTGGACCTGACCCGGGTCCCCGAGCTCCAGCACATCGAGCCGACCACGCTGGATGACGGACGGCAAGGCTGGTGGGTCGGCGGGGCGGTGACCTATGCACGGCTCGAGCCGCTGCTGGCCGAGCACTACCCCGCCTTCGAGCATCTGCTCCATCGTCTGGGCTCGGCCCAGGTACGCAACCGCGGCACCCTGGGTGGCAATATCGCCAACGCCTCGCCCATCGGCGACACCCCGCCGGTGCTGCTCGCCCTGGGCAGTCGCCTCTGGCTGGCGGGTCCCGGAGACGGTGAAGGAGGAAGCGGTGAAGAAGTCGTCGAACGCGAGCTCCCCCTCGATGAATTCTTCCTCGATTACAAGCGCACCGAACTGCGCCCGGGCGAGGTGATTCGCGCCATTTTCCTGCCCCACCCCCAGCCCGAACGGGAACTGAGGATCTGGAAGCTCTCGAAGCGTCGTGAGGATGATATCTCTGCGGTACTCGGCGCCTTTACCTGGCGCCTCGACGACGGCGTGATGCGCGACGTGCGCCTGGCCTTCGGCGGCATGGCGGCGACCCCCAAACGCGCCCTCGCGGCCGAGGCGGCCCTGGAGGGATACGCCCCTACACCTGCGGCCTTCGCTGCGGCCCGTGCCGCCCTCGAGACGGACTTCCAGCCCATGAGTGATGTGCGCGGCAGCGCCAACTACCGCCGCCTCAGCGCCGCCAACCTGCTCGAACGGCTGCGTCTGGTTGTGAGTCAAAGAGATCAACTCGACAACAATTCCCACGGCTCCCGGGAGGTCATGCTCCATGCGTACGCTCACTAAGCCCCGCCAGCGCCAGGGAAGCGCCACCGCCAGCAGCACCCACGCTCACGCCCACGAAAGCGCGATCAAACACGTGACCGGGCGAGCCACCTATATCGATGATATTCAGGCGCCGGCGGGATGCCTGCACCTGGCACTGGCGCTCTCTCCGGTGGCCCACGGCCGCCTGGCGCCGGTCGACATGGAGCGGGTGCGCGCCCTGCCCGGCGTGGTCGACGCGGTCGGCTTTCACGACGTGCCGGGGCATACCGATATCGGTCCGGTATTTCCCGGCGATCCGATCTTTGTGGAAGAAGAGATCAGCTACGCGGGCCAGGTCCTGTTCGCCATCGCCGCACAGAGCCAGCGCGCCGCCCGAGAGGCGGTCAAGGCCGCCATGGACGCAGGCGTCGTGAAGATCGACGAGCAGCCGGCCAGCCTCGACCCGGTGGCCGCCGCCGAGCGCGGCGAGCTCGTGCGCCCGACCCACGTTCAGGAGAGCGGCGACTGGCAGGCCACCCTCGCCATGGCCTCCTCGGTCGTGGAGGGCGAGCAGTTTGTCGGCGGTCAGGAGCACTTCTATCTCGAGGGCCAGGCCTGCCTGGTGACGCCCACCGAGGACGAGGGCGTCGTGGTTCACACCTCCAACCAGCACCCCAGCGAGACCCAGAAGTTGGTCGCCGAGGTGTTGGGCATTCCCCTGCATGCGGTGACGGTGGAGGTGCGCCGCATGGGGGGCGGCTTCGGAGGCAAGGAGACCCAGGCCTCGCCGTGGGCGTGCATCGCCGCCCTGATCAGCCGTCGCACCGGGCGTGCCGCCAAGCTACGCCTGCCCCGCGCCGAGGACATGCGCGCCACCGGCAAGCGCCACCCCTTCCACAATCGCTACCGGCTGGGCATCGACGAGGCGGGCGTGATCCAGGGCGGCGAACTTACCCTGATCGGTGACTGCGGATACTCGCCGGACCTCTCCGAGGCGATCGTCGACCGCGCCATGTTCCACGCCGATAATGCCTACTCGCTGGGCCAGGCCCGGGTCACCGGCCACCGAGCACGCACCCACTTCGCCTCCAACACCGCCTTCCGTGGCTTCGGGGGGCCCCAGGGCATGATGGTAATCGAAGCGGCCATGGACGATATTGCGCGGCGTGTCGGCGAGGACCCGCTGACCATTCGCAAGCGCAACCTCTACCGCGGTGGCGAGGCGCCCCTGCGTCGTACCACCCACTATGGTCAGACGGTGGAGCAGCTCGGCCTGCTGCACGAGCTGGTCGAGCGGTTGGAGACCTCCAGCGAGTACTGGCAGCGTCGCCGCGAGATCATCGACTTCAATGCCCAAAGCCCCGTGCTCAAGCGCGGACTGGCGCTGACGCCGGTGAAGTTCGGCATCTCCTTCACCGCCCAGCACCTCAACCAGGCCGGCGCCCTGCTCCACGTCTATACCGACGGTAGCGTGCAGATCAATCACGGCGGCACCGAGATGGGTCAGGGGCTGCATACCAAGATCTGCCAGGTGGTGGCACGCGAGCTGGGGCTGGATCTCGAGGCGGTACGCATCACCGCCACCCGCACCGACAAGGTTCCCAACACCTCACCGACGGCCGCCTCCAGCGGCGCCGACCTCAACGGCATGGCCGCCCGGGACGCCTGTCTCAGGCTCAAGGAGCGGCTCTTCGACTTCGCCGCCGCGAATCTGCATGCCGACCAGGGGCTGGAGCGCGACGGCATGCGCCTGGAAGCGGGCCACCTGGTGGCCGGCAGCGGCGAGAGCCAGCGGCGCATCCCCTGGGGTGAGCTGGTGCAGGCGGCCTACTTCGGGCGGATATCGCTCTCCGAGAAGGGCTTCTATGCCACCCCGCTGATCCACTATGACCGCGAAACCGGCAAGGGGCGCCCCTTCTACTACTACGCCTTCGGCGCCGCCGTCAGTGAGGTCCAGGTCGACACCCTGACGGGGGAGTATCAGGTGACACGCGTCGACATCCTTCACGACGTCGGCGACTCGCTCAACCCGGCCATCGACCTGGGCCAGGTCGAAGGTGGTTTCATCCAGGGCATGGGCTGGCTGACCAGCGAGGAGCTCAGGTGGAACGGCGACGGGCGCCTGCTCAACGAAGGACCAGCCACCTACAAGATCCCCACCTTCGGCGACCTGCCGCCGGTGTTCAACGTCGAGCTGATGGAGGGCCACCCCAACTCCATGGCCAGCCTCTACCGCTCCAAGGCGGTGGGCGAGCCCCCCTTCATGCTGGCCATCTCGGTGTGGTCGGCGCTGCGCGATGCCCTGGCAAGCCTGGTGAACTACCGTGAGGCACCGCGTCTGGACACCCCGGCAACGCCGGAGCGGGTATTGATGGCCGCCGAGGCGTTGCGCCGCCATGCCCATCTGGAGACACGGCCCAGCGAGGAGGTAGTGCCATGAGTGCGCGCCCGGAATGCTGGCACGCCGCCCTTCACCGCCTGCAGCAGGAGGGCGTGCCCCACGCCCTGGCCACTCAGGTCACCAGCGCCGGCTCGACGCCACGCGAGCCCGGGGCACGCATGGTGATCACCACAGACGCCGTCTACGACACCCTGGGAGGTGGCACCTTCGAGTGGCAGACCATCGCCGCCGCTAGGCAGCGCCTGGCCGGTGATGACGGGCAACCGCAGCCCGGCATCAGCCTGGAAGCCTTCAGCCTGGGCGGTCGCAGTGGCCAGTGCTGTGGTGGCTTCGTCAATGTGCTGATCGAGGTCTTCCCCGGCAGCACCACCACCCTGGCGCTATTCGGCGCCGGCCATGTGGGCAGCGAGATCGCCCGCCTGGTCGAGCCGCTCGGCTGGCAGCTGCTATGGCACGACAGCCGCGAGGGCGTCTTTCCCGACTGGGCATCCCACCAGGCGCGGCTGGCATGCCGTCCGGCACCGGACCCCGAGGCCGCCGTGGGCGCCCTGCCCCCGGGCGCCCACTGTCTGGTGATGACCCACGACCATGCCGAGGACCGCGCCCTGGTAGACGCCCTGCTGCGACGCGGTGACTGCGCCTCCATCGGCCTGATCGGCTCCCGGAGCAAGTGGGCAAGCTTCCGCTCGCGTCTGCGCGACGCCGGCCACGATGAGGCCGCCCTGGCCCGGGTGCGCTGTCCCATGGGCATGATGGCAGGCCCGGAGGGAAGCCAACAGCGTGGCGGCGACAAGCGCCCCTACGCCATCGCCCTGGCCACCGTGGCCGAGCTGTTGCCACTGGTGGCGGATAACGAACGCCCCGACCAACGGGGCCTTGACTCGGCCGAGCTGCGCGCTCTCTTCTAGCCAGCGACCCAAAAGACCCACTGAGCCTCGACAACGTGATGACAAAGTCTGACTCGCGCGTGCTGCGCGCCGAACTGCTGAGCTTCGATGCCGACCCCGGCGACAGCGACACGCCCGCCCCGGGCAGTGTGCGCCATATCGCCGATGGCGCCCTGTGGATCGAGCATGGTCGGATCCGGGCGGTGGAGGAGTACACCCGCCTGGCACCGACCCTGCCCCCCGACACCGAGGTGATCGATCACCGCGGCAAGCTGATTGTCCCGGGCTTTATCGATAGCCATGTCCACTATGTGCAACTCGAGATCATCGCCTCCTACGGACGCCAGTTGCTCGACTGGCTCAATGACTACACCTTCCCTGAGGAGCAGCGCTTCGCCGACCGCGACCACGCCGCGGCGCTGTCCGATGCCTTTCTCGACGAGCTGTTGCGGGTCGGCACCACCACCGCTCAGGTGTTCTGCTCCAGCCATCCCGCCTCGGTGGATGCCTTCTTCGCCGCCAGTCACCGCCGCGGCCTGTGCATGCTGGCAGGCAAGGTACTGATGGACCGCCACGCTCCGGCAGGGCTGACCGACGACCTCGAGGGGGGCATCCGGGACAGTGAGCGACTGATCGGCGACTGGCACGGCAAGGGGCGGCTAGGCTACAGCCTGACGCCGCGCTTCGCCCCGACCTCCACTCGCGCGCAGCTCGACGCCGCAGGAGGGGTGCTGCGCAGCGACGCCAGCCTGTGGGTCCAGACCCACCTGGCCGAGAACACCGGCGAACTCGACTGGGTCGCTGAGCTCTTCCCGGGCAGTCGGGACTACCTGGAGGTCTATGAACAGTCGGGGCTGGTCGGCCCGCGCAGTACCTTCGCCCATGGCATCCACCTCGACAACGAGATGCGCACACGGCTGGCCGAACGCGGAGCCAACCTGGCCTTCTGCCCCAGCTCCAATCTCTTCCTGGGCAGCGGATTGTTCGACCGTCAGGCTGCCCGGGAGAGGGCGTTGAACGTCACCTTTGCCAGCGATGTTGGCGGCGGCACTGACCTCTCGGGCCTGGCAACGCTCAAGGCCGCCTACCAGGTAGGCCAGCTGCGTGGACAGCCCCTCACCGCCTGGCAAGGCCTCTTTGGGCTGACACTGGGCAACGCCCGCGCCCTCTCCCTCGACGATCATATCGGCCGCCTGGCGCCGGGAATGGATGCCGACTTCGTGGTTCTCGACCCCGCCGCCACCCCGCTGCTGGCGCGACGAACCGCCCGCAGTCAAAGCCTGGCCGAGACGCTCTTTGCGCTGATGATGATGGGAGACGACCGCTGTGTCGCCGAGACCTGGGCCGATGGTCGGCTACAGCATCGTCGCGATGGCTGATACCGGTCATATCCATTTGTAGCTGTTGAGCCCGATAGGATGATGCAGGCCTGACCATGCGCCGGGCCTGGATAGCAAGACGGCAGCCTCTGGGCTGCCGTCTTCGGTCATGACGATACGTCTGGCCGGTCAGGCCTCTTCCAGCTGTCGACGCCACTCCTGGCGGCGTGCCTCATCGACGAAGGCGGCCTCGATGGCGTTGCCGGCCAGGCGCCTGAAGGTCTCCTTGCCCCAGCCGAAGGCGCGCTTGCAGGCCAGGAAGTTGGCGAGCATGCCGCCGCCGAAGTAGGCGGGGTCGTCGGAATTGAGGGTCACATTGAGCCCTTCGGCCAGCATCCGTGGCAGCGGGTGCTCCTCGAGCCGTTCAACCACCCTGAGGCGCAGATTGGAGAGCGGACATACCGTTAACACCACCTGCTCGTCGCGCAGCCGGGCCACCAGGGCCGGGTCCTCCAGGCAACGCACCCCGTGATCGATACGACACACGTCGAGCCGGTCGAGAGCGTTGCGAATGTACTCGGGGGGGCCCTCCTCGCCGGCATGCGCTACCCGTGGAATCCCCAGACGGCGAGCCCGTTCGAAGACCTCACTGAACGCCTCCGGCGGATTGCCCAGTTCGGCGCTATCCAGCCCCACGGCATCGAGCATCTCCCAATAGGGCGACGCCTGCTCCAGCACCCACATCGCCTCATCGGCATCACGGTCGCGCAGAAACGCCATGATCAGTGCCGTGGAGAGACCCAGCTCCCTCTCGGCCTCGCGGCATGCCAGGGAGAGCCCCTCCATGACGACCGCCAGACCGACGCCCCGCACGAGGTGTGCCTGGGGGTCGAAGTGCATCTCCACATGCACCACGCCCTCGGCATGGGCACGGCGAAAGTAGGCCATGGCCAGATCATGAAAGTCCCGGGCGGTCTGCAATACGCTCATCCCCTGATAGTAGAGGTCGAGAAAGGATTGCAGATCGCTGAAGTCATAGGCGGCATGCACCTCCTCCACCGAGGCGTAGGGCAGCGTGACGCCGTTGCGCTCGGCCAGGGCAAACATCAGCTCGGGCTCCAGGGTGCCTTCGATATGCAGGTGCAGCTCAACCTTGGGCAGTCGGGTCAGGAAGTCTCGCATCGCTTATCTCACTCTCCTGGAACGATATGGAGCCATGCTGAAAGAAAGCGCGCCAACACGAAAGACGCGGCTGTCAACGCAACTACGATAACTCACGCAGCGTCTCGGCCAGGGTCTCGCGACGCGTTTCCCGCTCGGCCTCGAGGGTCTCACGCTGCGCCTCCAGCGAGGCGATCTTCTCCTCTGCGGCCTCGAGATCCCCTAGATAGCGCTGGCCGAGAGCGTTGTCAGAGCCCACCGCAGCCAGATTGTCACGAATTCGCGCCTGGCGTTCGACGGCTCGCGCCAGCCGCTCCTCGACATCTTCCAGCTCCTGTTCCACCGCGTCCAGCGCCCGGCGACGCTCCAGAACCCGCTCGAGTTGCACCGAGGTCTCGCCGTCGGCGGCATCTCGCCACTCGATCAGCTGAGCCACGCCGGCATTCGCCAACGCCATGCTCTGACGCCGCACCCGAGTCTCACGCGCCATGACCTCACCGCTCTCGCCAGGCGCGAGCGCAAGCGCCAGGCGATGATGGCGGGGGGTGCTCTCCATCAGGGCCTCGGAGGCGAACTCCCAGCCGCTGCGGCGGGGGTGCTCGATCAACACTTCTCGCGCCTCACGGGCATCGTTCTCTACCGCATAGCGCGTCACTCGCCGCGACTGATGAGTGATCCGCAAGGCACCATCGACGATGACCATGCGTTCGAGCCGCTCCTCGGGGTGGGAGCTCGCGGCGATACGCACCTTGCGGTCGGCGGCGAAGCTGGCCAGACGCGACTCTCCGGCGGGAATCCCGGGCAGGTTAACATCACCCACGTGCCCCACTCCTGCGTCATAGACGGTCACCAGCCCCGGAGGCAGCCAGGCGTCCGTGGTGTTCTCCAGACGCACCGCCGCCACCGGGTGACGCTCGCCGCGTTCAGGCTGGTAGAGCGAAACACGACGGGCCGGCACGACGGCATCGATATAGGGCAGCGAGAGGGTTCGCCCCGCCGCGAGATCCACCGAAGTGGGCAGGCGCCAGGTGGCCGCCGTGGCGCTCTCGACCACCTCGGGGCGCGATGCCGGGGCAGACGGTGCCGCTGCGCTGCGGCTCACTGCAGCGTCGCCATAGGCCATCATGGATTCGGCCTTGGCACCGTAAAGCGCCTCCATGGCACCCTCGTCGGGCCGCACCGGTGCGATGCTGTCGGCAGTGACCGGCACCTCCGTGCGCGCTGGCCAGTAGCGCTCCAGCAGACGCTGGGTCAGGGTGACGGGGGCACCGCTGGAGAGCGTCAGCGCCACATCACTCCAGTCGCTGCCGCTGGCATTCTCGATCACCGACCAAGCCTGCAGGTGAGCCTCGTTATCGGCCTCGAGCAGCAGTCGATAGGTACTCTTCCAGACCGGTGCCGCCACCACATAGGTCAGCGACACATCGCGTTCGCCCTCGCCATCGAGGTCGATGGCGATGCGACGCATCTCATCGGTGCGGGCGCGGCCACTGACCTCGGCGGCCTCGGCCAGGCGCTCACGCAGGGCAGGATCCAGCACCTCGAGGCGGGCATCGTCGCCCAGGCGCAATGTGGCCACGCCCCCCTCTTCATCGAGCAGCGACAGAGTCTGCACGGCGCGTCCACTTTCCTCGACGCCATGCTCCGCGACACCCAGCAGCAGTCCCTCGAGACGCTGCCCACCGGAGCTCACCCTTACCTTGACCCCCTGCAGGCTATCGGCCAGCCGGGCTATCGAGCCAAGGTCCTCCGGGCCAAAGGGCAGTCGACGGTAGGTCTCCTCCAGCGTCGCCAGGCCATCGAGGCTGAGCCCCTGAAGGCGCCCCGCCGGGTCACGCACCATCAGGCTCTTGAGCACATCGTTGACCTGCTCCAGGGGCACCTCCAGATAGAGGGTGCCATCTCCCTCGAGGCTGGCCCTGCGCTGCACCTCGGCCAGGCCGCCGGAGGAGAGCGTCACCGCCTCGATGGGCAGCTCGGCGGCCGTGGCCGAGCCTACTGGCCATGCCCCTGCCAGCAGGATGACGAGGCGAAGGGAGGAGTGGCGACGCCCCCGCTCGGATACTGCATCCCTGACCGTCATATCGTCTCCTTGTGAAGCGTGAAAGAATGGCTCAGGTAGAGCTCACTCGGCCTTGGACCAGTGTCAGGCGGTGATCGATCCCGGGTGGATCGAAATCTCCGCCATCCAGCTGATGCACGAGGTAGAGCGTGGTACGCCCCTCGAGCCAGGCATTCAGTCGAGGGCTCAGCCGCGCCACGGTGGCGGCATCGAGGCTGGCGAAGGGCTCGTCAAGAATCACCAGATCGGGATCCAGCAGGTACAGGCGGGCCAGGGCCAGGCGTCGCGCCTGGCCACCGGAGAGGCGCCGCCCCCCCTCGCCGACTCGAGTGGCGAGGCCTGCGGGCAACGTCATCGCCCAGTCGGCCAGCTCGACCCAGACCAGCGCCGCCCATAATGCCCCCTCCTCCGCCTCCGGTCGGGCCAGGCACAGGTTGGCGGCCAGGCTGTCATCGAGCAGATCGACATGCTGGGTCAGCGCGGCCACTCGCCGGCGAAGCGATACCTCTGGCCAGGCGTCCAGGGCCACGCCTCCCAGCAGGATCTCGCCGGCGCTGGGCGTGAGCTGACGCAGCAGCAGCCCCGCAACACTCGACTTGCCCGCCCCCGAGACACCGCACAGCACCAGCCGCTCACCGGCAGCGAGCCGCAACGAAAGCCCCTCCAGAGCCGCCAGCGGCGCCCCAGGGTAGTGCAGCGATACCCTGTCGAGGCATACCGCAAGAGGGCCAGGAGGTGTAGCCCGGCCACTCTTCACCGCCGGCGACTGAGGCGCCGCCCGGCGCAGCCCGTTGAGCCGCGCCGCCGCGCCCCGGGTGGCGCCCAGCCAGGTAAAGGCAGCGGGAAGGCCGGTCAGGGCCTCGTTCATGGCCAGCACGGCAAGGGGCATCATCACCGCCAGCGGTCCGGTAAGCATGTCGGCCTGCCAGGCCGTGGCGGCGAGCCACAGCGCCGTGAGTGCCGCTCCTCCCACCAGCAGTGTGACAAGGGCATTGCCCAGCGCCACCAGGGTCCCGAGCCGGCGCTGATCCCGATAGAGCTCCGCCTCCAGGGCTTCGATCCGCTGACGATGAGGTGCAAGGGCACCATAGGCCTCCAGCTCAGCCATGCCCTGCATCTGTTCCACCAGGCGCCCTCGCAGTAACTCGCGAGTGGTGACCTGGCGCCGACTGGCGGCCATTCCCTGGCGCGCCTGACCGACCACCAACCAGCCCCAGCCGAACAGCAACACGCCTCCGACCACGAGCCCTGCCATGGGCGTCCAGAGGGCCAGGAAGCCTCCAAGCCCCAGGGTGGCGACCAGCGACACCGCGGCCGGCGCCAGTAGCCGCAGGTAGAGGCTGTCCAGGGTATCGATATCGGCGGTCAACCGATTGAGCCAGTCGCTGGCGCGCCGCTCTCTCAGGGCGTGCGCATCGAGGCCGGCGATCACACCGAACAGTCGTCCGCGCAGATCGGCGAGCAGTCGCAGCACCGTGTCGTGATTGTAGAGGCGTTCCAGATAGCGAGCCACGGTTCGCGTCACCGCAAAGGTGCGGATGCCGCCTCCCGGTAGATAGACGTCCAGGCGTGCCGCCGCCCCTGCCGCCAGCAGCATGCCGGTGAGGCCGGTGGCGGTGATAAACCAGCCGGACAGTGCCAGCAGGCCGATCGCCGACAGCAGCGTCAGTGCCATCAACCCGACGCCAGCGGCCAGCCGCCCGCGACGGCATGCCAGCAGTTGCAGCCAGGGAGCCAGTTCGCCCCACAGGTCACCACGCTCCTCCACAGGCTCTCTCATCGAATGCGCTCTCCCTGTTGATCGAGCATCAGGCCCCGGTCGGCCAGCGCCATCAACGCCGGATGGTGGGTAGCAATCACCAGACAACGCCCCTCCCGGGCCAGCTCTCTCAGCGCCGCGATGACATCCGCCTCGGTCGCGGCATCCAGACTCGCCGTGGGCTCATCGAGCAGCACCAGCGGAGCATCGCACAGGAAGACTCTGGCGAGCGCCAGCCGCTGGGCTTGACCACCGGAGAGTCCCGCACCGCGCTCGCCCAGCGGTGTACCGAGCCCCTCGGGCAGGCGTGCCAGCAACTCGCCCAGGCCGGCACGCTCCAGGGCTCGGTACATGGCCGATACGTCCGCCTGCGGTGCCGCCAGGCGCAGGTTATCGGCCAGGCTGCCCTTGACCAGCAGCGGCCGCTGATCCATCCAGGCGTAGCGCAGCCCGGGCGCCATCCGCCGCCTTCCCCCCTCGGGGCCAACAAAGCCCGCCAGCAGGTGAAGCAGCGTCGACTTTCCTCCCCCTGAGGGGGCGCTTATCACCAGCACCTCGCCAGGCACCAGGGTCAGGTCGAGGGGGCCGAGCACGCGGCCGCGTTGAGGATAGCTCACCGTGGCCGCCTCGAGGCGAATCAACCCCTCGGATACGCAAGCGGCGGGCGCTTCTTCACCGCCGCTACCGCGCAGCTCCTCGACGCTCTCGGCGAGCAGCGCCATCAGCCCGTCGGCGGCGCCCAAGGCCGCGGCCCGGTCATGATAGTGCTGGGAGAGCACACGCAGCGGCTGGAAGAACTCCGGAGCGAGCAGCAACACCAATAGGCCGCTGAATAGGGTCAGCTCCGGCGAGGGGCCGAATGTGATATAGCCGAGCAGGCCGAACCCGACATAGATCGCCACCATGGCGATCGCCACCGAGGCGAAGAATTCCAGCACCGCCGAGGAGAGAAAGGCCACGCGCAGGGTGCGCAGGCTGCGCCGGCGATAGTCGTCGGCGGCAGCGTGCACCTCGGCCGTCGCCTCCTGGGTGCGACCGAAGAGCTGCAGGGTAGTGACCGCCCGGACCCGATCGATGAAGTGGCCCGACAGGCGTGAGACCGCCTCGAACTGCTCTCGATTGAGGCGCTCGGCCCCCATGCCTACCAGGGCCATGAACAGGGGTATCAGTGGCGCCGATAGCAGCAGGAAGAGCGCCGCCAGCCAGTCGAGCCAGGCCACCGCCACGAGCACCATCAACGGCTGGAGTATGGCCAGGGCGAGCTGGGGGCGATAACGCGCCATATAGCCATCCAGAGCCTCCACCTGCTCGACCAGCTGACTGGCCAGTGACGCCGAGTGTCTGTTGGAGAGCCCCGCCGGCCCCAGCCTGGCCAGATGATCGAGTAGCTCGCCGCGTATCCGCCGACGCAGGGCCAGGCTGGCAACGAGCCCCAGCCGCTCCTGAAGGAACAACGCCAGGCTGCGCACCAGCAGCAGCCCCAGCATGCCCAGCGCCAGGGGAGTCAGTCTCACCAGCGGCGCCTGGGCCACCAGCAGCTCGCTGATAAAATGAGCGAGCAGCACCAGCTGGCCCAGGGTGGCCAGGGCGGCCACCACACCGGCGGCGACCGCCAGGTTCAGGCGCCAGCGCTCCTCGGCGGCATAAGCGGCCAGCCACCGGGAGGCTTGCCCGGTGGCACTATTACGACGGCCCACCGACTAGTGGTAGCCGTCGCCGGGACGGACCTTGCCGCGGAACACCCAGTAGGACCAGGCGGTATAGGCCAGCACGATGGGAATCACGAAGAGCACACCGATCAGCAGGAAGAGCTGCGACTCGGGTGCCGAGGCGGCGTCCCAGATCGTGTAGTCGGGAGGCACGATCACCGGCCACTTGCTGGCCACCAGGCCTAGATAGGTGAAGAGGAAGAGCCCCAGCGTGGCGATGAAGGGCTGCCCCTCCTGGCGCCGATGGACCGCCAGCAACAGCCAGGCGGCACAGGCCAGGGCCAGGGCCGGCAGCACCCAGATCAGATGAATATGATCGAACCAGCGCTGGAACACCGCGGGATCCACCAGCGGGGTCCAGACGCTGATCATGGCGAAGGCGGAGAGCACCGCCAGCAGCAGGACCGGGGTGATGCGATAGGCCCAGCGCTGGATCTCGCCCTCAGACTTGAGGATCAGCCAGGTGGCCCCCAGCAGGGCATAGCCGACCATCAGGCTGATGCCCGTCAAGACCGCGAAGGGCGTCAACCAGTCCATGGCCCCTCCGACGAAGACGAAGTCCTCGACCGGGAAGCCCTCGATATAGGCCCCCACCACGGCGCCCTGGGCGAAGGCGGCGACCGCCGATCCCCAGCAGAAAGCGCGGTTCCACCACGCCCGGTTGCGCCGCGACTTGAAACGAAACTCGAAGGCGATGCCACGGAAGATCAGGCCGGCAAGCATCAGAAAGACCCCGATATAGAGGGCCGGCAGGTAGACCGAGTAGACCAGCGGAAAGGCCCCCAGCAGCCCGGCCCCGCCCAGCACCAGCCAGGTCTCGTTGCCGTCCCATACCGGGGCGACGGAGTTCATCATCACGTCCCGGGCCTCCTCGCTCGGCGCGAAGGGGTAGAGGATGCCGAGCCCCAGGTCGAAACCGTCCATCAGTACGTACATGATCACGCCGAAGCCGATGATCACCGCCCAGATCATGGAGAGGTCGAAGGATTCCATATCACTGCCTCCAGGTTGGGGCCGCATCGTCATCGAAGCGGGCATTGGCTGCCGAGAAGGGCCGCTTGGCGTGGGGCGAAGGATCGGCATCGCCACCCGATGCAGGCAGCATGCCCTGGCGCACCACGCGGGTGAGATAGTAGAGGCCGCAGGCAAACACCACGGCATAGACCGTCATGTAGCCGATCAGGGTAAACAGCGCCATGCCTCCGGTCAGTGACGGAGTGAGCCCTTCGGCGTGGGTCATGAGTCCGTAGACCAGCCAGGGGGCACGGCCCGTTTCGGTCACGAACCATCCGGCCAGCACCGCGACAAAGGGCGTCACGCTCATCAGCCTCAGCAGCTGCAGGTAGCCTCGCTGCCGATAGAGGCGGCCGCCGCGACGCAACCACAGCCCCACCAGGGAGACACCGATCATCAGCATGCCCAGACCGACCATGACCCGGAACGACCAGAACACCAGCCATACCGTTGGTTGCTCATCCTGGGGCACCTCGCTGATACCCGGTATCTCGCCATGAATATCGTGAGTCAGAATCAGGCTGGCCAGATTGGGGATGCCGATTTCGAAGCGGTTGTCCTGAGCCGCCTGATCGGGCCAGGCGGCCAGCAGCAGCGGTACATCGGTGCTGGTCTCCCAGTGGCCCTCCATGGCGGCCACCTTGGTCGGCTGATGCTCCAGGGTGTTGAGGCCGTGGAAATCGCCGATCACCGCCTGGGCGGGAGTCAGCACGAGCAGCAGCCACAGGCACATGGAGAGCGCACGGCGGTTCGCCTCGACATCGCGGCCGATCAGCAGGTACCAGGCGCTGACGCCCGCTACCACGAAGCCACCGGTAACGAACGACGCCATCACCTTGTGAGAGAAGCGCCAGGGGAACGACGGGTTGAAGATCGCCGCCGACCAGTCGGTGATATGGAAGCGGCCATCGATCAGCTCCGCACCGGCCGGGGTCTGCATCCAGCTATTGGCGGAAAGAATCCAGAACGAGGAAATAAACGTGCCCAATGCCACCATGATCGAGGCGAACAGATGCACCCCCTGGGGTACCTTGCCGCGCCCGAACAGCAGCACGCCGAGGAAGGCCGCCTCCAGGAAGAAGGCCGTAACCACTTCATAGCTGAGCATCGGCCCGATAAAGTTGGCGGTGGCATAGGAGAAGTTGCTCCAGTTGGTGCCGAACTGAAACGACATGACGATGCCCGATACCACCCCCATGCCGAACACCACGGCGAACACCCGGGTCCAGAACTGGGCGAGGCGGTCCCAGGCGGGGTTTTCCGTCTTGTAGAAGAGGCCGTTTAGCACGGCAATATAGGATGCCAGGCCGATGGTGAACACCGGGAAGATGGCATGAAAGGAGACCACAAAGGCGAACTGCAGTCGCGACAACAGCAAAGGATCCAGTTCCATGGCGCTTGCCTCGTTACGCAGATGACACGAGTCCGTCGCAAGGGATGCGTCTGCACGCTCAACGGCGCATTATGCTTCGGGAACCGGCATTGCCGATGCCGTGGCGCATTCCACCTGGACACCTGGGACAACCATAGCCTAGCAGCCGCACGTCAAGGCGTTGACGACCTCGAAAACAATCGCGGAAATAAGCTTATGAGCTGATCTTGATCTATCCTACCCTCGCTGCCCCCCTCTGGCCGCCATAAGTTGCGCGTCGCGTTGTCGCACCGGTGTCAGCCGCCGCTCAGTACCAGGCGCACCATCCAGGCGGTATAAGCAACGAACATCGCAAGCAGCGCAGCGCCTTCAAACCGGTTGATGCGTCCTTTCCTCCCCCGCCAGCCGATGGCGAATGCTGTCATTAACAGTGTCATGACCGTCATCACACTCCAGTCCCGCAGCAGCACTTCGTCGCCCACCTCGATGGGGTGAATTACCGCTGCCAGGCCCACCACGCCGAGAGTGTTGAAGAGGTTGGACCCCACCACATTGCCGAGCACCAGGTCATGCTCGTTGCGACGCAGCGCGCTTATCGATGAGGCGAGTTCGGGCAGCGACGTGCCCACCGCCACCACGGTAAGCCCGATGATCAGGTCGCTGACTCCGAGGCTCTGTGCGATGGCCACGGCGCCCCAGACCAGAATTCGCGAGCTGATCACCAGCAGCACAAGGCCGACACCGGTCCAGACCAGCCCGGCCTTCAGGCTCATGGGATGAGCCGTCAGGCTCTCCTCGGTATCGGCGGCCAGGGAATCCGAGCCCGCGTAACGGGCGCGCCAGATACTCACCCCCATGAAGGCAGCCAACAGAATCAGCAGCAACGTGCCTTCGAGACGACCGATGACGCCTCCCCACATCAACAGCGCCGACAGCAGTGTTGCGACGCCGAGCACCGGCAGTTCACGACGCACTACCGAGGAGTGCACCGTCAGCGGCGCGACCAGCGCCACCAGCCCCAGGATCAAGCCGATATTGGCGATATTGGAGCCGTAGGCGTTACCCAGCGCCAGGCCGGGGTTACCCTGCCCCGCCGCCAGCGCCGAGACCACCAGCTCCGGGGCCGAGGTGCCGAAGCCGATCACCAGCATACCGATCAGCAGCGGCGACAGCCCCAGGCGGCCCGAGGTCGCCGCCGCGCCATCGACGAAGCGCTCGGCGCTCCATACCAGCAGGATCAATCCTGCGACTACCGCCACCGCGGGTAGGATCATCGTCTCGTTCCCGTTACATTCATATGTGCATGTTGAAAAATGACAGTGCCCGGGTGACGTGTCACACTTTCCATCAGACCACGGTCCGGCGCAGTGTACGCCTGAGCCGGGTGATGAGTGAAGCCTCGCTCCAGGAGACACCCTACCCCCTTGGCCACGCCCTCTGTTCCTCTTCGCCAACGCCTGACCACCCCGCCGTTGCTGCAGGGTGAGGCAGCGCGCGTCGAGCGCACGCCGCCGGAGAGCCGCGCGCGGCGCCGCCTGCGTGCTTGTCAGGAGTGCGACTGGTTGGTCGCCCTGCCACCGCTGCGCCCCGGCGAGAAGGCCGACTGCCCACGCTGCCGCCACACCCTGGTGACCCGCCATTTTCGCCCCGTCCAGCGCAGTCTGGCCCTGGCGCTGGCGGCCCTGGTGGCGCTGGGCCTGGCCCTGACCTTTCCCTTCCTCAGCTTTAGCGTGGGTGGCATCGGCAATCGCATCGAACTGACCCAGACCGCCACGACGATGATCGGCTTCCACCAGCCGGTAGTGGGCGGTGCCGTGATCCTGACCATCGTGGTACTGCCTGCGATCTATCTGGCCGGGGTGATCTGGCTGCAGCTGGGGCTGCTACGCGACACCCCGCTACCGGCCAGCCGAACGATCGCGCGCTCCCTGGCACATCTCACCCCCTGGATGATGGCCGATGTCTTTATCATTGGCGCCTTGGTGAGCCTGATCAAGATAGCCGGCATGGCCGACATCGACCTCGGCGTGTCGTTCTGGTCATTCTGTGCCTTCGCCCTGCTGTTGCTGCTGACCACCCAGTCGCTGGATGCCGACTGGATGTGGTTCTCGTTGGCCGGTGAACCGCGTGCGCCGAAGGGGGCTCGCACCGGCGAGACCGCGGCCCCTCAGGGCCTCGCCGGCTGTCATACCTGCGGGCTGGTCGGCCGGCTCGATGCCGACGGCCATGGCCGGTGTGAGCGCTGCGGCGAAACACTGCATGCCCGTCGCTCGTACAGCCTGCAGCGCACCTGGGCGCTGTTGACAGGCGCGTCGATCATGTATATCCCGGCCAATGTCTATCCGATCATGACCACCACCAGCCTGGGACATAGCTCACCCTCGACCATTGTCGGCGGAGTCGTCGAGCTGATCGGCATGGGCTCCTGGCCGGTCGCCGCCGTCATCTTCATCGCCAGTATTATCGTGCCGGTCGGCAAGCTGGTGGCCCTGGCCTGGCTATGCCTGATGGTCAGGCGCAGCAGCGAGCTCAATGCGGTGACCCGCACACGGCTCTATCGTGTCACCGAATTCATCGGCCGTTGGTCGATGATCGATGTCTTCGTGGTGGCCATCCTGGTGGCGCTGATTCGCGCCGGTACGCTGATGTCCATCGAGCCCGGGCCCGCCGCCCTCGCCTTCGGCGCCGTGGTTGTGATCACCATGTTGGCCGCCATGACCTTCGATCCCCGACTGATCTGGGACACGCCGATGCCCGCTGAGACAATCACATCTCGACCGCCCCTCCATGGACGACATCCTGAAGGAAGCTCTGGATGAGTGAAGAGAATCCGCGTCATGACGACGCCTCCCCCCCACAGCACCATGCTCGGGCTACGCCTCAGGCACGCGTCTCGCCGATCTGGATCGTGCCGATCGTGGCCCTGTTGATCGGTGCCTGGCTGGTCTACGACAACTACCGTAGCCGTGGCCCACAGATCACCCTGACCATCAGCAATGCCGAGGGCATCGAGGCAGGCAGCACCCTGATCAAGACGCGCAATGTGGAAGTCGGCCGGGTCGAGCAGGTACACCTCTCCGAGGATCTCTCCACCGCCGTGATTACCGCTCGTATGGGTCCGGACAACGAGGCGATGCTGGTCGAGGACAGCCAGTTTTGGGTGGTCAAGCCGCGAGTGGGGCGCGAGGGCATCAGCGGCCTGAACACCGTGCTGTCCGGCGCCTATATTCAGCTGCAACCGGGCGAGAGCGAGATCGAGGCGCGCGAGTTCGAGGTGAGCGACCAGCCCCCCGTGGCGCCCGCCGGGGCCGCCGGTCTGCGCATCAACCTGATCAGTCAGCTGGGCAACTCGCTGCGTGTGGGCGACCCGGTCACCTACCAGGGCTACACCGTGGGCCGCGTGGAAGAGGCCGATTTTGACGCCACCACCCGGCGCATGCAGCATCGGGTCTTTATCGAGGCCCCCTACGCCAGCCTGGTGACCGATAGCACACGCTTCTGGTCGGCCAGCGGCATCGATCTGCGACTGGACTCCGAAGGCTTTCGGGTCAATGTCGAATCCTTCGAGGCCCTGCTCGGTGGTGGCGTCACCTTCGGCGTTCCCGAGGACCTGCCACTGGGTAGCAAGGTGGCCGCCGATACGACCTTCACCCTCTACCCCGACGAGGACACCGCACGCCAGGGAACCTTCAATCGCTATCTGGAGTACGTGTTGCTGGTCGACGATTCGGTTCGCGGACTGACCAAGGGTGCGCCAGTCGAGTTTCGCGGCGTGCGTCTAGGCACCGTGGCCGCCGTGCCCTGGAACTTTACCGCCGAGCAGCCGGGCGGTCGCAACGGCTTCGCCATACCGGTGCTGATCCGCATCGAGCCCCAGCGTCTGGGTATCGAGAATCAGAAGATCGACCTCGAGCAGTGGCGAGACCGATACGAGCGCTTCTTCGAACTGGGTCTGCGCGCCACCCTCAAGAGCGGCAACCTGCTGACCGGAGCACTGTTCGTGGACCTCAACTTTCACAGCGAGCTGGAGGAGAAGTATGCGCCGCTCACCTTCGCTGAGCAGCGCGTCTTCCCCACCACATCCGGGGGGTTCGCGCTCATCGAGTCACAGATCACCAGCCTGCTGGCCAAGCTCAACGACCTGGAGGTGGAGCCCCTGCTCGAGGGCCTCGACCGCAACCTCGCTGCGTCCGAGGCAATGCTCGAGGAAGTACGCACGCTCTCCGCCTCCCTGAGGGAGCTGGTGGAAGCCCCCGGGACCCGCGAAGTCCCTGTCAACCTCAATGCCACCCTGGAGGGACTGCGCACCACCCTGGAGGGCCTCTCGCCCGAGTCGTCAGCCTACCAGGAGCTGGTGGGCGCCACCCAGCGCCTGGAGCGGCTGCTGCGTGACCTCCAGCCGGTGGCCAGAACGCTGTCCGACAACCCACGTGCCCTGCTGTTCGACAGCCTGGATGCCAAGGACCCCGTGCCGCGCGCACCACGAGAGTAAGGAGAGCTTGTCATGATGGCAAGAAGATGGATTGGTGCCGCCCTGGCCATCCTGCTGCTGGCTGGCACGCTGGGGGGGTGCGCCAGTAGCAAGCCCGCGCCCGAGCGCTACACCTTGCCAGCAGCCACCATGCCCGAAGCCACCATGCCAGAGGCCACTCGGCAGGGTGCGGCGGGAGCCGAAACGCGCTATCAGCTGCAGGTTGCCACGCCACGACTCGCCGACTACCTGGATGTCGAGGGCATCGTCATGCAGATCGACGATATCACCCTGGTGGAAGCCCGCGGCCATCAATGGGCCGAAGCCCTCGGCAAGCAGCTGCAACGCGGCCTGCGTGACCGCCTGGCGCAGCGGCTTCCCGATACCCGGGTCCTTCTCGACGGCACGGCCCCCCGCGAGGCAAATTCCCTGCGCCTGGCGCTGGAGATCGACCGTTTCCAGGGGCGTCACGATGGCCGGGCCGTCATCGGCGGCCGCTGGCGCCTGCATGCCGCCGACGGGAGCCTGTTGGCGATGCAGCCCCTGGTGCTCGAAAACGCCCTCGAGGCCGATGGCTATCCCGCACTGGTCCGCGCCCTGGGCCGAGGGTGGGACAGCGCGGCCGACGAGCTCGCCGAGGCCGTTCGCGGCACACGCCGGCAAGAGTAGCTGCGCCCAAGCCCGGAATCTGGCATAATGCGCGTCGCGGCACATCAGCGAGTCCCTCCTGCCGCGCCCTGACCCCGAATCTTTCACACCCCGGCCCGGGACTGGCTGCGCATGATCGCGCGGCACGGCCGAGGTGTTCTGCGGAGACCGCATGACCTTTTCCGAACTCGGCCTGCGTGCCGAACTGCTGAGCGCCGTAGAGGCACAAGGCTACACCATCCCGACTCCCATCCAGCAGCAGGCGATCCCCGCCGTGCTCAAGGGCGGTGACCTGCTGGCCAGCGCCCAGACAGGCACCGGCAAGACCGCCGGCTTTACCCTGCCGATGCTGCAACGCCTGGCCGACGGCCCACGCCCCGGCAAGCGTCAGGTGCGTGCCCTGGTGCTGACACCGACCCGTGAGCTGGCCGCCCAGGTAGGCGAGAGCGTGGCCGACTATGGTCGCCTGCTGACCCTGAAGAGCCACGTGATCTTCGGCGGCGTCGGCCAGCAGCCCCAGGTCGATGCCATCCGCCCTGGCCTCGATGTGCTCGTCGCCACCCCCGGGCGTCTGCTCGACCTGCAGCAGCAGAAACACGTCGATCTGTCGAAGGTAGAGATCCTGGTGCTCGACGAAGCCGACCGCATGCTCGACATGGGCTTCATCCACGATATCAAGAAGATCCTGCGGGTCCTGCCCGAGAAGCGCCAGAACCTGCTGTTCTCGGCGACCTTCTCCAACGAGATCCAGGCACTGGCCAACAAGCTGCTCGACGATCCCAAGATGATCGAGGTCGCTCGCCGCAACACCACCGCCGAGCTCGTCGATCAGACGATCTACCGTGTCGACCGCGAGAAGAAGCGCGAGCTGCTGGCCCACCTGATTACCGAGCACGACTGGCACCAGGTACTGGTCTTCACCCGCACCAAGCACGGTGCCAACCGTCTGGCCGAACAGCTCTCCAAGCAGGAGATCCCGGCCATGGCGATTCATGGCAACAAGAGCCAGTCGGCGCGCACCAAGGCGCTGGCCGCCTTCAAGACCGGTGACCTGCAGGTGCTGGTGGCCACCGACATCGCCGCCCGTGGCCTCGACATCGAGGAGCTGCCCCACGTGGTCAACTTCGAGCTGCCCAATGTCGCCGAGGACTATGTCCACCGTATCGGCCGCACCGGCCGTGCCGGAAGCGAGGGACAGGCGGTGTCGCTGGTCTGCGTCGACGAGCATGGGTTGCTCAAGGGCATCGAGCGGTTGATCAAGCGCGACCTCGAGAAGCGCATCGAGCCCGGCTTCGAGCCCGACCCCAATGCCAAGCCGGAGCCCATCGAAAACGGCCGCAATCGTCGTGGCGGTGGTGGACGCGGCGGTAATGGCCAGAAACGCGGTGGCGGTGGCCAACCACGTGGACAAGGCCAGCGGCGCGACGATGATCAGGCAACCGCCACGCGTCGACGCCGGCGCGGGGGCAGAAACAGTAGTGGTGGCGGTCGCCAGCAGGCCTGACCCGGCGGTAGCGGATAGCATCACAATATGTGAATATACCCCCCACTCCCCCAACAATGTCACTCAACCATGCTCAAACAACTGTTTGGCAAGCAACCTATTGATATCTGGGTTATCAAGCAGGTCGACCACGACCTGCTGCATCTCTGTGGCCGTGCGACCCTGCCCGCCAAGCCGAATCGCAAGGCGGTAATGACGGCGCTGAACGACTCTCGCTATACGGGGCCCGTGCGCATGGCCACGGGCGGTCGAGCCGTGCTGAACGCCCGACTCTTTGAGGCGCTGGTGCCGCTGGAAGAGCTGCAGCTGCTCCCCGATAACCAGGCCCGCTGGCAGGGCCGCGACTGGCAGATCGCCCAGGTTCCCCAGCGCTGCTGGCTCTTCGAGGGTCGCCTGGTGGCCCAGCCCGACCCGCTGAACGGAGGCGGCGCACTGGTCAGTGCGGAGGATGTCACCGATATCCTGCGCCAGGTGAAACAAGAGATGCCCCACCATCTTGGCAGGGTGGTCTTTCGGCCCGAGAACCAAAGCGAGGAGCATCCTCTCCTGGCACCCCGCAGAGAAGAGCAGCGCCTGAGACTGCGCCCCAAGCAGGCCAGGGAGTGGCGACATGACCGCGACTAAGCGGGAGTCCCGCGTCAGCCTGGGACTGTTTATCACTCTGATGGTGCTGGTGGGCCTCAACCTGCGCCCCGCCCTCTCCTCCCTGGCCCCGGTGCTGACTCGTGTCCAACAGGATACGGGGTTGTCGGCATTGGCCATCGGCACCCTCACCACGCTACCCGTTCTCTGCCTGGGGCTGTTTGCTCCCTTGGCCCCCTGGCTGGCCAAGCGCCTGGGACCCGAGCGGGCCCTGGCCGCCGGGTTGATACTGCTGGCCGTGGGGCTGGCGCTGCGTGGCATTCCCGTGATCACCGCGCTTTTTATCGGCACCCTGATGGCGGGCGCCGCCATCGGCGTGGCTGGCACCCTGCTGCCGGCGCTGGTCAAGCGCGAGCTACCCGCGGGGGCCGACCTGATGACGGGCGTCTATACCATGGCACTGTGTCTGGGCGGGGCCCTGGGGGCAGGCTTGAGCATCCCTCTGGCCGACTGGTTGGGCGCGTGGCATCTGGGGCTTGCCAGCTGGTCGGCGCTGGCGCTCATCGCCCTGGTGGCCTGGCAGACCCTGGCTCCCCGCCGCGATGAAGCGGCGCTGCCCGGCGGTGGCGGTTCGATGCGCGCGGTGCTGACCCAACCCCTGGCCTGGCAGGTGATGTTGATGATGGGACTACAGTCATCACTTGCCTATATCGTCTTTGGCTGGCTTCCCACCCTGCTGGTAGCACGTGGCTACGGTGAAGCCGAGGCCGGCTGGATGATGGGCGCCTCGGTGATGGTGCAATTGCCCGCCGCCCTGGCCGCCCCCTGGCTGGCACGCCTGGGCCGGGATCAGCGCCCCGCCCTGCTGCTGGTGCTGGCACTGGTCGCCTCGGGGTTCTGGCTGCTGCTGCAGGGCACTCCCTCACTGCGCTGGATCGGCGTGATCCTGCTCGGCCTGGGCCAGGGCGGCAGCTTCAGTCTCGCCCTGACACTGATCGTACTGCGCACCGGCAACTCGCGCCTGGCCGGCAAGCTCTCCGGCCTGGCCCAGGGCGGTGGCTACACGCTGGCCGCCATGGGACCGCTGGGGGTGGGCGTGATGCTTCAGCTCGACCTGGGGCTCGGCATCATCACCGGCGTGCTGCTGGCGATCTGTGCGTTAGCCGCCACCTTTGCCCTCTTTGCCGGCCGCAACCGCCGCCTGGAGATCGACAATGATGGCCAGGTGGTCACTCGATAGCGACCAGGCGCTCTGATCATACCCCTGTGCCGCCATGATATCGGCCACACGCCACTTAGATGATTTCGGGCATAGGCCACTTAGATGATAACGGCCATACGCCACTTAGGAGCCGCCCATGTGCATGCCTGACTCCCGACGGCCTCGCCCCCTGCTCGTGATCTACACCGGCGGTACCCTGGGGATGCAGGAGACGCCCAGAGGACTGGCCCCGGGCGGCAATATCGAAGCCCGCCTGGCACGCGCCCTGAAGTGCCTGCCGGGGGGCACCGTCGCCGAACTGCCCGCCTACGAGCTGCTCTCCCTATCGAACCCCATCGACTCCAGCGCGGCCACCCCCGCCGACTGGTCGCGACTGGCCGCGGTCATCGCCGCGCGCTACCGTGACCACGCCGGCATCGTGGTGCTTCACGGCACCGATACCCTGGCCTGGAGCGCCGCGAGTCTCGCCTACCAGCTGCAGGGCATCGACCGCCCCGTGGTGTTCACCGGCGCCATGCAGCCCCTGGAGGCGCCGAACAGCGACGCCGCCGGAAACGTCGCCCTGGCACTGCGCTTCGCCGCCAACCCGGCACTCCAGGAGGTCGCCATCGCTTTCGGGGGAAGGCTGCTGCGCGGTGTACGTGCCCGCAAGTGGCATACCTGCGATGCCATCGCCTTCGAAAGCCCCAACGCTCCACTGCTCGGCGAGCAGATCGCAGACACCGCCAGGCATTATCCCGAACATGGCCTTGCCCGAGAGGAGGAGATCGCGCCGCGCTTTGAGCTACCCGACTATGCGCCGCTTGGCGACGGCGGCGTGTCGCGTATCGCGTTGTGGCCCGGCATCAGCCCCCGGCAGCTGGCGGCCTGGCTCAACGACCCACGCCTCAAGGGGGCCCTGTTAGAGGTGTGGGGAGCCGGCAACCTGCCCGACGATTCTGCCCTGCTGGAACAGCTGACCCGAGCCAGCGCTGACGGCAAGCTGATCGCCGCCATCAGCCAGTGCCCCCATGGCACCATCCGCCCGGGGGACTATGCCGCCGGCCAGGGGCTCACCGATGCCGGGGTGCTGGCGGGTGGCGCCATGACTCCGGAGGCGGCCCTGACCAAGCTGGTTCACCTGCTCGCCCAGCCGCTGGAGGATGCCGAGCGGCGACGTCGCTTCCTTGCGCCACTGGTGGGGGAGCGTTAGCGCCACCGACTCAGGAGCGTTGACGCGCTTCAGGCAGAGGGCGCGACAAATGGCTATGGTGGGGGTGCATGCTTCGCGGTCACCATCGGCTGACCGCCCCACCGACCCAGCCGGGGACGCCACCATGGAACATCCCGACCACCCCTTCAGCGAACTCTTCGAACAGCTCGGGCTCGCTTCGGATCCCGATTCGATCAAGCGCTTTATCGACCGCCACGCCCCTATCCCCGAGGAGACGGCCCTGCCCGATGCCGCCTGCTGGAACGAAGGACAGGCGGAATTCCTGCGCGAAGCGATCGAGGAGGATGCCGACTGGGCCGAGGTGGTCGATCACCTCAACGCCTCACTACGCAAGGAGTGACATCCCACCCGGGTGATCGCCATATACGCCGCGAGCCCACCCCTGGAAAGGGGTGGGCTCGCATCGTCTCTCACCGGTATGACGCCGGCTGGCTATTACCCCAGCAATCTCCCGTCAGCCGAGATCGCGCATCAGCAGCGCAAACTCGATTCGCTCCGGGGCGATCGCCTCGCCAGGCACCGGGATCCGCACCACATGACCCGAACCGGGGGCTGCGCCGACGGATTCACCGCGCCTGTTCTCGATATGCTCGAGGACGAAACGACGATTGCCACCCGGCAACATCAGCTCCATGCCATCCCCCACCTCGAAGCGGTTCTTGACGTCGATCTCGAGAACGCCGCGGTCGGGGTCGTAGCCGATCACCTCGCCGACAAACTGCTGGTGCACGCCCACGGAGTTGCCACGCTCATAGTTCTGATATTCGTCGTGGACATGGCGGCGATAGAAGCCCTCCGTGTAGCCGCGGTTGGCGAGGTTGTCGAGTTCATCCATCAGACGCATGTCGAAGGGACGGCCAGCCACGGCGTCGTCGATGGCCCGACGATAGACCTGGGCGGTGCGCGCCACATAGTAGTGGGACTTGGTGCGCCCCTCGATCTTCAACGAGGAGACCCCCATCTCGGTGAGCCGCGGCACGTGCTGCACGGCGCGCAGATCCTTGGAGTTCATGATATAGGTGCCGTGCTCATCTTCGAAGATCGGCATCAGCTCACCGGGGCGCGTGGCATCCTCGATCAGGGCCGAGAGCTCATCCTGGCCCTCTACCCCACCGGCCGTGGCCGTGCTGTGGCGCGTGCTGCCACCGCCCGATGCGATCAACCCACCCTGGCCGCCGCCCTGGCCCGGTGTCCAGACACCGCTGGCGGCATGAGCCGCGGCCGAGTTGGCCGGCACCAGGTCGCCGGTCTCGTCGTGGGCCGCCGCCACGGTGTTGTACTGCCAGCGGCAGGCGTTGGTGCAGGTACCCTGGTTGGGGTCGCGGTGATTGAAATAGCCCGAGAGCAGGCAGCGTCCGGAGTAGGCGATGCACAGGGCACCGTGCACGAAGGTCTCGATCTCGAGATCGGGGCACTCGGCACGGATCTCGGCGATCTCCTCGAGCGACAGCTCGCGAGAGAGAATGATTCGGCTGATCCCCTGCTGCTGCCAGAAGCGCGCCGCCGCCCAGTTGACCACATTGGATTGCACCGAGAGGTGAATCTCCTGATCGGGCCAGCGCTCGCGAATCATCATGATCAGCCCAGGGTCAGACATGATCAGCGCATCCGGTCCGGCCTCGATCACCGGCTCCATATCGCGCAGATAGGTCTTCAGCTTGCTGTTATGCGGCGCAATATTCGAGGCCACGTAGAACTGCTTGCCCCGCTCATGCGCATAGGCGATGCCCTTGTGCAGGTTATCGAGCTTGAAATCGTTGTTGCGCACGCGCAGCGAATAGCGCGGCTGGCCGGCATAGACCGCATCCGCGCCATAGGCGAAGGCGTAACGCATGTTCTTGAAGGTGCCCGCGGGGGACAGCAGTTCAGGGGCTTGCATGGGGATCACCGTTGTCAGGACGATGGCATCCTCGACGGCGTCTGGCCGCAGGGATGCAAGGGGATGAAAGGCGCGAAAGTGTAGCAACTCACGCCGATTCTGGCCAGAATCCCCCGCCTTGCGTAGACTAGGCGGCCTTCCGGACCGGACCCCGGCCAAGGTCCCGACGCGCCCGATAGATGGTGCGACGGGACGGACAAATTCTCCGACTCATCAGGTACCCCCATGACCCAACCCGACTCCCCGGCCACCGTGGTGATCTACTCCGGTGGCATGGACTCCTATACCGTGCTGCACCGTGCCCTACGCGAGGGCCGCCGGGTACACGCCCTCTCCTTCGACTACGGCCAGCGCCATGCCCGCGAGCTCGAGGTCGCCCGCCGAGTCTGCCAGCGGCTCGGCATGCCTCATCAGGTGGTCGACATCACTGCCATCCATGGCCTGATCGACGCCTCGGCACTGACCGATGCCAGTCGTACGCTACCGGAGGCCGACTACGAAGAGACCAGCCTTCAGGACACCGTGGTACCCAACCGCAACATGATCCTGCTCTCGCTGGCCATCGCCAAGGCAGTGAACATCGGCGCCGACCGGGTCGATTACGGTGCCCATGGTGGCGACCACGTGCTCTACCCGGACTGCCGACCCGAGTTCGTCGCGGCCATGCAGGCCGTGGCCGGCCTCGCCCACTTCACCCCGATCGCCGTTCATGCGCCCTACCTGCACCACGACAAGACCGCCATCCTCGCCGATGGCCTGGCCATGGGGCTCGACTACGCCGAGACCTGGACCTGCTACCGGGGCGAAGCCCTGGCCTGCGGGCGTTGCGGCAGCTGCCGGGAGCGCCTGGCGGCCTTCGCCGCCAACGGGGTGCGCGATCCGCTGAGCTACTCCCAACGGCCTGACTCCCACGCCGACTCTCAGCACTCCAGCTCCGGCGCAACTGATCAGCAACCCGACCCCGCCGTCTCGTCGGCCCAAGGCTCTGCTACAGGAGATCACTGATGTATCAGGTCAAGGAGGCCTTCTACTCGCTGCAGGGCGAAGGCGGCCAGGCCGGCCGCGCCAGCGTCTTCTGCCGCTTTTCCGGCTGCAACCTCTGGTCCGGTCGCGAGGAGGACAGGGCCCGGGCAATGTGCCGCTTCTGCGATACCGACTTTGTCGGCACCGATGGCCAGAACGGCGGACGATTCGCCTCGGCCTCGGCGCTGGCCGACCATCTGGCCACCCTGTGGCCGGACGCCCCCGGCACGGCCACGCCGCAGGTGATCTTTACCGGAGGCGAGCCGCTGCTGCAACTCGACAACCCCCTGATTACCGCCATGCATGCCCGCAATTTCGATGTTGCCGTGGAGACCAACGGCACCCTGCCGGCGCCGCCTGGCATCGACTGGCTGTGCGTCAGCCCCAAGGGCACCGCCCCGCTCGTTCAGACCTCAGGCGACGAGCTCAAGCTGGTTTACCCCCAGGCCGAGGCGCTGCCCGAACAGTTTGTCGACCTGGGCTTCCGGCACTTCTTTTTACAGCCCATGGACACCGCTCCCCGAGGGGACGACGGCGACACCCTGGCCGAGACCGTAGCCTACTGCCTGGCCAACCCACAGTGGCGACTGTCGCTGCAGACCCACAAGATTGCGGGGATCGACTGATGACACTGTTCGTCAACCACCTCACCCATCTCGATGTTTCCCTGTGGTCTCCCAGCCGAGGCCTGATCGGCGCCAGCTGGTCCGTAGATGCCGAGCTCGATGGCGAGCTCGGCGAGGATGGCATGCTATTCGACTTCGGCGAAGTGAAACCGTGGATCAAGTCACGCCTCGACCAGGGCGCCGACCACACCCTGCTGATACCTACCGCGGCCCCCGGCATCAGTGTGCAGGATTGCGACGAGGGTCTCTGTGTGCGCACCGAGACCCCCTATGTCATGGAGGTCCGTGGCCCTCGCCAGGCCTTCACCCTGCTGCCCTGGGATACGATCATCCCGGACCGACTGGCCGAGCAGCTGGCCGCCGAGCTGTCGCACGAGCCAGCACCGCGGGTTGAGGCCATTCGGCTGACACTGCGCGAAGAGACCATCGAGGGGGCAAGCTACACCTATAGCCACGGCCTCAGGCGCCATGCAGGCAACTGCCAGCGCATCGCCCACGGACATCGCTCGAGACTATACATTTGGCAGGATGGCCGGCGCCAACCGGCGCTTGAAGCCGACTGGGCGTCGCGCCTGTCGGATCGCTACCTGGTGGACGCGGCCGACGTGGCCGAGGGGCTGGGCACCACCTCTCTCGGCCGGCTGACCAGCCGTTACACCTCCGAACAGGGCCACTTCACGCTGACCCTGCCTCGGGAGCGCTGCGTGGTGTTACCGAGCCCGACCACGGTGGAGCATATCGCCGCGTGGCTCGCCGACGAGATCAGCCAGGAAACCGGTCGAGCGACTCGCGTGCAGGCCTTCGAGGGTGTCGACAAGGGCGCCATGGCCACGGCCCGGCCATAGCGAGCCACTCCCCCATCGCGAGGAGAACATCATGCAATATGCACAGGAGACGCCGGGGTGTCGCCCCGGCTGCGGGGCGTGCTGTATCGCCCCCTCGATCACCTCGCCCATACCTGGCATGCCGGAGGGCAAGCCCGCCGGCACACGCTGCGCACAGCTCGACGAACACAACCTTTGCCGGCTGTTCGGTGATCCCTCTCGGCCGGCCGTCTGCCGGCTATTCGACTATGACGCCGAACTATGCGGCAATCATCGCCACCAGGCGCTGGAACGTATCACGGCGCTGGAGCTTTCCACCCGAGAGGCGTGATGCCTTCAGGCATTCGACTCGAAGTGCTGCAGGGTTTCCAGAAGCTCTCTGACACGCTGTGAGGAGAAGTCATACTCCGCCATCAGTGCCTCGAGCCGCTTTTCAAACCCTTCGGGAACAGTTGTCACCCGAGCCATATCCTCTGCTTCGGAAGGCTCCAGCGCCAGTTCGGCTGCGGACTCAGCTGCCGGAGTGGCATCCAGCGCGCGCAGGGCCTCGGCAAAGGCATCGTCGAGCTCCCGGAACTGGCGCAGTTTATCGCGCTCACCCATGGCTTTGCGTGGTGTCTGTTGTTTCATTGGTGGTCATCTTTAAGCGGGCAAAATGAGGTGTGAATAGCACACCGCCCGATTGGAGAAGCGTCGATTATACTCGTATTCAGCGCGATCGCTAACGCCATCCTGCTCGACACGTCAGGGCCATCCCCAAGGAATGACGCCAGCCTAGCGGCTCGCCCTTCCGCTCAAGAGCAGACTGCGGCCTGACGGCGGGATACACGAACGGCGCCCACTGGCGCCGTTCGCAAGAGCCGTTCTCTTCCGTTCACGCCAGAGAACTAGTCTTCAACACGCACCAGCCAGGACTCGACGGTGTCGGGACCAAACTCATCCTTCCACGCCTTGAGCGTCTTCTGGTTACCACCGCGAGTCTCGACGACCTCTCCAGTGTTGGGGTTCTTGTAGATCTTCAGTTTACGCTTGCGACGCGTGCCGGTGGAAGCGGTTGAAGGCGTCTTGGGCCCGGAGGTTGCCGGCTTGGGGTCGAGCAGTGCAATGACTTCGGCTGCACTCTTGCCATACTCCTTCATCAGCGACTCGAGTTTTTCCTTGAACTCGAGCTCACTCTGTAGGCGCTTATCATTCTGCAGCTTATCAAGATTGGCCTGGAGCTCCTTCAACTGCTGCTCCATCTGCATATATTCGTTAAGAAGAGACATGGGAAGCTTCCTTGGAAATTACGACGGGATGCAAGGGATGTATATTATGCGCGTCAAACTCAATACTTGGCAATAGTCTAGTTGAATTGATTAGCCAGTGAAAGTTGTCGCAATTAAACACTTCCATCCACACTCAAACTCAGCAGTAGAGACAAACAAACAACTCGCCAGGATGATGAACTCTCCTGGACGAATAACTTTACGAGTTCATGACACCACTATTCAGCAGAGACTCCGGAAGGCTGGAGTTCATCCACCATCTCGAGCATCGAGAGAGAAATATCTCGTCGATGTCGGGACCCTACACGTAGAAAAAAACCGCCGCCCCGGAGGGCGGCGGTCCTGGCGGATCGGAAAGCGCTATCCGATCAGTCCTGACCCATCTGCTGCTTGATCAGGTCACCGATGGTGGTCGGGCCACCACTCTCGGGAGTCTCTTCACGCAGCTTCTTCAGGTTCTGACGAGTGTCGTCCTGATCCTTGGCCTTGATGGAGAGGTTGATCTGACGGTTCTTGCGATCCACCCCAATGATACGAGCCTCGACGCTATCACCCTCGTTGAGGACGTTGCGAGCATCCTCGACGCGGTCGGCGCTGATTTCGGAGGCCTTGAGCACGGCGATGACATCGGTGGCCAGCTCGACCTGAGCTTCCTTGGCATCGACTTCGATCACACGACCGGTAACCACGGTACCCTTGTCGTTGACGGCCAGGAACTCGGCGACCGGATCGGTATCCAGCTGCTTGATGCCCAGAGAGATGCGCTCGCGCTCCGGATCGATGGAGAGGATCACGGCCTCTGCCTCGTCGCCCTTCTTGAACTGGCGAACCGCTTCTTCGCCGGTATCGGTCCAGGAGATGTCGGAGAGATGCACCAGGCCATCGATGCCGCCTTCCAGACCGATGAAGATACCAAAGTCGGTGATCGACTTGATGGTACCGGCAACGCGATCGCCCTTGTTGTACGTGGCGCTGAAGGTCTCCCACGGGTTGGCGGTGCACTGCTTGATACCCAGGGAGATACGACGACGCTCCTCGTCGATGTCCAGGACCATGACGTCCACGTCGTCGCCGACCTGCACCACCTTGGACGGATGGATGTTCTTGTTGGTCCAGTCCATCTCGGAGACGTGAACCAGACCCTCGACACCCTCTTCCAGCTCGGCGAAGCAGCCGTAGTCGGTGAGGTTGGTGACGGTGGCGTGAACCTTGGTGCCTTCCGGGTAACGATCCTTGATGTTGACCCACGGATCCTCGCCCAGCTGCTTCAGACCCAGAGACACACGGTTGCGCTCGCGGTCGAACTTGAGGACCTTGACGCTGATCTCGTCGCCCACGGCCACGATCTCGCTGGGATGCTTGATACGCTTCCAGGCCATGTCGGTGATGTGCAGCAGGCCGTCGACGCCACCCAGATCGACGAAGGCGCCGTAATCGGTGAGGTTCTTGACGATACCCAGGATCTGCTGGCCTTCCTGCAGCGTGGCAAGCAGGGCCTCACGCTCGGCGCTGTTCTCGGCCTCGAGGACGGCACGACGGGAAACGACAACGTTGTTGCGCTTCGGGTCAAGCTTGATGACCTTGAAGTCGAGTTCCTTGTTCTCGAGGTGCGTGGTGTCGCGCACCGGACGCACGTCGACCAGAGAGCCCGGCAGGAAGGCACGGATGGAGTCGACATCGACGGTGAAGCCACCCTTGACCTTACCGTTGATCACGCCCTTGACGATCTCGTCCTTCTCGAAGGCAGCTTCCAGCACCTTCCACGCTTCGGCACGCTTGGCCTTCTCGCGGGACAGACGGGTCTCGCCGAAACCGTCTTCAACGGCTTCCAGGGCGACGTGGACCTCGTCACCGACGGCGATGGCCAGTTCACCGCTCTCGTCACGGAACTGGGCCGAGGGGATCTGACCTTCCGACTTCAGGCCCGCATTGACGGTAACCCAGTCACCCTCGATGTCGACAACGGTAGCCACGACGATGGCGCCCGGCTCCATGTTGATGTCCTGGAGAGACTGTTCAAAAAGTTCAGCAAAGCTTTCGCTCATGATGTTCCTACGTGATCAACGTTAAAGTGCGACGGAGTCGCTTCCTCCGCACCACCAGCGAGTGCGGGCCTTATTCACCAAACCCCCGGAGATGTTGGCGCTGGTTCGACCTGGCTCGGCTCTCGGCAAACGGTGCCGAGCCACGTCATCACATGCTGCCGGAGGCGCCGCAAGGGAGTTTCAGGCGTCGGGGAGCAGACCACGCTGGGTCAGCAGCTCCGTCAGCCGATCCACCACTTCCGGTATCGTCAGGCGCGTGGTATCAAGCGTGATGGCATCTTCTGCCGGCTTGAGTGGCGCCACGCTGCGCTGCATGTCGCGGGCGTCGCGCGCCTGAATCTCCTTCAAAAGACTCGATAGACTAGCATCCACACCGGCCTCCCGCAACTGAGCCTGGCGACGATGAGCTCGCTCCTCGGCACTCGCGGTGAGAAATATCTTCAGCGGCGCATCGGCGAATACCACGGTGCCCATATCACGGCCATCGGCCACCAGCCCCGGGAACTGGCGGAAGTCGCGCTGGCGGCTCAGCAATGCCTCGCGGACCCCCGGCAGCGCCGCCACACGGGAGGCCGCATCACCCACCTGCTCGGTACGGATGGTGGTGGTGGCATCGCTGCCCTCGAGCATCACCCGGGTGGTGCCGCCCTCGGCGACAAACACCACCTCGAGATGGCGCGCCACCTCGGCGAGACTCGCCTCATCATCCAGAGACACGTCATGTTTGCCGGCAGCCAGTGCCGTGAGTCGATAGAGCGCGCCGCTGTCGAGCAGATGCCAGCCCAGGCGCTCAGCCACCAGACGGCTGATGGTGCCCTTGCCGGCACCACCGGGGCCATCGATCGTCAACACTGGCGCCTGGAGACTGGCTTGGGAATCACTCATGCCCCCTCCTCGCCACTCTCTTCCGTGAGTGTCAGTCCCACCTTGCGCGCCAGGTCGACGAACCCGGGGAAGGAGGTCGCCACGTTGGCACAGTCATCGATGATGATCTCCTCGCTCGCCCGCAGCGCGGCGATGGCGAACGACATGGCGATGCGATGGTCTTCGAGGCTGTCGATACGGCCGCCACCATAGTTGGAACCCTCGGCACTGCCTCCACCAACGATATCGATGCCATCGGGGTAGAGAGTGTGCTCGACGCCGATGGCGGCCAGCCCGTCAGCCATCGCCTGCAGCCGGTCGGACTCCTTGACACGCAACTCTTCCGCGCCGCGTAGACGCGTGGTTCCCCGGGCATTGGCAGCGGCAATAAACAGCGCCGGAAACTCGTCGATGGCCAGCGGCACCTGCTCCAGTGGGATGTCGATGCCCTTAAGCGGCGCATGGCGGATATGCAGATCGGCTACCGGTTCTCCCCCTACCTCGCGCTCGTTCTCCAGACGCAGATCTGCCCCCATCAACTTGAGGATATTGATCACACCGATACGAGTCGGGTTGATGCCCACATGCTCAAGCACCAGGTCCGAGCCCGGGGTTATCGCCGCGGCTACCAGGAAGAAGGTCGCCGAGGAGATATCGCTGGGCACATCGATGGGCGCCGCGGTGAGACGGCCACCACCGGAGAGCCAGCAGGTATCCCCATCACGGTGTACCGGATAGCCGAACCCGGCCAGCATGCGCTCGGTGTGATCACGGGTCGGGGCCGGCTCGCTGACCCGGGTCTCCCCCTCCGCATACAGGCCGGCAAGCAGCAGGCAGGATTTCACCTGGGCACTGGCCATCGGCATGTCGTAGCTGATGCCCTTGAGCGCACGACCACCATGGAGTTGAAGTGGCGGTCGCCCCCCCTCGGCGGTATCGATCTCGGCCCCCATCAGGCGCAGCGGGTCGGCCACCCGATTCATGGGGCGCTTGGTCAAGGAGGTGTCGCCGGTGAGCTCGGTATCGAAGGCCTGACCGGCCAGCAGCCCGGCGAACAGGCGCATGGCGGTACCGGCATTGCCGACATACAGGGGACCTGAGGGCTTCTTGAGGCCGTGCAGGCCGACCCCATGCACGGTGACTCGCCCCTGATATGGCCCCTCGATGGCCACCCCCATCTCGCGGAATGCCTGGAGGGTCGCCAGACTGTCCTCTCCCTCCAGAAACCCCTTGATCTCGGTAACTCCCTCGGCCAAGGCGCCGAGCATGATGGAGCGATGGGAGATCGACTTGTCACCGGGAACACGAATGCGCCCGACCACGGCACCACCGGGGCTCATCCGGTAGCGCAGATTACCTTGCTGTTGCATCTGATATTCCGCCTGATAGCTGGTCTTGTTGAGCAGGGATTCGAAGTAGTGCCGAGCATGGCTGGCGCGATCGAAGATCGCCAACATGGCGTCACCATCACCACGCTCCACGGCAACACGCAGGCGTGCCACGCCGGCCTCAAAATCATTGAGGGAGGCGAGCACGGCATCACGATTGGCGGTAAAGATGTCACGCCACATGACGGGGTCGCTGCCGGCGATACGCGTGAAGTCACGAAAACCACCGGCGGCATAGCGAAAGATCTCCAGGCGCTCATCCTGGCGCGCCAGCGTGTCCACCAGCGAGAAGGCCAGTAGATGCGGCAGGTGGCTGGTGCGAGCCAGCACCTGATCGTGGCGCTCCACCCCCATCTCCAGCACCTCGGCACCACAGGCGCTCCACATCGCCTGTACGCGGGCCAGCGCCGCGGGGTCGGTATCCGGTTCGGGCGTGAGGATCACCTTGTGGCCGATATAGAGCTCAGGGTCGGCCGCCGCCACACCGCTCTTTTCAGAGCCGGCGATGGGGTGGCCGAGCACCAGGTTGGCCGGCATCCGGCCGAAGACCTCCAGCGCACAGTCGCGGATGGCCGCCTTGGTACTGCCCACATCGGTGAGCACCACATCGCCGGCGGCGTCACCCAGACAGCGGACCAGCTCACCCATCACGCTGCGCATGGCCAGCACCGGCACGGCCAGCACGATCAGCGAAACACCATCGACCACCCTTTCGAGGCGAGTATCACCGCGATCGATCAGCCCCATCTCGAGGCCGCGCCGGATCTCGTTCGGATCCGGATCACAGGCGACGATTTGCTCAGCCGGCCCGAAGCCGCCGGGATCGTCGCTGTCGCGTAGCTTAGCCGACCCGAAGCCGTCGGCATCGCCGCTGTCGCGTTCCTTAGCCGACCCGAAGCCGTCGGCATCGCCGCTGTCGCGACGACCGTAGCCACTGGCTCTCAGGGCGGCGGCCAGCGAGCCCCCGATCAGGCCGAGCCCGACGATCAGGATGCGAGACTCCTCGTGCTTACGCGTCACCATCGATGCCATGCCCTAGAGCACACCGACGGGGTAGGACCCCAGCACCTTGACCTCTGCGGCGCGCAAGCGCACCTCCTCCAGCACCGCGGCCACCCGGGGCTCCTCGTGATGCCCCTTGAAGTCGATAAAGAAGACATAGTTCCACACGCCGCTGCGCGAGGGACGGGTCTCCAGGCGTGTCATGTCGATCTGATGGCGATGGAAGGGCTCGAGCAGATCATGCAGCGCCCCGGGCTGGTTGCGCATGGCCACCACGATCGAGGTCTTGTCATCACCGGACATGGGCACATCCTGATTGCCGATAATCAGGAAGCGCGTGGAGTTGTCCGGGCGGTCCTCGATCTTCTCGGCCAGGCGGGTCAGACCATAGAGCTTGGCCGACATGTCGCCGGCGATCGCCGCGCTGTGCCACTCGGTCTTGACCAGGCGTGCCGCCTCGGCATTGGAGGAGACCGGCACCCGCTCGGCCTGGGGGTAGTGGGCATCCAGCCACTTGCGGCACTGGGCGAAGGACTGCGGATGCGAGTAGATCCGCGACACCTTGTCCCGTCGGGTGGTCTCGCCCACCAGCAGGTGATGATGGATTCGCAGCACCACCTCGCCGCAGATACGCAGGCCGGAATCGATGAAGGAATCCAGGGTGTGATTGATCACGCCCTCGGTGGAGTTTTCCACCGGCACCACCCCGTAGTTGACCGCCCCGGCCTCCACCTCACGAAACACTTCGTCGATGGCGGCCATCGGCAGGCTGATGGCACTCTCGCCGAAGTGCTTGAGGGTCGCCTGCTGGGTAAAGGTACCCTCGGGGCCGAGATAGGCAACCTTGATGGGCTGCTCCAGCGCCAGACAGGCCGACATGATCTCGCGGAACAGCCGTGCGACCTCCTCGCTATCCAGCGGTCCCTTGTTGAGCGCCATGATACGACGCAGCACCTGGGCCTCGCGCTCGGGGCGATAGAACACCGCCCCGGCATCCTCGGCGGTCTTGACCTGGGCCACCTGCTGGGCGCACTGGGCGCGCTCGTTCATCAGCGTCAGCAGCTGGCTGTCCAGATCATCGATGCGGCTGCGCAGCGCATCGAGATCGATGGGGGTGTCGCTCATGATATTCAGCCCTTTCTATTTTCGAAGTCGGCCATGAAATCGATCAGTGCATCCACGGCAGCTTCGGGAACGGCGTTGTAAAGGCTGGCCCGCATGCCGCCTACGCTGCGGTGGCCCTTGAGGTTGAGGAGCCCCGCCTGCTCGGCCTCGGCGAGGAACGGCTTGTCCAGTCGCTCATCAGCAAGCACGAACGGGACATTCATGCGTGAACGGTTCGCCGGCGCGATGGGGTTGGAGTAGAGCTCGCTGCCATCGATGGCGGCATACAACTTGGCGGCCTTTCGCGCATTGATGGCTTCCATGGCCGGCAAGCCACCAATATCGTGCCTGAGCCACTCGAACACCAGCCCTGCCAGATACCAGCTGTAGGTCGCCGGCGTATTGACCATCGAGCCGCCCTCGGCGAGGGTCTTGTAGCCAAACAGCGTGGGCATGTCGGGGCGTGCGCGCTCGAGCAGATCGTCACGCACGATCACCACGACCAACCCGGCGGGGCCGATATTCTTCTGCGCTCCGGCGTAAATAACGCCGTATCGCGATACATCCAGCGGCCCGGAGAGGATCGACGAGGACATGTCGCAGACCAGTGGCACCTCGACCCCGTCCGGACGCACCCCCCGCGGGGTATAGTCGAAGGCGAGTCCGCCGATGGTCTCGTTGGCGGTGACATGCAGGTAGGACGCATCATGGGAGAGCTCGATCTCCCCCTGCTGCGGCACCCGGGTATTGCCGCTGGCCTCACTCGAAGCCGCCACCCGGGCATCACCGAACAGGTGGCGCGACTCGGCGATGGCCTTGCGGCTCCAGATGCCGGTATCCACGAAGTTGGCGGTGCCGCCGCTTCCCAGCAGATTGAAGGGCACCGCGGCAAACTGCTGCGTCGCCCCGCCCTGGGTAAAGAGCACCCGATAGTTGGCGGGGATCGCCAGCAGCTCGCGCAGATCGGCCTCGGCCTTTTCGGCGATGGCAACATACTCCGCCGAGCGGTGGCTCATCTCCATCACCGACAGGCCGTGACCACGGTAGTCGAGCATCTCGTCGCGGGCCCGCTCCAGCACCGCGGTAGGCAGCGCCGCCGGACCGGCGCAGAAGTTGAAATGACGTGTCATGCGTCCTGGTTCTCCATTGGGGTCAGCTCCCTCAATCTTCTTCGGGGTCTGACCCCGCAGCCTCGTTACCTGCCTCGGCGGAGGCGTCATCTGCGCCTTCAGCCTCTCCAGCGCCCTCAGGCTCTTCCGACTCCTCGGGCTCATCGACGCGCACCGTCTTGACCAGCTTCTCCTCGTTACCCAGTCGAATCAGCATCACGCCCTGGGTATTTCGCGAAGTGATCGAGACCTCATCAACACGGGTGCGCACCAGGGTGCCACGGTCGGTGATCAGCATCATCTCATCGGAGGAGTAGACCTGCATGGCCGCCACCAGCGAGCCATTGCGCTCGCTGGTCTGCATGGCGATGACGCCCTGACCGCCACGACCGCGTAGCGGGAACTCCTCGAGGCGACTGCACTTGCCGTAGCCGTTCTCGGAGGCGGTCAGGATATAGATCTGGCCGCCATTACCGGCCTCCACGGACGCTCCCTCCTCGCCTTCAATCTCGGCGTCACTCTCCGCCCTTCTATCACAACTGGCCTCGGCATCGATCAGCTGGCTCTGGGGGATAATCAGGCTGATCACTTCGGCACTGTCGAGGAGGCGCATGCCGCGCACGCCGCGCGCGGTACGCCCCATGGCCCGCACATTTCCCTCCTCGAAACGAATCGCCTTGCCATTGGAGGAGAGCAGCATGACATGATCGGAACCCGAGGTGATGGCTGCACCGACCAGGCGGTCGCCCTCCTCGAGATCGATGGCAATCAGACCGACGCTGCGCGGCCGCGAGAACTGCTCGAGGCTGGTACGCTTCACCGTCCCCTTGGCGGTGGCGAAGAAGATATAGCTTTCGGGGTCATAGTCGCGCACCGGCAGGATGGCATTGATCGACTCGCCCTCATCCAGCGGCAGCATGTTGACCAGCGGCTTGCCGCGTGACCCACGGCTGGCCGCCGGCATCTCGTAGACCTTGAGCCAGTAGACCTTGCCGCGGTTGGAGAACAGCAGCACGGTGTCATGGGTCGAGGCCACCAGCAGATGCTCGATGACATCCTCATCCTTCATGGCGGTGGCGGACTTGCCGCGACCACCGCGTCGCTGGGCCTGGTAGTCCGAGAGCGGCTGGGTCTTGGCATAGCCGGAGCGAGACACGGTGACCACCATATCCTCCTCGGCGATCAGGTCCTCCATGGAGAGGTCGAGGTGGCTGGCCTGAATCTCGGTCTTGCGCGGATTGCCGAACTGGTCACGTACCGCGACGAGCTCCTCGCGGATCACCTCGAGAAGACGCTCGGCGGACGCCAGTATGGCCATCAATTCGGCGATCCTTTCGAGGATACCGAGATATTCGTCGAGCAACTTCTCGGTTTCGAGACCTGTCAGGCGGTGCAGACGCAGCTCGAGGATAGCCTGGGCCTGGGCCGGCGACAGGCGATACTCGCTGCCCGCCGTATTGAGCCCGAAGCCCTCTTCGAGATCCTCGGGCTTGCAGGAGGTGGCGCCGGCCCGCTCGAGCATTCCGGTGACCTGCCCGGGCGACCAGTCTCGTGCAAGCAGCTTCTCCTTTGCCTCGGCCGCATTGGGCGAAGCCTTGATCAGCTCGATGACCTCGTCGATGTTCGAGATGGCAACGGTGAGGCCCTCGAGAATGTGACCACGTTCGCGAGCCTTGCGAAGCTCGTACAGGGTGCGCCGTGTCACCACCTCGCGACGATGACGAATGAATGCCTCGAGAATCTCCTTTAGATTGAGGATCTTCGGTTGACCGTTTTCGATCGCCACCATATTGATGCCGAAAACGGTCTGCAGCTGGGTCTGGGCGAACAGGTTGTTGACCACCACCTCCCCGGACTCGCCACGCTTGACCTCGATCACCACCCGCAAACCGTCCTTGTCAGACTCGTCGCGCAGCTCGGCGATTCCCTCGATTCGCTTCTCCTTGACCAGCTCGGCGATCTTCTCGATCAGACGCGCCTTGTTCACCTGGTAGGGCAGCTCATCGATGATGATGTGATCCCGGCCACTCTTTTCATCATGCTCGATGGTATGGCAGGCACGCACGTAGATGCGCCCACGGCCGGTGCGATAGGCCTCGAGGATCCCGGCACGGCCGTTGATGATGCCACCCGTGGGGAAGTCAGGGCCGGGAATATGCTCCATCAGATCGTCGACGGAGAGGGTGTAATCATCGATCAATGCCAGGCAGGCGTTGATGATCTCCCCCATGTTGTGCGGCGGGATATTGGTGGCCATGCCCACGGCGATACCCGACGAGCCGTTGACCAGCAGGTTGGGCACCTTGGTGGGCAGCACCTCGGGGATACGCTCGGTGCCGTCGTAGTTGTCGACCCAGTCGACGGTCTCCTTCTCCAGATCGGCAAGTAGCTCGTGAGAGAGCCGCGCCATGCGAACCTCGGTGTAACGCATGGCGGCGGCACTGTCGCCGTCAATGGAGCCGAAGTTGCCCTGGCCGTCGACCAGCACATGGCGCATGGAAAATTCCTGGGCCATGCGCACGATGGTGTCGTAGACGGCACTATCACCGTGGGGGTGATACTTACCGATGACATCGCCCACCACGCGGGCGGACTTCTTGTAGGGTTTGTTCCAGTCATTGCCGAGCTCGTGCATGGCAAACAGCACGCGCCGATGCACGGGCTTGAGGCCGTCGCGCACATCCGGCAGCGCCCGGCCGATGATCACGCTCATCGCGTAATCGAGGTACGACTGCTTGAGTTCGTCCTCGATGTTGACTGGCAGAATCTCTCTGGCGAGCTCACCCATGGGTCGTCGAATCCTTTGCACTGCAGGAGGTTGGCCGCCCGCCGTGGCGTTGCCTGGGGCGCCATTTACAGCCGCACATCATATCACTCCGACGCGGGCAAAGGGAGCTGACTATTCAGGTTCCGCCCCGCCACCGCTACTCCAGTACGAGGGGAGCCAACAGCTCATGCAGCTCCCCCTCGATGGGAATGGCACGGTTGGCGGCCACGTCGAGCAACACGAAGGTAATGGTGGCACGACTGATCAGTGCATCATCGCCACGTCGATGAATCTCCTGGGCCATGCGCGCGCTACGAGTGCCAAGCTCGCAGACCCTGCTGCTGACCTTGAGATCATCGCCGGCCACGGCTGCCGCGCAGTAGTCGATATTGACATTTACCGCCACGAAGGCCACATCACCGCGCCGCAGACGATGAAAAAGCTCGGGGCGATCATCGAAATAGGCCCAGCGCCCCTCTTCCAGGAACTCCAGATAGCGGGCATTGTTGACGTGACCATAGCCATCGAGATGGTAACCACGCACGCGCACTGAAACAGAGGAAATTCGACTATCCATGGGTCATCACTCCTTGGCCTGAAAGGACTCGATTCTAGGCATCCACCCCTCCCAAATTCAAACATTCGTTTTATGCCTGACTCATGATCGATGCTGGCACCCTCGCGCCCCTTCGGTGATAATGGCGACCCTTTTCTCCGGGAAAAATGCTGCATGTGGTTCAAGCACTTACACCTTTATCGGCTACACGACGCACCTGAGCTGGATGCCGCCACGCTCGAAGAAGCCCTGGCCGAACAGGCGGCGCGACCGCTGGGCGGACAGGATCCCCGCCGCCTTGGCTGGACCTTCCCGGGCGGTCGTGCCGACACCAGCCGCCTTCACGAGCTGCAGGGGCAACGCCTGCTCAGCGCCCTGCGTCAGGAACGGCTGCTGCCCGCCAGCGTCGTCAAGGAAGAGGTCGACGAGCGCGCCGCCGAGGTAGAGGCTCGCGAGGGGCGCAAGCTGCGCCGCCAGGAGAAGATCACCCTCAAGGAGCAGGTAGTCGAGGAGCTGCTGCCTCGTGCGTTCGTCCGCAGCCAGAAGATCGACCTCTGGTGGGACACCCGGCGCCGGCTGGTCGGGGTCAACGCAAGTTCGCGAACGCGAGCCGAGGAGCTACTCGACCTGCTGCGGGAAACCCTGGGCAGTCTCAAGGTCACGCCACTGGCAACCCAGGTAATGCCAATGCGCGCCATGACCCAGTGGCTTACCGACCCCGCCTCACGCCCCGCCGATCTGGTGGTGGGTGACCAGGTGGAGCTTAAGGCCAAGGGCGATGACGGCGTACTGCGTGCCCGCCAGGTCGACCTCGACAGCGACGAGATCCAGCAGCTGCTGGAGAGCGGACGGCAGGCCAGCAAGCTGGCGGTGGAGATCGAGGGCCGGCTAAGCTTCGTCCTGCATGACGACCTGGCGCTGAAGTCGCTGCGCTTCGGCGACGCACTGATCGACGAGGCCAACGCCAGCGATGATGGCGATGACGCCCTGCTGCGCCTGGATACCGATTTCGTACTGATGGCCCAGGCTTTGGGCGAAAACACCGAACGCCTCATTGCCTGGCTGGGCGGCGAGGCCGGCACCGCAAGCGACACCCAAGCACCATGACCGAGAACCGACCCGACAGCAGCGCTCAGGACCCCTGGGCCGACATCCGCCCCTTCAACGACGACGAGGTCGCGGGGGTGCTAGCGAACCTCACCCAGGAGCCTGAGCTGCTCGATGCCCTGACCCGCTATCGCCTGCCGCGACTCTCGCGCCTGATGCCTGGCCTCTCGCGTCGACTGGCAAGCCTGGCGCTGCGCCGGCAGGTGCGTGGCGTTCAAAGCATCAAGCAGTTCCAGCAGCGTATCGCCGGCTACATGGAGCGGATGATTCGCACCACGACCGATGAGTTCACCACCGCCGGACTCGACAGGCTCGACCCGGCAACGGCGTATCTGTTTATCGGTAACCACCGCGACATTTCCCTGGACCCCGCCTTCGTCAACTACGCCCTCTACCTGGCGGGTCGCAACACGGTGCGCATCGCCATCGGCGACAACCTGCTCAAGAAGCCCTATGTCACCGACCTGATGCGCCTCAACAAGAGCTTCATCGTGCCGCGCAGCGCACGTGGCAAACGCGCCATGCTGGCCGCCTACCAGAAGCTTTCCGGCTATATGCGTCACTCCATTACCGGCGACAATCACTCCATCTGGATGGCCCAGCGTGAGGGACGTGCCAAGGACGGCATCGATGGCACCGACCCGGCGATCATCAAGATGATGACGATGTCGCGGCGGGCCGAGGATCGCCAGGCAAGCCTCGGCGAGGCGATTCGCGAACTGCGCCTGGTACCGGTCGCGATCAGCTACGAGTATGACCCGTGCGACGTACAGAAGGCCCGCGAACTGCACGCGATGCACACACTCGGCAAATACGAAAAAGGTCAGTACGAGGACATCAGTTCCATTGTTGCCGGCATCACCGGCCACAAGGGGCGCGTCAAGCTCACCTTCGGCACCCCGCTCGGCGCCGATTTCACGGCGCCCGATGAGGTCGCCGCCGAGATCGACCGGCAGGTACTGGAAGGCTACCAGCTCTTCCCGAGCCACTATCTGGCACTGGAGACCCTGGGTCACGCTGCGGAGCTTGTCGACCTCGGCGAGATCACCGGGGCCGATCGCGAACGCTTCGAGACGCGGCTTGCTCAGGTGCCTGCCGAGCTTCGGGAGTGGTGGCTGGCCCAGTACGCCAATCCGGTTCTCAACAAGGCGGGGCGCGCCCCCTTTACGCCAGGCGCGGCGCAGAACGAACCCAGGAGCGAGGCACGCTGAGCTCAGCGCCCTCAGCACGCCTGGCCACATGATTACGAACAAGCCGCAATCCCCCCTCATGCCTGCCGAGACGCCCAAGTGCGGCAGGATGAGAGGGTGCGAGATCTGAGCCGCCACGCCCCCGTCCTTGACTTCGGCGCTTGCTGACGTTCTCGTAAACTGATGTAAGTTGACGTTAGCTACTGTAAACTGGTGCCAACCATTCGTCGCGAGCTGCTCAGCTGGCAGTCGGCTCTCGTCTGCGACGACGCAGCCGTTACGCCTGGGTATTTGAGATGACGCGTGGCTGCTGGACGCCAACCCCATGGGGAGTACATCGACGTGTCGCTTATCAAGCAGCTCTGGCTGACTATCGCCCTGGTACTCTTATTGGCCTTTAGCGGCACCCTGTATATTGGCATGACCAGTTTCCGACTCCAGTTGGAACAGCAAGCCGAACTACGCAACCGTCTGAATGCCGAGGCTGTGGCACTGGCCATCAGCCAGGGAAACATGACCCCTGATAACGTCGCTCAACTGCTGGCCACCCAGTTTGATTCCGGCCACTACCGCCGCATCGCACTGCATGACACTCAAGGCAATGTCGTGGCCCTGCATGAGGACAGCAAGCCGTCTATCGAGGTTCCGCGTTGGTTTGTCAACCTGGCCAACATCGAAGCACCGGCCGGCCATGCGACCGTTAATGACCCCTTGAACCGCTACAGTACTCTGACCCTCGAGAGCCAGCCCGGCATCGCCTATCGGCCGCTGTGGCTCGCGACGCTCAAGCTTGCCGGCTGGTTCGGCATGCTCTGCATAGTCGGTCTATTCCTCGCCGCATGGGTCGCGCGAAGTATTCGTCGACCGCTGCGACGCCTGGTAAAGCAAGCCCATGAGATTGGTAACCGGCAGTTTATCACCACGCCCGAACCTCGCCTGCGCGAGGTAAGAAAGGTGGTAAATGCCATGAACCACCTTTCCGAATCCCTGGCCGAGATGCTTGGCCGTGAGAGTGAACGCATCGACCTGCTTCGCAAGCGGTTGCAGCATGACTCGGTCTCTGGCGTGCTCAATCGAAAAGCCTTCATGAGCCACCTTCACAATACCCTCAGGCGCAGTGATCATCGGGCTACAGGCACGCTTGCCCTGGTGCGCTTGTCACGACTGGGAAAGATCAACGCAAGCCTGGGGCAGGCCGAAACCGACCGGCTATTGCACGAATTGGGCCAGAGCCTCGTACAGGTTGGCACGCTGGTGGGCGAAGGGGTTGCCGGACGCCTGAACGGCAGTGATTTCGCCCTGTTGATCCCCTCCTCGAGTGACACCAAGCTGATCGGTGAGGAGATCATCCAGCGACTGACAACCCTCGAGCAGGCACAGCAGGAGGCTACCCTCACGCTTCCTTCGGCGTTGATCACCTACGCCCAGGGCGACCAACCGAGCGCCCTTCTGGCAAGCCTCGACGGAGCACTCGCCAATGCCGAGAATAGCGGCCATCTTGTCCAGCTGGTGGCCAAGGGAGCTCAGCGCCTGACGCTTTTCAATAGTCACGCCGAGTGGCGCCAGGCCTTGTCTCAGGCACTCGATGGCGGCGTATATCTAGGCCGCTATCCGGTGCTCGACACTCAGGGTCAGCTGTTGCACCTCGAGTGCCCGGCGCGTCTGCGCCTTAAGGGCGAGTGGCGCCCGGCCGATATCTTCATGCCCTGGATCTCTCGCCTCGGATTCGAACCTCTGTTGGACCTGGCGGTGGCCCGCGAGACACTGCGCGAGATCAACCGCCACGGCATGCCGCTGGGCATCAACCTCTCCCCGGCGTCGCTGCGCGAAGGTCGTTTCATGTTGGACTTCCGCAATCTGCTCCAGGGCAATCGGGAAGCCGCACGCCAGCTTTGGATCGAAGTGCCGGAAGCCATGCTGACCCACGACCTGGAGACATTGCACAGCCTGGGTCGCGAGCTTCAGCTCTTCGGCTGTCGATTGGGTGTGGAACATGTGGGTCGCGAGTTTCGCCGTATCACCGACCTCGAGGGCTTGGGTCTGAGCTACATCAAGATCGACGCCACTCTGGTCGAGGGTCTTCACGAGAGCCTGGATCAACAGACACTCCTGCGGGGAATCGCCACTCTCTGCCACTCCATTGGCATGATAGCCATTGCCGAGGGTGTCGCCAGCCTGAAAGAGGCCGAGATGATCTTCAAGCTCGGGATCAAGGGCGTCACCGGTCCAGGCATCCGCCAGCTGAACCGGCCCAGCAGCCAAGCGAGGTCTATTGAGTGAAGCGAGGAACCAACGGGTCACCGAGCGATGATACGAGTGAGGATTTCTCCACTGGATCAAACATCCCTGAGTCAAATACAAAGTAATTCGAGAGAAACCAGGCACCTCAGTCAGACTGGCCTACTCTATCTCCATTACCCAGAAACCACCGTAAGATATCAGCAATGCGTCCTGTAAACGTGCTATCGTCGTAGCATCGACACGGCCGGTTATCACAAGGAGCACGCCATGTCCTCATCGGAAATTCAGAAGACACGCGTCATCAACGAACTGCAGGGTTTCATAAGGAAGCTGCTACAGGATCCTCGAATTCTCGACCAGGCGCTGGAAATCGCCCGTCGTCATGTGCCTGAAGGCAACTCTCAGGAGGTCATGGCCCGTATCGCCAACGAGATATCGGACACTACCAGCATTCATATCCCGGAGGATCCCGAGGAGCACAGTGAAGCCGACAGGCTTTTCCTCGAGCTGCTTCGTGAGGTCGTCAACGAGGAGCAGGCACTCTACTGAGTAATGGCCTTCCCCCTTCAGGCAAGCCCCCAGCGACGCCCGGCACCTGCCGGGCGTTTGCGTGTTCGTGCACCACGACTCTGTTAGAATAACAACCCATTGATTTGACTAGAGCTATACAGCCTTCACCATCATGTACTACCTCCTCAAGCTAAGCCCCGAGATCACCATCAAGTCGCGCTCCGTTCGTCAGCACATGACCCGCTGTCTCGCCGCCAATGTGCGCAATACCCTGAAGCCTCTGGAGCCCGGCATCGGAGTGCGCGCGGGATGGGACCTGCTGATGGTGTCGGTACCCGATAGCGCTGAGGCGACGCTGATCGATGAGATCGAGGCGCGCCTCTGTCGGGTTCCTGGTGCTCAGGAGGTTCAGGAGGTTCGCGAGGTCGATTTCGATGACCTCGACGATATCGCCGCTCATGTCGTGCCATGCTGGCAGCAGCGCATCGCCAGCCGGCGCTTTCGTGTCTCGGCCAAACGCCGCGGCCAGCACGACTTCACCTCCTCCGACCTGGAACGCCATCTCGGTGCGGCACTGCTCGCCGCCGCGCCCGATGCCAGGGTCGATCTCAAGCACCCCGAAGTGAATGTGACGGTAGAGGTGGTCGAGCAACGACTGCGCCTGATCGATCGGCGCCTGACCGGGCTGGGTGGCTACCCTCTCGGCCTGCAGGGCCAGGCGCTGGCGCTGATCTCCGGCGGTTACGACTCACCGGTGGCCGCCTGGCGAATGATCCGCCGCGGCATCAAGACCCACTTCCTGTTCTTCAACCTGGGCGGCCCCGAGCATGAGCGGGGCGTGCGTGAGGTCACCCAACACCTCTGGCAACGCTACAGCCTGTCGCATCGCGTCAACTTCATCTCGGTCCCCTTCGAGCCGGTGGTCGGCGAGATCCTGCGCAAGGTGCCGGACGGCATGATGGGTGTGGTGCTCAAGCGCATGATGGCGCGGGCCGCTTCACGCATCGCCCTGCGTGCCCGCATACCGGCGCTGGTCACCGGTGACGCCATCGCCCAGGTCTCCAGCCAGACCCTGACCAACCTGGCGCTGATCGATGATGCCAGCGACCTGCCGATACTGCGTCCGCTGCTGACCGATGACAAGCAGACCATCATCAACCAGGCGCGACAGATCGATACCGCCCGCTTCGCCGAAGTGATGCCAGAGTATTGCGGCGTCATCTCGCGACGCCCCAACACCCGAGCCCGTCGCGACCAGATCGCCGAGGCCGAGGCCGAGTTCGACTTTGCCATACTGGACGCCGTCATCGAGGCCGCCGAGACCACCCGTACCGACCGCCTCGGCGAGGACCAGCACGTCTCAACTGGCCACCAGGCCGGCGAGGATGTCCCCGAAGCCCACGCGGGCGAGGATGTCAGCGTTATCGACATTCGCCCTCCGGTAGAGCGCGAGGTGGCCCCGCTCGCCCTGAAGTCGGGCCAACGCCTCGAGATCCCCTTCTACGAGCTGCAACAGCGTGCCCCGGAGCTGCCCGACGACCGGCACTATTTCCTGTACTGCGAGCAGGGCGTGATGAGCCGTATGCAGGCGCTACACCTCCATGACCGAGGCCTTACCCACTTTGGTGTCTATCACGCCTCCGCCCGGCGCTGAGTGGATAGGCCGGGGCTGTTGCACACGAGGATGCCGGGTGCGGCGAGACGCCATCCCGGCTACAATCGAGCATCTGATTTTCCAGGGATTCAAGAGCCGACATGTCGACGAACGCCACTCGCAAGATTCTGGTCACCAGCGCCCTGCCCTATGCCAACGGCGCGATTCACCTCGGCCACCTGCTCGAATATATCCAGACCGATATCTGGGTGCGCTTCCAGAAGAGCCGTGGCCAGCAGTGTCATTACGTGTGTGCCGATGACGCACATGGAACCGCGATCATGCTGCGCGCCGAGCAGGAAGGCATCACACCCGAGGCGTTGATCGAGCGTGTCAGCCGGGAACACCAGGCGGACTTCGCGACCTTCGGCGTCGCCTTCGACAACTACCACTCGACCCACTCGGAAGAGAACCGCTACTTCAGCGAGCTGATCTACACTCGCCTGCGCGACAAGGGCCATATCGCGACCCGCGACATCGAGCAGATGTACGACCCGGTGAAGGGGCTCTTCCTGGCCGACCGCTTCATCAAGGGCACCTGCCCTTCGTGCAAGAGCGACGACCAGTACGGCGACAACTGCGAGGCGTGCGGAGCCACCTACACCCCGGCGGAGCTGATCGACCCGGTGTCGGCCATCTCCGGCGCCACGCCCGAGGTGCGCAGCTCCACCCACTACTTCTTCAAGCTGCCCGACTTCGCCGACTTCATGCATGGCTGGATCAACGATGGTCATGTCCAGCCCCAGATCCGCAACAAGCTGATGGAGTGGTTCGAGGCCGGATTCAACGAGTGGGATATCTCGCGTGACGCGCCCTACTTCGGCTTCGAGATTCCCGACGCCCCAGGCAAGTACTTCTACGTCTGGCTCGATGCCCCGATCGGCTACCTGGCCAGCTTCAAGAACCTCTGCGACCGCGAGGGCATCGACTTCGACAGCTACTGGAAGAGGGGTAGCGATGCCGAGGTCTACCATTTCATCGGCAAGGATATCGTCTACTTCCACGCCCTGTTCTGGCCCGCCATGCTGCATGGTGCCGACTTCCGCACCCCGACGGCGGTAAACTGCCACGGCTTCGTGACCGTCAACGGCGCCAAGATGTCCAAGTCCCGTGGCACCTTTATCAAGGCCGCCACCTATGCAGACCACCTCAACCCGGAATATCTGCGCTACTACTTCGCCGCCAAGCTCACCTCGCGGGTCGACGACCTCGACCTCAACCTCGAGGACTTCGCCGCCAGGGTCAACAGCGACCTGGTAGGCAAGGTCGTCAATATCGCCAGCCGCTGCGCCGGCTTCGTCAAGAAGCTGGGTGGCGGCAAGCTCTCCGTCCACTGTGCCGAGCCCGAGCGCGTCGCCCGCTTCATCAGCGCCGGCGACGAGATCGCCGAGCAGTTCGAGACCCGCGAATTCGGCCGCGCCATGCGCCTGGTAATGGAGCTGGCCGATGAGGCCAACACCTATATCGCCGAGGCGGAGCCGTGGGTACTGGCCAAGCAGGAGGGGCGCGAGCAGAAGGTGCTGGATATCTGCTCGGTCGGTATCAACCTGTTCCGTCAGCTGATGGTCTATCTGGCGCCGGTAGTCCCGGCCATGGCCGAGCAGGCCCGTGGCTTCCTCAAGCTCGACTCCCTCGACTGGCATAGCCGGCACGAGCTGCTGCTCGACCACGAGATTGCCAAGTTCAAGCCGCTGATGACCCGCGTGGAGAAGGATAAAATCGACGCCATGATCGAGGCATCCAAGGAGGACCTGGTGGAAGAACAGAAGCTCAAGGAGACCCCAAGGGGACCCCTGGCCGAGGAACCGATCGCCGAGGAGATCTCCTTCGACGACTTCATCAAGGTCGACCTGCGCATCGCACGCATCGCCAAGGCGGAGTATGTCGAGGGCGCCGACAAGCTGCTCAAGCTGAGCCTGGATCTGGGCGGAGAGAGCCGTACGGTCTTCTCGGGCATCCGTGCCGCCTATGCCCCCGAGGCACTGGAGGGTCGCCTCACCGTGATGGTCGCCAACCTGGCGCCGCGCAAGATGCGCTTCGGCATCTCCGAAGGCATGGTGCTGGCCTCGGGCAACGACGAGGGCATCTATCTGCTCTCGCCGGACTCCGGCGCCGAGCCCGGTCAGCGGGTGACCTGAGCCACCGTGAGTCACCATGACCTGATCGAGGCCATCGATGCCCTGCTGCCCCAGACCCATTGCGGCAAGTGTGGCTTCGATGGCTGTCTGCCGTATGCCGAGGCGATCGCCGAGGGCGAGCCGATCAACCGCTGCCCCCCGGGCGGCGAGCCGACGCTCACTCGGTTGGCCACCCTGACCGGCCAGCCCGAGCAGCCTCTGGCGGAGCCCGCCCAGCTGCCCCTGGCCGCGGTAATTCGGGAGGCCGAGTGCATCGGTTGCACCAAGTGCATTCAGGCCTGCCCGGTGGATGCCATCCTCGGGGCGGCCAAGCGCATGCATACGGTGATCACCGACGAGTGTACCGGCTGCGAGCTTTGCGTGGCGCCCTGCCCGGTGGACTGCATCGACCTCGTGCCTCACCCCGCCTGGGCGTCTGCCGAAAGCGATGCGGAGCGCGACGCCTACCTGGCGCGTCGCGCCGAGCTGGGTCGCCGACGCCACCGCACCAGACAGCAACGCCAGGCCCGGGAGGCCCGCGACAAGCGACTCGAGCGCCAGAAGCGACTGATGCAACAACGGCGCGGCTCTGCCAGCAAGGGGACTAGCGGTTCACCCGGTGGCGCGGTCATCCAGCGCCAGCGGCGAATGGCCTTCAAGGCCGCCGAGCAGGCCCTGAAGCGTGTGCAACAGCAGCTGGAGAGCGCTCGCCGCCGCGGCGACGACAAGGCCGAGGCCACTGCACTGGCCCAGCTGCCCGAAGCCGAGCGGCTGCTCGCCGAGGCCAGAAGCGCGCTGGACAAGAGCGAGTAAAGCTAGTCCCTCTCCGAAATCACGAGCCAAAGCCAATCAAACCCAAACCGGACTCGCGGTTTTACTGCCAAAGGTAGGGGCCCCGGGGACAGGTCGAAGAGGAGGTCCTACGCCAAGGAAGGCGTCGGTAGCGTACAGGGACGTATTCACAGCGCCTCCTCGCAGACCTGTCGCCGGGTAAGCCCCGGATAGTGGTGCAACGCCGCCTTTCCATCGCCACGGACTGCCATGAACGCCCAGAAACGCTACGAGATCTTCGCGCGGCTGCGCGAGCACAACCCCCACCCCACCACCGAGCTCCACTGGGAAACCCCCTTCGAGCTGTTGGCCGCGGTGCTGCTCTCCGCTCAGGCGACCGATGTGGGCGTCAACAAGGCCACCGCGCGGCTCTTCCCCGTGGCCAATACCCCCCAGGCGATCATCGAGCTGGGCCTCGATGGACTCAAGGAACACATCAAGACCATCGGCCTCTACAACACCAAGGCCGTGAATCTGATGAAGACCTGCCATCTGCTGGTGGAGAAGCACGGCGGCGAAGTCCCCGGGACGCGCGCCGCCCTGGAGGCGCTGCCCGGCGTCGGGCGCAAGACCGCCAACGTGATCCTCAACACCGCCTTCGGCCAGCCCACCATCGCCGTGGATACCCATATCTTCCGGGTTTCCAATCGCACCGGCATCGCCAAGGGCAAGGATGTGGTCGAGGTGGAGAAGAAGCTGCTGCGCCACGTGCCCAGGGAGTTCCGGCAGGATGCCCACCACTGGCTGATCCTGCACGGCCGCTATACCTGTATCGCCCGCAAGCCCCGCTGCGGCAGCTGCGTGATCGAGGATCTGTGCGAGTTCAAGGAGAAGATCGAGCTGTGAGCGAAAGCGCCAACCATCATGTTCTGCATGAGTGGGCGCGACCAAGGCCGTTTCAACGCTAGAAGCCTTCCGCCTCGAGACGCTCGGCCAGCTGCTCGAGAATCTCGATGCCCTGCACATCGGTGGGTAGCCACGGCAGCCGCGGGCGCGGCAGATGCCCCAGCTCCTCGTCGATGCGCCTCAGGTAGGTGGCCTCCTGCTCACGGCGTGCGTTGAGGAAGTCACCGTCGGCCTCCGGGGGAATGACCCGATTGACGAGCGTGCCCGCCACCGGCACATGGGCCTCCTCCAGGGCCGCCACCGCGCGCGCCGTCTCGAGGATCGGCAGTCGCTCCGGGGTCATCACGAAGAGGAAACCGGTCTCGTCCGGATTCTCGATGTGTCGGCGTGCCTGATGAAACAGCCGCCGTCGTTCCATCAAGGTCCTGGCCACATCGCGTGTCTTCTCATCGAGGTCCGCCAGCCCATCCTCATGGGGGTCATCGAACGGCGTCGAAACATCCTTGCCGCGCTTGGGCGCCAGGTGTGACAGCACCTTGCCCAGCTCCTCGGACTTGCGACTATGGGCCAGCAGTCCATCGGTCCAGGCGGCCATCGCCTCGGGCAGCGTCAACAGGCGCAGGGTATGTCCGGTGGGGGCCGTATCGAAGATGATCAGGTCCCACTCCCCCGAATCATCGGTGACCAGGCGCGACAGCCGCTCCAGCAGTGCCGCCTCCTGGGTGCCCGGTGACTGCCGGGTCAGTCGCATCTGACGCTCGAGCTCGGCCATCATCTCCGGTGCCGCGTAGCGGCGCATCTGGGCGGTGACACGGGTCAGGTGGGCCTCCACCTCGGCATCCGGGTCGATCTCCATGGCATCGAGATTGGGCAGCAGCCGCCGCGGCACATCACTCAGCTCACGATCGAAAACGTCGCCCAGGCTGTGCGCCGGATCGGTGGAGACCACCAGCACCCGCCGCCCACGGCGGGCCGCGAGCACCGCCAGGGCCGCGGCGACGGTCGTCTTGCCGACCCCGCCCTTGCCGCCCACCCAGAGCAGACGTTTTTCCAGAAGTTCTTTCATTGAACCCTCAACAACATTTGAAGTGGTCGAGTGGCGAGCGCTCCATTCCCATGCGTTGATGCCAGTCATGGAAGCGTTCCAGCAACAGGGGCTGCAGTTCCAGGGTGTAGTAGGCCGCCGGATTGGGAACTCCCATCATCTCGGAGAACACCAGCAGCATGAACAGGTCGTCCTCGTCTCGACGGGCGCGGGCAATCGCGCCCCGGTAGCGAGAGGAGTAGACCTCCTCCGCGAAGAAACGGGCCTGGCTTAGCCAGGCCCGAATCCGTTCGAGACGAGCCGCACGACCCTCCTCATGGTCGTCGCTCATCCTGTGACTCCTCAAGCTTCATTAGTTACTCTTGCTGGGCAGGGGCCTCGCTCTTGATCCGCTTGAGGGCCGACACACACTCGAGCGAAACCAGGATGGCCGCGATCAGCACCACGATATCCAGCACCAGCAGGAAGATGTTGCCCTGCTCGAAGAAGCTGCGCAGCTGCAGTAACAGCGCGATGATGGTGACCACCAGCAGGAACACCAGCGGTGCCAGGGTGAACCACATGGGGCGACCCAGGCGTACCAGCATCACGGTGACCACCAGCAGCGACAGACCGGCCAGCAACTGGTTGGTGGTGCCGAACAGCGGCCAGATGATCAGCCCGCCGGAGCCATCCGCTCCGCCCGCGCCGAAGGCCAGCAGCAGACAGCTGCCCACCGCCAGCAGGGTGGCGATCGCCGGCTTCTGCATCCAGCGCTGCTGATAGATCTCGCCCCACTCCTGGAAGATATAGCGCTGCAGGCGCAGGCCGGTATCCATGGTGGTGCCGGCGAACAGTGCCGCCATGACGGTCAACAGGGTTGCCGCGGTGGCTTCGGGCAGGCCCAGGCCATTGGAGATGATGAAGGCTCCCCCTTCGACGAAGGCGTTGACGCCCCCCTGACCAAAGGCGGTGTACATCGCCTCCCAGTCGGCGAAGGAGGCAAAGCCGGCGGTCGCCGCGAGGATGGCGGCCAGCGCCAGCATGCCTTCACCCACGGCGCCGAAGTAGCCGACGAAGCGTGCGTCGGTCTCCTTGTTGAGCTGCTTGGAGGTGGTACCGGATGACACCAGGCCATGGAAGCCGGAGATGGCGCCACAGGCGATGGTCACGAACAGCAACGGAATCAGCGAGGGCGTACCGGCCGGCACATTGTCGTTGAACGCCGGCGCCACCATGCTCGGGTTAAGCAACAGAATGGCGCCATACAGCACGATCAGCCCCACGAACAGCTGCAGGCCGTTGATATAGTCGCGCGGCTGCAGCAGCACCCAGACCGGCAGCAGCGAGGCAATCGCTGCGTAGCCGAAGAGCAGCAGGATCCAGATGGCGTTGCCGGAGACACCCGCCACTTCCGCCGGCATCTGCAGGGGCACCGAGGGCCCGATGCCGATCAGCGCATAGAGTGCCACCACGCCGACGATGGAGACCATCGGCAGGCTCATCTTGCGGCGATAGATCATCTGACCTATCACCAGCGCCACCAGGATAGCCCCCCACACCGGCACCACGGCGCTGGAGAAGTTCATCATCAGCCCGGCGATCACCACGGCAAACACCGCGTTGACCATCAGCAGCACCAGAAAGATGACGATCATGAAGATGCTGCGGGCACGCTTGCCCACCACATCACCGGTCAGGGCACCGACCGACTTGGCCCGGTTGCGCACGCTGGCCCAGATCGCTCCCGAGTCGTGAACCCCGGCAAAGAAGATGGTCCCCAGCACGACCCACAGGAAGGCCGGGAGCCAACCCCAGATCACCGCGATGGCGGGGCCCACGATGGGCGCCGCACCGGCCACGGAGGTGAAGTGATGCCCCCACAGCACATAGCGGTTGGTGGGCACGAAGTCGATGCCGTCCTCGTACTCGTGGGCCGGCGTCTTGAAGTCGGGGTCGAGTCGATAGATCTTCTCGGCGATGAACTTCGAGTACACGAAGTACCCGGCCGCCATCGCGGCAAGACCCAGGACCATGACGAGAATGGCACTCATGGCACTCTCCTAGCAGTGAACGTGACAGGCAGTTACAAGCTTTTCAGTTGCTAGATGATCTTCGTCTCTTATATGCGCGACGTCCATCACATGGGCCATCGAAGCCACCCAGGCACGACGAAAGTAGCACCCAGTATCGCCACTGCTCGACCCACCATCCTTACCCCAGGCCGAACTCGCCGATGCGATCCACGGTGCGCCGATAGGCCTCGCGTTCACGACAAGCATCGAGGAACTCGGCCAGCCGGGGAAAATCGACCAGCCCACCTCGGCTTTCGAGCGCCAGCAGGGGAAAGCTCATCTGAATATCGGCGGCGGTGAAGGCCTCGCCGGCGAACCATGGCCCTCGCGACGCCAGCTCCTCCGCCCAGAACTGTCCTAGACGCCGGATCTCCGGCCCCAGATACTGCTGCTCCACACCGCGGGCAAAGAGCCGGCCCAGCGGGCGTGCCAGGGTTGGCACCGGCGGCTGTCCGAGCCGCGAGAACACCAGCCGCATGACAAGCGGCGGCATGGCCGAGCCTTCGGCATGATGCAGCCAGAAGCGGTAGCGCTCATGGGCCTCGCTGCCGGGCAATGGGGCCAGTCGGGCCTGCGTATCATGATGCTCGACCAGGTAGTCGATAATAGCACCGGACTCGGCCACCACCCGCTCGTCGCGGCCCAGATCACGAATCAGCGGCGCCTTGCCCAGCGGGTGGAGCTGACGCAGCGACGCCGGCGCCAGTTGCGTCTCGGGGTCCCGCGAATAGCTGACGATCTCGAAGTCGATACCCAGCTCCTCGAGCAGCCACAGGATCCGTTGCGAGCGTGAGTTTTCCAGATGGTGCAGTTCGATCATGCGCATATCTCCGACTGAAAGAAATGAAGGAAGATAGGAAGAGAAAAAGACACCAGGCTTTGTCTGAAAAGTCGGCGAGAGAAGGTTAGGCAAGGCAAAAATCGGCGAAAAGACGGACCGGGCTCGCGCACGAGTTTACGGAGTGTAAATGAGGTCTTTGAGTCGATTGTTAACGCCGTATAGCCGAGCGCAGCCAGTTTTCGGACAGAGCCTGAGCCCCACCGTAGCACGCCCCGCTATCGCCGCCTTGTGCCAAGGTCGTCTTTGCCCGGCCATCAACACCCACTTAGACTGACAACAACAACGATCATAATGACCTGGAGTGCGTCATGGCCAAGGTGTTGGTGGTAGACGATGAGCCGAATATCGTCCTTTCACTGGAGTTTCTGATGCAGCAGGCCGGCTTCGAGGTGGTCACCGCGGAGAATGGTGAAAACGCCCTGGTGCGGGTCGCGGAGGGGGCGCCGGATCTGGTATTGCTGGATATTAGCCTGCCCGGCATCAGCGGCTTCGATGTGCTCGAGCGTCTGCGTGGCGATCCGACCCATCGCCGTCTGCCCATCATCATGCTCACCGCCCATGGGCGCGAGGTCGAGCGCGAGAAGGGCCTGGCGCTGGGCGCCGATGACTACGTCACCAAACCCTTCTCGACCCAGGCGCTGGTGGAGAAGGTCAAGGCTCTGCTCTCCGAGGTGTCCTGATGAGTCGTCGGCTCTCCGGCCTGCCCCGCCGCCAGCGGCTGATCGGCCTGTGGCTGCTGCTCAGCGGCATCAGCATCTTCGGTGGCGCCACCTTCGCGCTATGGCTCGATACCCTCTTCCAGCCCCGAGGGATCGCCCGCCTGGTACTGTGGGCGGGCTGCTTCTCGGGTGGCGGCACCATCTTCCTGGTCGGCCTGCTGCTCGAGCGCCAGCTGTTCACGCCGCTTCGTCACCTGCAGGTGCAGCTGGCACGACTGGTGGCCAATCCGGACGCCCGGGACGACTATCCCCCGGAGGGCTGGCTACGTGCCCTTGGCCCCGATCTGGTGCGGGTTCGCGAGGCATGGCGCAGCGACCGCTCCCGACTGGCCACCGCCCACACCGAAGGCGCGCGGAGCGCGGCACGGATACGCCAGGAACTCGAGACCCTGCTGCAGGTGCTCGATACGCCGCTCCTGCTATGCGACCACCACCGTCGCATTCTGCTGTTCAACCAGGCTGCCGAGACACTGTTCGAGGATCACGCCAGCCTTGGTCTTGGCAAGCGTCTCGAGGCCCTGCTGCCCGCCGTGAGTCTGCAGCATGCCCTGGGCCAGTTACCCGCCAATGGAGCCCCTCGCGAGGTGCTGGTGCCCAGCGGCGAGCGCTGGCTGCTTGCCACCTTGCGCCGGGTACCCGGCAGCCATGGCGAGACCATGCTGACCCTGATCGACACCACCGCCGCCTGGACCAGCGAGATGGGTGCCCGTGCCGAGCTGCTCGATGGTCTGCCGCGGCTACGTCGCCATGGCGCCAGCCTGACCAGTGCCGCCGACGCCCTCTCCGCCCTGCCCGAAGGCGCCGGCGAGATGCGTCGGCGGCTGGAGCGGGTGATCGCTGAGGAGAGCCAGGCCCTGGGGGAGGATATCGATGGCCTCTCGTCCCTTGTCGAGCGCATGCAGCAGGAGGGCGAGCGGCTGATCCCCCTGTGGTCCAACGACCTCTGGGCCAGCCTCAACGAGCGGCTCCCGACGACACGCCAGCTCACCGCGGTCGGCATGCCGGCCTGGCTGAAGGGTGATGCCAGTGCCCTGCTGGCGCTGCTGGGCTCGCTGCTCGACACGCTGGCCTCGACGCTGGGCGATGTCTCCCTGGAGGGCGAGGTACGCCTGGGCAACAGGCGGGTCTACCTCGACCTGATCTGGAAGGGCAAGCCGCTTGCCGAATCCCGGCTCGGCGAGTGGCAACAGCAGCGCCTGGAGGCACTTCCCTTCACCCCCCGGGTGGCCGACGTGCTGCATCAGCACGATAGCGACGTCTGGAGCCTGGCCGATGACGATGGTCAGCATGCCCGGCTGCGCCTGCCCTTTCACGCCGCGGGGCGGGTCGGGGCACCGCGCCCGACGCTTCCGCCGCGCCCCGAGTTCCACGACTTCGGCATCGCCGACCTGCCGGCACCCGATGCGGAGCTGGCCGCCCGACCGCTACGCGCCCTGGAAGTGGTGGCCTTCGATACCGAGACCACCGGCCTCGAGCTACGCCGCGGCGACACCGTGATCAGCATCGGCGCCTGTCGGGTCGTCAACGCACGACTGTTGGCCAGTGAAACCTTCGACCTCTACGTCGATCCGGGAAAACCGATCCCTCCGGCCAGCACCGCCATTCACGGCATCACCGATGACGCCGTCACCGGCGCTCCTCCACTCTCGGTGGCACTGCCTCGCTTCCGCGACTATGTGGGAGACGCCGTTCTGCTGGCCCATAACGCCGCCTTCGATCTGCTTGCCCTGCAATCACCAGGAGCCGGCATCGCACTGGACATGCCGATACTCGACACCCTGCTGATCTCCCGGGCGCTGGATGCCAGCCTGGATGGGCATGACCTCGACAGCCTGGCCGAGCGTTATGACCTCTCCTTCCCCCCGGGCACTCGCCACACCGCCCTGGGCGATGCCCGGGTCACCGCCGAGCTATGGCTATCGCTGCTGCCCCGCCTGGAGGCCCGCGGCATCGACACACTCGAGAAGGCCCTGGCCCTGCAGCACAGTGCATTGAGCAAGGAGGATGCCTGCGCCTCATGACGACCACATACGATCGTAGCGTCTTGCCATGCTGAGCGTACCGCGGCGCCGCGAGCGCCTGCTGGCATTGATCATCCTGGCCGCGCTGCTGTTCACCCCGCCCCTGGTGCTGGTGCCGGACCGGGCCATGGCGATCTCCTGGCTGCCGCTCTACCTGTTCATCGCCTGGGGGCTCATCATCGGGCTGACGGCCTGGCTGATGGAGAGCCCGAGCACCCGCAAGCCACCAAGGGAGTAGGCCATGCGCAGCGACATCGTGGTGCTCAGCGTCGCCTTCGGCTACCTGGCACTGCTGTTCCTGATCGCCGCCTGGGGCGACCGACGCGCCGAGCAGGGACGCTCGTTGATCGGCTCGCCCAATGTCTATGCGCTCTCCATCGCGGTCTACTGCACCGCCTGGACCTTCTATGGCAGCGTGGGTCGCGCCGCCCAGTTCGGCCCCAGCTTCCTGCTGATCTATCTTGGGCCAACCCTGGCGATGCTGATGGCTCCCTTCCTGATCCGCAAGATGGTGCGTATCGCTAGCGCTCAGCGCATCACCTCGATTGCGGACTTCATCAGTGCCCGCTACGGCAAGAGCTCGGGCCTCGGGGCCCTGGTGGCACTGATCGCCTTGATCGGCATCACGCCCTATATCGCCCTGCAGTTAAAGGCGATCACCGTTACCCACGCGGTGCTGGTGAACTACCCCGATGCCGGCGACCTGCGTCTGGCCGACGAGCCCTTCTGGCTGGACAAGTCTTTCTGGGTAGCACTGGTGCTGGCCGTCTTCATCATTCTCTTCGGCACCCGCCACCTGGATGCCAGCGAGCGCCACGAGGGGATGGTGGCCGCCATCGCCTTCGAGTCCCTGGTCAAGCTGATAGCCTTCCTGTCGGTCGGTATCTTCACGGTCTTCGTGCTCTTCCAGGGCCCCGGCGATCTCTTCGCCCGGGTCGCCGCCACGCCGGAACTGGCAGCACGGCTGGGGCTGGATGCCGTACCCGGTGGCGCAACCGGCTGGGCGGGCATGCTGGTGCTGGCCTTTCTGGCATTTCTCACGCTGCCCCGGCAGTTCCAGGTGCTGGTGGTGGAGAACGTCGATGAGCGCCATTTGGCTCGCGCCAGCTGGCTATTCCCGCTCTACCTTCTGGCCATCAACCTGTTCGTGATCCCCATCGCCATGGCGGGCCTGTTGCTGATGGGAGATGCCGACCCCGACCGCTTCGTGCTCACCCTGCCCCTCTCGGCCGACCTGGAGGGCCTGCCGCTGCTGGTCTTTATCGGCGGCCTCTCGGCGGCGACCAGCATGGTCATCGTCGAGACCATCGCGCTCTCCACCATGGTCAGCAACCAGCTGATCATGCCGTTGCTGCTGCGTACCCGCCGCCTGCACCGCAGTGCCAGCGGCGAGCTGGCCGGCTGGCTGCTGGGCATCCGCCGGGTGGCAATCGTGCTGATACTGCTGCTGGGCTACCTCTATCATGCGCTGGTCGGCGACGCCTACAGTCTGGTGACCATCGGCCTGGTCTCGTTCGCCGCAGCCTGCCAATTCGCCCCCGCCATGCTGATCGGCATGTACTGGCGCGGCGCACATCACCGTGGTGCCGCCCTGGGGTTGATCGCCGGCACGCTGGTCTGGGCCTGGACCCTGCTGATCCCTGGCTTCGCCCAGTCCGGCTGGCTCGATGCCACCTTTCTCGAGCAGGGTCCCTTCGGCATTGTCTGGCTGCGACCCTATGCACTCTTCGGCCTGGAGGGTTGGGACATCTATACCCACTCACTGCTCTGGAGCCTGACCGCCAACCTCGGCCTGCTGGTCGGGGTCTCGCTGTTCAGTCGTCAATCGCCGCTTGAGCAGACTCAGGCGGCGCTGTTTGCCGAGGCCATGCACCCGAATCTGCTGGAGACCTCTCTATGGCACGGCCAGACCACCCGTGGCGAGTTGCGCACCCTCCTCGACCGCTACCTGGGGACAGGAACGACCGCTCGGGTCTTCGCCGATACCGAACCCCAGACGAGTGATGCCGAACAGCCGGCCACCCCGGCCCAGATCGCGCGCGCCGAACAGGCCCTCTCCGGGGCGTTGGGCAACGCCTCGGCACGGGTGTTGATCAACTCGGTGGTACGCGGTGAAGCACTCGACCTGGAGTCGATCCTCAGCATCCTCGATACCACTTCCGAGACCCTGGAGATCAACCGACGCCTGGAACAGAAGTCCAGTGAACTGGCCCTGGCCAGCGAGGAGCTGCGTGCCGCCAACGAGCGCCTACGCGAACTCGACCGCCTGAAGGACGAGTTCGTCGCCATGGTCAGCCACGAACTGCGCACCCCACTAACCTCGATCCGCGCCTTCGCCGAGATCCTGCGCGACAGCGACAACCTGCCTGAAGAGAAGCGGGTCCACTTCCTCGATGTGGTGGTCAAGGAGAGCCAGCGACTCTCACGACTGATCGAGGAGATCCTCGACCTGGCACGCCTGGAGAGCGGGCGCCTGACGCTCCACCCTCAATCTCTCGACCTGGTGGCGCTGGTGCGTCACAGCGTGGATGCGGTGCATCATATGCAGGCGGACCGGGGAGTGGCGCTGGAGGTGGTGATCGAGCCGGAGCAGGCCCCGGTCATCGGCGACCCGGATCGCCTGGAGCAGGTGATCATCAACCTGCTCGACAACGCCGGAAAGTTTGCCGACCAGGAGGACGCGCGAGTACGACTCAGTCTGCTGCCACACAAGCGTCACTACCGCCTGATGGTGGAGGACAATGGCCCCGGCATCGGCGAGGAGGAGCGCGAGCGCGTGTTCGAGAAGTTCCACCAGATCCAGCGCGCCGATGCAGCGCCCGACAGCCGTCATGGTCGCCCCCGAGGCAGCGGCCTCGGCCTGCCCATCAGCCGCGGGATCGTGGCCCACCTCGGTGGTCGTCTATGGGTGGAAGAGGCCCCCCATCTAGGGGGCGCCTGCCTGATCATGGAGCTTCCCGAGGCGCCGCCGGAGCCCGGCTAGCCCCGGCGTCCGCGACGCTGCAGCGCCCGTATCTGCTGCAGATCATGGCGCAGTAACATCCGCTGGTCCTTGCCGAGGCGTGTCATATCCACCCAGCCGTCGGCGGCACGGCCGGCAGCGAGATTGTGGCACTGCTCGTGGAGCAGCAGCGCCTGCAAGCGCCCATGGGCGGCGGTAAGTTCTCGGCAGCTGTCGGCCCCCAGCTTGCCCCTGGCGACCAGCGCTGCGAGCCGCCGCCGGGTATCGGTTTCGCGCACACCGTGCCGCAGCGACATCAGCCTTGCCGCGGCGACCAGTGGCAAAATGGCCTGATGCTTGAGATTGATAGCCCGCTCGTGGGGTGCCCCTTCCAGCGCCCCGGCCAACCGGCCGAGGCGATCCAGCGCCACCGGCTGCTCATCGAACAGCGCCCCCATCTCGTCGAGGAAGAGCCCCGCCGCGGGAAGACGCGTTGCTACCCAGTCGCTCAGCGCCTCGGCGAGGCCCATGTCACCGAAGACCGGGGTGAAGTCGAGCAGGATATTGGCCTGTTGCACGCGCTTGACCCGTCGGTCGGCGCTCCATATCTCGAGCTGGCGCTGCCACTCCGAGAGGCGCTTGCGCCACATCGGCCAGCGGGCCATGACATGACCACTGCACAACGGAATCCCCGCGCGATCGAGCCGATCGCTGAAGCGCTCGCCCAGCGACTGGAAATAGCCGTCAATCTCGAGATGCCGGGCATCCGGATACTCATCGATGATCATGGCATTGTCCTGATCCGGGGCCAGCAGACTCTCGTGGCGACCTCCAGAGCCCAGCACCACGACACAGTACGCCACCGGCGGCGCGCCCCACCCCTGTCCCTTCATCTCGGCCTCGGCGAGACGGACGGCACGGCGGTAAAGCCAGGCGTTATGGTCGCTGATCAGTTGGGAAATCCGCCAGGCAGGCAGATCGAGACGCAACAGTGCCTCCACCAGGGTGGATTGCCAGGCATGGGCGTCGGCCAGGTCGGGATGAGACCCCAGATCGATCAGGGCATCGCGCAGGGGCGCGACAAGATCAGGCAGGCTGGCGGGATCCGGCAGGGTCTCCCCGGCAAAGAGCTCCCGCCACGGTGAGGCGCGATGCAGAAAGCGCACGACTCTCTCGACCGGACTAGCGAGCGAACATGCCGTCGCCCATCTCGTCGATGAAGCGCCGCGCCTTGCTGATCATCAGCTCGTCGCAGGCCTCGCGGCCGGGCACCATATCAGAGCGTTCGAAGCGGTGCTCGAGCACCTCATCCTCGTCCTCTTCGCCATCCCCGCTCAGCGGCCGACGGATCCAGCCGCTGACGCGGTATTGGCCACCCTCCTGTGCCGGCTCGGAGACAATCAGATAGCCGTTGTGCTCCACCGGCTCGGCGGCCGGGGCATGGCCCGCAGAGCCATCGTCATCGCCAGCACCCAACAGCCCCGAAAGAAGCTTCTTGAACATGACAAGCCTCCTACTAGTACCCACGATCCTTGCGGCACATAAAGCATTGGAGCGCCCGAAGGCGCCCCAATGCGACATCAGTCCTGCTTGCGCCCCTTGCCGGCGGCAATACGCAGGCGCAGGGCATTGAGCTTGATGAAACCTTCGGCATCCTTCTGGTCGTAGGCGCCGGCATCATCCTCGAAGGTCGCGATGGACTCGTCGAACAGCGACTGATCGGACTGGCGACCGGCGACGATGACGTTGCCCTTGTAGAGCTTGAGGCGAACCACACCCGAGACATTGCGCTGGGTCTCGTCGATGGCGGCCTGCAGCATGCGACGCTCAGGGCTCCACCAGTAGCCGTTATAGATGACCTCGGCATACTTGGGCATCAGCTCATCCTTGAGGTGGGCCTCTTCACGGTCGAGCGTCAGCGACTCGATGGCGCGGTGTGCCTTGAGCATGATGGTGCCTCCGGGCGTCTCGTAGCAGCCGCGAGACTTCATGCCGACATAGCGGTTCTCGACGATATCGAGACGGCCGATGCCATTATCGCCACCCATCTTGTTGAGCTTCTCGAGCACCTCATGGGGCTTCATCGGCACCCCATCAATGGCCACGATATCGCCTTGGTCAAAGGTGAGCTCGACGTAGGTGGGCTCGTCCGGGGCGGCCTCCGGCGAGACGCTCCAGCGCCACATGTCCTCTTCTGCTTCGGCCCAGGGATCCTCGAGGATGCCCCCCTCGTAGGAGATATGCAGCAGGTTGGCATCCATGGAGTATGGCGACTTCTTCTTCTGGCCGGCGAAGTCCACCGGGATGTCGTGCTGCTGGCAGTAAGCCATCAGCTTCTCGCGGGAGTTCAGGTCCCACTCACGCCACGGGGCGATCACCTTGACGCCGGGCTTCAGCGCGTAGGCACCGAGCTCGAAGCGCACCTGGTCGTTGCCCTTGCCGGTGGCGCCGTGGGAGATGGCGTCGGCGCCAGTCTGGTTGGCGATTTCGATCAGACGCTTGGCGATCAGCGGGCGGGCGATGGAGGTGCCGAGCAGGTACTCGCCCTCATAGATGGTATTGGCACGGAACATCGGGTAGACGTAGTCGCGCACGAACTCCTCGCGAAGATCCTCGATGTAGATCTCCTTGACGCCCAGTGCCTTAGCCTTGGCACGCGCCGGTTCCACCTCCTCGCCCTGACCGATGTCAGCGGTGAAAGTCACCACCTCGCAGTTGTAGGTTTCCTGCAACCACTTGACGATTACGGAGGTGTCCAGGCCGCCGGAGTAGGCCAGCACCACCTTCTTGACATCGGACATTCGAGGAGCTCCTTTCTGATGAATACGAAGACCTGCCAGTATAGCGCGCCAACCTCGCCTCGAATACCGCCCATCCACGGGACCTCGCGGGAGCGAGCTGCTAGACTGCGCGGATTCGAGCCGGGCCGCGGCCAGCCTGCCCGCGACATCAATGCCAAACACGAAGGAGAGGTGCATGAGCGAGGCGATCGCCCGCGACCTGATGGCACAGCGATTCCGCAGCTACCTGCCGGTGGTGGTCGACATGGAAACCGGCGGCTTTGATTCCGAGCGCAATGCGATCCTCGAGATCGCCGCGGTCACCCTGACCATGAACGCCGAGGGTTACCTGCTCCCCGAGTCGACCTATGCCTTCCACGTGGAGCCCTTTGCGGGTGCCAGCATCGAGCAGTCGGCACTGGACTTTACCGGCATCCGGCTCGACGATCCCCTGCGTCGCCAGGTGGCGGTCAACGAGTCCGAGGCGCTCAACGAGATCTTTCGACCCATACGCAAGTCGATTAAGGCCCATGGCTGCACCCGCGCCATCCTGGTCGGCCACAACTCGGCGTTCGATCACGGCTTCCTCAATGCCGCGGTGAACCGCTGCGGCATCAAGCGCAATCCTTTCCACCCCTTCTCCAGTTTCGATACCGCCTCCCTGGCCGGCCTGATGTACGGCCAGACGGTACTGGCCCGGGCCTGCCGGGCCGCCGGCATCGAATTCAACAACAGCGAGGCGCATTCGGCTCGCTATGATACCGAACGCACCGCCGAGCTGTTCTGCGCCATGGTCAATCGCTACAAGGAGATCGGCGGCTGGGCCCAGACTCAGCGCGAACAGGGAATGGAAGAGGCGCCGTAAGCTGCAAGCTGCAAGCTGCAAGCTGCAAGCTGCAAGCTGCAAGCTGCAAGCTGCAAGCTGCAAGCTGCAAGCTGCAAGCTGCA
>NZ_WUTS01000001.1:0-868938 GCF_009901955.1 Halomonas icarae | reverse complement strand
GCCAAAAGCAGTATACCGGCCCTCTTCCCTGAAACATCAAACCCTCCGAAGCATCGCCTCGGAGGGTTTTCTTACAGCTTCAAGCTTAAGGCTTACAGCTCCGGGCGAAGCCCGGTCACGCGTCATCCTTGTGCTTGGCGGCCGTTTGCTTGATCAGCGTCTCGAGCTCGCCGTTCTGGTGCATCTCCATCACGATGTCGCAGCCGCCGACCAGCTCGCCCTCGACCCACAGCTGGGGGAAGGTGGGCCAGTTGGCGTACTTGGGCAGCTCGGCCCGGATATCCGGGTTATCCAGAATATTGACGAAGGCAAAGCGCTCGCCACAGGCCATCAGCGCCTGCACCGTCTGGGCGGAGAAGCCGCACTGGGGCAGCTGCGGGGTGCCCTTCATGTAGATCAGGATCGGGTTTTCGCCGATCTGGCGCTGGATGTTTTCGAGGGTGGTGCTCATGGCGTCTCCCTAAGGGTGTAGCGGACAATAGAGGTCGTGAATGCCGGCTCGATCAATACCTGATCCCGGCGGTAGGTCTTGGTGACAGCCATTCTACTGATCCATAACGCGTTGCGCATCCCCCGGCGGCTGGCTAGGATGAGCGCTTTTGCGAGGAGCACCGCATGGCCACTCGGCACTTCCTGACCCTGATGGATGCCAGCCCCGAAGAGCTGAGCAACATGATTCAGCGCGCCATCACCATAAAGAACGCGCTCAAGGTGGAAGGGCCCACCTACACTCCCTTCCCGAATCACACCATGGCGATGATCTTCGAGAAGTCCTCGACGCGCACCCGAGTCTCCTTCGAGACCGCCATGGCGCACTTCGGCGGCCATGCGCTGTTCCTCTCTCCACGCGACACCCAGCTCGGCCGGGGCGAGCCCATTGGCGACACAGCCCGCGTGCTCTCCGAGATGGTCGATATCGTGATGATCCGTACCTTCTCCCACGCCGGACTCGAGGCATTCGCCGAGGCCAGCAGCGTGCCGGTAATCAACGCGCTGACCGACGACTATCATCCGTGTCAGCTGCTCGCCGATGTGATGACCTGGACCGAGCTCCGCGGCAGCGTACAGGGCAAGACCGCAGTATGGATCGGCGACGGCAACAACATGTGCCACTCCTGGATCAATGCGGCCCGCCAGTTCGACTTCCAGCTGCGCATCTGCTGCCCAGAAGGCTATGAGCCTCGCCAGGATATCCTTGAGGCCGCCGGCGATCGCGTCACCCTGCTGCGTGACCCCGTCGAGGCCGTGACCGGCGCCGATCTGGTAACGACCGATGTCTGGGCCTCCATGGGACAAGAGGAGGAACAGGCCAAGCGTGAGGCGGCCTTCGCCGGCCTTCAGGTCAGCGAGGCACTGCTCGATCGCGCTCACCAGGACGTGCTGTTCCTTCACTGCCTGCCGGCCCATCGCGGCGAGGAGATCAGCGAGACCCTGCTCGACGATCCGCGGGCCGTGGTCTGGCAAGAGGCCGGCAACCGTCTGCATGCCCAGAAGGCACTGATCGAATTCCTGCTGCTCGGTGAGGTCCACGACGCGCCGTGACCCCCACTAGACCTTGGTCTTATCCGACCAAGGTTGTATAATGCGCCGCAGCAATTTCCACCAAGGAAGACGCGGCGCATGACTACCTCTTCAATCGACACCTTCGGGATGCAGCGCAGCCTGCGCCAATGCCTCGCCAACATGGCAGCGCTGCTCTACCGCCAGGGCCACGTGCTCGAAACCGTCACCGTTCCCCATCGCGGACTCGATCCCGATGCCCTGGAAACGCTGAAGAGCGATAGCCACGAATGGTCGGCCTGTCAGCGCATCCTCGAGTCAAGTGAGGCCGCCACCTGGAACGATCAGCGCCGCTTCGTGCTGACCGGCATGGGGCGCGAACTGCTCTTCGACATGTTCGGAGAGGGCGCCGCCGACTGCGCCTGAATCCCGCCTGCCCCACGAGGCCCGCCGACACTCGATTGCGTCGGCGGGCCTTCTTGGTTATGTTGGCAGCTCTTGTCGGGGCGCCCCTCTCACCGTCATGCGGTATCAAGGGGCTGAGATCGGTATGGCCGAACCCGTTGAACCTGATCAGGTTGATGCCTGCGGAGGGAACAAGTTCGTGCCCCCAGCCCGTCCCTACCCTGCATCCAGCCTGATCTCCACACTGCCAACTGCCGGATGCACGCCTCATGAACGCCACCCCACAACGCCGCTTCGCCATCGCCGGCGCCGGCCTGCTCGGCCGCCTGACAGCCTGGCACCTGCTGCGCGACGGCTATGCCGTCAGCCTCTACGATGCAGGTGACCTTGACACGCCGCCCGCCGCAGCCTGGACCGCCGCCGGCATGGTCGCTCCCCTGGCCGAAACGGTTGTCAGCGAGCGCAGTGTCTATGAGATGGGGCAGATGGCTCTCGATCGCTGGCCCGGATGGCTGGCCGAACTCCAGGCGTCGGAGCTATGGCACCAGCACGGCAGCCTGGTGGTTGCCCACCCCCAGGATGGCAACGAGCTGATCCAGTTCCGCCGTGACCTTGCCGACACCCTGGGAGAAGGCGCCCTCTATCAGGAGCTGGATGGCAGCGGCATACATCATCTGGAACCCGATCTGACTCGCTTCCGCCACGGCCTGTTTCTTGCCGACGAAGCACACCTGGATAACCGCGAGCTGCTCACACGGCTGCTGGGGGCGATACGCGAGCTTGGCGGTGAGTGCCATGCCCATACCCCGGTGGAAGTGCATCCCGGCGAAGTGACCACCCCAACGGGAACGCACCACTTCGACCTGGTGATCGACTGCCGTGGCCATGGCGCCAAGACCAATCACCCCACCCTGCGCGGCGTGCGCGGCGAAACACTGCATGTAACGACCAACGAGATCACACTGACGCGGCCGGTGCGCCTGATGCATCCGCGCTACCAGCTCTATGTGGTCCCCAAGCCCAATGGACGCTTCGTCATCGGCGCCACCTCCATCGAGAGCGAAGATCGCTCACCGATATCGCTGCAATCCTCCCTGGAGCTTTCCAGCGCCCTCTATACTCTGTCACCGGCCTTCGCCGAGGCACGCATCCTTGAGCAGGGTGTCAACCTGCGCCCCGCCTTTCGCAACAACCTGCCCCAGGTTACCCTAAGCGATGGATTGATTAGCGCTAATGGACTGTTTCGCCACGGTTATCTGCTTGCCCCAGCCGTGGTTGAGCATCTATTGAGCGAGATTCGTGGCCACGGTGACAACCCCTTCGCCGACCTACTGGACGGCTCCGCCCCCAGGAGACCCTGTCGTGAAAGCGAGTGACCCCATGCATGAGATCACCCTGAGCCTCAACGGCGAGCCCGCCCGGCTTCCCGAAGGCACCCCCCTGACCCAGGCCCTGGAAGCGTGGGGGTATGGAGAGCGTCGCGTGGCCGTAGCCATCAACGATGCCTTCGCACCGCGCTCCACCTGGCCCGAGCGCACCCTCGGCGAGGGTGACCGTATCGATATCGTGGCCCCGGTAGGAGGCGGCTAATGCACACCCAATCACCCCATGACGATGCGCTGGTGCTCTATGAAGAGCGCTTCAACAGCCGTTTCCTGCTTGGCACCGCCCTCTACCCGTCGCCCCAGGTGATGCAGGACGCCATCGAGGCCGCCGACTGCGCGATGCTGACCCTGGGGCTGCGTCGCCAGAATCCCGGCGGCGGTAACGCCGATGGCGACGGCGATGCCTTCTGGCAGATTCTGCGTGAAAGCGGCTGCCACCTGCTGCCCAACACTGCCGGCTGTCGCTCTGCCCGGGAAGCCATCACGCTCGCCGAGATGTCCCGGGAACTGTTCGACACACCCTGGATCAAGGTCGAGGTCATCGGCGACGACTACAACCTTCAGCCCGACCCCTTCGGTCTGCTGGAAGCCGCTCGGGAGCTGGTCGAGCAGGGCTTCAAGGTGCTGCCCTACTGCACCGACGATCTGGTGCTATGCCAGCGCCTCCAGGAGGCAGGCTGCCAGGCCCTGATGCCCTGGGGCGCACCGATCGGGACCGGACGTGGCCTGATGAACCGTTACGCCCTGCGCACCCTGCGCGAGCGCATCGACGTGCCACTGATCATCGATGCCGGCCTCGGGGCTCCTTCCCAGGCCGCCGAAGCCATGGAGATGGGCTTTGATGGCGTGCTGCTCAACACCGCCGTGGCCAAGGCTCGTCGCCCGGCACAGATGTCGGCCGCCTTCGCCCGCGCCATCGAGGCGGGCCGCGAGGCCTATCTCGCCGGCCTGATGGAGCGTCGCCAGACCGCCAGCCCCAGCACGCCGACCCTGGGCCAGCCCTTCTGGCACGCCACACCCTGACACGACCGCCGGCCAGCGTCATCACGCTAGCCGGTTTGACAGCAGCGAACTATCCAACCTAACTGAATGGGCGGAACCCCGGACGCTGCCGCCCTCGATTGCCATAGCGTCCCGCCTCCCGAGGCAGCACCCCTGATCGTTATAAAAAGGAATAACACTATGACCGATCGTTCTCTATCGTTCCCTGCACCCCGGGCGCTGACCATCGCCCTCCTCTCGGCGAGCCTGCTGGCATCTCCAGCCGCCTTCTCACAACAAGCCATTCTCGAGGGTGAGCGCTTCCACCCTCAGGAGAGCTCCCACGGCATGGTGGCTACCAGCCACTTTCTTGCCTCCGAGGTAGCACGGGATGTGCTCGCGGCTGGCGGCAACGCCGTGGACGCGGCGGTAGTCGCCGGCTTTGCCCTGGCCGTCACGCAGCCCCGCTCCGGCAATATCGGGGGTGGCGGCTTCATGCTGATCTCCGATGAACAGAGCGATGAAGTCATCGCCATCGACTACCGAGAGACCGCACCGGCAGCGGCCTTCGAGACCATGTTCCAGGATGAGAACGGCGAAGCGGTCACCGAGCGTTCACGCTTCACCCACCTGGCTGCTGGCGTGCCTGGCACCGTGGCCGGCCTGGCCATGGCGCTGGAGAAGTACGGCACCCTGAGTCTTGCCGAGGCGCTGGAGCCGGCCATACGCCTGGCGGAGGAGGGCTTTGTCGTTCCCCCGCGCTTCGTCAAGGGACTGCAGGATACCCGCGGCCGATTCGAGGCTTGGGACGCCAGCATGGCCAAGTTCTTCAAGGAGGACGGCAGCGCCTATCAGGTCGGCGACCTATTCCAGCAGCCCGATCTCGCCGCCACCCTCAAGCGTATCGCCGAGGAGGGGGCGCGGGAGTTCTATGAAGGCGAAACCGCTCGCCTGATCGTCGCCGAAATGGAACGCCACGACGGCCTGATCACGCAAGAAGATCTGGCCGGGTACCAGCCGGTGATCCGCGAACCCAGTCACGGCACCTACCGAGGGCACGATATCTACGCCATGAGCCCGCCCTCCTCCGGCGGCGCCCATATCGTGCAGATGCTCAACATCCTGGAAGAGTACCCCATCGGTGAAATGGGCTTCGGCTCGGCCGATAGCATGCACTTGATGGCCGAGGCCATGAAGCGCGCCTATGCCGATCGCTCCGAGTTCCTCGGCGATACCGACTTCGTGGATGTGCCACTGGCCGGGCTCACCTCCAAGGGGTACGCTGCAGAACTGCGCGCCCAGATCGGTGAACAGGCTACCCCCAGCGCCGAGATTGCCCCCGGCAATCCGGTTGATTACGAATCCAACGAGACCACCCACTTTTCCATCGTGGATGACAACGGTCTTGCGGTATCCAACACCTATACCATCAACTTCAGCTATGGCTCGGGCATCGTTGTCGACGGCGCCGGCTTTCTGCTCAATAACGAGATGGATGACTTCTCGGCCAAGCCCGGCGTCCCCAACGCGTACGGCCTGATCGGCGGCGAGGCCAACAAGGTGGAGCCCGGCAAGCGCATGCTCTCCTCGATGACCCCGACCATCGTCAAGCGTGATGGCAAGAACTACCTGATCACCGGCAGCCCCGGGGGCTCGCGGATCATCACCACCACCCTGCAGGTGCTGATGAACGTGATCGATCACGGCATGAACATCCAGTCGGCGGTCAGCGCCCCGCGCATGCACCATCAGTGGCTGCCCGACGAAATCCGCACCGAGGCCGGCTTCAGTCCCGATACGCTGGAACTGCTCAGGGAGCGCGGTCACACCATCAGCCAGCAATCGGCCATGGGTGCCGCCCAGTCGATCCTGATCGAGGACGGGATGTATTACGGTGGGGCCGACCCTCGCCGCTCCACCTCTTCCGCCATCGGACTATAAGCCACGCCCCCCCCGGCCTTCGTGCCGGGGGGGGGGGGATATCTGTTTCTGCCTGCGCGCAGCCCACGCCAAGGGCCATATTGAGCCCTTGATCGACCACGCACGACCGACCACGAAAAAGCCGCCTGGCGCAGTGCGCCAGACGGCTAATCCGTTGAATCCTGTTGGTGGAGCCTAGCGGGATCGAACCGCTGACCTCAACACTGCCAGTGTTGCGCTCTCCCAGCTGAGCTAAGGCCCCACGCTGTCTCGCCGTTGCGAGAACGGGGCAGATAATACGGTGACATGAGACCACCGTCAACTCTTTTTTTCTATTTGCATGTCGCTTTGTATAGCAACCTAAGTAGTCTTTCCTCTACTCCTTCACGTATGCCACGCTAGTCGCCAACGGTTACCCTTACATCATGCGATGAGCCGGTCTGCTGCCGTCGAGTCGCTCAGGAGCGAATTCAATTGATCAAGGTACTCATTGCCGATGACCACCACCTGATAAGAACCAGTCTTGCTCACCTGCTGAACACCGAGAGGGACCTGCGGGTCATCGGCGAGGCGGCCAGTGGTGAGGAGGCCATTGCCCAGGCACGGCGCCTCAAGCCTGACGTGGTGTTGATGGATATCCGCATGCCAGGTATCGGTGGTCTCGAAGCCACGCGCAAGATCACCCGAGCCCTCCCTGACACCCGTGTCCTGGTACTGACCGCCTGGCTGGAGGACAGCTTCGCCCAGCGACTGCTGGACGCCGGCGCTCGAGGCCTTGTCAGCAAGGGCTCCCAGCACGAGGAGATGGTTGGTGCCATCCGCGAGGTCTTCCAGGGGCAACGTTATGTCAGCCCGGACGTCGCCCAGCGTCTGGTGTTGTCGCGGATCGACTCACCCGAGAACCCCTTCGATGAGCTCACCTCCAGGGAGATGCAGGTGGCGATGATGATCATCAACTGCCAGAAGGTCGCCGACATCTCGGACCGACTGTTTCTCAGCACCAAGACGGTCAACACCTACCGCTACCGCATCTTCGAGAAGCTGGGCGTCAAGTCCGACGTCGAGCTCACCCACCTGGGCCTGCGCCATGGGTTGGTGGAAGGCTTCTCCACCATGCAGTAACCTCGCCAGATGACCTTTGACCATCGCCACTTCCTGGCCAGCGTCAGCGAGGCCCCCGGTGTCTATCGCATGTTCGACCAGGGCGGCGAGACGCTCTATATTGGCAAGGCGCGCCGCCTCAAGGCGCGGCTCGCCAGCTATTTCCGTGGTGCACTGAACGCCAAGACCCAGGCACTGGTAGCGCGTATCGCCGATATCCAGGTCACGGTGACCAACAGCGAGACAGAGGCCTTGCTGCTCGAGCAGACCCTGATCAAGGAGCTGCGGCCGCCCTACAACATCCTGCTGCGCGACGACAAGTCCTACCCCTTCATCTTTGTCACAGACCGCCACCCCTTTCCGGCGCTGGAGTACAAGCGGGTTCGTCAGCGCCGAGATGACGGGTGCTATCTCGGCCCCTACCCCAGCAGCCACGCGGTGCGCGACAGTCTCTCGCTGATGCAGAAGATATTCCGCATCCGCAACTGCGAGGACAGCGTCTTCGCCCACCGCTCGCGACCCTGCCTGCAGTACCAGATCGATCGCTGCAGCGCACCCTGCGTGGGATACATCTCCGAGGCCGACTATCGCCGCGATCTGGAGCACGCCGTGCAGTGCCTGGAAGGCAAGAGCGAACAGGTTACCCGGGAGCTCACCGCCGCGATGGAAGCCGCCAGCCGTGAACTGGCCTTCGAGGAGGCGGCCCGCCTGCGCGATCAGATCCAGCAGCTGCGGCAACTGCAGCAACGCCAGTTTGTGGATACCGGCGATGGCGACGCCGACGCCTTCGCGCTGGCCAGCCGCCCCGGAGCGCTATGCATCTCGGTACTGGCCATCCGCCAGGGGAGGCTGCTGGGGGCGCGCCATCACGCCCCCGCCAATGGCCTCGACCTGCCGGAAGAAGCGCTGCTGGGCGACTTCATCAGCCAGTACTATCTGGGCCAGGCCCGGGAGATCCCTCGGGAGGTGATCACCAGTCACGCCGTTACGGACGCCGAGCTGATCGTCCAGGCGCTGGCCGAAAAGGCCGGCCGCCGAGTGCGGCTGACCGATCAGGTGCGCGGGCATCGCGCCCAGTGGAAGGAGCTGGCTCTCACCAACGCCGAACAGCAGCTGGCCGCCCAGCTGGCCAATCACAACCAGCTTGCGCAACGTTTCGATGCACTGCGCGACGCCCTGGGCATGGCAGAAGCGCCGGCACGGCTCGAGTGCTTCGATATCAGTCACAGTCATGGCGAGGCCACGGTCGCCTCCTGCGTGGTGTTTGACGAAAACGGTCCACGCAAGTCGGACTATCGTCGTTTCAATATCGAAGGAGTGGCGGCGGGTGATGACTACGCGGCCATGCAGCAGGCGCTCACCCGTCGCTTTCGTCGCCTGAAAGATGGCGAAGGGCAGACGCCAGATGTGCTCGTCGTGGATGGCGGCAAGGGGCAGCTCAACATGGCCCGCGAGGTACTGGCGTCGCTGGGAGTCATCGGCGTGGCGCTTCTCGGCGTGGCCAAGGGCACTACCCGCAAGGCGGGTCTGGAAACACTCTTCCTGGAAACCGTGGACAGGACGCTGAACCTGGAACCCTCATCCCCTGCCCTTCACCTGATTCAGCATATTCGCGATGAGTCGCACCGGTTCGCCATCACCGGTCACCGCACACGACGAGACAAGCAGCGCCGCACCTCGACACTCGAAGGCATCCCCGGCGTGGGCCCCAAGCGCCGGCGCGAGCTGCTGCGCTTCTTCGGCGGACTGCAGGGGGTCAAGCAGGCGACGCGTGACGAGCTGGCCCGTGTGCCTGGCATCAGCGCCACCCTGGCCGAGACGATCCATCAAGCTCTGCATGGATGATGCTCGCCAAGGGGGATAGAATACGCCAACGCTTAACGCCCCTCTCACCGGCAAGGACAGCTTCGCGCGATGAACATTCCGAATATCCTTACCCTGGCCCGTATCGCTTTCATCCCGCTGCTGGTAGTGCTGTTCTATCTGCCACTCTCCTGGAGCATGCCCCTGGCGGCCGCGCTCTTCGCCCTGGCCTCGGTGACCGACTGGCTGGACGGCTATCTGGCCAGACGCTGGAACCAGGCCACACCGTTCGGCGCCTTCCTCGACCCGGTAGCCGACAAGCTGATGGTGGCGGTGGCGCTGGCGCTGATGATCGAGCGCTATGACGCAGTCTGGCTGACCCTCCCTGCGCTGGTAATCATCGGACGCGAAATCGTGATCTCCGCGCTGCGCGAGTGGATGGCAGAGATGGGCAAGCGGGGCAGCGTGGCGGTGTCGTGGATCGGCAAGTTGAAGACCACCCTGCAGATGGTTGCCATCTTCCTGCTGCTGGCCTTCGCCCCCGGCACGCCTGTTGCCATGCTCGCCGTGGTGACTCTCTATGCAGCGGCCGTGCTGACACTCTGGTCGATGGCGCTCTATCTGCGCGCAGCCTGGCCGCATCTCAGGCGTTCCATGTAGGAAAGAGGGGAAACGTAGGGAAGAGAGGAAAAGGCTTGACTGTCACCGGCTTATCCGTATAATACGTTCTCGAGTCAGGCGGGAATAGCTCAGTGGTAGAGCATCGCCTTGCCAAGGCGAGGGTCGGGAGTTCGAATCTCCTTTCCCGCTCCATTCTTAGGAATGGCCCGACTCATGAGGCTGGATGGCAGAGTGGTCATGCAGCGGACTGCAACTCCGTGTACGCCGGTTCGATTCCGACTCCAGCCTCCACTCCCCTATTTCTCCTGTACTGCCCGACACCGTGCCGCCCGGATGGCGAAATTGGTAGACGCAAGGGACTTAAAATCCCTCGGTGGCGACACCGTGCCGGTTCGAGCCCGGCTCCGGGCACCAAGCAATCGCTGATGGGCCAGACAGACCCCCTGCGGGGCAATCTTCGATGAACCTGCCGCCCCTGCGCGACCCCTTCTTCACCTATCGCTATCGTCGCCGACTGCACGTGCTGCGTGTCATGCTGGCGCTGACAGCCTCGTTCCTGCTCACCCATTTTCTGACGATCCCTCACTCCGGTTGGGCGCTGGTGAGCACCGTCATGGTAATGGGCAACCTGCCGCATATCGGTGGCGTGCTCGACAAGGGCCGCCAACGACTGCTCGGCACCCTGCTTGGCGCGGCCAGCGGACTGCTGCTGATCCTGCTCCCCGGCGACCTGACGCCGCTGATCCCGGCCGGCAGCCTGACCGCCATCGGTGTCGCCACCTGGCTCACCTTCGGCAATCGCCACGGCTACAGCGGCCTGATGTTCGCCATCAGCCTGCTGCTGGTGGCCGGCGACGGCAACCATGCTCTGGATGTGGGCCTGTGGCGAGCCTTCAATGTACTGCTTGGCACCCTGGTCGGCATTACCACCACCATGCTGATCCTGCCCCAGAAGGCCACCGACCTATTGCGTTTCATGCTGGCGGAGAATCTCGACCGCCTGGCGCGCCTGTTTCATGCCCACACCACCGCCACGGCCGCCCTGGATATTGACACCCAGGCCCTGCTCAAGGCGACCAGTTCGGCGCTGGTCAAGCAGCGCGGCCTGGTCGATGCCATCCATCGTGAACGTCGACTGAGTCGAAACGAGCTGGATGACGTCATCTCCCTACAGCGACGCATGCTCTCGACCATCGAGCTACTGCTCGAGACCCACTGGAACACACGAGCCGGCCACGACCGTATCGAGGCGATGGAAGGGTTACGCGATGAACAACACCGACTCTCCAGGGAGCTCGGCACCCTGGCCTACCAGGTACGCACCGGCCAGTCCATCGACGTCGAGATCAGTCAGTTCGACCTGCAACGTCACGCCCCACTGGCCACCACCGCGGTCAGCCCAGAGGGACGCGCCCTGTTCAGCCCCAGTGGCTACCTGTGGCTGAATCGTGAACTGGCCCGGCTGACCGAGGCGCTGGTCACGCGCCTGGGCGGACTGACGCGACTGCCTAGCCAGCGTCTGCGTCGCGCCTCCGGGCGAAAGTGGGCTCGCCGCCATACCGCCACGCCCGACAGAGGAGCGCAAGATGCCCCACGGCAACCATGATGTGCTGATCATCGGCGGCGGTGTCGCCGGCTTGGTACTCGCCTTAGAAATTGCCGATCAACGCGCCGTCACGCTGCTGCGTCCGGCGAGTGACGACCTCGGCTCCAGCCGCTGGGCCCAGGGTGGCATCGCCGCCGTTCTCTCCCCTAGCGATAATCTCGAGGCCCATGTCCAGGACACACTGGTGGCGGGCGACGGACTTTGCGATGAGGCTGCAGTGCGCTTCACCGTAGAGCAGGGGCCGGAAGCCATCGAGTGGCTGCTCAACCTCGGCGTGCCCTTTACACGCGACACCAGCCCGGGGGCCGACTACCCCTACCACCTCACTCGCGAAGGCGGACACGGCGCGCGACGCATTATCCATGCGGCCGATGCTACCGGTCGAGCGGTGATGGCCACCCTCAAGGCTCATGTCGTGGCACACCCCCGAATCCAGGTTCGCGACGACCTCACCGCTGTCGGACTGCTCCAGGATAGCGCCGGCCGCTGCCGCGGCGCGCGCTGCCTGAACAGCGCCGGGCGGCGGCTCGACCTGTCGGCTCACGACACCGTACTGGCCACCGGCGGCGCCAGTGGTCTCTATCGATACACCACCAGCCCCATGCCGGCCAGTGGCGAAGGCATGCTGATGGCCGCCGAGCTGGGCGCAACGCTGATGAACCTGGAGTTCCAGCAATTTCACCCAACCTGCCTGCATGATCCGGAGGGGGCGCCCTTCCTGATCAGCGAGGCGGTACGCGGCGAGGGCGGGAAACTGCTCAATATTCATGGTGAGCGCTTCATGCCGGGTATCGACTCACGCGCCGAACTGGCCCCACGAGACGTGGTGGCTCGAGCCATCGACAGCGAGATGCAGCGCACCGCCAGCGACCATGTCTTCCTGGACATTCGGCATCTGGGCGAAGCGGCGATCCGCGAGCACTTCCCCACCATCCACCGCCACTGCGCCGAGCGCGGCATCGATATCGTGAACGCTCCGATCCCGGTGGTTCCGGCGGCCCACTACAGCTGCGGTGGCGTGGCCACGGATCGCTACGGTGCCAGTGATATCGAGCACCTTTATGCAATAGGGGAAGTCGCCTGCACAGGCCTGCACGGCGCCAACCGCATGGCCAGCAACTCATTACTGGAGTGCCTTGTGTATGCACGCAGCTGCGCCGTCGCTCTGCGTGATGCGTCTCGCGCGCCTCACACGGACGCCGTCAACCGCTCGACCGTCATCGAGGCCACGCCACCACCGGTCCAACTCGCCGAATGGCGCGAGCGAATGCGCGTCCTGATGAGCGCCCGAGTGGCCATCGTCCGCCACGACACCGAGCTGCTCAAGGCCGCCGAAGCGCTGGCCGAGTTACAGCAGGAGGTCTCACCGGTCATCCGGCAGCATGGCCAGCCGGGCATCGAGCTCTCGAGCCTGTGGCACGCGCTGCGCCTGGCACGCTTGACCGTGGCCAGCGCCCAGAGACGGCGCGAGTCCCGAGGCCTGCATTACAACCCGGACTGCCCACATCACGCCGACCATCATCCTCGCCCCTCGCGGGTACGACTGGCCGAACTCGGCTAAGCAGTCCGGTGGGGGCGTGGGGCACGTGTATGTACGCGCCCCCTTCGTGAGTCGCGCCCCCATCTCGTGCCCCCGGCCTGGAGTGGCCTAGTGACGGATCAGGAAGCGGCGTAACTCTCGATGATCAAATGACGAACAGCTGTCCGGCCATAGCCACAGCCGTCGGCCATTCAGTCTAAGCCCGATCAGCCAGGGACCCAGATAGTCGCAGTGCAGCCTGACCGGCTGCGGGACGGACACCCCGGCTTCCAGCCATCGCCACTGCACCTCCCCGCCGGGCAGCGCCTGCGCACTCAACTCACCTCGGGGGTGGTGACGCACAACCCCTACCGTGATGACGACCAGGCAGAGGGCAACCGGCAACCACAACCACGGAGGCAGCACGCTGGCGAGGAGGCCGACCACTGCAGCGGTCGGCAGGAGATGCGCCAGCAACGCCAGCCTAGACCGGTCGATGCGACACGCTATCGGCGCTCTCGGCATGCTCGATGATCATCTGGACGATACGTCGACGCACCGGCTCCTGAGGCAGCTCGCGACGCATCAGCCACAGGAACAGGTCCTGATCCTCCTCGTCGATCAGCTCACGGAAGGCCGCCTGGTCGGCGGAATCGAGGGCGTCATAGCGCTGTTCCAGGAAGGGTACCAGCAGCAGATCCAGCTCCCACATGCCGCGACGCGAGTGCCAATAGAGTCGCTTGCGCTGTGCCGCCTCGGGGCTTGATGGTTCGTTCAAGGTCGACCTCGACTTTGCCTTGGGGATGTCTGGACAGTATACCCGAGGCCGCGCCTCGGCACAGCTGACGCCGGTCAGGGATGCGGGACTCTACCCATGGGCGTAGTGCGTTGTTTTGTCTCGCTTTGCCGAGTATGCTTGGAGGAAAATAACAGCCGCGCCGCCAATGGAGATCGAAGATGACCAAGTCCGAGCTGATCGAACAGATCGCCATGCGTCAGCCCGAGCTGTCGCTCAAGGAAGTGGAATCGGCGGTTCGGCTGATTCTCGACGACATCACCGAAACGCTGGCAGCCGGGGGGCGCGTCGAGATACGTGGCTTCGGCAGCTTTTCACTGCACTACCGCGAACCGCGCGTCGGACGTAATCCCAAGACCGGCGAACCGGTCGCGCTGGACGGCAAGTTCGTGCCACACTTTAAACCCGGCAAGGAGCTGCGCGAGCAGGTGGACGCCAGCCGCGAGCTGGGCTACTAAACCCGGCACAGCGCTCTCAGGGCCCAATTCTTACATCTACAGGGGATACTTCGCATGCGTTGGCTCAAAGGCCTGATCCTGGCCATCATCCTGCTGGCGGTTCTACTGGTCGGCATCCTGTTCGCGGTCAATAACAGTGAGGCTCTGCCGCTCAATCTGATCTGGCTTGAACTGCCGCCCGCCTCGTTATCGGTATGGCTGCTGGCCTCACTGGCTGTGGGTGTGCTGCTCGGCATGCTGGCGATGAGCGGTGTCTACCTGCGCCTGAGGGCGCTACTGACTCGCGCCCAACGCCATAACCAGCAACAGCGCAAGGAGCTCGACAAGCTGCGCGTTCAGGAGCTCAAGGAGACTCGGGAGTTGAAGGAACTCGCCTGATATGCCCGATGTGCTGCTGCTGACCCTCCTGTTGGCAGCCGTCGCCACCGGCTGGTGGCTGGGACGTCGCGAACGCCGCAAGTCCATCAATCCCGCGCCTCCTCAAGGACTGGCGCGGGATTACTTCGTGGGCCTCAACTACCTGCTCAACGACCAGCAGGACCGCGCCATCGAAACCTTCGTTGGGGCGCTGGAGGTCAACAGCGAGACCATCGACACCCATATTACTCTCGGCAACCTCTTCCGTAGTCGAGGTGAGGCCGACCGAGCGATGAAGATCCACCAGAATCTTCTCGCTCGCCCTAGCCTGACAGGCAGTCAAGGCGAGCGTGTGCAACTGGAGCTGGCCCGTGACTTCCTCTCCCTGGGCCTGCTGGATCGCGCCGAGCGCCTCCTCAAGGGACTCCTGCGTGACTCTCAGGACGCCGAGCTGACACGCTCGGCACGCCGACTGCTGGGCGACCTCTTCGAGCGCCAGGGTGAGTGGTCGGAAGCCTTCGCGGTTATCACTCCACAGCTACTCCGCGACAGCCAGGAGCTACGCCGCACCGCGGCGCACTGGCTCTGCCAGCAGGCCGAAGAGGAACGCGGCAATGCCAGCCCAGTGCTGGCGCGTCGCCATCTCAAGCAGGCCCTTAATATCGATCCGAAATGCGTGCGCGCCAACCTGCTGCTGGCCGCCCTGGAGCACGATACCGGGCACTATCGACAGGAAATTACCCTGCTGTCGCGGATTCCCCAACAGGACTCGGCCTTTATCCCCTCCCTGCTCGAGCCTCTGGCCAACGCCTACCGACTACTCGACGACGAGGAGGGGCTGATCGCACACCTTCAAAGGCTGTTGGAAAAAACGCCCTATACCAGCGTCATCATTCTGCTGGCCGAGACCCTTCGCCATCACCGAGGCACCGAGGCCGCCATCGACCTTGTCAGCACGCAGCTCAATCGCGAAACGAGCCTGGGCGCCCTCGATTACCTGATCGACCTCTATCGCCAACACGGTAGCAGCACGGCACTGAAACAGCTGGCACTGCTGCAACAGCACACCACTACGCTGCTCGCAAAGCTGCCTCGCCATCGCTGCCGGCGCTGTGGCTTCAGCGGCGACCAGCTGCACTGGCAATGCCCCCGCTGCCGCCACTGGGGGACGATCCGGCCGATCACCGGGATTGAAGGTGAGTAGCGACTCGTCTCAGGCGAGCTCTGCCTCAATGGCGGCGAGAGCCTCCATGGGCTCTGGCGCCTGAGTGACTGGGCGCCCCACCACCAGGTGAGTGCTGCCAGCGGCCATGGCATCACGCGGCGTCATCACCCGCTTCTGGTCGCCGACCTGAGCGAAGCTTGGCCGAATCCCCGGCGTCACCTTGAGGAAATCATCGCCGCACAGCGCGTTTAGGCGGGCCGACTCCTGAGCCGAACAGACCACACCGTGCATTCCGCTCTCCTGGGCCAGCAGCGCCAGGCGCTCGACCTGCTCGGCGGGGGGCACCGACACCCCCACCTCGGCCAGATCCTCGACCATCATGCTGGTCAGCACGGTCACCGCGATCAGCCGTGTGCTCAAGGCCTGGCGCTCCAGCCGGTCCCGAGCCGCCTCCATCATGCGCCGCCCGCCTGAGGCATGCACATTGACCATCCATACGCCCTGCTCCGCCGCCGCCTCTACGGCACCGGCCACGGTGTTGGGAATATCGTGAAACTTGAGGTCGAGAAACACCTCGAATCCACGGCCATGCAATGCATCAAGCACGTCGGGACCACTGCGCGTAAACAGCTCCTTGCCAACCTTGAGACGGCAGCGCGCCGGATCGAGGCGGTCCGCCATACACAGGGCAGCATCCAGCGAGGGGTAATCGAGGGCGATGATCAGTGGGGAATCGGTAGACACGAAACAGGCTCCTGGCAAGAGGAAATCGACGGCAGAGTATACCAGCCATATTGAACATGAACCGTGCAAGTTCATTGATATGAATCCGACGATATTCTTGAGACATGCAGGACAACGCGTCGGGTTCAATGGCGTTCTGTACTACGTGCAACTGAGCAAAAGGCCTCAGGGAATCCATGCACCCCATGGCTAGCCTTAAACAGGCATCGGCGGAGGTTGCGATGCCAACAAGGGAGAAATGCCATGAAATTCAGGTTTCACGCCCTGTTCGGGGCCTGTCTCGTCGCCCTTCTGCTGGGTCTCACGCCGCTTGGCGCCGTGGCTCAGGAGGTAGAGCCGATCAATATCAACACGGCCAGCGCCGAACTGTTGACCGAGCTGCCTGGCATCGGACCCAGCAAGGCCGCCGCCATTATCGAGGATCGCGAAACCAACGGACCCTTCGAGAGCGCCCAGGATCTGACACGAGTCAGCGGCATCGGTGATGGCACCGTAGCCAACCTGGAGGATCAGATAACCTTCTAACACCAAAACCTGGATGACTAGACAAGAGCACTGATAACGATGGATGGCCAGTCAATCGGCCGTCCATCGTACCATTGCCGGCTATGGCACGATGGACTCTGATTAGAGGGCACGATGGACTCTGATTACAGCCGCAGGCCTCCGTCACACTCGATTACGCGGCCGCTAAAGTAGTCATTCTCGAAGATGAACAGCGCGCTCTGGGCGATATTATCCGGTTCACCGAGGCGCTTGAGTGGAACGCCTGCAGTCAGCTTGTCGAGCATATCCTGACGCATTGACGCGGTCATTTCGGTTTCGATAAAGCCCGGCGCGACGGCGCCCACGCGAATGCCATGGCGCGCCAGTTCCTGGGCCCAGGTGGTGGTGAGCGCTACCACCCCTGCCTTGCACGCCGCATAGTTGCTCTGCCCCATGTTGCCGGCCCGCGAGATGCTTGAAATATTGACGATCACCCCCTCCTGACCGGCCTCGACCATCTGCGTCGCCGCTTCGCGGCCGCACAAAAAGACACCGGTTAGATTGACGTCGACCACCGACTGCCACTGATCGAGCGACATGCGCTTCTCGACCCTTCCCTCCCGAGGCTTGATCAACAGCGCATCACGCAGTATGCCGGCATTGTTGATCAGACCGCTGACCGGGCCCAAGGAGGCAGCAATATCGGCAAAGGCCTGCGTGACCGAGGCTTCATCGGCCACATTGGTCACGAAGGCCCGCGCCTCGACACCGGACTGGTGAAGACTCGAGACGGCATCATCCAGGCTGGCGGCATCGGTATCCAGCAGGGCCAGGCGAGCACCACGGCTGCCCAGGGTCGCCGCCATGGCGAGCCCCAGCCCACGGGCGCCACCGGTGATGGCGATCACGGCGTTCTCCAGTTGCATCATGCATCCTCTTTGTAAGCGGTTGATCGAAATACACTGTACCAAAGCTGCACGCACTGCATCCCGGCTTATTTCATCTGTCCATTTCTCCCGTCCATTTCACCTATCCAGACTCTCGTCTCGAGCGGCGGATCGCCAGCGACGGCGTTCAACGCTTGATTTCCAGGTTTGCGCCCCCATGTCTGCTTCATCTCCACCACGGGAGGCCACATGCCTTTTCTTCTGATCTTCACGCTATTTGCCCTGCTCGACTTCGTGGTCCTGTTTTCGGTAGGCGGCCAGATCGGGCTGCTCGCCACTGTGCTGCTGGTCCTGGCAACCGGCTTTGTCGGCCTGCATCTTATTCGCCGTGAAGGCGCCGCCACCTTTGCCCGGGCTCTAGAACGCCTCGAGCGCGGTGAGGTCCCCTCCGGCGAACTGCTGACGGGGGCCGCCCTGATCTTCGGTGGCGCCCTGCTGATGGCGCCGGGGTTCATCTCCGACGCCCTGGGTTTCATGTGTCTGATTCCCGATGCCCGCCGCCTGATGGGCAAGCTGCTGGCATGGCTGGGTATCCGCACCCAGGGATTTCATATGCACGGCGGGGGTTTTTCCTCCGCGAGCAGCCACGCCTCGTCCGGTCATGCTGCGGGACCTCGAGATGACTGGTCCCAGGCCGACGAGGGACGTCATCGGCGTGGTGCCAAGGCCTACTCCTCACAGGACGACGACGGTGCCATCGAGGGTGAGTTCATCTCTCGTGATGAGCGCCGCCGCTGATCGGGTGGGTGCGGCAAAAAAATTTATCGACGGGCCTTGAATCCCCTTGGACGGGCCCCACTTACTCGACAGCAACAGGTTTCGGCGCGGCATCCGCGCCATTTACACGGAAGGCGCCCGACGCCTCCCCTCGCTGCCTCGGTGGCGAGGTCATGATGCAAACCGCCGGTTCACCGGCATACACACCATCAGGAGAACGTGAGCAATGAACATCCGTCCCTTGCACGATCGCGTCATCATTCGTCGCGTTGAGGAAGAACAGAAGACTGCTGGCGGCATCGTGCTCCCGGGCAGCGCCCAGGAAAAGCCGACTCGTGGCGAGGTACTCGCCGTCGGTAATGGCCGGATCCTCGACAACGGTGACGTCCGCGCACTCGACGTCAAGGTTGGCGACACCGTGATCTTCAAGGATGGCTTTGGCGTCGAGAAGCAGAAGGTCGACGGCGAGGAAGTCCTGATCATGAGCGAGTCCGACATCCTGGCCGTGGTCGAAGGCTGAGTCTCGACCGCCACAACACTCGATACTGACTGACGTTCACGAACTCACAGGAAGCATACGAAAATGGCAGCGAAACAAGTCAAGTTCTCCAGCGATGCACGCACCCGCATGGCCAAGGGTGTCGACACCCTGGCCAACGCCGTCAAGGCCACTCTGGGCCCGAAGGGCCGCAACGTGGTGCTCGAGAAGTCCTTCGGCGCGCCGACCGTCACCAAGGACGGCGTTTCCGTAGCCAAGGAGATCGAGCTCAAGGACAAGTTCGAGAACATGGGCGCACAGATGGTCAAGGAAGTCGCTTCCAAGACCTCCGATGTCGCCGGTGACGGCACCACCACCGCTACCGTTCTGGCCCAGTCCATCGTGACCGAGGGTCTGAAGGGCGTGATCGCCGGGATGAACCCGATGGATCTCAAGCGCGGCATCGACCAGGCCGTCGCCGCCGCCGTCAAGGAGATCGGTGAGCTGGCCGTGCCCTGCACCGACACCAACGCCATCGCTCAGGTTGGCACCATCTCCGCCAACGGCGACAAGCGCATCGGTGAGATCATCGCCGAAGCGATGGAGAAGGTCGGCAAGGAAGGCGTCATCACCGTCGACGAAGGCCGTGGCTTCGAGGACGAGCTGGATGTCGTGGAAGGCATGCAGTTCGACCGTGGCTACCTGTCGCCCTACTTCGTGACCAACCAGGACACCATGGCGGTCGAGCTGGAAGATCCGTTCATCCTGCTGGTGGACAAGAAGATCTCCAACATCCGCGAGCTGCTGCCGACTCTCGAGTCCGTGGCCAAGGCTGGCAAGCCGCTGGTGATCATCGCCGAGGACATCGAAGGCGAAGCGCTGGCTACCCTGGTGGTCAACACCATGCGTGGCATCGTCAAGGTCGCGGCCGCCAAGGCCCCGGGCTTCGGTGACCGTCGCAAGGCCATGCTGCAGGACATCGCCATCCTGACCGGTGGCACCGTGATCTCCGAGGAAGTGGGTCTGGACCTCGAGCAGGCTACCCTGGACCACCTGGGCACCGCCAAGCGCGTGACCATGTCCAAGGAGAACACCACCATCATCGATGGCGCCGGCCAGGATGGTGACATCGAGGCTCGCGTCAGCCAGATCCGCGCCCAGATCGAGGAGACCTCCTCCGACTACGATCGCGAGAAGCTCCAGGAGCGCGTCGCCAAGCTGGCCGGCGGTGTTGCCGTCATCCGCGTCGGTGCCGCCACCGAAGTGGAGATGAAGGAGAAGAAGGCGCGCGTCGAAGACGCCCTGCACTCCACCCGCGCCGCCGTCGAGGAAGGCGTGGTGCCCGGAGGCGGTACCGCCCTGGTGCGCGTGCTGACCAAGGTCGCCGGCCTCAAGGGTGACAACGAGGACCAGACCCACGGTATCGCCATCGCCGTGCGTGCCATGGAGGCCCCGCTGCGCCAGATCGTCACCAACGCCGGCCAGGAGGCTTCCGTCATCCTGAACCGCGTCAAGGACGGCGAAGGCAACTTCGGCTACAACGCCCAGACCGGCGAGTTCGGCGACCTGTTCGAAATGGGTGTGCTGGACCCGGCCAAGGTCACCCGCTCTGCCCTGCAGTCCGCGGGCTCCGTGGCCGGTCTGATGATCACCACCGAGTGCATGATCGCCGACGATCCGGACGATAAGGACGCTGCTCCGGACATGGGCGGCATGGGTGGCATGGGTGGCATGGGCGGCATGATGTAAGCCTGCCCTACCCTGCCCCAGGCACTGCCCTTCCGGGCAAGCCCTGAGACGGACCCCGCCGGTGAGAGCCGGTGGGGTCTTTTACGTCGGGAGCAAGGAGCATAATCGTGCGCTACCCGCAGCGAAGGCGCCAAGGGGGTACCTGGTTGCTTGCCTCTTGTAGCTGACCGAAGCCCCGGTAAGATACCGCCACACTCACGGAACGCCCGACCCTGCCCATGCTATCGAATATCCGAATTATCCTTGTCCAGACCTTCCATCCCGGCAATATCGGCGCCGCCGCACGGGCCATGAAGACCATGGGGCTGAGTGAGCTGGTGCTGGTCAATCCGCGCCAGTTTCCAGACCCCGAGGCTACCCGGCTCGCCGCCGGGGCCGAAGACCTGGTGGAGGATGCCAGGGTCGTCGATTCACTGGCGGAGGCCGTCAGCGACTGCGTACAGGTGGTGGGAGCGAGTGCGCGACTGCGCAGCCTGCCGCTGCCCCACTTCGATGAACCCGACGCCATGGCCCGCGAGCTGGTGGAACATGCCGCCCACGACCCGGTGGCCCTGGTGTTCGGGCGCGAACGCTTCGGCCTCACCAACGACGAGATCGCCCTGTGCAGCCACCAGGTCAGCATCCCCGCCAATCCCGACTACGGCATCCTCAACCTCTCCCAAGCGGTACAGGTGCTCGCCTACGAGGCATTTACGGCCTGGCGGAGGCGCCCAGATAGCGGCTACCGTCCGACTCTGCCCGCCGAAGAGCGCCAGCCGAGTCGCAAACAGCTCGCGTATTTCCATGAGCACCTGAGCCAGGTGATGCACCGCAGCGGGTTCATCACCCAGCCCCATGCCCATACCGAGGCTCACCTGCATACGCTATTCGCCCGCGCTCAGCCCTCGCGACGCGAACTCTCACTGCTGCGTGGCCTGCTGGCGTCGTTCGAGCGCCACCTGCCCCGGAAATGATCACCATGAAGCACTGGCGCACAAGCACAACGGCGACCCGAAGGTCGCCGTCGAAGATCACTCCCTGGCAGGCAGATGCCTAGAGTGTCATGGCAGCCAGCCAGCCGAAGCCGATCAGCGGAATATTGTAGTGGACGAAGGTCGGCACCACGCTATCCCAGATATGGTCATGCTGGCGATCCACATTCAGACCCGAGGTCGGCCCCAGCGTGGAGTCGGATGCCGGTGACCCGGCATCGCCCAGCGCCGCCGCCGTCCCCACCAGCGCCACGGTGGCCAGTGGGGAGAAGCCGAACTGCACCGCCAACGGCACGAAGATGGCGGCGATGATCGGGATCGTGGAGAACGACGAGCCGATCCCCAGGGTGATAAACAGCCCGACCAGCAGCATCAGCAGCGCGGCCAGGCCGCGATTGTCACCGATCACCTCGACGCTGGAGTGCACCAGGGTCTCGATATGCCCGGTAGCGGTCATGACCGAGGCAAAGCCCGACGCCGAAATCATGATGAAGCCGATCAGCGCCATCATGCGCATGCCGCTGGTAAAGAGATCGTCGGCCTCACGCCACTTGAAGATCCCGCCCACCGAGAGCAGCGCGAAACCCACCAGCCCGCCGAGGATCATGGAGCCGGTCCAGAGCTGGATGCCCAGGGCCGCCACGATGGCCACCACCGACATCACCAGCCCCATGGTATGCGGCTCATGATGCGTCTCGGGATGATGATGCGGCACATTGGTGGTCGCCACGTCCGCATCGGCATAGTCACGCGGACGGCGATAGCTGAGGAATACCGCAATCAGCAGGCCCAGGGCCATGCCCCCCACCGGCACGCCCATGGCCAGGGGCACCATGCCGCGACTTATCTCGAGTCCCAACGCCTCACCGGCCTGGTTGATGTTGGCCAACAGGATATCGTTGAGGAAGATCGCCCCGAAGCCCACCGGCAGCAGCATATAGGGCGCCGTGAGGCCGAAGGTCAGGGCACAGGCCACGGCGCGGCGATCGAGACGCAGCTGATTCATCACCTTGAGCAGCGGCGGAATCAGGATAGGAATAAAGGCGATATGTACCGGAATCAGGTTCTGGGAGGAGATGGCCACCAGCAGTACCGACCCGATCAGCAGGTATTTGACCACCGCCTGGCGGCTTGCCGTGGCCTCCTGACCGAGCAGGGAGATAAGGCGCCTGGCCAGCAGATCGGGTAGGCCCGAGCGTGAGATCGCGACGGCAAAGGCACCCAGGGTGGCATAGGCCAGGGCCACCTTGGCACCGCCCCCCACACCGTCGTTGAAGGCGCCCAGGGTCTCCTCGACGGAGAGCCCCCCGATCAGGCCGCCCACCAGCGCCCCGACCACCAGCGCAAAGACGACCGAGACACGTGCCAGTGACAGTCCGACCATCACCAGCACCGCAATGATTACCGCATTCATGGCTGAGTTTCCCGAAGAAGGAGTTGGATTGAGACGAAACGGCGCAGAATTTTATCAGAAGCCGTTAGGCACTGCCGTTACTCGATCCGATCTCCTCCTCTATTTTTCAACGTCGGCCTGCGACCACTCGCCGACCACCCTGGCACACCGGCGCGGATGCGTCGTGAGAAGTCATGATCATCATGGGCCGTCAGGGCCCGCTCGGTAATATCACCGCGACGCTCGAGCTCGCTCAAGGAGTGGCCAGGCAGCAGGCCACCATGATCGTGGACATAGCCGGGCAATCGACCAGTCAGCAGCAGACGATGATCCAGCGGCAACGCCTCGACGATGCGGCGTATCAGCGCGTACACCAGGGTGCTGCAGTTGGCGGTAACGGTGTGATAGAAGCGCGGCTCGCGCGCCAGCTGGTTGGCCTGCTCCACCAGGGCCAGCAGCAGCTCGCGGCACTCGCGCCGCCCGAGCAGCACCCGATAGAGGGTTACCGTTTCTCCACGCAGATTGCTGCGCAGGCGAATCGCATCACGCTCATCGGCGGCGATGATCGCCAGCTCATACTGCTTGAAGAAGCCACCGATCTCCGAGAAAGGCTCATGGCGCTCGCGACGCACCTCGACCGAGAAGGTCACGAAATCGTCGACAACACCCTGGCCATTATCGAAGCCGAAGGAGAGCAGCACATGGGCGATGCCCGGTCGCCCCCAGCTGGAAACGAACAGGTCCAGGGTCCCCAGGCGCTGAAGGTCATACTCCCGCCGCTGCCATGCAACCGATGCCGCGTCGTGACGGTACCAGTCGAAGCAGCGCACATGATCAAGTACCAACCGTTGGCCGAGCTGGCGGCCCGTGGCCAGGAAGCGTACATCATCCGCCCAGTCCAGATCGCTCTCGGGGAGCAGACGCCACCACCAGCACAGCAGGATGAGCATGCTGAGCCCCATGCCCAGCACTGCCCCGAGGCGGCTCCCCTGCCATAACCAACCCAGCCACACCCCACCCAGCAGTAGCCACGCCAAGGCGGCAATCCGTCGCCAGCGTGCGGCTGCCGGAAAGCGGTGCAACAGCGCCAGGCTGCCCCATGATGACAACATCAGCAGCACCAGACTCAATGCGAGATTGATCAGCAGCGACATGCGATCTCCCTTCGACCTGCCGCCAGGCTATCATGGTCCATCTCCACCGAGCTTAACGCCCTATGCCTACATCATGCAGGCGTCAGCCACTCGCCAAAGGCCTCCGTGGCAGGCCCCGGCTCTGCCCGGGTAACATCGCGATAGAGATGCTGGAGTCGTGCGGTCAGCGAGTCCTTTGCGATTGGCTTATCGACGGCCGGTGCCCCTGCTCGAGCACCGATATGGCGACCATCCAGTTCGCGCAGCGGCAGGATCTCCGCCGCGGTACCGGTCACGAAGGCTTCATCGGCGATATACAGCTCGTCACGGGTGATTCGACGCTCCTGCACCTCGATGCCCAGTACCTCTCGGGCCAGGCAAATCACGCTATCCCGGGTGATGCCCTGCAGACAGGAGGTCACCTCCGGAGTATGCAGCACACCATCGCGCAACAGAAAGACGTTGGCCGCCGAAGCCTCGGCGACATAGCCCTCGGGGTCGAGCATGATCGTCTCATCGAAGCCGGCCTTCACGGCAGTGTTGAGTGCCAGCATCGAGTTGACGTAGTGGCCGTTGGTCTTGGCCCGGCACATGCTGATATTGACGTGATGACGCGCCCAGGATGAGGTCAATGCACGCAACCCGATCGAGGCCGCCTCGGGCGAGATATAGTCACCCAAGTCCCAGGCGGGGATCATCACATGGGTGGTGAGCCCCTGCGCCCGAAGCCCCAGCCCCTCAGCCCCGAGGTAGATCGTTGGTTTGAGATAGGCATTGGCCAGACCATTGCGTTCCAAACACTGCCGCTGAGCCTCGATCAGGGTCTCTGCGCTGTAAGATAACGGTATATCCAGGGCGTGGGCACTATCCAGCAGCCGGCGGGTATGCTCCACCACACGAAACAGATGGGTCCCCCTGGGACCTGCATACGCGCGCACCCCCTCGAAGCACCCCATGCCGTAGTGCAGGCTATGGGTCAGCAGATGGGTGTGGGCGTCGCGCCAGGCCAGCCATTCAGCGTCATGCCAGAGCCAGCCATCGCGATCATGAAGAGGTGTCATTGTCATGCCATTCCTTGTCGTTAGCGATCAGAGTCGGCCCTCTGCCGTCCAGGCGGAGCGCCAGCCGTCAATCAGCTCACGCTGATGGGGCTGCAGGTCCTGATAGGCCCAGGCGGCGATCTCCTCGGCCTGGGGATCATTTACCGAGATGTGACTATCGGCCAGGGCCTGAATAGTCGCGTGGCCGCATAGCGGCACATAGCCCTCGGAGTAGCCACCCTCATGGATCATCACCAGACGCCCTTCACAGAGACGTGCGGCCAGTCTCTTGAGTGAGGTGGTCATCCGGGCAAAGGCGGTGCTGTTGAGCAGCATCTTGCCGAGGGGATCCTTGGCGCAGGCGTCATAACCACAGGCCACCACGATCAGTTCGGGCGCGAAGGCCTCGATGGCGGGCAGCACCACCGACTCCATGGCATAGTCGTAGGCACCGAGACCCGAGCCGGGCGGCAACGGCAGATTGAGACAGGCCCCCAGGCCGGCTCCCTCCCCCTGCTCCTCGAAGGTGCCGGTATCCAGCGGGTAGTTGCCCGCCTGGTGTATGGAGACCGTCAACACCTCGGGATCGGCGTAGAACGCCGCCTGCTGGCCGTTGCCATGATGCACATCCCAATCGAAGATCGCCACGCGTCCTATCTGGCCCAAGGCTCGCGCCCGTTTTACCGCCACCGGAATATTTCCCAGCAGACAGAAGCCCCGCCCACGGTCGGCCTCGGCATGATGCCCCGGAGGGCGACACAGGACATAGGCCTGGTCGAGCTCACCGGTGGCGACGGCCTCGACCGCGGCGATGGCCAGCCCCGCCGACTGTCGCGCGGCGGCCAGACTGCCTGGCATATAGGGGGCGCAGTCGCCCGCATCGCCACCACGCCCGGCGTCGCCGGCCTCCAGGGCATCCAGATAGCGCTCGGTGTGGAAGTACTCCAGGTCTTCACGTGTCGCTGGCAGCGGCTTGCGCACCACCAGCTCATCGATCAGCCCCGAGACTTCGAGCAGATTCTTGAGGCGCCGCTTGCTCTCGGGACTTTCCGAGGCCGGCTGCGGCTGAAGGAACTCACCGGGGGCCGAGAATACCCCGATGGCGCCGGGGTCATGCCAGAAGCAACGTTCATGCCAGAAGAAACCACAGCGTGAAGTGGTCATGCGAGATCCTCTCGACACGTCCATTCAGGGATGACAATGACCCGCTCCTCTTCCACCCACCCGTCCGGGGTTCGCGCCAACTCCTTGGCGATAAGATGGATCATTTCACGCCTCCGGAATCGCCGCGGTCACCATGATCTCCACCTTGAATTCGGGCCGTGCCAGCTTGGCCTCGGTGGCGGCACGAGCTGGGGGCCTTCCCGGCACCACCCAGGCATCCCAGGCGTCGTTCATCGCGCCGAACTCGCTCATGTCGGTGACCCAGACCAGGGCACTGAGCAGATGCTCCTTGCTGCTACCCACGGCAGCCAGCTGGCGATCGATCTTGGCCAGCACCTGCTCTGTCTGGCCACGCATATCGGCCCCGGTATCGTCGGGCACCTGACCGGCCAGATAGACGGTGCCATTGTGTACGGTGGCCTGGCTCATGCGGTTATTGCTGTCGTGATAGGTAATGGTCATGACAGGTTCTCTTGTTGGAGTGATGAAGTGACGTTCGCCGTAAGACATCTAGCCTAGCAGCGATGGTATCCAAGTAGACAGGGAAGGGAAGGTGACCAGCAGCAGGATCACCGCGATAAAGGCCACATAGAATGGCAGCGAGGCGATGATCGCCCGCTCGAAGGGCACATTGGCGATACGTGCCGCCGTCATCAATGTCATGCCCACCGGCGGGGTGACGTTGGAGATATTGAGCACCACGATCATCAGGATCGCGAAGTGCAACGGGTCGACACCGAGCTGAACCATCGCCGGCACCAGCACCGGGGCCACTACCACCAGCGCCGGCAACACATCCATGACGGTGCCGATCAGGATAAGCAGGGCACACACCAGCAGCAGTTGCAGAAAGGTCGAGTCGCTGAAGGTGGTGATCAGACCCGCCGCGTCCCGGGCAATACCGGAGCGGGTAACGAACCAGCCGAGTACCGCCGAGGTCGCCAGCAGAAAGAACACCACGCCCGAGAAGCGCACCGTCACCAGCAGCGCATACCAGATCTTCTGCCAGGTCAGGCTGCGGTAGAAGACCACGCCGATGGCAATGGCATAGACCGCGGCAAAGCCCGAGGCCTCGGTGATGGTAGTCAGCCCCGAGAGAATGCCGCCGAGGATGATCAATGGCACGATCATCGCCGGCAGCGCGACCAGAAAGGCCATCCCGGCTACCTTGAGTGGCGTCGGCGCCTGCTTGGGATACCCCCGCTTCCAGGCCAGAAAGAAGCTGACGGCAAGCAGGGCTAGGGCCATCAGCAGGCCGGGGATAATTCCTCCCGCGAACAGGTCGATGACCGAAATATCGCGCAGCAGGGTGGCATAGACCACCATCACCACGCTGGGCGGGATGATCGGCCCGATGATCGACGAGCAGGCCGTGACCGCGGCCGCATAGTCGGCGTCATAGCCCTGTGCCTTCATCTCCGGGATCATGATCTTGCCAATCGCCACGGTATCGGTGATCGCCGCCCCGGTAAGGCCGGCAAAGAACACCGATACCGACACATTGACGTGTGACAGTGCCCCGCGAACCTGACCGAACAGGGCATTGTTGAAGGCGATCAGCTTCTGGGTCAGCCCTCCCTGGTTCATCAGTTCGGCCGTGAAGATGAAATAGGGCACGGCGATCAGCAGGAAGCCGGACACCCCGGCAAACATTCGGTCGGCGATGATGCCAAGCATGCGCTCGCCGCCCATGGCAAAGCCGCCGGCCAGCCCCGACATGGCCATCACCACGGCGACCGGCGCACCGATTAACAACAGCACAACGAAAGCGATGATCGCGGGCATCATGAGCGCTTCTCCCCATCGGCGGTGTCGATAAGCCCATCGATCACACTGTCGTCATCGATGAAGTGTTCCAGCAGGTCGAAGCCCTGCACCAGGTGCAGCAGGACGATGCCTCCGCTGATCGGAATCACGATGGCGGTGAACTTGGCCGATATCTGGATCTGGTCGGAGACCATGTAGACCTGGGAGGCCCCCTGGAAAAACCCCCAGCCATACCAGACCAGCATCAGGCCAAACAGCGCGATGACCCCCAGGCACAGGCCTGCCGCCACTTTCAGCAGCAGTCGCGGCAGGCTGCGCACCAGTAGCGTCATCGCCACATGCTCGCCATAGCGCAGCGAGATGGTCATGGAGAGAAAGCCGATCCAGGGCAGGAAGAGCCTGGCCAGGGAGTAGGTCCAGCTCAGCGTGCTGCCGGTGGCCAGCTTGTAGAGAAAAGCCGTGAAGGAGATGCCCAGCATGATGAGCACGCAGGCCACACAGGCCACGATCGCCGCCTGGTTCACCGCATCGCTGATCCGGCGCAAAGGCTGAAGGAGGGTCATCGGAATACCTCGAGGTGATCGACGGCCAGCCCGAGGGCCGACCGTCCCACGACACAGGCACCAGTCGCCTGTCGATTCACTGGCCCCGGGATCACCGGGGCCGTTCACTCAATCGCGATGGTAACTGGCCATGTTTCTGGCCATGTTTCTGGCCATGTTTCTGGCCATGTTTCTGGCCATGTTATTGACCACGTTATGGACCATAATTGGCCATATCGCTCTCGACGACTTCCTCGCCGACCCGCTTGACCTCGGCCAGGAAGGCATCGACCTTCTCCTCCTCGATACCGAAGTCGTTGACGATCCACTCCTTCCAGGCCGGCGTGGCGATCTCAGCCATGCGGGCCCGCTCTTCCGGGGGCATGATGTAACACTCCTTGAACCGCTCGCACGACTCCACCCAGCTGGCGGTGGCCAGGGCACCGGACATGCCGTGACCGATGGCGATCGCCTCGCGAGCGGAGGTGACGATGGCCTCCTGCTGTTGCTCGGTCAGGCTCTGGAACCACTCCTCGCTGACCAGCCAGGCGGCACTGTTATAGACATGCCCGGTGAGCGTGGTGTAGTCCGTCACTTCATTGAAGTTGAAGGTGGTATTCAGCACCGGGGCGTTGAACTGACCGTCGGCCAGGCCGGTCTCCAGGGCGGTGATTACCTCGCCCCAGGGCAGCGGCGTGGCCGAGGCGCCCAGCGACTTCATGATGGCCACGTGTCCGGGGTTCTCCTCGGTGCGGATATTTAGCCCCTCGAGATCCTCCACGGTCTTGATCAGGCGCTCGTTATTGGTGAAGGCAACGAAGCCGCCCCCGTCATCGAAGGTCCCCAGGTAGCGCATATTGGTCTCTTCGACGGTGCCGGACATGAAGTCGGCGAACCAGTCGCCATCGAAGAAGGCCCAGGCCTGCCGCCAGTTGTCGAAGATGAAGGGTGCGGTCATCAGCTGATAGTCATCATAGAAGGATGACATGGCACCGGTAGTGATGATGGTGGACTGCAGGGTGCGTCCCCCCTGCACCTCGGAGGCCGTCTCCACCTCGGAGCCCAGCTGACTGTTGCCGAAGATCGATACCGTGATCTCCCCGTCGGTGCGCGTCTCCACCAGGTTCTTGAACTGAATCAGCGCGGGGTAGACCTCGTTGTTGCTCATGTTTTCGGGAAGGATGGTGGCGATGGCCATCTCCTCGGCCTGGGCCTGGACGGCCGCCATGGCCAGGGGCAGCGCCGCCAGGGCGGCCAGACGCGGGAACTTCTTGCTATGCATGGGCTTGCCTCTCGGTATTGTCGTTATCGGATGCGGCAAAGGCAGCGTCAGAAACGCTTGCCTGCTCACTATCCTAGAACGCCAGCCTCGATACTGCTTTCACCTGCTACCGGTTCCTTTCAACGCCGATGCCGTTCGTAACCCTCCTGAAACCAACATCCAGCGTTGAAGCCGGCGTCTGACCAAGCCCCGATGCCCTCTTATAGTGTGTAAAGGAACCTCTGCCGGACAGGGAGTCGTGCCTTATGCCGCTTGTGCTGATCATCCTGCTGCCGCTGACCGGCGCCTGCCTGCCCGCCCTGCTGCAGGGAAGATCATCACGCCTGCTGGCCTCGGTCTCCGCCCTCCCCGCCCTCTTCTGCCTGCTGCTGCTGCTCAGCTGGCTTCCCCATGTGATGCAGGACGGCGCGGCCGTGGTGCAGCGGCTCTCCTGGCTGCCCTCCCTGGGCCTCGACGCAAGCTTTCGACTCGACGGCCTGGGGCTGCTGTTTGCCCTGCTGATCACCGGCGTCGGCTGCCTGATCCTGCTCTACGCCCGTTACTACTTCGAAGGCAGCGAGGCCACGGCACGCTTCTTCACCCTGCTCCTGCTGTTCATGGCCGCCATGCTGGGCATCGTGCTTAGCGAGAACCTGCTGTTCATGCTGGTGTTCTGGGAGCTGACCAGCCTGACCTCCTTCCTGCTGATCGGTTACCACACCGACGATCATGCGGCTCGCCTCGGTGCCCGCATGTCGCTGGTGATCACCGGCGGCGGCGGCCTGGCGCTGCTCGCCGGCATCATGCTGCTGGGCCAGGCCGCCGGCAGCTATGAACTCTCCATTATCCTCGAGGCCGGCGAACATATTCGCGCAAGCGAGCACTACGGGCTGATGCTTAACCTGATCCTGCTCGGCGCCTTCACCAAGTCGGCACAATTCCCCTTTCACCTCTGGCTGCCCCATGCCATGACGGCGCCCACCCCGGTCTCCGCCTATCTGCACAGCGCCACCATGGTCAAGGCTGGGCTGTTCCTGCTCGCGCGGCTTCACCCGGCACTGGCCGATACCACGCTATGGTTCTACCTGGTGACCCTGACCGGCATGCTGACGCTGATGGTGGGTGCCTTCGTGGCCATGTTCATGCACGACATGAAGGGACTGCTGGCCTACTCCACGGTCTCCCACCTGGGGTTGATCATGTTGTTGCTGGGGTTGGGAACACCCATGGCGCTGGCGGCTGCTCTCTTCCATCTGGTGTGCCATGCGCTGTTCAAGGCCCCGCTGTTCATGATGGCGGGCTACGTGGACCACGCCACCGGATCCCGCGACATGCGCCATATCAACGGCATGTGGCGTTTCATGCCGGCGCTGATGGTGCTGTCGGGCGTCGCCTCCGCCGCCATGGCCGGCCTGCCCCTGATGAGCGGCTATCTAAGCAAGAAGATGCTGTTCAACGAAAGCCTGCTGGTCGTCATCCCGGAGTGGGCGACGGTGGTGATTCCCGCCTGGGTGGCCCTGGCCGCGCTCTTCTCGGTGGCCTACTCGATCCGGATCTTCCACAACGTCTTCTTCAATGGTCGTCCGATCGATCTGCCGATCTGGCCGCCCGCCCCACCACGGCTGGCAGCCCTCTCGCCCATCATGTTGCCGGTCCTGGCCACCCTGCTGGTGGGACTGGCCCCCCAGCCGATCTACATGGCACTGGTCCACCCCGCCTTCGCCGCCTCCCGGCAGATAGCCGTTGCCCCCTATGACTTCACGGCCCTGGACGGCCGCCTGCCCATGCTCATGAGCCTGTTCGCCCTGGCCGGCGGTGCGCTCTTCTACCACTGGCGCACGCCGCTTTTCCGTCTGCATTGCCGCCTGCCGATGGTGGATGCCAAGGAGATATTCGACTGGCTCATGCGTCGCGCCACGGCTCTGGCCCAGCAGCGGGTGTTCCAGCTGGAGAATGGCTCCCTGCAGCGGTATCTGGCCTTTATCTTGGCCACCCTCGTGGTGCTGGTCGGCCTGCAGCTGCGCGATGTTCCCCGCTGGGACGGCGGCGTGGCGCTTGCTCCCCTCGACCCGCTCACCCTGCTGGCCGCGATCCTGCTCTGCCTGACATCACTGGGGGTGGTGGTCTATCACCATCACCGGCTCCCGGCCCTGCTGCTGCTCGGCGTTACCGGACTGTTCGTCACCGTGACCTTCGCCCGCTTCTCGGCACCGGACCTCGCCCTGACCCAGCTGATGGTGGAAGTGATGGCGGTGGTGATCATGATGCTGGCACTCTCCTTCCTGCCTCAAACCTCTCCACGCGGCTCGACCCGACTACGCATGGGCCGGGATCTGACCATCGCCGGGCTGATGGGCCTAGGCGTGGCCGCCTTCAGCTTCGCCATCCTGACCCGCCCCCAGCAGACGATCTCCGACTTCTTCCTGGCCAACAGCGTGCCGGGCGGCGGCGGCAGCAACGTGGTCAATGTCATCCTGGTGGACTTCCGCGGCTTCGATACCTTGGGCGAGATCACCGTATTGGGCATCGCCGCCGTGGCGGTCTTCGCCTTCACTCGCGACCTGCATCTCAAGGCGCGTGTGGTCGACACCAACCCCACCCACTGGGTGGCCGAGCCCTATCCGATCATGCTCGGCGCCGTGGCCCGGCTGGTGCTGCCCGTTGCCCTGCTGGTCTCAGCCTATATCTTCCTGCGTGGCCACAACCAACCCGGCGGCGGCTTTATCGCCGGGCTGATCACCGCGGTGGCGCTGACCCTGCAGTACATGGCCGGTGGGCTCGTCTGGGCCCAGGCACGCATGCCGACCGCCTTTCGGCCGATGATCGGTGCCGGGGTGCTGATCGCCTCCTTTACGGGCCTGGGCAGCTGGCTGTTCGGCTTCCCCTTCCTCACCTCGGCCCACGGTCACCTGCATCTGCCGCTGATTGGCGAGTTCGAGCTGGCCACCGCCATGCTCTTCGATCTCGGTGTCTACGCCACCGTGGTCGGGGCCACGCTGCTGATTCTGGCCAACCTCGGCAAGCTGATGACGGTGGCCGGCCCCGGCAAGGAGATCGGCTGATGGAGCTCCTCTATGCAATCACCCTTGGCGTGCTGACCAGCTGCGGCACCTATCTGCTGCTGCGGGCACGCACCTTCACCGTCATTCTGGGGCTGACCCTGCTCTCCCACGCCGTCAACCTCTACCTGTTCGCCTCGGGTCGATTGGTGGCCGGGGCCCCGGCCATCATCGGCATCGCGGACACCATGGCGGACCCACTGCCCCAGGCGCTGGTTTTGACCGCCATCGTCATCGGCTTCGCCATGACCGCCTTCGTGGTGGTGCTGGCGCTCAAGGCCGCGGTGGAGCTGCGCAACGACCATGTCGACGGTGAGAATCCCGACGAGGACCGGACATGAACCACGTTCTGATCCTGCCCATCCTGCTGCCGCTGCTGACCGGCGCGGGCCAGCTGCTGTTCTACCGGGCCCCCTTCGCCGTGCAGCGCCTGCTCGGGTTTGCCAGCACCGCCTGGCTGGTACTGCTGGGTCTCTGGGCGATCGTCACGGCCGGTGCCGGCGACTATCTGATCTACCAGGCCGGCAACTGGCCAGCCCCCTTCGGCATCGTACTGGTCCTCGACCGCCTCGCCGCCATCATGCTGGCCCTCACCGCCGTGCTCGGACTCTGCTGCCTGCTCTACGCCAGCGGTGGCACCGACCGGCGCGGCGCCCACTTCCATGCCCTCTTCCAGTTCCAGCTGGCGGGGCTCAACGGCGCCTTCCTGACCGGCGACCTGTTCAACCTCTTCGTGTTCTTCGAGATCCTGCTGATTGCCTCCTACGCCCTGCTGCTGCATGGCGGCGGCCGCGCCCGCAGCCGCGCGGGCCTGCACTATGTGATCATCAATCTCGCGGGGTCGGCATTGTTTCTGATCGCTCTGGGCACCCTCTACGGTCTGGTCGGCACCCTCAACATGGCCGACCTGGCACAAAGAATCGCCGCGGCCCCGGCCGAGGATGCACCACTGCTGGCGGCGGCCAGCCTGATTCTGCTGGTGGTGTTCGGCATCAAGGCGGCGATCCTGCCGCTGCTGTTCTGGCTACCTCGCGCCTACTCGGCAGCCAGCGCACCGGTGGCGGCACTCTTCGCCATCATGACCAAGGTGGGTGTCTACGCGATCCTGCGGGTCTTCCTGCTGGTATTTGCGCTGGGGGAGGCGCCGGTCAACGAGACCGCCTGGAACTGGCTATGGCCCCTGGCCCTGCTGACCCTGGCACTCGGCGGCATCGGTGTACTGGGTTCCGAGAGTCTGCGCACCCTGACCGCCTATCTGGTGATCCTCTCGGTGGGCACCCTGCTCGCAACCATCAGCCTGGCCACCCCCGCCGCCCTGGGCGCTGCCCTCTTCTACCTGGTGCACAGCACCCTGATGGCCGCCGCCTTCTTCCTGCTCGCCGACCTGCTGGGTCAGCAACGCAAGGAGGGCTATGACCGCTTCTCCGCGGTGGGCCCCATCGGACACCGTTGGGTGCTGGGCAGCCTGTTCTTTATCGCCGGTATCGCCATGGCGGGATTGCCGCCGTTTTCGGGGTTCGTCAGCAAGGTATGGATTTTGCAGGCCAGCGGCGCCCAGCCCGGCGGACTATGGCTTTGGGGGATACTGCTGGCGTCGGCCCTCTTGGTGATCATCGCCATCAGCCGCACCGGCAGCAGCTGGTTCTGGCGTCCCGGCGAGATGGCGACCCCCTATCCACTCAGGCGCGGCCTGCTGACCCTGGTCTACAGCATGGTCGGCCTCAACGCCTTGCTGGCGGCCTTCGGTGACCCGGTGATGGCTTACCTTGCGCTCACCGCCGAACAGCTGTTCGCCCCACAGGGCTATATCAGCGCGGTGCTGCCCGAGGCCACCGCGCCCACCTGGGAGGTCGCCCCATGATGCCCTCGATCCGCGCGTGGCGATTCTGGCTGCCACACCCGCTGTTCTCGCTGTTTTTGGCGCTGCTCTGGCTGCTGATGGTCAATGACGTCAGCATGGCCAACGCACTGCTGGGACTGGCCCTGGGCGTGGCCATCCCGATGGTGACCCACGGCTTCTGGGCCGAGGAGGCGAGGATCCGGCGGCCATTGCCGCTGCTTCGCTACCTGCTGGTGCTGCTGCTGGACATCCTGCGCTCCAACCTGGTAGTGGCGCTACGCATCCTGCGCCCCGCCCGGCATCTCAAGCCGGCCTTCTTCATCTACCCGCTGGCCCTGGACGATGACTTCGCCATCACCATCCTGGCCAGCACCATCTCGCTGACTCCCGGTACCGTCTCGCTCCACCATGACGCCGAGGCCAACACTCTGCTGGTGCACGCCCTGCACCTGGAGAACGAGGCCGATGCCATCGAGGAGATACACCGCCGTTACGAGCGCCCGCTGCAGGAGATCTTCCGATGATTGCTCTGGTGATTCCCATCGCGATGACACTGTTCGCCATCGCCGCGCTGCTCAACCTCTACCGCCTGGCCGCAGGCCCGGATATCGTCGATCGCATCCTGGCGCTGGACACCCTGATGATCAACAGCATCGCCCTGATCGTGCTGGCCGACATCCAGATGGGACTCGGAGTGCTGTTCGAGCTAGCCCTGCTGATCGCGCTGATGGGCTTCGTCGGCACCGTAGCCATGAGCAAGTATCTGCTGCGGGGGGATGTCATCGAATGAACAGCCTCGACATGTCCTGGATCATGCAGCTGGTCATCGCCCTCTTCCTGTTGGTGGGCGCGGTAGTGGCGCTGATCGGCTCCTGGGGGCTGGCCAAGCTCCCCGACTTCTACACCCGCCTGCATGGCCCCACCAAGGCCAGCACCCTGGGCGTCGGTTGCACGCTGATCGGCTCGCTGCTCTTCTTTAGCCACCAGCAAGATGGCGTCTCGGTGCAGGAGGCCCTGGTGACCATATTTTTGTTCGCCACCGCCCCGGTCAGCGCCCATATGATGGGCAAGGCGGCGCTGCGTCGGTGCCTGCGAGGCGTGGCGGGCACCCGCAATATGCCCAAGGAGTAGCCCACCGGCGGGCCAACTCAGCGTCAAACCCTGATAGGGTGAACGATGACTGGCATCAGCGACTGGAGACCGATATGCCCCGCTTCCCCGACCATCTGACCGGTGACGGCCCCCACAACCCCTTTCCCGGCGTGCGCGTGCTGGAGCGCCGCCTGGGGCGCGAAATCCCCCATCAATTGGGCTCCAACGAGGGGCTCGACATGCCCCACCGCGCCCTGCGCGAGCGCTTCGGCGATGCCCTGGCGGAGCATGTCTACAGCTACGGCGATGCCGAGGCAATGGGCATCCGTCAGCGCCTGACCGACCAGAAGGGGATTGCGCTGGAGGCGATGCTGGTGGACGCCGGGGCCGACAGCCTGCTCGCCCTGACGCTGCGCGCCGTCACCTCCCCCGGCGAGACGGTCGTCGCCACCCGGGGCACCTACCCCACCTTCGCCTACTTCGCACGCGGTCACGGCTGTCGCGTGGAGGAAGTCGCCTACGACGAGGCGCCGGGACGACTCGCCCCCGACTTGGACGCCCTGGCGCGGACGGCCAGGGAGACCCGCGCACGGCTGGTCTATCTGGCCAACCCGGACAACCCCGGCAGCCACCTGCATACCGACGATGATGTGCTGGCCCTGCGCCGCTCTCTGCCCGACGACTGCTGGCTGCTGCTCGACGAGGCCTATCACGACTTCCGCGAGGATGCCGACGGCGAGTTCGGCCGTCGGGTGCTGCCCGGCGTGGTGCGCCTGCGCACCCTCTCCAAGGCCCATGGCCTCGCTGGGCTACGCGTTGGCTACGCCATCGCCGAGCCGAAGACCCTGGCGGTGATGATGAAGGTCCGCATCCACTATGCGGTGTCGACACTCAGCCAGGCCGCCGCCGAAACAGTGCTGGACGCGCCTGACGAGGTCGCAGTCCACGTGGAGGCGGTGAGGGAGCGTCGTGAGCGCCTGGCAGCCCACCTGCGCGAACTGGGCGCCGATGTGCTGCCCAGCGCCACCAACTTCGTCGGCGTACGCATGCCGACCGCGGAGCTCGCCGGCGAGGTGCACAGGGCGCTGCTCGACGAGGGCAAGCTGATCGCTCGACCCGCCGACCCGGCCTTGGGCCATGTGCTGCGCATCACCGCCGTGGAAGATGCTCTCGTGCCGGGCCGGCTGGCGCCCTTGGAGCGCGCCCTGAAGGAGGAGTGAGACGAAACTAGCCAGGGTCGGCACGACGATAACGATAGCCGACCCCGGTTACTGCCTTGATGCAACCAGACTCGTCTCCCAGCTTGCGCCGCAGCCCCACCATCACGGCATCTACCTTGTTGCTCCAGCCCATATAGTCGCTCTGCCATACCTCCTTGAGCAGCTGTTCCCGAGACACTGCTTCGCCATCACGATCCAACAGATAAGAGAGCACACCGAATTCCAGCGGGGTAAGGGCAATGCGTCGGTCATGAAGGATCAGCTCGCGCGCCTGTCGATCCAGCCACTCCGTGTCGCCTTCCAGCACCAGCTCTGCGGCGGCCAGCCGAGCCAACCAGCCGTCCACCGAGCGCGGCCCGAAATCGAGTACCACAGAGGTGTGTTCGACACCGTCCAAGGTTACGCTGCAATCCGGCAGAGGCCGAAAGCCTAGCGTCTCGGCGACCGCCGCATATGGGGCGGGGTCGGCCAGTACCAGATAGACGCGACGCAGCGCCGGACGCATCTCCATATAATCCCGCTTGAGGGCCAACCAGATGGCGGCCTGGACCTCGCCCGGGCGTTCACCGTCGGCGCGTCCCAGCCAGCGGCGAATAAATAGCACCCGCTGCCCATCGGGCACAGGTGAAGCCTCAAGGTCCCTCCACCAGGCCGCGACGACAGGATCCTCGGCAAGAGCACCGGGGGGCGCCAGGCGGGGGTCGAAGCGGCAACACACGCCCTCGCAGCTACCATCGACATCGCGCACGATGAAGAAGGCCTCGGGCATCGCCTGCCACCATCGCCACAATGCCTGGGCGCCCTCAGGACCCTCATGTCGATAGACAATGGCCTGCACGCTGGCCACTTCCTCCGGCTGTACTGGCTCGGCCGCCAGCTCGGAGTGGTCAGAGGGGAAAAATGCCTCGCGGACGATGGGGTTCTCGACCAGATAGAGCAGATCGGCTGTGTAGCGCCACAGCTCTGCTCGCCCAGAACCGGTCACCTGCCGCACCAAGGCCTGCCAGGCACGTTGGCGGTACTGCAGGTGGTGCTCCGGATCCCGGGCAACAAAACTTCGCTCAAGCGCCTCGCGCACCATAGCATGCAACACCAGTCCATCGGGCAAGGACTCGACGAGGTCAAACGTGCGCAGTCGAGCATAGGCATCAGCGGATGAAACGTCGGGAATCATGGCCCCGAGCAGCGGTTCGGTGATACGACGCACCACACAGGCCCCCTCAAGCAGGCGCCGCTGAAGCGGATCCGTGATGTCCGTCAGATATAGCTCGGTCAGGGTGTCCATGACGTGCTGCAGGGAGGCTTCGATCAGCCGGTAGCCAGGGCGGGCAGGCAAGGTAGTGGCTGCCAGCTGGATCGCAAGCGGGTTACCGTGCAGCCGAGGAGCCAAGACTGTGGCCTGAGCACTGGAAAGCCCCTGCCTTTCCAGTAACTGCATGGCGTCTGGCAGTGCCAGCGGGGCCATCGTGAGCACTCGAACAGCGGGCCCCACAGAACCACGGTACCAGTTCGCCGTCGGCCGATGACGACCACTGAGCAACAGTTTCGCTCCCTCGGGCAAGTGCGGCACCAGCGAAGAGCGAAGCCAGGTATCCAGCAGTCGTAAGGCCTCGACGCCGTCAACGGCGATAATCAACCGTTGGCGCTGCTGACCGCCCCGCAGCACCGCCAAGTCATGGGGTGTTTCGAGGCGAATGTGTGTGGCTTCACCCAGGGCAGCCATAAACCCTTCTGGTGTGGGCTCAATACCGCCTCCCTCCAGCAGTAGGCACTGAGCCCCGCGTTGCTCGGCATCATGCAGAAACTGCCCCACCAGCGCACTCTTGCCTATACCCGCCACCCCATGGACCCACATCACTGCCGGCCCCATCTCGTCCAGCAGGGTCGCCAGCTGTTCCAATTCTGCGCCGCGGCCTGCCAGCACATCGGCAATGCCCGGCAACATTCGTTTCAGGCCTGCCATTGATTCATCCCGATTTCCGAGAGGCACCTTCAGACTAGTCCACACTCACAACGCCGTCGCCTCGATAATACTCCTCATGCAATCCTCATCGCTTCCTCGGGATCGGTGCCCGACAACGCGCTATATGTAAAGGAGGCAGTATGTGAACAACAGCAGGATCGTGCAGGACAGATGTCTCCACGTCCCATTCACTCGCTGTCAAAGACAAATGAGGAGGCTTCATCATGACCGTACAATGGCAAGTCGAGGGTACCTACTTCGAAGCTTGTACCTGCAAGGGGGCATGTCCTTGCTTATTCGCTGGAGATCCCACTGAGGGCACCTGCGATGCGCTCGTAGCATGGCATATCGACCGAGGAAGTATGGGCAACATCCACCTGGACGGTCTGAACCTTGCCATGGCCCTGCATGCCCCAGGCAACATGACCGCGGGAGGCTGGAAGGTGGTGGTCTATATCGATGCCAACGCCAGTCAGCAACAGCACGACGCTCTTAAAACAATCTTCGGCGGCAATGCCGGGGGGCATCCCGCCACCTTGGCTGGCTTCGTCGGCGAAATCCTCGGTGTCGAGTCAACGCCGATGCGCTATGACATCGAGAACCGGCATCACCGACTCGAGGTGGGTGAAACCGCCAGGGCCTCGTTGAATGCCATCTCAGGGCAGAACGAAGGGCAAGTCACCATCAGTGGCCACCCTGTTGCGGTCGCACCAGGCAACACCGGGACGGTGGCTCAGTCGGAGAACGTGTCTCACAGCGGCTACGGACTAGACTGGAGCTTCGGCGGACGCTTCGCCTTCTACTCCCCTTTCCAGTATCAAGCAGCATGAAGATAACGAGAGGTGCGCAATATGTCTGCCATGTTCCTACAGACGTTACGCCACGACCGCACCCTGCTGGCAGGTTGCCTGGCCCTGGCCGTCATATTGAGCTGGTGGTATCTAATGCGCATGGCAGGGGGCATGCCGGGCATGGACGCCCCCATGCCCTTCCAGCCCTGGGCCACCTTCACCATGTGGATGGTGATGATGGTCGGCATGATGCTGCCCGGGGCAACTCCAGGCATCTTGATGTTTGCCGCTGCACGGCCGCATAGAACTACAGGAGCTTCACTGCCGTACCTGTTTGCGCTCGGCTACCTGCTCGCCTGGGTGGGCTACTCTGTCCTGGCGACGATGACTCAGTGGGCTCTTCATTCGCTGGGCTTATTGACGCCCGATCAAGCAATTAATGCCACGGTACCCTCCGGCCTGCTGCTGATGGCGGCTGGCGCCTTCCAGTGGACACCACTGAAGCACGTCTGTCTGCACCGTTGTCGTAGCCCGATGGGCATCGTTTTAGAGGGGTTTCCCTCACACCGAGCACGTGCCCTTCGAGCCGGCATCCGCCTCGGCCTGTACTGCACGGGATGCTGCTGGGCACTGATGGCGTTGATGTTTGTCGGCGGCGTCATGAGCCTGACATGGATGGCCCTGCTGACGTTGATCTTTTTGCTGGAAAAGATGGTCCCCGCATGGAAACGCCTCTCCGATGGGCTCGGCATGGCATTGCTGGTCTATGGCGCCTGGGTGCTGCTTGTGGGAATTGGTCTCACTCCCTGATATATCACCGCCGAACACGTCTGGCTGCCTTCACGGAGACGAGCCGATTCTTGAAAAGAGGTGCCAACGCGATGGGGCGGCCATGCAGCCGGATACCGCCCACCGAGTCCGCTTCGTGATTGCCGTTGGCGGCTATTACGACCTGACCGACCTGCTGCGCTACGCCACCACCGGGGAGGATCGAGGTAGCGTCGGCCACCCGCCACCTCCGCCTCAGCGCGATGTCCGCTGGGCCGTGCTGCGCAGCCAACTGCACACCTTGGAGGATGCCCAGGATCGGGAGCGGCTGGCAGCCATCGTCCGGCGTCAACTGGCGGGCTAGGAGATACCGGAACCCGACACGAGCGAGCTGAGCACCCAGGCAATGGCGCTGTACGAGCTGGTGACCAACCGCGATCCGGCGCGGGTGATGTCGCTGCTCGATGCGCTACCACCGCCGCTGCTCGCCCAGTTCACAGGGCTGGATAGGGCGCTGCTGGACGAGGGGAAGCTGATCGCCCGGCCCGCCGACCCGGCCCCGGGCCATGTGCTACGCATCACCGCCGTGGAAGATGCTCTCGTGCCGGGCCAGCTGGCGACTCTGGAGCGCGCCCTGCAGCGCTAGCCAAAACCGGCTCCAGGCGCCATAGTAGCGTCCTTTAGCCTGCAAACTGCCACCCAGATCAACGGACGCCGCCATGGACACGCTACGCCGCCACTCCCTTATGATCCTCGTGCTCGGCAGCCTGGTGGTCACCCTGGCCATGGGTCTTCGCCACGGCTTCGGCCTCTTCCTCGAGCCGATGAGCGCGGAGCTGGGCTGGGGACGCGGCGTCTTTGCCTTCGCCCTGGCCATCCAGAACCTCCTTTGGGGTCTCGCCCAGCCCTTCGCCGGTGCCGTGGCGGATCGCTACGGCGCCGCACGCGTCGTGGTGCTGGGCGGCGCCCTCTACGCCCTGGGACTGCTGTTCATGGGGCTCTCGGAGACGGCGCTGGGCATGACGCTCTCGGCCGGGGTGCTGATCGGACTGGGTCTCTCCGGCACCACCTTCTCGGTGGTACTCGGCGCGGTGGGGCGCGCCGTGGCGCCGGAGAAGCGCAGCATGGCCATGGGCATCGTCAGCGCGGCAGGCTCCTTCGGGCAGTTCGCCATGTTGCCCGGCACCCTGGGACTGCTGGAGTGGCTCGGCTGGTCCTCGGCACTGCTGGCCATGGCGGCCATCGGCACTCTATTGCTGCCGCTGGGTGCCCTGCTGCGTGACCGCCCCGCACCAACCTCCATCGACGATCTGCCACTGCGCGAGGCCCTCGACGAAGCCGCCAACCATCGTGGCTTCTGGCTGCTCTGCCTGGGCTTCTTCGTCTGCGGCTTTCAGGTGGTCTTTATTGGCGTGCATCTGCCCGGCTATCTTTACGACAATGGCATCGCCGTTCAGGTGGGCAGCACGGTACTGGCGCTGATCGGCCTGTTCAACATCTTCGGTACCTATGTCACCGGCTGGCTCGGTGGACGGCACTCCAAGTCGCGGCTGCTCAGCTGGCTCTACCTGTGCCGGGCCGGGGTCATCACGCTCTTCCTGGTGGCACCGCTGAGTCCGGCCAGCGCCTACGCCTTCGGCATCGCCATGGGGCTGCTGTGGCTCTCCACGGTGCCGCTGACCAATGGCATCGTTGCCTCGGTATTCGGCGTTCAGCACCTCTCCATGCTCGGCGGCATCGTCTTCCTGTTTCACCAGCTTGGCTCCTTTATGGGCGTCTGGCTGGGTGGTTTCCTCTACGACCTGCAGGGTGACTACGACGTGGTCTGGAAACTGGCCATCCTGCTCGGGGTCGCCGCCGCCGCACTGCACTGGTGGATCAACGAGACACCGGTGCAGCGCACCCGACACTCCCAGGCAGAAGCATGAGTCGTCAACGGGTATGGCGACTGGCGGCGGCGGCCATTACCGCCGCTGCCCTTGCCCTGGTGTGGTGGGGCTGGCATCAGCTGGACGGCGCCCTGCTGCTGCTAGGGAGCAGGCTGTGCTGATGCTCTCTGCTGCTAACCAATAAGGTGTTCTTCCGGCCAGTTCGGATCGCCCCGTGCTGGTGCCGCTGGATGCGTCAACGTACAAAGCTTCATTTCATATTGAAACGCTTCACAAAAATAGCCGTTGGGCACGACGCTAGTCGTGCCCAACGAAATGGCGCCACCGCCTTACTGCAATCGATTGTCGATGAAGCGGATAGCGCTCAGAAGAAGCCCATCGGATTGATGTCGTAGCTGACCAGCAGATTCTTGGTCTGCTGATAATGCTCGAGGGCCACCTTGTGGGTCTCGCGACCGACACCGGACTTCTTGTAGCCGCGTGAGGTCGACGTCGGAGTGATCCGGCTTGACACGGATCTTGACGTTGTAGTCGATGACGCGTTTGACCGCGACGAGTACTTTCATGATTTCCTCGCTTGGTTCTCGGTGTTGAACCGTCTTGAATTCAATGGTGCGACACTGCCGTCAGCACCTTCCTGTCACTGGCCGCCTGGAACTGCGTGGCATGCTCTTATCGATTTCATGCGAGCGTTTGATAGGTGCCGCATCGAAAAAACTGTTTCAATGTGCCATACCCATGCACAGGGCAACAATCCCATAATCACCCCTTGGGCGAGACACCTGATCACCATGGCGCCAACGTCGCATGATCGCAGGGGGTGACCTTGTTGTTCTATTATGCCTATCATGAGGGCAGGCTAGAAGCAAACGACCGTTTTAAATCTTATCGACGTTAGTGTAATGGCGCTCGACGTCGATACGGGCAGTGAGGAGAGAACAGATGGAAGAACAAGTCGAACGCGATTCCATGGAGTTCGATGTTGTTATCGTGGGCGCCGGCCCCTCGGGTCTGGCCGCCGCGTGCCGGTTGATGCAGCAGGCCAACGAGGCGGAGCAGGAGTTGACGGTGTGCGTGGTGGAAAAGGGCTCCGAGGTCGGCGCCCACATCCTCTCCGGCGCCATCTTCGAGCCGCGCGCATTGCAGGAGCTGTTTCCCGACTGGGAGGAGCGCGGCGCACCGCTGACCACCCCGGCCAGCCGCGATGAGGTCTACCTGCTCAAGGACGCGGAGAAGAGCCAGAAGCTACCCAACGCCCTGGTGCCAAGGAGCATGCATAACACCGGTGGCAACCTGACGAGTGGCGACTCCCGCCGCTATGTGATCAGCGCCGGCAACCTGTGCCGCTGGCTGGCCGAGCAGGCCGAGGCACTGGGCGTGGAGATCTTCCCGGGGTTTGCCGCTCAGGAAACCATCATCGAGGAGGGCGTGGTCAAGGGGATCCTGATCGGCGACATGGGAGTGGCCGCCGATGGCACTCCCAAGGATGGCCATATGCCGGGCATGGAGCTGCGCGCCAAGTACACGCTGTTTGCCGAGGGCGCCCGCGGTCACCTGGGCAAGCGCCTGATCCAGGAGTATGACCTCGACGCCGGCAAGGACCCCCAGCACTACGGCATCGGCCTCAAGGAGCTGTGGGACGTTCCCGCCGAGCAGCACGAACCTGGCCTGGTACTGCACGGTTCCGGCTGGCCTCTGGACAAGCACACCCACGGTGGCTGGTTTCTCTATCACGGCGATAACCAGCAGGTGGTCGTGGGGCTGATCATGGATCTCTCCTACCAGAACCCCTGGCTCTCCCCCTTCGACGAATTCCAGCGCATGAAGCATCACCCGGTGCTGGCCAGGCATCTCGAGGGCGGCAAGCGTGTCGCCTACGGGGCCCGTGCCATCACCAAGGGTGGACTGAACTGCCTGCCAAAGATGACCTTCCCCGGTGGCCTGCTGATCGGCTGCGATGCCGGCACCCTGAACTTCGCCAAGATCAAGGGGTTGCACACCGCCATGAAGTCAGGCCTGGTGGCCGCCGAGGCGGTGTTCGAGGCGCTAAACGATCATGAAGCCAAGGGCAACGAGGGTGGCCAGGAGCTCGGCGCCTTTACCGAGAAGTGGGAAGCAAGCTGGGCATACGCCGAGCTCAAGGAGAGCGCCAGCTTCGGCCCGGCCATCCACAAGTACGGTACCGTCGGCGGCGGCGCCTACAACTTCGTGAACCAGCTGCTGGGCGGCAAGCTGCCCAATGTGCACGACACCACCCCGGACCATGCCGCACTCAAGCCGGCCGGTGAATTCGAAAAGATCGATTACCCGAAGCCCGACGGCAAGCTCTCCTTCGACAAGCCCTCCTCGGTCTTTCTCTCCAACACCAATCATGAGGAGGATCAGCCCTGCCACCTGAAGCTGGCCGACCCGGAGCTGCCAATCCGCGAGAATCTTCCGGAGTATGCCGAGCCGGCTCAGCGCTACTGCCCGGCCGGGGTGTATGAGGTAGTCGAGGGCGATGACGGCAAGCCGAAGTTCCAGATCAACTTTCAGAACTGCGTGCACTGCAAGACCTGTGATATCAAGGATCCGGCTCAGAACATCACCTGGGTGGCGCCCGAGGGCGGTGGTGGACCTAACTATCCCAATATGTAAGCCGTAAGCCGTAAGCCGTAAGCCGTAAGCCGTAAGCCGTAAGCCAGCATAGGGCTACCAAGCCTTTCAGCGAGGGGTTTTCTTACAGCTTAAAGCGTATGGCTTACAGCTCCCGGACGAAGTCGGGGATCAGGCCCCAGTGGCAACGGGGCGGGCCGGGTCTTGCACCCACTCGCTCCAGGAGCCTGGGTAGAGCCTGGGCAGCGGCTTGCCGGCTACCGCATAGGCGAGGATGTTATGGCAGGCGGTGACCCCGGAACCACAGTAGGCCACCACCTCGTCGCCCTGGGGTAGCTCCTTGGCCAGGCGTGCGGGGCTCTTGAAGCGCCCGCCCTCCTCCAGGTTGTCGACACTGGGGCGACATACCGCTTCCGGGATATGCCCCGCCACCGGATCGATGGGCTCGACGTCACCGCGGAAGCGTTCGCGGTTGCGAGCGTCTACCCCCAGCACACTGCTCGACTGCAGCGCCTCCGCCGTCGTCCAGGTGTCGTCACGATAGTCCGGGCACCAGCCGGAAGGGCTCGATGTCACGTCATCCCCCTCTTGCAGCTCGCCACCCTGGGCCAACCAGGCCTGGATGCCGCCGTCCAATACCCGCACCTCGGGATGGCCGGCCCAGCAGGCGAGCATCCACCAGGCGCGAGCGGCGGCCAGCTGGCCGCCCATATCGTCATAGACCACCACCGGCATGTCCGGCCTCACGCCAAGGCGCTGAAGCGCTTCGGTGAATCGCTGCCGGTTCGGCAACGGATGCCGTCCCCCTGCCCCCGGGGGACCCGCCAGGTCACGATCCAGGTCGAGGTGCCGACTGTTCGGCAGATGCGCCTTCCACCACAGGCCATGACCGGCATCGGGATCACCGAGGCGTGCTCGACAATCCAGCAGACACGGTGGCCGGGGGCCCTCCAGGGCATCTTGCAACTCCCCGGCGGTGATCAGGGGCTGATTCATGCATGACCTCCTTGCAGCAATTCGATGGGCGCTCGTCGAGCGATCAGGCGTCGTCGCCCAGCATGCAGGAAACGCACCTCGATCACGGGGTTGTCGGGGTCCCCCTCCACCAGATCGATCTCGCCCTCGCCGAAAACGGCATGACGCAGGCGTTGACCGACGCCGAAGGCCTGCGAGGGAGCCATCTGATCGGTCGCCTCAGGCATGCCAGGTGCCAGCGGCAACTCACGCCCCAGGGCGTCCAGATAGCGCTTCACCAGCTCCGGGCGCGATACCGCCAGTGGCGCTTTCCCTGCGTCCACGGCCGCGTTGGCATCATCCGCTTCGAGCCGCTGGGCCAGGCGATCGCACTCCTCCCAGGCACTCTCGGCGAGAAACCGGCTGGGACGATGATCGCCACCGTCATGGAGCAGCAGCAGCCGCTCTCGGGCACGCGTGATGGCCACATAGAAGAGCCTGCGCTCCTCCTCGAGACGCTGGGGGAATAGCGGGTTGTCGCGGGTGTAGTGAGGGAAGTCCTGCTCGTTGACCCCGGCAAGCACCACCAGGGGCCACTCCAGCCCCTTGGCTCCGTGTATGGTGTTGATCAACACCCCGTCATCACGGCTCTCCACTGGCCGACTGAGCAGCTCGACAAAGGCCTCGGTATCATTGCCAAGCTCTATGGCCTGCTCCTTGAGCACATCGAGCAGGCGAACATCCTCCTCACCCTTGTCGCGCCGCGCCGCGGCACGCTTGAGGACCTTCTCGGCATCCACCTCGGTCACCACATGGTCGAGCAGTTCGGCCGGCGAACGGGCCGCCAGTCGCGGCAACTCACAGAGCAGTGCCCAACGCTTCTTGAGAGTACGTTTCTGATGAGGCTTGAGGGCTGCCAACAGCGGGTCATGAGGCGCGGGCCAGCGGGGGTCCTCCGCCAACCGACGCGCCAGTGCCTCGAGTCGTTCGCGGGCCACGAAGGGTGTCGGCTGGGCGAACAGCAGGGCCAGGTGGCCAGGGTCACGCAGCAGCTCGGGAGTACATGCCAGCCTCAGGTAGCCGGCCAGTGCCTGCACCAGAGGCAGGCGAAAGACGAAACGATCCTCCCGCGCCAGACGAAACGCCACCCCCTCGCGCAGCAGCGCGAGCTGCAGCGGCACCGACAGGGCCCAGCTACGCACCAGTACACAGGCTTCGTCGAGTTCCCTTCCCTGTCGCTGCCACGCGGCCAGGCCGTCCAGCAGGCCACGACACCCATGGCCCGCCCCGATCCGGGTCTGCGGGTTGCCAGGAGCCGCCAGGCACTGCTGGTCGGGGCGCCGCCGGTTGGCGTCGATGGCGTGATTGGCCGCCAGCGCCAGGGCATGGCCATGGCGAAAGGTGGTGGAAAGCGGGTAGTCCACCGCCACGCCGAAGGTGTCGGTGAAGCGCTGGAGCATGGTCTCGGGATGTGCCCCGCGCCACTCGTAGATGCACTGATTGGCATCCCCCACCGCCATCACCTCGGCATGCTCGCCGGCGAGCAGCGCCAACAGGCGCTGCTGGGCAACATTGATGTCCTGATACTCGTCGATGATGACGTGGTCGAGAAATCCCTGGATGCGGGCGCGCAAGCCAGCATCGGCTTCCAGGGCTTTTAGGGGGCGATACAACAGATCGGCATAACCCATCAGGCCATGCTGCTCCAACAGTGCCTCGACCTGCTCGAAGGCGGCCGGGAAGTAGCGGGTCTCATCACCGTAATCCAGCCGCTCATGCAACTCGGCGGCACTCACCATCTCGGCCTTCACCAGGCCACAGAAGTGCGCCAGCGCCTCGAGACGCTCGGCATCCAGCGCCGACTCACGCGCCTCTGTGTCCTGATCGCCGAGGGCGAGCTGGGTGGCTTGACGCAACAGGCGCTCGAGCTGCCAGTCGGCGGTCAGCAGCTGACGGGGCACCAGTGCCCCCCAGCGTGTCAGGCTGCCAGTCAACCGATGCCCAAGGGAGTGAAAGGTGCGCACATCGGGCAGCCGCTGGCCTGCTGGGGCCATGGCCGCCAGGCGGGCCTGGAAGTCCGCTCGTGCCGAACGGTTGAACATCAGCACCAGAATACGCTGAGGGGGAACCCCCCGCTCGAGAAGCCGGAGCACCCTCGCCACCATGGTCGTGGTCTTGCCGGAGCCAGCGACCGCGGCCACACGCGCGTGCCCGGCGCCATGTTCGACCACGGCACGCTGTTCCGCGGTCAGCCGCACGCCGCTTCGCCGTCGACCAGGCCCAGCGGATGCCAGGCGCCCCCACTGCGCAGCCCCAGTGCCTCGCGTCCATCGTCCAGTGTGAAGGGGCTCGCCTCTTCGACCAGGCGGTAGAAGACATTGCGCCCCAGCCGGGCGGCCAAGCCGAAGCGTACTGTCACCTCGGGCACACACTCGCCGGCGGGGGTCTCGCTGAGGGTAAAGACGTGCTGAGCATCCAGCGTCAGCCGGTCCCCCATATTGGTGGTCAGCCACCAGAGACCGTCGTCGCCAAATTCGGCATCGACGATCAGGAAGGGACAGTCCTCGACCCGAATCAGCTGCTTCTCGACCGGCGTGACCAGTGCATGACGACCATCGGCTTCACGTCGCAGGATGGTGGAGAGCAGCCGAACCAGCCGCGGCCGTGACATGACGGTACCCTCATGAATCCAGCGACCATCGGCCGCGATCACCAGGTCCATCTCTCCCACGCGCTCGGGATGCCAGCCATCCACCGGGGGGATATCCCCAGCGGCGTCTAGCCTTGCCACCAGCGGTTCCAGATCCATCATGGTGCTCCTACTTGACCAGGCCGGCGCCCTGCAGGATGCCGCGCATCTCCTCGGAGACTTCCGGGCTTGCGGCACGAAACAGCTGGTAGAAGTTGGCGGTGGTCTGCATGGCGACCTCCTCGACGCTGATTCCGCGCTCGGCGGCGATGCATTCGGCCACTTCGACCACCCAGGCCGGCTCATTGGGCTTGCCACGATGAGGCACCGGGGCCAGGTAGGGGCTATCCGTCTCGATCAACAACCGATCAAGCGGCACCTGCCTGGCGATCTCACGCAGCGATTTGGCGCTGTGGAAGGTCACGATCCCGGAGAGCGAGATATAGAAGCCGTGGCGCACCGCCTCCCGAGCCATCTCGAGATCCTCGGTGAAGCAGTGCAGCACGCCTCCGACCTCCGGGTTGGTATGCTCACGGATCAGCGCCAGCGTCTCGTCCCTCGCCTCGCGGGTATGGATGATCACCGGCAACGCAAGCTCGCTGGCAGCGATCAGCTGGCGGCGGAAGCGCTCGCGCTGAACCTCTCGCGACGGCACCTTGTCGGGGGCCTTCTCCAGATAATGATAGTCCAGGCCACACTCGCCGATGGCCACCGCACCATAGCGGTCGGCGGTCTCCTTGATGGCCTCTATGGTCGGCTCTTCGGCCACCCGGTGCAGCGGATGAACCCCGGCGGAGATCACCACGTCGTCGTGCTCGCGGGCGATGGCGGCCACGCCGGGTACCTCATCGAGGGTAACGCCGATGGCCAGGAACTGTTTCACCCCGCGAGCTCGGGCGGCGTCCAGCGTCGCAGCGAGATCTCCACCATGGGTGGCGGAGTCGAGGCGGTCGAGATGGCAGTGAGAATCAACGAACATGCAGTGAAGTACCGATAGAGTGAATGGTGCCGATAGCCAGTGGATGGTACCAATCGCGTCAGAGCGTATAGGTCGGCGTGCCCTTGTCGAGATGACCGGCAAGCAGGCTCTCGATACGATCGCGCACGACCTGGTCGGCGGCGCTGAAGTGGATACCGACCCCGGGAATGCGCCGGCCGCTGACACCTTCCGGCGAGACCCAGACGACCTGACCGGTGACCGGCACCCGTTCGGTTTCGCCGGGCAACGTCAGCAGCAGATAGATCTGCTGGCCCAGCTCGTAGCGCTCACGCGTGGGAACGAAGATGCCGCCCCGCTCGAGCACCGGCATATAGGCCGACAACAGGGTCTGGGTATCCTGGATATTCAGCGACAACGCCTTCTGAGCGACCATGATTCTCTCCTCGATGTGCTTGCGGGGGACACGTCACGAACGCAACAGTGCCGACCAGCGCACCAGCCAGGCCTCCAGCACCAGCTGTGGATTGGGGTTGCCGCCCGCCGCCAGCAGCCGTCGCTCCTCACGGGCGTAATCCAGCAGGCGAAACCAGTCGCGCACCCGGGCATTCTTGACCGCCTGGCGATAGAGGGGCAGCAGGTCCGGGTTACACAGTCCGGAGGCATCACCGGAAAGCCCAAGGCGAATCAGGTCCTCGAGCCAGGCGATACCGTACCACAGGATGGCATCGATGGATTGGCGGTCAAGCCGAGCCGCCTCGGCCACCGGCTCGCCTCCTCTTACCAGGGCCTCGAAGGTATCGACCAGCTGCTGACGCAGCGCCCGTGCCTCGGGGGTCGACAGGCTCACTGCCTGCAGTGGTAGCCCCCCGGCCACTCTCAGCCAGAATGTCGCCTCTTCGTTATCGCCGAGACGCTCGGCAAGCCAGGGCAGGCAGTCGGCCGGCTCGGGAATCGCCAGGCTCCAGTGCTGACAACGCGACCGAATGGTCGGCAGCAGCCGGGAGGGGATATCCGAGAGCAGCAGGAACAGGGTCCGCGCCCCGGGCTCCTCGAGGCTCTTGAGCAGGGCATTGGCGGCGGCGACGTTGAGCGCCTCGGCCGGCGCGACAAGAATGACACGATAGCCTCCCTGCTGGGCGGTCTGGGCGACGAAATGGTTGACCTCGCGGATCGCATCGATGCGGATCTGGCGCTTGCCCTCCTCGAGCTCGACACTCATCAGGTCGGGATGGTAGCCCGAGGCCAGCATATGGCAACCATGACAGTGGCCACAGGCCACCCTCCTGGGCGTGGCACACAGCGTGCGGGCGGCCAGGGCGTCGACCAGCGAGCGCTTGCCGACCCCGCGGGGGCCCGAGATCAACAGCGCGTGGGGCAGTCGCCCACTGTCGGCCAGGCGAACGAGCTCCGCGAAGCGCTCGCCCAACCAGGGCAGTGGCTCCAGGGCCGTGACAGGCGACGGGTTCAGCTCCGCCATGCCGTCACCCTCGCCTCGAGCACCGCCTCGATCTGCTCGCCCACCGCCTCGCGCGTGAGGGAGGCATCGATGATCGTGATCCGCTCCGGCGCTTGAGCGGCACGGGCCAGATAGGCCTGACGAACCGACTCGAAGAACTCGGCACGCTCCTGCTCGAAGCGATCTCGCCGCTCGCCACGCTGCTCCAGGCGCTGCTGAGCCGCCCCCATGGGCATGTCGAGCAGCAGGGTCAGGTCAGGAGCAAGCCCCTGCTGAACGAAGGCCTCGAGCTCGGTAATGCGTGCGCTGTTGAGGCCACGCCCTCCCCCCTGGTAGGCGAAGGTGGCATCGGTGAAACGATCGCATACCACCCAGGCACCCCGTTCCAGGGCCGGGCGTATCACACGAGCCAGATGCTGGGCACGCGCGGCAAACACCAGCAGCAGTTCGGCGTCATCATCCAGCGGTTCGGGTTCATCCGGGTCGAGCAACAGGCGCCGAATGGCCTCGGCCCGCGGTGTCCCCCCTGGCTCACGAGTCTGGACCACCTCCAGGCCCCGCGCCTCCAGCCATGCCACCACCCGCGCGAGGTTGGTGCTCTTGCCGACCCCCTCGCTGCCTTCCAGGGTGATAAAGCGTCCCCTCTCCGGAGTGTTCCCGGCGTTCCTCGCTGGCCGTTCGGGGTGCTTGTTACCCATGCCTGCTCCAATCATCGGTTGCGGATATAGCGATTGACCGCATTGTTGTGCTCGCGCAGCGTGCGCGAGAAGTGATGCGTGCCGTCGCCCTTGGCCACGAAGTAGAGCGTCTCCCCGGGCAGCGGGTCGACCGCGGCTTCCAGGGCCGCCCTGCCCGGCAGGGCAATCGGGGTGGGGGGCATGCCGTCGATCACGTAGGTGTTGTAGGGCGTGGACTCACGCAGATCGGCACGGGTGATATTGCCCGCGTAGCGCTCTCCCATGCCGTAGATCACCGTGGGGTCGGTCTGCAGGCGCATGCCACGCTCCAGGCGACGCTTGAACACGCCCGCGATCTCGCGCCGCTCCTCAGGGGCCCCCGTCTCACGTTCGATCAGCGAGGCCATGATCAGCGCCTCGTAGGGTGTCTCGATGGTCAGGTCATCGGCACGCTCTGCCCAGACCTCATCAAGGGTGGCCCGCATGCGCGAGTGGGCCTGCTCGAGCAGCTCCAGGTCGCTCATGCCCTTGTGATAGAGGTAGGTATCAGGAAAGAACCACCCCTCCGGGTGCACCCCCTCGCGGTCGAGCAGCGCCATGACCTCAGCGTCGGTAAGCCCCTCGGTGCGATGCTCAAGCTTGGGTGCCGCCTCCAGGGCGTCACGCATCTGGCGGAAGGTCCAGCCTTCAGGGATGGTCAACGGGTAGGTCACCAGCTGCTCGCTACCCAGACGCTCGAGGAGCTCACGACCACTCATGCCGGGCTCCAGCCTGAACTCTCCGGGTCGCAACCGCGGCAGGCTCTGGGGTTCGAGGCGGGCCAGTATCCGAAAGGCCCAGGCATCCTCGATCACGCCCTGGGCTACCAGCTCGCTTACCACCTGATGGTAGCCCGCACCACGCGGTACCTCATAGAGCGTCGACTCGCTGATCGCGATGGGGGCCGCCAGACGCGACTGCCAATAGCGATAGCCACCGAACAGGGCCGCCATGGCCAACACGACCAGCAGCAGGATGATGATCAGCACTCGCCGCATCGGTATCCTCTTGATTCAGTAGGTTGAGGGATAGTCGTAACCCAGCAGGCCGTGGGCCTCGGCCTGGAAGCTACGATGCTGCCTTCCAAGCGTCCAGCGTCGAAGGGCCCTGCCCATCACATCATCCAGGCGGACCACCGGCCAGACTCCCTGTACGGAGTTGCCCAGCCAGACCGCATCGGCCTGAACCAGCGCCTCTTCTCCCGCCTCGACCTCTTGAATCTCGCCGCGGGATATCAGCGCCTCCCGCAGCGTCCCCGCCACCCCGCAACGGGCGAGTGACGGCGTCTCGAGGCGGCCGGCGCGGAGCCAGTAGAGATTCATGGCGGTAGCCTCGATCAGACGCCCGGAGTCATCGCTGAGCACGCCTTCGGCAATGGCGTCGTCATCCCACTCGGCGCGCGCCAGCACATTTTCCAGACGATTGAGGTGCTTGATCCCCGCCAGCACAGGCTGGCAGGCGAGGCGGAGCCGACAGTGGCGAATCCTGACGCCCTTGCGCCAGCGCGACTCGGCAGGGGTAAAGGAGGCAAGCTGCCAGCGCAGGCGCGGCTCGGGGGTCGCCGGCGGGCGATAGCCTCGCCCGCCACTGCCACGGGTCAGGGTCAGCTTGAGCACCTCGAGCCCACTCCCCGCCTCCGCCAGCGGAAGCGCCAGGTCATGCTCCGCAGGCATCGGGATGCCCAGCACATGACAGCCTCGGGCCAGCCGCGCCAGATGCTCATCCCACAACAGCGGACGCCCGTCCCTGAGCAGGATGGTCTCGAAGAGACCGTCGCCGTAGGCGGCACCGCGATCATCCAGCGGCCAGCTGGCCTGCTCCCTCACTCGCCTACCGCCATGCTCAGACCCGGGTGAAGATCAGGGTGCCGTTGGTACCACCGAAGCCGAAGGAGTTCGACAACGCCACGTCGATCTTCATCTCACGGGCCGTATGCGGCACATAGTCAAGCTCGCAACCCTCCTGGAGGTTGTCCAGGTTGATGGTGGGCGGCGCGACCTGGTCGCGAATCGCGAGAATCGAGAACACCGCTTCGACGGCTCCCGCGGCACCCAGCAGATGGCCGATCATCGACTTGGTGGAGCTGACCGCCACCGACCTTGCCGCTTCCCCCATCACACGCTGTACCGCGCGACTCTCGGCGAGATCCCCTGCAGGAGTCGAGGTGCCATGGGCGTTGATATAGTCGATCGCTGCCGGCTCGAGCCCCGCATCATGCACGGCATTCGCCATGGACTGGGCGGCGCCGCTGCCGTCCTCGGGGGGGGCGGTCATGTGATAGGCGTCATCGCTCATGCCGAAACCTGCCATCTCGGCATAGATGGTGGCCCCGCGCGCCTTGGCGTGCTCGTACTCCTCCAACACAAGCACACCGGCACCGTCGGAGAGCACGAAGCCGTCACGATCGCGATCCCAGGGGCGACTGGCCGCCTCGGGGTCCTCGTTGCGAGTGGACAGCGCCCGCGCCGCCGAAAAGCCACCCAGGCCCAGCGGAGTGGTCGCCATTTCGGCACCACCGCACACCATCACGTCGGCATCACCGTAGGCGATGGTCCGCGCGCTATAGCCGATGTTGTGGGTGCCGGTGGTGCAGGCGGTGGTGATCGCGATATTGGGGCCACGGAAGCCGTGGCGAATCGCCAGATTGCCGGAGATCATGTTGATGATCGAACCGGGCACGAAGAACGGCGAGATACGTCGCGGCCCGCTCTTGATCAGGGCATTGTGATTGTGCTCGATCATCGGTAGCCCGCCGATGCCCGAACCGATGGCGACGCCGATGCGGTGAGCATTCTCGTCGCTGCACTCGAGGCCGGCATCCTGGATCGCCTGAGCCCCGGCCGCCATGCCGTACTGGATGAACAGATCCATCTTGCGCGCATCCTTGGGGTTCAGATAGGGACTGATGTCGAAGTCCTTTACCGAACCGCCGAAGCGCGTGTTGAAGCCGCTGACATCGAAGTGCTCGATGGGAGCAATGCCGCTGTTGCCGGCCACGATATTGCGCCAGCTCTCTTCCACGGTATTTCCCACCGGCGTGACCAGGCCCAGGCCCGTCACCACTACTCGTCTACGTGTCATCAGCGTTCCTCCAGGCGTCCAGGATGATCGCGACCCTCATGCGGGCCGCCTATATCAGGCGCATTATAACGGCTCTCCCTTCGACATGCCGCCCCGAGAGGGTATTCGCATGTCGTTCGGGTGCGAAAAAGCCGCCCTTGTGGGCGGCTTTCCTGGGGGCCGTTCCGGCGAAGGCGGCCCCGAGCATCAGCAAGCGGTATCGACCGCCACCAGGCTTACTGGTGGGCGTTCACGTAGTCGATGGCTTCCTGGACGGTGGTGATCTTCTCGGCTTCCTCGTCGGGAATTTCGGTATCGAACTCCTCCTCAAGCGCCATGACCAGCTCGACGGTGTCCAGGGAGTCGGCGCCCAGGTCCTCGGTGAAGGAGGAGCTGTTCTGGATGTCCTCTTCCTTGACGTTCAGGCGCTCGGCCACAACCTTCTTAACGCGCTCTTCGATGGTGCTCATTATGACGTACTCCAGTCGTTCACATTGGCCGTCCAGAAGACCAGCCGTTTGGGGTTCCAGATCCGCAAGCCGGAAGCTGCGGGGTAGTGTATAGAGCCCCCGGGGCCGGCGCAACCACCGGACCCGGCACCTCTCAACGCATGTTCATGCCACCGTTAACATGCAAAATCTCGCCGGTAATATAACTGGCCGTCTCGCCGGTAAGGAACCCTACCGCCGCGGCGATCTCCTCGGGCTGGCCGAGGCGCGAAAGCGGAATCTGCCCGAGCAGCGCCTTGTGCTGCTCCTCGGGAAGCGCCTCGGTCATGTCGGTGGCGATAAAGCCGGGCGCCACGGCATTGACGGTAATGGCGCGCGACGCCACCTCCCGGGCCAGCGCACGGGTGAAGCCTTCCATGCCCGCCTTCGCGGCAGCATAGTTGGTCTGACCCAGATTGCCCATGCTCGCCACCACCGAACTGATGCTGACGATGCGACCGAAGCGCGCCCGCGTCATGCCACGCAGACAGGCCTTGCTGACACGATAGACCGACTTGAGGTTGGTATCGACGACGTCATCCCACTCCCCTTCCTTCATGCGCATCAACAGGTTGTCACGCGTGATGCCGGCATTGTTGACCAGAATGGTCGGGGCACCGAACTCCTCGCCGATCGCCTTGACCACCTCGTCGACGCTGGCCTGATCGGTGACATCCAGGCGCCGACCGGCACCCTGGATACCCCGAGCCCTGAGGTCGGCATCGATCCTCTCGGCGCCGGCATCGCTTGTCGCGGTGCCGATCACGATGCGCCCCTGGCGACCCAGCTCATGGGCGATGGCCCGACCGATGCCGCGACTGGCCCCGGTGACCAGGGCAACTCTGGTTTCGCTAGTCATGAAAAGTATGCCTTCGTTCTTTGGAAAGAGATCAACCGTTGCGGGAAGTCACGCCGCGTGCCAGCTCCAGGGCCGCATCGAGGCTGTCGGGGTCGTTGACCGCCAGCCCCTTGCTGCCTCGAACGATGCGCTTGCCTAGCCCGGTCAGCACCTTGCCCGGCCCGCACTCGATGAACACCTCTGCGCCACGCTCGCCAATGGCCTCGACGCAGGAGGTCCAGCGTACCGGACGATAGAGCTGCTCGATCAGCCGGGTGCGCAGCGTTTCGACATCGGCATGGGCCTGGGCGTCGACATTCTGGATCACGGTATAACGCGGCGCCTTGAGTGTCACCTCGTCCATGGCCGCGGACAGCCGCTCGGCGGCAGGCTCCATCAGGGCGCAGTGCGAAGGTACGGAGACCGGAAGCGGCATGGCACGCTTGGCACCCGCCGCCTGACAGGCGGCGATGGCGCGCTCGACGGCGGCCTTGCTACCGGCAATCACGACCTGACCCGGGGCGTTGTAGTTCACCGCCGAGACCACATCGCCCTGGGCCGCCTCGGCACAGGCCTGTTCCACCACGGCATCATCGAGACCCAGGATGGCCGCCATGCCCCCCTGCCCCGCCGGCACCGCCTCCTGCATGGCCTCACCACGCAGCTTGACCAGCCTGACCCCCTCGGCGAAGGGCATCACCCCGGCACAGACCATGGCACTGTACTCTCCGAGGCTGTGCCCGGCCATGGCGCCTGGTCGCGGCCCCTCGAGCTCCTGCCAGACACGCCAGATCGCCACGCTGGCGGCAAGCAGCGCGGGCTGTGTGCAGGCGGTCGCATTGAGCGCTTCGGCGGGCCCCTCCTGGACCACCTTCCAGAGATCGTAGCCGAGCGCCTCCGAGGCCTCCTCGAAGGTCGCACCCACGACGCTGTAGCGCTCGGCCAGCTCCCGCAGCATGCCGACCTGCTGGGAGCCCTGCCCTGGAAACACGAGGGCGAGCGGTTGAGTCATATTGGTCACCTTTGCTTTTATTGCCTGTCATCACCGCCGGTCGCGCCGACGCGAGAAATTGAATCCATTCGAGCCTCGCCCAGCTCCCGCGCCAACTGGCGCGGCAGGTCGTGCTCCACTTCCTGCACGGCACGCAGCACGGCGTAGCGAAAGCCATCGGCATCGGAGCCGCCATGGCTCTTCACCACGATACCGGCCAGCCCCAGCAGACTGGCGCCGTTGTACCGGACCGGGTCAAGCTCGCCACGCAGGCGTCGAAGGGCCGGCCTGGCAAGCAGTCCTACCAGACGACTCCCCCAGTGGGCCTCGAAGGTGGCCTGCACACGGGCCACCAGCATGCGTGCCAACCCTTCACTGGCCTTCAACACGGCATTGCCGACGAAGCCATCGCAGACCACCACGTCGACGCTGCCGGCGAAGATGCCATCCCCTTCGACATAGCCGCAGTAGTTGAGCCCTGGCAGCTCACGCAGCCGGGCATCCGCCTGGCGGACGCTGGCGGTCCCCTTGATCCCCTCGGCCCCCACATTGAGCAGGGCGATCCGCGGTCGCGACAGACCGTCGACATGACGAGCCATGACCTCTCCCATGCGCGCGAAATCCACGAGGCGATCGCTGGAGGCCTCGATATTGGCGCCCAGGTCGAGTAGATAGCAACGCCCCTGTTCACGGGTCGGGATCGCGGTACTGATGGCCGGGCGGGGGATACCGCCCACGGTGCCCATGGCACGCCGTCCCAGGGCCATCAGGGCCCCGGTATTGCCGCCGCTGACGCCGGCGCACGCGCGCCCCGACGCCAGGCAGTCGAGCATAAGCGCCATGCTGCTATCGCCACCATGGCGCAGGGCGTCGGAGGGACGCACCCCCGGAGCGATCTCGCCCGGGGCATCGACAACCTCCATACGCGAACCTGCCGCGGCGAGACGCCGCGGCAGGCTGGCAATCTCACGCTCCAGGCAGGCCCGCGGACCAAACAGCTGCAGCGTGAGACGAGAATCCTGGAGGGCCGCCCCGGCGGCACCACGCACCGTCGCGCGCGGCCCGAGATCTCCTCCCATCGCATCGATGGCGATTCGCATGAGTGAGATCAGGGGCCGGGGATCACCGTAGGTCGCGTCGTCGACTTAGGCGTCGACGACCTTGCGGCCACGGTAGAAGCCGTCCGGAGAGACGTGGTGACGCAGATGGGTGGCACCGGTCTCCTTATCCTGGGAGAGGGTCGGGGCGCTCAGGGCGTCATGGCTGCGACGCATGCCGCGCTTGGAACGTGTCTTGCGGTTCTTTTGAACTGCCATGGGATGTCACTCCAGAGTGAATCGATGATAAATCAGTGTTTTTTGCCCTTGAGATGCCGAAGCACATCGAAGGGGCTGGCTGCGGGCTCGCGGGATGCCGCGACATCCTCCCCGCTGGTCAGCTGGTCGCGTGAGACCGCACAGTCGGCCTCATCGTGGTAAACCGCCTGAGGAAGGCTGAGGATCAACTCATCCTCGACCATCGTCAGCAGGTTCAGCTGTTCGTCTTCCACCAGTACCGGCTCGTGGGTACTGGGCAACTCGGCGGCCAGAGCGTCGTTTGAGACCATGCCGAGCAGAAACTCGCTCTCGACCTCCTGGGCCATGGGACGCAGACAACGCCGACAGGGCAGCTGCAGCGTCGCACGCAGACGCCCATGAATCTCGTGGCGCCGCTGGGGATCGATGGTGAAATCCAGCCACACCTCGACATCACCCTGCTGCGGACCGACCGCTTCGGTCAATCGCGTGAAGGCGTCCAGGGCCATCAGCCCTTCCATATGCTCGGCACGGGCGGCGAGCTTGTAGGGCTCAACCCTGCCAGGGAGTCGTGTGGTCAACATAGGCGCGCAATGATAGGCACTCCCTCTGCGCCTGTCAAAGCCGCCGACGCACACCAGGCCGCGTGATACCCTGCGCCTCCATCAACAACCTGGGGATCCCATATGCCACGCCTCGTTCTCGCCTCCGGATCACGCTCGCGGCGCCAGCTTCTCGACCGCCTGGAACTTCCCTATGCCTGGCAGAGCCCCGACATCGACGAGACACCCCGCCCCGGCGAGTCGCCCAGCGCCCTGGTACACCGACTGGCACTCGGCAAGGCACAGCAGCTCGCAGACCAGTGGCCCGACCACCTGATCATCGGCTCCGACCAGGTGGCGCAGTTTGATGGCGAGGCCCTCGGCAAGCCAGCCGACACAACCGCCGCCCGCCAGCAGCTGGCGCGCTTCTCGGGCAACCGGGTGCGCTTTCTCACTGGCCTGGCGCTGCTGGATACTCGCAGCGGCCGCCACCGCGTCTGCCACGAGACCTACGATGTGGTGTTTCGCACGCTGACCGACAACGAGATCGCCCACTATATCGAACGGGAGCAGCCACTGGAGTGCGCGGGAAGCTTTCGCATGGAGGGGCTGGGCATCACCCTGTTCGAGCGACTCGAGGGCGACGACCCCAATACCCTGATCGGGCTGCCGCTGATCCGTCTGTGCGCACTGCTGCGCGAGGCGGGCCTGGATCCGCTCGGCGAGACGTAAGCTGGAAGCTGGAAGCTGGAAGCTGGAAGCTGGAAGCTGGAAGCTGGAAGCTGGAAGACAGCATCTCACCACCTATCGATGTACCAAGGTGTTTCTTCTAGCTTCCAGCCGCGAAGCGGCGCTCTTCCAACTTCAAGCTAGCGAAGCTGATAGCGCACCGGAGAGTCGACCCGGGGCAGCCCCAGCCACTCCATGGTCACACGACCAAACTGACGAGATAGCCGCTCGAAGGGGTCCAGTCGCGGCGTATAATCATGCAGCCTGCGCTCAGAAAGCCGCTCCCGCGCCAAGGTATCGAGGCTGCCCAGAGAGTCCACCAGCCCCAGCTCCAGCGCCTGCTCACCACTCCAGACGAGCCCGCTGAACAGGGCATCGTCATCGCCGAGGCGCTCGCCACGCCCCTCGCGCACCGCCGCGATAAACTGCTCATGGGTACTGTCCAGTACCGACTGCCAGAACTCGCGTTGCTGCGGGGCCACCTCGGAAAAGGGGTCGAGGAACGCCTTGTTGTCGCCGGCGGTATAGACGCGCCGCTCGACACCCAGTTGATCGATGGCCTCCTGAAAGCCGAAGCTGGAGTAGATGACCCCGATGGAGCCCACCAGGCTCGCCGGTGCGGCGATGATCTCATCGGCACCCGCGGCGATATAGTAGGCACCACTGGCGCCGATATCCTCGATCACTGCGATAATCGGCTTGTCGCCTTCGCTGCGCAGTCGCATGACCTCGTCGAAGATGCGCTGGGACTGCACCGGGCTGCCACCGGGGCTGTTGATATGCAGCACCACCGCCTCGCTCGCTTCCGACTCCCAGGCTCGCCTGAGCCCGGCATTGATGCGCTCCGCACTGGCGGTACCCTCGGCCTCGATCACGCCCTCTACCTTGACCACCCCGAGGTGCGGAGCATCCGCCCCACCGACCGCGGCAGGGCCAGACAGCAGACCATAGAGGGTCACCGACAGCGAGGCGGCGACCAGCGCCGCGAACAGGAAGCGAAAGAACAGCTTCCAGCGCCGTGAACGACGCTGCTCCACTAGCACGCCATCTATCCAGCGCCCCATCATCGCCATCTGTTCGAGTCGCTGGCGCTCACGCAGGGTCTCGGCATCCTCTCCGGGCGACACCGCGCCCGGATCGCTCGCCTGGCGCCTAGCCTTCGCCTCGTCGCGACTTAGCTCCGGACCCTGGGTCCAGGGGTCGAGATCTGCATCGTGCTCATTGCGCTTATCGGTCATTGCCTACCCTCCCTGTAACCAGTCGAACAGCTGGGGCACCGTCTGCGCGGTGAAGGCGGGCCGGCTCGACGCCAGCCTCGCGGGCGCATGCACCCCCCAGGTCACCGCCACGCGATCCATGCCGATGGCCCGCGCCATTTCGAGATCATACTCGGTATCCCCCACCATCACGGCCTCGGTTACCGGCACGGCGAGCTCCTCCAGCAGTTGCTCGAGCATCAGCGGGTGAGGCTTGGAGCGGGTCTCGTCGGCCGTGCGGCTGGCATGAAACCAGTGCCCGCTGTTGCTCTCATGGAACACACGGTCGAGCCCACGCCGACTCTTTCCGGTGGCCACCGCCAGGCGCTGCCCGGGCCTGACATGCAGCTCGGACAACCCGCTCCTTACATCGGGAAAGAAGCTCATGGGCGTGTCATTGCCTTCGACAAAGTGCCAGGCATAACGACTGCGCAGCAGCTCGGCCCGCTCGGGATCGATCCCCGGACACAGGGTGGCGATGGCTTCGGGAAGCCCCAGGCCGATGATATTGCGTATGGCCTCCTCCTCCAGATGCCCCCACCCTGCGTCATGGGACGCCGCCTGCATGCAGGCGACGATTCGCGCCACGGAGTCCATCAGGGTTCCATCCCAGTCGAAGATCACCAGTCGATAGCGCATGTCGTCTCCTCAATTGCCCTGGCGTGCGCGACCCTGCACCGCCTCGAGATCATCGGGAAGCGGCGCGCGAATCCGCACCTCGCGACCGCTGGTCGGCTCGGGAAAGGCCAGCGACTCGGCGTGCAGAAAGAGCCGCGAGAGGCCCAGCCGGGCGGCGAGCTGCTGGCTCTCGCGGGAGCCATACTTGTCGTCGCCCAGTAACGGGTGCCCGGCGTGGGCCGCGTGCACACGGATCTGGTGGGTGCGGCCGGTAACCGGCTCGGCCTCCAGCAGCGTTACCTTCGGCAGCGCCTCACGCACCGCGAAACGCGTGCGAGCCACCTTGCCCTCGGCATCGACACGCACCCGACGTTCACCATTGCCCAGGGTGTAGCGATCCAGGCGAGCCGCCACAAAGTCGCGGCGCACGGGCCAGCGCCCTGCCACCATTGCCAGGTAACGCTTGTCCATCTGCTGCTGCTTCAACGACGCATTGAGCGCCAGCAAGGCCGGACGCGACTTGGCCAGCAGCAAACAGCCCGAGGTGTCGCGATCCAACCGATGCACCAGCTCCAGGAAGTCGAGATCCTCACGCACCTGACGCAACGCCTCGATCAACCCGATCTTGACGCCGCTGCCACCGTGAACGGCCAGTCCCGATGGCTTGTTGATCACCAACCAGTCGCGCCCCTCTACCAGCACGCTGCCGGCCAGCAGGTTGCGAAGGTTGTCACTCACCTCACGCACCGCCTCCCGGGGTGTCAGCTTTAATGGCGGGATCCGCACCAGATCCCCCGTCGCCAGCCGGGTGTCGGGCTTGACGCGCTTCTTGTTCACGCGCACCTCACCCTTGCGCACGATGCGATAGATCAACGCCCGAGGCGCTCCCTTGATACGGGTCATCAGGAAGTTATCGACCCGCTGGCCGTCCTGCCCTTCCGTTACCTCAACCCACTGTACGTCGCGCCCTTCGGCCATGCCGAGACTCCACTGCTCAGAACCTGCGAAAGGCGCATTCTAACGCAGTGTTCGCCCCGCCGCGCCAATTGCTGCTTATAGCGCTTGCTGTTATATTGCGAGATCGCTCCAATGGGCAAAATCGTGCCCCACAGCGCCTGCCCGACAGACACGCAGGCCGGAGCGAGACATCAGGCCGCGACGACGCCAGCGCGTCTCGCCGCCGGTTGCAAGAATGCAATAGACAAGTGATATCGCGATAACCGCGCCACGCCCGTATCCCCCACCGCGTCCTCAGTCACGGAGCGGCGGCAGGCCACGGGACACGTTCAACAGCGTGCCGGAGGCCGGCGTTGGCGAATCGATGAATGCCAGGTGTTGGCGGTGACCGCAGGGCCGGATGGGTGACACCCACCGAGACACGTTCTGCCCCCGCCCCGTACTCAACAGGCTCATGCCGCGGCGCTGCCCCACCGGGAGCGACGCGGTCGGACGCAGCTGCGCATCCGCGACATGCGCTGAGCACAGGCACGCAGCACACAGCGGTTCGCCACGTCGCGCTCGCCGGCACTTTATCAGTGCGAGTCAACATGAAACGGATGCTCATCAATGCGACCCAGCCCGAAGAGCTGCGCGTCGCGCTGGTCGATGGACAACGCCTCTACGACCTGGATATCGAGTCCGGCGCCCGAGAACAGAAGAAAGCCAACATCTATCGCGGCAAAATCACCCGCATAGAACCCTCCCTCGAAGCCGCCTTCGTCGACTTTGGCGCCGACCGCCACGGTTTCCTGCCCCTCAAGGAGGTCTCCCGCGACTACTTCGTCAAGGACCCGGACGGGCGGCCCAGCATCAAGGAGGTGCTGAAGGAAGGACAGGAAGTGATCGTCCAGGTCGACAAGGAGGAGCGTGGCAACAAGGGAGCGGCCCTGACCACCTTCATCTCGCTGGCCGGGCGCTTTCTGGTGCTGATGCCCAACAACCCCAAGGCCGGCGGGATCTCGCGCCGTATCGAGGGCGAGGAGCGCAGCCAGCTCAAGGAGGCCATGAATCAGCTCAGCGTGCCGGACCGCATGGGCCTGATCGTGCGCACCGCCGGTATCGGCCGTAGTCCAGAGGAGCTGCAGTGGGACCTGGACTACCTGGTACAGGTGTGGGAATCGATCACCACCGAGGCCAGCAAGCGCTCCGCGCCCTTCCTGATCTATCGTGAATCCAATGTCATCATCCGCGCCATGCGCGACTACCTGCGCCAGGATATCGGCGAGGTGCTGATCGACAGCCCCGCGGTGCACGAGGAAGCCCTCGCCTTCATTCGCCAGGTGATGCCCTCCTACCAGCAGAAGATAAAACTCTACGTCGACGAGGTGCCGCTGTTCTCGCGCTTCCAGATCGAGTCACAGATCGAGACCGCCTACGAACGCGAGGTCAAGCTGCCCTCCGGTGGCTCCATCGTCATCGACCATACCGAGGCACTGGTCTCCATCGACATCAACTCCGCGCGGGCGACTCGCGGCAGCGATATCGAAGAGACCGCCCTGCAGACCAACCTGGAGGCGGCCGACGAGACCGCTCGCCAGCTTCGCCTGCGTGATATCGGTGGCCTGGTGGTGATCGACTTCATCGACATGAGCCCTGCACGCAACCAGCGTGAAGTCGAGAATCGCATGCGCGATGCCCTCAAGCTCGATCGCGCCCGGGTGCAGATCGGCCGCATCTCGCGCTTCGGCCTGATGGAGATGTCGCGTCAGCGTCTGCGCCCCTCGCTGGGGGAAACCAGCGGCGTGGTCTGTCCGCGCTGCAAGGGTCAGGGAACGATTCGTGACGTGCGCTCCATCTCGCTCTCCATCATGCGCCTTATCGAAGAGGAGGCGATGAAGGAGCGTAGCGCCCAGATCCGCGCCATCCTGCCGGTACCGGTGGCCACCTACCTGCTCAATGAGAAGCGCAGGGTGCTGGCCGACATCGAACGTCGCCAGGATGTGCGCGTCGTCCTGCTGCCCAGCCCCGACATGGACACGCCACACTACGACGTCCAGCGCCTGCGCGACGACCATGTCGAAGAGGACGGCAGCAAGAAGTCCAGTTTCGAGCTCTCCCTGGAGACCGATGTCGGCAAGGAGCCCGAGGCCTCCTTCGGCAAGCCGGCACAGCGAGCCGAAGCTGCCGTCAAGACCGTGATTCACCACGAACCGGCCCCCGCCTCCCTGCAGCAGGAGCCCGCGGCGGCAAAGAAGGAGGCCCCCGCCTCCCGCAAGGCCAGCGCTCCCGCTCGCAGCACCCCACCGGTAAGCGTGGAGTCCCAGGGTGGCGTGTTCGGCCGCCTGGTCAAGGGCTTGAGCAAGCTGCTGGGGGGCGACGAGCTCCCATCGAGCGATGCTTCCGGCAGCAAGTCGAGCAGCAGCGCCACTCCCTCGGGCAGTGACAAGGGCGAGCGCAAGACTGCCAGTCGCGAAGAGGAGCGCGGTGGACGCAACAATCGCCAGCGTCGCCAGCGCAATGACGAGCGGCGTGATGCATCACGTCAGGAGAGCGACCGGAGCGACCGCAGGGCGAGTGACAGCGACAACTCCGACAGCCGCAACAATCGCGGGAACCGCGGCCGGAATCGCCAGGAGAGCAGTCGTCAGGAGGATCGCCGTCAGCAGGAGATCACCAAGAGTCGCCAGCAGGATGGCGGCAAGGGGCGCGATGACAACCGCCGCCAGAGCAGCGGTGAGAAGCGGGACCCGCGTGCGGCCCAGAAGCCGGCCGAGACCCGTAAGCAAGGCGAGGCTCAGAAACAAGGCGAGTCTCAGAAGCAAGGCGAGCCTCAGAAGTCAGCCGAAAAGCAACAGCCGGCCGAGACTGGCGCGCAGGTACCGGTGGATGATGGCAAGCCCAAGCGCACCCGCAACAATCCGCGCAAGCGTAGCCGTCAGCACGCCATCAGCCCCAAGGCGCTAGAAGAGCAGCAGCGCCTGCAGGCCGAGGCAGCCAAGGCCGAGGAAGCCAGTCCGGCCACCACCGAAGCCGAGGCCCAGCCGACCGCCCAGGACAAGCCAAACGCCAAGGCCGACACCAAGCCGGCAGAGGCCGAGCCGGTAGCCGCCAAGCAGCCGGCCTCCGAGGCAGCGGGCGACAGCCAGTCGGCCAAGAGCCAGCCTGCCGAGACGCCGAATGCCAAGGCCGACACCAAGCCGGCAGAAGCCGAGCCGGTAGCGGCCAAGCAGCCGGCCGCCGAGACCGCGAGCGACAACAAGCCCGCTGAGAGCAAGCCTGCCGAGACGCCGAATGCCAAGGCCGACACCAAGCCGGCAGAGGCCGAACCGGTAGCGGCCAAGCAGCCGGCCGCCGAGGCAGCGGGCGACAGCCAGTCGGCCAAGAGCCAGCCTGCCGAGAAGCCGAATGCCAAGGTCGACACCAAGCCGGCAGAGGCCGAACCGGTAGCGGCCAAGCAGCCGGCCGCCGAGGCAGTGGGCGACAGCCAGTCGGCCAAGAGTCAGCCTGCCGAGACGCCGAACGCCAAGGCCGGCACCAAGCCGGCAGAAGCCAAGCAGCCGGCCACCGAGGCAGCGGGCGACCGCCAACCCGCCAGAAGCCAGTCGGCCAAGAGCCAGCCTGCCGAGAAGCCGAACGCCAAGGCCGATACCAAGTCGGCAGAAGCCGGGCCGGTAGCGGCCAAGCAGCCGGCCGCCGGGGCAGCGGGCGACAGCCAGTCGGCCAGGAGCCAGCCTGCCGAGAAGCCGAGCGCCAAGGCCGACGCCAAGTCGGCAAAGGCCGAGCCGGTAGCCGCCAAGCAGCCGGCCGCCGAGGCAACGGGCGATAACAGGCCCGCTGAGAGCAAGCCTGCCGAGAAGCCGTCCGACAAGGCCGACGATGAGTCGGTCGAGAAGGAGCCCGTCAAGGCCGAGGCCAAGGAGAGTGCAGCACCCAGCCGCGCCAGCCGCCGTCGTCGCCGTGCCCACAATGACCCGCGCGAGATCCGGCGTCGCGAACAGGAGGCCAAGGCACAGGAGGGCAAGCAGGGCTAACGCCCACACTCCCAGGCCTCACGAACAGCGCCCGCAGCCTTGGCTGCGGGCGCTGTCGTTTATTCGGCTTGAGACGAGGGCTCAGCCAGCCAGTCGCGGCTCACGCTGGAGCTCGACACCGAACCGCTCGCGAACGCTATCCGCCACCCGGGCCGCGAAGTCGAGCAGCTCTCGAGCGCTGCCACCACCGAAGTGGACCAGCACCAGCGCCTGGCGCTGGTGAACGCCGAAATGGCCATCGCGGCACCCCTTGAGACCACAGCGGTCGATCAACCAGCCGGCGGCCAGCTTGACCCGGCCATCCGACTGAGGAAAGTGTGGCATCTCGGGGTATTCGCCCAGCAGGCGCTCGGCTTTCTCGGCCGCTACCTGTGGATTCTTGAAGAAGCTGCCGGCATTGCAAAGCTCTGCGGGGTCGGGCAGTTTTTCACGGCGAATGGCACACACCGCCTCGGCCACCTCCTGGGGCGAGGGCGATACCCCGACACGGCTCGACAGGTCACCATAGCCCAGGCGAGGCCCTGCCTGACGCGACAGGCCCAGCACCAGGCGCGTGATCACCACTCGCCCTGCCAGCGCCCCCTTGAAGATGCTCTCGCGGTAGCCAAACTCGCACGCCTCGGGGGAAAGCCAGGTCAGGCTGCCATCCGCCAGATGAAGCACTTCCACGGCCTCGAGCACATCGGCCAGCTCGACCCCGTAGGCGCCGATGTTCTGGATCGGCGCGGCACCACAGTGACCGGGAATCAACGCCAGGTTCTCGATGCCCCAGAGGCCACGAGCGGCCAGCGCCATCACCAGCCGATGCCAGTTGACCCCGGCCTCGGCATGGATTCGCACGCGCCCATTACTACACTCCTCCTGCCACCAGTCGGCCATGGCAGGCTGCACCACCAGGCCCGGAAGATGCTCAGGCAGGATCAGATTGCTTCCCCCACCCAGCAACGTCACCGGCCAACCCTGCTCACGCGCCCCGGTCAGCGTGTCCCTGAGCGCCTCGACACTGTCGGGTGCCGCGAAGCGTTCGGCAATACAGGGCAGACCCAGCGTATTGGCATGGCTCAGGTCCCATTGTCTCCTGATGGTCGCCATCAAGGGCGTGACTCCAGGCGCGCAACGATGTCTTCGAGCAAACCATCGGCGGCGCGCTCGACCAGATCAAGCACCTCCTCGAAGCCATCCTCGCCGCCATAGTAGGGGTCCGGAACGGCAACATCCGAATGACCCGCAAACTCGAGGAAGAGCCCCATATGAGCATCGAACCCCTCGGGCGCCTGCTCACGCATGGCTCGCAGGTTGTCATGATCCATCGCCAGCAGATAATCGAATGCGTGGAAATCGTCGCCTCTCAGCTGCCGGGCACGCAGTGAGGAGAGGTCGATGCCGCGTCTTGCAGCCGCTTCTTGAGAACGGAGATCCGGCGCCTTGCCCTCGTGCCAGGAGGCGATGCCACAGGAGTCGACGTCGACACGCTGGCCCAGCCCCCGAGCCTCGAGCTGGCGCCGAAACACCCCTTCGGCGGTAGGCGAACGACAGATATTGCCCAGACAAACGAACAAGACGCGCATCAGACTCCTCCTTGGGGCTTATCCCGCTCCAGCAGTGCCCGTACCCGGGCCAGATCCTCTGCGGTATCGACACCGGCAGGGTGGGATTCACGGGCCAGCGCCACCTGGATGGCATGCCCATGATGTAGTGCTCGCAGCTGCTCCAGCTGCTCGAGACGCTCCAGGGGCGACGGTAGCCAGTCACCATACTCGGCGAGGAAGTCGACCCGGTAGGCATAGAGGCCAATATGGCGCAACCAGGCGCCACCCTCTAGCGCCTCGGGACGCCCCGCGATGGCCTCGCGATCCCCGAATTCGCTATCCCAAAACTCCCTGCCCCAGGACTCTCTATCCCAGGGGATGGGGGAGCGAGAGAAGTAGAGCGCGCGACCATCCTGGCCATGCACCACCTTCACCACATTGGGGTTGAACAGGACCGCCGCCTCGCTGATCGGCTCGGCCAGCGTGGCGATCGAGGCACCCGGATCGTCGAACAGCCGTTCGGCGACCTGGTCGATCAATGCCGGCGGGATCAGCGGCTCATCGCCCTGAACATTGACCAGCACGGCATCCCCATCGAGTCGCAGCTGCTCGGCCACCTCGGCCAGCCGGTCGGTACCGGAGGGGTGGTCCGCCCGGGTCATCACCACCTCGGCGCCCAGCGGCGCCATGGTCTGGGCGATGCGCGGATCGTCGGTCGCCACCACGACCCGGCTGGCACCACTCTGACAGGCACGCCGCCAGACATGCGCGACCATCGGTTCACCCGCGATCTCGGCCAACGGCTTGCCGGGCAATCGTGATGAGGCATAGCGTGCCGGGATGACCGCAATGAACTCTCGGTCAGCCTTGCTCCTGGCCTCGGCCATCAGCGCTCTCCCGTGCGTCCGGGAGAGTCATGCAGCTTCTCGTCGACGGAGAGCTGTCGCGCCTCCTCGGGCAGCATGACCGGAATGCCGTCGCGGACCGGATAGGCCAGGCCATCATAGAGGCAGTGCAACTCTCCCTCCTCGCGACGATACTTGAGTTTGCCCTTGCACATCGGGCAGACCAGCAAAGCCAGCAGCTCCTTGTCCATCGTATTCCCCTTCACTGTTGTGGCGAGTCGACATCGACTCGTCTCGCGAATTCGTGACTCCCCGGCTACCGGGGCGGCATGGCACCCGCACCCGCCAGCCAGTCGTCGAACCAGTCCACGAAGGCTGGCTCGGGCAAGGCCTCGACCTCCAGCACCCAGCTGTCATCGGGTGCCAGGTCGCGGCACTTGACGGCATCCTTGGCGGTCATCACCAGCGGGCGTCCATCCTCGAAGCACAGCTCATCGGCGCGAAAGAGATGGTGGTCGCCAAACGGATGCGGGATCACCTCGACGCCAAGCCCCCTCAGGGTGTCGAAGAAACGCGCCGGCCGACCGATGCCGGCCACCGCATGGACCGGCCCCGTAAAGGGCGTTTCATCGATGGGGTAGCGCCTACCATCGGCGAGTCGGCGCCAGCCGGATGGCACCAGCGCCATGCGCCGGCCATCCGAGGGCAACGCTATCCGAGGCGCGCCATTGACCAGCATCGCATCGATGCTCTCCAGTCGCGACAGCGGCTCGCGCAGCGGCCCCGCCGGCAGGCAGCGACCGTTGCCGAAACCGCGCACCCCATCCACCACCACCAGCTCAAGATCACGCCCCAGGGCCAGATGCTGCAAGCCATCATCGCTGACCAGAATATCGCAGCCGACCTCGATCAGGCGTCGTGCACCGCGGGGGCGCTCGGGGTCAACGACCACCGGCACCCCGGTCTGGTCGGCCAGCATGCGCGGCTCATCTCCGCAGACGGTGGCTGGCGTGGTCGCTTCGACCAGCTGCGGATACACCGCCCCTTGCCCGCCATAGCCCCGCGACAGGATACCCGGCCGCCAGCCCTGCCCGATCAGGTGCTCCACCAGCCAGGCCACCAGCGGCGACTTGCCGGTTCCACCCAGGGTCAAGTTGCCCACCACGACCACCGGCACCGGCGCCCGCCAGACCGGCTTGCGACCGCTGGCATAGGCGGCGGCACGCCGACGCACCCCCCAGCGATAGAGCAGCTCCAGTGGTCTCAGCGCCGCCAGCCAGGCGTCCCCACGGTAGGCGGCCCTGAGCCAACGCTCGCCAAGCTGGCTCATGCCGGATCAACCTCCTGGAACTGCAGGCGATGCAGGGCCGCATAGGCTCCGTCACGCGCCAGCAGTTCGGCATGACTGCCCTGCTCGATGATCTCGCCCTGCTCCATGACCAGGATGCGGTCGGCGCGCTCGATGGTGGAGAGACGATGGGCGATCACCAGCGTCGTGCGCCCCCTGCAGACCTCTTCCAGTGCCGCCTGGATATGACGCTCGGACTCCGTATCCAGCGCCGAGGTGGCCTCATCGAGGATCAGCAGCGGCGCATCCTTGAAGATCGCCCGGGCGATGGCCAGCCGTTGGCGCTGCCCGCCGGAGAGCATCACGCCGTTGTCGCCGACGACCGTTGCATATCCCTGGGGCAGGCGCTCGATAAATTCATGGGCATGGGCAGAGCGTGCCGCCGCCTCGATGGCCGCCGGATCGGGGTTTTCCACCCCATAGGCAATATTCGCGGCGATGCTTGAGTTGAACAGTGTCACCTGCTGGGAGACCAGCGCGATCTGGCGGCGCAGCGGCGCCAGGCGGTACGCATCCAGGGGAACATCATCGATCAGGACCCGGCCGGCACTCGGGCGATAGAACCGCGGCAGCAACCCCACCAGGGTCGACTTGCCGCTGCCCGAGCGGCCGACGATCGCCACCATCTCGCCTTCGGCCACCTCGAGATCGATGCCCTTCAGCACCTCCGGCTGCCCCTCGGCGTAGCGAAAGGACACCCCTTCCAGCGTGACTCGGCCGGCAAGCCTTGCGGGCTCATGGGTCCCCTCGTCGGGCTCGGCCGGCTCCTCGAGCAGGCCGAACAGCTCCGACGAGGCGGCCAGACCCTTCTGGATCTCGCTGTTGACCTCGGTGAGCTGTCTCACCGGCTTGGCCATCAGTGAGGCGGCGGTAATGAAGGCCACGAACTCGCCGGCGGTCATGTTGGCCATCAGCGCCGGTGACATGGCCAGCCACACCAGCACCGCCAGGGCCAGGGCCACCAGCAGCTGGATCACCGGGGTGCTGACCGCCTTGGTCAGTGCCTCCTTGAGGCTCTGCTGACGATTGTAGTCACTCACCTTGGCGAAGCGGGCCTTCTCATAGGCCTCGGCACCATGGGTACGCACTACCCGGTAACCCGAGAGCGCCTCTGACGCCACATGGGTCACCTCGCCCATGGAGGCCTGGATACGCCCCGAGAGGCGTCGGAAGCGCTTGCTCGTGTAGCTCACCACCCCGCCGATCAATGGCGTCACCGCCAGAAACAGCAGGGTCAGCATCCAGTTGGTCCACAGCAGGTAGATGACCAGGCCGATCACGAAGAGCCCCTCGCGAAGCAGTATGGTCACCGCCTTGGTGGCCGCGCCGGTGACCTGCTCGACGTGGTAGGTCACCCGCGAGATCAGATGGCCGCTGGAGTGGCTATCGAAGAAACGACCCGGCAGATGCAACATGTGATTGAAGACATCGCAGCGCAACACATGCACGACGTTGCGTGCCACATTGCTCATGAAGTAGGTCCCGAGGAAGGTCCCCAGCCCTCGTGCGGCAAACATCCCCACCACGAAGAGCGGCAGGAACAGCCGAAAGGCGGCATCGGGCTCCTGAATCCCGTCGATCAGGCGCTTCATCATCTCCGCCAGGGCTGTACTGGAGGCGGCATAGATGGCATAGCCGAAGATGGCCAGGGCAAAGGAGCGCCAGTAGGGGCGCACATAGCGCAGCAGACGGCGATAGAGCGTCAGGCTCGACTGCTGGGAAGCGTGTTGAGAAGTCCCGATGGGAGTCACGGTGTCTCCGCTGGTCTGGGTGAGGCAATGTGCGCTGCACGCTCCGTGGTGGCGATACGTACACGCTGAATACCGTTCAGGCCAGCCTGGTCGAGGGCTCGTACCACGTCGGCATGGCGGGCCTGGGCATCCGCCTCTATCACCAGGCCATGCTCGCGTCCCTGATCCGCCTCGTCGGCCAGGGCAGGCCCCAGGGATTCGGCATCCAGATCGCGCGTCCCAAGCCGGTAGCCCCCCTCGGCGGTGACCACCAGCGTCACCGGCGAAGGCTCGGCGGCACTGCCGGAGAGCGACTCCGGCAGGGTGAGTTCGAGCGCCTGGCGCGTCTCGAAGGTCGTCGATACCATGAAGAAGATGAGCAGCAGAAACACCACATCGATCAGTGGGGTGAGGTTCACCTCCACCGGATCACGCCGTCGTCGCGGAAACCTCACGGGTGCCTCACCTCTGGCGCCAGGCGACCATCGGCCTCCACGCGCTCGGCATCGCGGGCCGGGGTCTGGCCTTCGGCCAGGCTGATGGCGCTGCCATGGTGAGCCAGGAACTCCACCACCTGGCCGGCCTGTTCCTCCATGCGTACGGTGATATCCTCGACCCGGCGCTGAAAGTAGCGGTGAAACATCAGCGCAGGAATCGCCACGGTAAGGCCCGCGGCGGTGGTCACCAGCGCCTGGGAAATGCCACCGGCCAGATCGGCGGTACGACTCGCCCCATCACCCGCAACGATCACCGCAAAGACCTCGATCATGCCGACCACGGTACCGAGCAGGCCGATCAACGGAGCGATGGCCGCGATGGTACCCAGCGGGTTGAGGAAACGCTCCATATCGTGAATCACCGCGGTGGCGGCCTCGGTCAGTCGCGACCTGACCTGCTCATGGCCGAGTCCGGCGTTGCGCAGGCCAGCGGCAAGCACGCCGCCCAGGGGTGAGTGACTCTCCAGCCAGTAGAGGTTGACCTGGCCACGGGTAATCAGGCTACACACCTCCTGGCCCAGCCCGTGCGGGGCGATGCGCCCGGCGCGCAGGGTCCACAGTCGCTCGATGATGATGACCGTGGCCAGCAACGAGCAACCCAGCAGCGGCAGCATCAGCCAGCCCCCGGCGATCAGGGCCTCCATCATGTCCATGCGCACATCCTCTCCGGTAGCCGCGGTCATCCCACCGCGTTTACGGCGATTCTAACGCAAGCTGCCCGCAATCGACACCGGGCCGGATGCCGGCGCGTGCCGCATTCGGCCCTGCCAGCTCGCCCCCACCGAGACGAAACGTCAGGGCACCGTCCAAGCCGGTACTCCACTGGCAGGCCCCGACACGTCGAAAGCGCCTGACCACCTCGGGGGCGGGATGGCCGAAGGGGTTATGCCGCCCCACGCTGTACACCAGGTGGCGAGGCACGAGCGCCTTGACCAGCTCTGCTCCGGAACTGGTTGCGCTGCCATGATGTCCGGCCAGCAGCACGCTCACGGGGCCGCTTACCTCGTGGAGCAAGCGACGCTCATGCTCCCTGCCCAGGTCGCCGCTGAGAAGCAGGCGGTGATCACCCGCCGTGACCTCCAGCACGCAGGAGCGGTCATTGTCCGGAAGCCCCTGGGCCGAGGCCGGCGGCCACAGCAGACGAAAATCGACGTCATCACGCCGCCACTGACGACCAGCCAGACAGGGCTCGACCCTCTCCCCCGGCAGCGCGGCCGGTGGCCCCAGGTAGCGCTCGACCTCATGCAGCGCGTCGAGAGTCGCCACCCCGCCGGCATGGTCGTTGTCGTCGTGGCTGACGATCACCATGTCGAAGGCTTGCGCCCCTGGCCACAGCGACTCCAGCGGTGTGAACCCCGACGCGAAACGTGGCCCGGTATCATAGAGCAGTCGATAACTCCGGGTACGCAGCTCCACCAGCAGCCCTTGACCCACGTCATGGACCCTGACCTCCACCTCTCCTGGCGGCAGGCGTGGGGCTTGCCAGAGCAGCGGGACCAGCCCCAGCAGCAGGGTGGCGACAATCCGCAGGCGCCTATCGAGGCCGGGCACTCCCCACAGCATGGCCAACGCCAACAGCGACAGCGCCACCGGCAATGTCTGCCCCGGTTCGGGATACCAGAGCGGCAGCCGTGCGACCATCGCCTCCAGCAGCCGGGCCAGGCCATCCGTCAGCCGGGCAAACAGCCACCAGCAGGCAGCCATCACCCCCGGCAGGGGCGCCAACAGCCAGCCCAGGAGCCCCAGGGGAACCAGCAGGCCGCTCACCAACGGCACCGCGATGAGGTTGACCAGCGGCGCGGCCGGCGCCAGGCGCTCGAAGGCCAGCAGCACGGCACCCGCCATCGCCGGGGCCAACATCAGCTGAGTGCGCACCAGCCCCCACAACCAGCCACGTATCCCCCGGGGGCGCGGCCTGCCCTGCCAGAGAAGAATCAGCATGGCCACCGCAGCGAAGGAGAGCCACAGCCCCGGTCGCCAGGCACTGAGCGGGTCGAGCAACAGCACCACGGCGAGTGCCAGCCACCACCCCTGCCAGGGTCCCGGTGCATGGCGCCCGCTGGCCACCCAGAGGCCCACCAGGGCCATGATCAGGGCTCGCAGCGCCGGCGGCTCGAGCCCCGCCAGCAGCGCATAGCCGCTCGCTCCCAACGCCGCCAACCACCAGGGCCACACCGCCAGACGCCAGCGTCCCGGTGTCAGCAGGCGTGCCACGCCTCGCCCCAGCAGCAGCACGACGCCCGCTACCAGGCTCACATGAAGCCCGGAGATCACCATCAGGTGGGTGGTGCCGCTGGCATTGAGCAACGCCCAATCGCCATCGGAGAGTCGCTCGCTGGCTCCCAGAGTCAGGGCGGCCAGCCAGCGACCCGGCCGGGCAGGAAGCTCCTGGTGGTCGAGCAGCGCCAGCGCCATCTGCCGCGGATCGACAGAGGCTGCCGAGAGTCGCTGAGGCGCCGGAGACTGACGAACATAACCGGTGGCCTGGATGCCCTCGCGCCATAACCAGGCGCGATAGTCGAAGGCGCCGGGATTGGCGAGCCCGCCGGGCGGCCTCAGCCTGACGGTGAACCGCCAGCGTTCACCGGTCATCATGGGAGGCGGCGCATAGGCGTTGAGACGAACCCGGTGCAGGTGCCGACAGGGTAGCCGGTGTGAGCGAAGGGGTTGGCAACGCTCCACGCTGACGCCGAGTCGTGTCACCCTGCCCCGCTCGACCACCGACTCGAGCCGGCCCTCCAGCATCAGGTCGACCCCGCCCAGCCCGGGGGGAAGCTGCCCGCCCTGCACGATCAGCACGGCGCTCGCCATCCAGGCCACCGTCAACACACCCGCCACCGCACCTCGCCAGCGCAGGGCCAGCGCCACCAGCAGCGCCAGGCCCACCCCTTCGGCGAGACCCGGCGGCGGATTGGCCCCCAGCCCGATACCCGACAGCACGGCAAGGGCCAGGGGAAGAGCCCATCCTCTTGGCATTGCCTGGCTCCGGCAATCGGGGCCTAGGCCCCATAACGAGGAAGACCACAGGTGCGGCCCCACAGTCTTGTATGGATAATAGGACAGGTCACGATGCCACGAACCAGTGCCCATGCCGCGCCGCCTGCTACAGCGCTATATGCCACATCCGGACGCCCTGAGGCGTCAGCGCTCGCTACGCTTCATGAGCGCCTTGATCGGCGACCCCGCACTATGGGTGCTGAGCCGTCGCAGCGTGGCCAATGCCTTCTCGGTGGGCCTGTTCAGCGCCATGCTGCCGATCCCCTTGCAGATGGCCATCGCCGCCGGGGGTGCCAAGCTGGCGCGCTGCAATCTGCCCCTCTCGGTGGGGCTGGTATGGGTCACCAATCCGCTGACCATGCCGCTGATCTTCTATGCCAACTATCGCCTCGGCGCCTGGTTGATGAACATCCCTGGCCGGGAGGCTCCCGAGCGCCTCTCCCCCCACTGGGTCGCCGAGCGTCTCGGCGATATCCTGCCGGCGCTTGCATTGGGATCGGTGGTCATGGCGGTGATATTGGCCCTCGTTGGCAACCTGGCGGTGCGGCTATTGTGGCGCTGGCAGGTCTCGCGAAGCTGGAAGGCTCGCCATCGGCGCCGGCGCAGAACCTGCTGTGACGAGACCCTCTAGGGTACCCATCAGCCTGTCCGGGATCACCGTCTCCTTCGCCCCAACGCGAGCGGCCGCCTCGAGAGGCGGCCGCTGCAATCCTGGCCAAACTTGACCCACAGGGTCGCCTACCCGCGTGGCTGCTCGCTCAGGCGTCCATCATCGAGGCGCAGGACACGGTCCTGATGGGCCGCCAGGGCCGGGTCGTGGGTGACGATGACAAAGGCGCAGGCGGCGGTACGGGCCAGCTCGTCCATCAGAGCCAGAATCCCGGCCGCAGTGTGCTGATCCAGATTGCCGGTGGGTTCATCCATCAGCACCAGGCTGGGGTCGGTGACCAGCGCCCGGGCGATCGCCACCCGTTGGCGCTCGCCGCCCGAGAGCTCGCCGGGCTTGTGGTCGGCACGTGATGCCATGCCCACCTTCTCCAGCAGCTGCATGGCAGCGTCTTCTGCAACCCTCTTGCGCTGACCACGCACGATCAGGGGCAAGGCCGCATTCTCGACGGCGGTGAACTCGGCCAGCAGATGGTGGAACTGATAGACGAAGCCGATATGCTGATTGCGAAACCGTCCGAGTGCCGCCTCGCCAAGGTTCGACAGTGACTCTCCGGCGATGCGTACCTCACCGCGGCTCGGCAGGTCCAGCCCCCCCAACAGGTTGAGCAGGGTGGTCTTGCCCGACCCCGAACTGCCGACGACGGCGACCCGCTCGCCGGCATTGACGGTAAGGGAAAGACCATCGAGCACGGTGATGTCCTGGGGACCCTCGCGGTAGATACGCGTCAGGTCGTGACACTCCAGCATCGTCTGCCCGAAGGTACGTTGCATGGAAATCTCCTGATTGAGGCTCGAAGCGTTACTCATAGCGCAACACCTCCGCCGGCTGCACGCGGGCAGCCCGCCATGCCGGATAGAGGGTAGAGAAGAAGGTCAGCACCAGGGCCGAGGCGACGATATTGCCCACATCATCCCAGTGGAGTCGCGAAGGGAGGTTGCTGATAAAGTAGACACCGGCGTCGAGGAACTGGATCCCGAACACCGTCTCGACCCAGTCGATGATGTCGGAGATGGTCAGCGCAAGCAGCACGCCAAGCCCCACCCCCACCAGAATGCCGATGATGCCGATGGCCAGACCCTGGACCACGAAGATGCCCATGATCGACCGAGGCGTGGCCCCGATGGTGCGCAGGATGGCGATATCGGCGTGCTTGTCGGTGACCACCATGACCAGCGTCGAGACGATATTGAAGGCCGCCACGGCGATGATCACCGTCAACAGCAGCGCGATCATGCGCTTCTCCATCTGGATTGCCTGGAAGAGATTGCCGTGGGAGAAGGTCCAGTCGTAGCCGCGGTAGCCAGCCCCCAGCTCGTTGACGATCGTGCGTGTCTCGGCGCTGGCGGCGAACAGGTCATCGAGCTCCAGGCGCAGCCCTCCCACCGCATCCCCCAGTCGCGCCAGGGTCTGCATATCCTCGATATGGGCATAGGCCAGGGCGGCGTCGAGATCGGCCCCGACGCTGAAGATACCGCTGACGGTGAAACGCTTGAGTCGCGGGAAGACGCCGGCCGGAGTGATCGAGGCCTCGGGCACCAGCAGGGTAACGCGATCGCCGACCCCGACCCCCAGACGCCGCGCCAGGATGGAGCCGAGCACGATATTCCATTCGCCGGGCTCGAGATCGGCAAGGCTGCCCTGCTGCATGTTATCACCGATGATCGATACCCTGTCTTCCCACTCAGGGTGGATGCCGTTGACCATGGCACCTTCATTGCGCCCCCCCACCGAGAACATCCCCTGTTGCTCCACATAGGGAGCCGCGCCGATGACCCGTTCACGCTCCATCAGCCGCTCGGCCAGCGCCTCCCACTCCACCATGCCTGTGCGCGACTCGATCTTGGTATGGGGTACCATGCCCAGGATGCGCGTGCGCAATTCATGATCGAAGCCGTTCATCACCGAGAGCACCAGGATCAACACGGCCACGCCGAGCATCAGCCCCAGCATGGAGGTCAGCGAGATAAAGGAGATAAAGTGGTTGCGGCGCTTGGCGCGCACATAGCGCAACCCGATCAGGAAGGGCAGTCTATCCAGCATGATGGCATTCCTTGTCGGCGAGGGCCCCATGGCAAGGCGGGTGAGCCTGCTGTAAGGCGGCGGGCGCTCATGGTAAGGCTTTTGCGCTGCCACTGCATCGCCGACAGGGGCTAATTCACAGGATTTGCACGGACCCCGCCGATAGGGGTCGCGAATTCCGGGTGAGGCCCGGGCATGCCGATGCAGGCCCCCTGGGCGAAGTCCACGCCCAATGCCTGCACCCTCTCCAGTACCGCGACGTTGTGAACGAACTCCGCTACCGTAACGATGCCCATCTCGCGGGCAAAGCTTACGATACCCCGGATCAGGGTCTCGGCATCGCTGTCGGTGTCGAGCTGACGCACCAGGCTTCCGTCGATCTTGAGCAGGTCCACGTCGAGACGCAGCAGATGCTCGAAGCTCGAATACCCACTGCCGAAGTCATCGATGGCGATCCGTACCCCCAGCGCCTTGGCGCGAACGATAAAGGCGCTCACGGCGGCATAGTTGTCGACCCCCTCGGACTCGAGGATCTCGAAGATGAGTCGATCGCCGGCGCCACTGTCGGCCACCCGCGCCAACAGTGCCTCGCTGATTTCCGGATCGACGATATCCTCGCTTGAGAGGTTCAATGAGAACTCGTGGGGCGTCTCGTCCACCGCCACCAGGCAGCGATCGACCATGGTCAGCGTCAGGCGATGATAGAGTCGGCTGCGTCGGGCCACCTCCAGGAAGGCACCGGGGCCGATTACCTCACCATCCCGTTCCACCATGCGCACCAGACATTCGAACTTTTCGACACGCCCGCTCACCGTATCCATGATCGGCTGAAAATAGGATACGATCCGGCTCTCATCCAGGGCCTCTCCCAGCCGATTGGCCCAGGCCAGGTTGCGCTCATAGTTGCGCCGTACCTGCACGGCCGGGTCATAGAACACATAGGGGCGTGATTCGACACGCGCCTGCTTGAGGGCGATGCTGGCCGAGGACAACAGGGTGTCCTGGCCCGCCTCGAGCCGCCAGGTCGAGGCCACCCCGAGGGATAGCTGCACCGGGAGCTCCTGTCCTCGCCAATCGACCCGCAGCCCGCTCAGCGCCTGGTGCAGAGCCTCTACCGTGCTACGCAGGGAGCTGTCCGTCATGGTGCCGGGCAACCAGACCGCATGCTCATCTCCCGGCATGCGATACAGCTGGCCATGATGACAGCCGTGCGCCTCCAGAAGCGCCTGAAGACTGGCCGCCAGGCGCTGGATCACGCGATCGCCACACTGATGGCCAAACAGATCGTTGATCTGCTTGAAGCCGTCGACATTGACCAGCATCAGTGAGCCCTCGCGCGCGCCCTCGAGATCGGTCAACAGGCGTGCTCGGTTGGGTAGCCCGGTCAGCGGATCGGTATAGAGCGTGCGCAACTGGCGAAGCAATCCCGCCACCAGGAAGAGGATCACCCCCGCCAGCAGTAACAGGACCAGCCCGATGCCGGCCAGCAGGCGAAAGTTGACCCCGCGCATGGGCGCCAGAACGGCATCGATTTCCGCCTGGGGCACCGCAATGCCGAACACCATTCCGGCACGGGTCGCGTCGTGATAGAGCGACCAGCGCTGCCCCGCCAGGGTGATATCGAGGCGCTTCATGCCCTCTCCCGCCGAGAGGGCATCAACCTCTCGATGCAGTTCCAGGGCCGACACCTCATCGATCAATCGCTGTGCCCGCTGCAGATCCTCGGCGACCGCCAGGCTGGAGAGGTTTCGATTGTCCTTGTCCACCAGGAAGGCGAAGGTGTTCGGCGTGACCTTTATGCCGCTGACCATGCTGATGATATCGTCGGCGACCCAGTCGCTGCCCGCCATGCCCACCACTCGCCCCACACCATCACGTACCGGCACACTGACACTGACCACCGCGTCGTTGATATTCGGCTTGAAGTAGGCCCCGGTCCAGTGGGGCTGGGGACTGCCTTCACGCCAGGTATCGAGACGGGACTGTAACGCCTCCGGCTGCATCCAGCCTCGCTCCAGAGGCTCGACGACCACCTGTGTGCCATCACGATGAGCAAACATGGCAATCGGCCGTGACAGTCGAGGAAGCCACAGGGTGGCCCCACTGGCGTCGGTGAACTCCTCCAGGGTCTGCTTCAGGATGCCGGAGACGTCGGCCTCACCTGCCTCCATCTCGGTCAGCAGCACGGCGGCCCGGGACAATCCCCAGCCATTCTGCTCCATGCGTCGATGATGGGCATCGATGCGGTCGAGGTTGGCATTGAAGGTATCTGCAATCTGCCGCTCACGCAGCTCGGTGAGGGCCCCCTCGGCATGGCGCAAGTTAAGCGAAGAGAGCAGCCACATGCCGCCAAAGAACAGCAGTACCAGCAGCGCCAGCAGTAACATGATCGTGGGCCGGCGTCCAAGGAGGACGCGCCGACGCCTCATCGGGCATCCTCGTCACCGGCATCGCGGCTCGAGGCCGCGACCGCCTCAAGCCGCTCGCGGGCCTGGGCATCGCCATTATCGGCGGCACGCCGATACCAGCGCATCGCCTCCTCCAGCTGGCCTTCCAGCTCGGCCATGCTGCCCATATGACGCTGGGCACGGGCATCCCCCTGCTCGGCGGGCGTGCGACAGACCTCTTTTGCCTCACCCAGGTTGCGTATGGTGAAAAGCAGGTAGCAGTCGTTACTCTTGCGCCGGTCAAGCACCTCTTCGACCTGTTCGTCGTGCTCTGCCAGGGGGGCATCGTCCGTTTCGGGCTCCGGCGCGCTCTCGGGCTGGGGGCGGGCAACAGGGCGGCGCACTTCCTCTTTTCGTACACGCGCATAGAAGGCATTGACCTCGGCAGGACAGGAGTACAGGTACCCACGTCGATAGAGGGCCAGGTTCTCACGGCTGGCGGGACGCTCGGCATACTTGTTGGCGATCGCGGCACAACGTCGATCACGCTCATGGGAGAGATCGGTCAACACGTCGGCATAACGAGGGTCCTCGGCATGAGTCTCCAGGTACCGGGTCAACGGGTCGATATAGGGCTGATCTAGCAGCGTCTGGCGCTCCTCGAGGAGTTCGGGACGCATCGCCTCGTCGTCCGAGGCTTCATCACGCCCGAACCACTCAGCCAGGCGCCGACTCTGTGCACCGATCGCCTCGCCCGAACGGGTCAACCACTCACCGGTGGTGGCCGCCACCCCGTCATCACCGGGAAGCGTTGAACAGCCGGCGAGAATCAGGCCAGACAGGGCTATCACTGAAAACGCGTAATGGGCACGCATGCCACTCCTTAGCCAACCGAGAGCGGTTGTTGGTGAATGAAGGATACCACCCTCGACGACAAGGGTATCAACGCCGGCTCCGCTGCCCTTGCATAGCGGGTCCGGGGCACCTACATTCGCGTCCTGACACCCCAATGACCAGGACAAGATCGATGGCGACACGCCTGCTCCCCGAATGGCACCCTCAGGATGCCATCCAACTGACCTGGCCCGGGCTGGAGAGCGACTGGGCCTCGATGCTTGAGCGTATCGAGGCGACGCTGGAGGCGATGGTGGTCGCCATCGCGCGCTACCAGCGGGTACTGATCAGCGTACCCTCCCCCCAGACCCGCAACCACCTCACGCGACGCTTCGCCCTTCTCGGTGTTCCCGACGATCGCCTGAGGCTGGTGGTCGCCGAGGCGGACGACACCTGGGCCCGCGACCATGGCCCCCTGGCGGTGGAGCGCGATGGCCAGCTGCTGCTGCACGACTATGCGTTCACCGGCTGGGGCGGCAAGTTTCCCGCCAACCGGGACAACACCCTGACCCGTCGCCTTGCCGAGGCCGGTATCTTCGCCTGCCCCGTCAGCGAACGCGGCCTGGTACTGGAGGGAGGCGCCATCGAGAGCGATGGTGCAGGCACTCTGCTGACCACCGAGGCCTGCCTGCTCAATCCCAACCGCAACCCCGGTCTCGACCGCCGCAGCGTGGAGGCATGGCTCCATCGAGATTTCGGTGTCACCCGAGTCCTGTGGCTGTCCAACGGCCACCTGGAGGGCGATGATACCGATAGCCACATCGACACCCTGGCACGCTTCTGCGACCCCCGCACCATCGCCTATGTACGCTGCGACGACGAGCAGGACCCACACTACCCGGCGCTGGCGGCCATGGAGGCTGAACTCGAGACACTCAGGCGCGCCGACGGCCAGCCCTACCGGCTGGTGCCCCTGCCCTGGCCGGCCCCATGCTGGGATCCCGAGGATGGCCATCGACTGCCGGCCACCTATGCCAACTTCCTGATCATCAACGGCGCCGTGCTGGTGCCTACCTACGCCGACGCCGCCGACACCCGGGCCCTCGCCGCCCTGGCCGAGGCGTTTCCGGACCGCGATATCGTGCCCATCGACTGTCGAAGCGTGATCCGCCAGCACGGCAGCCTGCACTGCCTGACCATGCAGCTGCCCCGCGGCAGCCTAAACATCCAGGCGACCGTAGAGATCTGAAGCGAGAGGCGCCGGGGATAGGTTGAAGAGGGGGTCCTACGCCAGGGATGGCGTCGGTAGCGTACAGGGAAGTATTCACAGCGCCCCCTCGGAAACCTGTCACCGGAGAAGCCACGAGAAACAAGTACCGAGGAGAAATCACCATGTCCCGCCATCTGAAAGTCGGCCTGGTCCAGCAACCCGGCTGGCCCGACAAGGCCAGAAGCCTCGCCGAGAGCGAGGCCGGCATTCGTGAGCTGGCCGCCGCCGGCGCCGAGCTGGTGATGCTGCAGGAACTGCATGCCACCCACTATTTCTGCCAGTACGAGGAGACCGAGCTGTTCGATCTGGCCGAACCCCTGGATGGCCCTACCGGCAGCCGACTGGCGGCACTGGCCGCCGAACTCGACATCGTGCTGGTCGGCTCGCTGTTCGAGCGCCGCGCCGCCGGTCTCTACCACAATACCGCCGTGGTCTATGACGGCAAGCTCGGCGCCGTCGGCCACTACCGCAAGATGCATATCCCCGACGACCCGGGCTTCTATGAGAAGTTCTATTTCACTCCAGGAGACGCCGACGGGGACGGACAGGGCTTCGCGCCCATCGATACCTCGATCGGCCGGCTCGGTGTGCTGGTGTGCTGGGATCAGTGGTATCCGGAAGCGGCGCGACTGATGGCCCTGGCCGGCGCCGAGCTGCTGCTCTACCCCACCGCCATCGGCTGGGACCCTGCCGATGACGATGACGAGAAGCAGCGGCAGAAGGATGCCTGGACACTGATCCAGCGCAGCCATGCCGTCGCCAATGGCGTGCCGGTCATGGTGGCCAACCGCATCGACCACGAGCCCGACCACTCCGGTGTTGGTCGTGGCATCGACTTCTGGGGCGGCAGCTTTATCGCCGGCCCCCAGGGGGAACTGCTGGCTCATGCCGGCTGCCAGGCCGAGCGCCTGATGGTCACCCTGGACATGGGTCGCGGCGAGGAGGTGAGGCGTATCTGGCCGTACCTCCGTGACCGTCGCGTTGACGCCTATCGCGATCTCACCCGTCGCTATCGAGACTAGGGCTGCCGCGGCCGTCGCGTCGGCGCCTATGTTGATCTCACCCGTCGTTATCGAGACTGATTATTCATCTTCCTCGACGCGGGGCAGCACCCAGTTGAGGACAATGCCGACCAGGGCGGCCAGACTCACCCCCTGCAGGGTAAACTGACCGCCCCCCACCTGCATCCCGCCGATACCGAATACCAGGATCAGCGAAATCACCACCAGGTTGCGCGGCGCCGTCAGCGAGTGACCCGCGCGCACCAGGGTATTCATGCCCACCACGGCGATGGAGCCGAACAGCAGGGTCATGATGCCCCCCATCACAGGCCCCGGAATGGTCTGGAGCAGTGCGCCCAACTTGGCGACGAAGGCAAGGGCGATGGCGGTGCAGGCCGCCACCAGCATGATGCGCGGGTCGAAGGCGCGGGTCAGGGTCACCGCTCCGGTGACCTCGGAATAGGTGGTGTTGGGTGGGCCGCCAAACAGCGCCGCCGCGACGGTGGCCAGGCCATCGCCCAGCAGGGTACGGTGCAGGCCGGGCTTCTCCAGGTAGTTCCTGCGGGTCACCGACCCGATGGCGACCATGTCACCGATATGCTCCACCGCCGGTGCGATCGCCACCGGAATCATGAACAGGATCGCCGCCCAGTGGAAGCTCGGCGCGGTAAATTCGGGAATCGCCAGCCAGGCCGATTCATGCACCGGCGTGAAGTCCACCAGCCCCATGAGCAGCGCCAGTCCGTAGCCGGTGACGATGCCTCCCATGATCGGTATCAGGCGCACGATCCCGCGGCCAAAGACCGCCAGCACCAGGGTCACCAGCAGGCTGGCCATGGAGAGAAACAGCGCCGGGCCATAGTCGATATGGTCGCTGGTCTCGCCGGTCGCCATGCTCACCGCCACCGGCGCCAGGGCCAGGCCGATCACCATGATCACCGGCCCTACCACCACCGGCGGCAGCAGCCGATGCAGCCAGGCGGTTCCCTTGAGGCGCACCGCCTGGGAGATGACCACATACACGAAGCCGGCAGCCATCAGCCCGCCCAGGGTCGCCGATACCCCGAAGTTGGCGATCGAGCCCTGGATCGGCGCGATAAAGGCGAACGACGACGCCAGAAAGACCGGTACCGTCACTCTTGTCACACCGTGGAACAGAAGTGTCCCGATACCTGCGGTGAACAGCGCCACGCTGGGATCCAGACCGGTGAGCAAGGGCACCAGCACCAGGGCGCCAAAGGCAACAAACAGCATCTGCACGCCGGTCAGCAACGTACGTGGCAGGGAGGTGGCGGGTCGCGAGGCCGCGGAAATTGGCATGACAAGGCTCCTGGAATGGGTGGCTAGCGTATGCTCGCGCGGCATTCTAGCAGGTGGTCCTCCCTTGGGGGACGACCATTTCCGGCCATCCCCCATTGGCATCACGTCCCTCCACCATGAACCCGACGAGGCCATGCGTCGGAAGCTGTGAATCGAGCCAGCCTGTCACCTGTTGCTCGCCGTTATCTTCAGAAAGGCAATGAGCCCGACTCGGCAGACGCCGAACCGGGCTCGCTCCTGGTTGAAAGGTCGTGGGTGCCGACAAGCAGTGGCAGGGTGCTGGGTGTCTCAGGCAAGGCCAGCGCAGGCGAACTTCGCGTCAGGCGACTCCTTCCCTGGTCACTCGCGAGACCCCGCGGCCATCCAGGCCTCCATCATCTCGTCGTAAGGCACCGTCGACCCCTGTGGCATCTCGTTGTCGAGCTTCGCCTTGGGGGAGCCTGGCTGGTCGAGCCAGTACTGCGGGTCCTGCTCGTCGTTGAGGTTGGGAGCATAGGTCGTGAAGACCTTGGCTCGCGCCAAGCGCGCCATGATGCTGTCGAGGTCACCTGCCAGGTTGTCGAGCGCCTCCTGAGGCGCGATATCACCGCTGACGGCCGGCGCCAGATTCTGCCACCACAACGGGGCCATGCGCGGATAATCCGGCACGTTGGTGGAGGAAGGCGTCCAGTTCGACTCATTCGGGCTGCGGTAGAACTCCACCAGTCCACCGAGTCTGGGCGCCATCTCGGTCATCTGTTGTGAGAAGACATCCGACTCGCGAATTGGCGTGAGTCCCTCCATGAGTTTCTCCAGCGACACCGTCTTGGAGACGGTGAACTGAGCGAACAGCCAGGCCGCGGTGCGTCGCTCCTCCGGCGTGGAGTCGAAGAACGTCCAGGAGCCCACATCCTGGTAACCTACCTTCATGCCCTCCTCCCAGTAGGGGCCGGTGGGCGACGGTGCCATGCGCCACTTGGGATTGCCCTCGTCATCGGTGACCGGCAGGCCCGGGTCCGTCATATCGGCAGTAAAGGCGGTGTACCAGAACATCTGCTGTGCGACATTGCCTTGAGCAGGCACCGGCCCCGCTTCACCGAAGGTCATGCCACTGGCTTCAGGAGGTGCGTACTTCTTGAGCCACTCCACCATCTTGGTCACGGCGAACACCGATGCCGGCGAGTTGGTGGCGCCTCCACGTGACACGCTGGCGCCGACCGGCTGGCTCTCCTCATTGACGCGAATACCCCAGTCATCCACGGGATTGCCGAAGGGCACCCCGGGACTGCCCATGCCCGCCATGGAGAGCCAGGAGTCATGGAAGCGCCAGCCAAGCGATGGATCACGGCGCCCATAATCCATATGCCCATAGACCTTGGTACCGTCGATCTCACCGACATGTTCGGTAAAGAACTCGGCGATATCCTCGTAGGCGGTCCAGTTCGTCGGCACCCCCAGGTCATAACCATAGATGTCACGGAACTGCGCCTGGAGATCCTCCCGCTGGAACCAGTCATGGCGGAACCAGTAGAGGTTGGCGAACTGTTGGGTGGGTAGCTGGTAGATGCTGCCATCTGGACCAGTGCCATACTGCAGGCCGATAAAGTCGTCCAGGTCCAGGGTCGGCAGAGTATAGTCGGCCCACTCATTCTGCATGGCATCGGAGATATTGATGGTGGTGCCGTAACGAATATGCGTCCCGATAGCGTCGGAGTCATTCACATAGGCATCGTAGATATTTCGCCCTGACTGCATCTGGGTCTGCATGTTATTGACCACATCACCCTCACCGATGATGTTATGGGTGACCTCGATACCCGTCAGTTCGCTGAATGCCTCGGCCAGTACATCCCGCTCGTAGATATGGGTGGTCAGGCCCTCGGCGACGGTGTTGATCTCCATGTCACGGAAGGGTTCGGCCGCCTTGGCGAACCACAGCAGCTCTTCGATCTGCTCCTCACGGGATAGCGTCGAGTTCTGGAAATGCTCATCGACAAGGCGTTCGGCAATGGCGCGTGCATCATGATCATCGGCATGCAAGGCCGTACTGGCCAGCGTGATGCTGGCAGCCAGAAGAAGAGATGCTTGTCGCCGATGAACCGGTACCGGCTGAAGGCATAGGCGGCTGGAAGCGCGACCGCAATGCTGATCAACATGTTCATCAACACATAGGTGATCGAGTTCACGTAGCCCATATACCAGCTGGATTCGGTCAGGATCTTGGCGTAATGCTCGATGGTGAAGTTGTCGGGCCACAGGGTCAGTCCACCAAGGATTTCGGTATTGGACTGAAAGGACATGTTCAGCAGCCAGTAGATAGGCAACAGAACGAAAAGGATATAGGCGGTCATCAGTGCCCGACGGCGCCACTGGCGAGAGGCCGGACGCGCCTTGCGACGCCGACGGTTGTTGGCGGCTGCCGCCTGCTGGCGTACCGCATCCGGGGTGGTGGGCACTGAGTCGCGCATATCATGCCTCCCTATTGTAATCATCTTTTTGCATATTCATGATCGCCGTATAGAACACCCAGGTGACCAGCAGGATGATCAGGAAATAGATCAGCGAGAACGCCGCCGAGGGGCCCAGGTCCTGCTGACCGATCGCCATGGTCGTCAACGACTGGCTCAGGAAGGTCGTGGAGCTGCCGGGGCCTCCCCCCGTAAGCACAAAGGGTTCGGCATAGATCATGAAGGAGTGCATGAAACGCAGCAGCACCCCTATCACCAGCACATTGGTAAGCTTGGGCAGCTGAATGTAGCGGAACACGGACCATTTCGAGGCACGGTCGATACGCGCCGCCTGGTAGTAGGCATCGGGGATAGAACGCAGACCGCTGTAGCAAAGCAGTGCGATCAGTGGCGTCCAGTGCCAGACATCCATCAGGATGATGGTCGCCCAGGCATCTACCGGGCTCGAGGTGATGTTGTAGCCATAGCCAAGCTCCCGCAGGCTCCAGCCCAGCAGGCCGATGTCCCCCCGCGAGAAAATCTGCCAGATGCTGCCGACCACGTTCCATGGAATCAGCAGTGGCATGGTCACCAGGATCAGCACGGCCGAGGCCTGCCACCCCTTCCTGGGCATTATCAGGGCGATGCCGATCCCCAGTGGCACCTCGATGGCCAGCACGGTCAGCGAGAAGGCGAACTGACGCAATACGGCGGCCTGCAGCGCCGGATCATTGAGCATCTCCCTGAACCATTCGGTGCCCGTGAAGAAGCGGGTATTGGCATCGAAGACGTCCTGTACCGAGTAGTTCACCACCGTCATCAGGGGGATAACGGCCGAAAAGGCCACCAGCAGGAGCATCGGCAGAATCAGCCATTAGGCGCGGTTGTTGTAAACCTTATTCATGGCCGACCTCCACGCGGAACTCATCGATGTAAAGGCCGAGTCGCTCATTGGGAAAACGCAGCCAGGCCTGGCCGGTCGGCGCAACCTGATCCTCTTCGATACGCGCCTTCAGCTCTATCCTGCCCAATGTCAGGTAGACGATCGAATAGGTCCCGAAGTCCTGAACGTGATTCACCCTCGCCTCCATCCCCCCCTCGACCCGCTCGGCGAGCACCTCGATGAACTCCGGGCGAATACCTAGCTTGATGTTGGTGGACGTGGCATGGCTCACCGCATCATGAATGGCCTGCTCGACCGCCAGCTCGACGCTTCCGGCCATCACGTTCCCGCCCCTGGCCTCCACCTCCAGAAAGTTCATGCCAGGGCTGCCGATGAAGTACCCCACGAAGGTATGGTTAGGCCTCTCGAACAGCTCCCTTGGGGTTCCAAACTGCACGACCTGACCCTCGTACATGACGGCGATCTTGTCGGCAAAGGTAGAGGCCTCGAGCTGGTCATGGGTCACGTAGACCATGGTGATCTCGAAACGCTGGTGGATCTCCTTCAGCTTGCGACGCAGCTTCCACTTGAGCTGTGGGTCGATAACGGTGAGCGGCTCGTCGAAGAGGATGGCGGAGACATCTTCTCGCACAAGCCCCCTGCCCATGGAGACCTTCTGCTTTTCGTCCGCGGTAAGGTTCCTGGCCCTGCGCTTGAGCTGTGGCGTAAGCTCCAGCACCTCGGCGACCTCCATGACACGCTCATGGATACGCCGTGCCGGTGTCTTCACGTTGCGCAGTGGAAAGGCCAGGTTGTCGTAGACCGTCATGGTGTCGTAGACCACGGGAAACTGGAAAACCTGAGCGATATTGCGCCTCGGGAGGCAGGTAATTGACCACCTCACCGTCGAAGAGAACCTCGCCGCTGGAGGGCTCCAGCAAGCCCGAAATAATATTGAGAAGCGTCGATTTACCGCAGCCCGAAGGCCCCAGGAGGGCATAGGCGCCCCCCTGATGCCACACATGGTCCATCTCGCGGATGGCGTAGTCCTCAGGCGAGCGAGGGTCAGGAAGGTAGGTATGTGCCAGGGACTTCAGGGTGATCTCGGCCATGTCAGACTCCTCCCAGGTGGCTCGGTATATGCACCACCGCACCCTCATGATCGAAGGCATAGATCTTGTGGGTAGGAAAATAGAGCGTTACGGGCGCATCGTCACGAAATTCGTGAACCCCCTCGAGGTGCGCCGTCATGTGATACAGATCGTTGTGCACATGAAGAAACGTCTCGGACCCGCTGATCTCCGCCAGGTCGACTGTCATCTTCAGCTCGATATCACTCTCGGCCCGCGGCAGGAGAGAGATATGGGAAGCACGTACGCCAAAGCGGTACTCCCCGGGGGCAAGACCGCGCAGATCATCATTGATGGGAAAATGCAGCGTCTTGTCGAAGGTCACCTCCCCGCCAGAGACAACCCACTTCACGATATTGATCGGGGGCTCGGAAAACAGCTCTGCGGCCAGGATGTCACGTGGACGATGATAGACATCTTCTGTCCGGCCATACTGCACCAGGCGTCCTTCATGCAGGACAGCGGTATTGCCACCCAGAGCCAGGGCCTCCCCGGGCTCTGTCGTGGCATATACCGCGATACAGTTGCGCTCACTGAACACCGAACGCAGCTCGTCGCGAAATTCCTCTCGAAGCTTGTAATCGAGGTTGACCAGCGGCTCATCGAAGAGCACCACATCGGCATCCTTCGCCAGCGCTCGCCCCATGGCGGTCCGTTGCTGCTGACCGCCGGAGAGCTCGAGAGGCAGGCGATCGAGAAGGTGCTCGATATGCAACATCTCGGCGACTTCCCGCACACGCCGATCGATCTCGGCGGTGGCGACCTTGGCCAGCCTGAGGGGGGAAGCGATATTGTCGTAGACGGTGAGGGTCGGGTAGTTGATGAACTGCTGATAGACCATCGAGACGTTACGCTTGCGAACAGAGCGTCCGGTCACGTCTTCGCCGTTCATCAGGATGCGACCCCGGGCAGGCGCATCCAGCCCGGCCATCAGCCGCATCAGTGTGGTCTTTCCCGCCAGCGTTCGTCCCAACAGGACATTGAACGAGCCCGGCTGGAGCTCCAGGTTCACGCCCGAGATATGAGTGGCACCACCGATCACCTGATCGATGTTTTCTAAAATCAATGACATACAGATCTCGACCGTTCGTTGTTATCGCTTGTTTTCAGTGTCTGCTGAATACAACGTAGCCGAAATTCGGTTTCAAACACAAATGTCACCAACCGAAAATGACGCCACCGACCCACCGATAGGCCAGGACGCGCGAAGAGCACTCTGTTAGTGCATGCTTTTTTAATTACTAAACTTTCGTCCAATAGACGTTTAGAGGAGAAAAGGCGGGGCCGTCGATTCCGCGACATGATCGAAAACGAACATTTCGCAGCATCGAGAACTTAACGAAGCACGGTAGATAGGAAGCGACACACACGACGCCCGCTACCACGGACGGGTAACGGGTGTCGGCATCAGGGGTAACTCGGTAGAGACGTAAGGCCGTTCAACGAGTACCGAAGATCTTGTCTCCGGCATCGCCCAGCCCCGGGACGATATAGCCGTTCTCGTCGAGGCGCTCATCCACCCCGGCGGTATAGATCTCGATATCGGGGTAGGCGTCCTGTACCCGCTTGATACCCTCGGGGGCGGCCACCAGCACGATCACCTTCATATGCTTGCAGCCCCGCTCCCGCAGCATGTCCAGCGTTGCCACCATGGTGCCGCCGGTGGCCAGCATGGGGTCGATGACGATGGCCATGCGCTCGTCGAGCCCCTTGGCGAACTTGGCGAAATAGGGCACCGGCTCGAGGGTCTCCTCGTCCCGGTAGAGGCCTACCACGCTGATCCGGGCACTGGGAATCAGGTCGGTGACACCATCAAGCATGCCCAGACCGGCACGCAGGATCGGCACGATGGTGACCTTCTTGCCCTTGAGCAGTTGAACCGGGATCTTCTCGCCACTCCAGCCATCGATATCCTGGGTCTGAAGCTCCAGATCCTGGGTCGCCTCGTAGGTGAGCAGCTTGGCCAGTTCACCGGCCAGTTCACGAAAGCTCTTGGTGCTGATACCGGCTTCACGCATCAGGCCCAGCTTGTGCTGGACCAGGGGGTGCTGGATGGCATGGACGCTCATGGGCGGAACCTCTTAGGTAGTACAGCGAGAGTTACGGGCGGCGGAACCCATCGACCTTGGTCGCATGGACCCGGGCGACAAATTGCGCGCCATTCTACTCGCATCCTGCGTTGAGGTTAAGGCGTACTCTCATCGATGCGCTCGGGTAGCTGCCAGTCGATGGGCTCACGGCCGTGTTCGGCGAGAAACGCATTGGCCCGGGAGAAGTGATGGTTACCGAAGAAGCCGCGGTAGGCCGAGAGCGGCGAAGGGTGTGGCGACTCCAGCACCAGATGGCGCGAGCGGTCCACCAGCGTTCTCTTCTGACGGGCATGGCTGCCCCACAGCAGGAATACCGAGGGCTCGGCGTGGGCACTGACCGTTTCAATCGCACGATCGGTGAAGGCCTCCCAGCCACGTCCCCGATGCGAGCCGGCGCAGCCCTGCTCCACCGTCAACGAGGTGTTGAGCAACAGCACGCCCTGGCGCGCCCAGTGCTCCAGGTTACCGTGGGACACGGGTGTGAAACCGACGTCTGCCTCGAGCTCCTTGTAGATATTGACAAGGGAGGGCGGTGTGCGCACGCCAGGCTTCACCGAGAAGCACAGTCCATGCGCCTGACCGGGGCCGTGATAGGGGTCCTGGCCGAGGATCACGACCTTGACCCTCTCCAGCGGTGTCAGTTCGAAGGCTCGAAACCACTCCGAGGAGTGCGGGTAGATCACCTTTCTGGCCGCCTTCTCGGCGGCCAGGAAGTCGCGCAGCGCCTGCATGTAGGGCGCCTGAAACTCCTCCTCCAGCCACTGCTGCCAGCTGGCGGGTAATGGTGCAGCCATCCCCGGCCCTCCTCGCCTCAGCGCTTGACCTGATCGACCAGCGGCTCGACATAGGCCACACCCATATCCCATGGGAACTGGATCCAGCACTCCTGAGCCACCTCGGTCAGATACTGGTCGACCAGGGGCTTGCCCTCGGGCTTGGCGTAGACGGTCACGAAGTGCGCACGCGGCAGCATCTCGCGCACCTTGCGTGCGGTCTTGCCGGTATCCACCAGATCATCGACCAGCAGCCAGCCGTCGCCGTCATGGTCGACACCCTTCAGGACATCGAGTCCGCCCTGTTCCATATGGTCATAGCTCTTGATGCAGACGGTGTCGATCACGCGAACATTGAGTTCGCGGGCAATCAGCGCTGCGGGAATCAGGCCGCCGCGCGTGATGGCGATGACCCCTTTGAAGTCGCGCTCCACCAGGCGGCGGCAGAGCTCGCGCACGTCGCGGTGCAGCTGATCCCAGGAGACGGTGAAGTGTTGGTGGTAGCGGTTGGTGCTCATGACGTTACTCGTCCTCGGTGAAGGAGCAGACGGCGAAGACGCTGTACTTGGCCTCGCGGATGCGCTGCGACCCACCGAGATCAGGCAGATCGACGATGGTGGCGGTCTCCACCACCTGGCCACCGCTGCGGCTGATCAGCTTGGCCGCGGCCAGCATGGTACCGCCGGTAGCGATCAGGTCATCGACGATCAGGATGCGATCACCGCTCTGAAAGGCGTCGGAGTGCAGTTCCACCTCGGCCTCGCCGTACTCCAGGGTATAGGTCTCGCTGATGGTACGAAACGGCAGCTTGCCCTTCTTGCGCACCGGCACGAAGCTGCATCCCAGCTCATAGGCCAGCGGTGCACCGACGATGAAGCCGCGTGCATCGATGGCCGCCACGGCATCGATGTCCATCTCCTGGTAGCGATGCACGAAACTGTCGATCAGTTTGCGAAAGGCCGCACTGTTCTGCAGCAGCGGGGTGATATCGCGGAAGTTCACCCCTGGGTTGGGCCAGTCGGGAACGGTGCGAATGACGGACTTGATATAGTCGCCGTAGATGCTCATGACGGTTCTCGGTAGTGAGTGTTCGTTCAGTCGAGGAACAGGAACTTGGCGGCAAACAGCAGGGCCAGCACGATCACCGCGGGGTTGAGATCGCGGAAGCGGCCCGACAACGCCTTGATGGCAACGAAGCTGATGAAGCCCAGCGCAATCCCTTCCGCGATGGAGAAGGTCAGCGGCATGGCCAGGGCAGCGATCAACACCGGCGCGGCATCCGTGGGATCATCCCAGTTGGCGTGAGCCAGGCTGCTGGCCATCAACACCGCCACATAGAGCAGTGCGCCGGCGGTGGCATAGGCCGGGATGGAACCCGCCAGCGGGGCGAAGAACAGGCTGATCAGGAACAGCACGGCCACCACCACGGCGGTGAGGCCGGTGCGCCCGCCCGAGACGATGCCGGCGGTGGACTCCACATAACTGGTGGTGGTGGAGGTACCCAGCACGGCGCCGGCCATGGAGGCCGTACTGTCGGCCATCATGGCGCGACCGATGCGCGGCAGCTTGCCCTCCTTGTCCAGCAGTCCCCCCTTGTGGGCCACGCCGATCAGGGTGCCGGAGGTGTCGAACAGATCGACGAACAGGAAGGCGAAGATCACGCTCAGCATGGCGATATCCAGCGCCCCGGCCAGGTCCAGCGCCATGAAGGTGGGCAGGATGGAGGGCGGCATGGACATCAGGCCACCATACTCGTTATGCCCCAGCAGCATGGAGAGCACGGTGATGCCGAGGATACCGATCATCACCGCGCCGGTGACCCGCATGTAAGAAAGCGCGGTTATCACGAAGAAGCCCAGCAAGGCATATAGTGCCGAGGGCTCGGAGAGGTCCCCCACCGACACGTAGGTGGCCGGATTGGCGACCACGATGCCGGCATTCTTCATGGCGATCATTGCCAGGAACAGGCCGATACCGGCCGCGATGCCAAGACGCAGCGAGAGCGGAATCGAGTTGATGATCCATTCACGCACCCGGAAGATGCTGAGCAGCAGGAAGATAAGCCCCGAGAAGAACACCGCCCCGAGGGCCGCCTCCCAGGTGTAGCCCATGCCGAGCACCACACCGTAGGTAAAGAAGGCGTTGAGTCCCATGCCCGGCGCCTGGGCGATGGGGTAGTTGGCCCACAGCCCCATCACCAGACAGCCCAGTGCCGCAGCCAGGCAGGTCGCCACGAAGACCGCACCATAGTCCATGCCGGCCTCGGAGAGGATGCTGGGGTTGACGAAGATGATATAGGCCATCGTCAGGAAGGTGGTGATCCCCGCGATGACCTCGGTCTTGATGCTGGTGCTGTGCTCGGCTAGCTTGAAATGCTTGTCTATCAGGCTCTTCATGGGGCTCGTTCCTGCGCGCGTGGACGGTATGGGAGTTCCGGGGGGCGGGAAAAGCGGCACATGGTACCCAAAGCCCTCCGTTGATGCGAGGCGACCGCCTATTCGGCGGTCTTCAATCCTGCACTCTGTATAAGCAACTCATGGGGCAATCGCCAGTCCGTCCACCAACGCCTTCTCGACGTCACTATTCGGTCGCCCTGGTCGCCAGCACCCGCTCGACCGTCTCGACGATCGCCTGGGTCTGGGGATCGATCTCGATATTGACCCAGTCACCCGGCACACGCTCCCCCAGGGTGGTGCGCTGCAGTGTCTCGGGAATCAGGTCGACACAGAAGCGCGGCCCCTGCCCGCCGGTGGCCCGGCGTACCTCACCGATGGTAAGGCTCGCCCCATCCACACCGATATACCCCTTGTCGAACAGGAAGCGTCCCAGGGCATGCGGCAGCTCGAACCATAGCCGGCGGTTGTTGGGCGCCTCATCGAGCTCGACCAGCTCAGCCTGCGCCATGATATGCCCCGACATCGCGTGGCCACCGACCTCATCACCGAAGCGCGCGGCCCGCTCGATATTGACGCGATCCCCCACCCCCAGAGTGCCGAGATTGGTGACCCGCAGCGTCTCGCGCATCAGATCGAAGCTCACCCCTTCCTCGGCGATGGCGGTTACCGTCAGGCAGACCCCGTTGTGGGCCACCGAGGCGCCGACCTCCAGCCCACTGCGCAGCGCTTCCGGCAACAGGACAACATGGGTTCGGAAGGCCTCGGCCTCATGGATGGCCACCACCTCGGCGGTGCCCTGCACGATGCCAGTGAACATGATGTCTCCTTGGCTGCTGGTGCCCCCGTACGGGGCGGAAAGAGGCATGAGTGTAGGAAATTCTTCCCCTCCCCGTCCATCGCCGTGCAATTCCACAATATCCACTGGAAAACACGCCATCGACAAAGCATGTTGTGGCACCAGGCGGCATCCAACAGGATGCCATGCGGCAGGATTGACAGGTCGAAGGCCTGCCCCTATGCTTGCCGGCTACATTGAACGGCGCCGATTTGAACCCGGCTTGCGGGCGCCCGCGGCATGACTCGATCAAGCCGTGAAGTGCAGCTAAAAGGGTGTGTCCAGCGTTGATGGCCACCCGCCAGGGTGGCCTTTTTTTGCCCCCATCCTGCACCGCCCGCCTCGGCGCCCCCAGCGGTGGCATCCATGATCCGACTCCACAACGTTTCCAAGACCTACCAGCTCAAGGGACGCCGTGATGGCGTCGCCCGAAGCGTCCAGGCACTCAAGCAGGTCGACTTCCACGTGCCTGCGGGCCAAATCCATGGCGTGATCGGCCTCTCCGGGGCCGGCAAGTCGACGCTGATTCGCTGTGTCAACCTTCTCGAGCGCCCCACTACGGGCACCGTCACCGTCGATGGGCGGGAGCTCACCGGCCTGTCGCGTCAGGCGCTCAACCAGGCGCGGCACGGCATGGGCATGATCTTTCAGCACTTCAACCTGCTGACCAATCGCACGGTCTTCGCCAACGTCGCCCTCCCCTTGGAGCTGATGGGCATGCCACGCTCCGAGATCCGCAGCCGCGTCACCCCCCTGCTGGAGCTGGTCGGCCTCGCCGACAAGGCCAGCCAGCACCCGGCCCAGCTCTCCGGCGGTCAGAAGCAGCGCGTGGCCATCGCGCGCGCCCTGGCCAGCCGTCCCAAGGTACTGCTGTGCGACGAGGCGACCTCGGCCCTCGACCCCCAGACCACCGGCTCGATCCTCGCCCTGCTGCGCGATATCAACCAGCAGCTCGGCCTGACCATCCTGCTGATTACCCATGAGATGGAGGTGGTCAAGTCGATCTGCCATCGCGTCAGCCTGATCTCCGACGGCGAGCTGGTGGAAGAGGCCGAGGTGGGCGACTTCTTCACCTCACCCAGCACGCATCTGGGGCGTGAGTTCCTCAATGACTTTCTCAAGCTGGAGCCTCCGCGCGCCCTTATCGAGCGCCTCGAAGAGTCACCGGGCCCGCACACTCACCCGGTGGTGCGGCTGGCCTTCCGTGGCGATGCCGTGGCCGCACCGCTGGTCTCGCGCCTGGCCAGAGAGTGCGGCGTCGATGTCAGCATCCTTCAGGCCAAGGTGGAATCGATCCAGGAGCGCACGCTGGGCCTGATGATCGCCGAACTCATGGGTCCTGCGGCCAAGACCCGCGAGGCCCTCGACTATCTCGAATCCCACGACCTGAAGGTGGAGGTGCTCGGCCATGTCCAGCGCGATGCTTGAACTGATTCTCAAGGCAACACTCGACACCCTCTATATGGTGGGCATCTCGGGGGTGATCTCAGCCCTGGCGGGCATCCCGCTGGGAGTGCTGCTCTATGTCACCCGTCCTGGCCAGGTGCTGGCCCAGCCGGTGCTCAACAGTGTACTGGGCATCGTCACCAATATCGGCCGTTCCATCCCCTTCATCATCCTGATGGTGGCGATCATCCCCTTCACGCGCATGCTCGTGGGCACCTCCATCGGCACCAACGCCGCCGCGGTGCCACTGACCATCGCCGCGATTCCCTTTATCGCACGCCTGGTGGAGGGTGCGCTCAACGAGATCAACCCGGGCCTGGTCGAGGCTGCCCAGTCGATGGGCGCCACTCCCTGGCAGATCATTCACAAGGTACTGCTGCCGGAGGCCAGGGGCGGCATCTTCACCGCCCTTACCGTTACCATCGTGACCCTGGTGAGCTACTCGGCCATGGCCGGTGCCGTCGGTGGCGGCGGCCTGGGCGACCTGGGCATCCGCTACGGCTACAATCGCTTCAACCCCACCATCATGCTGATTACCGTGGCGATCCTGGTCGTCATGGTGCAGGGCTTTCAGAGCCTGGGGGATTATCTGGTGCGCAAGAGCGATCATAAATAGCCAAATGCTATTTAAATTTTTATTCTTATTTCGTTATCATCACCTACACCGACTCGAGACCTGGAGATTCCGTTTCATGCACAAGACACTGCTCACTACCGCCCTCGCTTCCGCCCTGGCCCTGGGCGCCGGCGCCGTCCTCGCCGACGATCACGCCATCAAGGTCGGCACCGTCGCCGGCCCCGAGACCCAGGTGATGGAGGTCGCCGCCCAGATCGCCCAGCGCGAGTATGGCCTCGAAGTTGAGATCATCGAGTTCACCGACTATGTCACCCCCAATGCCGCCCTGGCCGACGGCAGCCTCGACGCCAACGCCTACCAGCACGAGCCCTACATGCGCTCCATGGTGGAGGATCGTGGCTACGACTTCGCCGTCGCCGGCTACACCTTCGTCTACCCCATCGGCGCCTACTCCGACAAGTACGACAGCATCGAGGAGCTCCCGGACGGCGCCACCATCGCCCTGCCCAACGACCCCTCGAACGAGGGTCGCTCTCTGATCCTGATGCATAATCTGGGACTGCTGGAGCTGGCGGATCCCGAGAACCTCGAAGCCACCCCGCTGGATATCGCCGCCAATCCGCGCGACTTCGAGTTCCGCGAGATCGAGGCCGCCCAGCTGCCGCGGGTACTGCCCGATGTGGACATGGCCTTTATCAACAACACCTTCGCCCAGCCGGCCGGCCTGACCCTGGATGATGCCCTGATCAAGGAGGGTCCGGAGTCCCCCTACGTCAACCTGATCGCCGTGCGTGGCGGTGACGAGGAGCGTGAGGCGATCCAGCAGCTGGTCAAGGCCTATCAGACCGAAGCGGTCGAGGCCAAGGCCGAGGAGCTGTTTGGCGCTCAGGCGGTACCCGGCTGGAAGTAAGGTAGCTTGATTGCCTGCCGCGAGGGGCGCCGGGGGCAAGCCGAAGAGGAGGTCCTAGGCCATGGACGGCGTCGGTAGCGCCCAGGGAAGGGTTCACAGCGCCTCCTCGAAGGCTTGGCGACGGATCAGCCCCGAGTGACGAATGACTCGGATAGCTAAAGGGCCGGCCGCAAGGCCGGCCCTTGCGTTTCAAGGAGCCAAGATGACACCCGACTACTCGCTGCTGAACCGCCAACTGGCGGCGCTGCTGGATACCCGTGACTGGCTGACCAATAGCGCCCAGACCTGCGCCTTTATCATGGAGCAGGTAGCCGACCTTAACTGGGTCGGCTTCTATCTACAGGGCGAGCCCGAACTGCTTACCCTGGGCCCCTTCCAGGGCAAGCCGGCCTGCCACCCGATCCCCTTCAGCAAGGGGGTGTGTGGTGCCGCGGCACGCACTCGCACCACCCAGCGGGTGGATGACGTCCACGCCGTGGTCGACCATATCGCCTGCGATGCAGCATCGCGGTCCGAGCTGGTCGTACCGGTCATCGTGAACGATCACCTGTGGGGCGTGCTTGATCTGGACAGCCCGCGGCAAGCCCGCTTCAATGCCGCCGACCGGGAGGGAGTCGAGGCCCTGGTCGCCACCTTTATCGAGCGCACCGACCTCACCTAGCACGCCTGCATAGCAAATCACCCCCGCAGCGAGGCTGCGGGGGTGATTCGAAGTCTGGTAGGACCAGGCGGATTTGAACCGCCGACCTCCACGATGTCAACGTGGCGCTCTAACCAACTGAGCTATGGTCCTGCATCTCGTCTGCCGCATGGCATCATGCGTGGCAACGGATGCGTATTCTACCCATCCATTCCGAAAATGCAAGCCCAATATTCCCGCCAAGGCCGAGGAATCAGCATCTTGGCCCGGCACAGGACTACTGGGTGCGCACCCGCTCGACGGCCTCCTTCCAGCCGGCATAGAGGCGCTCACGCTCCCCTTCGTCCATCTGCGGCGAAAATCGCCTTTCACACCGCCAGAGCCCGGCAATCTCCTCGAGGTCGCGATACCAACCCAGGCGCAGGCCGGCAAGATAGGCCGCGCCGAGTGCCGTGGTCTCCAGCACCGTCGGCCGATCCACCGAGACACCGAGCATGTCAGCGAGAAACTGCATCACCCAATTGTTGGCGACCATGCCGCCATCGACCCTCAGGATGCCCGGGGATGCCGCCATATCGTCATCCATGCACGCCTGCAGGTCCCGAGTCTGATAGCAGACGGCCTGCAGCCCGGCGGCCACGATCTCTGCAATCCCGGTGTCCCGGGTCAGACCAAGAATGGCACCTCGTGCCCTGGGATCCCAGTGCGGTGCCCCGAGACCGGTAAAGGCCGGCACCAGATAGACGCTGTGCCCACTGCGGGTCTGGCAGGCCAGGGCTTCCGTCTCGGCGGCATCGGCAAACAGCCGCAGGCCGTCTCGCAACCACTGCACGGTGGCCCCCGCCACGAAGATGCTGCCCTCCATGGCGTAGGTGGGCTTGCCATTCAACCGGTAGGCCACCGTGGTCAGCAGGCGATTGCGCGAGACCTCGGGGCTCTCCCCGGTGTTGACGATCATGAAGCAGCCGGTGCCATAGGTACTCTTGCCCATGCCCGGCGAGAAGCAGGCCTGTCCGACCAGGGCGGCCTGCTGGTCGCCCGCCACCCCCGCGATGGGCAGCTCATGCCCCAGCCACTGGCGCTCCAGCACACCAAAGTCGTCGCTGGAGTCCTTGACCTCGGGCAGCAGGCTCGCCGGAATATCGAACAGGGCCAGCAGCGCCTCGTCCCAGCACTGTTCATGAATATTGAACAGGGCCGTACGCGAGGCGTTGGTGGCATCGGTGGCATGCACTCGACCACCGGTCAGACGCCAGATCAGGAAAGTATCGACGGTGCCGAAGGCCAGCTCGCCACGCTCGGCCCGGGCCCGGGCATCAGGCACCTCGTCGAGCAGCCAGGCCAGCTTGGTGGCCGAGAAGTAGGGGTCGATCAGCAAACCCGTTCGCGCCTGAACATCATCAAGATGCCCCGCCCGGCGCAAGGCATGGCACGCCTCGTCGGTGCGGCGGTCCTGCCAGACGATGGCGTTGTATAGCGGCTGCCCGGTGTTCCGATCCCACACCAGGGTCGTCTCGCGCTGATTGGTAATACCGACCCCGGCGATCGCCTGGGGGGGCACCCCCGCCTCGGCCAGCACCTCGCGACAGGTGGCGAGCACGCTCTCCCAGATATCCTCGGGGTCATGCTCAATCCAGCCATCGTGGGGAAAGTGCTGGGGAAACTCACGCTGTGCCGAAGCCACGCACTCCCCATGGCGATCGAAGAGGATTGCGCGGGAGCTGGTAGTGCCCTGGTCAATGGCTAGAAGGTAAGAAGCCATGGCAAGCATCCTGTGACGGGGTTAATGGCAAAACTGGGCGAAGCCCTGATGGCAATGTTCGTTTATGATCATTCAGACTACTCCAGTCGATCACCGCGCTCAAACGCCAACGCACCGACACGCCACCCGCGAGGGCCGTGGCGATGACATAGAATCCGGGAAGCCGAGGAGACCCCATGAACCAACAGCAACGCCAGGACGCGATCATCGAGCTGGTGCGTCGCCAGGGCTATGCCAGTATCGAGCAGCTCACCGAACACTTCGCGGTCACGCCCCAGACCATCCGCCGCGACCTCAACACCCTCTCCGCCGAGGGGCGCATCCGCCGCGTCCATGGTGGGGCTGGGCTGGAGTCGAGCACCGTCAATACCGCCTACTCGACCCGCAAGACCCTCAACCTCGAGGCCAAGCAGCGTATCGCTGCCCTGCTCGCCCGACACGTGCCCGACCACTCCTCGCTGTTCATCAACATCGGTACCAGCAACGAGGTGATCGCCGAGGCACTGCTCGCCCACCAGGGGCTGGAGGTGATCACCAACAATCTCAATGTGGCGGCGATTCTCCAGCACAAGGAGGACTTCAACGTGATCATCGCCGGCGGTCAGGTCCGCTCCCGCGATGGCGGCATCATCGGCGAGGCGACCATCGACTTCATCAACCAGTTCAAGGTCGACTTCGGCATCATCGGCATCAGCGGCATCGACGAGGATGGCTCACTGCTGGAGTTCGACTATCAGGAAGTGCGTGTCGCACAGGCCATCATCCGCAACTCCCGCAAGATCTTTCTGGCCACCGACCACTCCAAGTTCCAGCGCAACCCGGTGGTTCGACAGGGCAACCTGACCCAGCTCGACGCCCTGTTTACCGACCGCACACCACCCGACGCCATCTGCCGCCTGCTCGAGCAGCATGATGTAGCACTGCATATCGCCTGACTCCCCCTTTCTCGCCCGACGCCTCTCGCCCGAGATGTACACGGTGACCCGCCTGGCCAGGGGCAAGGCCGCGCCTTGATGTTCGTTTTGCTTTCGTATATTTTCGAATTCAAACATCATGCGACGCCGGATACTCCGGAAGGAAGCCCCATGAACGATACGTCCGATGAGGTGCTCGACCTCTTCGTGATCGGCGGCGGCATCAACGGCAGCGGCATTGCCAACGATGCCGCCGGCCGTGGCCTGACGGTCGGCCTGTGCGAGCAGGGGGACCTCGCCGGCGCCACCTCGTCGGCCAGCAGCAAGCTGATCCACGGTGGCTTGCGCTATCTGGAGCATCACGAGTTTCGCCTGGTGCGCGAGGCCCTGCGCGAGCGTGAGGTGCTGCTCGCCAAGGCCCCGCATATCATCTGGCCACTGCGCTTCATCCTCCCGCACCGCTCTCACCTGCGCCCGACCTGGATGCTGCGTGCCGGGCTGTTCCTTTACGATCATCTCGGCAAGCGCAAGAAACTGCCTGGCTCACGGGCCATCACGCTTACCCCAGACCTGGGCCTGATTCCAGAGATCACTCGCGGATTCGAATACTCCGACTGCTGGGTGGATGACGCCCGCCTGGTGGTGCTAAATGCCATCCAGGCCCGCGACAACGGCGCCGAGATCTTGGTCGGCACACGCTGTATCGGGATCAAGGAGGCGGAGGGTCAATGGGAGATCGAGCTGGAAGAGTCCGATTCGGGCCGACGCCTGACCCGGCGTTGCCGCACCCTGGTCAACGCCGCCGGCCCATGGGTGGAAGAGGTGGTAAGTCGCCAGGCCAGAAGGACTTCACGCTACGGGGTGCGCCTGATCCAGGGCAGCCATCTGGTGGTGCCCCGCCTCAACCAGGATGAGCGCGCCTTTATCCTTCAGAACAGCGACGGACGCATCGTCTTCGTGCTGCCCTATGATGAGGGGTTCAGCCTGATCGGCACCACCGACCGGCGCTACCGGGGCGACCCCGCCAAGGTCGAAGCCAGCGAGGAGGAGGTCGACTACCTGCTCTCGGTGATCAACGCTCACTTCACCGCCCGGCTTACCCGTGATGACGTAATCCGCACCTTCTCCGGCGTACGCCCACTCTGCGACGACGAGTCGGCGGATCCTTCGGCCATGACCCGAGACTACACCCTCGACCTGGATACCCGGGGCGCCCCCTTGCTCTCGGTATTCGGCGGCAAGATCACCACCTACCGAAAGCTCGCCGAGGCGGCCCTGACGGCCCTGAGCCCATATCTCCCAAGGATGGCCGCCGCCTGGACCGCCGCCACCCCACTGCCCGGGGGGGATATCGGCGACCAGGCCGGCTTCGAGGCACGCCTGCTGACGACCTACCCCTTTCTGGACACCGCCCAGGCGCGGCGCTTTGCACGCACCTATGGCAGCCTGTGCCACACCTTTCTCGACGGCAAGGACTCCCAGGCCGCTCTCGGCGAGGCGTTCGGCGCCGGACTGACGGCCGCCGAGGTGGACTACCTTATCGAACGGGAGTGGGCGCGCTCCCTCGATGACATCCTGTGGCGGCGAACCAAGCTCGGACTGAGCCTGACAGCCGACCAGCAACAGCAGCTGGATCACTACCTGGCCCGACGGATCAGCCGCCACCCGGAACAGCAGGCGCCGACGGCAAGGGGATGATGCTCGCCGGGCTGAGCGGCTCGCGCTCGCGATGCCGGCTCAGCTCACGCCCCTCCAGGGCGGTCAGCAGGATCTGCAACGGATCTCCGTGGCTGACCAGCAGGATGCTCTCCCCGTTATGGCGCCGCTCCAGCTCGGCGATCACCGCCCGCATCCGTGCCGCCACCTCGACCACGCTCTCGACCCCCGCCTGGTGGTGGCCCGGGTCGCGGGAATCACTGGCCCAGACCTCGGCATAGCGGTCATCCTGTTCGCCCTCGAGGCTGCCGAAGTGGCGTTCCCGCAGGCGCGGCTCGGCGTCGAGCGCGAGCCCGAAGTGCCCTGCGATGCGCTCTGCCGTCTCGCTGGTACGCCGGAAGTCCGAATGCAGAATGCGGTCGGGGACCGCCCAGTGCCAGATAGACAGCAGACGATCGAGCTGCTGCTGCCCCTGGCGGGAGAGGCCGTAATCGGCCAGCCCGCGCTCCGGCGAGCTGATGATCACCCCCTGCTGGTTGGCCAGGCTGTGGCCATGGCGCATCAGCAGGTAACGGTTCTGCCACTGATCTGTCACGGCAGGGAAAGTGGTTGACATGCTTTCATCCCGAACTCTAGATTGGGTTGATGGTATTCGGAATCAATCATTCACATGTCGACTTCCGAACGCGTCACACAACAATAATCTCACGAGGCACACCATGATCCACCATCCTTTCCGGTCTCGAAAGCTCCCGCTCGCCACGCTGGCCCTCTCCTCGCTGCTGCCCCTCTCCCTGCTGGCCACGACCCAGGCCCAGGCTCAGGAGGAGTGCGAACGCGGCGCCCTGGATGCCATCTACTGCGACGAGAACGGCGACATGGTCGCCGACCGGCCGACCGACGAGTCCGAGTGGGCCGACCCCGACACCCTGATCTTCGCCTACACCCCGGTGGAAGATCCGGCGATCTATTCCGATATCTGGCAGCCATTCATCGAACACCTCGAGGAGGTGACCGGACGCGATGTGCGCTTCTTCGCCGTGCAGTCCAACTCGGCTCAGGTCGAGGCGATGCGCAGCGGTCGCCTGCATATTGCCGGCTTCTCCACCGGCCCCACCCCCTTCGCCGTCAACCTGGCGGGGGCCGTGCCCTTCGCGCTGATGGGCTCCGACGACGGGCGTTTCGGTTATACCCTTCAGCTCTATACCCACGTCGACTCCGGCATCGACGAGCTGGAGGATCTCAAGGGCAAGCGGGTCGCCCATACCTCGCCCACCTCCAACTCCGGCAACCAGGCGCCGCGAGCCCTGTTCCCCGAGATGGGCATCGTCCCTGGCGAAGACTATGAGGTGGTCTACTCCGGAAGCCACGACCAGTCCATGCTCGGCGTGGTGGCCCAGGACTACGACGCCGCCCCGGTCGCCTCGGAGGTCGTCGAGCGCATGGCCGCTCGTGGCCTGTATGACCCGGATGACGTCAAGATCCTCTATGAGTCGGACAGCTTCCCGACCACCTCCTACAACTACGCCCATAACCTGCACCCGGACCTGGTCGACAGGATCGAGGAGGCCTTCTTCAGCTTCGACTTCGCCGGCACCGAGCTGGGCGAGGAGTTCGAGGGGGTCGAGAAGTTTATCCCCATCAACTATCAGGAGCACTGGAAGGTGATCCGCACCATCCAGAGTGCCAACGGGGTCGAGTACACCCCCGATAACCTCGAGTAATCCTCGCTGACAAGACGACGCCGGCCGGCTCTAAGGCCGGCGTCTCTGTCACTCCGTCGCTCCTTCGCCTGCCTGGATCCGCCGATGCTGGAGATAACCAACCTGATCAAGCGTTACGGTCAGGACGAGCCCGTGCTCAAGGGGCTCGATCTTGCCGTGGAGGGCGATAGTGTCGTCGCCATCGTCGGCGCCTCAGGCGCAGGGAAGAGCACCCTGCTGCGCTGCATCAACCGCCTCGTGGAGCCCACCTCGGGGTCGATCAGGCTCAACGGCACCGAGATCATCAACCTGCGCCAGCGGGAGCTCCGCCGCGTGCGACGCAAGATAGGCATGGTCTTCCAGGGCTTCAACCTGATCGACCGCCTCACCGTGATGGAGAACGTGCTGGCCGGCCGACTGGGCTACGTCAGCCTCTTCCAGGCCGTGACACGTCGTTTTCCGGCGGAGGATATCGAGCGCGCCTTCGTACTGATGGAACGCGTGGGGATCGCTCACTATGCCAACAAGCGTGCCGACGAACTCTCCGGTGGTGAGCGCCAACGGGTAGGGGTGGTGCGTGCGTTGATGCAGGAACCGGAGGTGCTGCTGGCCGACGAGCCCACGGCATCACTGGACCCACGCACCTCGGAACAGATCATGATGCTGCTGCAGAGCCTGGCCAGCGAGCTATCACTCCCGGTACTGATCAATATCCATAACGTGGCCCAGGCCAGGAGCTACACCGACCGTATCGTCGGCCTGAGACACGGCACCATGATCTTCGATGGCACGCCCGGCGAGTTCGAAAAGGAGGCACTGGACGCCATCTACGGCGGCATCGAGTCGCCGGAAGACGCGACCACGACACCCGAGACGGGCACGGAGGAGCGGGAGACCGATCATGACCGGACCTGATCCCGGCGAGAAGCGCGGCGCCCGCGCCTGGCGCAAGCCATCCTTTATCGCCAACCCCCTGTTGCGCTATGGCCTGCTGGTCCTGCTGGCTGGCTATCTGAGCTGGGCACTGGCCACCCTGCCCTTCAACTGGGAGCGCATCGGCGAAGGGCTGCCACGGGCGGCGCGCATCTTCGGTGGAGGCTTTCCGCCGAACTTCTCCCGCTTCGACCTGCTGCTGACCGGCTTTACGGAGAGCCTGCAGATCGCCATTCTCGCCACGCTGCTCGGGGTCCTGCTGTCGATCCCCTTCGCGGTAATGGCGGCACGCAACATCGCTCCCTTGCCGATCTACCTGCTGGGCCGCACGGTGATCATCGTGTCTCGCAGCTTCCACCCGGTGATCGTCGCCATCCTCTTCGTGGCTGCCGTCGGCTTCGGCCCCCTGGCAGGGATCCTGACCCTGACCCTCTACTCCATCGGCTTCGTCGGCAAGCTGCTCGCCGAGGAGATCGAGGAGATCGACTGGGGCCAGGTGGAAGCCATGCGCTCCACCGGCGCCGGTTACCTGGCAACGCTCTACTATGCCGTCTTCCCCCAGATCCTGCCGCGTCAGGTGGGGCTCTCCATGTATCAGCTCGACAGCAATCTGCGCGCCTCTGCGGTGGTAGGGATCGTCGGAGCGGGGGGCATCGGCAGTACCCTGATGAATGCCTTCGGACGCTACGACTATGACTTCGCCTTCGCCATCCTGCTGGTGATCATCGCGGTAATACTCATCAGCGAGGGCGTCAGCGGCTGGGTAAGGAAGAGGATATGGTAGACAACGACGACCTGCTGGCCGCTCGCATCTGGCGACGCCATACCCCTCGGGAACAGCTTGTCCGCTACGGCGTGATGCTGGTGACGCTGATGCTGGTGGTCTGGGCGGTACGCGATATCGACATCTTCTGGCCCTGGGTGTGGGATGCGCCCAACCAGATCTCGAGCCTGGGGTCTCGCATGTGGCCGCCGGACCCGAGCCGACTCGGCGAGATCCTCGATGCCATGGTCGAGACCGTGCATATCGCCACCCTTGCCACCATGCTGACCATCTTCATCGCTCTGCCGGTCTCCTATATTGCCGCCCAGAACACCACGCCCAATCGTGCCTGCCTGTGGCTAGGTCGCTTCATCCTGGTGGCGAGTCGCTCGGTCAATACCATCATCTGGGCACTCCTGTTTGTGGCGATCTTCGGCCCCGGCGTGCTGGCCGGAATACTCGCCATCATGTGTCGTTCGGTGGGATTCATCGGCAAGCTGATGGGCGAGGCCATCGAGGAGATCGACCGCCGCCCGGTGGAGGCCATGGAGGCCACCGGTGCCTCGAAGGCGAAGGTGATCGTCTATGCCATCGTCCCTCAGGTGGTCCCGGCCTTCTTCGCCATCGTCATCCTGCGCTGGGACATCAATATCCGGGAATCCACGGTGCTGGGGCTGGTCGGGGCCGGCGGCATCGGCGTGATCCTGCAGGGCTCCATCGACACCTTCGCCTGGCAGACGGTGGCGACTATCCTGGTCGCCATCATCCTGCTGGTCCTGGTTGGGGAGGCCATTACCGCCCTGCTGCGCCGCCGCGTCATGTAGTCGAGTCCGCGTGCCCCAGGCGAAGCGGCAATGATCGAGCCAACAAACGTCGGGCCAATTAACGTCGTGCCAGCAACAGTCGAGCCAGGAAACGCGACAGGGTATGCTGGTGCCACAACCCACAAGTGAGCCAGCGCCATGATCTCCATTCTCTACGCCGCGCTTGCCCTGCTGTTGCTCGTCATTACCCTGGCGGCCCGGCTGCGCGTCACCTGGTGGTGGATTCGCATCGCCGAATTCCCTCGCGTGCAGCTGGCCAGTGTCGCCCTGCTGCTGCTGCCCATCGGGGCATTCTCCGACGGCCCCTGGTCGTGGGTCGGCCTGAGCGCCTGTCTGCTGGTCGTGGCGATCCAGCTCGCCTATGTGCTGCCGTGGACCCCGCTCTGGCCGGTGCAGGTTAAAGCAGCCGAGCCGGGCAACGATGATCGCTGCCTGACGCTGATGATCGCCAATGTGCTCACCCCCAACCGCAATGCCCGGGATCTGATCACCCAGATACACAATCACCGACCCGATATCGTGCTGACGCTGGAGTCGGATGGCTGGTGGCAGGAGCAGCTGGATGCCGCCCTGAACCATGAATGGCCCCATGCCGTGCGGATTCCGCTGGATAACCTCTATGGCATGCATCTCTACTCCCGCCTGCCCCTGATCTCACCCCGGGTCGAGTGGTTGATTCAGGACGACATTCCGTCGATTCTGGCCGGCGTCCGGCTACGCTGCGGCGACGAGATCCGCTTCCATGCCCTGCATCCGCGTCCACCTGCCCCCGGTGAGAGCAAGGAGTCCCTGTGGCGCGACGCCGAACTGCTGCTGGTCGGCAGGGCCATTCACGCGGACCCGGTACCGACACTGGTGGCCGGAGATCTCAACGATGTCGCCTGGTCACGTACCACCCGGCTGTTCTGCCGGGTCAGTGGCATGCTCGACCCGCGCCGTGGTCGCGGCATGTTCAGCAGCTTCCATGCCAAGTATCCCCTGCTACGCTGGCCGCTGGACCACGTCTTCACCAGTGAACACTTCACCCTGCGCGAGCTGAAACGACTCGACGGATTCGGCTCGGACCACTTTCCGATCCTGAGCACGCTCTGCTTCCGGCCTGTCCGAGCCGATGAGCATGATACCCCCGACGCCGAACAGGCCGAGCACCGCGAGGCTCGGGAAACCGCCCGCCTGGGCAAGGTGAAAGAGCAGCAAGAGTAAGCTGGAAGCTGGAAAACAGCAGGAACCCACCGGCATTGGGTCAGGAGGGGCTCTTCCAGCTTCTCGCTTCCAGGAGCGAAGCGACGCTCTTCCAGCTTCGGGCTTCGCCCGGCTATTCCGGAATCCCCCCTCGCGTCAGTGCCACGGGGTCCAGCAGACGTTCCAGCTCCTCGCGGGAGAGATCGGTCTGCTCCTCTGCCACCTCGATGATCGGCCTGCCGGCTTGATAGGCCTGCTTGGCGATGGCCGCCGCAGCGTTGTAGCCGATCACCGAGTTCAGCGCCGTGACCAGGATGGGGTTGCGTGACAGCGGCTCGGCGAGATTATCTTCACGCACCTGGAAAGTGGCGATGGTCCGATTGCCGAGCAGCCAGGCGGTGTTGCTCATCAGGGTGATCGAGCTCAGCAGGTTGTGAGCCACCAGCGGCAGCATCACATTGAGCTGGAAATTGCCGCTCTGCCCGGCAACGGTAATCGCGGTATCGTGCCCGATCACCTGAGCGGCCGCCTGGGCCGCCGACTCCGGAATGACCGGGTTGACCTTGCCCGGCATGATCGAGCTGCCCGGCTGCAGGGCCTCCAGTTCGATCTCGCCGAGGCCCGCCAGAGGACCGGAGTTCATCCAGCGCAGGTCATTGGCGATCTTCATGATCACGCAGGCCAGGCCCCTGAGCTGGCCGGAGAGTTCCACCGCCGCATCCTGTGAGCCCAGGCTGGCGAAGAAGCTGTCATTGGGGGTAAAGGCGAGACCGGTCTGGGCGGAGAGTTCCGCGGCCATGCGAGTGGCAAATTCCGGATGGGCATTGATCCCGGTTCCCACCGCCGTGCCTCCCTGGGCCAGCCGACAGAGCCTGACCAGGGCACTATCGAACCGCTCGATCGCCTGCCCCAGCTGGCTCGACCAACCACCCAGCTCCTGGCTCATGCGCAAGGGCATGGCGTCCATCAGATGCGTGCGACCGGTCTTGACCACACCATCGAGCTCAGTGGCGCGATGGTCGATGGTCTCACGTAGATGCACCAGGGCGGGCCGTAGCCGGTTGGTCACCTCCAGCGACGCCGCGACATGAATGGCGGTGGGAATCACGTCGTTGCTGGACTGCCCCATATTGACATGGTCATTGGGGCCCACCTCTACCTCCTCACGGCTGGCAAGGTTGGCCAGCACCTCGTTGACATTCATGTTGCTGGAGGTGCCGGAGCCTGTCTGAAAGACATCCACCGGGAAGTGATCATCATGCTCACCACGAATCACCTCCTCGGCGGCGGTGACGATCGCCTCCGCGCGTTCGGCATCGAGCAGGCCCAGCTCGGCATTTACCCGCGCAGCGGCCAGCTTGATGCGGGCGATGGCATGGATGAAGGGGGGCGGCATCGCCTGACCCGAGACCGGGAAGTTATTGACCGCACGCTGGGTCTGGGCCCCATAGAGCGCCTCCGCCGGCACCTCCAGTGTCCCCATGCTGTCACGTTCGCTACGCGTCGCGCTCATCTCTCGCCTCCTGATGTGGGTAGTGAATGACTCCCTCCCACCATGGTGCCGCCGGACGAATTCGGCAAGGCCCGCCTCTCCCTGCGCTCGTCGAGATAATCGGCGATATCGATGTTGCGCTGCACAAGACGCTCTGCTATTGTGCATTGCAACAGAGCAGAAATCGCTCCCATGTGCACAGTGAAACCAGGAGGTTCCACCATGATGAACGCCTTCAACTTCGACACCAAGGCCTTCGACACCAAGGCCTTCGACACCAAGCAGTTCGAGTCCATCTTCTTCGCCCCGGCACGCGCCTATGCCAACCTGGCGGTGGACTACAGCGAGAAGCTGGCCCACGCCCAACTGGACGCCACCAAGGCCTACACCGATACCGGCCTGGCCCAGCTTCGCAGCCTGATGAGCGTCAAGGATGCCGAAGGCCTGCGCTCCTACATGGAAGGCCAGCAGAAAGTCGCCAAGGACCTCGCCGAGCGTCTCAAGGGTGATGCCGAAAAGGTCGCTTCCCTGCAGCAGGACTTTGTCCAGCAGAGCCAGAAGCTGACCGAGGAGAGTGTCAAGCAGGCTCAGGCGGCCAGCACCAAGGCCAGCCAGTAAGCGCTGACACCAGGGGGGGCTGCCCTCCCCGCGCTCCTCGAGAGCCTGAACCGCCGCCCCATCAGGGCGGCGGTTTGCGTTGGTTACGACCTGCCTTCGGCGCCCCTTTTACGCTACCCTTGGTCGAGGCACGGGGCGCCCCATCGACACGAAACCGGATAGGAAGCTCATCATGAAACGCCATATCCCCCTCGTTCTGGCGGCACTGGTGCTGGCTGGCTGCGAGGTCGTCCCCCCCGCCCCCACAGAGCGCATCGAGGTCATCGAGCGAGGTGAAACCCAGCGCGACGCCCCGCAGGAAACTCGCGAGGCACAGCGTGACGCCACTCCAGCCCGCGCCAACCGGGAGGTCGCCTTCCCGGAGAGCGAGTATGCCAGGCTCGAGAAGCAGGGCAGCGCGGTGGTATCCGGTCGGCTGACGCTGAGCGGGCAACCCATTCCGGATGCCGGCGTCTCGGTGGCACCGGTCACCAGCTACTCGGCGGAAGCTGCCGAGAAGGCCCTGGCCGGGATCGCCGTGAAACCCGCCGACCCCAGGGCGAGGGAGTACACCCACACCACGCGCACCGATGGCAATGGCTATTTCCGGATCGCCGGCCTGCCAGCCGGCGAGTTCTACGTCTCGGGCGCCGGCCCCGACCCCCGGACTGGCAAGCCCCGGGTGGTAATCCGCCAGATCTCGCTGGGCAACGGACAGCAGCGAGAGGTGCCACTCTCACGCTGACACCTCAGTGGTTCTACCAGCCCAGCGCCTGCTTGACGAAGGGAATGGTCAGCTTGCGCTGGGCGGAGAGCGAGGCCCGATCCAGCTCCTCCAGCAGGCGGAACAGCTCGTCGAGGCGACGCGGTCCGCGGTGCAGGATGTAGCGAGCCACGTCATCGGTGAGCAGCATGCCACGCACCCGGGCACGCAGCTGGAGGGCAGCCAGGCGTCCCGCATCATCCAGCCCCTGGACATGAAAGGTCACGCCCCAGGTCAGGCGCGAGGCCAGGTCGGGCAGCTTCACGGGGAGCTGGCGTGGGGGCGCCTCGGCGGCCACAACCAGCCGCTTGCCGGCATCACGCAGACGATTGAAGGCGTGAAACAAGGCCTCCTCCCAGCGTGGCCGCCCCACCACCCGATCCAGATCATCGATGGCCACCAGATCCAGGCGCTCGATATCCTCGAGCATCAGCGGGGGGAAGTGGCCAAGCTCCTCCAGCGGTAGATACAGCGCACGCCGATCCTGATCCGAGGCCCCATGGCAAGCCGCTTGAAGAAGATGGCTCCGCCCCACGCCCGGCGCGCCCCACAGGTAGAGGAAGGGCTCCCCCTCCTGTTCCAGCTGCTGGGTCAGGCGCCCCACCAGGGTGGCATTGGGGCCGGCGTGAAAGTTGACGAAGGTAGCATCGTCACGCAGCCCCACGCCCAGTGGCAGCTGCGCGGGCGCACGGCTCATGGTGACTCCTTGTCGTGGCGATGATTGACGGTCTCGTCGTACAAGGCACTGCTCTTGTAGCGGGCATTGAGTTCCCGCAAGAGTACCATGATCACAGCAGCGGCCGGCAGCGCCAGCAGCACTCCGGTAAAGCCGAACAGATTGCCACCGGCCAGTACCGCGAAGATCACCGCCACCGGATGCAGGCCTATCTTGTCGCCCAGGAGCTTGGGCTGCAGCACCACGCTTTCGACCAGCTGGCCGAAACCGAACACGGCTGCCACGCCCAGCAGCATCCACCACTCACCGCTCTGGAAGAAGGCCACCACCCCCGCCACGCTGATGCCTACGATCACGCCCAGATAGGGCACGATGCTGGCCAGCCCCGACAGCAGTCCGATCAACAGGCCGAAACGCACGCCCAGCAGCGTCAGACCGATGGCATAGATGATGCCCAGGCACAGCATCACGATCAGCTGACCGCGCAGGAACGATGACAGCACCTCGTCACACTGGCCAGCCAGGCGCTTCGCGGTATTTTCCCAGCGTCTCGGCAGCCAGTCACGCACCTTGGCCACCAGGACGTCCCAGTCGAGCAGCAGGTAGAAGGTGACGACTGGAATCAGCGCCAGATTGCCGATCCAGCCGACCAGCGCCAGACCCGAGCGCGACACCCCCGAGAGCAGGGTCGCCGCGAAGGTGCCGGTCTCCTTCCAGTTGTCCACCACCGCCTGACGCAGGGCGTCGATATCGGTGGTGAGGTCCAGCCCGGTCAGCGACTGGACCCTCGGCACCATCGTCTGCTGCACCCAGTTGAGCACCGCCGGCAGCGACTCCACCAGCTGGCCGAGCTGACGCCCCAGCACCGGCACGACCAGCAGCAGGGCAACCACGATGACCAGTGTCAGCAACAGGAACACAAGCGATACGGAGAGCCGGCGGGACAGGCCCAGTGCCTCCAGGCGGTCGGCCAGGGGGTCACCGAGATAGGCCAGCACCATGCTGACGAAGAACGGCATCAACACCGGCTCGATACTGATAAAGAACCACAACGCCAGCGCTGCCACCCCGGCTGCAACCCACCATTGCCTGCGCATTGCTACCTCCTTGTTTCGCGACCGCCGACGGGCTGCCAGCCGTTCGCGGTGATGCTACAATTCTGGCCCTGATTTGCCTACCATGCGGCGACTCTCGCTGCATCGACTACCCGACAGGACTCCCGATGACCGACTCCTCCAAACGCCCCTCGCTCAGCTACAAGGACGCCGGTGTCGATATTGACGCCGGCAATGCATTGGTCGACCGCATCAAGGGGGTCGCCAAGCGTACCACCCGGCCGGAAGTGATGGGTGGACTAGGTGGCTTCGGCGCCCTCTGTGAACTGCCCAAGGGCTACCGCGAGCCGGTGCTGGTCTCGGGCACCGATGGCGTTGGCACCAAGCTGCGCCTGGCCATGGATCTGGGCCGCCACGACACCATCGGCATCGATCTGGTCGCGATGTGTGTCAACGACCTGGTCGTGGCCGGTGCCGAGCCGCTGCAGTTCCTTGACTACTATGCCACGGGCAAGCTCGATGTGGAGATCGCCGCCGATGTGGTCGAAGGAATCGGCGTCGGGTGCGAGAAGGCCGGCTGCGCCCTGGTCGGCGGCGAGACCGCCGAGATGCCTGGCATGTACGCCGGCAGCGACTATGACCTGGCCGGTTTCTGCGTCGGCATCGTAGAGAAGTCCGAGATCCTCGACGGCAAGCGGGTCGCCGAGGGCGACGTGCTACTGGGCATGGCCTCATCCGGGCCTCACTCCAACGGCTACTCGCTGATCCGCAAGATCCTGGAGGTCTCCGGTGCCTCGCTGGAGACAGAACTCGACGGCGAGTCGCTGGGCGATGCACTGATGGCACCGACACGCATCTATGTGAAGCCGCTGCTGTCGTTGATCAAGGTGAGTGCCGTTCCGGTCCATGCCCTCTCCCATATCACCGGCGGAGGCCTCACCGAGAACCTGCCCCGGGTACTGCCCGAAGGCCTGGCCGCCCGGGTCGACGTCACCGCCTGGGAGCGCCCGGCGATCTTCGAGTGGCTGCGCGAGCAGGGTAACGTGGCCGAGGAGGAGATGTACCGGGTACTGAACTGCGGCATCGGAATGGTCATCGTGGTGCCGGCCGAGAAGGCCGACGAGGCGCGAGCCCACCTTCAGGCGCAGGGCGAGACGGTCTACCGTATCGGCGAGATCGTCGCCGGCGGGGCCGATGGTGAACAGGTGATCCTGGAGAACCTGGCAGGATGAGCGAGCGTTACGAGAGCGACACCTTGCAGGACTTCACCCCAGAACCCGCCGACATCCGCCGGGTGGTGGTGCTGATCTCCGGCAACGGCAGCAACCTTCAGGCGTTGATCGATGCTCAGACTCACGACGAGCTGGGTGGCGAAATCGTCGCGGTCGTCTCCAACGAGCCCGAGGCCTACGGACTGACCCGTGCTCGGGAGGCGGGTATCGATGCCGTGGTCCTGCCCCACCGCGAGTACGAGAGTCGCGACGCCTACGATGGCGCCCTGATCAAGGTGATCGAGCGCCACGAGCCGGACCTGGTCGTCCTCGCCGGCTTCATGCGTATTCTCACCCCGCGTTTCGTGCAACGCTTCATGGGGCGGCTGATCAATATCCACCCGTCGCTGCTGCCCGACTACCAGGGCCTCAATACCCATGCCCGGGCACTGGCCGACGGCGTCACCCAGCACGGCTGCAGCGTGCACTTCGTTACCGAGGAGCTCGACGGCGGACCGGTCCTGATGCAGGCCGTGGTCGAACTCGCCGGAGAGGAGAGCGAGGAAACGCTGAAGGAGAAGGTGCATGCCCGGGAGCACCTGATCTACCCCATCGCCGTGAAGTGGTGCCTCGAGGGACGCCTGCAGTTCACGGGTCAGGGGGGGACCCTCGATGGCACGCCGCTGCCGCCTCATGGCCTGCGCATGTCCCATGCCGATGCCGCCGAGGAGCTGGACGAGGATCTGGAACCGTAAGCTGGATAGCAGCCTAATGTGAATCGCCCCATGGCAAGGCCGTGGGGGCGATTCTTCTTCCAGCTTCAGGCTTCCAGGCGCGAAGCGCCGCTCCTCAGGCTCCTGGCCCGGCGAAGCCGGGTCAGGTACGCGGCAGGGTCACACCCCGCTGGCCCATATATTTTCCGCCACGATCCTTGTAGGAGGTCGCACACACCTCGTCGGACTCCAGGAACAGCATCTGTGCCACGCCCTCATTGGCGTAGATCTTGGCCGGCAGGTTGGTGGTGTTGGAAAACTCCAGGGTGACATGCCCCTCCCACTCAGGCTCCAGCGGAGTCACGTTGACGATGATGCCACAACGAGCATAGGTGGATTTTCCCAGGCAGATGGTCAGCACGCTGCGCGGGATGCGGAAGTACTCCACGGTACGCGCCAGGGCAAAGGAGTTCGGCGGGATCACGCAGACGTCTCCCTTCACATCGACGAAGCTCTTGTCGTCGAAGGCCTTGGGATCCACGACCGCCGAATGAATATTGGTGAACACCTTGAACTCGTCGGCACAACGCACATCGTACCCGTAGCTGGACGTTCCGTAGGAGATCACCCGACGCTCGTTCACATAGCGAACCTGATCGGCCTCGAAGGGTTCAATCATCCCCTCCTGCTCGGCCATGCGGCGAATCCAGTTGTCGGACTTGATGCTCATCGAAACCTATCCTGCGGCTGTGAAAGTCGGGGGCAGACGGTGCCCGGGGCTGCCATGATAACGGCCCCGGGCATGGGCGTCACGCCGCTGTGCCTGTTCAAGGGTTCAGTCGCTGAACGAGATGCTCGGTCCGTCGCTGGTCTTACCCTGCAGCTGTGCGGCCACCTGGCGCGCCATGTCCCGGAAGGTGCCGGTCACCTCGCCCTCCGGCTCGGCCACCACAGTGGGCCGGCCACCATCAACCTGCTCGCGAATGGAGAGCGAGAGTGGCAGACGCCCCAGCACTCGGGTTTCGTACTCCTGGGCGATACGCTCGCCGCCCCCCTCGCCGAAGATCGGCTCCGCATGCCCGCAGTTCGAGCAGGTATGCAGCGACATGTTCTCCACCACCCCAAGCACCGGCACATTGACCTTGCGGAACATCTCGATGCCCTTGCGAGCGTCCAGCAGCGCGATATCCTGGGGCGTGGTGACGATCACCGCGCCATCCACCGGTACCTTCTGGGCCAGGGTCAGCTGAATATCGCCGGTGCCCGGGGGCATGTCGACAAACAGGTAGTCCAGGTTGTCCCAGACGGTCTGATTCATGAGCTGCTGGAAGGCACCCGCCACCATCGGCCCGCGCCACACCATGGGCTCACGGATATCCACCATGAAGGCCATGGACATGGCCTGAATGCCATGGGCCTGGAGCGGATGCATGGCATTCTCACCGGCGCCCTGAGGACGCACGCCTTCGCCCACACCAAGCATCTGGGCCTGGCTGGGGCCGTGGATATCGGCATCCAGGATGCCCACGCGATAGCCTTCCGCGGCCATTGCCAGGGCCAGGTTCACGGTGACGGTGGACTTGCCGACCCCGCCCTTGCCGGATGCCACGGCGACAATATGCTTGACCCCTTCGATCACGTCCTGCTCCTTCTCTCTTGGATTCTTCGGGCCGGCTCGCGGCCGACGCGCTGAGTACCATTATACGCCCTGGGGCAAGGCGACCGAACCCGCCATAAACGAACGGCGGGCCTTGCTGGCCCGCCGTTCTCGCGACGCGATATCGCCCTGTCTTACTCCTGCCGGGTAGAGGCCTCTGCGTCCGACTCGACGCTCGCCCCCGTGTCGGTGGCTTCACCCTGATCGCCCTGGCTCGGGGCATCGCCATCGCCCTGTGGCACACTACCGGCCTCGGCATCATGGCCGATATCGGTCTCGGTAGGGGACGATGCCTCCTCGCCATCCCGATTCGGAGCGTTACCATTCTGCTGCGTACTTGCGGCCTCGGTTTCCATGCCGGTTTCACTCTGGTTAGCCGAGGACGCTGCCTCCTCGCCGCTTGACGCCTCACTACCGATCTGCAGCGACTCGAGCTTGCGGCGCCAGGAGGCCAGCTGGGACTCCAGCTCCTGAAGCTGCGTCTCCCGGCTCTCGACCTTGCTCTTCACGCTGGCCAGCTCATCACGACCGATGCCGATGGCAAGCTTGGTATCCTCGAGCTGCCCTTGGGCGTCTTTGACCGCCTGCTCGGCCGCATCACGCTCACTGCGCAGAGATTCGAGCTCCTGGGTCAGGGCATTACGCTCTTCGCCAAGCTCCCTCAGCCGAGCCTGCAGCTCATCGAGCTCGGCCTTGCTGGACTCAACCTCATCCTTGAGCGTCGCCTTGTTCTCCTCTAGAGAGACGATCTCTTCGTTCAGGCTATCCAGACGGGCCTCTGCCTGCTGACGCGCCTCCTCAGCCGCCTGGCGCTCCTCCACCGCGGTCTGGCGCGCCTGTTCGGCCTCTTGGCGCTGGGCTTCGGCCTCCTGGCGGGCGCTCTCGGCGGATTCACGTGCCTCTTCGGCATCGCTGCGCGCCTGCGCCACGGCATCGTGCTCCTGCTGCAGCTCCGTCAGGGCCTGCTCGAGCGTCGCCTGCTCCTCTTCGAGGGTCGCGATACTGGTCTCCAGAGCCTTCTGGGACTCCTGCAGCTCCTCAAGCCGGCTCTCGGCGCTGCTGATCTCGGCCTGAACGGCTTCCAGGCGCTCCTGTGCCTCGGCCTCACGCGCCTGAACATCGTCTTCCAGGGCCTGGCGACGCTGCTCGAGCTCGGCGATCTCGGCCTCCAGCGCCTCGACCTCCTCGCCGGCCTGCCTGCGCTCCTCCAGTTGCGTGCTCAATGCCTGGTTGCGCGACTCGAGCACCGCCATCTCTTCTTCCAACGCTTCCCGTGCGTCCTTGTGGCTGCCAGCACTGGACTGGGCGATGATCGCCCAGACGATGCCGACGGCTGCCACCCCGGCGAGGCCACGCACGCGGTTGTCCTTGAACGGTGATGTCTGATTGGTTTCCGACATGGATGCATCCTTTTCGTTATCGATTCAGCCAGGGGTCGACACCCACTCGGCAAGCGATGGCCGAAGTCAGGCTGAGGCCAGTTCTCAGAATCAGCATACAGAGCGGCACCCACCGGGGAAAGAGCCTCCGTGTGCCGCCGCCGGGCCTTAGAAGCGCTCGTCGCGACGCAGGTAGCGCCATCGCCCGGCCGGCACCGCACCCAGTGACACGCCACCAATGCGCAGGCGCCGGCTAGCCACCACGCCTAACCCCACGGCCCGACACATCGACTCGAACTGACCCGGGGTCGCCCCCTTCACGGCGAAGCGTAGCCGATTCTCGCTTTGCCAGCTGACCTTGCACGCTGCCATGCGCTGGCCCGGTAGCCCAGGGCCATCTCTCAGTGCCGCTAAGCCATGCTCGTCCAGGCTGCCGGTCACATCCACCAACCACTCCTCCTCAAGCCGCGAGCGCTTCTCCTCGAGGCGTCGGATAACACCACGATCCTGGGTGAACACCAGCAAGCCCGCTTCCGCGGGCCCCAGCGGCAGGCAGGTGACCAGGCCCCGAAAGTGCGCCTTCAACACCCCCTTTCCGGCAGGGTCCTCCGACCAGTGGGTGGCCTTGCGAATCACGCGTCTTGCCAGATCCTCTCCCTCGCTAGCGTCCATATCGGCAGGACAGTGGTAGAGCAGCGTCGCCGGCGAAATCTCCCGGGGGGTGGCTCCCGGCAGCAGCGTGACCGCCTGGTCGACGACCTTGAACTGGGGCTCCTCGACGACCCGGCCGTCAACGCTCACCCAGCCTCCGGCAATATAGAGCTCGGCCTCGCGGCGTGAGCAGGGCAGCTCACGAGCCAGCCGCTTGGAGAGTCGCTCCCCGCCAACCGTTTCATTCATCGTGGGGTTCTCCCTGGGAGTAAGATTCTGTTCGCAAGCTGCCGGGTCAGGCAAGGAAGCACCACTGCGACTCGCCTGTCCGACATTTCAGCAAGCCAGCCAGATGCAGTGCCTGGCCCCCTTGCCCGAGCGCTGGGCCCGGACCGTGACCGTCTCGACCAGCAGCCCGACCCGCCGCAGGCGCTCGGTGAAGGCCGAATCCTCGCCCGCTGACCACACCGCCAGCACCCCGTTGGGACGCAGCGCCCGCTGAGCGGCGGCCAGCCCCTCAGGCGAGTAAAGCCAGTCATTCTCGCGGCGTGTCAGACCCTCGGGGCCGTTGTCGACATCGAGCAGGATGGCATCGAAGCCGCCAGGCTCGTCCCGCAGCAGCTCTCCGACATCTCCCACCACGACCCGCGTTCTCGCATCGTCCAACGGATGGCCAGCGGCAGCACCTAGCGGCCCTCGATTCCACTCCACCACGCCGGGCACCAGCTCGGCCACCACGACCTCGGCATCCTCACCCAGGCCGGCGAGGGCCGCCGCCAGGGTAAAGCCCATTCCCAGCCCGCCCACCAGTACCCGGGCACCGGGACGCTCGGTAACTCGCTGACACGCCAGCTCTGCCAGGGCATCCTCGGAGCCATGCAGGCGGGTGTTCATCAGCTCACCGGGAGACCCTGCGATGCGAATGGAGAACTCATCATTTCGCTTGAGCAGGCGCAGCCTGGTGCCCTGGCCAGGAATGGAAGCGGTGCCGATCTCTTCGAATTTTGTCATGGAGTCTCAGTGTCGAAAGAAGGTGGGTAACCGAGAATACCGGGGAGTCACCGGTAAAGGCTCCACCGCATTATGCGGCCTCCACTAGCACACCGCCATGCGCATTCCCCGCAAGAGATGCAGGGTTGACTCCGAAATGTCGCGTTGACGACAGATGGCCGAGCGGGCGTATGATGAGGTAACTGCCGCGGATCGCCATGCCGATGACACCCCCCTCACCTGCACACTCCCCTGCCCTCACTCTGCTTCCGCGGGTCACACGCTTCTTGTGGCGGGTACTCTGTGCCTTTCTGCGCAACCGCGGGGTGCTGCTCGCCGGCGGGGTAGGCTATAACATCCTGCTCTCCATTGTTCCGCTGTTTGCCCTGCTGGTGGTGCTGCTGGCCGAGGTGGTCGACAAGGCGCACCTGCTGGAGGTGCTCTCGATCCAGGCCCGCCACCTGGCACCGGCCCACGCCGAGGTGCTGCTGGAAGCGGTGCGTGCCCTACTCGAGTCTCGCGAGGTAATCGGCCTGCTGGGCTTTCCTGTCCTGCTGCTGTTCAGCTCGTTCGCCTTCCGCATGCTCGAGGATGCCCTGGCGATCATCTTCCACGCCCCGGACTCCCAGCATCAGGGAAGGAGCGTCTGGGTCTCGGTACTGCTCCCCTACGCCTTTATGGTGGTGCTGGGGGCGGGATTGCTGGCACTCACGCTGGTGGTCAGCCTGGTCAGCGGTCTCAACACCCTGACACTGGCATTGACGGGACACGGTCTGCCCCTGGCCGGGCTCTCCGAGCCACTACTCAACCTGACAAGCTTCGTCGGGGTGTTCCTGCTGTTCAGCGCCATCTACAAGGTGCTCCCGGTCGTCAGGATCGCCCTGCGTCGTGCCCTGATAGGGGGCTTCGTGGCCGCCCTGCTATGGGAGGGCGTTCGCCTGCTGCTGGTCTACTACTTCGCCAATCTCTCGTTCGTCAACGCCGTTTACGGCTCCCTGGCCACCCTGATCGTGGTACTGCTGAGCCTGGAGGTCGGCGCGATCATCCTGCTGCTGGGTGCCCAGGTGATCGCCGAGCTGGAGCGCAATGCCCGTCTCGGCCTGCCCTGGCACCTGGATGCTCGTCGCCAGGCCGTCACCCATGTGGACTGATGACTAGCGAGGCGATGCCTGTCGCCGATGCTAGAAGGTGGATAGCCCCGTCGCCTCCATGGCACGGTAGCGCAGACGCTGCCACAGCGGCGCCTTGTCGAAGGCGCCAAACGGCTCGCTGGTGGTACGCTCGGGCGAACTGTTCCAGCGCTCATCGAAGAAGGCCCCGGCCTCCTGGAGAGCCGACGTATCGGCCGGCCCCACCAAGCGCACACTGGTCTCGAGGTTGAGATTATCCAGGTTGCGTCGCGTGAAGTTGGCCGAGCCCAGAATCAGCTCGCCCTGACCGCCGCCGGCGGGACGACGCAGCAGTAACTTGGTGTGACACTGCTCGCCATGCGTCACGCACCAGCGCACCTCCACCCCCTGCCGATGCAGCTCGAGGGCCACCGGCCGATTGGGAATCCCCCCCTTCTCGATGCCGAAGGCGTCGCGATTGGGATCGAGCAGCACCCTCACCCGCACGCCACGGCTTTTCGCCTGCACCAGTGCCTCGATCACCCCGCGGTGGGCCAGATAGAACACCGCCACGTCGAGGCGGTCATCGGGGTCACTGGCCGAAATGGCGGCCAGCAGGGCATCGCGAATCGCCCCCTCGGTCAGCAACTGCACTCCAGCCCCGGCCGCCGGCGACGGGGATGCCGGGCCGGGTGCGGGGTCGGCCAGGGTGACACCCGACCAGGACGCCACGCTCCGCTCACTGGACAGCAGATCCAGTGCTGCCGCCCCCTGGAAGGCCAGCGCCACATTGCCGTGCAGGCTGCTGGCATCATGGGGATTGGCCGAGGTCACCAGCCCCGCCCACTCTTCGCCACGATCCACCACCAGCGTCTTGCGATGATTGGCATTGAAGTTGAGCAGGGCCAGATAGCTGCGCAGGGTGACGCGCCCGGGCCCCAGCACATTGGGCAGCCAGCCGTCATCGACACGATTGCCAAACCAACGCGGACCCAGGTGCCAGAGCCCGGACCAGAGCGGATTGGAAGCACGCAGTCGGGCCAGATCGGTCTCGACCACCTGCACCCCTGCCTGACGCAGGCGCTCGAAGTGATCGAGCGCGAGGCCGCCGTAGAGGGTGTTGAGCGGGTCGGTGATCACCACGGCATCGAGCTCGGGGTAGTCACGTTTCTGCTCGATCAGCGCCTGGGTCAATTGCGCCGAGAGGGGGCGGAACGTCGCGCCGGAGGCACTCCCGGCGAAGTCATTGAACAGGAACATGTCTGCCACCACCAGCCGACGTGCCTGCCCGATCAACGCCAGTGCCTCATCGAAGATGGCCTGGTCGAGATGGCGCCTGCCTTGGGCGTCATACCAGGTGCGGTCGGCCAGAAAACGTACCTGTTCGGCGGGGCGCTCGGGAAATGCCATGCCAACACCTTCGGGGAGTGGCTTGGCGCGCTGCCAGACTCCCATGCCGCCCCACGCCAGCACCAGCACCAGCACCGCCAGAAACCATAGCCCCATGCGTCGCGCCCTCGTCCTGACCATCTACCGTCCCCATCGATGAATCACTCTCTGCTGATGCTCGGACCAACATACCCGTGTACAAGGAAAAGCGCAGTGCGCGAGCCATGCCCCTCGCATGACAGAGCGGGGCGCCGACCGAGTCGACGCCCCGCTTCGCCATCCTCGAGAAGGCTCAGTCCCCTTCGGGATTGCCGGAAGATGCCGATGCGACCCCCATGCGTCGACGCAGCAGAGGGCCAACGACATAGGGAAGAATCAGCCCCAGACCGGCGAACGCCCATAGGCCGATGGCCAGGCCGCTGTCCCACAGCACGGCCCAGTCACCGTCGGAGATATCCATGGCGTGGCGCAGGTTCTTCTCCATCTCCGGCCCCAGCAGCAGGCCGAGGATGATTGGCACCAGCGGGATCTCCAGCTTGCGGAAGAGGTAGCCGGCGACGCCGAAGGCCACCATGAAGTAGAGATCGAAGGTGGTGTTGCTGATCGAGTAGATGCCCACGAAGGCGATCATGGTCACCACCGGCAGCAGGAACATCGGCGGCACCGAGAGCAGCTTCACGAAGATACCCACCAGCGGAATGTTCAACAACAGCAGAAGGAAGTTGCCGATAAGCAGCGCCGCGATCACCCCCCAGACGATGTCGGCGTTCTGGGTGAACATCAACGGACCGGGGGTGATGTTCAGCGAGATCAGCAGCGCCAGCAGTACCGCCGTGGTACCGCTTCCCGGCACCCCCAGCGTCAGCATGGGCACCAGCGCACCGCTGGAGGCCCCGTTGTTGCCGGCTTCGGGGCCGGCCACGCCGCGCGGGTCACCCTGGCCGAAATAGCCCTTCTTGCCGACCACCTTCTTCTCGAGGGTATAGCCGATAAAGCTGCCCAGCGACGCCCCAGCCCCCGGGAGCACCCCCGCGATAAATCCCAGCACACCGCCCCTGAGGCTCGACGGGAGGATATTGCGGATATCGGCCCACTTCAGCGACAGCTTGTTGACGACCATCTTCTCCTTGCCGCCGCCGGCCTTCTCCTCGATGAAGAACAGCAACTCGGAGATGGCAAACAGGCCGACGATGGCGATGATGAAGTCCACCCCTTCGTAGAGTTCCAGCACACCGAAGGTATAGCGCTGCACGCCGGTGTTATCGATGCCCACCGTCGCGATCATCAGGCCTATGCAGGCCGCCACCACTGTCTTCATGGGGTTCTTGCCGGTGATCCCCCCCAGGGTGGCAAACGCCAGCAGAAACAGCGCGAAATACTCCGCGGGGCCGAAGGTCAAGGCAAACCGCGCCAGCAGCGGCGCCAGCAGGATCAGGCCGATGGTGGCGATCAGGCTACCGATGAACGACGCCACCGCAGAGATTGCCAGCGCCTCGGCGGCCTTGCCCTGACGGGCCATGGGGTAGCCATCCAGGCAGGTCATCATCGCCGGTTCGTCGCCGGGGATATTGAGCAGGATCGAGGAGATCCGTCCACCATACATGGCCCCGGCGTAGACCGCGGTCAGCATGATAAGTGCCGTTTCGGGCGCCAGCCCCAGGCTGAAGGCCAGCGGGATCAGAATCGCGACCCCGTTGGCTGGCCCCAGGCCCGGTAGGGCACCGATCAGGGTGCCCAGGAAGGCGCCGAGCAGTGCGAACATCAGATTATGCGGCGCCAGGGCTACCCCGAAGCCGTCGATCAGATAGCCGAGGGTCTCCATCAACTCACCTCCAGGAAAGAGAGCAGCCCCAACGGCAAGGCCAGGTCGAGGGCAAAGTTGAACAGCAGAAACACGCCCACCCCGGAGGCCGCCCCGGTGATGAAGGCGCGCAGCGGGGCGCTGCCCATCCGCCAGCACAGGGTACCCACCGCCAGGGTGGTGCTGAGGATAAAGCCCAGTGGCTGCAGCAGCGCCGCATAGAGCACCAGCACCACCACCGCAATCACCAGCTCCAGGCCGGTGCGACTCCAGGGCCAGGCGTTGTCGGGATCGGGGCGCACGATGAGATAGAGGCTGGAGAGAACCAGCACCACCGAGAGCAGCAGCGGGAAGGTTTCGGGCCCCACCGCCTCGCTGCCGCCGAAGGGCGCCGGAAGCTGAGTGGCACCCCAGCCGTACGCGACGGCCAGGGTGATCAGCAGAATGCCGAAGATGCGATCGTTCATGGTACTCACTGGATCAGCCCGATGTCCTTGGAGAGCTGCTCGATATCGGCGATCTGCTCCTTGACGAAGGTCTCGAACTCCTCGGCGGTCATATGGAACGGCATCAGGCCATTGCTGACCATCAGCTCCTTCCACTGCTCGCTCTCATAGATGGTATCCATGGCCTCGAGCCAGTACTCACGGGACGCGTCGGAGATATCGGCGGGCATGTAGAAGCCGCGCCAGTTAGGGCCAAGGGCGTCGATGCCCTGCTCCCGGGCGGTGGGGATGCCGCTGAACTCGCCGGGCAGACGTTCCTCGGCGAGCACGGCCAGCACGCGCAGGTCACCGGATTCCATAAAGCCCTGAGCCTCGGAGATATCGCCGGTAAAGGCATCGACGTGGCCGCCGACCACCTGGGTCATCGCCTCTCCCCCATTGTTGTAGGAGAGGTAGGGAATTCGGGGAAGCTCATCGACACCGGCGGCATCGGCGGCGATCAGCACCTTCAGATGGTCCCAGCCGCCCTTGGCGCTGCCCCCGGCGAACTTGACGCTGCGGGGATCCTCGTCGATCGCCGCCATCAGGGCCGGCAGATCCTGGTACTCGGAGTCCGCCGCCACCGCGATCACGCCGTAGTCGGCGCCCAGCGCCCCGATCCAGTTGACCATGTCGGCGTCCATGCCCGGAAACTGGCCCTGGGCCAGGCGGGTCGTGGTGGCGGTCGAGGCCGCCACCAGCAGCTGCTCGTCACCGGCACGCTTGCTCACCACATGGGCATAGGCCACACCACCGCCGGCCCCCGCCATATTGATGGTCTGAACGTTACCGGGCACCAGGTCCAGGTCCTGCAGGACATTGCCCACGCTGCGGCAGGTGAAGTCCCAGCCGCCACCGGGATCCGCGGGCGCGATGCACTCCACCTTGCCCTCGGGTTCGAACGCCATGGCACTTCCGGCGCCGACGGTCAGTGCGGCGACGGCGGCGAGGCTGAGCGACGTCTTGATCAACATGAAGGTGTCCCCTTTATTGTGTCGGGTGAAAGCAAGAGCAGGCGTCTTGCTGGGTACTGCCACTTGCCGGGTTCAGTCATCTGGCTTACAATTCTGTAAGGCAGAACTTCATTCTTCAGAGTAGAAACCTAGTGGGCACCACACGAGGCGTCAACACCGCTCGGGTGGATTGCGACCAAAGTACGACGCCGCCAGGCGCTGCCCCCCCAACACCCCGCATGGCGATGCCGTCCCTCAAGGAGATTTCGAGTATGGCGCAGGATCGCGTGGAAGCCGTCGAGCGCGCCTTGACGGTACTGGAAGCCTTCGACGGAGAGCGCACCACCATGAGCCTCGCCGAACTGGCCCAGGCCACCGGCTTCTACAAGAGCACCCTGCTGCGCCTACTCGGCTCGTTGGCCCGCTTCGACTACGTGCGCCGCGGTAGCGATGGCCTCTGGCAACTGGGCGACAGCCCCGGGCGGCTGGCACGCCGACAGGCGCCCGCCCAACGACTCGCCGCCCGGGTCCAGCCACTCCTCGATGAGATGGCCAGGGAGCTCGGCGAGACGGCCTCGCTGCTGGAGCAGGTCGGAGAGACGGTCGAGTGCCGCCTCGCCTCCCTGCCCGCCACTCCGCTGCGTCATGACCTGCATCCGGGCATGGGGTGGCCCCTGGACCCCAGCATGCCGCCCTGCCTCGCCTTCGCCGGCGGCGTCATGGTCACTCAACCACTGCCCGAACTACCGGGCGTACCCCGGCGCTGGCTGGCCCTCTCGGGGCCGACGGGGCGCCTGAACAGCAACGAGGCCTCCCAGGCCCTGGCTCGGGCCGCCAATAGCCTGGAGTGTCGACCGCGAGGGGTCGACGCCGAGGAGATGTCATGAAGCTGCTGCTGGTGGAGGACGATACCCTGCTGGCCGACTCCCTGTTGGAGCTGCTGCGTGGCGAGGGTCACCGGGTCGATCACCTGAGCGATGGCAATGCGGCACTGGCGCGTCTAGCGACCGTCGGCCACGGCCTCGATCTGGTGCTGCTCGACCTCAATCTGCCCGGCGCAGGAGGCCTCGAGGTGCTGGAGGCACTGCGCCGCCATGACCGGCAGACACCGGTGCTGATATTGACCGCTCGCGGCGCCGTGGCCGATCGTGTCCGCGGCCTCGATCTGGGCGCCGATGACTATCTGGGAAAACCCTTTGCCCTGGATGAGCTGGAGGCTCGAGTACGGGCCCTGCTGCGTCGCCATGCCCGCACCACTCGCCTGACGCTGGGGCCGCTCGAGCTCGACGCCACCACCCTCGGCTTCACCCTAGGCGGCGAGCCCTTTCCGCTGCCGCCCAGGGAACAGCGGCTGCTGGCCTGCCTGCTTCGCCATGCCGGTGAACCGGTGGAGAAGTCCCGACTCGCCGAGGAGGCCTTCGGCGGTGAGTCGATGGGTGACAACGCCATCGAGGTCTATGTGCACCGCCTGCGAAAACGCCTCCCCACCGGGCAGCTCTCCCTCAGAACGGTACGCGGCGTGGGCTACCTTCTGGAAGCCGGGTCGTGACGCTCGCCCACAGCCTGTATGGACGCCTGCTCGCCTGGCTGGCCCTGCCGCTGCTGACACTGGGCGCCCTGCTGCTGCTGCAGGCCTGGCTGGAGGCCAGGGCCACCGCCGACCGTGCCTATGACCGTCTGCTCGACGCCTCCAGCCTGGCCATCGCCGAGCAGGTGCAGTGGCAGGATGGGCGGCTCTGGCTCGACCTGCCCCCCGCGGCCCTGGAGATGCTCGCGGGTGATGCCCAGGAGCGTGTCTTCTACAGCCTGGTCGACCAGCAGGGCCGGCACATCACCGGCAATGCCAAGCTGCCTGCCATCACCGACACCCACGACACCGATGACGCCCCCCTGTTCTATCGTGATATCACCTGGCAGGAGCTGCGTCTGCGCCTGGGGATTCGTCAATCGCACCTCGAGGGCTGGCGCAGCAAGGAGCGGTTCGAGGTCAGGGTTGCCCACACCCGCGAAGGACGTGTCGCCCTGCGCCTCGAGCTGCTGCGCGGCAACCTGGCGGGCATCCTGGGCATGGGGGCACTGGCGATAGCGACCCTGCTGATGGCCGTGCGCGGAGCGCTGAAGCCGCTGACGCGCCTGCGCAAGGCGATCCGTACTCGGGACCCCCGCACGCTGGCCCCACTGGAGCTGGAGCTGCCCCGGGAGCTCGCCGAGCTGCGCGAGGCACTCAATGACCTGCTGGCGCGGATGCGGCGGGTGCGCGCCAACCAGGAGCGTTTCATCGGTGATGCGTCACACCAGCTGCGCACCCCCCTGGCCGGCATCTCGGCGCGTGCGGAGCTGGCCCTGCGCCAAACGCAACCCGAGCAGTGGCACACCGCCCTGGAAGCGATCCACGCCGCCGGCGAACGGAGCGCACGGCTCGCCATGCAACTCTTGTCGCTGACCCGCCTCGACAACCCCGAACAGCGCCCCGAGCTCACTCCCCTGGACCTCAACGACTGCGTACGCCAGGCGGTACGCGCGCACTGGGTAGCCTGCCACCAGGCGGGTGTCGACCTCGGTGCCGACTGCTCCGCGTCACCGGTCTTGGTTGCGGCGAGCGACTGGCAGCTGCAGGAAGCCCTGACCAATCTTATCGACAACTCCCGCCGCTATGGCGCTCGTCGTATCACCCTCGGCGTACTGAGCCACCCTCCCCGGCTCTTCATCGAGGATGACGGCCCGGGCATTTCGGCCGAGCAGCGACTGGCGGTATTGCGCCCCTTCCATAGTGGCCGCGACGACGGTGAGGGCTCGGGGCTGGGACTCGCCATCGTCGACGGCATTGCCCACAAGCATGGCGCGAGACTCTCGCTAAGCGAGGGTGAAGCGGGCCGCGGCCTGCGGGTGGAGCTGGACTTTCCGGAGACAGCATCGTGAACCGTCATTTACTCGTCCGAGGCTTGTTCCTTGCTCTGCTTTACCTGCTGCCATTTCATGCTCACGCCGCCCAGACCCTGCACCTGACCGCAAGCGACGACGCCGCACCACGACAGCCGCTGGTGATTCACGCTGCCCTCGACCTGCCCCAGGCGCGACCGCTGCTGGACGCCTTCCAGCGACGCCACCCAGAGGTCGATATCACCTATCGAAACCTGACGACCCTGGCGCTGAATGAACGCTTCCTGTCACATCCCGGTGAGGCCGATGTGATGATCTCCTCGGCCATGCCCTGGCAGTTCGCGCTGGCCAACGCCGGCCATGCCCGCCCTCTACGCGCCCATATTCCCGGCGACTGGCCGACGTGGGCACACTGGCGTCGCGAGCTGGTCGCCTTCACCTTCGAGCCCATCGTCATGGTCGTGCACCGTGAACTGGCGCAGATCGGTGCCACGCCGCGCAATCATGCCGACCTGCTGGAGCTGCTGGACACACATCCCGAGGCACTGGCGGGCCGGGTGGCCACCTATGATCCGACAAGCAGCGGCGCAGGCTATGCCTACGCCATGGAAGAGTCGCGACTCTCGCCGCGCTACTGGGACCTGGTGGCTGCCCTGGGCAACGTCGACGCCCAGCTGGTCGAGACCACCTCGCAGATGCTCGATGGTCTTCAGGATGGCCGCTTCCTGATCGGCTACAACCTCCTGGGCAGCTACGCCACTCCCGTCGTCGAGGATGACCCTGACCTCATGCTGATCATCCCCGATGACTACACCCTGGTAACCCAGCGACTGGCCTTCGTTCCACGCCAGGCCCCGAATCCGGCCAGCGCCAGCCTGTTCATGAGCTTTCTGCTCAGCCTGGAGGGGCAGCGCACCCTGGCAGACGCCACCACCTTAGGCGCCCTCCACCCCGCCATGAGCGGCCCGGGAACCGCCACCCAGTTGCGGGAGCGTTTCGGTGATGCCCTGCGCCCTCCCGACCTGGGGCCCGGCCTGCTCGCCGGCCTCGACAGGCTCAAGCGCCAGGCCCTGCTGGCTCGATGGCAACGCGAATTTCGGCGAACCCTCGGCAATGCCGAAAACCCCAAAAATGACGAATAGGCCAAGGAGCGCACGATTCTCGATCAGGGACGCCGCCGAGCGGTCTCCCATCCGGCGGTAACGGCCATCGTGGGCTCGAACCAGTCAAGGCGATCATGCAGAGCCACCACGCCGCCGACGATGATCAGGGTGGGTGGCTGCAGGCCACCAGCGGCAAGGACTTCCGGCAGCCCCGCAAGACTTCCCCGGTGCACGCGCTGGCGGGCGGTGGAGCCCTGCTCGATCAAGGCCACCGGCGTCTCCTCGGGCAGGCCATGGACGACCAGTTGATGACAGATCTCGGGCAGGCTATGCAGCCCCATATAGAACACCAGGGTCTGCCCGGGACTCGCCAGTGCCGGCCAGTCCAGCTCGGCACTCCCGTTCTTCAGATGACCGGTGATGAAACGTACCGACTGGGCGTGGTCGCGGTGGGTCAGCGGAATACCCGCATAGGCTGCACATCCCGAGGCCGCGGTGATGCCGGGTATCACCTCGAAGTCGATGCCGGCCGCCGCCAGACTCTCGAGCTCCTCGCCGCCACGCCCGAAGATGAAAGGATCACCGCCCTTGAGTCGCACCACTCGCTTGCCCTGGCGCGCCCACTCCACCAGTGCCTGGTTGATCCCGGACTGGGGAAGACTATGATCGGAGCGTGCCTTGCCCACATACAGCCGCCGTGCCAAGGGGTTGGCCATGGCCAGCACTTCGGCACTCACCAGGCGGTCATGGAGGATCACCTCGGCCGCCTCGAGGCGCCGGAGCGCCTTGATCGTCAACAGCTCCGGGTCGCCGGGTCCGGCACCCACCAGGCTGACACGACCGTCGGGCCGGGGAGCCCGGTCGGAGGTTAGCGGCGGCTCTTGCTTCATATTCCTTAACACCCATAAATTAACCGTATTTTATTCCACAAAGTAATTTATGAGGCAGGCATTTTCTACTTATCGTTCGACACAAGCATATAACCGCAAGGAGAAGAGCCCCCGGAGCCGACGGCCAGGCGACCGGGAGCCCTGTATCAGCTATTAAGCGAGCGCCTGAGCCGAGGGCTGACCAGCTCCCCGACCAGGGCGAGCACCAGCAGCATAGCCAGCAGCCAGGGCCAGTGAACCGCGAATTCCACGCTGACGATGCCCAGGGCATCGACGAAGATCATCAGGATGCCAAGCGGGCTGACGTAGCGCACCATGAACAGCCACAGGACATACCCGGGCGACGCCAGCCCCAGCTCCTCCCGCATGGGCGCGGCACGCAGAACGAAACCCGCCAGCAGTGCCGTGCCCAGGCCGCCCAGCGGCATCAGCCAGCGCGAGGTCAGGTAGTCGAGCCAGTCGAATAGGTGGCGGCCCGCCAGCGTCCAGTCCGCTCCAACATTGAAGGACAACATCGCCAGTGTGCTGATGACCCAGAGCACGATGCCCGCCCCCCAGGCCGCGGCTCGCCGCGAAAGCCCATGACGGTCGCAGAGCCAGGAAACGGTGGCCTCCACCATGGAGATCGACGAGGTCAAGGCCGCCATGGAGAGCATAACGAAGAACAGCACCCCGAACAGGGTGCCCAACGGCATGGACTGAAATGCCAGGGGCAGGCTCATGAAGATCAGTCCGGGACCCTCGCCGGGATCCATGCCATTGGCGAAGATCGCCGGGAAGATCGCGAGCCCTGCCATCAGCGCCACCAGGGTGTCGGCCACCGCCACCGTCAGCGTGGTACGTGCAATGGAAGCCTCTGCCGGCAGGTAGCTGCCGTAGGTAAGAATGGCACCGGAGGCCAGTGACAGGGTAAAGAAGGCATGGCCCAGCGCCGCCAGCAATCCTTCACTCGAGAGCGAACCGGCGTCGAAGACAAACAGGAAGCGCAGGGCGTCGGTAAAGCCGCCGGAGAAGACGCCGTAGACGATCAGCACCAGCAACATCACCACCATGCCGGGCATCATCCAGCCGACGCTCTTCTCGATGCCACCCTGGACCCCCTTGCCGACGATGACCATGGTGATCACCGTCACCAGGGTGCTCCACAGGCCGAGACTCCAGGGACTGGCATTGTTGGCCGCGAAGATGGCCACCATATCGTCGACGCTGCCGGCGGCCAAGCCACCGCTGAGCATCTTCCAGAGATAGGCGAATGACCAGCCGGCCACGACCACATAGAAGCAGAGGATCAGGAAGCCGCAAAGCATCGCCATCCAGCCCAGCAGCGACCAGCTGCTCGACCGCCCCGATTCGGCGGCCGTCCGGCGTATCGCATCGACCGGGCTGCCTCGCCCCCGGCGACCCAGCGCAATCTCGGCCATCATCACGGGCATTCCGACCGCCAGAATGCAGGCCAGGTAGACCAGCACGAAGGCACCGCCACCATACTCGCCGGTCATGTAGGGGAATTTCCAGATATTGCCCAGGCCCACCGCGGAACCGGTAGCCGCCAGCACGAAGCCCCAGCGGCCCAGCCACTGAATGCGGGGTTGCGTCGTCGTCATATCATGCCCATCGCTTAATAAGGTGTCGCCACCACGCCCCAAGGCTGTGGCAAAGCCGGTTATTGTGCCGGATTTTTCCCTCGCTCACAGGCTCGACTATGCTCTATACGCGAGACCATGGGATGCGGAGCCAGCCATGACCAGTGACCCTCGAATCAGACCCACCGCCCTCCCCGATACCCGTGCCCGCCGAGTCATCGAACAGCTACTCGACGGCTCGGGCGTCACCCTCAACGGTGACGCGCCTCAAGATCTGCGGATCTATCACCCGGACTTCTTCTCCCGGGTACTGCACCAGGGCACCCTAGGGCTCGGTGAGGCCTATATGGATGGCTGGTGGGAGTGCGAGCGCATCGACGAGATGGCCTATCGACTGCTTCGCCACGGCCTCGGCGATCGTGCCCACACCCCATCGGAGCGCCTGATGTATCGCCTCCAGTCGGGATTTTTCAATCTGCAGAGCAAGGCTCGCGCCTATATCGTCGGCGAGGCCCACTACGACCTCGGCAACGACCTGTTCGAACGCATGCTCGACCCCACCATGTGCTACTCCTGTGGCTACTGGAAGGCGGCAGACTCACTGTACGAGGCGCAGCGCGCCAAGCTCGAGCTTGCCTGCCGCAAGCTCGAACTGGCTCCCGGCATGCGGGTGCTCGATATCGGATGTGGCTGGGGCAGCTTCGCCGAGCATGCCGCACGCCACCACGGCGTCGAGGTCACCGGCATCACCATCTCCCGGGAACAGGCAAGTCTGGCCGAGGAGCGCTGCTCCGGGCTGCCGGTGTGCATCGAGCTGATGGACTATCGTGACCTGACGGGACGTTTCGATCGCATCGTCTCCATCGGCATGTTCGAGCATGTAGGCCATCGTAACTATCCCACCTACTTCGCCACCGTGGAACGGCTACTGGAGGCAGAGGGTCTCTTCCTGCTGCACACGATCGGCTCCAATCACTCCGAGATCAGCGCCGACCCCTGGGTCAACAGGTATATCTTTCCCAATGGCGTGCTGCCCTCGGCGATGCACATCGCCAGTGCCAGCGAACCGCACCTGCTGATGGAGGACTGGCAAAACTTCGGCCCCGACTACGACCGCACCCTGATGGCCTGGCTGGCCAATGTCGACGACCACTGGCACGAGATTGCCGACCGCTACAACGAGCGTACCCGACGGATGTTCCGCTACTACCTCGCGGTGTGCGCCGGCGCCTTCCGGGCACGCCATCTTCAGCTCTGGCAAATCGCCTTCACCCGGGACCGCATGGCGCGCTATGACGCCCCGAGGTGATTCACCAGCCTTGCCAAGAGTGTCTCCCAACTTCTCCCTGCCATCAGGGCTCCTGAGAACCTTTCCGCAGTGGTCGAGGGGACGAGGCGCCTGCCGAGAGGCTATACTTGGCGGCCCGTCAGCACTCGCAGGGAGTGGCACTCAATGGTCCAGCAAACACTCCGGCAAGTCTTCGGCTACGACGATTTTCGTCCCGGCCAGCGGCCTGTGATCGAGGCCGTGATGGCCGGCCGCTCGGCGGCGGCCATCTTCCCCACCGGCTCGGGAAAGTCGCTCTGCTATCAGCTTCCCGCTCTGCACCTGCCCCATCTTACCCTGGTGATCTCGCCACTGCTGGCACTGATGCAGGACCAGCTTGCCTTCCTGAACCGTTATGGCATTGCCGCTGCCAGCATCGAATCGGGGCAGAGCCGCGATGAGGCCGCGGCGGTGATGGCAGCAGTCGAGCGTGGCGAGATACGCATCCTGATGATCTCGGTGGAGCGCCTCAAGAACGAACGCTTCCGCGCCTTCATTCGCCGAGTGCCGATATCGTTGATGGTGGTCGACGAGGCGCACTGTATCTCCGAATGGGGCCACAACTTTCGTCCCGACTACCTCAAGCTGCCCGACTACCAGCGGGAGTTCGCGATTCCCCAGGCACTGCTGCTCACTGCCACGGCCACCCCCAGGGTGATCGATGACATGTGCGAACGCTTCGCCATCGCGGCAGGCGACGTCACCGCAACCGGCTTCTATCGCGAGAACCTGGACCTGACGGTGGCCCCGGTCCCCGCGGATTCGCGCCCTCGGGCGCTGGCGAGCTGGCTGCAGCAACAACGCGTGCAGCAACAATGTGGCGACGGCTCACCCTTCCCCACCATCATCTATGTCACCCTGCAACAGACCGCCGAGCGCCTGGCCGCCTACCTGGGCAAGGCCGGCATCAGCGCCACCGCCTACCACGCCGGTCTGGATGCCGAGAAACGCGAGGCGATCCAGCGCGACTTCATGTCCGGCCACAGTGACTGCATCGTCGCCACCATCGCCTTCGGCATGGGCATCGACAAGGCCGACATCCGTGCGGTCGTGCACTTCGACCTGCCCAAGTCGATCGAGAACTACAGTCAGGAGATCGGCCGAGCCGGACGCGACGGCAGGCCCTCCAGCTGCCTGATGCTGGCCGGTCACGACACCCTGGGGGTGCTGGAGACCTTCGTCTACGGAGACACCCCGGAGCATCACGGCATCCGCCGCGTCATCGATGAGCTGCAGGGTGCGGGGCCTTGCTGGGAGCTGACGCTCAACACCCTCTCCCAACACGCCAATATACGACCGCTACCACTCAAGACCCTGCTGGTACAACTTGAACTGCGTGGCATCATTCGCCCACGACACGCCTATTTCGCCGACTACCGTTTCAAGCTGCTGTGCGAGCCCGATAACCTGGTGGCCCGCTTCCAGGGCGAGCGCCAGGCCTTCGTACAGGCGATCCTCGATGCTTCCCACAAGGCCCGCACCTGGCACGACCTGGACTTCACCCGCCTGGAGGCGCTGGGCCGGGAGCGCGACCTGGATACCACCCGCAGCCGGGTCATCACCGCGCTTGACTACTTCGTCGACAAGGGCTGGCTCGAGCTGCAGAGCCGCCAGCTTACCGAGGTCTTCGAGGTACTGAGTCCCGATATAGACCCCCAGGCGCTGACCAACGAGCTCCATGACGACTTTCGCGACAAGGAAACCACCGAGATCGCCCGCCTGCATGCCATGCTCGAACTCTTCGAGAGCGAGCGCTGCCTGAGCCGTCGCCTGGCCGAGTGGTTCGGCGATGGCCGGACCCCCGAGCATTGCGGCCACTGTTCGGCATGCCGTGGCCAACCCGCGCGACTCCCCCAGGGGCCCGAGCGTGAACCGCTGTCGAGCCACAAGCCAGACGCGCTGCTCGGCGAGCTCCGTCAACGCCTGGTCGATCAGGGGGACGATCACCCCGTGACGCCGGACCTTCTGGCACGCTTTCTATGCGGCATCACCACTCCTCTTTTCACCCGGATCAAGGCCAGGCAGCTGCCGGGATTCGGCGCCCTCGAGGGCTACCCCTATGCCGATGTGCGCGACTGGGTCTCGCACCGCGCGGCTTGACGGCCTGGCGCTGGTGCACGACCTTGCGAAGTGAACCATCGTTCCTGGAGGAGACGCCATGAGCCAGCTTTCTCAACAGGCCTGCGAGGCCTGCCGCAGCGACGCGCCACGGGTTACCGAAGAGGAGATCGAGAGGCTCGGCGCCGAGCTGCCCGAGTGGCGGATCGTCGAGCGCGATGGCATCATGAAGCTCGAGCGGGTCTTTACCTTTTCCGATTTCCAGCAGGCACTGGCCTTCACCCAGCGTGTCGGCGAGCTCGCCGGACAGGCGAATCATCACCCGGCCCTGCTGACCGAATGGGGCCGGGTCACCGTGACCTGGTGGTCACACAAGATCAAGGGCCTGCACCGCAACGACTTCATTCTTGCCGCCAGAACCGACGAGGTAGCGAAATAAATGTTCGAACACATTGAGCGGGTTCCCGGGGATGCCATCCTCGGTCTGATCGAGGCCTTCAAGAAGGACACCAACCCTCAGAAGGTCGATCTCGGCGTCGGCGTCTACAAGGATGCCCAGGGCACGACCCCGGTGATGCGCGCCGTCAAGGAAGCCGAGGCCCTGCTGCTCAAGAACGAGACCACCAAGACCTACATCGGCTCGCACGGCGCGCCGGCGTACGGCCAGGCGGTGCTGCCCATGGTGCTGGGCGAGGGGTCGCCGGTACTCGAGGCCGGTCGTGCCAGCGCGACCCAGTCGCCCGGCGGCACCGGCGCCCTGCGGCTGGCGGCGGACTTTATCGCCAACCAGCTGCCCGGCAAGGACGTCTGGGTCAGCGATCCGACCTGGCCGAACCACCTGGGCATCTTCCCGGCCGCCGGCCTGACGCTGCACAAGTACCCCTATGTGGATGCCGAGAACCGGCTGGACTTCGACGGCATGCTCGGCGCGCTCAAGCAGATTCCGGATGGCGACGTGGTGCTGCTGCACGCCTGCTGCCACAACCCCACCGGTTTCGACCTGTCCCGGGACCAGTGGCAGCAGGTGCTGGAAGTCGTTCGCGAGCGCAATCTGCTGCCACTGATCGACTTCGCCTACCAGGGCTTCGGCGAGGGCCTGGACGAGGATGCCTACGGCGTTCGCCTGCTGGCCGAGAACCTCGATGAGGTGATCATCACCAGCTCCTGCTCCAAGAACTTCGGCATCTACTGCGAGCGTACCGGCTGCCTTATCATGGTCGCCAGGAACGCCGAGCAGATGGAGAACGTGCGCTCACAGGTCGCCATCGTGGCCCGCGAGAACTACTCCAACCCGCCGTCCCATGGCGGCGCCATCGTCAGCGAGATCCTGCACTCCGCAGAGCTCGCCGCACTCTGGCGTGAGGAGCTCACCGAGATGCGTGATCGCATCAACACCCTGCGCCGGGATTTCGTCGAGGCCCTCAAACCCTACGGCCTGGACGAGAAGTACGCCTGTGTGGCCGAACAGCGCGGCATGTTCAGCTACACCGGCCTGACGCCGGAACAGGTCGACCGTCTGCGCGACGAGTTCGGCATCTACATGGTGCGCTCCGGCCGCGCCAACGTGGCCGGCTTCTCCCATGAGAACCTGTCCTACCTGGCCAAGGCGATCGCGGCGGTCAACTGATCGACACCACCTCAGCCAGTTCAGACGCCCGGGCCCTGCCCGGGCGTCTGCATTTCGGGTAGACTTCGCGCCTTCGATATCCATCGACTCGATAGCCGCCGGGGCCCGGGGCGCCGCGTGGCGTCCGTGGAACGATCGAACTTGACCAGTCAGTCAGATACAAACGAAACTGCTCTTCGGCCCTGTTCCAATAATCCGATAACCCAGAGGCTTCCCCATGGCGGCTCCCCCCGTACATCACTCGGTCCATTACCCCTGGTACAAGAAGGAGGACACCGACGCCTTCTTCGCCCTGTTCCAGAACAATATCGCCAACTTCGTGATCATCGCCATCACCATGCTTGGCATGGACTTTCCGGCGTCGATCGTCTTCGGCCAGGTGCTGCCCGGTGCCGCCGTGGCGGTGATGGTCGGCAACTTCTACTACGCCTGGAGCGCGGCACGCCTGGCGCGCAAGGAGAACCGTGCCGATGTCACCGCGCTCTCCTACGGCATCTCCACCCCGGTGATGTTCGTCTTCCTGTTCGGCGTGCTGCTGCCCGCCAAGCAGCTCACCGGCGATGCCGAACTGGCCTGGAAGGTGGCGGTGGCCGCCTGCTTCATCAGCGGGGCGATCGAGGCGATCATCAGCCTGATCGGCCGCTGGGTCCAGCACCATCTACCCCGAGCCGCCATGCTGGGCGCCGTGGCGGGGGTGGCGCTGACCTTCATCGCCGGCGAGATGCTGTTCAAGACCCTGGAGATGCCGGTGATCGGCCTGCTGGTGCTGGCGATCATCATCGTCGGCCTGGTGGCCAGGGTGGCGATGCCTCTGCGACTGCCCACCTCGCTGTTCGCCATCGTGGTGGGAACCGCCATGGCCTACCTGATCGGGGATGCGGGTGGCGAGCGCTTCAGCGATGCCTTCACCCATCTCGGCTTCTATCCGCTACTGCCCAACCTGGCCTGGCTGGAGGGGCTGGGGCTACTGTTCACCGGCATGCTGGCGGTGCTTACCGTGGTGCTACCGATCACCCTGTACAACGCCATCGAGACCATGAATAACGTCGAGGCCATGGAGGCCGCCGGCGACAAGTATGATGTGCGCGAGTGCCAGGCGGTGGATGGCGTGGGCACCATGCTCGGCGCCCTGTTCGGTGGCGTCTTTCCCACCACCGTCTATATCGCCACGGTGGGCGCCAAGTGGATGGGCGCTGGCCGCGGCTACAGCCTCCTCAACGGTGCCGTCTACGCCCTGGCTACCATGTTCGGCCTGATCGCCGCCCTCGCCGCCATCATTCCGGTATCGGTGGTCGCCCCCATCCTGGTATTCGTCGGCATGTCGATGATCGCCACCGCCTTCCAGTCCAACGACACCCGCTACTATCCGGCGGTGGCGCTGGCCATGCTGCCCTACTTTGCCAACTACGTGATGACTCGCTTCAACCGCGCCGCCGAGGAAACCGTGTCCGGCATCTCCAGTGGGGTGGTTCCCCTGGGCCAGGGCGCCATGTTCACGGCAATCCTCCTCGGTGCCATGACCGTGTCGGTGATCGACCACCAGTTCCGCCGCGCCGCCGCCTTCGCCGCCGTGGCCGCGGGTTTCTCCTTCGTGGGGCTGATGCACGCGCCGAAGCTCGCCATCAATGCGGCGGGAGACTATACCCTCGGCTACCTGGTGATGGGCGTCCTGTTCCTCTACTTCGCCTGGCAGGAGCAACGCCAGGCGGCGAACCGCCCCGCCACCCCGGGTCGCTGAGCGTCCCCCCCCCCAAACGACTCGCCCCGCCAGATGGCGGGGCGAGTCGTTCATGATGGCAAAGGCTCCGGGGACGATATCACTTCCAGAAGTCGCGAATCGATGCGACCCCCTGAGCCCCGACAGCGCGCGCATGGTTGGCATCATGACGTGTCATGCCACCCAGCGCGAAGACGGGCATGGTGGCACGCTCCACCAGCTCCTGAAAGTCATGCCAGCCCACGGGCGGCACATCGGGGTGCGACGGCGTGGTACGTAGCGGCGAGAGGGTCACGAAGTCACAACCGAGCCTGCCAGCCTGAACGAGCTGTTCGCGATCATGGGTGGAGGCAGAGAGCCACTTGCCCTCGGCGATGGGGCGGCGCTCCAACTGCATCAGGCGCTCACTGGTCAGGTGGACACCGTCGGCATCCACCGCCTCGAGCAGCTCGGGGTCTGCATTGAGCATCAGACGGGCACCGTACTGCCGGCAGCGTGCCAGCGCCGATTCCGCGCGAGCCAGGTAGGCAGCCCTGTCCAGCTGCTTGGCGCGCAGCTGCACCAGGCGTACCCCATCCTCCACCAGGGCGCGTTCGAGACGTTCGTCGAACAGCGCCTCATCCTCTTCCTCGCCGGTGATAAGGTACTCGGTGGGCAGCATTACCGCGCGCAGGATCGGCAGATTGGCCGCCGGGAAGGGGTAATTGACCAGCTCCTCCATGGGTACCCAGCGCACTGCCTGGCCCTCGCGACCGAAGGGTTCACCGGAGAAGTCATGGACCTGCCAGACATCCAGCAGGATATGCTTGTCGGGATACTCATGGTGGATGCGGATCAAGGGTTGAGCTCTCCGGATCTCGATGCCCAGCTCCTCGTGAAGCTCGCGCTTAAGCCCACCCAGGCCCGTTTCATAGGGCGCCAGCTTGCCGCCGGGAAACTCCCAGAGGCCACCATGATCGACATTGCTGGGGCGGCGCGCTATGAGCACCTCGCTGCCATCGGCGCTGATGATGGCCGCCGCCGCCACATGCACCCGTCTCTTTACCATTGCGTTCATTCGCTCTTCCAACGTATCCGCGCACGGCGGCGCGGGGTCTGTGTCTGACCGGATCTCACGGCACTGACCGTGTTCCAGCCTAGCTGCGGTAGTCGGCGTTGATGCTGACATAGTCGTGGGAGAGATCGGTGCTCCACACCGTGGCACTCTCATCGCCGCGATCGAGGGCGATGCGGATCGGGATCTCCTCGCGCGCCATTACCGCGCTACCGGCCTCCTCGGTATAGCTCGAGGCACGCCCCCCGCCCTCCACCAGCCGCACGTCGCCCAGATCGATGCTTACCCGCGAGACATCGAAGTCGTCGACCGGAGCGCGCCCTACCGCCGCGAGGATGCGCCCCCAGTTGGCATCGGAGGCATGCAGCGCGGTCTTGACCAGGGGCGAATTGGCCACGGTAAAGGCCACATCTAGGGCTTCCTGTCGACTGGTGGCACCATCGACCCGGAGGGTGACGAACTTGGTGGCACCCTCACCGTCACGCACGATCGCCTGAGCCAGCTCGATCATCACGTGTTGCAGGCCGGTACGGAAGGTGGCGAGCGCGCTCTCCCCTTCAATCACCGGGCCTTGCTGGGTGCTGATCAGTACGCAGGCGTCGTTGGTGGAGGTATCCCCATCGACCGTGATGCAGTTGAAGGAGCGGTCCACGGCCTCGCGCAGCAGGCTGTCGAGCAGCGACTGATCAAGGCTAGCATCGGTGGCCACGAAGGCCAGCATGGTCGCCATGTTGGGCTGGATCATCCCCGAGCCCTTGGCAATTCCGTTGATGACCACTTTGTCACCCGCGATATCGAGGGTGACACTGGCTCCCTTGGGACGAGTGTCGGTCGTCAGGATGCCCTCGCCGGCCCGCAACCAGGACTCGGCGTCGTCGCCGAGGCTGTCGAGCGCACCCGGCAGGCCGGCAAGCAGCCTCTCCATGGGGAGTGGCTCACCGATCACACCGGTAGAGAAGGGCAGCACGCACCGGGCACTCACCCCGGTCAGCCGGGCCAGTTCGGCGCAGCAGTCACGGGCGTCACGCAGACCCGGCTCGCCGGTGCCGGCATTGGCGTTACCGGTATTGACCAGCAGATAGCGAGGCACCTCACCGCTAGCCAGGTGCTCCCGGGCCACCGTCACCGGAGCCGCACAGAAGGCATTACGGGTGAAGGCACCCGCCACCCGGGCACCCTCGGGGGCCTCGATCACCACCAGATCCCGACGACCGCTCTTCTTGATCCCCGCCATGGCGGTTCCCAGCCGAAGGCCGGAAATTGCCGGCATCGCGGGAAAGCTCGCATCACCCACTGCCATCGTCTTCTCTCCTGTTGCGTTGGTCGGAGGCAGCTATCAGCTCAGCTTGCCACAGCACTGCTTGTACTTCTTGCCGGATCCACAGGGGCATGGATCGTTGCGCCCCACCTTGGGACCTTCCCGGCGTACCGGACGCCCCTCGGATGCCGGCGCCGCCGCCTCCTGCTCACCCGTGGCGGCGTCGGGCGAGTCATGACGGCTCGCCGCGGTCGCCTTCTCGCGCTCCAGTGCCTCGCGGCGCTGACGCTCCAGCTCCTCGACCTCCTCGGGCCGCCGCACCTGCACATGACTCAGGATCCGTGTCACGTCCGCCTTGATATTGGCCAGAAGGTTCTGGAACAGCTCGAAGGCCTCACGCTTGTACTCCTGCTTGGGGTTCTTCTGCGCATAGCCGCGCAGGTGGATCCCCCGGCGCAGGTGGTCCATGGACTGCAGGTGCTCCTTCCAGCGGGTATCCAGCACCTGCAGCATCACCTGCTTCTCGAAGCGGCGCATCAGCTCGCTACCGGCCTGCTCCACCTTCTCTTCGTAGGCCTCACGGTGCAGGGCCTGCAGGCGCTCGCGCAGCTGTTCCTCGTGGAAGCGCTCATCCTCCTCGGACCACTGCACCACGGGGACATCCAGGTTGAACTCGGACTTGAGGTACTCCTGGAGCCCGGCCAGGTCCCACTGCTCGGGCAGACTCTGGGGCGGCACATAGTCGCTGATCGCGAGATCCATGACCTCCTCGCGAATACCCGCTACTGCGGCAGAGACCTGTTCGGCGGCGAGCACTTCGTTGCGTTGCTCGTAGATCACGCTGCGCTGATCGTTGGCCACGTCGTCATACTCGAGCAGCTGCTTGCGGATATCGAAGTTGCGACTCTCGACCTTCTTCTGGGCGCGCTCCACCGCATTGGAGACCATCTTGTGCTCGATCGCCTCACCGTGCTCCAGGCCGAGGGCCTTCATCATGCGCTGTACCCGGTCAGAGCCGAACAGGCGCATCAGGCTGTCTTCCAGTGACAGGAAGAAGCGGGTCGAGCCCGGGTCGCCCTGTCGGCCGGCGCGCCCGCGTAGCTGGTTATCGATGCGGCGCGACTCGTGGCGCTCGGAGCCGATCACATGCAACCCGCCGGCCGCCAGCACGGCTTCATGGCGCTGCTGCCACTCGACCTTGAGCTGTTCGATCTGCGCGGCGGAAGGGTTATCGAGCTTGGCCACCTCCGCCTCCCAGTTGCCGCCGAGCACGATATCGGTGCCACGCCCGGCCATGTTGGTGGCGATGGTGATGGCGCCGGGGCGGCCGGCCTGGGCGATGATCTCGGCTTCGCTCTGGTGCTGTTTGGCGTTGAGGACATTGAAGGCGAGACCAGTTCGCTTCATCAGGTTGGCGAGATACTCCGAGGTCTCGATGGAAGCGGTACCCACCAGCACCGGCCTGCCCGCTTCGGTCTCGGCCTTGACGTCCTCGATGATCGCCTCGAACTTCTCCTCGGCGGTGAGATAGACCAGATCGTTGAGATCGCGGCGAACCAGTGGCTTGTTGGTGGGAATCACCACCACATCGAGGCCATAGATCTGACGGAACTCGAAGGCCTCGGTATCGGCGGTGCCCGTCATGCCCGCCAGCTTCTCGTAGAGGCGGAAGTAGTTCTGGAAGGTCGTGGAGGCGAGGGTCTGACTCTCGCGCTGGACGGTGACCCCCTCCTTGGCCTCCACTGCCTGGTGCAGCCCCTCGGACCAGCGCCGGCCGGGCATGGTACGCCCGGTATGTTCGTCGACGATCACCACCTGCCCCTCGCTGACGATATAGTCGACGTCGCGGTGGTAGAGGTGGCGGGCGCGCAGGGCGGAGTGCATATGCTGCAGCAGATTGAGGTTCTGGGCGGCATAGAGGGAGTCCTCCTCGCCCAGCAGCCCCTGCTCGCGCATCAGCCCCTCGACCTTGTGGTGGCCATTCTCGGTGATCTCGACCTGCTTGTGCTTCTCGTCCAGGATAAAGTCGCCGTCGACCGGGGCATCGGTGTCTTCCGACACTTCCCCCTGAACCAGGTGCACCGCCAGCCGATCGATCACCCGGTAGAGTTCGGTGTTTTCGTCCACCGCTCCCGAGATGATCAGCGGCGTGCGCGCCTCATCGATCAGGATCGAGTCCACCTCATCGACGATGGCGTAGTGCAGGCCGCGCTGGACCTTCTCCTCCAGGGAGAAGGCCATGTTGTCCCGCAGATAGTCGAAGCCGAACTCGTTATTGGTGCCGTAGGTGATGTCGCAGGCGTAGGCGGCACGCTTCTCTTCGGGGGTCTGGCCGGCATAGATGACGCCGACGCTGAGTCCGAGATACTCATAGAGAGGCCGCATCCACCGGGCATCACGTCGCGCCAGGTAATCGTTGACGGTGACGACATGCACCCCCTTGCCGGGCAGGGCATTGAGATAGACCGCCAGGGTCGCCACCAGGGTCTTGCCCTCCCCGGTCTTCATCTCCGCGATGCGCCCATTGTGAAGCGTCATGCCGCCTATCATCTGAACATCGAAGTGGCGCATGCCCATGACGCGCTTGCCCGCCTCTCGCACCGTGGCGAAGGCCTCGGGCAGCAGGGCATCCAGTGACTCGCCTTCGGCGAGGCGCTCGCGGAAGGCTTCGGTGCGCGCCTTCAAGGCCGCATCATCGAGCCCACCGAGCTCGCTCTCGAGAACATTGACGCGCTCGACCTGGCGGCTCATGCGCTTGACTTCGCGGTCGTTCTTGGAGCCGACGACCTTGCGTAACAGGGAGTTGATCATGAAGAGTCCGTCATCTGCGTATGGCATGGCGCCAACCGCCGGGCGGTTGGCAATATTCAAGAATTCAGCATGTCCACGCAGAAAGGGGGGCCGCGGCGGGTCAGGACATCGTGGTCAGCGGTCGCCTGGGCCACTGTCACGGGAGTGGCCGCCGGGGAGCCAACCGGTAAAAGGGTGGATTGTCGCACCAGGGGCCACCACCCTCGCCTGCGTCGACGCGCCTTGAGCCGCGAGCTGGCACGAATCATGGCGGGCGCGAGAATGCACACCTGCACCAGTCGCTCGGCCTGACGGGCCAGATCTCCCTGGGCGAGGCCCGCGGGCAACAGACACCCCACCAGCAGGCCCGCCAGCCACCAGCGGGCGTGACGCCGCGCTGGAGCGGGCCTGGCGAATACGGCAGGCGAGTGGCTGAGGGTCACGGCCATGCTGTCGAGGAGCTCCCGGCGTGCTAGTCTGACGGGCGCTACCGGCCCATTGCATTATCGTCTGGCCCGCCTGATGCGGGACGAGAGAGTCAAGCCCATGAGTATAAAGGTTAAGCGCTTTCGCGCCCAGCCCATGTCCCAGCTACTGGGCGGACGAGGCGAGCTCGGCTCATTGATGCGAATGGCAAGAATGATCGATCTCGCCCAGTCCCACCTGCGCGCCCACCTCCCCCAGGAGCTGAGTGAACACCTGCACGTCGGGGGCTTTCGGGATGGCCGGCTGACCTTGATCGCCGACGGTGCCGCCTGGTTGACACGACTTCGCTATGAGCAGCCACGACTCCTGACACTGCTGCACGAGCTGCAGGGCTTCGAGGCGGTGCGTGGATTCACTCTGAAGGTCAGACCGGTGCGCCCGCCCAGGAGACCACTACGCCAGGTGCGTCACCTGCCAGCTCATGCCGCCGACGAGATCTCCAGCTGCGCCGCCGACACCGAAGACCCGAGACTGCGACGCGCCCTCGAGCGACTGGCCTCCCATGCCGAGCGTGAGCCGTAAAGCCAGACCGACTCCCGAAATCAGCACCCGCCAAGCGAGAAAGGCCCGCCAGATACCTGGCGGGCCTTTCTCCTGATGCTTACCGATCGCCGCTCCCGGCGAATGCCGGAAGATCAGGCCATTGCGGGCGCCGCGAAGGAGATCGGGGCAACCTCGCTCTCCTCCTCGAAGGTGACGATTTCATAGCTATCGGGCTGATCCAGCAAGGCGCGGCATAGCTGGTTGTTTAATGCGTGTCCGGACTTCACACCGTGGAATTCGCCGATCAGGCTATAGCCCAGCTGGTAGAGGTCACCGATGGCATCGAGTACCTTGTGCTTGACGAATTCATCGTCGTAACGCAAACCGCCTTCGTTGACGATTCGATAGTCATCGACGACGATGGCGTTGTCCAGGCTGCCGCCCAGCGCGAGGTTGTTGGAGCGCAGGTACTCCAGATCGCGCATAAAGCCGAAGGTCCGCGCTCGAGACACCTCCTTGACGAAGGAGGTGGTGGAGAAGTCCACCATCGCGGTCTGGGTCTGGCTCTCGAACACCGGATGATCGAAGTCGATGGAAAAGCCAACCTTGAAGCCCTTGTGGGGTCGGAAGGTCGCCTGCTTGTCGCCATCTCTCACCGTGAGCTCACGCTTGATGCGAATGAACTTCTTGGCGGCATTCTGTTCACTGATACCGGCCGACTGGATCAGGAACACGAAGGGACCGGCACTGCCATCCATGATCGGCACTTCGGCGGCGCTGAGGTCCACATAGGCGTTATCGATGCCCAGACCAGCGAGTGCCGACATCAGGTGTTCAACGGTGGCGACCTTGGCCCCGTCGTGGGTCAGGGCGGTGCATAAAGTGGTGTCGGTCACCAGTGCCGCTCGTGCCGGAATCTGCACCTCGGGGTCCAGATCGGTGCGCACGAAGACGATACCGGTATCCACGGGCGCCGGCCGCAGGGTCATGTAGACCTTCTTGCCGGAGTGCAGGCCGACGCCGGTGGCGCGGATGACGTTCTTCAGGGTGCGTTGTCTGATCATGGGCAGTTGCCAGGCGGTTATCGGATTATCAAACACCGTTCACTATAGCACCAAACGAGCGTTTCAACAAAGAAAGCTCGTTCGGTTCGATGCCATGGCTCCGATAGTCTGTGTCAATCGGCCTGGCGACGCAGAAATGCCGGAATATCGAGATAGTCATCCAACTCCTGGGAACGGCGCTTCTCGGGGCGCGGCTTGGAAGCCTCCTCGGACTCGGCCCGCGGCGCTGATGCTGCGGCCTGGCGGGAGGCAATCCCCGGCTGACTGCGGCGATAGTCGCTGCCCGTCTCGACACGCTTGGCACCCTCGCGGCTCGCCGCCTTCTGCGGCTGACTATCGAGGCCGGCAGCCACCACGGTGACACGCAACTCATCGGTCATCTCCATATCGATGGAGGTGCCGACCACGATGGTGGCATCCTGTGAGGCGAACTCCTGAACGGTGGCCCCCACGTCGTTGAACTCACCGATGGAGAGGTCGGGGCCCGCCGTGATGTTGACCAGGATACCGCGAGCACCATGCAGGTCGATATCCTCAAGCAGCGGGCTGCGAATGGCCTTCTCGGCTGCCTCGCGGGCTCGGTTCTCGCCGGTGGCGCCGCCGGTACCCATCATCGCCATGCCCATCTCGGACATCACGGTGCGCACATCGGCAAAGTCGACGTTGATGATCCCCGGGCTGGTGATCAACTCGGCGATCCCCTGCACCGCGCCCAGCAGCACGTCGTTGGCGGCACTGAAGGCGGTCAGCAGGCTGGCACTCTTGCCCAGCACCGACAGCAGCTTCTCGTTGGGGATGGTGATCAGGGAGTCGACATGCTCGGAGAGCTCACGCATCCCCTCCTCGGCAGCACGCATCCGCTTGGGTCCCTCGAAGGGGAAGGGCCGTGTCACCACCGCCACGGTGAGAATACCCAGCTCCTTGGCGACCTGAGCGACCACCGGCGCCCCACCGGTACCCGTGCCACCACCCATGCCGGCGGTGATGAATACCATGTCGGCGCCCTCAAGCAGCTCGGCGATGCGTTCACGATCCTCCATCGCCGCCTGACGCCCGACCTCCGGATTGGCTCCCGCACCCAACCCCTTGGTGATCTCGTTGCCGAGCTGCAGCACGGTCTTGGCTGCTACCCGCTTGAGGGCCTGGGCATCGGTGTTGGCGCAGATGAACTCGACGCCTTCGATGCTACTCTCGACCATATGATTGACGGCATTGCCACCGCCGCCGCCCACGCCGATCACCTTGATGACCGCGCTGCTTGAGGGTGCGCTATCTACCAGTTCGAACATTTGCCCCGTCTCCTGAACCGCCGCCGGCGATCCTGTCAGAAATTTCCTTTCAACCAGCCCTTTAGCCTCGCCAGCGCCGAGGGACCTTGCCTGTCACCGCGACGAGCAGCGTCCTCGCGCCGGGGCTGTGCGGACATCATGCTGCCTTGTGCCTCACGACCGTGCCCTTGGCGTGTCTCTTGTAGAGCGTAATGTAACAAACCGACTCCGGTCGAATAAATCGGATTGCGCACCACATCGGCCAGCCCTCGCACATTCTGGGGGCAAGCAATGCGCACCGGCATATGAAAGATCTCCTCGGCCAGTTCCACCACGCCCTCCATGCGTGCGGTGCCTCCGGTCAAGACCACGCCGGCTGCCACCAGATCCTCGTAGCCGCTACGACGCAGTTCATCACGAATCAAGGTGAACAGCTCCTCGTAACGTGGCTCGACCACCTCGGCCAGGGCCTGACGGGAGAGATCCCGTGCCGGGCGATCACCGACGCTCGGCACCTTGATCATCTCGTCGCTGGCGGCCAGCTGGGTTAGCGCACAGGCGTACTTGACCTTGATCTCTTCGGCATGTTGGGTCGGGGTGCGCAGCGCCATGGCGATATCGTTGGTGACCTGGTCTCCGGCAATGGGAATCACCGCGGTGTAGCGAATCGCACCTTCGGTAAACACGGCGATATCGGTGGTGCCACCGCCGATGTCAACCATGCAAACGCCAAGCTCACGCTCATCCTCGGTTAGCACCGCCATGCTGGAGGCAAGCTGTTCCAGAATAATGGCGTCGACTTCCAGGCCGCAGCGGCGCACGCACTTTTCGATATTCTGGACGGCGTTGAGGGCGGCGGTGACCAGATGGACGCGGGCCTCGAGGCGCACACCGGACATGCCCAGCGGCTCGCGGATGCCACCCTGGGCATCGATGGCGAACTCCTGAGGCAGTACATGCAAGACTCGCTGCCCCTCGGAAATGGCTCGCGCACGGGCCGAGTCGATGACCCGGTCGATGTCCGAGGGGGTAACCTCACGCTCCTTGATCGCGACCACACCGTCGGAGTTCATGGAGCTGATGTGACTACCGGCGACCCCCACATAGACGGAGTGAATGTCGCAGCCGGCCATCAGCTCCGCCTCTTCCACGGCACGCTGGATGGACTGCACCGTGGATTCGATGTTTATCACCACTCCCTTCTTCATGCCGCGAGAGGGGTGTGAGCCGATACCGGCGATCTCGATGCCGCCGTCATCGGTGGGCTGACCCACGATCGCCACCACCTTGGACGTTCCGATATCCAGCCCGACTACCATATTGGACGCGTTGGATGGACCTGCCATGAGTCGGGGAGTCTCCTCGAACCTGGCCCACTCGATGGGCCTGAAACACGAAATTCAACCTGGGGACAATTATAGGAAAAAGCGAACACCTTCCTCCACCCCGGGACCAAGTAGACCTCCCACGATACGGCGCTTTTGTCGTAAATGAAACAGGCGCATGCCCTTCGCCATGGGTGTTTCACCGGAAAAAGGGATCACCCCTCATCCGTGCCATCCTGAATGAGGGGGTCGTCCTCACCATGCCATGCCACCGCGACCCCGTTCGGATATCGCAGATCGATATAACGAATATGCGACGCCTGTCGTTCGAGCTGTCGTTGCCAAGCAGCGGTCAGACGCGCCAGCCTACCCTCCCGATCACCACGACCCAGCATCACCCAGACACCGTCATCGAGCTGGAAGCGCCAGGCGCCTCGCGGCTCCAGACGCAGCTGGGTCAGCTCGAGCCCCATCTCGGCGAAGCGTGTGGCGAGGCGCTCATGGTAGGCGAGCACCTCGGCACCACTGCCCTTCGGGCCGGCGAGATCGGGGAGGCCGCCGGGGGGGGAGACCGAGCCGATGGCGAAGGGCTCTCCTTGAGGGTTGAGCAGCGAGTCGTCATTCCAGCGCGCCACCGGCACCTGCTCCACCAACTCCAGGGTCAGGGCGTTGGGCCACTCCCGGCTGACTCGCGCCTCGGCGATCCAATCGACCGCCAGCGCCTGCTCGCGCAGCTCGGCGACATTCACCGACAACCAGGTATGACCGCGCAGCAGCGGCGACAGCCTGTCACGCAGGTAGTCAGCACTGACATGCTCCAGATCGCCGCCGATCGACACCCGCTCGAGGGGCCTGTCGAGCCATAGCCACAAGGCCCTGCCACCAGCGCCGAACAGCACCAGTAACAGCAGCACGCCCAGCCAGCCACCGCGCTGACTCATGCCGATGGACTCTCCAGGGTCGCGGCCAGGATACGCAGCACCAGCGTCTCGAAGTCGATGCCGATATGGGCCGCCGCCTGGGGAACCAGGCTGTGGTCGGTCATGCCCGGAGAGGTATTGACCTCGATCAGCCAAAAATCTCCATGCTCATCGCGCATCGCGTCGACGCGCCCCCAGCCCTCGCCCCCTACCGCGACGAAGGCCCGACGGCACAGCTCACCCAGCGCGGCCTCCTCCTCGCTCTGCAATCCGCAGGGCAGGTGGTAGCGGGTCTCGTCGGAAAGGTACTTGGCCTCGTAGTCGTAGAAGCCCCCGGCCGCCTCCACGCGAATCGCCGGCAGCACATCGTCACCGAGCAGTGAAACCGTGTACTCCTCTCCCTGCACGAAGCGCTCGGCCATTACCCGCGCATCAAACTGCGCCGCCTCCTGATAGGCGGTGGCCAGTGCCTCGACACTCTCCACCACACTGATCCCCAGCGTCGACCCTTCATGTACCGGCTTGACGATCAACGGCAACCCCAGGCGCCTGACCACGGCCTGCCAGTCGGCATCCGGGTCCAGCATCTCGGCATCCGGCGTCGGTAGTCCCAGCGCCTGCCACACCAGTTTGGTGCGCTGCTTGTCCATACCCAGTGCCGACCCCAGCACACCACTGCCGGTGTAGGGAATCCCCATCAACTCGAGTGCGCCCTGCAGCGTGCCATCCTCACCGCCACGTCCATGCAGGGCGATAAACACGCGATCCGGGGCCAGTGCCTCTAGCCCCACCAGGCCGCCGTCGACGGGGTCATAGCCGACGGCATCGACACCGGCTCGGACCAGCGCCGAAAGCACCGCCTGCCCACTCTTCAGGGACACCTCTCGCTCGGCGGAGCTGCCACCGAACAGCACCGCAACACGTCCCAGTTCCGACATCAGCGTCATAGCATCACCTTATCGAGTGCCAGGGCAGACCCGGCCAGCGCCTGGGCGATCCCGCCGATATCACCTGCGCCCTGGGTAATCAGGATATCGCCCGGCCTCAGCACGCGCCCCAGCAGCTCGGGCAGCTCCGCCTTTTCCTGCACGAAGATCGGGTCGACGATACCGCGCTGGCGGATCGTGCCGGCCAGGGTGCGTCCGTCGGCACCGGGAATCACCGCCTCGCCGGCGCTGTAGACGTCGAGCAGCAACAGGGTGTCGACATCGCCCAGCACACGCACGAAATCCTCGTAGAGATCACGGGTGCGAGTGTAGCGATGGGGCTGATAGAGCATCACTAGGCGGCGTTCTGGCCAGCCGGCACGCACCGCCTTAATCACCATCTCCACCTCACGCGGATGGTGGCCATAGTCGTCCACCAGCATCACCTCGCCCTCTTTCCCGGGGGTCTGCTCGCCCTCTTCCCTGGGCACCGGAAAGTGGCCGTGGACCTGGAAGCGGCGCCCTACTCCCTGGAAACTGGCCAGGCCTCGCAGAATGGCAGCGTCATCCACCCCGGCATCACTGGCCACGGCGATGGCGGCCAGGGCATTCTGGGCATTGTGACGGCCAGGCATGGCCAGCCTCACCTCGAGGGGCGCCAGCCCGCCGGGGCGTCGAGCGGTGAAACGCACCTCCCCCTGCGCCTGCACGAACCCCTCGATGCCGTAGTCGGCATCCTCGCTGAAACCGTAGGTGACGAACTGGCGATTGACGCGATCCAGCAGGCTCCGCACATGTTCGTCATCGATGCACAGGATGGCCAGCCCGTAGAAGGGAAGGTTGTGCAGGAACTCGATGAAGGTACCCTTGAGCCGCTCGAAATCGCCGCCGTAGGTACTCATGTGATCGGCATCGATATTGGTAACGATGGATACCAGCGGCTGAAGGTGCAGGAAGGAGGCGTCGGATTCATCGGCCTCGGCCACCAGGTAGTCGCCTTCCCCCAGTCGCGCGTTGGTTCCGGCACTGGTCAGCCGGCCGCCGATCACGAAGGTGGGATCGAGCCCCCCCTCGCCGAGCAGCGTAGCGGTCAGGCTGGTGGTCGTGGTCTTGCCGTGGGTGCCTGCCACCGCGATGCCATGACGGAAGCGCATCAACTCGGCAAGCATCTCGGCACGCCTGACCACCGGCACTCGATTCTCCTGCGCCCAGCGTATCTCGGGATTGGTCTCGTCCACGGCGGTGGAGACCACCACCACATCGGCACCGGCAACATGTTCGGTGGCATGACCGATGGCCACGCGAACTCCGCAGCCACGCAACCTGGCCACCACCGGTGACTCGCGCAGGTCGCTGCCACTGACGACGTAGCCCTGGTTGGCGAGCACCTCGGCGATGCCGCACATACCGGCCCCCCCGATGCCCACGAAGTGGATATTCCGGATGCGGCGCATGCCCAGCCCGCGGCCATGGCGATCGGGCCCGGCCTGACCGGACATCGAATGTAATCTGCTATCGCTCAAAACCTGTCTCCATGCAGCCGGCCACCAGACGCTCGACGGCGTCGAGATGGGCGCAGGCGCGAGCCCGCGACGCCATGGTGGCCAGGGTGTCGGGGTCAAGCAGCACCGTCAGGCGCTCGGCCAGCGTTGCTGCGGAAAGTCTGGCCTGGGGCAGCAGCTCGGCGGCCCCCTCCTCCACCAGTGCCCTGGCATTGGCGGTCTGATGATCATCCACGGCATGCGGAAAGGGCACAAACAGGGCCGGCTTGGCCGCGGCGGCAAGCTCCGCAACGGTCAACGCGCCGGCTCGGCATACGACCAGGTCGGCCCAGGCATAGGCACGGGCCATATCATCGATAAAGGGGGTCACCTCGGCCGAAACGTTCTGTTGCGCGTAGGTGTCTCGAGTGGTGGCATCCTTGTCTCTACCGGCCTGGTGCCACACGACGGGACGCCGATTCTCGGGCAGACGCGCCAGCGCCGCCGGCACTCTCTCGTTCAGTGCCTGGGCCCCCAGGGAGCCGCCCACCACCAGCAGCCGTAGCGGCCGACCGGCCATCGCGGCGGCGCCGCGCGGCGCCTCGCCGAGGCGCGCGATCTCATCACGCACCGGATTGCCGATCACCTCCCCGCGGCCCTGAAAGGCCTGGGGAAAGGCGGCGTAGACCCGCCTTGCCAGTCGCGCCAAAGCACGATTGGTCAGTCCGGCCACGGCATTCTGCTCATGAATCACCAGCGGCCGCCGTGACAGCCAGGCGGCGAGCCCGCCGGGGCCACTGGCGAACCCTCCCAGCCCTACGACCAGCTGGGGGTCGAAGGTACGGATCACCCGCCACGCCTGCCATACCGCTCGGGTCAGGTTGATTGGCGCCAGCAGCCAGCCGGCCGCGCCATTGCCACGCAGCCCGGCCACGGCGATCCGGTGCAGGGGTATGCCCGCCTCGGGCACGAGACGGTTCTCGATGCCCCGCGGGCTGCCGAGCCAGGCCACCTCCACACCACTCGCCTGCAGGCCACGGGCCAGGGAGAGAGCGGGGATCACATGGCCACCGGTACCACCGGCCATGACCAGCACTCGACGCGGGGAGGTGTGACTCATTGCTGGGCTCCTTGTCTGACCAGTGATGGCGATCCCTTCGCCGCCGTTCGTGGGGCCGCCGGGGAGCGGCGGCGCTGTTCACGCCGGGTCTCGATATCGACGCGCAGCAGCATCGCCACCATGCAGGTGCAGACCAGCAGGCTGGAGCCGCCATAACTGAGCAGTGGCAGGGTCAGCCCCTTGGTGGGCAGCATGCCGCTGCTTACCGCAATATTGATAAAGGCCTGGGCACCGATCACCAGGGCGATGCCATAGCTGAGGTAGGCGGAAAATGCCCGTCCGGCAAGTTCCGCGCGACGCCCCACCGCCATGGCACGCCACACCAGCAGGGCGAACAGGCCGATCACGCACACGGCCCCCAGCAAGCCCAGCTCCTCGGCGAGCACCGCGAACACGAAGTCGGTATGAGCCTCAGGAAGATAGAAGAGCTTCTGGACGCTGTTGCCAAGCCCCACGCCCAGCCACCCGCCACGACCGAAGGCGATAAGCGCCTGGGTCAGCTGGTAGCCACTGGCGAACTGGTCGGCCCAGGGGTCGACGAAGCTGGTCAGGCGTGCCAGGCGATAGGGCTCGGCGATGGCCAGCAGTGCGCCTCCTGCCGCTACCACCAGCGCCAGGAACAGGAACCGCCCCCAGGGGGCACCGGCCATCAGCAGCATGCCCATCACGCAGCCGGTCATCACCACCACCGCACCGTAGTCGGGCTCCATGATCAGCAACAGACCATACAGGCCGAGCACCACCAGTGGACGCAGAAAGGCCCCCCAATGGCGACGGACCTGCGGCAGGAAGCGCTCGAGATAGCCCGCCAGGTAGACGATCAGGCACAGCTTGGCGATCTCGGAGGCCTGGATATTGAAGGGAATACCGGGCACCGACAGCCACCGCTTGCTGCCGTTGACCTCACGCCCCACCAGCAGGACCAGCGCCAACAGCACTACCCCCACCAGCAGAAGCAGCGGCCCGTTGGCTCGCCACCACCCCAACGGGATGCGCAACACACCGGTCGCTACCAGCACCGCCACCGCAACGAAGAAGCCGTGACGCGCACTGAAGTACCAGGGATTGCCGGTCAGGCTGGCCGCCACTCCGGTTGAGGCGGACGTCACCATCACCCAGCCGGTCAGCAGAAGGGCAATCGCGGCCACCAGCAGCCAGCCATCGAAAGGATGGTCGCGGGTCGAGAGACTCTCTCGGAGTCGTGCCAGACGGCTCATGCCCCCTCCTGTGCCAGATGATGGTGAACCCAGTCACGAAAGGCATCGCCACGCGCCTGGTAGTTGGCAAACTGATCGAGGCTGGCACAGGCCGGCGAGAGCAGCACGGCATCTCCCGGCTCGGCGATCGCCGCCGCTCGCGCCAGGGCCGCCGACAGGTCGGCGCTCCGGGTCACCGGCAATGCCCCGGCGAGGGCCGCCTCGAGACGCCCCGCATCGCTACCGAACAGGATCGCCTCGCGGCCGAAGCGGGCCAGGGACTCGGCCAGGGGAGCAAAATCGGCACCCTTGCCCACGCCACCGGCCAACAGGATCAGGCGCCCCTCGAGGGTGGGGCCGAGGCCGGCGATCGCGGCGAGCGTTGCCCCCACGTTGGTCCCCTTGGAGTCATTGATCCAGCGTACGCCCCCCACTTCGGCCACCAGCTCGCTACGATGGGGCAGGCCCGGGAAGCGTTCGAGCACTTTGCGCATGGAAGACAGCGGAAAGCCAAGCCGGTGCCCCATGGCCAGCGCCGCCAGGGCATTGGCCTGGTGGTGGTGCCCCGCCAGACGCATGGCCGCCACGGGCATCAGCGCTCTTTCGCCGTGCATCAGCCAGTCCGCTCCGGCGTGACTGGCCACCCCCCACTCGTTATCCAGAGGCGGCCCGACGGTAAAGCGGTCGAGGACGGGGAGCTCGTCCTCGGGCCAGGTCAGGGGGTCATCGGCATTGACCACGGCGTGGTGTGCACCACGAAAGATGGCCAGCTTGGCCGCCCGGTAGCCGGGCATGTCACCGTGGCGATCCAGGTGATCCTCGGAGAGATTCAGGAAGAGCGCGCACTCGGCGCCCAGTCGCGGAGTTGTCTCGAGCTGGAAGCTGGAGAGCTCTAGCACATACAGCTCGGCGTCGCCCACCTCATCCAGCAGGTCGAGGGCCGGTCTCCCCAGATTGCCCCCCACCGCCACCTTCACACCGGACTCTTGCGCCATCTCACCCACCAGGGTCGTCACGGTGGACTTGGCATTGGAGCCGGTGATGGCGGCGATGGGTGCCGCCGCCTCACGCACGAACAGGGCGATCTCGCCCACCAGGCGCGGCTCGCCACTGGCAGGATTGACTCGCCCGGCGAGCGCCTCGAGGCCGGGCGTCTGTGGGTCGACTCCCGGGCTCAGCACCACCTCCCCGGCCTCCATCAAGTCGAGATCCTGGAGAGGACCAAGGTGCACAGCGACGCCGGGATGTGCGGCCCGGAAGTCATCCAGCCCGGGCGGCGCTTCGCGGGTATCGGCCACCATGAAGGCCACACCGCGACGCGCCAGATGGCGGCAGATCGCACGCCCAGAGAGCCCCAGCCCCACCACCAGGGTGAACCCCGGCGGCACCCGGCCCTCGGCGACCCGCGAGGTGATCGCTGCGCGCTCCATCAACGCACCTTGAGGGTGGCCAGCCCGATCAGCACCAATACCACGGTGATGATCCAGAAACGCACGATGACGCGGGGCTCGGGCCAGCCCTTGAGCTCATAGTGGTGGTGGAGCGGTGCCATGCGGAAGATGCGGCGACCGGTAAGCTTGTAGGAGGCCACCTGCAGGATCACCGATACCGTCTCCATCACGAAGATGCCGCCCATGATAAACAGCACGATCTCCTGGCGGACGATCACCGCGACCACGCCGAGAGCCGCGCCCAGGGCCAGAGCCCCCACATCGCCCATGAACACCTGGGCCGGGTAGGTGTTGAACCACAGAAAGCCCAGACCGGCCCCCGCGATGGTGGCGCAGAACACGGCGAGCTCCCCCGCGCCGGGTATGCCCGGAATCTGCAGATACTCGGCAAACACCGCATTGCCGCTGGCATAGGCGAAGATTCCCAACCCCATGGCCACCAGAACCGTCGGCATGATCGCCAGGCCATCGAGGCCATCGGTGAGATTGACCGCATTGGAGCTGCCCACGATCACCAGGTAGGCGAGCACCACATAAAAGAGGCCCAGCGGCAGCACGAACTCCTTGAACAGCGGCACGATGAGGCTGGTTTCCACCGGCGAGGCGGCGGTGGCATACAACAGCACCGCCGCGGCCACGCCGATCACCGACTGCCAGAGATACTTCCAGCGTGCCGGCAGGCCACGCGGATTCTTCTCCACCACCTTGCGGTAGTCGTCGACCCAGCCGATCGCGCCGAAGCCCAGCGTCACGGCCAACACGATCCATACATAATGGTTGGCCAGATCGCCCCACAGCAGGGTGCTCACGGCAATGGCCATCAGGATCATGGCGCCCCCCATGGTCGGGGTGCCGGCCTTGGAGAGATGCGACTGAGGTCCATCGTCACGCACCGCCTGGCCGATCTGCCCCTCGACCAGGCGACGGATCATTACCGGCCCCAGCCACAGACAGAGCACCAGTGCCGTGATGGTGGCCAGGATCATCCTCAGTGTAAGGTACTCGAAGACATTGAAGGCGCTGAAGTACTGCGCCAGAAACTCAGCCAGATAGAGAAGCATGTATCACGTTCACCGTGTTGTGTCCTGGCGCAGTGCCGTCACCACCTGTTCCATGGCGGCACTGCGCGACCCCTTGACCAGCACGCTGGCGCCGGGGGGAAGATGATCCAGCGCGTGGCGCACCAGCGCCTCGCGATCGTCGAAATGGCACCCGCCTTCACCGAAGGCATGACAGGCGGGGCGTGCCGCCTCACCCAGGGTGCCCAGGAAATCGATCCCCAGTTCCCGTGCGTGGCGTCCGACCTCGGCATGCAGCGCCGCGGACGCCTCTCCCAACTCTCCCATGGCACCCAGCAGGCACCAGCGCGGTCCCGGCAAGGCAGCCAGGAGCTCGAGCGCGGCCTTCACCGCGCCGGGGTTGGCGTTATAGCTATCATCGATGATTCGGGCCTCGCGGATACCGGCCACCACATCCTGGCGGCCCGGCATCGCCTCGGCCGCCGAGAGCCCTGCCAGCACATCATGCGTGGAGGCACCCATGGCGAGGGCCGTTGCCGTCGCCGCCAGGGCATTGGCGACGCTGTGCCGCCCCATCAATCGCAGCCTGACATCGCCAAGCCGGCAGCCATCGACGACAAGCGTGAAAGCATAACGTCCGAGAGCGTCGGCGACCAGCGAGTGGGCCGTGACCCTGGCCCCCTCACTCAGCCCGAAATCCAGCACTTCCCGCGGCGCCGCGAGCCGACGCCAGGTAGCGAAGTAGGCATCATCGCGATTGAGTACCGCGATGCCCTCGGGACCCAGCCCCGCCAGGATCTCGGCCTTGGCCTGGGCGATCTGCCCCATGCCGCCAAACTCGCCGACATGGGCGCCGGTGACATTGGTGATCAGCGCCACGCGCGGCTCGGCAAGGCCCACCGTCCAGGCGATCTCGCCCAGATGGTTGGCCCCCAGCTCGACCACCGCCTGCTGGTGGCGCGGGGTCAGCTCGAGCAGGGTCAGAGGGACACCGAAATCGTTGTTGAGATTACCTCGAGTGGCATGGGTCACTCCTTGCCGGCCGAGAATGGCCGCCAGCAGCTCCTTGACGGTGGTCTTGCCGCTATTGCCCGTTACCGCTGCCACGGGGCCACCCCAGGCCCGGCGCCTGGCCCGGCCCAGCAGCCCCAGGGCGAGACGGGTATCGGCCACGACAAGTTGCGGCAACGGATCTTCCACCACCCTTTCGACCACGGCGGCCACGGCCCCCGCCTCGCGGGCCCCGGCCACGAAGTCATGCGCATCGAAGCGCTCGCCGCGCAGGGCCACGAAGAGCGCACCTGGCGACACCCGGCGCGTATCGGTGACGATCGCCTCGATCGGCAGATCATCCTCCGCGCACTCGAGACCCAGCGCATCGGCCACCTCGGCAAGGCTCGTCAGCCCGCAGCGGGTCATGAGGCGGTCCCTCCCGTGCAGCGAGCCTGAAGCGCCTGCCGGGCCACCTCCCGATCGTCGAAGGGGTGGCGAACACCGGCGATCTCCTGATAGGTCTCATGCCCCTTGCCGGCGACCAGCACGACATCCTCGGGTCCCGCCGCTCGGAGCGTTTGCCGGATGGCCGCACCGCGCCCGGAAATGGCCCAGGCCTTGCGCCTGGCCTCCTCACTCAGTCCTGCCAGCACCTGGTCGCGAATGACGCGGGGGTCCTCGCTGCGTGGATTGTCATCGGTCACCACCAGGCGGTCGGCATGGTGCTCGGCGGCGGCGGCCATGGGCGCTCGCTTGCCGGCATCACGATCGCCGCCGCAACCGAACAGGCACCAGAGCTCGCCTCGCCCGGGCAGGTGGTCACGCAGTGCTTCCAGCGCGCTGTTGAGGGCGTCCGGGGTGTGCGCATAGTCGATCACCACGGTGGGCGCCCCGGGGTGAGCCAGCACCTCCATGCGTCCGGGTACCGGCACCAGGTTGGCCGCCGCTTCGATCAGCGCCTCGAGATCATGCCCCCGGCCCAGCAGCGTGGCCATGGCCAACAGCACGTTATCGAGGTTGAAGCGCCCCACCAACGGCAGCATCAGCTCTCGCTCACCCTTGGGGGTGGCGATCAGGGCTCGCTGGCCGGTGGCGCGGGGAGTGCACTCCAGCACCCGCAGGGTCACCGCCTCATCGCGCCCCGTCGCCAGCACCCGCACGCCATCGGCCACCCCGGCCAGCATCAGGCGCGCCAGGGGATCGTCGCCATTGACCACGGCAAGCTCGAGCTCCGGGCGTCGAAACAGCCGCGCCTTGGCGGCCGCGTAGGCGGCCATGCTGCCGTGGTAGTCGAGATGGTCTCGGCTCAGATTGGTAAACACGGCGGCTTTCAACCGGCAGGCAGCCAGACGTCCCTGCTCCAGGGCATGAGAGGAGACCTCCATCGCCACCCGCGCCACGCCCTGCCGGGCGAGCTCGGCGAGCGAGGCCTGGAGCGCCAGCGGCCCCGGCGTCGTCAAACCGATATCCGACAGCTCACCGGGACGCCCATGGCCCAGGGTGCCGATCACCGCGGCATCGACACCGAGCGCCTGACTCAGCTCGGCCAGGTAGTGGGTCACCGAACTCTTGCCATTGGTACCGGTGACACCGATCAGCTCCAGATCGTCGGGCACGCCGTAGAGCAGACGGCCGAGCTCTCCCAGTCGCTCGCGCAGCCCGGCAAGCGCCACCACCCGGGCATCATCCGGACAGTCACGACCGTCTCCGGTGTGGCAGAGCACCCCTACCGCGCCGTCGGCGAGCGCCCTGTCGATATAATCGCGCCCATCCACCTGCACCCCGGGTACCGCGACGAACACATCACCCGCCGTCACCCGCCGGCTGTCGGTCTGTAGTCGGGTCTTCCCCTCTGGCGCACCGTTCAGCCCGCAACCGGGCCAGAGCCGCGCCAGGGTAGCGTCGAGGTGGGACATGGCGATCATCATGGCTGGACTCGCTTCAGACAGAGGTTGGCAGGAGAGGCATGCTATTCGACCTTCACGAGGTCACGCCGGTCGGGAGGCACATCGAGAAGCCGCAGCGCACTACCGGCGACACGCGAGAATACCGGAGCGGCCACCGCGCCACCGTAGTAGGCGTCACCGCGCGGGTGGTCGATCATCACCACCGTCACGATACGGGGATCGCTGACCGGAGCGATGCCCACGAAGAAGCCGCGATAGGCGTTCTCCTGATAACCGCCGGCACCGGTCTTGCGCACGGTGCCCGTCTTGCCGGCGACCCGGTAGCCCGGCACCTCGGCTCGGCGCGCCCCGGTGTCCGGCTCGACAACCTTGTCCATCATCTCCAGCACCCGGCGCGCCACCGCGGACGAGATGACCTGCTCACCCGCCACCGGCTCATTCAGGCGCAGCAGCGAGGGCTGCAGCAGGCGCCCCTCGTTGGCGATGGCGGTGAAGGCACTGGCCAGCTGAAGTGGCGTGACCGAGAGGCCATAACCATAGGAGAGTGCCGCCCACTGGCTGCTCGACCAGCGTACCGGCGCCGGCACCTCGCCGGCGGCCTCCCCGGGAAAGCCGGTTCCCGGCGGCTGGCCGAAGCCCAGACGACGGTAGAGTTGGGGGATGACCGGCTCATCGAGGCTCAGGGCCAGCCGGGACATGCCGACGTTGGACGACTTGCGCAGGATCCCCGCCAAGTCCAAGTCGCGGTAGTTGAGAATGTCCTTGATCGTGAATCCGTCGATGACCATCCAGCCCGGAGCGGTGTCGACGACCCTATCCGGATCGATGCCACCGTGCTCGATCATCGCCGCCATCGCCAGAGGCTTGACCACCGACCCCGGCTCATAGGGGTCGACGATGGCACGGTTGCGCAGTCCCTGGGGGTCGAGCCCGGCACGATTATTGGGGTTGTAGGAGGGTTGATTGGCCATGGCCAGCACCTCGCCGGTGCGAGCGTCCAGCATCACCACCACGCCACCATCGGCGTCGTGTTCCGCCACCGCGGCCTTGAGCTCGCGATAGGCCATGTACTGCAGGCGCTGGTCGATGGCGAGCGTCAGCTCGCCACCGGGCTTGGCTTCGCGCAACACTTCGAGATCACGCACCAGGCGACCGCGGCGATCCTTGAGCACCCGGCGCAGCCCCGGCGTTCCCGCCAGGTAGGGCTGATAGGCGAGCTCAAGCCCCTCCTGCCCCATGTCGTCGACGTTGGTCACGCCAAGCAGCTGGGCGGCTACCTCGCCGGCCGGGTAGTAGCGCTTGTACTCATCCTGACGATAGACACCGGGTACCCGCAGGTCGAGAACCCGCTGGGCCGCTTCGGGCGTCATCTGACGGCGCAGATACATGAACTCACGCTCGGAATAGCGTGCCAGGCGCTCATTGAGAGCCTCGAGGTCCACGCCCAGCGCCGTTGCCAGCTGGACGCGCTGAATGGGATCTTCGGGCACATCCTGGGGATTGGCCCACAGGGTGACCACCGGCGTGGAGATGGCGAGTGGCTCGCCGTGGCGATCGGCGATCATGCCTCGGTGGGCGGGAAGCGAGTCGGTACGCAGCGTGCGTGCGTCACCCTGCCCCTGCAGGAAGGGACGGTCGAGCACGTGGAGGACCACCACGCGCCCCACCAGCAGTCCCAGTCCAACCAGCACCAGCCCCAGGATCACCCCATAGCGCAGCCGGCCCATGGGCGCACCGGGCGATGGACGACGCGGCGAGACACCGCTGCGTACCTCGGTACTCATGGCTGGATCACCTCCACCTCTTCCACCCCGGGCAGGCGCATCTCGAGACGCTCCACGGCGAGATGCTCAATGCGCGCCGGCGACGACCAGGCACTCTCCTCGAGCAGAAGCTGTCCCCACTCGGTCTGCAGCTGCTGCTGCTCACGCTCGAGTTGCTGCAGGGCAGCGTACTCCTCACGGGTCAGGTGGCTGACCGCGATGACGGCCATGGCACTCCCAAGGCATGCGAGCAGCAGCATCAGTAACAGCAGTGCAGGCAGATTCAGGCGCAGCGCCGAGGGCCAGGCGAGACGAGCCGTAATGGACCTTCCCTGTGTCATGCCATCTCCCTCAGTAGCGCTTGCGCGCCACTCGCATCACCGCGCTGCGCGCGCGGGGGTTCTCCTTGACCTCCGCCTCGCCGGGCCGCCGAGCCTTGCCCAGGGCCTCGAGACGGCGCTCCAGCTGGTCATCGCGAATCGGCATGCCCCGCGGCAGGTGGGTATCGCCACGCACATGATGGCGAATGAAGCGCTTGACCCGGCGGTCCTCCAAGGAGTGGAAACTGATGACCAGCAGATGCCCGCCCGGCGCCAGTGCCTCGAGCGCGGCCTCCAGGGCCGCATCGAGCTGGTCGAGCTCACCGTTGACCTGGATACGCAGGGCCTGGAAGACCCGCGTCGCGGGGTGCTTGTGCTTCTCCCAGGCGGGGTGCGCTGCCTTGACCACCTCAGCCAGGTCGGCGGTGCGCTCGAAGGGTCGTTCGCCACAACGTTCGAGAATCGCCCTGGCCAGGCGCCGGGCATAACGCTCCTCGCCGTACTCCTTGAAGACCCGGGAGAGCTCGGCCTCGCCGGCCCGTGCGATAAACTCCGCCGCGCTCTCGCCCCGGGTGGGGTCCATGCGCATGTCCAGGGGGCCATCGCGCAGAAAGCTGAAGCCGCGTTCGGGGTCATCGAGCTGGGGTGACGAGACGCCGATATCGAGCAGCACGCCGGACAGGCGGCCATGCAGCTCATGGCCACGGGCCACCTCGGCGAGACGAGCAAATTCGGCGCGCTCGATGGTGAAACGGGGGTCATCGATGGTGCCGGCTTCGGCGATCGCCTGGGGGTCACGATCGATGGCCAGCAGTCTACCCCGGGGGGCGAGGCGTGAAAGTATCTCTCGCGAGTGACCACCGCGACCGAAGGTGCCATCGAGATAGACGCCTTCGGGATCGTGGATCAGGGCGTCGACCGCTCCGTCGAGCAGGACGCTGGCGTGTCGAAATCCCCGCGGGGGTGTGTCAGGGGCTGACTGCATGCGCTTCTCGATCCACGGTAAGGCGACGGAGAGCTCCGCCGCCGGACTGAAAATGGACACCTTCTTGAAACAGGGGGGAGCCGGCCGATAAGCCGGGTTCTGTCGTGGACAGCCATTCATCTAGGGGCCGCGTCACCACGGCCCTCAAGCAACCTACCCGAACCCGACGCGGGCCACGCCAGCGGGTTCCTATTTGGTCTTGCTCCGAGTGGGGTTTACCGTGCCACGCACTGTTGCCAGGCGCGCGGTGCGCTCTTACCGCACCCTTTCACCCTTACCGGCCTCCCGAGGGAGACGTAGGCGGTCTGCTCTCTGCTGCACTTTCCGTCGGCTCACGCCGCCCAGGCGTTACCTGGCACTCTGCCCTGTGGAGCCCGGACTTTCCTCCCCCGGATCACTCCGGCGGCGACTGTCTGGCCGACTCCCGCGGCAAGGATACCAGCGCCCCGGCACCCCCTCAACAAAAGTGACACCAAACGCCTTCGGCCGAATGCTGACGGAAGGAACAGGCCAGACTCAATCGCCATCCTTCAGCGCCTGGGCGCGGGCATACCAGGCCTTGCGGGCACCACCCAGAAGCCGGGACGCCACTCCCGCGGCCTGCTTGACGCCAGCCCCCTCGGCCAACAGCGCCGCCAGCAACGCCTCGCCCTCCACTTCGACACCCACTCCCTTCTCGCGAGGCGGTGCACCGGCCACCATCACCACAAACTCGCCACGCGCCTGGTTCGGGTCTTCCTCCATGCGCGCGGCGAGCTCGAGGGCACTTCCCTCCAGAAAGGTCTCGAAGGTCTTGGTCAACTCCCGGCCCACGACCAGATGGCGCCCGCCGAGAGCCTCACCGATATCCGTCAGGGTATCGCGAATACGGTGAGGCGACTCATAGAACACCAGGGTCTCGGCGCGCCCCGACAGCTCTTCGAGCTGAGCGCGGCGGGCGCCACCCTTGGCCGGCAGAAAACCGTGGAAGGTAAAACGGTCAGTGGGCAAGCCGGCGGCCGAGAGCGCCGTCACCAGCGCGCAGGCACCCGGGACCGGCACGATGCGTCGCCCTCGGGCACGCAGTTCGCGTACCAGCACGAAGCCAGGATCACTGATCAGTGGTGTGCCGGCATCAGAGACCAGGGCAATCGACTCGCCCGCGGCCAGATATGCATCGATACGGTCGACGCGCGCCGACTCGTTGTGCTCATGAAGCGACAGCATGGGCACACGCACCCCCAGGTGGCGCAGCAGGCGAGCGGTGTGCCGGGTATCCTCGGCGGCCACCATGGCCACCTCGGACAACACCGTAGCGGCCCGCGGGCTCAGGTCCTGCAAATTCCCAATTGGCGTGGCGACCACGTACAATGAAGCTGAGTTCGGTTCTGACACGTCGCCTCCTGGGCGGGCTCCCGATACGACGGATGAATAAAGGAAGGATTCATGCTCAAACTGACACGCGGCCTGCTGGCCATCGCGCTTCTCGCGCTGCTGCTGGCCGGCTGTGCCTACCAGCCGGGCATCGTCGAGCGCGTCACCGATGACGACCCCGCCACGCTACTTGAACAGGCCCAACAACAGGAACCGGCCCAGGCGGCCCGCACTCGACTGGACGCGGCGGACATCCTAGCACGCCAGGGCCAGCGCACCCAGGCACTCGAGATCGCCCGCCAGATTGATCGATCGCAACTTGCCGGCGACCCTCTGACTCGCTGGGCGCTTCTGCTGGCCGACCTCGGCGAGAGCGAGGGCGATCCCGAGGCCGTCATCCAGGCCACCCAGGGTCTCGACGGGCTCGCCCTCAACCGCAGCCAGACACTGGCCCTGCGCGAGCAACGCGGCCTGGCCCTGCTCGAGCAAGGCAAACCTTTCGCCGCTGCCAGGGCTCTACTGCTGGTGCAGGCTGAGTCCGATGACGAGGCACTCAATGACCCCATCTGGCGAGCCCTGGGTGGCGTCGAACAGCGCCGACTAGCCCAGCTCGGCGAGCTCCAGGGCGCTTTGACCCGCGGCTGGGTGGAGCTGATGGAGACGGTGCGCAGTGGTGATGGCAATATCGACCGTCTCTTCCTTCGCCTGGACGAATGGCGTAGTCGTAACCAGCGTCACCCGGCGGCACGACGCCTGCCGGCGGATCTCATCGCGCTACGCAACTTGAGGGGTCAGGAGGTGCAACACATCGCTGTGTTACTGCCAGAATCGGGCCCACTGTCGCGTATCGCCACGGCGATCGGCGAGGGTATCCGTACCCAACACCGTTTATCGGATGATGCCAGCGTCCGTCTCAGCTTTATTGACAGCACCTCGGGCAACCTCGAATCGCTCTACCGCGAAGCCGAAAACCGTGGCGCCCAGGTGGTCATTGGCCCGCTCAGCAAGGATCGGGTAAGCGAGCTGGAGCGTCTCAACCAGGTGCCGCTCCCCACCCTGGCTCTCAACTATGGAAAGGGAGCCACCAATGCCGCCGAAGGTCTCTTCCAGTATGGCCTCTCTGCCGAGGGCGAAGCCATGCAAGTCGCCCGTCGCGCCTGGGACGACGGCCATCGCCGCGCGGCCCTGCTGGTCCCGGACAACGGCTGGGGTCAGCGGGTCGGCGAGGCCTTCTGGGATGAGTGGCGCGCCCAGGGTGGCAAGGTCACCAAGGCGGTGCGCTATAACCCCGGCGCATCCGCCACCGAGAGCACTCGCCGCACCATCGCCGAGAGCCGTCCCGACCTCCTGTTCATGCTGGCACTGCCCGACTACGCGCGCCAGGTACCCCCGACCCTTGACTACTACGGTGCCAACAAACTACCGATCTATGCCACTTCTCACCTGTTCAGCGGACAGTTGAATCCACGCCTCGACAGCGACCTGAATGACGTCATGTTCCTGGATATCCCCTGGCAGATCCCCGATGCCGCGGCGGGCGGGGAGGATGCCCTCCCCTTCGCATCAAGCTATCGCGCCCTGCAGAAGGAGACGGACCCCAACCTGTTCCGGCTAAGCGCCATGGGGGTCGACGCCTTCGAGCTGGCGCGACGCTTACCCCAGTTCCAGCTGGTCCCGAGCAGTGAACTGTTCGGGGCGACCGGCACACTGCGCGCCACTCCTGATGGACGCATCCAGCGCACGCTGCCCTGGGCACGCTTCGTCGATGGCGTCCCGCAACCGGTACTCAGTCCAGGGGCTTTCGGCGATGAGCGGACCCCGTGATGCCAGGGCCCGCGGCGAGGCAGTCGAACGCCTCGTTGCGGCCTGGCTGACCGACCGCGGCCTCGAGCCGGTGGCCACCAACCAGCACGCCAAGGGAGGCGAGCTGGATCTGGTGATGCGCGATGGCGATACCCTGGTCTTCGTCGAGGTGCGCCATCGCGCCGATATCCGCCACGGCCACCCCCTCGAGACCATAACCGCCACCAAGCAGCGCCGCCTGATCAGGGCGGCACGTTTTTATCTACAGAACAACCGGCTATCATGTCCCTGCCGCTTCGATGTGGTGGCCGTCACCGGCCTGCCACCCGAACTCGACATCCAGTGGGTGGTCAACGCCTTCGACGCCTACTAACCCGCCACAGGAACCTGACTCAGCATGGATTTCCAGCAGCGCATTCTCGATCACTTCAATGCCAGCATCGATACCAAGACCTATGCCAGCGAAGTGCTGCCGCCCTTTATCGAGGTCGCCAGCCAGATGATGGTCCAGTGCCTGGTCAGCGAGGGCAAGATCCTGGCCTGCGGCAATGGCGGCAGCGCCGGCGACAGTCAGCACTTCTCGTCGGAACTGCTCAATCGCTTCGAACGGGAGCGCCCCAGCCTCCCCGCCCTGGCCCTGACCACCGACACCTCTACCCTGACCTCCATCGCCAACGACTACAGCTACAACGAGGTGTTCTCCAAGCAGGTACGCGCCCTGGGCCAACCCGGCGATATCCTGCTGGCGATCTCCACCAGCGGCAACTCGGCCAACGTGATTCAGGCCATCCAGGCCGCCCATGACCGCGACATGACGGTGGTGGCCCTCACCGGTCGCGACGGAGGCAACATGGCCTCGCTGCTCGGCCAGGACGACTGCGAGATCCGCGTCCCGGCGACCTCTACCGCACGGATTCAGGAGGTCCACCTGCTGGCAATCCACTGCCTCTGCGACCTGATCGACGAACAACTCTTTGGAGCAAGTGAATGATGACACGCCTCCCCCTGCTCAGCGCCCTGCTGCTGATCGCCGCCCTGGGCCTCGCCGGCTGCACCACCGTGACCAGCGTAACCCATCAAGGCACCATCGAGGAGAATTACGGCAAGCGCACTGCCGGCGACCAGATCGAAGACCAGAGCATCGAAACCAAGATCACCCACAACCTTGGCCGCACCGACGCCCGCCTGGGTGACGCGCGGATCAATGTGGACAGTTACGCGGGGTTGGTGCTGCTCACTGGCCAGGTACCCAGCGAGGAACTCAAGGTGAAAGCCAGCGAAGTGGCGAGTCAGGTACGCAATGTGCGCAATGTCCACAACGAATTGAGCATCGCCGGTAACCTGCCCGCCAGTCAGCGGCTCTCGGACACCTGGCTCAACACCCGCATCCGCACCCACCTGGCCGCCAACCAGGCGATCGACTCAAGCCGCATCCGAGTGATCACCGAGAATGCCAGCGTCTATCTGATGGGCATCGTGACCCGTGCCGAGGCCGAGCGCATCGTCCAGGCGGTCTCGCAGCTGGGCGGCATGCAGCGCATCGTCAAGGTCTTCGACTATCTCGACTAAGCCGGCTCGACTGAACCGAAACAGCTCGACTGCTCGCTGCAAACGCAATACGGCAGGCCCCAAGGCCTGCCGTATTGCATGATCCACCACCGCGCTGGCATAAGAACTACTTGATCACCCGCAGGGAAGGCCTTCCCTTGGGCGGCCGTCGAGAGCCCTCATCCTTCTCTTCCGACGCCTTCTTCTCCTGCGAGGTGTCGGCGTCACGCTCGACCTCGGCCAGCGTCGGCAGCTCGTCCTCGGCCGGCTGGGGCATCACCGGTTCATGACCGAAGACCATTCCGACACCATTCTCGCGACCATAGATGGCCACCAGGGCATCAATCGGCACCATCACCCGCATGGGTTGACCACCGAAGCGCGCCTCGAAACTGATCGCGTCGTTCTCCATCGCCAGCTCACGAACGGCGTTTGGCGACAGGTTGAGAACGATCTGGCCATTCTGTACGAACTGTCGCGGCACTTCCACCTGGGGATGCTCGGCATCGACCACGATATGGGGCGTGAGGTCATGGTCCAGCAGCCACTCGAACAAGGCTCTGGCCAGGTAGGGGCGACTGGATAGGCTGGGACGACTGGAGTCCATCGCCTCTCCCTCCTGCGTTGGCCGGCCGCCCGAAGGCGGCCGGGAAAAGTGTATCAGCTGCGAATCTCGCGTTCGCGCTCGCTCAGTGACGCCTTGAAGCCGTCTCGCTCGAAGACTCGCTCCATGTAGTCGAGCAGGGGGACTACCTGCTTCTCGGGCAGCTCGATGCCCAGGGCGGGCAGACGCCACAGAATCGGTGCCAGGCAGCAGTCCACCAGGGTGAACTCCTCGCTCATGAAGAACGCCATGTCCTCGAAGATGGGCGAGATTCCGACGAGACTCTCACGCAGCTCCTTGCGCGCCCTGTCCGCCTCTTTCTTGCTCCCCTGCTCGATCTGCTCCACCAGCGGGCACCACTCGCGCTCGATACGGTGCATCCAGAGGCGACTCTGGGCACGCGCCACCGGATAGACCGGCAGCAGCGGGGGGTGTGGGAAGCGCTCGTCCAGGTACTCCATCATCACCTTGGACTCATACAGCACGAGATCTCGATCCAGCAGGGTCGGCACGCTGTTGTAGGGGTTGAGATCGGCGAGATCCTCGGGGGGCTGGTCCGGGTTGACCTCCACGATGTCTACCGCCACCCCCTTTTCGGCGAGCACGATACGCACCCGATGGCTGAAATGATCGGAGCCACCGGAATAGAAGATCATCGACGACCGCTTGGCCACTACACCCATGAAACAATCCTCGCATCAAATCGAATAACCATGATAACACGCGGGCCTCGCTCCGCGGGGAAGCGATTGACGCGACACATACGTCACGGGGGCGCATGGCCGTCGGCCATGCGCCCCCGTCTCTCTGCAACCCGTCGGTCAGTGGATGTCGCGCCAGTACTCACGCTTGAGCAGGTAGGCAATGACGCCGAAGATGAAGATGAAGATCAGCACCTTCGGGGCCAGAGCCTGGGCCTGCAGCTTGGATGGCTCACCCACATAGGCCAGGAAGTTGGTCAGGTCGTAGACCGCCTCCTCGAACTCATCCGGCTCCAGCTCGCCCGGCTGAGTCACCTGGAGCACATCACAGGACTGGTACTTGCCTGTCAACGGATCGAGCTCGGCACCCTCAACAGGACGATCGGTCTCGGAGCACACCATCTCCTGCACGCCCTGCAACGGCTCGAGCACATTGGGCATGGCCACCATGTCGAACACGGCATTGTTCACACCAGTACCGGTGCTCGGGTCCTTGTAGAACGAGAGCAGGTAGGAGTAGATCCAGTCGGTACCGCGCAGTCGTGACTCGAGGGTCAGGTCAGGCGGCGGCGCACCGAACCAGGCCTCGGCATCGTCCTTGTTCATGGCGATATGCATCTGGTCATTGAAGGCCAGATCCGAGGAGAAGATCAGATTCTCCTCGACCAGATCCTGAGGCATCCCCAGGTCCTCGGCAGCACGAGCGAAGCGCTGGTGCTCAAGCGAATGACACCCCATGCAGTAGTTGGTAAAGAGCTGCATGCCCCGCTGCAACGATGCCTTGTCATCGAGGTCGGGGGTCATGGAGTACGGGACGCTCGCGCCTCCAGCGGCAATGGCCGTGAGGGGCACCAGCGCGAAGAGCAGTGCGAACAGTTGCTTTTTCATTAGCCAGTCACCCTCTCCGGAACGGGTTTGGTCTTCTCCAGCCGAGTATAGATCGGCATCAGCAGGAAGAAGGCGAAATAGACGGCGGTGCACACCTGAGCCAGCACGGTACGGCCATCGGTAGCCGGCAGCACGCCCAGGACCCCAAGAATGACAAAGCTGATCGCGAACAGCACCAGCATCACCTTGGACATCCAGCCCTTGTAGCGCATGGAGCGCACAGGGCTGCGGTCCAGCCACGGCAGCACGAACAGCACCGCGATGGCAGCGCCCATGAAGATCACGCCGAGAAACTTGGCATCGAGCCCGAACAGCGAGAAGGTGATCGCACGCAGAATCGCGTAGAAGGGCGTGAAGTACCACACCGGGGCGATGTGGTCCGGCGTCTTCAGCGGGTTGGCCGGCTCGAAGTTTGGCTTCTCGAGGAAGTAGCCCCCCCCCTCGGGGAAATAGAAGATCACCACCGCGAAGACGAACAGGAAGACAGCCACGCCGACGATATCCTTCACCGTGTAGTACGGATGGAAGGGAATGCCATCCAGCGGCTTGCCGGTCTCGTCCTTCTTCTTCTTGATGTCGATGCCATCAGGATTGTTGGAACCGACCTCGTGCAGGGCGATGATATGCAGCACCACCAGCGCCAGGATCACGATGGGCAGCGCCACCACGTGGAGGGCGAAGAAGCGGTTGAGGGTAATGCCCGAGATCAGGAAGTCACCACGAATCCACTGGGTCAGGTCGGGACCGATGACCGGAATCGCGGAGAACAGCGAGATGATCACCTGGGCACCCCAGTAGGACATCTGACCCCAGGGCAGCAGATACCCCATGAAGGCCTCCGCCATCAACGCCAGGTAGATCGCCATGCCGAAGATCCACACCAGCTCGCGGGGCGCCTTGTAGGAGCCATAGAGCAGGCCGCGGAACATGTGCAGGTATACGACCACGAAGAAGGCCGTGGCGCCGGTGGAGTGCAGGTAGCGAATCAACCAACCCCACTCGACATCGCGCATGATGTACTCGACGGAGGCGAAGGCGCCCTCGGCAGAGGGGTTGTAGCTCATGGTCAGCCAGATCCCGGTAAGAATCTGATTGACCAGCACCAGCAGGGCCAGCGAGCCGAAGAAGTACCAGAAATTGAAGTTCTTGGGGGCGTAATACTTGGACAGGTGCTCCTGCCACATCTGCGTCGCGGGGAAGCGCTCATCGACCCAGCGCATCAAGCCCTTTTCCGCCATCGGCTTGTTCGGGTTACCCATCAGGCAGTCTCCTCATCTTCGCCAACGATGATGATATCGTCGGACTCGAAGCGGTAAGGCGGCACCTCCAGGTTGGTGGGCGCCGGCACCCCGCGGAATACCCGGCCCGCCAGATCGAAGCGCGAGCCATGGCAGGGGCAGAAGAAGCCACCCGGCCAGTTGTCGGTGCCCACATCGTCCGCATCGGGCTCTGGACGAAACAGCGGTGAGCAACCCAGGTGGGTACAGATGCCGATCAGGACCCCGATCTCGGGCTTGATGGAGCGCAGGGGGCCATCGATGTAGGCCGGCTGCTGCGGCACGTCTGATGCAGGATCGGTAAGCCGCGAGTCATCGAACGACTCGATGCGCTCGATCATCTCCGGAGTGCGGTTGACGATCCACACCGGCTTGCCACGCCACTCCACGGTCATACGCTGGCCGGGTTCAAGCTTGGACACATCAGCCTGAACCGGCGCGCCCGCCGCTCTCGCCCTGGCACTCGGCTGCCAGGAAGCCACAAAGGGGACCGCAACCCCGACAGCACCAATCCCACCGACAACGGTGGTAGCACCCACGAGGAAACGGCGCCGACCCTTGTTCACGCCGTTATCTGCCATTTCAAGGTTTCTCCCATCAGCTTACCCGTTGACCCATCACGGGCATCATCCCCGCGACCACGGACACCAAATGCGGTACATGTTAAGAAATCGCGCCGCCGTGCACAAGGAAAAGGACCCTGCCCAAGACGGCTTGATGCACACAAATTGTTGACGCAGAACAAGAAACGCCCGGGTTGATAACCCGGGCGTCGCATACTCCATGGCGGCTGGTGATCAGCGCTTGGAGAACTGCGGACGACGGCGCGCCTTGCGCAGACCAATCTTCTTACGCTCGACCTCACGCGCATCACGGGTCACATAACCCGCCTGACGCAGCGGCGCACGGAAGTCTTCGTTGTAGGCCATCAAGGCACGGGTAATGCCGTGACGAATCGCGCCGGCCTGGGCAGAGCCACCGCCACCCTTGACGGTGACGTAGACATCGAACTGACCAAGGGTCTCGGTCAGCTCGAGGGGCTGACGAACGACCATGCGGCCGGTGACGCGGCCGAAGTACTGGTCCAGCTCACGGTTGTTGACGGTGATCTTGCCGGTGCCCGGCTTCAGGAAAACGCGGGCAGTAGAGGTCTTGCGGCGCCCGGTACCGTAGTATTGCTGTGTCATGGCGGAGATTCCCTCAGATGTTCAGTTCTTGCGGCTGCTGGGCGGCGTGCGGATGTTCGGCACCGGCGTAGACCTTGAGCTTGGTGTACATGGCGCGACCCAGGGGACCCTTGGGCAGCATGCCCTTCACGGCACTCTCGATGATACGCTCGGGAGCGTGATCAAGCATCTTGTCGAAGGTCATGGAGCGCAGGCCACCGGGATAGCCGGTGTGACGATAGTAGGTCTTGGCCTTGGCCTTGTTGCCGGTCACCTTCACCTTCTCGGCGTTGATCACGACGATATAGTCGCCGCCGTCCACGTGGGGGGTGTACTCCGGCTTGTGCTTGCCGCGCAGGCGACGAGCGATTTCGGTGGCCAGTCGGCCGAGCGTCTTGTCCGCGGCGTCGACGACGTACCAGTCGCGCTCGACGGACTGCGGTTTGGCAGTGAACGTCTTCATGAAATCTCACCAATCAAGTGTATTGGGTTCTGCCACCGGATGACCGGCATGGAACCATCCCTATTCTTCTTGGTTGGCCTCGACGCGCGAGACCAACGAGTAGAGCGCGCGAATTCTACATGAATGCGGCCCTGCTGTGCAATGCCGGTGCAAGCCGTAAGCCAAGCCTAGGTCAAGGGAACTTACTGTTCAGAGCTCACAGCCCCGGGTGCAGTCCGGCTAAGGCTTGTGGGCTAGGGCGAGGTAGTCGTGGGACTGCATCTCCTGCAGGCGAGAGAGGGTCCGCTCGAACTCGAACTCCAGGCGGCCGTCGCTATAGAGCGACTCGGCAGGCACCTCGGCGGACATCAGCAACTTGACACCCCGGTCGTAGAACTCGTCGACCATGTTGATGAAGCGCCGCGCCTGATCATCTGACTTCCCATCCATGCGCGGCACATTGGAGACCAGCACGGAGTGAAACTCCCGCGCCAGCTCGATGTAATCGTTCTGGCTGCGAGGCCCATCACAGAGCTCGCGAAACTCGAACCACACCACATCATCGTGGAGTCGACGTGCGTGAAGCACACGATGATTGATTTCCAGAGGAACATCGGACTCGCCATCCTGGCCGGCTATTGCGCGGAAGCTACGTGCCAGCTCGACCTCCGCGGCATCATCGAGCGGCGAATGAAATATCTCGGCACGCTCGAGCGCCCGCAGCCGATAGTCGATACCCGAGTCGACATTGACCACCTCGCAGTGCCGCTCCAGCAGATCGATGGCGGGCAGGAAGCGCGCACGCTGCAGCCCCTCCTTGTAGAGCTCGCCGGGCACGATATTGGACGTTGCCACCAGTACCACGCCTCGCTCGAACAGCGCCTCGAGCAGATTGGCAAGGATCATCGCATCGGTGATGTCCTTGACGAAGAACTCATCGAAGCAGATCACCCTGGCCTCGGCCGCGAACTTGGCGGCAATCAGGCGCAGGGGGTTCTTCTCGCCCTTGTAGTGCTCGAGCTCGTTATGCACCCGCTGCATGAAGCGGTGGAAGTGGGTGCGCATCTTCTCGGGAAAAGGCAGGGACTCGTAGAAGGCATCCACCAGATAGGTCTTGCCACGACCCACGCCTCCCCAGAAGTAGAGGCCGCGAATCGCCGGCGGGTCCGTCTCGGCGGGCTCACTGCGCGCTCGCTTGCCGAACAGCCCCGCCACGCGCGAAGCCAGCCCGCCGCCCGTTGAGCTGGCGCGGGCAGGTGCCTGGGGCGAACGCAGCAGATCGTCATAGAGACGCTGCAGATGCTCCACGGCCTGGGCCTGGGCGGCATCATACTGGAAGTCGTGGCGTTCCAGGTCGGCCCGATAGCGGGCCATGGGGGTCGGGCGAGTGTCTCGATTGGCGGCATTCATGAGGACGAAAACGGCCTGTTTCGGCTTCGACAGGAGGCATATTATACGCGTCTGAACAACGAAGCGCATCGCTGGTGCCAGCACGCGTTGACCCATCGCCTAGGCTCGCCCCTATAATAGTGCGCGTCGGGGCCACCGCCCCACCATCGGATCCGCTCGCCGTAACGTCGGCCGCAGGATCGTTCACCGCCGCAGGGAGACCGACGTGGACGAGAGCAACATCAACTGGATTCTAGCCATTGCCTGCCTGCTGGCCGGTGTCGGCTTGGGGGCACTGGGATACCACCTGCTCTATGCCGGTACCGACGGTATGCAGCGTCTGCGCCAGCGCCTGGCCGAACGCGACAGGGAGCTTTCGGCCCTGCACGACGGCATGGGCGAACACTTCGACGAGATTGGACGACTGACGGAGACACTGCGCCAGAATGGCGAGGCGCTGGCCGCGCGCCTCGCCGCAGACGCCGACACCCTCGGTGTACGCTCCCGACCGGCCCGTGGTCTGGCCATGGATGAGGCCGCAACAGCTACCGAAGAAGGGAGCGATAACACTCCCCCAACGCCCCGTGACTACGCCGACGGCTCGGGCGGCACCCTGTCCGAAGACTTCGGTCTCAAAGAAGCCGATAGCCAGGATGGCGAGAAGTTCGACGCTCCCCGCTACTGAGCCGTTCGACGCCTGCCACTACTTTTTGTCACGATCGAGGCCCCGCTTCATGAAGCGAGGCGCTCACTCCCTGGGACTATGCCGGGTTGTCGATATCGACGAAACGGTGCTCGAGGCTGAACTCCACGCCCAACCACTCCCCCAGAGCCCGAACGCCATCTCGCTCGGTGGCATGATGCCCCGCACAGAGGTAGTGGATGCCCAGCTCGCGAGCCAGATGGGTTGTGCGCTCGGAGATCTCGCCGGAAATGAAGGCATCTGCCCCCGCCTCCCAGGCCGCCGTAATCATGTCCTGAGCCCCACCGGTGCACCAAGCCACGCGGCGAATCTCGCCAACATGAGGCGCCTCTACCAGCAGCGCCTCGCGCCCCAGGCGCTCGCCCACATGAGCGCTGAGCGCCCGGGCATTCATGGCTGCTGGTGGCGCCCCCAGCCACAGCAATCCCTCTCCCATTGCACCGTCGGCGCACCCCTCCACCGTAAAACCGAGACGCCGCCCCAATTCGGCGTTGTTGCCGAGCTCGGGGTGAGCATCCAGCGGCAGGTGATAGGCCAGCAGGTTGATATCGTGGATCAGTAGGGTCTGCAGACGCCGGCGCTTCATGCCGGTAATCGCTACCGGCTCGTTCTTCCAGAAGTAACCGTGGTGCACCAGCACCAGATCGGCTCCCCAGGCGACCGCCTCGTCGAGCAGTGCCTGGCTGGCGGTGACGCCGCTAAGTAGGCGCAAGACCTCCTCTCGCCCCTCCACCTGCAGACCATTGACGGTGTAGTCTTTGAAGCGGCTGGCCTGCAGCCTGCTATCGCAGGCGGCTACCAGGGCATCGCGATGAGCCATCGTCTCCTCCGGACGCTGTGGAATGAAGGTGTTACCATGCGCCGATTGTAACCGTCGCCGCCACGCTTCGGCGACCGCTCTGACGAGGATCGTGCCCCGCATGCCCTACCGATCGCCGCGCCATCACCTTCGCTTGCTCGCGCCCTATCTGCTGCCCGTCGTGATCGGGCTCCTGCTTGCCGTGGCACTGCTCAATGCCTTCCCGCAATTGTCGGGGCGCCATGGCAGTGACGCCCCGGTTGTAATGCCCTCTCCCGCATCCCGCGAACCACTTGCAACATCCCCCGAAGCAGAGGGACCCCGTGACACCATCGCGCGCCCGGCACCCGAGCTGCGTCAGGCGCCACCGCTCTCCCGCGAGCAGGGACCGGCCAGCTACGCCGCAGCGGTGGAGCGTGCCGCCCCTGCCGTGGTTAATATCTACTCGTCTCGGGTCGTCGAACGCGACCAACATCCACTAATGTCGGACCCCTTCTTTCGACAATTCTTCGGCGACGACATGCCTGCCCGCCAACGCATGCTCTCGAGCCTGGGCTCGGGTGTGATCGTCAGCGAGCAGGGCTACGTGCTGACCAATCATCACGTCATCGGTGGCGCCGATCAGATCCAGGTCGCACTGCGTGACGGGCGCGAGACGCTGGCGGAAGTGATCGGCACCGACCCCGAAAGCGACCTAGCCGTGCTGCGCATCACGCTTGATGATCTGCCGGTCATCGAGCTGGCCGACTCCACGGAGGTGGCCATCGGCGACGTGGCCCTGGCCATCGGCAATCCCTTCGGGGTCGGCCAGACGGTCACCATGGGCATCATCAGCGCCACCGGGCGCAGTCACCTGGGACTGAACGCCTACGAGGACTTTATCCAGACCGATGCTGCCATCAATCCTGGCAACTCCGGGGGGGCACTTATCAACCCCGATGGCGCCATGGTCGGTATCAATACCGCCATCTTTTCACGTTCCGGTGGCTCCCAGGGCATCGGCTTCGCCATCCCTGCCAACCTGGCACGCAATATCCTCGAGCAACTGGTCATCCAGGGACGCGTGATCCGTGGCTGGTTAGGGGTCGAGGCTCAGGAGCTCAATCCGGAGCTGGCTGCCTCCTTCGGCCTGACGACGCCGCGCGGCGTGATCATCGCAGGCGTCGTGCCTGGCAGCCCCGCCGATCAGGCCGGCCTGCGCCCCGGTGATGTGTTGGTCTCCATCGATGGCCGGGCGATCTTCGATGCGCGGGAAACGATGGCCGATATCGCTGCCGTGGAACCCGGCGACAATCTACCCCTTACCGTAGTGCGTGGTGGCGAGGAGCTGACGCTGACGGTAGAGGTCGGCGAACGACCATCCCCTCAACTCCCCCCCTCCCAGTAAGCGCTCGCCCTACCAGGCGAAGGGCCCTGTCTTTCGGCAGGGCCTTTTTTGCTCATCCCGACACAGCGGTTCACGTCTTGATGCGATACTCGGCGCTACGTGCATGCGCGGTCAGCGACTCACCACGCGCCAGCACCGAGGCAACCCTACCGAGGGTTGAAGCACCTTCGGCGGAGCAGTGGATGATCGATGAACGCTTCTGGAAGTCATAGACGCCCAGCGGCGACGAGAATCGCGCCGTTCCCGAGGTGGGTAGCACATGGTTGGGCCCGGCGCAGTAGTCGCCCAGTGCCTCGGCGGTATAGCGCCCCATGAAGATGGCACCGGCATGACGCACCTCGGGTAGCCACCCCTCGGGATTGGCGACCGAGAGTTCGAGATGCTCGGGGGCAATGCGATTGATCAGGGCCACCGCCTCGGCGCGATCGCGACAGCGAATCAGCGCCCCGCGTCGGGAGAGAGACTCGCGCACGATCGCGTGGCGATCCAGGGTCGGCAGCAGGCGGTCGATGGCCGCCTCCACGGCATCCAGATGTTCGCCATCCCAGCTCACCAGAATCGCCTGGGCATCCTCGTCGTGCTCGGCCTGAGAGAAGAGATCCATGGCCAGCCATTCGGGGTCGGTGCCACCATCTGAGATCACCAGGATCTCCGAAGGACCGGCGATCATGTCGATGCCCACCTGACCGAATACCGCCCGCTTGGCGGTGGCCACATAGATGTTGCCCGGACCGACGATCTTGTCGACCCGTGGCACCGTCTCGGTGCCGAAGGCCAGCGCAGCAATCGCCTGGGCGCCACCCACGGTAAAGACACGATCGACACCGGCCAGATGTGCCGCGGCCAGCACCAGCTCGTTGAGCACGCCGTCCGGCGTAGGCACCACCATGATGATCTCGCGAACACCGGCCACATGGGCAGGAATAGCGTTCATCAATACCGAGGAGGGATAGGCCGCCTTGCCGCCGGGCACGTAGATGCCGGCACGATCCAGCGGCATGACCTGCTGGCCGAGCACGGTACCGTTCTCCTCGGTGTAGTGCCAGGATTCGGGCTTCTGATGCTCATGGTAGAGCCGGATACGCTCCGCCGCCTGGGCCAGCGCCTCGCGCTGGTCATCGGGCAGTCCCTCATAGGCCCGGCGCAGGCGCGGCGCATCGAGGGTGAGCTCGACCATGTCCGCGACCGCAAGGCGATCGAAGCGATTGCTGGCCTCCACCAGGGCCGCATCGCCGCGCTCCTTCACCGCGGAGAGAATCTCGGCGACCCGGGCCTGTACCTCGCCATCGGAGACCCCCTCCCAAGCGAGCAGATGGTCGAGCCGTGCCGAGAAGTCGGCGTCGGCGGTCGCGAGGCGGGAGATTCCGGAAGAGGCGTTGGTCTCGGTCATGACTGTATCTCTATGGTGTCGGGCCTGTTGATATCAAGCTGTCCGATTCGGTCGTCAGGCAGCTCAGCCGGCAACGTCTTCGCGACGGGCAACAACCGCCTGCTTGAGGCGCTCGAGCAGTGGCTTGATGCGCGCATGTTTCATGGTCATGGACGCCTTGTTGACCACCAGCCGAGTCGTGACCGGCGCAATCAGCTCCCGGGGCTCCATGCCATTGGCGCGCAGGGTATTACCGGTATCGACGATATCGACGATCTCATCGGCCAGATTCATCAACGGTGCCAGCTCCATGGCACCATAGAGCTTGATGACCTCGGCCTGAATGCCCTGCTCGGCATACCAGCGCCGGGCGATATTGACGAACTTGGTGGCTACCCGCCGCCTGGCGCTGGCCGGCTCGGCGCCGACGATCCCGGCGGTCATCAGCTTGCACCGCGCAATCTCGAGGTCGAGGGGCTCATAGAGACCCGCCGCCCCATGCTCGAGCAGCACGTCCTTGCCCGCGATACCCAGGTCCGCGGCACCCAGCTGCACATAGGTCGGCACATCGGTGGCTCGAATGACCACCAGCTTGACGTCGGGCAGGTTGGTGTCGAACAGCAGCTTGCGACTCTTGCCCAGATCCTCCACCGGCTCGACGCCGGCATCGGCCAGCAGCGGCAGCGTCTCTTCGAGGATACGGCCCTTGGAGAGGGCCACGATCAGTTGTTTGCTCATGCTCTTGCCTTGGTCCGGGTACAGGCTAGCCGGGTACACGCCGAATGCGTGCGCCCAGCAGTTGCAGCTTCTCCTCGATACACTCGTAACCGCGATCGATATGGTAGATGCGGTCGACCAGAGTCTCCCCCTCGGCCATCATCGCCGCGATCACCAGCGACGCCGAGGCACGCAGGTCGGTGGCCATCACCGGAGCGCCGGATAGCCGCTCGACCCCCTCGATCACCGCGGTATTGCCCTCCAGCGCGATCCGCGCCCCCATGCGATTGAGCTCCTGAACATGCATGAAGCGGTTCTCGAAGATGGTCTCCACCACCCGGGAGCTGCCATCGGCCACCGCATTCATGGCCACGAACTGGGCCTGCATGTCGGTCGGAAAGGCCGGATAGGGCGCGGTACGAATATTGACCGGTCGCGGGCGCTTGCCGTGCATGTCCAGGGCGATCCAGTCATCACCGGTGGTGATCTCGGCACCCGCTTCCTCGAGCTTGGCCAGCACCGCCTCGAGAATATCGGCACGGGTGCGACGCACCTTGACGCGGCCACGCGACAGCGCCGCGGCCACCAGGAAGGTACCGGTCTCGATCCGGTCGGGCATCACATCGTGATAGGCACCATGCAGACGCGGCACGCCCTCGATGGTGATGGTGTCGGTGCCGTGACCTCGGATGCGGGCTCCCATCTTGATCAACAGCTCGGCCAGGTCGACCACCTCGGGCTCCCGTGCGGCATTCTCGAGCACCGTGGTGCCCTCGGCCAGTGCCGCGGCCATCAGGAGATTCTCGGTACCGGTGACGGTGACGGTATCGAAGAAGATCGTGACCCCCTTCAGCCGCCCCTCCACACGGGCGCGAATATAGCCGCCCTCGACGCGAATCTCCGCCCCCATGGCCTCCAGGCCTCTCAGATGCAGATCTACCGGGCGTGAGCCGATGGCGCAGCCCCCCGGCAGGGAGACGTCGGCGTGGCCAAAGTGAGCCAACAGCGGTCCCAGGACCAAAATGGAGGCACGCATCTTCTTGACCAGCTCATAGGGGGCATCACAGTGCGCCACCTGAGAACCGTCGAGCTGGATGGTCATCTTCTCGCCCATCACCGCTTCCACACCCAGGTGCCCGAGCAGTTCCAGAGTGGTGGTGATGTCCTGCAGATGCGGTAGATTGCCAATGGTCACCGGCTCGTCGGCCAGCAGGGTGGCGCAGAGGATGGGCAGGGCGGCGTTCTTCGCGCCGCTGGCCCAAACCTCGCCGTCGACCGGCCCGTTGCCGGTAATGATCAACTTGTCCATGAGGGCTCGGGTTCTCAGACGCCGGAATTCTCCGGCGCACCTTGCCACTGCGCCGGGGTATAGGTCTTGATGCTCACGGCATGCAGCGCGCCGGAAGCGATCTCTTCGGTGAGAGCGCCATAGATCAGTTGCTGGCGCTTGACCGGCGACAGATCAGCAAAGCGTTCGCCAACGGCCACCACCTGAAAGTTGCAGCCCTCGCCCTGAATATGGAACTCGCAGTCATCGATACGTGACTCGAGCAATTCCTTGACGTCACTGGGTTGCATGGTCAGGCACTCCTTATCGTACGAAATATGATGCGGAAACGATCAAATACACCGCGCACGATGACATCATCTCATCGTCGACGGCGGATTATGGATGCCCCATGGTAATGAAAAGCACCGCTCTTGGCGATCGCCCCTGCTGGCCGCGACTAGCCGCGCATCGACTCCACCGGCAGCAGGCGCTCGAGGCCGGCCAGATCAGTGAGCCGCAACAGCGCTGCGGAAAGGCGCACTCGCTCGAGAGTCAGGCCGGCCCGGCGTGCCGCGCGCGCCCACTCCAGCAATACCGTAAGTGCCGCACTGCTGACGCCGGCGACACCGCGCAGATCGAAACTGACGACCTCCCCGGCCTGGCGCCGGGCGAGCCAGCGGCTGCCTGCATCGGCGAGTTCGGCGGCGTGCTCGAAGCCCACCGCACCACAGACCACCAGGCACTTCTCCCTGGCCTCGAGGTCCAGGCCGTTGCGTGCCAGCAACCTGCTCACGCGCCCTGCTCCAGTTCCTCGACGCCGACATCGGGCGACCAGCCATCGATGACGGCATCGTAGTCGCGCGCGTTGTCGCGCATCGCCTGATCGAACTGGTTACGGAAGGTCAGTCCCAGATTGATGCCATTGACGATGACGTTGACCACTCGCCACTCATCGCCCGAGAGACGCAGTGAATAGCTGACCGGATAGACGGTGCCATCCTTGGCTACCACTTCCATATCGACGCTGGCCTGATCCTCATGGCGCCTGGGGCCCTGGCTGGAAAGCACACGCAGCTCACGATAGTCGAAGGTGACCAGCCCCTTGGCATAGGTATCGATCAGGGTCTGGCGAAAGGTATCGACGAAGCGCGATCGCTGCTGGGGCGTGGCATTGGAGAAGTAACGCCCCATCACGCTGGCGCCGATATAACGGAAATCGGCGATCTCGTCGAGACTCTCGTCGACCAGCGCCTCGAGCTCGGCCATGTTCTCGGCGAAATGGTCACGCCTGCCCTCGATCTTGCCGGTCAACGTCTCGACACTGTGGCGGATGACCTCGTCGGGCTGCCGCTCGGGGGCCGCCTGGACCGCCAGGCTGAACAGCATGCTCAGCAGCAGTGCCGCCAGGGTCAAGGGGATACGAATCATGTTCAACATCTCCATATCGGGGTCATTAAGGAGGAGTCAGCCTGCATCAGACGATCGGCGCCCTAGTCGCTGACCATGTTCGACACAAACTGCTGGATGAGTTCTTCGAGCACCAGCGCCGACTGAGTATCACGCAGGGTATCGCCGTCGGCCAGCGTCTCGGGATCCCCCCCCACGGAAAGGCCAACGTACTGCTCCCCGAGCAGCCCCGAGGTCAGGATCGACGCGGTGGTATCTCTGGAGAGACGACCTTCCAGTTCGTCATCGATCTCCAGCACCACCCTGGCATCGTACCAGTCGGTATCGAGTTCGATGGCCGCCACGCGCCCCACGGTAACGCCCGCCATGGTCACGCGCGCCCGTGTCTTGAGGCCGCCGATATTGGCGAAGTTGGCCTCCAGGCGGAAGGTATCGCTGGGGGCCTGCATCGCCAGGCCGCTGACCCGCAGGCCAAGGAAGAGCACGCCGAGAATACCGGCAAGCATGAACAGCCCCACCCCCAGCTCCATGGTTTTACTGCGCTTCATCTAGAATCTCCATACAACAGGGCAGACGCTTGTCATCAGGCGAGCCCGCCGAACATCATGGCGGTCAGTACGAAATCAAGGCCGAGCACGGCCAGCGAGGAGTAGACCACGGTGCGTGTCGTGGCCCGCGAGATGCCTTCCGACGTCGGCACCAGATCATAGCCCTGGAACACGGCGATCCAGGTCACCACCACGGCAAACACCAGACTCTTGATGATGCCGTTACCCACGTCGTCGATAAAGTCGACGCTGGCCTGCATATTGGACCAGTAGGAGCCCTCGAAGACCCCCAGCCAGTCGACCCCGACCAGGTAGCCACCGTAGATACCCACCACACCAAAGCCCACGGTGAGCAGCGGCAGGGCCACGAAGCCCGCCCACAGGCGCGGCGCCACCACCCGGCGCAGCGGATCGACACCGATCATCTCCATGCTGGTCAGCTGCTCGGTCGCCTTCATCAGTCCGATCTCGGCGGTGAGCGCCGACCCGGCCCGACCGGCGAACAGCAGGGCCGCCACGACTGGGGCCAGCTCCCTCAACAGCGAGAGTGCCACCATCTGGCCCAGCGCATCCTCGGCACCGAAGTCGACCAGAATGGTATAGCCCTGCAGCGACAGCACCATGCCGATGAAGAGCCCCGAGACGAGGACGATGGCCAGAGAGAGCACACCGACGAAGTGCATCTGGCGCACCCAGAGATAGACCCCCTCCCTGCTCGGCACCCCCACGGCGGATTGACACAGGAAGAGACCGGCACGGCCGAGGGCCTCGAACAGATCACAGCCGCGGCGCCCCAGGTGTCGAATTCGATGGATCATCGGGCGCCCCCCGGGGCAAGCATGTCGCTGACGAAGTCCTGCGATGGGTAGTGGAAAGGCACAGGTCCATCCGGCTCCCCATGCACGAACTGACTGACACGCGGATCACGATCCACGTCGAGGTGCTCGGGCGTACCGTGAGCCATCACGCGACCATCGGCCACCACATAGACATAGTCGGCGATACTCAGCGTCTCCTTGATATCATGAGAGACAACGATCGAGGTCAGCCCCAGCGCCTGATTGAGGCGCTTGATCAGCTGCACCAGCACCCCCATGGAGATCGGATCCTGGCCGACGAAAGGCTCATCATAGAGGATCAGCTCGGGGTCCAGAGCAATGGCCCGCGCCAGGGCCACGCGGCGCGCCATGCCCCCGGAAAGCTCCGCCGGCATCAGCTCTCGAGCGCCCCGCAGTCCCACCGCTTCGAGCTTCATCAGCACCAGATCACGCACCATCGCCTCGGGCAGATCCGTATGTACCCGCAGAGGGAAGGCCACGTTCTCGAAGACGCTCAGGTCGGAAAACAGCGCACCGCTCTGAAACAGCATGCCCATGCGGCGACGCATGGTGAAGAGGTCCCGCCGCGACTGGCGATGGACATCCTGGCCATCGATCAGCACCCGCCCCGAATCCGGCACGAGCTGACCGCCGATCAGCTTGAGAAGGGTGGTCTTGCCACTGCCACTGGGGCCCATGATAGCGGTAACGCCACCACGCTGGATCGTCATGTCGACGCCGCGAAAGATCTCCCTGTCGCCACGCGCGAAATGCAGCCCCTCCACCACCACGAAGGGAGTGTCACTCATCGGCCAAGCCATCCTGAAAAAATTATCGAACATCGTATCCTAACCATCCTGCCAGACGCTAGCCCGATGCGGTGCGGCGGGTTGCACCCTGCCTGGCCAGCACGTTTAATGGCGACCTTCCGCTACCGACTGAGCGAGCCGAGTTGTCATGCTGTACCCCCTGATCGCCATACTGCTGGGCCTTGCGGCCCTGCTGTGGAGCGCCGACCATTTCGTTGGTGCGGCGGCCGCCACCGCCCGCCGCGCGGGCATGAGCACCATGCTGGTGGGCATGACCATCGTTGCCCTGGGCACCTCGGCACCGGAGATCGTAGTGTCGCTGATGGCCTCCCTCGACGGCATTCCCGACCTGGCCACCGGCAACGCCCTGGGCTCCAACATTGCCAATATCGGCCTGGTGCTGGGTGTCACCGCCCTGGTCGTGCCCATCCCGGTGCGCTTCTCCGTGGTGCGCCGCGAACTCCCCTTGCTGCTTGGCGCCACCGGCCTGGCCGGCTACGCCCTGGCCAACGGCCACCTCGGCCGCCTGGATGCAGCACTGCTGATTGCCCTGCTACTGTTCAGCCTGTGGTGGCTGTTCCGTGCCGATACGCCGGATGCCGAGGAGGAAGTGGCGGGCGAAATCCCCGACATGCCGCTGACTCGTGCCCTGCTATGGCTGGTGGCAACACTTGCCGTGATGGTAGCCGGCTCCCGCGGGCTGGTATGGGGGGCCAGCGAGATCGCCCGCGACCTGGGCATCAGCGAACTCGTCATCGGCCTGACCATCGTCGCCATCGGCACCAGCCTGCCCGAGCTTGCGGCCTGTGTGGCCAGCGCGCTCAAGCGTCACCATGATCTCGCCATCGGCAATGTGATCGGCTCCAATCTCTTCAACCTGCTGGCAGTACTGCCGATCCCGGGCCTGCTGGCGCCCGGCGCCGCCGATCCCGCCGCCGGCGAGCGTGACTATCCCGTGCTGCTGGTGCTGACTCTGGCGCTGGGTGCACTGCTGCTCTGGCAACGCCGCAACCACCTCGGCCGACTTCCCGGCGCGGTGCTGGCCGCGTCCTATGCCGGTTACCTGACCTGGCTCGGCACGGCCAGTCTCGGCGGCAGCCCTTGAGTGAACCCTTACAACAGGCAACAATCGGCATCATGACACCCGAAACTCCTGGGGCCGGATCGGCCCTTCGCGACAGCGCCCGACGCACCCTGCGCCTCGAGCAGCAAGCCATCGACGCCCTGGCGGCACGCCTCGACGAGGCCTTCGACCACGCCTGTGAGCTGATACTCGCATGCCGCGGGCGCGTGGTGGTCACCGGCATGGGCAAGTCCGGCCATATCGCCGGCAAGATCGCCGCGACGCTTGCCAGCACCGGCACGCCGGCCTTCTTCGTCCACCCCGGGGAGGCCAGTCACGGCGACCTGGGGATGATCACCCCCGGCGACGTGGTACTGGCCCTCTCGAACTCCGGCGAGACCGCCGAAGTGACCGCTCTGCTGCCGCTGCTCAAGCGCATGAAGGTACCGCTGATCAGCATGACCGGGCGACCCAGGTCGAGCCTTGGCCGCCACGCCGATGCCCATCTCGACACCGGGGTCGAGCGCGAGGCCTGCCCCCTCGACCTGGCGCCCACCGCCTCCACTACCGCCGCCCTGGCCATGGGCGATGCCCTGGCCGTAGCGCTGCTGGAGTCCCGCGGCTTTACCGCCGAGGACTTTGCCCTCTCACACCCCGGGGGCAGTCTCGGCAAGCGACTGCTGCTGCGCGTCAGCGACCTGATGCACACTGGTAGTCGGTTGCCGCAGGTCCCCCTGGGAAGTCCGCTGCGCGACGCCCTGTTGGAGATTACCCGCCAGGGTCTGGGCTTCACCTGCGTGGTGGCACCTGACGGCCGTCTCGCCGGGGTCTACACCGACGGCGACCTGCGCCGTACCCTGGACCTGCACAGCGACCTTAGCGGCCTGAGCGTCGATGACGTGATGACCTGCCCCGGCAAGCGAACCACCCCGGACACCCTGGCCGCCGAGGCAGTCAGCCTGATGGAAGACCACCGCATCTCCGCCCTGGCCGTGGTCGATGATGAGGGGCGCCCGGTTGGCGCCCTGCATATGCACGACCTGCTGGCCAGCGGTGTGATCTGACCCCAACGATACGGAGCCCTCATGCCCCATACCTCCCCCCTCCAGGACCCGCAGCTCACCGCCCGTCTACGCCAGGTTCGCCTGCTTGCGCTGGACGTCGATGGCGTGCTCACCGACGGGCAGCTCTACTTTCAGGCCGATGGCATCGAGATCAAGGCGTTCAATGTACAGGATGGCCACGGCCTGAAGCTGCTCAAGCGTGCCGGCTTCCAAGTGGCGCTGATCACCGGCCGCGAATCGAGCATGGTCAGTCACCGCGCCGCGGCACTGGGTATCCAGCATGTCTTCCAGGGCGTCGAGAAGAAGCTTCCGGTCCTGCGGGAACTCGCCAAGCGTCTGGGGCTTGAGCTCGAGCAGGTGGCCTACTGCGGTGACGACATGCCCGATGTCGGCGCCATTCGTCGTGCCGGCATCGGCATCAGCGTGCCCAACGCACCGACCTATATCCAGAAGCATGCGGATTGGGTCACCGAGCGCGGCGGTGGCCAGGGAGCGGCCCGCGAGATCGCCGATACCCTGCTGCGCGCCCAGGGGCACTGGGATGCGGTCGTCGACACTTACCTGCACGGAGCTGGTTAGGATCATGCGCCTGCCGCGCCCTGGCTTTCGCACCGGACTGGCCCTGTTGCTGCTGGCACTGGGAGGCGGGCTGGCGCTGCTCGATCTACGTGACCCCGGCACCATCCAGCAGATACCGCGCGATGCCGCCGGGGAGCCCGACTTTTATCTCGAGAATGCGCATCTGACACGCTTCGATGCCGAGGGGCGCCTGCACCAGCAGGTAACGACCACCCGTCTGGTCCACACCCCCAAGGATGATGTGACCCGCCTCGAGACACCACATATCAAGCTCCACGACCGTGGCGGCCGGCTCTGGCTTGCCGAGGCCGACAGCGGCCGGCTGGGGCCCGGGGGCAATCCGCTGCGGCTCGAGGGCGAGGCCAGGCTGCTCGCCCCCGCCGAGCGGTGGTCACTGGAGACCGACACCCTGCACTATGATGCCGACACCGGTCACGCCTGGAGCACCACCCCTGCCACCCTGCGCCAGCCTCCACAGCATATGCGTGGCGAGCGCTTCGATGCCTGGGTCCATGACAACCGGGCACGCCTGACCGACAATGTGCGCGGCCACCACCCGCCCGAGACCTTCGAGGAGTCCTCGTCATGAAGCGCCCCCTATCCTCACTGTTGACCGGAGCCCTGTTGCTGACGCTGCTGCCTCTTGCCCCTGCCAGCCTGGCACAGAGCCAGACTCACAATCAGGATGCCAGTGCGCCCATTCTGGTGGAGGCGGACCGTCTCGACCTTGACGACCGCGCCGGCACCGCCGTGTATACCGGCAACGTGGATATTCGCCAGGGCAGCATGCGCCTGACGGGGAATCGCGTGGAGATCCGCCGTAACGCGGCAGGTGAACTCTCCCGGGCCACCGCCATCGGCGACCGAGCCTATCTCGAGCAGCAGCCGAACCCCGCCGAGCCCGTCATCAAGGGGTGGGGGCGCACCATTGTCTATCATGTGGCCGAGCGTCGTGTTGAGCTGATCGACCGCGCCGAACTCCACCAAGGGGGGGACACCTTCGAGGGCGGTTACCTGGAGTACTTCCTCGATCGCCGGGTCGTGCAGGCCCGCGCCGATGCCGAGGGGGTCGAAGGCAGCCAGCGCATTCGCATGACCCTCCAGCCGGAACAGCAGCAAGGGGAACCATGAAGACCCTTCACGCCCGCCATCTCGCCAAGAGCTACAAGCGCCGCCGTGTGGTACAGGACATCGGCCTGTCGATCCGGCAAGGCAGCATCGTCGGACTCCTCGGCCCCAACGGCGCCGGCAAGACCACCTCCTTCTACATGATCGTGGGGCTGGTGCGCGCCGACGCGGGCACGGTGACCATCGACGAGCTGGACCTCTCCCACGCCGCCATGCACGAGAGGGCCCGGGCCGGCATCGGCTACCTGCCCCAGGAGGCCTCGATCTTCCGCAAGCTGTCGGTGGCCGACAACATCATGGCGATCCTCGAGACCCGCCGCGACCTCGATCGCGACGGACGTCGAGCGCGCCTGGAGCAGCTGCTCGAGGAGTTCCATGTCACCCATATTCGCGACAACCTGGGCATGAGCCTATCCGGCGGCGAACGCCGCCGGGTAGAGATCGCCAGGGCCCTGGCGACCGAGCCCGCCTTCATTCTTCTCGACGAGCCCTTCGCCGGCGTCGATCCCATCTCGGTGGGCGAGATCAAGGGGGTCATTCGTCAGCTGAAGGCTCGCGACATCGGCGTTCTGATCACCGATCACAATGTCCGCGAGACACTCGACATCTGCGACACCGCCTACATTGTCGGCGACGGTCAGATCATCGCCGAGGGCGATGCCGAGTCGATCCTTGCCAACCAAAAAGTGCGCGAGGTCTATCTCGGTGCCGACTTCCGCCTCTGACGCAAGCGCCCTCGCGCCTGGAGACGGTTGTGACGGCTGTGGCAGCAGCAGGCCAGCGCGATAGCGTTCACCCAATGGCATGATTATTGCTTAAGGTCGTATTGCACGATGCCCTGCCAGGCACTAGGGTAAGGCTTTCCGACATGCCAGGAGGACGCCTGCCATGGCCATGAAGGCATCTCTGCAACTACGGATCGGCACCCAGCTAACCATGACCCCCCAGTTGCAGCAGGCCATCGCCCTGCTGCAGCTCTCCACCCTAGATCTACGCCAGGAGGTCCAGCAGGCGGTGGAGAGCAACCCGCTGCTGGAGCTTGACGATGAGTTCGGTGAGCAGGCCACCCAGGAGCCTGCGCAGGACGACTGGGCAAGCGAGATTCCCGAGCAGCTCGCCACCGACAGCGACTGGTCGGATACCTACCAGGACCTGGCGGCGCCCAGCGGCGGAGAGGGACCCGATTTCGAGCGCCAGGCGGAAGGCCAGAGCCTGCACGGTCATCTCTCCTGGCAGCTGGCGATGAGCGACCTCGACCCACGGGAGCGCCAGATCGCCGAGAGCCTTATCGACGCCGTCAACGATGCCGGCTACCTAACGGCTCCCCTCGACGAGATTCGAGACGGCCTGAGACAGCAGGGACTGTCCGACCTGCGCAGCCAGGAGATGGAGCGAGTCCTGCGCCATCTGCAGCAGTTCGAACCCACGGGGATCTTCGCCCGCGATTTGAGTGAATGTCTGCAGCTTCAGCTCGCCGCCCTCCCCGACGATACGCCGCACCTACCCCAGGCACGACGCCTGGTCCGACAGTTCCTTGAGGCCCTCGGCAACGATGACCGCCGCCTGCTCAAGCGGCGCCTGGGGGTGGATGACACGGCGCTCGACGCTTCCATCGCCCTGGTGCGCAGCCTGGATCCTCGTCCCGGCAGCGCCTTCTCAAGCGTCACCGACGACTACGTGATTCCCGATCTCGTTGCCTTCCACGATCAACGTGGCTGGCACGTCCAACTCAACCCCGAGGCGATCCCACGGCTGCGCATCCAGCCCGATTACGCGGCACTGGTCCGCCGCGCCGACAAGAGTGACGACAACACCTTCCTCAAGGAGCACCTCCAGGAGGCGCGCTGGCTGATAAAGAGCCTTAGCAGCCGCAACGACACCCTGCTGCGAGTGGGTCGCGAAGTCATGGCGCGCCAACTCAACTTCCTGGAGCAGGGTGAAGAAGCCATGAAGCCACTCACCCTGGCCGATATCGCCCAGACGGTGGAGATGCATGAATCCACCATCTCGAGAGTCACCACCCAGAAGTTCATCCACACTCCTCGCGGGGTCTTCGAGCTCAAGTTCTTCTTCTCCAGCCAGGTCGGCAACGAGAGCGATCGCCACTCCAGCACCGCCATTCGTGCACGCATCCGCAAGCTGATTCAGGATGAACCGCCACGCAAGCCGCTATCCGATAGCCGCCTGGTCACCCTGCTAGATGAGGCCGGCATCCAGGTCGCCAGGCGGACGATTGCCAAGTACCGTGAGGCCATGGGCATCCCCTCCTCCAGCGAGCGCAAGCGCCTGCGCTGAGCACATGGGGCAGGGCACCATCACCCCCTGCTCGACCGGCCCAACCCCTTGAACATGGCGGGAATCTCCCCCGGGACCGACAGGGGGTATGCAAGACATGAAAAAGGGTTACAATCGAATCACAACCATCGAGCAAGGAGCGTGTCATGCAAGTGAATATCACCGGCCTTCATGTGGAACTGACCGATGCCCTGCGTGACTATGTCAACGAGAAGCTGACTCGCGTGGAGCGCCACTATGACAACATCACCAACGTGCAGGTGACCCTATCTGTCGAGAAGGAGCGCCAGGCCGCCGCCTGCATCATGCATGTTGCCGGTGCCGAGCTGCATGCAGAAGCCCAGGATGTCGACATGTACGCCGCCATCGATTCGCTCGCCGACAAGCTGGACCGCCAGCTGGTCAAGCACAAGGAAAAGGCCCAGGCTCGCGCCCAGGGCGCCGGTGCCCGCTGAACCCACGATGTCCTCACTCGAAACCATTCTTCCCCCGGAGCGCACCCTCTTCGATGTGCCCGGGGGCAGCAAGAAACGGGTGCTGGAGTTCTTCAGCACCTTCATTGCGCAGAACACGCCCAGCCTCGACAGCCAGGAAGTCTTCGCGAGGCTAATTGCCCGCGAGCGTCTCGGTAGCACCGGCATCGGCAACGGCGTGGCCATTCCACATGCGCGCAGTCCGCACTGCAAGGCGCCCATCGCCGGCTTTCTCAAGTTGACGGAGCCGGTGGATTTCGACGCCATCGATGGAGAGCCCGTCGATCTGGTGTTTGTGCTGCTGGTTCCCGAAGAGGCCGATGCGGCCCACCTGACCCTGCTGGCCCAGCTGGCCGGCATCATGAACGACGTCGATACCCGCACGCGCCTGCGCCGCAGCTCGAGTCAGCGCGACCTCCACGACAGCCTTATCGAGGCCATTCGACGACAGGGTTGAGCGGTAACGAGCACCCCTCAGCCAGAACGACCAGGAGACCTCCATGCGACTCGTGATCATCAGCGGCCGCTCCGGCTCGGGCAAGTCAATCGCCCTGCAAGCGCTGGAGGATCTCAGCTACTACGCCATCGACAACCTGCCGGCCATGCTGCTGGGTTCGCTGGTTGACGAACTGAGCAACCCCGAGTCCCAGCGCACCTCAATCGCCGTTAGCATCGATGCCCGCAACCTCCCCCAGGCCCTGGAGCGCTTCCCCAGCCTCCTGGAGGAGGTGCGTGAACGCGGTATCGACTGCCAGGTCATCTACCTGAACACCGACGCACGCATCCTGATCGAGCGCTACTCCGCCACCCGGCGTCGACACCCGCTGACTCGCGAGAGCGAGATGACGCTCGCCGAGGCGATCGACTCCGAGGAGCAGGCACTCTCCGGGATTCGCGACCTGGCCGACCTGGTAATCGATACCTCACGACTGACGGTCCATGAGTTACGCGCCCGTATCGCCGACCAGGTAGCCCATCATCGCCCCGAGCAGCTGACCCTCACGGTGGAGTCCTTCGGCTTCAAGCGCGGCGTCCCCCTGGACGCCGACCTTGTGTTCGATGCGCGCTGCCTTCCCAACCCCTACTGGGACCCACGCCTCAGGCCCTTCAACGGCCAGGATGCCGAGATCGTCGCCTTTCTCGAGGACTACCCGGTGGTGCAGGAGATGCTCACCGACATCCACGACTGGCTGACACGCTGGTTGCCCAGATACGCGTCCAGCCATCGCAGCTATCTCACCGTGGCCATCGGCTGCACGGGAGGGCAACACCGCTCGGTCTATCTCGCCGAGCGCCTGGCCAGGCAGCTCGCCCAGCAGCAGACGCGGGTACGCTTGCGCCATCGCGAACTGGGCACTCAGGACACCTTGCCCGGCCCCGAGACCCCACCTCATCAAGGAAGTTGAGCGTGCCGCAACGCAGGTTGACCCTTACCAACAAGCGTGGGCTTCATGCCCGCGCCGCCACCAAGCTGGTCCAGTGCTGCCAGCCCTTTACTGCCCGCATTCAGGTGGCCAACGGCCCGATGCGGGGGGAAGCCAATAACATCATGTCGCTGCTGATGCTGGCCGCTCCCTGCGGCACCGAGCTCACCGTCAGTGCCGAAGGCAAGGACGCCGAACAGGCCCTCGACGCCATCGAGGCCCTGTTCGACGCCCGCTTCGACGAGGATGACTGAACGATGTAAGCCGTAAGCCGTAAGCCGTAAGCCGTAAGCCGTAAGCCGTAAGCCGTAAGCCGTAAGCCGTAAGCCGTAAGCCGAGAGGATATCATCGACTCTGCCGGTGGCAGTGATGTTCTCTTACCGCTTAAAGCTCATGGCGTATAACTCCCCGAAGGGGTCAAGCACCGGCCACCGTCATCTCGTCGACCAGCCAGCTGCCGGTATGGATACTGCCGCGGGTATCGATATCGCTGCCCACGCCAGCCAGCCCCCTGAACATCGTTTCCAGGTTTCCCGCAATGGTGAACTCCTCCACCGGGTACTGAATCCTGCCATTCTCGACCCAGAAGCCGGCCGCCCCCCGCGAGTAGTCCCCGGTGACGCCATTGACCCCCTGCCCCATCAGCTCGGTGACCAGCACCCCCCTGTCCATGCGGGCAAGCAGCTCATCGCGTGATGCCAGCGGCGCCGTGATCCGCAGGTTGCGAGCCCCGCCGGCATTGGCGGTGGTCTGCATGCCGAGGCGACGCGCGCTATAGGCCGAGAGCATGTAGCTGGCCAGTCGCCCCTTGTCGATAAAGAGATTGTCACGAGTCTGAACGCCATCGTTGTCGAAGGGCGAACTGGCCATGGCACCGGTTTCCATGGGCTTCTCCTGCAGGCTGAACCACTCCGGGAAGATTGCATCGCCGAGACGGTCGCAGAGGAAGGTTGCCTGGCGGAACAGCGCGCCGCCGGCGATGGCACTCATCAACGAGCCGACCAGCCCGCCGGCCAGATTCGGGTCGAAGAGTACCGGCATCCGCCCGGTAGCCGGACGCCTTGCTCCCAGGCGGCGCAGCGTGTTCTCTGCGGCACTCTCGCCGACCCGTTCAGGTGCCAGCAGATCGCGCGGGTTCCGGGCGCTGGTGAAGTCGTAGTCACGCTGCATGCCGGCATCGTCTTCAGCGATCAGCATGCAGGAGAGTGAGTGGCGACTGCCACGCTGGCTGCCCAGGAAGCCGTGGCTGTTGGCATAGACCCTTACCCCCTCGCCGCTGGAGAGCGAGGCGCCGTCGGAGCTCTTGATCCCGGCCTTGCCGCGGCCCGCGGCCTCGCAGGCCAGCGCCAGCTCGACCGCCTCCTCGGTGGTCAAGGCCCAGGGGTGGTGCACATTGAGGTCCGGCAGATGAGTTGCCATCAGCGCGGCGTCGGCCAGGCCGGCGGCGGGATCCTCGCCGGTATAGCGAGCAATGGCGATGGCCTTCTCGACCACGGCACGGATGGAGGCTTCGCCGGCATCGGTGGAGGAAGCACTGCCCTTGCGCTGGCCGAGATAGACCGTCACCGCAATGCCCTGATCGCGCGAGAGCTCGACGGTTTCCACCTCGCCTTCGCGAACGCTGACGCCGACACCCTGGTCAACGCTGGCGCCTACTTCGCAGGCGTCGGCCCCCAGCTTCCGGGCCAGTTCCACGGCCTGTCGGGAACGGCTCTCCAGCAGGGTCTGCTGGGCGGCGGCATCGAAAGCCTGAGTCATCTCTAATCCTCCTTCGGCGGGGCTGCGAGCCACGCCTGTAATGTTCATTCTCAGCCCGGTGAAACGGGCTGGTATACTGTCGGGACACCCAGCCCCAACCGATGGAAGCGGCATGTCCCAGGAATCTCCCCGCGAGTTGCTCGACCAGATCCTTCAGCAGCCGGACAACGACGAACGCCCCAGCAAGTCCCAGCTCAAGCGCGAGATGCAGGCGCTGCAGACGCTGGGGGAACAGATCATCGCCATGACACCCGGCGAGCGAGCGCGCTTTCCCCTCTCCGACGACATGCTCGCCGCCGTGGAGGAGACCTCACGCATCCGCTCCCACGAGGGACGGCGGCGACACATGCAGTACATCGGCAAGTTGATGCGTCGCGAGGACCTCGCGGCGATCCGTGCCGTTCACGACGAGATCGAGCAGGAGACGCTGCGCCGCGACCACGCCTTTCATCGCCTCGAGAAGTGGCGCGATCGCCTCGTCGACGAGGGCGACGCCGCGGTGGAGGCCTTCGTGGCCGACTACCCCCACGCCGACCGCCAGGCCCTGCGCCAGCTGATCCGCAACGCCCAGCGCGAACGTGCCCAGGACAAGCCACCGGCCAGTTCACGCAAGCTGTTCAAGCTGATCCGCGATACCGCAGGGCTTTAACGCCGCTCGGGACTGGTCCGGCGGCAGGCCCGGGCCGCCGGACCGACGAGGAGGCGCTGTAGACCCATCCTTGGACGCTACCTCGGCCACCCCTGGTCCTCGGACCTCCTCGTCGGCCTACCCCCGGCGCCCCTCGCTCAATCAGGATGCCGTGCCACCCACGGTCAGCTCGTCCAGCTTGAGGGTCGGCTGGCCGACACCCACCGGCACGCCCTGCCCCTCCTTGCCACACACGCCGATACCGGGATCCAGCGCCATATCATGGCCGATCATCGAGACTCGCCCCATGGCCTCGGGGCCATTGCCGATCAGCGTCGCCCCCTTCACCGGGGCGGTGATCCGGCCATCCTCGATCAGATAGGCTTCACTCGCCGAGAACACGAACTTGCCCGAGGTGATATCCACCTGGCCACCGCCGAAGCTCACCGCATAGAGGCCACGCTTGACGCTTTTGAGGATGTCGTCGGGGTCATCCTGCCCGGCGAGCATGACAGTATTGGTCATGCGCGGCATCGGCAGGTGGGCGAAGGATTCGCGACGGGCATTGCCGGTGGGCGTCATGCCCATCAGCCGAGCGTTCAACTTGTCCTGCATATAGCCAGTGAGGATGCCATCCTCGATCAGCGGAGTACGCTGACCCGGAGTTCCCTCATCATCGACGCTCATCGACCCGCGACGGTCGGCCAGGGTGGCGTCATCGACCACTGTCACACCCGGTGCGGCGACGCGCTCGCCCATACGGCCGGCGAAGGCTGAGCTTCCCTTGCGATTGAAATCCCCCTCCAGGCCGTGACCTACCGCCTCATGGAGCAGAATGCCCGGCCAGCCAGGCGCCAGCACCACCGGCAGCTGGCCCGCCGGGGCATCGACGGCCTCCAGGTTGACCAGCGCCTGACGCACCGCCTCCTTGGCGAAGCGTTCAGCGACACCCTCGTCGCGCAGGCGCGACATGGGATAGCGGCCACCACCACCGGCGCTGCCACGCTCGCGTCGACCATTGCGAACGACGATCACGCTCACGTTGAAGCGCACCAGGGGGCGGATGTCGGCCGCCAGGGTGCCATCGCTGGCGCGCACCAGCACCACCTCATGAACCCCCGAGAGCGAGGAGCTGACCTGGCTAACCGACGGGTCGGCGGCTCGGGCCACGCGATCCGCCTCCTTGAGCATGGCGACCTTCTCCTCGGCGCTGAGCCCGGCGAGCGGATCGACCCCGGCATAGCGCGCCGGGGGACCGACGGCAACCGGCGTGCCCAAGGGCAGCCGGTTGCCGCTACGCACGATGCCGGCCGCGGTACGCCCGGTCTCGCCAAGCGCATCGGCGGTAATCTGATTGGAGTAGGCGAAGCCGGTCTTCTCGCCGGCCAGCGAGCGCACGCCCACCCCGCCGTCGATGTTGTAGCTGGCCTCCTTGACCTCGCCATCCTCCAGCACCCAGCCCTCATGCCAGCTGCGCTGGAAGTAGAGGTCGGCGTAGTCGATACCCGCCCCCATCGCGTGGCCGAGGCCGGTGTCCAGGTCATCCAGAGAGAGACCACCGGGGGTCAGCAGGATGCCGGCGGCTTCATCAATCAATGCGTGTCTCGCTTGGGTCATTCGGCGCTTTCCACTGAAATCCGCGGCGCGGTCCAGGGACCACGCACGCGATAATGAATTCGGGTAACACTGTCGATGGCATCACCAAACAGGCGGTCGGCGATAAACAGGGCCCCACCCACCACCGGAGCACCGGCGATAACCGCCGCCAGTGGCAGATTTCGGCTGACAGGCAGTGTGACGCCCAACTGCATGTCGAGTTCCCGGCGTGCCAACGCGACGCTGCCATCGAGAGTGAAGCGAGTGGCAGGGCCCACGATCTGGACCGGCCCCCGCGTCTCGAGACTGCCACCATACAGGGTCGCCGCGCCAGTGACACGGTCGAAGGCCGTTCCTCGCCCGGTCATATCGGAGAAATCCAGCCGCAGACGGCGCACCAGGTTATCGATATTGAGCAGCCCCACCAGACGAGCCGGGGCCGACTCCAGCTTGACGAAACGGCCATCACGCAGCTCCGCCTCGACGCTGCCCCGGGAGCGCTCCAGGGCAAACTGCCAGGGCGTCCCTGGCCAGGCCAACTGGCTCTTGACCCTTGTCTCGCCGCTACGGATCACCGGGTCCTGAGCCAGGCGTTCCAGCGCCGTTCCCAGGTCCCGTCCTACCAGCTCCAGGCGCGCACGGGTCAGGCTGGCCTCGGGACCCGCCGCCTCCCAGACCAGCTCGCCATGGGCACTGATCTCTCCCACGGTAAGCCCCAGGGGAGCGATGCTGAGTCGCTCGGGCGTCGCCTGCCAGCGCGCGGTCAGGGGCCCTAGGCGCCGGCCCTGACGCTCGATATCGGCGATGCGCAGGCGCCCGCCGGGCAGGTCGGCGACCCAGACGGGAAGCGGCTTCGGCTCCGGAGGCGTGGCTATCTCGTCGAGCAATGAGCCGACCTGCTGGCCGGTGGGCATCAACGCATCCAGCGAGAGGCGACTCAGGCCGATGTCCAGTGGCTCGGTGAGCCGGGGCCGATAGTCGAGACTGCCCTCGAGCAGACTGCCATCCAGAGCCAGATGCCAGCCGCCGCCAGGCTGCGGGCGAGCGGTGGTATAGAAGGAGCCGAGGCAGCGATCCTTATGCTGCAGGCAGTCGCTGGCCACACGCACCTCGCGCAGGTCAAGGCCTGCCCCCCCTGTGTCACGACCTCCTGCCACCCCCGCAAGCGGCTCGCTCCATGCGGCCGGAGAGAGGCGCGGCAGATAGGCATCGATCCACCATCCCGCCTCGGAGGGCCAGGCCGGCGCGGATTGGCGGCCTAGCCACACCTGTCCCTGGCTACGCTCGTCACCGGGCAGCGAGCGCCAGCGCAGCTTGAGTGCCTCCCCCAGTCGTCCATCCAGGTAGCCATGGGTCAGATTCATGTCGAGCCGCAACGGGCGAGACTGTGCCGCCGGCTTGCCCAGCGGCGCCGGAAGATCGGCGGCCAGCCCCTGGAGTGAGCTCTGCAGACGAAGAGAAACCTCGTCGTCGATACCCAGCCGGCCACGCCAATCGAAACGCCCGGTCAGCCGCTCGGCAAGGAGCGACGCGCCCCCCAGCTCGAGCAGCGCCTCGGCCTCGGCGGCCCCGGCGAGGTCTAGCCCGCCATTCAAGGTATCGATATCGGCACGCAGGGGTCCGCCGAGCAGGCGCCCCTCGAGCCGTCCCGTGAGCCCACCCTCGGCGCCCTGCTGCCGCCAGGTCAAGGGACCACGCAGCTCCCTGACTTGCAGGTTCAACGGCCGATATTCGAGAAGCTCAAGACTCGCCTGGGTCTCGATCAAGAGGTCCAGCGCCTCGGGTCGTTCCAGAGGCAGCTCGAGCTGCAGGGCGCCCTCGGCATGTCCTTCGGCCTGCCACTCTTCCATGATTGCCCTGCCCTCTACCGGCATGCTCATCAGGAAGCGTCGCAGCGCGGAGGCGCTGGCATCCAGATTGCCTGCGACCTCCAGGCGTTCGTCGGCAAGCCGTACCCGGCCATTACTCGCTTTCACGCCGAGACTCTCGGCATGCTTCACCTCGGCCTCGAGAAAGGTGTCATCGAGCCGCATTCGCCCTTCAATGCCCTCCAGCATCGGCCACCCCGGCGCCATGGGCAGACGGCCGTCGCGAATGGCAAGGTCGAGGCCAAAACTCGGCGATGGCTGATCATCCTGATCATCGTCGTCACCGGAGAGCGGTACATGCAGGCGAAGTGCGCCCTCGGGAACTCGACCCGCCACACCATCGGCAAGCCAGTCGCGCAGATCATCATCGAGGATGGCTACCGGCAGCCACTCGACAAGCGGTGTCTCCACGGCATCGACCTCCTCGAGGGCCAGGGTCAGGCCGAAGCCTCCCCGATCCCCCTGCCCCACAGAGAGACCGAAGCCACCGATGACCTCGGCACCGTTCCATCCCACCCGCAGATCACGTCCACTGACCATGCTACGGGGGCCATCGTAGACCCAGCGCACCTCTCCGGAGGCGTGATCGAGTGCCATGGGGGCGGCGAAGACCTCGGGGAAGTGAAGGGTGGATGTCTCGTTGCCACTGAAGCGCACCAGGCCGTGACCGCCCCGCGCCTCGACCCACATGTCCAGGGGGCCGCCCCCTGGGGCCTGCTGCCAGGGCGATACCTCGACACCATGCAGGGACGCCCGGGCCTGCCACTGCCCCTCCCGGAAGCCAAGCCCGAAACCGGCCACCCGGCCGCGTGGATCGAGGCTGTCCACCGCCCGAGCCAGAGCCTCGGGCAGCGGCACCCGATCGCGCCAGGCAGCCAGGGATCCCAGGTCGAAGGCGCTGGTATTGAGCCACCACTCCTCGCCATCGCCGTTCAGATGCCATCGGTAGGGCAAGGCAGGTCCCCAGCGCGACGCCAGTTCGTCCGGTTCGCTCCTCTCGGGACTCTCGGCATTACCCTGAAACCAGGCCTGCCAACCGCTCTCCCCCCTCAACCACTGGCCGCGCCCGGTCACGCTATCCAGCGCCAGTTGATGACGCTCGCCCTTGGCGTCGCGATGGCTGACGGCCAACCGCTCGACATCCAGCGCCAGGCGGGCATCGGCCAGGCGGCCACGGTGCCAGCGCCCCCACAGACGAGCCTCACCCCGCGCCTCGTCGAGATGCAGCGGCTGATCACGCCCCAGCACCGCGGCCAGCTCCACCAGGGTATCGAGGTGCATGTCGGCCTGCAGGGCGGCACTGAAGTCACGGAATCCGACCTCGCCCGGCAGCACCTCGAGGGCTACCTGCATGGCCACATCGGCGTCGCCCACCAGGCGCAACCTGCCCTCGAGATGGGCACGGCGGGCATCACCGGTCATCAGCAACCGTGGCGCCTCGAAGGCGACGCGTCGCTCCTGGCCATGCAACACCACGCGTACATCCTCGGCCCAGGCCCGTTGGCGCAGCAGCACCCCGACCCAGAAGTCGAGACGCTCGAGAGCGAACTCCCCCTCGGGCTGAAGCTCGGGGGGGAGCTCGGCGGGATCGGGCCAGTGCCCCCCCCCCTGCGCGCTCTGGTAGAGGTGCAGGGTCATGCCCTCGAGACGCGCGCTCTCCACCACCGGCAGCCCTTCACGCAGGCTCTGCCAGGTATCCAGGCGCAGCTGCCCCCCCTGCACCTCCAGCAGCGGTCGGTCGCCATCACGGGTGCGCAGGCTCAGTGCACCAAGCTTGAGGTAGGGGTCGAAGCGCACCAGCCCGGCCTCCAGGGAGTCGATCCGGGTCTGTGCCGCGAAGCGCGCCGACAGCAGGGCCTCCAGCCGTGATGTCTGGCCATCGGCCAGGCACAGCGCCAGCCGCGCCAACAGCGTCAGGATCGCCACTGTTGCCAGCCCCAGGGCCAGCAGGGTCAGGGTCCAGCGCATCACCTGGCGGGTCACGGGCATGGGCTCACATCAGCACGATGTCGTACTGCTCCTGGGAGTAGTGGGTCTCCACCTGAAAGCGGATGGGCTTGCCGATGAACTCTTCCAGATCGGCCACCGCCGCCGACTCCTCGTCGAGCAGACGGTCCACCACCGCCTGGGACGCCAGCACCATGTAAGTCTCGGCGCTATAGGCCCGCTCCTCACGCAGGATCTCGCGAAAGATCTCGTAGCAGACCGTCTCCGGGGTCTTGAGTGTTCCGCGACCGCCGCAGGTCGGGCAAGCTTCGCAGAGAGTCTGCTCCAGGCTTTCGCGGGTACGCTTGCGGGTCAGCTGCACGAGGCCAAGCTCGGTGACACCGGTACACTTGGTCTTGGCGTGATCCCGCTCCAGCGACTTCTCGAGCATGCGCAGCACCTGACGCTGGTGCTCGGGATCCTCCATGTCGATGAAGTCGATGATGATGATGCCGCCAAGGTTACGAAGACGAAGCTGGCGGGCGATGGCGGTCGCCGCCTCGAGGTTGGTCTTGAAGATGGTCTCTTCGAGGTTACGATGCCCCACATAGCCGCCGGTATTGACATCGATGGTGGTCATCGCCTCGGTAGGGTCGATCACCAGGTAACCACCGGACTTGAGCTGCACCTTGCGCCCCAGCGCCTTGTGGAGCTCGTCTTCGACGCTGTAGAGGTCAAAGACCGGTCGCTCGCCGGCATAGTGCTCGATACGCTCCACCGCATCGGGCATGAACTCCTCGGCGAACTCCACCAGCTTGACGTAGTTCTCCCGGGAGTCGATGCGCACCTTCTCGATATCGTCACGCATCACATCCCGCAGGATGCGCATGAACAGCGGCAGGTCATCGTAGATCACGCTGGGCGCCGAGGAGGTGACCTTGCGCTCGCTGACCTTGCGACATAGCCGCAGCAGGAAGTGCATATCGGCGGCCAGCTCCTCGACGCCCACTCCCTCGGCGGCAGTGCGCACGATAAAGCCACCAGTCACCTCCAGGCTCTGCTGGGCCTGGGCCTCCTCGATCAGGCTGCGCAGGCGCTCGCGCTCGCGTTCGTCTTCGATACGCTGGGAGACGCCATGGTGGGGCGCATCCGGCATGTAGACCAGATAACGCGAGGGTACCGAGAGGTGAGTGGTCAGCCGCGCCCCCTTGGAGCCGATCGGATCCTTGGTCACCTGCACCACCAGCGCCTGCCCCTCGTGGAGCAGATGCCCGATGGAGAGCTGCTCCTCGGCCGGCGTACCGGCCGGCATCACCTCATGGGCATGGATGAAGGCGGCGCGGTCGAGGCCGATATCCACGAATGCCGCTTGCATGCCGGGGAGGACTCTGACCACCCGGCCCTTGTAGATATTGCCGACGATGCCGCGACGGCAGGAGCGCTCGATGAAGGCCTCCTGCAGTACGCCGTTTTCCACCACGGCGACGCGGGTCTCCATCGGCGTCAGATTGATCAGTACTTCGCCGCTCATGCGGAAATCCTTGTCCAGAATGCCTTGCGGCCATTATGACATAGTGTCAAGCCTCCAAGGCGTTGATCCGTTCATCATGACAGGGCGATCGCCGATGGCAGCACCACTCGACAAGGCGATTCCGGCGAGAGGCTGCCGATCGCAATCCGCGCATCACGGCCCGAGCGTCCCGTCCCAAAGTGCCACCCCCTGACGGCGCAGCAGCTCGGCGGTCTCGTAGAGCGGCAGTCCCACCACCGCGGAGTGGCTGCCGGCGATATGTGCGATAAACACCGCCGCACGCCCCTGAATGGCATAACCACCCGCCTTGTCGGCGGGTTCCCCGGTGGCCCAGTAGGCGGCGATCTCGGCATCGGAGATCTCACGCATCACGACCCGCGTGGCGACACAGCGCTCGAGCAGGCCCGCGGGGCCGATCACCGCCACCGCCGTGAGCACCTGATGCTCGCGGCCGGCCAGGGAGCGCAGCATGGCGGCGGCGTGCTCTGGCCCCTCGGGCTTGCCGAGAATCTCACCATCACGCACCACGGCGGTATCGGAGCCAAGAGTCGGCAGGTGAGAGCGCTCGGCACCGGCCAGCGCCTTGTCGCGGGCCAGGCGGGTGACATAGGCCTCGGCCCCCTCACTCGGAGCCGGGGTCTCGTCGATATCCACTGGACATATCTCCAGGGACACACCGATGGACACCAGCAGATCACGTCGTCTCGGAGAGGCAGAGGCCAGACAGAGAACAGGGGGAGTCATGACGGACATGGATAGCCTCCGATCAGCCACCGGTAAGCCGCCGCCCCAGTGCATTGAACAGGGTGGCGAACCAGGGCCAGAGCAGCGCGCCGATCAGCGCCGGCGTCAGGAAGGAGAGATGAATGGAGAAGGGTCCCAGCAGGGTTCGCAACCACTGCTCACCCAGCTGCATAAAGCCCAGCAGCACCAGCACCATCAGAGCCTGCTGGAGCAGCGAGTAGGCACGAAATCGCGGATAGACCAGGGCACACAGGAAGGCCAGCAGCGACAGCAGCAGGGCGTTCTGCCCCAGCACGGCTCCCTCGATCAGGTCGAGCAGGATGCCCAGCACGAAGGCGTGAAGGACACCCACCCGAGAGGGTGTCTTCATGCACCAGTAGATCAGCATCAGGCCCAGCCAGTCAGGCCGCCAGATCTGCCAGCCTTCGGCCAGCGGCATCACCTGCAGGCAGAGCGCCAGCAGCAGGGAGCACCAGATCCAGGGAAGCGCCAGGTTGGCGGCGGACGGGACGGCCATCAGCGTGCCTCCTCGTGGCCATCATGGGCGGTAGCCCGACGCGTATCGGCCTCATCGCTCACCGCGCGGGCGGCCTGGATGGCGCTCAAACTGACATCACCTTCCCAGCCGGGGTCATCGAAGCGCGGTCGACTCGGCGGGAAGAGCAACAGGAAGTGACGCGAGCGCTGCAGCTGCGCCACCGGGGCCGCGGTTACCCGGGCGAAGGGCTCGCCCGGATCATGCACCACTGCGTTCACCCTCGCCACCGGATAGCCCGGGGGAAAGCGCCCGGCCAGGCCGGAAGTGACCAACAGATCCCCCTTGCGGATATCGGCGGTGTCGGGAACATGTCGAACATCGAGGCGATCATAACGGCCGCTGCCCTGAAGAATATAACGGAGGCCATTGCGATTGATGCGTACTGGCACCGCATGACTGACATCGGCCACCATCAGCACCCGGCTGGAGTAGGCGAGCACCGAGGTCACCTGCCCTACCAGCCCGGCGGCATCCATCACCGGCTGCCCGACATAGACCCCATCGCGGCGACCGCGATCCAGCACCATCTGGTGGGCGAAAGGGTCCGGGTCCAGTGACAGCAGTTCGGCGGTCATAAACGGCATATCATGCTGGCGAGCGGCGACCAGCAGCTCGCGCAGGCGCACGTTCTCGGCGGTCAGGTCCGCCATGCGCTGCACTCGATGGGAGAGCGTTAGGAGCTGTTCACGCAACCGCCGGTTCTCGTCGACCAGGTCACGCTGATCGGAGAGTGCCAGGGTTCCCCAGCTCAGCACGCTACTGGGCAGACTGACGATCCACTGGATCGGCGCCACCGCCGTGCTGAGCTGGGCACGCACCTCCTCCATGCGGGTCAGGCGAAGATCGGCAACCATCAGCGCAAGCGCCATGATCGTGCAGACCAGCAGACGATAGATGGGCAGCGATCCCTGCGAGAACAGCGGCTTGATGACGCGTCTCCCGGGTCAGTCGCTGGACAGCAGCTCGAAGGTGTGTTTGTCGATCATCTCGAGGGCCTTGCCGCCCCCCCGCGCCACACAGGTCAGCGGGTCCTCGGCCACGATCACCGGCAGACCGGTCTCTTCGGCGATCAGCTTGTCGAGGTCACGCAGCAGTGCACCGCCCCCCGTCAGCACCAATCCACGCTCGGCGATGTCCGAGGCGAGCTCCGGGGGAGACTGCTCCAGGGCATTCTTCACCGCGGCGACGATGGAGGCCAGGGTCTCCTGAAGCGCATCCAGGATCTCGTGTGAGTTCAGGGTGAAGCTGCGGGGAATGCCCTCGGCCAGATTGCGGCCGCGCACATCGATCTCGCGAAGCTCGCCGCCCGGATAGGCACAGCCGATCTCCTCCTTGATGCGCTCGGCGGTGGCCTCGCCGATCAGACTGCCGTAGTGGCGACGCACATAGCCCGTGATCGCCTCGTCGAAGCGGTCGCCGCCGACGCGGATCGACTCGGAGTAGACGACGCCGTTCAGGGAGATAATGGCGATCTCGCTGGTGCCACCACCGATATCCACGACCATGGAGCCCTGGGCTTCCTCCACCGGCAGACCGGCGCCGATGGCGGCCGCCATCGGCTCCTCGATCAGGAATACCTCCCGGGCACCGGCGCCCTCCGCGGACTCCTTGATGGCGCGACGCTCCACCTGGGTCGACATGCAGGGCACGCACACCAGTACCCGGGGGCTGGGCGTCAGGAAGGTGCTCTGATGCACCTTGCGGATGAAGTGCTGCAACATCTGCTCGGTAACGGTGAAATCGGCGATGACGCCATCCTTCATCGGCCGGATGGCCGTGATGTTACCGGGGGTGCGGCCCAGCATGCGCTTGGCGTCGGAGCCCACGGCGGCCACGCTGCGCATGTTGCCGGACTGGCGAATGGCCACGACCGATGGCTCGTCGAGCACGATGCCTCGGCCGCGGACGTAAATCAGCGTATTGGCCGTTCCCAGGTCGATCGAAAGATCGCTGGAGAACAGTCCCCTCAAGCGTTTGAACATGGAAGTCGTTACCTAGTGCAGTCCGGGAGCCCTGTGCGGAGGCAAACGGTATCACCGCGCCCCCTCAGCAGCAAGCAAAACCCCGGGGCAAGGGCGCACCGAGACCCTGCCCGCGCGACGCCGAATATGGTACCTTCAGCGGCCTGATTTTTTTCATCGAGGACATCCGACTCATGGCGCTTGAACACGCTGACGTGCTCAGGGCCGCGCATCTTGCCCGGCTCGGCCTCTCCGACGAAGACGCCACCCACTACCTGGACGACCTCGGCCGCATCCTCGAGATGGTCGACCACCTCCAGGCGCTGAACACCGAGGGCATCGCGCCCCTGGCCCACCCGCTGGATGCGACCCAGCGGCTGCGCGCCGACGAGGTCACCGAGACCGACCGTCGCGACCATTTCCAGCGCTGTGCCCCGGCGGTGGAAAATGGCCTCTATCTGGTACCCCGCGTCGTCGAGTAAGCCACTGCCTACGGAGCCTCCGGCCCATGCATGACAAGACACTGACCGAACTCGCCGCCAGCCTGGCGGCGGGCGAGTTCACCAGCCGCGAGCTGACCGAACACCAGCTCGGCCGCATCGAGCGCCACGATGGCGCTCTCAACAGCTTTATCACCGTCACGCCGGACGCGGCGCTGGAAGCGGCGGACCACGCCGATGCCGCCCGCGCTCGTGGCGAGGCCGGCCCGTTGACCGGCCTGCCGGTAGCGATCAAGGACCTGTTCTGCAGCGATGGGGTACTGACCACCGCCGGCTCGAAGATGCTGGCCAACTTCGTCGCCCCCTATGACGCCTGCGTGGTGGAGAGGCTCAAGGCCGCCGGCACGGTAAGCCTCGGCAAGACCAACCTGGACGAGTTCGCCATGGGCTCCTCCAACGAGAGCAGCGCCTTCGGTGCGGTGCAGAACCCCTGGGATACCACCGCCGTACCCGGTGGCTCCTCCGGCGGCAGCGCCGCCGCGGTAGCCGCGGGCCTGGCGCCTGCCGCCATGGGCACCGATACCGGCGGCTCGATCCGCCAGCCCGCTGCCTTCTGTGGCATCACCGGACTCAAGCCCACCTATGGGCGCATATCGCGCTGGGGCATCATCGCCTACGCCTCGAGCCTCGATCAGGCGGGCCCCATGGCGCGAACCGCCGAAGACTGTGCGCTGCTGATGAATGCCATCGCCGGCCATGACCCCAGAGACTCAACCTGCGTGGCCCGCGGTGTGCCCGACTACACCGCCGACCTCGCTGCTCCGCTGTCCGGCCTGAAGATTGGCCTGCCCAGGGAGTATTTCGGCGACGGCCTCGACCCCGCGGTGGAAGCCGCCGTGCGCGAGGCAGTGGCGGTCTACGAATCACTGGGCGCCACGGTTCGCGAGGTCAGCCTCCCGCACACGCACTACGCCATCCCCGCCTACTACGTGATCGCCCCGGCGGAGGCTTCGTCCAACCTGTCGCGCTACGATGGTGTGCGCTTCGGCCATCGCTGCGAAAACCCCTCTGATCTGATCGACCTGTACAAGCGGTCACGGGCCGAGGGCTTCGGCGAGGAGGTCAAGCGACGCATCCTGATCGGGACCCACACCCTCTCCGAGGGCTTCTTCGACGCCTACTACAAGAAGGCCCAGCAGGTACGCCGGCTGATACGCCAGGATTTCCTCGACGCCTTCGAGGAGGTCGATGTGCTGATGGGGCCAACGTCCCCCACCCCGGCCTTCGATCTCGGCGCCCAGAAGGACCCTGTCTCCATGTACCTCCAGGATATCTACACCATCGCCGTCAACCTGGCCGGTATTCCCGGCATCAGCGTGCCGGCCGGCTTCGTGGGCAAGCGCCCGGTGGGGCTGCAGATACTCGGCACCCACTTCGCCGAGCAGCGCCTGCTCAATGTCGCTCACCGCTACCAGCAGGCCACCGACTGGCACCTGCGTCGCCCCGAGCTTGCCGAGGAGAACGCCTGATGCAATGGGAAACCGTGATCGGTCTGGAAGTTCACGTCCAGCTCGCCACCCAGTCCAAGATCTTCTCCGGCGCCTCCACCGCCTTCGGCGCCGACCCCAACACCCAGGCCTGCGCCGTGGATCTGGGCATGCCCGGCGTGCTACCGGTGCTCAACGAGCAAGCGGTGGCCATGGCGGTGCAGTTCGGGCTGGCGATCCACGCCGAGATCCCCGAGGTCTCGGTATTCGACCGCAAGAACTACTTCTACCCCGACCTGCCCAAGGGCTACCAGACCAGCCAGATGTATCACCCCATCGTGGGCCCCGGCGAGGTCGAGATCGGCCTGGATGATGGCACGACCAAGCGCATCCGGGTCCACCACGCCCACCTCGAGGAGGATGCCGGCAAGTCCCTTCACGAGGACTTCCATGGCATGACCGGTATCGATCTCAACCGTGCCGGCACGCCCCTGCTGGAGATCGTCTCCGAGCCGGACATGCGCTCGGCGAAGGAGGCCGCCGCCTATCTCAAGGCGATCCACTCCATCGTGACCTATCTGGGCATCAGCGACGGCAATATGGCCGAAGGTTCGATGCGCTGCGACGTCAACGTCTCGGTGCGCCCCAGAGGACAGGCCGAGTTCGGCACCCGCGCCGAGATCAAGAACGTCAACTCCTTCCGCTTCGTGGAGCGCGCCATCGAGTTCGAGGTGGAGCGCCAGATCGAGCTGATCGAGGATGGCGGCGAGGTGGTCCAGGAAACCCGCCTGTTCGACCCCGAGCGCGACGAGACTCGCAGCATGCGCACCAAGGAGGAGGCCAACGACTACCGTTACTTCCCCTGCCCGGACCTGCTGCCGGTGGTGCTCGACGCGGCCTACGTCGACCATCTGCGCGAGAGCCTGCCGGAACTGCCCGACGAGAAGCGCGCCCGCTTCCAGGGCGAGCTGGGGCTCTCCGCCTACGATGCCGGTGTGCTCGCGGCGAGCCGCGAAATGGCCGAGTACTTCGAAGTGGTCAAGGACACCTGCGGCGATGCCAAGCAGGCCGCCAACTGGGTGCAGGGGGAGCTCTCCGGCGCACTCAACCGTGAGGGGCTATCGATCCACGACAGTCCGGTCAGCGCCACTCAGCTCGGCGGACTGATCAGTCGGGTGATGGACGACACCATCAACGGCAAGGCCGCCAAGCAGGTATTCCAGGCGCTCTGGAATGGCCAGGGCGTGAGCGCCGATGAGGTGATCGAGGCCAAGGGACTCAAGCAGGTCACCGACAGCGGCGCCATCGAGGCGATGATCGACCAGGTGATCGGCGACAGCCCCGCCCAGGTGGCCCAGTACCGCGACGCCGAACCCGAGAAACGCGGCAAGATGATCGGCTACTTCGTGGGGCAGGTGATGAAGGCGTCTCGCGGCACCGCCAACCCACAGCAGGTCAACGCGCTGCTCAAAGACAAGCTGGACGCCCTGTGCTGATGCCCGGGATGCTCCAGCAAGCCAAGGAGGTCCGGCATGGCCGATGATGTAGGCGAACGGCTGCGCGCCTTGCGCACCCTGCGCGGCATCTCCCAGCGCGAGCTGGCCAAGCGCTGCGGCGTGACCCACTCCAGCCTGTCGCTGATCGAGCAGGGCAAGGTGAGCCCCTCGGTCAGCTCGCTGAAGAAGATCCTCGATGCCATCCCCATGAGCGTCGGCGACTTCTTCACCCTGGAGCTGGAGTCGGGACGACGCGTCTTCTATTCGGCCGAGGAGCTGGCCGATGTGGGCTCAGGGGACGTGGTGTTCAAGCTCGTGGGCGCCGACCGTCGTGATCGTGCGCTCTCCTTCATGGTCGAGACCTACCCCCCCGGGGCCGATACCGGCCGCGAGATGATCACCCATCAGGGTGAAGAGGCCGGCGTGGTGCTGGAGGGCGAGATCGAGATCACCATCGGCGCAGAGACCCGCACGCTCAAGGCCGGCGAAGCCTACTACTACGAGACCAACGTGCCCCACCGCTTTCGCAACCCGGGCGACGAACCCTGCCGCCTGGTCAGCTGCGCCACCCCGGCGCGAGCGTTCTAGGGCCCAAAGCTCACTCTTGCTTTAGCTTGTCGATCTGAGCACGCAACGCCTCCGCCTCCTCGGTGAGGGAGGCGTTGGCTCGCATGTCGCCATTGCGAGCGGCCTGCATCGCCTGCTCGAGTTTCTGCTCGTAGGCCTTCTGCAGCTTCTTCGCCGGATCCGTCTTGAAGAGTCCGAACATGGGGGTTCTCCTGCCAGGGGGATGTCCTGACAGGCTACGCCCATTGGCGGCACAAGGCTATACAAAAGCTTTACTCTGAAGATAATTCGTACATGAAAAGGGCGAGGCCGGCACCCGGGTGCCGGCCTCGCCGTGTCGTGAAGGGGGGGCGCTTCTCAGGTCGAAAGCGACATCCACACGCTCTTGAGCTCCGAATACTCCTGCAGCGAATGGTGAGACTTGTCGCGGCCGTTGCCCGACTGCTTGACCCCGCCGAAGGGCATGGTCTGGTCGCCGCCGGCCCAGTTGTTGACGAACACCTGGCCCGACTCCAGGCGCCGGGTCACGCGCATGATGCGGTCGATATCCTGGCTCCAGAGGCCTGCGGCCAGGCCATAGACGCTGTCGTTGGCAAGCCTAACGGCCTCTTCTTCGCTGTCGAAGCCGAATACCGAGAGCACCGGCCCGAAGATCTCCTCACGCCCGATGGCCATCTCCGGGGTCACGCCATCGAACACCGTGGGGGTAATGAAGAGCCCGGGGCCGTCCAGGGCCTGGCCACCGGCACGCAGGCGAGCCCCCTCCTCCTGGCCCTGGCGGATAAACTCGAGCACCCGACGGTACTGGGTCTCATCGACCATGGCGCCCATAAAGCTCTCTGGATCGAGCGGGTCGCCCGGCTGCATGGTCTTGGCGCAGGCCACCACCTTGTCGATAAAGGCCTCGCGGATTGAATTCTCCACCAGCAGCCGGGAGCCGGCGATGCAGACCTCACCCTGGTTGTGGAAGATCGCCTCGGCGGCGTGATGCGCCACACGATCCAGATTCTTGCAATCGGCGAAAACGATATTCGGACTCTTGCCACCGCACTCCAGGTAGAGCCGCTTGAGATTGGACTCGCCGGCGTACTGCATCAGCTGCTTGCCTACCCCGGTGGAGCCGGTGAAGGCCAGGCAGTCGACGTCCATGGAGAGCGCCAGCGCCTTGCCCACGGTATGCCCGAAGCCCGGCAACACCTGGAAGACACCGCGAGGAACCCCCGCCTCCTGAGCCAGCTGGGCCAGTCGCAGGGCCGACAGCGGAGACTTCTCCGAGGGCTTTAGGATCACGCTGTTGCCTGCCGCCAGCGCCGGGGCCACCTTCCAGGCGGTCATCATCAGCGGGAAGTTCCAGGGCACGATGGAGGCCACCACGCCCAGCGGCTCGCGGAGCACCAGGGCAAGGGCCTCCTCGCCGGTGGGGGCTACCTCGCCGTAGAGCTTGTCGATGCTCTCCGCCTGATAACGGAAGCAGCCGATGGCGCCTGCCATGTCACCCAGCGCGCTCTGGATCGGCTTGCCCATGTCGAGGGTATCGAGCAGCGCCAGCTCCGCCTTGTGGGCCTCCATCAGGTCGGCCAGGCGCAACAGTACCCGCTTGCGCTTGCCGGGGGCCAGCCGTGACCAGGCGCCCCCCTCGAAGGCGGCACGCGCATGACTGACGGCCACATCCGCGTCGGCGGCATCACAGCTCGCCACCTTCGCCAGCACCTCGCCGGTGGCCGGGTTGATCGTCTCAAAGGTCTCTCCACCAGCCGCCGGGACGAAGACATCGTTGATAAAGGCGCGAGTCTCGAAGGTCAGGTCCGCGGCACGCTGGCGCCAGCCGGCCAGGGTCTGGGGCATTTCGTTCTTGAGCATCTCGGAATCACTCACGTCAGGCTCTCCTTGATCTTGTCGGTTGTGGTGACAGCCAGCTGACGCTGGGTAGCGTCCAGGGCGGCGCGCGCCTTGTCGACCAGCTCATCGATCTCTTCGTGACTGATCACCAGGGGGGGCGAGATGATCATGGTATCGCCCACAGAACGCATGACCAGCCCCGAGGCGAAACTATGGTCGCGGCACAGGTTGCCTGCCCCCAGCGCCTTGTCGAAGCGCTCACCGGTCTCGGGATCCACGAGCTCAAGGGCTCCCACCAGCCCAAGCGAGCGCGCCTCGCCGACCAGCGGATGGTCGCCAAGCTCTCCCCAGCGTTGGGCCAGATAGGGCCCCAGGTCGTCACGCACCCGCTCGACCACACCCTCGGCCTCCATCAACTCCAGATTCCTGAGCGCCACCGCCGCACAGGCGGGGTGTCCCGAGTAGGTGAAGCCGTGGAAGAACTCGCCCCCCTCTTCAATCAGGGTATCGGCCACGCGATCCCCGACCAGCACCCCACCGATGGGCAGATAGCCCGAGGAGAGCCCCTTGGCGATCGGCATCAGATCAGGCGTGAGATCATAATGGACACTACCGAACCACTCCCCCAGGCGGCCGAAGCCACAGATGACCTCATCGACCACCAGCAGGATGTCGTACTTGTCGAGCACCGCCTTCACCGCCGGCCAGTAGCTCTGCGGCGGAATGATGGCACCACCGGCCCCCTGCACCGGCTCGGCGATAAAGGCCGCTACATTCTCCTCACCCAGCTCGCGGATCTTCGCCTCCAGGGCCGCGGCACACTCGATACCGAAGTCGTTCGGGTCCTGCCCCGCCGGTCGCCCCTCGCCGAACCAGTAGGGCTGTCGCACATGGGTGATGCCCGGCACGCAGGGCCCCCCCTGCTCATGCATGGGTGCCATGCCGCCAAGGCTCATGCCGGCCACGGTGGAGCCATGGTAGCCGTTCTCACGACCGATGACCCACTGCTTCTCGGGCTTGCCCTTCAGCGCCCAGTAGCGACGCACCATGCGCAGCACCGTGTCGTTCGCCTCGGAGCCGGAGCCCGTGAAGAAGACACGATTCATATGCTCGGGCGCCAGCGAGACCAGCTTTTCCGCCAGCTGCACAGCCGGTGGGTGGGTGGTCTTGAAGAAGTTGTTGTAGTAGGGCAGCTGATGCATCTGCTCCGTGGCGGCCGCGACCAGCTCCTCACGACCATAACCGAGATTGACACACCACAGCCCCGCCATGCCATCGAGGATGCGATTGCCCTCGGAGTCGATGATATAGGCGCCCTCGGCGCGCTCGATGATGCGGCTGCCCTCCTCCCCCAGAGACTTGAAGTCGGTGAACGGGTGCAGATGATGCGCGCGGTCGAGGCGCTGCAGCTGGCCAGTCTTCGAGGCTGACATGACGAAGCCCTCCGGGATCGATGGTGGAAGATGTTATTGTTTAATCAACATACCCTCCCCTACCGGATCTGCCAACCCTTTTCCAAAACATGCCGAAAAACGCTTATTAACCATATGTTTTATATGAAGATATTGATATGTAAAAAAATCGACATTCTACTAAAGTTATGACAAACACCTTGACGCTCCCACCCCTCTAGGTCATTTTTCATTGACGCCTGGCACACTCGCTCGGCGCCATCAACTACAAGTATCCGGAGCGAACATGACCACGATCCTGAGCAGCTGGACGATGCGTCTGGCCCTACTACTGACACTCTGTCTCGGCGCACTGCCCAGTCAGGCGGCAACACTCAGTGCGCCCGAAACGATCCTGCAGGGCGTCGCCTTCGATCTGACCCTGGAAGAGCTCCCCGAAGGTCCCGTCACACTGCGCCTCGACGACCGGACCTTCGAGGTGGTCGGTGACGATGGCGCCAGCGCCCTGGTCGAGGGGCTCACCCTGAACGACAGCGCCGCCAGCCTCGAGCTGGTGGATGCCACCGGGAGCACGCTGGCCAGCGAGACGCTGACGGCGATTCCCGCCTGGCTATCGCTGCTGCCGGCCCTGGTGGCGATCGTCCTGGCGCTGGCGTTTCGCCAGGTGATCCTGGCACTCTTCGTCGGCATCCTGCTGGGCGGCTGGATCATGCACGGCATGGATTTCGGCGCGCTCTCCAGCGCCTTCGGCGACTCGGTCAATGTGCATGTCCTGGAGGCCGCCAGCGACAGTGAGCACATGTCGATCGTGCTGTTCTGCCTGCTGATCGGCGGCATGGTGGGCATCGTCTCCCGCAACGGCGGCACCCAGGGTATCGCCCAGCGCATCTCTAGGGTCATACGCGGGCGACGCCAGGCGCAGACCTCGACCTTCCTGCTGGGGATCGCAATCTTCTTTGATGACTACGCCAACGCGCTGATCGTGGGCAACACCATGCGCGCGATCACCGACAAGATGGCGGTCTCCCGGGCCAAGCTCGCCTATATCATCGACAGCACCGCGGCTCCGGTCTCCGCCATCATGCTGGTGACCACCTGGATCGGCTTTCAGGTGGGGCTGATCAGCGAGGCGATGAGCAACATCAGTGACTGGAACGAGTCGGCCTACTCGGTATTCGTCAACGCCATTCCCTACAACGCCTACCCGATCCTGGCCCTGACCTTCGTGTTCATGACCACCTGGCTGGGTCGCGACTTCGGTCCAATGCTCACCGCCGAGCGTCGAGCCCTCGACGCGGGCGGCCGTCGCACCACCCTGAGCGACCGCGAGGCGATCGTCGAGGAGGCGGAGATCAACACCAAGCCCAATATCCCGATTCGGGCCATGAACGCCATCGTGCCGATGCTGGTGCTTGCCGCCATCACCCTCGGCGGCATCTATACCACCGGCCTCGAGGCCCTGGGGCCCGGCTCCCACTCACTGCGCGACATCTTCGGCGAGGGCGACTCCTTCAGCTCGATGATGTGGGGCTCCCTGGCTTCCTGCGTGGTCGCCGTCATCATGACCCAGGCCCAGCGCCTGATGGCCATGACCGAGACCAGCCACTACTGGTTCGAGGGCGTCAAGTCGATGCTGCTGCCGATCACCATCCTGATGATGGCGTGGGCACTGGCCAACGTGAACGCCTCGCTGCAGACCAGCGACTTCCTGGTGGCGGCCCTCGGGGAGAGCCTCAGCCCGGCATGGCTGCCCGCGGTGATCTTCGTGCTGGCCGGCTTTACGGCCTTCGCTACCGGCTCCTCCTGGGGCGTGATGGGCATCATGATGCCGCTGGTCGTGCCCCTGGCCTGGGCCGTGCTGGAGCAGAACGGCATGAACGGCACGGCGGAAGGCATGCCCATCCTCTACGCCTCGGTGGCGTCGGTGCTTGCCGGCGCGGTCTGGGGAGACCACTGCTCGCCGCTGGCAGATACCACCCTGCTCTCCGCCATGGCCAGTGGCTGCGATCTGGTCGAGCATGTCCGCACCCAGCTTCCCTATGCCCTGCTGGTGGGGGCGGTGGCGCTGATCTTCGGCAACCTGGCGGTCGGTTACGGCATCAGCTGGTGGCTGGGACTGGCGGTCGGCGCCCTGATACTGCTGGGTACCCTGCTGGTCGTCGGCAGGCGTCCCGAGCGACAGCCCGCCACTGCCCAGACAGCCATCGACCTCCCGGACCAGGCGTCCCGATAACGACTCTGGCGCCATCCCCCTAGAACCTCCAATGGAACCTCCAATAGAACCACAGAGCCCGCGGCCATGGCCGCGGGCTCTGTGAATTGGCGAATGTTAGCTTGGTGCATGTGAGGCTTGCGACATCGCGCCAGCCTGCTTCTCATAGTGACTAGCGCGAGTTGACGCAGGCCGCGGCGAAGCCCTGGAAGATGGCGTCGTACAGGGGATGGCTGGTGGGCTGCCACTCCGGGTGCCACTGGACCCCCAGCGCGAAGGCACTGGCATCACGCACGGAAATGGCCTCGATCAGACCATCCGGCGCGACGCCCTCGACGCTCAGGCCATCGCCAAGCCGGTCGATGCCCTGCTGATGAAGCGAATTGACCCGGGCACCGCGCTCGGGATAGAGGCCGGCCAGCACCCCACCCGGCTCGATGGAGAGTTCATGGGTCGGCGCATACTGCTGCTCGGCATCGCCCTCGGGCTCACGGTGGTCGAGCTTGCCTGGCTGATTCTGCACCGCCTGATAAAGCGTGCCGCCGAAGGCCACATTGAGCTCCTGAAAGCCGCGGCAGATACACAGCAGGGGCATGCCTCGCTCCAGGCTGGCCGGCAGCCAGGCCATGGCCGCGGCATCACGGTCCTTGTCATTACGGGTATTCTCCGGCGCCCTCTTGGCGCCGTAGCGTGCGGGCTCCACGTTGGTATGGCTGCCGGTCAGCAGCAGGCCATCGAAGTGGGACAGCAATCGCCGGGCATGGTCGGGGTCGGTATCTTCCCATACCGGCAACACCACCGGGTCCAGCCCGTAGGTGCGCAGTGCCGTCAGATACTTGTCGGTCACCATATGGGCCGGATGACCCTCGACCTCACGACGACAGGCGATCACTGCCACCAGGGGACGGTTTTGCATGAGATTCTCCTCAGGGTTGTTCCCTCTCATCGACACCCGGCGTCGATCAGAGGTTGCTGGCCGGCGAGGTCACGCCGGGAGCGCTCCTCGAATATCAGACACCGAGCCTGTCGCGCAGGCCGTACCACCATGACCCCATCACCGAATAGGGCACGCGGAGCAGACGCCCGCCCGGGAACGGGAGCCATGGCACCTTCTCGAAGACATCGAACCGGGTCAGGTCACCGTCGATCGCCTCGGAGAGGATACGTCCGAAGGTATGTGACCCGGTGACGCCATGTCCGCTGTATCCATGGGCAAAGTAGGTATTATCGCCGATGCGTCCCATCTGTGGCACGCGGCTGAACGAGAGGGCAAAGTTACCGCTCCAGGCGTAGTCGATCTTGACTCCCTTGAGCTGCGGAAACACCTTGTCCATGTTCCGCTCAAGCTTGGCCTTGATATCGCGGGGGTCCGAGCCTCCATAGACCGTGCCACCACCGAACAGCAGCCGCTTGTCGCCCGACAGGCGGTAGTAGTCGAGGATATAGCGGATATCCTCGACGCATGCATCGGTCGGCAGCAGGTCGTGAGCCCGCTCCTCGCCCAGCGGCTCGGTCGCCATTACCTGCGTGGAGACCGGCATTACCCGCGAGGTCAGCGTCGGTACCACCTTGCCCAGGTACGCATTCCCGCACAGGACCAGGGTCTGACAGGTCATGGAGCCCTTGGCGGTTCTGACCACCGGCTGTGGCGAGGCGTGATCCACCTCGACCACCGGCGACATCTCGTAGATCACCCCACCGTTACGCTCGAACGCCGCCGCCTCACCCAGGGCCAGGTTCAGCGGATGCATATGCCCCCCGGAATGATCGATCAAGCCTCCGGCATAGAGATCGGAGTTCACATGCTCGCGCAGCTGTTCCTTGTCCAGCATCTCCTGGTTCTTGATACCGTAGCTGGCCCACAGATTCATGCGCTCTTCCAGCTCTTTCATGTGGGCGCCGGTCAGGCCGGTGAAGATGTTTCTCTCCTTCAGGTCGCACTGAATGTCATAGGTGCGCACCCGCTCGCGGATGATCTCGCCCCCCTCCTGCACCAGGCCGGCTACGAAGGTCGCCGTATCCTGGCCGTAGCGCTTCTTGATCGTCTGCAGGCTGGCATTCAACCCATTGACGATCTGACCGCCATTGCGCCCCGATGCCCCCCAGCCGACTCGCGCGCCTTCGATGATGGCAACCTTGTAGCCCTTTTCCGCCAGATGCAGACCGGTCGAGAGGCCGCTGTAACCCGCACCGACGATACAGACATCGATCCGGTGGTCACCGACAAGTTCGGGCCGCTCCGGTGCAGGATTGGCAGAGGCAGCATAATAACTCGTGGTATGGCTGCCATCGCCGGCATAGGGGTGTCTCTTCATCGTCATCATGCGACCTCTGATTCGTCATGCTGGTTGAGTGTTATTCAGGACGAGTCGAGAATTCTCACCAGCGGGATGAGTGTTGCTCTTTCATCAACAAGCTACCACCCAACACCCAGGCGCGCAAATTCAATACAACATCATGTTTTTAAAACCATTTAATAAGAATTTTATTGTTTTATTCGACTAAAGGCTCGATCTATACGGTATATAAAATTTGACAACAGCGGTCGCCGGTCTGAAAAATGAACACGACGACAACACAACAGGTGCCAACATGACCGCTCCCAATGCCGACGAAGCGAACACCTTTCTCGAGCAGCATCCCGAGATCACCAGCATCGACCTGCTGATCAGCGACCTCAATGGCGTGTTGCGCGGCAAGCGAGTGTCACGAGAGAATCTCGAAAAGGCCTACACCCAGGGCATCAACCTGCCCGCCTCGGTGTTCGCTCTTGATATTCTCGGCAACACCGTCGAGGAGACCGGCCTGGGCCTGGACAGCGGGGACGCCGATCGTGTCTGCCGCCCCCTCCCGGGCACCCTGATGCCCACGCCCTGGCGGCGCCAGGGACGCCAGGCACAACTGCTGATGGCCATGGAGGAAGCCGACGGTAGCGGCTTCTTCGCCGAGCCGCGGCATGTGCTGGAGCGCCAACTGAAGCGCCTGGAGGCTCGCCGGCTGACCCCGGTCGTGGCCGTGGAGATGGAGTTCTACCTGGTCGACCGCGAACGGGCCGAGGGGGGGATGATCCAGCCCCCACGCTCTCCCGTTACCGGTGAGCGTGCCAGCCAGAGTCAGCTCTACTCGGTAAACGAGCTCGACGAATATGCCGACTTCCTGGAGGCCGTACAGGCTGCCGCCGAGGCGCAGCAGCTGCCGCTGGACACCATGTTGAAGGAGTGTGCGCCGGGGCAATTCGAGATCACCCTGAAGCATGGACCCGACGTCCTGGCCGCCTGCGACGCCGCGGTGCTGCTCAAGCGTCTGATCAAGGGGGTGGCACAGCATCACGGTTTCGAGGCCACCTTCATGGCCAAGCCCTATGGTCTGGAGGCGGGCAACGGCACCCACGTGCATATCAGCCTGCTCGACGACTCAGGCGACAACGTCTTCGCCGCCGCCGATGGCGATGTGCTGGGCAGCACGACCCTCAAGCATGCCGTTGCCGGACTACTCGAGCAGATGCCGGCCAGCGTGGCGCTGTTCGCCCCGAACCTGAACTCCTTCCGACGCTTCCAGCCGGGACTCTATGTGCCCATGACCCCCACCTGGGGCTTCGACAATCGCTCGGTGGCGATTCGCATTCCCTCCGGCCCCAACGCCGCCCGGCGCCTGGAGCACCGCGTGGCGGGTGCCGATGCCAACCCCTACCTGCTGCTGGCCGCCCTGCTCGCCGGTATCGAGCATGGCATCGCCGGAGAGCTCACGCCTCCCCCGGCGGTGACCGGTAACGCCTACGATCAGTTCGCCCCCAGCCTGACCAACAGCTGGCGCCAGGCCCTTGACCTGCTCGAGGAGAGCGAGTCGCTGCGCGAGGCACTGGGCCAGGACTTTCTGACGGTCTTTCTGGCCAATCGGCGTGTCGAGCGCAGCCAAGCCATGCAAGAGGTCAGTCAGCTGGAAATCGACTGGTACCTGCGTCACGTCTAACTCTCTTCCGCTCCGACGAGAGACAACCACAACAGCAACGTCGACCCGTCGCCCTACTGCCGACCGGGAGGTAATCCCATGAGCTCCAACCAGGCCGCGCGCCACCCCTTCTCCCCTTCCCTGCCGGACCGCCGCGGTACCGGCAAGACCTTCGCCCTGGTCACTGCCCTGTTGCTCACGGTCGGGGGCCTGACCCTCAACCATGAGCCCGGCACGCCATTCGGCTGGATCAGCCTCGTCCCGTCGTTGATCGTGCTGGTGGTCGCCATCGCGACCCACCGCACCCTGGAGGCGCTGGCCATCGGCGCCCTCTCGGGGCTGATCATGCTGCAACCCGACGACTTCATCGGCGAGCTGTCCGACATCTCCATGGCGGTCATGATGGATGAGACCATCGCCTGGCTGATCCTGGTGTGCGGCCTGATGGGTGGCTTCATTGCCATGCTGGAAAAGTCGGGCTGCACCCTGAGCTTCAGTCACTTCATGACGCGGCTGGTCAAGACTCGCCGCCAGTCGTTGCTGAGTACCGCCACGCTGGGCGTACTGATCTTCATCGACGACTACCTCAATGCGCTGGCCACCTCGGCCGCCATGAAGCGACTCACCGATCGATTCGGTGTCTCCCGGGAAAAGCTGGCCTATATCGTCGACTCGACGGCGGCTCCCGTCTGTATTCTGGTACCGATCTCCACCTGGGCGGTCTACTTCGCCGAGCTACTCGAAACCAACGGTGCCACCGATGGCCCGGGAATGTGGCTCTATATCCAGTCGATCCCGTTCATGCTCTATGGCTGGGTGGCCATGGGACTGGTCCTGCTCGTCGCCATCGGCATCATGCCCGATATCGGCCCGATGAAGGCCGCCGAGGAGCGTGCCAGAAACGGCCAGCCGATCCCCGACAACGCCCCGGAGGTCGCGCTCGGGGAGGATGATGTGCCCATCACGCGGCCATGGGTCGGCGTGATGAACTTCCTGCTGCCGATGGCGGTACTGATCGGCGCCAGCGCCTGGTTCGAGATCGACCTTCTCAAGGGCGTGATCGTGGCCATCATGTTTACCATCCTGCTCTACCTGATCCAGCGACTGGCCACCTTCGCCACGCTGATGGATGCGATCATGGACGGCTTCAGGACCATGATGCTGCCGCTCGCCATCGTCGCCGTCGGCTTCGTGCTTCGCGAGATCAACGACCAGCTCGGCATGACGGCGTTCATGATCGACTCTCTTACCCCCTATCTGACGGTCGCCATGCTGCCGGCCATCGTCTTCCTCTCCATGGCCGTCGTGGTGTTTGCCACCGGCTCCTCATGGGGGGTGTTCGTGATCTCGATCCCCATCGTGGTCCCCATCGCGCAGAGCATGGGCGCCCCGTTGCCGCTGGTGGTCGGTGCCCTGCTTTCCGCCTCGAGCTTTGGCAGCCACGCCTGCTTCTTCTCCGACTCCTCGGTGCTCTCCTCCCAGGGCAGCGGTTGTCAGCCGATGCAACATGCGCTGACGCAGATCCCCTACGCCCTGATCGGGGCACTGGTGACCACCCTGGGCTTCCTCGCCCTGGGCATACTGATGACCTGACCCCTCAGGCCAGCTCCCTGGCACCTGGATACACCATACCGCCCCCGAGCCTTTCGCTCGGGGGCGGTATGGTTACTGAACGATAGATAGGGCCTGGTGGGAGCGTGACACACCGTGCCGCGGCAGCGCCCTTGGCTCACACCTCGGTGGATGCCTCGGCCGTGGCGTCGGACTCGGCCTGCCACTGCACCTCGCCATCGATCACCGGCAGACGTTCGGCCTGGGGAGGCGTCTCCAGGCGCCGAGACAGCTCCTCGCCATCGAGGCGGTAGGTGACCTCATAGCCCTGCGACTCCTCATGCTGTTCCACGACCGTCCGGCACTCTTCCTCGACCACCACCCGCTGGCGGGTCTCGTAACGCGTCTCATAGCGGGTCTCGTACTGCACCTGGCCACCGGCCTGGACATGCTGGCTCGCCTCGACGCGCTCCTGAACCTCTCGTCCGGCCAGGGCGCCGCCGATGGCACCCGCCACGGTGGCGATCTTCTTGCCGCTGCCACCACCGACCTGATTGCCCAGCAGTCCTCCGACGAGAGCGCCGGCGGCACTGCCGACGATGCGGTGAGGGTCGCGGCTGGCCGCCGCACCGGACGGGGTCGGCGCTTCCACCGGAACCTGAACCGGCACCTCGACCGGGACTTCCTCGCTCACTACCCGCTCAACGTCCTCGCAGACCTCTCGAGGCCGCTCCACGGTTCGGGTCACGGGCTCGACCGCCAGGATCTCGGCATACACCGGCCCACGTGGCTGCTGGACCTGCCAGGCCCCGAACGCCAGCCCCCCGATCCCCAGCACGGCCAGCGTCGCGCCGACAACGATCGACGTCTTGCTCATCTGTCATCTCCTGATAAGAGCGGAATACCATTCACTGAAAACACTTTCGGGCTCAAGGCGAGCGTGACCCGAATGGCATGCGGCGATGAGAGGGGAAGCGCGATCCGGCGCTGCCCGACCCGGCACAGTATAGGGCGAGGAGTACCCTCGAGGCGGCAGCGGCGACGACTTCCACAGAGCTTCCCCACCTGTCGCCAGAAAGAAACATTCAATCTCAGCCCAGGGGTTCGCCGGCCGAGGTGACGGGATCAGCCACAGACGACGTCGACTCTGGCCGGCCGGCCATCAGGCGCAGACGCGCCTCCAGCCAACGTTGGGTGGGTTCGACCCGATTGAAGGTATAGACGTGCAGGCCGATGAAACCGTCGACGCCATCACCGAGAAGCGGCTCCACCTTCTCCAGCAGGGCATCGGGACGAAAGTCCGAAGGGCTCAACAGTCGTCTCAGCCAGCCCGACTGGCGACGCAGGGCACGCATCGAGGGCCCCAGACCCAGACGCATGGCGATGGCCAGCAGCCGCTTGGGCTCCATCACCCCGGGGATGCCGGCATAGACCGGCAGGGCAAGCCCGAGCCGTGACTGACGCCTGCGCCAGGCCAGCAGCGGCTCGGCCTCGAAGCAGAGCTGGGTCACGGCATAGTCGGCCAGAGACGCCTTGGCGACGAGGTCACGCTCCAGGGCATCCCCGTCGATGGCGTGATGCCCCTCGGGATAGACGGGAACCCCCACCCGCGCCGGCCGTTGTGCCAGGCCCTCCATGGCCTGGAGCAGAGCGAGGCCATGGGAGTAGTCGCCCAGCGGGCTCTCTCCATCGCCACCCACCACGAAGATATCATCGACACCCAGGGCCACCAGGCGCTCCAGCAGCGACTCCAGGTGGGCGCTATCCCGTACCCGTCGGGCCGCCAGATGCGGCACCACGCAAAACCCTCTATCGACCAACCACTCGGTGGCCTCGAGGGTCCTCTCGAGGCCGTGGCGTGGTGAGCAGGTCACGGTGACCGTGGCGCCTGCGGGCAGGGATAGCGCCGCTTCCTGCATGCCGACGAGGGGCATCAGCTCGAAGCGGATCGACGTCATATGTTCTTACTCCTTGGGAATGGTCTTGGTCGGATCATGGAAGGGCTTCTCCACGACCACGGCATCCTGCAGTCCGGTATTGGCCTCGATCCGTAGTTCCGTACCCAGCTCGGCATGCTCGATGGGTACCATGGCATAGCCGATATTGCGCTCCTGGCGCGGCGAGCGGGTGGCCGAGGTGACCTGACCAATACGCTCGCCGCCCGGTGTGAAGACCGGGAAGACGTCGATCATGCTGCCATCGATGAAGTAGCCCACGCTAGGCCCGTCGATCTCCACCCCCACCAGCTTGCGCGATACTCCTTCGGCCTTGATGCGCTCCAGGGCGGAACGACCGATGAAGTCATCATCCCCGCGCAGGTCCACCATCCAGTCGTATCCCATTCCCACCTCGAAGGGGTTGGTGTCGTACCAGATGTCGCAGCCGAAGGCGAGGATCCCCCCCTCGATACGACGGATATGGCAGGGGCCGATCACCTGCATGCCGTGGGGACGTCCGGCCTCGAACACGCGCTGCCACAGGGCCTCGCCGAAGCGACTGGCCTCGCGCAGATAGATCTCGTAGCCGACCTCGCCCGAATAGCCAGTGCGCGAGATCACCACCGACATGCCGTCGAGCTCCGCCTCCATCAGGTGATAGTAGGGCATCGCCAGCACGGCTTCGCCGAACAGGTCCACCATCACCGCCTTGGCCCTGGGGCCCTGGACCTGCACCGGTGCCACATCCACCTCGCGCAGGGTGACATCGAGTCCCGAGTTGACGGCAAGCCCCTGGCACCACAACAGGATGTCGCTATCGGCCAGCGACAGCCAGAAGCGGTTCTCCTCGATGCGCAGCAGCACCGGGTCATTGAGGATGCCACCATCGGGGCCGGTGACGAAGACATACTTGCACTGCCCGACCTGGCAGTGGCGCATGTCACGGGGAACCAACCGCTGGGTGAAGGCGAAGGCATCGGGCCCCGATATCTCGATCTGGCGCTCGACCCCGACATCCCACAGGGTCACACCCTGCACCAGGGCCCAGTACTCGTCCACGGGGTCGGTATAGAGCCGTGGATGATAGTGGTGATTGTAGACACTATATTTTCGCACCCCATGGCGCCGCGAGGCATAGAAGAAGGGTGACTTGCGGATACGCGGATAGAGCAGAATCTCCGGTGCTTCCCGGGCGTGCTCGACGCTTTCGATGACCTGGGACATGACGCTCACCTCATGGGTCGCTGTGACAGGTACCGGCCCCGCGCCGGCCCCATGCCTTCGACACTAGACCCGACCGGGGCCACCCATCTCGCCATGGGCGGCCCACTCTTAGCCGTAGGCGACAGCCCCGGCGGCAGCCTGTCGCCAGCGGACAAGGAGGCGTCGTCGCGGGACAGCGTGACCTGCCGGGGCTGCCTTATGCTGGCAGAAACTCAGGTGCTCTCAGGAGGTTGACCATGGCAACCCTACCCTCGCAGGCAGACGCGGTGATCATCGGCCTGGGCGGCATCGTCGGTGCCTCGGTGGTCCACCACCTCATCGAGCTGGGCTGGACCAATCTGGTGGGTCTGGAGACCGCCGCCCTGCCCTCGGACGTCGGCTCCACCGCTCACGCCTCCGACTTCTGCTACATGACCTCCCACGACCGCCTGAGCTGCTATACCACCACCTACAGCCAGCGCTTCTTTGAAGCAATGGGCCACTATCACAAGTCCGGCGGGCTGGAGATCGCAAGGGTCGGCGACGACGCGCGCCTGGCCGAGCTCCAGCGCAAGGTCGCCTCGGGCAAGGCATTCGGTACCCACGCCTGCATGATCGATGCCGACGAGACGGTGGCACGCTTCCCGCTGCTGGAGCGCGACCTGGTGCTCGGCGCCCTCTGGGATCCCGACGCCGGGCTGGTGGTACCACGCTCCCAGCGCGTTGCCGGCGAGCTGATCGAGAAGGCCGTTGCCAGCGGCCATCTGCACGCCTTCGCCGAGACCCCGGCGCTGGATATCGATGTCCGCGATGGACGGGTTCACGGCGTCGAGACGCTGAAGGGCTATGTCTCGACGCCTCTGGTGATCGTTACCGCCGGTATCTGGGGACCGATTCCCGCTGCCATGGGCGGCGCCGCCCTGCCGCTGATGCCACTGGAACACCCGCTGATCTTCTTCGGTCCCTTCGACACCTTCGCCGGCAGTGGCAAGGAGATCGGCTACCCCTTGCTGCGCGACCAGGGCAACTCCGCCTATCTGCGCGATACCGGTGACCCGGCCAGCACCGAGGGCGGTCAGCTCGAACTGGGTTACTATGAGCCGAGGGAACCACGCCTGGTGGAGCCGCATGCCATCCTCGATCGCCACCGGGCCCGGCTCTCCCCCTCGATGCGCGACCTGGAGATCGACCAGGTCGCCGAGGCGCTGGAGCGCGCCATGGCGCTCACTCCGGTGCTCGGCGAACTGGGGCTGGACGAGAAGCACTCCTTCAACGGCCTGCTCTCGGTCACCTCCGACGGTGGCTCGCTGGTAGGCGAGTCGCCGGAAACCCGCGGCCTGTGGTTCTGCGAGGCGGTCTGGGTCAAGGACGCCCCTGGCATGGGCAAGCTGCTGGCCGAGTGGATCACCCGGGGCCGGCCCGACATGGACCCCTGCAGCGTCGATATCGCTCGCTTCTATCCGGTGCAGAAGACCCCGCACCACGTCCATGGACGCTGCCGGGAGATCGCCCAGAAGATCTACGACCCGCCGGTACACCCCCGGGAGCCCTTCGCCAGCGGCCGCAATCTCAGGCGCGGCCCCTTCTGGTCGAGGGAGCAGGAGCTGGGGGGCTACTTCATGGAGGCCGCTGGCTGGGAGCGCGCCCACGGCTATGCCGCCAACGAAACGCGTCTGGCCGCCTATCTGGAACGAGTCCCGGAGCGCCCCGCCGAATGGGATGCCCGCCACTTCTGGCGTGTCGCCAATGCCGAGCAGCTCGCCATGAGCGATGACGTGGGCATGGTCAATCTCTCCCACTTCGCCATCTACGATATCTCGGGACACGATGCCGAGGCACTGCTGGAGCGTCTATCGGTGGCGCGCATCGGTGGCGACACCCCCATCGGCAAGGGGGTCTACACCCACTTCCTCGACGACGCCGGCGGCGTGCATTCCGACCTCACCATCGTGCGCCTGGCGCCGAACGGCTGGCGGGTGATCTGTGGTGGCGATACCGGCCACCGCGACCTGATGTGGATCATCCGCCATGGCGAGGAGTGGGGACTGAGCCGCTGGCACCTGGAGGACCGCACCGACGGCCTGGCCACCCTGGGTCTGTGGGGCCCCAACGCCCGACGCACCCTGCAGGCACTCGCCGATCTGCCAGAGGCCTTGGACGATGTCCACCTCCCCTTCGCCACCACCCGCGAGATCCGTGTCCAGGGCCTGCCGGTCTGGGCCTTCCGAATCTCCTATGTGGGTGAGCAGGGTTGGGAACTATACGTCCCCTTCAGCTACGGGCTGGCGCTCTGGGACCGACTGTTCGAGGCCGGCGTCACGCCGGTGGGGATAGACACCTACGCCAACAGCCGTCGCCTGGAGAAGAGCCTGCGCCTCCAGAATGTCGACCTGCTCACCGACTACAACCTCCTGGAGGCGGGCCTGGCCCGCCCCAAGGTGAAGAGTGCAGAGTTCCACGGCAAGAGCGCCCATCTCGAGCAACGTGGTCGAGAGCATCAGCCGGCTACCCTCTGCACCCTGGTGATGGAGGATCACCACGACAGCAGTGGCATACCGCGCTTTCCGGTCGGCCAGGCACCACTGCTCGACCCCGAGAGCGGTGAGGTGCCGGTGGATACCCTGGGACGGCGCTCCTATACCACCAGCATCGCCTGGGGCCCCTCGCTCGAGTGCAATATCGCGCTGGGCTATCTGCCCAGGGCCTATGCCGAAGAGGGCCGTCGACTGCTGCTGGAGTACTTCGGCGAGCACTACTCCATGCGCGTGGCCGCCGTGGGCTACCGGGCGCTATACGACCCGCTGGGCGAGCGACCACGCAGTTGAGCGGCCTACTCCTCCAGACTCCGTTCGTGGGATATCGTCAACTCGGCCTGGCGCAGCGCCCGCCGCTTGCGCTCGCCGCTCGGCGAGTGGCCGAAGTGGTCGTGATAGCACTTGGTGAAGTGAGGCGGCGAAATGAAACCACAGGCCAGCGCCACCTCGGTGATCGGCATATCGGTCTGCAGCAGCAGGAGTCGCGCCCGAGCCAGGCGCAGGGCCAGGTAGTACTTCAGCGGAGGCACCTCCACATAGCGCTGGAACAGCCGCTCCAGCTGACGCCGCGACAGGCCGGCATAACGCGCCAGCTCATCCAGTGCCAGCGGCTCCTGCAGGTTGGCCTCCATCAGGGTGGCCACCTCCTCCAGCTTGGGGTGGCTATGCCCCAGACGCACCCGCAGTGGGGTGCGCTGACGGTCGTCGACCCCGCGAATGCGCTCATGAATGAACTCCTCGGCAATCGCCTCGGCCAGGCCGAGGCCCTGCTGGCGACCAATCAGGTTGAGCATCATGTCCAGCGGGGCAATCCCCCCCGAGCAGGTGAAGCGGTCGCGATCCATGACGAAGAGTTGCGAGGAGAAGGTCACGGCGGGAAAGCGCCGCGCCGCGTGTAGGCTCCCGATATGCTCCCAATGCAGGGTACAGCGGTAGCCGTCGAGCAGCCCCGCCATCGCCAGCACATAGCTACCGGTGCACAGCGCTCCCAGCGGGGTGCCGCGCTCGGCCAGGCGGCGCAACCAGGTGAGCACCGGACGTTCGCAGTGCGCCTGCACTCCTACCCCACTGCACACCAGCATCAGGTCCAGGGCCGGCATCGGCTCCAGCGCCTGGTCCACCAGCGTGGCCAGGCCGTTGCTGGCATGCACCTCACCCCCATCATGACTCACCAGGTGCCAGGTATAGAGCCGGTGGCCGGCCAGATGGTTGGCCATCCGCAGTGGCTCCAGGGCCGAGGCGAAGGCGAGCTGAGAGAAGCCCGGCAGCAGCAGAAACCCGATATTGTAGTGGCAACCTGCCACGGCGGTGGTTGACATACTCACTGGCTCCCGAAAGGCAGGCGATGACGCTTGGACATCAGAGATAGCCTATCCTCGTCGTTTCGGGCAAGCGAGTGACAATCACGATCACCGTGTCGCTGAGCCATAGACCCTCGACGTCGCCAGGTAAGAGAAGCGAAAGAGGCGGACAATACTGAACCCGACGACCGGCGTTTCCCCAGGAGCAATCGCCATGCCGACCCAAGCGACCGACCCCACCCCCGCGCAACCCAACGACAACCTGAGCATCGCCAGGGCGGCACGGCTCTGGCCCATCGAGGAGATCGCGCACCGCCTGGGCCTGCCCGGCGAGGCGGTGGAGCCCTACGGGCGCGGCATCGCCAAGATCGACCTTACGGCCATGACGGCACTGGCCGAGTCTCCTCGCGGGCGCTATGTCGTCGTCACCTCGATGACACCGACGCCCCCCGGTGAAGGCAAGACCACCACCGCCATCGGCCTGGTGCAGGGACTCCAGCGCCTTGGCCATTGCGCGGCGGTGGCCCTGCGCCAACCCTCCATGGGGCCGACCCTCGGGCTCAAGGGTGGCGCCACCGGCGGCGGCCACAGCCAGGTGCTGCCCATGGAGCGCATCAACCTGCATCTCACCGGTGACCTGCATGCCGTCGCCGCGGCACACAATCTGCTGGCGGCCATGGTCGACAACCATCTGCATCACCGCCTCGCACCGGAGCTCAGCCCTCGGGACATCTGCTGGCAGCGGGTGATCGACCTCAACGACCGAGCGCTTCGCCACCTGGTGCTGGGCCTCGGCGGTCGCGGCGACGGCGTGCCTCGTCAGGGGGGCTTCGAGATCACCGCCGCCTCGGAGGTGATGGCGGTGCTGGCGCTGGCCGACTCGCTGGCCGACCTGCGGAAACGACTGGGGCGATTGATCGTGGGGCTCGACCGCGACGGCGAGCCGGTCACCGCCGAGCAGATCGGCGCCGCCGGTGCGATGACGGTGCTGCTCAAGGAGGCACTCAAGCCCAACCTGCTGCAGACCCTGGAGCATGCACCGGCGCTGATCCACGCTGGCCCCTTCGGCAATATCGCCCACGGCAACTCCTCCATCGTCGCCGACCGCATCGCCCTGCATGCCGCCGACTTCGTGGTTACCGAGGCCGGCTTCGGCGCCGACATGGGGGGAGAGCGCTTCTTCAATATCAAGTGTCGTGCCTCGGGGCTCACCCCCGACGCCGCGGTGCTGGTGGTCACGGTGCGCGCCATGAAGTACCACTGCGGCCAGCACCGGGTGATTCCCGGCCAGCCGCTGCCGACCTCGCTGCTGGCCGAGGCCCCCGGAGAGGTCATGGCGGGAGGCGCCAACCTGCTCAAGCAGATCGACAACGTGCGGGCCCATGGCCTGACACCGGTCGTGGCGATCAACGCCTTCCCCGGGGACCATCCGAGCGAAGTGGCCGCCATTCGCGAGCTATGTGCCTCGGTGGGGGTACGCGCCGAACTCTCCACCCATGTGCGCGACGGCGGTGAAGGAGCCGTGGCGCTGGCCGAGGCGCTGGTCGAGGCGACGGAGGGGGTCGCCGCTGACACCGACGCCTTTCACTACCTCTACCCCGATGAGCTGCCCCTGGTGGACAAGATCGAGCGCATCGCCACCCGGCTCTATGGCGCGGACGGCGTCGACTTCGCCCCGGGCATACGGGAGCGTCTGGCGAGTTGGGAGGCAAGAGGCTACGGCGTGCTGCCGGTGTGCATCGCCAAGACGCATATGTCGCTGTCTCACGATGCACGCCTGCTGGGCGCCCCCAACGGCTGGCGCCTGCCGGTACGCGAGGTGCGCCTCTCGGCCGGCGCCGGCTTCGTCTACGCCCTGGCCGGCGATATCCGTACCATGCCCGGGCTCAACGCCTCGCCGGCTGCCACCCGAATCGATATCGATGACGAGGGTAATACCGTGGGCCTGTATTGACACCCTCTCACCTTATCGACCCCTGTCGGTCCCGGCGCCCCTCGTGACGACATCACGGCTCAGAGCCCGAGCTTGTCACGGGCCTGGTAATACCAGGCTCCCAGGGCGGAGAGCGGCACCCGCAGCAGGCGTCCACCGGGGAACGGCAGATGCGGCAGCCCGGCAAAGGCGTCGAAGCGCTCTCCCTGACCGTGCATCACTTCGGCGATCAGCTTGCCGGCCAGGTGAGTACAGGTCACACCGTGGCCAGAGTAGCCCTGGGCATAGTAGACATTGCCATTGATCACCCCGAACTGAGGCATCCGGTTGAGGGTCATCAGGAAGGTACCGCTCCAGGCGTAGTCGATCCCGACGTCGGCAAGTTCGGGGAAGGTCTTGAGCAGCTTGGGCCGTATGACACTCTCGATATCTGCCGGGTCGCTACCGCCGTAATTGACCCCTCCCCCATAGAGCAGCCGGTTGTCGCGGGTCAGGCGGTAGTAGTCGAGGAGATAGTTGCAGTCTTCCACCGCCAGGCCGTTGGGCAGCAGCCCACGTGCCCTCTCCTCGCCCAGAGGCTCGGTGGTGATGATCTGGGTACCGCAGGGCATCGACTTGCCCTCGATTTCCGGCAGCACACCCTTGAGATAGGCATTGCCGGCCATGACCACCCGCCCGGCACGCACCCGCCCCCTGGCGGTCGACACCACCGCCGGGTCACCATGCTTCAGCTCCGTGACCGGCGAGTGCTCGAAGATACGTCCACCCAGGGACTCCACGGCGGCCGCCTGGCCCAGCACCAGGTTGAGTGGATGCAGGTGGCCACCGCCATGATCGACCAACACACCGGTATAGCGGTCGCTTATCACTTCGCGCTTGAGCGCCTCACCCTCCAGCAGCTCGAGCTCCCGGTAGCCATAGCGTTCCCACAGCGCCTGATGCTCGCGCAGCCCCTTGAGCTGTTGACCGTTACAGGCGGCGAAGAGGTTGCCGTCGCGCAGATCGCAGTCGATGTCATAACGGGCCACGCGCTCGCGGATGATGCGGTTGCCCTCGAAGGCCATGTCGCCCAGGGCCCGGGCGGTCTCGGCCCCGTACCTGGTCTCGATCACATCCATGTCGCGGCTGTAACTGTTGACGATCTGGCCGCCATTACGCCCCGAGGCACCGTAACCGATCCTGACCGCCTCCAGCACCACCACCGAAAGCCCACGCTCCGCCAGATGCAGGGCGGCTGAGATTCCCGTGAAGCCGGCTCCCACCACGCACACATCACAGTCGATATCACCCTCGAGGGCGGGGCGTTCGGGTGTCGGATTGGCGGTATCGGCATACCATGATGCGGCGTGACCGCGTTCGAACGAGACGGACATGGCGACCCCTTGCTGGTAACTTTATTTGACACCATGCCGCGACTTTACCGGCCAAAACGGCATAATAACAACAATCAAGACTCATGATACTCACCATAAGAAAACCGCCGACAAGCACTCCGTCGGCGGCATCCCCTGTGGATGGCGGTGACCTTAGCGGCTGCGCGCCTCGTTCCAGAGTTCCTGCAGCAGTTCCAGCTCCTCGCCACTCACCGAGGGGGTGAAGTGCAGTCGCTCCCGCGCCGCCGAATCCGGCATCACCGGCGGTTCGCGCAGGGCATCGTTGACCAGCTCCAGCGCCGCCTCGTTGGGCGTGGTGTAGAAGTTGTAGTTGGCCAGACGCGCAGCCACCTCGGGTCGCAGCAGATATTCGATAAAGGCCTGGGCGGCCTCGACATTGGGGGCACGCGACGGAATCGCCAGCACATCGACCCAACGCTGGGAACCCTCATGGGGGATAAAGAACCCCAGCTTGCCGTAGATCTCGGGATCCTCGGCACGCTTGTTGGCCAGGTCGCCATTGTAGGCCACGCCGGCGTGGATCACCCCGTTGGCCACCTGCTCGATGGCCGCCGTGGCATCCGTGAAGCCCACGAAGTTGTCGCGGTTGCGGGTCTCGATGATCTGCCTGGCGGCCGCCACCCAGGGCTCCTGGCCCACACAGTCGAAGCCGGCCCCCTGGAAGGCGCAGGCGGTGCCGAAGGTGAACTGGGCGTCCCCCTTGAGCAGCGCGAAGGGATAGTCGTCATTGACCTCGGGGTCGTAGAGCAGCCCCCAACTAGGTTCGGGCGAAGGCCAGGTCTCGGTGTTGTAGACAATACCGGTGGCGCCCCACAGGTAGGGCACGGTGTAGATCCCCTCGGGGTCATAACTCGGCCCGCGGAACTCGCTTAGGATATTGTCGTGCCCCTCGAGCTCTTTCCCCTCGACCGTCAGCGGTCGGATCAGGCCGGCCTCGATCAGCCGCGGCACAAAGTAGTCCGAGGGCACGATCAGGTCGTACTGGGCGTCACCGCCGGCAGTCAGCTTGGAGAAAAGCTCGGCATTGGAGTTGTAGTAGTTCTGCACCACCTCGAGGCCGGTCGCCGCCTCGAAATCCTCGATGATCGCAGGGTCCATGTAGTCGGACCAGTTGAACAGCCGCAGCTTGCCATCCTCGGCCGCCGCGACAAGACTCACGGCCAGCAGGCCCAGCCCCGCAAGCGGGGTCCAGTGTCTTGGTATCAGCATCGTCAATCTCCCTGTTTCGAATCGCCGAGGGCGTCAGGCCCTCGGCCACTAGCCTAGACCCTGAGCAGCAGGTGCTCCCGCTCCCAAGAGCTGATGACCTGGAAGTAGGCGCGATGCTCGGCCCGCTTCACCGCCAGATAGCTGTGCGTGAAGCGCTCGCCGAGGATATCGGAGAGGGCCTGGCAGTCCTGCAGCAGACCCAGTGCCGGCCCGATATCGTCGGGCAGCTTGTGGCCGCCCGACCAGGCCGAACCGGTCATCGGCGGACGTGGCTCGAGTTGGCTCAGCATGCCCAGATAGCCACAGGCCAGCGAGGCCGCCATCACCAGATACGGATTGGCATCGGCACCGGCCAGCCGGTTCTCCACGCGGGTCGCCTCGGGTGTCGATACCGGCACCCGCAACCCCACGGTGCGGTTATCCATGCCCCACTCCACGTTGATCGGTGCCGAGCCGCTGCTGTCGGTACGCATCAGGCGACGATAGGAGTTGACGTTGGGCGCCAGCAGCGGCATCGCCGCCGGCAGATACTTCTGCAGGCCACCGATGAAGTGGTGGAACAGCCGACTGGGCTGGCCGTCGTCGCCGGCAAACAGGTTATGGCCGCACTCGCTATCCAGCAGGCTCTGATGAATATGCATGGAGCTACCGGGCTCATTGGCCATCGGCTTGGCCATGAAGGTGGCATACATGCCGTGGCGCAGTGCGGTTTCACGCAGGGTGCGCTTGAACATCACCACCTGGTCGGCCAGTGCCAGCGGGTCCCCATGCTGGAAGTTGACCTCCATCTGCCCCGCTCCCTCCTCGTGGATCAGGGTGTCCAGATCGAGGCTCATGGCGTCACAGTAGTCATACATCTCCTCGAACAACGGATCGAACTCGTTGACCGCATCGATGGAGAACGACTGGCGACTGCTCTCCTGGCGCCCGGTACGCCCGATGGGCGGCTCCAGCGGGTAGTCGGAGTCGGTGTTGGTCTTGACCAGATAGAACTCCACCTCCGGCGCGATCACCGGTTTCCAGCCACGCTCGGCGTAGAGCCCTAGCACCCGCTTGAGCACATGGCGCGGTGCCAGATCCACCGGCTCGCCGGTCAGGTAGAAGCAGTCATGAATGATCTGCGCGGTAGGATCCTCGGCCCATGGCACCAGGTAGATGGCTCCGGGGTCGGGCACCAGCTCCATGTCCCGCTCGGTCTGGTTCCAGAAGCGAATATCCTCGTCGTCGGGATAGCCCCCAGTCACGGTCTGAATAAAGATCGAATCGGGCAGACGGGGTCGTCCACCGTTGAGGTACTTGCCGGCAGGCATGATCTTGCCCTTGAGAATGCCGGTCAGGTCGCTGACCAGGCACTCGACCTCGGTAATGCCATGTTTCTGGAACCAGTCGTTGAGAAGCGGCTGTTCCTGTCGGTTACTCATGGGGAATGTCCTTGCTTATGGAAAGGCGGCCCCGCTCACCGGGGCCATCCACTCAGCGCGACTGCACTTCCGACCACAGCTGCTGGAACACCTGCAGCGACTCGCCCTCAAGGCTCGGGGTGAAGCGCAGACGCTCCATATCCGCCTCACTGGGCTGCACCGGGGGCTGGGTCAGCACTTCATCCAGATAGGGCTCCGCCGCGGCGTTGGGGCTGGCGTAGTAGTTGAAGTTGGAGAGCTGGGCACCCACTTCGGCGTCGAGAATGAAGTCGATGAACTGGTGCGCCAGGTCAGGGTTCGGGGCCTCGGCGGTGATCATCATCGAGTCGACCCACATCTCGGCGCCCTCGTCGGGAATCATGAACTGCAGCGACGCGAAGGTCTCGGGGTCTTCCTCCTTGAAGTAGAGGTAGTCACCGTTGTAGGTGAGGCCGGCATGGGTCACCCCCCGGGCCAGCTGCTGCAGCTGGGGCGTACCGTCGCTGAAGCCGCTGAAGGTCTCGCGATTCTTGGTCTCGATCAGCAGTCGCGCGGCCTCCTTCCAGCCCTCCGGGTCGGTGCAGTCGTAGCCATGCCCCAGATAGGCACAGGCCCCCCCCAGATTGACCTGGCCATCGCCCATCAGTGCGAAGGGGTGTTCGGGATTGACCTCGGGGTCGAAGAGCAGCGACCAGCTCTTGGGTGCATTCGGGAAGGTCTCGCTGTTGTAGACCAACCCGGTGGTCCCCCACTGATAGGCCGCGGTGTACTCGGCACCCGGATCGAAGATCGGGTCCTTGAACTGGTCCATCAGGTTATCGAAGTTGGGGATCTTCGACTTGTCCAGCGGCTGCACCAGCCCGGTCTTGATCAGTCTCGGCACATAGTAGTTGGAAGGCACGATGATGTCGTACTGCGAGACACCACCCGCCTGAAGCTTGGAGAGCATTTCCGGCAGCGAGTTGAAGTAGTTCTGAACCACCTCGACATCGTGTTTCGCCTCGAAGGCCTCGATGATCTCGGGGTCCATGTATTCGGTCCAGTTGAACAGGTAGAGCTTGTTCTCCTGGGCCTGGGCACTGCCGGCCAGCAGCGCGGCACCGATGGATAGGGCGAGTGCACTCTTGTTGATTGTCATGATGACTCTCCTGGTTTCCCTGTGAAGGCAAGTGCCGGCTCACGCCTGCCGGCGACGGCTGAAGATCAGGCTGATGACGGCGACAATGGCGACCGCCGCGATCATCAGGGTGGCGATGGCATTGATCTCCGGCGACACCCCCTTCTTGATCGCGCCCCAGATATAGATCGGCAGGGTCGCGCTCTCCGGTCCCGCGGTGAAGAAGCTGATGACGAAGTCATCCACCGAAAGGGTGAAGGAGAGGAAGAAGGCCGAGATCAGCGCCGGCTTGATGGTCGGCAGCATGAAGTGGATAACGCGCTTGGTGGGCGTCGCGTAGAGGTCCTTGGCCGCCTCGAACAGCGTCGGGTCCAGGCCCACGAAGCGCGAGTAGACGATCAGCGCCACGAAGGGAATCTGGAAGGTGACGTGGGCGATGATCATGGTCCCCAGGCCAGGCTGCAGGAAGCCGGTCAGGCGGTGGACCTGCACGAAGAAGGCCATTTCCGAGATGCCGAAGACGATATCCGGCAGCACGATGGGCAGATAGATCAGCACGATCAGCCAGCCCAGCTTGCGATGGCGGTGGCGGTACATGCCATAGCCGATCAGACAGCCGACCACCAGCGCGATGACAGAGGAGACGATCGCCAGCACCATGCTGTTGGCGAAGGCCGAGAGGATCTCCTCGTTGCCCAGCAACCGCTCGTACCAACGCCAGGAAAACCCCGTGAAGCGTGCGGCACTGTTGGAGGCGTTGAAGGAGAACAGGGCGACAACGGCCAGCGGCAGATAGAGGAAGGCCAGGGTGAACCACCAGAAGCCAGTCAGGCTTCGCTTGAGTGTGCGCTTTCTCATATCACCACCTCTTCCCCGCCACCCAGACGCTTGCCGATGCGACGCATGGCGTACAGCCCGATGAAGGTAGCGATCAGCATCAGGATCGCGCCGGCCGCACCGAGCGGCCAGTTGGCCCCGCCCGAGAACTGGCTGGCCACCAGGTTGCCGAGCATCATGCCCTTGCCGCCTCCCAACAGCTCGGGAATCACGTACATGCCGAAGGCAGGGATCGCCACCAGCACGACGCCGGCCAGCAGCCCCGGCAGGGTCTGGGGAAAGACCGCGTGCCAGAAGGCACGCACCGGCGAGGCGTAAAGATCCTGAGCGGCCTCCACCTGGGCAGTGTCGAGCTTCTCGAAGGCGGCGTAGAGCGGCAGCACCATGAACGGTAGGAAGTTATAGACCAGCCCCAGGGTGACGGCGAAGTTGGAGGGATAGAGCCCCATGTTGGGCGCGATCAGGCCCAGTCCCTCGGCCAGGCTGGAGAGCGGAGTGCCCGGTGCCAGCAGGTTCATCCAGCCGAAGGTACGGATCACCTGATTGGTCCAGCTGGGTACCACCACCAGCAGCAGCATGATCGGTCGCCACTTCTCGCGGCAGGTGCTGATGTAATAGGCGATGGGGTAGGCCACCAGCACCACCAGTCCGGTGGAGACCAGGGTCTGCCAGAGAGAGCGCAGCAGGGTATAGAGGTTACCCGGGCTCCAGCCGAGAAAGCCGAAACCGGCCAGGCGCTCGAAGGACCCGAGCGACAGCGGCATCTCGGGCAGCCCGTAGGGGCCATTGGTCATGAAGGCCACCCCCATCAGATAGGCACTGGGGAGCACCAGGAAGATGATGATCCAGATGGCACCCGGTGCCACGGTCAACAGCAGGTGGCGACTCTCGCGCACCATGGCCCGGCTGCGGGCCGATGGAATCACGCCGGCATAGGACATGGATGGCTCCTTATTCACTCAGGGTGACCAGGTCTTCCGGCGCCACCGATACGGTGACCCGGTCGCCTACCTCGGGCAGGCGTCGACCGCGGTTGTTCAGGGTCGCCTGCAGCGTGGTCTCACCCACCTCGAGCCGATATTCCGCATGGCTGCCTCGATAGAGCCGCTCGGTCACGGTGGCCGGCAGACGATTGTCGCCTTGCTGCTCGCCAGGCAGCAGGTCCAGGGTCTCGGGACGAATCAACAGCAGATCGCCCTCACCGACCGCCTCGCCCCTGAGCACGCCCAGGGGCGTGGTCAGTCGGTCGCCATCCCGGGCGCTGATGGGATAGAGATTGTCATGGCCCATGAACCGTGCAACGAAGGCATTGGCCGGGTGCTCATAGACCTCCCGGGGTGGTCCGACCTGCTGGATCACCCCGCCGTTGAGTACCGCGATACGGTCGGACATCACCATCGCCTCATCCTGGTCATGGGTCACGAACACGAAGGTCATGCCCAGGCGCTTCTGGACCCGCAACAGCTCTACCTGCAGCTGGCTGCGCAGGCCAGCATCGAGCGCCGACAATGGCTCATCGAGCAGCAGCACGTCGGGCTCATTGACCAGCGCCCTGGCGAGGGCGATGCGCTGGCGCTGCCCGCCGGAGAGCTGGTCGACGCGCCGCTCCACCAGATCACCCAGCTGGATGAACTCGGCGATCTTGGCGACGCGTGCCTCGCGCTGCTCCGGAGGCATGCCGCGCATCTTGAGCCCGAAGGCCAGGTTCTCCCGCACGGAGAGATGCGGGAAGAGCGCATAGGACTGGAAGACGGTATTGACGCTGCGCTGATGGGGCGGCACCTCGGTAACGTCGCGGCCGCCGATGGCCAGGCGCCCGGCATCGGCCTCCTCGAGGCCCGCGAGGATGCGCAGCAGGGTGGTCTTGCCGCACCCCGAGGGGCCCAGCAGGGTGAAGAACTCCCCCGCTTCGATCACCAGGTCGACACCATCCAACGCCACGGTATTGCGACCGAAGCGTTTGTGCAGCCCCTGCATCTCGATGGAAGAGGCATCGCGAGTCGACTCCTCCATCTCGGTTGAAGAGGTATCGGCGGCCTCCAGGGTCAGAGTATCGGTCATCGGCTTGCTCTCTGTTCTTATGGAATCGGCTGTTATGGAATCGGCTGGTATGGAGTCGGTCGTGATGGCATCGCTCGTTGTGGCGTCGAGGGCCATAACATCGTGTCTCCCCATCAGAGCCGATCACGAAGCTTATAGAAGGTGGTGGCCAGCACCAACAGAGGGGTGCGCAGCAGGGAGCCGCCGGGAAAGTGCCGGTGAGGCATGGCGGCGAAGGCATCGAATCGCTCGGCCTGGCCGGCGATGGCCTCGGCCATCAGCCGCCCGGCCAGCCCCGCGAGAGCCATGCCGTGACCGGAGTAGCCCTGGGCGTAGTAGAGATTACTACCCAGGCGGCCGAAGTCCGGTGCACGATTCAAGGTGATCGCCACGTCACCCCCCCAGCGATATTCGATGGGAATCCCCTCGAGCACCGGGAAGAGCCTCGCGATCTTGGCATCCATGCGCGCCTGGATGCCCTTGGGTTCGCGGCCGTCATAGCTGACCTCGCCGCCGTAGATCAGCCGCCGATCGCCGGAGAGGCGATAGTAGTCGAGCACGAAGTTGGCATCCGACAGGGCATCATTGTAGGGGAGCACCCGGGCCGCCTGGGACTCGCTGAGCGGGGCCGTGGCGATCATGTAGTTGGCGGCACGCATCACCCGCCCCGAGAGCTCCGGCGCCAGGCCGGCCTGGTAGGCATTGGTCCCCAGCACCACGAAATCGGCGGTGACCCGGCCGTTGGTGGTGTGCACGCTGGCCGGCTGGTTGCGCTCGATTGCCACGGCGGCGCTATGCTGGTGGATACACACCCCTGCATCGCGTGCGGCACGGGCCAGGCCCAGGGTGTAGTTGAGCGGATGCAGATGGCCGGCCGCGGATTCATACAAGGCGGCCGGATAGGCATCGGTGACCACCCGTTCGCGCAGCGCCTCGCCCTCGAGCATCTCCAGGTCGTGATAGTCATAGTCGCGGGCCATGCGGTCGCGATACTCGGCCAGCTCGCGCACATGACGCTCCTTGACCGCCGCATGCAGATAGCCCCACTCAAGGTCACAGGGAATGGCGTGACGCTCGACACGCTCGGCGGTCAGTGACACCGCCTCGCGGCCCAGATTCCATATATCACGGGCGGCCTCTCGCCCCAGCGCCCTCTCCACCGTGGCCATGTCGGTGCCCAGGCCCGGCAGGATCTGTCCGCCGCTGCGTCCCGAGGCGCCGTGCCCGATCTCTCCGGCTTCCAGCAACACCACCGAATAGCCCCGTTCGGCCAGCTCCAGGGCCGCCGAACAGCCAGTGATCCCTCCACCGACCACACAGACATCGGCGCGGACCTCCCCCTCAAGGGGTAGGCAGGGGCCAGGGTCAACGGCGATGGAGTCTCGATACCAGGAGTTCGGCGGTGCGGCGTGGTCGGTCATGCAGGCTCCCCGGGGTTGGGCACTGATGGGATATTGTCGTTGTTGTCATGAGGGTGCTGACTGAGTGTCAGTTTGATACCAGGCGACACGTTGATGTCAAGTATTCAATAACACCTTGCCCCGACCAGCCACGCCACAAGCCCCGGGGCGTCACATGAAGGGCCACCTTCTCAGCTCCGGCTCAGCACCAGCTCAGCCCCGGATCATCCGCCGACGAGGCACCGGACCCCGGCGCGTTGCCAACAGCGTCAGGAAGTCACCATCGCGGGGCAGACGCTCGATCGCCGCAGGTGCCGCAGGCGGGGTCGCGGGAGATGCCGAAGCGGCGCCATTCCCCGCTCAGGCCATCGAAGGTGGAGAGCCCCTGATGAGTCGCCCCGGCGCCGCTCAGCAGCTTGATCGCCTCGAGTGCCTGAAAGCTTCCGACCAGTCCCACCAGCGGTGCCACCACGCCACTTTCGGCACAGGAGAGCGCCTGATCGCCCTGCCCATCGGGCGGATAGAGACAGGCATAGCAGGGACTGTCGGGGTCGCGATGATCGAATACCGCCAGCTGGCCCGAGAAGCGGATCGCCGCGCCGGAGATCAGCGGCACCCCGGCCGCGCGGCAGGCGGCGTTGATCGCATAACGGCTGGAGAAGCGATCGGTGCAGTCGAGTACCGCGTCGACGCCGGCCACCGCCGCCGCCATGCTCTCCCCCTGCAGATGGTCGGTGAGCGTCTCGATGCCACATCTCGAGTTGAGCGCCTGCGCCGCTTGGCGCGCCGACTCCGCCTTGTTGCGCCCGAGGTCCGCTTCGCCATGGGCGATCTGGCGCTGCAGGTTGGAGAGTTCGACTTCATCGGCATCGGCCAGGGTCAACCGCCCGACCCCGGCAGCCGCCAGATAGAGGGCCACCGGCGAACCGAGCCCACCGGCGCCGACGACCAGAACATGGCTGGCGAGCAGGCGTTCCTGCCCCTCGATGTCGATGGACTCCAGCATGATCTGGCGGCTATAACGCAGCAGTTCCTGGTCATTCATGGCGCGGCTCACTTGTGTTCAAGCTCCTCGATATCGGGGATATGAAGGGAGAACTCCTCCTTGACCTCCTCCATCACCACATAGCTCTTGGACTCCTTGACCCCAGGCAGGGTCAGCACCACATCACCCAGCAGCTGGCGATAGGCGGACATCTCAGGAATACGACACTTGAGGATATAGTCGAATTGCCCCGAGACCAGATGGCACTCCTGGATCTGCGGCAGGCGCGCCACGGCACGACGGAACTCGTCGAATACCGCCGGTGACTGGGTCTCCAGGCTGATCTCGACGAACACCAGCAGATTGGCCTTGAGGGCCCGGGGATCAAGCACCGCCCGGTAGCCACGGATCACCCCCGAACGTTCCAGCCGCTTGACCCTCTCCAGGCAAGGGGTGGTGGAGAGCCCCACCTGGCTGGCGAGGTCAACATAGGAGATGCGGGCGTTCTCCTGCAGGCAGCGCAGGATCTTCAGGTCGATGCGATCGAGGGTACGAGTCTTGGCTTTCATGGAGTGAGGGACACCGTCGAAGGGGCATTAGCGCCGCCGCGACAGCAGAATCTACCAGGATTCACCCTGCATAACGGCAGCTAACGGAAATATCATCTGCAAAAGGTGTACCACAGCAAAGCATCGACGGCTATCAACGCTTGGTCTGACTCGCCGAGAGCGCCTCAATTGGCTCTACCCTCCACGGCCAGTCGGCCAATCAAGGCGATAGTCGCCCCAGGCTGACCCGCTCATGGCCGCCGAGATCCCGGCGGCTGGCTACCTCGCGGTAACCTGCCGCCACGAGTGCCTCGCGCACCGCCGCGGCCTGGCTCCAGCCATGCTCCAGCAGCAGCCAGCCGCCGGGCAGCAGGTGCTCCCGCGCCATCGTCACCAGGTGGTTCAGGTCTGCCAGTCCATCGCCATCGGCCACCAGCGCCGAACGTGGCTCGAAACGCACATCCCCCATGGCCAGGTGGGGATCATCCTCGGCGATGTAGGGCGGATTGGAGACGATAAGAGAGAAGCGTGTTTTGCACTCCTCATCCTTCAGAGCGGCAAACCAGTCGCTCTCGCGAAACTCGACGTTGGCAAGGGCGAGTCGTGTGGCGTTGTGTTGCGCCAGGGCGACCGCCTCGGGACGGATATCCAGGCCCAGCACTCGCCAGGCGGGGCGCTCGCTGGCAAAGGCCAGGGCGATGGCCCCGCTGCCGGTGCCCAGGTCGAGCAGCTTGCCCTCGGGCTCTTCCGCCAGCGACAGGGCGGACTCGACTAGGGTCTCGGTGTCGGGTCGCGGGATCAGCGTGCTGGGGTCGGTCGCCAGGCGCAGGCCCCAGAACTCCCGCTCGCCGGTAAGATAGGCCACCGGTTCCCCCGCCTCGCGACGTGCCACCAGCGCTCGAAAGCGCGCCGCCGCCTCAACATCGGCCCGACGATCGCCCCAGGTATAGAGCCAGGTGCGCTCGACGCCCAATATATGGCAGAGCAGAACCTCGGCGTCGAGGCGCGCCGTGGGGGAGCCAGCCGCGCTCAGCCTGGCCGAGGAATGGGCCAGCAGGGCATCGAGGGTCACTGCTCCTCCCCGCACTTCAAGCCTCCTGCTGCAGGGCGGCGAGCTGTTCGGCCTGGTATTCGTGGATCAGGGGCTCGATCACCTCGTCGAGATGTTCGCCACCGATCACCTCGGAGAGCTTGTAGAGGGTCAGGTTGATGCGGTGATCGGTGACCCGCCCCTGGGGGAAGTTGTAGGTGCGGATGCGCTCACTGCGATCCCCGGAACCGACCAGGCTTCGCCGCGTATCGGCCTGCTGCTGACGCTGGCTATCCACGGCGTGCTGCTTGAGACGCGCGGCCAGCAGCGACATCGCCTTGGCGCGATTCTTGTGCTGACTACGCTCCTCCTGGCACTCCACCACCACACCGCTCGGGAGGTGAGTGATGCGAATCGCCGAATCGGTGGTGTTGACGTGCTGGCCGCCGGCGCCGCTGGAGCGGAAGGTATCCACACGCAGGTCGCTGGGGTCGAGATCGATGTCGCCCACCGCATCCACCTCGGGCATTACCGCCACGGTACAGGCCGAGGTGTGGATGCGCCCCTGGGACTCGGTGGCCGGCACACGCTGCACGCGGTGGGCGCCGGACTCGAACTTGAGCCGAGCATAGGCCCCCTCCCCCTTAATGCGCGCGATGACCTCCTTGTAGCCACCCTGTTCACCGTGGTTGGCGCTGACCACCTCCACCTTCCAGCCATGCTTTTCGGCGTAGCGCGAGTACATGCGAAACAGGTCACCGGCAAACAGCGCCGCCTCGTCACCACCGGTGCCCGCCCGGACCTCCAGGAAGACCCCGCGGCCATCATCGGGATCCTTGGGCACCAGCAGGCGCTTGAGCTCTCCCTCCAGGGCGTCGCGCTTCTCGCGACTCTCGCTCAGCTCCATCTCGGCGAGTTCGCGCATCTCGGGGTCGCTGTCGGAGGCGAGCAGCTCGGCTTCCTCGATATTGCCCTCCACGGCACGATACTCACGCCATGTTTCCACCAGAGCCTCGAGCTCGGCGTATTCACGGGAGTAGTCGCGGAATCGGGCCTGGTCGCCGATCACCTCGGGCGCCGCCAGCAGGGCGGCGAGCTCCTCGAAGCGCTCGCCGAAGTCGTCGAGACGCTGGCGCAGGGAAGCTTTCATTCGTCGATCCTATCGGGTGGTCGTATCGGGGGTCGCCTCGAGCAGCAGCGCGCTGGCCGCCTCGAGCAGATCGTGGCGCTCGGCAGAGGCAGCCTCGCGCAGCGCCACGGTGGGGCCATGCAGCAGCCGGTTGGTCAGCTGATGAGCCAGTCGTCGAACCACGGCCTCGGGGTCCTCGCCACGCGCCAGACGCGTCATCGCCTGCTCCAGAGAGTGGTCGCGATGCGCCTCACCCCGGGAGCGATAGTCATGAATCAGCTCGCCCCCGCTGCGGATGCGTCGGTCGTGTTGCCAGGCGCCCACGCCGTGCTCGATCAGCGACTCCGCCTGGTCGGCCGCGACCTGGCGGTGACGGCGGTTCTCGGCGATCACCTCCTGAAGGTCGTCCACCGTATAGAGGAAGATGTCGGCGAGCTGCCCCACCTCGGGCTCGATATCCCGAGGTACGGCGATATCGACCATGAAGATCGGTCGGTGGCGACGCTTCTTCAGCGCCCGCTCCACCATGCCCTTGCCGAGAATCGGCAGCGGGGCTGCGGTGGAGGAGATGACGATATCCGCCTCGGCCAGGGCTTCGGGGATGGCGTCCAGGGTGATCGCCTGCCCACCCAGGGGCGCGGCCACCTGCTCGCCGCGCTCTCGGGTGCGGTTGGCCACGGTCAGCTGGCTGACACCCGCCTCCTTTAGATGACGGGCCACCAGCTCGATGGTCTCGCCGGCGCCGATCAGCAGTGCTCGCGCACGGCCGAAGTCATCGAAAATTCGGCTCGCCAGGCTGACCGCCGCATAGGCGACCGAGACCGGATTGCGGCCGATGCCGGTTTCCGTTCGCACCTGCTTGGCCACGGCGAAGGTGTGCTGGAACAGGCACTCCAGCTCCTTGCCGAGTCCTTTCCCCAGGCGGCTGGCCTGATAGGCGTCCTTGAGCTGACCGAGGATCTGCGGCTCGCCCAGCACCATCGAGTCCAAGCCTACCGCGACGCGCATCAGGTGGCGGGCGGCCTCGTTGTCCAGATAATGGTAGGCACACCGGGTGAGATCCTCGACCGGCAGGCCGTGGAAGCGGCCCAGCCACTCCAGAACGGCTGCCTCGCCTGCGGACTCTGTCACGCAGTAGAGTTCCGTGCGATTGCAGGTCGAGAGGACAGCCGCCTCCTTGACCTCGGGCAGGCCGCGCAGCTCACCTAGCGCGGCATCGAGCTCGGCGGGGGCAAAGGCCACCTGTTCGCGCACCTCGACGGTGGCGGTACGGTGATTGATTCCAAGGGCAAGCAGCGTCATGCGTCGGGCATCTTGAACGTGGGGTGTGCGGCCATTAAGACCTCGCAATCGAGGCGCATGGATTCTATCACATCCGACAGCCGATGGCGGCCCATCCGGGCTAGCCCGGATGACAGCACCGCACAAGGCTGTTCCGACGACAGGGCGTGCCTTTGCCCGCGCCGGCCGAGCCGTTATGCTGAGACCACCGCACCACAAGCGAGACACCCATGGCCCGCGCCCTTTACTCCCTGATACCTCAATCGCTGGCGACGTCGGCACTGGCGTTGCTGCTGGCCGGCTGCCAGTCGTGGCCGCTCGACGATGGTGCGCCCCAGGTGATGGAGGACCCGCTGGTCGGTGCCCCGCCTATCGAGCAGGGCCTGGACGCCGAGGGCCTGGCCGGCCTTATCACCGCGGAGCTGGCCGGACAGCGCGGCGACTACCGGCGTGCCGCCGAGGGCTACCTCACAGCCAGCCAACGCTACCGCAGCGCCGGCCTGGCAGAGCGGGCGGCGCTGGCCGCAAGCTTCGGCAATGAGCGCGAGCTGCTCGACCGTGCCGCCAGGGAGTGGCAGGGGCTGGCCCCCGACAGCGTCGCCCCGGCCCGGCTGCTGGCCGGCCTCGCCGTGCAGCGTGGCGACTGGGATGAAGCGCTGCGCCAGCGACTGGCACTGGTTCGAGAAGGCGGCGACAGCGAGATCTCTTCGCTGGTGGAGGCCGCCCTGGCCACCAACGCCGCCCCGGCACCCCTGCTGGCCCGGCTGCGTGACCATCTGGACACGGCCCCCGAGGATGCCCGCCGCCATGATGCCGAGCTCGCCACCGCGATGCTCGAAGTGGCCGCCGGGGAAACCGCCGCCGCCAGCAGACGCCTGGCGCGTCTCGATGCCCGGGCTCCGGAGCTGCCGGCCCTGTGGCTGACCCGAGCCCGGCTGGCCCAGGCGGCGGACGACCCCCACGCCGCTCGCGCCGCCGCGCGCCGCGGCCTCGCCGTCTCGCCCGACGATGCGCGCTTCATTCTTCTGCTGGCGCAAAGCGAGCTTCGTCTGGGCAATGTCGCCGCTGCCGAGGTGCAGACCGAAGCCCTGCTCGAGAAGCACACCGGCGATAACGCACTGCGCATCGGCCTGGCGCGCCTCTACCTGGAGGAGGGACACCGAGAGCCGGCGCGGCGCCTGCTTCTTCCTTTAGCGGCGCGTCCCGAGCCCTCGGCCGAGGCGCTCCTGCTGCTGGGCGATATTTCCCGTGACGAAGGCGAGATCGACAACGCCCTGCTTTATTACCGTCAGGTACCGGCGGAGGAGGCCTTTCTGCTCAGTCGTCTGCGTGCCGCCGAGATGCTGATGGAGAATGGCCGACTGAACGATGCACGCGTCTTCCTGCGCCGCGAGCGGCTGCGTCATGCCGACAGCCATAGCGACATGGTCGCCCTGGAGGTGGAGCTGCTCGATCGTGAGGGGCTCGGCGACGCGGCCGATGCCCTGCTCGACCGCGAACTGACACGCGCGCCTGCCGACGAACAGCTGCTTTATCTGCGCGGCATGCGCGCCTGGGAGGCGGATGACCTGGATGGCATGGAGCGTGATCTCCGGCGCATCATCGAGCATAACCCCGATAGCGCCCTGGCACTCAACGCACTGGGCTATACCCTCGTCGACCAGGGACCCAGGGCACGGCTCGACGAGGCCCGCGAACTGATCGAGCGAGCCCATGCCCTCGACCCCGACAGCCCGGCGATTCTTGATAGCCTGGGTTGGGTGCACTACCGCGAAGGTGACCCCCAGGGCGCCCTTCCCTGGCTCGAGCGAGCCTATCGCGCCATGCCCGACCAGGAGATCGCCGCCCACCTGGCCGAGGTGCTATGGACCCTGGAGAGACGCGACGAGGCCCGGGAGCTGATCCGCGGGATCCTCGATCGCCTCGATGAGCACCCACTGATCGACGACCTGCTGCGCCGGATCCCCGAGCTGGCTCCCGCCGCCACACCCAACTGACCACGAGACCACCATGCAACGTCACTACTCGCCGCTTGTCATCGCCACCCTGCTGCTGACCCTGGTCGCCGGCTGTGCACGCCAGGCACCACTCCCCGAAGGGGAGCGTGCCTTGGGGCAGTGGCAGACTCAGCAGCAGCGCCTCGAAGCACTGGATACCTGGCGGCTGGCCGGCAAGGCCGGACTGCGCACTCCCGAGGACTCCACCAGCGCCAACCTCGACTGGAGCCAGCACCCCCACTACTACCGACTGCTGATCAGCGGGCCCTTCGGCAGCGGCCGCAGCACCCTGGAGGGGCGCGAGGGTCGCTTCTCGATGACCACCTCGGAGGGACGATTCGAGGCCGAAACCCCCGAGGCGCTGATGGAGCAGCAGTTGGGCTGGTCGCTGCCACTCGGCGCCCTGTCCGACTGGGTGCGTGGCCTGCCGGGTGACGGTCATCCCTATCGACTCGAGAAGGACGAGCTGGGGTTCCCGGCTCGACTACGACAGGCCGGCTGGGAGGTCGACTACCGAGACTGGACCCATACCGACGGCCTGTGGCTGCCACGCCGGCTGGTAATGCACTACGGGGATCTACGCGTCACCCTGGTGATCAACGAGTGGCGCCCGGTGATCGACGATGCCTGAACACAGCACCCAAGGCGTGAGCCTTCGCCTGCCCGCCCCCGCCAAGCTCAACCGCATGCTGCATATCACCGGCCGCCGTCCCGACGGCTATCACGAGCTGCAGACGCTGTTTCAATTCCTCGATCACGATGACACCCTGCATTTCACCCGACGCGAAGACGGAGAGATCCGCCTTGCGCCGGAAGTTGCCGGTGTCCCCCACGAGCGGAACCTCATCGTGCGCGCGGCACGCCTGCTACAGGAGCGGAGCGGCTGCACCCTGGGCGCCGACATTCATCTCGAGAAGCGGCTGCCCATGGGGGGTGGCCTGGGCGGCGGCAGCTCGGATGCCGCCACCAGCCTGCTTGGGCTCGATGCCCTATGGGGCCTGGGGCTGTCGCTCGACACTCTCGCCGAGCTGGGTCTGACCCTGGGTGCCGATGTGCCGGTCTTCGTGCACGGCCATGCCGCCTGGGCCGAAGGCGTCGGCGAACGCCTCACCCCGGTGGATCTCGACACGCCCTGGTTCGTGGTGGTTCACCCCGGCATCGAGGTGGCGACACCGGCAGTCTTCAAGGCTCCTGAATTGACACGCCACACCCCCCCTATTACCATGGCGCGCGCCCTGCAGGGGGGAGCGTCCAGTTGGCGCAACGACTGCGAGGCAACAGTCAGGTCGCTCTATCCAGCGGTAACCTCGGCATTGGACTGGCTGGCTCGACGTGCCCCCAGCATGCTGACCGGCACCGGTGCCTGTGTCTTCGCCCGTCTGGCAGACGAACAGGAAGCCGACCGGCTGCTGGGTGAGATCGATGGCCGCTGGCAAGCCTTCAAGGCCCGCAGTCTGAACCGTTCTCCGCTGCATGACGCTTTGGATCGCTGATCACGGACGATCCCCCCCCGATGACCCAACACACTGCATAGGTGGCTGCGCGTGTCAAAATTGATGGTTTTCGCCGGGAATGCCAATCCCGAACTCGCCCGCAAGATCGCCGAGAGTCTGGACACCCGCCAGGGCAATGCCACGGTCGGCCAGTTCAGCGACGGCGAGATAGCGGTTGAGATCAACGAGAACGTGCGCGGCAAGGACGTGTTCGTTCTGCAGTCCACCTGTGCGCCGACCAATGAGAACCTGATGGAGCTGATCCTGATGATAGATGCCCTGCGCCGGGCATCTGCATCGCGGATCACCGCCGTGGTGCCCTACTTCGGCTATGCCCGTCAGGACCGTCGCGTGCGCTCCGCCCGTGTGCCGATCTCGGCCAAGATCGTCGCCGACATGATGGTCAAGGCCGGCGTTGACCGTGTCATGACCATGGACCTCCACGCCGACCAGATCCAGGGCTTCTTCGACGTGCCGGTCGACAACGTCTACGGCTCGCCGATCCTGCTCGATGACATCGAGCGTCAGAACTACGAGAACCTGGTGGTGGTCTCTCCTGACGTCGGCGGCGTGGTGCGTGCCCGCGCCATCGCCAAGCAGCTCAATGCCGATCTTGCCATCATCGACAAGCGTCGCCCCGCGGCCAACCAGGCCCAGGTGATGCACATCATCGGCGAGATCGAAGGGCGCAACTGCGTCGTGGTAGATGACATGATCGATACCGCCGGCACCCTGTGCAAGGCCGGCGAAGCGCTCAAGGATCACGGCGCCGAGCGCGTGGTGGCCTACGCTACCCACCCCATTCTCTCGGGCCCGGCGGTGGACAATATCGTCGGTTCGGTGCTCGACGAGGTCGTCGTCGCCGATACCATTCCGCTCTCCGAGACGGCATGCCGCAGCGGCAGGATCCGCCAGCTGAGCGTCGCCGGCCTGATCGCCGAGGCGATCCGCCGGGTGAGCAACGAGGAATCCGTCAGCGCCATGTTCCACTGAGAGAGCTCCACTTAGTTAGTTCCATCTCGGCACGACAGGCGCCGGAAAGCGCCCTTCGGGGCACCCGGAAGTGTCAGGGCTCTGGTCGCGGTCCCTGACGCTTTCCTACTTCAAGCAAGAGGCAATTCCATGTCCGATTTTATTCTTAATGCCAGCGTTCGTAACGACCTGGGGAAAGGTGCGAGCCGCCGCCTGCGTCGTGCGAACGAGCAGGTTCCCGCCATCATCTATGGTGGTGAGAAGGAGCCACAGCCGATCTCCGTCGAGAAGGCTGCCTTCTACAAGGCGATCGAGGAAGAGGTGTTCTTCTCCTCCATCATCAACCTGGTCGTCGACGGCAAGAGCGAGCAGGTCGTGGTACGCGACCTGCAGCGTCACCCCTTCAAGCCGCTGATCACCCACGCCGACTTCCTGCGTGTGGCAGCCAACCAGGAGTTCACCACCCGTGTGCCGCTGCACCTCGCCGGTGAAGAAGCCTGTGTGGGCATCAAGGACCAGGACGGCGAGCTCCATCAGCTGGCTTCCGACGTCGAGATCAGCTGTCTGCCCAAGGACCTGCCCGACTACCTGGAGTTCGATATCAGCGATCTCGAGGTCGGTGCCATCAAACACCTCTCCGACCTGAGCCTGCCGGCCGGCGTCACCATCCCGGCACTGGCGCTGGGCGAAGACCACGACGGTCCGATCCTGAGCATCGTCAAGGCCAAGGTGCGCTCCGCGGGTGATGACGCGGAAGATGCCGAAGGCGGCGAAGAAGGCGAGCAGGGCGAGGAGTAATCCTTACCCGCTCCGGGGCCGCGCCAGACGCGGCCCCTCTGCTGATGATCAAGCGCCCCGGCGCTTGATTTTTTTTGGAGGTGACACATGAGTCAGGTCAGAGCGATCATCGGGCTGGGCAATCCCGGCGCCGACTACGAGGCCACCCGCCACAATGCCGGGGCCTGGCTGGTGGAGGCCCTGGCGCGCCGCGCCGGCGGCGAGCTGCGCGCCGACCGCAAGTTCCTGGGCCTGCATGCCAGGGTCCAGTTCGAGGGGCGTGATCTCCATCTGCTCAACCCCACCACCTTCATGAACCGCAGCGGCGGTGCGGTGGCGGCCCTCTGTCAATTCTACAAGCTGGCACCCGATGAGCTGCTGGTCGTTCACGACGAGCTCGACCTGCCGCCGGGCAGTGCCCGGCTCAAGACCGGCGGTGGCCATGGCGGCCATAACGGCCTGCGCGATATCATCAGCGCCCTGGGCAACACGCGGGACTTCCACCGCCTGCGCCTCGGCATCGGCCACCCCGGCGACTCGCGCCAGGTCACGAACTACGTGCTGGGCCGCCCCGGAAAGGCCGAGCATATCGCCATCGAGGCCGCCATCGACGAGAGCCTGGCCACCCTGCCCGATGCCATCGACGGTCACTGGACCAAGGCCATGAACCGGCTGCACAGCTTTTCAGCCGCCGGCTGACAGGCCAGCATAGGCTGAGGGTACACGCTGTCAGTCACCCCTTTGCTGGCCGGATGGGCCTTCTTACGGCTGACCGCTTATGGCTTACCGCTCGGTCGAGTAGAATACTCGCTACTTTTCACTCGCGTACACGCTTTCCAGGATGATCCCATGGGTTTCAACTGCGGTATCGTCGGCCTGCCGAATGTCGGCAAGTCGACCCTCTTCAATGCGCTGACCAAGTCCGGCATCGACGCCGAGAACTTCCCCTTCTGCACCATCGAGCCCAACGTGGGCATCGTGCCGATGCCCGACCCGCGACTCGACAAGCTGGCGGAGATCGTCAAGCCGCAGAAGGTGCTGCCGACCACGATGGAGTTCGTCGATATCGCCGGTCTGGTCGCCGGCGCCTCCAAGGGCGAGGGTCTTGGCAACAAGTTCCTGGCCAATATCCGCGAGACGCAGGCCATCGCCCATGTGGTGCGCTGCTTCGATAACGACAACGTGATCCATGTCGCCAACCAGGTCGACCCGCGTGCCGATATCGAGATCATCAACATGGAGCTCGCGCTGGCCGACCTCGACACCGTGGAGCGCGCCATCCAGCGCCTGGTCCGCGTGGCCAAGGGCGGTGACAAGGAGGCCATCGCCACCAAGGCGATCCTCGAGCGCATCCAGCCCCACCTGGCCGAGGGCATGCCGCTGAGAAGCTTCGGGCTGGACGAGGAGGAGCAGCATCTGCTCAAGGGCTTCGGCTTCCTGACCCTCAAGCCCACCATGTACATCGCCAACGTCAACGAGGACGGCTTCGAGTCCAACCCCTACCTGGACGTGGTCCGCGACATCGCGGCAGAGGAAGGGGCCGTGGTGGTACCGGTGTGCAACCAGCTCGAGGCCGAGATCGCCGAGCTGGACAACGAGGAGCGCGCCATGTTCCTCGACGAGATGGGCATGGAAGAGCCCGGTCTCGATCGCGTCATCCGTGCCGGCTACGCCCTCCTCGGTCTGCAGACCTACTTCACCGCCGGAGTGAAGGAGGTGCGCGCCTGGACCGTGAAGGTGGGTGCCACCGCCCCCGAGGCCGCCGGCGTGATCCACACCGATTTCCAGAAGGGCTTCATCCGCGCCGAGGTCGTCGCCTACGAGGACTTCGTCACGTTGGGTGGCGAGCAGGGTGCCAAGGACGCCGGCAAGTGGCGACTGGAGGGCAAGGAGTACATCGTCAAGGATGGCGACGTGATCCACTTCCGTTTCAACGTCTAACGTTTCACCGCCACATTCCACGCTCGACGCCAGTCGCCCCCGGCATCCTACCGGGGGCGTCTGCGTTGAGGGGGCGTGAATCCTTGCCGGTAGGGGGCTCCCCCACCTGGCCAGGTGCATGCCACAATGGAGACATCACCCCGATGACAAGGAGAGCCCCATGCCCTTGAAGATCGACAAGCCCGACGCCGAATGGCGCGAGACGCTTACCCCGGAACAGTACCGCGTCACCCGCGAGAAGGGCACCGAACCTCCCTTCAGCGGCGACTACCAGGTCACCGACGAGCACGGCATCTACCACTGTGTCTGCTGCAACGCGCCCCTGTTCGAGAACGAGCACAAGTTCGACGCCGGCTGTGGCTGGCCAAGCTTCGACCGTCCCATGACCCCCTCCTGCGTGGAGGAGCACTTCGACACCTCCCACGGCATGCGCCGCACCGAGGTGACCTGCGCGCGCTGCAGCGCCCATCTCGGGCACGTCTTTCCCGACGGCCCGCGCGACACCACCGGCCTGCGCTACTGCATCAACTCCGTGGCGCTCGACTTCCACGCCGGCGAGTAGGCCTCGCAATCGGCCTGAGCATCCCCTGACAGGGCCGTGTATCTGCTAACATGGGCGGCCGATTTCTACAGGCAGGAGAGGCCCATGCTCGGCTGGTACCCGGGACACATGCACAAGGCGCGGCGCCAGATCACCGAGGCGCTGCCGGAGATCGACGTGGTGGTCGAGGTCCTCGACGCCCGCCTGCCCTACTCCAGCGCCAACCCCATGCTGGCGGAGCTGACGCGCCACAAGCCGGTGCTCAAGATCCTCTCCCGGGCCGACCTGGCCGATCCGGAGCGAACCCGGGAGTGGACCGCCCACTTCGATGCCCAGCCCGATATGCGAGCGCTCGCTGTGACCACCACCAGGGTCAAGGAACTCAAGCGCATCCCCAGGCTCTGCCACGAGCTTGCCGGCCAGATTCGCGCCGACCGAGACGTGCGCGTGATGGTGATGGGCATCCCCAATGTCGGCAAGTCGACCCTGATCAATGGCCTGGCCGGCAAGAGCATCGCCAGGACCGGCAATGAGCCCGCGGTGACCAAGCGCCAGCAGAAGGTTCGCATCAACGGGCGCGTGGCCCTTATCGACACCCCCGGGGTGCTCTGGCCCAAGATCGAGGACCAGGCCAGCGCCTACCGCCTGGCGGCGAGCGGTGCCATCCGTGACACTGCCATCGACTACGTGGATGTCGCCATGGTCACCGCCGCCGAACTGGCCAGGCGCTACCCCGAGGCCCTCACTGCACGCTACCGGCTCAAGGCGCTGCCCGGCTACCAGGCCAACCCCGATGCCGACCGGGTAGAGGCCGATGGCCCGGCGCGAGTGGACCTGCTCGCCGTGGCCGGGTTCGACGGTCATGCGATCCTGGCCGAGATCGCCGCCAAGCGCGGTGGCCTGCGTCCCGGCGGCGAAGTGGACCTGCACCGTGGCGCCGAGGTGCTGCTGCATGAGCTGCGCGACGGCAAACTCGGTCGCCTGACCCTGGAAACCCCGGATGATATCCCGCCCGAGCCCGCCCTGGAGCCGGACGGCGGCGATGACGCCGATCCAGACACCCCCTAATCCTATCGCCCTCGCCGACCAGGACACCGAACGACATGGACACCCCTCCGCTTCGCAAATCCCACAAGCTGCATAATGTCTGCTACGACATCCGCGGTCCGGTACTCGACCACGCCAAGCGTCTGGAAGAGGAGGGCCAGCGCATCCTCAAGCTCAATATCGGCAACCCCGCGCCATTCGGCTTCGAGGCCCCCGAGGAGATCCTGCAGGATGTGATGCGCAACCTGCCCACGGCCCAGGGGTACTGCGACTCCAAGGGGCTATACTCGGCGCGCAAGGCGATCATGCAGGAGTGCCAGCGCCGGGAAATCCCGGGTGTGGGAATCGAGGATATCTATATCGGCAACGGCGTCTCCGAGCTCATCGTGATGACGCTCCAGGCACTGCTCAACGACGGCGACGAGGTACTGATACCGGCGCCCGACTACCCGCTATGGACCGCCGCCGCCAACCTCTCCGGCGGCCATGCCGTGCACTACCTGTGCGATGAACAGGCGGACTGGGCACCGGACCTCGACGATATCCGCGCCAAGATCACCGCCCACACCCGGGCGATCGTGATCATCAACCCCAACAACCCCACCGGGGCGGTCTACCCCCCGGAGGTGGTGCGTGAACTGCTCGAGATCGCCCGCCAGCACGATCTGGTGGTGTTCTCCGACGAGATCTACGACAAGATCCTCTACGACGATGTGGAACACGTCTCCACCGGCGCCCTGGCCGGCGAGGACCAGCTGGTCGTCACCCTGAACGGTCTCTCCAAGAGCTACCGCTGTGCCGGTTTCCGCTCGGGCTGGATGATCCTATCCGGCAACATCGCCAAGCAGCGTGCCGCCGACTTCATCCAGGGGTTGACCATGCTCGCCTCCATGCGCCTGTGCGCCAATGTGCCGGCCCAGCATGCCATCCAGACCGCCCTCGGTGGCTACCAGTCGATCAACGACCTGATCCTGCCCGGCGGCCGCCTGCGGGCCCAGCGCGATATCACCTTTGAAAGGCTCAACGCCATCCCCGGCGTCTCCTGCGTGAAGCCCAAGGGAGCGCTCTATGCCTTCCCGCGCCTGGACCCCAAGGTCTACAACATCCAGGACGATCAGCAGCTGGTGCTCGACCTGCTGCTGCAGGAGAAGATCCTGCTGGTCCAGGGGACCGCCTTCAACTGGCCGGACCCCGACCATGTGCGGATCGTCACCCTGCCCTGGGCCGACCAGCTCGGCGATGCCCTGGACCGTTTCGCCCGCTTCCTGTCGCGCTATCGCCAGTAACTCCCTAACGAGCCGAGCGAATTCAGGGCTTGAAACCCGCACCGCCCGGTCGTATCTAAGCAATAGTCTGTTCCTGCCGCCCACATCGGGCGGCTTCCTTTCGATGATCGATGGAGATCCACCGACATGATGCGAATCCTGCTCTTCCTGGCCACCAACCTGGCAGTACTGCTGGTGGCCAGTGTCACCCTGCGCCTGCTGGGCGTGGACAGCTACCTCAGCGGCCAGGGCATCAACTTCCAGAGCCTGCTGATCTTCTGCTTCATCTTCGGCATGGCCGGCTCGATGGTCTCGCTGTTCATCTCCAAGTGGATGGCCAAGCGCAGCACCGGCACCGTGGTCATCGAGACGCCCTCCAACGCCACCGAGAAGTGGCTGGTGGACACCGTGGCGGAGCTGGCCCGGGATGCCGGCATCAAGACCCCGGAAGTCGGTATCTTCCCGGCCCAGCAGTCCAACGCCTTCGCCACGGGCTGGAACAAGGATGATGCCCTGGTGGCGGTCTCCGCCGGCCTGCTCAACCGAATGCGTCCGGAAGAGGTGCGCGCGGTACTGGCCCACGAGATCGGCCATGTGGCCAACGGCGACATGGTCACCCTGGCGCTGATCCAGGGTGTGGTGAACACCTTCGTGATGTTCTTCGCCCGGGTGGTCGCCCAGCTGGTCGACCAGTTTCTGCGTGCCCGCAGCGATGGCGAGGGTGGCCTGGGCTTCATGGGCTACTTCGCCGTGGTGATGGTCGCCGAGATCATCTTCGGCATCGCCGCCTCCGCCATCGTCGCCTGGTTCTCGCGCTTCCGCGAGTATCGCGCCGACGCTGCCGGTGCCGAGCTGGCCGGCTCCGGCGCGATGATCAACGCCCTCGCCCGCCTCAAGGCCGAGACCGAGCTGCCCGACCAGATGCCCGATACCCTGCGTGCCATGGCCATCACCAAGGGGCAGACCCGTTCGCTGGTGGAGCGCCTGTTCGCCAGCCACCCCCCACTGGATGATCGCATCCGCGCCCTCAAGGAGGCCGCCTACCGACAGTAAGCCTCCCCAATGCACAACCACAGAGGGCCCGCCAATGGCGGGCCCTCTGCGTTAGGAGGAAAACATTGTCCTGTCACTCAAGCCGTCGCCTCACACGAAACCCCGCCCCCGCCATCAATGTGGCCAGGTGCCGATCCTCTTCGGCCAGGGCCACCTCCAGGGTGGCGAATTCACGGCGCAGGGGGTAGTCGGCCCGGCAGGCGTCGAAACCTCTGGCCATGCCCTGCCGGCGACTAGCACGCCTCAGAGAGTCATGATCACGGCGCGGGTCGTAGACGGCTCGCATGGCCAGGCGCAGCGCCTCCTCCTGCTCGAGCCCTTCACCAAGTTCGAGGGAGCGCAGCGGTGGCGTCGGCAGCAGCTCCTCCAGGGTCATCCGGCACGGCAGGCCGAAGGCGCGACAGAGCGCACGAGTGATCTGGTGGGTACCGCGCAGCTTGCCGTCGAGGCTGTAGCCGGCAATATGCGGTGTGGCGACTTCGGCAAGGTCGGCCAGCGAGGCGTCGACGCCCGGTTCATTCTCGAAGACATCGAGAATCGCGCTGAAATCTCCCTCTCCGCTCAGGCGGGCGCGCAGGGCCTGGCCATCAACGCAATCACCGCGCCCGGCGTTGAGCAGCAACGACCCCGGTGCCAGAGCGGCGATGCGCTCGGCATCCAGCAGATGGTGGGTGGCATGGGGACCCTGGCGAACCAGAGGGGTATGCAGGCAGAGCACGTCGCACTCGTCGATCAGGGTATCCAGGTTCACGAAGCCGGCCGGCGCCTCTTCCTCGGCGTCCACCCTACCAGCACGCTCCGCCTCGACACTCTCTGCTTCAACCCGGGGCGGGTCGCAGGCCAGACAATCAATGCCCATGGCCGAGAGACGCGCCAGCAGCCGCCCGCCCACATTGCCGGCTCCGACGACGCCCACCCGGCGCTCGGCAAGCCGCCAGCCCTGCCGCTCGGCGAGCGTCAGCAGGCTGATCAGCACGTAGTCGACCACCGCCTCGGCGTTGCAGCCCGGGGCGCTGGCGAAGGTGATGCCGCGTTCGGCCAGCAGCCGGGTATCGACATGATCGGTCCCGATGGTGCAGGTGCCCACGAAGCGCAAGCGTGATGCCTCGGCGAGCAGCGTCTCGTCGACCCGCGTGATGGAGCGAACCACCAGTGCATCGATATCCCGCAGGGACGCGGCATCGATCTCGCGGCCCGGCAGACGCACCACCTCGCCCAGTGCCGCGAAGCACGTCTCCGCGGCAGGCACATTGGCATCGACGAGGATCTTCATGGGCGTTGTTCCACTCCGACAAGGCATTACAATACGTCCTACCTTATCACCTCGCCGTCCAAGCCGGCACAGAGCAGCTCGGGAGCTTCGATGATCATTCGCTGGGAAACCGACCATGACTATGTCCTGGTGCATATCCACCAGGACATGTTTGGCGACTGGATCTTCAGCCGCGCCTGGGGGCAGATCGGCACCCAGTTCGGCGGGCTGAAGCACCAGCTGGCCGATGACCGCGAGCAAACCCTGATGTGGCTGGCCGATGAGGCCACCATCCAGGCATCACGAGGCTTTCGCAAGGTGCTGGAAGTGGAGGATCACAGCCCCGAGGGACGAGAAGCCATGAGCCAGCTATCCCTACTTGAGCCGTAGCTGGAAGGCAGCATGAGTTGGCCCATCAGGGGGCCAAGCCCCTTCTTCAAGCTTCTCGCTTCCAGGAACGAAGCGACGCTCTTCAAGCTCAAGCCGGCTTAGCTCAGATAGCGCCGCCCACCGCGCATTATCGAACCACAGGCTTCAGGTGCCTCGTCCTCACCATTCAGCCCACAACGCAGCGCCTGCCAGGCCTTGTCATCCAGCCAGCCACGCGCCTCGAGCCAGGTCGCCAGGCGCTCTGCCTCGAAGCCGCGGTCGAGCTCGTTGCCTACGGCATCCACCAGTACCGGAATGCGCACCCCGTAGCGAGCCAGCAGGAGATCATCCTCGCTGATCTCGACTCGCTCGAGCGCCACCGGCTCACGAGATAGCTGAGCCAGCAGCCCCTCCAGCTGCTGGCAGAGATGGCACCCCAGCGTCGTGTAGAGAGTCAGCTGGATCATGCCGACGCCTCCCCGTCCTCGCGATGACGGATCAGGAAGACATGATGCAGATCGGGATTGCGCACAAAGTCGGGATCGAAGGTCTGTCCCGAGATCTCCTTCACCGCATAGTGCTCGACCAGATCGGCATCCAGCTTGAAGCGGCGCTGGTTGTTGGAGAACACCAGCGTCCCGCCCGGCGCCAGGCGCGCCATGGCCAGGCGAACCAGCCGGCCATGGTCGCGCTGGATATCCAGGGTGTCCTCCATCTTCTTGGAGTTGGAGAAGGTGGGCGGATCCATGAAGATCAGATCGAACTCGGCGTTGGCACGCTCCAGCCAGCGCAGGCAATCCTCGCGCACCACGCGATGCCGGCCCGGATCGAGACGGTTGAGGGCGAAGTTATCTCGCGCCCATTGCAGGTAGGTGTTGGAGAGGTCGACACTGACGCTCTCCGAGGCACCGCCTGCCTCCCCGCTACCCAGCGCCGCCTGCACGGTGGCGGCCCCCGTATAGCAGAAGAGGTTGAGGAAGCGCCTGCCCACCGCCATCTCGCCAAGCATTCGGCGAACCGGACGATGGTCGAGGAACAGGCCGGTGTCCAGGTAGTCGCGCAGGTTGATCCACAGCCTGGCCGGCCCTTCCTGAACCTCGAAACGCTCGCCGGTGGCGGCCTGCTTCTCATACTGGGCACGGCCGCTCTGACGCTGCCGCCGCTTGACCACCACCCGTGTGGGGGCCACCTCGAGCACCTCGGGGATCACCGCCAATGCCTCGAACAGCCGTTTCTGGGCTTGATCGGCATCCACCGACTTCGGTGCGGCATACTCCTGCACATGCACCCAGTCGGCGTAGACGTCCACCGCCATCGCATACTCGGGCATATCGGCATCATAGAGGCGATAGCACTGCTCGCCGCTGCGCTTGAGCCACTTCTTCAGGCGCCGACGATTCTTCTCCAGCCGATTGGCGAACATCTGCGCCCCTTGCGAGCGCGCCGGCGTAGCCTCCGCCTGCCCATCCTGCCGTTCGGGCACCGCCATCAGCAGCAGCTTGGTCTCCAGAGGGCCATTGCGCAGTGCGTACTGCTTGTGAGCGCGCAGGCCGATGCGATGGCCGAGATCGGGATTACCGGTGAAAACCGCCAACTGCCAGCCAGGAAAGGCATCACGCACCCTCTCGCCCAACCGGGCATAGAGGGTCACCAGCTCGGGCAGCTCGCCGAGGCGCTCGCCATAGGGTGGGTTGGTGATCAATAGCCCCGGTGACGCCTCCTCGAGGCCCTGGGGGCATGTCAGCTCACCGAGCCCCGCGCCGCGAAGCTCAATCAGCGCCGGGATACCGGCACGCATGGCATTGGCCTTGGCGGCGGCAAGCGCCGTCGGACTCTGGTCGAAGCCGTAGAATCGCGAGCGACAGCGCTTGCGGCCGATGCTCGCCCGCGCCTCGGCCTCGCGCCTGAGCTCTCGCCAGCCCCCCTCGTCGTGGCCCGCCCAACCGTGAAAGCCGAAGCGGTCACGCGCCAGACCAGGGGCCATATCGGCCGCCATCATCGCCGCCTCGATCAACAGTGTGCCCGCTCCACACAGTGGATCCACCAGCGGGGCGCCCTGGCGAGCCAGCTCGGGCCAGCCGGCACGCAACAGCAGTGCCGCGGCCAGGTTCTCCTTGAGCGGCGCATGACCGACATCGCGGCGATAGCCACGACGATGAAGACTCACGCCCGAGAGGTCGATGCCCACCACCAGGCGACCGCGATGCAGGTTGGCGTAACAGCGCAGATCGGGCTGCTTGAGATCCACCGAAGGGCGCGGCAGGCCGCGGGCCTGCAGGCGATCCACCACACCATCCTTCACCGTTTGGGCGCCGAAGCGGGTATGACGGATCGCCTCGCTGCGACCATGGAAGTCCACCGCCAGGCTGGCGGAGAGGGGCAGGTGCGACTCCCAGGGGATCGCAGCTACCGCCTCTCGAAGCTGCTCGGGCGTGTCGATGCCCTCATCGCGAACCAGACACAGGATCACCCGGCTGGCCAGACGTGACCACAGGCAGACCCGATAGGCGGTGACCTGATCGGCTCGCGCACTTACCGCTCCCACCGTGCTCTTGACGGGCACGGCACCGAGGGCTTCCAGCTCCTCGCTCAGCAGCTCCTCGAGGCCACGGGGGCAGGTTACCTGTAGATCAAGGGAAGGGTCGGATGGAGTCGGAGTCATCGGCAATCACCGCGAAGGCAGAAGGATAAATGTGCACCATGTCAGGCAGGTGAACGAGTTGTTACAAATCGTTGGTCGACAACGCGGAGCGAGTTGGGCTATCAATAGGGCAGTAGCTACTAAGAACACGCATGCGTTTGCTGTCATCGAGCCCGCCTTACCACATTACTGGGCTCGAGGCTTGTTACGGCTCGGCGCGAGTCACTCCCGAGCCAGTTAGATACCTTATCAAGAGGTAGTCCAATGAAACGACAGAAACGTGATCGCTTCCAGCGTGCCTATACGCATGGCTACAAGGCAGGTGTCTCAGGACGCTCCCGTGATGACTGTCCCAGTCAGGACGTCAATCTTCGTGAATACTGGATGAGCGGTTGGCGTGAAGGTCGTGGGGATCAATGGGACGGCATGACCGGCATTTCCGGCATCCACAAGAACCCCATGGTGGTGTGAACCCGAAACCTGAATCAAGCGAGATTCACGCTTCCTCAAGCCCGCGGCGAGCCGCGGGCTTTTTGCATTCCGTGCAATTCTATCCAGCATACTTCTATCCAGCACACCTCTCTATCAGCGCGCGTCACGCAAGGCTCGGTTGCACTCCGCCACCAGCGCCGGGCCGCGGTAGATGAACCCCGAATAGAGCTGTACCAGATCGGCGCCGGCCTCGCACTTGGCCACCGCCGCCTCGCCGCTATCGATGCCACCCACCCCGATGATCGGCATCTCGGGAAGACGGCGGCGGAGCTCGCGGATAACGCGATTGGAGGGCTCGAACACCGGCCGACCCGAGAGCCCCCCCTGTTCGTCGGCATGGGCCAGACCCTCGACGGCCTCTCGCGAGACGGTGGTATTGGTGGCAATCACCGCATCGATCTCATTCGCCGCCAGACACTGGGATACCAGCCCCACCTCATCGGCATCCATGTCTGGCGCGATCTTGACCGCCAGGGGCACCCGGCGCTCACTGTCACGATCGAGACGCGAACCCGCCTCGCGTAGCGCCGACAGCAGACCATCGAGGTGATCACCGAACTGCAGGTTACGCAACCCAGGGGTGTTGGGTGAGGAGATGTTCACGGTGATGTAGTGAGCGTAAGGGTGCACCTTCTCCAGGCATGCCAGGTAGTCATCTACCGCCTGCTCGACCGGGGTCGTCAGATTCTTGCCGATATTGATGCCGATCACGCCGTCGAAGCGACTGGCCCTGACCCTGGCCACCAGGTGGTCGACCCCGGCGTTGTTGAACCCCATGCGGTTGATGATGGCGCCCGCCTCCGGCAGGCGAAACAGCCGTGGGCGCGGATTGCCGGACTGAGGCCGGGGCGTCACGGTCCCCACCTCCACGAACCCGAACCCCAGCGCACCCAGGGCATCGAGATGATCGGCGTTCTTGTCGAGCCCGGCGGCAAGCCCCACCCGGTTGGGGAAGCGCAGTCCCATGAGCTCTACCGGGTGCTCCACCCGCTCGCCCCCGAGGCGTGCCGCCACGCCCAGGCGGTTGGCCAGATCCAGCCCCTTCAAGGCCACGCCATGGGCGGTTTCGGCGTCCAGGCGAAAGAGCAGCGAGCGAGCGAGGGAATACATGGCATCTCCGGCGGGTGGTGGTCGCGAGCGGGCGAGAGTATAGCAGTGCCTCACGCCAGAAACGACGTCACAGCCGCTGCCAATTTTATGATCTACTGTAGGCCGCCAAGGGTGCGGCATCACTGCCACACCGCCGAGGAGCCAGGGAGACTGACATGGCCGACACCACCGAAACCCTCGAACACCGCCTGTCCCGGATCCATCGCGCCCTGGGGGAGAACCGTCTCGACGACGTCGACGCCGTGCTGGCCGATCTGGAACCCGCCGAGATTGCCCTGCTGCTGGAGTCGCTGCCGCCAGTGGCTCGTATCCAGCTCTGGAAACGGGTTCCGGGGGAGGTCGACGGCGAGGTGCTGCTGCACGTCCATGATGAAGTACGCAGCACCCTGCTCGATGATATGGACCACGAGGAGATCGTGGCCGCTGCTACCAGCATGGACACCACGGACCTGGCTGAGATCTTTGAGGACCTGCCCCAGCAGGTGGCCGAGGACATGCTGCGCTCCATGGACGCCCTGCAGCGCGAACGCCTGGAGGAGACCCTCTCCTTCGAGGAGGACAGCGCAGGTCGGCTGATGCGCACCGATACCATCACGGTGCGCAGCGACGTCAGTCTCGAGACGGTGTGCCGCTTCCTGCGCTGGAAGGAGTCGATCCCCGACAACACCCACCTGTTGATGGTGGTCGACCGTGACGGCCTGTTCCAGGGCACCCTGCCGGTAGCACGGCTGATCAGTCACCCGCCCGAGATGGCGGTGGCCGACCTGATGGACCACGAGGTCGATAGCATCCGAGTCGACATGAAGTCGCGTGACGTGGCCACCCTGTTCCAGACGCACGATCTGGCCTCGGCGCCCGTGGTGGACGAATCGGGCCTGCTGCTCGGTCGCATCGTCATCGACGATATCGTCGACGTCATCCGCGAGGATTCCGAACAGGCGCTGATGAACATGGCCGGCCTCGACGAGGAGGAGGACCTGTTCGCCCCCGTGCTGCCCAGCGCCAAGCGGCGCGCCGTCTGGCTGGGCATCAACCTGCTCACCGCCTTCCTGGCCGCCGGGGTGATCGGACGTTTCGAGAATGCCCTGGACCAGATTGTCGCCCTGGCGGTATTGATGCCAATCGTCGCCAGCATGGGCGGCATCGCCGGCAGCCAGACCCTGACCCTGGCCATACGTGGCCTGGCCCTGGGGCAGATCAGCAATACCAACAGCGCTTGGCTGCTGCGCAAGGAGATCGGCATCGCCATCCTCAATGGCGTGCTCTGGGCACTGGTCGTGGCGGTACTGGCCCTGCTGTGGTTCAAGAGTATCGCCATCAGCGTGATCATCGCCGCCGCCCTGACGATCAACATGCTGGCGGCGGGTGTCGCGGGCATTCTCATCCCGCTGCTACTCAAGCGTGTGGGTATCGACCCGGCGCTGTCGGGTTCGGTGATTCTGACCACGGTGACCGATGTGGTGGGCTTCATGTCCTTTCTGGGCCTGGCCACCTATTTCCTGCTCTAGGCTCCCAGCCTCCAAGGCCTGGCCACCTATTTCCTGCTCTAGGCTCCCGCCTCCAAGGCCTGGCCACCTATTTCCTGCTCTAGGCTCCCGCCTCCAAGGCCAGGCCACTTCTGCTCGCCCCACCATCTCGCCCGCCATCTCCCCACACCATAACGAGAGACCCCGCCTGATGGCGGGGTCTCTCGGTTGCGGTGGGTGAAGGTGTGTCTCAGGCGTCGCGGCTGCTCTCGGCCAGGTCCACCAGCTCGCGGACCGCCACGGCAAACAGCGGGAAGCCGCCCTGTCCGCCGCTTCCGACCTGCTCGAGCAGGCGGCACCAGCGCGCATGCATGGCATCGTGCCGCTCGAGCCACTGCTCGACCCGAGCGGAGGAGTCATCGGCTCCCTCCTCCATCTGCAGCACACTGACGGTCAACGCCAGCTGCTGGCGGTCGATATCGTCACGGAAGGTCTCGCGGGCCTGGGCCTGCCAGCTGTCCCGCACCTTCAGCTCGGTGATCCGGCGGATCATCCATGGGAGCTGCAGACGGTTGCCGATCGCATAGAAGACCTCGGCCACCTGCTCGGGTGCGACGTCGGTCTGGCGGGCGGCCTGGATGATGCCAAGCCCCGCATAGAGGCTACCGGCGGCGGCCACATTGGCCGCCAGGGATTCCGGTACTCCGGCCTCCACCAGCTCGCCTCGACGCGCCTCCCAGGACTCTCGCTCCTCGCCGCTGAGGCGCTCACCGATGCCATCGCGGATCGCCACCAGGCGCGGCGCGAAGAAGTCGATGCACTGGCGAGTATCGAGGCCGGTGCGACTGCGCAGCAACCAGCGTGTCGCGCGACGGATCAGTCGCATCAGGTCAAGCATCATGGCGTACTGCACGCCGCTGGGCACCCGGTTGTCCAGCGCCTCGATCTGCGTCCAGATCTCGTCCAGCCCGAACACTTCTCGCGCGATGACGTAGGCCCGGGCGATCTCGGCTCGACCGGCCCCGGTGGAGTCGATCAATCGGCGCACGAAAACGACACCCATGTGATCGACCAGATCGTTGGCCAGCTGGGTGGCAACGATCTCGCGCTTGAGGCGGTGCTCGTACATCTCGTCGCGATAGCGCTCCACCAGTACCCGCGGGAAGATGCGCTCGACATAACGCTCGATGACCGGGTCGTCGGGAACGTCCGAGACGATCAGATCATCCTTGAGCACACTCTTGGCATAGGAGATCAGCATTGCCAGCTCGGGCAGCAGCATGCCCTGCTGATTGGCGGCCCGCTCCTGGAGCTCCTCATCGGCGGGCAGGAACTCCAGCTCACGATCGAGCTGACCGGCGGCCTCCAGTTCGCTGATGAAGCGCCGGAAGGGGCCAACCCCCTGCTTCGACAGCAACTCGGCGAGGTCGAGCGCCTGGGTCTGGCGATAGTTGCCGAGCAGCACCAGCTCACTGACCTCGTCAGTCATGTCGGCGAGCAGCTGGTTGCGCTGCTTCTCGGTCATGTCGCCGCGCTTGACCACCTCATCGATCAGGATCTTGATATTGACCTCGTGGTCGGAGCAGTTGACCCCGCCGGCGTTGTCGATGAAGTCGGTATTGATGCGCACGCCCCGGGCGGCGGCCTCCATGCGACCACGCTGGGTCATGCCGAGGTTGCCACCCTCGCCCACCACTCGACAGTTGAGCTCACGGCCATCGATCCGCAGGCCATCGTTCGCCTTGTCGCCCACCTGGGCATCGGTCTCGTCACTACCCTTGACGTAGGTACCAATACCACCGTTCCAGATCAGGTCCACCTCGGACTTGAGCATGGCGCTGATCAGCTCGTTGGGGGAGAGTCTCTCCTCACGGATGCCGAACCGCGACTTCATCTGCCTGGAGATGGGGATCGACTTGGCGCTGCGCTTGAAGACCCCGCCCCCCTCGGAGATCAGCGAGACATCGAAGTCTGCCCAGCTGGAACGAGGCATCTCGAACAGGCGCTTGCGCTCGGCGAAGGTGACCGCCGCGTCGGGCTCGGGGTCGACGAAGATATGCAGGTGGTTGAAGGCGCCCACCAGTCGAATCTTGTCCGACAGCAGCATGCCGTTGCCGAAGACATCGCCGCCCATGTCGCCGATGCCCACCACGCTGAACTCGTCCTCCTGGGTATTCACGCCCAGGCCCCGGAAGTGACGCTTGACCGACTCCCAGGCCCCCCTGGCGGTGATTCCCATCTTCTTGTGATCGTAGCCATTGGCACCGCCGGAGGCGAAGGCATCCCCCAGCCAGTGGTCATACTCGGCAGAGATTTCGTTGGCGATATCCGAGAAGGTGGCGGTTCCCTTGTCGGCGGCCACCACCATGTAGGCGTCATCGCCGTCATGACGCACCACGTCACGCGGCGGCACGACGTCACCGCCCTTGAGGTTGTCGGTCACATCGAGCAGCGCCCGGATAAAGGTCTTGTAGCACTCGACCCCTTCGCGCTGAAAGGCCTCGCGGTCGCCCTCGGGCAGCCGCTTGCAGACAAACCCGCCCTTGGCACCCACCGGCACGATCACCGAGTTCTTGACCTGCTGGGCCTTGACCAGCCCCAGCACCTCGGTACGGAAGTCCTCGTGGCGGTCCGACCAGCGCAGCCCGCCCCGGGCCACCTTGCCACCGCGCAGGTGTACCCCCTCGACCCGCGGCGAGCAGACGAAGATCTCGAAGGCGGGACGCGGCTTGGGCATGCCGGTGACTCTCGAGGGCTCAAGCTTGACCGCGATATAGTCCTTGACGCCACCATCCTCGCGTCGCTGGTAGTAGTTGGTGCGCAGGGTAGCCAGAATCAGCTCCATGTAACGACGCAGCAGCTGGTCATCATTGAGGCTGGCCACATCGTCGAGAAGCCGCTGAATGCGCTCTACGCAGGCCTCCTCTTCACCCTCGCCGGGACGGTCGGCGGGGTCGAAGCGCAGCTCAAACAGCGTCACCAGCTCGCGGGTGATCTCCGGATGGCTGGCCAGGGTATTGGCCATGTAGTCCTGAGAGACCCCGAAGCGAATCTGCTTGAGGTAGCGGGCATAGGCCCGCAGCATCGCCACCTCACGCCAGTCGAGATTGGCGCCGATGATCAGGCGGTTGAAGGCGTCGTTATCCGCCTCTCCTGCCCAGATACGCAGAAAGGCCTCGCAGAAGGGCTCGCGCATCTCCTGGAGGTTGACCTCGGTACTGGTGTGATGCTCGAGGTTGAAGTCATGGATCCAGTAGCTGGAATCCCGGGCGCCGATCTCGTAGGGACGCTCGCCGAGCACCCTTAACCCCAGGTTCTCCATCATCGGCAGCACATCGGAGAGCGGAATCGGGGCGCCACGATGGAACAGCTTGAGATTGACCCCGCTGCCCTCCTCCTCCACCAGCCGGTAGAGCGACAGCGCCAATGGCTCCCCCTCGTCGAGCTCACCAATATGGTGCAGATCATAGACCGCGGTACGTGCGCTGAAGTCGTCGCGGTAGCTGGCCGGGAAGGCATCGCGGAATCGGTCCATCAGGCGGTTGGCCTGCTCTTCGCCGAAGCCATCGATACAGGCGTTGTGCAGATCATCACGCCAGTTGCGCGCCAGCTTGGCCAGCTTGGTCTCGAGACGCTTGATCTCGTATTCGACCGGACGGTCGCCCTTGAAGCGCAGGATAAACTGGATGCGTGCCAGCACCGACTCGGAGAGATAGGTGTTGAAATCGCCGAAGGTGGCGTCGAGCTCCTCGCAGAGCATCTCCTGAATGCGCAGACGCAGCTCGGTGGAGAACACATCCCGGGGCACGAAGATCAGGCAGGAGTAAAAGCGACCGGGGAGATCCTCGCGCACGAACAACCGGACGCGACGACGCTCGCGAATGCTGAGGATTCCCAGCGCCGTCTGCGCCAGCTCCTCGGTATCGATCTGGAAGAGATCATCGCGGGGGTAGACCTCGAGAATCTGCAGCAGCTGCTTGCCGTTGTGCCCCTTGGGGCTGAAGCCGGCGATCTCCATCACCGCCTTGAGCTTGCGCCGCAGGATCGGCACGTTGCGCGGCGACTCGTTGTAGACGGTGGCCGTGAACAGCCCCAGGAAGCGATGCTCACCGATCAGGCGCCCCTGCTCGTCATAGCGATCGATGGAGATATAGTCGGGATAGGTGGGACGATGAATCCTGGCGTGGTGGGCGCTCTTGGAGAAGGTCAGCAGCTCCGGCACCAGCACATAGTGGCCATTCTCGATGCCAAGCTCGGTGCGGATACGCTCCCGGTAGCGTGGCTGGTCGAGACGAAAGACGCCAAGCTCGCTCCCCTTCTCCTTCTCGAGAGTCTCCTTGTCCGCCGTCCCCTTCACCGAGTAGGTGTCATAGCCCAGGAAGGTGAAATTGTCCTCGAGCATCCACTCCAGAAAGGTGATTGCCTCGGCATGGTCATCCGGGTCCGTCTGCGGCGGGCAGCAGGTGCGCAGCTCCGACAGCGCCTCCTCGACCTTGGCACGCATCGGGTCGAAGTCAGCCACCGCGGTACGCACATCGACCAGCACCTCCTCGAGGCTGGCCTGCATCTCCTGCAGCTCATCGCTATCGGAGTGACGGTCGATCTCGATAACGATCAGCGACTCGCGCTGGGCCGGGGCCGCGCTGTCCTTGGGCGAGGTCACCGACAGCAGGCGGTGGCCGCGATCCCGCTCCGTCGCCAGCACGGCATTATGGATGGCGTGCACGGTCATGCCACGGCGATTGAGCTCGATGCGCACCGAGTCGACCAGGAAAGGCATGTCCTCGTGCAGCACCGCCACGAAGGTGTGCGGCGACTGCCAGCCATGCTCCTCGAAGTCCGGATTGAAGACCCGCACCTTGGGCTCGGCCGGGTTGAACTGCTGCAGGAAGTGCCACACCGAGAGGGTCGCGCCGTAGATATCGTCGAGCCGGCGATCCTCCAGGTCATCCAGCGGAACCGCAGCATAGAAGTATGCGGCGAAGGCCCCTACCGCCTCCGCCTTGGCGGCATCCAGCTTGGCGCTCAGGCGCTCATCAAGCTGCTTTAGCAGATCCTGTCTGGCTTCGTCATTCGCAACGTGCTGCATCCATCACCTCGGCTACCGGCGGCCGCTCCTGCGGCCGGGAAGTGTTCGACACGACCCCGGTGGGGCCCTGTCGTCAGCTTACGCGACACCCGGAGTGCGACCTAGTCACTTGATGATCTGCTCATGGAGCATGTCGAAAATGCATTACGCCGAGATATCACGGATTCGTCAGTCGCGTCGCTCGAGCAGCACACCGCACTCGCAGTGGTGGGTCCAGGGAAACTGGTCGAACAGCGCGAATCGCGTGATTCGATGGGTCTCGGTCAGGCGCTCCAGATTGCTCGCCAATGTCTCCGGATTGCATGAAATATAGACGATACGCGAATAACCGCTCAGCTGGCGGCAGCTGGCATCGTCGAGACCGGCGCGAGGCGGGTCGACCAGCACGGTGCTGAAGGCATAGTCATCGAGCGCCCACTCGGCGACCCGACGCCCTCCCTTCTCTCCCCTCAAGGCCGCGGCGAACTCCTCGGCCGACATGCGCCCCACGGTGGCGTTGTCGATACCATTGGCGGCCAGATTCTGCCTGGCGCTGGCCACCGAGGTGCGCGAGATCTCCGTGGCCAGCACGCGCCGGAAGTTCTCGGCCAGCGCCACCGTGAAGTTGCCGTTGCCGCAGTAGAGCTCCACCAGGTCTGCGGACTCGCTGCCCCGCGTCACGTCCCGCGCCCAGGCCAGCATCGAGCGGCAGATCTGTGCATTGGGCTGGGTAAAGCTGTTCTCCACCTGCTGATAGACGAACTCACGCCCTTCCACCTCGAGACGCTCCCAGACATGATCACGCTCAAGCACCCAGCGCTGCTTGCGGGCACGACCGATGATCATTACCCCGAGGCGCTCCTGCAGACGACGCGCCTCGGCCTCCCAGGCGTCGTCCAGCTGGCGATGGTAGATCAGCGTCACCAGCGCCTCGCCGGAGAGGGTGGTGAGGAACTCGACCTGAAACAGCCGGCGGCGCAGCGGGTCGTTGTCACGAATGGCATCGAGCAGGCGCGGCATGAGGTCGTTGATCTGCCGGCTGGCGACCGGGTAGTCATCCAGGCGGATGACCGTCTTCTTCCTTTTCTTGGGATTCTCGGCGTCCTCCTCGGACGCTTGAATTTCGAACATGGCGTAGAAGAGGTCATCGCCCTGGTGCCAGATGCGAAACTCGCAGCGCTGGCGATAGTGGCTCGGCGGCGAAGGGTAGACCTCGAGTGCCGGCGGTGCGAAGCGGGAAAAGTCTCGGACGATACGCTCGCGTTTCGCTTCGAGCTGCTGGTCGTAGTGGTCGGGGTCGACGACAGGAATGGCCACGAAGCCTCCAGATAAGTAAGGATGTAAATGATTGAAAGGGAAAGACGTTTTGGGCGTGGATGATCAGCCAAGCGCAAGTGGCCGCGGGCCGCTGAAGCCGAATCGCGACAGGACCCCGGCCAGGGGCATGTCGGGGGCGCTGGCAAAGCTCTGCCCCGGGCCACTCCCGAGTGCCACGTCCGATGCCACCTGGGCCGTGCGCCGGGCGATGGCATCGCTGGAGTCGACCCAGCTCACCGCACGCGGCGCGGCGGCCGACAGGAGATCGCGCAGCAGCGGGAAGTGGGTGCAGCCCAGCACCACGGTATCGAGCTCGGGCTCCTCCCACAGCGGGGCCAGGGCCGAGGCGATCACAGCGCTGTCGGGCAACTCTCCGGCCAGGTAACGTTCCGCCTCGCGCACCAGGGGGTCCGCCGCGACTCGCCTGACTCGACAATCAGCGGCGAAGGTTTCGATCAGGCGGAGTGTATAGGGGCGCGCTACCGTGGCACTGGTGGCCAAGAGCCCGATATGGCGACTTCGGCTGACCATGGCTGCCGGCTTGATGGCGGGTACCGTTCCCACCACCGGTACCCTCAGATGTTCACGCAAGGCATCCAGCGCCAGGGTGCTGGCGGTATTGCAGGCCACCACCAGGGCCGCACAGCGACTGGCCGCCACGGCCGCCTCGCACACCGCCAGAATACGCTCCACGAGCCAGGCATCCTGACGACGCCCATAAGGCAGCATGGCATTGTCACAGGCGTAGGCCAGGGCCGCGTGGGGCATCCGCGCCCGCAATGCGGCCACGACCGAGAGTCCGCCTACTCCGGAATCGAACACCAGAATCGGTCCCGCCATCAGCCACCCCCCCGTCGCCCGGGGGGGCAACAACAGGAGCTGGGTGATGGCGGAAATATCAGGAACGGGCTGGACATGGCAAGGGAGAGGCCGCTGAAATGCCGGCCATTCTACCTCACATCTACCTCACATCTACCTCACAGCGGGGATGAGCCGAAGCACCGGCCTATCAAGGGCCGGCCTATCAAGGGGAATGCCAAATTCAGGTTACTGGCTCGGGAGCATCGCGCAGCTCGGCATACAGCTCGGGATAGGCCTCCTCCAGGCGCTTGACCTGTGCCTGAGCGCCTTCGGGCAGCGCCGCCGCCAGGGCCTCGAGGTCCGCGTCATCGAAGTTCTCCTGGATCAGCGGAAACAGACGCTCACGCTCATCCCTAAGATAGGCACGGTGGCTCTTCAGGTAGGCATTGAGATCCTCGGCGAAGTGCTCCATGGGGACCACGGCATCCATCAGGATCATGTCGATATCATTGGATAGCCGCTTGAGCCGCGACTGCAGAGCCCGGTAGTCCCGAGCCAGGCGTTCGGTGACCTCGACACTGGAAGGATCCAGCTCCATGAGTCGCTCGGTGCAGACCTTTTCGAGAGGCTGAGTGAAACCCTCCTGGTAATCGAGGATATAATCGACGACCTCGCGCACCAGCTGAAAATTGGGGCGCTCTCCGGCCGCCAGGGTCTTCTGCTTGAGCTGCAGAACGTGCAACATGCGCGCCATATTGGCATGATCCTGACGCAACTGGGGCAACATTGGCATGTCGGGCCCTCCTGAAGGAAACCTGGGGAGAAGGCACTCTCCATTGGATACGCCATCCGGGGCTAGGTTCATCTCGAGGCCCCTTCGGCGCCCTCGACGCTAACCCACTCTAGCAGTAGTGACGCCGACCTGCCCCCTCCCCATCAACGCAAGGAGACGCCATGGACCTCTTCGCAAGCGACCGCGACGACGACGCCCCCCTCGCCTGGCGCATGCGCCCGCGCGGCCTCGCCGAGTATGTGGGCCAGCAGGCCCTGGTGGGCCCCGGTAAGCCACTGCGACGCATGGCCGAGAGTGGCCTTGTGCGCTCGATGATCCTGTGGGGGCCGCCAGGCACCGGGAAGACCACCCTGGCGGAGATCCTGGCCGTCGAGTCGGGTGCCGATCTCGAGCATCTCTCCGCGGTGATGGCCGGCGTCAAGGAGATCCGGGCCGTAGTGGAGCGCGCCCAGGCACGCCAGGCTCAGGGGCTGGCGACCCTGCTGTTCCTCGATGAGATCCACCGTCTCAACAAGAGCCAGCAGGATGCACTGCTTCCTCACGTGGAATCGGGGCTGCTGACGCTGATCGGCGCCACGACGGAAAACCCCTCCTTCGAGGTCAACTCGGCCCTGCTCTCCCGGGCCCGGGTGCACATTCTGACATCACTCTCCGAGGAGGAGCTGATGGAGGTGCTGCAGCGCGCCCTGGACGACGAGGAGAGAGGCCTGGGAACACGCCGAATCCGGCCCGAGCCCGATGTACTCAGGGTCCTCGCCCGGTCCGCCGCGGGCGACGCTCGCCGCGCCCTGGGGCTGCTGGAGAGCGCCTGCGACTTTACCGAGGCCGGCCCGGAGGGCAGCGAGATACTTCGCCGGGAAGCACTGGAAGCGGTACTGGGGTACCAGGCCAGCGCCTTCGACAAGCAGGGCGATCACTTCTACGACCTGCTGTCGGCGATCCACAAGTCGGTGCGCTCCTCACGTCCGGATGCCGCCCTCCTCTACATGGCACGCTTTATCCAGGGTGGCGGCGACCCCCTGGATGTGGTCCGCCGGCTGACCGCCATCGCCTCAGAGGATGTGGGAAACGCCGACCCCCGCGCCCTGCCGCTGGTCATGGCCGCCTGGGACGCCTATCTGCGCCTGGGGGATTACGAGGGACAGCGGGCCATCGCCCATGCCGCCATCCACCTCGCCGTGGCCCCCAAGAGCAACGCCATCGACCGGGCCTGGCACCAGGCCAAGGCCTTTGCCGCCAGCCAGCCCCGGCTCGAGGTGCCGAGTTATCTGCGCAACGCCCCCACCAAGCTGATGGAGTCCCTGGGTCATGGGCAGGGATACCGCTATGCCCACCAAGAGCCCCACGGCTACCCCGCCGGCAGCAGTCACGACTGCTGGCCGGATGCGACGCCTCGCGAGCACTTCTATCGGCCCACCGAGTACGGTCAGGAGAAGCGCTATGCGCAGATCATGGCCTGGCGGGAGCAGCTCGATGCCGAGGCGGACGGCACCGACACCTAGCTGGAAGCTGGAAGGCAGCATGAGTTCGCTGCCAAACGTGTCAGGCCCTTTCTACAAGCTTCCAGGAGCGAAGCGACGCTCTTCCAGCTTACAGCTCCTGGCCTGGCGAAGTCGGGTTAGTGGGTATCGCGAATCACATCGGTCCCGTCAGGGATATCGAAGGCGAAGCGGCCATCATCGATGCTCTGGTTCATGCGCACATCACGGAAGACAATGGCGGTGCGCTGCCCCGTGCTGTCAGTCATCTCCAGCCCTACAAGTCGCTCCCCGCGGAAGGTCATCTCCAGCTCCTCGAACAGGGTATCGGGATCCCTGGGCATTAGGGTAAAACGCTCGGCGCTGCCCTGTTGGCTACGCGTGACGTTGAAGCTCTCGACCAGCTCATCGGCACTACCGGAGAGCAGCAGCGCCGGGGTATGGGTCACACGCTGGTCGAGTGCCTGCACGGTGGCCTGCTCCAGGTCGGGGTCATAGAGCACCACGTCGTCCCCATCAGAGACCACCAGCTGCTGGTAAGGGGCGTCTACCTCCCAACGGAACCTGCCGGGTCGCGACAGCCACATGCTTCCGCGCGCCTCCTGGAGCCGCTCACCACCGGCGTCGAGTATCTGCTGCTCGAAGGTGGCCGCATAGGTCTGCATCGGCTCCAGTATACGACTGAGCCGCTCAGCGCCTTCGCTGGCCAGCGCCGATAGCGGCATGGCGAGACCAACGACGAGGGTGGCGAGGCTCTTCTTGACGGTCATGGGCATCTCCCTGAACGGTGCCGGTGAATTCCTGTCATTGAGACCGCTGGCATGCCGCCGGGTTGCCTCCCCGGCGGTGCCTTCACGATAGCTGCATGGTGTCACACCAGCGTCGCCGTATGCAGACACTGATTAGTCACCCGCCGGCGGCGGCGCCAGCACCTCTCGGGCACCATTGGTCCCCATGGTGGAGACCACACCTGCCATCTCCATCGCCTCCACCAGTCGAGCGGCACGGTTATAGCCGATCTTGAAGCGACGCTGCACCGCCGAGATGGAGGCGCGTCGTGAATCGGTGACGAAGGCCACCGCCTCATCGTAGAGCGCATCCTGCTCGGCGTCGTCACCGTCGCCACCTTCGGACTCCAGTCCGGCCAGGGCGTCGGCGGAGACGCCACCGGAGAGGATCTCTTCGATATACACGGGCTCACCGCGACGCTTCCAGTCCTCCACCACCCGATGGACCTCATCGTCATCGACAAAGGCGCCGTGGACACGGGACGGCATGCCCGAGCCTGCCGGCAAATAGAGCATATCGCCATGGCCCAGCAGGTTCTCGGCGCCGCCCTGGTCGAGGATGGTACGCGAATCGACCCGTGAGGAGACCTGGAAGGCCATGCGCGTCGGTACGTTGGCCTTGATCAGGCCGGTGACCACATCCACCGAGGGGCGCTGGGTGGCGAGAATCAGGTGAATGCCGGCGGCTCGCGCCTTCTGAGCCAGCCGTGCGATCAGCTCCTCGACCTTCTTGCCGACAATCATGAACATGTCGGCAAACTCGTCGATCACCACCACGATATAGGGCAGTTTCTCGAGTACCGGTGGACTCTCATGCATCTCCCAGGGCTGCGGCTCCCACAGGGGATCCGCCACCTGGGCACCGGCACGCTCCGCCTCGTCGAGCTTGGCATTGAAACCGGCGATATTGCGCACCCCCATGGAGGCCATCAGCTTGTAGCGTCGCTCCATCTCGGCCACGCACCAGCGCAGGGCGTTGGCGGCCTCCTTCATGTCGGTGACCACCGGGGCGAGCAGATGGGGAATGCCATCATAGACCGAGAGCTCGAGCATCTTGGGGTCGACCATGATCAGGCGCAGCTCCTCGGGTGTCGCCTTGAGCAGCATGGAGATCAACATCGCGTTGACGCCTACCGACTTGCCCGAACCGGTGGTACCGGCCACCAGCAGGTGGGGCATCTTGCCCAGGTTGGCCACCACAGGGCCGCCGCCAATATCCTGCCCCAGGGCCAGGGTCAACGCCGAGTCGGCCTGCTGGTAACGATCTGAGTCGATCACCTCGCGCAGGCGAATCATCGCTCGGTTGGGATTGGGGATCTCGATGCCGACGGTAGGCCGCCCGGGGATCACCTCCACCACACGCACACTCTTGACCATCAACGAACGTGCCAGGTCCTTGGCCAGATTGCTGATCTTGGAAACCTTTACCCCGGCAGCCGGCTTGATCTCGAAGCGTGTGATTACCGGCCCCGGCCAGGTTTCCACCACCTCGGCCTTGACCCCGTACTCGCGCAGCCTTACTTCGAGTAGCTCAGCCATTTCCGCCAGCTGCTCGCCGGTATAGTTCTGCTTCTGTGGCTCCGGGGGAGTCAGCAGGCGCAGGCTGGGCAGATCACCATCGGGCTCGGGCAAATCATCCAGTGTTGGGCGCTGGCTCTGCAGGTGCTCCACGGTCCATAGCCGCATGCCCTCCTCCTCGGCGGCGTCCCTGGCCTGCTCCGCGGTGGCTACCCGTGGCGCTTCCGACTCATCATCGCCGCTCGCCGGCTCTGGCTCGGGTGGCTGTGCTACCTGGTGTGGGGCCGCAGCATCCCGGGGCATCGCCGAGGCCTCAACCATCTGCGAGACAGCGGCACCCTCACTCGCCACTGGGGTCACAACGCCTGCGCACTCCCCGGACTCCTCGGCTACCGCCGGCTCGTCCCAGGTCAGCCTCGGCTCATCATCGTCCGTGCCGTCACCATCGAAATGACCACCGCTCAGCACCGGCTCGTGCCGCTGGCGGGTTTTCGGCGCGGGCCGATGTGGCGTGCCTCCACCGGCCGTCGCTGTCTCGTTTGTCGGGCTAGTGTTCGCCGGGCTAGTGTTTGCCGGACTATGACTCGTCGAGCCGTCAAACACCGCTCTATCACTCGCCGTACCCGCCGGTCGACTGTTGTCTGTGCCATCGGCGTCCCGACCATGGCCTTTCGGATCATGCCTTTCCGAATCTTTTCTTGCCGACCTTTCCGGTGCCGGGGCTGACTCGCCAGGCATCGTGTCATCGGTGCGACTGGCTCTCAGGGCCGGTCCCTGCCAGGCCCTTGCCGGCTCCCCGTCCTCGGGCAACATGGGCTCGGGAACACTCTCCGGCACGCCTTTCGGCTCACGGCAGGCTTCTGTTTTCGGCACACTTCTCGCCACACTCGTCGCCTCGGGGGCGGTGAACGAATGGGGATCAGGAGAAGAGAGCCGGGATTTCTGGGGTTCAGATGAAGAGGGCTCAGTTGAAGAAATCTCGGGCGAAGATGCCTCGGATACAGAGGCCACGGGTGCGCGAGACCTCGTGGGAGTGGCGATCTGTGACGTATAGGCGGCGCCGGGCTGCTTGGCCGATGGTGTACGCTCGGGCACCTCCCAGGGAATGTCGGTGCTGCCATCATCGCCCAAACCGGGCTCACGACGCGAGGTGGTAGCGACTGTCGGGCCGACTCGACCACCACGCGACAGCGGCAGCAAGCGGCGCCACCAGCGCGTTCGCCCGCCGTTGCCATCCGTCATCTCGGGACTGGCATCGGATGCCGGAGCGGCTGTTTCCCTCGCCTCGACCTCCTCTTTCGCCGCGACCTCCTTCTCGGGCTTGCCTGGCGAAGTGGAGCCCCGGCGGGTAAAGGCAAACCGCTCTGCCAGCCAGGCCCACAGGCGCAGGGCCCCACGCCCCAGCTCATCCATCACGCTGAACCAGGAGAGCCCAGTGAACAGTGGAAAGCCGCAGAGCAGCGCCACCAGAGCCATCAGACCGCTGCCCCCAACACCCACCATGGGCAGCAACGCTCCCACCAGCCCTTCGCCGAGGATCCCCCCCGTGGAGTAGGGCAAGGGACCCTCCGGGCGATAGAAATGCAGGGCGCCCAGAGTGGTCGTTCCCAGCAGCAGCAGGATCAACCCACCACCACGAACTGCCAGCGCGGTGGCATCCCAGACGAGTCGTGCCTGCCGGGAGCGCAACAGGCGCCAGGCGGCGAGACCGAGCATACCGGGCCACCACAGGGCGCTGACGCCGAACAGGGAGTAGAGCACGTCGGATAACCAGGCACCCACCGGTCCCATCCAGTTCACGACGCCTTCCTCGGGCCCGCTGCGTGACCAGCCGGGATCACTTCCCTCATAGCTGAACAGGGCCAGCAGCAGGAACACGCAGACCGCCAGCAACACGATCACCACGCCCTCACGCGCCACTCCTTGCAGCTTTACCCCGAAGCGCTTCGCCGATTCTCTGGCATTGGTCGCGCGGTCTACCCGCGACGCGGTCTGCTTCTCGACACTCAACGAATCATCCCCCTTGCGCCACGCCTGGCGCCGTGCGAATGCGTGGCACCAATCATACCGAGCGAAGGCGCCGCATCACAGTGGGCTGAACTCGAGAGGTCCCGGCTTGAGCGGTGCCGGCGTGAGCGGCACACTGCCATCTCGATCACAAGGATGCCGACCCCATGCTGCCCTGGTTGCCCCCCTCGCCCGTCCACTTTCCTCCTTTGAGCGAGGCACTGAACGATCCCGACGGCCTGCTGGCAGCCGGGGGTAGCCTCACTCCCGAGTGGCTGCTGTGCGCCTATCGACACGGCATCTTCCCCTGGTATAGCGACGATCAGCCTATCCTCTGGTGGAGCCCGGACCCGCGCATGGTGCTGTTTCCGGACGAGATCCGGGTATCTCGCAGCCTGGCCAAGCGGGTACGCAATGCCGGCTTCACGGTGACCGCCAACCGCGCCTTCGACGCCGTGATCGAGGCCTGTGCCGCCCCTCGAGATGGGCTGCCTGGCACCTGGATCGACGAAGAGATGCGTGCCGCCTATGCCCGCCTGCACGTCATCGGCGCGGCTCATTCGGTGGAGGTGTGGCGCGATGGCAGCCTGGTCGGCGGGCTCTATGGTGTCGCTCTGGGGCCGGTTTTCTTCGGCGAGTCGATGTTCTCGCGAACGGCCGATGCCTCCAAGGTCGCCCTGGTGAAGCTGGCCGACGCGATGTCCGCGGGCGGCGGCCGACTCATCGACTGCCAGATGCACACCCCCCACCTGGCCAGACTGGGTGCCCGTGAGATCGCTCGGGCAACATTCATCGGCTATCTTGAAGAGTGGCTGGGCAGCCCCGGCAGCGATGTTACCTCGCCCGATCACTGGGTGCCCGCCTGCTGGTCCTTCGCCCCATTCGCCGGGCCTGCCAGCGATTCCGACTGACCGCCCAGCGCCAGGGAGAGCCGCCGTGAGCAGCAACACCCCTCAACAACCGACCCGGGACCTGCGTTTCTTCCTGACCGTGCCCCACGCCTGCAGCTATCTGGAGGGGCGCGAGGCAACCACTCTGTTCCTGGACCCACAGGAGTCCCCGGGCCAGGGCGTATACGACGCACTGGCACTGCTAGGCTTCCGGCGCAGCGGGCGCCACCTCTATCGCCCACATTGCGAGGGCTGCAGCGCCTGTATTTCGGTACGCATTCCGGTGGAGGAATTCTCGCCCAACCGAACCCAGCGGCGGCTGATGCGGCGCAATGATGACCTGAGTCTCCACCTGCGACCGGCCATCTACGATCCCGAGCACTATGCCCTCTATGCCGACTATATCCGTACGCGTCATGCCGATGGCGACATGTTTCCGCCAAGCCACGAGCAGTATCGCACCTTCCTGACGCTCGACCAGCCCTATGCCAGACTACTGGAATTCCGCCTGGCGGGACGGCTGATAGCGGTAGCGGCCTTCGATCAGCTCGAGCATGGCCTCTCGGCAATCTATACCTTCTTCGACCCCGCCCCCGACCTGGAGCGTCGCTCCCTGGGGACCTATGCGGTCCTGTGCCTTGTCGAGCTGTCCCGACGGCGTGAACTCCCTCACCTCTATCTGGGTTACTGGATCCGCGAGTGCCGCAAGATGGCCTACAAGCAGGCCTTCCAGCCGCTGGAGCGTCTGGAGGGGCGCCGCTGGCAGCGGCTGATCCCCAGCTGAGGTTGTCAACCACCCATTCTTTGCCTTGCCGGCCGGCATGCGGCACAATATCGCGCTATTCTTTTCCCATGCCCCCTTTGGGCCATAGGACATGATCCACCAACAGCGAGGAATCGCCTATATGGCACGTGAAGACCATATCGAGATGGAAGGCGTGATCGTCGATACCCTTCCCAACACCACCTTCCGCGTCGAACTCGAGAACGGGCATGTGGTAACCGCTCATATCTCCGGCAAGATGCGCAAGAACTACATCCGCATCCTCACCGGCGACAAGGTCAAGGTCGAGCTGACTCCCTACGACCTGACCAAGGGCCGCATCGTCTACCGCTCCCGCTGATACCGGCGGTCGAGCGACTCGGCCTCCCCTGCCGCCTGCATGACAACGCCCCGTCTCTCGACAGGGCGCTGCGTTGTGGATGAACGGCGGGCTAGTGCCCGCCTGTCTTTCCTGCCTATGGGGCGTCGGCCATCTCCGACTCGGTATCGAGGTGCAACTCCCCCTGTTCCACGCTGACGTGGACCAGCCCACCGTGCTCGGATAGCTCGCCGAACAGGATCATCTCCGCCAGTGGCTTCTTGAGCCTCTCCTGGATCAGGCGCGCCATGGGACGAGCCCCCATGTCCGGGTCGTATCCCCGCTCCGCCAGCCACACTCGAGCCTCCTCGTCCACATCGAGCTGAACACGCTTCTCGTCCAGCTGGGCCTGCAGCTCCACCAGGAACTTGTCGACCACACTGCGCACCACCGCGGGGGGCAGTGCGTGGAATTGGATGATGCCATCCAGGCGGTTGCGGAACTCCGGCGAGAAGGTCTTGCGGATCACCTCCATGGCGTCAGTCGAGTGATCCTGGGTCTGGAAGCCGATGGACCGCCGGGTGGCCTGCTCGACTCCGGCGTTGGAGGTCATGATCAGGATCACATGGCGGAAATCCGCCTCGCGGCCGTTGTTATCGGTGAGTCGACCATGGTCCATCACCTGAAGCAGAAGGTTGAAGACCTCGGGATGCGCCTTCTCGATCTCATCGAGCAGCAGCACACAGTGCGGCTGCTTGGTGATCGCCTCGGTCAGCAAGCCCCCCTGGTCATAGCCGACATATCCTGGCGGAGCACCGATCAGCCGTGACACGGTGTGGCGCTCCATATACTCCGACATGTCGAAGCGCACCAACTCGATCCCCATGATATGCGAGAGCTGGCGAGCGACCTCGGTCTTGCCCACACCGGTGGGTCCGGCGAACAGGAAGCTGCCCACCGGCTTGTCGGGCGACTTGAGACCCGCCCGCGACAGCTTGATCGCCGCGGCGAGACTGTCGATCGCCTCATCCTGGCCGAATACCAGCATCTTCAGGTCGCGATCGATGTTCGCCAGCAGCTTGCGGTCGGAGCTGGAGACACTCTTCGGCGGAATCCGCGCGATGGAGGCCACCACCGCCTCGATCTGATCGGTATCGATGCAGTCGACACTCACCTCCGGCGGCAGTAGGCGCTGATGCGCCCCCGCCTCGTCGATCACGTCGATGGCCTTGTCGGGCAGGTGGCGGTCATTGATATAACGATCCGCCAGCCGCGCGGCACTCTCCAGGGCACCATCGGTATACTTGAGCTGGTGATGCTCCTCGAAGCGCGAGCGCAGCCCCTTGAGGATACGGATGGTGTCCTCCACCGACGGCGCCGGCACATCCACCTTCTGGAAACGGCGGGCCAGTGCTCGATCCTTCTCGAAGATGCCGCGATACTCCTGGAAGGTGGTGGATCCGATGCAGCGCAGCTCACCTGAGGAGAGCATCGGCTTGAGCAGGTTGGAGGCATCCATCACCCCGCCCGAGGCGGCCCCGGCACCGATCACGGTATGAATCTCGTCGATGAAAAGGACGGCGTTGGGCTGCTTGCGCAGTTCGGCGAGCAGCGCCTTGAGGCGCTTCTCGAAATCGCCACGATACTTGGTGCCGGCCAGAAGCGCTCCCATGTCCAGGGAGTAGACCACGGCGTCACCAATCACCTCGGGTACGTCCTCCTCGACGATTCGCTTTGCCAATCCCTCGGCGATGGCGGTCTTGCCCACCCCCGCCTCCCCCACCAGCAGCGGGTTGTTCTTGCGGCGCCGGGCAAGGATCTGGACCACCCTCTCCAGCTCGTGCTCGCGACCGATCAGCGGATCGATCTTGCCCATCCGAGCCTGCTCATTGAGGTTGGTGGCATAGCCGGTCAATGGATTGGAAGCGGCCTCGCCGCCCTCCTCGGCCTCCTCCGACTCCGACGAGGGAGATGACGGTGCCTGGTCATGGCCGGACACCTTCGAGATGCCGTGAGCGATATAGTTGACGGCATCGACGCGCGCCACATTCTGCTGCTTGAGGAAATAGACCGCCTGGCTCTCCTGCTCGGAGAAGATCGCCACCAGCACGTTGGCGCCGGTCACCTCACTCTTGCCGGAGGATTGCACGTGGAATACTGCCCGCTGCAGCACACGCTGGAAGCCCAGCGTCGGCTGGGTCTCACGATCGGCATGATCCTCGGGAATCAGTGGCGTCGTGGAGTTGATAAAGTCCTGCAGGTCGGACCGCAGCTTGTCGAGATTGGCCCCGCAGGCGCGCAGCACATCAGCCGCCGAGGCGTTGTCGAGCAGCGCCAGCAGCAGGTGCTCCACGGTCATGAACTCGTGGCGCTTCGAGCGTGCCACGGTGAAGGCCGTGTTCAGGGTCAGTTCAAGTTCTTTGCTCAGCATGGCAGTCCCCTTCTTGCCGCCCAGGGCATTGCGTCGGATCTTTGTCGGTCCGGCATCATCAACATCGGGCACAATCGCCACCGTTGCAAGCTTGCTCACCAACGGCAGGCGATATCACACCCGTCGCAACCATGTCCGGGGTGGTCAGTCCGCCGCTTCTATATCCGACAGCAGCGGATGCTGACACTCTCTAGCATATTGATTGACTTGATGACTTTTGGTTTCGGCAATATCGCGTGTAAAGATGCCACAGGTGGCCTTGCCCTGAGTATGGACCGTCAGCATCACCTGCACTGCGGTCTCACTATCCAGATGGAAGAACGACTGCAGTACCTCCACCACGAACTCCATGGGGGTGAAGTCATCGTTGTGCAACACCACCTTGTACATCGGCGGTGTCGCCAGTTGCGGATCGGCGGTCTGCACCGCCAGGTCGCCACCCTCGTCGGTACCCGGGGGCCGTGTCATGCCGCCGTGCACTCCTACTGCCAACATCTGCACAAACATAGGGGGCATCATTCGTCTCGACTGTGCCGGACCTGACAGAACGTCCTGACGATTGGACGTCGCCGCGCCGGCGGGGTTCATCGACCTCCTCGAACCGTCAGGCACAACGCAAGGCCCCCGTCCACCAGGCGGCGGACGGGGGCCTGCCTTGCAGGGTCGCCTTACATGTTATCGGCGACCGCCTGACCGAACTCGGAGCACTTGAGAAGCTTGGCATCATCCATCAGGCGATGGAAGTCATAGGTCACCTCCCCCTTGGCAATCGCCTTCTCCATACCCTTGAGCACCAGATCGGCGGCCTCGACCCAGCCCATATGCCGCAGCATCATCTCCGCGGAGAGGATCAACGATCCGGGGTTGACCTTGTCCAGGCCGGCATACTTCGGCGCGGTGCCGTGGGTCGCCTCGAACATGGCGGTGGTGTCGGAGAGATTGGCGCCCGGCGCAATGCCGATACCGCCCACCTCCGCCGCCAGGGCGTCGGAGAGGTAATCACCGTTGAGGTTAAGGGTCGCAATCACATCATACTCGGCAGGGCGCAGCAGGATCTGCTGCAGCATGGCATCGGCGATCACGTCCTTGATGACGATATCCCTGCCGGTCTGGGGGTTCTTCATGGTCATCCAGGGGCCGCCGTCGAGCAGCTCGGCACCGAACTCCTCCCTGGCCAGCTCATACCCCCAGTCCTTGAAGGAGCCCTCGGTGAACTTCATGATATTGCCCTTGTGCACCAGCGTCAGCGACTCGCGATCATTATCGATGGTGTACTGCAGGGCCTGACGCACCAGACGCTTGGTGCCTTCGACAGAGACCGGCTTGACCCCGATGCCGCACTCCTCCGGGAAACGGATATTGGTGACTCCCATCTCCTCACGCAGGAACCTGATCACCTTGTCGGCCTCGGGCGACCCGGCCTTCCACTCGATGCCGGCGTAGATGTCCTCGGAGTTCTCGCGGAAGATGACCATATCGACATCGCCCGGCTGCTTCACCGGGCTCGGCACCCCTTCGAACCAGCGAACCGGTCGCTGACAGACATAGAGGTCGAGCTTCTGGCGCAGTGCCACGTTCAACGAACGGATACCGCCCCCCACCGGAGTCGTCAGCGGCCCCTTGATGGAGACGATATACTCCTTGACGGCTTCCAGCGTCTCTTCCGGCAGCCAGGTATCGGCATCATAGACGCGGGTGGCCTTCTCGCCGGCATAGACCTCCATCCAGTGAATCTTGCGCTCACCGTTGTAGGCCTTCTGCACGGCGGCATCGATGGCGATCATCATTGCCGGAGTGACGTCGGCACCGATGCCATCACCCTCGATAAACGGGATGATCGGCTCGTTCGGTACATTCAGGCTGTTGTCGGCATTGGCGGTGATCTTCTGGCCACCGTCAGGCGTGACAATCTTCTGAAACTCCATGAGAACTCCCCGCTTGGTCGGTTCAGTGGAGAGCGAAGTATAGCATCGAGCCTACCGAGTGGCGTACAGGACCCGTGCGGTCAACACAGCCCCTTCCCGCCCCCTGACCGAGCAAGGCCTGGAGGCCTGCCGGGACACTTGTCGACAATCATGATAGAGTACCGGCCTCACTGGAGGGCGCCCTGTAATGCATGCCCCCATTTCCCGCCAACGCAGTGACCAGAGAGATCTACGCCCATGTCCCAAACGCCCAAGATTATCTACACGTTCACCGACGAGGCGCCTGCGCTGGCGACCCACTCGCTGCTGCCGATCATCGACGCCTACACGGACGCCGCCGGCATCGAAGTGGAAACCCGCGACATCTCCCTGGCCGCCCGCGTCCTCTCCCAGTTCCCCGACTATCTGGCGGAGGAGCAGCGTGTAGAGGATCACCTGGCCGAACTGGGTGCCCTGGCCAAGACCCCTGAAGCCAATATCATCAAGCTGCCCAACATCAGTGCTTCCATGCCGCAGCTTCGGGCCACCATCAAGGAGTTGCAGGGCCAGGGCTACCCCCTCCCGGACTACCCGGACGAGCCCAGCACAGAAGAAGAGAAAGAGATCCAGGCGCGCTATGCCAGGGTCATGGGCAGTGCCGTCAACCCGGTGCTGCGCGAGGGCAACTCGGACCGTCGCGCTCCCAAGGCGGTCAAGGAGTATGCCCGCAAGTACCCCCATCATATGGGTGAGTGGAGCCAGGCCTCGCGCAGCCACGTCTCACACATGCATGGAGGCGACTTCTACGATGGCGAGAAGTCGATGACACTGGACCGTGCGCGTGACGTGAAGATGGAGCTGATCACCGAGAGCGGCGAGACCATCGTGCTCAAGCCCCACGTCTCGCTGCTCGAGGGTGAAGTCATCGACAGCATGTTCATGAGCAAGAAGGCGCTGCTCGCGTTCTACGAGCGGGAGATCGAGGACGCACGCAAGACCGGCGTGATGTTCTCGCTGCACGTCAAGGCGACGATGATGAAGGTCTCGCACCCCATCGTGTTCGGCCACTGCGTGAGAATGTTCTACAAGGATGCCTTCGAGAAGCATGGCGAGCTGTTTGACGAGCTTGGCGTCGACGTCAACAACGGCATGGCCAACCTCTACGACAGGATCGAGACCCTGCCCGAGGCCCAGCGCGACGAAATCATCCGCGACCTTCACGCCTGTCACGACGAGCGCCCCGAGCTTGCGATGGTCGACTCGGCACGCGGCATCACCAACTTCCACTCGCCCAGTGACGTGATCGTTGATGCCTCGATGCCCGCCATGATCCGTGCCGGCGGCAAGATGTACGGCGCCGACGGCCGCCTCAAGGACGTCAAGGCGGTCATGCCGGAGTCCACCTTCGCCCGGATCTATCAGGAGATGATCAACTTCTGCAAGTGGCATGGCGCCTTTGACCCGGCCACCATGGGCACCGTGCCCAACGTCGGCCTGATGGCCCAGAAGGCGGAGGAGTATGGCTCCCACGACAAGACCTTCGAGGTCCCGGCGGCGGGTGTCGCCAACATCACCGATCTGGAGACCGGTGAAGTGCTGCTCTCCCAGAATGTCGAGGAGGGTGATATCTGGCGCATGTGCCAGGTCAAGGATGCGCCGATCCGCGACTGGGTCAAGCTCGCCGTAAACCGCTGCCGCGACTCGGGCATGCCGGCGGTCTTCTGGCTCGACCCCTATCGTCCCCACGAGAACGAGCTGATCAAGAAGGTCAAGACCTACCTCGCGGAGCACGACACCGAGGGCCTGGACATCCAGATCATGTCCCAGGTCCGCGCCATGCGCTACACCCTGGAGCGTGTGGTGCGTGGCCTCGACACCATCTCGGTGACCGGCAACATCCTGCGTGACTACCTGACCGACCTGTTCCCGATCCTCGAGCTCGGCACCAGTGCCAAGATGCTCTCCATCGTTCCTCTGATGGAGGGTGGCGGCCTGTTCGAGACCGGCGCCGGCGGCTCCGCACCGAAGCATGTGCAGCAGCTCCTCGAGGAGAACCACCTGCGCTGGGACAGCCTCGGCGAGTTCCTTGCCCTGTGTGCCTCCCTGGAGCACCTCGCCAAGCAGTTCGGCAACGAGCGCGCGACCCTGCTGGCCGATGCGCTGGACAAGGCTACCGGCGAGTTCCTCGAGAGCAACAAGTCACCTTCACGCAAGGTGGGCGAGCTGGACAACCGCGGCAGCCACTTCTACCTGGCGCTGTACTGGGCCGAGGCCCTGGCCGCCCAGGACCAGGACGCCGGCCTCAAGGAGCGCTTCGGGCGCCTGGCCGAGACCCTCAAGGCCAACGAGCAGACCATCCTCGAGGAGCTCAACGGCGTGCAGGGTCAGCCGGTCGATATCAAGGGCTACTATCATCCCGATGCCGAGCTGGCGCGCTCCGTCATGCGTCCCAGCAAGACGCTGAACGAGGCCCTGGCGATGGTCGCCAAGGGCTGAGCTACCGTCACACGGTGACTCGCCGCCCTACTCCTTCTATCGGTACGAACCGACAGGGATGGGGCGGATGACGCTTCGGCTCCCTTCCGCCCTCCGGCGGAGGGGAGCCGTCGCGTTATGACACCGGCCACTTCCGGCATCAGGCACTCGGCACTTGGCACTTAAAAGCAGAGGGGCTGCCATGAACTTGTACCTGCTCCATAAACCCTACCGCATGCTCTCCCAGTTCACCGACCGTGCTCCACCATCGGGAGAGCGACGCGCCACCCTCGCCGACGTGATCAACGTGCCCGGAATCTACCCCGCCGGCCGTCTCGACCACGATTCAGAGGGATTGCTGCTGCTCAGCGACGATGGGGAGCTAATCCACCGCATCAGCCATCCACGCCACAAGCAAGCCAAGGTCTACCGCGTGCAGGTAGAGGGTGACCCCGGAGACAAGGCCCTGCAGGCGCTACGCCAGGGCGTCGAGCTCGGCGACGGCATGACCCTGCCCGCCAAGGTTCGTCGCCTGGCAGAGAGCGGACTCGCCGAACGCGATCCACCGCTGGACCCCAGGCGCCACCCCGTCACGACCTGGCTGGAACTGACTATCCATGAGGGGCGCAACCGGCAGGTGCGCCGGATGACGGCCCATGTCGACCACCCGACCCTGCGCCTGGTGCGGGTAGCCATCGGCCCCTGGCGACTCGATGGCCTGGCGCCGGGAGAGTGGCGCCGCGAGACGCTGCACGCCCCAGCCGCAACGACAAAACGACACCGCCATGGTCGAACCCGCGACCCACGTGGTGGACCTCCCGGGCGGCGTCCCGGCCACAAGCGAGGAGGCAGACGATGAGCCGCTGGCACCCCTATGTGACCGTGGCCTGCGTGGTGGAACGCGCCGGCGCCTTCCTGATGGTGGAGGAAGACCGCGGCGGGCCTCAGACGCTGTTCAACCAGCCCGCCGGCCACCTGGAACACGGTGAACGGATTCGTGATGCCGCCCTGCGCGAGGTGGAAGAAGAGACCGCCTGGCGGGTCGGCATCAGCGACTACCTGGGCATGTATATCCTCGAGACCCCGGATGGCCTAACCTTTCACAGCCATGCCTTCCTGGGCATGGCACTGGCATACATGGGACATGAACCCGACCCCGCCATCCTCGCCGTACACTGGCTGACCCTGGAGCAGATCGAGGCGCTGGAGCGCGAGGGACGCCTCAGAAGCCCCCTGGTACTGCGGCGTATCCGTGACGCCCTGGCCGGACGTTTCTACCCGATGGATGTGATCCACGAGCGCTGACCCACGCTACGCGCGGAGTGCCTCTCTTCGAGCTTCCCGCTCGATTCAGGTATAATCTCGCCCCATTTATGTCTCACCGATTTCGAGGGCGCCCATGACCGCCACCCCAGGCAAGGTGATCGTCGGCATGTCCGGCGGCGTCGACTCCTCCGTCTCGGCTCTGCTGCTGCTCGAGCAGGGCTACCAGGTCGAAGGCCTGTTCATGAAGAACTGGGACGAGGACGACGGTACCGAATACTGCACCGCCAAGGAGGACCTGGCGGACGCCGAGGCCGTGTGCCAGAAGCTCGGCATCCCCCTGCACACCGCCAACTTCGCCGCCGAGTACTGGGACAACGTCTTCGAGCACTTCCTGGCCGAGTACCAGGCCGGGCGGACACCGAATCCAGATATCCTCTGCAACCGCGAGATCAAGTTCAAGGTGTTCCTGGAGTACGCCGAGATGCTCGGCGCCGAGAAGATCGCCACCGGCCACTATGTGCGTGGAGGGCAGGTTCGAGGTCATCTCGACGGCGACGACCGCCCGCGGCTGCTCAAGGGGCTCGATCCCAACAAGGATCAGAGCTACTTCCTGCACGCCGTGCCCGAGGCCGCCATCGCCCGCACCCTGTTCCCGGTGGGTGAGCTGGAGAAGCCCGAGGTGCGCGCCATCGCCGAGCGCCACGATCTGATCACGGCACGCAAGAAGGACTCGACCGGCATCTGCTTTATCGGCGAGCGCCGCTTTCGCGACTTCCTACAGCAGTACCTGCCGGCGCAGCCTGGGATAACCGAAACCCCGGAGGGCGAGGTGATCGGCGAGCACATGGGCCTGATGTACTACACCCTCGGTCAGCGCCAGGGACTTGGCATCGGCGGACTGGCCAATCACCCCGACGCGCCCTGGTACGTGGCGGCCAAGGACCTCGAGCGCAACGTGCTGATAGCCGTTCAGGGCAAGCATCATCGGCTGCTCTACACCGACACCCTGGCCACCGAGCCCATGGAGTGGGTAGCAGGCGTGGCACCGGCAACCAAGGGCCGGCTTACCGCCAAGACCCGCTATCGTCAGGCCGATGTGCCCTGCACCTTCCAGAGCCAGGAGGATGGCAGCGTGGTGGTAGCGTTCGATGATCCACAGCGCGCGGTGACGCCGGGGCAGTCGCTGGTCCTCTACGATGGCGAGATCTGCCTCGGTGGTGGTGTCATTCGTGATGCCTGGAACGCTGCGGAGGTGGCCTCATGAGCGCCTCCACCCCGATCCACCGCGTCCCGAATGACCCGACGACACGTCAGGCCCTGGCCCTGGCCGGGGTCTTCCAGGCGGCCAGCCAGGTCGACGAGCTGGCACGCACCGGTCAGGTCGACCCCCGCGCCTGGGACACCCTGATCCGCGCCACCCTGGACACCAACCCCGACAGCTTTGAAGCGATCTACGGTGGCCACCCCAACAACCTGCGCCATGGCCTCGAGGCGCTCGAAGGGGTGGTCGGGCGCAAGCAGGCCAACCCGGTGGTGCTGCGCTATGGCTTCACACTGCTGCTGCTGATGAACAAGCTGCGTCAGAACACGGCGATGATGGATGCCCTCGGCGAGAAGCTGACCCGTATCCAGGGCCAGGCCGAGCACTTCGGCGACACCCACGAGAACGTCATCGCCAGCCTCGGCGAGGCCTACCAGGAGACACTCTCCACCTTCAAGACCCGTATCGTTGTCCAGGGCGACCCCTCGCTGCTGCAGAGTCGCATGATGCCGGAGCGGGTGCGCGCCTGCCTGCTGGCCGGCATCCGGTTCGCCCTGCTGTGGCACCAGCAGGGCGGCCGACGCTGGAAGCTGATCGTTCAGCGCGGCGCCTTGAAGAAATCCCTGGACCGGCTCGCCTGAGCCGCCCACCCCTACGATGCTCAACGCCTTCACGAATCGGAATATGCCCATGCAAGCCCAGTCCCAGCTGCCCCTGTCCGCTCTCACCGCCCTCTCCCCCGTCGACGGCCGTTACGGCACCAAGGCCGAGCGCCTGCGCGAACACTTCAGCGAGTTCGGCCTGATTCGCGCTCGTGTCATCGTCGAGGTCCGTTGGCTGCAGCGCCTGGCCGAACAGCCCGGCATCACCGAGGTCCCGCCGCTCTCCGCCCAGGCCACCGCCTTCCTCGAAGAGCTGATCCGCGACTTCTCCGTGGAGGATGCCGAGCGCATCAAGACCATCGAGCGCACCACCAACCACGACGTGAAGGCGGTGGAGTACTTCCTGAAGGAGCGTATCGCCGAGGTGTCGGAGCTGCACGCCATCAGCGAATTCGTTCACTTCGCCTGTACCAGCGAAGATATCAACAACCTCTCCCACGGGGTGATGCTGAGCGACGGCCTCAAGACCCTGCTGCCGACCATGCACGAGGTGGCCGACCAGATCGCCCGCCTGGCGCATGAGCATGCCGACCTGCCGATGCTCTCGCGTACCCACGGTCAGACGGCGAGCCCCACCACCCTGGGCAAGGAGATGGCCAACGTCGCCTACCGCCTGCGCCGCCAACTGAAGCAGATCGAAGGCGTCGAGATCCTCGGCAAGATCAACGGCGCGGTGGGCAACTACAACGCCCATCTGACCACCTACCCCGAAGTGGACTGGCAGGCCAACGCACGCACCTTCGTCGAGGGCCTGGGGCTGACCTTCAACCCCTTCACCACCCAGATCGAACCCCATGACTATATCGCCGAGCTGTTCGATGCGGTGTGTCGCTTCAACACCATTCTTGTCGACTTCGATCGCGACATCTGGGGCTATATCTCGCTGGGCTACTTCAAGCAGAAGACCGTCGAGGGCGAGATCGGCTCCTCGACCATGCCCCACAAGGTCAACCCCATCGACTTCGAGAACTCCGAAGGCAACCTCGGGCTCGCCAATGCGATTCTCGGCCACCTGGCTCAGAAGCTGCCCATCTCGCGCTGGCAGCGCGACCTCACCGACTCCACGGTACTCAGGAACCTTGGCGTTGGCCTGGCCTACGGCCTGATCGCCTACGAGGCATCGCTCAAGGGTATCGGCAAGCTCGAGGCCAACCCGACGCGCCTCGCCGAGGATCTCGATGCCAGCTGGGAGGTGCTCGCCGAGCCGATCCAGACGGTGATGCGCCGCTACGGCATCGAAAAGCCCTACGAGAAGCTCAAGGAGCTGACCCGCGGCAAGCGCATCGACCAGGCCGGGCTCAAAGCCTTCATCGATACACTGGAACTGCCCGCTCCCGTGAAGGCCGAGCTCAAGGCGCTAACCCCGGGCACCTATATCGGCAATGCCGCCGAGCAGGCGAGAAGCCTATGAGCCCCGAGACCCCGCTCACCATGCTCGGCGATCTAACCAGCACCGAATTCCTGCGCGACTACTGGCAGCAGAAGCCGGTGCTGATTCGCGGCGCCTTCCCCGACTTTCAGTGCCCGCTCTCGCCCGACGAGCTGGCCGGGCTCGCCTGCGAGGAGGGTATCGAAGCACGTCTGGTCGAGGAGCATGGCCGTGACGATCAGGGCCAGGCACGCCCCTGGCGGGTCACTCATGGCCCCTTCAGTGATGCGACCTTCGCGGCTCTCCCCGACCGCGACTGGAGCCTGCTGGTGCAGGCGGTGGACCACTATGTGCCAGAGGTAGCGGAGCTGCTTGAACGCTTCACCTTCCTGCCCCGCTGGCGCCTCGACGACATCATGATCAGTTACGCCCCGCCGGGCGGCAGTGTCGGCCCCCACGTCGACCAGTATGATGTCTTCCTGCTTCAGGGCATGGGGCGTCGCCGCTGGCAGCTGGGCGGTCGGGTCGCCGATGATGCCTCCATCATCCCCGGCATCGATCTGCGCATCCTCGAGAACTTCACGGTGGAACCAGGTGATGACTGGGTGCTGGAGCCTGGCGACATGCTCTACCTGCCACCGGGCTGGGCCCACCATGGCGTCAGCCAGTCCGACGACTGCCTGACCCTCTCAGTGGGCTTCCGCGCCCCCTCGGCCGACGAGTCGCTGGCCTCCTTCGCCGACTTCCTGGGTGACAAGCTCCCCGACTCGCTGCGCTACTCCGACAGCGGCATGACGCCACCCGCCGATCCCGGCGAGCTCGACGACGCCGCCATCGAGCGCATGCGCCATCTCCTCCTCGACACCCTGGACGATCCCGCGCGTATCGCCCAGTGGTTCGGTCGGGTCATGACCCAACCGAAGTACGTCGATCAGCTGGTGCCCAATGAGGAGGCCACCGACCCGGCCGAGCTTGTCGCCGCACTACAGCAGGGCGAGGAGCTACTGCGCAGCCCGGGGTCACGCCTGGCCTGGCGGGACCTAGGCGAGGGGCGTGCCACGCTGTTCGCCGACGGCGACGGCGCCGAGTGTGAACTTGCACTGGCCCGTCTGGTCGCCTCGGAGACGCCGCTGGATGCCGAGGTACTGGCTCACGAAGGCGCCGACATCCTGCTCACCGCCCTCCTCGATGCCGGAAGCCTGGCCTGGGCGAGCGAGCTCGAGGAGTAGCAAGGGGCAAGGGGCAAGGGGCAAGGGGCAAGGGGCAGGCACCGTTTCGCCAGGAGTCGTCATATTGCAACAGCAAACACTGAAAATTCGCGAAGGCAGCTGGGATGAGCTGGGGGCCGATGCCACCGAAATTCGCCGTGAGGTCTTTGTCGAGGAACAGGGCGTCTCGCGGCAGGAGGAGTGGGATGGTCGCGATGAGGAGTGCCGCCACTTCCTGGCCTTGTGGAACGACCTGCCCGTGGGGACCGCCCGGCTGCTGCCCGATGCCCATATCGGCCGGGTGGCGGTGCTTGCGAACGCCCGTGGCCAGGGGGTCGGCGCCGCGCTGATGCGCGCCGCCATCGAGGCGGCACGACGTCAAGGCCAGCCTGCCGTGGCGCTGGCCGCCCAGACCCACGCCCTGGATTTCTACGCCCGGCTGGGGTTCGAGGCCCACGGACCGGAATTTCTCGACGCCGGTATCCCCCACCGCAACATGCGTCTCTCCCTCCGCGACCGCTGAGTCGCCCTCTACTCCGTTCAAACGAAAAATCACTACAGGAAAGCCCCCGCCAGGGGGCGCCGTGTAGTCGGGTTACAACGCTTCCTTACCCAAAGGGGCGATTGTTGCAGCGCATCGTCATGGGCCATAGTGCTGAACAAGGCGAATCAACGAGCGCAAGTCGACGGGGCTCTTCATCACCCCCCCCTGCATTCGTTCCAATTTGCCAGCCTTGGACCAAGGCAGCAGCGATGACACTCCAATGACTTCGCAGGTGCAGCATCATCGAACACCGGCAAGCGACCGATCCCCAGCGATCACCCCTGAGAGAGGATGGCCCCATGTCATACCAGGAAGATATCAAGGCACTGTCCCAGCTTCGTGAAGCCATGCAGGGCAAATGGGCGGACATCAGCCCCGAGAATGCCGCTCGCATGCGTGCCCAGAACCGCTTCAAGACCGGTCTGGACATCGCCAGGTACACCGCGAAGATCATGCGCGACGACATGGCGAGCTATGATGCCGACAGCGCCAAGTACACCCAGTCACTTGGCTGCTGGCACGGTTTCATCGGTCAACAGAAGATGATCTCCATCAAGAAGCATTTCGGCACCACCAAGGGCCGCTACCTCTACCTCTCCGGCTGGATGGTCGCCGCTCTGCGCTCCGAGTTCGGCCCGCTGCCCGACCAGTCCATGCACGAGAAGACCTCCGTATCCGGTCTGATCGAGGAGCTCTATACCTTCCTGCGCCAGGCCGATGCCTGGGAACTCAACCACCTGTTCCGGGCGCTTGAAGAAGCCAAGCAGGCCGGTGACAGCGCCAAGGTGAGCGAACTGGAGAAGGCGATCGACAACCACGAGACTCATGTGGTGCCGATCATCGCCGATATCGATGCCGGTTTCGGCAACGCCGAGGCCACCTATCTGCTGGCCAAGCAGATGATCGAGGCGGGTGCCTGCTGCATCCAGATCGAGAACCAGGTCTCCGACGAGAAGCAGTGCGGCCACCAGGACGGCAAGGTCACCGTGCCCCATGAGGACTTCCTGGCCAAGATCAACGCCGTTCGCTATGCCTTCCTGGAGCTCGGCGTTGATGACGGCGTCATCGTGGCACGTACCGACTCCCTGGGCGCAGGCCTGACCCAGAAGATCGCCGTGACCAACGAGCCGGGTGATCTGGGCGACCAGTACAACAGCTTCCTCGATGGCGACGTCATCGAGAAGGCAGAGGACATCAATAACGGCGATGTCGTCATCAAGCAGAATGGCAGGCTGGTCAAGGTCAAGCGCCTGGCCTCCGGCCTCTATCAATTCAAGCCGGGTACCGGCGAAGACCGTGTCGTGCTGGACTGCATCACCAGCCTGCAGAACGGTGCCGACCTGATCTGGATCGAGACCGAGAAGCCCCATGTCGGCCAGATTGCCGGCATGGTGAACCGTATTCGCCAGGCGGTGCCCGATGCCAAGCTGGTCTACAACAACAGTCCCTCCTTCAACTGGACGCTGAATTTCCGCCAGCAGGTATTCGATGCCTGGCAGGAAGAGGGCAAGGACCTCTCCGCCTACGACCGTGCCAAGCTGATGAGCCCGGAGTACGACGACACCGAGCTCGCCAAGCTGGCCGACGAGTGGACCCGCAACTTCCAGCGCGATGCCTCTCGCGATGCCGGGATCTTCCACCACCTCATCACCCTGCCAACCTACCACACCGCTGCACTGTCCACCGACAGCCTGGCCAAGGGCTACTTTGGCGATGAGGGCATGCTGGCCTACGTGGAGGGCGTACAGCGCCGCGAGATCCGCGAGGGCATCGCCACCGTCAGGCATCAGGATATGGCAGGCTCCAACATCGGTGATGACCACAAGGAGTTCTTCCACGGCGACGCGGCCCTCAAGGCCGGTGGCAAGGACAACACCATGAACCAGTTCTAGCCCGGGTGGACGGTTAACAGCTGAGCGGCTGAACACAAGGAGATTCAGGGGAGGCGATATGCCTCCCCTTTTTCATGCCCGGACTCCATGCCACAAGCCGCCGTTACCCGAGCCAAGAACTACGCGACTCATCCTCTGGCGGGCTAGAATTGGCAGCAAGCACCCGCTTGGCACTGGCCATGTATGGCAACGCGAGGTAGACTGCGGCCTAATAGAACACTGTTCCCTTACACCCCAGGGTGTCATCGAACGGTGAACTCCCGATCAATGCCCCAGGAGGTCTTGCATGATTCCCATGAAACGTCTTCTTCCCGTACTTGCCATCGGCGCACTGACCCTGACCGGTTGCGCCAACACCGCCTCCATGGGCGGCAACGTCTACAGCAGCAATCAGGTCGGTGCCGAGCAGACCGTGCGCTTCGGCACCATTCAGGCCCTGCGTCAGGTGCAGGTGCAGGCCGACAGCCGCGCAGGCGGCATCCTCGGCACCGGCGGCGGTGCCGTGATCGGTGGCTTGCTTGGCAACCAGGTCGGCGGCGGCTCCGGTCGCACCCTGGCTACCGCGGCTGGCGCCATCGCCGGCAGCGTGGCGGGCAGCAAGATCGAGGAGTCCACTAACCGGGTCACCGCCTGGGAGATGGAGATTCGTCGTGACGACGGCATGAACATCGTGGTGGTGCAGAAGGCCGACCAGGCCTTTCAGGTCGGCCAGCGCGTGCGCCTGATCGGCAGCGGACGCAATGTCAGCGTCGCTCCCTACTGATGGCTTGGGGTCGGTGGCGCTGACCCGAATCATCAGCTCCTGACAAGAAAGGCCCGCGGTGTCGATCCGCGGGCCTTTCTCATGGGGCAACCAGCTGGTGAAACAACCGGCTACACTGGCGAGTCGCCAGTGTAGCCGGCTGGAGCGAACGCTTAGTGGAAATCCACCTTGTTCATGGCCCAGCTGCCCAGCTTGACGCCAATCAGTGCCAGCAGGGCCAGCAGGATGACGGTCATCAGAACGTCCACGGGACGCACCAGGGCGGTCGCACCAAGCATGGCCAGGGCCAGGCTCCAGACCACGCTGTTGTCACCGCCGGTCTTCATTGGCTGGGGCAGCATGCCGTCGAGGGAGCGGCTCAGCGAGGGCCAGCGCTTGAGGGAAAGAAAGAGGATCGCAGCAAAGGCTATCAACCAGATCACGACTTCAGCCATGGAGGTCTCCGGGCATCGATTGAGTTACATGGGGGTATTCGGGTGGCCGCTAGGTTAGCCTCGCCACCGTGGCGACGCAAGCACCCAATGGGCGTCCCGACACGAGTGAACACGGCTCAGGATGAAGCCGCCAATCCTGAAAATGCCCCATTTCCCCCTGACAGCATCGAGCCTGTCGCGTTACCATGCCGCTGACATGCACTCACCGAAAGGTTCTTCAATAATGCAAATTGCGCAGAATTCCGTTGTCGCGTTCCACTACACCCTGACCAACGACGCAGGTGAAGTGCTGGACAGCTCGGAAGGCCGCGAGCCGCTGACCTACCTCCACGGCGCCGGCAACATCATTCCGGGCCTCGAAAAGGAGCTTGAGGGCCGCGCCGCCGGCGACAAGCTCAATGCCACCGTGACTCCCGCAGAGGGCTACGGCGAGAAGCAGGAGCAGCTGGTGCAGGAAGTGCCGCGTGACGCCTTCCAGGGTGTCGAGAGCATCGAGCCCGGCATGCAGTTCCAGGCCCAGACCGAGGGCGGCCCACTGATGGTCACCGTGACCCAGGTCAGCGGCGACACCGTCACCGTCGACGGCAACCACCCTCTGGCCGGCCAGACCCTGAACTTCGACGTCGAGGTCGCCTCGGTGCGCGAAGCCAGCGAAGAGGAAGTCGAGCACGGCCACGTACACGGCGAGGGCGGCCACGAGCACTAAGCTCATCGGTAACCGTTACCGCATCACAAGGGGCAGCCGATCGGCTGCCCCTTTTTCATGACGAATTTACATGCTCATGGCGAATTTACCTGGCGAACGTCATGTCAGAGGCCGACCTTGCCATCCGGTCGTCGTCGCCAGAGGAAGCCGGTGATGGTCAGCGTCACGCCCAGCACCAGCCAGGAGGCCAGCACCACCCCCCTCCAGTCGTACAGGTTCCAGAAAGGCTCCAGCCAGAAGACCCCGAGACTGGCCCCGGTATAGTAGAACACCAGATAGAGCGCCGAGGCGCTGCCGCGAGCCTGCCCGGCATGGCGCCCTACCCAGCTGGAGGCCATGGAGTGGGCGACGAAGAATCCAAAGGCATTGAGGGTCAACCCCAACAGGACCAGCACCAGGCTGTCGGCCAGGGTGACCAGGGTACCCGCCATGAAGATGACGATGCCCATCATCATGCAGGCCGGCTGAGAGAGATGGCGCACCAGTCGCCCGGAGAGCGATGAGCCCAGGGTGCCGCCCAGATAGGTCAGAAATATCAGACCCAGCAGGGTCGACCCCAGATTGAAGGGGGCCGCGGCCATCCGGAAGGTGATGTAGCTGTACTGGTTGATGAAGATCAGGAAGTTGAGTCCACCCAGCAGATAGGCCGAAAGCAGGAGCGGATTGCCTAGATGGCCACGAAGATCCGCGAGGGCAGCACGCATTTCGAAGCGCCGCGGCGTGAATCCCCGCGCCGGGGGCAGCAGCTTCCAGAATACCGCCACCCCCACCAGCGTGATCATCCCCACTGTCAGGAAAGCGGCGGCGCTGCCTCCCAGCTCGCCCATGCCACCTCCGACCACGCGACCGCTGATGCCGCCCAGCGTATTGGCGCCGATATAGAGCCCCACCGCGGCCAGCATCGCCTCCGGCTCGAACTCATCCCCCATCCAGGCAATGGCGACCGCTGGCAGCCCGCCCAGCACGAAGCCCTGCAACAGACGCAGCACCAGCAGGATCTCGAAGCTGGGTGCCAGGGCCAGGGCCAGGGAGAGCACTCCCGCCGCCAGCAGAGTAAATCGCATGATACCGGCACGTCCGATGGCATCCGATAGCGGGCCGAAGACCAGCAGCGCGGCCGCCAGCGACAGCGTCGCCACCGACATCACAAGCCCTACCACCATGGTCGAGACACCATGGGCCTCGCGCAGGTCGGGCAGCAGTGGCTGAGGGGCATAGAGATTGATGAAGACCAGCAGCGAGCCCAGGCTCAATGCCAGGGTCGCACGCCACCAGGCGGCACTGCGTATTTGAATCATGAGGCTTCCTGAACGTCGGGCGCCCTGCCCTCAGGCGTCGACGTCGGACAGCAGTCGCTGGGCCAGATGGCTCGGCGTCAAGGCACGCCGTGCCTGCCAGTAGTAACGACGCCAGTAGCTGTTATTCAGCCTCGAGATCCTCACGCCTTGAGACGAAGAAGCATGCAGGAAGCGGCCCTGGCCGATATAGATGCCGACGTGATGATAGATGCCGGGGGGACGGAAGAACACCAAATCTCCCGGGGCCAGCTCGTCACGCGAGACGGGGCGACCCTCATGCACCTGCTCACCGGTGGTGCGCGGCAGGGAGAGCCGGAAGGTCTCGGCAAAGACATTCTGCACCAGCGCCGAGCAGTCTACCCCATGTCGGGAGGTGCCACCCAGGCGGTAGGGCGTGCCCTCCCAGCGATCATGCTGAGCCAGCAGGGCCTGACGAACCAGGGCGGGAGGCGGATTGCCGAGTCGGCGCGCCTCGAGGATCGGGTTGTCCACCGGTGACATCATGGGATCCCACCCGTCAGGCAGTCCCGGCAGGTCCCGGGCGAAATAGGGGTCGCCAATATCGCGAGACGCACTCTGCGAAGACGTCGAGGCACAACCGGTCAACACGACCAATGACACGACAACCAGCAAGGCGCGATAGGAGGGAGTGACAGCCATAGAGCAACAACCTCTTCCCTGAGCCGCTTGCACCGGCCTCCATGAGCCGGGTAGCGAAAACAACACTATGGCAGTACCACCGGCCAATATCGGTAGCACTGCCATAGCAGCCTGTCAGCGACTCACTGTGATAAAGGGGCTCCCGACAGGTAGAGCCCTGTATTCGACAACACGACTATAAACCAGCAACGCACAGCTGGCGACTACGAGTCCGCGTCGCGCTTCAGTGCAGCAGGCGTGAGTCGCCCGGCAGGGTATCGATATGCATCGGCGCCCAGTGGCGGGGCCGTGCACCGGGAAACTCCAGGCTGGCCCAGGGACCCGCCAACGGGGGGGCAGCGCTGAGCCAGGCCACCAGCGCCTGGCGCAAGCCAGCCAGGAAGCTCTCCCGTTCAGGCGTCTCTCCCATGAAGAACGAGAAGCCCGCATAAAAACCCCGAGCGTAGGCCTCCCAACCGGAGTAGTGAGACGCCGCGAGGCCGTGGGCTCGCTCCAGCACCCGGTCGAAGTCCGCCGCCTCCAGCCACCCCAATTGACGGGCGGCAACCGCCAGATCCACCGCCTGGGCCAGATCCCAGGCGATCAGGTCGGTGTCGTTGCAGCCATCCTCGTTATCGCGAACCCGCTGCAGACGCAGCAGATGGGTGCGCTCCTCCTCGCTGCACTCGCCGCTCTCCAGGGTGGCGATCTCCGAGGCGAGGCGTGTCGTGTTGAGCGTATAAGGGGCATAGTTGATCTGATACTCCTGGCGATCGCCACTCTCCAGCAGGAAGTTCAGGAACTCGACCAGCTCCTCGGCGGAGTGCAATGCGTAGTGACCATCGACCCACTCGCGAATGGCCACCGCCTCACGCTCGCTCTCGCGATGGGGCAGGCTCCAGGGTGGGCTGTTGAGCGGCCCCACCAGCGACAGCGCGGTAAACTGCGATAGCCTCGGACGCGGGCCCGGCTCGTGCCACTCGTCGACCCGCCAGTCGAGCCAGTGGAACAGGCTGCCGGGATCCTCCAGATGCCAGCGAATCTCCAGGGCGAGTGTCGGCTGCCCCTCCTCCGGCAGCAGCGAGTCCCAGCAGATCCAGGCCTCCAGCAGGCGCCTGGCATCCGGATAGAAACGACACAGCGAGCCTCGCAACGCCTCGGCCAATGCCGCCAGGCCCTCGGCGTCGAAGGCTTCACTGTCGAAGGCCATCTGCAGATAGAAGGCGTACTTCTCGGCCATATGAATGGTGGCCGCATGTCGGCTGGCCTGGCGCAGGGCATTACGCTGGGCAAGGGCATCCGGCTCCGGCCGTCCGAAGGGGGTCTCGGCAGGCGGCAGTGCCCCGTGGGCGGCATCGGCGGCAAGCTGATTCAGATGATGGGCCTCGGCCGGCAGCCAGTAGCGCACCAGCGCCTCGACTCCCTCGTCGGGGTAGAGGTCGAGATGCTCAGCCAGGTAGCTGCGCGCATCGGCACACCGCGCCGACGTGACGGGCACTGACGCTCCTTGACGCACGGCAAGCTCCGGCTCACGCACCGATGCCAGCGCCAGCACCCAGTGCCGGGCATCGGCACGCCAGCAACGCATCGCCTCTCTGGCAGACCCCATCAGGGTGTCATCCACCAGGCCCTGCAAGGGCACTCGCCAGGGGCTCAAGGGCGACTGCAACAGAAGCCGCCAATCGGCCTCGAAGCTACCCAGCAGATTGCGCCCCTCGAACAGGCTGCGACCACGCTGGAACCCCCTGGCCAGCGCCGACCAGTCGCTATAGCGATGCTGCACCAGATCGGCGGCATGCAAGGCGAAGGCCAACGCCTCCTCGTCCTGCAGCCAGCCCAGACACGCCCCCGACCAGGCCAGGTCGACCAGTCGCAACCAGTCCCAGGCGGCCCACTCCAACGGCTCTCCCTGCTCCAGGAACATCAGCAGGGTTCGACCATAGCGCCGTTCACCCGCCTCCAGTCCTTCGTACCAGGCCCGGCGCGCATCGAGATCGAGAGCCAGCAGCCGCGTGGCATCGAGGTCCCAGCCCTGTCGATCCCCCTGGGCACCCAGCCACAGCAGGACCCGAACCAGGTCGTCCCGGCCATGCACCTGCCAGTCCTCAGCGAGCCACTCGGTCACGCCCGCCCAGTCATGCTCACCGGCAGGCAGCGTCAGCACAGGGGCAAAGCCGGCGCGCAATCGCCATGCCATGGCACCACCGTCACTCGGCCAGAGCACCTCGGGACGATCATGTACCGCCAGCCACTCGCCGAGGCGCTCCCAGGTGATGCCGTCCCCCTCGTGCTCGAGAGCCGCCAAGGCGTCACAGGCCTCCGCGAAACCATCGTCGCCACGCACCCAACCTTCGGCACTACGCGCTCGCCGCAGCGCCTCCAACCAGGCATCCAGGTCACGATGATGGGCGACGATCTCACCCGTCAGCCAGTGCGCCCAGGCACGCGCCTGATTCCGCTCCAGCCACTCCGCGGCACCGGCAAGGGCCGCCAGTTCCAGTGCCGCCAACAGCCTCGCCGGGTCGGCATCGGCACCGCCGATGTCCAGGGACTCGAGCAGTCGCCAGCCGAGCTCGCCGCGATCCGGCACCGCCAGGGTCGACAGGCGCTCACGGGCGTCCTCGGGTGACACGCTGAGCGGGTCGGGATCGAAGGCCCAGCCACACAGCACCAGCTGCTGGGCCCACCAGGCGTTCAGGAGATCGATCAAGGCTCACCTCGAAATCGGGTCGCAAGGGCCGCACGCGGCGGCAGGGTGGAACGGCGTGCCCGACATTGGCCGCCATAAGGTTCATGGCGTCATGATCTGAGGCGCCATGATTCAAGGCGCCATAGTGTAACGGAAAGCGTCTCTGGCGCCGATGGCTCGTGCCATTTTTCCCCTTTCCCGACCCGCTTGGTGCCCCGTACCGAGGCACGGCAGGCTTGGCGATCCGTTTTAAATAATGCACACTGCGTAAAATAAGTCGACATACCCCTCTGGAGGACCCATGGCAGAGCTGCCCGACATCCTGATTCCCAAGGCCTTTATCGCCGGTGAGTGGCGCGACGGTGAAGCATCCTACGCGGTCACCGACCCGGCCAGTGGCGAGGTGCTGACCGAGGTCCCCGACCTTGGCGCCGACGCTACCCGTGAAGCCGTGGCCGCCGCCGATGCGGCCTGGCCGGCCTGGAGGAAGCGCACCGCCAAGGAGCGGGCCAATCTACTGCGCACCTGGTACGACGCCATCATGGACCACCAGGAGGTCCTGGCACGGCTGATGACACTGGAGCAGGGCAAGCCCCTGGCCGAGGCCCGCGGCGAAGTGGCCTACGGCGCCTCCTTCGTGGAGTTCTATGCCGAGGAGGCCAAGCGCGTGGCCGGCGAGACCCTCCCCAGCCACGGTGTCGACAAGCGCATCCTGGTGTTCCGCGAGCCCATTGGTGTGGTCGCCGCCATCACGCCCTGGAACTTCCCGCTGGCGATGATCACCCGCAAGTGTGCCCCGGCCCTGGCCGCCGGCTGTCCGGTGGTCATCAAGCCCGCCGAGGCGACGCCGCTGACCGCCCTGGCCGTGGTGCGCCTGGCCGAGCTGGCCGGCTTCCCCGCCGGGGTAATCAACGTGGTCACCGCCAGCCGCCCGGCCGAGGTCGGCGAGGTTCTGACCGGCGACTCACGGGTACGCAAGATCTCCTTCACCGGTTCCACCCCGGTGGGCAAGCGTCTGTTGGCCCAGTGCGCCGGCACGGTCAAGAAGGCCTCCATGGAGCTGGGCGGCAATGCCCCCTTCATCGTCTTCGATGACGCCGACCTGGATGCCGCCGTCGAAGGCGCCATCGCCTCCAAGTACCGCAACTCCGGGCAGACCTGTGTCTGTACCAACCGCTTCCTGGTCCAGGACGGGGTCTATGACGCCTTTGTCGATAAACTGGCCGCTCGCGTCGCCGAGCTGCGCGTCGGCAGCGGCCTCGAGGAGGGCGTGGTGCAGGGGCCGCTGATCAACGCTGCCGCGGTAGAGAAGGTCGAGGCGCATATCGCCGACGCCCTGGACAAGGGTGGCCGCCTGATGTGTGGCGGCAAGCCCCACGCTCTGGGAGGCACCTTCTTCGAGCCCACGGTGATCGCCGATGCTACCGAGGAGATGGCCGTGGCCCGGGAGGAGACCTTCGGTCCCCTCGCACCGGTGTTCCGCTTCGAAAGTGATGAGCAGGCCATCGCCATGGCCAACGCCACCGAGTTCGGCCTGGCGGCGTACTTCTATGCCAGCGACTATCGCCGCATCTGGCATGCCATGGAAGGCCTGGAGTATGGAATGGTCGCGGTGAACGAGGGCATCCTCTCCACCGAACTGGCCCCCTTCGGCGGTGTCAAGGAGTCAGGGCTGGGGCGTGAAGGGTCCCACCACGGCCTGGATGAATTTACTGAACTAAAATACGTCTGTGTCGGCGGCCTGTAACGGCTCGCCCGATCAACATTCAGGAGGCAACATGACCAACGCAGAACTCAATCAGCTCAAGAAGCGCTATGTCGCCAACGGTGCTGCCAGCCCCTCCGAGCAGTTCGCCGACCGCGCCAAGAACGCCGAACTGTGGGACGCCGACGGCAACCGTTTCATCGACTTCGCCGGCGGCATCGGCGTGCTCAACATCGGGCACTGCCACCCCAAGGTGGTGCAGGCGGTCAAGGACCAGCTCGACAAGGTCATGCACACCTGTCAGACCGTGATGCCCTACGAGGGCTACGTGAAGGTGGCCGAAAAGCTCGCCGCCATCACGCCGGTGCGGGGTGAGGCCAAGGTGATGCTGGCCAACTCCGGCGCCGAGGCGCTGGAAAACGCGGTCAAGATCGCGCGTGCCGCCACCGGTCGCAACAACGTCATCTGCTTCGATGGCGGCTACCACGGCCGTACCTTCATGACCATGGCGATGAACGGCAAGGTCGCTCCCTACGCCACCGACTTCGGCACCATGCCGGGCTGCGTCTTCCGCGCCGGCTACCCGGTGGCCGAGCACGGCATCAGCGAGGAAGAGGCGGTGCGTCGCCTCAAGATGGTGCTGAAGACCGACGCCAACCCCAAGGATACCGCCGCCATCGTGCTCGAGCCGGTGCTCGGCGAGGGCGGCTTCTACCCCGCCCCGCAGAGCTTCCTCGAGAAGATCCGCGAGATCTGTGACGAGCACGGCATCCTGATGATCGTCGACGAGGTCCAGAGTGGCTTCGGACGTACCGGCAAGATGTTCGCCATCGAGCACAGCGGCGTGAAGCCGGACCTGATGACCATGGCCAAGAGCATGGCCGCAGGCATGCCGATCTCCGCCGTGGTAGGCACCGCCGAACATATGGACGCCTCCGGTGGCAACTCACTGGGCGGCACCTACTCCGGTAGCCCGGTGTCCTGCGCCGCCACCCTGGCGGTCATGGAGGTGTTCGAGGAAGAGAACATCCTGGCCAAGAGCCAGGCGCTGGGCGACAAGCTGGCCAAGCGCTTTGCCCAGTGGACCAGCGACTTCGACGCCGTGGTGCACCCACGCAATCTGGGCGCCATGGCCGCCTTCGAACTCAATGGCCAGGATGGTCAGCCGGCCCCCGATCTCGCCGCTGCTCTCTGCAAGAAGGCGAAGGAGAAGGGCCTGATCCTGCTCTCCTGCGGCATGTTCGGCAACACCATTCGCTTCCTGATGCCGGTCACCATCGAGGATGAAGTGCTCGAGGAGGGCCTGGATATCGTCGAGGCCTCTCTCAAGGAGCTGGTGGGTCAGCCCGCGACTGCCTGATCGGCGCCTCACCGTTCGACATCACCGCCCGGCCTTGCGCCGGGCGGTGTTCGTTTGGGGCCTTGTCTTCGGTCGCCGCGCCCGGGAAGATGGCAGCGTCAACCACGAGGCATGACCGTGATTCTGCGAACCCTTTCCCTCTTACGCTCCCTGCAGGGCGCCAGCCAGACCGCCAGCCAGGCCCGAGGCACCGTCCAGCAGGCCAGCGATTACCGCTGGCTGCGCCATGAGCTCCGCCACGGCACACTCACCCACAGCGACGCACGCCTCGCCGACGGCACGCCGGGGGTGGCCATCACCCTCGCCTACCCTGCCACGACCGGCCGAATGGCCGGCGGTAGCTGGCCGGTATCCCCCGCGGCGCGGGAACGCTGCCATGTCGCCGGCCAGCATGCCTGCCGCGCCGCCGGTGCTCCCGCCTATCACACCCTGGAGAGCCTGTCCCGCGGACTTGCCGAGGGCGGAATCGCCGTGTTGCGCGACGCCGCACGCTTTCAATATCTGCTCGACCGCGATGCCCTGGGGCTCGCCTGGTGCCGGCCCGAGAGCTTGCCGAAGGACCTCTCTGCACGCCTGGCCGAGCCCGGCGTTGAGACCGGCTGGTTACTGCTCGAGTTGCGGGTGCCCGAGACCACACCCCCGCAACGCCTTTCCGGCACCTGGCTGGATACATGTCTTGACCGCTACCGGCGCATCCTCCCCCGCCAGCACTAAGTCGACATTGATTCATAGACCCATGCCTGGATCATGGCTGTCGATACGCCAAATCCACGGAGTTTCTCGATTGTCGAGCGCGAAAATGAAGTTCGAGTACCACACTGACGGCTCTGTTTTCATTCGCGAACGGCGAGGCATCAGGGAATCAGCACGGCGGCACCGCTGAGCCGTCCACCGCGAAGGTCGTCAAGCGCCCGGTTAGCCGCTTCGAGGGGGTAGGCACGGGTCTCGGTACGAATCGGCACCTGCGGGGCCAGAGCCAGGAACGCCTCGCCATCCTGGCGCGTCAGATTGGCTACCGATTTCAGCGAACGCTCCTCCCATAGCAGACGATAGGGAAAGCTCGGGATATCGGACATGTGAATGCCACCGGACACCACGCAGCCACCGGGGCGCACATGAGACAGCGCCGTCGGCACCAGCTCGCCCACCGGGGCAAACAGCAGGGCGGCATCCAGCGGTTCGGGTGGTGCCTGGTCGCTGCCACCGGCCCATTCCGCACCAAGTCGGCGGGCGAAGGCCTGAGCCTCAGCGTCATCGGGGCGGGTGAAGGCGAAGATGCGCTGATCATGGTACCTCGCCAGCTGGATCAGGATATGGGCGGCGGCACCGAAGCCATAGAGGCCAATCACCCGAGGCGCATCGCCACCGGCCAGCCGCCAGGTGCGAAAGCCGATCAGTCCGGCACACAGCAGCGGCGCACTGGCCTGCGCATCACCAGCCGGCACCGGGAAGCAGTAGCGGGCATCGGCCACACAGTACTCGGCATAGCCGCCGTCGCGGGTATAGCCGGTAAACTCGGCATGCCGGCAGAGATTCTCCTCCCCCCGTCGACAGGCTGCACACTCGCCACAGGTCCAGCCCAGCCAGGGCACGCCGACTCTGTCCCCCGGCGTCATGCCGGTGACGCTATCCCCCACCAGGGTAACCACACCGATGATTTCGTGGCCCAGCACCAGCGGCAGACGAGGATCGGCGAGCTCGCCATCCATCACATGCAGGTCGGTGCGACACACCCCACAGGCCAGTACCCGCAGCTGGACGTCACCCGGCCCCGGGCGGGGACGAGGCACTGTCTCCCACACCAGGGGCCGACCAGGTGCATGAAGGCGCATGGCACGCATGGTGTCGCTCATCGAAAGCCTCCTGTCGCCAGACTCGGGTCGTTGATGACAGGATAGCCGAGGGCTCACACGGTGACCTTGACCTCGTATCCGGTGTACTTGCGCAGGTTGATCACCCCGCTGTCGAGTATCAGGTACTGCCCCTTGAGGCCGAGCAGGATGCCCGACACCTCAGGCGTCTTGTCGAGGTTATGGGAGACCACCTTGGTGGGGTGCTCCAGCACCGGATACTCCAGGGTCACCGGCGCCTCATTCAGAGCCCGGATGGCATCGGCGCCGAAGCGTTCCCGCAGGTTGGCGAGCCCGCCCTCGAGTCGCGCCAGCAACCGATCCCGTTCGGCGGGCAGGTCGAGCACGGCGGTGTCTCCCTTTAGCATCGCCCGCCAGTTGGTGCGATCAGAGACCTCCTCCTTGAACAGCATCTCCACGAAGCCGGACTGCTGGCGAGTCTCCACCGCCATGATGGGCAGCGCCTGAACCGCGCCCTGATCGAGCCAGCGGGTGGGTACCTGGGTACCCCGGGTAATCCCCACCTTGAGGCCCGAGGCATTGGCCAGATAGACGATATGCGGCTGGAAGCAGTGACGCTCGGCCCACTCCGGTTCCCGGCAGGTACCCGCAAAGAAGTGACAGGTTTCCGGCTTGACGATACAGGTGTCGCACTGGGCGAGCCGCTTGAAGCAGGGGTAGCAGTAACCCTGGGCAAAGCTCTTCTTCGTTGCACGCCCACAGTGGGTGCAGGCGATGGCGCCGCTCCAGGCAAGGGTCAGCGGCCGACCCAGGCGCTCATTGAGCGCCAGACGCTGTTCGCCTGCCCGCAGGGTGTAATGGGCCGGCTCACCGCCCTGCCCCGGGACGATGCCCATCTTGGTCAAGCAGCCCTGCACCTCTCTCGCCACGACCAGCGACTCAGTCACGACTGGCGTCCCGCGCCAGGCCGGCCAGCGCCGGGTCGACGTTCGCGCCACTGTTGGCCCCCCCGCAGGTGCGTCGCTCCAGGTAGCCGACGCGCTCGCTCTCGGGCACGTTGTTCTCCACCTCGTAACGCATCACCGCCTCGAGACAGAGCTCGGTCTGCTCGCGTGTCAGCAGGCGACCGTCGGGCCACTTGCGCAGGGCGACCGCCTGCTTGAGGCTCTCGTAGATGGACGGGCTCATCTGCTGGATCATGCGCTCGAAGGTCATATCACTCATCGTAAGGTTCTCCAGGGAATCGATGCGTCAGCGCTGGTGGCGGGCGCGTCCGGAATGGTACCAGCCCAGGGCCAGGCCCACGACCAGGCCACCCAGGTGTGCCTCGTTGGCCACATTGCCGAAGCCTACTGTGGCTGCCATATCGGTCATGGTGAAGAGCATCCAGCCCAGCATGAACACCACCAGCATCTGCGGCACGAAGAAGCCGCTGCCCGGGGCACGCCGAGACATCAGCCAGACATAGCCGAGCAGCGCGAAGTCAACGCCTGACATGCCACCGAACAGTGCCGTGCCGGCGGCATACTGGGCCAGGTTGGCACCGATGCCGGCGGCAAGCAGAATCGTCAGCATGCGCCGACTCCCCTGCAGCGCCTCCACCTGGCGACCGAAATACCATAGCCAGAGCATGTTGAAGATCAGGTGCATCCAGCCGAAGTGCAGGAAAGCGGGCGACAGCAGGCGCCACACCTGGCCTGAGGCCAGTACATCCGACAGATTTCCCACCGACAGGGTGCCGGCCGGGCTGATTCCCAGCGGCACGATGGCCAGCAGCGCGATCACCAGGTCACCGAATAGCGCCATGGCGGCGAACACCAGCAGGCACAGCCCCAGGGTCGCGGTGGTCAGCGGGGCCTGACGCCACACCGACAGCAGCGCCCCGGCCCGGTCGGGACGGCGAGACGGGGTGCCGCCGGTCAGTGGTTCACCACGCTGCCAGCGTCTGACTACTTCCAGCAGCGCCTCGTGCTGGGCAGGGTCGGCCAGCCACAGCAGCTGCCCCTCCTCCTCGGCAGTGATGCGATGGCCGATCCGCGCGGCCCAGAGGGCACGGCGCAGCTCACGGGTGTCGGCATCCACGGGCAGCAGCATCACGCGATACATGGCATTACCTCGGGGTTGGTGACCCGCCGCCAGTGAACAGCCGGCAACCGTGTGTTAAAAAAACATGTGCTAACCAACCATGTATCAAACAACCTTGCATACAACCATACATACAACCATGCATAAAAAATCCGGCGGAGGGGGCCGCCGGACAAGAGCAAGGGATCATTCAAGGGAACACCTACTCAGATGGCGAATGACGCCGGGAGTTCACCGCCCGACACGATAATTTTGTAACAGTGTGTATCAATCGAGATCGATCTCACACGGCTGAGGCCTCACCTGCTCCTCCCGGGGCACTCGCAGCCATACGAAGTGGTCGGCGTTCAGCCGCGACTCCCCACTCCAGCGATAGGCGACCAGACGACCGAACTTCACGGCGCTGTAGTCCAGGCAGGCGATATTGGCCGTGGGCAGCGCCGGCATGCCCTCGCACCAGTAGTGACCGATAAACAGCGGTGGCTCATCCAGGCCATAGTGGCACAGGCGGGCCCGCTCCTCTTCGGTCAGGGGACGTTGCTCGAGATCGCCGGGCAGGTTGTCCGGCTGGAACACCACATCGCCCCAGGTTTGTGGTGAACGTGCCCAGAAGTGGGTGCGAAAGCTGCGCCGGGTGAAACCGTCCCCCGAGTGAATCGCCACCCCCAGGGGCAGGGGCATTTGGGTGCCCCGTGTCAGACGATCGAGAATCTTGAAGGCCCGGGTGCCGGGCGCCGTGGACTCGACCAGGAACGCCTGATCCAGGCGAGCGTCGGGCCGGCGCCGATAGAGCTCGTCGATCAGCGCCTGATCCCAACAGGCGTGAACCACCCGCAGGCCGTCGAGTTCCAGACACAGCGGCATCTCCAGGAACCAGGCCAGCGCCTCCTCCCACTCCTGGGGATGATCACGGTACTGCTCGAGCGTCTCGCGAATGATGCGGTTGTTGCGCGGAGAATGCTCGCGTAACCAGTCACGTCCCAGCCCCGAGGGGGCCGGCTGGCAGTAGGTCAAGGCGTTGTATTCATGATTGCCCATCACGATATGCGCCTCGCCCGCCTCCACCATGCGATAGGCGATCTGCACCGCCAGCCGCACGCGCGGCCCCCTGTCGACCAGGTCGCCGAGGAAGATCACCTTGCGTCGCGGGTGTCGATAGACGCCACCTCGCTGGTGATAGCCGAGTTTCTCCAGCAGGGCCGCCAGGGTGGCGCCACAGCCGTGAACATCACCGATCAGGTCATAGCCCTCGAGCCTCGCCCGCTTGTTCACGTCAATCTCCCAGGCGATGGCTCCAGCCCAGCTTGCTGCGCAGGACCTCGTAGAAGTTGTGCCCCACCGGATGCACCAGATGCACCGTCTGAGGCTTGCGGCGAATCACCAGGACATCATCGGGCTTGGCCACCGCCCGGGTCTGCCCATCGCAGCTGATATGCGGGTAGGTCTGGTTGGTCTCACCGATATGAATACGAATCTCGCTGGAGGCATCCACCACGATGGGGCGGCTCGACAGGGTATGCGGGAACATTGGCACCAGAGTGAGCACATCGAGGCGCGGGTGCATGATCGGCCCACCGCCGGAGAGCGAATAGGCGGTCGAGCCGGTGGGAGTGGCGATGATCAGGCCATCGCTGCGCTGACTATAGACGAACTGGCCATCGAGAAACAGCTCGAACTCGATCATCCTCACCGCCTTGCCAGGGTGCAGCACGACCTCGTTGAGCGCATCGCCACTGCCCATCAGGGTATCGTCACGATAGAGCTCGGCATCGAGCAGGAAGCGCTCCTCTACCTCATAGTGTCCCTCGAGCACTTCCCCGACCCGCTCCTCCAGTTCGTCGGGGGAGATATCGGTCAGAAACCCCAGCCGGCCACGGTTGACACCTAGTACCAGGGTGCCGCTATGACAGAGGGTACGGGCTGCGCCCAGCAGGCTGCCATCGCCACCCACCACGATCACCAGATCGCACAACTCACCGAGCATTCGCCGGCTGGCCTCGGGGTGACCATGGTCGAGCAGTACCGTGGCGGTGCGATCCTCGACGATGACATGTAAACCACGCTCGTCGAGAAAGCGCATCAGGCGCTTGAGGGTTTCGACCACCCCGGCGCTGCCCAGGCGGCCGATCAGACCAATATGGTGGAAAGGTGGCGTCTCACGCCCCATCGCCGTTCTCTGTTGGGGTGACATTCGGGGGCCTCTCGCAGCTCAGCGGCTCATTATGGCGAGCGCTCTGCTCACGAGCAAACACGACCTCAGGCCAGCGAGGCAGATCGCCGACGCACCCACCACTCGTTGAGCAACAGTGCCGCCAGGATGATGCCCCCTCCCAACCCGAGACGAACGAGGTCGGCATCCCGATTCCAGATCGCCAGGTTGACCACCAGCCCCGCCGGAATCAGCGCATTGTTCATGATCGCCAGGGCCCCGGCATCGACCCGCACTGCGCCGAGGTTCCACAGGAAGTAGCCCAGGCCGGAGGCGATCAGCCCCAGCCACAGCAACACGCCCCACTGAACGTCGGTAGAGGGAAGCGCGGCGGCATTGCCGAGCAGGGCGAAGGCCGGCACCGCCACGACCAGGGCCCCGAGGTAGAACCAGGCGAAGACGCTGTAGCGCGGCAACGACTCGGGCAGCTCGGCCGACAGCCGTCGATAGCCCACCTGACCAAGGGCGAAGCAGAGGTTGGCGCCCTGCACGACCAGAAAGCCCATCCAGAAGCCCCCGTCAACGCCGTCGTAACGGATCACCGCAGCCCCCAGCACGGCCAGCGTCGCGGTAATCAGATAGAAGGGGGTAAAACGCCCAAAGAGTGCATCGTCGAGCAGGGTAATATAGATCGGCGTGAAGATGGTGAACAGCAACACCTCCGGCACCGAAAGGAGCAGGAACGACTGGTAGAAGAACAGGTACATCACTCCGAGCTGAACCGCCCCCAGCCCCATCAGCACCCAGCGCTGGCGCCCCTTCAGCAGTCGTGGGCGCAGAAACGGCAGGAAGACCAGCGCCGCCAGTGCAACCCTCATCAACACCGCAAAGTAGCTATCCACCTGACCAGCGAGATAGACGCCGATCAGCGAGAAGGAGAACGCCCAGAGCACGGTAACGCCAATCAGATACCCCATTGGTAAACCTCTTCCAAAAAAAAAGTTTACCAAGCTTACACGCGCGGTATGCAGACTGCCAAGCCTCATGGGAACGAAGTGTCAGACGCTGGAGAGGCGCCACCAGGCATATACCACTCCCGGCACCCATCCAAGCAGGGTTAACGCCAGGGCGATCAGCACGGGGCGTGCCCCCAGCCCGGCAAGCCCCAGGGCCAGTGGAGGCAACAGGATCGCCAGCATGCGCAGTGCCAGGCGTACACGAGGCGGTGCCTCGAAAACCGCGTCCGGTGACGCCGAGGAGTGACCGACGGCGCCCCCCTCTTGCGCTGGCGGTATAAAGGTACCCACGCTGGCGTCCTTCGCCGAAGCATCCTGTTCATTGGCCTGGGGTTGTTCATGGGACAGAGCTTGACGATGAGCCTCATGGTCGATCTTCTGGTCGATGGAATCGGCCCCCTCGGCCAGCTCGCCATGATAGCGCTCCCACTCCTCCCAGTCGTGGGGCGTACCAGCCCGGGGACGGTGATCGCCAGACTCCCGGGCACGCGCCCAAGCCTTCTCTTCCAGTGTGTTGGGGCGCTCGCGGTCGCGCTCGCCATCCAGCCCCTTACGGGCGAGGTATTCGCGTGCATCCATGGATAACCTCCAGGGAACATAAGATGGTGATAGGTTTGAGGGAGTGACGGCATCCCGGGTTCCCCGGGACCACAAGCGTTGAAGGTGGCTCGCCCGGACACGACGGAGAACCGTCACGGTCGGCTATGCTAAAGGCAAACCGGCACAAGGAGACCCTCATGGCCAACAAGGCTCCCACCATCGTACGTGAGATCATGTCCCGCGACTGCTACCGGGTCACCAACAAGACCTCGGTCGCCACGCTGGCCCAGGGGCTTGCCCTGCACCGCCTGCCCGGCGCACCGGTGGTCGATGGAAACGACCAGCTTATCGGCTTCATCTCGGAGCAGGATGTGATGGGCAAGGTGTTGGAGAGCGCCTATCTCAACGACGAGCCGCCGCTGGTCAGCGACCTGATGCGCCATGAGGTCCTCTCGGTGTCACCCACCAAGAGCATCACCGACTTGGCCCAGGAGATGCTCGGCAACAAGCCCAAGGTCTATCCGGTCGTCGAGCAGAATCGGCTGGTAGGCATCGTGACCCGCCGCGACGTACTCGACGCCATCCTGCGCATGCGTCACCGCTGACCGCTGACCGCTGATTGATAAGTAGCATTCAACTGGCCCCCCTTTCTTGCCCCGTCGACCGGTGGGGCAAACATGTTGGTGCCAGCAGGCCTGCCCCCTCAAGCCGACCTCTTGCCATCGGGAGCGACCAGCATTGACCCAGAAAAAAGAGGCCGCTCCCGAAGGAACGGCCAAGATGCGATCGAAACTGCCAGCGGAGCAACAGTGTTAGCGACTGCCATCGCGACTGGCTGTACAGAGTCAGACAGCCACTGGCGAGAAAGTTCGCGACAAGCCAAAATTTTTTCATTTATTTTCGAACAGAGCGTCAATGAAAACAGCTGCTTGACGCCGTTCCAGCAATATATCGAACAAACTGATAGTGAAGCCCACGCATCATCAGGCCGGCAGATCAGGTCCAGCAACGGTCTCGAAGCTCCCGGCAAATGCCGCAAAACAACGGGTTATCGACGCAGGACCAGGAAACCCACAAGACGACTTGCAATAGGCAAGGCGTTGGTTTTACTATCGAAAACGACTCGCGGGTGTAGCTCAATGGTAGAGCAGAAGCTTCCCAAGCTTAAGACGAGGGTTCGATTCCCTTCACCCGCTCCAGGTTTTCCTTCCCTCCGTGACCTGCGCACCTCTACTGATGTCACGCCTGAGCTTGCCATGGCCCTCTATCTGCTGGTCTTTGTCGTCTGTCTGCTGATCTTCGGCGGCATGGTTGGCCTGCTGCTGCTCTCCGGCACACCACGTTTTCGTACCGACCCCGAACGACTGTTGATCCTCTTCGACCAGGCACTGGAGGGCCGCGTCGACGAGAGCGAGTGGAATGCCATCATGGGGTATCCAATCCGCCATGATGACTACCTGGATGGTGTGCGCCGTCGGGCCCAGCGCCTGATGGACGCGCATGGCAACCACGGCCGCGCCGCGAGGGGCAAGTCGTTGCTGGATGAACAGGGACATGACGAGCTCGCAGCACTGCGCGCCCACCTGGCGCGCCGCCAGGCACTGCGCGAGCGTCAACGCAGCGTGAAATGAGACATTCTGCCGCACGGGGTAGGATGGTATCTCGCCCGCCGCTCGAAGGGAGCCCGCCATGTCCAGCGTGATCCGCCAGATTCCCCTCGACACCGCCACTCGCCACCATGCCCACGATTACCATCAGGTAGTAATCGGACTGCACGGCCGCGCGGAATTCGAGATCGAAGGGCTTGGCGGTGTTATCTCGGCGCTTTCCGGCTGCATCGTGCCGGCCAATCATGTGCACTACTACGCAGGCACCGGCGACAACCGCCAACTCATTCTCGATCTATCGACAAGATCCGCCGCCCTTACCGGTCCTCAGCAAGACCTTGCACGCCTCTTCGACGCACCACGCTTCTTTACCCTGGATGACCCGCTCAAGCGTTACATGGGATTTCTACTGGAGGAGCTCAATTACTCGACACCGGATCCACAACAGGGTGACCGACTCGCTGCAACGCTGCTGGGCTGCCTACACGCCCGCCTGGCCTGTAAGGCGAAAGCCTCCCCTTCCAGGCTCGATATGGTGCGTCTGGATCGCTTCATCGAGGCTCATCTGGCCAGCCGCTTCAGTGTGGCCGACCTGGCTCGGGTGGCATGCCTCAGCGAGGCTCACTTCCGACACTGCTTTCGCCAGCAGACTGGGCTCACGCCCTGGCAATATGTGCGACGCCGTCGCCTCGAGGCCGCTCGCCGGTTACTCGACGACAGCCGCCTGCCGCTGGCGGAGATCGCCGCCTTGACCGGTTTCAGTAACCAGAGCGCGCTCTCCCACGCCTGCCGCCAAGCCTATGGACAGCCGCCAAGCCGCCTGCGACGGCGCTTCGCCAGTTCCTCACGGCGTAACGACGATGCCTTGCGATGCACCTCCCTAACCTGATCTCAGACGAAAGTCTAACGACCTGAAGCCATCGTCGGATAACGCACGCGCTTTTTGCAATAACTCCCGCGGAATCCACAAGCATCCTCGACGCTGGGCACCTACAGTTAGGGTGAGGCCAGGCTGCGACAGTCTCACTCTCATCGCAACCGCACCGGCACAACGCCGCAAGTTGTCGTGCCGAGTACCACACTCGCCGGAGGAGATCATGCGAACAGCGAATCACTGTAACGCTTGACGAGGCCCGGCGTGACGCCATCGAAGCCAAAAAACCAAGACGCTATCGAAACAACAAAACCAAGAAAGCGATGCCCGGCTGTCCCCCCCCCCTGGGCAGCGGCATCAACGACTCGGAGCCTGGCTCCGCCCTGACGAACTGGAGAGTTTTCATGGAAACTGGTGTATGGATCAGCCTGATGGGCTACTTCGTACTCATGATCGCCATCGGCGTTTATGCGATGCAGAAGGCCACCTCGTCATCCGAAGATTATATGCTGGGCGGACGCGGCCTGAGTCCCAAGGTGGCCGCGCTATCCGCCGGTGCCTCGGACATGAGCGGCTGGCTGCTACTGGGGCTGCCCGGGGCGCTGTTCGTGTCGGGGCTCGGCTCGGCCTGGATCGGCATCGGCCTGCTAGTGGGCGCCTTCTTCAACTGGACTCTGGTCGCCCCGCGTCTGCGTGAGCAAACCGTCCACTACGGCAACGCGATCACCATCCCCGAGTTCCTGGCTAACCGCTTTCCGACTCGAGCACTGTCACTGCGCACCGTATCAGCGGTCGTCATCGTCATCTTCTTCGCCGTCTACACCGCCTCCGGCCTGGTGGCGGGCGGCAAGCTGTTCGAGAGCGCCTTCGCCGGCATTTTCAACTTTGGCGGCTTGAGCGACTATGCAGCGGGAGTCGTCATCACTCTTGGTATCGTGCTGGTCTACACCGTCATCGGCGGCTTTCTGGCCGTTAGCCTGACCGATTTTGTGCAGGGCTGCATCATGATGCTGGCACTGGTGATCATGCCGGCGGTGGTGCTCTTCGGCGAGGGCGGCGGCGGCTACTCCCAGGCCTCGCAGACGCTCAACGAGGTAGACCCCACCCTGCTGACCTGGACCGAGGGGCTGACAGTCATCGGCTGGCTATCGGCGGTCACCTGGGGGCTGGGCTATTTCGGTCAGCCGCACATCATCGTGCGCTTCATGGCCATTCGCAGCCTCAAGGAGGTTCCGATAGCGCGCAACATCGGCATGTCCTGGATGGCCATCTCCCTGATTGGGGCCGTGTCGCTGGGCATCTTCGGCCGGGCCTACGCCGTGCGCAACGGGATGAACGTCGAGGACCCGGAGACCATCTTCATCATCCTCGCCGATCTGCTGTTTCATCCGCTGATCACCGGCTTCCTCTATGCCGCGCTTCTCGCGGCGATCATGAGTACCATCTCCAGCCAGCTCCTGGTCTCCTCCTCATCACTGACCGAGGACTTCTACCGGCTCTTCCTACGCAAGCAGGCATCTGACAAGGAGACGGTGGCGATCGGTCGCCTCTGCGTGGTGCTGGTGGGCATCGTCGCCGTGATCATCGCCTCCAACCCCGACTCCCAGGTACTAGGACTGGTCAGCAACGCCTGGGCTGGCTTCGGCTCGGCCTTCGGCCCGCTGATCATCCTCTCGTTGATGTGGCGGCGCACCAACGGCGCCGGTGCCATCGCCGGCATGGTGGTAGGCGCCCTCACCGTCATGATCTGGATCTCGCTGGGCTGGAACGGCTCCTTCATGGGCGGGCCCGGTGTCTACGAGATCATCCCCGGCTTCATCGCCGCCTGGGTGGCCATCATGGCGGTGAGCCTCGCCACCGCCGATGCCGGCGAGTATCAGCATATCGAGCGGTAATTCGGTGCCCGAGGGCGCCGAACCCAGCAACACCACGTGGCCCCGTGACCGGGGCCATTAGCAGGAGAAATCAACCATGAATCACGCCACCCCGGGTCCCCAGGGGGTCGAGAACGTCCTCCGCGCGCGCATCCGCGAGCACTATTCGATCGATGAAGCCAGCGTGCTGAAAGGACTGGTGGAGCAGCTGCGCCTTTCCGAAGAGGAGCGCCAGCGCGTGGCTGAGGCCGGCGCCAACTACGTGGCGCGGGTGCGCAAGGAAACCTCGCCGAGCATGATGGAGTCGTTCCTGGCCGAATACGGGCTCTCCACCGCCGAGGGCGTCGGCCTGATGTGCCTGGCCGAAGCGCTGCTGCGCGTGCCCGATGCGGAGACCATCGACGACCTGATCCACGACAAGATCGAGCCCTCTGACTGGGGCGCGCACCTGGGCAAGTCCTCCTCGTCGATGGTCAACGCCTCGACCTGGGCGCTGATGTTGACCGGCAAGGTACTCGAGGAGGATCCCAAGGGTCCGGTACGTGCGCTGCGGGGCCTGGTGCGCCGCATGGGCGAACCGGTGGTGCGCACCGCAGTTAGCCAGTCGATGAAGATTCTCGGCCGTCAGTTCGTGCTCGGCCAGACCATCGAGGAGGGCATGAAGAATGCCCGGGAGCTCGAGAAGCAGGGCTACACCTACTCCTACGACATGCTGGGCGAGGCGGCGCGCACCGACGCCGACGCACTGCGCTATCACCAGGCCTACGCCACGGCGATCGAGGCGATCGCCAAACAGGCCAAGGGCGACGTGCGCTCAAGCCCCGGTATCTCGGTGAAGCTGTCGGCGCTACATCCTCGCTACGAGTATACGCACCGCGATACCGTGATGAGGGTCCTGGTGCCCCGGGCACAGGAGCTGGTGAAGCAGGCGGCCAAGGCCAACATCGGCTTCAACATCGATGCCGAGGAGCAGGACCGCCTGGATCTGTCGCTGGACGTGATCGAGGCGCTGCTCTCCGACCCGGAACTCGATGGCTGGGACGGCTTCGGGGTGGTGGTGCAGGCCTATGGGCGCCGCGCCGCACCAGTGATTGAGGCCCTTCACGAGATGGCCGAGCGCTTTGATCGCAAGATCATGGTGCGGCTGGTGAAGGGGGCTTACTGGGACACCGAGATCAAGCTGGCCCAGGAGATGGGCGTCGAGACCTTCCCTGTCTTTACCCGCAAGGTCAATACCGACGTCAGCTACATGGCCTGCGCGCAGATGCTGCTCGACCGGCGCGATCGCATCTACCCGCAGTTCGCGACCCACAACGCCCATACCTGCGCGGCAATCATCGCCATGGCGGGCAGCGACAAGGAGAGCTACGAGTTCCAGCGCCTGCACGGCATGGGCGAGTCGCTGCACCATATCGTCAAGCAGTCGGAGGGCACCCACTGCCGTATCTATGCCCCGGTCGGCGCGCACCGCGACCTGCTGGCCTACCTGGTGCGCCGCCTGCTGGAGAACGGGGCGAACTCCTCGTTCGTCAATCAGGTGGTGGATGACACCATCCCGCCGAGCGAGGTCGCCAAGGACCCGGTCGCCGAACTCGAGCGCCTGGACGATGCCATCGCCAGCCCGTCGATCCGCCAACCCGGCGAGCTGTTCGCTCCAGAGCGCAAGAATTCCCGGGGTTACCGGATCAACGAGCCGGCCTCGATCCTGCCGCTGATCGAGGCCCGCGAGGCCTTCGCCGATACCACCTGGACGGCCGGGCCGATGCTTGCCGGCGGCCCAGCGCCCCAGGGCAAGGCGCGTGACACGCTCTCCCCCGCCGACACCTCCCGGGTGGTCGGCCAGGTCCACGAGGCGACCAGGGAGGAGGTGGCCGCCGCGCTGGACGCTGCCGAGGGTGGCTACCACGAGTGGTCGGCGCGGCCGGCGGCGGAGCGCGCCGAGGTGCTGCGCCGGACCGCCGATCTCTACGAGGAGCACATCGCCGAGCTGACCGTGATCTGCACCCGCGAGGCCGGCAAGATGCTCTTCGACGGCATCGCCGAGGTGCGCGAGGCGGTGGACTTCCTGCGCTACTACGCCAACGAGAGCGAGCGCCTCGAGGCCGAGGAGCCCGGCAGCGCCCGCGGCCTCTTCGTCTGCATCAGTCCGTGGAACTTCCCGCTGGCGATCTTCACCGGCCAGATCGCGGCCGCGCTGGGGGCCGGCAACGCCGTACTCGCCAAGCCCGCCGAGCAGACGCCACTGATCGCCGCCCGGGCCGTCGAGCTGATGCGCGAGGCCGGGCTGCCTGAGGCGGCGCTGCAGCTGCTGCCCGGCGATGGGCCGACGGTGGGTGGCCCCTTGACCAGCGATCCGCGCATCGCCGGCGTCTGCTTCACCGGCTCCACCGAGGTGGCGCAGATCATCCACAAGGCGCTCGCTCAGAACGCCGGGCCCGATGCGGTGCTGATCGCCGAGACCGGTGGACTCAACGCCATGATCGTGGACTCCAGCGCGCTCACCGAGCAGGCGGTGCGCGACATCCTGATCTCCTCCTTCCAGTCGGCCGGCCAGCGCTGCTCTGCGCTGCGCATGCTCTACGTCCAGGAGGAGGCACGCGAACGACTCTTGACCATGCTCGACGGTGCCATGGACGCGCTGGTGATCGGCGACCCCTGGAACACCGACACCGACGTCTCGCCGGTGATCGACGCCGAGGCCCAGGCCGATATCACCGCCTACGTGGAAGCCCAGCGCAAGGCCGGCCGGCTGCTGAAGACGCTGCCCGCACCGGCGGAGGGCACCTTCGTCACCCCGGCGGTGGTCGAGGTCGACGGCATCAGTGATCTCGAGCGCGAGATCTTCGGGCCGGTGCTGCATGTGGCCACCTTCAAGGCGCGGGAGATCGACGAGGTGGTCGATGCGATCAACGCCAAGGGGTATGGACTGACCTTCGGCCTGCACACCCGCATCGACGATCGCGTACAGCAGATCGTCGAGCGGATCCATGTCGGCAACGTCTACGTCAACCGCAACCAGATCGGCGCCATCGTCGGCTCCCAACCCTTCGGCGGCGAGGGGCTCTCGGGTACCGGACCCAAGGCCGGCGGGCCGCTCTACGTCACTCGCTTTCGCCGCACCGCCGAGGTCGAGCGTCACGAAGCGCCGCGGGGCGACGCCGTGTCGCTCGGCGATCTGCAGTCGGGCCTCGACGGCCTCGACCCGCGCAACTGGGCGGCGCGGCCCGACCGGGTCGAGGTGCTGCGCCGGGCGCTCTCCGGACAACGCGGCGTGATCCGCAAGGCGCTGGCCGAAACGGCGTCTCTGGACATGACGCCGCAGTCGCTACCGGGACCGACCGGAGAGAGCAACCGGCTCGCGATGTACCCCAAGGGGCCGGTGCTCTGTCTCGGCCCGACGCTGGATATCGCCGTCGCCCAGGCGGTGCAGGCACTCGGTGCCGGCTGCCCGGCGCTGATCGTCGCACCGGGCGCGGCCGAAGCCGTACAGCCCCTCGAGCGGGCCGGAGCGCCGGTCGCCGGGCTCGACGGCCGCGTCTCGGCCGATACGCTGAGCGCGATCGAGGGCTTCGTGGCGGTGGCCGCCGCCGGCAGCAGCGACTGGACCCGAGAGCTACGCCGGGCACTCGCCGAGCGCGACGGGCCCATCGTGCCGCTGGAGACCCAGACCATCGCGCCGGAGCGCTACGCAGTGGAACGCCACCTCTGCATCGACACCACCGCAGCCGGCGGCAACGCCAGCCTGCTGGCCACGGCCGAGTAGAATGCGGGAGAGGAAACCCCTCTCAGCCCATCCACAGCATGCAGGCCCTGGTCTGCCCCTTCCCACCAGCAGGCCGCCCTCGGGCGGCCTGCATCGTTTCTGCAGGTGTGCCATCGGCCGATTTTCGCCCTGCGCTCCAGCCCCAACGTTAAAACAACGCAAAACCTGCGGCATGCATCTAAAATGAATGCTCGGTGGCGGTGTCCTACCGCGCCAACGCTTGCAGGAGCCAAAACCATGCACAAGAGAACTCTCACCATCCTGATCGCGACGAGCGTTGCCGTCACCGCCAGCACCCAGGTCTTCGCCTACGGTGCCGGCGACTTCTTCGCCCGCCTCGGCGTGGCCAAGTTTTCGCCCAAGAGTGATAACGGTTCGCTGGCCAACGGGACACTCGATGTTGATGTCAAGGACGATAGCGCCTTCGCCTTTTCCCTGGGCTACCGCTTTACCGACAAGCTGGGCGTCGAGCTGCTGGCCTCAGATTCCTTCGACCATGACTTCACACTTGCCGGTGGTGCCGCTACCGGTTCAACAGACCATCTCCCGCCGACCCTAGCCGTACAGTACTATCCGCTGGGGGGCACCGACGCCTATGTCCAGCCCTATGTCGGCGTAGGCGTCAACTACACGACCTTCTCCGACGAGAAGCTCGACGGTTCCAGCGCAAAGCTTGAACTGGATGACTCATGGGGGGCAGCCGGCCAGCTGGGGGTGGATCTGCTGATCGACGACCGCTGGGCCCTTAGCGGCGCAGTCTGGTATATGGATATCGATTCCGACGCCAGCCTGGATGGGAATGACATCGGCAAGGTCGAGCTCGACCCGATACTGGTCATGGGTGGCATCAGCTACCACTTCTGACCATCCCCACCCCAGACACAACAGGGCCCGCCACTGGCGGGCCCTGCTGCATAAGCACCTGGCGATCAGGCACTCCATGATCCGCCCGGTTCGGATTGTTGGTCCTTCCACTTACCAGGCGCCACTATCCCGAGAGGGCCAGCCCCATCAGCAGCAAGGCAAACAGCCCCAGAGCCAGCAGGCTCCAGGGGGGCGTCAGCATTCGATGCTGCCAGCCGTGACTGGGCAACACCCCATAGGGGCGCAGGAAGGCCGCACCCAGCGCCCAGATGCCCAGCAGTATCAACGGCAGGCGCACCGCAAGCGGCAGACCAGTGATCAGTTCGGGGCGCAGCAGCAGCCACACCGCCAGCCCCGCCGCCAGAAGCAGGGCCAGCAGCGCCATCTCCAGACCGTATCGCGACTCCTTACGCTCCATGGGCACCCCCGTCTCTATCCACTGACTTCAGTGAAGACGATTCCCCCCGTTCTGGCGACCCTGAAGACGTTCCGGGCGCGCTGCGACACTCTGCCACCTCGGATAAAAAAACCTTGCGCTGGATCAACGTGCGGCGCCTAACGGCTCGTTAACATAAGCATGAAATCCGATGCGGCACCCCGTCGCAGAGAGCCAGCCACCAGGAGCCGAAGCATGCGCAAGAGCCCCCTCTCAATCCTGATTGCGGCGAGCATCACCGTCGTCGCCGTTACCGTCAGCAGCCAGGCCCTCGCCTACGGCGCCGGTGACGTCTTCACCCGTCTCGGCGTGGCCAAGGTCGCGCCCAAGAGCGATAACGGAAACCTAGTCAATGGTGCCGTTAAGGCGGACGTCCAAGACGAGACCGATTTTGCCTTTACCCTGGGTTATCGCTTTACCGACAAGATGGGCGTGGAGCTGCTGGCGGCTCTGCCCTTCAAACACGACATCGAGCTGAACGGGGCGAACCTGGCTTCCACCAAGCACCTTCCGCCGTCTCTGACCCTGCAGTACTATCCGCTGGGCGGCACCGACGCCTATGTACAGCCCTATATCGGCGTGGGCGTCAACTACACCCGCTTCTCCAACGAGAAGAGCGATCTAGGTGACCTGGAGCTGGACGACTCCTGGGGGGCCGCCGGCCAATTGGGGATCGACCTGTTGATCGACGATCACTGGGCGCTTAATGGCGCAGCCTGGTACCTCGACATCGATACCGATGCCAAGCTTGATGGTGCCGATATCGGCACCGTTAACATCGACCCTTGGGTGGTGATGGGGGCCGTCAGCTACCGCTTCTGATTCCACCTCACGCCGAACACAACAGGGCCCGCCAGTGGCGGGCCCTGTTGTGTTCGGCGTGCTGTTGTCCTGTTGTGCTGTTGTAACAGGGCCTGGCGACCAGGCAACTCGCTACCGAATCAGTTTTCGGTGATCAGGCGGTCGATCTCCTCCACCACCTGGCAGAGCAGCAGGCGGTCGCTGGCACGCCCTCCCTGCTGGGCAAAATAGGCCGCCAGGGCCGGGGCCACATCACAGCGCGCCGGCAGTGGAGCGCGACGCTCCACCAGGGCGTCCAGCCGGGCGATAAACACGAAACGCAACCACTGGGGAAGCGCCATGGTATCGACGCAGAAGGGCTCCTCGCTATCGAATGCCGAGGGCGCGGGCGTCTCCATCTTCCACAGGTTGGCGGCCTTCATGGTGGCCTCGAGCCAGCGCAGGGACTTGTCGAGTTCGTCGTGAACCGTCATCGGGGAAGCTCCCAGTCGAGTGTGGCGTCATTATCCCGCCCCCGGCGACCCGTGACCACCCGCCACCTAAAGGATCACGATATCGCGCTCCGCTCCGGGTAATTATCCCATGCTCATGGCTCATTCACAGTTTCCGTGAACGGCCCTGTGGATAACCGCTGGAAAGAGTTCGCTAGCCCTGATGCCATGGGAGACAGCGAACGGCGATCAAACTTTGACCATCCCTGGCACATCCTCGCCGAACCTGCTGACAGCCTGGTGATGCCACGGTAGAGTGCACGCTCAGACAAGCGGAGATGCCATGCAACCCATCCACACCCTTCACGACTTCTTCGTGCGCAGCGGGGCCGAGGTACGGCTCTACCACCTGGGCCGGCGCGTGGAGCCCTGCGAGATGGCGACCCTGGAAGCCCTGGAGGCCGGCACGGCGCCCTGGCCGGCTCCCTGGCAGGGCCAGGCCCGGCTGGGCCTGGTCTTCCGTCTTGGCGACATGCCCGACCCGCTGATCTGGTTCCTGGCACTGCCCCTCGATGAACAGGGCCGGCTCGACCCTGCATCCCGCGATGCCTTCGTGCAGCGGTTACTCGAGACCCTGGGCCGGAACGTGGCCAATGTCGGGCGCGAGGATGGCCAGGCGGTGGATAACCTGATGAAGGACAATCCGCTGGCCTTTACGCCATCGCTCCCCTTCCAGACCATGCTGCATGCCCTCGCCAGCCACGATCTGGGACGAGCGGCCAGCTCGCACCTGGAGCCGGTAGAGGCCTATCTCAGTGGTCAGCAGACGCTCGACTGGCAGGCGCTCGGCCTCCAGGGCCTGGCCGACTTTGCGGTACGTATGGGAGATGAGGAGAGTCGCCAGCTCGTCCGGCGGCTGCCCGACCTGCCCACCGCGATGCTCACCTCACTGTGCTACTGTCTCGAGCATGTCGCCATCGATGACCGGCTGGCCCAGGCGCTGCGCGTCCGGGGCGAGGCGGCTGCCGAGGCCGGCGATGTCGAGACCCTGTGTGCCTGTGTACGGGCGGCGTCGACCAGCGAGGCCGCCGGTGACTGGTTCGACAGCCTGCTGGCCGATGTCCACGCCTGTGGCCCCGATCTGCTGGCGGCCATCGCCGCGCGCGGCTGGCCGCTTCTCGAGGATGGTCAGCGGCTGCCGTGCTACCTTGAGCGCCTGGCAAGCTGCGAGCAGGCGGACTTCATGAGAGTGGCCCGCGACCTGGCCCTGATCCCCAGGCTGCGGCTGCCGGTGTTGATGATCTTGCGCGAGGCGCCCGCCGACTCGTCCATCGGCAAGCGGCTCGTGGCCCTGACGCGCTGAAGGCGAAGACGACCCATGACAACGATGAAAGAACTGCCCTATACCCCCAAGGCAATCATTGGCCGCCGGGAGATGGTCGAGCTGACCGACATGCAGCTGGTATTGTGCGCCAAGGCGGATACCGGGGCGCGTACCTCGGCGCTGCACGCGGAGGACATCACGACCTTCGAAGAGGAGGGAGAGCCGTGGGTCAGTTTTACCATCCCCGGCAGTGGCCCCGACTCGCCACCCCACGTCTTCCGCATGCCGCTCCACGACCGCCGCAAGGTACGCAGCTCCAACGGTCAACAGGAGTGGCGCTATGTGGTCCGCACGCCCATGCGGCTCGGCACCCTGGAGTACCCGGTGGAGTTCACCTTGACCGATCGACGCGACATGCGTCACCCCATGCTGTTGGGCCGGCGCGCTCTGCGCCGCCTGTTAGTAGCTCCCGGCGCCTCCTTTCTGCTCGGCGACCCCTGAATTCGCTTTCCCCCTCCGGAGCGACTCGATGCATTTTGCACTGCTGTCACGCAACCGTAATCTCTACTCCACTCGACGCCTGGTGGAGGCCGCCGAGCAGCGCGGCCACACCGCGCGAGTGGTCGACACCCTGCGCTGCTACATGAGCATCGCGGCTCACCAGCCATCGATCCACTACAAGGGCGGAGAGCTGGAGTCCTTCGATGCCGTGATCCCGAGGATCGGCGCCTCGGTAACCTTCTACGGCTGTGCGGTGCTGCGCCAGTTCGAGATGATGGGCACCTATGTGCTCAACGACAGCGTCGCGATCACTCGCTCGCGAGACAAGCTGCGCTCGCTGCAGCTACTCTCGCGCAAGGGGCTTGGCCTGCCGATCACCGGTTTTGCGCACTCCCCCGATGATATTCCCGACCTGATCACCATGGTCAAGAATGCTCCGCTGGTCATCAAGCTGCTCGAGGGCACCCAGGGGATCGGCGTAGTGCTGGCCGAGACCAACCAGGCGGCGGAGAGCGTGATCCAGGCCTTCATGGGCATGAAGGCCAACATCATGGTTCAGGAGTACATCAAGGAAGCCAAGGGTGCCGATATTCGCTGCCTGGTGATCGGCGACAAGGTCGTGGCCGCCATGAAACGTCAGGCCGCTGAGGGTGAGTTCCGATCCAACCTGCACCGCGGCGGTACCGCCAGTGTCATCCGGATCACCCCTGAGGAGCGCTCCACGGCGATCCGTGCCGCCAAGGCCATGGGCCTGCGAGTGGCCGGTGTCGACCTGCTACGCAGCAATCATGGTCCAGTCATCATGGAGGTCAACTCCTCGCCCGGCCTGCAGGGCATCGAGAGTGCCACCGGCAAGGATATCGCCGGCCTGATCATCGAGCACCTTGAGAAGAATGCGGCCCCGGCACGCAAGGCGCCACCTAAACCCAAGGGGTAATTGCCAGTTGCGCACAAGCCAGGCTCAATGGGCATTGCGATTTCCATACTTATTCCAGTCTGGGGGTAGCAAAACACTGTTTTCCCCGCCACAATCTGCGTCACCAAAGGGGGTGACCGCTCATGTTTCTCGACAATCGCCAGGTGGCGATGGACAGCGTGCTGGAAGCGCTGGCTGACAGCATCGACTATTTTCAGGACAATCTGGAGCGCCTGCGGCCAACGCTGCGTGATGCTCTCAAGCCTCACTATGAGACACGCAGCCGTTCAATGCGCGAGCTGCAATCACTCGCCCGGGAGCATCTCAACATGCTGCCGCGTGATGCCGATGTCGAACGCGACGACTACATGTGGTTGTGGAGCCGGCTGAAGAGCTTCGTCGGCAACGAGCGTCAGGTGGTGATCGGAGAGCTCCTGGAACAGGAGCGAGTGCTGATGCAGTCGCTCTCCAATCTGATGACCCACCCCCTGCCAGATGAGGTCGAGTCGAAGGCAGAAGAGTGCTGGAAGGGCTGCCGGGCACTGATTCGCGAGCTCTATGCCCTGCAGAAGACCCGTGACAAGCGGCGCTGAGGCATCTTCTCAGCGCTTTTCGCCCGATGGTGTATCGGCCGCCCAGCCCTCCTGGTCAGTAGTGCGTCGCTGCGGGGTGATGACCAGCGGCTCTCGGGGTCCCAGGAAGTAGGGCTCACGGTCCCATAGATAGAGATCCCCCAGGGTAGCCAGTCGCGCTACCCACTCCCGTGCCGCCAGCCGCCACTGCCCCTTTACCTTCCGCTCCTTCACCGCACAGCCCTGGGCCTCGATCCCCAGCGCCTCGGCAATAAACAGCGCCCGTGGTAGATGCCACTCTTGCGTGATCAGCAGCGCACGCTCCACGCCAAATACCGCCTTCGCGCGAGCCAGCGTATCGAAGGTGCTTAAGCCTGCGTAATCCAGCGTCATGGCCGTTTCGGGCACCTCACGACCGCGCAGGTCACGCCACATGGTAATGGGTTCATTGTAGGAGAGGGTGCGGTTGTCACCGGAGAGCAGCAGATGGTCGACACGCCCCAGGCGCAGCAAGCGAGCCGAGGCGCTCATACGCCCCTCGAAGTAGGGATTGCGAGTTCCACTGCGGGTCCAGTGGGAAGTACCGAAGACGATACCAACCTGTTCGGCATGACACTGGGACAGATGATAGTCGATGCGTTCGCGAGTCTGCCCCAGCACCCAAAGGTTGGCAGCCAGCATAAGCAACCCCGCCATCAACATCAGCGTGCCCAGCGCCATCAGGACGGCCCGAAGGATCCGCCATGCCATCCGCTTCATCGGCACCTCCTGTTCCCTCAGCGCTCTCCCCCGCTGGTCGATCATCGCGGGGTCAACGGCGCGAGCCGCTAGAACATGCCGAGCTCGAGCTTGGCCTCGTCGCTCATCATCTCACGGCTCCAGGGCGGGTCGAAGACGATCTCCGTATGCACCTTGCTGACCTGAGGGGCGCCAAGGATCTTGTTGCGTGCATCGGCAGCGATCACATCCCCCATGCCGCAGCCGGGGGCAGTCAACGTCATGCGAATGGTGACGATACGCTCGCCACTGATCAAGCGCTCGATCCGACAGCCATAGACCAGGCCCAAATCGACGATATTGACCGGAATCTCGGGGTCGAAGCAGGTGCGTAGCTGGTCCCACACAAACTGCTCGAGCTCCTCATCCGTGGCATCCTCATGCAGGGTCGGTCGCGGCATGGCCTCGAGCCCCACGGCGTCGAGATTGGCGCCCTCGATCAGGTAGAGGCGCCCCTCGTAGCCCACGCTGAGCGTACTGCCCTTGGCCTGCATCACGCTGACCACGCTATCCTCGGCAAGCGTCACGCTGTTGCCGAAGGGAATGGCGATCACCTCCACATCACGCTGAAGGGGCAGCTCCTGCCCCTTGTGAAGGCTCGCAATCTGCTCGATGTCGCTCATGGCGTTCCTTTTCTAGCGGTTCCTTGTCCGACCATTGCTCACCTGCCCATGGCTTGGACCCATGGCTTACCTGACCATGCCGATCACGCGCTCCAGGGCATCGGCAAAGATGTCGATCTCGTCCAGGGTGTTGTAGGCGGCAAACGACGCCCGGCAGGTCGCATCGACACCGAAGTGGGCGAGCAGCGGTTGGGCACAGTGGTGGCCGGTTCGAATCGCCACCCCGAGCTGGTCGATCAGCAGGCCGATATCCTGGGCGTGGGCACCATCGACCACGAAGGAGAGCACTCCGGCCTTCTCCGGTGAGGTGCCCAGTATACGCAGGCCGTCGATGCGCAGGACCCGCTCGGTGGCATGGGCCAGCAGCCGCCCCTCCCAGGCACCGATCGCCTCGACCCCGACTCCACTCACCCACTTCAGTGCCTCGCCAAGGGCGATCACCTCGGCAATGGCCGGCGTGCCGGCCTCGAACTTGTGGGGAATCTCGGCGAAGGTGGTCTCGGCCTCGAAGGAGACGGTGGCGATCATCTCCCCCCCTCCCTGCCAGGGCGGCATCGCCTCGAGCAGCTCGGTCTTGCCATAGAGCACACCGACCCCGGTGGGGCCATAGACCTTGTGACCGGAGAAGGCGTAGAAGTCGGCATCGAGATCGCGCACGTCTACCGCCTGATGGGGCGTGGCCTGGGCACCATCGACCAGGATCCGCGCACCATGGGCATGGGCAATGGTCGCCATTTCCTTGACCGGGTTGACGGTTCCGAAGGCATTGGAGACATGGTTGACCGCGACCAGCCGGGTTCGCTCGCTGAACAGCTCGCGATAGGCATCGAGATCCAGTGTGCCATGGGCGTCTACCGGGATCACCTTGATGGTAAAGCCGATCTCGGCGGCCAGCAGCTGCCAGGGCACGATATTGGAGTGGTGCTCGAGGCGCGAGATAAGCACCTCGTCACCGGCCTGGAGGTTGGCACGCCCCCAGCTGTTGGCCACCAGGTTGATCGCCTCGGTGGTACCACGGGTGAAGATGATCTCGCGGCTATCGGCGGCATTCAGGAAGCCGCGCACCGTCTCCCGGGTACCCTCGAAGGCAGCGGTGGCCTCATCCGCCAGGGTGTGCAGCCCGCGGTGAATGTTGGCGTTGTAGCCACCGTAGTAGGCAGCGAACGTGTCGATCACCTGCCGTGGGGTCTGGCTGGTCGCCGCATTGTCGAGATAGACCAGCGGCCTGCCATGCACCTGGCGCGTGAGAATCGGAAAGTCGGCGCGAATCGCCGCGACGTCGAGGCTCGACGTCGCGGGGGCGCGGGTAGCCAGATCGGTCATGGCAGGCTCCTCCTCAGGATATCGCGGTCGCTCTCACTCATGGCCCTTACTCATCACCCAGGGCCACGGCGGTTTCCACCAGCCCGGCCAGGTTGAAGCGCTCGGGCAGCTTGCCGGCGACGGCGAGCTCCACACGCTCGGCGATGGCATCCAGGCGCACCGCCTCGAGCACCTCACCCGCGAAGGCCAGGGTCAGCAGACCTCGAGCCGTCTGGCGATCGATTCCGCGAGCGCGCAGGGCATAGATCGCCTCCTCGTCGAGCTGTCCCGTGGTGCAGCCGTGGGTGCACTTTACGTCATCGGCGTAGATCTCGAGTTCGGGCTTGGCATCGATCTCGGCGCGATCGGAGAGCAGCAGGTTGGCGTTGCTCTGGAAGCCTTCGATCTTCTGACTGTCAGGCTTGACCACCACCTTGCCGTTGAACACGCCATGCGAGCGATCGTCGAGGATGCCCTTGTAGTTCTCGTTGGAGAAGGTGCGCGGCGCATTGTGGTTGGCCAGGGTGTGGCTGTCGACATGCTGGCGACCCTCGCCATAGAACAGGCCGTAGAAGTCGCTGGTCGCGTTCTCGCCATTCAGCTCGCTGATCAGGTCGGTGCGCACCAGGGCGCCCCCCAGATTCAGGTTGAACGAGGTATAGCGGCTGTCACGGGCCTGTTCGACATGAATCGACGCCACATGCAGATCGGCGAGCGACGCCTCCTGAAGCTTGTAGTGGGTGAGCATGGCGTTACGCTCGAGGATCACTTCCGCCACCAGGTTGGTGAAGTTGGCGGCGCCCTCCTCGCCCACATGATGCTCGACCAGGGTCGCCTCACTGCGCCCGCCGGCCTGCACCAGAACGCGGGGGTGGCTCATCACAGGCGCCTCGCCGTTACGGGAGAGGAACTGCAGGATGATCGGCTTCTCGACCACGGTGCCCGGCGCCAGGCGCAGCACGGCGCCCTCCTCCATAAAGGCGGTGTTCAGCGCCGAAAAGGGCGAGAACTCGACCCCGGTGAGGCGCCCCAGCGGTCCGCCTACCGCCTCATGGTTCTCGGCCAGTGCCACCGACAGGGGCTGCAGGGAGACGCCCTCCGGCAGGCCATCGAGCTGCGACAGCGATGCCGAGAAGATGCCGTCGACGAAGGTCAATCGATAGGCATCGATGGGCAGGGTCAACGTCGCCGCGCTGGCGGGTGAGAAGTCGGCATCGGCGGCCAGGGCGAAGTCGCCCCGGGCGATGGCACGAACATCGGTATACTTCCACGCCTCGTCGCGGCGAGTGGGAAAGCCCATCGCCTCGAAGCGGGCCGCGCCGGCCTGCCGACGCGCGGCAATCCAGGTCGGCTCGCCAGCGCGGTCGGCACGAGCCTCGGCCAGACGGTCGAGAAAACGCTGTGTATCTTCACTCATGCGACGGACTCCTCCAGCACCCAGTCATAGCCACGGGATTCGAGCTCGCGAGCCAGGTCCGCGTCGCCGCTCATGGCGATGCGGCCGTCGACGAGCACGTGAACCCGGTCGGGCACGATATAGTCGAGCAGGCGCTGATAGTGGGTCACCAACAGGATGGCCCGCTCCTCGGAGCGCAGCGAGTTGACGCCATCGGAGACGACCTTCATGGCATCGATGTCGAGACCCGAGTCGATCTCGTCGAGCATCGCCAGGCGCGGCTCCAGCACCAGCATCTGCAGGATCTCGTTGCGCTTCTTCTCGCCGCCGGAGAAGCCTTCGTTGACGGAGCGCTGCAGGAAGCTGGCATCCATCTGCATGAGCGCCGCCTTCTCCTTGATCAGCTTCATGAACTCGGGAGCCGGAATCTCGCCTAGCCCCTGAGCCTCGCGCTTGGCATTGAGCGCGGCCTTGAGCAGATAGATGTTCTTGACCCCCGGAATCTCCACCGGGTACTGGAAGCCCAGCAACAGGCCCGCACAGGCACGCTCCTCGACGGACATCTCCAGCACGTCCTGGCCGTCATAGGTGATGCTGCCGCTGGTCACCTCATACTCTTCCCTGCCGGCGATGACCGCCGAGAGGGTCGACTTACCGGAGCCGTTGGGCCCCATGATGGCGTGCACCTCGCCGGCATTGATGGACAGCGACAGGCCCTTGAGGATTTCATTACCCTCGACGGAAACGTGTAGATCCTTGACTTCGAGCATCGTGAATACCTTTTGATTCGATTAAGCGATTGGCAACGGTGTGATCAGCCGACGGAGCCTTCGAGGGTGACCCTGAGCAGCGCTTCGGCCTCGACGGCAAACTCCATGGGCAGCTCCTGGAAGACGTCCTTGCAGAAGCCGTTGACGATCATGCTCACGGCGTCCTCCTCGGAGATGCCGCGGCTCTGGCAGTAGAAGAGCTGGTCATCGCCGATCTTGGAGGTGGTGGCCTCATGCTCCACGGTCGCGGTGCTGTTGCCGATCTCCTGATAGGGGAAGGTGTGGGCGCCACACTGATCACCGATCAGCAGCGAGTCACACTCGGTAAAATTGCGCGCACCCTTGGCGCGGGGGCCGATCTTCACCAGGCCGCGATAGGCCTGGTTGCTGCGCCCGGACGAGATCCCCTTGGAGATGATGCTGGAGCGCGACCCCTCGCCGATATGGATCATCTTGGTGCCGGTGTCGGCCTGCTGGCGGCCACCGGTCACCGCCACTGAGTAGAACTCACCGATGCTGTCCTTGCCGCGCAGCACGCAGGAGGGATACTTCCAGGTGATGGCGGAGCCGGTCTCGACCTGGGTCCAGCTGATGCGCGAGCGGTCGCCACGACAGTCACCGCGCTTGGTGACGAAGTTGTAGATACCGCCCTTGCCATCCTCGTCGCCGGGATACCAGTTCTGCACGGTGGAGTACTTGATGTAGGCATCGTCCAGCGCCACCAGCTCGACCACTGCCGCGTGCAGCTGGTTCTCGTCGCGCATCGGCGCGGTGCAGCCCTCCAGATAGGAGACCTGGGCGCCCTCCTCACAGATGATCAGGGTGCGCTCGAACTGCCCGGTATTCTCGGCGTTGATGCGGAAGTAGGTGGAGAGCTCCATGGGGCAGGTCACGCCCTTGGGCACGAACACGAAGGAGCCGTCGGTAAATACCGCCGAGTTGAGCGCCGCGAAGTAGTTGTCGGTCTGGGGCACCACGGTGCCGAGATACTGCTTGACCAGCTCCGGATACTTCTGCACTGCCTCGGAGATGGAGCAGAAGATCACCCCGGCTTCGCCGAGCTTCTCCTTGAAGGTGGTGGTCACGGAGACCGAGTCGAAGACGGCGTCCACCGCCACCCCAGCCAGGGCGGCACGCTCATGCAGCGGAATACCCAGCTTCTCGTAGGTCTCGAGCAGCTTGGGATCCACCTCGTCTAGGCTCTGGGGGCGATCCTCGGGGCGCTTGGGCGCACTGAAGTAGGAGATGGCCTGATAATCGATAGGCGGAAAGTCGAGGTGAGCCCAGGAGGGCGGCGTCATCTTCAACCAGGCACGATACGCCTTGAGACGCCACTCGAGCATCCACTCCGGCTCGCCCTTCTTGTTGGAGATAAAGGCGATGACGTCCTCGTCAAGGCCCGGCGGTAGCGTCTCGCTCTCGATGTCGGTCACGAACCCCTCTTTGTATTCGCGACGGACAAGCTGTTCCATTTCTTCAGTTGCCATGATCTCTCCCCTCCCGGACATTGGGCCGGCGAGACGGGCTCGCCGATTGAATCTGATGAAACTTGGATGCTCAGGCCGTATCGGCGGCCAGGCTCACGCTCTGGATGGGCAGCTGTACCGGCAACTTGATCGGCGTGGGGCTGGCCAGATGTGCCAGGGTCACGCTGCCGAGCAGGGTGCGCACACCCAACGATACGCGCTGCCAGTTGTCGGCGACGCCACAGGTGGCGGCCAGTTCACAGTCGCCATCGTCATGGCTGCACTCCGTCATGGCCACCGGCCCTTCGATGGCGGTGATGATATCGATAGTGGTGATCTCGGAGGCAGGCCGTGCCAGCGAGTACCCTCCCAGGGCACCGCGGCGAGACTCGAGCAGCCCCGCCTTGACCAGCATCTTCAGCGTCTTGCTGACGGTGGGGTGCGGTAGCTGGACGGCCTCGGCGAGATCGGCAGCGGCCTGGGGGTGCTCGGGGTGACGAGCGATCTGGGCCATCACCACAGCGGCGTAGTCGGTCAGCCGCGAGAGCTTGAGCATGGCGAGCCTCCTGTGGACGAGCGGCCCAGCGATATGCCGTGCCTCAATAGCGGACCATTTTAGTCCCATATGATTTCGATGTGAAGCCCGCCCCGCGAATTCCCTTATCCAGCCGGCAGAATCGCGGCATGATCGACGCCGATAGCATCAATAAACGCAATCGTTATCATTTGCGGAAACTATCTGTCCGCATCGTGATCAAGCCTTTTTCACGAACTGGGACTTCAGCTTCATGGGGCCGACACCCTCGACCTTGCAGTCGATATCATGGTCACCCTCCACCAGCCGAATGCTCTTGACCTTGGTACCCACCTTTACCACCTGGGAGGAGCCCTTGATCTTGAGGTCCTTGATCACCGTGACGCTGTCGCCATCGGCCAGCAGGTTACCGTTGGCATCACGCACCTCGAGGCCAGTGTCGAGTGCCTCGTCACCGGCTTGAGCGGACCACTCATGACCGCACTCGGGGCAGACATACTGGATGCCGTCCTCGTAGGTATAGGGAGAGTTACAGGCAGGACAGGCGGGAAGTTCGCTCATGACAGGCTCCAGACAAGGTGGGATGAAAGCTGCCAAGCCTACACCGCGGCGCTGCGGGTCTCCAGCGAACACATGACGACCAGGGTCCGGCCTGGCAGGATTGACCCATCCAATATGTAGAAGGAAGCAGCATGCAGGAGGGTCCAACCACGGTTTTCGGTGGCACCGGTTTCCTCGGCCGGGCCATCGTGCGCGAGCTGGTGGAGGCGGGCCGCCCGGTGCGCATCGCCTCACGCCACCCGAGCCTGCCCGCATGGCGCGAGCCCGGAGACCGGATCGAGGCCATGACCTGCGACATTCGCGACGAGGCACAGGTCACGACGGCCCTGGAGGGCAGCACCGCCGCGATCAATGCCGTCAGTCTCTACGTGGAGCAGCCCCGGGCGGGGCTGACCTTTACCGCGATTCATGAACGGGCCGCCGGCCGCCTGGCAGGGATGGCGCGGGAGGCCGGCATCTCGCGGCTGGTGCATATCTCGGGCATCGGCGCCGATGCCCGCTCCCCCTCCGCCTATGTGCGTGCCCGGGCCGCCGGCGAACAGGCCGTGCTCGAGGCCATGCCCAAGGCGACCCTGCTGCGTCTCGGCGTACTGTTCGGCCCCGATGACGCCCTGTTGACCAACCTCGCCCGGCTGGTACGCCTGCCGCTGGTGCCGCTGTTCGGTCGCGGGACGACCCGCCTGCAACCGGTGCATGTAGATGATGTGGCCCGTGCCGCGGCACGTCTCACCGCGACACGACCCGTCGAGCGGCGGCTCTTCGAGCTCGGTGGGCCCGAGGTATTGACCTACCGGGAGCTGGTCGAGCGTGTGGCGGCTCAGCTCGAACGCCATCCGCGACTGCTGCCTCTGCCCTTCTTCGCCTGGCGCCTCGCCGCTACCCTGCTCTCCCCGCTCCCCTCACCGCCCCTGACGCGGGACCAGGTAGTGCTGATGCAGCGCGAAAACCTTGCCGACCCGGACGCCGGAAGCTTCGCCGACCTCGGCATCATGCCGCGCACGCTGCATGACAGCCTGCCGCGCTGCCTGGCGAAAGATTGAGGAGCCGGGCACGAGTCAGGAAAGTCAGTCGCCCAATGAGCCGAGGCGACCAGCCTGAACCACTTCAATCCAATAACCATCGACATCCTTGATGAAAATCACATCTTTCAGCTTGCCTTGATCCGAGCGCTTGACGAACTCAACATCGTTGGCATCGAACCAGGTCTCAGCTGCTGCTAGATCCGGCACACTGAAGCAGATGTGACCGAACCCCTGAGGCTCGGCATTGCCGTCATGATAGATGCGCCCCTCTTGACTCTCGGTTCCCCAGTTGTGAGTCAGCTCAAGTACGCCACGCTGGTTGAAAGTCCAGACGGTGCGCTCACTCGCATCATCGGGAACGGACTCACCGGCTTCGGGACGTGCCAAAAAGTAGAGAGAGAACTGCATGGCCTCGAAGTCGAGCCGGCGCAGCACTCGCATGCCAAACACCCGGGTATAAAACCCTAGAGACGCCTCAGGGTCTTTTATTCTCAACATGGTGTGATTAAGGCGAAAGCCTTCGGTCTCGGATGGAGGTATATGAACGCCAGGATACTGTTCACCAGAAAAACTCATTTCAGAACTCCTTGACTAATTCAAAGAAGAGAAAAGGTAGAGATGCTATGGACTTACATCAGATCGCTTTCTGCCTCATCAGCTGGCCGATATGTTCGGCCTGTCGGATGGCCAGGGATACAATCGTCAGGGTCGGGTTCTCTGCACCGGAGGTGGTGAACTGACTGCCGTCGGAGATGAAAAGGTTGGGAACCTCATGGGTCTGGCCATAAGAATTGCAGACCCCCTCTTCGGGGCGTTCACTCATCCGGCAGGTTCCCAGGTTGTGTGTTGAGGGATAAGGCGGCACCTCGTAGATATCTCTGGCCCCCACCGAGCGGTAGAGCTCTGCGCCCTGCCGGTAGCCATGCTCGCGCATGACAATGTCGTTGGGATGATCATCATAATGGACATTTGCAACGGGCAGCCCGTATCGGTCGGTAACGTCAGGGCTGAGGGTCACTCGGTTGCTTTCTTGAGGTAGGTCTTCGCCCACCAACCACATGCCCGCCATGTTCTCGTACTGATCTAGCGCACCTGTAAAGCGCGGCCCCCAAGCACCGGGATCTAGGAAGGCCGCCATGAACGGCAATCCCAGAGACAATGTCTCCATCTCGTACCCACCGACGAAGCCGCGCTCAGGGTCATGATGGGCCTCATCAGAGATGATGCCAGCCATGGTTGTGCCACGGTACATGTGCACGGGCTCCTCGAAGGTGGCATAAACCGACCCAGTCATGTGGCGCATATAATTGCGCCCCACCTGGCCCGAGCCATTAGCAAGACCCTCTGGGAACAAGTCACTAGCTGAATTAAGCAGAAGGCGAGGCGTTTCAAGGGAGTTACCGGCTACCGCTACCAGGCGTGCCCGCTGACGCTGCTCATTGCCCTCAGCATTGAAGTAGACCACCGCCGTTACTCTGCCACGTTCATCATGTTCAATTCGTGCCACATGGGACTCGGGGCGAAGCTCTAGGTGACCAGTGGCGATGCCCTCAGGCAACTCGGTGTAGAGGGTCGACCACTTAGCTCCAGTTTTGCATCCCTGGAAGCAAAACCCCCTCTGCTGGCAGGCAGCGCGACCAGCACGTGGCGCGCTGTTGATAGCCATATGCCCAGTGTTACATGAGTAGCCCAGCATCTTGGCGCCGTTGTACATCACCTTGAAATTATTATTTCCGGGCAGTCCCTTGTTGTCGTTGGTGCGCGTTACGCCCATTCGTCGTTCGGCGCGGTCGTAGTAGGGAGCTAATTCATTGTAGGTAAGGGGCCAATCGAGTAGGTTGGCGCCCGCCACCTTTCCATAGGTTGACAGGGCAGCAAACTCGTGAGGCTGAAAGCGTAAGCTTGCGCCTGCCCAGTGTACGGTAGTCCCGCCTACCGCCTTAACGATCCACGCTGGCAGGTTGGGGAAGTCATTCGCGATTCTCCAGCTACCTGAAGTAGTGCGCGTATCAAGCCAGGCAAGCTGAGCAAAGGAGGCCCACTCATCGGCCAAGAAGTCAGCTGTGGTATGCAAAGCACCAGCTTCCAGCACCACCACGTCAATGCCCTGTTGGGCCAGCTCATTAGCCAGGGTACCACCGCCAGCACCCGAACCTACTACCACGACAACACTGGCATCGTCATGAGCGAAGGTCTTCTGGTTGTCAGTCATTGCCATCTTGGCATCTCCATAAGCATTATTGTTCTGGTCCACGATGATCGCGTCTACGTCAAGCCGTGGGCTCCTCAAAGGGCAGGTAACCACCCTGAGGCTGGGGTGGGTCGGGTAGCCAGGTAAGGTCGTTGAAGCCCTTGCTTAGATAGCCACCGTCACCCTCGGCACCTTCATAGCCGAAGTGGGCGAAAGCTAAGGGGTTGTCATAGAGCGAAACCACGGCATCACCGCGGATAGTTTCAAAGAAGGGCGTACCAGCCATGGCGGTAAGATGATCAAGCCGAGAGGCACCATCCAGTGCTAACCAGTCACCACCGGCAGATTTTTCGAGCTCTGTGATACCGTTACTAAGTGTGTTGAGCAAGTTATTATCACTAGCTTTTCGATCAAGGCTCTTCACTACGTAGGCATAAACAGCATCCTCTAAACCCGAGTGTGGGAAAATCTGCTTAACAACCCCCAGTAAAACATCTCCTTGATGTGTGCTAAGTGTCTCGAGTGGCATGGCCCAGCTGCGAGAGGGGGCCAATAGAGCAATAGGTCCGCTGGCAAAGGCCAGAGTACCGGCCAGAACACCACCGCTCGCTTTGAGAAAGACGCGGCGTGATAGAGTGGGTGAACTCATAGCTGACCTCTCGTAATCAAAGCTCAATACCAAAGCAGTATTGTGCCGATATCAAATTTTGTAGGGGGGACCACCTGGAGCAAGAAACAGACTTGAGACTAGACGTAGGAAGCATCCATCGGGTAACAGCGGACTACTACATCTACGAAAGTCTAATGCTAAAGTGCTGTCTTAGGCGGCAATGTCAGTGAATCGCAAGCACAATTCACCTTCAGCCTGCAGACACACCTTTCAGAGAGAGAACATATGTGCCACGTCTATGCATCAACCGATCCATGGCGTTATGAATGCACCACACGGTCGGTGCGCTTGCAAGGCAGCGTGACCAGTATCCGTTTGGAAAACGAGTTCTGGGAAATTCTCGACCAGCTAGCCCAAGATCAACGACTATCTACTGGTCAATTCATCAGTGAGCTGTATGGCGAGGTCATAGCAACCAAAGGCACAGTGCCAAATCTCGCTTCCATGCTGCGCGTAGCCTGTGCCGTACATCTACACATCCGCGCTGAGCCTGCTGCACACAGAGCATGAAATCTGAGCTCTACCACAGGGTTCAACAGCTGACCCATGTGTCATAGCCTTTCACTCGTTAGCTATTACGAGCTCGAGCGCCATCCGCGACTGCTGATGCAGCGCGACAACCTTGCCGACCCGGACGCCGGAAGCTTCACCGACCTCGGCATCATGCCGCGCACGTTGCATGACAGCCTGCCGCGCTGCCTCTCCGATAGCTGACAGGCCAGGCCGAGTTACGCAATATACGGCCCAGGCGGATATGGTCCAGTCAGACAGGGGTAGTCTTCACGGCTATGCTGTGAAGGCGGCCCCCCCCCCCAACTGGGGCCTCGCTAGTCAGGGAGCCTTGACCGTGAGCGACCAGAATCAGGTGATCGTCTTCTACGACGAGCGCATGCTGGCACACGAGCCCGACATTGAGGTGCCCTTCCTGCCTGGGCGCATGGACACGCGTATCCGCTCGCTGCTGTCGGGGCTCGGCGTGCCCTGGAAATACCCGGAACACCCCGCCCGGCTTACCGCCATTCGCCACCTCCTCGAACAGGAGCCGGTCTCCGGCATGAGGTTTGAGACGGGTATGGCCGCGACTCGGGAACAGCTGGCGCGGGTTCACACCCTCTCTTACCTGGACCGTATCTTCCGACTACGCGGCCAGAACGTCTGGCTGGACGTGGATACCACCGCGGTCTCGCCCGGCAGCATTCAGGCCGCCGAGGTGGCCGCAGGCACGGCGATCGCCGCCGTGGAAGCGGTGTTCAAGGGGCAAACGGAGAGCAGCTTCGCGTTGGTGAGGCCACCGGGGCATCACGCCGAGCCGGTGCGCGCCCGGGGCTTCTGCCTGTTCAACAATGTGGCGGTGGCCGCCGCCCATGCCCGCGCGGTGCTGGGCTGCGAGCGGGTGATGATCGTCGACTGGGATGCCCACCACGGCAATGGCACCCAGGACATCTTCTGGGCCGACCCCGACGTGCTGTTCTTCGATATCCATCGTGCTGCCCCCTTCTACCCCGGCACGGGCAGCCTCGAAGAGGTCGGGGATGGTCTCGGCGATGGTACCAACGTCAATGTCCCGCTACCCGCCGACGCCGGTGATGCCGCCTATCTCAAGGCCTTCCGCGAGATCCTGGTGCCCGCGGCGCAATGGTTCCGACCAGACCTGATTCTGGTCTCGGCAGGCTTCGACCCCCACAGCCATGACCTGGCATTGAACGTCACCTACGATGGCTTTGCCGCCATGACCGGTATCCTCCAGGCCCTGGCCCGTGAGCAGTGCGGGGGACGGCTGGTCTTTGTGCTCGAGGGTGGCTACAACCTCATCTCGCTGTCACGCGGGGTACGCTCGGTGCTGAAGGTGCTGGCAGGAGAGGTCCCACCGGAACCCGGGCGACGTGGAATAGCAGAGGTGGAAGCCGCGGCAACCTTTCACCGTGCAGCTTTCGTGGAACCTGGGGTTCCGGAGGAGCCGGATAATAATGACCAGGTAAGACACCGGGAGTAGAGATCGACACTCCACGGCCACGGTCCCGAGTCGCCTTGATCCGCGTCAAGCCTTCAGACGCCAACCCCAAACAGCGCCTGAGCGAGGTGACCGGTCAGGAAGGCCAATCCCGCCGCCGCGCCGCCCATCAGCAGGGTACGCACGCCGGAGGTCAGCACCGGCTGGTGATAGACGAGGCTCTTGCCCATCCCAATCAGAAAGAACATCAGCCCGGCGAGCGAGAGGCTGGAGAGAAACTGCGCATTGGCCGTCAGGCCGGGCACGGCGTAGGGCAGAAGCGGCACCGCCCCCACCACCAGAAAGGCAGCGAAGGTGACCAACCCCGAGCGCAGGGGACTCAGGCCCTCGGTCTGCAGGCCATGCTCCTCGCGCAGCATGGTCTCCACCCACAGCTCACGGTCGCTGCAGATGGTCTCGACCACCCGCTCGAGGGTCTCGCCGGCGAAGCCCTTGGCGATGAAGATCTGGCGGATCTCCTCGCGCTCCCCCTCTGGAATCACATCGATATGATGGTGCTCATCGCGGCGCACCCCGTCGACATGCTCGCGCTGTGCCTTGATCGCCTCATAGTTGCTGATCGCCATGCTGAAGCCATCGGCCAGCAGATTGGCGAACCCCAGCACCAGGGCCACGGTGGCCGAGAAGCCGGCCCCGAAGGCACCGGAAACCACCGCGAAGGTCGTCACGCAACCGTCGATGCCACCCAGGATGGCGTCGGGCAGGCTCTGCCCGGCATTGCCGCCCTGCAGCCGGCGGCGAATGGCCTCCGGATGGTGCTCCGCCTCCAGATCGCTACGCTTGTGCCCTTGCATGCGAACTCCTTCCCACCGAATGGTGACATCGCTCCCCTCCTACGAGGGCCAGTGACCTCCCTCGACCCCTGCAGGGCCTGGCTGGCTCCATGATAAGCTTGGGGGAACATCCATAAGGTAGCCACTGCCGGCACGCCTGGCCTATATCACGAAGCCCCGGACACCAGGGGCACCGGCCGTGTCACCCGGCACACAAGGAGAAGTAACGAATGAGCTCTACCCCCTGGACCGCCCCCATGCCCGACGAGCAGTTCGAGCTGATGCGCGAGATTCTCGCCGCCCCGAGCCCCGTGGGGCTCGAAGGAGCCATGACCTACGGCGTGCTCAAGCCCCACTTCGATAGCTTCGCTCCCGAAGGCTGGCGGCTGCACCAGTTCAAGGGGCACGCCAGCGTGGTGCTGGACACCCACCCCGGGCGCGACGATCTGTTCAAGGTGATGATCATCGGGCACGCCGACAAGATCCGCATGCAGGTTCGCTCCATCGGCGAGGACGGCAAGATCTGGATCAACAGTGACTCCTTCCTGCCCAATGTGCTGGTCGGCCACGAGGTGACCCTGTTCAGCGAGGACCCCGAGGCGCCGGGCAGCTACCGTCGTATCCTGGGTGGCACCGTGGAGGCGCTGGGCGCCATTCACTTCTCCGACCCCGCCCAACGCAGCGGCGACAAGGGCATCAAGAAGGAGCAGCTCTACCTCGACCTGCAGATCCATGGCGACAACAAGAAGCAGCAGGTGGAGAACCTGGGCGTGCGCCCCGGCGATGCTATCCTGCTGGAGCGCCCCATCCGTCACGGCTTCAGCCCGGATACCTTCTACGGCGCCTACCTCGACAACGGCCTGGGCTGTTTCGTCACCGCCGAGGTGGCACGCCTGATCGCCGAGGCGGGAGGCACCGAGAAGGTCAGGGTGATGTTCGCCATCGCCAGCTATGAGGAGATCGGCCGCTTCGGCAGCCGGGTGCTCGCCGGCGAGCTCGAGCCCGACGCCATCATCGCCGTGGACGTCAACCACGACTACGTGGCCGCCCCCGGCATCGGCGACCGCCGCATGCAGCCACTGGAGATGGGCAAGGGCTTCACCATGTCGGTGGGCTCCATCGCCAGCGAACAGCTCAATCGCATCATCGAGAGCACCGCCCGGGAACACGCCATCCCCATGCAGCGCGATATCGTCGGCGTCGACACCGGTACCGACGGCATGGCCGGCGTGCTCGCCGCGGTGGATTGCGCGGCCACCTCGATCGGCTTCCCGATCCGCAACATGCATACCATCTCCGAGACCGGCAATACCCGGGATGTGACAGCGGCGATCCATGCGATCACTCGCAGCCTCCAGGCGCTGGACGCCCTGCCCGATCCGCATCGCGAGTTCCTCGACAACCACCCGCGCCTCGACACGGCCAGCCCGCTTACCCACCGTGGCGGCGACAAGCCCGAGAACAAGTCCGATAACCCGGAGGGCTGATCAAGCGAGTCGGCCCGCGACGCCCCGGATGCCTGGCATTCGGGGCGCTATCGTCTGTGGCATCGACCATGCCGCCGAGGAATGATGCAGCGCCGACATGGGAGGTAACACAACGGAATCGGGGTTCGCTCTCATTTCCGACAGGCAAGGGCTATGATGCCCTCACAGTCACCAGTCAGTGAGAGCGACATGCACGCCTTTCTCGTCGATGTCTTTGCCATTCATCCCCGCGGTCAGGAGCAGCATCTCGGTGGCGGCATCTTCCATGCGGCCACCTCCGATGAGGCCGAGGAGCTGGCCACCCAGGAGTTCTGGCAATCCCGCCTGACCGACCAGGGTTACGATATCGGCTTTCGCACCGACCAGCCTGACACCGGCTGGAAGGTCATGAGCCTGGAGAGTCTGCAGGCCTTCATGCCGCGTCAGGCCTACGCCTGATACGCAACACGCCTGGAACGCTTCAGAGCAGCAACGCCAAGGCTTGTTATCCGCGCCGCCCCTCGGGGCGGCGCTTGCGTTGGTGCCCCCCGCTACCTCCGTCCCAGCAGCCGGGCCAGAGCCTCGGCCAGCACCGGTGCCATGTCGATGGCATTGCTCGGATGAGCGATGCAGTCGGTACTCCATACCTGGCCCACCCCGGCCGCACGAATCACCGCCAGGGCATCCTCGGCGAACAGAGCATGGGTCAGGGCCACATCCACCGAGTCCGCGCCGGCCGCCAGCAGCGCCTCGGCAGCACGGGCCACCGTATGCCCTGAGCTGGCCACGTCATCCATCAGCACCACCTCGCGTCCCGCCACGGGGATGTCGGGCAGTTGAATCGACACCTCGCGGTCACCGTGTCGCACCTTGCGACACACGCCATGCTCACCGCCGGTGACCTCGGCCGCCCTGGCCACCCACTGCCCCGCCTCCTCATCGGGCCCCAGCAGCAGCGCTCCGGGGCGCCTTTCGGCGACCAGCTCGGCCAGCCGCGGGGCGCCGGACAGGGCCAGCGCATGCTCGAGGGGGATCGCCTGCTCCAGCCGCTCGATACGATGCAGGTGAGGGTCCACCGTGATCACCCCATCAAACAGCTCCGCCAGGAAGCCCCCCACTACGGTCTGGCTGACGATCTCGCCGGGGTGGAAGGCGATATCCTGGCGCATATAGGCGAGATAGGGCGCCACCAGCAGCAGGCGTCCCACGCCCTGCCGGCAGGCATGGCGCGCCAGCAGCAACAGCTCCACCAGCTTGTCATTGGGCCTGTCCAGGCTGCGGTAGATCACCAGTGTCTCGGGAAAGGCGCCCTTCTCGGCGAAAGGCAGGGTCAGCTTGAGCTCGTCATCGGGGAAGCGGTGGCGGTCAACGGCCAGCGCCTGCAGGCCGGAGGCAGCGGCCAAGCGGCGCGCCGCGGCGGCTTCGTCGGCGAAGTGGAGCAGTACGGCTCGGCGATCTGGGCTCACGGGGTCACATCTCCACGTTCAGTTGGGGCAGCTCGTCATGCTCTCCCAGGGTGATGCCGCTATCGCGCTCACTGGACTGATGGGCCAGCGTGAGTTCGTTGCGATAGGCGGCATAGACGGTATAGAAAGGCTGGCCTGGCCTGACCACATCACCGAGTCGCACGGCCAGATCAATGCCTGCCCCGGTGGCCTTGGGTGCCCCGGCCAGCCGGGCGACACGCGCCAGCTTGAGGTTGTCGATGGCGACCACCACGCCGCCCCGGGGTGCCGTCACCTCGAAGCGATGCCTCGCCAGCGGCGGGTTATCGGGATCGAAGGCCTTCGCTCCCTGAGCCTCGATGATCGCCTGCATCTTGTCCAGGGCACGCCCCGAATCGAGAATATCCCGGGCGATAGAGAAGCCATCCCCGCCGCGCACATCGGGATCGAACTCGAGCATCCGGCCGGCCAGCCGCAGCGCCTTCTGACGCAGGTCCATGGGGGCGTCCAGATGATTGGTCAGTACCCGCATCACATCGCGAGCCTCTAGCATGGGACCGATGCCACGGCCGATCGGCTGGCTACCGTCGGTGATCACCACCTCCAGGGTCAGCCCCATGCGTCCGGCCACGAACTCGAACAGCTTGCGCAGCCGACGAGCCTCAGGCATCGACCGCACCTTGGCGTGGGGGCCAACGGGAATATCGAGCAGCAGATGGGTGGAGCCGGCGGACACCTTCTTGGAGAGAATCGAGGCCACCATCTGGCCCGGTGAGTCGATGGAGAGCGGGCGCTCCACCGAGATCAGTACATCATCGGCCGGCGAGAGCTGGCTGCTGCCGCCCCAGGCCACACAGCCACGATGGCGACGCACGATCTCCCCCAGGGTGTCGAAGGGCAGGTCGACGGTGGCCAGTACCTCCATGGTATCGGCGGTGCCCGAGGGCGAGGTGATGGCCCGCGACGAGGTCTTGGGACAGAGCAGCCCATGGGCGGCGACGATGGGCACCACCAGCATCGAGGTCCGGTTGCCGGGGATGCCGCCGATGCAGTGCTTGTCGACCACCGGTTGCTCGTGCCAGTCGAGACGGCGTCCGACCCGACACATGGCGTCACTGAGGTAGAAGATCTCCTCGCGATCCAGCTCGCCCAGATCACAGGCCACCACGAAGGCGGTCAGCTCGATCTTCGAGTAACGCAGCCCGGCGATATCCTGAATGATTCCCCGATAGTCGGCGCGGGTGAGACGCTCGCCGCGAATCTTGCCATGCAGGGCGGGAATCGACGCAGGTGGCTCCGCCTGGGAGACGCTTACCGGCCGCCCCTCCTCCAGGCCCAGCGAGGCAAAGGCATCCTCGGAGAGCCCCAGCTGCTGGCAGTCGACGATGCCGGGGTCATCGACCACGTTGAGGCTGGCGAGGATACAGCGACCATTGGCGCGCACCTCGACCTTGGAGAGTGCCTGAAAGCCCTCGGCGCGATAACGGTGGCACTCGCGGTGCAGGTAGGCCACATGCTCGCGATAGGTATCGATGCCGACACGCTTGAGCGCCAGCGGCGAGAGGGTATCGTCCAGCGGCGTCGCCTCGGAGGAGGTCTTGTTCATCGCAACATCTCCAGGCATGGCACTCGAGAAGGCCGGTGGCTCCATCCTAGCAGCCGTTTCGACGAGGCGTCTTGACGATACGCGGGTCTTAACGCCAGCCATCGATCACGCTAGGCTGACGGTGACCGACCAGCGGAGTCCAACAGTGTTCGATGCCCACCTGGATGCCGGCCATCTCTGGGCCGTGATCGTGACCCTGATCGTTGTGGTCCTCTGCATCCTGCTCCACTACGAGGTGTCGATGCGGCTCTGGCGGAGCCTTGAGCGTGCCCGCGGCACCCTGCGCCGGCGCTTCCTGATGCTCAGCTTCGTGCTCTTTGCCACCCATGTGACGGAAATCTGGATGTTCGCCGTCGGCATGGTGCTGCTCGCCCAGCACCCTCTGGCCGGTAGCCTCGAGGGGATCGCCACACTGCAGTTTCTCGACTTCGTCTACTTTTCCGCCATCACCTACACCACCCTGGGCTACGGCGACCTTATCCCCACCGGCCCGCTGCGTTTCATCACCGGCAGCGAGGCGCTGCTGGGCTTCATGCTGATCACCTGGTCGGCCTCGCTCACCTTCCTGGAGATGCAGCGTCACTGGTCGGCACGCCGCGAGCGCTGAACCGGCCGTGCCGCCGACGCCGACGCCGACGCCATGACGGTGCAGGCACTACCTGAACAGGCCCAAGGGATGGATGTGGGATGGGCGTGGGATGCGTTTGACAATCACGACGGTACGCCTCACCACCCATTACTCGCAAAATGGAACGTGAGGTTTGATAAGCTTTCGCTCGGCAAGTGAGGCACGCCGCCGCCATTACTATTTGCGCTGATCCCGTCGCGATGGCCTCGTCGCGTCCCGGGAGGCCGCCTCGACCGCGGCGTTACGCCATCATCAAAGGAGAGTCGCCTTGGAGCTGATTCAGTACGCCCTGGACAACCTGGACCTGCTGCTCGCGCGCACCCTGGAGCATATCTCCCTGGTGGGTGTGGCTGTGGGTCTCGCCACCCTCACCGGCGTGCCCATCGGCATCGCCATCACCAAGAACGAACGGGTGGCACGGCTGGTGCTCTATCTCGCCTCGATCATCGTCACCATCCCCTCGATTGCACTGTTCGGGATCATGATTCCGGTGCTTTCGCTGATCGGCCACGGCATCGGCTATGTGCCCGCGGTGATCGCGGTGCTGCTCTACTCCCAGCTGCCGATCATCCGCAACACCTACACCGCCATCAACAACGTCAACCCGGCGCTGCGTGAAGCCGCCCGCGGCATCGGCATGAGCCCCAACCAACGCCTGCGCATGGTGGAGATCCCGCTGGCGGTGCCGGTGATCATGGCCGGCGTGCGCACCGCCGTGGTCCTCAATATCGGGGTCATGGCGATCGCCGCCTATATCGGTGCCGGCGGCCTCGGCACCTTCATCAGCCGCGGCATCTCGCAGTCCGACCCGCGCCAGCTGATTGTTGGCGCCGTGGCGGTGAGCCTGCTGGCGATCATCGTCGACTACACACTGCTCTTCGTGCAGAAGCGCCTGACGCCCAAGGGCATGGAGCGGGCCGCCGAGCCGGCCTGACCCTGCGAGCCGCTTACCCGGCCTCTGACAAGGAAACCACATGATCAAACTCGATAACCTGACCAAGGTCTTCGATACCCCCAAGGGTGCCGTGGTCGCCGCCGATCACATCAGCATGGAGGTCCCCCGGGGCGAGATCTGCATCCTGCTCGGCCCCTCCGGGTGCGGCAAGACGACCACGCTGAAGATGATCAACCGCATCATCCAGCCCACCTCCGGCAAGGTGTTCATCGACGGCGAGGACACCACCGGCATGGATACCCAGAGCCTGCGCCGCAGCATCGGCTACGTGATTCAGCAGATCGGCCTGTTCCCCAACATGACCATCGAGGAGAACATCACGGTGGTGCCGAAGCTGCTCGGCTGGGACAAGGCCAGATACCGCGAGCGGGCCCGCGAGCTGATGGCGATGATCGCCATGGAGCCCGACGCCTTCCTGAAGCGCTACCCAAACGAGCTCTCCGGGGGGCAGCAGCAGCGCATTGGCGTGGCCCGTGCGCTGGCCGCCGACCCGCCGGTGATGCTGATGGATGAGCCTTTCGGCGCCATCGACCCCATCAACCGCACGGTGATCCAGGATGAGTTCCTCAAGATGCAGCAGGAGCTCAAGAAGACCATCATGTTCGTCAGCCACGACATCGACGAGGCGATCAAGATGGGCGATCGCATCGCGGTGTTTCGCGAGGGCAAGCTGGTCCAGCACTCCGAGCCGGACGACCTGTTGGCGGCACCTCGGAACGCCTTCGTCGAGTCCTTCCTGGGCGAGGACCGCGCGCTCAAGCGCCTCAACCTGGTCAGGGTCCGCGAGGTGGTCTCCGACGAGATCGCCACGATCAAGCCAGGCGACACCCTGGAGACGGCGCAGGCCCGCATCGACGACTTCGGTTACCAGAACGCCATCCTGATGGTGAACGACCAGCGCCAGCCGGTGGGCCTGATCACCCGGGCCAAGGCCCGCACCACCAAGGGCTACTGTCGCGATCACTTCCAGAACGTGCCGGCCACGGTGACCCTCGACGATGACCTGCGCAAGGTCGCCTCGTTGATGTTCGCCAAGGACGCCACCTGGCTGCCCTGCGTTGACGACGAGGGGCGTGTCTGCGGTCACATTACCCAGCGTGCCATGACGCACCATCTGGGTGCCCGCTTCCGGACCGCCGAGCGTTCGCCCCAGGCAAGCACCGAGACCACGAGCAAGGAGTAAGCCGATGCCGATACAGAGCCTTCGTGGGGCCCTGCAGGCGCTCCTGCTGGTCGCCGTCTTCCTGGCCGGCATCTGGGCCCAGTCGAGCGGGGTGATCGATGAGTTCCTCTGGTACTTGCCCGACGTGCAGTTCCTGGCCGTGCAGCATCTATGGCTGACTGCCATCTCGGGCGGGCTGGCCATCTGCGTGGCGATCCCGCTGGGCATTCTGCTCTCGCGCCCCGCCATGGCACGCTGGGCCGAATCGCTGATGCAGGTGCTCAACGTCGGCACCACCATCCCGACCCTCGCCGTGCTGGCGCTCTCCATGAGCTTCCTGGGCATCGGCACGGTGCCAGCGGTGTTCGGGCTCTTCGTGGCTACCCTGCTGCCCATCACGCGCAACACCTATGCCGGCCTCGCGGGGGTCAACCCGGCGTTGATGGAGGCCGCCGCCGGCATCGGCATGTCGGCGACCCAGCGGCTGCTCAAGGTCGAGCTGCCCAACGCTCTATACGTGATCTTCGCCGGCATGCGCACCGCCCTGACCATCAACGTGGGCACCGTGCCGCTGGCCTTTCTGATCGGCGCCGGGGGGCTGGGCGAGCTGATCTTCACCGGCATCGACCTCTACGATCCGGTGATGATGCTCTCCGGCGCCATCCCCACGGCGCTGCTGGCGATCGTGGTGGACGCCCTGATCGCCACCGTCGCCTTCCTGGTGGTGCCGCGTGGGGTCAACCCGTCGCGCGCCTGACCGTTGCAACCGTGCTAGACCCTTTACCGTCACACGAGGAGAAATAGCCATGAAACGCTTGATGACCACCCTGTCCGGCCTGGCCCTGGCCGGTGCCATGACCACCGCCGGCGCCGCCGAGATTACCGTCGGAGGCAAGAACTTCACCGAGCAGCAGATCCTCTCCAGCATGACCACCCAGTACCTGGAGGGCCTGGGCTACGAGGTCGACACTCGCGCCGGCATGGGTTCCGCCGTGCTGCGCCAGGCCCAGGAGAACGGCCAGATCGACCTCTACTGGGAGTACACCGGCACCTCGCTGATCAACTACAACGACGTGACGGAGAGCCTCTCGTCGGAGGAGAGCTACCAGCGGGTCAAGGAGCTCGACGCCGAGAAGGGCCTGGTGTGGCTCGAGCCCTCCGAGGCCAACAACACCTATGCCCTGGCGATGCGTGCGGAGAGCGTCGAGGAGACCGGCATCGACTCCCTCTCCAAGCTGGCCGAGGCGATCAACGATGGTGAGTCGCTGACCTTCGCCCTGAACGCCGAGTTCTATGCCCGCGAGGATGGCTGGCGCCCGCTCCAGCAGGCCTATGACTTCCGCGTCTCCCGCGGCGACGTCAAGCGCATGGACTCCGGCCTGGTCTACCCGGCGCTGCGCGACGGCGAGGTCGAGGTGGGCCTGGTGTTCGCCACCGATGGGCGCATCCCGGCCTTCGACTTCCGGGTGCTCGAGGACGACCAGGGCTTCTTCCCCGCCTACGCCCTGACGCCGGTGGTGCGCCAGGAGACCCTCGACGAGCTTCCCGAGCTCGAGTCGCAGATGAACGCGCTCTCCTCACTGCTGGACGACGCGACCATGGCGGAACTCAACGCCCGGGTCGACGTCGAGCGCGAGACCATCGAGGACGTGGCCCATTCCTTCCTCGAGGAGAACGAGCTGCTGTGACCTCTACGGCATGGCTGGCATAATGCCGGCTATTTCTACCGCTGTTTACACAGCGGCTTTTACACCAAGGAGGGCCGCCCGCGGGCGGCCCTCCCTCTTTTCAAGGGGAAAGAGATGCACTACCAGGACAGGCTTCGCGTCGGCGCCGCCCAGATCAATGCCACTCTCGGCGATGTGGATGCCAATCTGGCCCAACACCTCGCCACCATCCACGAGGCCCGTGAGAGCGGCGTCGAGCTGCTGGTCTTCCCCGAGCTCTCGTTGACAGGCTACGGACTGGGCAGCCGCGTGATGCAGGTGGCCATGCCGCTGGAGGATCCACGCCTAGGCGAGCTGGCCCAGGCCTGTGGCGAGATGCAGACGGTGGTTGGCTTCGTCGAGGAGGCGAGTCCCGGCGAATACTACAACGCGCTGGCCATCCTTCAGGCGGGTGAGATCACCGCGGTGCACCGCAAGCTGAACCTGCCCACCTATGGTGGCCTCGAGGAGGGCAAGTGGTTCACCCACGGCAACGAGCTGACCCAGACGCAGGTGCGCCCCGGCTGGTCGGCGACCCAGCTGATCTGCGCCGACCTGTGGAACCCGGCACTGGTGCATGCCGCGCTGCTGCCCCGCCCCACGGTGCTCTGTGCACCGATCAACTCGGCCTCGGGCGTGGTCAGCGATGATTTTTCCAACGAGCAGAACTGGGTGCTCAATGTGCAATTCTACGCCATGACCTACGGCACCCCGGTCATCATGGCCAACCGCTACGGCCCCGAGGGGCAGAGCCACTTCTGGGGCGGCTCACGCATCCTCGGCCCCCGCGGCGAGCTGCTCGCCGAGGCCGAGGAGCGCGAGATGCTGATCACCGCCGAGCTGTCGCGCACCGCCATCGCGCATGCCCGCTTCGAGCTGCCCACCCATCGCGATGCCGATACCCCGCTGATCCGCGAACTGATGGCGGGCTATCGCTGACAACAGCTGACAACAAGGAGCACGAGACCATGTGGCACCAGCAGGAGATCCGTCTTCCCGCCCTGGCGCGGGGGTTCCATCTGATCACGGAGCGAATCGTCGAGGCCGTGCCGGAGCTGGCCCACTGCCGGGTGGGGTTGCTGCACCTGCAGCTGCAGCACACCTCGGCCTCGCTGACCCTCAACGAGAATGCCGACCCCGATGTGCGCCACGACATGGATGCCTTCCTGCGCCGGCTGGTCCCGGGTGACCTGCCCTACTTCCACCACACCCTGGAGGGGCCGGACGATATGCCGGCCCACGTCATCGCCAGCCTGCTGGGTACCCAGCTGACCCTGGCGGTGCGCGACGGTCGCCTGGCGCTGGGCACCTGGCAGGGTATCAGGCTCGGCGAGCACCGCGACCACGGCGGACCACGACGCCTGATCATCACCCTCAACGGCGAGACGTAACGCCGGCGGGGCTCAGGGCAGGCGCCCCTGCTTCTCCAGGCGCCGCCTGACCCAGGCATCGTAGAGGCGGCGCAGCAACGGCTTGAGCCCCGGCAGGCCGATCAGCCAGGCCAGCGGCCTGAGGCGCGGCACCCGCCGCATCAGCAGGATATAGGCGTCGATCCCCTCCACGATGTCCCCGCCCTTCTCGCCCTCCTCTTCCACGTGCAGCGAGAGCAGCGCCGCCTGAGGATCGATCCCCTGGTCGCGCAGCATCTGCTGATGCTCGGTCACATCGCACCACACCACCCGATCGCCGGCCTCTCCCGCCCACTGCTCGTAGCGAGCGCGATCCTTGCGGCAGCGCGGGCAGATGGCATCGTAGTAGACCTTGAGCAGTGGAAGCTCGGACATCGACATTCTCCTTTATGAACTGGCCCGCCGCCGCGGCTGATTCGGCCGTGTGGCCTAACCTAAGGCGGGCAGGCCGCAGCATGGCACTCCTTACCACATACCTTACCAGTAGGCGGGATCGTCTAACGCCGCGACGCAGCGCGGTGCACCGGCTAGGGCCATGATCTCGCCTCCATCCAGCGCCTGGCCGAGCCAACCTTCGGGCTGGGACAGCCTGAAGGGCGCCGTCTCCAGGGGCGCGGGCATGAAGCCGACCCGCGAATAGTAGGCCGGATCCCCGTAGCTGACACTCCCCGCCCTACCGGGCGAGGGTTCCAAGGTCGCCCTCAGAACCTTCCTGCTTCGACACGCCTTCACTAGACGGCGGCTAGGCCGCCGTCCCCGCTCCAGTCGCTCCACAGGCTAACCCCGCCAGCCCGGCGGTTCGGATATTGTTGGCCGCATTGATATCGCGATCGATGGCGCCTCCGCAGCCTGCGCAATGCCAGCGACGCTGTGACAGCGGCAGCTTCTCGACCCGGTGACCACAGCCATGGCATACCTTGCTACTAGGCAGCCACCGGCTCACTTTCACCAGTTGCCGCCCGGCCCACTCCGCCTTGTACTCAAGCTGGCGGACAAACTCTCCCCAGCCGGCATCACTGATGGCCTTGGCCAGGAGGCGGTTCTTGACCATACCGGCAGTATTCAGCGACTCGACACACAGCACTTGGTTTTCGTTGACCAGCGTGCGGGTCGCCTTGTGAATGGCGTCGCGGCGGCAGTCCGCGATCTTGGCATGCAGCCGTGCCACCTTGTGTCGCGCCTTGGTGCGGTTCTTCGACCCCTTCTGTTTCCTGACCAGACGGCGCTGGTGATAGGCCAACTTGGCTTCATAGCGCTTGAGGTGGCGCGGGTTACCGGATTTGTGGCCATCGCTGGTGATAAACAGATCGGTCAGGCCCAGATCGATGCCCACGGTCTTCGGTGAGACCGGCAGCGTCTCGGGCGTGAACTCGCATAGGCAGCTGATGAAGTAGCGCCCCGCACGGTCGCGCGAGAGGGTGATACTCGAGGGCGCACAGGGCAGCGGACGACTCCAGCGGATCGGCAGTGGTTCCGTTGCCTTGGCGATAGTGATCTCGCCATCCCGATAGCGAAAGGCGGCTCGGGTCAGCCGGATCGACTGTCGGCGATCCTTGCGTTTGAAGCGCGGATAACGTGCGTTGAGTTTGGAATTGAAGAAGTTGTCGAACGCGGCTTTCTGATCCCGCAACGTCTGCTGCAGGATCACACTAGACACGTCCTTCAACCAGAGATACTCGGCTTTGAGGGCGACCAGCCGCTTTTCCGCCGCTGAATGTGATATCGACTGCCCGTGGATCTGATACGCCTCGGTGCGGTAGGCCAACGTATTGTTCCAGACAAAACGCGCGCAGCCGAACGACTGCGCCAATAGCTCAGCCTGCTCGGGGGTGGGATAGAACCGCTCTTTATAGGCACGCTTTGTCATACTGGAAAAATATCAGTTGTCGCCAACCCTATCAACACAGGCACCGCGAAGCGATGCGCGCTTGTATCACCGCCCGAGTGGGCGATGCTTTACGCGCTGGTTTGGTAAAGATTCGCGTCGCGCCTCTCGCCTTCAGCCTCTCGAGACCGAAGCGGATCAGGCGCTGCGCGATGCCCCGGCCCTGGTGATCAGGGTGCACGGCCACCGGTGACAGCAGGAAGGCCGTGATCGGGGGATCGAATGTCAACCGCGAGAAGAAGATGCCGGCCACGATCCGGCCCTGCTCCATGGCCACGAAGCTCAGGACATCCTCAATGGCACTATCGGCCATCAGCTTGCGCACCAGACCCGCAACATGCTCGCCCTCTGCCGGCCCCTTGCCAGCGGAAAAGGTGCGAGCAAACAGCGCCTGAATCTCCGGCGACTGGTGCGCTTTACACTCTACCAACCGCATGGCCTGGTTACCTCTTTGGGTCGGCGATGATCAGGTCAGCCTATGGGAAGTGATTGGCCAAGTATTCATCATAGTGGCCGGTATGGCTGCTATCGGCCAAGAGCGGCCGTTCAGTTGGCTCTGATATAACGCTGCCAGCATGCGTGCCTTCTTAGTGGAGGCGAAGCCGCAACGAAAAAGTGGTCGCCATGCCTGTCTTTGTTAGACATTTTCATTCAGTAAGCTCACGCCTAATTCTGTCACGCGCTACCGATCTTTCTTTTCGCAAAATGCTCTGCATTTCCGTAGGTTTGTCATCACTAACCTGTATAAAATATTCAGCCGCACCAATAGGATTGCATTCAACTTGCTCTGATAAATACTTCAATCTATCAGGGCAACCACCTATGCCAGGATTAACAATAGTGAGCTTCCGTGATCCTGACAAGGACAACCAATCCACTATGTTTTCATCTATGTGTTTATCCCCAAAACTGTAGCCAATACAAACAAGAGCATCGGCATAATTTAAACTACCCTTGAAAAGAGAAAGAAATTCAGATGGAGCTATTTGGCTCAGTCTTTTTGTAAACTTATGCACTCCTGACAAAAGGGTTTTGCGCAAAAACTGAATCCTTCCTTGTTCATCTTCATAAACATTTTCGTTCATGCACACGACGCCATCACGCACCGCTATATCTTGATTTATTTTATCTATTATTTGAAGTTGGTGAGCAAAGGATGCTGGATCCTGTTCGACAGGCTTAATCTTCAAGTAGTTAAGCTCATCATTTTGCCCAAATATATCTAACCCTCCATGTAGCTTTATTAAATTAATACCATATTCGCCATGCTTATGAAAATCATAGCAATTACTTTCGATAGATGCTCTGCTCAACCTTTCAAACGGAATTTGACGTAAAACTCCATCAGTGCTCTTCATGGGAATACTGACTTCTTCATTGAAACCTGACTTTATAGGGATGCCTGCTGATGCCGCCAGCATTTCAATAATGCAGTCATGGTTTAGTGAGAATATCCAAAGCGGATTATTCTCTTGAGCTAGTTTTTTGATAGCAGAAAAATCATCAAGTGCGTTCAACGCGTAGTCAGTGTTTTTTACCTGCCTTTCCATTAGCAGGCCATATACAGCCTGAAGAAGAAAGCCAAGAGCAGCGTGATAGTCTTGCCTTTTACCTTCATTACGCTCTCTAGAGAACTCTACCTCTAAAGTTCCTATGATATGCTCGTAATGTAAGTCTTTATTACCTAATAGAATTGCGACGCGGGAAATAACATCCTGATTCCATCCGCCGCCTTGAGATTTCCAGCCTTCATTAAACGAAACAATTCTCTCAGGTGTTAGACAGCGCCTCAATTCTGCGGTCAACTCCCAGACAAGGGGCATTCCGCAATCGTAAGCCGCACCCGCGCCAATGAATAACGCTTTCATCTGATTTAGCACCCATGATTGCCTAGCAAGTATTAGTCGGAACGCTCTGACATTGATTGAGCGTACCTTATCATTCAAGTCGATAAACGTGCCGGCTGCCTTTCCGGGATGTCCACTCAGAGTCGGAAGTGATCAATCAGCATAGACTAAAATTCCTCGTTCGGCCAACAGCTGCCGTTCAGGATGTGCTCTTTTAACACTCGTCTACGGGGCAGAGTTAGCGGTGGCCACTTGGTGGGGAAGAAAACTTGTCCCACCCAGAGAAACAACAAGATCAATAGAGGATTTTTAGGAATTTTCATCCATCGGGATAAAGTCTTTAGCAATTCTTCCTGCATGATCTCCCCAATTCTCCATTTCTTTTTCCTGAAACCTGAAGAAAAAAGCATACCTAGCCCACGTTAGTGGGCCCTGCTGTAAAGCTAGACGCAAAACCATTTCCTTGAGTCTTTTGGCTGAATTTTCATAAATAACCTCAAACAAAGACAGCATGAACTCATAAACTTCTGGAGCTGCCTCCAAGGATTTCAGGTTTTGATTCATGAATGCTTTTTGCGAAACAAGCATATCATGCAGCTGGACAGAGAGTAACGGATTTACCTCTGAGAGCTCTTCAGTAACCTTTAAATGATGCTCCAGTGCCAAAGGCTGCAAATGCAGCTCCATTAATCGTTTTCGGTGAGCCTCTGAGAAGCCATCACTATAATAACTCTTTCCGCCTTGCAGTAAAAAATTTGCTCGCATAGTCTCTCTACGCATCTCAAGAAGAGTTGTTATTGTTTTATTGGTTGTTTTACGATTTTCTCTAGACAGGCGAGAAAATGTACTTATCTCACTCAGCAACCATCCAATCACAACTCCGAGCAATGGGACTAGATCTCTTGCATCCATTTCAACTTCTCACCGTTTATTATAGCTTTCGTGGATCTGGACAATCTAGCTTAAAGTATTCTGCAATTGCAATGTGTGCATTTGCTAAAATCTAGAGCCATTGAGAATTAAGGCGCCCGATCGGTGGAGGCAAATAGTAGCGACTGTGGCAACAAGTATAAGAGCGATTGTTATGAGAATGGGGATTGTATTCATGTCGTCTAGACCAAAGTAAAACGATAAAGGTGTCTAATACCTAGGTTCAGCCATATGCGCAGCGAGTAATAAACCGCTTGGGGCTTTTTTGAAGCAAATGGTGCGGGGAGAAGGAGTTGCACCTTCTCTCGTTTCTCTTGGGTCGGGCAGACTCTACTTTGCAACGCTAATCTCTCGTCTGGATTGGAAGTGTCCCAACTCGGCCCGCAGAAACGCCACCCCGCACCATACGCCTGTAAGCAATACGAATGGATTTTCCATAAGCACCTCCGCAATAGAGTGAAATACTACTTTAACGCTCACTTCCAATCCAAACAAGATACTCACGTTGATTTTGAAACCTACCGTTACCTCCAAGACCAATAAGATTGCGACTATATTACCCTTTTTTCTCTTGACGATCAAAAACCATAAGAGAGCATATCCTAATAGTGAATGAAAGAGGCTGCTATTTTTCCTGACTACTAGCTACTTAGGGTCGAATCGCGACGGAATGCAAGCTCCAGCACACGTCGAGCACGTTATGGACCATCCTATACATTCCACCTGAGGAGGTCCATACCATGAACACATCAACACCAGTTAACCGAAAGCCTTGGAATAAAGGCAAGCTGGTTGGTCAGAAAACACCGCTTCGTCTCAAGGATATCTGGGCCATTCGCGTCAGGCTGCAGCTTGCTGGAAAGATTCGAGATCTGACGCTATTCGAGCGTGGCTATCGATAGCAAGTTGCGGGCATGTGATCTTGTCAAGTTGCGAGTCCGAGATGTAGCCCATGGCAATCGTGTCTCTTCAAGGGCCATAGTCACGCAGCAGAAAACGAAAAGACCAGTACAGTTTGAGATAACCGAGCAAACTCGCACTGTCCTAGATGAGTGGATACTGGTTGCACATCTCCGTAACGATGATTATTTATTCCCAAGTCGCCTGAAAAGCTCATGTCATTTGTCTACTCGGCAGTACGCACGCATCGTTAAATCATGGGTCACCGCTATTGGCTTGGAGCCTTCAGCCTACGGTACTCACACGTTGCGACGTACCAAGGCAACGTTAATTTACCGCCGAACGAAAAACCTGAGAGCTGTTCAACTACTCTTAGGCCATACGAAACTCGAAAGCACTGTCAGATACCTCGGGATTGAGGTGGATGACGCATTGACCATGGCTGAGCAAACAGAGGTCTAACAGGTGCAAGCGACGGCATAGCCGCTATGCCGTCGCTATCTAGCCAGAAGCAGTAGTTCAGTGTGTGGCGCTATAGGCGCAATACCGCTGACGCCGAGACAGTGCAGAATCTTGTAAGCCACTTATCGGCTCCTATAGAGATTCACTCTGATATCGTTAGCAAAGATGCCACCCTCACTCCATGACGAGATAATGTTTCTTGAATCAAGCCAGCTGACCAAATCCCGATTATCGGGACTATTCTCCAGCCTCGGCGTCTTATATCCAGTTTTTATTTCGGAAAAAGGTGGCTGCAGACTAGCCAAAACATAACGCACTTCGTCATCATCCATAAGATAATGATATTTATTAAAAAGGGAAATCTGTGTTTCTATGGGTGTAGAATTAATTATTAAAGATTGCACAATACTCCCATTAAGCTCGGGTATTTTGGTGTCTGCGCTGTTAAGAATCGGGCCGATAAGCGCTGATCGCTCGGGAAGATCCACGAGTACCTCTAGGTCCATCAATTCGACTATTCCAAACTTTTCCATATTATCAATTTCAGATCGTAGAAGCTCCTCTCGGAAGCCATCGTCGATTGCAAAATTTTCTGGATCCGCCAGATATGTATCGATATTAGTCGCGACGAATAGTACCTGCAAACTCCTGTTGTCAGCGAGTGCGTCGAGGTTCTCCTGAGTGAAGTTGATTTTTCCTTCATCTATCAGGATTCGAAGCTTGGGTGGCTCGAGTCCCTCGGGGATTTTTTTGAACGGCTTGGGCAGGGCATGAGCATATTCTCTGTAAGCGACATCAGACAACGAGTCCGCATTGATTAAGAACTGACGCAGCTTCAGTGAATCCGAGTCGCATGGTATAGGGTGTCGCAGTATAACCGCGCGGACAACATCTCGATCAAGATACTCAACTAGGCTATCTGCATCGAACCCGTCAGATTCCATGAAAGCGAGACAGTTCACCCAATTTGATTCAATCGAATTTATCTTAAACAGCATTGAATGCAATCTCTCGGGCACATCCTCTAAATTCGGCAGCCGGGTCGTCTGTCGCTCAAGAAACTCCCGAAGATTATCTTGGTCTAGTGTATCGTGGCGAACCACGGAAAGAATAGCCGGGGCATCCTCTTCTGAATTTCCTTGTAGTTCTAAAAGAATATCGCGCAGGTAGAGATCAAAATCGCGCTCGACTCGCTTCATCAAGGTTGCGTTATTCGTCGAGCGTATGGTGGTAAAATTCTTCTCGCGCATTGGCTTGAGATCGTTCTCCCCCAAAAGCGCTTGGTAGACGTATTCCAGGTTCGCTATCGTGAGTTCGTAAAGTCCCTTCTCGAACATCACATGCACAATTTCAAAATGCTCTTTAATTGCTGCCAGATCCTTGACCTCCAAGTCAAGGCATTCAAGTCGTTTTGGTGATAACTCGGGTGCATTCACCAGAATCACTGGAAGGTTCGCCGCAACAAATTCTGGTAGCTCATCAAAATCCCTTGCGAGCGTTTTAAGCGAGGTTTCCGGTAGGTTCGAGACCAGCTGGGTGACGTGGGAGATATTGTTAGGGCTGGCAATGACAGTTGGGACTAGACTTTCCCAAGCCTTGTTTATTCCCGAAAGAAGTCCTGCAACATTGTGGCCGCTTGTGTAATAGGCATCGAGAAATTCCTCGCAGTTCTCAAATTCAGACGAGATAAACTCGAAAAGTTTTTTCGTTTGGTCTAGGTAACTACTCCGGTCACTCAGCAGACTATCGACAAGCTTGACGTTCAAGACATAGCTTTGCCGGAAGTCTTCATCTCGCATCGCTGCGATAACCTCTTTTGGATTGTCGATCGGAAAAACCGGATCAGGCGTGACGAATGCCCGTATCTGGATCAGAAACTTATTGTCATTGGGCGACAAACGGCCTGAGTGAAAGAGTGTAGTGTATTGGTAGTAGGTATCGTCGAGATGACCTTCCAGAATTAGAAAACGGGCAAGCTCCCCGTTTCCCCCGAAGCTTTCAAAAAGATCCTGCACATAGCCAGGGTTCAAACGCAGCAGCTCGTTGAGTTTAATCGTGCGAAGCGCTGCGATTTTTGATCTTAAGTCGCGCACTTGGCGCAAGATCTTGTTCTTATTATCAACCGCCTTGCTTTCTATCTCCTCCTTGCGTTGCTGGTAGGATTTCTGGGAGTCCATCTCGCTTTGCAATTTGGAAACATCGACCTGCTGTGAGTGACCATTGACGTTGCGGCCGATAATTCGGGAACCCTCTATAAGCTTCTCAAACGCATCGTGGCTGGCCAGCTGTGAAATCGGAATCCATTGCGACCCATCAATACGAACGCTGTTAACATTCGGTGGAAGCCTCTCAATCAGAGCCATAGCGTAGATTTGCCGCAACTCTCTAAGGTCCGAAGGCGTCTGTCGCTCGGCGACTTCAATCCGCTTTTCGAGTTCTGCAATCTCGGTCCTATACGTGGCCTCACCATCCCCAATGAGCTTGTCTTGGCGGCTCAATATTTTAGCAAGGGTGCCCGCGCCGCGATGCAACTGCTCAAAGTCTCTTGGATAGACGTTTTTATAGATCAGTATCGCGAGGAGCTTGTTGGCGTCGAGCAGATTCTCTCCATCAGTTTCCAAATTAGCCACATAAATAGCGTATTCATTAAAGATGTTCTGAATCAACCTCAAGTCGTTCAGGTATCGTGAGACCTCTCTCAGAAACTGCCGATCAAGGCGCCCGTCAAGCTCAAGCCTCTTTCCCTGCTCCAACACCATGTCGATCGAATTCGATGTATTTATGATCGGTATGACAGGAATGATGAATTCGAAAAACTTGGTTCGATCAGTGTTTACAAACATGTCATCGCGCAGGGCGTAGAGGAATCTGACGGTGCGTTTCACGCCTGCGTTCTCGTTCACTAGGCTATTAATTTCGCGCAGTGTGACGAAAATTTCGGGATTTTCAAATCGATCTATATCCTCAATGACTACAAGGTCGTAATCAGTTGATTGAAAAAAGTAAACTATTTCGTCTAGGTGACGATTCAATATGGAGGCCTGGTCATCATGTGCCGGCTTTATCTCAACGTCCTTCAATGAGATGCTCTTAAGTGACAACCCGAAACTTGCGACATAAAAGTGATGCAGTGTCACCCAGAAGAATGTTACCGCGAACAAAAGGATTCCCACGTTGAGCCAATTCCTGTGATCGAGGGGAACAAAAAACGGGCCGCTAATGATGTCTTCTCGCTGATGAAACACGTACCACACCGAAAGAATTCCAAGCATTATGTAAAGAGATTTTAATATCGACCAAACACCGGGGGACTGAATTCTTTTGAACCGGGATAGCGGAAGCTTGTTAGCGTCAGCACCATACAGCATCTGCTGTAGGATGCTTCTCTCAATCTCTTGGCGGCTCACCTTCTCGCCTCCCGAATCGGCCTCGGGAACGAACGCAGCGAGAGAAATATGAAGCGCAGGTCGCCGATACTTTTTCAAGAAGGATTGAATGATGCTGCTCTTTCCCGATCCATAAGGCCCCGTAAGGGCAATGTTGGAGACCTTCGCATTGTTCGTCGCAAACAAAATCGCTTCGGAATATACGCCAGCCTTGTCTGCCTCATCAGTAGGCGCGAGGTCCACGAATTTCGATTGCATTTCGGCGGAGCGCTCTTTGCTTTCCAGCCAAGACACGATGCTATAGAGGCTATTGGCAAGCCGGCGTGTTAATAATGTGATAGCCTTTATCATACGATGCTAAACCAGCCTAAGGTATTTGACATGCTCAACATGTGATTGGATAAACGTGTCACCAAGTTTATCAGCAAAATTCAACCTAAAAAGTTCACTCCAAGCAATTAATAGGCATAATTGCCAATTTTAATTATTCTGCATATCCAGATTTCTCGCTCATGCTACATTTTTCGTTACGTCCGCTTTGGGTCGAAAGCAGCCGATCGCCCGATAAATCGGGCTCCTACGACCAGCATGGCAATCCCCCCTCTAGTGTTCAACATGACGAATCGAATCCATTGCTCCGCAAGCGGCTTTCCTTTGAAAACCGTTGGAGTGGATGGGGGGGCTCCGCTTATCATGCCTGGCGGCTGTCTTTGGCATCCCGTCTGCCTTTCTGCATGGCCGAATATGGATTCCATACTAGATGTAATTTTCTACTATTTCTTGGGTGGCCGATTATTTTCGGCTCAAATGTAAGCGATATCTTACGTGATATATACGTTTATCACGAATTTCCGTCGTGTTTAATGAGATAGGGTACGGGATAAACAGGAAGGGTGGCTTGCGCTGAGGGTGTGAAGGCGATGCTGACAGCCGCCCCATGTCATCGAGCACATCGCCGACGGCAATGGAGAGCCTGCATGCCAGCCATAGACAAACTTCAATTCCCCTGTGACCACCTGTTGCGTCACACTGGCCACGACACTCCAGACATGCAGCACCACTGACACGGAGATTTTCATGAGCCAACGCATCCTGATGGTCCTTACCTCTCACGACCGCCTGGGCGATACCGGCGAGCCGACCGGCTTCTGGCTGGAGGAGCTGGCGGCGCCCTACTACGCCTGCCTCGACGCTGGCGCCGAGGTGGTGCTGGCCTCGCCCGCCGGTGGCCAGCCGCCGCTGGACCCCAAGAGCGATGCCGAGGAGAGCCAGACCGACGCCACGCGGCGCTTCAAGCAGGACCCCGAGGCCCAGCAGCAGCTGGCCACTACTCGGCGCCTTTCCGAGGTCAGTGCCGACGACTTCGACGCCATCTTCTACCCCGGTGGTCACGGTCCACTCTGGGACCTGGTGGACAACCCCGACTCCATCCGCCTGATCGAGACCTTCTGGGCCCAGCAGAAGCCGGTGGCGACGGTCTGCCACGCCCCCATCGTCCTGCTTCATGCGCGCGACACCGAGGGCGAGCCACTCGTCCGTGGCCGCCGCGTCACCGGCTTCACCAACGGTGAAGAGGACGCCGTGGGCCTGACCGAGGTGGTACCGCACCTGGTGGAAGAGGCCCTCAAGGCCGCCGGAGCGGACTACTCCAAGGCAGACGACTTCGCGCCCTACACCTGCCGCGACGGCCGCCTGATTACCGGCCAGAACCCGCCCTCCTCGGAGCCCGTCGCCAGGGTACTGCTCGAGGCACTAAGCGAATAACCCGCGCCTTTTTCACGGCCCCATGGCAGAGCGCCCCGGCATCATATGATGCCGGGGCGCTCGTCTCTCTACTCCAGGGCCAGCTACTGCAGGGCCAGCAACTGCAGGGTCAGGCTGCTGGCAGGATCGGACCACTTGCAGGGTCGGGATCAGCCGCGCCGGTAGGTGCCCACCAGGCGGTTCATGCCGAGCAGATGCGGCTCGACCTTGAGCAGCAGATCCCGCAGGGAAATCCCCTCGGGCAGGTCATCGGTGGGCTTGTCCAGCGCCAGCACCCAGAAGTAGTAGCGATGGGTATCGTGCCCCTCCGGCGGCATGGGGCCACCATAGCCCAGCCTGCCGAAGTCGTTCTTGCCACGCGTCCCAACGCTGGTCGCTTCCTCCAGGCTGGTGGTGGACGCGGGAATATTGTAGAGCACCCAGTGCACGAAGCCGTAGGTACCGTTCTGCACCAGGGGAGCATCCGGATCGTGGCAGATCAGCGCGAAGCCCTTGGTGCCTTCGGGGGCATCCTGCCAGACCAGCGCCGGCGAGAGGTCATCGCCCTCCCCCGTATGCTTGGCTGGAATGGCGCCTCCGTCCTCGAAGGCGGGACTGGAGAGGCGCAGGGTCGACAGGGCGAATGCCATCGGTAATCCTCCTGATTGAAGACAGACGAACGTCAACGTAGCCTGGGAAACAAACGAGGAGCTGTCAACATGCCCAAGCGTCTGCTGATCGTTGCCCACGCCCCCTCACCCAACACCCTCAGGCTTCGCGAAGCCGCCGAGCAGGGCGCCCGCCATCCCGAGATCGAAGGCGTGGAGGTGATCGTCAAGCCGCCCCTCGAGTCGGGCCCCGAGGACGTCCGTAACTGCGATGCCATCCTGCTCGGCACCACCGAGAACCTGGGCTATATGAGCGGTGCCCTGAAGGACTTCTTCGACAGAAGCTATTACGAGGTCCTCGAACAGGCCCAGGGGTTGCCCTGTGCCCTCTATGTCCGCGCCGGCCATGACGGCACCGGCACGCGACGCGCCGTGGAGAGCATCACCACCGGCCTGCGCTGGCGCTGGGCGCAGGAACCGCTGATCCTGCGCGGCGAATGGCAGGAGTCCTTCACCGAGCAGGTGGAGGAGCTGGCCATGGCCATGGCCGCAGGACTCGAGGCGGGGGTGCTATAACCTTATTCGATAGAATTACGTTGAATGCCCCAGCCTGCCTCACCGGTCCTGCTATACCTGAAAGATGGCCCTGGTGATCAGAAATGACCGGGCCCCGCCTGGCCATCCTGGCCGATACCACAACACCGAGATAACGACACCAGGATAGCCACACCAAGCTAACAATCGAGATAACCGTCAAGATAACCATCGAGATAACTACACAGCCTGTCGACCAGATACCGGGCGACACCTCTCCTGACAGGCATTGCCCCGACACCTCACTGGTTCTGGTGTGCCTCTGGCCGACTCACTGCTACGAGGTGAGTCATGAACAGCATCGCCAAACGGCTGACCGTTGGCATCGCCAGCCTGCTACTGCACGCTTCCCTGCCTGCCGATACCGAGACACCCCTGACCATCGCCACCGCCAGTCCGGCCGGGGTCTACCACGTGGTCGGACGCGCCCTGTGTCGAACCCTCAGCACGCCCTGTCGGGCACAACCCAGCGATGGCTCCAGCGCCAATCTGCGCGCCCTGCGCCGTGGCGAGCTGGCATTCGCTCTCGTCCAGTCGGACCTGCACCAGTATGCCACCCAGGGCATCGAGGGATTCCGCCAGGCCGGCGCCGATACGGCCCTGCGTTCGGTGTTCTCGCTGCACAGTGAGCCGTTCACTCTGGTCGTCCGCCGCGATGCCGACATCGCAAGCCTCGAGGATCTGCAGCGACGCTCCGTCAATATCGGCAACCCGGGCTCCGGGCAGCGCAGCACCATGCTCAGGCTGATGGATGCCCGCGGCTGGAGCCGCACCACCTTCCGCCAGGTACACGACCTGCCCGCCGATCAGCAATCCATGGAGCTGTGCCATGGCAATATCGACGCCATGGTCTATACGGTGGGGCATCCCAATGACTCGGTCGCTCAGGCCATTCGTCTGTGTAACGCCGAGATCATCGATGTCAGCGGCACCACCATCGACCTGCTGGTCAACGCCTATCCCTACTTCAGCTACGCCACGATCCCCGCTGGCCTGTATGGGCCCGACCAGCCCGAGATCCACACCTTCGGCGTCAAGGCAACGCTGGTTACCCGCGCCGATGTCGATGCAGAGCAGGTCTACCGGCTGGTGTCCGAGGTATTCGGCGCGTTTACCCGTTTCAAGGCTACCCATCCTGCCCTGGGGGTGCTGACGCCCCAGGTGATGATCGAGGAGGGCCTGAGCGCCCCCCTCCATGATGGCGCCTTGCGCTACTATCGTGAGCGGGGCTGGATCCATGACGAGGCACTGCTCCCCGTACGCCACGAGATTCGTCGCGGCGCCGCCTTGGCGGGCATGGCGAACTGATACCGGCGGCAGGGGGAGGCGAGCGAGTGGCAATCTGATGTCAGTGGCCACAAAAAACGAAGCGGCGGCGCCCTCTGGGCGCCGCCGCTGTTTCCTGCATCGAGCCGGTGCTTACTTCAGGCGTTCCAATACTCTTACCATGAGGATAATCTTCTCATCCGTGACATTGGGTAGCCACTCCTCCTTGAGTACCGGCTGCGCCTATGCACACTCATGTTCATCACCGCCGTACCCGAGGCCTCAACGGAGAACCTCGAGAGTATCGACCAATGGCTCAGCGTCCCAGGCGCCGATAGAGCGTCGAACGGCTGACCCCCAAGGCTCGAGCGGCGGCGGTATAGTTGCCGTCACAAGCCTCCAGGGTGCGCTGCATATGTGCCTGCTGTAATTCTCGAAGTTCCTGGGGACCGCCTGCTGTCCCCGATGACCTGATGGCCAATGCCTCTGAAGGGGCCCCTCCTGTCAACTTGCGCTGCCAGCGCGGCGACAGCGCATCCAGTGTCAGGGCATCAAGCTCCGGTTCGGCGCCGACCAAGGCCGCTTCCAGGCAGTGCTCGAGCTCGCGCCAGTTGCCGGGCCAGTCATAGGCGGCCAACCGCTCGCAGAGCGACTCCGCCAGGGGCAGGTCACGACCGTGACCGCGACAGAGCACCTCCCAGCGATGGCGAATCGTTTCCGTCAGCGGCTGTTGCTGGTTCAGCGCTGGCAGCTCGACCACCACACCGGCCAGGCGATAGAAGAGATCCTCGCGGAAGTCGCCAACCTCGACCCGAGCCTCCAGATCGCGATGGCTGGCGGCGATCACCCGACACTCGATGGGTACCTCGCGATGATCACCCAGCGGCGTCACCACCCGCTCCTGAAGTACCCGAAGCAGGCGTGCCTGCAGCGCCAGCGGCATATCACCGATCTCATCGAGCAACAGGGTCCCGCCGTTGGCCTGCACCAGGCGCCCGTCATAGCCCCCCTTGCGGGCGCCGGTAAAGGCACCCTCGCCGTAGCCGAACAGCTCCGCCTCGATCAAGCTCTCCGGCAGGGCCGCGCAGTTCAGCGCCACGAACGGAGCTTTTTCGTCGATACTGGTGTGCAAGGCACGGGCCAGCTGCTCCTTGCCGGTGCCGGTGTCGCCCTGCAGCAGGACCGGCAGCCCCGCGGCCAGGGCCTGGGACGCCCTGCGCGCTTCCCGGGCCAAGATCTGCGGCCAGCTGGCCACCAACGACTCCAGCACCGGCCGACGGGGCCGTGACGACTTGATCGGCATCCGGTTGCCGGAGCCCCCCCCCACCTCGCCATCCAGGGTCGCCGGCCGCCAGGCCTCAGGCGGATTGAGGCGCCCCACCAACTGTCCGCCGGTCAGCTCCAGCCCCAACAACGCCGAATTCGTCTCACACTGGCGACGAAGCTCCGTCCAGGAGCGGCCCAAGAGCGATTCGATATGACCACCAATCAGGCCCGTAGCATCACGTCCCAGCCACTGAGCCGCCTGAGGATCGACTGCCAGGATCAGGCCGGCCTCGTTGATCGCCACCAGGCCGCACGCCACCCCATCCAACTCGGCAAGAGAGGCATGCACCTGAAGCACCCAGCGTTGCTGGTAGTGATCACGAAACAGTTGCTGCTCCAGGGCGCCAGTGAGTTGCTGTACCCGCCGCAGGAAGATCTCCGGACGGGGATGACCGGCGTCGAACGTCAGGTCGATCAACCCCAGGCAGTCACCACTCACATCAAGCAGCGGTGCCGCCACACAAGAAACCGGATTCTCGGGGAACATCAAATGCTCGCTGGATTTGACCAGCACCGGCGCGCGCTCGATCACCGCCAGGGCTGGTGCATTGGTCCCAAACCAACGCTCATCCAGAATGATGCCAGGAGCGATGTCTAGTCGTTCATCCAGCACGAAGCGCTTCCCGTAGCTCTTGAGCACGGTGGCATCGGGGCCGGCCAGCAACAGCTGGCAGCCGCGCAGATCCTCGGCAACCCGCTTGAGCAGGGGTTCAGCCAGGGCGATCAGTCGACGATGCGAGTCACGCCGGTCCCGCAGTTCGCTACCACTAAGCCTGGGCAACTCCGGCACTCTCCCGGGAGAGAGACCGTGATCCAGGCAGCGCTGCCAGGAGCGACCGATGCTGGCATCGAGCAGATCCACCGGCAGTTGTCCTCGACGTAGCCGGGCATGGGCCTGGCGCATCATCTCGGTAGTTCGCAGGGCGGCCTTGGTCAACATAGGTGTCTCCCCATGGGGCGAGGTGTCCCAAGATGCGACAGCCGTCGTGTCCGGCGACGCATCATCTGCGGCCAACCCTCCGCGCGGCACCTCTACCCACTGTTTTCATTGTGATTATTACATTACATAACGCTGGCATAGTACTTGCTATACCAAGCAGCAGGCCCATGCTGTCTAGTCAGGTCTGCCAACAATCATAAATCAGCCCCACAGGAGCACAACCATGACGCAGCCTTCCCCCACCATTCAATCCTGGCTGGACAAGAGTCACGACCTTTTCATTGGGGGCCGCTGGCGACCCGCCGCGAGCGGCAATACCCTGGATGTCTACAACCCCGCCACCGCCGAGGTAATCAGTCGTGTACCGGCGGGTGACGCCGCGGATATCGACGACGCGATCACTGCCGCCCGGGAGGCCTTCCTCAGCTGGCGCCGCTCGCGCCCTTCCCAGCGCGAAAAGCTGCTGCTGGATCTCGCCGACGCCCTGGAGGCCCGCGCCGATGACTTTGCACTGCTCGAAACTCTGGACAACGGTAAGCCAGTGACCTTCTCGCGGCATATGGACGTGACTCTGGCCATCGACTTCATCCGCTATACCGCCGGCTGGGCCACCAAAATCGAGGGGCGCAGCATGACCCCCTCCATGCCCTTCGTGCCCGACGATAGGCAGATCGTCGCCTATACCCGCCGCGAGCCGATCGGCGTGGTGGGAGCCATCATCCCATGGAACTTCCCACTGCTGATGGCGGCATGGAAGGTGGCCCCGGCACTCGCCGCGGGCTGTAGCATTGTGCTCAAGCCCGCCGAGGACACCCCTCTCAGCGCCCTGCTGTTGGCTGAACTGGCCGAGCAGGTGGGCCTGCCCGCCGGTACCCTCAACGTGGTCACCGGCCTGGGGCACACCGCCGGATCAGCCCTGGCCGGCCACCCTGGCATCAACAAGGTGGCCTTCACCGGCTCGACCCCGGTGGGCAAGCTGATCGGCCACGCCGCCATGGAGAACATGACCCGCACCACCCTGGAGCTGGGCGGCAAGTCGCCGGTGATGGTATTGGCCGATGCCGATATCGAGGCCGCCGCAATCGGCGCTGCTCAGGCGATCTTCTTCAACCAGGGCCAGGTGTGCACCGCCGGCTCCCGCATTTATGTGCACGAAACGATCCACGACGCCTTTGTCGCCAAGCTCGCCGACCAGGCCCGGGGTCTGACCCTGGCGCCAGGCTGGGAAGCCACCAGCACACTGGGACCACTGGTCTCTGCCAAGCAGCAGCACCGAGTGCTGGACTACATCGACCAGGCCCGCAGCGACGGCGGCACCATCGTCACCGGCGGCGGCAAGGGGAGAGAGAGCGGTTACTTCGTCGAGCCCACGGTGATCACCGGTCTGGCTCAGGAGAGCCGCTGCGTGCAAGAGGAGATCTTCGGCCCAGTGGTGGTAGTACAGACCTTCCGCGAGCTCGACGACCTGGTATCGATGGCCAACGACTCCCCCTACGGCCTGGCCGCCAGCATCTGGTCCAACGATCTCGCCGCGGTCAATCGCCTGATTCCGGAGATCGAGGCCGGCAGCGTCTGGGTCAACGGTCATAACCTATTGGACGCCAGCATGCCCTTCGGCGGCTTCAAGCAGTCGGGGATCGGCCGCGAGCTCAGCGACTCCTTGATCGAGCATTACACCGAGCAGAAGTCGGTCGTCATGATAGTCTGACAGGACTCAGGCCCCGGCATATTGCCGGGGCTCCTTCGAACCACAAAAGATACCCGCAATGCACAATAAAAATAACTTCCAGTGTCCTACGATGACGCTGGGCAACATGCTGCTGGCCGCTGACCTGCCGGCACAAGCCTACGAGATACCCGATCTCGGCCACTCCACCCTGGACATCGACCTCCAGGCGCTGCTCGGACTATGGGCTACGACTTCGATAGCCTGGATACCACCGACCGACCCAACATGGGCGGGGGCGAGCTCAACTTCTATACGGAGTGGCTGCTCAGCGACGAGACGTCCTTCTATGCTCAGCTACTGGTGGGGGGCTTCTTCTGATGCATGATGAGGCGGCCGGCGAGGTGCTGATCGCCGGCGGTGGCCCCGCCGGGGCCGCCCTGGCCATGTTGCTGCATCGCGCCGGCCGGCGGGTGACGGTAGCAGGCCGCATCCGCGACTATCGCGCCATCGAAGGTATCAGCCGACGCAGTCTTCAGGCCTTGCACGGCCTGGGGCTGACACGGGCCGCCGCTTGCGCCGTGGGTCCCCTGCCACGACGGGTCACCTGGGGCGGCGAGGCGCGTGCCCCCAATGCCGAGTGGCTGTTGCCACGCCCGGCCTTCGATGCCGCCCTGCTGGCGGACCTGCACGAAGCCGGTATTCCGGTGATCGAGGCACGGATCACGGCCCTGGCGAGTGACGGCGATCGGGCGCGGCTGACCCTGGCGGATGGCCGCATCCTCAGCGCCCCCTGGGGCGTGGATGCAAGGGGGCGGGCGGCGGCACGGCGCCAGTTACGCGATGGTGCGCCCTGGGCCACCCCGTCCTGGATCCTGCGCGGCGATGCCACCCAACCCTCGCCGGCAAGCGCCGCCCTGTCGCTCACCGGCGGCGGCTGGGCCTGGTGGTCGCGGCTCGCCGGACAGCAGTACCTGCAGCTGGCCCTGCCGGAGGCGACGCTACGCCGGACGCGTCGGGAACCAGACGCCTGGCTGGCCGCCCAGCCCAAGCTGGCCGAGCTCTGGGGCGACAGTCCCATCCAGCATCACTATCAGCGCCCCAGCCTGCTGGGGCGCACCCGGGTCCGGGAGAAGCGCCTGTGGCGCCTGGGGGATGCCGCCATGGCCATCGACCCACTCTCCGGCCAGGGCATCTTCAATGCCCTCTCTTCGGCTCATGGCCTCGCGCCGGTGCTCAATAGCCTGCTCGATGGCCGGCCCATCGCGCCCCTGGAGCGTTTCCACCAGCGTCGCCAGGACGCCCAGTACTTTCGTTTCGCCCGAGCCGGTCGCGACTTCTATCGCCAGGCCGCCTCATGGGGCTCGGTATCCGCCGAACCAGCGCCCTACTGGGTGGAACGCTGCCATTGGCCCGACCTGCTGCCACTGCATATGCCGGAGCCCTGGTCGCGGGTACGCGTGGGACGAGGGCTCGCCATTGTCGGCACCCGCCTGAGCGAACAAGCCATGGTCTTCACCCCTGATCAGCCCCTAGGCATTCGGGCTGTTGCGGGGGTTCCCTTGGCGCCGCTGGTCGAGGCGATGAAAGTAGAGGATACCCGTCGGGTGGAGACACTGCTGACCGAAGCCGGCGCCGCCGCCCCGGCCATCATCCGCTGGTGGGCCGATCACTCCGACTGGCCGGCTCTCCCTGTCAGGTCTCCTACATCTCCCGCCAGTGCCATCACCGACTCGGCCAGCCAGTAACCCAGGGCGTGGGCCGCCGCGAAGCTGGCACCGCCCAGTGGTGATGGCGTCCTTAGTGTCGGTGGCCCCACCTGCCAGGGCTGCAAGGCGCCGCTTGCCTTCCGGGGTTCTCGAGCCGCCCAGACACAGGCATACCATCGCCCGTCGCCTCCCTTCTGCGGTTTGCCCGGTGGTAATCCCGCCGATCCGCTGACCGCGATCGGCCCGGGCCATGCAGCCGGATAGACCGCTGTCCCGAAGCGTGGACTGGCGGCTACGATACGAGTGCCGGCTGCCTGGAGGCGTTCCACGGCCGTTTGCAGCCGCGCCTCGGGACGGGCCAGCCCCAAACTACACAACAACCAAGCCGGAGGCTCCTCGAGATGCCATTCGAAGGCCGCCGCCAGACTCGCGGCATCGGCGGTTAAACGTCTCTCGAAGAGCTTGTAAAGCGCGATATCCTGCCGCGATAGCGTCAGATAGTGACCCAGGGTGGCGAAGATGGCACGCCCATGGCCCAGCCGATCCTCGGCCTCCATACCATTCGGTGAGTGAAAGCGTGCCAGGCACACGCCTGGGGGAACACCACTGTCAATCACTCCCAGGGTCGGCGTTAGCGACATGATGCCGCCTCCTCCACGGGGACCAGGCGCCCCCGCTCCAGTCGGTAACGGGCATCGAGGCGGCCGAACCGCTCCCCCTGGTGGCTGATGATCAGCCGGGTCGTGTCGCCCAGGACGTCATCGAGCAGGAGGTCGAGGGCCCTCGCCGCTACCGGGTCGAGCGCCGCGGTAGGCTCGTCGAGCAGGACCAGGTGGGGACGCTTGAGCAGCGCCCGCGCCAAGGCCAGGCGTGCCCTCTGGCCGCCGGAGACCTTGCCCCCCAGATCACCCAGCTCGGTCTCGAGCCCATTCGACAAGCTGGCCAGCCACTCCCCCAGTCCGACCCGTCTCAGCGCCTCGCAGAGTGCCTCATCCGTGGCATGAGGTTCCAGGGCACGCAGATTGCTGGCCAGGCTGCCGCGCAGCAGGCTTGGATACTGCTCAACCCACGCCACCTGCTTGAGCCACTGACGACGGGAAAGGGCTTCGAGCGGCACGCCATCGACCCGGATGACTCCAGCCTCACGCACCTCCAGCCCCAGCAGCATGCGTATCAGGCTGCTCTTGCCGGCCCCTGAGGGCCCCTCGATCAGGACTTTCTGTCCCGGCTCGAGACCAAGGCTGACCCCGTCCAGCAGCCAGGTATCCTGCCCCGGATGACGAAAACGCACGCCCTCGAGACGCAATGCCCCCGGGCCGTTTGGACTCTGGCCCTGGTAAGGGTCGCTCATGGCGGGCTCGGCAAAGAGCTCGGCGAGGCGTGAAGCGCTGACTCGGGCACGCTGCCAGCCTCCATAGAGACCGAGCAGACCGCCGATGGGCGCCATCACCATGCCCAGATAGGCCAACAAGGCCACCAGCTCACCGAGCTGCAAGCGTCCCTGGATCACCAGATAACCGCCCAGCAGCAGTACCCCAGCCCGGGCCAGGGCGAGGATCAACTGGGGCCCCATGTCGCTGAGAAACCCCACCCGACGCACCGCCAGGAGGCGCCGCAGCTGCTCGTGACCAAGCCCCTGTAAGCGGTTGAGACGTGCAGCCTCCAATGCCTGGCCCTGGAACCAGGGGCCATGTGCCAGGGTATCCTGCCAGAAGCCGGAGATATCCCCGCTCTGCGCCCTCAGGGCCTCCTGACGGCGTGTCAGCGCTGGGCGCCAAGCGCGCAGCCAGAACCACTGGATCGGCACCAGCACCGCCACCAGCGCCATCAAGGCAGGGCTGAACAGGCCGATCATGGCCAGCGCCCCGACCAGCCCCAGCAGGTTGGAGAGGCCGCCCAGCAGGCTATCCAGGGCGAATCCTTGAAGGATGGTGAGGTCGCCGTCGAGACGGCTCATCAGATCTCCCCGACCCCGTGCCTGCCAGCGAGCAGGTGCCAGACGCAGTAGATGGCGCAGCAAGGCACGGCGCAGTGACAACAGCAGTCGAGCGGAGAGCGCCACGTGCTGCAGCCGGGTCAGCCCCTGCAGCGCCATGGCAGAGAGCCCCACCGCTACCAGGGCACCCACGTAAGTGGCGACGGTGGCGAAATCACCCTGCATCAAGCCCTGGTCAATCAGTCGCTGAGTCAGCAACGGCGGCAACAATGCCATCAGCGTCGCCGACAGGCTCAACCCCAGCAGTCGGGCGAGCGCCAAGCGCCTCGCCTTGAGGGGGCGATAGAGCCAGCTCCAGGACAGCGCCCTCGCATCGCGGGCAGCGTCAGTCTCACGCATCAACACTCTCTTCATTCAAGGCGCTGGCCCCAGTGGAAAGGGCCGGTCGCTCTGGCAAGCGCCGGCCAGAAGGATCACGCAACGGCAAGCTAGAAGCGTGCCACCTTGAGAGTCGCGGTGCTCATATCGCCGGGCAGCTCAATACGCCCCAGGTCATTGAAGTCGTCATCGTAGATGGCGATATCACTGGAGGCGCCACCGAGATAGATCCGTGAACCATCATAGGAAGTGTTGATGCTGTAGTAGGTATGATCCAGGTCGATCACTTTGACGATCTCCCTTGTGCGTGAGTCGAGCTTGCTGAGCTGGGTATAGACACCGTAGAAGACATCCTGCTCGCGAGGATCCGAGACCATGGAGAAGATGATGAACTCGAAGGGAGCAATCTCCTTGTTTTCGGTCTCACCACTCGTTAGATCCACACGGCTAATGCCCCAGTGCCAGGCCTCGTTCTCCTCACCGGGATGCTCCGCCACCGTATAGGGACGCAGGAACTCGTCGGTGACCTCACCCATGCTCCATATGGCCAGCGAATCGGGCGGGCTAAAGTCGGGTCGATCCCAGTTTCGGTTGGCGATGGCAATTTCAGTGTCGCCGTTCTCCGGATCCATCCGATAGATATCGGCTCCGGCTAGATACAGGTAGCCATCCTCGGCTGCGGCCATGGTGGTCACCTGGCGCGGTGCCGGGAAGGTGGCGATCGGCTCGGCATCCAGGCCCGACGCGGTATCGTAGACCGCCAACTGCGGCTCCAGCACCTCGTAATGGTCGAGGCCCAATCTCACCCGGTCCCAGACGCTGTAGAGACGGCTGCCGTCGGGGCTCACCGCCAGCGAGGCAATAGACTTGGCGCGGATGCTATCGATTGAACCGCTGGCGCGAAACACCTCCTCACAGCTGGTGAGATCAATGCCAACCGCCTCTTCCCAGCGGTGATGCAGCACATAGGCGGTACGCTCGTCCGGGGAGAGCTGCAGGGTGCCGGGACCGAAGTCGCCCTTCACGTCGCAGGTGCGAACGACCTCACGGGCCTCGGGGTCGATCACGTAGAGCTGGTTTGGGTGCGCCATGGTGACCAGATACTCGCGCGCGGCGTCGTCCTGGACAGCGTCTGCCAGCAGCGGCTGTGCCGAGAGCGCCAGAAGGCCTGCCAAGGTCAGATTGAGTCGCTTCATCACTGGGCTCTCCATCACTTCTCACCCCCCGGGTAGACGCTGTCGAGCTTGCGCCAGTCATCCTCGGCCCGCTCTGCCCCGTCACCCCAATCGGGGTAGGTGTTCATGGTGTCCGGCACCTGGGCAGGCCACCAGCAGGGGTCGGCACAGCCGTAGAGATCCGCCTCCATGGGCTGGCACAGCGAGGCGACACCGCCGAAGGGATCTACCTCCCAGCCTGGATCGAAGCTGGAGGTACAGCCGGCGATGGTCTGCATGGCCTGAACCTCTTCCAGGGCTTCGGGACTCGAGGCTCGTTCCATCTCGCGGGCCTTCCGGTTGAGCGGGGCCAGCCCCAGGTCACTGAAACGTTTCTTGTTATGGGTCATGCGCTCTGCCTCCCGGCCAGGGGGCCGTCCAGAAAGTCGGGGTTATGTCGCAAGATGCGGGCATAGGCCTGGATGCCGAAATCGACCCAGTCGCGCATTAGGTCACAGTAATGGTAGGTGGGTGTCATGGGATCACCATAGCGGGCGTAGCTCTCGTGGTAACAGCCACCGGAACAGAGGTTGCGAATCCGGCAATCAGCACAGCCTCGCTCGCTGCGGTCGGACCGCGCCTCGATAAACTGCTTGAGCCCCGAATGATCGAGGCCGTCATCGACATTGCCGAAGGTTGGCATGTCAGAGCCGGTAAAGCGGTGACAGAGGTGGACATCCCCCTGGTGATCCACCGAGACCAGCCCGAGGCCAGCGCCACAGGGTACTGCCTTGCTGCGCCCCTCCCAGAGGTCGGTAAGCAACTGGTTGAAGTTGCCGAAGCCGATATCGCGCCCGTCGATGGCAGCCGACACGGCACGCTCGCCGAGTTCTACCATGCCGTCAAAGACCGTCTTGAGCTCTTCGCTGGTAAGGTTGTAGGCGGCCATGTCCCCGGAGGTGACCGGCGCAAACCCCGCCTCGGCGAACCCCAGCTCGTTGACCAGGTGGTCATGGATACCGATCACATCGGTCACCCCACGAGTCAGGGTGACCCGGGCCCCCACTGGCCGCGAGCGGTAATTGGCCAGCAATGGCGCGATACGCTTGGCCACCAGGTCATAGGTTCCCTGCCCATTGACGGCGATGCGGTTCTTGTCATGAATCGCCTTGGGGCCATCCATGCTCACCGTCAGGCCGAAACGGTGCGCGTCGAAGAAGGCGATCTTTTCCTCGGATAGCAAGGTGGCATTGGTGGTCAAGGTGAAGTCCACTGTCTTGCCAAGCCCATGGATCCGTGCCTCGGCCCACTCGACCACCTGGCGGATTAGTGGCATGTTGCTGAGTGGTTCGCCGCCGAAGAAGACGATGTTATAACGATCCCGCTGTGGGGCCTCACGCAGCACCATTTCGATGGACGCCTGTGCAGTGGCCAGGTCCATCTTCTTGCCATCCCGAGGATTGTCCAGATCTTCCTTGTAGCAGTAGCTGCAGCTCAGGTTGCAGCCGGTATTGACGTTAATCACCACGGTGGAGAGGGGGAATTGCTCCACCTCGACCGTGGGATTGTAGGCCTGAACGACCCCATCGGTGATAAGCTTCAGCGACTTGAGCTGCTCCAGTCGCGCCTCGATATCACCACCCAGAGCCTTCAGGTGATGGGGTAGAGCCTGGCTGTCCAACCCTTCGCCACGACTGGCCAGCGCCAGCAGCTCCTCGCTGAGGTCGTCCGGGGCGAAAAGACTGGTGGTGGGGATATGGAACCAGAGCGGCTCGCCTTCCACTTCCACGCGATGCAGGTTCTGGGGTATCGCTTGCAAGATTCCCATGGTGCTCTCCTTAACGAAGCGGTGGGTTGTTCCAGCGCTGCACGGTAACGATCAGCTGCGCCTCGTCCTGAATCTCAGGCTGGCCCTCCACCGCTGCGGTCACGCGTAGGTTGCCCACACTATTGGCGTTGTACTGGCGTTGGGGATTGGGACCCGCACCAGCGGGACTGAAGACGCCAGTCGCCGCATCCATCACGCCGGCGAACTTCACATCTTCGTCACGCTCAGCGATGTCGTCCCAGGGCGCGACATCCCAGCGCACGGGCACTTGTCCCAAGGGGAGCGTCTCGTCACCCATCTGGGTATAACCGGCGGCGGTAAACACACCACTGACTGGCGGCGTCTTGTCGTTGCCGATACGCGCCACCCCAAGCGCAGGACTCACCTCCAGGCGGTCAACCTGCCGATAGCCGGCTAAGAGCGCGTCGGCGCTGCTCTCACCTACCGTCACCGGCAACCAGCCGGTGGGGAGCAGGCTATCGGCCTCGACGTCCATCACCAGGCGATGCGCGCTGCGCTCCACCACCCGCCGCAGGGTTACATGCTCACCCAGGTCGATCTCGCCCTTGTCCAGACCATGACCCAATAACACCAGACGACGACGCTCGCCTGCCTTGAGTGAGGCGGGCAGGCTAGCAACCAGATTGGCCGCCTGGGCCTCCTGAGGCAGCATGGTGACCTGCATGCCCAGGGCATCATCATGATCGTCAAAGATGCGCCCACCAGGATGCTCCCGGGAGAGGTCCAGCACCTGCTTGAAGTCGCGGCCGTTGAGGGTCAGGCGAGCGCGCCATTCATAACCGGTATAGACGACCGCCTGACCCTCACCGTCGAGTCTTCGCCCATCGGTGAAGGCACCATCCAGTGCAACCCTGTAGGCATCCTCGCCTTCAGCAGCGACCACACTGACATCAGCGTAGAAGTCGCCCTCGCCGGGCCAGTGGCCCCAGAGCTGCCACTCACCCTCCGGTTCATGGGGCTCGGCCTGCTGCCAAGCCTCCCAGGCTTCGCTCGTCAGCCCCTGAGTTTCCGCCAGCCAGGGGACGATCTCGTCCAAAGCGACGCCAAACCAGTCACGATCTCGGGCCATGGACTGGTATTCTGTGGTCTGAAACTGGCCTATGTGAAAATTAACCAGATGCTCCCACTCGCCTTGGGAGCGCCGCTGTAGTTGAGCGCGGCCTCCCGTATGACATCGTGCACACATCTCCTGATAAATGGGGTGGTCAAATGACTCGATGCGGTTAAGGCGCCGCTCGATCAGGGCACGCTGCGTTTCACTCTCCTCTGGGGCAAGCCCCCGAGTGTCGGCCAGGTACTTAACAATATCGCGACGTGCATCGTTCGGCAGTTCAAGCCCATGCATGACCTGCATCCGCGCCACCGTCATGTCCCAACCCTCGGGCGTCTTACGCTGCTGACTGATTCGACTCCAGGAGCCTGACTCGTCGCTGGCCTGATGACAGCCCGAGCAATATTGGTCAATCAGTGACTGATCGGAGGCTACCGCAGTAGCAGCAGCAAGAGGGGTAAGCGTCAGGGCCAAAACACTTAGGCCTTGCGCTGGGGATAGCATCATCAAGGCAGTCTCTCCTGTTTATTATTGTCGCCAAGTTATCGAGGGGGGGAGACGAATCGACTCCTCCTGAGAAGATCATGAAAGAGTCAGGCCATTAATAAACTTTTGCCTTAAAATCAGTTAATTAAAAAGAGCATGTTCCGTCACAAGTCTCTTCCATCTCCCTGGGACTGGCCGACGATGTTTCAGCCTGCCACAGAGTGTGGCGCATTGGGACAGTGCCAACCTATAAACGAAGCGGCGGCGCCCTCGGGGCGCCGCCGCTGTTTCCTGCATCGAGCCGGTGCTTACTTCAGGCGTTCGAACACCGTCGCCACGCCCTGCCCCATGCCGATACACATGGTGGCCAGGCCCAGGCTGGTATCGCGCTCGCGCATCACGTTGAGCAGGGTAGTGCAGATACGCGCACCGGAGCAGCCCAGCGGATGACCCAGGGCGATGGCGCCGCCATGCAGGTTGACCTTCTCGTCCATGACATCGCGCAGGCCCAGGTCCTTGAGCACCGGCAGCGCCTGGGCGGCGAAGGCCTCGTTGAGCTCCACGGTGTCGAGGTCATCGGCAGTGAGGCCGGCGGCCTTGAGCGCCTGCTTGGAGGCCGGTACCGGCCCATAACCCATGATGGAGGCATCACAGCCAGCCACGCCGGTGGAGAGCACCCGGGCGATGGGCTCGAGACCCAGCGCCTGGGCCCGCTCGTAGCTCATCACCGCCATGCCCGAGGCACCCACCGAGAGCGCCGAGGAGGTGCCCGCGGTCACGGTGCCGCCGCGCGGGTCGAAGGCCGGCTTGAGGGCGGCCATCTTCTCCAGGCTGGCATCGGCACGGATCACCTCATCCTGCTTGATCAGGGCGCGGAAGCCGTTGGCATCGTGCCCCTCCACGCCGATGATCTCGTTGTCGAACCCGCCTCTCTCCAGGGCGGCCTGGGCACGCTGATGAGAGCGTACGCCGAAGGCGTCCTGCTCCTCCCGGGAGATGCCGTGCATCTTGCCCAGCAGCTCGGCGGTAAGGCCCATCATCATCGCCGCCTTGGCGGCATGCTTGCTGGCCGCCGGATTGACGTCGACGCCGTGGGTCATCGGCACATGTTCCATGTGCTCCACGCCCCCGATCACATAGAAGTCGCCCATTCCGGCCTTGATATTGGCCGCGGCGATATGCAGCGCGCTCATCGAGGAGCCACACAGGCGATTGACCGTCTGGGCCGGCACACTGCGCGGAATGCCGGTCATGATCGCCGCATTGCGGGCGATGTTCATGGCCTGCTCCAGGGTCTGGTTGACGCACCCCCAGATCACGTCATCCACTTCGGCCGGATTGAGGCCCGGATTGCGGTCGAACAGCGACTGCATGACGGCGGCGGACAGGTTCTCGGCCCGCACGTGACGGAAGGCGCCGTTCTTGGCCTTGGCCATGGCGGTACGCACACAGTCGACCACCACGATATCTCTCGGATTCAAACTCATCTTGCTACTCCTGTAGGGGTGGTGGGGTCAGGCCTGGTCCGGGGCCTGGACCTGAGTGTCGTAGAAGCGCTCGCCGGCAGCCGCCATCTCGCGCAGCTTGTCGGTGGGGGCATAGAGGGCGCCCAGCTCCCCGGCCAGCTCGTCGGCCAGTGCGACGAAGGACTCCACTCCCATGGCATCGATATAGCGCAGCGCGCCACCGCGGAAGGGCGGGAAGCCGATACCGTAGATCAGCGCCATATCGGCCTCGGCCGGGCTGCCGACGATGTTATCTTCCAGACAGCGCACGGCCTCCAGGCAGAGCGGCACCATCATCCGGGCGATGATGTCGTCGTCGCTGAATTCGCGACTCTCCTTGACCACCCCCTTGACCAGCTCGATGGCCGCCTCGTCGCGGACCTTCTTCGGCTTGCCCTTGCGATCCTCCTCGTAGGCGTAGAACCCCTTGGCGTTCTTCTGCCCCAGGCGATCGTTCTCGTACATCAGCTGAATGGCGCTGCTTTGGCCCTCGCCTCCCAGGCTACCCATGCGCTCGGGGAAGCCCTTGGCCATGACCTCGCCGGCATGCACCGCGGTGTCCATGCCCACCACATCGAGCAGGTAGGCGGGCCCCATGGGCCAGCCAAACTTCTCCATCACCTTGTCGACCCGGGCAAAGTCGGCGCCCTGCCCCATCAGCAGGCTGAAGCCGCCGAAGTAGGGGAAGAGCACCCGGTTGACCAGAAAGCCCGGGCAGTCATTGACCACGATCGGCGTCTTGCCCATGGCGCGGGCATAGGCCACGGTCGCCGCCACCGCGGCGTCACTGGTCTTCTCGCCGCGAATCACCTCGACCAGCGGCATGCGATGCACCGGGTTGAAGAAGTGCATGCCGCAGAAGTTCTCGGGACGCTTGAGGTTGGCCGCCAGACGATCGATGGAGATCGTGGAGGTGTTGGAGGCCAGGATGGTCTGCTCGCCGAGCTCAGCCTCCACCTCGCTGAGGACCGCCTCCTTGACCTTGGGGTTCTCGACCACCGCCTCGACCACCAGATCGACGTGCCCGAAGTCACCGTAGGAGAGGGTCGGGCGAATGTTGCTGAGCCTCTGGGCCATCTTCTCGGTGGAGAGCTTGCCACGCTCGACCTGCTTGGCGAACAGCTTGCGGGCCTCCTTGAGCCCCAGCTCGATGGCGTCGTCCTTGATATCCTTCATCAGGATAGGCGTGCCCTTGGAGGCACTCTGGTAGGCGATGCCACCGCCCATGATGCCGGCACCCAGCACCGCGGCCTGCTTGACCGGACGCGCCGCCTTCTCATAGCGGCTGCCCTTCTTCTTGACGACCTGATCGTTCATGAACAGGCCAACCAGGTTGAAGGCCACATCGGTCATTGCCAGCTTGGCGAAGGCCTTGGCCTCGATGGCCTGAGCCCGGCCGCGCTCCTCACCGGCGCCCTTCTGGATCACCTTGATCGCCTCGACCGGCGCCGGATAGTGCGGGCCCGCCTTGCCGGCCACGTAGCCCTTGGCGGTCTCGAAGGCCATCATCTGTTCGATGGGGCCGAGCTTGAGGGGCTGCTGTTTCTCCGCACGGCGGGCACGGTAGTCAAGCTCTCCGGCAATGGCGCGGGCCAGGATGTCGCGGGCGGCGGCCTCCAGCTGCTCGGCCGGCACCACGGCATCCACGGCACCCATCTTCAGGGCGGCGTCGGCCCGATTCTGGGTCCCGCCGGCGATCCATTCGATGGCATTGTCGGCACCGATCAGGCGCGGCAGGCGCACGCAGCCGCCCCACCCTGGGAGGATGCCGAGCTTGGTCTCGGGCAGGCCGATCTGGGCGGATTCACTCATCACCCGGAAGTCGGTGGTCAGCAGCACCTCGCAGCCACCGCCCAACGCCAGGCCATTGATGGCGGTGACGGTAGGAAAGGGAAGATCCTCGATGGCGTTGAAGATGCCGTGCACCCGCATCAGCATCGACTCCAGGAAGTCACCGCCCTTGCCAAACATGGCCTGGAACTCGGTAATATCGGCGCCGACGATAAAGGCCTCCTTGGCACTGGTGAGCAGCAGGCCCGCCAGGCCGGTCTCGTCCTGCAGCGCCTTGACCGCCTCATCCAGCTCGGTGACCACTGCACTGGAGAGCTTGTTGACCGACTCATCCTTGAGATCGAAGGTCAGCGTGGCGATATCATCATCGCCGCGTATCACCCCGATGGCATTACCCTGATAGATCATTCCGCGAACCTCCCGATTTCATACGGACGTTTGAATGCCCACAGCTTGGTTCAGCCTGGCCCGCACGTCAAGTCTCTTCCCCGGTGACTCAGAAGTATGGCAGCCAGGCCAGCCAGCAATGCTGCTAGGATAGCGGGCTTACCGAGTCGTCAGCCCAGCCGAGACAACCATGCCCACCCCACACGATACGCCATCCGCCAGCCGCATCACTCGCCTGCAGGCCCGCGCCGAAGGACTGGTGAGACGACTGCGCCCCTGGAGCTGGCTATGGCCTCCCATCGCTTTTGCCGCGGGGCTCGGCAGCTTCTTCCTGGCAGAGCGCCAGCCGTGGCTCGGTGCAGTGCTGGCGCTGGGGATGCTCGCCGCCTGGCTGCTGCTGCTCTCCGAAAGCGTGATCGGCCGCCTTCTGGCACGCCGCGGCTACCCCACCCTGGCCCAGGGGGCGACCCAGTTCATCGCCCAGATGATCCACCAGGAGACACTCTTCTTCTGCCTGCCCTTTCTGCTGGCGACCACGGTGTGGAGCAGCGGCCAGGCCCTGTTCACCCTGCTGGTGATCGCCATGGCGCTGTTCTCGATTATCGACCCACTCTACTACCGGGTCGCCGAGCGGCTACGCTGGCTCTACTTCGCCTTCCACGCCCAGTGCGTCTTTGTGGTGGTGCTGGTCACCCTGCCCACCCTGCTCCATCTGACCACCTACCAGAGCCTGCTGCTGGCGATTGCCGCCATGCTGCTGTTCAGCCTGCCGAGCCTGCTGCATCTCACCGCCAGCCAGAGCGGTCGACGCTGGCTGATGGCGCTCACCCTGCTGCTACCCCTGGCCGGGGCCGCCTGGGTAGGCCGGATCTGGGTGCCGCCGGCCAGCCTGTGGATCACCGCCACGGCGCTCTCCCCTGGCTTCGACGAGGCCGCCCGCTCGCCGGAGGGTGAGCTTCGCCTCAGCCCCGAGGCGCTGAGCCATCAGGGACTGTTCGCCTTTACGGCCATCCGCGCCCCGCGTGGTTTGAGGGAGGAGATTCATCATGTATGGCGCCACGAGGGCGAAGAGGTCGACCGCATACCGCTGGTGATCGAAGGGGGGCGCAAGGCGGGGTATCGGGCCTGGAGCCATAAGCGGAACTTCCCCGAGGCGACCGCGGGGCGCTGGCGCATCGATGTGATGACCGAAGGCGGTCAACGCATCGGGGTGATTCGCTTTCATGTGGCCGACGAGCAGAGCGCGACCCTGGCCGATGGTCGCCTGCGTCGACCGGCGGGCCTGCCGGGGATGGATTGGCGGCCTCCGGTCCCAGGCGACGGCGAGCCCATCGCCGAGGAGACGGCGCCTCCACAGGAGGCCACTCCCGCACCGCCGCCCCCTGAACGAAACGTCGAGAAGGAGGCTGACGCCGTGGAGGCAGAAAGCCCGGCATCGGCCACTGTGTGGAAAAGCGAATGATAAGCCCGCTTGCAATCCACGCAGGGGGTTCCGACAATTCGAGCATACTTCCTAAATCGAAGGCCCTTTGCCCATGCATGAGAATATCGGATTCCAGCTCAGCCGGTTACCTCGCCTATGGCGGGCGGTCATCGATGAGCGTCTCGCGCCCCTGGGGCTAACCCAGACTCGCTGGGTTACCCTCTACCACCTGTGGCGACTGGGCGACGGCCAGCCCCAGTGCGACCTGGCCCGCGCCATCGGCGTGGAGGCCCCCTCACTGGTGCGCACCCTGGACCAGCTCTCCGACCAGGGACTGGTGGAACGTCGCCCCTGTGAGCAGGACCGTCGCACCAAGCGTGTGTTTCTGACTCCAGCCGCCACCCCACTGCTCGAGCGCATCGACGACGTGGTACGCGAGGCTCGCAATGAGATGCTCGCCGGGCTCGACCGGGAGGAGATCGCCACCCTGGCTCAGCTGCTGTCACGCATCGAGGACAACGGCCTGGCCCTGCAGTCGCGTGGCGAGGCCACGGTAGAAGACTAGAACGCAGGCGGTCCCGGCACTTGCGGGTCATCGGGTCGGCCCGCCAGGCCGTCTCGCAGGGTCTCGAAGTCCTCCAGATAGGTCGAGAAGCGCGCAAAGCCCTGGGATTCCTGCCACCACAGGGTCAGGGCGTCGGCCCCGGATTCCACGACCAGGGCGTCCTGAGGCAGCCGCTCCAGCAGTCGCTTGAGCCTGGCCTCCAACGCCTCGGGCAGGGGACGCAGCGGCTCCTTGCGCCAGCGCCAGTCATGCGCGAAGGGCTTGAGCGCCTCGGCCGCGTGCGAGTCTCGCACCAGCATGAAGTCCGGCCCCGGCTGCCGTGGTGGGTAGGGCCAACGATAGGCCGGCATCGGAGTCTTTTCGCCATGCAGGGGCGGCACCCGCAGGGTTACCTTGAGGCCCGTCTGCATGGCAGCATTGCGTAGTGACCCCACCCGCTTCTGGCGTGGATTGGGCTTGAGCCATATCACCGGTGATATCACCAGAAACATGGTCAGCAGGATAATCAGCCAGATCATTGGCGCCTCTCCCCTCGAGTTAATGCGAAATGGTTGATATAGATCGTTGTCTTGCCGCGCCTGCCGGCCTAGAGTGAAGGCATACGATTCACCGAGAGATACCCGTCGAGGAGACGTCCCATGAGCAACGAATATCGTCACGTCCTGGTCGCCGTCGACCTGACCAAGGATTCCCACAGGGTGCTTGAGCGTGCTCATCAGATTGCCGACCGCAACCATGCCCGGCTCTCGATCATGCACACCCTAGAGCCGCTCGGCTTCGCCTATGGCGGCGATATCCCCATGGACCTGACCAGCATCCAGGACCAGCTCGATGAGCATGCCAAGCAGCGGCTGGCCGAGATCGCCGATAGCCATGTGGCCAAGGAGGATCAGCACGTGCTGGTGGGCATGCCCGACACCGAGATCCACCGCTTCGCCGAGGAGAATGATGTCGACCTGATCGTGGTCGGGTCCCATGGCCGCCATGGCTTCGCCCTGCTGCTGGGCTCGACCTCTACCGGCGTGCTCCACGGGGCCCAGTGCGACGTCCTCGCCGTGCGCGTCGGCAAGAAGGGAGAGGAGAGCGCGGAGTAATCCCCTCGCCTCCTTCCTGACAAGGCGCCCTAGAGGGCGCCTTTTTCATGGCTCCTCGCTCACGCCTCTTCGTTCATGGTTCATGGTTCATGCCTCTCCGGCGGCCATCGCCTCCAGCTCCATCCAGCGCTCCATGGCCGCATCGAGCTCGGCCTGACGCGCCGCGAGAGCCTCCAGGGTGGCGGTCACCTTGCTGGCCTCCTGCTGATAGAAGGCCGGGTCGCCCACCTGGGTCTCGAACTCAGCGACCTCTCCCTCCAGCCGCTCGATCTCCGCCGGCAGCCCATCGAGTTCACGCTGCAGCTTGTAGGAGAGCTTGACCGGTTTCTTCGCGGTAGCGCTCGCCGCCGACTCGCTCGTGGAGGAGGCCTTCCTCTCCGGCTCCGCCGCTGGCGCCTCCGCCACCGGCTCGGCATGCTGGCGCGCCGCCCCTTCCCAGGGGGCCGGCGGCAGGCTCCCGCCCTGACGCACCCAGTCGCTGTAGCCACCCACATACTCACGCACCCGCCCCTCGCCCTCGAAGGCCAGCACGCTGGTGACGACGTTGTCCATGAAGGCGCGATCGTGGGAAACCAGCAACAGGGTGCCATCGAAGCTGAGCAGCAGCTCCTCGAGCAGCTCCAGGGTTTCCACATCCAGGTCGTTGGTCGGTTCGTCCAGCACCAGCACGTTGGCCGGCTGGGTGAACAGCTTGGCCAGCAGCAGGCGATTGGACTCACCGCCGGAGAGCGCCTTTACCGGCTGGCGCACTCGCTCCGGCGTGAACAGGAAGTCCTGCAGGTAGCTCATCACATGGCGGTCGCGGCCGCCCACGGAGATGCGGTCGCTGCCCTGGGCCACGTTGTCATAGACCGTCTTCTCCGGCTCCAGTCCGGCGCGCAGCTGATCGAAGTAGGCCACCTGCAGCTTGGTACCGAACTGCACCTTGCCTTCGCTCGGCTCCAGCTCGCCGAGCAGGATCTTGAGCAGCGTCGTCTTGCCGGCGCCATTGCGGCCGATAAAGCCGATACGATCGCCACGCTGCACCTCGATGGAGAGGTCGCGGATCACCGTCTCGTCGGCGAAGTGCTGGCTGACATGCTCGAGGCTCACCACCCGCTTGCCACTGCGCTCGCCGCTGTCGACAGAGAGTGAGGCCTTGCCCTGGCGATCGCGGCGCTCGCTACGCTCCCGGCGCAGCTGCTCCAGCGCCCTGACCCGTCCCTCATTGCGGGTACGGCGCGCCTTGATCCCCTGGCGAATCCAGGCCTCCTCCTGGGCGAGCTTCTTGTCGAATTCGGCGTTCTCTCGAGCCTCCACTTCCAGCTCGTGGTTCTTCTGCGCCTGATAGGCGGCGTACTCACCGGGGTAGCGCCCCAGGCGGCCGCGATCCAGCTCCAGGATCGAGGTGGCCAGCTTCGACAGGAAGGCGCGGTCGTGAGTGATGAACAGCACGGCCCCCCTGAAGTCCAGCAGCTGCTCTTCCAGCCAGGCGATGGTGTCGAGATCGAGGTGGTTGGTGGGCTCATCGAGCAGCAACAGGTCAGGCTCGGCCACCAGCGCTCTTGCCAGCGCCACACGGCGACGCCAGCCACCGGAGAGCGACGCCATCTCGGCCTCGCCGGGAAGACCGAGGCGAGTCAGCACCACATCGATGCGCTGGTGGAAGGACCAGCCATCGATGGCCTCCAGCCGCGTCTGCAGCTCGGACATGCGGCGCATGTCCGGCTCCTCCTCGTGAATCAGATGGTGGTATTCGGAGAGCAGCTCGCCGGCCTCGGGCAGGCCACCGGCCACCATATCGAAGATCGTCTGGCCGGAGGCCTCGGGAAGTTCCTGAGCCAGCACACCGATCTTGAGCCCGGGAGCACGCCAGATGCTGCCGCCATCGGGCAGGATCTCGCCGGCCACCAGGCGCAGCAGCGTGGACTTGCCGGTGCCGTTGCGCCCCACCAGGGCCAGGCGCTCGCCCTTCTCCAGCACCAGATCGGCGCCATCGAGAAGCACATGGGTACCATAGGCCAGTTGCAGCTGTTCCAGACGTAGCAGGGTCACGCGGGGTCCTCCTCGATCGACAGGGCGCCCAGTGTAACGCAAGCGCGCCCCGACGTGGCCGCAGCATCCAACCGACGGGTAGAATAGTGGCCTTTGCCGATCCTCACGCACAGGAGCCAAGGCGTGTCCGACACCTTCGACGACTTCCTGCCCGAGGCGCTGCGCTTCACCGCGCCCGCGCCCCTGGTGGATATCGGTGCCAACCTCACCCATGACAGCTTTGCCCGGGACCTCCCGGCCGTGCTGCGCCGTGCACAGGCGGCCAATGTCACAACGCTGATTCTTACCGGCACCGACCGCGAACATGCCGAACAGGCCATCGCCATGGCGCGCCAGCACGCCGGCAAGGGCCTGGGGCTGCATGCCACCGCCGGGGTGCATCCCCATGACGCCAGCCGCTGGGACGCCGATCTCGCGACCGCCATGGGCGAACTGCATCGCCAGCCCGAGGTGGTGGCGGTGGGTGAGTGCGGCCTCGACTTCAATCGCAACTTCTCCACGCCCGCCGAACAGGAGCTGGCCTTCGAGGCTCAGCTGGAGCTGGCGGCGGAGAACGGCAAGCCGCTATTTCTTCACGAGCGAGATGCCGGCCAGCGCATGCGCGAGATCCTGCATGCCTGGCGAGACGAGATCACGGATGCCGTGGTGCACTGCTTTACCGCCGACCGCGCGACGCTGTTCGGCTATCTCGACCTGGATCTGCATATCGGCCTGACCGGCTGGCTATGCGACGAGCGCCGCGGCCACCATCTTCGGGAGCTGGTCACCCAGATTCCTTCGACGCGGCTGATGCTCGAGACCGACTGTCCCTACCTGCTGCCGCGCAACTTACCTGCCAAACTCAAGGGCAGACGTCACGAACCGGCCCTGCTGCCCTGGATCCTGCGTGAGATTGCCCACTGGCGTGGCGAATCCGAAGCCGAGCTGGCAACCGCCACCACCGCTACCGCCCGGCGCTTCTTCCGGCTGACCGCGGACGCCGCCGGCGAGACAGGCCGCGACGACATGACACATGAGGACTCCTGACATGCCACCCAACGGCACAGACAACTCGATCCCCGGCTTTATCGCCGTGGAGACCGGCGATGCGGGCGGCCTGCCGCTGGCAATCGCCTGGACGCTGCCCGACGGCCGTATCAAGCACACCCTGATACAGCCCGATGATGAGTGGCTGGAGGCCGAGCTGGTATCACTCGGTGGCTACAGCCTCGAGGAGCTCGGCAGCATGGGGGTCAGCCCGCTGGACGTGATCCGCGAGCTGGAGGGTGACCATTTCAATGCCACTCTCTACACCGCCGGCGTCGGCGACGATGAGGCGGCCCTCTCGCAGCTCTTCGACACCTATGGTCTCGACCCCTTCGTCGAGCTGGCCCCCGCCGACAGCCTGTATGATGACCTCGACCCCGGCGACTGGTCGCGTGCCCGGGGCGAGCTGTTTGGCGAACTGGGCCTGGAGCCGCTGCGCCCCGAACATGAGGTGGAGGTGATGCTGCACCTGCATCAACGCCTGAAGGAGAGCTGATCGCCCAGCTATCGCGCCAGCAGTGCCCGTACATGCGCCACGATGCCTTCAACCGAAGGCAGGGTGACGGTGGCGGCCCGTGCCAGCGGAATGAAGCTGTCCTCGGCGGTGAGTCGTGCCAGACGCTCGCCGGGCAGCCCGCGCTCCACCAGGGCGGTCATCAGCTCCTCGCTCACCGACCCGGTACGCCGACACTCGTCGACGATCAACACCCGCGCGCAGTCGGCCACCGCCGCGAAGACGGCGTCGTGATCAATGGCGGTGAGCCAACGAAGATCGATGATGCGCAGGGCGATACCCTCGGCCTGAAGCCGCGCGGCCGCCTGACGAGAGAGATGGACCCCGTTGCCGTAGGTCACGATGGCCAGCTCGCGACCGTCGCCCCAGCGGCCGAGCTCCCCCGGCGCCAGGCGGTACTCCGCTCCCGGGTCGGGAAAGCACCAGCCGCCATCCCCCTCCTCCAGCAAGTCGCGGCGGTGATAGAGGGCGATCGGCTCGATCATGACCACCACCCGCTGCTCCTCGTCGGCCAGGCGCACCGCCTCCTGAAGGAGCCCCACGGCATCGGCGCCGTTGGCGGGGCAGGCCACCAAGAGGCCGGGGATATCGCGCAGCACGGCGATGGCGTTGTCGTTGTGGAAGTGGCCGCCGAAGCCCTTCTGGTAGCCCAGCCCGGCGATACGCACCACCATGGGGTTGGTGTACTGGCCGCAGGAGAAGAAGCTCAGGGTGGCCGCCTCGCCGCGTAGCTGATCCTCGGCGTTGTGCAGGTAGGCCAGGAACTGGATCTCAAGAATCGGTACCAGGCCACTCTGCCCCATGCCGATGCCGAGCCCGAGGATGCTCTGCTCATCGAGCAGGGTATCGATCACCCGATGCCCCCCGAAGCGCGCCTGCAGCTTCTGGGTCACCCCGTAGACGCCCCCCTTGCGGCCGATATCCTCGCCGGCCAGCACCAGGTGGGGATAGCGGGTCATCAGCCGATCGAGTGCCTGATTGAGCCGTCGAGCCAGGGTGTCGGGGGTCGTGCTGACCTCGCCACGCCAAGGCTGAACGCGGCCAGGGCGCGGCGGTGGTACGATGCTGGCCATCACCTGAGATGCCTGCTCCAGGCGCGGCCGACACACCGCCTCCTCGGCCAGTCGCGCCACCCGCTCGCGCACCCGATGATAGAGAGCGGCGACCGCCTCACGGTCGAGCCCCGCGTGGCGGCGCAGCAGCCCGGCGCCGATCAGCAGCGGGTCGCGGGCTTCATCGGCCTCGATGCGCGAGGCTGGCAGATAGGCCTGCTGAGCATCGGAGCCGGCATGACCGAACAGACGGACACAGCGCATGTGCAGAAACACTGGCTGGCGCCTGCTGCGAGCGATGCGCACCGCCTCGCGGGCCACACGCCAGGTATCGAGCAGATCGAGGCCGTCGCAGGCCAGGTAGTGGATACCCGGGCGTGCGGCCATGCTGGCCGCCACCCACCCTTCCGGTGTGGGCGTGGAAATGCCGATGCCATTGTCCTCGCACAGCCAGATAAGCGGCATCGGCACAGCCTGGAAGGCGGACCAGGCGGCGGCGTTGAAGGCACCTTGGGCAGTCGAGTGGTTGAAGGAGGCGTCGCCGAAGCTGCACAGCACCACGCTGTCGCCGGGCCACTCGCCACCAGCTCCCAGCCGTCGCCACAGCCCCAGTGAGTAGGCCGCTCCCATGGCCTTGGGCAGGTGTGAGGCGATGGTGCTGGTCTGAGGGGGGATGCACAGTGTCTTGGAGCCAAGCACCTTGTGGCGGCCACCGGAGATCGGATCCTCGGCGGAGGCCGCAAAACTCAGCAGCATATCCCACAGCGGCGTCTGCCCAGGCACCCGGCGGGCCCGCTGAAGAAAGAAGGCCGCATCGCGATAGTGGAGGAAGGCGGGATCGGTAGCGCGAAGCGCCAGGGCGATGGCCGCATTGCCCTCATGGCCGGCGCTGCCGATCGTGTAGAAGGCCTCGCCGCGGGCCTGCAGACGCCGTGCCTGGAGATCCAGGTGACGGCTCATCAGCTGCGACTCGAACAGCTCGATCAGTTCTTCAGGGGCGAGCCCCACGGCGCCCGGCGTCAGGGACTGATCGGCGGCGGGCCAGTCGTCCTGGGCCAGCGCATCGAGGAAGCGCTGCTCCTGGGGTAACGGGTCGGGAAACACGGCGGCACCTCGCGGCGTTGATGTCTCCCCCTAGCCTAGCCTGCTCTCCAGACGAGGGTGTTGGAGCGACCGCCCGGGTCCGATAAGGAGGCTGCCCGTGGGTTCATATCGCCCCTGCCGAGCGTGGCGCGCCACTCAGGCCGGCTGAGGCGAGGCGGCAAGCCTGGCGCGACCGGAGGCCACCGCCTCGCACAGAGGCAGGCCCTGGTCATAGAAGGCGGCCAGGGTACGGCGCCACGCGTCTGCCCGCGACGGCAGCCCTTCACGCTCGTAGCGTCGTGCACGCGCCTCGACCCTGGCATGGAAGGCCTCACGGTCCACTACGGCATCGCCATCGAGGTTATCGACGCTGACATGGAAGCGCAGGCCACAGGCCCGCGAGAAGAGCAGCTCCAGCGCCTGGGGCGCGACCTCCACGGCCTCGAAGTCACGTTGCTGGGCGACATCGCGCCCATCGGGCAGATACCAGTAGCCGTAGTCCTCCAGCTGGCGGCGCTTCGCCCCGGCGATGCACCAGTGGCTGATCTCGTGCAATGCGCTGGTAAAGAAGCCGCGGGCGAAGATCACTCGGTGCCAGGGCGAGTCGGCGTCGGCGGGCAGGTAGAGGGGGTCATCGCCACCCCGTACCAGACGCGTTCGGTAGGTCTCCTGAAACAGGCCATCGAACAGGGCGATGATATCCTCCAAGCGGTGTGTCACGCGGCCTCCATGATCGTGGTTGAGGCCCTAGTATACCGCTCGCCAGACGGGCAAAGAATGCCCGGCCTTGCTAGCATTGGCCCCCCTACCCGACTGCATGGAGCGCATCTCTTGAGCCGCCCGATGGCCACCCTTTTCGATACCGCCCGCCGTGAGACTCGTCCACTGCTGGCGCTGGCCCTGCCGATCTGCGGCGCCCAGCTGGCTCAGGCAGGCATGAGCGTGGCCGATGTGATGATGACCGGTCGACTGAGCGCCACTGACCTGGCGGCGGTGTCGGTTGGCTCCAGCCTGTGGCTGCCACTGATGCTGTTCATGACCGGCACCCTGATGGGGCTCACTCCCATCGTCGCTCAGCTGCTGGGGGGAGGTCGTATCGCGGAGATCACCCCCAATGTGCACCAGGGGCTATGGGTAGCGCTGGTACTCGGTGCACTGGCCGCCGGGCTGCTGTGGTTTGCGGTGGGCCCGATCTTCACCCTGATGGAAGTGCCCGAGGCAGTCGCCGAACGCTCGCGTAGCTATCTTCTTGCGGTGGCCTTCGGCATGCCCGGGGCCGCGCTCTTCCAGGCCCTGCGCGCCTTCTCCGACGGCATGAACCATACCCGTCCCTCGTTATGGATCAGCCTGGCGGGGCTGGCCGTCAATGTGCCAAGCAACTTCGTGCTGATCTACGGCGGCGAGGGACTGACCTCCCTGCTGGGGCCCTGGCTGCCGCATTGGCTTAAGGCGCTGCCGGCGCTTGGCGCGCTGGGCTGCGGGATCGCCACCGCGCTTTCGCTATGGACCATGTGCCTGTGCATGGGGCTCTATACGCGCCACTCGCGTGCCTATGGCAAGGTGTCGCTATGGCATACCGCCAGCCTCCCACGTTGGCGATTGGTCAGCGAACTGCTGTACGTAGGACTGCCCATCGGTGTGGCAATCTTCGTCGAGGTCACGCTATTCACGCTGATCGCCCTGTTTATCGCCAGCCTCGGCGAGGTCACCGTGGCTGCCCATCAGGTAGCTCTCAACTACACCTCCATCCTGTTCATGCTGCCGCTGTCGCTGAGCATGGCGCTAACGGTGCGGGTCGGTAATGTGCTGGGACAGCAGCGCCACAACCATGCGCGCCGGATCGCCTGGCATGGCATTGTCCTCTGCCTGGCCGTGGCCCTGCTCAACGGCCTGCTGCTGCGATTCACCGCCGAACCGGTGATCGGGCTCTACACGCGGGACCCGGAAGTGGCCTCTCTGGCCCTGTCGCTGGTCCTGCTGGCCATGGTCTACCAAGTCTCCGACTCGCTACAGGTCAATCTCGGTGGCGCACTGCGCGGTTACAAGGACACGCGTATCATCATGGTGATCACGCTGACCTCCTACTGGCTGGTGGGCATGGCCGGCGGCCACTGGCTGGGCACCCGCGGAATTCCTGGACTCGTGGCGCCGCTCGGCGTCCATGGCTACTGGATCGGCTTGATCGGAGGGCTCACCGTCGCGGCCATCCTGCTCGGTGAGCGACTGAGACGAATCAGCAAGGCGGTGGCCCATGGCGAACGCGACCCGCTTCATCCCTGACCCTGTGTGCCGTGGCATCGTGGCCATAGCGCTTATCCTGATGCTGGCAGGCTGCGACACCAACGATGCCAGCGATCGGCTGCTCCGCGACTATCAGCGAACCCTGGCCGAACGCCTCGACCTGTCACCTCCCGACCACGCCGAGCCACGCAATATCGGTGCCTTCCCCAGGCTACGCGAACGCCGTGTCCCCATCCCCGACACCCGCGAGGGCCTGCTCGACATCTTTGCCCTGCGTGAGTGCCATATCACCACCCTGGTCGCCCAGCGCAACAGCACCCTGGGACTTGTGGCCCCCGCCAGCCAGCGCTGGCAGTACGAACTAAAACTGTGGCAACGCCTCACGGCATGCCTGTCGAGCGGGGTGGCCGACAGGCTGGCCGCGGATGACCTCGCTCGTCTCGAACAACTAACCTCCACCAAGCGCCGACAGCTTCCACAGGCGAGCTGGAATGGGCTCTTCGGTTCCGAGGAGTGGGCGCAGAGCTTCTCACGCGTCAGCTCCCCACTGCCCCCGGATGACCTGACGCCTCCGAGTGAGCAGCTAACCGCCCTCGAGTACCTTAACGCCTTGAGTCGCGCGCCGCTGGAAAGCTCTCCGCGACCGGTCGACCTCGAGGCACTCGAGAGACACCTGCAGGCGCTCAACGACCGTCCCTACACGGCACAGTTACTGCGCACCCTGCTGCTCGCCGAACAGCGCCTCACGGAAGCCAATACCTTGCTCGACCAGGCGCTCGACACCCCCGGATACTGTCCGCCGGAAGGCTTCTCTGCCGACCCGCGGCAGGCACCCGAGGCACGGCGGCTCGCCAACTGGCTGACAGCACTGGATGATGCCGCTGAGGCGTGGCTCACCCGCCTCCTGCCACTCTTCGATAGCCTTGAGACGCCGCCGGAAGCGGTGCAGGCCTATCGTCAGGCGTGGCTTTCTCGGCAAAATTCCGAGGCGCCATTTCCGAGTTTCCATCAGGCCCTGCAGGCCCATCTTGAGCGGCGCGAGGCTCTCGCCTCACGCTGCCCGGAGGCATGACCGTCAGCGGCCCCGTGATGCAGGGCTTAACCTATGATCGGGTCTATGCTATTGGTGGTGCTTGAGTGACGCAGAGCGCTTCCGCACCGGCCCGGGGCGATCTCCGCCCGGCCTGGATCCGTGATCAAGCAGCACCTGGAGGGACACCATGGGAACCCAGATGTCACCCCGCACTGCCCGGGTCATCGACCTGGATGCCAGGCGCCAGCGTCAGCAGGCCAGACGCCGCCTGGTCCGATTGGCACCGGAGCTTGATGGGCTCGAGATGGTGTATCGCCTCGACGCCAGCCCCGACACCCTGTATGGCATGCCACTGCTGGCCTGGGGACTACGCGAGGATGGTGAAGTGGTGGGCCTGGTGGCGTGGATGGAGTCACTGACACCCTGCCAACGCCTGGACGATGACGAGCATGGCCGCTTCGTCGGCTATCGGGATCCCGAGACCGAGGAGCTGCTCGATAGCGCTCCAGAGCACAAGGTGATGGAGCTGGAGCACGCCGCCAGCTACTTCGATTACGAGGAGACCGAGCAGGTCACCCTGATCCAGCAGCTACCCGAACTGCAGGGCACCCACGCCCTGTGCATGGATGATGGCGAGGCCCCCTGGCAGCTCAAGCAGGTATTCGGCTGGCGACTCTACAGCGACGGCACGGTCGAGGCGCTACTCGCCGATGAGCGCCATGTGGAGCAGACGCCGATCGTGCTCGGCGATGCCTGTCTCTATCCCGTGCATAGCCGCCATCGCCGGGTCTACTTCTTTCAGCGCCAGATCGCCAACCGGATTCGCCAGGAGGACCCGGCGACCCTGGAGGCGCTGGCCCTGATGGTGGTGCCTGAGGGCATCCCAGCCACGCCGGCGGCGCAGAGGGGACAGGATTAGCCTAAACGGATAAAGTAGAGATAACTGTCTCCCTGCTGCTGCTGATGGACCAGCTCATGCCCCAGAAACTGGCAGAACTTGGGCACATCGCGGGTGGTCGCCGGGTCGCTGGCGACTACCTTGAGCACCTCCCCGGTCTGCATGTCGCGGACCTTGTTGTGCATCAGCATGATCGGCTCGGGACAGTAGAGTCCGGTGGTATCGAGTTCGGCCTGAAAGTCGTGTTTCTCCGCCATCGAGAACCTCCTGGTGACAATTGAAGATCGCTGTAAAGGCATTAGGTGCTAAAGAAATCAGTCGGAGCCTGCAAGATGATCAAGATCATTATCGAACGCCGTATCATGCCCGGCCTCGAGGAAGAGTACGAGGCGGCCGCCCGCGAGGCCATGCGAGTGTCGCTGGGTGCCAAGGGCTTCGTGGGTGGTGAGAGCCTCGTGGAGCAGGGGCACAGCGACCGGCGTCTGATGATCACCAAGTGGCGTGACCTGCGTGCCTGGAAGGAGTGGTACACCAGCGAGACCCGCACTCAGGTAATGCAGCGCCTGCTGCCACTGCTAACCGAGGAAGAGCGGATCCGCATCTACGAACCCACCACGCACTGACGCTTACCCTTTCAGTCTCACATGCACCGTCACCTCTTCACGATCGTGATAGAGGTGGCGGCAGGCAATGTCGGCCTCGACCCTGGCCGCCTCCAGCGCCTCGGAAAGCCGACGCAGACAGGCATCCACTTCCGGCCAGCGCTGTTTCATCGGCAGCTTGAGGTTGAATACCGCCTCCCGGCACCAGCGCCGAACCAGCCAGCGCTCCACCATCGCCTCCACCCGTGAGGGTTTGTCGACGATATCGCAGACCAGCCAGTCGAGACGGTACGGAGGCTCCCAGGTAAAGCCGTCCGCATGCAGGTGCTCAACCTGCCCGGTGGCCATCAGCGCCTTGTCCATCGGGCCATTGTCGATCGCATAGACATGCATGCCCCGCTGCACCAGCTGCCAGGTCCAGCCACCCGGTGCCGCGCCGAGGTCTGCCGCCTGCATGCCCTCGCCGAGTCGTTCGTCCCACTCTCCCCGCGGCACGAATTCATGCCACGCCTCCTCCAGCTTGAGAGTGGAGCGACTGGGCGCCGACTTGGGAAAACGCAGACGACGGATGCCGCCCGGCAGCTCGCTGCGATTTCCCGGAAAGCTCATCCCCAGCTGAACCCGGTCACCGGCACTCCACAGCAGATGCAGGCGCCTGCCGCCCGCCTTGCGACGCAGCGCCTTGCGCTTTTTCAGAAGCGAGGTCAACGGCCGCTCCAGCGCCTTGGCAAGCCCAGCCAGCGCCTTGCCATCGTTGGTATCCGGGGTCTCCTGCCAGAGGCTCTCGAAACTCCAGCCACTGGCCTCCACCTGATCGACGATCGATGTCAGTCGATCGTCCCGCGACAGCGTCAGCGGCGGCAACGCCACCAGACTCTGCCGGGCGAAGACCAGCCCGCCCAGCGGCAGGTCACGATGCAGGCCATTGGCGACCTCTCCCTCGGGGAGCAGGAACCTCACGAAGCCTGCATCCCGTGTAAAGTCGGTCTCCCCCGCTCTGCCAAGCGAAGCCGCCTTCTCGGAGAGCTCGGCAGCCAGGTCAGGTTCGAAGCCCGGGCGGCAGTAGCAGAGAAGCTCCACCGGATATGTTGTCGTCTTCTCCATGCCGTCTCTTCCTTACCGTTACAGCGCCTCGTGAACCCAACCTGCTGCCGGGGCACCGGCGGCAGAGCACCTTAGCACCGCTCCCCGCACAGGGAAAGCCGGCACGACCGCCATGTCGAGAGCCGCGACACGGTGTGTCAATGAAGATGCCTTCGACACCGAAGCTCCATAATGAGGACAACCGATATGCAGCGTGCACCATCACAGCGCACAGTGCGCGCATGACCCATACATTTGATGCATAATGCTGCATTGCTATATAGTCGTTGCCATGGAAAACACTTTCAGATTGGCCCACTGCGGTCAGCCCATTCACCTCTGTTCAGGATACGATGATGCCCTACGTTCATGAGACACTGGAAAACCTCCGCAAGAGCAGCCCCGCCCAGACCGAGTTCTACCAGGCGGCGGAAGAGGTTCTGGAGTGCCTGCGACCACTCTTCAAACGCAGCCCGCATTATCATGACCACAGCATCATCGAACGCATCGTCGAGCCGGAACGGCAAATCATGTTCCGCATCTGCTGGACCGATGACGCCGGCCGTGTCCAGGTCAACAAGGGCTATCGCATCCAGTTCAACTCGGCGCTAGGCCCCTACAAGGGCGGGCTGCGATTCCACCCCAGCGTCACCTCCGGCATCATCAAGTTCCTCGGCTTCGAACAGATCTTCAAGAATGCCCTGACCGGCCTCCCCATCGGCGGCGGCAAGGGCGGCTCGGACTTCAACCCCAAGGGCAAGTCCGATGGCGAGATAATGCGCTTCTGTCAGGCCTTCATGTCCGAGCTGTATCGGCACATCGGGCCCCATACCGATGTTCCCGCCGGCGATATTGGGGTTGGCGGTCGTGAAATTGGCTACCTCTACGGCCAGTACAAGCGCCTTACAGGCCGTTATGAGGGTGTGCTGACCGGCAAGGGACTGGACTGGGGTGGCTCCATCGGTCGCAAGGAAGCCACTGGCTATGGTGCCGTCTACTTCGCTCAGAACATGCTGGAAGCCCGCGGCAAGACGCTGGAAGGCAAGACCTGTCTGGTTTCGGGTGCCGGCAACGTGGCGATCTACACCATCGAAAAGCTATACGAGCTGGGCGCCAAGCCGGTGACCTGCACGGACTCCCGTGGCACGCTGCATGATGCCCGCGGCATCGACCTCGATCTGCTCAAGGAGCTCAAGGAGGTGACCCGCGCTTCCTTGGAGAGCTACCTGGAAAAACACCCTGAAGCTAACTACATCCCCGTCGGTGAGTATCCGGAGGATGGCCACGCGGTCTGGCGCATCAAGGCCGACGCCGCCTTTCCCTGCGCCACTCAGAACGAGCTTACCGCCGCCGATGCAGAGGTCATGCTCCACAACGGCGTCTACTGCGTCAGCGAAGGGGCCAACATGCCCTCCTCCGCCGATGCCGTGGACCACTTCCTCGAGGCAAAAATTGCCTATGGACCCGGCAAGGCCGCCAATGCAGGTGGCGTCGCGACCAGCCAGCTGGAGATGGCCCAGAACAACAGCATGGAACAGTGGCCACTGGAAAAAGTCGACATAAAGCTCAAGGAGATCATGGCCAATATTCATCAGCAATGCGCCGAGACCGCCGAGGAGTTCGGCGAGCCCACCAACCTGGTACTGGGTGCCAATATTGCCGGCTTCCGCAAGGTCGCCGACGCCATGATCGACCAGGGCGTTGTATGACCACGCATTGATCACGCACCTTCCTGCAAGTGCACCACTGAAAAGCCCGGACCTACTGGTCCGGGCTTTTGCGTGTCTTGCCGAGCGCCGAGTTTGTCGGTGTCCCTTGCTGCTTTAAACGTAGGGGTGAGACCCACGGCGAGCCTGTGCCGCAAACTGGGCTTCAGCCAACTTGATCATTCCATGCCAGAGCCCACGCAGAGCAGGCTTCACGACTCTGCGTGAGGTGCCGCTACGGTCCCAGATGGTAGGGAAAGCTACTGCTGACTTGCTCATATCATGACCCTTACGGTGGTGATCTTTGAAAGCATTATACCTTTGTCTAACGACCAAAGTCTAATCACCACCCTCTTACTCCCAGGCTCCCTGAAAAAAAGGCAGCAAACGCAAAAAGCCCCGAACTCTTCATGAGCTCGAGGCTTTTTCCAATAAGTACCTGACGATGTTCCGGCCGGCGCTCCGGGCTCCGGTAAGCGGCCGCTGAACACACCTTCCGCGTAAGCCCTTGGCCAGCGACATTAGGTGCCCACGTAACAATAGATGGGCACCTATCCATGACGTCCCCAAGCACCGAACGTGAAATAGTCGAGGCATTCGTCATCCAAATCCCGTCATGCTACATCAGGTACGCAAAAATTAGTAATTGTTAACGCTCCCTAGCTTGCATTACCAATATATAACTAAGCGCTATTGGAGCTCCGCGACTATATTCTCTAGGTTGGGCATCCTGAAAAGCCATTACGCTACGTCGTCTTAGCGCTACTCCAGACACCATACGGGAGCACATCATGCTCAAGCGCATTGTCCTTACCACACTGGCCGCAGGTATCGTGACCGCCGGCCTGGCTCAGGCCGACGATGACACTATCGATGACACCATCAAGGTGGGCATGTCCGGCGGTTATTTCCCCTTCACCTTCGTCGAACAGGACAAGCTTCAGGGCTTCGAGGTCGATGTCATGGAAGCCGTGGCCGACGAGATGGGGGCCGAGGTCGAGTTCATCACGGCAAACTTCTCGGGCCTGTTCGGCATGCTCGAGTCCGGCCGCATCGACACCATCGCCAACCAGATCACCATTACCGAAGAGCGCACCGCCAAGTACGCCTTTACCGAGCCCTACGTCTATGACGGCGCTCAGGTCGTGGTCAAGAAGGGCAATGACGCGATCCAGTCCGTCGAGGATCTGAAGGGCAAGACCGTGGCCGTCAATCTCGGCTCCAACTATGAGGAGTTGCTGCGCGAGCTGCCCTACGCCGACGAGATCGACATCCGTACCTATGAGAGCAATATCGAGCAGGATACCGCCCTGGGCCGCGTCGACGCCTTTATCATGGACCGGGTGAGTGCCAGCCAGGTCATCAAGGAGAAACCCATGCCCCTGGCACTGGCCGGCAAGCCCTTCTCGCAGATTCGCAATGCCCTGCCCTTCCGTGACACCGAGGAGGATCGCGCCCTGCGTGACCGGGTCGACGCGGCCCTGGCCACCCTGCGTGAATCGGGCGAGCTGCGCACGATCTCGCAACAGTGGTTCGGCACCGACATCACCACCCCGTGATGCGCTGAGCCGCCCCCATGCCCGTACTCGATCTCGACTACATGCTGGGGCTGGTCCCCGTCCTGCTGCGCTATCTGCCGCTGACCCTGCAGATGGCAGCCGCAGGCATGGCGCTGGCCCTGGTGCTCGCCTGTGGCCTCGCCGTGATCCGCGTATTGCGGATCCCGGGGCTCAACGCCGCTACCCTGCTGTTCATCTCCTTCTTTCGCGGCACGCCGCTACTGGTACAGCTATTCCTGTTCTACTACGGTCTACCCCAGCTGCTGGCCTTTCTTACTCAGATCAATGGCATCACCGCCACCATCATGGGCCTGACCCTGCACTTCTCGGCCTACATGGCGGAGTCCATCCGTGCCGCCATCGTCGGGGTCGACCGCAGCCAGACCGAGGCGGCACTCTCCATTGGCATGACCAATGGCCAGCTGATGCGACGCATCGTGCTGCCTCAGGCGACCCGCGTCGCGGTGCCCACGCTGATGAACTACTTCATCGACATGATCAAGGCCACCTCCCTGGCATTTACGCTTGGGGTGACCGAGTTGATGGGCGCCACCCAGAAGGAGGCCGCCGGCAGCTTCCTCTACTTCGAGGCCTTTATCACCGTGGCGCTCTTCTACTGGGTCATCGTCGAGCTTCTGGCCTGGTTCCAGCGGCGCCTGGAGACCCGGCTCAACGAGGCATATCGGCGATGATCAAGGTAGAGGGACTCATCAAGCGCTTCGGTGGGGTGGCGGTGCTAGACGGCATCGACCTGGCCATCGAGCAGGGCGAGATCATCGTGGTCATCGGCCCCTCGGGAACCGGCAAGTCGACGCTGCTGCGCTGCCTCAACTTCCTCGAGAGGCCGGATGCCGGCCGGCTGACCATCGGGGACCTCGATGTCGATGTCACCCGGGCCAGCCGTGCCGATATCCTCACGGCACGCCGGCGAACCGCCTTCGTGTTCCAGAACTATGCGCTGTTCGCCAACAAGACGGCGCTTCAGAACATTGCCGAGGGGCTGATAGTGGTCAACCGCTGGCCGAAGGAGAAGGCCCTGGCGCGCGGCAGGGAGATCCTGGCGCGCATCGGGCTGGCCGACAAGGCCGACGCCTATCCCGCCTCGCTGTCCGGTGGCCAACAACAGCGTGTCGGCATCGGCCGCGCCATGGCGGCCCAGGCCGAGGTAATACTCTTCGACGAGCCGACCTCATCGCTGGACCCGGAGTGGGTCGAGGAGGTCCTCGGCTTGATGAAGCAGTTGGCCACAGAGCGCCAGACCATGCTGGTGGTCACCCACGAGATGAGCTTTGCCCGGGACGTGGCGGACCGGGTGATCTTCATGGAAGGAGGGCGCATCGTCGAGCAGGGACCACCCGACCAGCTCTTCGGTGCTCCCCGGGACCCGCGCACCCGCAACTTCCTGCGCAAGGTGCTCGCCAACCAGGTGTCGCTGGACGGCTCGAGCTAACGCCTGTATCCGGGGGGCGCGTTGTGACCTCCGGGGGCCTTCCCGTATAGTGAAACTGTCATATACTAGGAAGCCTCCTTCGTGATGCTCAAGTCTCGAGTCCAGATCCGCCCTCGCCGCCGCCCTCCCCTGCGCTTTCTGCCGCTGGGCGGCTGTGGCGAAATCGGCATGAACCTCAGCCTCTACGGTCATGGGGAAGGCCAGGATGCGGCCTGGATCGCGGTGGACTGCGGCATGATGATTCGCCAGGACCTTCCCGACTCGCCACTTCAGGTGCCCAACCTGGCCAGCCTGGAAACGCTCGGCATCGCGCCCAGAGCGCTGATCATCACCCATGGCCACGAGGACCATATCGGCGCCGCGGCCTGGCTGTGGCCGAAATGGGGCTGCCCCATCTACGCCACCCCGCTGGCGGCCGGCCTGCTACGTGCCAAGTTCCATGAACGAGGGCTCGCCAGCGACGCCATCCAGGTGATCGAGCCCGGCGAGGCCATGGAGACCGGACCCTTTACCCTGCGCTTCCTGCCGGTGCCCCACTCGATTCCCGAGAGCTGCTCGCTGCTGATCGCCGCCGGCGAGCATCGCGTGCTTCACACGGGTGACTGGAAGCTGGACCCCGACCCGCTGCTCGGCGCCCCGATATCACCGGCCACCTTCCGCGCCCTGGCCCCCGTGGACCTGGTGGTCGGCGACTCCACCAACGCCCCGCTGCCCGGCGAGTCACGCAGCGAAGGCGAGGTGGCCAAGGCGCTGGATCACACCATCGCCCGCTGCAAGGGCCGCGTGGTGGTGACCTGCTTCGCCAGCAACCTGGCTCGGGTGCTCGCCATCGGCCGTGCCGCCGAACGCTGTGGTCGCCGGGTCAGCCTGATGGGGCGCTCCATGGAACGCATGGTGGCCGTCGCTCGTGGCCTCGGCTACCTGGACGACTTTCCGCCCCTGGTACCCAGCAGCGACCTCGGCTACCTGCCCCCGGAAGAGGTCGTGGTGATTGCCACCGGCAGCCAGGGAGAGCCACGCGCCGCCCTGCAGCGACTGGCCCGCGGCCGGCATCGCTCCCTCGAGCTCGCGCCTGGCGACAGCGTGATCTTCTCGGCCAAGGCGATTCCCGGCAACGAGCTGCTGATCGAGCGCCTGAAACGTGGACTGGGTCAGCTAGGGGTCGAGGTGCTTGATGAGTTCAACCACCCAGAGCTGCACGCCTCGGGGCATCCGGCTCAGGAGGAGCTGCGCACGCTGTATGGCTGGGTAAAGCCCCGTTATCTGCTGCCGGTTCATGGCGAACCCCGCCATCAGCAGGCGCATCGCGAGATCGCCGAGTCGCTCGGCATCCTGGCGCCACTGTCGCCACTGAACGGCGACATGATTCGCTTCGATGCCGATGGCCTTACCCTGGAGGCTCGTCATCCACAGCCCCCCTGTATCATCGACCAGAATGCCGTGGCACCGCTCCCGGGTCTGGGGGGTAGGCAGCGCAGGGAGAGCCGCCATGGCAGCCTCTATCTCGCCTTGACGGTGGCCGCCACCGACGAGGGCGGCTGGACTCGCATCGGCAGGCTGATGCTCGATGCCAGCGAAAGCCAGCCCTTTGACGAAACCGACCTGGGCGAATGGCTCGACCAGGTCCTGGCGTCACTGCGCGTCGAGACACTGGCCGATCTTCGTCTGGCCCTGCAGCCACGATTGATCGGCTGGTTCGACGAACACCTGCGCCGCCTGCCGGAGATTCACCTGCAGATTCTCGCCATGGAGACGTCGACAATCAGCCATACGGGGTAGCCCGACGCCGGCCCGTGACGTAAAAGCCGCTTCTCAGAAGCGGCTTTTTTTGCACAACTTTTTTCTTGTCCTGTCCTTCACGACACACGTTTAGCGACGAACATGTGGCGACGGACATGTGGCGAAAGAGTCAGGCCAAAAAGCTTACTCCTTGCTGGCACTCTTCGGCGGACGCCCACGCTTGCGACGCGGCGGCTCCACTACCAGATCATCCACGGAAAGCCCCGCCTCGTTGATCGCCTCGAGGATCTCGGAGCGCTTGCGCTCCTTCTCGGCCTCCTCCTGCTGACGCTGCTGCTCTTCATCCTTTTTCTGCTCGATGACCTCCTCGATCACCTCGGCGAGCTTATGCAGCTGCTCCATGCTGAGCTGACGTGCCGCGGCGCGTGCCACGTTCTTGTTGCGAGCGATGCGTTCCAGGGTTTCGCTGGACATCAGTCCCTCCTGAGCCGAATAAATGAGACGGTGACATTGTCTTACGCAATGAAAAGTATATGCAGTTGCCACCGCTTGGCAAGAAAAGTCGCAAGAAATATCGAGGGCCTTTCCATCGTCTTGAGTGAGAAATACGGCTGTTCATTGGCGAATATCACTATCAAAAAGCGGCGCCCGATGGCGCCGCTTGAAGAATGGCTGGCACTGAGATCTTGCTCACTGAGCCCTCACCCGCCGGTCATGTTCATGAAGCGAACCACCTGAACATCGCCATCGGTAGTGAAGTGATGGCGCTCGGGCTTGAGTGGCATGGCGGCGACAATGGCATGCTTGAGGGCCTCCATGTCGCCGGGATGAGAGCGCAGCACACGACGCAGGTCGACCGAGTGCTCATTACCGAGACACAGCAGCAGGCGCCCCTCTACCGTCACACGCACGCGGTTGCAGGTCGAACAGAAGTTGTGGCTATGAGGCGAGATGAAGCCAATGCGCGAATCACTGTCACCCATGCGGAAGTAGCGTGATGGCCCGGGCGTCGACTCGGTGGTGGGAATCAGTGGATAACGGCTCTCGATGATCGCCTGCACCTCGTCGCTGGAGCAGAAGGTCTCGGCCCGGCTGTGATCGGAGACATCACCCAGCGGCATCTCCTCGATAAAGCTGATATCGAGATTCTCATGGCGAGCGAACTCGACCAGATCGAGCACCTCGTCATCGTTACGCCCCTTGAGAATCACCGCGTTGAGCTTGATGCGCTCGAAGCCTGCCTCGCGAGCGGCTCGAATCCCATCGATCACCCGGTCGAGATCACCGGTGCGCGTCAACCGACGAAAGCGCTCGGAATCCAGGGAGTCGAGACTGATATTGAGCCGCTTGAGCCCCCCTTCACGAAGCTGCCTGGCATGCTTGCGCAGGCTGGCCCCATTGGTGGTCATGGCGAAGTCATTGAGCCCGGAAAGCCCACCTATCTGCTCGACAAGGGAGCCGATATCCCGACGAACCAGCGGCTCTCCCCCGGTCAGGCGCACCTTCTCCACGCCCAGTTCGACAAAGGCACGTGCCACCATCGCCAGCTCTTCCAGGGTAAGCACCTGGGCACGAGGCAGGAAGGTCATCTCCTCGCTCATGCAGTAGACGCAGCGAAAGTCACAGCGGTCGGTCACCGAGATTCGCACATAGTTGACGCGCCGGCCAAAGTCATCAATCAGTTCGCGTGGCAGAGTGGTCATGGTGCAATCTCCGATTCAAGCTTCCCAACGGCGGGCATCCGAGTGATCGGAATCCCGCTCCGACACCCAGTAGTCACCGTCGCCGGCGTGTTCCTTCTTCCAGAAGGGGGCCCGTGTCTTGAGGTAGTCCATGATGAAGTCACAGGCCTCGAAAGCGGCACGGCGATGAGCGCTGGCGACAACCACCAACACGATAGGGTCTCCCGGGGTCAGGCGTCCAACGCGGTGAATCACCGTGACCGCATCCAGTGACCAGCGTCCACGTGCCTCCTCGACAATCGCCTTCAACGCCGACTCGGTCATCCCAGGATAGTGCTCCAGGGTCAGCGCCGATACCTCCGGATGCTCGTTGAAGTCACGCACCAGGCCGGTAAAGCTCACCACGGCCCCAATATCGGTGCGCCCGGCCAGCAACGCCTGTTGTTCGGCACCGGCATCGAAAGGCGCCTCCTGCACTCGAATCATGATTCAGCCTCCGGTGACCGGCGGGAAGAAAGCGACCTCATCCTCGTTGGTCACCGGCGTGGTGTCCGAGGCCATCACCTGGTTGACGGCGCACAGCACCCGCCCCTCATCGAGCCGCGAGAAGCGCGGATCGAGAACCTTGAGCGCCGCCTTGAGCCCGGCGACATCGAAGCTTTCCAGGCTATCCAGTTCCACGGCAACCTCGCCCACGCCGAGGCGCTCGCGCAGCTCGGCCAGGCACTTGACCCGGATGCACGGCGTGGCGATATCACAGCGGCTACCCAGACGAACCTCGCCGGCCTGCCCCTCGCCGGTCACGATGGGGGCCGGCCGCGGCGCGACGGCATCACGCCGGTAGTCACCGGACTTTCCGCCGCGCTTGGTATCGAGCTGGATGGCGCCGATCTCCATCGACTTGTCCACCGCCTTGCACATGTCGTAGAGCGTCAGGCAGGCCACCGATACCGCGGTGAGAGCCTCCATCTCCACGCCGGTGCGGCCATTGAGACGGCAGGTGGCCGTCACGGTGACGCAGCTCTCGTCCTCGTCGAGGTGAAAGTCGACCACCACCTTCGACAGCGCCAGGGCGTGGCACAATGGAATCAGCTCATGGGTACGCTTGGCCGCCTGAATTCCGGCGATGCGCGCCGTGGCCAGCACGTCCCCCTTGGGAAGCCCGCCATCGACGAGTAGCGCCAGGGTCTCGGGGCGCATCCGGATACGCCCCGAGGCCGAGGCCTCGCGGCGACTCTCCGGCTTGTCGGCAACATCGACCATATGGGCCTCGCCGCGCGCATTGAGATGGGTCAAAGACATGGATCGACACCTCATGGAAGTCGGAACAGGGGTTGAATGGTGACGCTTTCACCCGCGGCCACGCTGCCGCGGGTGTCGTCAATCTCGATCAGGCAGTTGGCTCGCACCATGGAGGAGAGGATACCGGATCCCTGGGCACCGACATCGCTCACCAGCAGGCGGCCGTCACTGGCACTGGCGTAGCGGCCCCGCAGGTAGTCGACACGTCCCTCACGACTTCTCAGCGGATGCTCGGCCACCGCCGTCAGCCGGCGCGGCCAGGCGCCCTCTCGCCCCTGCAACCGAGCCAGCAGCGGCGCGGCGAACTGCAGGAAGGTCACCATGCTCGCCACCGGGTTGCCCGGCAGGCCCAGGAAGGGAACCCCGCGCGAGCCCAGGCGACCACAGGCCAGCGGACGACCGGGACGGATGGCGATCTTCCAGAAGCCCAGTTCGCCCTGCTCGAGCAGCGCCGCGCGGGTATAGTCGGCATCCCCGACCGAGACGCCACCGCTGGAGAGCACCAGGTCGGCGTCGCCGGCGGCACGCGACAGCCCACTGGCAATGGCATCACGAGTGTCAGGAAGAATCCCCAGGTCGATCACCTCGCCACCGTGCTCCTCTACCAGTGCCATCAAGGCAAAGCGGTTGGCATCGAAGATCCCGGCGCTCGGCAGCGTCTCGCCCGGCGCCACCACCTCATCACCGGTGGAAAACACCGCGACCCGCGGCCGGCGCACCACCGTGGCCTCACGAAATCCCAGCGAGGCGATCAACCCCAGCTCGGCGGCCCCCAGGCGTGTACCGGACGCCAGAACGGTCGCACCGCGGGGGATGTCTTCGCCGGCCTGACGCACGTTCTGGCCGCGACGCACACGCTCGGGAAGGTCGACCCGAACGCGAATCTCGCCATCGGCGCTTTTCTCGAGATGCAGCTGTTCACGCATGATCACCGTATCGGCGCCTGGCGGCAGCGGCGCGCCGGTGGTGATCCCGACACACTCGCCGGACGCGAGGGGCCGATCGATCGCATGGCCGGCAAGGACCTCGGCGACTCGCAGGAAACCACCGGCAGGCAGCGCCTCCGGCCGCCAGGCCAGGGCCACGCCATCCATGGCGGCATTGGTGTTCTGGGGCACATCGATGGGCGCCAGCAGTGGCTCGGCCAGCACCCGACCATGCAGTGACGCGAGCGCCACCCGCTCGGCGGGCAGCGGTCCCGAAGCCAGCGCCACTACCGCTTCACGGGCCTCCTCCACGGCCAGCATGCGTTCGCCCAACTCGAAGCAGGAAAGGGTCATGGCGTGGTCTCCTCACTCACCTCTCGCGGCCGGCGCTCGGCGGGCCAGCGCGCCGGCCAGGCGGCGATCCACTCGGTCAGGGCTGGCAGATCGTTGAGGTCGAGCCGCTCGACCCCATCGGGCAACACCAGCGGGGCATCCGTGGCCACGGCACGCACCCAGGGATCCTCGGCTACCCGCAGGGGTTTGCCCAGGGTCGGGCGATGCAGCTCCAGCTTGGGCAGCGGCCAGGCCTTGAAGCCCTCCACCAGCACCAGATCGGGCCGCTGGGTTGCCACCATGGCGAGCAGCGCCTGAAGATCCGCCTCCTGCTGATTCGGGGTTTCCATCATCAGCGCCAATCGCTCCCTGGAGGCCACCAGCATCGGGCTGGCACCGGCCTGGCGCAGTCGGTGGCTGTCCTTGCCGGGCTGGTCGACATCGAAGGTGTGATGCGCGTGCTTGACCACCGCCACCCGCAGCCCCCGTTCACGCAGGCGAGGCAGCAGCGCCTCGAGCAGGGTGGTCTTGCCGGTGCCGCTCCAGGCGGCGATGCCGAGCAGCGGCAGATGTTCGTCCAGGATCAGGGTGTCAACAGGCTCACTCATCGCTTGGCCGGCTCCTCGGCAAGCGCCTGCTCCAGACGACGCTTCTCCTCCTGGGTATTCAGGTTGGCGAATGCCTCACCCCCCTCGGCGAAATCCACCCGCACCCAGGCGTGGCGGGCATACCAGCGGTCGATCTTGCGCTCGCCGTCTGCCAGTGCCGCGGCCAGATCGTCGGCCAGGGACGTGCGCATCAAAGCCACCACGGGGTGCAGGCGCTGGCCATCGCCGGCCACGGCGATATCGGCCTCGCCGATGCCGGTCACCAGGCGATCCACCAGATCATCGGGCAGTCTTGGGGTATCGCAGGGCACCACCAGCAGCCAGGGGGTACGCGCCGCCCGCAAGCCGCTGTAGATCCCCATCAATGGCCCCTGGTAGCCATCCTCGGCATCTTCGATTACGCGGTCGGCGAAGTCGTCATAATCGGCAAGGCTGCGGTTGGCGTTGACCAGCAGCTCGGCCACCTGGCCCGCCAGGCGATCGCGTACATGGGCGACCAGCGGACGACCGGCGAAGGGCACCAACCCCTTGTCGACGCCACCCATGCGGCGCCCCTGGCCACCGGCCAGGATCAATCCGGTAAGGTCGTGTAACGGGGTCATCGAAGGCCTCCTTATCCATCCACCATGATGCCTGACCCCGGACCCGGACGCCATGTCGAAGCGTGACGCAAGTCATTGTCCCGAGAGGTAACAGATACATCTCACCGCCCCTGCGTCTCAAGCGTCTCACGGCCCTTATCGACGCAGGCGTTAACCGCTATCATATGTGCAATTTTCTTGACGGGATGCTTCATGCAAGAGGAAAGCGGATTCGACGTAGGCAGCCGCCTTCGCCAGCTACGACTGGCAAACGGCCTCTCACAGCGTGAACTGGCCAAGCGCGCCGGCGTGACCAACAGCACCATCTCACTGATCGAGCAGAACAGCGTCAGCCCTTCGGTCAGTTCATTGAAGAAAATACTAGACGCCCTGCCGGTATCGATCAGCACCTTCTTCGCCGGCGACGAGCCCGGCGGGGCCCAGATGTTCTACCGCGCCGAGGAGCTTACCGAGATCGGCGACGGCCATCTGTCCTTTCGTCTGGTCGCGGCACGCCGACCCGAGCGGCAACTCTCGATCATTCATGAGCGCTACCCCCCGGGAGCCGATACCGGCGAGGAGATGCTGGAGCATGACGGTGAAGAGGGTGGTGTCATCGTCTCGGGCGAGATCGAGATCACCGTCAATGGCGAGAGCAGGGTTCTCGGGGCGGGCGACGGTTACTACTTCGAGTCGCGCCTCCCCCACCGCTTCCGCAACCTGGGCAAGGAGGAGTGCGTGATCGTCAGCGCCAACACCCCGCCCGGCTTCTCGGATGGCGGCCACGAAGTGCATCACGCATGAAGTGCATCACGCATGAAGTGCATCACGTATAAGGCTTACGCCACCCGCGCACGCCGCCGGGGGCTGGCCAGAATGCGTCGCAGCACACACCAGGCGGCGAAACCCGCCATCAGATTGCCGATGGCGGCCCCGGCGGCAAGCCCCAGGAACCCGCCCAGCCAGGCACCCAGCGCCAGGCAGGGGAGATAGAAGATGAACAGCCGCGCTCCCGACATCAGCATGGCACGCAGCGGCCAGCCCAGAGCATTGCCCGCCGAGACCACGATCATGCAGACGCCAAGGGCCGCATAACTGGGCAGCAGGAAGCGGATCAGCAGCGCCAGGTCATCGCGCACCTCGGGGTTGCCGGACAGTGCCAGCGCGACCCAGGGGGCGGCGAGAGCCATCAGCAGGCCCAACGCCAGCTGCCACACGATGATGACCCGCAGTGCCAGACGCATCAGGCGATGCACCTGATCCCAATCTCCGGCGCCATAGCAGCGGCCAAGCCAGGGTGGCAGCGACATGGTCATGGCCAGCACCACCATCAGCGATAGTGTCTCCAGGCGGCTGGCCAGCCCCCAGGCGGCGACCTGCGCCTCCCCCTGACTCGCCACGACAGCGATCGCCAGCATCGCCGCCAGTGGCGGCATCAGCTGGCTGATCATGGCCGGCCCGGCGATGCCGGCGAATGACCGCGCCGAGGCACGCAACTCCTCGACCAGCCCATGCCGGGCCAGCCAATTCGTCCTGCCAACCTGCCATCCCAGCACCACCAGCCCCGTAGCGAAGGCGACAACCGTGGCCCAGGCCGCGCCGGGCAGCCCCAGTCCCTCCCAGGAGCCGACGCCAAAGATCAGCAACGGGTCGAGGAGCAGGTTCACCAGACTGGTCATCACCATCATGCTGCCGGGCAGGCGAGTATTGCCATGGGCGCGAAACAGGCTATACCCGAAGTAGATCGCCGCCCCCAGCCAGGCGGCCAGCAGCTGGGGCGCCCAGTAGTCGCGAATCAGCTCGAGGGTCGAGGCATCGGCCCCCAGGCGCAGGAAGATCGGCGCCTGCAAGACCCACAGGAGCAGTGCCAGCACACCGATGACCGCGGCGCCGACCACCAGTACCAGGCTCCCCAGGCGCCGTGCGCGCGCGGTGTCACCGGCGCCAAGGGAGCGAGAGATCTGGGCGGCGATGGCGATCCCCATGCCGACCTGAACGCCGATGATCAGGAAGCTGAGCGGAAAGGTGAAGGACTGGGCGGCCAGCGGCGCGGTCCCCAGCCGGGCGATAAAGGCGCTGTCCACCAGCTGGAAGCCAAGCAGCGACAGCACGCCGATGGCCATCGGCCAGGTCTGGCGCCACAGGGTTACGCCGAGCGATTCGGAAGAGTCGGTAGAGTCGGGTCGAGTCACGCGGGCTCCAGATCGATGAGTGAGGGCGCGATTCTACGCCAGAATGGCGTCACGCTCAGCTGGAGAGACCCGATGGAGACGCCGAGACCCCGGCCAGCAGGCGCTCGACCTCCGCGGCCGCCATCGGCGCAAAGAAGTAGAAGCCCTGCACCAGATCGCAGTGCATCTCGCGTATCAAGTCCAGCTGCTCCACGTTTTCCACCCCCTCTGCCACCACCTCGAGGCCCAGCCGGTGACCGATGAAAACGGCGGCCTCCATGATCGCGCGATCCTTGGGTTGGTTAGGAGCATCGCGCACGAAAGCCCGGTCGACCTTCAGTGCCGTTACCGGAAAGTGCTTCAGATAGCTCAGCGATGAGTAGCCGGTACCGAAGTCATCGATGGCGATGCGAAAGCCACGATGGTAGAGCCGCTGCAGCCCCTCGAGAACGCGCTGGTCGGCGTCGATCAGCACATTTTCGGTCAGTTCCAGACCGATGTCTCGGGGGCCAAGAGCGAAGCGCGCCAGACAGGCATCCAGGCGCGCGAAGAGGTCGGGGCTATTCAACTGGCTACCGGAGAAGTTGATATCGATACGCCCCAGCGCCAGGCCGGCCTGGCGCCAGGCCGCGCGCTGACGGCACGCCTCCTCCATCACCCAGTCACCGATGCGATGAATCAGCCCGGAGCGCTCCGCCAGGGGAATGAACTCGGCCGGTGATATCGGGGGGCCATCGGCGGGGTACCAGCGCAACAGCGCCTCGAGATTTTCGACCTGGCCACTGGCCGGTGCCACCTGAGGCTGGTAGTGCAGCATCAACTCGCCTCTCTCCACGGCCAGCTCGAGGCGGTCAATGAGGCGGTGCTGGTAGAGCAGCTCATCGTGCAGGCGCTGATCGAAATAGACCACCTGCCCTCGCCCCTCCAGCTTGGCCCGATTCTTCGCCACATCGGCACAGCGGATCAGCTCGGCGGCACTCTCACCGTTGGTGGGGAAGACACTCACCCCCAGACAGGCCGTCAGCTTGCGAGACGTCTCCCTCAGCGCAAAGGGCGCCCGCAGGGCCTCCTGAACCTTGAGCACACGCCGCGGAATATCCCGTTCATGGGTCACCCCCGAGAAGGCGACCAGAAACTCATCGCCCGAGACACGGCACATCAGGTCCGAGACACGCAGCTGTTGGCCCAGTCGGGCGGCCAGCTGAAGCAGCAGCCGATCGCCCTCCTGGTACCCCAGGGCATCGTTGATATCCACGAATCGGTCGATATCGAGAAACACCAGCACCAGCAACCTACCCTGCGCCGTGGTGTCCCTCAGCGCCTCGTCCAGCTGCTCCTCGAAGAACTCGCGATTCGGCAGGTGGGTCAGTCGATCGAAACGCCTGGCGAAGTCCAGTTCACGACGGGCCTGCTTCTGCTCGGACAGGTCCACATCGATACAGAACATCAACGGCTCATCGGTGTGCTCATTGAGCATCACATGATGCGAGAAGACCGGCACCAACTTGCCACTGCGGTGACGAAGCTCCAGCTCATCGGCGGGAATCTCGCGCCCCTCCTCGACCCAGGCACGATGCGCCGCGATCACATCATCCCGCATGATGTCGGGAATGATCAGCTCCTCCAGAGTCTGCCCGAAGGCTTCCTCGGCGGTATAGCCATACAGATGGGTGCTGGCCTCATTCCAGTAGATCACTCGGCGATGCCGGTCATAGCCCTGCACCGCCACCTTGGGCAGGCTCTCCAGCAGGGCACGAAAGCGCTGTTCGCTCTCTCGATACTGTCGGCGAACGCGTTCGGCTTCCTCCGACGAGCCCTCCCCATCCGCCAGGCGAGAGCGCCGGCGACAATTCGGTGCTCGACGATGTTTCAGCCAGTACCTGAGGCGTGATGCCAATCCATTCATTCCGGCTCTCGTCGTTGTATGGATCCTGCCCCGAATGACCAGGGAAGTCGTGTAAGAGATCTCCTACAGACGAATGAGAATATCTCATCGCCACTCTCCTGCCCAACGCCAGTTTCGCCGGCCGCAGTCGGGCGAACTTACACTGCCCGCTCGTCACGGTGACTGCGCTACTCGAGAGAGTGCGCACGACCCGAGGCGATTCACGTCCGCCGGCAGCATGACCGGCATAACTGGCTATGTAGCCAACACTCTCAGGAGAGACCGCATGAACCGTAACATCCTCAAGTCCAGCCTCGGCACCGATTCACACCCCCTCACCGCACACGACAACTACTGGTCGCGCAGCGTGCGCGAGTCGCTCGCTCATCAGGACTGGAGTCAGGCCGATCTGCGCGAACAGATCGACCTGCCAGCCTGGCAGGGCTTTCTTGATGACCTGCCACGGGACCCCTATGTGAATCAACGCTGGAAGCGCATGTCCTGGCTTGCCCTGACGCCGACCGGTGACGTGACCAACCTGGGCGAATGCCCCATGGCACAGGGCGGCGCCTTCAACGACGCCGAAAGCATGGCCGACAAGCTGCGTTACTATGCGCCTCTGACCGAGGAGTTCCTCTCGCGGCCCGACGTCAAGGCCTTCGTGCGCGGCTGGGCGGGACTCTGGAACCTCGGGGCGGGCGAGCCCATCCTGATGCAGATCACCGGCGTACGCGGCAAGGGCCAGGTCGACCCCCTGCAGGGCCAGGGGATCCATGCCGACGGCTGCAAGGCGCTGAGCATCATGGTGGTCAACCGCGAGAACGTCACCGGGGCCGAGAATCATCTCTACCGCGACAAGGCCGGCCAGCATCCGATCGCACATACCACCCTGGCGCCTGGCGAGGTACTGCATCTGCGTGATGATCGTGTATTTCACAGCGTAGATGGTATTCGCCAGCTCGACGAGACGCGCCCCTTCGAGCGCTTCATCATCATCATCAACAGCCGCTTCGTGGATGAGTTCCAGAACCGCATCCTGAGGCGTCATTTCCCCCACGCCATACTGCATACGGAGGGCTAAATTGATGCAGAAATCGCAACACCCATATCGCAATGCTGAGACTGAAGTGATGCGATCGAAGTGATTCGATCGAAATGATTCGATCGAAACACACTGACTGAGGCATAAAAGCAACCAGGGCAGGCCGAAAGGCCTGCCCCTCAGGGAAGCCAGCCTCCCCTGAATGCAAGAACCGCTCCCAGCCTCGGCCGGGAGCGGTTCGTCGTGCGCGGCGTCGCTCGAGCAGCGACGCTTACTGGCGAACACCCTCGAAGGTGACGTAGAGCTCGAGCTCACGCATCGGCTCGGGGAAGTTACTCATGTCGATGCCATAGTCGGCGAGCGCCAGGGTGGTGCTTCCCTCGAAGCCGGCACGGTAACCGCCCCACGGATCTTCCCCCTCTCCCAGCAGCGTGACCGGCATCTCGATCTGCTGCGTCTCGCCATGCAGGGTCAGCTCGCCCGTCAGCACCCCTTCTCCCTCACCGCCAGGCTCGAAGCCGGTGGAGCTGAAGGTTGCGGTGGGATACTCACCGACATTCAGGAAGTCATCGCTCTTGATATGCTTGTCACGCTCGGCGTGGTTGGTATTCAGGCTGTCTACCTGCACCTCGAGCCGAACGCTTGAGGCCTCGAGCTGTTCCGGGTCGTACTGAAAGCTGCCGTTGAACTCCTCGAAGCTACCCAGGATATAGGAGTAACCCAGGTGGCTGATCTTGAACTGGATAAAGGCATGCTGCCCTTCACTGTCGATGGTGTAATCGGCGGCCTGGGCCTGACCGACGCCCATCAAGGCGGTGGCGCTCAGCGCGGCGGCAATGGCACTCTTCTTGAACATCGAAATTGACTCCTGTTGGAACAAGACACGTTGAGGAATACTCCTCGCGAAACGACATCGGTCAGCGTCGTCCTGCATGGGGATCGATCATCCGACGAAGCACTGGATTGCGATCAACAAGATGGTGCTTGAGCGCAGCGACGGCATGACCGGCGGACAGGATCATCAGCGCCAGAGCGGCATACCAGTGCACCTCACCGGCCACACTGGCCTGATTGGGCAGACCACTGATCACCGCCGGTACCGTGAACCAGTCGAATACCGCGATGCCCTTGCCATCGGCGGTGGAGATCAGATAACCGCTGACCAGCACCACCAGCATCAGCACATAGAGGCCCAGGTGCCCCAGATGGGCTATCGCCCGCTCCAGCGGCCCACCCAGTGCGCGAGGCGTCGGATTGACCAGACGCCACCCCAGGCGCAGCAGGGTGGCAAAGAGCACCAACATGCCCAGCGAACGATGCCACCAGGGGCCCAGGTTGTACCAGGGATCGTAGTAACCCAGACCGGTCATCCACCACCCCAGGATAAAGAGTCCAATGATGAGGATGGCCAGCGTCCAGTGCAGCAGGATGCTGACCATCCCCCAGCCATCGTTAGTATTACGCCACATGGCCCCTCCGTCCCCATACTTGATATGGGACAGCTTACCCCAGGTAATCGTTCGAGTCCGCTGAATAAACCCAAATGCTGCATTCGAAAAAAGTGTTGCTTTGGCGTATGGCGTAGACGAAGACGCCCGTGCCGAATCTCCCGGCACGGGCGTCAGAACGACAGTCGGAATCAGACCAAGGCGTCGAGCCCACGGGCCAGATCGGCCCGAATATCATCGAGGGCCTCGAGCCCCACCGCGACCCGAATCAACCCTTCGGCGATACCCGCCGCCGACTTCTGGGCATCGCTGAGGCGACCATGAGTCGTGGTGGCGGGATGAGTGATCGTGCTCTTCACATCCCCCAGGTTACCGGTGATGGAGAGCAGTCGAGTCGCATCGATCACCGACCAGGCCGCCTCGCGCCCCCCCGCGACCTCGAACCCCAGCACGGCGCCGAAGCCGCGCTGCTGGCGTGCGGCCAGGGCATGCTGCGGATGGCTGGCGAGACCACTGTAATGAACACGGGTCACCGCCGGATGAGCCGACAGCCACTCGGCCAGGGCCTGCGCACTCTGGCAGTGGGCCCGCATGCGCAGCTCAAGGGTCTCGAGCCCCTTGGTGAAGATCCAGGCATTGAACGGACTCAGGCAGGGGCCGCAGGTCCGCACCACGCCGAATACCTCCTCCAGCTCCTTGTCGCGCCCCACCACCGCGCCACCGATCGCCCTGCCCTGCCCATCCAGATACTTGGTGGCCGAGTGGATCACCAGATCGGCCCCCAGGGTCAGGGGGCGCTGCAACGCCGGTGTCAGGAAGCAGTTGTCGATGGCCAGCAGCGCCCCGTGACGATGGGCGATCTCGGCCAAGGCGGCGATGTCCACCACCTCGGAGAGCGGATTGGAGGGGGTCTCGGCGAACAGCAGCCGAGTCGCGGGCGTCATCGCCGCCTCCCAGGCCTCGAGATCCGACAGCTCCACATAGCGGGTGGTGATGCCCAGCTTGCCCAGATACTTGTCGAACAGGCTCACCGTCGAGCCGAACAGTGAGCGCGAGGCAACGATCTCATCACCGGCCGACAACAACGCCAGCGCCGTGGAGAGAATCGCCGCCATCCCCGAGCTCGTCGCCACGCAGCGCTCACCCCCCTCCAGCGCCGCCAGGCGACGCTCGAAGGTACGCACCGTAGGATTGGTAAAGCGCGAATAGATATTGCCGGGCTCCTCCCCGCCGAACTTGCGCGCCGCCTCGGCGGCGCTGCCATAGACGAAGCTCGAGGTAGGGAAGATCGGCTCGCCGTGCTCCTGCTCACCGGTACGATCATGGCCGGCGCGAATCGCCAGGGTCTCGAGCGCCCAGGGCGAGTCGCTATCGTGTTCGTCATGCATGCGCATCGCCTCAGTCGTCGATATCGTCATCGAGATTATGGGTGCCAACCAGGGCATGGTCACCGGCGCTCTGCTGCTTGGCATCATCGTTGCGCGAGGCCTCGAGCGCCGCCAGGTAGACATCGTCGATATCACCGGTCACGTAGTTGCCATCGAACACCGAACAGTCGAAGGCATCCAGGGCCGGGTTGGCCTCACGGCAGGCGGCCTTCAGATCGTCCAGGTTCTGGTAGAAGATGCGATCGGCGCCGATCAGCTCTCCCACCTCGGCCTCGCTGCGCCCATGGGCGATCAGCTCACCGGCCGAGGGCATATCGATGCCGTAGACATTGGGATAGCGCACCGGCGGCGCGGCGGAGGCGAAGTAGACCTTGCGGGCCCCGGCCTCACGCGCCATCTGGATGATCTGCTTGCAGGTGGTACCCCGCACGATGGAGTCATCCACCAGCAGCACGTTCTTGTCCTTGAACTCCACGCCGATGGCATTGAGCTTCTGGCGCACCGACTTACGCCGCTGGGTCTGGCCCGGCATGATGAAGGTCCGCCCGATATAGCGATTCTTCATGAACCCCTCGCGATAGGTCACCCCCAGATGCTGGGCGAGTTCCAGCGCCGAGGTGCGCGAGGTATCGGGAATCGGGATCACCACATCGATATCATGCTCCGGCCACTCGCTCTGGATGCGGTCACCCAGCTTGCGTCCCATATGCATGCGGGTGCCGTAGACATAGGCGCCATCCAGGATCGAGTCGGGACGCGCCAGATAGACGTGCTCGAAGATACAGGAGGTCAGCTGGGGAGCATCCGCGCACTGCTGGGTGTAGATCTTGCCCTGCATGTCGACGAAGATCGCCTCACCCGGCGCCAGGTCTCGCTGCAGTTCGAAGCCCCCCACGTCCAGGGCCACCGACTCGGAGGCGATCATCACCTCCTGGCCGGCCCCCTCGTCACGGGTGCCGAACACCACCGGGCGGATACCATGGGGGTCGCGGAAGGCCACCAGCCCCACCCCATTGATGATCGATACCGCCGCATAGCCACCCCGGCAGCGCCGATGGACGCGGCGCACCGCATCGAAGACATCGCCCGCCCCCAGGTGCAGCCCCTGCTTGCCCAGCTCATGGGCGAAGACGTTGAGCAGCACCTCCGAGTCGGAACTGGTGTTGATATGGCGCAGATCGGAGGAGAACAGCTCCTGCTTGAGCTGATCGGAGTTGGTCAGGTTGCCGTTATGGGCAAGCGCGATGCCGTAGGGAGAGTTCACGTAGAACGGCTGGGACTCCGCCTCGCTGGAGGAGCCGGCGGTGGGGTAGCGAACATGGCCGATGCCGAGGTTGCCCCTCAGACGCGCCATATGGCGGGTATGGAAGACATCGCGTACCAGACCATTGCTCTTGCGCAACAGAAAGCGGCCCTCATGCCAGGTCATCATGCCGGCGGCGTCCTGTCCGCGATGCTGTAGCACCGTCAGGGCGTCGTAGATGCCCTGGTTCACCGCCTGCTTGGCCATCAGGCCCACTATACCGCACATTCCACCTTACCTCGTTTTCCTGGACTTGCCTTGACTGGTAACCAGGGCTATCGCAGGTAGCTCGGGGCTGGTCTGGCGCGTAGCCTAACTGCAATAGCTCTGGACTGGTAACTGCTATCTGGAAACGCGGAAGACCCACAGGGCCCCCACGGAAAATTATCTCTCGGGAGGCGTTGTGACCCTCTGCGTGGTGGCGTCGCTACCCGGCAGGGACAACTCATCGAGCGATGACGGCACGTCCGGAACCCGCCCCTCCCAGGCCTCGAGGTGGCTGACCGCCCAGTCACGCAACTGCTCGAGATGCGGGCGCAGTACCGCCCCCTGCCAGGCCTCGAGCCTGGCCAGCGGGGTCAGCCCGATCACGATGGTCACCAGCACCAGGATGGCGGCCCCCTTGGCCATCCCGAAGGCCGCCCCCAGCAGGCGGTTGACCAGCCCCATGCCGACCCACTCCACGGCGGCCTGCAACAGCCGGATGATGATCCCGCAGACCAGCACGACACCGAGGATGACCAGCACGAAGGCCAGCACCAGGCGGCCATCGGGACTGTCGATGACACCCGCCAGCAGATCGGCCACCGGCTGTGCGAACATCCGTGCCGCCAGCAGCGCCACGACCCAGGCCCCCAGACCCAGCGCTTCGCGCACCAGGCCACGCAGCAGGCCGGTGATGCCGGTCACCGCGAGCAGCGCGATAAAGATCCAGTCGAGCCAGGTCAGGGTCATGTCACTCCTTCACCCGGACCAGCAGGCCCTGGAGATTGACCCGCGCCTTGACCTCGGCGACCGCCTGTTCGCCGGCCTCGGAGGTGGCAAAGGGGCCCACATAGACGGTGGTAAGGTCGTTGCCGCGTGGCCGGCTGTAGGCAGTGAAGCCCTCGTCACGCAGCTGAGCCAGCAGCCGCTCGACGTTGGATGGCTTGCCGAAGCTGCCGACCTGAACGGCCCACTCCCCCTGCGCCACGGCCGCGCCGGGAGATGATGAGCGCTCGGCCAGTCGCTGGTCGGCCGCCCGCGCCAGTTCGGCGATGGGATCCACGGCAGTCGCGGTGTCGGCGGGCTCCTGGGTGGAACTCTGTTTGGCAGATGACGGTTCGGCAGATGCCGGCTCGTCAGAGGTCTGTTCGCTCGCCGACGGCATGTCCTGGCGCGTCGCCTCCGTCGAAGCGATTCGGGATGAACGCGTCTCGTCGCCGGGCAGGAGACGGGGGGTGGGCTCTGGAATCACGCCGGACGCCTCGTCGCCCGACAGGCTGGCCGGTGGCTGCGGTTCCGGCACATCGTGGCGCTCGACCTCGATGGGTGCCTCGATGCTGATCGACGGCTCGGGGCGCCCGTCACGCGGGGCCGGGTCATCGAACAGCATCGGCACGAAGATAACCGCCAGAGCGATCAGGATCACCGCGCCACTCAGGCGCTCACGCATACCATACTTCACGGGGCTACCTCCCTGGAGCTCTGGTCCGTGTCAGTCTGTACCGAACCGGCGACGCTTGCCAGCCGCGGCAACACCTCCCCCACCGTCAGGAAGGAGCCACATACCAGCACCCGGTCCTCCTCCCCCAGCTGGGTCACCAGCCACTCGACGGCCTCGCCGGGAGACGTGGCGCGATGCATCACGGATTCGCCTCGGGCGGTGAGTCGCTCGGCCAGCTCATCGGCACTGCGGGCGCGCTCCCCCGCGAGGCTCGCCGGCACCCAGCCATCGATCACCGGCGCCAGGGCGGCGATCACGCCATCGGCGTCCTTGTCGCCCAGCATCGCCAGCAGCGCCAGGGTACGCCCACGACAGGGACGTGCCTGGAGTCGCTTGGCCAGATAGCTGGCGGCATGCGGATTGTGGCCCACATCCAGGCACCACTGCCCCCACCACTGCATGCGCCCGGGCAGCCGAACACTCGCCAGTGCCTGACGGCATGCATCGACCTCGAGAGTCACGTCGGCCAGGCTAAGGGCCTGCAGCGCGGTGGCGGCGTTATCCAGGGGCAGGCCGGGGTCCGGGAGATCACTCAGGAAGGCGGCGGGGTCAGACCCCGAGCCCCTGGGGTCTGACCCCACTCCCCTCCAGCACCACCCCTCGGCCTCGCCCTCGCGGGTAAACGCCTCGCCCAGTGCATGGACGGGGGCACCGAGCTTGGCGGCGGTCTCGCGCACGCTGGCCGGCAGGGTGTGGCTGCCCAGCACCGCGGGGCGTCCGGCACGCATGATGCCGGCCTTCTCACGGCCGATCTGCTCGAGGTCGGTGCCGAGGAAGGCGGCATGATCCTGAGCCACGGTGGTCACCACGGCCACATCGGGATCGATGATATTGACCGCGTCGAGCCGCCCCCCCAGGCCCACTTCGAGAATCGCGAGGTCGGGCGGCCGACGGGAGATCGCCCATTGCGCCCCCAGCGTCCCCACCTCGAAGTAGGTCAGGCTGATCGGCTCACCCGCCAGACGCGCCTGCTCCACCGCCTCGAAGCCCGCCATCAGCGCCGCGTCGTCGGCCTCCTCGCCATCGAGACGCAATCGCTCGTTGTAGCGCACCAGATGGGGGGAGGTGTAGGTCGCCGTGGTCAGGCCATGGGCGCGAGCCAGGGCCTCCAGCATGGCCACCGTGGAGCCCTTGCCATTGGTGCCGGCCACGGTGATCACGCGCCCGGCCAGGGGCCGAGCGAGCAGTCCCATGCGCCGGGCGACCTCGGCCACGCGCTCGAGGCCAAGGTCGATCCCCACGGGGTGAGCGGCCTCGAGACGCGCCAGCCAGGCGTCCAGAGTGGTGGGCAGCGCCTCGCTCATGGGGCGTCAGCGCCGCTCGTCGGCGGAGTCTGCGGGCGCTTCATCACTCGCAGACGATGTGTCCTCGGCGCCGGTTTCCGGTGCCTCGGTCGGGGTCTCGGCCGTCGTCGGTTCGGCATCAACGCGGGCCTCGCCCTGTTCGGCCTCTTCCACCAGGTCAGGGGTCGTCGGGGTGACCGCCAGTTCAGGCTCTCCGCTGGCGGGCTGATGGGTCAGCTTGCGCAGCACTCGGCCCAGGCGATCGCGAATCTCACGACGGTGCACGATCATGTCCACGGTGCCGTGCTCGAGCAGAAACTCGCTGCGCTGGAAGCCTTCCGGCAGCTTCTCGCGGACCGTCTGCTCGATGACTCGCGGGCCGGCGAAGCCGATCAGGGCATTGGGCTCGGCCATGTTGATATCCCCCAGCATGGCCAGCGATGCCGAGACCCCACCGAAGACCGGGTCGGTGAGCACCGAGACATAGGGGACGCCGGCCTCCTTGAGCTTCTCCAGTGCCGCAGAGGTCTTGGCCATCTGCATCAGCGAGAACAGCGCCTCCTGCATCCGCGCCCCGCCGGAAGCGGCGAAGCAGATCAGCGGGATCCCCTCCTCGCGAGCCAGGGTCGCGGCGCGCACAAACTTCTCACCAACCACCGCCCCCATGGAGCCCCCCATGAAGGAGAACTCGAAGGCCACGGTTACCACCGGCAAGCCATCCAGGGTGCCACGCATGGCGATCAGGGCATCCTTCTCGCCGGTCTCCTTCTGGGCCGCCGTCAGGCGGTCCTTGTACTTCTTGGAGTCACGGAACTTGAGGCGGTCGACGGGCTCGACCTCCGTGGCGATCTCTTCCCGCCCCTCCTTGTCGAGGAACCAGTCGAGGCGCTTGCGGGCGGTCAGGCGCAGGTGATGATCGCACTTGGGGCAGACGTTGTGCTGCTTCTCGAGTTCGGGAAGATATAGCACCGACTCGCACTTGGGACACTTGCGCCACAGCCCGTCGGGCACGCTCGCACGGCGGTCTTGGCGCTGGATTCGCCCAATGGAGGGCACGATCTTGTCTAGCCAGCTCATGTCAGAAAGGGTCCGTGTTCGTGTCGGCGCCCGGGGAGGCCCCGGGCGCATGAATCGATTCGTGTAGCCGCTACTTGAGTTAGGCGTTCAGGGCGTCCAGGGCCTGACGCATCTCGCCGAGCACCGCCTTGAGCTCGGCAGGAATCGCCTCGGGCGTCTCGGTATTCTCGGCGATGCGGCTGACCAGTGCCGAGCCGACGATGACCCCGTCGGCCACCTTGCCCACCTCGGCCGCGGAGGCACCGTCACGGATGCCGAAGCCCACGCACAGCGGCAGGTCGGTCATGCGCCGCAGCGGCGCCAGATGGTCGGCCACATCCGTCGCATTGAGGATCGCCGACCCGGTAACGCCCTTGAGGGAGACATAGTAGAGATATCCCTCCCCATGGGCGCATATTGTAGCGGCCCGCTCCTCGGAAGTGGTAGGTGCAACCAGGAAAATCGAGGCGAGACCGCGAGATTTCAGCAGCGGCCCCAGCTCCTCGGCCTCCTCCGGCGGCATATCCACCGTCAGCACGCCGTCGATGCCTGCCGCGGCGGCCTGCTCGGCGAAGGCCTCCAGGCCGATACGCTCCATGGGATTCAGATAGCCCATCAGCACCACCGGTGTCGTGCTGTCGCTCTGGCGAAACTCCCGCACCATCTCGAACAGATGAGAGAGGCGCACGCCACGCTTGAGCGCACGCTCGCAGGCCTTCTGGATCACCGGGCCATCGGCCATGGGGTCGGAGAAGGGCACCCCCAGCTCGATGACATCGGCACCCGCCTCCACCAGGGCATGCATGAAGCCCACGGTGTGCTCGGGGCCGGGGTCGCCGGCGGTGATAAAGGGAATCAGTGCGCGACGCCCCTGGGACTTGAGGTCGGCGAAGCGTTGGTCGATACGATTCATGGTCTGGCCCGTCATCTAGAATGAGATCCCGTCGAGGTTTGCCACCGTCATGATGTCCTTGTCGCCGCGTCCCGAGAGGTTGACGACGATATTCTGGTCGGGACGCAGGGTGGGAGCCAACACCTTGGCATAGGCCAGGGCGTGGGCCGACTCCAGGGCCGGCATGATGCCCTCGACGCGGGTCAGCTCGCGAAACGCCTCGAGCACGTCGTTATCGTTGGCGGCCACGTAGTTGACCCGCCCGACGTCCTTCCAGAGCGCATGCTCGGGGCCGACCCCGGGATAGTCCAGGCCAGCCGAGACCGAGTGGGTATCGGAGACCTGGCCTCCCTCGTCGGACATCAGGTAGGTGCGATTGCCGTGCAACACGCCGCGGGGCGCGCCAGACGACAGCGGCGCCGCATGGCGCCCGGTCTCGACACCATCGCCGCCGGCCTCCACGCCATACATGACGACATCATCGTCCTCCACGAACGGATAGAAGAGCCCCATGGCGTTGGAGCCACCGCCCACGCAGGCGACCAGTGCATCGGGCAGGGCGCCGAACTCCTCGAGCGACTGACGACGTGCCTCACGACCGACCACGGCGTTGAAGTCGCGCACCAGCATCGGATAGGGGTGCGGCCCGGCCACGGTGCCGATGATATAGAAGGTGTTATCGACGTTGGTGACCCAGTCCCGCAGCGCCTCGTTCATGGCATCCTTGAGGGTACGCGTGCCGGACTCCACCGGGATCACATTGGCGCCCAGCAGGCGCATGCGGTAGACGTTGAGCTTCTGGCGCTGGACGTCCTCGGCCCCCATGTAGACATCGCACTCGAGCCCCAGCCGCGCCGCCACGGTGGCGGTGGCCACGCCGTGCTGACCGGCACCGGTCTCGGCGATGACTCGCGGCTTGCCACTCTTCTTGGCGAGCAACGCCTGCCCGATGGTGTTGTTCACCTTGTGGGCGCCGGTGTGGTTGAGGTCTTCGCGCTTGAGCCAGATCTGTGCCCCACCGAGCTGCTTCGACCACCGCTCGGCATGATAGAGCGGAGATGGCCGGCCTACATAGTGGGCCAGGTCGTAGTCGAATTCCGCCAGGAACGCCGGATCATCACGAAGACTCATGTAGGTCTTCTCCAGCTCATCCAGGGCGAAGCTCAGGGTCTCCGAGACGAACCGGCCGCCATAGGGGCCGAAGTGGCCACGGGCATCCGGCAGTCGGGTCAGGTCACTGAACTTGCTCACGAAAGACACCTCACAGATCGCCATTGGGCTTAGGTTTATAGGGGCTTGGGTTTATAGGGGCTTGGGGTTACAGCACTTGGGGTTACAGCGCTTGGGATTACAGGGCCTGGAATGACAGGGATTCGGGGTTACCGAATATCGAGTGTCGGCAAATCGGGTTCGCGGCACTCAGCAACGGTTGTCGCCATCGTGGACCGCGCTCATGAAGGCCGCCATGCGCGACACATCCTTGACACCAGGGGCCGCCTCGATACCGCCGGAGACGTCAAGCGCGAAGGGTGCGACCGTCGTGATCGCCTCGGCGGCATTGGCTGCACTCAAGCCTCCGGCGAGAATAACAGGTTTTGCCAGGCTTGCGGGGATCCGCGACCAGTCGAAGGTCTCCCCGGTCCCCCCCGGCACCCCCGGGCGATAGGCATCGAGCAGCAGCGCCCGCGCGCCGGCATAGGCCTCGGCGGCCGCGACCAGATCGAGATCCTCGCGCATGCGCAGCGCCTTGATCCAGGGCAGCGGTCCCGCGGCACACGCCTCGGGCGATTCATTGCCATGGAACTGCAGCAGGTCGAGGTGGGGTGCACAGCGTGCGACCCACTCGGGCTCGGCATCAACGAACAGCCCCACCCGGGTGACGAAGGCCGGCACCCGTGCGCTCAGCTCGGCCAACCTCTGCTCATCGATGGCGCGCTTGCTGCCTGGCCAGAGCACGAAGCCGAGGGCATCGGCACCCGCCGCCACCGCGGCCTCCACGTCCTCATTGCGCGTCAGCCCGCAGAACTTCACCCGGGTGCGCATCATGTCGTCTCCCGGTCGAGCGCCAGCGGCCGGCCACGGCGGAACTCGACCATCGGGCAGTCCGGAAGGGTCCGTTCACCGCTCCACTCTCCCAGGAAGGCGAGCAGATTGGGACCCAGGGGCTCCCTGGGCAGCCCCCACTGGTCGTCATAGAGCGAGTCCACGAAGTGCAGACCGCAGGCCGGCGCCGTGACATCGGCCAGGGTGCGGTCCTTCAGAGTCATCAGCTCGGCCAGATAGTCATCGCCACGCTCGCCCCGCCCCACCGTTACCAGGGCACCGACGATATTGCGGATCATATGGTGCAGAAAGGCGTTGCCCTGAACATCGACCACCACCAGGGGGCCGTGACGATGCACCTCGATGAAGTGTAGATGGCGCCAGGGGGTCTTGGACTGACAGCCGGCGGCACGGAAGCTCGAGAAGTCATGCTCGCCCACCAGCACCTGGGCGGCACGGTGCATGGCATCGGCATCCAGCGGGTCGCGGCACCAGGTCACGTTGGCACGCTCCAGCACCGGGCGGCTCGGCTGATTGAGCAGCACATAGCGATAGCGGCGCGCCAGCGCCTTGAAGCGTGAATGAAACGCGTCGGGCACCTCGGTGACCCAGCGCACGGCGATATCCCGTGGCAGATTGGCATTGGTGCCGAATACCCAGGCCTTCTGGGAGCGCGGCACCGGCGCATCGAAGTGAATGACCTGACGGGTGGCATGAACACCCGAATCGGTGCGCCCACTGGCATGCACCGTTATCTTGTGGCTGGCGACCTTGCCCAGCGCCTCCTCGAGGGAGGCCTGCACCGAGGGGGCGTGCTTGAGACGTTGCCAGCCACAGTAGGCGCTGCCGTCATACTCGACCCCCATGGCCAGGCGTCCGGTCATGGGGGTGCGTTCATCGAGGCGTTGGAAAAGAGTCATGCGGTGATCAGGCATCCAGTCGTCTAAGCAGCGCCAAGGCATCTGCCCGAGTCGCCGGGTCGCCGTTGCGACTCAGCTCATCGAGAAGCTCCCGGGCCCGACCCGCTTCACCGGCATCGATCAGGCGCTGGGCAGCGCTGATGGAAAACTCGCTATTATCCGTCTGAAGCGGCGGGAAGGAAACCTCTTCCACCTCCCAATTATCGGCAAATGACCGATCGGCAGGCGCCTCGACATCACCGCGATCCAGGCTCGCCCCCTCCTCGAGCCCGGCACCCTTCTCGGCGACCCCGAGCCCCTCGGTGGTAAATTCGACACTGGGCTGCATGGGCGTCTCCTCGCGAGAGGCGGCAGGAGAGTCGAGGACGGGGGGGCAATACTCGAGCATATCGCCGCTGCCATCGAGACCGGCACGCGTCACACTGGACGGTGACGAGGGTGTCTCGGGCGCGGAGCGACCAGCCGTTTTCGGCTCCCGGGCAGGCTCTGGCTCTGGCTCTGGCTCTGGCTCCTGCATCGGCTCTGGCTCCTGCATCGGCTCTGACGCCAGCGTCGGCTCGCGCCCTGGCTCCGGCTCGGACACGAGACCTGCGCCAATCTCGCTACTGGACTCGCCACCCGTGGGGGGCGCTTCATGAGCGGCCATCCTCGGCTGCGTCTTCTCCTCCGCGCCCTCATCGCCGGCTGACTGGTCGAAGAGCCTGGGCGGCAAGGCCGCCGCTTCACCGAAGTCGGCCCGTCCGCCCCGAACCTCATCGTCCGTCGTTTCATCGAAATGGGTAGGCTCGGCCCAGGTCTCGACGGCTGCCGCTTCACCGAAGTCGGCGCGCTCACCACGCTCCTCGGCCGCCGCCCCCGCGGCAAGGCCATAATCCGCCATCAGCTGTTCGGTCTTCTCGACCATCGCGGGGCTGCCCCCCACCATCAACGCCTCCGCCTCGCGCTCGGCCGCCTGATAGCTGCCTAGCTCCAGATAGACACCGAGCAGCTTGAAGCGCAGATCGTCACGCTCGGGCTCACGCTCGAGGTTGCCCTCCAACAGCTTGCGCGCCTGATCGTAACGCCCATAGGCGATAAAGATATCGGCTTCGTTGATGCTTTCGGCCTGGGGAAGCGTGGCGCTCATTCCAGACCCGCTGGGCGAGGCCGCCATGGAGGAACCCAACATGGACGCACCCGACATGGACGCACCCGACATGGACGCACCCGATGGAGAAGCGCCAACCTGCAGCGGCGAGGCCGCGCCGGGGGTGGCCACTCGCACCACGCCGGCCTCCGAGGCACTTGCCTCTCTTCCGTCGCGGCGACGATAACGCAGCGCCAGCCACAGCCCCAGCAGCGCGGCCAGGCCGGCTCCACCCAGCACCAGGCTACGATCCCACTCGCCTGGATAGACCCCTCCCCACCAGGATGTCTCCTGCTCATTGACGGAAGCGGCTGCCAGCCCACCGGCACCTGGCCCCTCGACACCCGCGCCGCCGGCCGTCAGCGACGCCAGCTGATCGCGCAGCGTCGACAGCTCATCGCGCATATCGCCGAGCTCCTCCTCCAGCGCATTGCGCTCCGCCTGCACCGCCTCCAGTTGAGCCTGACTCTGCCGCCAGCGCTCCTCCAGGCGCAATAGGCGCTGGTCTTCGGTGAGCCCCTCGGCATAGAGCGCCGCCTCGGACTCGGCATCGACGTCGGCGTCGTCTCGTGATGCAGCATCTTCCACGCCCGGCTCCGCTGCCGAACGCTCCAAGGCACCGTCACCGCCCTCCTCTACCGACCCTGCCGTAGCCGCCGTCTCGGCGCCGCCCCCCTGCTCCGCCGCCACCTGGGCATCGGTCAGCAGGGTCAGGCGGGGGCCGGCGTCATCAACCGCACCATCCTCTTCGGTCGCCGGAGGTTCGCTCTGGGCGACGCTCCTATCGGCGGCGGCCTCATCAACGGAGGCACCCTCAGACGAAACCTGAGCCTGCCGAGAGGCATCCTGGGCGGCGACGACGGCGCCCTCGGCTACGCTCTGCGCATCGTTCAGCGCCACCCGCGCCGGGGCCCCGCTGCCGCGATTGGCCCACGCCTGGTTCATGGCGCCGACGATACGCTCGGCCTCTGCCGGAGAGCGGGCCACGATGGTGGCGCGATCAGGCACCGAGAGAGCAAGGCCCGCGCGCATGGCGTTGATATTGCCGGAAGGGAAGGCCTCAGGATTCGCCGCTACCAGCGCCACCATCATCTGCTTCATGGTGATGTCACTATCCGGCCTCAGGCGACCCGCCACCCCCCAGAGCGTGTCGCCGCTGCGCACCCAGGTCGACCCCCGATTCGAGGCGAAGGCCGACCGGGACGGCGCCGCAGCAGCAGTGGACGCAGCCTGGCGCTCCTCGGCAGACGGCGCCGAAGAGGCCACGCCGCGAGCGCTACCGGTCACCAGCGCCGGCATCTCGTCATAGTTGGGGGGGTCGAGCAGCAGCGTGACCTCGCGCACCATCTGACCCGTCGGCCACTCCAGCTGCAGCAGCAGGTCGAGCCACGGCTCACGCACCGGACGCCGGGTGATCAAGTCGACATGGAGTCGCCCCTGACGGCGCTCGACGCTGAGCTTCACGCTCGCGGCGAGCGGGGTACGCTCCAGGCCCGCCGCGGCAAAGGCCCGCTCGCTGGCCACCGAGACATTGAGCAACTCCGGCTGGATGCCTGAGGCATCCACCAGAGGCACCGAGGCACGCAGCGGCGCATTGAGGGTCGAACGCACGTCTACCTCTCCCAGCCCCACAGCCAGCGCCATGGGGCTAGTGGCGGAGAGCGAGAAGAGCATGGCGAGTGTCAGCTTGCGTTTCATGTGATTCCCTTACAAACGACGACAGAACCGTACACGTCGTATCAGCCGAGGCAGAGCCGTTATGCCATAGAGTCTTACTCTCTGTGTACCATAAACCTGATACCTATGCGCCCCGTAGCCTCAACCTTTAGCCCTTGACAAGCCACCTGCAAATAAATGGATTTTCGCAAACTGGCGTAAATCCGTTCGGCAGTGAGCATTGGGGGCCGAGCTCATTGTGTGGGGGGGGCTGAGCTCATTGTGGGAGGCCGGACTCATTGTGGGAGGCCAGACTCATTGTGGGAGGCCAGACTCATTGTGGGAGGCCAGACTCATTGTGGGAGGCCGGCTCTGCCGGGCGAATGGAGGCCGAAGGCCTCCCGGTAAAGGCACAATACTGAGCAACATTACCAAGGCGCCTGTCGGCGCCATCGCCCGGGAAACCCGGCCTCCCACGGGGTGGTGCCAACCCCCGGAGAACCCGGCCTCCCACAGGGTAGTGCCCCCCCCAGTGGGTAGTAGAGCAACCTTCCTATCTACAGGGTTCACGTCAGTCTGCGATGATTCAATAAATAGAGCGGGGAGCCTCAAGGGAGGCTCCCCGCCATCGTACGGCTATGGTTACAACGAAGCGTTACTGCTGCTTGAGGATCATCAACATCCGCTTGAGCGGCTCGGCGGCCCCCCACAGCAGCTGGTCACCCACGCTGAAGGCGGAAAGATACTCACCGCCCATGGCCAGCTTGCGCAGACGCCCCACCGGTACGGTCAGGGTACCGGTGGCAGCGGCCGGCGTCAGATCACGAATGGTCGCCTCCTTCTCGTTGGGCACGACCTTGACCCACTCATTATGCCTGGCGAGACGGTCCTCGATCTCGTCGAGGGGCACATCCTTCTTCAGCTTGATGGTGAAGGCCTGGCTGTGGGAGCGCATCGCGCCGATACGCACACAGAGACCATCGATGGGAATGGGGTTGTCCTGAAGACCGAGGATCTTGTTGGTCTCGACGGAGCCCTTCCACTCCTCGCGGCTCTGGCCGTTGTCGAGCTTGCTGTCGATCCACGGCAGCAGGCTGCCGGCCAGCGGTGCGCCGAAGTTGTCGGTCGGGAACTCGCCGGAGCGCATCGCCGCGGTGACCTTGCGGTCGATATCGAGGATGGCACTGGCCGGGTCGGCCAGCTCGTTGGCGACACTGTCACGCAGACCGCCCATCTGGTTGAGCAGTTCACGCATATGCTTGGCACCGGAGCCGGACGCCGCCTGATAGGTCATGGAGGTCATCCACTCGATCAGGTCGGCCTCGAACAGCCCGCCGAGTCCCATCAGCATCAGGCTGACGGTGCAGTTGCCGCCGACGAAGGTCTTGGCACCCTTGGCCAGCTGCGCGTCGATGACGCCACGGTTGACCGGGTCGAGCACGACGGTGGCCTCGTCCTCCATGCGCAGGGTGCTGGCGGCATCGATCCAGTAGCCCTTCCAGCCACCCTGGCGCAGATCGGCATAGACCTTCTTGGTGTAATCGCCGCCCTGACAGGTGACGACCACATCCAGCGCCTTGAGCGCGTCGAGGTCGAAGGCATCCTTGAGCGGCGGAACGTCCACGCCTACGTCGGGACCGGCCTGGCCGACCTGGGAGGTGGTGAAGAAGACCGGCTCGATGCCCTGGAAGTCACCATCCTCGACCATGCGCTGCATGAGTACCGAGCCCACCATGCCGCGCCAACCAACGAAACCGACTTTCAACATGTGAAGTCCTCCAGAAATAGAATGTGGCCATTAGTATACAGGGGCGAGGGACAAGGGACGAGGGACCCCTCGAACCTCACCCCTCGCCCCTTGATCCTCGAACCTCGAACCTCGAACCTCGACCCTACAGCGCCTCGAAGGCGGCCAGCACCGCATCGCCCATCTCGCTGGTGGAGACGGTACGGGTGCCCTCGGAGGCGATATCGGCGGTGCGCAGCCCCTCGTCGAGCACCTTGCCCACGGCCTCTTCGATCTGCGCGGCCAGGGCCGGCGCGTCGAGAGAGTAGCGCAGCATCATGGCCACCGAGAGGATGGTTGCCAGGGGATTGGCCACGTTCTGGCCGGCGATGTCCGGGGCACTGCCATGGCAGGGCTCGTACATGCCCTGGCCTGACTCGTTGAGCGAGGCCGAGGGCAGCATGCCGATGGAGCCGGTCAGCATGGCGGCCGCGTCGGAGAGGATATCGCCAAACATGTTGCCGGTGACCACCACATCGAACTGCTTGGGCTCGCGCACCAGCTGCATGGCGGCATTGTCGACGTACATATGGGAGAGCTCGACATCCGGGTACTCCGGCGCCAGCCGCTCCATCACCTCGCGCCACAGGATGGTGGCCTCGAGCACATTGGCCTTGTCCACGGAGCAGAGCTTCCTGCCGCGCTTCTGCGCCAGCTCGAAGGCGACCCGCCCGATACGCTCGATCTCGCTCTCGCTGTAGACGTAGGTGTTGAAGCCGACGCGCTGACCATCGCGCTCCTCGATGCCGCGCGGCTGACCGAAGTAGATGCCGCCGGTCAGCTCGCGCACGATCATGATATCGAGGCCGGCGACCAGCTCACGCTTGAGACTCGAGGCCTCGGCCAGCTGGGGATAGGTGATGGCCGGTCGCAGGTTACCGAACAGCCCGAGCTCCTTGCGCAAGCCCAGCAGCCCCTTCTCGGGCCGCTTGGCAAGATCCTCGATGGTGTCCCACTTGGGTCCGCCGACCGCACCGAGCAGGATACCGCGGGCGGCCCTGGCCTTCTCGAGGGTCTCGGCGGGCAACGGCTCGCCGTGAGCGTCATAGGCGCCACCGCCCAGCAGCCCCTCCTCGATCTCGACATCCAGGCCGCGGGCCTGGCAGGCGGCCAGGATGCGGCTGGCCTGGGCGGTGATCTCGGGGCCGATGCCATCGCCCGGCAGTACCAGAATCTTCTGCGTCATTTTTGCTTCCTTGTGAGATTACCGCCGACACCGCAGCGGGGCGCCGGGGGCAGGCCGTAGAGGAGGTCCTACGCCAGGGATGGCGTCGGTAGCGTACAGGGAGGTATTCACAGCGCCTCCTCGTAGGCCTGCCGCCGGATCAGCCCCGCGGTCCGGCGGCAAGTGCTTAAAAATGTAAAACCTCGGCGGCGTCGCGGATCAGCCCCGCTTCCCGCCAGCAGGTGCAAGAACTATCAGGCCTCGGCGCCGTCGCGGAACAGCCACGGGCGAGCTTCACGATGCTTCGCCTCGAAGGCGCGAATGGCATCCTCATCCTTCAGGGTGATGCCGATATCGTCGAGCCCCTCGAGCAGGCAGTGCTTGCGGAAGGCATCCACCTCGAACTCGATGACCTCGCCGGAGGGCGTGGTGATGCGCTGGTTCTCCAGGTCCACGTCCAGGGCATAACCTTCATTGGACTCGACCTCCTGGAACAGGCGCGCCACCGTCTCCTCGGGCAGGGTCACCAGCAGCAGGCCGTTCTTGAAGGCGTTGTTGTAGAAGATATCGGCGAAGCTCGGCGCGATCACCACCCGAAAGCCGAAGTCCTCCAGCGCCCAGGGGGCGTGTTCGCGAGAGCTGCCACAGCCGAAGTTGCGGCGCGCCAGCAACACGCTGGCCCCCTGATAGCGCGGCCGATTGAGCACGAAGTCAGGATTCAGCGGGCGCTGGGAGCAGTCCTGGCCAGGATACCCCTCGTCGAGGTAGCGCAGCTCGTCGAACAGATTGACGCCGAAGCCGGTGCGCTTGATCGACTTCAGAAACTGCTTGGGAATGATCAGGTCGGTGTCGACGTTGGCCCGATCGAGGGGCGCGACGATGCCGGTGGTGCGTTCAAACTTGTTCATGGTTCAGGCCTCCTGCGCCTGGGCGTCGTCATTGGCAGCGCCATCGTTGACAAACTCGCGGACATCCACGAAGTGTCCCGCGATGGCAGCGGCGGCGGCCATCGCCGGGCTGACCAGGTGGGTACGCCCCCCGTAGCCCTGACGGCCCTCGAAGTTGCGGTTGGAGGTGGAGGCGCAGTGCTCGCCGGCACCCAGCTTGTCGGCGTTCATGGCCAGACACATGGAGCAGCCCGGCTCGCGCCACTCGAAGCCCGCCTCGATAAAGATCTGGTCGAGCCCCTCGGCCTCGGCCTGACGCTTCACCAGGCCGGAGCCCGGCACCACCATGGCCAGCTGGATGGAGTCGGCCACCCTCTTGCCGCGAGCCACCTTGGCCGCCTCACGCAGATCCTCGATGCGCGAGTTGGTGCAGGAGCCGATAAACACCTTGTCGAGGCGGATATCGGTGATCTTCTGGCGCGGCTCAAGCCCCATATACTCCAGTGCCCGCGTATAGCCATTGCGCACGCTGTCGTCGCTCTGGGCGGCCGGGTCGGGTACCTCGCCGGAGATGCCGGTGACCATCTCGGGGCTGGTGCCCCAGCTCACCTGAGGCTCGATCTCGGCGGCCTCCAGGGTCACCACCTTGTCGAACTCGGCCTCCGCGTCGGAGACCAGCCCGCGCCAGTCGGCCACCGCGGCCTCCCACTGCTCGCCCTTGGGGGCGTAGTGACGGTCGCGCAGGTAGTCGATGGTCTTGTCGTCGACGGCGATCAGGCCGACCCGCGCACCCGCCTCGATGGCCATGTTGCACACCGTCATGCGCCCCTCCATGGAGAGGCTCTCGATGGCGCTGCCGGCAAACTCGATGGCGTAGCCGGTGCCGCCGGCGGTGCCGATCCTGCCGATGATCGCCAGCACCACGTCCTTGGCGGTGACGCCGGTGCCGAGCTCGCCCTCGACACGCACCTGCATGTTCTTCATCTTCTGGGCCAGCAGGCACTGGGTGGCGAGCACATGCTCCACCTCCGAGGTGCCGATGCCGTGCGCCAGCGCGGCGAAGGCGCCATGGGTAGCGGTATGGGAATCGCCGCAGACCACGGTCATGCCCGGCAGGGTCGCGCCCTGCTCCGGCCCCACCACATGCACGATGCCCTGGCGCGGGTCGTTGATCTTGAACTCCTCGATGCCGAACTCGCTGCAGTTGTCATCGAGAGTCTGCACCTGGATCAGTGATACCGGATCCTTGATCCCGGCATTGCCCTCGGCGCGCTCCTTGAGGGTGGTCGGCACGTTGTGGTCGGGCGTGGCCAGATTGGCATCGATGCGCCACGGCTTGCGGCCCGCCAGGCGCAGCCCCTCGAAGGCCTGGGGCGAGGTCACCTCATGGAGCAGCTGACGGTCGATGTAGATCAGCGCGGTACCGTCATCGCGCTCCTTGACGAGATGCTGCGACCACAGCTTGTCGTAGAGTGTCTGGCCTGCCATATCGTTTCTCCCGGGCCCTGCGGCCCTGTGCTTTTTTAGTCGGTCTTGGAAGCGCCTTGACACACCTTCCAGGAGCGGCTTTTCCGGCGACAGGCCTCTGCGGGGGCGCTGTGAATACTTCCCTGTACGCTACCGATGCCCTGCTTCGCTCTCGCGTCCTGCTCCGCTTGCAGGGCCAGTGCTGGCCATCCATGGCCAGCCCGTTCGAAGCAGTGCTTCTCACCCCTGGCATAGGACCCCCGCTTCGGCCTATCCCCGGCGCCGCTCCAGCCGGTCAAGGGGGCCTGACCCCACGACGCTCCAGTCTTGGCGCTTTAGGGCCAGTTTCCCGTCCCTCGCCCATAAAATCAATTCATGTTATTTATGGATTGCATTCCTTTATGGAATTCGAAATGGAGGCGCCGTGGATACCCAGAGCCTGCAGGCCTTTCTCGCCGTGGCCGATAGCGGCAGCTTCTCACGCGCGGCGGAGCAGCTGCATCTGACCCAGCCGGCGGTCAGCAAGCGCATCGCCGTGCTCGAGGCCCAGATCGACGCCCGGCTGTTCGACCGCATCGGTCGGCGCGTCACCCTGACCGAGGCGGGCCGGGTGCTGCTGCCCCGCGCCAGGGAGATCCTGGTGATGGTCAGCGACAGCCGCCGCGCCCTGGGCAACCTGGCCGGTGCCGTGGGCGGCAGCCTGACCCTGGCCACCAGCCACCATATCGGCCTGCATCGCCTGCCGCCGCTGCTCAAGGCCTATACCCGGGACCACCCCGACGTGCGCCTCGACCTGCACTTCCTCGACTCCGAGGAGGCCTATCAGGGCGTGCTGGATGGCTCGCTTGAGATCGCCGTGGTCACCCTGGCGCCTCATCCGGACCCTCAGCTCGAGGCCGTGCCGCTATGGGTCGACCGTCTCTGCTTCGTCTGCGCCCATGACCACCCGCTGGCCCGGCGCCAGCGCCTGGCCCTCGACGAGCTATGCGACTTCGACGCCGTGCTGCCGGGGCCACAGACCTTTACCCGCGAGCTGATCGAGACACGCTTCGAAGCCGCCGGCCTGCGCCTGCCGGTCGCCCTCTCCACCAACTATCTGGAGACCCTCAAGATGATGACCGCCATCGGTCTGGGCTGGAGCCTGCTGCCGGAGCGCCTGGTGGCCGGCGAGCTGCACGAACTGGCGGTCGACCACCCGCCGATCCATCGTCCGCTGGGCTATCTGGTGCATCGCAACCGCACCCTCTCCAATGCCGCGCGGGCCATGCTGGCGGCGCTGGAGGCGTCACGCGAGCCCCTGAGCGGCACGGCAGCGCAGGATTCGTTAGACTGCTAGCCGACTAGCCAGGAGCCCTGCCCGTGCCCAAGCCCCCCTCCGCTCGCCCTGCCTCTCCGACACCGCTGCGCCATCGGCTCGCCGGTGGCCTGATCCTCACCGGCCTGGTACTGCAGATCCTGCGCCTGGCGGGGCTGCCGGTGATGCTGCCGGCGGTCAGTGTCGCCTTCTGGTTGGCGGTGGCCCTGCTATGGCCGGATCTCAAGCGCAGCAATCGGCGCCAGGCCAGCGTCCTGGCCGGCGTGGGAGTGACGCTGCTGCTCGCCGCCGCGCTGCGTTACGACGCCGAGATCGCCTGGGTGCATATGCTGGATGGCAATACCTATGTGGTGGCCATGCTGGTCGGGGTGAGCTTTATCGGCCTGATCGGCACCCGCCAGGGGCATGCGCCGCCACCCGGCAGCGCCGTGACGGGACGACGCGGCACCGCCGGCACCTGGCTCGGGGTGCACCTGCTCGGCGCCATCCTCAACCTCTCCACCATCTTCATGATCGGCGACCGCCTGCGCCGGCATGGCGAGCTGAGCATGCCGCAGCTGCTGGCCCTCAATCGCGGCATCTCCGCCGCCGCGCTGTGGTCGCCCTTCTTCGCCTCCATGGGGGTGGTGATGACCCTGGCCCCGCAGATGGAGTATGCCACCATCCTCGCCCTGGGCCTGCCCCTGGCCCTGGCCGCCGGCACCCTCTCGCTGCTCGACCTCTCCCGGCGCTTCGACCTGGACCGGGTGGCCGGCTACTCGCTGTCGCCACGCAGCCTGCTGATGCCCGTGATCATGGCGGTGCTGGTGATGCTGTTCCACTTCGGCCTGACCCCATGGCTCTCCATCGTCAGCATCATCACCTTCCTGCTGCCCGGGGTGGCGCTGGTCAGCAACCTGCCCCGCGGCCCGCGCTGGACCCTGACACGGGTGCGCAACCACGCCCTGGAACGGCTGCCGGCGATGCGCGGCGAGATCTCGCTCTTCCTCTGCGCGGGGCTGCTCACCCAGGGGCTATCGAGCTTTATCGGCGCCGCCACCGGCAACGACTGGCAGCTCTTCGCGCACTTCGGTGCCCCCCAGGCCATCGCCAGCTTCCTCGGCATCGTGGCCAGCGCCGTGGCCGGGCTGCACCCCATCATCGGCGTCTCGGTACTCGCCTCGATGCTCGACCTGAGTGGCGAGCGCCAGACGCTGTTCGCCTTTATCGCCCTCGCCGCCTGGGCGGTGGGCACTTCAGTGGGCCCCCTCTCGGGCATCAACCTCTCGCTGCAGGGCCGCTACGGCATCAGCGGCACCCGCATGACGCGCCAGAACCTGGGCTATGCCGCCGTGCTCGCCACGTTGGCCGTCGCGGGAGTCGTGGTGCTGGATGCGTGGCTATAACAGGAGCAAGGGGGTCTAGGGTGCTCCTTGCCCCTCGCCCCTCGCCCCTCGCCCCTCAACCCTCGACCCTCGAACCTCGAACCTCGCCCCTCGCTCCTACTGCGACACCCGCCGAAAGAAGCGATGACCACACTGGTGGCAGGGCTCGATGCGGGTCAGCTCGGGCAGGTCGACCTCGGCATCGCAGTGCACGCAGGCCAGCCGACCGGGCACCGCCATCTCCCCTTCGCAGTAATCGGCGCGGGCCGCCTCGAGCTCCTCCTCGAAGCGCTCACGCTCCACCACGCTACGGTCGGCAATCGAGAGCAGCGACTCGCTCACCTGCCGTGACAACGCCGAAAGATCGATGCCGAGCCAGGCCGCCACGCCCTCGCCGCCGGCATTCAGATAGCGCCGCATATCCTTGAGATCGCGCTCCACCCAGGCGCGCAGCAGCGACAGCTCGTCCTTGGTGAACTCCTCGAGCTCGGCCTCGAACTCCACCGCGTCGTCCAGCTCCTTCTGCAGGTTCTCCCAGGTCAGCTCCCGGGCCCCCTCGCGCAGGCGGTCCAGCATCCGCTCATAGCCTTGGCGCAGGTGGCGTTCCTCGTGCTCCTTGTGTGAATCACTCATGGTGCTCTCCTCGATATGCGAATGGGGAAACGCCGAGCCCCAACGTAGCCGGGCAAGGCCGTGCTGGGGTATCCTCTCCCTACCATTTAGACGACTTCCCGCCGTCAGTTCAACGCCTTGTCACCAGCATGCACAGGCAACATGACGCCGGACAAGCCATTCGAGCGTGCGCCCCCGGCGCGCCGAACCGATAGCCAAGGTACCCGTTGACAGCGATGGACGCACAGTACAAGCCCCAAGAGATCGAACGCGACGCCCAGCAGTTCTGGGAAAAGAACCAGTGCTTCAAGGCGGTGGAGGATGCCACCCGCGAGAAGTTCTACTGCCTGTCGATGTTCCCCTACCCCAGCGGCAAGCTACACATGGGGCACGTGCGCAACTACACCATCGGCGACGTGGTCTCTCGCTACCAGCGCATGCAGGGCAAGAACGTGCTGCAGCCCATGGGCTGGGACGCCTTCGGCATGCCGGCCGAGAACGCCGCGATCCAGAACCAGGTCCCCCCGGCCGAATGGACCTACGCCAACATCGACTACATGCGCCAGCAGCTCAAGGCCCTGGGCTTCGCCTATGACTGGAGCCGCGAGTTCGCCACCTGCGATCTGGATTACTACCGCTGGGAGCAGTGGTTCTTCGCCAAGCTGGTGGAGAAGGGACTGGTCTACAAGAAGATGTCCACGGTCAACTGGGACCCCGTGGACCAGACCGTGCTCGCCAACGAGCAGGTGATCGACGGCCGCGGCTGGCGCTCCGGCGCCCTGGTCGAGCGCAAGGAGATCCCGCTGTGGTTCCTGCGCATCACCGACTACGCCGACGAGCTGCTGGCCGATCTCGACAGCATCGAGTGGCCCGAGCAGGTCAAGACCATGCAGCGCAACTGGATCGGCAAGTCCCGCGGCGTGGAGCTGAGCTTTGACATCAAGTCTGAAGATGGGACTACTCAGGAGCCGCTATCGGTCTATACCACCCGCCCCGACACCCTGCTGGGGGTGACCTATGTGGCGGTGGCCGCCGACCACCCGCTGGCCCGCCAGGCCGCCGAGAGCAACACCGAGCTGGCCGCCTTCCGCGAGGAGTGCGCCCAGGGCGGCACCAGCGAGGCGGAGCTCGCCACCCGCGAGAAGAAGGGCATGCCCACCGGCCATCTGGCGGTGCATCCCCTCAGCAGCCGCGAGGTGCCGGTCTATGTGGCCAACTTCGTGCTGATGGAGTTCGGAACCGGCGCGGTGATGGCGGTACCCGCCCATGACCAGCGCGACTGGGAGTTCGCCACCAAATACGGAATCGCCATCGAGCCGGTGATCGCCGATGAGAACGGCCAGGCGCCGGATCTCTCCGAAGGCGCCCATGACGAGCACGGCATCCTGATCAACTCCGGCGAGTTCGACGGCCTCGACTTCGAGGCGGCCTTCGACGCCATCGCCGCGAAGCTTGCCGAACTCGGCCGCGGCGAGGTCAAGACTCACTACCGTCTGCGCGACTGGGGCGTGGCACGCCAGCGCTACTGGGGCGCGCCCATCCCGGTCAAGTACGGGCCCGAGGGCCAGACCGAGCCGCTCAGCGATGAGGAGCTGCCGGTCGCCCTGCCCATGGAGGTCACCGTGGACGCCACCGGCTCGCCGCTCAAGCGCATGCCGGCGTTCTCCGACCTGGGCGACGGCTGGGTGCGCGAGACCGATACCTTCGACACCTTCATGGAGTCCTCCTGGTACTTCGCGCGCTTCTGCTGCGCCGACAACCAGGAGGCGATGCTCGACGAGCGCGCCGACTACTGGCTGCCGGTCGACCTCTATATCGGCGGCATCGAGCACGCCATCCTGCACCTGCTCTACGCGCGCTTCTTCACCAAGCTGATGCGCGACCTGGGGATGGTCAACGTCGACGAGCCCTTCCAGCGCCTGCTGACCCAAGGCATGGTGATCGCCGAGACCTACTACCGGCCACAAGCGAACGGCGGCAAGCAGTGGTTCAACCCCGCCGACGTCGAGGTCAAGCGCGACGACAAGGGTCGCCCGGTCAGCGCGGTGCTGATCGAGGACGGCCTGCCGGTGGAGATGGGCGGCATCGAGAAGATGTCCAAGTCGAAGAACAACGGCGTCGACCCCCAGTCGATGATCGACCGCTTCGGCGCCGACACCGTTCGCCTGTTCATGATGTTCGCCGCCCCGCCGGAGCAGTCCCTGGAGTGGTCCGATGCCGGCGTCGAGGGGGCCCATCGCTTCCTCAAGCGCCTGTGGCGCCTGGTCGGCGAGCACCTCGAGGCGGGCCAGCCCGGCACGCTGGACGTCGCCAGCCTGAATGACCCCCAGCGCGAGCTGCGTCGCAAGACCCACGAGACCATCAAGAAGGCGGGTGACGATATCGGCCGACGCACCACCTTCAACACCGCCATCGCCGCGGTGATGGAGCTGACCAACGCCATCGGCCAGTTCCAGAAGCAGAGCGACGCGCCTTCGCCTCAGGATCTCGCCGTGGCGCGCGAGGCCGTGGAGGCCTGCGTGCTGCTGCTCGCCCCCATCACCCCCCACGCCTGCCATGCGCTGTGGGCGGCGCTGGGTCATGCCGAGCCGGTGATCGATGCCAGCTGGCCGGCGCTCGACGAGAGCGCCCTGGCCCGCGACACCATCGAGCTGGTCGTGCAGGTCAACGGCAAGCTGCGGGCCCGCATCGAGGTGCCCGCCGATGCCGACAAGGCCACCGCCGAGGCCGCGGCCTTCGCCTCCGACAACGTCCAGCGCCACACCGAGGGCAAGACGGTCCGCAAGGTGATCGTGGTGCCGGGCAAGCTGGTCAATATCGTGGTGGGCTAAGCCATGCAGCGACGCTCCTTCCTCACCCTGGGCCTGGTCGGCACTGCCGGCCTGGTTCTCGCCGGCTGCGGCTTTCAGCTGCGCGGCCTGAACACTCCATCGGCACCGCTGAGCGAGCTCGCCCTGGCGGGGACCGACAGCGACCTGGCCAGGCGGGTCGAGCAGCGCCTGGTCGCCGCCGGCACCCGGGTCCATGACGGCGCCGACCGGATTCTCAACCTGGGCAGGCCCGATATTCGCCAGCGTCGCGTCAGCGTGCTGGAGTCGGGGCCGCGGGACGAGGAGATGCGGCTCGTCGCTCCCTTCTCGGTACAGCGTGCCGATGGCGCCTATCTGCTCGACCAGCAGCGCCTCGAAGTCACCCGCCGCTACAGCGTGGATGATGGCGACCTGCTGGGCCGCGAGGAGCGTCGCGACACCGTGCGTGAGGAACTGCTCGAGGAGGCCGCCCGCCAGCTGATCGAGCGACTGCGCAGCCTGTCATGAAGGTCTTCCCCGACAAGCTGGCCGACGCCCTGGCGAAGAAGCTGCCGCCGGTGGTGATCGTCGCCGGCGAAGAGCCCCTGCAGCATATGGAAGCCTGCGACGCCGTGCGCGCCTCCGCGCGTTCACGGGGCATCGAGGAGCGCGAGATCCTGCATGTCGAAGGCAACTTCGCCTGGGGACGCCTCCACGAAGCCTCGGCCAGCATGTCGCTGTTCGCCAGCGCCAAGCTGATCGAGCTGCGCCTCTCCGGCAGCAACCTCGGCCAGGAGGGCACCAAGGCACTCAAGGCCTATGCCGAGGAGATGAAGGGCAGCGACAACGTGTTGCTGCTGGCCATGGGCAAGCTCGACTTCCGCCAGCAGAAGAGTGCCTGGTTCCAGGCGCTCGACAAGGCGGGCCTGTTCGTACCGGTGTGGCCGGTGGATGTCTCGCGGCTGGGCTTCTGGCTGCGCGATCGTGCCTCTCGCCACGGCCTCAACCTCGATCTCGATGCCGCCCGCCTGCTGGGTGAGCGCACCGAGGGCAACCTGCTGGCCGCCGACCAGGAGCTGCAGAAGCTCGCCCTGCTGCTGCCCGCCGGCGCCCGGGTCTCCCCCCGCGAGGTCGCCGGCGGCGTGGAGGACAGCGCGCGCTTCGATGTCTTCACCCTGGTGGACGCCTGCCTCAAGGGTGAGCGCTCGCGGGTCGCCCGCATCATGGCTGGCCTCGCCGGCGAAGGGGTGGAGCCCCCCATCGTGCTGTGGGCCCTGACCCGGGAGCTGCGTACCCTGCTCTCCCTGCATCAGCACCTCGACCAGGGCCAGAGCTTCGACCACGCCTGCAAGGCGCAGAAGCCGGCCATCTTCGAGAAACGCCGCCCGGCCTATCAGCAGGCCCTCGCCCGCCTGCCGGTCAAGCGCCTGCACAAGCTGCTGCTGTTTGCCCAGCGGCTGGACCTCTCCATCAAGGGCGCCTCCGCCCTGCCCCTCCAGGATGGCCTTCATGACCTGGCGCTGACCCTGGCCGGCGGCCGCGGCCTGCTCGCCGAACTGCCCTCCTCCTACCGTATCAGTTGACTCTTAAACACAGATCTATTGCAGTTACTGAAACCAAGGGGCGCTGGGGGCAAGTCGAAGAGGAGGTCCGAGGACCAGGGGTGAGGAGCACTGCTCCGAACGGGCTGGCCATGGATGGCCAGCACCGGACCTGCAAGCGGAGCAGGACGCGAGAGCGCTGCAGGGCCGAGGTAGCGTACAGGGAGGTATTTACAGCGCCTCCTCGCAGACTTGTCGCCAGATCAGCCCCGAGCTACCGAGCTACCTACGATAACCCTTACCTTAAGCAGCAAGGGTATGAAATTTCACACCATTTCATTCTATACTGGGCGCGTATCATCGTGACGCCACTCGCTCGCCGGGACGCGACGCGTGGCCACTCCAGGAGCCGGAAATCCACACGAAGACCCATACGAAGAAAAGGAACACCGCCATCATGAAGAAGCTCTACCACTACCTCAGCCCCCTGCTGATCCTCGCCCTGATGCTGGGCAGCCTGCCGGTCGTCGCCGCCCCGGCTCCCGCCGGCGGCATGATCACCACCCAGGAGGCTCTCGCCGCGGAGCGTAGCCAGTCGGATCGCGAGCGGATCCATGCCGTGCTGGCCCGCGATGACGTGCGCGAGCAGCTGGTCGCCCAGGGCGTGGACCCCGCCGAGGTCGAGGCCCGTGTCGCCGCGCTCTCCGACGCCGAGGCCGCCCAGATGGCCGAGCGCCTCGACCAGATGCCCGCCGGCGCCAGCGTGGTCGGCGCGCTGTTCGCCGTCTTCGTGATCCTGCTGGTCACCGACATCCTCGGCCTGACCAACGTCTACCCCTTCACGCGCTGAGTGGGTGTGATCATGATCGACTGCCTTTCAGGGCAGCCGACCAGCAACAGGAACGCCCGCCCCGCGGGCGTTCTTGCGTTGGTACTGCTGCTTTTGTTGCTCGCCGGCTGTGCGACCACCCCACGTCTCGATGACGCCACCCGTAGCGCGATAGCCCCGCGAGTGCTGATCGACGATATGCCCTTCCATGGCCAGCGCGACTATCAGTGTGGGCCCGCCTCACTGACCATGGTGCTGCAGCATGACGGCGTGGCAACCGACGTCGACACCCTGATTCCCCAGGTCTTTACCCCCGGCCGCGAGGGTAGCGTGCAGCCCGAGATGCTCGCCACGGTGCGCCGCAATGGCAGGATTCCCTTCGTGATCGAGGGTCGCTTCGAGACGCTGCTGAGCGAGCTCGATGCCGGTCATCCGGTCGTGGTGATGCAGAACCTCTCCCTGCCCGCCTGGCCCCTGTGGCACTACGCCGTGGCCATCGGCTACGATTTGCAGGAGGAAACGCTGATCCTCCATAGCGGCATGGAGGCCGGGCGCAAGGAGTCGTTCAAGCGCTTCGACGCCACCTGGGCCCGTAGCGATCGCTGGGCCTTCGTGGCGCTTCCCCCCGGGGAGCTGCCGGCCACCATCGGCGCCGAGGCAGCGCTGCAGGCGATCGGCGACTTCGAGGGAGTACAGGGTAGCGAAGCGGCGCTGCCCGCCTGGGAGGCACTGGCGGCGCGTTACCCGCACAACGCCATGGCCCATTTCGGCCTCGGCAATGCCCGCCATGCCGCCGGCGATCTCGAAGGCGCCATCAGCGCCTTCGGTAATGCCGCGGCGGCGAACGAATCGCTTGCCCCGGCGTGGCTCAACCTGGGGCTCGCCCTGGAAGCCGCCGGACGCCGAGCAGAGGCCCTCGAGGCCCTGACGCGTGCCGCCGCGCTACCCGGACGCTGGCAGTCGCACAGTCGTGAGGCCCTGGAGCGGCTGAGCGAATAGCGAGGAAGCGAGGAACGAGGAAGCGAGGAACGAGGAAGCGAGGAACGAGGAAGCGAGGAACGAGGAAGCGAGGAACGAGGAAGCGAGGGGCGAGGAAGCGAGGGACGAGGAGCGAGGAGCGAGGAGCGAGGAGAAGCGAATGAGCTATCACATCGAGATCAAGGGCATCGCCCAGCCCGCCGAGCCCCGGGACGGCGCCCGGGTGCTGGTGGATCGACTGTGGCCCCGGGGGCGGTCACGGGAAGCGCTGGCGCTTGACGACTGGTACCGCGACGCCTCGCCGAGTCCGGCGCTCAGGCGTCAGTATCAGCGGGGGGAGATCAGCCAGACCGTGTTCGCCGTGCGCTATCGCGGCGAGCTGCGCGACCACCCCGAACGGCTGCTGCCGCTGATGCGCCAGGTCCGTTATCGCGGCGCCCTCACCCTGCTCACCGCCGAGCGCGATCTCGACGCCTCGCCGCTGCCGCTTCTCAAGGAGCGACTGCTCTACGCCCTTCACGAGGAGGACGCGGCGGACAGGGAGCCCAGCTCGCCTCCCTGCTTCGCCCATGAGCTGCGCGACGACGCCGACCGTTGACGGCACCTTAGGCTCTGTGGAGGGTGACCAGGATCCGGTGAAGATGGCTCCTGCTCAGTGGACGGCATCCGGGCTCAATAATCGGCATGGCTAGCCGGCACACAGTAGAGCCCCCACAGCACGCAGAGCCAGCCCGTGTAAAGGGTGACCCCCACCGGATAGAACATGAAGCTGTAGCTCAGCCCGAAGCCAAAGCTTCCCAGCACCAACAGCACGGCACAGGTGGCCAGGGCTCGACGCCGGGGACAGCTGTCACCGAGTCCTGTCCAGAACAGCACAACCGGCACGAGATAGAGCATCAACAGTGCCAGCACCCCCAGCAGGCCCCGTCGTACCCAGGCATCCAGAAGGTCACTATGGGCATGGGCATAACCCGCCACCCTGGGATCAAGCTGCCCATCGGCTCCCAGGCGCTCCAGTTCCACTCGCGACTCCCGTGAGCCCCAGCCATATACGGGCCGTTCGGCGATCAGCATGATCGCACCGCGCCATATCTCGAGCCGCGCACCGGTCTCCACGCTCCGCTCGCCCTGCAGATAGCGAGTCGCATGCTCCAGTCCACCGGCGATGCGTTGCTGAACACCGGTCTGAGGCAACATGATCACCAGCGCGAGCGCCAGCACGCCCCCCGACACCAATGACAACGTCTGAGTCCGCCTGAGGCCCCGGCCATGGACCCACCACAACACCCCCAGCAGAGCCGGCAGGGTCACCCAGCCGCCTCGGGTGCCCGAGAGGATCGACCCCAGCAGTCCCCCACCGGCGCCCATCAGCAACGCCACTGTCCAGAGTGAGGAGCGCCGATACCCCCAGGCCCAGCCCAGGCCGGCCAGGCAGAACATCGCCAGCAGCAGGCTGAAGTTGCCATAGAGAATCGCATTCAGGTTACCTGATCCTTCGGAGCGCATCTCATGCCAGACGACACGCTGCCATAGACTCGAGACACCGCTCGCCACCCCACCGCTCAATGCACCGGCCCAGAACCACGCGGAAGCGGGAGGAAATCGTAATAGCACCAGTAGCATGGGGGCCATCAGCATGGTCGGCCACACCAGCTGGAACGCCTGAAGCGTCTCGCCGTGCCAGCTACTGCCCAACATCCACAGGAACGCGAACAGGGCACAGACAACCGGCAGCACCATGGGCAGGGCATAATCCCATAACCGGGTCAACGACCACCCGAACACCGGAATGGCCATGCTCAATAGAATGATGAAGGCCAGATAGCTGCCAGGAAATGTGAGCGCCAGCGCTCCCGCTGACCAAACAGCCAAACCGGTCCAGACCCGCATCACTCTGCTCCCTTGGTGGCTGATAGCTAATGGCTGGCACCCGATACGCTCGGCAGCACCACCGCCTCCGCAGCCCCCGGCAGGGAGACCACCTCCGCCTGTCTATTGATCTGCACCATCTCCACCAGGCGGTCACACTTCGCCACGCTCACCCCGGCGCGCAGTTCACACCAGCGGGAGGCGGGCTCCCGCCCCTGGGCCCAGGCGATCAAGGCCGCCGGCACGTCGGCCCCCGCTTCGGCACTGAAGGGATAGCCACCACCAAAGCGCGGATTGAGCTCCAGCAGATAGACCCGCTGGCCATCGTAAAAGAGATCGCAGTCGAGATTGCCTATATGCCCCAGCGCCTGTGCCAGACGCTCCCCCACGGCCTCGAGCACCGGATGTGACTCGGTGATGGCACGTTCGGTCTCACCAGCCCGCATCGACAGCTTGCGCTTGACGAAGGTCGCGCGATAGCGCCCCGACAGATCGTTGACCACATCGAGGCCATACTCCTGCCCCGGCAGCGCGGACTGAATGATCAGGCCACTGCCGTCAACGGCGTCCTGGCGCAACCCCAGGGCCGGAAAGCGGTGCTGGCTCCAGCGCCAGGCCAACACCAGCGTTTCACGATCCTCGACCCGTTCGACCCCCAGCGAAGCACTACCCCAGCGTGGCTTGATGATCAGGGGAAACTGAATCTCGTGGCAGTCGAGGGCCGTAAGGGCGGCCTCAAGCGTGTGATAGGTCTTCGGGGCAAGCAGTCCTATCTGCTCGGCAAAGCGTGCCGTGGCCAGCTTGTCGGCGGCGAGCTCGATCACCTCCAGTGAGGAGACCAGTACCCGAGTACCGAGGGCGGCAAAGCGCGCCTGCTCCCGGGCCAGCAGCGGCAGCTCGTGATCATTCAGAGGCACCAGCAGAGCGATCTGCTTCTCCGCACACAGGGCCAGCAGCTCGTCGATATATCCCGGCGCATCGACCCGCGGCAGGATGACCGCCTCGTCGGCCTCCCGCAGCGCCGTGGCCTGGTCGGAACAGTCGGCCGCCACCAGCCTGCCGGCGCCTTCCAGGGCATGACGAAAATAGGCGATCAGATAGTTACGTCTACCGGCACAGGTGAAGAGAATGTTCATGATCGGCATTTTCCTTGTTATTTGAAGCCGGCTGAGACGCCCGGGGTACCTCAAGCTGCTGCGTATAGCTGGCGAGAATGCTCGCATCCCCATCGGCACGCTTGAGGACGCGCCCCTCCAGGTCGACGACTCCACAGGCCGGCACGATAAAGGGAGGGGTGTAGTTCAGGGAGTAGGCACCACGATTCTTGGCCAGCACGAAGTCCCCCACCTGCAGAGCCGCCGTGAACTCTTCACAGATCACGTCATGCTCCATGCAGGTATTGCCCACCAGCTTGAACGACTGCGGCTGGCTCGCCTCGTCACGGCGCGCGCTCACGGCCCCAACGCTCACGGCTTCAAGCAGGGGTGCCACGCTAGAACGCGTCGGATTCACGGCGTTGATGCTGGTATCCAGCAGCGCCTGCCAGCCATCGCGACGCTGTCGCACCTCCATCACCCGGGCGGCCAGGCACATGGTATTGGCCACCATCGAGACACCCGGCTCGACCACCAATCGTGTCACCGCCGAGGGCCGGTGGTGCACGAACGCCTCGCCGATGGCATCGGCATACTCCTCCAGGGAGGGCACCGGGAAGGAAAACTGGGAACGCAGGCTGGCGGGCATCTCACCCAGCAGGCCACCCCCGATATTGATCGTCTCGATGGGATGATCAGGCAGCAGGCGGGTGGCCACCTCACACAGCCGCCGGATACGCCGCACCGGATCCTCCACTCCCAGCGCACGACATGTCGCATGACAGTGCAGCGCCACCACCTCGGCCCCTGGCAGGGCCTCCAGGCGTGTAAGGGCCTCGTCGAGTTCGCCGTTTTCCACATCGAAGCCGAAGCGACTGATCAACTGCGACGACGGAAAGTTGAGACGCAACCCGACTCGCATCCGCGGCAATGCTCCGGCGATACGAGCGAGCGCCTCGAGCTCGGCGAACGAGTCCAGATTGACCTGGCTGCCCGCCTCGAGGGCCAGGCGCAGATCCGCCTCACGCTTGATCGGCCCGTTGTAGATGATGCGTTCGGCCGGCAGAAAGCGGCGCGCCACGTCATATTCGAAGCGCGAGACCACCTCCACCTGGCCCTGCATATCCGCCACGCAGGCCACGAGAGCGGGCATATAGTTGGCTTTCAGCGCATAGGCCACATCGGTGCCGGGCCAATGCTCGCGAAGGCGACCCCGTAACCCGAGATAGTTGCGCCGAAAGGCCGCTTCGTCGAAGAGATAGAAGCTGTCGCCGACCTCGCGAGCAATCTCGTCCAGGAATGCATGCTCGACCATCGTCACATCACCCCTGATCCGCATGATAGAGACGCTCACCCGCCGGGCGATACCACTCATCGAGACTCACCGGCACCCGCGCGTTGTAGCCCAGCACCTGGCGGGTCAGCGGCGACAGCGACCGGCCATACTCCTCTCCCAGCATGCGCGCATAGTCCATCGCCGGCTTGACGTAGGCCCGGCCATAGCCAACCGTCAGCGCCACGCGCGCGCGATCACCATGTATATCGGCCCCCTTGTGCCACAGGGTGGAGTTGAACAACACGACGGAACCGGCAGGCGCCGTGAAGCGCTCATGATGTTTTTCGAACTCCTCATCGCTGGGGGGCTCATGGCGGTTCTGCGAGCCGCTCAGCACCAGGGTGCCGTTCTCCGGCGTGAAGTCATCACACATCACCAGCATGTTCAGCTTGAGCGGATAACCGGGAATCAGCGTACGCACGTCACGATGCAGCTTGTGCACATAGGTCGTGAACTCCGGGAAGCCGCCGATCGGCGTCAGCGAGTTGCAGATGTAGGGCTCATCGCCGAAGTAACGCGAGATATAGGGGTGGAACAGGTGCATATCGATAAAGCGGTCGATGCTGTCACCGCTCCCCAGGCAGTGATGCGCCGTGCCATCCCCATCGGTATTGAGTCCGTTACGCGTCTGATACCCGCGGCAGATATCGATCCACTTCAGCGAGTCCGCGCGCAGCTCCTCGGTGAACGCCTTCGAGAGCGCGCCTTCGAAGATGACCCACCCACTGTCGTTGATCGCCTTGTCGAACTCCTCGACGCTTGCCCCCAGCTGCATCTTCATGACGCCATCCCTCTTGCAAACTGCCTGTTACGATGCTTTGCCAACGCGAAGGAGCGTGTCAGCGGCATGCACATTTCCAGATCACGACCGTATCGTCCCGACTCACGAAAGCCTTGGCGCAGATAGAAACGAATCGCCGACCAGTTCCTGTGGCGAACGCGCAGTGTCAGGGTGCCGAACCCCTTCGCCACCGCCGCCGCCGCCGCCACCTCCAATAGCGGCTCGGCCATGCCGCAGTGACGCGTCTCCGGCGCCAGTATGAATAGCGTGATAAAGGCGCTCGGCTGGCCAGGATCATAGGTATAGAAGGCGCAGAAGCCGGCCAGGTGGCCCTCGACGATCAGCACCGCGATATCGGCCTGCTCCAGAATCTTGGTGATATAGGCATCGAGATCGATACCGTGCACCAGCTCACCCTGCTGACGCGCCTGCTCTTCATGGGTCAAGCGCCGCAGTTCATCGGCATACAGGCCGTGCTCACTGGGGGCCAGGACCCTGGTGTTCCACGAGGGTGAACCGGCGCGGGCGCGAGCCCGGGCACGTTTCTTGGTAACACCACGAGTACGACGCGCCGGAATCAGTTGAAGGCTCATTGGCAGCTCCCACCATGTAACATTGTGATCACTAATGTCACTCATTGTTACACTTGCTGCAAAACGTTGCCGTAGGAATTTTCTAGTCACTTGCAGCGGACACACTCAGTCCAGCCAGGACCAGAAGGGGGATCTGTCAGCGTCGGGTAGGGTGAGGCATCTGATCGCGAAGCGCCGCACGACGTCAGAGCGCTGGCCAGATTCGGCGGCGGAGAATCCGAGCATGAGAAAAATCATCACGCCGAATGAGAGATAATTTAGGTAATCTTATGTATCAGGCGTAACTTTTGTAAATCGGATCGCGAAGCGAATCACGCTCAGGATGCGGCACAGCCGATCGCGATCGACGACAGGAGATGACAGCATGCTGGACGGTCCCTTTCCCCCCTGGCCCTCCTATACCCAGGAGGAAGCCGACGCGGTGACACGCGTGCTGATGTCCAATCGTGTCAACTACTGGACTGGGCAGGAGTGTCGTCAATTCGAGAAGGAGTTTGCCAGCTACGTGGGGGCACGGCATGCCATCGCCGTCGCAAACGGCACCAACGCGCTGGACCTGGCCCTGAAGGCACTCGACATCGGCCCAGGCGACGAGGTGATCGTCACCTCCCGCACCTTTCTGGCGTCGGCCTCAAGCATCGTCAATGCCGGCGCCAACCCCATCTTCGCCGACATCGATCGCGACTCCCAGAACATTACCGCCGCCACGGTCGCCCCCCTGATCACGCCGAGAACACGGGCCATCATCGCCGTGCATCTCGCGGGCTGGCCCTGTGAGATGGATGAGCTCAGGGCACTGGCAAACGACCACCACCTCGCCCTGATCGAAGACTGTGCCCAGGCCCATGGCGCCCGCTATCGCGGCAATAGCGTAGGCAGCCTGGGGGATATCGCCGCATGGTCCTTCTGCCAGGACAAGATCATGACCACCGGCGGCGAAGGCGGCATGGTCACCACCCAGGACAGCGAACTATGGCAGCGCATGTGGGCCTACAAGGATCATGGCAAGAGCTGGTCCGCCGTCTACGAACGCCAGCATCCAGAGGGATTTCGCTGGCTGCATGAAAGCATCGGCACCAACTGGCGGCTCACCGAGATGCAGGCCGCCATCGGTCGCATTCAACTCGGCCGAATGCCGGAATGGAAGGCCACACGCCAGGCCCATGCCCAGCGTATATGGAGCACCGCACGGGAGCTTCCCGGCCTCAGGGTGCCGCACATTCCTGCCCATATCGACCACGCCGCCTACAAGTGCTACCTCTTCGTCGAGCCCGAGCACCTCAAGGCAGGATGGGACCGAGACCGCATCCTGCATGCCATCGTCGGCCAGGGGGTGCCCTGCTTCAGCGGCTCCTGTTCGGAGGTCTATCGCGAGAAGGCCTTCGGCCCCAGGAGCGATCACCCCGGCTGGCGTCCCGCAACGCGGCGACCGGTAGCCCGTGAGTTGGGCAACACCAGCCTGATGTTGCTGTGTCATCCGACCCTGGGGGCGGCCGAACTCGACAGAACCTGTAACGTGCTGGAAAGCGTGATGCGGGAGGCTTGCCAACGTCGCGACCTTCCCATCGGCGCTCCCGGCCTCTAAACGCTGGACCAGATCAACAAACGCAGGACCCAGACCAACCAACCTGCCATGACACAAGGGAGCCCTGCCATGCTACGCACCCGCTGGTTGACCGCCCTGCCGGCGCTCGCCCTGCTCCTCACCCCGACACTTGCGGCCCACGCCGAGTCCTCCTCACTCTCGAACCCGGAGCCTAGCCCAGAGATGATCCAGATCCATATCGGCGGCAGCGAAGGCACCCGCTACCACGGCAACCTGACCGTGTCATCGCAGAACGATACGCAGACCCACCGGCTGGAGGGCACCGCCCCCACCCAGCTGACCTACCCAGGTGAACAGGCCAGGCTGGAGCTGACCCAGCAGAGTCCGGGTAGTTTGACCATCGAGGTTATCAAGCGAGGCAATCGCAGCGTCTCACGCGTATCGGGCGTGGGGAGTCGCATTCAGGTATCGGTCAACTAACGAGCCGAAACAATAGCAACATCCATTGATATAAATCCATTAATATAAAACCGGCCTCCTGGGAGGCCGGTTGCTTTGGAGCAGATTCCTGTTAGCCAATGCTGCTCTCGAGGCAGGAGCTCTTACTGAACCACGAGAGCGTTGTTGCCCCAACCGCTCTGGGCGGTGACAGCCGAGTTGAATGCCCCGGTCTGGGTGTGAGTCGCCGTGTTGAAGGCACCATTGGCCTGCGAGATGTAGGAGAAGTTACCCACGCCTGCCTGGCTTACATTCGCCTCACCAAAGGCTCCGGTCTGGCTGACCAGCGAGATGTTACCCACTCCAGACTGGCCAACATCGGCGTCGTTGAGCAGCCCATTCTGATACACATCAGAGTAGTTCCAGTCTCCATCCTGGGAGACGCTGGCCATGTCACCGACACCACTCTGGTCGATATCGGAGATATTCAGCCAACCTGACTGGCTGACATCGGCTCCATTGCCGGCTCCACTCTGATCGATGTCGGAGATATTCGACACGCCGACCTGGCTGACCTGGGCACCGTTCAGCACGCCACTCTGGTTAATCATGGAGTCATTCCACGCGCCAGACTGACTGACATCGGCGCTGTTAAGAAGACCACCCTGATTCAGCTCGGCGTAGTTCTGGTTACCGGACTGCTCGACATTGGAGTTACCCACCAGCCCCGTCTGATTCACGTTGGCCGTGTTGTCACCACCCCAGATCCCCCAGGCACCATTGTTCTGGCTAACGGTGGAGTCGTTGAACGAGCCAGTCTGATTGACGTTGGCGGTGTTATCACTGCCGCTCTGAGTGACCTCAGATTCGTTGTAATAGTTGGTCTGATAGACATTGGCTTCCTGACGGTAGCCACGCTGATCGACATGGGACCTATGGCCAACATCATGCTGCTCAACGGTCGCATCGTTGTTGCGATCCCGCTGTTCGACCTTGGAGGTATTGTAGGAGCCCTTCTGGGTTACCTCGGCATCGTTGCCCCGACCCGTCTGATAGCTGAAGGAGTTGTTGACCCAGCCCTCCTGATGGATGGTGGCTTCCTGGTAGGAGCCGGTCTGCAGCACATCGGCGTCGTTGAAGTCGCCAAGCTGAGTGATATTGGAGGTCTGGTTACCGTTGCCACGATCCTGAGCGACCAACGCATCGTTGCCCCAACCCGTTTGGTAGGTGTTGGCAACGTTACCACCGCTGGCCATCGCATGGCTGCTGATCATGGCGATAGAGGCGGCGAGTAAAGTCATCTTCATTTTCATGATTGATCCCCTTCGTATTGTGCCCTGGTTTAGCTATTGTTGGCATTCACCAGGAGGTCGTTACATGAAGTCGCTGACCCCAGTCGACTCCACAGCGCCAGATGCCCAAATTGATCTGTCAATGCTGGATCACCTGGATGGCTGCCTGACCACGCGAGTGCTGTATTACCTCAACAGGCGCTCGACGCGTGGATCCCACTTGCATGATGCTCGCACTGCCGTGAACACCACTCTGAACGATGGACGCTTGCTTGCCGACACCGCGTTGCTCGATGGCGGCATCATGGCCATAACCCGACTGTGCGATGCTCGCCTCGAGATAACCGCCGGCCTGTAGCACCGCCGCGTCATGCTGCTGGCCCACCTGATCGATCTCGGCAAGGTTGTAGTAACCTCGCTGCACGATCAGTGCCTCCTGTCCTTGACCCGACTGGAAGATATTGGCCTCATGGCTGATACCGTCCTGATCGGTTCTGGCCAGGTTATTGACCACGAAACTCGGCGATACCTGGGCGAACTCCGACTCGAGGTGCAGATCACCGGCATCAGCGGTCGGCGTCATTGCCACCCCGGTAGCGAAAGCGATACAGCCAAGAGCCATTAACGTTTTCATAGGAAGTTCGCCTCGCCTCGGAATCATTGGTATTTCTGCTTTGGCTTTTCTGTTTTCTCAGCCTTGTTTCAAGCCCCACTTGATGGTTACAAGTATTTACACAAAGATACGCTTCAACAATCATCGTATTTCATTATTTTTGAACAGGAGATAACTCATCATCTTGGTATTGCTAAATCACTCCTCCCCGTGCGCGGGTAAATGATTCGCGTCACCAAACGAAACGGGCGCCGCTTCTCGCAGGAAGCGGCGCCCGTTAACAGAGGTCTTTCTTTAGAAAAGGGCCTGGCGTTACCTACCGGGAGGCCTTCGGCCTCCAATCGCGAGGCGGAGCCGCTTCGGCGGACCGCTCCCTCCTACCGTTCACTCTCACGCTTAATTGTGAATATCCCAGAGAAATCCCTCACAGCTGTATGAGTTGCGGAAGTTGTAGGAGGGATGCTCTGCATCGCGACTGGCGCCGCCAGGCGCCTTGGTGGTGTTGCCCAGTCGTGTGGCATTACCGGGAGGCCTTCGGCCTCCAGTCGCGAGGCGAAGCCTCCCTCCTACCATTCATTCTCATACTGAAGTGCTAAGTTCCCAGAGCCTCCACACCCAACGACATTACGCCCAGGAGTATCAGAGCATCGGTACGGTCTCGTCGCGGTAGGCCGCCAATACCTCATGGTCGGCATCCTCCGGGTTCGCCAGGCTCCATAGCCCACGATCAACTCCCTGGGTAACCAGATGAATCACCGCCGACTCGATGGCTGACATCACCGCCATCTGGACCGGTTCGTTATGCGTGAAGCCCGCCTCGGCCTCGAGCAGACGCTGGAAGCTGACGAAGCGATAGACCCCGGCCCGCAGCTCGTGGGAGTAGATCGTCTTGCTGGTGGTAACATTCCCCAGCACCTCCCCCGTGGCGATATCCACCGCGCGCAGGTTGATCGTGACCTGGTCAACCTGATACTCCCCCGAGGCGCCGATGCCAAAATACTCGGCACCGATACCGCCGGTCTTCATGTTGGAGTCGTAGGCGATGATCCCCCCCTCGAGCAGAACGCGCGCGGCATTCAGCGACGAGAGTTCATTCTCACGGCCCATGCGTTCCAGGTTGGCACGAATGATGCGCCGCTCGGTCAGCAGGTTCTGCAGCCCCACACGCTCGAGGGGAATGAACCAGCCGGACTCGGCCAGCGCCGAGCTGAGCATGGCGGCGCCGCCCTGGGTCACGGCGGTGGAGAAGGTACTCGCCGGCTGGGGACGATACTGCCCCGTCTGGTCGCGGAAGTCGTATACCGCCGCCAGAATCCGTGAGCTGGGTGCCGGCAGGCTCTTGAGATCATCGTAGGTCGCGGTGCGCGGCGTCAGGGTGGCGGGTGCCCCCTCCAGGTGGTCATAGGATGTCACCTGGCTGGCGCAGCCACTCAGGGTCAACATGCCCGCGGTAACCAGTGTCGTGATGAGTTTCATTATTCTGCTCCCTTGTCCCTGTCCGTGTATCCGCTCAGAACTGACCCGACGGCTGGCCGAAGTTGACCGTCGTCTCCTCGCCGGTGCGCCGGTCGACGATATGCATCACGAAGCCCCCATTCCCCAGGCTGCGTATCCGCACGCGCAGCGTCGAGCTCTCGATCACGCTGGTGCGACCCGCCTCCCCTTCCTTGGCATCATTGATGGCATCGTTGACCACCCCGGCCCTGAGGTCCTGCAGGAACAGATCGGTCTCCGTCAGGCTGCCGAAATCCGGCGCATCGGGATCCTCGTTGTCATCCTGGGACTGCGCCTTGTTGAAGAGATAGCTGCCATTGAGAGGGTTGCCCCCGAATGACGGGTTGATGGGCTCATACACCAGCTGGCCCGCCCAGGCGAAACCGCCCCCCAGCAACAGGCTCGTCGTCACTACGCCTGCCGCCACTCTTGCCGCCATCCGCTGCTTCATGCGTGTCATTGTCGTTCTCCTCGATGCACTAGAGTTCTTCATCTGCCAGATCGGGGTCATCGGCCAGGGCTTCCGTCAGCGTCTGCCGAATCACCAGATTCTCCACCTGCTCCACCGCCGCCTGCACATACCCGTCGATATCGCTGAGACGGGGCGACATGGTGGCCTGATAGACCACGCGGTTATTGTCCCGGGTGATCCAGACCTGGCTGCCCCAACGCGCCGAAGGCCGCTCATGCACCGTCAGCACCACGTTGTTCAACACCGGGCGTTCCAGGCTCAGCTGGCTGAACTGCCGATAGAAGGTGCGGCCGGTCATGGTCACGGTGCGGTCGATCACCAGGCCCGAGATCCCCGGCTCCTGCAGGCTGAACTGGCGTTCCAGCTCCTCTTCGGCCTGCCCGGGTGTCTCGATGGTCTCCTCCGACTCCTCGATCGCCATCGCCGGCTCATCGGACGCCACCTGAGCCAGCACCGGGCGGCTCCCTCCCCAGGCCAGCGAGAGGAGCAGCACACAACCCGCGACTAGGGCGTACTGTGGTTGCATCCCTTGGCTCCCTTGCGTTGGTCGAAATGAAACAGCGGAGGGGGCGCGCCCAGATTCTGGCGTGCCCAGTTGACCGCCTGGGTACGGTTGTGCACATCGATCTTCTTGAAGATGTTGTAGAGGTGCGACTTCACCGTATGCTCGCTGACGAACAGCCGATCGGCGATCTGCATATTGGAAGCACCGGAGCCGAGCAGCCCGATGATCTCCAGCTCACGCTGGGTCAGGCCACAGGCCGGCCGGTAAGAGTTGATGGACTGCTTGCGGAAGAACTCGATCAGGTGCGACATCAAGGCGCGCGACATCCACAGATGTCCCTCCAGCAGCCGATCGATCCCCTTGCAGATCATGTCCAGCGAATCCGTGCGATAGAACACGCCCGACAGATGCGCATAGGAGAGCACCTCGGCCGCCTCTTCACCGTCCTTCAGGTTCAGCGCCGCAATGCACAGTCGATGATCACGACTCGCCGCCTCCGCCTGCCACGCCTGCAGCAGGGCATCATCGACGTGATCATGGTCCAGCAGCACCACCGCGATATCATCGGCGACGCTGGAAGGCGCATCCCCAGGCGAAAGCTGAGTGACGGAGCAGTCAGCATGCTCATTGATATAGGCAATGAATAATGACGATTGCGGATTATGCTCCGTGACGAGCGCCACACCCCCACTCCGTTGGCTCATGCTTTCCTCCTCATGACGAGTTGTGTCCCTATACGGTCTTGTTATGGAGTACAGCTGGACACAAGTATGGCCTACCCACTCAGCAACGTAAAATAATGTTACCTACTGTGTTTCTTGGTCACAAACGTATCAAAGTATTAAAATTCTCAACCTCGGCTTCTAATCAATGAGTTATCACGACTTACGTTGAACAAAATACACACCAAAGCTGAAAGCCATTATTATTATTCAAGACTGAGCATGACGACCGTTCCAGCAAAGGTATTACCTGGCCATGAAAAAGTATTACCGGCCCAGAAACGACGAAGCCCGGCACAAGGCCGGGCTTCGATATCGTGTCCTGATGAGGACGTCGGGGTGTGGCGGGGCTGCTCTAGGCGTCCGCTGGTGATAGCAGACTACAGCCGAATATCGACCTGCGACTTGTCGAGACAATACTTCAGGTCATAGAGCACATGCTCCGCCTTGCCCCAGGCGCGGATGCCCTCGGCCCCCAGCTCACGAAACTCGCGATGGGCCACGGCAAGGATGACGGCGTCGTAGGCGCCGGCCTCGGGGGTCTCCAGCGGCCGAATGCCATACTCCTTCTCGGCTTCGTCCTTGTTGACCTGGGGGTCATAGACGTCCACCGCGACGTTGTAGTCGGCCAGCTCAGCGATGATATCCACCACTCGCGTATTGCGCAGGTCCGGGCAGTTCTCCTTGAAGGTAAGGCCCATCACCAGCACCCGGGCGCCCTCCACATGGATGCGCCGCTTGATCATCTGCTTGATCAGCTGCCCCGCCACATAGGCGCCCATGCCATCGTTGAGGCGACGCCCGGCCAGGATCATCTCCGGGTGATAGCCAACCTGCTGGGCGCGATGAGTCAGGTAGTAGGGGTCCACGCCGATGCAGTGCCCCCCTACCAGCCCCGGACGGAACGGCAGGAAGTTCCACTTGGTACCGGCGGCCTCCAGCACCTCCTCGGTATCGATGCCCAGGCGATTGAAGATCACCGCCAGCTCGTTGATCAGCGCGATATTGACGTCGCGCTGGGTGTTCTCGATCACCTTGGCCGCCTCGGCCACGGCGATGGAGCTCGCCAGATGGGTGCCCGCGGTAATCACCCGGGCGTAGAGCGCATCGACGAACGTCGCCACCTCCGGCGTGGAGCCCGAGGTCACCTTCTTGATGGTGGTGACCCGATGCTCCTTGTCGCCGGGGTTGATGCGCTCGGGGCTATAGCCGGCGAAGAAGTCCTGGTTGTAGGTCAGCCCCGACACCCGCTCGACCACCGGGATACACGCCTCCTCGGTGGCACCCGGATAGACGGTGGACTCATAGATCACCACATCGCCCTGCCCCACCACCCGGCCCAGCGTCTCGCTGGCCTTCACCAATGGCGTCAGATCAGGACGGCGGCTGGCATCGATGGGTGTGGGCACGGTCACGATATAGACATTGCACTCGCGCAGCGCCTCGATATCGCTCGAAAAGCTCAGCCGGCTCGCCTCGGCCAGCAGCTCCGGCTCCACCTCCAGGGTGTGGTCCACGCCATCACGCAGCTCGGCGATCCGCCGCTCATTGATATCGAAGCCCACCGTGGGCAGCACCTTGCCGAACTCCACCGCCAGCGGCAGTCCCACATAGCCCAGGCCGATTACGCCCAGGCGCGCGTTATCTAGATTCGTCACGATTCAGGTTCCTGTTCGAGGTTCGAGGGTCGTTAAACCCCATAAAAATCCCGATACCAGGCCACGAAGTTCGCGACCCCCTCATTCACCGGCGTGGCGGGCTTGTAACCCACCGCCTTCTCCAGCTCGCTGGAGTCGGCGTAGGTATCCGGTACGTCGCCCGGCTGCAACGGCAGCAGCTCCTTGATCGCCTCCTTGCCCAGGGCGTTCTCGATCGCCTCGATATAGGCGGAGAGTTTCACCGGGTTGTTGTTGCCGATATTGAAGATGCGATACGGGGCATTGCTGGTGGCCGGGTCGGGGGAGTCGCTGTTCCACTCGGGGTTGGGCGCGGCGATATCGTCATTGGCGCGGATCACCCCCTCCACGATGTCATCCACATAGGTGAAGTCGCGGGTATGGTGGCCGTGGTTGAACACCGGGATCGGCTCGCCGGCCAGGGTCTTCCTGGTAAACAGGAACAGCGCCATGTCCGGGCGACCCCAGGGGCCGTATACGGTAAAGAAGCGCAGCCCGGTGGTGGGCAGGCCGAACAGATGGCTGTAGCTGTGCGCCATCAGCTCGTTGGCCTTCTTGGTGGCGGCGTAGAACTGCAGCGGATGGTTGACGCCCTCATGCTCGGAAAACGGCATCCTGGTGTTGGCGCCATAGACGCTGCTGGTGCTGGCGTAGGTGAGGTGCTGCACATGATGATGGCGGCACGCCTCCAGGATATTGGTGAAGGCCACCAGGTTGCTCTGCACATAGGCGTGGGGATTTTCCAGCGAGTAACGCACCCCCGCCTGGGCGGCCAGATGAATCACCCGCTCCGGCTGGTGGACCTCGAAGGCGGCGTTGACCGCCGCCTGATCGGCCAGGTCCTCCCGCACGAACACATACTCGGCGCCGGTGCGCGCGGCGGTATCCTTCAGAATCTCGAGCCGCGCTTCCTTGATGGTCGGGTCGTAATAGTCGTTGACCACATCGAAGCCGACCACGCTGTCGCCGCGTTCGAGCAGGCGCTTGGCGGTGTGAAAACCGATAAAGCCGGCATTGCCGGTGACGAGAACCTTCATGAAAACTCCTTGTTGGTGATCCGCGCGGGCGCCATGCCGCGCGTCCTTCAATGTTCCGGCCGTTACGGCTTGCGGCCTGCCGCCATCCGCTGTTGATACCAGGCACGCTGGAAACTCGCCACCTGCATCGAGGCACTCAATAGTATGATCACGCCAATCGCCCCGGGATAGTGCAGCGGCATCGAAAACAGGCTGAAGACCATCACGCTGACCACGCAGCTGAGAATGCCCAGCCCCCACACCGGATGCCAGTGACGCTTGAGGTTGGCCCATACCAGCGAGTTGAGGGGAATCAGCACCACCGCCATATAGCCCAGCAGGCCGACCAGCCCGAGCCCCGAGGCGATGCTGGCCACCAGCGAGGCGTAATCATGGTAGCCCGCCAGCTCGCCGCTCGCGTTCACCGGCGCCAGCTGGCCGGCACCGAACAACGGCTGCCCGCTCACCCCCTGCCAGGCCTGCTGCCAGAGCACCAACCGCTCCACCACGCCGGCGTGCAACGCTCGAGCCTCGGCCAGCTCACCATTCAGCACCAGCCCGATGGCCTGTAGTGGCACCAGCAGGCGGTCGATCAGCGAGGCATGCTGGTAGATCAGCCAGTCATGGCTCAATACCCCCAGCATCGCCACGGCGAGCGGCGCCATGATGCCGAGCCGCCCCAGGCGATGCCCGGGATGCTGACCCAGCACCGGCGAGGCCAGCACATAGACCAGCCCGCCCATCGCCGTGGCCAGCCAGGCGGTGAAGTAGCCCGTGCCCATCAGCACCATGACCCCGGGCACGCTCAGCGCCAGCGCCACGCCCACCTGCAGCGCCGGCCGCCAGCCGGTGCCCAGCCGCTGCAGGCCGACGAACAGCAGCGCCAGCAGCATCACCAGCCCCAGGCTTGCCATGAAGCCCATCTCCGCAGGCGCCCCCCACGACCAGGGGCTGGCCAGCTGCAGCGCCCCCAGCTGGCGCCAATCCGCACGCACCAGAAAGGTGAGCACTCCGCCCAGCACCAGCGCCAGCACCAGCCAGTTCCAGTGCAGCCGTAGCTGCGCCAGCCACCACGCCATGGGCAGCGAGACCAGCCCCGTCACCGCCATCAGCCCCCACCAGGGCCCTGCCGGCGTGGTAAACGACAGGTCACCCGCCAGCAGGCCATGCAGCATGACGTAGGCCGTCAGCGCCAGGCTGACCCAGAACAGCCTGAGCTTGAGCACATCACGCCAGAACAGCGGATAGGCCAGGGCCGCCGCCGCCACCACCAGCAGCCCCCCCAGCACCGCCAGGTACACATTCAGCCCCAGGGTGAATGCCAGCAGATAGAGCCCCAGCAGCGCCATCTGGCGGCGGCCTCGCCCCAGCTGGGTATAGCGGCGCAGGCGCACCAGCCGGCCGGCCGTGAAGGAGGTATTCTGGCGCAGAGTGAGCCGATGCAAGCGGCGCAGCGCCTTGCTGGTGCGCCAGGCACGGCCCACGAACATGGCATGCAGGCCGGCCAGCAGCACCAGCCCCGCCAGCAACACCGCATCCGGCACCCCGGCCAGCGAGAGCATCACCCCGATGCCACCCAGGCCCGCCACCAGCAGCATCAGGATCATGGTGGTCTGCCCCGGGGTGAAGCCGGCCCGCAGGAAGATATGATGCAGATGGTCACGATCCGCCGAGAACGGGCTGCGCCCCTTGCGCACCCGGCGCACCATCAGGCTCAGGGTATCCATCACCGGCAGCGCGACCACCCAGCCGTAGGCGATCGGGCTGATCACCGCCGCCGGATGCTGCGACAGCACCACGATGCACCAGGCGATCACGAACCCCAGCGCCATGCTGCCGGCGTCACCCATGAACACGCTGGCGCGCTGTCGCCAGGGGTGGCGAATATTGAACAGCAGGAACCCCACCAGCGAGGCGCCCAGGATCAGGATCACCGCGAACAACCCCGTCTGCCCCTGCACGGCCGCCACCAGGGCCAGCCAGCCCAGCGAGCCAAGGGCACTGCCGCCGGCCAGGCCATCCACCCCATCCATCATGTTGATGGCGTTGATCAGCCCCGCCACCGCCACGATGGTGATCGGCACCGCCATCCACTCCAGCCGCACCGTGCCCAGCAGCGGAAACTCACCCACATACTCGAGCGTGTGGCCCCCCACCACCATCAGCGCGGCCACCGCCAGCTGCACGGCAAGCTTCACGGTACTGCGCATATCGCGGGCATCGTCGACCACCCCGCAGGCCACCAGCACCACCACCCCAAGGTAGAGCGGCCACACCGCCGCCAGGGGCACCGCCAGCAGCGGCTGCACCAGCAGGAAGCCGATAAAGACCCCGAGCCCCCCGGTCAGCGGAATGATGCCATCATGCTGCTTGCGCCCGCCGGGAGCATCCGCCAACCCCAAGGCCACGGCCGGCTTGTTCAGCAGCGGAATGGCCACACTCGTCAACGCCAGCGCCATCAGCGGCAGCAACGGCGATATCATGTTCTCTCCCCGGGCGTAGCCTTGGCCCCTGTTTCCATCAACAACATCCCCTGCACCTCATTATTTACTTCACCCCTTACCCTTCGTCCCTCGAACCTCGCCCCTCGCCCCTCGCCCCTCGCCCCTCGAACCTCGAACCTCGCCCCTCACCTCTTCCTCACCTTCGCCATCAGCCGCCGATACCCCGCCAGCCAGGAAAACTCGTCGGTGTAGAAATCCAGCAGCACCCTGCCATCATGGAAGTTGAGCGTATGCGGCCCCTTGTAGTGCTTGAGCGAGACCCTTCCCACCTGAGTTTCGCCATACTCCTGCGGCGTCAGGCGATCGATACGACACGCCGTGATGCCATTGCCATACTCCCGGGTGGAGTCCTGCCCCAGCCGATAGAGCTCGCCCTCGTGGCAGACGATCTTGCCGCCCATACGAGCGCACTCAGGATCGATAACGATGGGGTTCTGCGGGTGGGGGGCAAAGGGACCAAAGGGAGTGTCGCTGGTATAGAGATAGAGCAGCGTTCTGGCGGATTCCGGCTTGCCCGCGAAGAGATAGGCTTTCCCCTGATGCAGGCAGAGGGTCGCATCCACCAGCCGCTGGGTCTCAAGCCCGGCCAGCGGCCGCTTTTCATGTTCGGTTTGATCCCCCAGGGGAATCACATACGGGGTGCCCTGGGAGGCGGCCTCGGGCATCAGGTACTCGACGCCCTCGAAGCTGAACGAGAAGGGGTAGGAGAAATGCCCGGCTCGCAGTGTCCACTCGCCGCGTGGCGAGAGGTCCTTGGCATCCAGCTCGACGATCTCGCCAAGCCCCGTGCTGCCATTCAGCGCCTCGACCCGCACCACCCTGCCATCCGCGGAGAAGAAGGGGTCGGCATAGAAGGTGTAGTGCTCGGGAATGGCGCCTACCGCCTCGAAGCCTATATCCACCGGGCTCGCCATCAGCTCGCCAAGCGACGACTCACCCTCGAGGGTCGCCACGTTCCACTTCTTCTCGAAGAAGGCGCCATACCCCAGCCTCTTGATCTTCCGACCCAGCAGGCGCCCGATAAAGCTCAGGGCCAAAAGGTTGCCGGGCAGGCGATAGGATCTGCCGAGGGAGTCGATACGCTGCTTCTGGCCCCGGGCGTGATTCTCCAGGGCCCTGCGCAGCAGCGGCACCGAGGCCTGATAGAAGGCGACGGCGGTCTGGCGGTAGGAGTCGGCATACACCCGGGAGTAGGCCTTGGCGTAGATATCGCCGCCATCGATCCTGTCGCCGAGCCGCTGCACGATGATGCCGTTCTTGCGCTCGCGGTTAAGCAGCTCGTAGAACCCCGCCGGCTTGCCGCGGTAGCGCTCGGGGTCGCCATGGTGAAATGACAGGATATCGAGTGCTGCCGCCCTGCCCGAAGTATCGAGCAGATCCATCCCGAAGCGGATTACCACCTCGATGCCGCGCGCCTCAAGCTCGTCGAGCACCGCCTCGGGCAGCGCCTGCCAACGGTCGCTGACGACCGAATCGAAGTCCACCACCTCCGGGCAGAGCCCCTCGGCACTCACGGCTCGGGTCATCTCGTTGCGCAGGGAGGCCATATTGATGGCGTAGTAGAGGCCATGCGCGAAATAGCTGCGCTGTTTTACCGTGTTGCGGCAGTTCAGCAGCAGGGCAACGTCCACCACCGCCTGGGCCTCGCGCAGCGCCATCTGCTGCCACCGGCTCAGCGCCATGTTATCCACGATCAACGCTACCTTGCGTTTCACGTTCACACCTCCTTGATAGCGCCTCGCGCTAGTGTGGCTCGCCCTTATCAGGGCCTTGCAGGCAGGCCATGGCCGCCTCGATCACGATGCGCTCGTCGAACTCGTCCTCGATGCGCTGGCGCGCCGCCGTGCCGGCCTGCTGCAACTGCTCGGTGGGCATGACGATGCAGGCGGTCATCTGCTCTGCCAGGGAGTCGGCACTCTTCACCTTGCACAACCAGCCGGTCACCCCCGGTTCGATGGCATGCCGGCAACCCGGCACATCGGAGACGATGGCCGGCCGGCCCATGGCCGCCGCCTCCAGCACCGTGCGCGGCATGCCCTCCCGGTAGGAGGGCAGCACCAGCATATGGGCCTGCTCGATAAAGGGGCGTACATCGGCCTGTTCGCCCAGGTAATCGATCACCCCCACGGCCTGCCACTGCTGCACTTCCGCTTCGGTGATGGCCGTGCGATTGCTGGCGCCGTGGGGGCCAATCAGCATAAAGCGCGTCTCGGGATATCGAGCGCGTACCTGTTCCGCGGCCTGCACGTATTCGCGCACCCCCTTGTCGCCCAGCAAGCGGGCGATCATTACAAAGGTGAAGGGTGCCCCCGCTACCCCAGTCTCAGGTAGCGGCGTAAAGGCGAAGCGGGTGGTATCCATGCCCGAGCCGGGCAGCACCGTGGTCGGCGTGTGGTTGAGCAGCCCATGGGACTGGAAGAGGTCGTGGTCCTCCTGATTCTGGAAGAACACCCGCCGCGCCCCGCGGTTGGCAACGCCATACAGTGAGCGCACCCGGCGAAACAGCCAGATATCGTGGAGGAAGGCGGTTCCAAGGCCCGAGACATTATTGGCGTAGGGAATCCCCAGCACCCGACACGCCAGCCCCGAATAGATATTGGCCTTTACCGTGAAGTTGAACACGAAGGTGGGCTTCAGGCGCCGCAACGTATTGGCCAGCGCCAGCAGGCTCCTGCCCTCGCCCACCAGCCGGGTGCTCTTGCCCTCCATGGGCAGCGCCATATGCTCGATGCCGAGCTCTGACACCAACTGCTCGGAATAATCATCCCGCGGCGCCAGCGCCACTACCCGATACCCCGCCTCACGCAGCGCCGTGATGGTGCCGCGGCGGAAGTTATAGAGATACCAGGAGGTATTGGCGACCAACACCACAACGTCCTTGTCTTGCATCTGATTTCCGATGTAAGAGATTAATTTTGTCGGTTCATCGCAGACTAACGTGAAACCTGTAGGTGGGAGGGATGTTCCTCTACCTGGGCGATGGCGCCACCCTGTGGGAGGCCGGGTTTCCCGGGCGAAGGCGCCGATAGGCGCCTTGGTGGTGTTGCCCAGTATTGTGCCATTACCGGGAGGCCTCTGGCCTCCATTCGCCCGGCCGTGCCGGCCTCCCACCATAAACCCCGGCTTCCCACAATGAGCCCGGCCTCCCAATACTCACTGCCAAACGGATTCACGCCAGCTTGCGATGAACCAATTTTAAGGCCCTTCAAACCTCAGGGCCCATCGGCCCATGGCCTCATACAGGGCCCTCTCGGTCTTGCGCAGGTGGCTGGCGGACGGCACCCAATCGGCCACACTCTCCGCCGGCTCCCCATTGGCGAGGTAATGGGTCGGCGCCGCCACCGGCGCCAGGCCCACCGCACGAAAATGCGCCATGGCCCGCGGCATGTGCGAGGCGGAGGTCACCAGCACCACGCGGGCACCCTCACCGAGTGCCTCACGCACCGCACTCGCCTCCTGGCCGGTATCCGTCGGGGTATCCAGCACCCTCAGCCGGGAGCTCGGCACGCCAAGCGCCCGGGCGGCTCGGGCATAGCCCCGGGCCACCGGCGCCTGGCTCGGATCACGGCTGGCCCCGGTGACCACCAGGGGCAGCTCAGGGCGCTGGCGCCACAGCCGCACCCCCTCCATCAGCCGGATGGCGGAACTCTCGCCCAGCTTGCCGGTGATCGAGCGCGGCGCCTCCGGCTGCCAGCCGCCGCCCAGCACCACCACCGCCTCGACATCGGCGACCAGCGCCGGCATCGGGGCATACTCGGCCTCCAGCGGCGCCAGCAGGCGCTCCGCCACCGGCCCCCAGCTGGCGAGCAACAACAGCCCCAGGCCAGCTGCCGCCGCCGCCATGCCCATGCGCCGCCACCCCCACAGGCAAAGCAGCAGGCCCACCAGCAGCAGCCCCAGGGTAATGGGCAGCGGCATCGCGAGCTGGGCCGCCAGTGTCTTCAAAAGGTCATACATGTTCGGGTTCCGGCCTCGCGCAGCGCCAGAATGGTGCCGCGTCGGAAGTTATAGGGGTACCAGGAAAGGTTGGAGACCAACACCACAACGGCCTTGTCCTGCATCGAGACTCCCGTGAAATGTGACCCGGTCCATGGAAAGGGAGCGATTCGCCGATCCTGACCGAGAACCTTGGTTCAGAAATGTCGTGAAAGGATAAGGTGTCCCGCCAGGCACGGGGAATGCCACCTGCGACTACGCTAAAAAGAACGTCGCATGGAGGTCATCGTATGCAACGCACGCACGTGCTGGGGCTGACTCTCGCCCTCCTGCTCATCCTCTGGCTGGCCGCCTTACCCGCGGCGGCGAGCAGCCTGCAGATCGAGATCGCGCAGCGCGACCTCACGCCCCAGCCGCGTGTGCTAGCCCTGAAGCCAGCGTCTGCGGCTAACGTCTTTGCCGCCGTCGAGGCCATCGAGCCGGATGGCAGAGCACTACTGGCAGACCGCTTTACGTTGATATTCCCCAGACGCCCCAAAGCACTGGAAGCGCTAAGGGAGGGATGGCGGCTCGTGGCGGCAACCAATTATCGGCACCCTTCCACGCCTCACCCAGCGTTGCCGCTGTATCGCCATGGCCTCATGGCCCGCGTGGTCACGATCGCTTCTCAGGAAGGTCGCTGGTCGCTCGAGCTCGAACATGTTGAGTTGAAGGAAATCATCGAGTCCGGCTCGCTCTCCATTACGGCCGCGGCCCACTTCGCCTCTTCCGACGAGGGTTTCGCCGATGAGCGCCTATTTCCTGAAGGCCGATTCTATCCGGAATGGCGCTGGTTAGATGCCAGCTTCGCTACCGATACTCAAGATCCCGAGTGTCTTCCCGGGGACCTAACAGCAGACCTACATACCACCTTTGCTCTGACAGCCATTGCCGAAGTCGAGGCCCGCTACGTGGGCACACTTGCTCTTGAGCATAGCTGGGAGTTCCAGGGGGGCGCACTAAAGTCAGCACAACTGGAGAGCTATGTCTGCCAGGCTAGCCAGCTGCAGTTGACCATTGGCGATAACATCGAAGAGGTAGTCCCACTCTGGCATCGAAGCTACGGGCCAACTTTTCATATGGTGGGTTGGCTACCACTGATGCTCGAAGTGAAGGGCAAACTTGGCTTTCGTCTAATGACCTCAGGCGAGCTAGCCCTCGGGGATCCGCTTATATCACTCCACGAAGCAACAGGCATCTTGACGCTGAAAGATGACAACTGGGATTGGGCCTCACCGCCTTCTCAGAGCGGTATGGAATTCTCCTACCCACGTCTACGGATGGACTCAAAAGTTGAGGCAAGTCTGGGGCTGCTTCCCCGCTTGGAGCTAATTCTCTACTCGATGACAGGACCCTATATGCAAGCCGAGAGCAGCCGAACCATAAACTGGCAGCCTCCGGCGCCACCTGAAGCATCTCGAAGCTTCAGCCTGATGGGAGGCATCACCCACCGCACCAGTCGCTGGGGCAGCTGGTCAGACAAGCAGTTCGTCACATGGCCCATCGCACAAGAAGACGGTGAATGAGTGAAGCGGTTTCTCCCAAGACTGGTCGGATAACAATGCCCATCAGTGACGCATCATGCGGCGCAGCTCGACGATCGCAGGCTTGGTGGTGTCATCCAGCACCGCCTTGGGGAACAAGCCAGCGTAGCTGGACCTCTCGGTGGGCGGGCCGGTTAACTGGGGGTGAAGGCACGACTTGCATGCCTTGGCGGTGCCGGGTGCACGCTGACCCAAGACATCCAACAACATGCCTTCCAAGCAGATGGGCTGCGACAGGAGTAGCACGATATCCAACCGCCTTGCATCATCCTCGACCTGGCGAGGAATAGGGACATCGGCGTCGAGCAAGATGACGCGGCGATCGTAGTCGATGTGTTGGTAGCGCTTGCGAACAACTCGCAGCACATCACCAGGCGAGCCACCATCTGCCGCCTTGACCGTCAGGCGCTGCTGGTTGTCACGCCGATCATAGAGCTGCTTCATATGTTCCAGGAAAGCACGCTCATGGGCACCCTCGCCGACCACCAGCAAGGTACTCTGCTTGACTCTCAGATCGCGGCGTTTGCGTTGCCTTGCCATTCTGTCACTTCAACCTCAGGCTCGGATCTCGGGTACTGCGCCAAGGGCACCGGACTGGTACTTGGCGTAGAGATTGTCGTCGGCGCGCAGTCCCACCATGTCATCCAGGCGCCATGCTTCGCTCTCAAGGTCGCGCTTCTCGACCAGATAGACCTGATGCTTGGCGAGCAGGTTGAAGACCTCGGCGGTATGGCAGGAGAAGATCAGCTGAGCCTGATGGGGGTTGGAATGCTCGAAGCGGAACAGATCGAGGAATGCCTCCAGCATATGGGGGTGCAAGTCATTGTCGAGCTCATCGATCACGGCTATACCGCCCTGCTCCAACACGGGGAGAATCCGGTGCAGCAGCACATAGGCGGACTGGGTACCGCTGGACTCATCCAGGAAAGGCAGGCGGAAGGTGTCATCAGCGGAGCGGTGCACCCCCATCGGCATATAGAGCGGCTCCTTGATATCGAGCTCACCGCTGCCGCTGATTTCCACCTCCTCGAGCTCTACATCTTCAAGCCCCAGATCCAGGCGGCATAACAACTCGCTCGCCCGGCGATGCAGGGCAGGATTGTCCTGAAAGAACAGGGCACTGTTCAGCAGGCGCATGTGATCATAGTGGGCACGCCCCGTCACCTGCAGGTTGTACGAGAAGCCGCGGAAGTACTCCACCATCGCCGATGCCAGCGGCACATCATGCATATGCGCCGCCGCCAGTAGCGACACATTACCGCGCACCTGCCTGGCCTGACTGTTGCGAAAACCGAATCCCTTCTGCTTGACCCTGTAACCGTCGGCTTCACGCTCGCGAACGAACAGGTAGCTGAACAGCCGGCTAGTCTTGAGATGCAGCGACTCATGCAGCACCTGCTGCTGGTCGAGTTCGAGGCGGTAACGGTACTGCTCGCCGTCCAGGTCGAAGGTCAGCTCAAAGCAGGTCGGCACCTCCGGACTCAGCGCATGCGGGCGAAACGGGATACGCGCCTTCGGCTCTGAACTCAGAAAGGAGTCGGCCACGAACCAGCTCAGAAACGCCAGGGGCTTGAGCAGCTGGGTCTTGCCGGAGCCGTTGGCCCCCACCACCGCCAGCACCTTGTTGCCACGCGCGCCATCGGCATAGGCCAGGTCGTACTGTGAAGCCGCCGGTTGGCGACCCACTTCGAACGACACCTCGGCATCATCGCGGAACGAGTAGAAGTTGCTGAACTGCAGTGTACGGATCATGGTGGCGCAATTCCTACAAGATTTTGTTGATTATGCGCCACTGCATAATGATCAACAACCTTCCCCGCCTTTTGCCTAAGTCCATTTAAGGGCCTGACCCCAGGGGCGTGCCCCCGGGGGCGCAGCTACACTCAGAGGAAACCGCGCGGAGATCGCCCCATGTCACGCCGACTCACACGGCCCTTGGGCCTCGCCATCCTGATCATCCTCTGGCTGGCCAGCTTTCCGGTGGCTTCATCCGGCCTGTTCATCGACATCGAGCAAAGCGCCGTCACGCCGCTGTATCGCCATGGGATCAACCTAAGTCACCAAACAGCAGGCGGCTCAATTTACGGCAATAGCCGGGCAAGATTCATCGCAAACTCTGGCACATGAATATCCGGCACCCTATCGTAGGGCGGGTAGAACATGCCATGACGAGAATACAAGCCATACACGAACGTGAACTCGTCCGCATAGATTGCGATATCAGGCTGATGGAGTAACTGCGCCTGTCTCTCCTTCCGTTCCATCTCCGAGAGCTGCTCTATCGAAACAGGCTGATAGCCCTTGTCGAGAGAGAGCCAGCGCTCGTTGGAATCGACGACCAACCAACCGCGGGAGGTCTTGACCTCGGTGACGGCATGCGAGCTGATCTGCGGCGTCAGCAAGGAAACCAGCGCCGACCCTGTCTCCTCCGTAGAGTAGATCGCAATATGGCGGGTCTCGAAACCATGATGCCGCAAGGCCTTCTCGATGAAGCGGCTGCGATCGAAGCACAGCCCCATTCCGCGCGCCAACAGGTCATCTGGCTCTCGCGGCTGGCCATGGGGGATTCCGGCATTTACGGGTACCTCGCCAAGCACAGCATCCTGCACCCGGCGAATGAAGGCTACCTGGTCTTCGAAGTACATATCGTCCGCATTTGGCGTATCGAAACTCGACCCCAGCGCCTCGGCAATCGCCCGTTCATCCGCGGGGGTAACAGCGTTATCTACCTGGGTAAACCAGAGGTAACCAGAGAAAACCACCGCAGTGATACCCCCCCCCAGCGCGATCATCTTCAACAGTCTCATTGGCAACTCCCTTTGTCATGCGGTAGCAAGGCCAGCCAGCTGGTATGGCAACCAAGCGTGCGCATGGCTGGCAAAGAACAGCCACACCGTCTGCACCAGGGCGTAGTAGCCCACGATCCCCAGCACGATATAGGCGCGCAGCAGGCGATCCTGGGTGACCTGGTGCAGGCGGGTGAACACGAAGATCTGCAGCGGGATCAGGTAGAGCGCCACCCGGTCCGTGGCGGTGGAGGACATCATCACCAGCGGGATACAGGCGATGGCAAATACCGACATCCACCACCATAGCCGGCGCTCGGCATCACCCAGCGGCAGCCGCTTGTGGAAGGCCAGGTAGAGCCCCGCGGGCACGGCGTTCATCAGCACGCGGATCAGCCCGCCCTGGGAGTGGTAGTCCGCCTCCACGTAGTTGGCCCACAGCGCATCGACCGAGTCGAACAGGAATAGGTAGCCGCCGATCAGCGAGGCCGCCCCCGCCCAGAACAGCGAGAGCACACGGCTGTGGCTCGCAGCCAGCCCCGCCACCGGCAGCAGCAGCACCGCGCTCTTGTGGAAGGCGGCGCCGATCAACACCCAGATGACGAAGGCGCGCATGCGGTTGTCGCCCAGCGCCACCAGCCCCAGCAGCGCGAAGCCCAGCGCCACCGCCTGGCGCGAGTAGCCCATGGCCACCACCACGATCAGGTAGGGCACCGCCACCAGCAACCCCAGCCAGGGCAGCGGCTGGCGACGCAGGAAGGCCACCAGCCCGGTCATCACCACCGCGCCGCAGCCCAGGTTGACCCAGTAGATGTTGCCGCCCAGCTTCGCCACCAGCCAGTTGAGCAGGTAGTAGCCCGGGTCGCCGTGGAGCAGCACCTCGGGCAGCGTCATCAGCGCGGCGCGCTCCAGGTAGCCGATATAGGCCCCCCAGTCGCCCCCCACCTGGTGGCGCAGGCCGATGGCCAGGGCGAACAGCGCGCCCACCAGCCACCACATCGCCGGGCGGGAGGCAGGCGTCATCCGCCGCTGGGAAAGCACCCCGGCGGCAGGAATTAGAAACAGGATCCAGTAGGGGAGCATGAAAACTCGACTTTATAGGCTCTAGGTGACAGATGGGCGTAATCTCGGCCCACTAGCACCACGTTATGGGCTCGATTGACGGATAAGGGCAGGGGGCATTGTACCGGCAATATGCTTGCCCTTTTCCACATGACTCCTCGTACCTTGCCCCTCGTTCCTCGCCCCTGGTCAACCCCACCGCCGCTGCCAGGCGAGCAGCTGCAGCACCGCCCACAGCTGCTGGGCGTGGTGGCCCTGGCCCTTGAGGTGGGCCTGCCATAGCCGGCGTACCACCCCGGCATCCAGCATCGGCAGCTCGGCCAGGCTGGCGGTGGAGAGCAGCTCCTCGGCCCAGTCGCGCAGGGGGCCGCGCAGCCAGGCGTCCAGCGGGATGGCGAAGCCCATCTTGGGGCGCTCGATCAGCTCCCGGGGCACATGGCGGAAGAGCAGCTGGCGCAGCACCCACTTGCCCTGCCCCTCCTTCAGGTGCAGCGCGCTGGGGATGCGCCAGGCGGCATGGAACACCTCGGGGTCGAGGAAGGGGACCCGCACCTCCAGGCTGCTGGCCATGCTGGCGCGATCCACCTTCACCAGCACGTCGTCGACCATATAGTGCAGCGTATCCATCAGCAGCATCCACTCCACGCTATCGAACTTCGCAAGCGCCGGGAACAGTGCTTCCGGGGGCTTCCCACTACCCTGCCCTGCCAGCAGGGTGTCGGGCTCTCGGTTCATCGAGGCGACCCCGGCGAACAGCGCTCTTTCGCTCGAGCTCTCCAGCACCGCGGCCAGCTTGTGCAGTTTCTCACCGAAGGTGCGCATCCGCAGGCGCTTGGGAAGCAGCCGGCCACCGTGACGCATCAAGGTATCGTAGCGGTGAGCTGGAATGGTCTTGAGAGTAGCGGCCAGGGCGCGACGCGCGGGCAGCGGCAGGCGCCTGATCTTGTGCCAGATGCGTGGCACCCAGAGGTGGCGGTTGTAGCCGCCGAACAGCTCATCGCCGGCATCGCCGGAAAGCGCCACCGTCACGTGCTTGCGGGTCAGCTTGGATACCAGCGCGGTAGGCAGCTGAGATGAGTCGGCGAAGGGTTCGTCATAGAGATCGGGCAGGCTCGGCACCAGGTCCAGCGCCATCCGGGAGGTGGCCTGAAGCGTCAGGTGCTCGGTGCCAAGATGCCTGGCCACCGCCTCGGCATGGCTGGATTCATCGTAACGGGCATCATCGAAGCCCACCGAGAAGGTACGCACCGGGCGCTCGGCTTGGCTCTGCATCAGCGCCACGATCAAGGAGCTATCGACTCCGCCAGAGAGAAAGGCACCTAGCGGTACATCGGCAAGCATGCGGTTGCGCACGGAATCACCTAGCGCCTCTTCCACTGCAGTGATAGCCGTTTGCGGTGAATCCAATGGCTGCTCCGCCATGGCCTCCCTCGCCGCCTGCTCCGCCGACCACCAGTGCACCGGGGCCGGCAGCCGCCCGGCCTGCACATCGGCCTGGGTGATCGTCACCAGAGAACCCGGCGGCAACTTCGCCACGCCCTGGAATATGCTGGCCTCGCCGCCCACACAGCCGAAGCGCAGATAGTCCTCCAACGCCTCATTGGCCAACGTGCCCTGCCACTCGGGGTGAGCCATCAGGCTCTTCAACTCGGAGCCGAACAGCAGAGGGCCACGGCCCGTTACCGAACCGTCTTCATTGCTGTGCCCTTGAGCGGAACCCAAGCCCTGAGCGAACCCATAATAGAGCGGCTTTTCGCCGAAGCGATCCCTCGCAAGAGTCAGCGTGCGCTTCTGGCGATCCCATAGCGCGATGGCAAACATCCCCACGCAGCGTTTTAACGTCTCTTCCACGCCCCAGGCCGTAAACGCCGCCAGCAGCGTTTCGGTATCCGAATGTCCTCGCCAACGGACTTCCTCGCGCCTCGCCCCTCGAACCTCGCACCTGACATCCAGATGATTATAAATCTCGCCATTGAAGGCGATCACGTAACGCCCGCAGGCCGAGTGCATGGGCTGATGCCCCGCTGGGGAGAGATCGAGGATGGAAAGCCGCCGATGCCCCAGTACCAGCCCTGCACCTTCCTCGGCCCAGTGACCCTCGCTATCCGGGCCGCGGTGGGTGATAGCCGACGTCATCCGGCCAATGGCATGGTAAGCAGCCTGTTCAGAGGTGCCTGCAGGGTCCAGGAAACCCGTGAGTCCACACATATATCAGCCCTCCCTGGCCGCGCGATACAAAATCTCAGCCAGGCGCGGTGCTTGAGCCTGCAGCGAATAGTGCTGTTCCACGGCCTCGCGCCCCCGCTGACCCAATGCCATACGGCGAGTCGGATCACTCAGCAGCCCCCCCAGGGCCCGGCGCCATGCGGGCGCCCCATCGGCGAGTTCGCCACACTGCCAACCCTCGACGATCTCGACATTGACGCCCACCGCGGAGGCCACGACCGGTTTGCCGGCGGCCATATACTGGATCAGCTTGTAGCCGCACTTGCCTCGTTCCCAGGGGCCATCCAACAAGGGCATGATGCCGATGTCAAAGCCGGCGATAGCCTCGGCCTCGCTCTCTTCAGACCAGGGCAGCACCTCCACCGGCAGCTCACCGAACTGCGCCGCAAGCTCGGGCCGTGCCCCCACCAGCATCAGGCATGCGCCATGCTCACGATGCAGCTCCTTTAACACTGGCTTGAGCTCCAACACATAGTTTTGGGTGGACGGCGAGCCGATCCAGCCGATCACCGGCGCCCTGCCCGCCTCGGTGGTCACATGCTCGCCGACCGAATAGCGGTTAGCATCGACCACGGTAGGCACAAGCTCGATACGCTTCGCACCGGCTTCTCGCGCCCGCTCGGCCAGATAGCCGTTGCCGCAGATCACCGCCGCGGCATTGGCCATCACCTGGTCGATTTTTCGGCCCAGCAGCGCACGCACTAATCGCCGTGAGGCCAGGTCGTAGTGATGAAACACCGCATCGTCATAATCCACCACATAGGGCACCCCGCGCGGCATCAGCCCGCGCTCCAGCCAATAGGGTACATAGGGCAGCGCCTCGTACTCCAACCAAATCAGGTCGACCTGCTTGAGACGGAGTAGCTGTGACGCCCGCTGTGCATAGCAGCCAAGCACATCGCTCTGGGAACGGCCTCGCCCGCCGTAGAGGCGTTTAAGGTAGGCGTCATCGAACAGGGCGTTCGGGGTGACATGAATGCCGGCCTGGCGCAGGGAGGGGAGGAACTGCAGCGAGCGCAGCCGACTGCTGGCCCCCAGGCGAGAGTATTTGGAGAGAAGCGCGACGTTCAAATAGCCATCCAATGGAAAAGGGTTCGATCAATGAACCGTTCAGGCAATCGAGACGGGGTCGGCATGTTGCTCAGTCAAAATCTTGGCGTACAGCGCACGATAGGCCTCGGTGCCGGCATCCAGTGAAAAGATCGCCTCTGCCGCCCTGCGGCAACGATCCGGCAACTCGGGGTCTTGACTCAGATCATCCAGGGCGTCGAGGGCCGCGCCGATCTGCGCCGGCTCCGGCCCTTCAACCAGCACGCCGACGCGCCATTCGTTGATGATCGCTGCCACATCCCCGACGCCCACATTGGCGACCACCGGAAGGCCACAGCCCAGCACCTCGGCCATGCGCGTGGGGGAGCGACCAAGCTCAGAGACTTCACCGCCGGCGTAGAACATGATCGAGAGATCATGCCCCCGCACCGCTTCCGGCATCTCTTCCGGTGCCCGTGGGCCGATGGTGAGCCGCTCGCCAACCCGGCGTTCGGGGTCGAGGGCCTGGCGAACCTGCTCGGCATCGTCGCGGGTGACGATCTCGAACCGCGCAGAGGCATCGCGCTTGGCGGCAACAGCCAGCCAGCTGGCCAGCCAATCAGTGCGAAACCAGCCGGAGAGCACTGTACCGATACAACCATGTACCCGCGGGCCCTCGGGGCGGTCCGAGGCAGGCGTAAAGCGCTCGAGATCCGCACAGGTAGGAATCACCGCAATGCGCTGGCCGTTAAACTCTTGGGGGTAGGTGTGGTGCAGATGCGCCACCGCCGCATGAGTCAGCGATACCACCGCCGCACCCCGCGCCAGGCAGGCACGCTCGACCCAAGCGATGGCCTTGTGCAGCAGTGAGCCACGCCGCAGACGCCCCGCCGTGATCAGTTCCTCAGGCCACAGGGCGCGCATATCGAAGATAAACGGCACACCCGTCAGCCGATGCACCGCCAGCGCCACCGCTGCGGGAATGTAGGAGCGAGCGTGAATCAGCTCCGCACGCCCGCCGCGCACCTCTCGCCACACCAGCCAAGCCATGCGCAACATGCTGAGTGCAGGAGAGATGATCCGCGGCCGCTTCCGAAAGCGCTGCGGCAGCCAGCGAATACCATGAGCCTCGCAGGCGGCGCGGGCGCGCGCCACTCGAGCACTATCGGCCCAGTCATCGGGCTTTTCATAGGTGATCAGGGTGATCGTGTGATCACGCGACAGCCCGCGCAGATAGGCAAACACTTGGCTCTGGCCAAGGGGCTCCAGCAGTCCGTTGCGGGTCAGATATAGCGTATGGCTCATCAGAGTCCTAATAGGTTGAGGTAGGCCCCGGCGGCCTTTAGTGATTGAAAGTTGCTGCCACGGGCCTACCGGCCCATACCTTTTCCTGGTTCTTCAAGCGCTGCTAAGAGCAAACACACAGGAGTGTTTGAAGAAACATTTAAACAATTGTTTTGCTTGCAGCAGGAAATACATAAAAAATAATAAAATTTAAAAACAAAATTTATCACAACCCAAAAACTCTTTCTCTCCAAGTCTGCAACATCAAAACATTCCACAGCCTGTATGTCCAGTCACGTCTTTCAGATAAGTGCTCAGCCCATGCGCGACGAATTGGTTCGGGATTTAGCAACCCTTCAGCGGAAAGTTTTTTTTCAGAAAGAAGGTCCTCAGCCCATTCGCGAAGCGGGCCTCTGAGCCAAACTCCCACGGGAATACCGAATCCGGCCTTTGGTCGCTCTATAATAGATTGAGGAACGTGTCGGTATAAGATTTGACGTAGTGCCCACTTCCCTTTACCGTCGCGAATTTTCATATTCATCGGCAACCGTGCGGATAGAGCCACCACCTCAGGGTCAAGCATTGGCACCCTGGTTTCCAAACTGACACCCATGGCGGCTCTATCCACTTTACATAGTATGTCATCAGGCAGATAGGTCCGAATATCTTGGACCATCATTCTGGCTGTGGGATCTTTATCAAGCACTGAAGGCAGTGGATCATCTAGCTGTGAAAGTGGTTCCACCGTTCCAGATATAAGCTTTCCTGGATTATCCCACTCACTAATCAGGCTGCGATACAAATCGTCCATGCCTCGTACTCCGCACAGCCTTTCAGCTAAACGGTGCGCTTTGTCTCCAGCCCGTAAAACACTTGAAGAGTCAGACCGAACGAAATTATGAAAACGTCCTATAGCATCCCACCCGGCCACAGGTAGAGCTTTTATTGTTGCTCCCATTACCTTCCTCACAGGAAAGGGAATGGAATCTAAACGACTCCAAATTTTTGGCCCCCAAAAATAGCGATTATACCCTCCAAACAGTTCATCTCCCCCATCACCTGAAATTGCAACAGTCACCTCTTTTTTTGCAGCGCGACACACAATATGCATAGGGATCTGAGACGAATCAGCGAATGGTTCATCATATAGATCGGGAAGCTCCGGAATAATATCGCGGGCCTCATAGTCTGTAACAGATAACTCAGTGTGATTTGTACCGAGATGACGAGCCACTGCTTTAGCATGAGGGGATTCATCAAAACCAGATTCATCAAACCCTACTGTGAATGTTTGCACGGGCTGCGCTGTTTGGCTTTGCATAAGTGCAACTACTAAGGAACTATCTATCCCACCAGAAAGAAAAGCACCTAAGGGTACATCAGATATCGATTGCCGCTCAACAGCCTTATTAAGGGCAACATCAAGCTGGGAAGTAGCGCACTCTTCGTCATTTATCGGATTATTTGCACCATACTTAATCGTTTCATTAAGCGACCAGTATCGGCGAATGGTTAAATTCCCTATCCGCTGGCCCGGACGCAAAGGCTGATGAGGCGGCTCAATAGGAAAAGAACCTTTTACTTCCAATATACAGCCTGGTTCCAATTTAAAAACCCCAGGATGAATACTACGAGGCGCAGGCACATAGCAGAATCGCAGATATTGTAAAGTGGCCTCCCGACAAATCTTCATTGGGAAATCAGGATGCTTTCTTAATGATTTTAGCTCTGATCCAAAAACCAGTGCCCGCCCAGCCCAGCCCCAATAAAGAGGCTTTTCACCCATTCTATCACGTGCGAGAAAAAGACAGTTATTTTTGCGATCCCACAAAGCTAACGCAAACATGCCAACAGCTTTACTTAGGGCCTTATCTAACCCCCAACATGCTATAGCAGCAATTAAGGTTTCAGTATCCGAATTACCCCGCCACACCGGTGAAGCTTTTTCATTCTCCAAAGCTAATCGCAGGTCGAGATGATTGTAAACCTCACCATTAAAAGCAATGACAAAACGATCGCAGGCTGAGTTCATCGGCTGCTTACCTGCTTCACTAAGGTCCAAAACTGCTAACCGACGATGCCCCAGCGCAATCCTATCATCCAGCCAAATACCATAGTCATCTGGTCCTCGATGCAGGAGACTATCAGTCATCATCTGGATACGTGCATGGCGTTTACTCGGCTCTATGAGTGAAAAATCCAGAAAACCTGTCAGTCCGCACATAATGGGGCCTCAATTGTTAAACGTTCTTTAAATAAAGCGGTTGTAGCTGCTTTTTATCTTACGCCACACAAAACCATGCATAAGTGCTTGATCTAATATTTTCGTGTACTATCGATGCGAGGATCTCGGGCACGGATCAGGGAAAACGCATGAAAAATCCTACACCGCGAGAATGTCGGCAAGATACGTCTCATCCAGCGCCGCTTTCTTCTGTTTTCGCCGGATTCCGCCCTTGAAAGACTTCTCCCCTTTCAGGTAATTCAGCGCGATATGCCGGACCCTGGCGAGATTTTCTGCCGCCTGTCCGCGGTGGATTTTGCAGGCATCCTCACGCAGTGCCACGTCCAAGGACCAGTGAAGCTTTGCCTCAATATGCCAGTGCTGCCGAGCCGCCTCGGCGAGCTTTTTAGCGCTGAGATCAGCTGAGCTGATGTAGTAGCGGATCATCGGCTCCTCAGGGGCTTCATCACCCTCTTGGCGGAAGCTCATCACCACTCCCACCGTTTTTAGGCCTGGCCATTCATAGCTAAGCTCCTGAAATTCCTCGGAAAGCTCACTCACGATGTGATAGCGCGTCTCTTGCCGGCCTCGGTTCTTCTCATCTGTGACATAGGCATCCCCCTCAAAATTCGCCACCTTAGCTATGGGGAACGCTCTTTCGAAGGCGTCAGCCAAGGCCGGCTGATTTCCCTTCACTGACAACAGATAATCAGCACCCTTCTGTAGGACCTGAGTGGCGATCTTTTTCTGGCAACCCATGGCATCGATCGTTACCAGGCAGCCTTGCAGATTGAGCAGCTTTAGGAGCTCAGGAATCGCCGTAATCTCGTTGGATTTTTGTGCCGTCTTGACCTGCCCCAGCACAACGCCATTGGCCGCGCTGAAGGCACTGACCATGTGGATGGCACCCTTGTTCTTGCCACGGCAATACGAGCCGCGCAACGTCTTGCCATCGATGGCCACCACTGCGCCCTCACTCACGTCATGGCAGGCCTTCATCCACTCGGCGAACGCACATTGCAGCTGCTCGGCATTGACCAGAGCCATCACCCTGGCCAAGGTGTCGTGGCTTGGGACACCAGCTTCAAAATCGCCGTACTGTCGCAGAAAATCAAGCTTTGCGTGGCCAAAATCCTCTATCTCGTCCCAACCTTCAGCACCACAGATCACCGCACAGACGGTCAGGAACAAGATGTCTGACAACTGATGCTGCACTTTCCACGCCTGGCGGAAGTCGGGAACAATCGATAAATGGTGCATAAGAGACGGTGTCAGCATCGGATCATCCATGAGCAAAAGCTGCTAGATGACCACATAAGCTCCTACTGGTAAAGCGCTACGAAGCCCGTCGTAGAGCGGTTTTTCATGCATTTTCCCTGGCAGGGAAGCTGATCTATCACACCGCCACCGAGTCCGTGACCACCGATACGGTCATCGACGCGTTTGACCATTTTGTAGCCCAGAAAGACCCCGACACCTTCGCCGTGGTGGTGCTCGACAATGCCAGCATGCATCGCTCCAAGGCCTTCAGGCGGAAAATACTCGAGTGGATGTCGCATCGTGTTCATCTGGTCTACTTATCGGCTTACTCGCCGGAGCTGAATCTGATTGAGATTCTGTGGCGGCAGATGAAGTATGCATGGCTGCCGCTGAGTGCGTATCTTTCGTTTGATAACCTCTGTGATGAGGTACACCGGCTACTCGATGGCTATGGCACTGAATGCGCGATTAATTTTAAATAGGCACTTAGTCATCAGATATTTAGTTGATTGAGATAGGCCTTGGCGGCCCTAGTTGGGTGAAAATCAGCGGCGCGGGCCCGTAGGCGTTCTGTATCAGTGGGCTCGTCTAACGCGGCCGAAAACGCGGTGGTCATGGCATTCACATCGCCCACCGGCACCAGGCGACCATAGCGGCCCTGATCGAGGATTTCGGCGGGGCCCGAAGGGCAGTCGGTAGAGACTACGGGGGTGCCACAGGCCATCGCCTCGACGATTACATTGCCAAAGCCTTCGTAATTCGACGAGAGCGCAAAGAGATCTGCCGTTTGATAGAAAGGCGTAGGGTCTGAATGAAAACCGGCAAGAATCACCCGGTTCTCGATGCCCAGCTCGCGGGCAAGCGACAGCAACGCAGCGCGTCCCTGGCCATCCCCTACGAACATCAATCGCGCATCCTGACGTTCCAGCTTGGCGAAAGCCCTAAGTAAAAGTGGGTGATTCTTAACAGCTTTCATCGTACCCACGGTGAGAATGCGACCGCCGGCAGGAGTAGACCACAATGCCTCTGCCGCCTCTATGGCTTCGACGCTGGGTTCTGGCCTCGGCGGCACCGGGTTGTGGATCACCTGAAAATCAGCCGTTGACATTCCAGCCAAGCTAGCCATATCGCGAACAAGACCGGAAGAAACTCCTATCCTTTGCTGAGCAAGCCTATACCCCACAGCTGTAGAAGCACGTAGAAAAGTGCGGTGCAGTCGCCCCCAATCCCCATATTCTCCAGACAACATACCATGCTCTGACACTAATACCCTGCAACGATGGCGCGATAGCCTCGCAGCGACTGGCGCAATCACCGTCAGTGGCCACATGGCCGCTATCAGTGCGTCAGGGCTGCGCTGGCGTAGATAGCGAGCAAGAGCGAGCGGCAGCACACGGGAGCGATGGCAATCAAGGTCAACGACGGGGAACGATCTCTTAGCCTCTTGAAGCAGCTCTCCATTTGCTTGCATCAGAACGAACTCGACGTTGTAGCCGTCGCGAGCAAATTCGTGAGCAAGATCAATGTTGACGCGCTCTGCGCCACCGCCACGAAGGTCTGGCAAAACGATGGCAATCGTATATTTACCCACGGAATGATCAGGAGGCACTATTGACTCTCCAAACCTCGCAGCCAGCCCTTTTACACATTTCAGATCGCACCTTCTCTTGGTATGAATCACCTATAGAAAGATAAACCTTTCTCACTCGGCCATCAGGAAGATTGAACAATACTGTTGAAAACCAGGCATAAACGATAGCCTTCCTCCCGCCACATAACTCGGCAATAACTTCCTCGGAAATCTTTTCCGCGTCACCAACTAAAACCCCTCCCACATTCAAATTACGAGTTTCCCTCGGATGCTGCAAATAATAGTCTATACCTTGCTCACTGACTAGATTTTCTAGCTGAAGAAGATCGTCTTCGTGCAAGCCACCAGTTGCCACAACCTCATCGAAAGGCTGACCTATAAAAAACTTTACAGGCGTCCCACCAGACCACCCGAAAACATCATTTTCCCAAGGACACAACACCTTAAGCTTATCGCCTTCAACAATATTATTAAACCCCTCATATATTGTATAATGTTTATTAATATCTTCCTTAAACTGCTCCTTAGAACCAGCACCAAATATTAAATCATACAGCCAAGTGAGTCGACTTGGTGTATAATCATGGTACGAGCTATGAGGATAAATATTGGCAGTGCCATCGTCAAACGTAATCAGCTTCGCATGCCGATTCCGACGAGCGAGCATCCTGAACAGGTAATTATCAAAACTTGCCAATAGCACTTGATCATAACCACAAAAACCTCGCCCAAAAAATTTCATCAAGTAAATGTAAGCATGATGAATCGCTTCACGATTTCTCCTCCGGACATTCAAATATAACGACCGCCTCGATCTCGGGGTTAGGAGAGAGAAGTAAAAACGGTCTTTTGTCGAATCGTGGTATGTGAAATAGACAAGATCAATGGACAGAGGACCAACTTGCTCAATAATCTTATCGGCCAGCCAAGCTTGTAGTGGTGTTCGCACAAGCAAAAGTGTGCGTTTTTTGTCATGGTTCATGGGCGCCATATCAAGTTGAACTGTCCACAGAGCCCAGAACTCTCTCTGTTACAGGCGAATTTTCAGCCACGTCGGTCTTAACGCGCCGCCCAAGTACGGCACCCATCCATTTCGGCGCCAACCCATACCCCGGCCTGACACTCCTCACGGCATCCTCGGTAATCACGCCCCCCGCCTTTAGGTCCTTGACGAAGTAGAGCGAGCGCCGGAACTGCACATTGCCCTGCTCGCTGGACTTGCGGCCGTAGTCGACCTGGCCGAGAGCCTGCCAGGCAGTCTTCGCGTCGCGGCACAGGGCGGCGAGCTCGGCAGGTTCCAGGGAGAAGCTATCGTCTGGGCCGCCGCCGTTGCGGTCCAAAGTGAAGTGCTTCTCAATCAGGCTGGCCCCCAGCGCGACGCTGGTGATGGCGGTGGTGTTGTCGATGGTGTGGTCGGAAAGGCCGGTGACCAGCCCGAAGCGTTCGACCATGTCGGGGATGGTACGCAGGTTGTAGTCCTCCGGCGGGGCCGGGTAGCCGCTGACGCAGTGGAGGATCGCCAGCTGCTCGCAGCCGGCGCCGCGGGCGGCGTCGATGGCTTCCTGGATCTCCTCGGCGTCGGCCATGCCGGTGGAGATGATCATCGGCTTGCCGGTTCGGGCCACGTACTCGATCAGCGGCAGGTCGACCGCTTCAAACGAAGCAATCTTGTAGGCCGGAGCGCCGAGCTCTTCGAGCAGGTCGACCGCGGTGGTGTCGAAGGGCGAGCTGAAGATGGTGATGCCAAGTTTTTTCGCATGCTCGAAGAGCGGCTTGTGCCACTCCCAGGGCATATGCGCCTCTTCATAAAGCTCGTAGAGGGTGCGCCCGTCCCAGAGCCCCCCCTTTATCTTGAATTCTTCGCTATCGCAATCCAGCGTGATGGTGTCGGGTCGATAGGTCTGCAGCTTGACGGCATCGGCACCGGCCTTGGCGGCCTCGTCAATGATGCGCATGGCCGTTTCCAGCTTGCCGTTATGGTTGGCCGACAACTCGGCAATAATATATGGCGAATGGCCGTCGCCGATGCGGCGGCCGTCAATCTCGATCCAGGGCGATGTCATGGGGTATCGGCTCCTTGTGAGTCGCGCCATTCGTCGGCCAGCAGACCGAAACCGATGACGTCGTGATAGGTGGTACCGTCATGAAAATGATCTCGGAGAGTCGCTTCGCGATGAAACCCGAGACGCGCATGGAAGCGCTGAGAACGCTGATTGTCGGCGAGAACTTCACCACATAGCTTGTGCAGGCCAAGGGTCTTGAAGGCATAGGTCAGCGTACTCTGGCCCAGTCCTTGCCCGCTGCCGCATGGTGCTTCAGGGGCGAGATAGAAGCCCCACTCGGCGCGCCCTGCCGTGCTATCTACCACTGTAAGGTTTACGAAACCCAACGGCTCACCGTTCTGCTCGTAGATCAGTAGATGGCGCAGAGGTGTCTGGCTCGCGCGCTCGAACCAGACCCGATGCTCATCCAAAGTAATCAAGCGCTGGGTATACATGTGACGGCGTACGTCGGGATGATTGCGCCAGGCCAGTACAACTTCGAGATCATGTTCCTGCATGGGCCGCAGACGACGGTAGCCAACGCGCTGAAGCTCTGCCAGCACGTGAGCCGTGCCTTGTCCATCTACCAGGTCGGCGGCTTGCTGGCTTACCTTTACTAGGGTATCAAGACCAGTCACAGCCATCAGCTGTGCCATCAGCGATGACTCAAGTTCAGCTAACCCCAACGATAACGCTGCCCCCTTTTCGGCTAGGGCACCGGCAATCACGCGCTGATTATCGGCCATTACCACCATCAAGGTGGGCAGCCCCAGGCAGCACCGCTCCCAGGAGGTACTCCCGGCGGCCCCGATAGCGAGGTCGGCCTCGGCCATGCGTCTGGCCATATCCGTGACGTTGACCACCACTTCAGTGGACCAGGGCATCGCTCGTGCCTGGGCGCTCACTACTTCTCGCCAGGGTGCGGTGGCGCCCATCACCACGCTGATCCTAAGGTCATCCGGCAGGTCACAGGAGGCCAGTGCCTCGAGCACCCGGCCGGTGATGTTGTCCTTGTCCACGCCGCCGAGGTTGATCAGCAGGCGTTGCAGACGAGGCTGGCGGGTACGTCGTTGTAAGCTGGCCTCGCGCCACTCGGCGAACTCCGGGCGCAACAAGGCATAGCGTGGACCGACCAGCACTCGGCAAGTGTCAGGCACCAAACCACGATAGCCCTCAGCCTTGCGGCCGAGGTTCTGATCCAGCAGTACATCGGCGATATGGGGTCGGTCTGCCAGGTCGTCGATCACCAGTAAGCGCGGCACTGCATCGGAAAGCTTGCGGATCACCGCTGTCTCCCAGCGCTGATCCAGGGCGTAATGATCTGCCACCAGCCAGGTGGGAGATAGCGCAGCCAGGATCGGCAGACAGGCCGCCGCATCCTGTTCCCAGCTCACCCCCAGCCAATGGGCATGCGCGAGTTCAGGCCCCACGCTGGGCTCGGTGTCGTTGCCATCAGTAGCCTGTTCTTTCGGCAATCGATGAACGGAAAAGCCACGGGTCTCGATCAATTCACACAGGTGCCCTGCATGTTCCCGACAGAGGAAGTGGCACTCGGCACCATGGGCTTGGAGGGTATCGGCGAGGGTCAGGCAGCGCATCACATGGCCACTGCCAATTTCCAGGGAGGCGTCGGCGCGGAAGGCGATAATCTGCCCTTGTAGGCCCGAGAGAATCGGCGCTTCGCTCATGCCCCGCCGCCCTGCTGCTGGGCCTGCCAGGCCTGGAACAACCATTCGGCGCGCTGCCAGTCTTCCGCCGTGTCGATATCCTGGACGCGGTGGCGCGGCAGCTTCACCGGCACGGCATGCTCGCTGAAGATCGGCGTGCCCTGGCGCCAGGCGGCGGCACGGCCCCAGTAGAACTGGCCGGCATCGTGCCAGGCCTCCTCCAGGTCCTGGGAGCGGGTGTGGAAGTGCTCGGGCTGGAACATGGCCACGCGCCCTTCCGGGGTCAGGCGCAGCGCGCGCTGAATGGGGAAGGCGTAGCTGGTCACCGAGAAGGCGTAGTCGACGTCACGGCTTGCCTGCAGGGCGCCAAATCCGGTCTGCAGGTCCTCGGCCTGCACGAACGGCGCCGTAGCGTAGAGGCAGCAGACCGCATCAGGCGCCTCGCCCTGCTCGCCCAGCCAGTCGATGGCGTGAGCAATGACCGGGATGGTACCGGTATGGTCATCGGAAAGTGCCGCCGGGCGGCGAAACGGCACCTCGGCGCCATGTGCCTCGGCCACGGCGGCAATCTCGTCATCGTCGGTGGAGACGATCACCCGAGCAAAGCAGCCGCTGGCCAGCGCTGCCTCGATCGACCAGGCGATCATCGGCTTGCCGGCAAACTCGCGGATGTTCTTGCGCGGAATGCGCTTGCTGCCGCCTCGGGCGGGGATGACACATATTCTCATTTCAAACGATGCCAGAGCTTTCAGTTATGCCTAAGGCTTTCTCAATAGCACCTTGATTTAAACGGTTAAACTTCAATATCTGATCCTCCAGTCCGGCAAACTTACGAAATTCGTCTTCACTGTCATGCCGAATAATTGCCAAGAGCTGATGTACAGGTGAAACAGAGGCTAGGGCTACATAATTCAAAGGGCGTCCGAGCAAAAGCCTTGCTAAATTTTTATAATTTTTAGCCAGGTTCTTTGGAAAGATAAAGTTTGAAACACTTATCTTTCTCTCCAGAGTCGATCCATAATCACAACCCCGGCCATCTTGCTCGAGCAAATATGAATATTTTCTTCTTTTCAGCGCGGAGACATGGGCATGAACACGAAAACCAACATGAAGATCTGCTTCATCATAAACCTTCAGGCCACCATACCTGTCTTCATAAATCTTTTCTGTTTTTATCGAGTTCTCATAACAAAAATCATCTATAACCTTATTCACTCCATGCTGAGCAACTACCACCTCAGCCTCCGGAAACAAGTCACGAAGACCATCTAACAGAGTCTTGAATGGCTTAATGTAGCAAGACGCACGGTGCGGATCAGATACAACGATCTTCTTGCACTCAACACCTTTTTCGAACTTCACCTCACTCAGAGATTGATCATAAAATGCCACATCACCACTAAAAATGACTTTTTCCAGCCCAATCCTGAGACAAAACTCTTGACTCACCCCCCCCCTAGTAGTAAAAACAGCTGCCCTGTCATTCACTTTTTTAAGCAATCTTATACTATCGTCACTGAACCCAGCATAGATATCAGCATCCTTATCAACAGGAAGATCTGTACCTGCGGCAATAACAGAAAATGGAATGCCAGCATCAACCAACTCACCTAAGTACGGGTACTCATTCTTGTGCATATTGGGGCGCAGGGCAAGACAAGCAAAAAACACATGGTCGGCGCCCAGAACAGTACTCTTTACATTATCCCAGGAGTCAGCCCTCCAGATAACACTAAATCCAGCATCAGGAATCAGATCCGACACAAGATTTTTTAGGCATGTTGTTATAAGCTGGTCGCCAATGTTTTTTGACCCCTGTTCAGGGTAGGTGCTGACGATGACAAAGTTTTTCATTGATTATCCAGAATTTTCCCTAAGCTAACGATAACAGCATCCTGCTGAGCCTCACTCATAGTGGGGTACATCGGCAGGCTGATCGCCTCGGCGTAGTAGGCTTCCGCGGAGGGGAAGTCACCCGTCGTAAAGCCGAGCTCCCGGTAGTAGGGCTGGGTGTGCACCGGGATGTAGTGCAGGTTCACGCCGATGCCCTGCTCGCGCAGGCGCTCGAACACCTGGCGGTGGGTCGGGGTGAGCCGGTCACACTGGAGGCGGATGACGTAGAGGTGACGGCCGGAAACGCCATCCGGATGCTGCCAAGGCGTGGTAACGGGCAGCTCGGCCAGGGCGGCATCGTAGCGCGTGGCTAGGGCATTGCGCCGTGCCACGTAGTCGTCCAGGCGCTCCAGCTGGGAGAGCCCCAGCGCGGCCTGCAACTCGGTCATGCGGTAGTTGTAACCCAGGTCAATCTGCTGGTAGTACCAAGGGCCATCGGCCTCATGGGTCATCAGCGCCGGGTCGCGGGTGACGCCGTGGCTACGCAGCAGCTCCATGCGGCTTGCCAGGTCGGCGTCGTTGGTCAGCGCCATGCCGCCTTCGGCGGTGGTGATGATCTTCACCGGATGGAAGCTGAACACGGTGATATCGCTGTAGCACCCGCTGCCGATGTAGTCGCCCTGGTACTTGCCGCCGATGGCGTGGGAGGCGTCCTCGATGATGCGGAAGCCGTAACGCTGGCCAAGGGCGTGAATCGCCTGCATGTCGCAGGGCTGGCCGCAGAGGTGCACCGCCACCACTACCTTGGGCAGGCGCCCTTCCGCTTCGGCGCGCTCGAGCTTGGTCGCCAGCGCTTCGGGGCAGAGGTTATAGGTGCGCGGGTCGATATCGACGAAGTCGACTTGGGCGCCGCAGTAGCGGCCGCAGTTGGCGGAGGCGACGAAAGTGATCGGAGAGGTCCACAGCCAGTCGCCCTCCCCCAGGCCCAGGGCCAGGCAGGCGATATGTAGGGCCGAGGTGGCGCTGTTGACCGCCAGCGCATGGTGCGCACCGACCTTGGCCGCCACTGCTTTCTCGAAGCGGGGCACCATCGGCCCCTGGGTCAGGAAGTCCGACTGCAGTACCTCCAGCACGGCGTCGATATCGGCCTGCTGAATATCCTGGCGTCCGTAGGGAATCATCAGATGGCTCCGATCTTTTCCCAGTTGGCGTCTATCCAGGCCTTGAGCTCGGCATCCGACATCCACTCGGCGTTGTTGTCGCTGGCGTAGACGAAACCTTCCGGCACCTTCTTGCCATCCTTGATGCGGTTGGCGTCCTTATCCCAGCTGTTGATGGCCGGCAGAATCTTGTAGTGCTCGGGGTACTCGTAGGTGTAGTAGGCGTCTTCGGCGCCGATCATCTGCTCGTGCAGCTTCTCGCCGGGGCGAATGCCTACCACCTCTTGCCTGGCCTCGGGGGCGATGACCCGGGCCAGGTCGGTCACCTTCATCGAGGGGATCTTCTTCACGTAGATCTCGCCGCCTTCCATGTCCTCGAAGGCGTGCCAGACCAGCTCCACGCCCTGCTCCAGGCTGATCATGAAACGGGTCATGCGTTCATCGGTGATGGGCAGCACGCCCTTGTCACGGATCGACATAAAGAACGGGATCACTGAACCACGCGAGCCCATGACGTTGCCGTAGCGGACAACCGAAAAGCGGGTCTCGTGGCCGCCGGCATAGGAGTTGCCGGCCACGAACAGCTTGTCGGAGGTGAGCTTGGTGGCGCCATACAGGTTAATGGGGCTGCTGGCCTTGTCGGTAGAGAGCGCCACCACTTTCTTCACGCCCTTGTCGATGCAGGCGTCAATCAGGTTCATGGCGCCCTGCACGTTGGTCTTGACGCATTCGAAGGGGTTGTACTCGGCGGTGGGCACGATCTTGGTGGCCGCCGCATGCACCACATAGTCGACGCCATCCAAGGCCCGGTAGACCCGCTCGCGGTCGCGCACGTCACCGATGAAGAATCGTACGCGGGGGTCACCTTCAAACTTCTTGGCCATCTCCCATTGCTTCATCTCGTCGCGAGAAAAGATGATCACGCGTCTGGGATTGTAACGCTCCAGCAGCATGGGGATGAAGGTGTGGCCAAAGGATCCGGTGCCGCCGGTGACCAGGATGGATGCATCATTGAACATCGAGGGATTCCCTATCGATTACTGTTACGCATGTTCCGCCATGCGCTTGAAGATGGTGTTGCGCTCGGAGAGCTCTACATAGCTGCCGTGGTCTATCACCTGGCCGTCGGCCAGCAGGTAGATGCTGTCGCACTGCTTCACCGTAGCCAGGCGGTGGGCGATCATGATGATGGTTTTCTTGCCGGAGAAGTCATGAATGGCATCCATGATCAGTTTCTCGGTGATGCCATCCAGGGCGCTGGTGGCTTCGTCTAGCACCAGTACGTCGGCATCGTGGTAAAGCGCCCGGGCGATGCCGATGCGCTGGCGCTGCCCGCCGGAAAGCTGCACGCCGCGCTCGCCCACGCGGGTTTCCAGGCCATCGGGCAACTCGGCAAGCAACTCATCCAGGTGCGCCATGCTGGCCGCATGACGCACCTTATCGTCATCGATCAGCTCGGGCGGCAGGCCAAAGGCGATGTTCTCGCGTATCGAGCTGTCGGCCAGAAAGATGGTCTGGGGCACAAAGCCCAGGCTGTTCTGCCAGGGACGGCGGTTCTCGTCGGTCAGCGGCTGGCCGTCAACCAAGACTTGCCCCTGCTGCGGCTCGATTAGACCCAGCAGCAGATCGATGGCCGTGGACTTGCCGGAGCCGGAGGCCCCCACCAGGCCGATGACCTGGTTCGCGGGGATCTCCAGGTTCAGGCCATTCAATGCCGGTTCATGCTTGCCGGGATAGGCGAAAGTGATATCCGCCAACTGGATGCTGTGCATAGGTACCAGATGCTGTTCTGTGCGCTCCTGCTTGGTAAGCGCTTGACGAATAGGCTGACAGCTGCTGGCGTAGAGGTCGTCACGCAGGGCATCGAAGGCGGCAAGGTTGCCGCGTATCTGGGAGAGGCTGGTATAGACCTGCTGGAAGGCAGGCAACAGCTTGAAGCCGGCCAGGGCATACACCGAAAGCACCGGCAGGATGGTACCCAGGTTCCCCTCGTGCGCGGCCAGCAGGTAGAGGATCAGGAAGATCACGCTCCCGAAGGCGATCAGCTCCATGGCATAACGCGGCGCCTGGCTCATAGCGGTATTGGTGCCCTGGGCTTCGGCGAAGCGCAGGCTGGCTCTGTCAAAGCGTTCAGTGAACACCTGCTGGCGGCCTAGCAGCAGGGAATCCTTGATGCCGCCGAAGCCCTCGCCCATCAGCTTGAAGCGCAGCCGCTGGGCCTCAGAGATGGTCTTGCCGTTACGCATCAAACGGCGGCGCACGGTGCGAAACAGCAGGGCATAGGCAAAGGAGAAGATGACTAACCCGATCACCGCCACCAGAGGGTTGTAGAGGAAAATGGTGATCGCCATCAGCGTCGCCAGCACCAGCTTGGCATTCATCTGCATCAACGGTTGGATGATGCTGTTCGTGATACGGCCGCACTCCTGAGCGATCTGGTTGGTCAACTGGCTGCTGCTGCCGCTGGCGTGAAACAGCCAGGGCTGGTGCATGTAGTGGGCATAGAGCCGACTGGCGAGCTCTGCCCCGACCCGCGAGCCATACATGGAGAGCCGCCATATGGTGAACATCGAGATCAGCGCCGCGCTGGTGAGCACGACCAATACACCGATGCCCAGCCAGAACAGGAAGGTGCGCGGTTCGTTGAAGCCGCTGGCGCGGTAGAGCTCAGCCATTATCCCTTCGCCCTGAAGCTGGCTCATGTCGCCCACCAGCGCCATGAAGGGACCGATGGAAACCACTCCGGCAATCTCGGCTAAGGACATCACCACTACCAAGATCTGCAGTCGCATGAGTTTCTTGTGCTGCTCGGCGGTTAGCAGGGAGTAGAGTTCTTTGAGTTGGATTAGCATATGAAGGTCGAGGTTGGCGGGAGGGGGAACAAGAGCTTGATTTCATCACACCTGTATATGTGTATATTTTAGCTTCTAATAAGGTAATATTCGGATTTTTTACTTGGCGTTGTTTTAGTCTTTGTTCAGGAGAAGAAGAAAGTTTCACGAGCATCTTGAATGCGCTCCAGATGAGACTGGGTGCACTTAGCATCGCCTAAGCGGGGGGGTCTGATGGATTATTCATCGCCTACTTAACAAATAAACATAAAGCACACAAACCCACTCTTTCAAAGAAACAAATTTAAAAAGAGCAAAAAACGAAATAAACCTTCCTTCGTTAAAAAAATCTCTTTTTAAATTAAGCTTAACTAAGCCATCACTTAAAGAGGCGATAACCTCTTTGCTAGGTGGGTAACCAATAAATTCCATATCGTCTACAAGCTGCTCAAACCTCAGAACCTGATCCTCAACATTCCTCACATAGTTTCTCGCTCTAACCTTTAGAGACGGGTGTTTATGACTTACGCCCAATCCAATCCTATATCGCACTAACACGTCGGGAGTATATTTAACCGACCCTAACATAAGCGCGCGCCGCAAGAGGAGAACATCTTCTGCAAGAATTTTTGAATTACCCGCCGGAAACGATCCGATTAATTTTCTATGTATTGCAACAGTGCAGCCATTTACCCCTGGGAGATTAATATTTAAAGGAGATCTCGAACTACAGAGCACTTCCTTATCAGCCCCCTCATTCAAAAGTCCAATACCTCTTCCTTCCAACGTTATTTTCATAGCATTTGAAATCACCATAAAAATATTTTGATCAGAACCGCCAAAAGATTTAAAAATCACTTCAGCTCTTGTTGGTAAAGAAACGTCATCTCCGGCTGCATTAACAACGATTTCACCGCTTGACATTTCGTGAACCTTTTGGACATGAGGGTATATGCCTAAATTATGCTCATTTCGGTTAAGAATGATTTTTTTATTTCCTGTATACTCTGCCGCCATCTCTTCCATAATCTTGAATGTTCGATCCGTCGAACAGTCATCCGAAAGAATTACCTCCAAAGGTTCATACGTCTGAGCGAAAGCCCCCTCCACCGCCTCTCGGATGTATTCTTCTTGGTTGTAAGCAAACAGTGCGAATGTCAACAGTGGCCGTTCTTCCAGCGGTGGCAATTCAGCCTGAATCTCACTCATATCAAATCCCGCAATATCGGTTCGATTGACGTGGCGGATAAATGCGGCCCGATCGGCAGACTCAGCACCTCATCTGCGAACCGCGACGCCAGCGGAAATGCATCCGCGGTAAATCCCGCCGCCGCATAAGCCCCCTGCCTATGCGGCGGTATCGGATAGTGAATCAGCGTGCCGACGCCGGCTTCCTTAAGAGCGGCCTGGAGCGCATCGCGCCGCTGACTGCGCACCACATAGAGATGCCAGGCCGGGTCTGCCCACTCGGGTACATGGGGGAGTATCAATTTGGTGCCAACCAGGGCTTCGGAATACACGCCGGCGATGGCGCGGCGGCGCTCGGTCCACTCATCCAGCACTTGCAGCTTGACGCGTAGCACCGCGGCTTGAAGTGGATCGAGGCGCGAATTGACCCCTTGCACTTCGTTGACATACTTCTCCCGCGAGCCATAGTTGCGCAACATGGCCACCCGCTCGGCCAACTCAAAATTCTGAGTGGTGATGGCTCCGGCATCGCCCATGGCCCCCAGGTTCTTGCCTGGGTAGAAGCTCCAGCAGACGATATCCCCATGGCCACCGATCTTTCGCCCCTTATAGCGGGCGCCATGGGCCTGGGCGGCATCTTCCACTACCCGCAAGCCATGGCGTGTTGCCAGGCCGAGGATGGGATCAAGATCGGCCGGCTGGCCATAGAGATGCACTGGTAGTAGCACCTTAGTACGCGAGGTGATCGCTGCTTCAATACGGGTCGGATCGATATTATGGGTGGCGGGATCCGGCTCCACGGGGACCGGGGAGGCACCCACGGCGGATACCGCCAGCCAGGTCGCAATATAGGTGTTCGAAGGGACAATCACTTCGTCACCCGGGCCTACCTCCAGAGCGCGCAGCGCCAGCGTCAACGCATCCAGGCCGTTAGCCACGCCAACGCAGTGCCTAACGCCGCAGTAGTCGGCAAATTCGGCCTCGAAGGCTTCGACCTCTGGACCGAGCACGTACCAGCCGCTAGAGAGCACACGCGAAATTGCTTCATCGATCGGCTGCTTTAGTTCTAAGTAAGCTGCCTGGAGGTTAAGAAAGGGAATCATGCGACTACTCCAGCCAACTTCTGAAACTCTGCATAACTTCGAATGTAGTCTTCAGAATCATAGTACTCTGATGCAAACACTAGAAGCAAAGCATCTGCTGAGTATTTATATTGAATACCCCAAACCATGGGCGGCAAATGCATACCGACATCAGGCCGATCTAACACGAACTCTTGACGATTAACCCCATCATCGGCAACAACTGAACAGCTTCCTCGCACGCAAATAAGGAACTGATGACACCTATGATGTGCATGCTCGCCTCTAGTCTCCATGCTAGGTACGTCAAACACCATGAAGTAGCGTTTTATAGAAAATGGAACTGAACGCTCAAACTCGCCAACAGTTAAGCTTCCACGAATGTCAGTAAAGCGATCAAGCTGGTGCAAATTAACACCCATAACTTTGGTTTTCTTAACATCAAAACCTGGATGCTCACCCACTACTTCGGTAATGGCATTTTGACTATGGCCTGCATCAACGTAACCCATAATCCTGGCAGGGTTGCCTGCCACTATAGCATTAGGGGGTACAGAGCGAGTCACTACTGCGCCCGCTGCAACCATAGAATTGGCCCCAATAGTAATGCCTGGCAATATTACGGCGCCCGCACCCACGGATGAACCATCCTCAAGGACCGTATGTAAAAACTTCTCGGGATATTGCTTGCTGCGTGGCAAACGGTCATTTGTAAATGTTGCATTTGGGCCTATAAACACATCATTATGAATTCGCAGCCCATCCCAAAGCTGAACACCGCTTTTCACTGTTACCCGATCGCCGATTACGACATCATCTTCGACGAGGCAGTGAGAACAAATATTTACATCACAGCCTATCTTAGCCCCAGCAAGAACCACGACATACTGCCAAACACGACTATTTCTTCCAATATTTTTGCTAGCAACATCAGAAAGAGGATGAATATAACAGCTCATTGAAACCATCTCCGTTTAGAATGCCGAAAAAACAAAAGATCAAAAAGTAAAATATTCAGCATCTAAAAACCCTTGGGCTGTCGAATCTTTATTTGAAACAATAGGATTCTTTCCATTAATCAGCTGCCAGCTTATTGCTAATTCAGCATCATCCCAGCGAATGCATCGCTCATGCTCGGGCGCGTAGAAATCGGTGCACTTGTATTGAAAGTCGGCACTCTCACTCATCACATAGAAGCCGTGGGCAAAACCGGGCGGTACCCACAGCTGATGCTGGTTCTCTTCGGAGAGCACCTCCCCCACCCACTGGCCGAAGGTAGGCGAACATTTGCGCAGGTCCACCGCCACGTCGAACACCTCGCCGCGTGTGACGCGTACCAGCTTCCCCTGGGGGTGGCGGATCTGGTAATGCAGGCCTCTCAGGGTGTGCTGCACCGAGCGGCTGTGATTGGCCTGTACGAAGGTAGCGTCGATGCCAGCCTCCGCGAAGGCCCGGGCGTTCCAGGTCTCCATAAAGAAGCCCCGCTCGTCGCCGAACACCTTGGGCTTGATCAACTTGACGTCGGGGATGCGGGTAGCGATCACTTCCATATCGGCTTAGTCCTCCTGCCCGGCGAGCTGCTTCAGATAAGCCCCGTAGCTGTTCTTCTTCAGCTCGTCGGCCTGGGCCAGCAGCGCCTCGCGGGTGATATAGCCCATGCGGTAGGCCACCTCTTCCAGGCACGCCACCTTGAGCCCCTGGCGCTTCTCCAGGGTCTCGATAAAGCCCGAGGCCTCATGCAGGGAATCGAAGGTGCCGGTGTCCAGCCAGGCGTAACCGCGACCCAGCAGCTCGACGTTGAGGTCGCCACGCTCCAGGTAGGCCTGGTTGACGCTGGTAATCTCCAACTCACCACGGTGCGAGGGCTTCACCGCCTTGGCGATCTCCACCACGTCGTTGTCGTAGAAATAGAGGCCGGTCACGGCGTAGCGCGACTTGGGCTTCTCAGGCTTCTCCTCGATGGAGACGGCACGCTGGTTCTCGTCGAACGCTACCACGCCGAATCGCTCGGGGTCGGTGACCTGGTAGCCGAAAACAGTCGCGCCGCTTTGGCGGGCGCTGGCTGCCTGCAGTAGCTTGGAGAGCCCCTGACCGTGATAAATATTGTCACCCAGCACCAGGCACACTGGATCATCGCCGATAAACTGTTCGCCGATGATAAAGGCTTGGGCCAGGCCGTCGGGGCTCGGCTGCACGGCGTAGCTCAGCGAGATGCCGAACTGACTGCCGTCGCCCAGCAGGCGTTCGAAGCCGTCCCGGTCTTCGGGGGTGGTGATGACGAGTATTTCCTGAATGCCCGCCAGCATCAGCACCGATAGCGGATAGTAGACCATCGGCTTGTCATAGATCGGCAGCAGCTGCTTGGAGATGCCCTTGGTGATGGGATAGAGGCGAGTCCCGGAGCCACCGGCCAGTATTATGCCCTTGCGTGCCATAAGAATTCCTTTCTGTTTTGAAACTGGCCACTGCTTCGCGGTGGTGTCGCCCGGCAGTACCGGCCACCTACAGGGGAAGCGCTGAAATAGTGGATGCTTCGCCGAGTTGCCTGCGGCGCCATCATCGCTGTCGCGATGGATCACGCAGGCAAAATGCGCTTCCGTCTGAGGCAGCGCCTCAAGAAGTATGCGGTGATGTGAGACTGGAGGGTGGCGTCAAAGCCTTACTGTGTCCCGACGAATTCGAGCAAGGCTTCCTTCTTTGCCAGCGGCAGTACGCTGACCCCGGTCTCCTGAAGCAGCGCTACGGCATGGTGGTAGGCCTCACCACGTCGGCTATCGTCATCAGGCCCTTCGACGGCAAAAAGCACACGCCGGGGAAGTTGGCGGCGGCGTTTCAGTTCGTTGATGCGGAACTGCCACTTGCCACCATGCTCGACGATGAGGCTGGAGTCTTGCTGGCCTAGATTGAGCGGCTTGATGGCGCGCAGCACCTGATCCTGTTGCTTCTCCACGAAGGGGAAATTGACGTGATATTCCTCATCACCCAGTTTCTCGGGGGAGAAGCGCTCGCCGACACTGGCCTGCATGAGCAGCCGACGAAGTTGACTTTCCATCACGGTTTCGCGATAACGCTTGGTCGCGAAGCTATGCTCGACATAGTGGCCAAACAGCTCATCGAGCCTTTCTTCGGGCTTTTCTGCCAGCACTACTCGCGGCTCGCTGAAGCGCAACATGGTTTCCCGGGGGCGGGTGAGCTCCGTGAAAAGCTGCTTGGCGAAGGCTTCATCGTTGTGCTTGTAGCGCCGATCGAAGCCATTTTCCTTGAGCAGTGCATGAACACGCTCCAGCTCTTCCTTGATGGCATAGATGGCGGAGCGGTACAGCCTCCCTTCCAGGTCCTTGAAGAACTGGGTCAAACGAGCATAACGCCGGGTTTCGAGCCTGAAGCCGAAATAGCGGTAGCGGGGGGAGATCATCACTACGCCGACATTGGCGAATTCGCCGGTTTCCACGTAGGGCATGAAACGTACGATCGCGTACTGGCACGCTATGCGCTTCATGGCCACCTCCAAAAGTCGTCGCGATTCACCTGGTCAAGCCCTTCGCGAACCCTGTCCACATCAAAATTAACTCTGGTAATCATCTCTTTATCCAGGTACCACCACTCCTCCGGCACCTGCTCGAGGATACTATCCCAGCGCTGCAGCGCAGCGATCATGGCATCGGCCAGCTCGTGCCGGCGCAGCAGGTCCTGCTGAATAGTCGCCGTCTGAACACAGAATACATGGTGGGCCAGAAAATCGACCGAATCAAAGTCCGGATCGAATGCCTGGTTATGGTCGATCACCACCAGCTCACCGGCACCCTCATCCCACAACAGGTTCGGGTTGCCGCCCTTGGCTGTCAGTATGCGGTCTGCGTTGCGAATCCACCAGTCGAAGGCCAGCACTTGCTGCTGGAGCTTATTCGGCACCTCATCCACGCGACTGAAGCTCAGCTCCGATACTCCGCATTCGCGTGAGCCAAAGGCAGGGCCGGCTCCAAGGTCCTCGAGATCAAGGCCAGAATCGAACTCCATCAACTCTTCGGGGACATGCACGATCTCGAAAGGCGCCACCGGGAGGCCGGTTTCCAGCGCCAGCGAGCCAGCGATCCACTCGCACAGCTGGCTGCGGCGTCCCGCGCCAAGGCCTTTTACGAAGTAGACATGACCGTCCTCTCCACGACAGAGGTAGGGCCGCGTCATGCCTTGGGTGGAGCGGCGCATCACCTCAATAATTTCAACTGTCACCTGGCGCTAACTCCTCACCCCTCACACTCTGCCAGTACCCGGGCGGCGCCCTGCTGCCAGGAAGGCATCGTCAGCTCGAAGGTGCGCTCGAGTTTGGTGGTATCGAGCCGGGAGTTCAGCGGGCGAGCTGCCGGTGTGGGCCATTCACTGGTGGGGATCGGAGCGATGCGTTCCGGGGTCGCCTGAATCGCGATGCCCTGCCCTTGCAGGCATTCAGCGATAAAGGTGGCAAAGCCGTGCCAGCTGGTTTCACCGCCAGCCACCAGATGATAGAGGCCCACTTTATCGCTGTTGTTCAGAGCCTGAGGGATGGCGTGAGCGGTGGCATCGGCGATCAGTTCCGCGCCGGTGGGCGCGCCTATCTGGTCATCGATCACCTGTAGCGTATCGCGTTCTCGCATCAGCCGGGCCATGGTGGCGAGGAAATTACCGCCGCGGGCGGCATAGACCCAGCTGGTGCGGAAGATGAGATGCCGGCAGCCGCTGGCCTGGATGTGGCGCTCGCCGGCGAGCTTGCTGGCGCCGTAGTGGTTCACCGGACCGGGAGTGTCGGTTTCCTGCCAGGGGGCATCGCCAGAACCATCGAACACATAATCGGTGGAGTAGTGGACCAGCAGGCCATTCAGCGCCCTCGCCTCCTCCGCCAGCAAGGCCGGCGCCTCGGCATTGATCCGAGTCGCCAGGTCGCGCTGCTCCTCGGCTCGATCCACGGCGGTATAGGCAGCGGCATTGACGATCACATCCGGCTTGAGGTCGCGGACGGTGCGCCGAAGCCCCTCGAGGTTAGTGAGATCACCGACGAGGTCATCTTGGCCATGGCGATCGAGGGAAATGAGTTCACCCAGCGGTGCCAGAGAACGCTGAAGTTCCCAGCCGACCTGGCCATTCTTGCCCAGTAACAATATGCGTGGCGTTGCGTTTGACATGAAGTATCGCATCCAATCCTGGCCATCGCTTCGCGATGGGTTCGCCCGGCAGAGCCGGCCTCCCACAATGCTGGGCCATCGCTTCGCGATGGGTTCGCCCGGCAGAGCCGGCCTCCCACAATGCTGGGCCATCGCTTCGCGATGGTTCGCCCGGCAAAGCCGGCCTCCTACAGGTTGGGCGTGGTGCCTAACCTTTCACGCTGGTAGCTGCCATCCTGCACGCGCCGGCACCATTCGAGGTTATCGAGGTACCACTGCACCGTCTTGCGGATGCCGCTCTCGAAGGTCTCTTCCGGCCGCCAGCCGAGCTCGCGCTCGATCTTTCCGGCGTCGATGGCGTAGCGCAGATCGTGGCCTGGGCGATCTTCCACGTGGGTGATCAAGTTGGCATAGGGTGAATGCGGCGACGGCGCCAGCTCGTCGAGCAGCGAGCAGATGGTGTGCACCACCTCGATATTCTGCTTCTCGTTGTGACCGCCGATGTTGTAGGTCTCCCCTACCTCGCCTTTCGTTACCACCTGGTAGAGCGCCCTGGCGTGGTCTTCCACATAGAGCCAGTCACGAACCTGCTCCCCCTTGCCGTAGATCGGCAGCGGCTTGCCTTCCAGGGCATTGAGGATCACCAGGGGGGTCAGCTTCTCGGGGAAGTGATAGGGCCCGTAGTTGTTGGAGCAGTTGGTGATCAACGTAGGCATGCCATAGGTGCGCTGCCAGGCGCGTACCAGATGATCCGAGCTGGCCTTGCTGGCCGAATACGGGGAGCTAGGCGCATAGGAGGTCTGCTCGGTGAACAGGCCTTCCGGCCCTTCCAGGTCGCCATATACCTCGTCGGTGGAGATGTGGTGAAAACGGAAGGCGTCGCGACGCTCGGCATCCAGGCCGTTCCAGTAGGCGCGGGCGACTTCAAGCAGCGTATAGGTGCCGACGATATTGGTCTCTATAAACGCGGCCGGGCCGTCGATGGAGCGATCCACATGGCTCTCGGCGGCCAGGTGCATCACGGCGTCGGGCCGGTGCTCTTTAAAGACACGCTCGAGTTCCGCCTTGTCGCAGATATCCACCTGCTCGAAGGCGTAGCGGTCGCTGCTGTCTACTTCGGCTAGCGATTCCAGGTTGCCGGCGTAGGTCAGCTTGTCGACGTTGACCACGCTATCGGCGGTGTTCTGAATGATATGACGAATCACGGCCGAGCCGATAAAGCCCGCGCCGCCGGTGATAAGGAGTTTCATGGTCTTCCGTGAGGTGCGAGGTGCGAGGTTCGAGGTTCGAGGTTCGAGGTTCGAGGTTCGAGGTTCGAGGTTCGAGGTTCGAGGTTCGAAGCTATGGTGTGCTGCTTGTGCCAGTTGCACGTACTGGCGCCGGTGTGTCGTTGGTGCTGGCGTGTGCGTTCGGGACCAGGCTGGCGAGGAAGGCGTTGATGCGAGCCTGCTGGGTCGCCAGGTCGTCTTCTGCCTTGAGCGTAAGCACCGGCCGCGCGTGGCGCGCGAAGAGCCGCTGGATGGCGAGGCCCCAGGCCAGTTCCTGTTCGATATGCGCCAGGGCCGCTTCTTCGCCGAGATGGCCGAGCCAGTCGTTGCCGCCGCCGGGGCGTTCGCGGTGGCGGCTGGCCAGATGGGTCATCACACGCTCGGCGCTGATCTCGAGGCGTATCAGGGCGCGGCCGGCCAGCAGTTCTGCGAGACCCGGCGGTTCAGGCGTCTCGCCCGCCAGTGCCGCCAGCGGGGCGGCGAAGTTATGGCAGATGCCCTCTTCGCTGATCATGCCGCGCGGATAGTGGCGTTGGCGCCAGGCGATATCATGGCGCAACGTGGTGGTGGCGTAATCCATCAGGCGCAGCTTGTGGCCGGAAGATAGCGGCAGCGCCTCCAGCCCGCGAAGGCAGCCGAACAGCAGTTTCGCGTAGAGCTCACCCTCATCGCCTTCGGGCAGTTCCGGAAAGGCGTCGCGGCCGATCTGAATATGCTCGCCACACATCCACTCGCCACTGAACGTCAGTTGGCGGTAGAGGGTGGTCTTGCCGGCGCCGGAGGGCGCGATCATCTCCACCTGCAGGCCCTGGGTGGCACGCGGGGCGCCGCGGGGCAGCGGCGGCGTGCGTACCAGGGCATAGCCACTGCGTTGGAGCATTTGCTTGGCGAGTTGCTTGATCATGACGATGCCCTCATGAGTGCGCCGCCATGCGCTGGAAGGTGGCGTTGCGCTCGACCAGCTCGTCGTAACGCCCCTGGTCGACCACTCGCCCCTGCTGCATCAGGTAGATCCTGTCGCAGCGGCGTACCGTGCTGAGCCGGTGGGCGATCATGATGATGGTCTTGCTGCCGGCGAAGTCGTGGATCGCCTGCATCACCTGGCGCTCGGTAATGCCATCCAGGGCGCTGGTGGCCTCGTCGAGGATCAGCACGTCGGCGTCGTCGTAGAGCGCCCGGGCGATGCCGATGCGCTGGCGCTGGCCGCCGGAGAGCTGGATGCCGCGCTCGCCGACCCGGGTATCGAGGCCTGCGGGCAGCTGCTCGAGCAGTTCATCGAGATGGGCCATATGGGCGGCGCGGCGCACCCGCTCTTCGTCGATCTCATCACTCGGCAGGCCGAAGGCGATGTTCTCGCGGATGCTGGCATCGGCCAGGAAGATCGCCTGGGGCACGAAGCCCACCGCGTTCTGCCAGGCGCGCTTGCGTGGCCCCGCCAACGGCTGACCATCGACCCGAAGTTCGCCCTGCTGGGGGTCGACCAGCCCCAGCAGCAGGTCGATGGCGGTGGACTTACCGGAGCCGGAGGGGCCCACCAGCCCGATCACCTGCTGGGCCGGGATCGTCAGCGAGACACTGTCCAGCGCCGGCTGCTCCTTGCCGGGGTAGTGAAAGGTCACATTGCTTAGCGCTACCGCTTCCTGGGGCACCAGCTTGGCGGGTGCTTGAGCCGTCGAGCTCTGCTCGCCACCAGGCGCTGTTCTGGTGCTCGGCTGCTCCTGGCCGCGGCTCGCCTTGAGGTCCTGCTGCACGGTTTCGAAGGCCGAGATATTGCCGCGCATCAGCGCCACGCTGGCGTAGATCTGCTGAAATGCCGGCAGCAGCTTGAAGCCGGCCAGGGCGTAGACCGAAAGCAGCGGCAGGATGGTGCCGAGATTGCCTTCATGGGCGGCAAGCAGGTAGAGCACCAGGAAGATCACGGTGCCGAAGGCGACCAGCTCGACCAGGTAACGGGGCACCTGGGCGAGCGCCTTGGTGACCCCCTGAGCACGGCCGTAGCGCCGGCTGGCCGCTTCGAAGCGCTGGTTGAACATCGCCTGGCGCCCCAGCAGCAGGGTGTCCTTGATGCCGCCGAAGCCCTCCGCCATCAGCTGGTAGCGCGCCACCTGGCTGCGCGAGACGGCACGGCCATTGGCGGCCAGGCGGGCTCGCACCGCGCCATAGAGCCCCACGAAACAGACCGCGAACACCGCCAGGCCGATCAGCGCCACCAGCGGGTTGAACAGCACCAGGGCGGCCACCATGCAGGTGGCGGTGGCCGCCTTGGCGTTCATGCGCATCAGCGGCGAGATCAGCGTATCGGTGATGCGCTGGGTCTCCTGGGCGATATTGCTGACCAGGCGAGTGCTGCTGCCCCCGGCATGGAACAGCCAGGGCTGGGCCATATAGTGGCGATAGAGCCGTATGCTGAGCTCGGCACCGAGCTGCTGGCCGTAGAGGGTGAGCCGCCAGATGGCGAGCACCGAGATCACCGCGGAGAGCGCCAGCGCCACCAGCACCCCTACCCCCATCCAGAACAGGAAATCCCGCGGCTCACTGATGCCACTCGCCGCATAGAGCTCTGCGAGCACACCATCGCCCTGCAGCCGGCTCATGTCGCCCACCAGGGCCATGAAGGGGCCGATGGCGAGCACCCCACCCACCTCGGCGAAGGCCATCAGCACGACCAGCCCCTGCAACTGCAGCAGGCGCCGGCGCTGCTCACGGGTCAGCAAGCCTATCAGGGCGCGGAGATTGGCAAACATGGGGCCTCACGGTGTCATCAACGCCGCGGAAGTGCGGCTAGCCCTACTAATGTGACATTTTGTATCTGTGAGGCAAGGATGAAATTGGTGGTACTGCTTTTAGGGGCGAGGTTCGAGGGGTGAAAACCAGGGCGCCTGGCGGCGCCAGTCGCGAGGCGAAGCCGCTGCGGCGGACCGCTCCCTCCTACAATTCGTACCTTAACCCTCGTCCCTCGAACCTTACCCCTCGTCCCTCGAACCTCGCCCCTCGAACCTTCCCCCTCGTCCCTCATCACTTATACGAGTAGTTGTAATACCCATACCCGTAGCTGGTGGCGGCCTTGCGCTCCATGGCGTTGAGGATGGCGCCCTTGACCGTGACGCCGGCGGTTTCCAGGCGGCGGGTGGCGATCTGCAGTTCGCGGATCGGGTTGGTCTGGAAGCGGGCGAGCATCAGGGTGGTGCCGCACTGGGCGCCGACGACCGCGGCATCGGTCACGGCGAGTACCGGCGGGGTGTCGATGATCACCAGATCGTAGCGCTGGCCGACCTCCTCGAGGAAGGTGGTGAAGCGCGAGGTCATCAACAGCTCCGAGGGGTTGGGCGGGGATTCGCCGCGTGCCACGTAGTCCAGCCCTTCGATGCCGCTGGGGCGAATGACCTCGAGCAGGCCCTTGCGATCGCTCAGCAGGTCGGAGAGCCCCTCCTGGCTACGGCCCTTGAAGGCGTTATGGATATGCCCCTTGCGCATGTCGGCATCGACGATCAGCACTCGCTGGCCAGCCTGGGCACAGACGGCCCCCAGGTTGATGGAGATAAAGCTCTTGCCGATGCCGGGGCTGGGGCCAGAGATCATCAGGCGGTTGTCGCTGGCCTCGAGCATGGCGAAGTGCAGGCTGGTGCGCAGGCTGCGCAGGGCCTCGATGGAGGTGTCGGCCGGGGCGCGGTCGGCGAGCACGCCGCTGACGATCTCCCGGGCGTGTTTATCGCGGCGGTGCTTGACCCGCCGCACCAGCTTGCGCTGCTCGTCGGAGAGCGGCACGGTGGCATACACCGGCAGCCCGGCGCTTTCGATCTGCTCGGGTGACTCCACGCCGCGGTTGAGCAGGCCACGCAGCAGCACGATGCCCACCCCCAGCATGCCGCCCAGCAGGGTGGCGATGATCACGATCAGCGGCTTGCGCGGTGCGATGGGATAGGGACCGACCAGTGCCTCGTCGATGATGCGCACGTTGCCCACGGTGCCGGCCCGAGCGATCTGCAGCTCCTGCATCTTGTTGAGCACGTTGACATAGATAGCCTGGGTGACCTCCACATCGCGGGTACGGCGCACCACCTCCTGCTGGGCGGCGGGCAGTTCGTTGACGCGCTCCTCCAGCTCGGCCCGCTGCTGCTGCAGCTGACGCTTCTGGCGCAGCAGCGCCTGGTAGTTGGGGTGGCTGGGGGTGAAGCGCTCGGCCAGCTCGGCCTCCTGGAACTCCAGCTCGCTGAGGCGGCTGTCGAGTTCGATAAAGCGCTGGATCACGGACTGCGCCTCGGAGCTGAGATCGACGCTGTCCTGCTCCACGCGATACTCGTTGAGGCGGTTTTCGGCGGCGGAGAGCTTGTCGCGAAGCTCCGGGGCCTGCTTCTCGAGGAAGGCCAGGCTCTGCTCCGCCTCGGCGGATTGCCGCTCGACGTTCTGGGTGAGGAAGGTCTCGGCCACGGCATCCAGTGAGTGACGAATCTCGCTGCGATCGGGGCCGGTCAGGGTCAGCCGCAGCATGCCGGTGCTGGCACCGCGCCCGCCGGCGCCCAGCTCGTTGACGCTGAGCCGTGTACCGAGGCTATTGATGGCCCCGGGGCGTGAGCGCTTGACCAGGGTAAATTCGGCGCCGGGAGGCGCCTGCAGGTCGGCGATGCGCACCTGGATATCGCCACCCTCGAAGCTCGCAAGCTCCCCTACTCGCCCTTGCCCCAGCTCGCGCGGCATCTCGCCGCCCAGGCGCAGCTGGTACTCCCCCGCCTCCCCGGCGGTGGCGATCAGCGGCATGCCGCGCAGCGAGTCGGCGACCTCCAGGCGTCCCAGGGTCAGGGTCTCTCCCGCCCACACCCAGGGCTTGCCGGCCATGAATGCCGGTCGCTCGATGCCACGGCGCACCAGGAAGTCACCCACCACCGGCAGCAGGTTCGGGCGCACCACGGTATCCAGGCCAACCCGGTCGACCACCTGGCCCAGCACCATGCGCGACTGCAGAATCTGCACCTCGGCGGCGGTGGAGGATTCGCCCTCCTGGCCGAACACCTCGGAGAGATCTCCCAGCGGGCTGACGGTCGAGCGCCGCTCCACCTGCACCAGCGCATCGCCGCGGTAGACCGGGGTCTGCAGCAGGGCATAGACCACCCCGCCCACGGCGAACAGGAAGGTGATGGCGAAGATCAGCCACTTGTGGTCGAGCAGCAGGCCGAACAGCCGGGCCAGATCGATTTCGTCATCGGCCGGGGCCGGGTGCGTACCGGAGTTTTGCGTGTTGGTCATGGATGAGAGTGTTCCGTGGTTATTGAGCCGCTAGGCTGCCAGGCGCCGAGCCGGCTGGTGCTTCCATATAAGGGGAGGCCTTCGGCCTCCATTCGCCCGGCGGAGCCGGCCTCCTACAAAAAACTGCTGCCCTTCGTCGTTCCGTGCAGCGTGGCGCTTGGCTGCCAAGGGAGGCCTGCGGAGCCGGCCTTCTACAGGCGGGCAACCCACCCGGCGGTAGCCTCAGCCAACAATTGATGAACATGCTCGAACGCTTCCCGGCTCTTGCGGTAGGGATCGGGGATATCGAGTCCCTTGCCGCCATCGAGCCATTTGCCAAGCGGCATGGTCTTGCCGAGGGCTTCGGGGGCGAGTTCGCCGACGGCGCGGCGTTGGCCGCTGCTCATCACCAGGATCAGGTCGTGGTTGACGAGCATCTCGGTGGTGAGCTGGCGGGCCTGGTGGCCGGAGACATCGAGCCCTTCCGCCTCGGCGAGCTCTCGGGCGCAGGGCTCGACACCCTGGCCGACCAGGGCGCCGAGCCCCGCCGAGGCGATCTGCTTGCCGGGCAGGGCGCGGCGCAGCATGGCCTCGGCCACGGGACTCCGGCAGATATTGCCGGTACACACCACCAGAATACGCTGGAACACGGGCCGCTCGTCGTTGCTGTCGTTGGCTGAAAAATCGTTGGCCGAAACGTTGGCTGAATTACAGGTCGCTGACGTCGTTGGCGCTGTCCGCCACGCTACCCGGCAGCACCAGCGAGGGCAGCAGCAGGCTGATCACGCGGTTCCAGCGGGCCAGGGGCGCGGTGGTGACGTAGACCACATCCTGGGGCTCGAGCACGAAGTGGCTGCCCATGCTGAAGGCGGCGGCGTTGCGCACATCGAGCTGATAGACGGTGGCCAGCTTGTCGCTGTCGGCGGCCTGGCTGCGAATCACGAAGATGCCCGAGGGCTCCGCGGTGGTTTCGCTGATGCCACCGGCCCGTGCCACGGCATCGGTCAGCGAGAGGCGCTCGTTGCCCAGGGCGAAGTTGCCGGGCGAGCCCACCTGCCCCATGACCGCCACGGCCTGGTTCTCGGAACTGGGCACGTGCACCACGTCACCATCCTGAAGCAGCACGTTCTGGGTCTGGTCGCCCTCGCGCAGCAGCTGGTAGAGCGAGATACGCTGCTCCTGGCCATTGCGGGTCAGGATCACCTCGTGCCAGTTGGCGGTGGGCTGGGCGCCGCCCACCTGGCTGATGGCGTCGGCCAGGGTCAGTGGCACGCTGGTGATGGGCAAGGTACCGGGGGCGGCGACCGACCCACTCACGTAGACCTTCTTGGAGTTGAAGGCCGCCATGCGCACATCCACCTGCGGTTCGGCCAGAAAGTTGGAGAGCCGCCGGGCCAGGATGTTGCGGACCTCATCGAGGGTCAGCCCGGCCACCTTCACCCGCCCGATATAGGGGTAGAAGATGGTGCCGTCGCTGCGCACCTCGTTGCCCGCATCGGCGGCGCTGCGCTCGGAGCCGGCGGGGATGGTCAGCTCGGGGTGGTCGTAGACGATCACGCTCAGCACATCGCCGGGCCCTACGCGATACTCGTACTCATCGATGGCCTGGCGCAGATCGCCGGGCATGGGCGCGGCCTGGCTCTCGGCCAGCCGGAAGCTTGCCACCAGCCCCGGGGTGATCGGTTCGATATCGACCAGATCGTCGATCGGTGCGGTTTCCGCCTGGTAATCGATATGCCCCCCGGGCGCCAGGGAGCAGCCCGACAGCAGAAGGGCCGCCGTGCAGGCGACCAGCAGCGTCGAGCGAGAGGCCAGTGCGTGACGCTTGCGTGGGGTCGACGAGTGGGTCATGTGGATTCCTCTTGAAAGCAGCCGCCAGGCGGATGGAGCAGGCGCCATGAAAGAGAGCGGTGGAAGGGTGACAGCCATCTTCCGGCCAAATCTGGTTACATCATGTAACGTAGCAGTGAACGTTAGCCACGCCTAGTCCTGCAATACCAAATTTCTGGTTGAGCGCCAGATGGCGGTCGCCGGAAAGCCTCGAGAGCCTGTCACGCCAAGCGTTGAAAGAGCCTGCGTGCATCTTGGGTTGAATCCGGGCACGCTACCGCCCCGAGGTTGCAAGGCGCATCCCCGAGGCCAGTATCTATTCCAAGATCTATCCCAGGACCTAGCCCAGGATCTATCCATTGGTTTCCCGTTGTCGTGTACCGATGATCTCGCTGGTGGTGTGTGGCCGCGTTTCAAACAGGCGCGAGCGCCCCAGCCGCATGGCGTCGAGGCGGATCAGTTAAGCTTGTAGCGCCGGGATGTTACACAAGAACGACGACCTTCACTATGGCACGAAGTGATGAATCGACCTGGCACACCTTGTTTGTCGGCATTGTCTTACAAGTGAGTAGTCCGAACCCAACACCCAGGCCGCAGCCTGCCCCTCCTCGCCACTTATCGCCCTTCCACCAGCCAGTTTCACGCTGACCCGCGAAGGGCCCACCCGCCAAGGGAGGCCTGCGGCCTCCGTTCGCCCGGCAGAGCCGGCCTCCTACAAAAACCTGCTGCTTGGCGGCTATTGGGAGGCCTACGGCCTCCGTTCGCCCGGCAGAGCCGGCCTCCCACAAAAACCTGCTGCTTGGCGGCTATTGGGAGGCTTGCGGCCTCCGTTCGCCCGGCGGAGCCGGTCTCCTGCAAAAAAATACCTGCTGCTTGGCGGCTATTGGGAGGCCTTCGCCTCCGTTCGCCCGGCGGAGCCGGCCTCCCACAAAAACCTGCTGCTTGGCGGCTATTGGGAGGCCTTCGCCTCCGTTCGCCCGGCGGAGCCGGTCTCCTGCAAAAAAATACCTGCTGCTTGGCGGCTATTGGGAGGCCTACGGCCTCCGTTCGCCCGGCGGAGCCGGTCTCCTACAAAAAAATACCTGCTGCTTGGCTGCCAAGGAAGGCCTGCGGCCTTGCACTTTCCGCGCCTTACAACACGCGCGCATTGATGCGACTATGCTAGGGGCGTACAAACTATGCTAGACACATACAAACGGTTACGATCACTCAAGCCTGCCCATTGCACTACACCAGGTGCCTGAAGAGAGACCGGCCAAGAGCAAAGAGTGAAGAGCGACCGGAAACAGATGAGTCGCTTGAATAGGTAAGACACGAGACTGGTAAGCCGCGAGACAGGTGAGAGAAACAGGAGAGAGACCATGAAAGCGCAGTGTAAACGCTCGATCGCCCTGCTGGCGGTAGCCGGCATGCTGGCAAGCTCCACCGCCCTGGCCCAGGGCGCGGCGACGCCTCCCCCCGCCGCGGGCGGCTCTCCGGCAGGCGGCGGCCTGGAGGGGCTGAGCAAGGCGACCGGCCTGTCTCAGACTACCCTGGTCGTAGCCGGCACGGCGCTCGGCCTCGGGGTCCTGGTGGCATTGACGACCGATGGCGACAACAACGGCAGCAGCGGTACGGGTACCGGCACGGGTACGGGTACTGGCACCGGCACCGGCACCAACTGAGGCATCGCTCATCGATGGTGAACTTCCATGACCCCGCTGGCCGCTCCCCGGGGCGCCGCCCCGCCGCCCGGCTGCTGACCCTGGGCGCCTGCCTGCTCTGGCTGACGGGCTGTGCCAGTCACGGCAATACCCCCCTGGGCGATGCCCTGACGGACCTACTGCCCGAGGGGGCCGCCGGCGAAGCGAGCCTTGCCCAGCGGGCGGGCGCCCTGCCCTACGCCTCGCTTGCGGTTGACAGCCAGCGCCATCGCGGTCTGGTGGTGATGGGCACCGCCGCCGGTGAAACGACCTACTGGCCGACGGGCCATCAGGGCGTGCTGGTGCTCCACCGCGATGGCCTGCAGGCGACCAGCGGCCTGGGCAGCGATCTCCTTGGTACCCGTTATCTCCCCCTGCAGGCACCGAACGCTGGTGCCGGTGAGGCGGTGCATCGGCAAGCCGATACCGGGGAAGCCGATACCGGGGAAGCCGATACCGGGAAAGCCGATACCGGGAAAGCAGACATCGTGGCTGCAGATGCCGAGGTAGCAGGCACCCTGGATGACACTCTGGACTATGTGCCCTGGCGAGAAGTGCGCCCCGGGGCCTTTCGCCTGGAGCGCCAGTGGCTGGAGGCGGATGGGCTGCCTCGCCAGCTGGGGGCGCGTGGCGCCCTGACGTGCCACGATACGCTGGAGCCTCTCGCCTTGCCGCTGGGTGAACAACGGCTGCAGCGCTGCGAGATGACCCTGAACTGGGAAAATGGCGAGCAGACTCGCTCAACCCTGTGGCGTGACCGTGACACCCTGCGCCTCTGGGCCGTGGAGGGAGAGCCCTGGCCGGGCGCACCACACATCGAGTGGCGGGTCGCGCGGGCCTGGTGGTAACGCAGCAGACCAGTATTCGAGAAGGGGCGCTGAGGCCACCTATCCAAATGGGACCAACTATCCAAATGGGGCCAACTATCCAAATGGGGCCACCTATCCAAATAGAGGACGTGACCCGGCCCAGGTGCCAGGAGTTACGGGGAACGAGGGGACGATGTGATTAATGGAGCTTTCCGCCGACGGAGCATGGCGTGGCTGGCGGCAGCTGCCCTTGGCCTGGGCGGTCTCGGTCTGGGTGACACGGGAACGGTGCTTGGCGCCACCACACCACCGGCGACCCTGGCCGATGCCTGGCTGGACCTCGAGCGGCGCCAGCCCGGCGCCATCGAGTGGCAACACGCCTTCGCGCTTCGCGACACCACCGCCGAGAGCGTGCCGAGCCTGCGCCGACGCCTGATGGGCGACCTGCATACCCTGGCGGTGAGCGCTCGGGTGGCCGGCAACGCGCCTCGCCAACGGAGCCTCGAGGCCTGGCGCGCGCATCTCGGCGAGTGGCAGGATCGACATATCCGCACACCGCAGCGACTGGATCTGCCCTGGCTGGCGGCCAATCTTCGCCACAACCCGCCACTCGAGCGTATCGTGCACTTCGGGGTCTGTGAGGCGCCCAACTGGGTGGAGGTGTGGAGCCTGGACGGTGTCACGCGCCTGGACTGGGTGCCCGACATGTCACTCGAGCACCTGCGCGACTCGCTCTCCGCCAGCGCGGCCCGTCAGAGCGATACCGCCGCCATCATCACCCCGCTGGGAGAGGTTCATCGCCGCGGCATCGCGGCCTGGAACCATCAACCGACGTCGCTTGCCCCGGGGAGTCGCGTGCTGCTGGAGCTACCCTCTCGCCAGGGGCTTCGCGGCGCCCTGCCCTTCCCGGGGGTCGGCGATGAGGAGGACCTGATCAACCGGCGCCTGCCCGAACTGCTGGCGACCCGCGTGCCCGGTGAGCGCTGCCGGGTATGGGGCAACGACGAGGGGCACAATGACGAGGGGCACAATGACGAGGGACACGAGGTCAAGGAATGAGAACTGTCACTATCGTTAGCCGTAACGGCCGTAACGTCAGCCCTGATGTCAGCGGATGCGTGGGCCGGCACACCCCAGGATGCGTCAGAACAAGCGTTGCCGCACTCGTGACCGGCAGCCTGGTTGCCGTGGCCACCCCCGCCCTGAGCCAGGAGGGGATCGCCGGGCAGCTGGGCGCGGGACAGAGCGACTTTGGCGGCGTCGGCCTGATGCAGACCCCCACGGCACACATGGCGCCGGTGGGCACCATGAGCATCAACTGGAGCCGCACCGCGCCCTATCGTCGCTACAGCGTGTTTATCCAGCCGGTCGAGTGGTTCGAGGGCGGCTTTCGCTATGTGGAGGTCGAGGATGTCAGCACCAGCCTCTTCGACCGCTACCTCGACAAGGGCTTCGACATGAAGCTTCGCCTGCTCGAGGAGACCCGCTACTGGCCACAGCTGGCCGTGGGGCTGCGTGATGTGGGGGGGACGACCCTGTTCGGCTCGGAGTATCTGGCGGCGAGCAAGCGCTGGTATGACTTCGACTTCACGCTGGGCATCGGCTGGGGCTACCTGGGGGCCGCCAGTGATATCGACTCCCCCCTGGGTTGGCTCGCCGACCGCTTCGACGACCGGCCGAACCGGGCCGGTGGCGACCAGGGCGGCGAGTTCGCCGTGGACGCGCTGTTTCACGGTCCGGCCTCGATCTTCGGTGGCGTGGAGTGGCAGACCCCCTGGGACCCACTGGTGCTGCAGCTGGAGTATGAGGGCAACGACTATGCCGACGAGCCGCTCGGCAACGACCAGCAGAGCGACTCACGCGTCAATATCGGCGCACGCCTGGCCGTGACCGACAATCTCGAGCTGCGCGCCGGCTGGGAGCGGGGCAGCACCGCCATGGCCGGCATCAGCTACCATATTGACCTGGCGGGACTCAGCCAGGTGAAGCGGGATCCCGCGCCACGTGATATCGACGCGCCCGCCTTCGCCGACTGGGCCAGCGCGACCCAGGCCCTGGAGGAGAGTGCCGGCATGCGGGTGCATGAGATCGCCGAGAGTGGCAATAGCCTGCGCGTGGTGGCCGAGCCCGGCAGGTTCCGCAACCTCAACCAGAGCGAGGGGCGCGCCGCGCGCATCCTGCATGCCCAGGCCGGGCCGGAGATCGATACCTTCCGCTTCCAGTGGCAGCAGAACGGGCTGGCGCTGCGTGAGGATGTGCATGATCGTGCGGCCTTCGTGGCGGCGGCAGACTCGGCGGACCGGGAGTTTGGTCACCGCTACGGGATCTACTCCCATGCGCGCCTGGCCGACCCGGCCGCCGAGGAGGTCGTGCATCGTGAATCGCCACGGCGCTTCAACTGGCGAGTGGGGCCGCGTCTCGACCAGAACTTCGGCGGCCCGGATGGCTATCTCTATCGGCTGGTGGCGGTCGCCTCGGGCGAGTACCACACCGATCGCCATGGCTGGCTCTCCGCCGCCGGCGCCTGGACGGTGGCAGACAACCTCGATGGCTACGAGTACCTGGGGCCCTCGGAACTGCCCCGGGTACGCAGCTATATCGGGGACTATCTGTCGGCCTCCGATGTGGGGATAGAGAACCTGCAGTACACCCGCACCGCCAACCTGGCCGATGACTGGTACGCCATGGGCTATGCCGGCCTGCTGGATATGATGTTTGCCGGTGCCGGCGCGGAGGTGCTGCACCGCCCCCTCGATAGCCCCTTCGCCATTGGTGCGGATGTCAACTGGGTGCGCCAGCGCGACTTCGAACAGGGCTTCGAGATGCGCGACTATGACACCTGGACCGGCCATCTCAACGCCTATATCGAGACCGGCTTCGAGGATATCCTGGCCAAGGTGAGCGTTGGCCGCTATCTGGCCGGCGATGTCGGCGGCACCCTGGATCTGTCTCGCGAGTTCGACTCCGGCGTGCGGGTCGGCGCCTGGGGTACCTGGACCGATGCCGATGATGACTTCGGCGAGGGGGGCTTCGACAAGGGGCTGTATGTGTCGTTTCCTCTCGATGCCTTCTTTACCCGCTCGAGTCGCAGTGCGGCTACCCTGGCATGGCGCCCGCTCACCCGCGATGGCGGGGCGCGTCTGGGTCGACGCTATCGGCTCTATGACATGACCGAGGAGCGTAACCTGGCCCCCTACTGGGACGGTTACCCCGCTACCTGGGAGTGAGCCCTGCACCCTCCCGCTTGCCTCGTGATGGCGTCGAAGGGACCGGATCGGGAATCCATGTGATCTCCCGCCCGGTCCCTCGAGTATGACTTCCATCATCCTGGCTCATCACCGATTTCAACTTGGCAACGCCTCGATTGGCTTTATAGTGAAGTTACATAACGTCACATTTAATTACCTCTAACCACATCACTCTTCAAGGGTATACCCAAGGGCGAGATTGAGGGCAATCACTCAGCATTCGCTTGCAATGGTCAGACGTCCTGAAGGCGTGTCGAGGTAATGGGGGTCGTGGACGCAGGTAACTTCGCCATAAGGAGTCAGGCCGATGAGTTTGCTGTTGCAGCGCGCCTTTCGCATCTCTCGCCGCAACAAGCGGCTGCTGCTGTTGATACTGGATGCCCTGATACTCTCGGCCTGCCTGGTACTGGCGATGGTATTGAAGCAGGGAACCATGATGGCGGCGACCAACGCTGCGTCGCCGGTGCTGCTGGTCGCGGTGCCGCTCTGCCTGATCACGCTGTGGCTGATGGGGTTCTATCACGCCATCGTGCGCTTCATGGGGCTGCGAGCCCTGCTGACCATGGCAGTCGGCCTGCCGCTCGCCAGCCTGGCCCTGTGGGGCGCCAGCCGGGCCCTGGGTTTCCCCCTCTCCGGCTCGACGCTGTCGATCTTTGCCCTGCTCTCGCTGCTCGGTCTCAGCATCTCGCGGCTGGTGGTGCGCAGCCTCTACCAGCAGATCACGATGCGCCCGCGCATCCGGGTGGTCATCTACGGGGCCGGTTCGGCCGGGGTGCAGCTGGTCAACTCGCTGCGCCAGGGCAAGGAGTTTTTGCCCGTGGCCTTTGTCGATGACTGGCGCGGCATGCACGGCACCATTGTTCAGGGCCTCAAGGTGTACTCGCCGCAGCGGCTGGAGCGACTGCTCGAGCGCTGCGGCGCCGAGCGCATTCTGCTGGCCATGCCGAGCCTGCCCCGTGTGAAACGCCGCGAGATCCTGCACTCTCTGGAAACCCTCAAGGCGCCGGTGCAGACGATTCCCGCCATCGAGGAGATGGTTCGACACGGGGCGCAGATCAACGAGATCCGCGATGTCTCGGTAGAGGACCTGCTGGGGCGCGAACCGATCGCGGCTCGCCAGGAGCTGCTGCAGGCCAATGTGCGCGACAAGGTGGTCATGGTGACCGGTGCCGGGGGGTCGATCGGCAGCGAGCTGTGTCGGCAGATCCTGCGCCAGCGGCCGCGCATGCTGTTGCTGCTGGAACTGAGCGAGTTCGCGCTCTACGCCATCGATGGCGAGCTGCGTGATATCGCCACGACAGAGGGCCTGACCGATATCGAGATCAAGCCGCTGCTGGGCTCGGTACAGAACCGTCAGCGCCTTGAGGGCGTAATGCGCAGCTTCGGTGTGCAGACGCTCTATCACGCCGCCGCCTACAAGCATGTGCCGATGGTGGAGTACAACGTCGCCGAAGGGGTGCGCAACAATGTGTTCGGCACTCTGGAAACCGCCCTGGCGGCGGTGGCCGCCGAGGTCGAAACCTTTGTGCTCGTCTCCACCGACAAGGCGGTAAGGCCCACCAACGTGATGGGCACCACCAAGCGGCTGGCGGAGCTGATCTGTCAGGCGCTGGCCAGACACCAGAGCGGCACGCGGTTCTGCATGGTGCGCTTCGGCAATGTGCTGGGCTCCTCGGGCTCGGTCATCCCCCTGTTCAAGCGCCAGATCGCCAACGGCGGCCCGCTGACCGTGACCCACCCCGATATCACGCGCTTCTTCATGACCATTCCCGAGGCGGCCGAGCTGGTGCTCCAGGCCGGCGCCATGGGCAAGGGGGGCGATGTGTTCGTGCTGGACATGGGAGAGCCGGTGAAGATCTCCGATCTTGCCCGTCAGATGATTCGTCTTTCCGGCCTGGAGGTGCGCTCGGCCGGTCAACCCGCGGGCGACATCGAGATCGTCTTCAGCGGGCTGCGTCCGGGTGAAAAGCTCTACGAGGAGGTGCTGATCGGAGCCAATGCCAGTCTGACCGACCATCCGCGCATCCTGACCGAACAGGAGCAGCACTGGGAGTGGGAGAGGCTCGCTCCCTATCTGCAGCACCTGAGGGAAGCCGTGCAGGCCAACGCGATGGAGCAGGTGCGTGAGTTGCTGGGTAGCGCCCCGACGGCCTATCAGCCCGACAGTCCCATCGTCGACCTGGAGTGGATGAGCCATCGCCACCCCCTCCCCGACGCCACGCCCGATACGGCACAGGAGATCGCCGCTGCCGTTGACAGCGGCGGCGAAACAACCGAAACGCCCAAGACAAGCGTTATCTCGGCAGAGAGTCGCAGAAAGCCACCGATGGCACCCACCTTACCCAGCAACGCCCCGCCGCTAGCGGAGCATGCCCTTGGTCACGCGTTTATCGCGCGGATGTGAGGGGGGAGACCAGGGGCGAGGGGCGAGGGGCGAGGGGCGAGGGGCGAGGGGCGAGGGGCGAGGGGCGAGGGGCGAGGGACAGACTCCCCGCCCCTTGTTTATGGGTCCAAGTTATTGGTTCAAGTAAATCAGCATTTCGCTTCGCGACGGGAGGCCGAGATTGTAGGAGGGATCGGTCCGTCGAAGCGGCTTCGCATCGCGACAGGGGGCCACAGGCCTCCAGATGGCCTAGGGCACTGTAGGAGGGATCGGTCCGCCGAAGCGGCTCTGCATCGCGACAGGAGGCCGAAGGCCTCCCAGATGGTCTAGGAATGAAGGGCGGTTTCGCGAAAAGAAACTGCGTAGATCGTTCTATGTGAAGAAAAGGGTGCTACAGGGAATGTGCCTTGAAAGGCCTACGCCTGTACCTTGCGCGGACGCCCCCCTTTGGCACCATTCCCCCTGGAAGCATGGCTCTTGGCCTGGCTACGGCTGCGCCCCCCTGCGGCGCCCAGCTGGCGAGCCATCCACTGTTTGGAGCCAAACTGCCCTTCCAGGAGAGCGGGCACGTAGAGGTCGGCATCGAGCTGAGGCCAGTGCAGGCCAAGCCCGGAGGGGGACACTTCGATCTCGGCCAAGGCATCCGGTGTGGCATCGTCGAGGCCTTCGACAAGATGCGGAGGAATCGCGAGCTCGAGCCCAGAGTGCAGGCGCACGATCACTCGGCGGGTGCGGCGGTCGTAGCGTGCGGCAACAGCATGGGCATGGTCGCGCTCGGCGGCCATGCGAGCCTCTGCCTGCTGGATGACATCATCAGTAATGGCCATGAATCTCCCTCCATTTGGCACATAACGCCAACAGCTCTTCTGACAGTGCCGACGCGATACGGTTGAGGTCCTTCGAGTTGAATTGGTAACTCTCACGCAACTCGGGGGGACCGCTCGGGCAGTGCAGGATGAAGACTGCTTCACCGCCCTTGCCAATGACGTGTACATGCGCCGGTCGATGGTCGTTGGGGTAAATGACAGCTCTCAGGCCATCGAAACGGAGAATGGTTGGCATGAAGGTAGTCTAGCATAAACCCAAGCGGTTGGGTTTATGCTAGATCGGCCCGAGTCGGGAGGAGGACCCCCACTGTCACGCTAGTTGGAGTTTCAACGGCTGTTAGACTCTGAACGGTTGCTGTGGGAGAACAGCGCCCCCAGATAGAGCGTTTAGATCGGTAACCTTCACCAGGGCGCCTGACGGCGCCAGTCGCGAGGCGGAGCCTCCCTTCTACTAGTCCGGTGGCGCCATGCAGTTTGGCAGGTAGGATCGCCCCGCAATGACAGCAGCGATTCCGCTCTTCGAACCTAGAACCTCGAACCTCGAACCTCGAACCTAGAACCTAGAACCTAGAACCTAGAACCTCGAACCTAGAACCTCGAACCTCGAACCTCGAGCCTAGAACCTAGAACCTAGAACCTCGAACCTCGAACCTCGAGCCTCGCCCCTGATCACGATTTATGCCGCTGCCCCCGGAAGTCCGGGCTGGTGGCATGCCCGGGCTGGCTGACGCCATGCATCTGACATACCCGCCATACGGTCAGACAGAGGATCCAGAGGTCCAGCCGCAAGCTGCGATGATCGACGTACCAGACGTCCAGCTTGAACCTGTCGTCCCAGTCGAGGGCGTTGCGGCCGTTGACCTGTGCCCAGCCGGTGATGCCCGGGCGAACCTCGTGGCGACGATACTGCTCGGGGGTATAGAGCGGCAGGTACTTGTTGAGCAGCGGCCTGGGGCCGACCAGGCTCATGTCGCCCTTGAGCACGTTCCAGAGCTCGGGTAACTCATCGAGACTGGTGGCACGCAGGCATTTGCCGACACGCGTCAGCCGCTCGCCATCGCTGAGAGGCCGGCCCTGGCTATCCCAGGCGTCGCGCATGGTGCGAAACTTGATCAGCGTAAAGGGGGCGGCATGCTGCCCAGGGCGCTGCTGGCGAAACAGCACCCCGGGCCCCATGGTGATGCGCACCAGAAGCGCGATGATGACCAGTAACGGTGCCAGCAGCAGCAGTGCCAGCCCCGAGATGACGATGTCGAACAGGCGCTTGCTCATATGGTGTTGATCTCCTCGAGCATGACGGAATTGACACGGTTGACCTCGAACTTCTCTTCGGCCAACTGGCGGGAGTGCATGCCCATGGCCGGCAGGCTCTCGGGGTGTTCGATCATTCGCCGCATGGCGTTGACCAGCGAGCCCACGCAGCGCGGCGCGACCAGATGGCCGTTGTAACCCTCCAGAACGGTTTCACGACACCCCGGCGTGTCGGTAGTGATGATGGCGCGCCCCATGGCAAGACCCTCGAGCAGCGTACGCGGCACCCCTTCACGATAGCTCGGCAGAACCACCGTGGTCGCGGCCGCCAGTGCCGGCCGCACATCGTCGAGCTGGCCCAGATACTCGAGGCGACCATCGGCCATCCAGGTCTCGAGCTCTTCGGGGGCGATGGCATCGGGTCCGGGGTCCGACTCGCCGACCAGCTGGAAGCGTGCCTGGGGGTGCTCCTGGCGAATCAGACGTGCCGCCTCGGCATACTCGCGGATGCCCTTGGCGACCAGCAGCCGGGCGACCAGCACGAAGACGGGGGTCTCCGGCAGCGCGGTGACAGCGTAATGGGTGGTATCCACGCCCGAGCCATTGACCACCACCGCCGGGGTGGTACCGAGGATCTTGCGGTCGATAAACAGCTGCATGTCGTCCGGGTTCTGGAAGAAGACCTTGTCGCAGCCGGCCAGGGCACGACGGTACAACCCCTCCACGCCACGCCGCAGGGCACGCCGTCTGGTGCTGGTGGCCTCCTCGATAAACGCATATCCCAGACCGGTGATCAGCGCGAAGCGAAACGGAACGCGGGCAAGACGCGCGGCCAGGCTGCCGTAGATCACCGGCTTGATGGTGTAGCTCATGACATGGGTGGGAGCGACACGACGCATCAGCCGGTAGAGCGCACGCAGCGTGGCGAAGTCTGCCCGCGGGTCCATGCCGTTGCGCTGCAGTGGCACCTCATGGGGCTGAATGCCCTGGGCAACCAGCCGCTGGTGCACCCTGCTCTCGGGCGACAGATCGGGTGCGGCCGCGTGAACCTCGAAGCCGTTCTCCTGCAGCGCCAGCATCAGATGCCAGCGAAAATTGATCAGCGAGGGGGCGTATCCGGCGATCAACAGGAAGCGACGTGTCATGGGCTCTGCCTCTCGGTGGGAGGCGCGATGCCTGATGTGATGGCGCCTGGCCGTGGAGCGCCCCGCTCCGTGGCAACCGGTTGTTCAGCGACCGGCTCACCGGGAGCGGGCAGGGTCGACTGCCACAGCGAGGTGTAGGCACTTACCATGCGCGCGACCCCATATTCGTCGCGGATCCGCCGACGACAGCGCCGCTGCCGCTCTTGCCACGCGGCAGGGTGTTGCTGGCGCTCGGTAAGCGCCGCGGCAATCGCCTCGGCCAGGGCCGCGCTGTCGCTTGGGGGCACGACCCAGCCATCGTCGGCCACGATACGTGCGGCATCGCCCACATCGGTCACCACGCAGGGGGTGCCGGCGGCCATGGCCTCGGCCACCACATTGGGAAACCCTTCGCCGCCTTGGCTCGACAGTACATGCAGATCCAGTGCCGCCATCACCACCGGTATATCGGTACGCGTTCCCAGTGCCAGCACGCTGTCGCCCAGGTTTCGACGGGTCAGCCAGTGGTCCACCTCGGGGTTGTCACGGGTGACCTCATCGCCCACCAGCAGGCAGCGTATCGCCATGCCCTGCTGGCGCAGCGTGACGATGGCGTCCAGCAGGCCGGGATGATCCTTCTGAGCGTGGCAGCGCGCCACCATGCCGATCAGCAGGGTGTCGTCGTCGATGCCCAGCGAGTGACGCAACGCCCGCGCCTCATCTGGCTCCGTATCCCACTGCGAGAACTGGTAACCGTTGGGGATGACCCGCAGCTTGTCGGCAGCGTAGCCCACCGCCTGGTGCACCTCGGCCGCCCTGTCGGCACAGCAGACGATCGCGGTGGGTAACCAGGGCGAGAGCCAGGCGCAACACCGGGCGATCCATATCGTCGAACGGGCACTGTGTTCGGGCTCCAGGCCGGTATGCCGAATTCCCCAGAAGATGCGCCGCTGCCCGGCCAGGCGTGCCACCAGGCCGCCCAGGAGGTCGGGGTGATACATCCAGGTCTGCACGATGTCGAAACGCTCCTGCCTGAGCAGCTTCCACAGCCGCCACAGGGGGCCGAGGCGAAACTTGCCCCGCGGCATATCGAGATTGATGACGCGAAAGCCCCGTTCGCTCAGCATCTGTCCGTAGCGCGCCTCGGGCATCAGGCTGATGATCGTGTGTTGGTTGCCGGGGTCGTTGGTGCATAGCCGGAAGAGCACCGCCTGCGCCCCCCCTTCCCCCAGACTGGTAATGATATGGGCGACTCTCATGCTCTTTCTCCTGGGCAGAGGTGGCTGACGCTCCCCGGCGAGACTTGTGGTTCACCGATCTCGAGGGCCTCATGAAGGTAGCGCTGGGCGATATGGGGCAGGTTGAAGCCGCTGGCACGCGCCTGACGCGATTCGGGGGTTCCCGGCGGATCCTGGAGCGCACGCTTCATCCCTGTCGCCAGGCTTTCGATATCCTCCGGCGGGACCAGCACCCCGTGCCGACCCTGCTCGAGGATATCGGCCGAGGCCCCGGGGCAACGAGTCGCTACAACGGGTATTCCGGACGCCAGGGCATCGAGCAGCACATTGGGGAAGCCTTCACGCCGGGAGGAGGAGACAAAGAGTCGGCTGCGCGCCATGACGTGCTGTGGTTGCGCCACGAAGCCGGGCAGATGCACACGCTCCTCGATACCCAGCTCTCGGGCCTGTTCCAGCAGGGCCTGGCGGAGGGGGCCATCACCGAGGATGGCCAGATGCAGCCCAGGATCCTGCAGGCGAGAGAACGCCGCCAGGAGCAGATCAAAGCCCTTGGCCTCCACCAGGCGGCCGGCGGTACAGATCAGCTGCGCCTCGTCGGGTAACGACTCAAGCCCACTCGGCATGGTTGTTGCCTCCGCCGCCGCGGCAGTTGATGTCGACGTGGCGAGGGGCGTCACCGGATTGCCGATATGGCAGCAACGGCCAGGATAAATCCCGGCTCGCTGCAGGGTCGCCAGCACATCATCGGCGATCACCACCATGGTGTCGGCCCTGGGGTAGAGGCGCCTCATCATCCAGCGCAGTGCGCTCTGGCGAAGCCCCGGCGGCATCGCTTCGTCACTGCCCTTCGCACAGGTTTCGCGGATCGCGATGCGACAGGGCCGGCCGGCCAGTTGCCACGCCAGCAGCGCGATCACATTGGCTTCGCTCATGGTGGAGAGCAGCGCCTGGGGGCGCTCTCGCCGCAGATAGCCGAGCAGCGGCAGCATGGCATGTACCACCCGCTTCCTGCCGAGATCCACGATACGCACATCGGCAGAGACGGCATCGAGCAAGGGGCCTCCACTTCTCGCGACCACAAGATGCACCGGCGCCGCTGTCTGGCGAGCGAACTCGTTGGCCAGATTGACGAAGACACGCTCCGCCCCACCCCCGCTCAACGAGGGAATAAAGAGGGTGACCGGTTGTAATGATGGAGATGTCACCATGGACTCCTTATATGCAAGATACGATGGTCATTGTCAGAACACTTTCGGTATCACGTTATGGCGCTATCACGATATTGTGGTTATCACATTGCCATCGCCATCAAGCTGTCACCGGGCCAGGCAGCGATGTCGTAGCCCGCCCGGCTTGATCATCCTGTGTGCTATACCACTCCTCTGGTTGCGCTTGTGGTTGTGCTTGTTCGATCAGCTTCAGGATGACGTAGGCAAATGCGACCGCAAACGCGAACCACAGCCCCTTGTGAAACTCCCAGTTGGCTAGATTCATGGGAATCAACAAGGCGGCTCCCATGACCATCGCCGCCATTCGCCCGCGGTGCAGACGAAGAAACAGATAGGCGAGCCCCGCCCAGAGGCACAGATACATGGCCAGGCCTAACACGCCGAGACCGAACATCACTGAGAGAAAGGCGTTGTGTGGGGCACGACCGATAATTTCGCGAAAGCTCCCGATACCGGCTCCGAACAAGGGGTTGCCGAGACCCTCCATTCCATGCTGCCAGATGTTGCCGCGACCCGAGAAATCACCGGAGCTGATCAGGTCGCCGGCCATCATGTAGCGCATCAGCAGGTATTCGATATCGGCCTGCACCACCAGCTGGTAGACCAGCATGGTGACCGCGACAGGAACAACCAGTATCAGCTTGTAGACAAAGGAGAGCTTGAGCATGATGGCAAGGCTCATCATCACATAAAATCCCATGCCTCCCCTGGAGCCCAACAGGAAGACGGAAAGACCGATAATGCACCATGAAAACAGATAGAAGAGGCGTGTCTTGAAGCCGGCGGTATCCAGCAGGACAAACAGACAGACACCGGACATCACGAACAGAAAGCTCATCCAGTTGGGATTGAAGTTTTCCACCACGATTCGGCGGATAGCATCCGAGGTGGCCGCATGGGAGATCACGGTGATCGCACCGTAGATGGCACCCAGAAGATAAGGTATACAGATCACCTTGAGTCCATAGCAGATACCCGCCAGGCTGATCATCAGCGCCATCACCATGACCTGGACCATGGAGAACCAGCTGATATAGGCCTCATGGGATGAGGGTGCCCAGGCGATGGAGAGCCCGCTATACACAATAAACATCAGCATGGCCAGCGCGAGCATATAGACGACCTGGTTGACTCGCCCCCCCGCAAGCACCAGGAAGAATACCGCCGGCGCGGCGGCAATGCCGATCACCCGGTTGATGGTGCCCAGACCATCGATCACCACCACATTCTCGATCGGTATGGTAAAGATCACCGGAAACAACAGGATGGCAACAATATGTATGGCTCGCATCGTTTATGGCCTCTGCCTGTGTCACCTCTCGACACCTTATGCCGCATGTCAGGGAGGGTGTGTCATCTAAATGCCCTGGTCACCCTTGACTCGGTAACACCGTTAGCACGGTGAAAGCATTGGCTCGGTGACCCCAGGATCAGGTCTCGGCCTGCCCCGCTGGGGATGTTTTTCGCCTGACCCACTCCCTTGCGCCACGGTAGTGGCCGATGCTCTCAGGCCAGGCGAGCAGCAGCCTGGCCAACAAACGGTCGGAAATGCCAAGCTTGTCGCCATAGCTGAGATAAAAGTCACGCCGCTCCTTGTCGCTGATCTCTGGCGACTTCAGAATCTTGAAGATCATATGACGATTCTCGATATCGAAGCTGCGTGTGAAGCGATACTTGAGCCACGCATCCATGCGCCTGTTGGAGAGTATTCGACGGCGATAATGCACCAGTTTTTTATTGATATCGTTGACACTGCTGGACCAGGATCCGGGTACGCGAAAACGATAAAGACTCATTACCTCGGGTAGATAGCAAGCCCCGCCACGCTGAGCGGCCAGTGCATCCAGATAGGCATCGGAGACGAGCTTATCCTCCTGGTCTTTCATGAAGCGCAGCAGCTCAAATGCCACCTTCGCTGTCACCATGACGGCCTGGGTGGGAATGCCGCCATGGCGTTTTTCTATCACCTCTTCGGCGCTTACCACTCGGGGCGTATCCCCGTAACATCCGGTGATATCCTGGCAATCGAGCCCGAAGTAGTGCTTCTCTGCGGGGTGAAATGCCATGTCACAATCCGGGTTGGCCTCCAGCATCTCGACCTGACACTGCAGCTTGTCGGGGTTCGTCCAGGCATCATCACCCTCGCAGTAGGCGATATACCGTCCGCGACATTTGGGAACGGTGTGCTCTTCCGGGGAGATCCCCTGACGCAGCTGATTCTCGCGATGAAGATTGGCCTTGATAAGATTGGGGTAGCGCTCCAGATAGTCTCGAATGATATCCGCTGCGCCATCGTCGGACGCATCGTCATTGACGATGATCTCGAAGGGGAAGGTGGTTTTCTGGGCCAGCATTCCATTCAATGCCGAGGCAATGAATGGCTGATGGTTATAGGTTGCACAGATGATGCTGACCAGCGGCGGCTCGTCCGGCGTCGCCGTGGACCAGGTCGCCATGATCTCCTCTTCTGACCCCATCGGCTGCAGGCCCTGGCTCCCCTTCTGATGTTCATTCATCGCACGACTCCTTATCCGAATTACTTGCCGTCAGGCATATTGGTAGTCGCCGTAGCCATAGCTGGCGGCTGCCCGGCGCTCCATGGCATTGAGAACTGCCCCCTTGACCGGAACACCGGCATCTTCCAGGCGTCGCTTGGCCCGGGTGAGCTCACGCGCGCTGGTGACATCGAACATCGCGACCATCAGGGTGGTGCCGCACAGGGCGCCGAGCAATGCGGCGTCGGTAACTGCCAGCACGGGCGGCGTATCGATGATGATCAGGTCATACCGCTCGCCAAGCCGTTCCAGCAGGGGCCTGAGCGAGGGGCTGAGCAGCAGCTCGGAGGGGTTGGGCGGTGCCACGCCTCGTGAAATATAGTCAAGGCCGCGCACGCCGGAGTGACGTATGACCTGTTCTTCGCCGAGACGCCCCATCAGGAGTTCGGAGAAGCCGCCCTGAGCCTGGCTGCCGAAAGCATCGTGCAGTTGCCCCCTGCGCATGTCCGCATCGATCACCAACACGCGCTGATGAGAAAGGGCACAGACAGCGGCGAGATTCACGCTGACAAAGCTCTTGCCCACACCGGGGCTGGGCCCGGTGATCATCAGCCGGTTATCCGGGGATTCGAGCAGGGTAAAATGCAGGCCGCTGCGCAGATGACGCAAGGCCTCGATACTGGTATCGGTGGGCTCTGCCTGAACCAGAAGATCGCCGAAAACCTGTCGATGGTGCCTCTCGTGGCGATGCTTTACCCGCTTTTTCAGCCTCCTCTGTGCCCTGGAGGTCGGCAGGGTGGCCAGGAGCGTCAAGCCGACATCCTCGATCTCTTGCGGTGTCTCGATGCCGCGCCTGAACAGCGCTCGGGTCAGGACGAAGCCCACCCCTGCCATGGCACCGAGCACGGTGGCCAGGATCACCAGGAATGGCTTGCGTGGTTCGATCGGCAATACGTTCACCTGGGCGTCATCGATGATGCGTACATTGCCGACCATTCCGGCCCTGGCGATCTCGAGTTCCTGCATCTTGTTAAGCACATTGACATAGATCGCCTGGGTGACCTCGACGTCCCGGGTGCGACTGATGATCTCCTGCTGGGCGACAGGCAGTTGATTGACCTGGACCTCCAGCTCGGCCCGCTCGTCGAGCAGTATCTGCCTTTGGCGGAGCAGCGCCTGATAGGTCGGGTGGCTGCTGGTGTACCGCTGGACCAGCGCCGCCTCCTCGATCACGAGTTCACTGAGCCGGCTGTCGAGGTCGATAAACTGCTGGATGACGCCCTGGGCTTCGGCACTCAGATCGACGCTCTCCTGTTCCCGGCGATACTGGTTGAGCCGCTCTTCTGCGGCCGCCAGATGGTTGCGCAACTCGGGCGCCTGCTCCTTCAGGAAGGCCAGGCTCTGGTCCGCCTCCGCGGACTTGCGCTCGACGTTCTGGGCGAGAAAGGTCTCGACCACGGCGTTCAGCGAGCGACGTATTTCGGCCCGGTCTGAGCCGGTCAGCGTCAGCCTCAACATTCCGGTATTGGCCGCGTAGGGACGGTTCTGGCCAAGCTCGCTCACTCGGAGACGCCTGGCCAGGGCTCTAATAGCCGTGCCGCGGGATCGCTTGATCAAGGTGAACTGGGCGCCTGGCGCGGCCTCGAGGGCAGCAATACGCAGCGTGATGTCGCCATTCGCGAAGCGCTCTGTCATGCCGACCTCCCCCTCTCCCAGCAGGCGTCTCCCTCCTCTATCGTCGTGCGCCAGGGCGTATCGACCCGAGCCAAGGGCCGTGACGATCAGGGGCCGATCGCGCAGATGATCGGTCACCTCGAGCCGTCCCAGCGCCAGGGTTTCGCCGTGCCATACGGCGGCGCGGGCCAGGCCAAATCCCGGCGGGGTAAGCGGGCTCTGAAGAAAGTCGGGCAGCTGGATGTCATGATCGATAAATGCGGGACGTGGGAGCTGATGTCGCTGAACGGCGCCACCGACCAGCGGCAGCGCCGTGGGAATCACCACATTTTCCAGTTCGATGCGGTCGACCACCTGCCCCAGCACCAGGCGCGACCGGAGTATCTCGGCCTCCGCCGCGGTGCTGCTGTTGGTGTAACCCGCCATCGAGTCTCCCATCACGTTTTCGAGATCGGCAAGCGGGCTGACCGATGCACGACGCTCGATCTGCACCAGGGCGTCGCCTCTGTAGATGGGCGTGCTAACGATGGCGAAGAAGGCTCCAGCGCACGCAAATCCCAGGGTAATCATCCCGATCAGCCACTTGTGCTCCAGTAGCTGGGCAAGGATGCTCCCCATCTCGATTTGGGTGGCGAAGTGTGCCATCGACGTTTTCATGCGGAACCGACCCTGATGTGAAAGGCCTTGTCGTGGAGCTCGCTCTGTCTGTTGCGCTCCCCACCCGAGTGCAGGTCTCCATGAGTCTTGCGCCTGATCGGCTGTTGCGAGACGCCCTGCAACACAACCTTACACAATCTTACAGTTGTAGATCAGTCCGAAAAGAGTGGTTTTCGTAACACCGTGAGAGGTAGATCCTTGATGCGCGCCCGCCCGGGCATCCTCGTCTCTACAACGACACACCCCCCATCAACCAGGTTGATGGGGGGTGCAGGCATTGATTGCGGTAAGTGCGCTCCTGGATGCGCGGGGCCCTTGGATGCGCGGAGCCATGCGCGAGGACCTAGCGCCGGGTGGCGTCGTACCCCAGGTCGGCACCGCGGCTCTCGTCGCTGCGCCGGCGGGCGCTGCCACGCTTGCGGTTCTCCTCCTCACAGACCTCGTCCTTGCCGCCGCAGATCTCGCAGCCGTCCTTGAGGCCGAGCTGATTGAGGCCGCCACAGGAGCCGGCGATGGGCTTGCGGCCCATGATCACACCGACGGCCATGGCCGCCATGATCAGCAGCATGAAGGCCAGGGCAATAAGCCAGATAGTCATCAGGATCTCTCCTTGGGTGGCGCCTCGCCATCATCGGCTGGGCGATTCACCCGGTAGCATGTCGTCATCTACACCAGACAGTGCGGGTGGCATCACGTTCCAACCTGCACCTGCAGGAATCACCGCCGGATACAACGAGGGCCGACCTTCTGGCCGGCCCTCCTTGTCGCCTGACGGCGGGTGGGATCATCCGCCGAAGTCGTCCAGCAGGATGTTCTCGGGCTCCACCCCGAGATCGAGCAGCAGCTTGATCACGGAGGCGTTCATCATGGGCGGCCCACACATGTAGTACTCGCAGTCCTCGGGAGCCGGATGGTCCTTGAGGTAGTTCTCGTAGAGGACGTTATGGATAAAGCCGGTGGGGCCTTCCCAGTTGTCCTCGGGCTGCGGGTCGGAGAGCGCCAGGTGCCATTCGAAGTTGTCGTGCTCCTCGGCCAGCTTGTCATACTCTTCGTTGTAGAAGGTCTCGCGCCAGGAGCGCGCACCGTACCAGAAGGTAATCTTGCGCTTGGAGTCGAGGCGCTTGAGCTGGTCGAAGATATGGCTGCGCATCGGCGCCATGCCGGCACCACCACCGACGAAGACCATCTCGGCGTCGGTGTTCTTGGCGAAGAACTCGCCGAAGGGTCCCATCACGGTGACCTTGTCGCCGGCCTTGAGACTGAAGACGTAGGTCGACATCAGGCCGGGCGGGTGGTCGGTGTTGGGCGGCGGGGTGGCGATACGGATGTTGAACTTGAGGATGCCCTTCTCTTCCGGGTAGTTCGCCATGGAGTAGGCGCGGATGACCTCCTCGTTGCTCTTGTGGGAGATGTCGAACAGCCCGAACTTCTCCCAGTCACCGCGGTACTCCTCCTCGATATCGAAGTCCTTGAAGGCGATATCGTAGGGCGGAGCCACCAGCTGCACGTAGCCACCGGCGCGGAAGGCGACTTCCTCGCCCTCGGGCAGCTTGAGGTTGAGCTCCTTGATGAAGGTGGCGACGTTGGGGTTCTCGATGACCTCGCATTCCCACTTCTTGACGCCGAAGACCTCCTCGGGCACCTCGATCTTCATGTCCTGCTTCACCGGCACCTGGCAGGAGAGACGCCAGCCCTCCTTCTTCTCGCGCATGGTGAAGTGGGACTCTTCGGTGGGCAGGATGGCGCCACCGCCCTCCTCCACGCGGCACTTGCACTGGGCACAGGAGCCACCGCCGCCACACGCGGACGAGAGGAAGATGCCATTGGCGGCCAGGGTATTGAGCAGCTTGCCCCCGGCCTGGGTGGTGATGGTGTTCTCGGGATCATCGTTGACCTCGATCTGCACGTCACCGGTGCTGACCAGCCTGCTGCGGGCGGCCAGGATGATCAGCACCAGGCCGATGACGACCACGGTGAACATGACCACGCCGAGCAAGATAAGTGATGTATCAACCATGTCGGTTTCCTATTGCTTGCGTTGCCTGGTACCCGGCGCCGCACGGCGCCGGGCAAGGACGACCTGCTTCAGAGTTGGATGCCGGAGAAGGACATGAAGCCCAGCGACATCAGGCCCACCGTGATGAAGGTGATGCCCAGGCCCTGCAGGGAGCCGGGAACGTCGCTGTACTTGAGCTTCTCGCGGATACCGGCCAGGGCCGTGATGGCCAGGGCCCAGCCAACGCCGGAGCCGAAACCGTAGACCACGGCCTCACCGAAGTTGTAGTTACGCTCGACCATGAACAGCACGCCACCCAGGATGGCACAGTTCACGGTGATCAGCGGCAGGAACACGCCCAGGGCGTTGTAGAGTGCCGGCACGTACTTGTCGAGGAACATCTCCAGGATCTGCACCAGCGCGGCGATGACGCCGATGTAGCTGAGCAGGCCCAGGAAGGAGAGGTCGATGTTCTCGGCACCGCTGATGCCGGTCCAGGTCAGGGCTCCTTCCGAGAGCAGGAAGGTGTAGACCAGGTTGTTGACCGGCACCGAGATGGTCAGCACCACGATCACCGCGATGCCCAGACCGAAGGCCGCGGAGACCTTCTTGGAGACGGCGATAAAGGTGCACATGCCGAGGAAGAATGCCAGGGCCAGGTTCTCGACGAAGACCGAGGCAACGAAAAGGCTCAGATAATGTTCCATGCTTACACGGCCTCCTTCGGTTCGGTGTTGGCCTTGATCTTGAACTCGTTCTCCTCGACCTGCTCAGGGTTGACGCTGCGCAGCACCCAGATGATCAGACCGATGATGAAGAACGCCGACGGCGGCAGCAGCAGCAGGCCGTTGGGCACGTACCAGCCACCGTTCTGCACGGTCTCGAGCACGGTGAAGCCGAACACGCTGCCGGAGCCGAACAGTTCACGGATAAAGCCGACGGTCATCAGGATGAACCCGTAGCCGAGACCGTTGCCGATGCCATCCAGGAAGGAGAGCTTCGGGCTGTTCTGCATGGCGAAGCCTTCGGCACGCCCCATCACGATGCAGTTGGTGATGATCAGACCGACGAACACCGAGAGCTGCTTGGACATCTCGTAGGCGTAGGCCTTGAGGATCTGATCGACCACGATCACCAGCGAGGCGATGATGGTCATCTGCACGATGATGCGGATGGAGGACGGAATATGGTGACGGATCAGCGACACGAACAGGTTCGAGAAGGCCGTCACGAAGATCACCGCACAGGTCATGACCAGCGACACGCTCATGCTGGTCGTCACCGCCAGGGCCGAGCAGATGCCCAGTACCTGGAGTGCGATGGGGTTATTCTTGAACAGCGGCGTCGTCAGGACGCCCTTCGGGGTAGCTTCCGACATGATCAGGCTCCTTCCGTTTCGAGTTCAACGTCGGCGCTCTGGGCCTCGTCCTGGCTGACGCCGGAACGGAACTTGGCCAGATAGTCACCGAAGCCCTCGGGGCTCAGCCAGAACTGCAGCATATTGGTGACGCCGTTGCTGGTCAGGGTCGCACCGGAGAGGGCATCCACCTCGTTCTCGCCGCTGGCACCGCCCTTGGCCAGGTGGATCGCCGGCGCGACGTCGTCGGCGGAGTCGAAGATCTCCTTGCCTTCCCACTGAGCCTGCCAGCGCGGGTTGTTCACCTCGCCACCCAGCCCCGGGGTCTCGGCGTGCTCGTAGTAGGTGATGCCGACGATGGTGTTGCCGTCGCCTTCCACCGCCAGGAAGCCACGCATCAGGCCCCACAGGCCCTGACCACGAATCGGCAGGATGATCTGCTCGGGATCATCCGGGTCGCCAACCAGGTAGACGGTGGAGTAGGTCTCGACGCGGGTCAGCCCCGCCGGGTCCTTCTCGCCGGAGAGGGTCCGCGAGGCGGCCGGGTCACGACGCGCCTCGAAGGCGTTGTAGGTGGCCGGATCATGCTCCTCGGAGTATTCGCCGGTCTCCAGGTTGACCACGCGGGGCGTGATGCTGGACTCGAAGGTCGCGTTGACATCCATGCCGGGCTCGTAGAGGTCGGCAACGTTGAGGATGTTGGTCTTGCGATCGAGCTCCTGGTTGAACTGCTGCTTGGAGCGCAGTGCCACCGCGGCGGTCGAGACGATGACGGAACACACGATGCAGAGTGCGAACGCCACCGTCAGGATCTTCTTGATGGAGTTGTTGCTCTGTGCCATCAGGCAGTCTCCTCGGCCGGCACACCGGTGCGCTTGAGGCGGCGCTTGATGTTGGCCTGAACAAAGATATGGTCGATGAGCGGCGCGAACAGGTTGGCGAACAGGATCGCCAGCATGATGCCTTCAGGGAAGGCGGGGTTCACGACGCGAATCAGCACGGTCATGACGCCGATCAGGGCGCCGAAGAGCAGTCGACCCTGGTTGGTCATGGACGCGGAAACCGGGTCGGTGGCCATGAACACCATGCCGAAGGCGAAGCCGCCCAGCACCAGGTGCCAGTACCAGGACATGGCGAACATCGGGTTGGAGTCGGAGCCCACCAGGTTGAACAGCGCACTGGTCGCCACCATGCCCAGGAAGACCCCCAGCATGATTCGCCAGGAGGCGATGCCGGTCCACAGCAGCACGGCCGCGCCGATCAGGATCGCCAGGGTCGAGGTCTCCCCCACCGAGCCGGGGATGAAGCCGAGGAAGGCATCCCACCAGCTGAACTGATCGCTGAGCGCGCTCATGCCGTCCTGGAAGGCGACCGACAGGGCGGTCGCCCCGGTGTAGCCATCGGCCGCCACCCATACCGCGTCACCGGAGATCTGTGCCGGATAGGCGAAGTAGAGGAAGGCACGGCCGGTCAGGGCCGGGTTGAGGAAGTTCTTGCCGGTGCCGCCGAAGATCTCCTTGCCGATCACCACGCCGAAGGTGATGCCCAGCGCCACCTGCCACAGCGGGATGGTGGCCGGCAGGATCAACGCATAGAGCACGGAGGTGACGAAGAAGCCCTCGTTGACCTCGTGGCCACGCTTGATGGCGAACAGCACTTCCCAGAAACCACCGACCACGAAGGTGACCAGATAGATCGGCAGGAAGTAGGTGGCGCCCAGCACGAAGTTGGCCCACAGGCTATCGGGGTTGTGGCCCGAGGCCAGCACCATCAGGATCGCCTCGCGCCAGCCGGCCATGGAGCCGTAGCCGTCGGCGATGGCCACGTTGGCCTGCCAGCCGGCGTTCCACATGCCGAAGAACATCGCCGGGAAGGTGCACAGCCAGACGGTGATCATGATGCGCTTGAGGTCGACGCCATCGCGTACATGGGCCGTGGTCTTGGCGACACTGGGCGGCGCATAGAAGATGGTGTCCACCGCTTCATAGAGCGGGTAGAACTTCTCGTATTTGCCGCCCTTGTGGAAGTGCGGCTCGAGATTGTCGAGTGTCTGTCGAATACCCATCATCAGGCCTCTTTCTCGATCGTGGTGAGGTTGTCACGCAGGATGGGACCGTACTCATACTTGCCGGGGCACACATAGGTGCACAGCGCGAGGTCCTCCTCGTCCAGCTCCAGACACCCGAGCTGCATGGCGGTCTCGATATCGCCGACGATCAGCGAGCGCAGCAGCTGTGTGGGCATGATATCCAGCGGCATCACCTTCTCGTAGGCACCCACCGGCACCATGGCGCGCTCGGAGCCGTTGGTCGAGGTGGTCGGGGCATAGTCCTTGAGGCCGGTCAGCTTCGAGAGATAGATGCCCATCACCGAATGGCGGTTCTTGCCCGGCGAGATCCAGCCCATGAAGGCACGCTTGTTGCCTTCCTCGAGCAGGCTGACCTGATTATGGAAGCGACCCAGATAGCGCAGTGACCCCTCGGCGGTGAAGCCGGAGAACACCGAACCCGAGATCACGCGGGTGTCATTGGGTTCGATGACCTCGTCGGTCAACAGTTCCTCGGTGCTGGCCCCGATGCGGGTACGCAGCAGCCGCGGCTTCTGGGCGCGGGGGCCGCCGACGGCCAGTACGCGGCTGACGTCGAGCTTGCCCTCGACGAACAGCTTGCCGAAGGCGATGACGTCCTGGTAGCCGATATGCCAGACCCGCTTGTGCAGGGCGACGGGCGAGAGATGATGGATGTGTGTGCCCACCAGGCCGGCCGGATGCGGACCGGCGAAGGTCTGGGGCGAGACGCCATCGATATTGCCGCCGGGGATGCTGCTGTCCGGGCCGCTGCACAGGTAGACATTGCCCTCGGTGAGACGCGTCAGCACCTTGAGGCCATCCTCGAAGGCCTGGGGCTGCTCGTTGATCACCTTGGCCGGATTGGCCGCCAGCGGGTGGGTATCGATAGCGGTGACGAAGATATCGGTGGGCACACCGTCGATGGCCGGCGTACGCGAGTAGGGACGGGTGCGCAGGGCGGTCCACAGCCCCGACTCGACCAGCTGGTCGACCACGACCTGTCGCTCCAGGCCGGACAGCGAGTCGCGACCGTGGGCGGTGAACTCAACCGCTTCCTCGGACGCGTCGACCTCGATCACCACCGAGAGCAGGCGACGCTTCTCCCCGCGGTTGATCTCGATCACCTTGCCGGCCGCCGGCGCCGTGAAGCGCACGCCGTCGATCTTCTTGTCGGTGAAGAGCAGCTGGCCAAGCTTGACGGCATCTCCCTCCTTGACCTCCATGGTCGGCTTCATGCCGACATAGTCGGTGCCCAGGACCGCCACGTGACGCACCGGCCGCGCATCCTCGATACGCTGCTCCGGCGCCCCCGTGATGGGGAGATCCAGGCCTTTCTTGACTTCGATCATAGTCTCGCCCAGTTGATGGATCGGATATAAGAGGAAAAGGGGCCAGAGACACGCCCTGCCCACCCGAAAAATCCACCGCATTATAAAGATAAGGCAACAGGATGACCACCTGAGCGAAGGTCGCAAGGGGTAACTTGAGGCAAGCTGCAAATCAGCAGCATGCTCCCGACCAGGCAAAAAAAACCCCGCGGCCATTCAGCCTGCGGGGTTGCTTGTCGCTTGTAGTTTGTAGCTCGTTGCTTACACCTTCGCGCGCGGCAGCTTGAGGAAGCTGACGTTGGACATGTGCTGCAGAAGACGGATCACCTGGCAACTGTAGCCGAACTCGTTGTCATACCAGACATAGAGCACGGCGTTCTGGCCGTTGGCGATGGTCGCCTTGGCGTCGACGATGCCGGCGTGGCGATTGCCGACGAAGTCGGTGGAGACCACCTCGGGGGAGTCGACGAAGTCGATCTGCTTCTGGTACGGCGAGTTCAGCGACATCCCGCGCAGGAAGTCATTGAGCGTCTCGGCGTCGGTTTCCTTCTCCAGGCGCAGATTGAGGATCGCCATGGAGACGTTGGGGGTCGGCACGCGGATGGCGTTGCCGGTCAGCTTGCCGTCGAACTCCGGCAGCGCCTTGGCCACGGCCTTGGCGGCCCCGGTCTCGGTCAGCACCATGTTGAGCGGCGCGCTACGCCCGCGACGGTCGCCCTTGTGATAGTTGTCGATCAGGTTCTGGTCATTGGTGTAGCTGTGCACCGTCTCGACGTGACCATGCTCGACGCCGAACTCGTCGTTGAGCACCTTGAGCACCGGCACGATGGCGTTGGTGGTACAGGAGGCGGCGGAGATGATGCGGTCGTCGTCATTCAGGTCATCGTGATTGATGCCATAGACGATGTTCTTGATATCGCCCTTGCCCGGTGCGGTGAGCAGCGCCTTGGCCACGCCCTTGCACTGCAGGTGCTGGCCGAGGCCGGCCTCATCACGCCAGATGCCGGTGTTGTCGACCACCACGGCGTTGTCGATGCCATAGTCGGTGTAGTCGATCTCGGTCGGCGCGTCGGCGTAGATCACCTGGATGACATTGCCGTTGGCGGTAATGGTGCGTGCCTCGGCGTCGACACTGATGGTGCCGTCGAAGGGGCCGTGGACGGAGTCACGTCGCAACAGGCTGGCCCGCTTCTCGAGGTCCTTGGCGATATCGCCGCGGCCGCGCACGACGATGGCGCGCAGGCGCAGCAGGTTGCCGCCGCCGGCCTTCTCCACCAGCACCCGGGCGAGGATGCGACCGATACGACCGAAGCCGTAGAGGACGACGTCCTTGGGCTCACCGTTGCCGGCGTCCGGGTCATGGGCGTCGACGATCTCGGCGAGCTCCTTGCGCAGGAAGGCCACGGCGTCGCCACCGCCCTGCTTCTTGAAGGCTACCCCCAGCTTGCCGATATCGACATGAGCCGGCCCCAGGTTGAGCTCGGTCATCGCCTTGACCAGCGGGAAGGTGTCCTCCACGGAGAGCTCGGTGCCTTCCACCTTCCGTACGAAGCGGTGATCCTTCAGAATGCGGATCACGCTACGATTGAACTGCGACCGCCCGTAGAGAGTCGTGACCACGTTGTTGTGACGGTAGAGGCTACCGATCATCGGGATCATCTGCTCGACTAGCGCTTGGTTATCGTGCCACTGCTGAAAGACGGTATCGGAGGGGTGCTGACTCACGTAAGGCCTCACTGGTGGGATAGAAAAGGGTTCGATGACCATTATCCCGGGGCCGGGGCTCGGCGGCAATCGCTTGATGGTCGCAGCCGTTGTAGGCGGATTACAGAAACGGACGCTTGACTACAAGACCCTTTGGGGGCTGGTATGATGAGCGCCCGAGAAGCGCCACCCAGGATCCGTCGGGCCGCGCCCGTCGACAGCCCAATACGAGACCATGCCGACATTCTCTCCGCTCGACCCACCGCCCCCCCAGGGGCTGCGCGAAACACGCTACTGGCAGATGCCCCACGGCAGTGCCGCCGCCCTGGCCCTTGCCCACCTGGCCAATGACGCTCCCCTGCTGGTGATCACCGCCGACACCGCCCAGGCCCTGCGCCTGGAGAGCGAGCTGCGTTTCTTCAGCCAGGTGCCGGTGTTGCCCTTCCCCGACTGGGAAACCCTGCCCTACGATAGCTTCTCTCCGCACCAGGACATCGTCTCCTCCCGCCTGCGCACCCTGCGCCGGCTACAGGATGGCGAGCGCGGCATCGTGCTGGTGCCGATCAACACCCTGATGCAGCGCCTGGCACCGGTCGAGTATATCGCCGGGCGGGTGATGACCCTCGAGGTGGGCCAGTCGCTCGATCGCGAGGGCTTTCGCGACGCCCTCTCCCGGGCCGGCTATCGCGCCGTGGAGACGGTCTACGAGCCCGGCGAGTATGCCCTGCGGGGTGCGCTGATCGACCTTTTCCCGATGGGTGTGGAGGCGCCGCTGCGCATCGATCTGTTCGATGACGAGATCGATACCCTGCGCACCTTCGACCCGGACACCCAGCGCAGCGCCGAGAAGGTCGACCGGGTCGAGCTGCTGCCGGCTCACGAGTATTCGCTCTCCCGCGGCGCCATCGCCTGTTTCCGCGAGGGCTTCGAGACGCTGTTCGATGTCGACCCGCGCCAGTGCCCGCTCTATGTGGACGCCCTCAAGGGCATCCCCTCCCCCGGCCTCGAGCAATACCTGCCGCTGTTCTTCGAGGAGACGGCGACCCTCTTCGAGCATCTCGCCGAGGCCACGCGGGTCGCGCTGCTGCCGGGCTGCCTGACCGCCGCCGAGCATCACTGGACCGCCATCGAGAGCCGCTACGACAACCTCGGGGTCGACCCCACCCGGCCGCTGCTGCCGCCCCACCGCGCCTTCGTGCCGGTGGCCGAGCTGTTCGCGGCGATCAAGCGTCATCCGCGTGTCGAGCTGACCGAGGAGAGTGAGCATCGCCACGCCCTCACCCCCGCCACTCAGCCTCCGCCCAGCGTCGGCATCAATGCTCGGGCCAGGGAGCCGCTGGCCCCCCTGGCCGACTTCCTGACCCGGCACGACGCTACCCGAGTGCTGTTCGTGGCCGAATCGCGCGGCCGCCGCGAGGCCCTGGAGGAGACGCTGGCGCCCCTGCGCCTGACGCTCCCCCACGTCGAGGGTTTCGCCGACTTCCTCGCTGGCGATGCGCCGGTGGCCATTACCGAGGGCGAGCTCGAGACGGGTCTGTGGCTGACCCAGCCGGACCTGGCGGTGATCAGCGAGGCCGAGCTCTATGGCGAGGTGGTGCGTCAGAGTCGCCGCCGCGAGAAGGCCACCGATGCCGACGAGCTGGCCATTCGCCATCTCTCCGAGCTGCGCCCTGGTGTGCCGATCGTGCATCAGGCCCACGGTGTAGGTCGTTATCGGGGACTGGAGGCGCTGGAGGCCGGCGGCCAGGCCGCCGAGTTCGTCACCCTGGAGTATGCCGAGGGCGCCCGCCTCTATGTACCGGTCGACAACCTGCACCTGATATCGCGCTACGCCGGCGCCGATGATGAGCTGGCTCCGTTGCATCGGCTGGGCTCAGAGCAGTGGGAGAAGGCCAGGAGGAAGGCCGCCGAGAAGATCCGCGACTCCGCCGCCGAGCTGCTGGATATCTACGCCCGTCGTGAGGCTCGCGAGGGCTTCGCCTGCTCGCCACCCGATACCGAGTACTCGCGCTTTGCCGCCGCCTTCCCCTTCGAGGAGACCCCCGACCAGCGCGCCGCCATCGCGGCGGTGATCGGTGACATGACCGCGCCGCGTCCCATGGATCGCGTGATCTGCGGCGATGTGGGCTTCGGCAAGACCGAGGTGGCCATGCGCGCCGCCTTCCTGGCGGTGAACTCCGGCCGCCAGGTGGTGGTGCTGGTGCCCACCACCCTGCTGGCTCGCCAGCACTTTGAGAACTTCCGCGACCGCTTCGCCGATACCGCGGTCAATATCGAGCTGATCTCCCGCTTCACCGCCGGCAAGGGGCAGGCGGCGTCTCTGAAGCGTATCGAGGAGGGCCAGGCGGATATCGTCATCGGCACCCACAAGCTACTGTCGAAATCCATGCGGCTGCCGAAGATGGGCCTGCTGATCATCGATGAGGAGCACCGCTTCGGGGTGGCGCAGAAGGAGCGCCTTAAGAGCCTGCGCGCCGAGGTGGACATCCTCACCATGACCGCCACGCCGATCCCGCGGACGCTCAATATGGCGATGAGTGGCATTCGCGATCTGTCGATCATCGCCACGCCACCGGCGCGGCGCCTGTCGGTCAAGACCTTCGTGCAGCGCCGCGAGGAGGCGGTGCTCAAGGAGGCGATCCTGCGCGAGATCCTGCGCGGCGGACAGGTCTACTTCCTGCACAACGAGGTCAAGACCATCGAGACCGCCGCCGAGACGATACGCGAGCTGGTCCCCGAGGCCCGGGTCGGGGTGGCCCATGGCCAGCTGCCCGAGCGCGCCCTGGAGCGGGTGATGTCGGACTTCTACCACAAGCGCTTCAATGTGCTGGTCTGCTCTACCATCATCGAGACCGGCATCGATGTGCCCAGCGCCAATACCATCCTGATCGAGCGCGCCGACAAGTTCGGCCTGGCCCAGCTCCACCAGCTGCGCGGCCGGGTCGGCCGCAGCCACCATCAGGCCTACGCCTACCTGCTGACCCCGCCGCCGAAGGCGATGACCCGCGATGCCATCAAGCGCCTGGAGGCGATCGGCGCCGCCGAGGATCTCGGTGCCGGCTTTACGCTGGCCAGCCACGATATGGAGATACGCGGCGCCGGCGAGCTGCTCGGCGACGAGCAGAGCGGGCAGATGGAGGCAATTGGCTATGGCCTCTACATGGAGATGCTCGACCGTGCCGTGTCGGCCATCCGCGCCGGCAAGACCCCCAATATCGAGGCGCCACTGGACGAGGGCGTCGAGATCAGCCTCAATCTGCCGGCCCTGATCCCCGACGACTATCTGCACGATGTGCAGCAGCGACTGGTGATGTACAAGCGCATCGCCAGCGCCAACGATGAGGCGCAGCTCAAGGAGCTGCAGGTGGAGATGATCGACCGCTTCGGCCTGCTGCCGGCACCGGTCAAGACCCTGCTGCGTCAGACTCGGCTGCGCCAGCGCGCCGAGCGCCTGGGCATCACCCGCCTGGAGGCTGGCCCCGAGCGGGGACGCGTCATCTTCGGTGCCCACACCAGTGTCGATCCCTTGACACTGGTGGAGCTGATCCAGCGTGAGCCCGGTCGCTATCGCCTGGATGGTGCCGACACCCTGCGCTTCGAGGCCAGCATGGAGAACGAGGAGGCCCGCTTCCAGGCCGTGGAGCAGCTGCTCGAGACGCTGAATCGCAAGGCGCAGGCGGCGTAAGGGGTATCAAGGAACGAGGAGCGAGGCACGAGGAGCGAGGCCCCCTCGCCCCTGGAACCTCGAACCTCGCACCGGCCCTCTATACTGTTATCATACGCCCCATCTCACCGCCCACCGACACCGGTCACAGGAGTCACCGGTGTCCCTCAAGCCCCGGAGTTGAACGACCCTGATGAGTACCCTGACACTGACCAGCCGCGGCGTCCGTCATGCCCTGGCGATAGGGTTAGGCGCCCTGTTTGCCACCGGCGCCCTGGCGGCGACCCCCACCTATGACGCGGTGCATGAGCTGCCTCGTGGCCACTATGCGCTACCCGAGGAGGGCAGCGTCATCGGCGAGAGCTATACGGTGATCGTCGAGGAAGGCGACACCCTGATCGATATCGCCCGTGAGCACAACGTGGGCTACGAAGAGATCCGCATGGCCAACCCGGATGTCAGCATCTGGGCCCCCTATGCCGATACCGAGGTAACCATTCCGTCACGTCGGGTGCTGCCGGCCGCTGACCGGGAAGGCATCGTGATCAACCTGTCGGAGCTGCGCCTCTACTACTACTCCAAGCCCGGCGTGGTGGAGACCTACCCGATCAGCGTTGGCCGCGAGGAGTTCTCCACGCCGGTGGGGGTTACCAAGACCACCATCAAGGTCAAGGACCCCGCCTGGGCGCCACCCGCCTCGATGCGCCGCGAGGCCGCCGAGCGTGGTGAACCGGCCCCCTCCATCGTGCCGGCCGGCCCCGATAATCCGCTGGGCCGTCACGCCATCCTGCTGGGCATCCCCAGCTATCTGATCCATGGCACCAACAAGCCTGCAGGGGTCGGCATGCGCGTGAGCCGCGGCTGCATCCGCATGTTCCCCGAGGATATCGAGTCTCTCTACGAGCGCGTGCCCAGCGGAACCCAGGTCAATATCATCGACCAGCCCTTCAAGGCCGGCTGGACCGCGGACGGTGAGCTGCTGGCCCAGTCCTACCCGGCGCTGGAGGAGAATCGCGAAGGCTTCGAGCCGCTGATGTTCGCCATCGACAAGCTGACCGAGGTCTTCGGTGAGGAGCAGCCACCGGTCGACTACAAGCGCCTGCGCACAATCGTGGAGCGTTCCGACGGGCAGGCGATCTCGCTGCTCAGAACGGCCGAGGAGGAACCCACACCGGCTCCCTCAGCGCCGCGCAACCTCTACGAGGCCATCGCCGTCGTGCGTTGATCCGTGCCACGCCTGGCGTCACACAGCGGCGCCAGGCAAGCACAGCGAGCAGAAGCAGAAAGCCTCTGCAATGGAAAGCCTCCAGAAACAGAAAGACCCCGCCTAGGCGGGGTCTTTCTGTTTTGCAGAACCACCATCGCCCTGGGGCGATGACAGCACTCCAGCAGTCTTACTTCTGCATGGAGCGGCTGAACATGCGGTTCATCTCGTCGCGGTTCTGCTCGGACATCTGCAGAGCCGCCTGGGCGTCACGCTGGGCCTGGTTGGCAGTGTTCTGTGCCTGGACGGCGATGCTGCGAGCTTCGGCAGCGTCGGCCTGGGCAGACTCAGCAGTCATGCGAACCTCTTCCAGAGCACTGGTGGAAGCACAGCCAGCCAGGACAGCCAGAGATGCGGCAGCGGCGGTCAGCTTCAGGGTGGTCTTCAGAGTCATGGTGTTCTCCTTGGTCTTCCTTGGTAGTGCGTTGAAAGAAACCTGAAATCAGGCGTCTTGCCTGCGACATGCAGGCGCGTCTTAAGCGACTTGTGCCCAAGGCACTGAAGTCAGCGCTGTTTTATTACACGTCACAGCGCTTGTCCATCGCTTTCAACGTCCCTTGCGCATGTACAGCCTAGCGGATCACGACGCGTGTGCCAATGTCGATCAAACCAGACAATTGCTCGATCTGCTCATCGGTCACCGCCACGCAGCCCTGGGTCCAGTGAAACTGGCGATGAATCTCGGGGTCACCCTTGCCGACACCATGCAGGCCGATGTAGCCACCCAGCGCCGTTTCCTGGGGTGGATGACCATTGAGCCGGTAGTAACGGAAGTAGTCGTCGTAGTCCTGCTGGGTATAGATGCCCTCCTCCAGCGCCACCCGGGCATGAGCGGGGGTCGGATAGTCCAGGCCGATGAACAGGTGCCAGTCGCTCTCGTGATTGAAGCGGTTGACGCGAAACTCCCCCTTGGGGGTGGCACCACTGCCCTGCAGGCGCATGGGCCTGGCGCCGCCGCGCCCCAGCGAGACCGGCGCGAAGTGGGCCAGCTCTCGATTGCCTCGGTAGACGATCAGCTTCGCCTCACGATCATCCACCAGTACCCAGACCTCCTCGCCATGACGAGGAAGGTGCGCCCGGGAGAGCTGGGTCTCGATCAGATTGGCCCCGGCCGATTCGATTCCGAGCAGCATCAGCGGGCTTGCGAGAACGAGTCGGCTGAAGCGACGACGGGAGAGTGAGGACATCGTTTGGCAACTCTTGGTTTGGCGGCTCTTGGTTTAGCTACGCGCGGTTTGGCAACTGGTGAAACGGCCATCGCCCACTGTCGCAGTTCCGCGACACTGTCGCGACGGCTTTACGACAGCTTCGCAACAGTTTGACGACAATGCGGCTAGATCCTTTATAGCCCACCCACAGGCGCTCTGTCAGGCGGTGCTGGCAGCCGGCAGCAACGCGCGAGGTGGTGCCGGCGACAGATCGGCGGGATGTCTCCACCCCGCCCGTAGCCAATGTGCGACAGTCACAAGGGGATCATGCTCAGCCATAGAGGCCCTGGCTTCGCAGATAGTCGTCGTAGCCACCGCTGAAGTCGGTTATCCCCTTATCACTCATGTCGAGGATGCGGGTCGCCAGCGATGAGACAAATTCACGATCGTGGCTGACGAAGATCAACGTGCCGGCATAGTTCTCCAGGGCCAGGTTGAGCGCCTCGATGGACTCCATGTCCAGGTGGTTGGTGGGCTCATCCATCAACAGCACATTGGGGCTGGTCAGGGCCAGCTTGCCGAACAGCATCCGGCCCTGCTCGCCGCCGGAGATCACGCCAACCGACTTGCCGATATCGTCACTGGAGAACAGCATTCGGCCCAGGGCGCCACGCACCTCCTGCTCGCCACCGTCGGTCCACTGGGCCATCCACTCGAACAGTGTCGCCTCGTTGGCGAAGTCGTCGGCATGATCCTGGGCGAAGACCCCGAGGTCGGCGCTGTCGGTCCACTTGACGCTGCCGGCCTGGGGCGCCAGCTCGCCGGCCAGGGTGCGCAGCAGCGTGGTCTTGCCGATGCCATTTGGCCCGATGATGGCGATGCGCTCGCCGGCCTCGACGGTCATGCCGAACCCTTCGAACAGCGGGGCCTCGTTGCCGAAGCCCTGGGTGAGACCCTCGACATTGACCGCGTTGCGATGGATCTTCTTGGCCGGCACGAAACGGATGAACGGGCTGACCCGGCTGGAGGGCTTGATCTCCTCGAGCTTGATCTTCTCGATCTGGCGGGCCCGGGATGTGGCCTGCTTGGCCTTGGAGGCGTTGGCCGAGAAACGGCTGACGAAGGCCTGCAGATCGGCGATCTGCGCCTTCTTCTTGGCGTTGTCGGCGTACTGACGTTCGCGGGCGGCGGTCGCGGCGGTCATGTACTCATCGTAGTTGCCGGGGAAGAGGCGGATCTCGCCGTAGTCCAGGTCCGCCATATGGGTGCAGACGCTGTTGAGGAAGTGGCGGTCGTGGGAGATGATCACCATGGTGCTGTTGCGCGCGGTGAGAATGCCCTCCAGCCAGCGGATGGTGTTGATATCCAGGTGGTTGGTGGGCTCGTCGAGCAGCAGCACGTCGGGGTCGGCGAACAGCGCCTGGGCCAGCAGCACGCGCAGCTTCCAGCCGGGGGCGATCTCGCTCATGGGGCCGGTGTGCTGATGGAGGGGGATGCCCAGCCCGAGCAGCAGCTCGCCGGCCCGGGATTCGGCGGTGTAGCCATCGAGTTCGGCGAAGCGGACCTCGAGGTCCGCCACGTCCATGCCATCCTGCTCGGTCATCTCGGGCAGCGAGTAGATGCGCTCGCGCTCGGCGGCCACCTGCCACAGCTCGCTGTTGCCCATGATCACGGTGTCGATGACCCGCTCCTCCTCGAAGGCGAACTGGTCCTGGCGCAGCTTGCCGAGTCGTGCACCGGCCTCGACCATGACCTGGCCCGAGGAGGGCTCCAGGTCACCGCCGAGGATCTTCATGAAGGTGGACTTGCCACAGCCGTTGGCACCGATCAGGCCGTAGCGGTGACCGTTGCCGAACTTGATGGAGACATTCTCGAACAGGGGCTTGGCCCCGAATTGCATGGTGATGTTGGCGGTAGCGATCAAGGCGAGCGTCCGGTCGAAGCAGAGTGGGGGCGCGATTGTACCGATTATCGGCGCGTCTCACAGTGCCCCTGATTCAGGGCGCCTGTCGGCGCCTTCGCCGGTTTGCTGTGGGAGGCCGGGTCCCCCGGGCGAATGGAGGCCGAAGGACTCCCCGGCGGCAAGCACAACGTCAGTGACATCGCCTGGGCACCTGTCGGTGCCTTCGCGCGGCAAAGCCGCCCTCCCACAGAAACCCTTGGCCCCAAGGCACAGCCCCTGGAAACGTCGCGGCCCCGGCGGGTACTCCGCCGGGGCCGCATGTCACTTCGCCTGAGCCCCCTCAGTCGTGGCGTTCGACGGTAAAGATGGCCTGCAGCTTGTCCTTCTGGCCATAGAGATGCACGGTGGTGCGGTCGAAGGGGAAGCGCTCCAGATAGGGGCTATCGCTGTTATAACGCGGCTTGTGGGCATGGATCAGGGCCGCCATGAGACGCTCGCGGTTGGCCCTCCCACAGGGACCGATGGAGTACCAGAGCGCCTCGCCGGGCTGCAGGTGCGCCTCCCAGCGTGGGCGAGCCTCGCCGTGCTGGATGCCGTAACGCGCACTGCCGCTTTCGCCGACATAGAGCAGCTCCTGCACCTCCATGTTTCCGGTTTCCGGGTCTTCGGCCGCACGATAGATGCAGTAGATCCCCGGCTCGTCCGTGGCCTGGGCGATATCCTCATCGCTCCAGTAGCCGAGCATCTTGGGCGAAAGAATCTGGTCGTTCATGGCCACTTCTCCTTAGTAGTCCTCGAGTCGCTGCATATCACGCGCCACACGCCGCACCTCTGCCTCGTGGCCGCGGGAGAGCGCCGCGAAGAAGGCGTGCTCATCGCGACCGACAGCACCCTCGGCTCGATGCTCATAGAGGTCCTGCAGGGTGCGGTGCGCGGTCAATGCCGTGGCGAGCACGCTCTGCACACTGCTGCAGTCGAGGCTTTTGGGCAGGCGCTCCAGCATGGGGGGGTGCGGAAAGTCACTCGGGTCATCGAACCAGGCATCGAGCACCCCGCGTTGATCCTCCTGGCGATACTCCTCGAGCTCGCGCTGCATCTTCTCTTCGTGCTCGGCCAGGTACTCCAGGGCCATCTTCACGCGCTCGCTCACCTCGCCCTGGGCCAGTGCCGTGTACTGCTCGGCGAGGCGTCGATGAAAGTCGACCGCCCAGTCGACCAGCTCCTTCACCTGATGAAATCGCATGGCGCACTCCTCTCTCGGACGGCTCGTGATGGTCAGCCGTGGCAGCCGCGTGACGATGGGCTGATATCTCAAGAGTAGCCAAGCTGGCGGAGCGGCGCCTTGCCGGGCATCAACGAACGGTGATGTAGCGTGCGCCAATGGTTGCCATGGCTAGCGAGGATCAGAGCAACAGCGCCCCTTCGATAGGCACGAAGTCGCTGGCCTCGCGCACCAGGGAGTCGGCGCTGAGGGAGGATACCCCGACGACCGTGACCCTCACCCCGTAACGGTCACGCAGCCGGCTCACCAGCAGGTCGAAGTCGCCGTCGCCGGAGACCAGCACCACATGATCGACCAGCGGCCCCGCCTCCATGGCATCGAGGGTGATCCCGACATCCCAGTCCCCCTTGGCCGAGCCATCGCGGCGCTGGATAAAGGGCTTGAGCTTCACGTTGAAGCCGATGGCACGCAGGATCGTCTGGAAGCGCTGCTGGCGAGGATCGCCGCGCTCCACCGCGTAGGCGTTGGCCACCACTATCTCGTGGCCGGCGGCGAAGCGGGCCCAGAAGGCGTTGTAGTCGAAATGGCGGCCGAAGGCCTGGCGGCAGGTGTAGTAGACGTTCTGAACGTCGACGAAGATGGCCAGGCGCTCCACCCGGCCTACCACTCCTGGCTGGTCTGGCGGAGCGCGGCGATCTCGGCCTTGGCCTGACGCAGGCAGTCGTCGAGCGCCTGCCCCAGTTGGGCGGCGCCACCCACGGCGATCAGGCCAGTGCCGCCATGGCCACGGCGGGCAGCCCCCTCATCGCCATGCAGCGCCGCAAGCCTGGCGATCAGCCAGTGAAGCCAGCTGCCCTCGCGGGCAGCCAGCTCGCGCAGCCGCTGCAGCTCGGCGATGCCGGCCCCCTCGGGGCCGAGCAGCTCACGCCAGTCATGGTTGGAGAGGCGGGCATGTTCGGTCACCTCGCGCAGCAGCGCCTGAAGCGCCAGTTCGGTCAGCGCCAGGGCGCCCTCCTCTGCCGCCATGCGCCGGGCCTCGGTGTGCTCGTCATCGCCGGCGGGAACCTGCAACAGCAGTTCGGCCTGGTAGAGCAGCTGATTGGTGCGTGCGCGAGGGGTCACTTGCGCTTGTCCTCCACCTGCCACTTGCTGCCGTCATAGGTCGCCTTCCAGCCGGTGGCCTTGCCGTTTTCGTCGCTCATCACGAACTGCTCCCTGGTCTTGCGCGAGAAGCGGATCTGGGCGGGACGACCATCGGGGTCCTCGCTCGGGGCATCGAGCAGGTAGCGGTACTTGTCGGGCAGCTCCTCGGCGTGAGCCTTGAGCTCCTTGACCAGCGGCGGCCGGGTCTCACGGTTCTTGGGGAACTTGCTGGCGGCCAGGAACAGGCCACTGGCGCCGTCGCGCAGCACATAGTGATCTTCGACCTTCTGGCAGGCCAGCTCCGGCATGTCGATGGGGTCCATCTTGGGCGGTGCCACCTCGCCGCTTCGCAACAGCTTGCGGGTGTTCTTGCACTCGCTGTTGGTACAGCCGAAGTACTTGCCGAAGCGTCCGCTCTTGAGCTGCATCTCGCTGCCGCACTTGTCGCACTCGATGGTGGGTCCATCGTAGCCCTTGATGCGGAACTTGCCCTGCTCGATCTCGTAGCCGTCACAATCCGGGCTGTTGCCGCAGATATGCAGCTTGCGCGTCTCGTCGATCAGGTAGCTGTCCATGGCGGTGCCGCACTTCGCACAGCGATGCTTGGCACGCAGGGCATCGGTCTCGGCGGCCTCGTCGGCATCGGCGGCCACCGCCTCTTCCCCGGGCAGCAGGTCGATGGTGGTCTTGCAGCGCTCCTTGGGCGGCAGGTTATAGCCGGAGCAGCCCAGGAAGACTCCGGTGGACGCCGTGCGGATCTGCATCTTGCGCCCACAGCTGGGACAGTCGATATCGGTCGGCACCGGCTGGTTGGGGCGCATGCCCTCCTCGCTCTCCGCGGCCTGCAGCTCCTTCTTGAACTCGGCATAGAAGGCATCGAGCAGTGCCTGCCAGTTGCGCTCGCCCTCGGCCACCTCGTCGAGGCCGTCCTCCATGCGCGCGGTGAAGGAGTAGTCCATCAGGTCGGGGAAGGACTCCTTGAGGCGCTCGGTCACGATATCGCCCAGCTTCTCGGCATAGAAGCGACGGTTCTCCAACTTGACGTAGCCACGATCCTGAATGGTGGAGATGATGGCGGCATAGGTGGAGGGCCGGCCGATGCCGCGCTTCTCGAGCTCCTTGACCAGGCTCGCCTCGGTGTAGCGCGCCGGGGGCTTGGTGAAGTGCTGGCGGGGATCGAGCGCCTCCAGGCTCATGGCGGTACCCTGGGCGAGGTCCGGCAGTGACTGGTCCTCCTCCTTGCGGCCCATGGGCTTCATGACTCGGGTGTAGCCGTCGAACTTCAGCACCCGTCCCTTGGCACGCAGCTCGTAGCCTTCGGCCTCCACGGTCAGGACGCTGGAGAGGTACTCGGCCGGCGTCATCTGGCAGGCCACGAACTGACGCCAGATCAGCTCGTAGAGGCGCTCGGCGTCACGCTCCATGCCGGACAGGTCGGTGGCACGCCGGCCTACCTCGGAGGGTCGGATCGCCTCGTGGGCTTCCTGGGCCCCCTCCTTGCTGGAGTAGCGAAGCGGCGACTCCGGCAGGTAGCGGGAACCAAACTCGCTGCCGATAAAGTCACGCGCACTCTCCACGGCATCCTTCGAGAGATTGGTGGAATCGGTACGCATATAGGTGATATAGCCCGCCTCGTAGAGGCGCTGGGCCAGGGTCATGGTCTTCTTCACCGAGAAGCCCAGGCGGCCGCTGGCGGCCTGCTGCAGGGTCGAGGTGATAAAGGGCGCGTTGGGCTTCGAGCGGGTCGGCTTGTCGTCCCGGGCGGTGATGACAAGCGACGCCTTGCGCAGCGCCGCGATGCGCTCCAGGGTCTCGGCCTCGGAGGTGGGGCGGAAGGCCTTGCCGTTCTGGCGCACCAGCTCGAAGCGCACCGACTCGCCGCTGTCGGCCATCAGGTCGGCATGAACGTCCCAGAACTCCTCGGGCACGAAGGCGCGGATCTCGCGTTCGCGTTCGACGATCAGGCGCATGGCCACCGACTGCACGCGCCCCGCCGAGAGCCCGCGCGCCACCTTGGCCCACAGCAGCGGCGAGAGCATGAAGCCCACCACCCGATCCAGGAAGCGCCGCGCCTGCTGGGCCTCGACCCGCGGGATATTGAGGGTGCCGGGGTCCTCGAACGCCTCCTGGATGGCGTTCTTGGTGATCTCGTTGAAGACCACTCGCTTGTAGCGTGCAGCGTCGCCGCCGATGGTCTCGCGCAGGTGCCAGGCGATCGCCTCACCCTCGCGGTCAAGGTCGGTGGCGAGATAGACGGCCTCGGCCTTTTCGGCGAGCTTCTTGAGCTCGGCAACGACCTTCTCCTTGCCGGGCAGTATCTCGTAGTTGGCCTTCCAGCCATCCTCGGGGTCGATCCCCATGCGGCGAATCAGCTGAGCCTGGGCCTTCCGACGCCGATGCTCTGCCTTCTCTTCCGGCGACATCTTGCGAGTGGCCGCGGCCTGACGAGCACGCTCCTTGGGATCGGAGGAGGTCTTGCCCGAGCCGCTGGTCGGCAGATCGCGGATATGACCTACGCTCGACTTCACGATGAAGTCGCTGCCGAGATACTTGTTGATCGTCTTCGCCTTGGCCGGCGACTCGACGATGACCAGTGACTTGCCCATAGTGCTCCACTCAGTGTCGGTGACACGGGCGCGGTGCCGTGCCTGGCGAATTCCTGCCGCCCTACCTGGGCGTTTGAAAAATGCGCTTACCCTACCCCAGCACCAGGCATCACGCCAGTGGCACACCGGAGCCGCACTCTGACCCTAGACCGCAGATCCGGCTCGGGCAAGCCTCTCCAGAAGCCACAATGCCCCCGTTGCAGAAGGCAACGGGGGCATTGAGTGTGGCAGAGTCACCGATCAGCGCGACCCCTTCCCACCTTTCGGCTTGCGGCGGGTAGCGCTGCCACGTCGCTGTGAAGGCGCCTGCTTGCCAGCCGGCTTGGCCGTTTCGGGCTTGGCGACTTCGGGCTTGGCCGTTTCGGGCTTGGCGGCTTCTGGCTTGGTGGCTTCTGGCTTGGTGGCTTCTGGCTTGGCGGCTTCTGGCTTGGTGGCTTCAGCCTTGGCCGCCTCGGACTTGGCCACTTCAGGCTTGGCCGCTTCGGCCTGGGCCTCCATGACCTCCTTCAGCTCACGGTAGGCCAGGTGCTGGGCCTGGGCCTGCTCGCCCAGCCAGGCTTCGGCCTCGGCACGGGACTCCGCCTCGATCCGTGGGGCATGGTCGATGGCGCGCTCGAAGAGCTCCCTTACTCGCGCCATGCGCTCCGCCGATGCTTCAGAAAGCTCGCCACTGGCCGCCAGCACATGCTCGATATGGTCGAGATGCGCCGCGATCTGCTCGCCGCTCTGTCCATCGAGCAGCCTCGGCAACGCCTCGATCGCTCCCTCCCGGTCCAGCTTTAGGATAAAGAACTGCTCTCGCATCAGACACTTGAAGTCGGCCAGCGAGAGCTTCGGCTCGAGCTCGGCGTGGGAGGCCCGCAGGCGCTTGAAGTTGCGCTCGTCGGTGGAGGGTGCCCCTCCCAGCACGTAGATCAGGGCGCGGACCACCGCCTCGTGACTGCCACCCTCGGCAAGACGCTCGACAAGCTCGGCACGCCGGCGCTCGACGAAGCGACGATGCTCCGGTTCGGCGCCGGGGCGACGACGATGGACATGAGCATCCCCTCCCAGCCCGACCAGCGCCTGCAGCAGCGGCTGGCCATAGATATCCAGGAACAGCCGCTCGACACTGCCATCGCGAAGATCACGCCAGGCATTGAGACTGCGCGTGATCTGATCCGAGGCGATCGACTCCACCACCCGCAGGAGATTGGCCTCCTCCAGGGGGTGGCGATCGGCGCGGATGTGCTCGGCCAGGACGGGAATCGAGGCCATCAACGGATTGCGATCCGAGAGCAGTCGATAGCCCAGGCGGCTGGGGTGCAGCCGACGCATCCAGTGGGCCGACTCGGGCGTTGCCATGGCACGCACCCAGGGCTGAACGAAGAGCCGATAGAGACCCAGATTGATCTCCGAGATCCGCGCCACGGTCGCGAAACGGGTGTCGTCCTCGAGGCTCGGCTTCACCACCTCATCGAGCTCCTCCACGCTGCGGGGCGTGAACTCGAGCAGATAGTCGCGCTCGATCAACTCGCTATCGTCGCGCTCCTCGGCCTCGGTGACCGTGGTCTCGTAGAGGCCAGGGGGCAGCACATCGATATAGTCCATGTTGGCGGTGAACTCGGTGTGCTCCTTGCGCGATACGCTGCCGGACACGAAGATGCCGAGGTGGCCGGTGGTGTCGTGAATGCAGTAGACGATGGTCTGCTCATTGGCGAGGATATCGTCACTCCCCTCGTAGAGGTCGCGTACCCAACCCAGTGCCTGTGGCGGAGGAGTGATGTCATCACCCTGGGAGCAGAACACCACGACCGGTGAGCGCAGGTTGCGCAGATCGATACGCCGGCCATCGGAGGTCACCAGCTGGGCGGTGGAGAGCCGGTTGCCGATAAACAGGTTATCGACGATATACTGGATCTCGTCGCCACCCAGCACCACATGGCCACCCCACCAGCGCTCGAACTCGAGATAGCGCTCGGCCTCGGTATCCACCTGGGAATAGAGACGATACTGCTTCGACCAGAAGGTATTGGCCGGATTGAGGTTCTCGAAGTTCTGCACCAGCCAGGCACCATCGAACTGACCGTTGCCCAGGTCGCTGAGCAGCGAGGTCATCCAGCTGCCCCCGGCCATGCCGCCGGAGTAGCGCATGGGTGCCTTGCCGCGCTCGCCCGCCCAGTAGGAGAGCGGCGCACCGGCCGTCAGAATCGGGCCGAATAGATCGGGCTCCAGGGAGGCGGCCATCATCAATTGCCAGCCTGCCTGACAGTTGCCCACCACCATGGGCTTCTCGGAGAGCTCGGCATGGCGCTCATTGATATGGCGCAGGAAGGCGATCTCCGCCTCCACCACGTCCTCGACCTGCTGGCCGGGCACCGGATAGGGCAGGAAACCGATAAAGTAGCAGGGGTGGCCGGCACGCAGCGCCACGCCGATCTCGCTATCGGGCTTGAAGCCACCAATGCCCGGGCCGTGACCGGCGCGCGGGTCCACCACCACGAAGGGACGCATCTGCAGATCCGTGGGCTGCCCGGCGGGGGGCACGATACGCAGGAGCTCGTAGTTGACCGGGCGGGGCAGGTCGCGACCATCCATCAGCACTTCGGACTCGAAGCCCAGCACGCTGAGGTTGGTCTGCTCGATATGTTCGAGGTATTGATTGCCACGCTGGCGCATCACGTCCAGGAACAGCACTCCGCGCTCGAACGCATCGAGCCAGTAGCGGCCGGCGGCACGCCCGAAGCCGAATGGATCGACCAGGGAGAGCGCTTCGGCCGGCGCCGAGGGTATCGGAAGGGTCATCATGTGACCTCCTGGGGTTGGCGGTCAGGGAATGGAATGGACGACGTGCCGTTCGGTCGGCACTTGTTGCACTGCAATATAACGCAATTGAGTGTCGACGACGAGTCTCGGCTGGTTTGCGACGGAGCAACGCGGCTGCGGTAGCATGCCACACCAGTCTCAATACCATGCCGCAAGCGCTCAGCTATGGTAAATTGGCAGCCGTTATCAGCCACCCAATTGCGCCTAGGCGGGCCAGACCGGGCCAAGCCCGCAGCGGGACACCGCGGCCACGCCGGCCCAACAGACGCCGAGCGGAGGGGTTCACACCCTATGAGCGACAGCACCCCGAAAACCACCATCTCCAGCGGCCAGAAATTTCGCACCGAGCACGGTTTTGCCGCCATCAAGGACGGCATCAAGCAGCGCCGCGAGCAGGGCGAGCACGATGAGGGCGGCGTGGCAACAGGCCGCAAGCCGAAGTGGCTGCGCGCCCAGATTCCCGGCGGCGAACGCTTCGAGGCCGTCAAGCGCAACGTCAACGAACATCGCCTGAGCACGGTGTGTGCCGAATCCCACTGCCCCAATATGGGGGAGTGCTGGAGCAACGGCACCGCCACCATCATGCTGATGGGCTCCGTGTGCACCCGCGCCTGCCGCTTCTGCGCCGTGGACACCGGCAACCCTGGCGGCTGGCTGGACGACGAGGAGCCGTCCAACACCGCCAAGTCGGTGGAGCTGATGGGGCTGCGCTACGTGGTGTTGACCTCGGTGGATCGTGACGACCTCGACGATGGCGGCGCCACTCACTACGCCGCCTGCATCCAGGCCATCAAGACCAACACCCCCGAGGTGGTGGTCGAGGCGCTGACCCCCGACTTCGACGGGGTTCACGCCGCCATCGAGCGGGTCGTCGACTCTGGCCTCGAGGTGTTCGCCCAGAACGTCGAGACCGTGGAACGTCTCACCGAGCGGGTGCGCGACCCTCGCGCCGGCTACCGCAAGACGCTGGACGTGCTGGCTCACGCCAAGGCTCACAATCCTCGCGTGCTGACCAAGACCAGTCTGATGCTGGGCCTGGGCGAGAGCGACGAGGAGATCCTGGCCACCTTCGACGACCTGCGCGCCATCGGTGTCGATATCGTCACGTTGGGCCAGTATCTGCGCCCTACCCGCAACCACCTGCCGGTGGAGCGCTGGGTCAGCCCCGAGGAGTTCGACCGCTATCGTCGCCTGGGGCTCGAGAAGGGCTTTATGGAGGTAGCAGCGGGGCCGCTGGTGCGCTCCAGCTATCGCGCCGATCGGGTGTTCGAGAAGAACAACCTGGGGCTGGCGGCGCCCGCCGAGGTTCCCGGCCAGGCGCCGGATGCCAACCGTATCGACGCGATCAACGTGGGATAGCAGGAACGTAAGGGGCGAGGGGCGAGGGGCGAGGGACAAACACCTCAACCCTCGAACCTCGCCCCTCGAGCCTCGCCCCTCGAACCTCGCCCCTCGCCCCTTACCGTCTAAGCTCCCGCCCCAGCTGCCGTGCCAAACAGTGCGCCAGGTGCTCGCCCGCCGCCTCCACACCGGGGCACTCATCGACCAGGTCGGCCAGGCGCGTCATCCGCATGCCGGCATAGCCACAGGGGTTGATGCGCTGAAACGGTGACAGATCGCCGTCGATATTGAGCGCCACGCCATGGAAGCTGCCACCGCGGCGAATGCGCAAGCCCAGCGAGGCGATCTTGGCCTCCCCCATGCCCGGCTGCTCCACATAGACGCCGGGGGCATCGGGGCGCGCCCGCGCCTCGACCCCATACTCGGCGAGCATGGCGATCACCGCGTCTTCCAGGGCGGTGACCAGGTCCCGTACACCCAGCCCGGCCCGACGCACATCGATCAAGGGGTAGAGCACCACCTGGCCCGGGCCGTGGTAGGTCACCTGACCACCACGATCGGTCTGCACAACCGGGATATCGCCAGGCAGCAGCAGATGCTCGGGCTTGCCCGCCTTGCCCTGAGTGAAGACGGGGTCGTGCTCGACCAGCCAGAACTGATCCGGCGTGGCGGCATCGCGCTGGTCGGTCAGCTCGCGCATTGCGCTCCAGACGGGCTCGTAGGGACGACGACCCAGGCGATGCAGTTCGATCGGCGGATGCGCGACTTGATCGCTCATCACACCACCATATGCACGCGGCCGGTCGCCTTGAGCTCCTCGAACAACGCCTTCAGCTGAGCCTCGCTGGTGGCGATGATGGTGAGCCGAACCGACTGGAAGCGGCCATTGCGGCTGTCGATCACCTGCACGCTGGTGGCGTCGAATTCGGGGTCATGGCGGCTGGTGATCTGACACACCACCGCCGCGAAGTCGTCGGCGGCATCCCCGACGACCTTCACCGAGTAGTCGCATGGAAAGGTGATCCTGGGTGGCTTGCCGGAGACCGGTTGGCTGGGGCGACGCAGATCGCGCAGCGACTTGTCGTTCATGCGGGTTCCAGAGAGTCGTGAATAGGCGACCATTTTACTCAAGCCCTGTCCGGGTGACCAATCAAAGGGCCTAAACGACATGGCTTTCGCAAATAGCTTGGTAGCCCGGGGCTGATCTGGCGACAAGCCTCGGAGCGCCGGACCGACGAGGAGGCGCTGTAAATACCTCCCTGTACGCTACCTCGGCCGTCCCTGGTCCTCGGACCTCCTCTTCGGCTTGTCCCCAGCGCCCCTTGACTCCGATAGCTGCGATAGCCCTGCCTAAACGACGCGGAGCAAGCCCCCTGGGCTTGCTCCGCGTCGACTGGGCCGGGCAACACAGGTGATCAGCCGAACCAGCCACCGATCAGGTTGGAGAAGAAGCGCTGCACCTGGTCGATCAGCTTCTTGATGAAGCCACCCTCCTCGACCGTCTCCAGGGCCACCAGGGGACGCTCGCCGACCAGCTCGTCACCCAGACGCACCTCCAGGGTACCGACCCGGTCGCCCTGCTGGACCGGCGCCTCGATATCGGCCTGGATATCCAGCTTGGCGGTAAGCTCATCGTTTCTCGCCCGCGGCACGGTCATCACCACGTCGCTGTCGACGCCGACACGCAGCTCATTGATCTCCCCGCCCCATACGCGCGGGGTATTCAGCACCGAACCGCGATCGTAGAGCTTGAGGGTCTCGAAGTAGCGGAAACCATAGCTGATCAGCTTCTGTGTCTCCTGGGCACGCGCCTCCTCGGAGTTGGTACCCATCACCACCGAGATCAGGCGCATGTCGTCACGCTTGGCCGAGGCGACCAGGCAGTAGCCCGCCTCCTCGGTATGCCCGGTCTTGAGGCCATCGACGCTGGGATCACGCCACAACAGACGATTACGGTTGGGCTGACGGATGTCGCTGTAGGTGAAGTACTTCTCGGCGTAGATCTTGTAGTGTTCCGGATAGTCTTCAATGATATGGCGCGAGAGACGGGCCAGATCCCGGGCCGTGGAGTAGTGGTCCTCGGCCGGGAGACCGGTGGCGTTACGGAAACTGGTATTGATCATCCCCAGGCGATCGGCGTGTTGGTTCATCAGGTCCGCAAAGGGCGCTTCGCCGCCTGCCAGATACTCGGCGACGGCCACGCTGGCGTCATTGCCCGACTGGATGATGATGCCGTAGAGCAGGTCGCGGATGGAGACCTCGGTACCCACCTCGATAAACATCTTCGATCCCCCGGTGCGCCAGGCGTTCTCGCTGACCGGCACCCGGTCATCCATGCTGATGTTGCCGCGATCGAGTTCGCGCTCGACCAGATAGGCGGTCATCAACTTGGTGAGGCTGGCCGGCGGCAGACGCTCGTCGGCGTTATGCTCGGCCAGGACGCGGCCGCTGTCGGCATCCATCAGGATCCAGCTGCTCGCCGCCAGCTGGGGCGGGGCGGGTATCAGCGTCTGTGGCCGAGGGACCGGGACCTCCTGGGCCATGGCAGGGGCGATGATAAACAGTGTCAGGCTGGCCAGCAGCACCGCTAGCCGACGGCCACATCGTAGGAAGAACAGCTCTTTCATGGGGTGACTCTCGTCAGGTCATTCTGGAAAAGGGAGTGGAGACCGATCACTCGGCCCCCTTGACGATAAAGCTATCGCCGAAGCCGGCGCGCTGCAGCGCCTGACGCAGCGGCTCGAGCTGATCGGCACGCGTAATGGGGCCCACCTGCACGCGATGGACCCCCGAGCCCCCTGCCACACGCACCGGCTGCGTCAGCTCGCGCTCGAGCCGGGCACGCAGCGCCCGGGCATTGCTGGCAGAACCCAGCGCGGCCACCTGAAGATAGAGCGGGCGTTCCGTGGTGCGGCCATCGCCATCCAGGGAACTACTCTCCAGGGGGCGACCCTCCGGTGCCTGGGCCTGCGTGGCAGGCGTCTGGTCAGACACCGGGGCCGCCGGTGACGTCGCCGCCTGGACGACGTCCTGGCGCTCGACGGTGCCACTCTCACCCGCCCTGCCGCTACCGTTCTCGGCCAGCCAGCGATCGACGTCGATGGCCTCGACCCGCACCCGGCCAGTGCCGTTGTCGAGAATGTCCAGGCGCGCCGCCGCGGCATAGGAGAGGTCGATCTCGCGGTCACTATGGAAGGGGCCACGGTCATTCACCCTGACGATCACCGAGCGGCCGTTGTCCAGACTGGTGACCCGGGCAAAGGTCGGCAGCGGCAGTGAGCGATGGGCCGCCGACATCTTGTACATGTCGTAGATCTCGCCATTGGAGGTGGCGTAACCGTGGAACTTCTTCCCATACCAGGAGGCCGTCCCCTGCTTCACGTAGCCGCTGGCATCGGGCAGCACGTGATAGGTCTTGCCCCACACCTGGTAGGTGGGCCGATTGCCGCCTCGTGAGCGGGGCTCATGGCGCGGCTGCGCATCGGCGACTCGACTGACATCCGGCGGCTCCTCGGGGTAGGCATCGCCGGACATGGCATATCGCCCAACCTGGGATATCGTATCGGCCTGTCCCGACCCGCCCGGCTTGGGTCCGCCGCCGCCGGCACAACCGACCAGGGTGGCGGCGAGGGCGATGCCCAACCAGCGTAGCCTCATCGACGCGCCTCCTCGTCATCGATATCCACCGCCAGGTGCCAGCCGCCCTCGAGGTCACGCGCCTTCGCGATGGCCTCGGCCAGCTCCATCACCGCCATGGCGTAAAGATGACTATGGTTGTAGCGGGTAATCACGTAGAAGTTGACGTCTCCCAGCACATAGCGCCAGTTGCCTTCTCCGTCTTCCAGCGCCACCGGCAGCAGAAGCTGCTCATCGGGCAATGCCGCGGGAACCTCGATGCCGGCATCACGCAGCGTTTGCACACTTGCCGCGGGGCGCCGTGCCGCGCGATTGAAGTCGATCTCCTCGGGTGGCCGTGCGGGACCCGAGGCCTGATACAGTACCGGCTCACCGGCCTGCCAGCCGTGCTCGGCGAAGTAGTTGGCCACGCTGCCGATGGCATCCACCGGGTTGTTCCAGAGGTCGCGCAGGCCATCGCCATCGAAGTCGACGGCATAGGCGCGGTAGCTGGTGGGGATAAACTGCGGATAGCCCATGGCACCGGCATAGGAGCCCTGGGGCTCGTTCGGCGCAACCTGCTGCTGGTAGGCGATCTCCAGGAAGGCCGCCAGTTCGCCGCGGAAGAAGTCGCCGCGTCGTGGATGGTGGAAGGCCAGGGTCGCCAGGGAGTCGAGCACAGGGTGCCGGCCGGTGATGCGCCCGTAGCGGGTCTCGACGCCGAGAATGGCGGCGATGATCTCCCCGGGAACCCCATAGGTCGCCTCGGCGCGGGCGAAGGCCTCCGGGTGCGCCTCGATAAAGGCAGCGCCTGCCTCGATGCGCTCGTCATCCAGGAAGATCGCCCGATACTCGTCCCAGCGCAGGCGCCGCTCGGCGGCGCCCGACATGGCGTCGAGAACCTCCTGGCGATAACGTGCCTGCTGCATGGCACTCTCCAGCCAGGCACGCTCGATTCCGTCATCGGCCAGCTCATCGACCAGCTGCCGGGCACCGCCATGCTGAGTGGGCGAAAAATGCCGTGTGGGCGAAAGCTCCTGTGCCGCCAGCGTCGAGCTGGCCAGCAAGGCGGCACAGGCCACCGTCGCCAGGCGCCTCTTCCTTCCATGAATCCATGACGACGTCATGTACGCTCTCCCCTGTCGATGCCAGACCCTACCGCGGTCAGCGAGGCAGCAGCCGGCGGTGGGCATGAATGGCCATGAGAATACCGAAACCGGCCATCAAGGTCACGCTGGAGGTGCCGCCATAGCTGACCAGCGGCAGCGGCACACCGACCACCGGCAGGATGCCGCTGACCATGCCGATATTGACGAATACATAGATAAAGAAGGTCAGGATGATGCTGCCGGCCAACAGGCGCCCGAAGGTCTCCTGGGCCTCGGCAGCGAGCCACAGTCCGCGGCAGACGATCAGCAGATAGAGCAGCAGGAAGGTCAGCATGCCCACCAGGCCGAACTCCTCACCCAGCACCGCGACGATAAAGTCGGTATGGCGCTCTGGCAGGAATTCGAGCTGGGACTGGGTGCCCTCCAGCCAGCCCTTGCCCAACACGCCACCACTGCCGATGGCGGTGGTGGACTGGATGATGTTCCAGCCGGCTCCCAGCGGATCGCTGTTGGGGTCGAGAAAGGTCAGCACGCGCCGGCGCTGATAGTCGTGCATGTTCATCCACAGGAGTGGCAGCGCCGCCGCGGCCAGGGCGGTGAGTAGCCCGATGATGCGCCAGGAGAGCCCCGCCAGCAGCACCACGAAGATCGCCGCGGTCGCCACCAGCAGCGACGTCCCCAGATCGGGCTGCTTGGCGATCAGCACCACCGGTGCCCCGATGATCAGTGCACATACCGCAAGATCCCCGAGCCTGGGCGGCAATTCACGTCGACTCAGGTAGGCGGCCACCATCAGCGGCATCGCCAGCTTCATCAGCTCGGAGGGCTGGAAGCGGATCACGCCCGGCACCACCAGCCAGCGCTGGGCCCCCATGCCGGTATCTCCGACCAGCTCTACCGCTATCAGCATCACCACGCCGAGCAGATAGGCCGGCAGCGCCCAGCGCATCAGGGTCGCCGAGCTGAACTGGGCGATCACCACCATTACCCCCAGCGCCACGCCGAAACGGACACCCTGGGAGATCACGGTATCGATACGCTGACCACTGGCGCTGTACATCACGACCAGGCCGGCCCCCATCAGTACCAGCAGCATGCCGAGCAGCCAGGGATCCAGATGCACCCGCTCCCAGAAGCCGCGTCGACGCGCCATACCACTGGCCGACGCCTTGACCGGGTGGGGCCGCCAGTGACGCGACAATCCACTCAACGCCATGGATCAGTACTCCGCCGAACGCTCATTCTTCCTCCATCTCCTCACGGATCTGCTCTGCATCGGGCTGCTGGTCGTCCAGCAGCCAGGCATCGGTCATCGCTCGGGCCAGGTGGGCCGCATGCGTGCTGCCACCACCGGCGTTTTCGACGATCACCGCCACCGCGATCCGGGGTGACTCAATCGGCGCGAAGGCCATGAAGAGAGCGTGGTCACGCAGCCGCTCGGCCAGTTCATCGGCGTTATATTTCTGGTCCTGTCCCAGCGAGAAGACCTGAGCGGTGCCCGACTTGCCCCCCATGCGATACTCGAGCCCTACCCCCGTGCGTCGCGCGGTTCCTTCACGACCGGAGATCACCTTCTCCATGCCGGAGAAGACACGATCCCACCACCCCTCGTTGGCCAACTCGATATCCTGGGGGGTATCCGCCAGGGGGGTCGGCAGTGCCTCATCGCCGAGGCGCATGGCCAGGCGCGGCTTGACCCAGGTACCACGATTGGCCAGCACCGCGGTGGCCGTTGCCAGCTGCAGCGGCGTGATCTGCCAATAGCCCTGACCGATCCCCACCGACAGCGTCTCTCCGGGGTACCAGGGTTGATTGTAACGCTCGCGCTTCCACTCCCGGGATGGCATCAGGGCACGGCTCTCGCCGAAGATGTCGTGGCCGACCCGTGTGCCGAAACCGAAGTTGGTCATGTTGGCATGAATGCGGTCGATGCCCAGCTCGTGCGCCAGGGTGTAGTAGTAGGTGTTGTTGGAGACGGCGATGGAGCGTTCGAGATCGACCCGGCCATGCCCCCAGCGCAGCCAGTTTCGATAGCGCCGCTTGTCGTTGGGCAGCTGAAAATAGCCAGGATCGTAGATGGTATCGTCGGGCGTGATCACGCCTTCGACAAGGCCCGCCAGGGCCAGGAATGGCTTGATGGTGGAGCCGGGAGGGTAGTGACCGCGGATCGCTCGATTGTAGAGCGGCAGATCCAGATCTTCCTGCAATCCACGATACGAGGCCACATCGATGCCGGTAACGAACTGATTGGTGTCGTAGCCCGGCGCCGAGACCATCGCCAGGATTCCTCCGGTGGCGGGCTCGATGGCGACGATGGCACCTCGCCGACCATCAAGCAGATCGTAGGCCAGATGCTGGAGCTTCTTGTCCAGCGTCAGGGTCAGGTCCTTGCCGGGCGTGGGGTCGGTGCGCCCGAGCTCGCGGAGCACTCGGCCCCTGGCGTTGGTCTCCACCTTGCGCAGGCCGGACTCGCCATGCAGCTCGTCCTCGTAGAAGCGCTCGACGCCGGTCTTGCCGATAAAATGGGTCCCCGCATAGCGCCCCGTATCCAGGCGCGCGAGCTCCTCGGCATTGATGCGTCCCACATAGCCCAGGGCATGGGCCATTACCTCGGCATCGGGGTAGTAGCGAAGCAGCTGCGCTTCCACCTCGACCCCCGGCAGCAGGTGGCGATTGACCGCCAGCCGCGCGATCTGCCCCTCGTCGAGGTCGCTCATCAGCAGCGCCGGCTGGAAAGGCCGCTGACGCTGGCGCGAGCGCACACGGAAGGCCTCTACCTCTTCAGGGGGCAGTTCGAGAATCTCCACCAGACGATTCAGGGTGGCGTCGAGATCCTCGACCCGTTCACGCACCAGGGTGAGGTTATAGGTCGGCCGGTTCTCGGCCAGCAGCTCACCGTTGCGGTCGTAGATCAAGCCACGCGTGGGTGGCAGTGGCTCGACCCGCACTCGATTCTTCTCGGAGCGAGTGGTGTAGACCTCGTGCTGCACGATCTGAAGATAGGCCAGCCGGCCCATCAGCAGGCCGGTCAGGGCAAACACCACCAGCAGCGCAAGCAGCGCACGCACCCGAAAGATGCGCAGCTCCTGTTCGGGGCTCTTGAGATTTTGACGTGACCGCTTGCGCATGGAGTGTCCGGTGGGCGAGTCGACGACTCAGCGATGGTAGGGATGGCCAACCATCAGCGTCCAGGCGCGATAGAGCTGCTCGGCCAGCAGGATACGCACCAGGGGGTGAGGCAGGGTCAGCGGCGACAGTGACCAGCGCTGGTCGGCCGCGGCGGAGAGCTCCGGTGCCAGACCCTCGGGCCCACCGACCAGCAGGGCAACATCACGTCCCGCCAGTCGCCAGGCCTCGGCCTGTTCGGCCAGGCGTTCGGTGCTCCATGCCTTGCCACCCACCTCCAGGGCGACCACATGCTCATCGCCACGCAGCTTGGCCCGGATCCGCTCGGCCTCGCTCGCCATGGCGCGCGCAAGATCGGCATTCTTGCCGCGCTGTCCGGGAGGGATCTCCTCCACCTGCAGGGCAAAATCGCGAGGCAGGCGCTTGCGGTACTCTTCGACACCTTCGGTCACCCAGGCGGGCATGCGCGTACCCACCGCCAAAAGCCGTACCTTCATGTACCCGAAAGCTCGCTTTCACGCTCCAGGTCGCTGGGCAGGTCGGCCCAGAGTCGCTCCAGATCATACAATTGGCGGGTCTCGGGCAGCATCACGTGCACCACCAGGCTACCCAGATCGACCAGTACCCAGTCGGCACCGGCTTCCCCCTCGACACCGCGGGGCTGCAGGCCCTGCTCCTTGGCACGCTCCACCACTCGCTGTGCCAGCGCGGCTACATGACGGGTGGAGGTACCGCTGGCGATGATCATCAGATCCGTCACGCTGGTAAGCCGCGAAACATCCAGCTGAACAATATCCTTGGCCTTGAGTTCTTCCAGCGCATCCACCGCTAGAGTCTTGAGAGCATCGTTATGCATAGGGTCTTCTGTGGGCTGTCGTTGAATGACCATTGTAACGCCTTGACCTTCGTCTGACAGGTTTCGTTCAGTCGAGGCCCCCTCAACTGAGTCCGGGGCTTTTCCACCTGGTCGACATATCGTCAAGACCGACGATAGAGGTTGTGGTCCATGATGTGTGCCTCTACCGCCTCGGGCAGCAGATAGCGAACGCTGAGCCCTCTGGCGAGGCGTCGACGCAGCTCCGTTGCCGAGATCGCCATTCGGGATGGCAGCCGCAGGCGAAGCAGACCGCCGGCGGGACGCGCCATCAGGGCGTCGACATCGTCGCTTTCGCGCCCGGCGACCAGGTCACGCAGCGCGACCGGCAGCGCCGCCTGATGATCGGGGCGGTCTACCACCACCAGGTGGGCCAGCTCGAACAGCCGCTGTGGCGCATGCCAATCGGCCAGGCGCAGGAAGGCATCATGACCCAGCGCCATGACGAGTCGCGCCTCGCTGCCCAGCTCTTCTCGCAGTGACGCCAGCGTATCGGCGCTGTAGGAGGGGCCCTCGCGCCATAGTTCGCGGTCGTCGGCGACCAGCCCCGGGGTATCGCCGATCCCCAGGCGCAGCAGTGCCAGGCGCTCGGCAGGCGAGACGCTGGGTTCACCGCGCAGCGGCGGCGCCTTGGCGGGGATCAGGTGGACGCGATCGAGCGCCAGTGCCTCTCGCAACTCGACGGCGCTGCGTAGATGCCCCAGATGTACCGGGTCGAAGGTGCCACCCAGCATGGCGATGCGCGCCGGGCGACCTCCCTGCCCCAGGCGTTGCCGCTCCCTCACTGGCGGACCTGGCCATCGCCCAGTACCACATACTTGCGTGTGGTGAGGCCCTCCAGGCCCACTGGCCCGCGGGCGTGCAACTTGTCGGTCGAGATGCCAATCTCGGCACCCAGGCCGTACTCGAAGCCATCGGCGAAGCGGGTCGAGGCATTGATCATTACCGAACTGGAGTCGACCTCGGCCAGGAACCGCCGTGCAAGACTCCAGGATTCGGTGACGATGGCATCGGTGTGATGAGAGCTGTAGCACTCGATATGTGCCATGGCGGCATCGATGCCATCGACCACGCGAATCGCCAGCACCGGGGCCAGATACTCGGTCTGCCAATCCTCTTCAACGGCCACCGAGACCTGCGGCAATATCGCGCGGGTGCGCTCGCAACCCCGCAGTTCGACGCCATGTTCGGCGTAGGCCGCCGCGAGCTTCGGCAACAGCGACGCGGCCAGAGGCGCATCCACCAGCAACGTCTCCATGGTGTTGCAGGTGCCGTAGCGGTGAGTCTTGGCATTCACGGCGATCGCCAGCGCCTTGTCGGGGTCCGCCGTGGCATCCAGATAGACATGACAGATACCATCGAGGTGCTTGATCACCGGCACGCGTGCCTCACGCGAGATGCGCTCGATCAGCGACTTGCCGCCTCGCGGAATGATCACATCGACAAATTCGGGCATGGCGATCAGGCGACCCACGGCGGCGCGGTCGGTGGTTGCCACCACCTGCACGGCTCCCTCCGGCAGCCCTGCGGCCGTCAGCCCCTCACGGATACAGGTCGCGATGGCGGCATTGGAGTCGCGCGCCTCGGAACCGCCGCGCAGGATGGCGGCGTTGCCCGACTTGAGACACAGACTGGCCGCCTCGAGGGTGACGTTGGGCCGTGACTCGTAGATGATGCCGATCACCCCCAGGGGGACCCGCATCTGGCCCACCTGAATACCGCTGGGACGCGCTCTTAGTCCGTCGATCTCTCCCACCGGGTCGGGCAGCGACGCCACCTGACGCAAGCCCTCGATCATGCCATCGACTCGTTGGTCGTCCAGCGCAAGGCGATCGAGCAGCGCATCGTCCAGGCCGGTTTCGCGCCCCCGCGCAAGGTCACGGGCATTGGCCGACAAGATCTCCTCCCGCGATGCCTCCAGCCTCTCGGCCATGGCCAGCAGCGCGGCATTCTTGGGTCCAGTGGGCGTACGGCGCAGACTCGCGGCGGCACGCCGTGCCACCTCTCCAAGGCCGGTCATGTAGGCATCAATATCGCGGATCTCTGCGGCGCCTGCCGCGGCGGCGCCGTCGCGCTGGACTTGAGCTGTCATGCCAGAAGGTGTCTCCTGTAAGCGGGGCCAGAACGAGCCGCAATGGCGCTATACTGGCGCTCGATGGGCTCGTTGCAGATAAGGGGGGTCATAGTAAGCCACCATGCATAACAAGTACAAAGTCAGCCTGCTACGCCTCAATCTGCTATTGGCGGCGCTGCTTCCGGCGCTGTTGGTGCCCTATGCCCGCGACCACTCGGAGGCCATGCTGCTTGGCCTGGCCGCCGCCTGGCTCGCCATCAGCGCGACCCTGGTGGAGTTCAGCCATCGCCGCCCACCACTGATTCCCTGGCAGCTTCTGCCCAGCCTGCTGCTCGGCGCCCTGCTCTGGTCTTCGGCCGACCGCTACCCCTTCCTGCTCTGGGCCTGGGCCGCCTTGATCATTCTGCCTCAGCCGGCCTGGATGGCGGCGATCAACGTCCTGCTGGCATCACTATCCCTGGCCTGGGTGGCGCGGCAGCTTCCCATCGAGCAGGCCATGACCGCCGGTCTGGTGCTCGCCCCGATGCTGCTGCTCGGCCTGATCCGCACACGACGGCTGACCCCGCTGTTCGCCCAGGCCAAGGGGCGGGTCAGCCTGGTGCCGGGAGAGCGACTCTGGCCCCGCGCCCGACTGGCCGGTGACCTGGCCCGGGAGCAGGGCCGCGCCCAGCGCGATGGTACCCATGCCGAACTCGTGCTGCTGCGAACACGACGCCGCCACCTGTGGAGCGTGGCGCGTCAGCTGTGTGAGATGACTCGGGGCTTCGAGCACTGCTATCGACTCGATAAGCGCACCCTGGGGGCACTACTGATCAGCCGCGACGCCGCCCTGGCGACGCCCCGTCGCCAGCAGCTGCTGGAGCGCCTGAGTGAGGTGGAGCGAGCGCGGGTGGTCGCTCTGCCGCATGCTCGCTCGCTTGCCGAGGAGCTGCGCGCCCTGGAGCGTCAGAAGCTGCCCATCACCTTGACACCTGGGACTCTGATCCATGCTGACGCCTGATACGCCGCGCCTGCTGGCGTGCCTGTTTGCGCTGGGTGCCGTGCTGCTCTTTGGCCAGGCGCTCTGGCACTACCTGATCGGTGACTACACGCGAATTCTTCTGCCCGCCCTGTTCGCCCCGCTGATGCTGACCGCTGCCCTGATGCGCCTGGGGGAGCAGGAGACGGCGCGCCTGTCGGCTTACCTGGTACTGGCCTGCAGCTACCTGCTGGTCGCCACCCATCTGCCGAAAGAGTCCACCCCGGGGCTGCTGTGGCTAGGGCTGCCCCCGGTACTGACCCTGCTGCTGTTGCCGCTTGGCCAGGCGACCCTGTTGAACCTGGTGTTGGCACCGATCTGGCTGCTGCTGGCCAACCTCGCACTACCCTCTCCAGAATCGCTGGCCTACCTGACACTGGTGGTCGCCACGGGGCTCGCCCCCTGGGGAATACGCCATCAGCATGCGCTTTGGCTCGTCACCGACCCCCGTGATCAGGAGTGTTCCGCCCTGAAGGCGGCACCACTGCTCGAACGACTGAAGAGCGAGGTGGAACGTGCCGATCTTCTCGATCAACGACTCGCCGTGGCGGTGCTGCATCTGCCACAGCTGGAGATGGCGGGAGAACAGTTCGGCGGGCTTGCCCGGCAGGCTCTGCTCAATACCTTCTGCGCTACCGTATCAGAGCATAGTCGCGACCATGATATGCTGGGACGCATCGGCGATGCCGACTTCTGGCTGGTTATGCCCGGCACCAGCGAGAGCGGGGCTCTGCTGGTACGCCAGCGTATCGAGGAGGCCGCGGCGATCGCCACCCTCCACGACACCGGCGGGGTGGAGGTACGCGGTGCCATCTGCCCCCTCTCTCCCAAGCAACCCTTCATGGAACTCAAGCGCCGGCTGGATGCCACCACGCGACGACTCGCCGACGGCTGAACCCTGACGGCTTCGATACGGGAAGACCTCTTGTCATGGACCTTGCTTCGTTGCTGGGCCAGCTCACGCCCTCGCCCGGCATGTTGCTGCTGATCATCGCCATTATCGCCATGCTGGAGTCACTGGCCGTGGTGGGCGTTCTGGTACCCGGCGTGCTACTGATCACCGCCGCGGCCTCCATGGCCGGCCACCAGGAGCTGGCGCTACCGGCCCCTCTGCTTGCCGCCTTTCTCGGTGCGGTTGCCGGCGATAGCGCCAGCTTCGTGCTGGGCTATACCCAGCGTGAGCGCGTGACCCGGTGTTGGCCGTTCTCACGCCATCCCGAGTTTCTTGCCCGGGGAGCGCGCTTCTTTCAGCGCCAGGGAGTACCGTCGGTATTTCTGGGGCGTTTCGTGGGCCCCGTTCGACCTATCGTGCCGCTGATCGCCGGCATGCTGCACATGCCCCCGCGCACCTTCCTGTGGGCCAACCTGGCCTCCGCCGCCCTGTGGGCACCCGCCTTTGTGCTGCCTGGCTATCTTCTGGGACGGACGTGGGACCAGCTGATCGAGGTGCCTCCAGCCTTTCACCAACCGCTGGCGCTGCTGGCCGTGATACTGCTCGTGCTGGTGGTAACGTTCTCCTGGCTGCGCCACCACGCGAGCCGAAATGGGCGCGCCTATCGGCTGTGTGCCGGGCTGGTACGGCGCCAGCCGTTACTGCGTGGTCTGTGGCTGCGCCAGAGTAGCGACGGCGAGGTTCCTCTGGGCAGCCTGCTGCTACTGATTCTGGCGCTGGGCGGGGTATCGGGCTGGACGTTGCATGTCATGCAGCATGGCCTGCAGGGCCCGCTGCCCATCGACCGTCAGGTCCAGATGCTGTTCGAGGCGATCGCCACCCCGGCCCTGACCCTCGCCGGCCAGGGGCTGGCGCGAGCCGGCGATCTGCTCGGCGTGGTGGCACTCGCCCTGCCCTGGGCCGCATGGCTGCTGTGGCGACGACGTCTGGATGCCCTCTGGCATATCATCACGGGACTGCTGGGCATCTCAATGCTCAATGTCCTGGGCAAGGCGCTATTCGCACGCCCGCGACCCGATACGCCGGCCCATCTGGCCGACTCCTTCTCCTATCCCAGCGCTCACACCTCCAGCGCCGTGGTGCTGTTCGGCCTGGCGGCAGCCTTCGTCGCCCGGGAACTCACCCCTGCATGGCGCCACTGGATCTACTGGGCGGCGACGCTCGCCGTGACACTGATGGCGTTTTCACGGCTGATGATCGGGGTACACTGGTTCAGCGATCTGGTCGGCGGTGCCCTGCTGGGGCTGGTCGTCTGCGCCCTGGTGCAGCTCTCCTGGCAGGCCCGATCACGCCCCGTGCTGGCCCCCTGCCCCTGGCCCTGGCTTAGCGTCGCTTCTCTCGGCCTGGCGGCGGCACGAATCGCCTGGCTGCCGCCGATTTAAGGTGCAAGGTGCGAGGTGCGAGGTGCGAGGTGCGAGGCGGTGTCAAATTCATGGGGTTAGGGGACAGTCCCCATGCAGCCCCCATTCAGCCGAGTCAGCCCAGCGCCAACCATATCCCTACCCCGACCATCAGGGTGCCGGCGATACGGTTGAGCAGTCGCACGCTGCCACCGCGCGCCAGCAGACGACGCAGTCTGCTGCCACCGGTGGCGTAGAGCAGCAGGCAGATAAACTCGATGACCAGTATCAGCGCCACCAGCACGACGAGCTGGCCGGCCAGCGGTCGTCCGGCGTCGAGAAAGGGGGGCAGCAGCGCCACGAAGAAGGCCCATCCCTTGGAATTGGCCACGGCGGTCACGAACCCCTGCATGGCCAGCTGACCGCGCCCCGCGGGCGCTACCTCCAGCCCCTCCTCGGGGATCGCCATGCGTCCACGGGAGCGCCACATCATGATGCCCAGGTAGGCCAGATAGGCACCACCGAGCCACTTGAACAGCGCAAAGAGCTCCGGCTGACGAAGCATCAAGGCCGCCACGCCGACGCCGGCCGCAGCGGCCACCACCCCCACCCCGGCCAGCTCTCCGGCCATCATCCACAGGCTGCGGCGAACGCCCTGGGTCATGCCCAGCACCATGGCCAGGGTCATGCACATTCCCGGCGTCAGGGAGACCAGAAAGAAGGTCGGCAGGAATACCGACAGCAAACCCGGATTGATCATGTTCGAGACCTCCCTGTCACACTGTTTTATGCGGTGAAGCGCCGAGCGGCCAAGCGCTGAGCGGCCAAGCGCCAAACAGCTAGTGGCCCGACTCTCCCCAGCGCGGCATCAAGCGGTGTTCTATCCCTAGCTGATTGAGGATGCGCGCCACGATAAAGTCGATGAGATCATCCACCGTCTCGGGACGATGATAGAACCCCGGCGCGGCCGGCAACAGCACCGCGCCCAGACGGGTCAGATCGAGCATGTGCTGAAGATGGATCGCCGAGAGCGGCGTCTCGCGCGGCACCAGCACCAGGGTGCGCCTCTCCTTGAGGGCCACGTCGGCGGCCCGCTCGATCAGGTTGTTGCTGGCCCCCGTGGCCACCGCCGAGAGGGTCCCGGTCGAGCAGGGACAGATCACCATGGCCGAAGGGGCGCCGGAGCCGGAGGCCACCGGGGCCATCCAGTCCTCGCGACCGAAGCAGCGAATCTGACCCGGCCGTGCCCCGCTACGTGCCACAAGGGTCTCGGCCAGCCGTTCGGGGCGGGCAGGCAGTTCAACATCGGTCTCGGTGGCAATCACCAGATGGGCCGCCTTGGAGATCATCACCCACACTTCATGATTCGCCGCCACCAGGGCGTCGATCAAGCGCAGACCGTATTGCGCGCCGGAGGCGCCGGTCAGCGCCACCGTGACCGGCGCAGCAAACTCTTCAGCCATGGGCCGCCTCCAGTGCTGTCAGCAGTTTCTCATGAATACCGCCGAAACCGCCGTTGGACATCACCACGATGCGGTCATAGGGCCTCGCCTCGGCGACGAGTGCCGACACCAGGGTCGCCAGATCCTGTTCGAGTCGCGCCGGTATCGGGCTCTCGGCGATGATGGGCTCCAGGGGCCAGTCCAGTCCCTCCGGTCGATACCAGAAGACGATATCGGCGGCGGACACGCTGGAAGCCAGACGATCTCGCAGAGTGCCCAGGCGCATGGTATTGGAGCGAGGCTCGATCACCGCCAGCAGCCGCCCCCGCACGGTGGCGGCGCGCAGCCCCTGCAGCGTCCCGGCGATCGCCGTGGGGTGATGAGCGAAGTCATCGATCACCTGGATATTGGCGACCTCCCCGCGCACCTCCTGGCGTCGCCGCGGGGACTCGAAGCGCGCCAGGGCGGCGGCCGCCCGATCCAGGCTTACCCCACAGGCATGGGCAGCAGCCAGCGCCGCCAGGGCGTTACGAGCGTTGTAGAGACCGGTCAGGGACCAGTCGACCACCGCATCCTCATTGGCATCGGCATCCTGGTGAATGACCCGAAAGCGGGAGGCGTCGTCGCGTTCGAGCTCGAGCCGCCAGGCGCTGGTGGGAGCCTCGCCAATACGCACGACCGGGCTCCAGACTCCCATGGCCAGCACGCGCTCCAGGGCCGGTTCGCCGTCGCCCACCAGCAACATGCCATTGCCCGGCACCGTGCGCACTAGATGATGAAACTGGCGCTCGATCGCGGCGATATCATCGAAGATATCCGCATGATCAAACTCCAGATTGCCCAGTACGGCGATATTGGGTCGGTAATGAACAAATTTGGAGCGCTTGTCGAAGAAGGCGGTATCGTACTCATCGGCCTCCACCACGAAGGGCGCGTCTGCCGCACCGAGGCGAGCCGAGACACCGAAGTTGCGCGGCACACCGCCGATCAGAAACCCCGGCGCAAGCCCCGCCGACTCCAGCAGCCAGGCGACAAGGCTCGCTGTGGTGGTCTTGCCATGGGTGCCGGCCACGGCGATCACCCGCCGGCCGGGCAACACATGCTCGGCCAGCCACTGGGGGCCCGAGACATAGGGAAGGTCGGCATCGAGCACCGCCTCCACCTCGGGATTGCCTCGCGACAGCGCATTGCCAATCACCACCAGGTCGGGACGTGGCTCAAGATTGGCGGGCGAGTACCCTTCGCACAGCGCGATACCGGCCTCCTCCAGCTGGGTGCTCATGGGGGGATAGGCCCCCGCATCCGAGCCGCTGACCGTGTGGCCCAGCTCGCGCGCCAACAGCGCCAGGCTGCCCATGAAGGTGCCACAGATACCGAGGATATGAAGGTGCATGGGACTCGCTCCAGCATGGGTGGTGACCGCGCCCGCAAGGCGCGAGGAGAGGCGAGACTAGCACGCCCCCACGGAGCCCCTCCAGCTCCCCCGGGTGCAGGGCGCGGGGGTTTCGGCTAGAATCCCCTCCACCTTCAACCCCTTCCATCCCAACAGTAGCGACGACCAGGAGCAGAACAGCCCCATGGCCCATAACGCCTTCTACGCCCAGTCCGGCGGCGTCACCGCCGTGATCAACGCCAGCGCCTGTGGCGTGATCGAGGCCTGCCGCCGCCATCCCGACCAGATCGGCAAGGTCTATGCCGGCCACAACGGCATCATCGGCGCCCTCACCGAGGAGCTGATCGACGTCAGTCGAGAGTCAGACGAGGCGGTCGCCGCGCTGCGCCACACCCCGGGCGGCGCGTTCGGCTCCTGCCGCTACAAGCTCAAGGACATCGAGACCCACCGCGCCCAGTACGAGCGGCTGATCGAGGTGTTCCGCGCCCACGATATCCGCTATTTCTTCTACAACGGTGGCGGCGACAGCGCCGACACCTGCCTCAAGGTCTCGCAGCTCTCCGAGAAACTCGGCTACCCGCTCACCGCCATCCACGTGCCCAAGACCGTGGACAACGACCTGCCGATCACCGACAACTCGCCAGGCTTCGGCAGCGTGGCCAAGTATATTGCCACCTCGACCCTCGAAGCCTCCCTGGACATCGCCTCCATGTGCGCGACCTCCACCAAGGTCTTCGTGCTCGAGGTGATGGGACGCCATGCAGGATGGATCGCCGCCGCCGGCGCCCTGGCCGGCCAGGGCGAGGGCGAGCCGCCCCACCTGGTGATCTTCCCCGAGATCGCCTTCGACCGCGAAGCGGTGATGGCCCGCGTCGATTATGCGGTCAAGACCTACGGCTACTGCGTGATCGTGGTCTCCGAGGGGGCGCGCTACGAGGATGGCACCTTCCTCGCCGATGCCGGCAACACCGACGCCTTCGGCCATCGTCAGCTGGGCGGCGTGGCGCCGACCCTGGCCGGCATGGTCAAGCAGGACCTGGGGTACAAGTACCACTGGGCGGTGGCCGATTATCTGCAGCGCGCCGCCCGCCACCTGGCCTCCGCAACTGACGTGGAGCAGGCCTACGCCGTCGGCGAAGCGGCGGTGGAGCTGGCCATCGAGGGCAAGAATGCGATGATGCCGGCCATCAAGCGGGCGGCGGGTACACCCTATCAGTGGCATATCGAGCCGGCCCCACTGGCCGAGATCGCCAACCGCGAGAAGTTCATGCCCCGCGACTACATCAGCGAGGATGGCCTAGGCATCACCCAAGCCTGCCGTGACTACCTGCTGCCCTTGATTCAGGGCGAGGACTTCCCCCCGTTCGATAACGGCCTGCCCCGGGTGGCCAAGCTTGCCAAGCACCGCGTCGAGCGCAAGCTGCCCGACTTCGAGCTTTAGGTCACGAGGGGCAACTCCTTGCCCCTCGTTCCTAGTTCCTTGAGCCTGGCCGCAGGCCTATCGCAGCAACCAGGAAAGCACCAGCAACAACAGCAGTATCGCGGCGACCCCCTGCCAGAACTGGCCGGCATCCCGGACTCTCCTCGAGGTGCCACGCGCCGTGGGCTCACGCTGCAGAGTGGCGAGAGGCTGGCGCAGCTCACGCAGAAACTCCGACATGCGTCGATAGCGGAGCGCGCGCTGGGGATCCAGTGCCCGACGCAATGCCTCGTCGAGCGGCTTGGGCACCTCGGGGTTACGCTGCCGTGCGCTGCGATAGGCCAGCTGTTCAAGATCGGTATGCCGCAGCAGACGATTGGGCGATACCGCGTAGGGCAACTCCCCGGTCAGCAGCCAGTAGACCGTCGAGGCATAGGAGTACTGGTCACTACGCCGGCCGATCCCGTCCCCTAGCGCATACTCGGGAGCACTGTGTTCGGTCAGTCCCACCTGACGAAGTAGTTCGTGGGCATCCTTGAGCCCCGATCCGTCACGCGCCCGACAGGCGCTGAAGTCGGTCAGCACCACCTTGCCATGCGCATCGATCAGCACATTGCCGGGATGGATCAGCTGGTGCAGCAGTTCCCGGTGATGCAGGGCCTGCACCGCCTTGCCCAGTTGATTGGCGATATCCAGCCGCTGGGCGAGGCTCGCCTGGGGGTGGCGTCGCGCCCAGTCGGCCAGCGTCTCGCCCTCGACATAAGCCATCAGATAGTAGAGATAGCGCCGCGGCCGCGACGGCTCCATGATGTGCGCCACGAAGGGGGACTTGACGCGCTCCACCACCCACTGCTGCAGCAGGAAATGCTCCAGATAGATATTACGAAGGGAGAGCTCGGGACTCGGCGCCTTCATCACCATCTCACGCCCGCTCTGGAGGTCACGCACTCGATAGACGCGTGACTGCGCTGTACGCGACAGCACGGCCTGCACCTCCAGGCCCTCGAGACGGTCACCGGGCGAGAGCTCCGGCGGGATCGGTAGCTCGCCATACACCTTGGCCGGGTTATCCGACTGCTCCTCGGGCAACTCATCGATGCGTAGCAATTGAAAACAGAACTGATCGGCACCGTAACCGCGGGACTGTGCTCGCTGCACTGCCGCTTCGGCCAGACGGTCGCAGGCGGCATGCAGATCACTGGCGTCCTGCCGGATCAACTGCACATAGTCGGATGGCATCAAGGTGCCCAGCACCGCCTGGGTGGTAAACAGAAAGATATCTCCCTGCTTGACCGGAAAGCGCGCATAGTCGATGTCGATGCTGTTATCCATGCCCAGCGCACGCGAAGGGTAGCGATACCCCCCCAGATCGGTGACATGATCTCGCGTCAGCTGCTCGAACTCTGCCCCGCGCAGCCGAAACACCACGGTGTCACCCATATGGAAGAGATGGCCCTCGGTGCCGCGCAACACGAGGGCCGACAGAGAAGTGACGTAACTGCCGTCCGCTACCTGGCGACTCTGGCTATAGGTCCAGGCATTGAGCGCACGCAGCACACGGGTCGCCGATGTCTTGATGTCCCAGTGATCGGGGGTGGAGTAGTAGTCGCTCAGGAAGCTACGTACACTGAGATCTCCGGCCTGCTTGGCCATGCGATTGCGCTGGGTCGCATCGCTGATCAGCGCACAGGCGCCCTTGGCGTTGAGCAGAGGTGGCTCGGGTAGGCTTACCGACATGGAGCTGCGGTGTCGCCGGCGATCCGGCGCCACGAAGGCCTGACCAAAACTCAATGACAGCTGTGCGGGTGACACTCGCCTCTCCTTACCCGATGAATCATGCGCGGCCATCATACACGCCGCAGACCTGCACGGGTGCAACAGCATGACCATAGTGGCATCTTGCCAGCACCGAAAATCGCGCCGGCACCTATGTCGAATTGGTATTCAGTCAGGCTGGCCCGTATAATTTCGCGGATTTTTCTTCCAGACGACGCGCCAGGACCTTCTGCCACCCCCTTCTTCTACCTACCCAAGGAAGCGACGATGAACTTCGATAATATCCCCGCCGGCAAGGAACTCCCGAACGACATTTATGTAGCGATCGAGATTCCGGCCAACCACTCGCCGGTCAAGTATGAGATCGACAAGGACATGGGTGCCCTGCTGGTAGACCGCTTCATGGCCACGCCGATGTTCTACCCGGCCAACTACGGCTTCATCCCGCACACCCTGGCCGACGACGGTGACGCCCTGGACGCCCTGGTGGTTACCCCCTGCCCGGTACAGCCCGGCAGCATCATCCGCGCCCGCCCGGTGGGCATCCTCAACATGACCGATGAAGCGGGCGAAGATGCCAAGCTGGTATGCGTGCCCCATCAAAAGCTGTCCAGCCTCTATGACGACGTTCAGGAAGTGACCGACCTGCCTGAACTCCTGCGCCAGCAGATCGCCCACTTCTTCGAGAACTACAAGGATCTCGAGAAGGGCAAGTGGGTCAAGGTGGAGTCCTGGGAAGGTGCCGAGGCGGCGCGCAAGGCCATCGAGAAGGCTTCCGACGCCTATCACAAGGCCTGATTGAGAAACCACTCAGGACACCGACACTCTGCGCTCCGGGTCGTGAGCGTCGAGCATAAACGCAGCGGGCCGCCCCTTGAGGCGGCCCGCTGTGGTTTATGGGCATTGAAAACCCAGCCAAGGAAGCCAGTTCACTGCTCGGCAGCTTGATCCTCTTGCGCTACCGGCTCCACCTGGTCATCCAGACTGGGCGCCTGATCCGACTCGGCCCCCTGCTCGGCCTTCTGCTCAGTCTCCTGCTCGACTTCCTGATGGTCGGTAGCTTCCTGATCAGGCTGGGCGTTGGGCGCCACATCGAGTACGTCAGGTTCGCTGGCGGGTGTTGGCTGGACTTCCTCTCCGACCACCACCTGCTCGGCACTCTCGGCAAGCCGAGTGATGATCGACTCGACCAGATCGCGGGCCCGGCTGATGTGATGTGCCATCACCAGCGTATGATTGGCGAAGGGACCAAAACCCCGGCCACTCATCACCACGGGGCTCCACAGGCGACGCTGGGTCATGGCGAGTTCCGCCCGCAGACGCTCCCACAGCTCGACCACCTCGGCCGCCTCCAGCACATCGGCCTGATCACGCTGCACCCCCTCCAGCATCTGCACCAGCGCCCAGCCGGCGCCGCGTGCCTCGAAGAAGACGTTGTCGACTCGATACCAGGGGGTGCCCTCGGGAAGCGCCTCGTTGTCGATGGCGAGCTCCTGCAGCAGCTCATGCCCCTCGGCACCCGAAGCCAGACGCAACGACAGGTCGTCGAGACTTACCCGAACATCGGCCAGCCAGCGACGTAGCCCCGCTCCGGGCACGAAGCCTTCGGCCTCCATGCCGCTCAACGCCATCAGCTGGCTGTCCAGGGCGGTCACCGCCGACATCAGGCGGTCCTCGGTGGCGGGCCGATACCAGTCGAGACCGTCACCGGCCAGGCCACGAACCGCCTCCTCCAGCAACTCGACCTCGGTTGGGTCCATCGAGGGCAGCGCCCGCGCCAGATCCTTCGACTGCTGCAATACGCCCTGCTCCCAGCTCGGCATGTTGTCCAGCCACAGACCGGGCGGCAGTCGGTCGTTACGCAAGTAGCCGCCAGGCTTGGCATAAAGCGTCTCGACGATGGAAGCCAGGGTAGCCACCGTCACCGCTCCTCTGGCGGCGGGCTCGCTGCCGGCATCGCCACGACGCTCCATGGGCACCCGCTCGACGCTATGGGGGGCCGGCGTGCGACTCCACCAGACCCCGAGCACCAGCGTCACCACCAGATAGAGCACCAGCAGTGCCAGCAGCGGCTTCCAGATCCAGCCGTAGTCGGGTCGCTCCAACGCTGCCATCTTCTTGCGACGCTTGGCGTCGCGGTTGCCCATCCAAGCCATGTGCAGGTTCCTTTCCTTTACGAAGCATAAGAGCATGCCTATACGAAATATAAGAGCATGCCCATACGAAACATCGGGATGTGCGACAACGTGGCACACCTCTCGCCACGCCTCTCACTGAAGACACCCCCTCCCCTTGGGTTATCCTAGCATCCGACCAGCACCCGCGGTCAGCTAACCCCTGTCTGCTCACCAGGTTCCTGATGCGAACGCGTCCTGATGGAGTTACCCCTGCCCCGGGGGTGCACCGGAACCCCGTGCGGCAGGTGAGGTCTGAACGCCAGCCACACTATCAACCAAGGACAGGACTTTCGTGATCCGCATTCAACGCCACGCCCTGAACGCCCTGCTACTGCTGTTGCTGCTACCGACCGTCGCTCAGGCACAGTGGTTCTCCAACGATGACTCGGAGTTTCTGCCGGTCCTGGAGGCCTTTCAACCCAGCGCCTGGCATGATGGCGAGACTCTCTATATCGGCATGGAAGCTGCTGAGGGTCACTATCTCTATCGCCATCAGTTCGCGGTAGAGAGCGATGCGGCAGCACTGGGTGATCCCGAGATCCCCGAAGGCACCTTCACCAGCGACGAGTTCCTCGGCGACGCCTATGTGTTCCGCGACACCCTGGTCTTCGAGGTTCCCTTCGAGGAAGAGGCCAGCGGCGTGATACCGGTCACGGTAACCTTCCAGGGCTGTGCCGATGCCGGACTCTGCTACCCCCCCGAGCATGTCGATCTGGATGCCGCCGAACAACAGGCACCGGCAATCTTTGCCGGCTGGCAGGCCACGAATGACAACACTTCTGTCATCAACACCAGCTTGGCCGATGACACCAGCTCGGCCAGCTCCACACTACCCGCTGCCCCGCAGAGCGAGGATGGCCGCTTTCAGGCGCTGATGAGTGAGGCCAGCCTGCCGCTGGCCCTGGCGCTGTTCTTCCTGGCCGGCCTGGGGCTCACCTTCACGCCCTGTGTACTGCCCATGGTGCCGATCCTCTCCTCCATCATCGTCGGCCAGAACCCGAGCCGGCCTCGCGCCTTCGCCCTGTCCGCCAGCTATGTGGCAGGCATGGCCTTCACCTACGCGCTGGTCGGGGTACTGATGGGACTGTTCGGCGCCGGACTCAATCTTCAGGCTCGGCTACAGTCGGCACCGGTGCTGATCACCTTTGCCATTCTCTTTATCCTCTTCGCCCTGGCCATGCTCGGCGCCTTCGACCTGCGTCTCTCGCCCAGACTGACCCAGCGTATCGATGGCTGGCAGGCCCGCGCCCAGCGGAGCGGCCCCGCCGGCCTGGCACTGGCCGGGGCGCTATCGGTGCTGGTGGTCTCCCCTTGTGTCTCGGCGCCGCTGGCAGGCGCGCTGGTCTTCATCTCCACCACCGGCGATGCGCTGTTGGGCGGAGCCGCCCTGCTCGCCCTGGGACTGGGCATGGGGGTCCCTCTGCTGCTGGTCGGCACCTTTGGCACCACCCTGCTGCCGCGCAGCGGGGCCTGGATGAATGGTGTGAAGATTGCCTTCGGTATTCTGCTGCTGGGCGTGGCAATCTGGCTGGTCGAACGCCTGCTGCCGGCGACACTGGTGCTACTGCTGTGGGCCGGCCTGGCGGTTGGCACCGCGGTGGCGCTGGGCGCTATTTCCACCAACCTCCCTCAGGGATGGGCACGCGCGCGTCAAGCGCTAGGGCTGCTGCTGCTCGCCTGGGCCATGGCGCTGGTTCTCGGTGCGGCCAGTGGCGCCAGCGATCCACTGCGCCCCCTGGCGCCACTGACTGGCGGAGCGAACTCGTCACCCCTCGCCGACACCTCCGCGCCACAAGAGATCATCACGGTGGACAGGCTCGATCAGCTGCACCAGGCGCTCGCCGCCGTGCCGAATGATCAGGCCGCCTTCGTCCACTTCACGGCCGACTGGTGCATCTCCTGCAAACAGCTCGAACGCCGGGTCTACCCGGACCCACGGGTCGCGGAGCCGCTCGCGGACTTCGCGCGCATCAACGTCGATGTCACCGACAGCGATGCCACCAGCCGCGAACTTCTTGAGCGATTCGAGCTCTTTGGCCCGCCGAGCCTGCTATTCTTCCGTGCAGGCGAGGAGATCCGCGAGGCACGCATACTAGGCGCTCCGAATGCCAGGGAGCTCGCCGGCCACCTGAATAGTGTGCGCGACTGGATCGATAAGGGTAGTGACGCCTAAGCCCGGACAATCCTGTCAGGAAGACGCCCTCAAACAGTTGTTCGAACAGCGTTTTCAGCGATGCTGGACATCGCACAGGTTTTTCGGCAAACTCCGCCGCTACCCCCTTTTCATGGTCCTTAGAGGCGGAAGAGTCGCCATCTTGCCGCGATCTAATGAAACTTGGCCCGGGTTGACAGCGCCGGGCCAACGACCATTCACCGCACCCAACCGATCGGGACGAACGTCATGGATATCCGCAAGGTCAAGAAGCTGATCGAGCTGCTGGAAGAGTCGAACATCAGCGAAATCGAGATCCAGGAGGGCGAGGAGTCGGTCCGCATCAGCCGTCACCCCAATGGCGTGAGCTGGCAGCCAAGCATGCCTGAGGCCTATGCCCCTGCGGCATACCCGGCTCCCGCCGCCGCACCGGCACCCATCGAGAGTGCCGAGCCTGCCGCCGCCGAGGGCCCCAGCTTCCAGGGCCAGGCCATCACCTCACCCATGGTAGGCACCTTCTACCGCTCACCGGCTCCGGGCGCCAAGGCGTTCGTTGAAGTGGGCTCCCAGGTCAAGAAGGGCGAGACGGTGTGCATCGTTGAGGCCATGAAGATGATGAACCAGATCGAGGCCGAGCGCGACGGCGTGGTCGAGGCCATTCTGGTCGAGGATGGCGAGCCGGTAGAATACGATCAGCCCCTGGTCGTGATCGCCTAAGCGTCGCCCTCTCTTCAATTATCCGATACTGGTCATTCACTCGATACTGGCGGACCCATCATGCTGGACAAGGTTCTTATAGCCAACCGCGGCGAGATTGCCCTGCGCATCCTGCGTGCCTGCAAGGAGCTGGGTATCAGAACGGTGGCGGTCCACTCCAAGGCCGACCGTGAGCTGATGCATGTGCGCCTCGCCGACGAGGTCGTGTGCATAGGGCCGGCCTCCTCGGCCCAGTCCTATCTCAACATTCCGGCACTGATCAGTGCCGCCGAGGTTACCGACAGCAGTGCCATCCATCCCGGTTACGGTTTTCTCGCCGAGAATGCCAACTTCGCCGAACAGGTGGAACGCTCCGGTTTTACCTTCATCGGGCCCAGGGCCGAGACCATTCGCCTGATGGGCGACAAGGTCAGTGCCATCGAATCGATGAAGAAGGCTGGCGTTCCTACCGTGCCCGGATCCGATGGCCCGCTGCCCGAGGATGACGAGGCCCAGATTCTGGCCACCGCACGCCGCATCGGCTACCCGGTGATCATCAAGGCCGCGGCCGGCGGCGGCGGTCGCGGCATGCGCGTGGTGCACACCGAGGCCCACCTGCTTTCGGCGGTCAACGTGACCCGCACCGAGGCGCATTCGGCCTTCGGTGACGGCACCGTCTATATGGAGAAGTTCCTGCAGAATCCACGTCACGTGGAGGTGCAGGTGCTGGCCGACGGTCAGGGCAACGCCATCCACCTCTATGACCGCGACTGCTCGCTGCAGCGTCGTCATCAGAAGGTGATCGAGGAGGCTCCCGCCCCCAAGCTCGACCCCAAGGCCCGCGCCGATGTACTCGAGGCGTGTCGCCAGGCATGCATCACCATCGGTTATCGCGGCGCCGGGACCTTCGAGTTTCTCTACGAAGATGGCCAGTTCTTCTTTATCGAGATGAATACCCGCGTGCAGGTGGAGCATCCGGTCACCGAGATGGTCACCGGTGTGGATATCATCCGGGAGCAGCTGCGCATCGCCTCCGGTCTGCCGCTCTCCATCCGGCAGGAGGATGTCACCCTCAACGGCCACGCCTTCGAGTGTCGCATCTGCGCCGAGGATCCGCGCACCTTCATCCCCTCCCCCGGCAAGGTGACGCTCTTTCACCCCCCGGGCGGCATCGGGGTGCGCATGGACTCCCATCTCTATACCGGCTACACGGTGCCGCCCCACTACGACTCCTTGATCGGCAAGCTGATCACCTGGGGCAGCGACCGTGAAACCGCACTGACCCGCATGCGAGTCGCCCTGGACGAGTTGCTGGTGGAAGGCATCAAGACCAACACCGACCTTCACAAGGATCTGGTGCGCGATGGCGACTTCCGACAGGGTGGCGTCAATATCCACTATCTGGAGAAGAAGCTGGGCCTCTAACCTTCCCGGCTTCGGTATTAGCGGGGCGGCCTCGGCCGCCCCGCTTGCGCTTCCCCCCGCTTATCGGAGATACCATGCCCTGGCTGCAACTCAAGGCCCATGTCGCCCCGGAACAGGCCGAGACCCTCGAGGAGCTGCTGCTCGCCGAGGGGGCTACTGCCATTACCCTGCAGGACGCCCACGACGATCCAGTCTTCGAGCCCGAGCGCGGCAGCACGCCGCTGTGGCACGAAACGGTGCTCACCGGACTGTACGACGACCTCGAAGGCGTTGACGCCATGCTCGAGCGGGTGCAACACGCCTGGGCCGTCGCCCAACCCGAAGAGCCCTGCCCCGAGATCGAGGTGGAGCTGGTCGCCGACCGGGACTGGGAGCGCGAATGGATGGAGGACTTCGTGCCGCTGCAGATGGGTGAACGCCTTTGGATCGTACCCAGCTGGCACACGCCACCCGAACCCGGCGCGGTCAACCTGCATCTCGATCCGGGCCTCGCCTTTGGTACCGGCACACATCCCACTACCGCCCTCTGCCTGGCCTGGTTCGACGCTCTCGCCATCTGCGAGGCCCTCGAGGGCCAGACGGTACTCGATATCGGCACCGGTTCGGGTATCCTGGCCATCGCCGCCCTCAAGCTGGGCGCCAGGCAGGCGGTGGCGACCGACATCGATCCCCAGGCGTTGACGGCGAGTCGCGACAATGCCGAGCGTAACGGGGTACAGGAACAGGCCCTGCGGCTCTGCTACCCCGAGCAGCTCGACGGCGCGGAGACATTCCCCGTGGTGGTGGCCAATATCCTCGCCGGGCCACTGGTCGAGATGGCGCCTATGATCGCCAGCCATGTTGCTCCCGGGGGGCGCCTGGCGCTCTCCGGCATCCTCGAGGGCCAGGCCGAACAGGTGCTTCAGGCCTATCGCGAGCAGGGGCTGCGGATGGATGAGCCGGTCACTCGCGAAGGGTGGGTTCGTCTCACCGGGCGTCGACCGAGCTAGCCTGGCCCGACAACACCACTTCACCCTACTCGACGCGGGGCGTATGATATGCCCCCCTTGCCGCCATCGTTCCGAGCCATGTTCGACGCTAGCCAGTCACTGCCCCGCATCGCCCACCATACGCTGCCGAACCGGACCATCCTGGCACCGATGGCCGGCGTCACCGATCGCCCGTTCCGACAGCTGTGTCGGCAGCTGGGCGCCGGCATGGTGGTGGGCGAGATGGTGACCTCCGACCCGAGCCTGTGGCACACCCGCAAATCAAGGCTACGCATGGACCATCGGGGCGAGCCGGGCCCACGCAGCGTGCAGATCGCCGGCGGCGATGCCGCCATGCTGGCCGAGGCGGCTCGCTTCAATGCTGACCAGGGCGCCGAGATCATCGATATCAACATGGGGTGCCCGGCCAAGAAGGTCTGCAACAAGGCCGCCGGCTCTGCCCTGCTCCGCGACGAGGCGCTGGTGGCCGAGATCCTGACGGCGGTGGTAGCAGCGGTGGATATACCGGTCACGCTGAAGATCCGTACCGGCTGGTGCGCCGAAAGCAATAATGGCCTACGGATAGCGCGTCTGGCCGAAGAGACCGGCATCCAGGCACTGGCGGTGCACGGCCGCCATCGTCAGCAGCGCTACGCTGGTTATGCCGAGTATGACACCATTGCCGCCATCAAGGCGGAGGTGAAGATCCCGGTTTTCGCCAATGGCGATATCGACTCTCCCGAGAAGGCCGCCGCCGTCCTCGACTATACTGGCGCTGATGCGGTGATGATCGGCCGAGGCGCCCAGGGCAACCCTTGGATCTTCCGTGAAATCAACCACTACTTGCGTCACGGTGACTGCCTCCCTCCCCCCAGTGATGGCGAACGTGCGAGTGTGCTCCGCCACCATCTGGTCGCACTACATGACTTCTATGGTGACACCATGGGGGTGCGCATCGCGCGCAAGCACGTTGGCTGGTACCTGGCCGGCGATGCTCGACTCACCGAGGCGCAGCGGCGTGAGCTGAAGGGACACTTCAACCGTCTCGAAAGCCGTGCCGACCAGTATCGTTTTATCGACGACCTCTTTGGTCATGCCCCCTCGCCTGCCACTGCGCCGGACGAGCAGGGCGCGACCGCGAAAGGAATACGAGCCGCATGACCAGTCAAGCCCTTCCCTCCGACCCACAGATTGCAACAGGTCGCTCGCCGAATGATGCCAGCACCGAGCTGTCCGCGCCGACAGACGGGCAGCCACCGCTGCGTGAAGCGGTAGAGCTCTCCATGCGCCGCTATTTCGCTCATCTGGATGGCGGCGAGGTGACCGGGCTCCATGCCATGGTGATGGCCGAGGTCGAGGCTCCGCTGCTCGCCTCGGTGCTCGAACATACCCAAGGCAACCAGACCCGCGCCGCCGAAATGCTCGGCCTCAATCGCGGCACCCTCCGCAAGAAGCTGAAGCAGTATGATCTGATATAAAGCGGAGAGCCTCTGGCCCTCCTCGGCGCGTTTCACGCGCCGCCAGCATCCCATTCGCATCCCCATCCATCGCCCTAGACGTCAAGAGAGTGACCCCATGGCCCAAGCCTCCTCCCTCCCGGTACGCCGTGCCCTGATCAGCGTTTCCGACAAGACCGGCATCGTCGAGTTCGCTCGTGGACTCAGCGAGCACGGCGTTGAACTACTCTCCACCGGCGGTACCTTCCGCCTGCTCCAGGAGAACGGAGTCGCGGTCATTGAGGTGTCCGAGCACACCGGCTTCCCCGAGATCATGGATGGTCGCGTCAAGACCCTGCATCCGAAGATCCACGGCGGCATCCTCGGCCGTCGTGGTCAGGACGACGCGGTGATGGCCGAGCATGACATCACGCCGATCGATATGGTGGTGGTCAACCTCTACCCCTTTGCCCAGACCGTCGCCAAGCCCGACTGCACCCTCACGGACGCCATCGAGAACATCGATATCGGTGGCCCCACCATGGTGCGCGCCTGCGCCAAGAACCATGCCCACACCAGCATCGTGGTCGATGCCGCCGACTATGCCCGAGTGCTGGGCGAGATCGCTTCCCAGGATGGCAGGGTGTCGGAAGCCACTCGCTTCGACCTGGCCGTCAAGGCCTTCGAGCACACTGCGGGCTACGACGCTGCCATCGCCGACTACCTTGGTCAGCGGGTGCAGGGTGGTGAGGATGGCTTCCCGCGCACCTACAACCTGCAGTTCGAGAAAAAGCAGTCCATGCGCTACGGCGAGAACCCGCACCAGCAGGCGGCCTTCTACGTCGAGGCCGGTGCCAGTGAACCCAGCGTGGCTACCGCCGTGCAGCTCAACGGCAAGGCCCTCTCCTTCAACAACGTCGCCGATACCGATGCCGCCTTCGAGTGCGTCAAGGCCTTCACCGATACCGCCTGCGTCATCGTCAAGCATGCCAACCCCTGCGGCGTAGCAGTAGGCGCCAGCGCGCGGGAAGCCTATGACAAGGCCTTCGCCACCGACCCCACCAGCGCCTTCGGCGGCATCATTGCGTTCAACGTGCCACTGGACGCCGACACCGCTCGCGCCATCATCGACCGCCAGTTCGTCGAGGTGATCATCGCCCCCGGAGTCGATGACGAGGCCGCCAGGATCGTCGCCGAGAAACAGAACGTGCGCCTGCTCGACGTGGGTGCCAGCTGGCCTGGCGAGCGGGGCCATGCCCATGACTTCAAGCGTGTCACCGGTGGCCTGCTGGTGCAGGATCGTGACCTCGGCATGGTGGGACGCGATGAGCTCACCGTGGTCAGTGAGCGTGTGCCGACCGAGCAGGAGCTACGCGATCTGGCCTTCGCCTGGAAGGTGGCCAAGTACGTCAAGTCCAATGCTATCGTCTACGCCAAGGATGGGCAGACCATCGGCGTGGGTGCCGGCCAGATGAGCCGTGTCTACTCGGCCAAGATCGCCGGCATCAAGGCCGCCGATGAGGGCCTCTCGGTGCCCGGCTCGGTGATGGCCAGCGATGCCTTCTTCCCGTTCCGTGATGGCATCGATGCCGCCGCCGCCGCCGGCATCGCCGCGGTGATTCAGCCTGGCGGATCCATGCGTGACCAGGAGGTGATCGACGCCGCCAACGAGGCGGGCATCGCCATGGTGTTTACCGGCATGCGTCACTTCCGCCACTAACGCCTGAAGCGAGGGGCGAGGGGCGAGGGGCGAGATCTCTCGAACCTCGCCCTTCGAACCTCGTCCCTACTACCCCAGGTCGATGCAGAGGTACTTGGTCTCCAGGAACTCGTCCAGCCCCTGGTGGCCGCCCTCGCGACCGAGTCCAGACTCCTTGACACCACCGAAGGGCGCGGCGGCGTTGGAGATCAGCCCGGTATTGATCCCTACCATGCCGTACTCCAGGGCGTCGGCGACACGCCATACGCGGCCCAGATCGCGGGAGTAGAAGTAGGCGGCGAGGCCGTACTCGGTGTCATTGGCCATCTCCACGGCACTCTCCTCGTCATCGAAGGGGAATACCGCCGCCAGCGGACCAAAGGTCTCCTCACGGGCCACCTGCATCTGTTCGGTGGCGAAGCTGATCAGAGTTGGCGTGAAGAAGTTGCCTCCCAGCGGGTGTGGGTGCCCCCCCAGCAGCAGCTCTGCCCCCTTGTCCACGGCGTCCTGGACATGCTCGCTGACCTTCGCCACCGCCTTGTCGTCGATCAGCGGACCGATATTGACGTCCGGTTCGGTGCCATCACCAACCCTGAGCTCGCTGTTCATGGCCACGGCAAGCTTTTCGCAGAAGGCATTGACGACGCTGGACTGCACCAGGAATCGGTTGGTACAGACGCAGGTCTGGCCGGCATTGCGGAACTTGGCCGCCATGGCGCCTTCGACCGCGGCGTCCAGGTCGGCATCCTCGAAGACGATAAAGGGCGCATTGCCGCCCAGTTCCAGGGAAATCTTCTGGATATGCCGCGCGGCGCTGGCCATCAGCTCGCGCCCCACCTCGGTCGAACCGGTGAACGTAATCTTGCGCACCAACGGCGACTCGGTCATGGCCGCGGCAATTTCCGACGCCCGCCCCGGCACCACATTGAACACCCCCCGTGGCACGCCGGCGCGCTCGGCCAGCAGCGCCAGCGCGGTGGCCGAGAATGGGGTCTGGCTGGCGGGCTTGCAGACGATGGTGCAGCCCGCAGCCAACGCCGCGCCTGCCTTGCGGGTAATCATGGCCGCCGGGAAGTTCCAGGGGGTGATGGCGCCCACCACACCGACGGGTTGCTTGGTCACCACGATACGCTGATTGGCCTTGGCAGGCGGAATGGTCTCGCCGTAGATGCGCCGAGCCTCCTCGGCGAACCAGCGCAGGAAGCTGGCCGCATAGGCGATCTCCCCGGCGGCCTCCTTGAGTGGCTTGCCCTGCTCATGAGTCATGATCATTGCAAGATCATCCTGATGCTCGAGCATCAGGTCATGCCACTTCATCAGGATATCGGCGCGTTCCAGGGCACTCAGTGCCTTCCAGGCCGGCAGTGCAACGTTGGCGGCTTCGATGGCCCGCTCGGTCTCGGCACGCCCAAGGCGCGGGACATCGCCTACGGCCTCGCCGTTGGCCGGGTTGATCACCTGAATCTGCTCGCCGCTGTCGGCGGCCACCCAGCTGCCATCGATATAGGCGAAGGGGCAGTAGAGCTGCGTTTCCTTGAGGGCTTCCATGTCGTTCTCCCGCCGCATTGCGGCTTTGACCAGTTTGCCCTCATGCTAAGCGCAAAAGCCCCGACACTCCAAGTGACGGGGCCACCTTATTCCCACGGTAAGATCAACGCGGCTTGCGGCTCTCGGACAGGGTGATGGAAACCGAGTCGGCGAAACGCAGGGCATGGGGCTTGTCGATCTCGACCTGGGCCGTCAGCACCTGTTCGTGAGACATGATCAGGTCGAGTACCTCGCGGGTCATGCGCTCGAGCAGCAGGAAGCGGTTCTCCTCGACGTGGGCAATCACCTGCTTGGTGATGGTGCGGTAGTTCAACGCCTGCTCGATATGGTTGAACGCCACTGCCTTGTCGGCGCGATAGCGAATTACCGCATTGATCACCACATCCTGGCGGTTGGCAATCTCCTCCTCCTTGATGCCGATATGCGTGCGCAGGCGAAGGTTCTTGATGCGAATGGTCGCCAGACCGTGATCGAAGTGCTGGTCATCGATGGCGTGCAGCGGCATGGCCGACTCTCCTCAATAAGTGCACCTGTGAATTACGTCCGTGTCGTGCGCCTGGATCGATTCAGCGCCCGTTGATCAGGGTCAGAAACTCCTGGCGGGTCGCCTGATTCTCTCGAAAGCCACCGAGCATCACCGAAGAGGTCATGCTGGAGTTCTGCTTCTCGACGCCACGCATCATCATGCACAGGTGGCGGGCCTCGACTACCACCGCCACGCCCCGGGCGCCGGTTACTTCCTGCACGGCCTCGGCGATCTGCCGGGTGAGGCTCTCCTGGATCTGCATGCGCCTAGCAAACATGTCGACGATACGCGCAAACTTGGAGAGGCCCAGCACCTTGCCATTGGGCAGATAGGCGATATGGCACTTGCCGATAAAGGGCAGCAGGTGGTGCTCGCACATGGAGTAGAGCTCGATGTCCTTGACCAGCACCATCTCGTCGGTTTCCGACTCGAAGACCGCGCCATTGACGATCTCCTCCAGCGACTGGAGATAGCCGTGGTTGAGAAACTGCATGGCCTTGGCGGCCCGCTTTGGCGTATCACGCAGCCCTTCCCGTTCGGGGTCCTCGCCTAGCGCAAGGATAATCTGCCGATAGTGGTTGGCGAGCTCTTCTGTCATGGGGGGCTCCGTCAAGTCGTCGCTGGTTGCCGCAATTCATGTGCAGTATATATACAGAATCTTCAAAGTGTACAAGATTCTAACATTCCAAGCCTATAGTCTATCAGCCCGCCCTCCAGGTTCGGCACTTCGCCGGCACTTTCCTTTTCTCGCCACACCCAACCGACTCCTCGCCACGCCCAACCGGCTCCTCACCACACCCAACCGACTCCATGCCACGCCCACCCTACTTTTTTGGGTTCATCCTCCTCTGCTCGACTCGCGACATGCTGCCGCACCCCGACAAGGTCACTGAGTGGATGCATCAGTCTGTGATAGTATGCAAGCTTTCATGCTGTGCAGACCTTTCCGCGAGAGCCCGACATGACCAAGACTTCCCTGTTACTGGGCCTGCTGCTGGCCCCCACCCTGGCCTTTGCCGACACCCTGGAGCTTCCTGCCGATGCGAGTCTCGAAGTGCAGGTTGTCGAATCATTGAAGCTCGACGCCGACACTCCGCGCCGGGACGACATCCTGATGCGCCCGGTTGCCAATGGTGCCGGTAGCCATCAGGTACCTGACTACTGTGTGATGGTTGGCAACGCGCAGCTCGATGGCGGGCGCATTCGCCTTACCACCTCCAGCGTCACCTGCATCGATACCGAAGGCAGCGACAGCCATATCTACAGTGGCGAGATCTCCGCGGCAGCCTTCGGCAGCGACGGCAAGTTCGGCATCGACGCCTGTCAGGATGGTCTCTGTGAGCTCTCTCCGGAGCACGGCTTCGAGCTCCAGCTCGCCAGCGACCTGGCCATCGAAGAGCAGGAGAACCCGTCGGAACAGATCAACATCGAGCGACGTCAGGCCGAAGGCAGCGGTGTCGCCAATCCGGTTCCCGGCGATCAGCCCGATCCCGGCGACTCATAAGGCCGTTTCGTGGCCCACGCTACCCTCTAGCGGTACTCCCCCGAACTGGCCAACCTCGCATTCAAGGTACGGGCCATCCTGCGCCGCATGCTACACCGTGCCTGCATCGCCCAGGGCCTGGTCGCTTCGACATGCCCAGGCCCCTCATGCCAGCCAGCGCGGCGCGCCATCCAGCGCCAGGCGCTGCTGCTCCAGCGTTCTGATATGCGACTCCCAGTAGCCGTTATCGGCCACCCAGGGGAAAGCGGCCGGAAAGGCCGGATCTTCCCAGCGTGACACCAGCCAGGCGCTGTAGCGCATCAGCCGCAGGGTCCGTAATGGCTCGGTCAGGGCCAGTTCACGGCGGTCGAACTCACGCCGCTGCTCATAGCCTTCGATCACTTCCGAGAGCTGCATATGCCGCTCTTCGGGCGACTGTGCGGTGATCAGCATCCACAGGTCCTGCACTGCCGGGGCCATCAGGCAGTCGTCGAAGTCCACCAGCGCGAAGTGGTCGTCGCGGCCCAGGATATTGCCGATGTGGCAGTCACCGTGGACCCGGATCTGCTGCTCCGGACTCCAGCGATACGCCGCCAGCGTCTCGTGCAGTGCCGACGAGACCCGCTCGTAGGCCTGTCGCTGACGACGGTCCAGCCATGGCCCGGCGAGCACCCGCTGGCGGGCATCGATCACCATCGCGTCCAGGTCCAACACACCTCGCTGCCTGAAGGAGGCACGCTCCCCCACGGAATGCACGCTGCCGATCAGCTCGCCCAGGGCAAACAGATGGTCGGGATTCTCCAGCTCCGGGGCCTGGCCGGGGTGCTGTGGAAAGAGCGCAAAGCGAAACCCTTCGGCATGCAGCAGGCTGCGGCCATCCTCATCACGCCACGGTGCGGCCACCGCCACGCCTGCTGACGCGAGTTCGGCGAGGAAGTCGTGCTCTTCCTGAATGCACGCGTCGCTCCAGCGCTCTGGTCGATAGAACTTCGCCACCCAGCGACGACGCTCGTCATCATGAACCAGGTAGACTCGGTTCTCGTAGCTGTTCAGCGCAAAGGGCTCACCGGGCAGCCAGAACCCCAGCGACTCGATGGCCGCCACGACCCGAGCCGGCGACAGCGTGGAGAAGGGGTGATGATCGGCGTCCATGGTCCATCCTCCAGAAAACCCCTACTCTACCAGGCCTGACTCATGTTTCCCCCCAGCGGCGTGCGGGCTATCGCCCAGGCCTCGACCTCCTCGGCCCCGGCGGCCAGGCAGGCCAGGGCCAGCGCCTCCAGGGTCGCCCCGGTGGTCATGACATCGTCGAGCAACACCACTCGAGATGGCAGAGGCTCCACCACGCTAAATCCGCGCCGCAGGTTGGTCCGGCGCTGTTGGCGATCGAGTCCACGCTGACTGGGCGTATCACGCAGACGAGTGCCATGATGCAACGGTACCCTCAGTCGCAGGGCCAGGCGCTTCGCCAGCCATTCAGCCTGATCGAAACCTCGGTCACGGGCACGGCTGGCATGCAGCGGCACTGGTACCAGTGCCTGGGGCCAGGCCCGCGCCTCCTCGGTGAGCGACGCCTCCAGCAACGCCAGCAGCACCATCCCTGCCCTCGGCGAGGCCCGAAACTTGAAGCGCCGCACCAGCCAGACCACCTCCTCGCTATAGCGCAGTGGTACCCGAGCACGCACGAAGGCAGGAGCGCGTCGCAGGCAAGTACCACACCGGCGCCCCTGACTTGCCACCGGCTGCGGCTCGGCGCAGACAGGACAGGCGGCCAGGTTCCAGGGCAGTGTCTCGAAGCAGTCGCGACACCAGGGGCGATCATCGAGAGTTGGGGCCAGGCAGAAGGCACAGCGGCCAGGCAGGGCGCGGCGCAGGGCTCTGTCAACCATAAGTTTTATTCTGGTTGACATCTCGAACCCGGCCCGTAAGCTGTTCGTCAACTTTTCTCTACGAACCAAGTTGACCATAGGCGTCTCCCCCCATGTCTCAAGCGTCGCAAGCCTGTACAGCCGATTCCCAGACCCTAGCCGCACCGGCCGAGATGCGCCACGACTGGCGTCTCGATGAGATCGAGGCGCTGTTCGCACTGCCCTTCAATGACCTGCTCTATCGTGCCCAGCAGGTGCATCGCGCCCACTTCGACCCCAACGCCGTTCAGGTCTCCACCCTGCTCTCGATCAAGACCGGCGCCTGCCCCGAGGACTGCAAGTACTGCCCCCAGTCCGGCCATTACAACACCGGCCTTGGCAAGGAGAAGCTGTTGGAGATCGAGAGGGTCGTGGAGGAGGCCCAGGCGGCAAAGGCCGCCGGGGCCAGTCGCTTCTGCATGGGGGCGGCCTGGAAGAGCCCGCGTGACAAGGATCTCGAGGTGGTGCTGGAGATGGTCCGCCGGGTCAAGGCGCTGGGGCTCGAGACCTGCATGACCCTGGGAATGATCGATGGCGACCAGGCCGCGCGGCTCGCCCGTGCAGGGCTCGACTACTACAACCATAACCTCGATACCTCTCCCGACTACTACGGGGAGATCATCACCACGCGAACCTATGCAGAGCGTCTGGATACGCTCGCCCAGGTCCGTGAGGCAGGCATGAAGGTCTGCTCGGGGGGGATTCTGGGCATGGGTGAGGCTCCCCGCGACCGAGCCGCCCTGCTCCAGCAGCTGGTACGCCTTGAGCCGCATCCGGAGTCGGTGCCAATCAATATGCTGATCAAGGTCCCCGGCACCCCTCTGGAAGATGTCGAGGATCTCGACCCCATCGAGTTCATTCGAGCCATCGCCGTGGCGCGCATTCTGATGCCGCAGAGCCATGTGCGTCTCTCCGCCGGACGCGAGCAGATGGATGATTCGACCCAGGCCCTGGCCTTCCTGGCCGGCGCCAACTCCATCTTCTATGGGGACCGACTTCTGACCACCGCCAATCCCCAGGCGGAGCGCGACAGGGCGCTGTTCTCCCGGCTCGGCCTGCATCCGGAGCGCAGGGAAACCTGCGCCGACGACGACTGGATCCAGGCAAGCGTTGAAGCCGACCTTGTCCAGCAGTCGGCACAGCAGGCCGCCGCTCGGGTCGGCGAACTGGCCTATGATGCGACAAGCGTTGAGCCATGACCCAGCACGACTGGCCAAGCCGTCTTTCCGAACGCGCCCGCGCGTGCCGCTTTAGCGGTCTGTGGCGACACCGCGCGACACGTCAGCCGGCGAGCCGGCTGCGTGACTTTGCCGGCAATGACTACCTGGGCCTCTCTCGGGACCCGCGCCTGGCCGAGGCCATGGCCGAGGGAGCACGGCATTACGGAGGCGGGGCCCGAGCCTCGCACATGGTCAACGGCCACCTGGCGGTTCACGAGACCCTGGAGAGTCGTATCGCCGAGCTCACCGGCCGCTCCCGAGCGCTGCTCTTTTCCACCGGCTACATGGCCAACCTGGGTGTGATTCAGGCGCTCTGTGACCCGCATACCCGGGTCTTTCAGGACCGCCTCAACCACGCCTCACTGCTGGATGGCGCCAGGCTGGCCGGCGCCTGTTCGCGTCGTTTCCACCATGCCGACCTCTCCGACCTCGAGCGACTACTGGCGCGCAGCCCGGCAGACCACCCCAGGCTGGTGGTGAGCGACGGTGTCTTCAGCATGGATGGCGACGTGGCCGATATTCCCGGCCTGGCGGCCACCGCTCGTCGTCACGCTGCCTGGCTGATGATCGACGATGCCCACGGCATGGGCGTGCTGGGCGAGCGAGGCGACGGCTGCGTGGGCCGCAACTACGGCGTCGATGAGGTAGCCGTGCTGGTCGGCACCCTGGGCAAGGGGCTTGGCACCGCCGGGGCCTTCGTCGCGGGGAGCGAGGCACTGATCGAGCATCTGATCCAATTCGCGCGCCCCTACATCTACACAACGGCTCAACCACCCGGGGTGGCAGCCGCCACCCTGGCAGCCCTGGATATCCTTGCTGAAGAGCCGGAGCGGCGCGCGCGTCTGCATGCCCTGATTGCCCGCTTCCGCGCGGCAGCAAGCGAGCTCGGGCTACCGCTGATGGCCAGCGCCACACCGATTCAGCCAATCGTGCTCGGCGACAACACAACGACCATGGCCTGGGCCACACGGCTCGCCGAGCGTGGCATCAATGTCGGCGCCATTCGCGAGCCGACCGTGCCACGCGGGAAGGCTCGGTTGCGTATTACCCTCTCCGCCGCCCATGCCGACGATGATATAGACGCCCTGATCGATGCCCTGGCCGAATGCCAGGAGAGGAGCCTCATGGCCAATGGGGAGCCCCTGGCATGATCCGTCTGGTGCTACTTTCCGGCTGGGGTATCGATGCGCGAGTCTGGCAGCCCCTGGCGCCCATATGGCCGGCTGGGGTCACCATCGAGACGCCAGACTGGCCTGGCTACGGGGCCCAGCCGGCCCTTGAGCACCCTGCAGACCTCGAAGCCCTTGCCGGGGCGTTTATCGACGACCTCCCCCGAGACGCCGTCTGGGTTGGCTGGTCCCTGGGCGGGATGCTGGCAACCACCCTGCTCGGCCTTGCGTCGACTGCGCTTCCCCCGCCCCGGGGGCTGATCCAGATCGGCATGGGCCCACGCTTTTGCCACCCAGAGGGGGTGACACAGCAGGAGCTTGGCCGCTTCCGCCGTGCCTTCGCTCGAGACCCGAACGCGACCCTGGCACATTTTCGACGCTGGATGCTGCGCGGAGAGGCGTCTCCCCGGGACGCATACCGACACCTTCTCGACCTGCTCGGTGAGGGCCCTCCCCCCGATTTGACTAGCCTTGCCGCCGGGCTGCAATGGCTTGCCGAGCTTGACAACAGTCGCCCCCTGGCCGAGCCACCCTGCCCGATGCGCCTCCTGTCTGGAACCGACGACCCACTGCTGCCCGCGACACGACGGCAAGATGCCGATCACACCATCGACGGGGCCGGCCACTGCCCCATGCTGTCACGCCCAGCCACCCTGGTGACGACTCTGATTGAACTCTCCCGGGAGTGCCTTGGGAGTAGGAGCGCGGCCAATCTCGAGGTGCTGCCATGAATTCACCAGCCATGAATTCACCAGACTTGACTCCCACGGTGGCATCCGGCGGCTGGCAACAGCGTGTATCCCATGCCTTTTCACGCGCCGCCGATGACTACGAGCGCCTGGCGGCGGCACAGCAGGACATGGGCGAAACTCTCTGGGCCAGGCTCCCCCGGGGAGCGATGCAAATCCTCGATCTCGGGTGCGGCCCGGGTAGCTGGAGCCAGCGACTGGCCGATGATTATGCACCCGACGCCCGCGTCATTGGCCTCGATATCGCCCCGGGAATGCTGGAAGTCGCCCAACGAGAGCGAGGCGACAAGGTGCACTGGGTCTGCGCTGATGCCGGCGCACTACCACTGCCCGATGCCAGCCTGGAGCTGGTGTTCTCCAACCTGGCCCTCCAATGGTGCCCCGACCTCGACGCCGTGATGGCCGAGCTGTATCGCACGCTGCGCCCCGGCGGTCGCGCCCTGATCAACACCCTCGGCCCCGAGACCCTGAGCGAAGTGGGCTTCGCCTGGAAGCGGCCCGGTCGTCACGCCGCCCTGCTCGACTTTCGCAGCCCCGAACACTATCGCAAGGCCGCCTGCCTGGCGGGTTTTCGTCGCGTCGCGGTCGAGGTAAGTCGGCCAAGATTCCATTATCCCGACATGACCGCGGTAATGGCCTCCATCAAGGGCATCGGTGCCCAGGCCTCACGCCCCAGGGGCCATTTGACCCGGGCCGACCTTGTTCACGCCTCACAACGGTTCGAAGCCCTGCGTGAACCCGAGGGGCTGCCCGTCACCTATCACCTACTGACGCTGGAGCTCGAACGCTAATATGGCCGCCTACCTTGTCACCGGCACGGATACCGACGCCGGCAAGACCCTGGTCACGTCTGGCTTGCTGGCCCTGGCACGCCGCAAGGGACTAACGACCCTGGGCCTCAAGCCCGTCGCCTCAGGCAGTGAGCCCACCGATGCGGGCCTGCGCAATACCGACGCCCTGGCATTACAGGCCTGCAGCCACCCCGCGGTGCCCTATACCACGGTCAATCCCCACGCCTTTTCGCCGGCGATAGCGCCTCACCTCGCCGCTCGAGATGCGGGTGTCACGCTCACGCTTGACGCCTTGAGCGAGAGCATGCGCGAAGGGCTGGGCCTGGGTCGGGACCTCACTCTGCTGGAGGGCGCCGGTGGCTGGCGGGTGCCGCTGAATGCCCGGGAGGACCTCTCCGGCCTGGCAACCCAGCTGGCGCTACCGGTGATTCTGGTGGTTGGCCTCCGGCTAGGCTGTATCAGTCACGCACGATTGACGGCCGAGGCAATACGCGCCGATGGTCTGCGGCTGGCCGGCTGGGCCGGCAGCCTCGTCGACCCCGCATTCGGCAACGACGAAGGTCTTTATCGCGACAACCTGGCAACACTGGCGAGAACGCTGGACGCCCGCTGCCTGGGTGTCGTTCCGCACCTACCGGCTTGCGACCCGCCTGCACTGGCCGCGGCGGCTGCCGACCACCTGAAGTTGCCCGATGATCATTGACTTGTCCGTGTGCGTCCGTAAAATACCACGCCAGCCTATCCGTGCGGATGTGGTGGAATTGGTAGACACGCCAGATTTAGGTTCTGGTGCCTCAGGGCGTGGGAGTTCAAGTCTCCCCATCCGCACCATCTTCTCCCCCAGTAGTCCCCCCAGCATCCAACGCCAACACCCCGTCATCTCCAACGAGATGTACGGAGTTTCCGCGTGTCTGTCGTTTCCCTTCACAACGTTCCCGACCACAACGGCCCTGGATCCTGCTGATGTCTAGCTCACTCGACTCATCCCCCGTCTGGCACCCCTATGCCCATCTCAAGACCCAGCAACCGGCACCCAAGGTAGTCGGCGGCGAAGGCCCGAGCTTCCAGCTGGAGAGCGGCGAGACCCTGCTCGACGCCACCTGCTCCTGGTGGTGCATGATTCATGGCTATCGCCATCCGCGGCTGGTAAGCGCCATCCAGCAGCAGGCCGATACCCTCTGTCATGTGATGCTCGGGGGCCTGACGCACGCCCCCGCCGATCGCCTGGCACGCGAGCTGGTACGCATCACCCCCAAGGGGCTCAACCATGTGTTCTTCTCCGACAGCGGCTCGGTAGGCATGGAGGTGGCCATGAAGATGGCCATTCAGTTCCATCAGCTGCGCGGCAGGAGCGGTAAGCACCGGATGCTCTCACTGATGAAGGCCTACCACGGCGACACCGCAGGCTGCATGGCGGTGTGCGATCCCGAGGAGGGCATGCACTCCCTGTTCGCCGGCTACCTCCCCCGCCATCACTTCGCCCCGGCGCCAGAGGCCCCCTTCGATGCCGACCCCGAAGCGGTAGCGGCGGACCTGGCCGCCCTGCGCAACGTACTCGAGCGCCATCACCAGGAGATCGCCGCCCTCCTGGTGGAACCACTGCTGCAGGCCGCAGGCGGGCTAAACATGACCTCGCCCCACTACCTTCGTGGGGCTCGAGAGCTATGCGACGAGTTCGACGTGCTGCTGATATTCGATGAAGTGGCCACGGGCTTCGGTCGCACCGGCCGAATGTTCGCCGCCGACCACGCCGACGTCACCCCGGACATGATGGTGCTGTCGAAGGGGCTCACGGGAGGCTATCTGGGCCATGCGGCGACACTGGCCACCACCCGGGTGCATGACACCTTCGTGGGCGACTCGCCCGAACACGCCTTCATGCATGGCCCCACCTTCATGGGCAACCCGCTGGCCTGCGCGGTAGCACTGGAGAGCCTGGCGGTGTTCGAAGAGGAGGACTACCTGGGGCGTATCGCTCTCCTCAGCGATGTGCTGCGCCAGGAACTGCTCGAGGACACGCGACTGACCGAGCACCCGGAGGTAGCGGATGTACGCGTACTCGGCGCCACCGCGGTGATTGAGACTCACGGCGCAGCCGCCCTGGACGGCGTAGCGGACTGGGCGCGTGAACAGGGCATCTGGCTGCGCCCCATCGGCCGATGGCTCTACACCATGCCCGCCTATGTCACCTCGGAGGCACAAATCCGGCAGATTACCGAAGTCATGAAGGGCTGGTTCAGATAGACTCTGCGCAAGACGGAACCGACGCGAGATCAACAAGATGAAGAAGGCGCTGATCGCCCTGACGGCCTGCCTAACCATGGCCGCACAAGCCGATACCCCGATGCCCGATGATGACAGCGACCTCCCGGAATGGGCCGAGAAGCGTATCGGCCCCTTCCATGCCACCATGACCGACTGGGTGGACGGTACTTCGCGCAGCATCGACGGATTCTTCGGTACCACCGACGCCCTGACGGTGGACTCCGACTCCTACCTGCGCATCAGCCAAGAGAATGCCTGGAAGGAAGGCGAAGCGTTCGATCATGACCTGGGAGCTCGCTTCCGCCTCGACCTGCCCACCACCGAGGAGCGACTGCGCCTGATCATCGAGAGCGAGCCGGACGAGACGCGCGGCACTCTCGGCGAGCAAGAGTCGTCGCTTAGCGATGATCGTATCGACAGCATCGAGGACGTGCTGGTGGGACTACGCCACCTGGGGCAAGGCGACAGGACCCGGGAGTGGGATACCGAGATCGGCGCCGGCATCAAGGTTCGCCTGCCCCTCGACCCCTATGCCCGCCTCACCACCCAGCGGCTCTGGACCCTTGATGACGGTCCCTGGAAGCTGCATAGCGATAACCGTTTCTCCTGGTTCAACGAGGACGGCTACTCGGCGCGTACCCGCTGGGATCTCGGCCGTCCGATAGATGAGAAGCGCCATCTTCGCTTCATCAGTAACGCCCAGTGGCGCGAAGAGGTCGACACCCTGGAGTTCAGCCAGGCCGCCGAGCTGAACCAGCGCATCAACAGCCGCAGTGTACTGCGCTACTCCGCCGTGGTGCTGGGCGAGAGCCTCTCTCATACCACCATCGAGGACAGCTATCTGCAGCTGCGCTTCCGTCGCGATATCCACAAGGGCTTCACCTTTCTGGACATCGCGCCCTCCCTGCACTTCCCCCGCGATGTGGACTACGAGCACCGCTGGGCGCTCACCCTGCGCCTGGAGATGTACTTCCGCCGCTTTATCGACCGGGTCACCATGTAAACGTGTCACCCTGTAAATAGGCTGCCAGCGTGCTCTTGTCGGCATCCGAGATGGTGCCCTGGATCATCAGCGTGGGCATGGGTCCTCCAGAGCCTGGCGGAGTTCGTCATCGCTGACCTCTTGCCCCCAACCGTTGGCATGCACCAGCTCGGCCAGCGGCAGCCGTTGCCGCCAGCCCTTGCGGGCCAGTTCCGGTTCATCCAGAAACTCACTGACATAGCCGATACATAGATAGGCGAGTGGGTAGACATGCTCCGGCAGGCCCAGCACCGTGGCCAGCTCCTCCTGGTCGAGGATGCTGACCCAGCCCACGCCGATTCCCTCGGCACGTGCGGCCAGCCAGAGGTTCTGGACCGCCAGGCAGGTGCTGAACAGGTCCATCTCGACAATGCTGGTACGGCCGAGCACCGGCCCATTTCCGCGACTTCGATCGCAGGTAATACAGAGATTGAGGGGGCTCTCGAGGATCCCTTCAAGTTTCAGGCTGCGGTAGTGCTGCTGGCGCTCTCCTGAGAATTGTCGTGCCCCCTTTTCGTTCTCCCGGGTAAAGATGCCATGCACCTGCCGGCGCACCTCGAGGCTTTCGATCACCAGGAAATCCCAGGGTTGCATGAAACCCACCGAGGGGGCGTGATGGGCCGCCTCCAGCAGTCGGCCCAGGACCCGCGGCGGCACCGGGTCCGGCAGAAACTGCGAACGCACGTCCCGGCGCTCATGAATGGCCCGATAGAGACCTGCCTTCTCCGCCTCGGAGAAGGGCATATTGGGGTCATGCATGCTTCATTCCTCTTCGCCTATGCCGCACAGACGATATTGAGCACATTGATCAGAATCGGGTAATGACCGTTATCGGCGAGCAGACGATGGGGGATCAGACGGCGGACGGCATCCGCCTCGCCGCGCCCCTGGCGTCGGTCATGTTCAGCTCACCGCTACGAAGACAGGGGCTCCATCGATCTCCGCACTCGCCAGCCGCTGACCATAGAGACGCTCCAGCGCCTCGGGAACCAGCATCTCCTGCGCCGGCCCCCAGCACGCTTGTCCATCCGGATAGAGCAGCAACAGATGGTCGCACCAGCGTCCGGCCAGGTTGAGATCATGCAGGCACATCATCACCGAACGCCCTTCAGCGGCCAGCTCGTTGAGCAGGGCCATTACCGCCGTCTGATGATGCAGGTCGAGGTGGTTGGTGGGCTCATCGGCGAGCCAGATCGCCGGTGCCTGGGTCAGTACCGTGGCGATGGCCAGTCGCTGACGCTCGCCCCCCGAAAGGGTGCTCACCAGGCGCTCGGCCAGATGGGCCACATCGAGCCGTTTTAGTGCCGCCTCGGCCAGGCGTAGATCCTCGCCATCCTCCATCTGCCAGGGCGAAAGCCAAGGGTGGCGGCCGATCAGCGCCGTCTCGAGCACCGTGGAGGGAAAGCCGTCGTGGCGCTCCTGAAACACCAGCCCCAGCCGCCTGGCCACCTCACGACGACGCAGCGAGGCAAGCGGCGCCTCCCCCAGAAGCACCTCACCGGCGCGAGGCGGGCGCAGCCCCGCCAGGGTATGCAGCAACGTGGTCTTGCCGGCACCATTGGGCCCCAGCACGCCCCAGACCTGCCCCGCCTTAACCTCGAGGTTCAGGGCGTCACCGTCGGCACGGCCCGGCACATCGATCACCAGGTGGCGAGCCACCAGCGGCGGTGTCACAGGATCGACCATCAGGAGCCTCGATAGAGCAGGTAGAGGAAGGTGGGAACGCCGAGCAGCGCGGTGATCACCCCCACCGGCAGCTGCTCCGGGGCGATCACGGTGCGGGCAAGGGTATCGGCGACCAGCAACAGGGTGCCGCCGGCCAGCGCACAGGCGGGCAGGATCAGGCGCTGATCATTACCCAGCGCCAGGCGCAGCATATGCGGCACCACCAGGCCGACGAAGCCGATGCTGCCGGCGCCGGTCACCGCCGCCGCCGTCAGCAGGCTCGCCGTCAGATAGAGCCCCCACTCCAGGCGTCGCACCGCCACCCCCAGCGCGGCGGCCTGCAAGGGGCCCCGCGCCAATACATTAAGGTGGCGACCCAGGGGCACCACCAGCAGGCAGGCGCCCAGCAGCAGCGCCAACAACGGCCAGGGTGAGCCGGCATGAGCAAGATCGCCCATCAGCCAGTAGAGCATCCCGGGCAGGCGTTCGACGGGGCTGACCGAGAGCATCAGTGTGATCACCGCCCCCCAACCGGCCGCCACCACCACGCCGGTCAGCAGTAGCCGCGCAGGCGTCCAGCCGCCACGCCCATGGGCCAGGCCGAATACCAGCAGAGTCGAGATCAGGGCCCCCACGAAGGCGGAACCCGAGATCAGCAGCCCCCCCACGCCTGCCAGCATGCCCATCAGCGCCCCCACCGCGGCCCCGCCGGAGAGCCCCAATACATAAGGGTCGGCCAAGGGATTGCGCAGCAGCACCTGCATCAGTGCCCCGGCCACGGCGAGCAGCCCGCCCACCGCGAAGGCGGCGAGCGAGCGAGGCAATCGCAACTCGAGGATCAGGGTACGCGAGAGCGCTTCTCCCCCACCGCTCACGGCCGCCAGGATCTCGCCGGGCGACAGTGTTACGCTGCCCAGCGCCACGGAGAACACCAACGCCGCCAGGGCGGCGAGGGTCAGCAATCCCAGGGGGCGAAGCAGGGCGATCACTGCTGATGCTCTCCGCGCCGTGCCCTGGCCTGATCGAGCCGTTCGCAGACCACGCCGGTGCCCTCCAGTAGCCGAGGGGTGGGACGCTGGATCAGCGACGGCGGCACGAAGAAGAGATTATCCTGGGCAACCGCCGTGAGCGAGGGGTAGGCGCGCCAGTGTGCCAGCCAGTCACGGTTAGCCTCCCCCCTGCCACCGGCGAGGATCACCTCGGGGTTCGCCGCCAGCAGCGCCTCCTCATCGAGACGGGGCGCCAGTCGCTCGAGCTCTCCGAAGACATTGGTGCCACCGCATAGTGCTATCACCTGACCGATCCAGTGCCTGTCGTTGATGGTCATCAGCGGCTGGTCCCAGACCTGATAGAAGACCGAGACCGGCTCGGCCTGGGCATGGCGCTCGGCCAGTGTCGCCATCTCCCGGCGAAATCGCTCGGCCTCTGCCTCGCCCACTTCCCGGGTATCGGCGAAGCGGGCCAACTGCTCGATCGTGGCACTTATTTCATCGAAGGTGCGCGGCTCGATATAGAACACCGCCATGCCCAGCGCCTCCAGGCGCTCGAGCTGCTCGGCGGGATTGCCGGTGACCCAGCCGATCACCAGATCAGGGGTGAGCGCCAGCAGGCGCTCCAGATCGAGACGGTTATGACTGCCGACTCGAGGAATCTTGAGAGCCTCAGGCGGATAGTCGCTGTACTCGACCGCCGCCACCACCCGCTCACCCGCGCCGGAGGCGAAGGCGAGCTCGGTGGCACCCGGTGACAGCGCGGCGATGCGCGAGGCGGGCCGCTCCAGGCACACCTCGCGATCCAGGGCATCGACCGCGCATATTTCATCCTGGGCCTGCGCCGCCGCCAGGGGCAGCAGCGCAAGGCCGGCCAGGAGTAGCCGAGCAAGCCGTCTGGTTATCACGGCCCGAAGTGCACGCTCAGGAAGGCCGCACGACCGGCGTTGAGGTAGTTCTTCGCGGTCTCGTACTCATTGTCCAGAGCATTCTCGACCGTCACACGAGCCGACCACATCGGGGCAAACTTCCAACCGGCGCGCAGATTCACCAGGCCGTAGCCTGACAGGTGATCCTGATTTGCAGCGTCGATATACCGGTGATTCTGCGCAATCAATGAACCACCCAACGACCAGTCGCCCATTTCACGATCAACGTCGAAGCGCAGACTCTGCGTGGCGCGCCCAGTAAGCTGGTTACCGGTACTACGGTCTTCAGGGTCGGTATAGCTGAGTGCCGCCTGTAGGGTCAAGCCGCCCAGTTCTGTACCAGCCGCAAGCTCTGCGCCACGAATACGAGCGTCATTCACATTGGCTGGACGGTAGCGGAACACGTTAGGTGCGGGCATGTCCAATGCCCATACAATCAGGTCGTCGATATCGGTCTGATATGCGGCGAGATCCCAGAACCAACTGTCGTACTGGCCGCGCATGCCGAGCTCATAAGAGGCCGATGTTTCGGCTTCAACCCCTTGATCTCCCACGGACACATAGATATTACCAAAGGGATCTCTGCTCTCTTCGTAGGGCCAATAAAGGTCGTCGAAAGCAGGCGCCCGGAAAGCCGTGCCGTAACTTGCTCTTAGCGTATGGGAATTATCCAGCTCATAACCCAACGCCAAGCTGCCGGTAACTTTGTCACCGTAGGCTTCGTTATCGTCATAACGCATGCTCGCCTGAATCGCTAAAGGCGAAAAATCGAGCAGGGCCTGAGAAAAGAATGCCTTGTTGTAGCGCTCTTCCACAGCATATTGACCACTACTAGTGTAGCTTCCTGCAACACTATCGTTGGAGTACTCCGCTCCCAGAACGAACTCATGAGCTCCTACACTTAGCGTGTTCTTCCACTGTGCCGTCCTCGTTTGCGTATCGAGAACAGAGCCATAGGAAGGGTTATCGCTTTCATCGCGAGCTTCGCTGAGAGTTAGGCGGCTGCGCCAGTTGTCAGACACTGGCAACTCTCCATAGACCCCGGCCACCTGTTGCACAAAATCTGTCTCGGCTGGTGCACCGAAATTGTCGAATTCGGTATTACCCTTGGCGCGCAATGCCAGGAGACCTACTTCCGAGCCATCTTCAAAGGTATGCGCAAGACGAAACAGACCGGTGGTGTTGTCGTAACCCTTGTCGTCACCATCACGGCGCACCGGCGCTCCCTCGGTATCGAAACGGCTGGCGGCAACGTAATAGCGGGTGCCGCCTTCTGCGCCTGAGAGGCTGGCACTATAGCGTTGAGTATCGAAGGAACCGCCGCCGAAGGAGATGCGCGGTGTCGGCTCGCCCTCCTCTCCCTCGGGGGTAAACAGCTGGATCACACCCCCCATGGCATCGGCGCCATAGAGACTGCCGCGGGGGCCGCGCACGATCTCGGCACGCTCGAACATGCGCGGATCGAGATATTGCCAGGAGGCCCCGCCCAACGAGGCTGAACGCAAGCGGATTCCATCGATCATCAGCAGGCTTTGCTTGTTGGAGGTGCCGCGAATGGAGACGCTGCTGGTCTTGCCGAAGCTGCCGTTGGTATTGACATCCACCCCCGGCTGGCCGCGGAAGAGATCGGTCAAGCTGGTGGGGTCCTGGCGGCGCAGGGTCGCCTCATCCAGCAGGGTTACCGAGGCGAGACTCTCGTCGGCGGTGCGCGGCGCCAGCGCCGCGGTGACCACCATGGGGTTGAGCACCTGGGTCTCGCCGGCATCGGCGATCTGGGCGTCCGCGGCCTGCACGGCCAAGGGGAGTGCGGCCAGTGCGAAGGTCGCCAGGCCACGGGTTGCGTGTGTCGTGTTCATCTCTGTCCCTTGCTCACCGTACTCACCCGCACGGTGTCATACTGCTTTTTTTAGGACCGGTGCAGAGGGACGGAAGGAAGGGAGACGGCGAGGATGCGTGCGGTCGATGCCCTGCCCGTTGACCACCCTCCGCGGTCCGGCATGCGCTCTTAGGCCGGTCTCCGGACTGACGAGCGAGGACCTGGCGTGATGCCAACGACCCTGCTAAACCGCCGCCTTCCCATGCCGATGGGCACAGTGGCATACCCTTGAAGGTAGTGGCGGTTCTTGACTCGATCACCGTTGCGGGGGCAGCGTCGGAATGGACCGACTTCCCGTTTACCTGGCGGCATTCACTCCGCCAGCACCTGAGAGTGCGCGTAAGCTACCAATCCCCATCAGAAGCGTCAACGCGGAGGGGCGCCCTTGGTCGCTACTCCCCTTGGTCCAGCCGCCTGGCCAGCCCATGGCGGACATACCACACCGCCGAGCAGCGTGACGCGACCTCCTGGACCAACCAGCCGTTGAGATCCCGCAGCCGGCGAGCTTCGGGCGCCATGGGCACGATGCCGCGCCCCATCTCGTCGAGAATTAGTACAACCTCCAGCCCCCGGGTCTCCCGCGCCGCCAGGGCCTCCAGCATGGCACGCCAACCTTGCCGTACACCGTCATCGCCCTCCTCGGCCAGGGCGGTAGTGAGCCAGTCGGCCCAGCCGGTGACCACCAGGATCACTCCCGTGGGCAGGTCGCCGAGCCAGGCACCTACGGCCTGCCCCGGCGCCAGCCGCTCCCAGTGCGCCGCCGGAAAGCGCTTGCTGACTAGTTCGCGTCGCCCTGAACAGGCACCGCCGATGAAGCACTGCATCGCCAGCCTCCCTCCTGATGGATAAACGTGAAGTGACGCCCCTGGGCCTGACCCACCACGCCCTCCCAGAAGTCGACGGCCTCCAGACGACGGCGCAGCTCGCGAATTACGCCGCCGTGGCTGACCGCCAGCACGCGCTGCCGATCACCTGCCTGTGCAAGCACACCCTCCAGCCAGGCAGAGAGCCTGCCCCAGAGTGCATCGGACGACTCACCGCCGGGCGGTGCCTGCATGCCCGCGCTATCGATCCATGCCCGATAGTGCGGATCGTCCTTGAGCTCGTCCCAGGTGTGGCCTTCGTAGTCGCCGAAGTCGAGTTCGCGCAGGCGCGGGTCGAACAGCGCCGAGGCGTCGCGGCCCGGCTGAACATGGGCCAGCGTCTGTCGGCAGCGGGCCAGGTCACTGCAGTGGATGGCGTCGAACTCGGTGCCCGCCAGATGCTCACGCAACCGCTCCATGTCTGGCACGGCATCGGGCAGCAGCAGCGGGATGTCGCGCTGCCCCTGGTAGCGTCGTTCAAGATTCCAGCGCGTCACGCCATGCCGAACCACCACCAGCTCCAGGCGGCGAGCAGCAGCCATAGTTCTCCTCCCTCGATGGCGGCACCGACGATATCGCCGTTGATGCCGGAAAAGGCCCTGACCATGAACAGGCCATAGAGGCATAGAAAGACCAGAAGAGCCCCCAGCAGCCAGGCGCCGCCGGGCACGAAGCCGAAGATGGCCAGCAACGGCAGCAGCGATAGCGCCAGGTCGCGATGCCCAAGGTGTTGTCGCCAGGTCCAGGCCAACCCTTCGCGCCGTGCCAGGGGCGCCAGGCGCAACAGCACCAGGGCGCCGAAGCGCGCCAGGGCCGGCAGTGCCACCCATAGCCAGGGGCTGATCCCGGCGTCGAGCAGCGCCCATATCAGCACACCCTTCCAGGCCAGCAGGAAGACGAGGGCGAGAATGGCGAAGCTGCCCACCTGGCTATCCTTCATGATCGCCCAGCGCCGCTCCAGGGGCGCATTGCTGCCCAATGCATCGGCCAGATCCATGACGCCATCGAGGTGTAGCCCCCCGCTGAGCGCCACCCACAGGCTGAGCAGGGTCAGCGCCAGCAGCGGGGTGGGAAGTCCTTCCCCGAGAGCGGCCACCACCGTCAGGGCGGCGCCGATCAGCAGGCCCACCAGGGGATAGCAGCGCAACGCCCAGCGACAGGTGCCGGCATGCCACGGGCAGGCAACAGGCAGAGGAACCCGGGTCAGAAACTGCAGGGCCAGCACCAGCCCATGGAGGGCCTCCTTCATCGTCTCGCCTCCGCGCTGCATTCTCCATCAGCCTGGCCGTCGGTGGCTTTCCACTCGAGCGCCATGCCGGCCACCACCTCGATCACCCGGTCCGCCTCTCGCGCCAGCCGGCGATGCAGTCGCTGGAGAAAGGCCAGGTAGCGCCAGGTCTCGGCATCGGCTGGCGGCAGGGCTTCGTTGAGGTCGTTGGAGACCACCACCAGGGCGATATCGCGCGTGCGGGCCATCTCGATTACCCGGGCCAGCATCGCCTTCCCGTCAGCCTCCTGGCCGCCACCGGCATAGAGCCACTGGCTGGCCCAGAGGGTCAGGCAATCCAGCAGCACGCTATCTCCCTCGGCCACCTCGGCAAGGGCCGTGTCCAGCGCCAGGGGCGCCTCCAGGGTGCGCCAACCGGTGCCGCGCTCGTGACGATGGCGCGCTATTCGCGCGGCCATCTCGGCGTCCGTGGCCTGGGCCGTGGCGAGATAGACGAGCTCGCCACCGCGGGATCGATGCAAGGCGCCGGCCAGCGCCTCGCCGTGGCGACTCTTGCCGGAGCGCGCCCCACCACCGACGAAGGCGATCATGACCCGCCCTCCTCGGCTTCCCGCAACACCTCGGCCAGGGCCGCCAGCAGGCGCGCATTGGTCGTGGCATCGCCCAGGGCCAGGCGCAACCAGCCGCCGTCGAGGCCCGGGAAGGATTCGGTATGACGCACCAGCACACCGCGGCGCAGCAGCGCCGGCAGCAGTTGGCGCGTCGCCTCGCGCCCCTCGGGGTGACGCACCAGGAAGAAGTTGGCCCGGCTGGGGATCACTTCCAGGCCCAGGGCAGCGAGACCGGCCTGCAGCCACGGCCGCTCGGTGGCGAGCCACCCCTCGGTGCGACCGGCGAAGTCGCGATCGGCGAGCAGCGGCGCCACCAATGCCGCCGCCAGGCCATTGACGCTCCAGGCGGGCTGACAGCCGGCGGCATGGCGCACGGTGTCGCGGTCGGCCAGCAGATAGCCCAGGCGCAACCCGGGCAGGGTAAAATGCTTGGTCAACGAGCGCAGCAGGAGCAGGTGCTCGAAGCGGCTCAGCAGCGGCGCCAAAGCCTCCCCCGCCGCCGGCTTTCCGTCAGCGCTGCCCACGAAATCAATAAAGGCCTCGTCCACCACCACCCGACAGCCACGCTCCGCGGTGAGTTCGAGCAGCCGTGCCACCGAGGCTTGCGGCATCAGGGTGCCGGTGGGGTTGTTGGGTCGGCACAGGAAGAGCAGCCGCGCCTCGCCCAGGGCGGCGACCACCGCCTCCGGGTCGAGGCGAAAGTCCGGTGGCTCGAGCGTCAGGCGAGTGACTGGCAGGCCATGGGCCGCGCAGGCTCGTGCATACTCGGCGAAGGTGGGCTCGACGATGGCCACGGGAGCGGCAGGGTACTCCCGGGCATGCAGGGCAACGGCCAGAAAGACCGCCTCGGCGCCACCGTTGGTCAGCAGCACCTGATCGGGTGCCACCCCATCGCGGGCGGCGATCGACTCTCGCGCCTCGCGATAGTCGGGATCGGGGTAGCGGGCCAGTGCCTCTCCCTGCAGACGAGCCGACACCCAGTCGGCGAGCCAGGTCGGCGGCCCCAGGGGGTTGAGATTGGCGCTGGCATCCAGCACCGGCGTGTTGTCGGCCAGCCCGAAGCGAGCCAGCAAGGGCGCCGGCTGCCCGCCGTGGAGCGGCCACTCCTTCGCACTCATGTCAGCACCTCCTTGAACAGGATGACAAGGGCCAGCAGCGCCAGAAAGAGGACCCAACCGCCATGCATCAAGCGAACCGCCGCCGGGATATGCCGGGCACCGAGGGCCTCATGGGGGGAGCCAAGCCGAGCCCGCTCGGAGAGTTCGCCGAGATAGTGGTTGTTGCCACCGAGCTGCACGCCCAGCAGATTCGCCACCATGGCCTCGGGCCAACCGCTGTTGGGGCTAAGGTGGCGCGGCGCTTCCCGGCGGGTGGCGACCAGCGCTCCCCGGCTCCGCCACCCAGCGCTCGGTCGCGCGCCGAGCCATAGCGTCAGGGCGGTCAGGCGTGCTGGCAGCCAGTTGGCCAGGTCATCGAGTCGGGCCGAGGCCCAGCCAAAGTCGAGATAGCGTGCGTTGCGGTAGCCCACCATGGAGTCGAGGGTGTTGATCGCCTTGTAGGCCAGCGCCAGCGGCGCACCGCCGAGCAGCGCAAAGAACAGCGGAGCGGTGATGCCATCCACGCTGTTCTCGGCCACGGTTTCCACCGTGCCACGGGCGATCTCGGCCTCATCCAGCTCGACGGTATCACGCCCGACGATCATGGAAAGTGCCCGGCGAGCGCCTGGCAGGTCACCACTCGCCAGCGGCGTCGCCACGGCGAGGGCGGCATCGCGCAGGCCCTTGATCGCCAGACAGCTGGCCAGCAGCCACCCCTCGGCGAGCCAGCCCAGCCAGGGATGAACACGTGCCAGTAGCGTGATGGACACCCAGCCCAGCCCCCCGGTGCCCAGTACCACCAGCGCCGTCATCAACGCCCCCTTGCACCGACGACTCACCGGGCTGCCATGGTTCAAGGCGGCTTCCAGACGAGTGATCACCTGCCCCACGCCCACCACCGGATGCGGCAGGCGACGCGGGTCACCGATCAGCAGGTCGAATCCCACGGCGGCCAGCACCAGGCCGAGCAGTGCAAGCGATAGCGGCTCAGCCATGGAAGACCGCCCGCTTCTCGGCACCACACCGCCACTCCCGGGAGGCGAGCAGCGACTCTCGAGTGGCCCGATATATCGCCTGGCCAAGCTCGCGTCCCAGTCGGGTACCGGACCCGGCGTAGGGCGTCATCGCTCCCTGCTGGGTCGCGGCGATCGCCAGACAGTCGGTGGAGGTACCACTGGCCGGCGTGCCGCTGTGGGGATCACGCACTTCCAGCGATTGAAGGGCGCGCACCTTGGCTTCACTGGCAGACAGGCAGGCGTTGACCATGGCGTTATCGCTGAGGCACCCATCGATAAGCACCAGGGTGTTGATGGTGCCTACCGGTCGTGGATCGCCAGCCAGGGAAGCGGTGATATCCACGGCATTGCCTGCCCCCGCGGTCACCGCCACCACTACCCCATCGCCTTCCACCAGCGTCAGGTGTTCGAGTCGCACCGCGGTCATCATGGCCAGGCTCCCCTCCAGCGGGATACCGCGCGCCGCCAGCCACCTCGCCAGATCCCCGGCCGGGTCGTGGCCAGCGTAATCCTTGTCTACATGAAAGTTGCAGAAGTGGTGGCGCCAGCCGAAGCCACCACCCACCAGGGCGCTGCTCAGCGTCCAGAGTGGCTGAGGGCTGGCAAGGTGCACGCACCCCTCATCGACGGCCAGGGTCAACCCCGGCACGAAGGCGAGCTGGGAACTCTTTGGCGTCATGACCCAGCGCCGATACCGGCATCATCGAAGGTGGCCATCTCCGACAACAGGCGACACGCCGAGTCCAGCAGCGGAAAGGCCAGGGCGGCGCCGGTGCCTTCGCCGAGGCGCAGCCCGAAGTCGAGCAGCGGCCGGGCATCGAGGGCCTTCAGTGCCAGCTCGTGCCCCGGCTCCTGGGAGCGGTGACCGAAGATCAGATACTCCCGCAAGCCGGGACAGAGGCGACGGGCCACCAGCGCCGCCACCGTAGCGATAAAACCATCCACCAGCAGCGGCAGGCGCTGTTCGGCACCGCCCAGAAAGGCCCCGGCCATGGCGGCAATCTCCAGCCCCCCCACCGCGGCGAGAGTCCCCAGCGGGTCGTTGCGATCCGGCCGACGTGCCCCCAGGGCCCGCTCGATCACCGACCGCTTGTGGGCCACACCACTGGCATCGAGACCGGTACCGTTTCCGACCAGCCCGGCCACAGGACCGCCGGTCAGCACGGCCAACAAGGCACTGCTCGCCGTGGTATTGGCGATGCCCATCTCGCCGATGATCAGGCAACGACAGCCGGCCGCGGCGGCACGCTTCGCGGCGCGCGCCCCTGCCGCCATGGCCTGCAGGGCCTCGTCCCGTGTCATGGCGTCGCTTTCCAGCATATTGGCGGTGCCGAGTCGAACCTTCTCGTTCACCAGTCGCGGGTGACGGGCGACATCATCGGGCATGGGAGTGGCAACCCCCACATCGATGACTTCAAGATGTGCCGCGTGTTGCCGAGCGAAAACGTTGATGGCAGCCCCGCCGGCGGTGAAGTTGGCCACCATCTGGGCGGTCACCTCCTGGGGAAAGGCCGATACCCTCTCTGCGGCCACCCCATGGTCAGCGGCAAACACCAGCATGGCGGGGGGCGCAACCTGGGGGAGTGACTCCCCCTGGATGGCCGCCAACTCCACGGCCAGACGCTCCAGGCGCCCCAGGCTGCCCGGTGGCTTGGTAAGTCGATCGAGGCGCCGCACGGCACGCTCCGCGGCGATGCTGTCGAGCTGGGGAAGACGGTCGGGGATCATGTTGGGCGAGCCACTCCTGGCAGAGGCATCCAGTCTGAGCCGGCCATCTTACCAGAACGTCTGTGGCGGGCGGTGACCTCTGCCGGAGGCGATCAGATCAGGCTGCTTGATCACCCCCTTTGATTCCATTTACGCGGATCGATACCACCCCCGTACATTGGCAACTCCAGCACCGGATCATCGTCCCGGTACTGGGACCACAGTCGATTCAAACCCGCGGTGCCAAAGGTGCGAACCCGCTCGACCTCATCCAGATTAAGCACATCGGTGAGAACGCCCGACGTGGCGCCGGGCATCTGCCCGCGCACCCGGCCTTCGGGGTCCACCATCAGACTCTGCCCCTCACCGGTGGGCTTGGCCGCGTTGGCGCTGACCATATACACCTGATTGAAGATGGCGTTGGCCTGCACCAGTATCAGCTCCTGTGCGCGATCGCTGGTGGAGGTGGCGACCTGGTTGATGATTACCTCGGCCCCCGACCAGGCCAGCTGACGCACAACTTCTGGAAACCAGATGTCATAGCAGATGGCGAGCCCTATTCGGCCGATGCCGGGAATGTCAAAGGTCTCGAGGCGACTCCCCGGCTGAAAGGGCTCATAGGGACGCCAGGGGAAACACTTGCGATAGGCGGCCACCCGCTCACCCTGGGGTGAGTACACCGGAGCCGTGTTATACAGATGACCATCTTCGCCTCGCTCACAAACGGTGCCCGGCAGCAGCCAGACACCCTGATTCCGGGCGATGCGCGCCAGATGCCGGTGGCGTGGTCCATCGATCGGCTCTGCGGCGGCCTCCAGCTGCGCTCTGCGCTCAGCCGGCGTACCGCTGGCACCACACAGGTAGAACTCAGGGTAGACCACCATTCGGGTCTGTTCGAACTCGGCACCGAAGTCACTGAGGTGGACGCTCAGCTCCGCTTCGAGTTCGCGAAGCTCGGTATCCCTACCGGACCGTCGTGACGGCTCCTGTACGACCAGGACAGGCAGATATCTAGGCATGGAGCCCTCCATTACAGACTTGCTTATACCGCGGCAGACGACGACTCGGACGACGACTCATCAAAGCTAACCTCAGGGGGAGCACGACGGAACAGTCGAGTCAGGTAGGCCAGCTGTACCATCCCGATCAGCAGCCAGATCGACCCAAGGATGACGGCGTTGATATCCAACTTGCTCATCAGCCAGAGGTTGATCGCGGCGCCAATCAGCGGAATCACTCCCCCCTTGAAGAGGCCATAGCGAGCCCTGGCCTCGGTATCGCGGCACACCAGGAAGATCACCGACAGGTTGACCATGATAAAGGCGATGAAGGCGCCGAAGTTGATAAACGAGGCTGCCGACAATACGTCGAGGAAGAGCGCAACAACGCCGATGGCACCGGTCAGCAGGATATTGAATACCGGGGTATGGAAACGCCGATGCAGGGCGCCGAAAAACCTGCGCGGCAATACGGCATCACGGCCCATGGCAAACAGCAGGCGTGAGGCGCTGGCCTGAGCCGCCAGGCCAGAGGTGAACTGCGCCACCACCATCCCGGCCAGGAAGACGGAAGCGAACAGGTCGGCACCGATGATCTTGGCGATCTCAAAGGCCGCCGAGTCCGGATTGGCAAAGGCGCTGCCAGGATGAACCAGCTGAGTGGTATAGCCCACCAGCGCATAGATGCCGCCTCCGATCAGTGCGGTCAGGATAACGGCGCGAGGAATGTTGCGCTTGGGATCAATGGTCTCCTCGGTAAGGGTCGTGACCGCATCGAACCCCAGGAAGGCATAGGCGGCCACCGCGGCACCGGCGGCAACGGCGGCGAAACTGGCCTCCTCGCCAACGAACGGCTGCAGGCTCAACAGGGCATCGATACCGCTCACACCGAACACATGGCTGATCGACAGCAGCACAAAGAAGACGATGACCAGGATCTGAAAGGCCATCAGCGCCGCATTGACCTTGGCGGCCATCTTGATGCCATAGATATTGAGGGCGGTGGTGATGCCGATAAACCCCAACAGGAAAAGCCAGGTGGGCACCTCAGGAAAGCGCGCGCTTAGATAGGCCGCTCCGATCAGCCAAATCACCATGGGCAGAAAGAAATAGTCCAGCAGCACGCTCCAGCCGACCATGAAGCCAACTCGTGAATCGATGGCCCTGCGGGCATAGGTGTAGGCCGAGCCAGCCACCGGGAAGGCACGAGCCATGATGCCATAGCTATAGGCGGTGAAGAGCATGGCTACCGTGGTGATGATATACGCCGTCGGCACCGCCCCCTGGCTGGTGGCGGCCACCACACCGAAGGTACCGAGCACGATCATCGGTGTCATATAGGCCAGGCCGAACAGCACTACGGCCTTGAGGGATAGTGTTCTTTCCAGTTGGATATTGTTTTCTGTCATGATCCGTCTCCAGGGTACGTTGACGCCGACACCGGACCATCGCCGATGCACGACCCTTCCACGAACGCATTCAGCCTGCGGTTGCCGTCGCTGCAAACGCCCGACTACACTGCCGCGGCTGATGGCCGTTCGAGTCATAACGGTAGGGGCCGGCCCCCGGAGCGTATATAACCCCAGCGTGGTATGGCCTTGCGAATGCGCCACAGATGACACATAGCGACTATGAACTGGCCTTGCCCAAGACGATCAAGGCCTTGGCAACACCCGAACTGCCCCACCGCTTCTCTGCTCTGACGCGGTGCCTGGCTGCCTTCGACAACCTGATTATCATCGCCTATCACGGCGAACATCGACCGGCGGTGCTTCATCGAGAGTGCGCCGATCCAGTGGTCTACCTGCCAATGGATAGTCAGTACCTGGGTGGAGCCTATCTGCTGGATCCCTTCTATCGGGAGCATCTCAAGGGGGGGGTACGCGGCCTTCATCGCCTGAAGGACGTAGCGCCGGACCGTTTCCGACGCACGCACTACTACAGGCGCTATTATCAACAGACCACTCTGCTCGACGAGGTGGCCGTGTTTGCCACCATCAGCGATAGCATCACACTGACGGCCTGCTTCGGCAGGGATCGCACAAGCGGCAAGCCTTTCAGCAAACGCGAGCTGCAGGCGCTGGGGCAAAATGCCATGACGCTCAGCGCCCTGCTGGAGACACACTGGCGAGACTATCGGCCCGATAGCGCTACCCAGGCCACACCAGCGCCCTTGGGAGAGCGGTTGCGCGAGGCACTGCAGCAGACCCACGACATTCGGCTGAGCCCTCGCCAGGCTGAAGTGGCCTTGTTCATCCTTCGCGGCCACTCATCTTTATCCATCAGCCTACACCTGGAGGTCAGCCTGCAAACGGTGAAGGTCTTCCGCCGCCAGCTCTACGCAAAGTGTGGTATCTCCTCACAGGCGGAACTCTTCGCACTGCTGATGCCGCTATTCGCGTCACTTACCCGTCAGGAGTAAGCGCAGCTCCACCCATATATCACCAGCAGCACTGTGGCCAGTTCAGCGCGCTTCAGTCCACCACGCCTGTCCTGTCGGTGGAACGACGCTGCCTCCTTCTGACGGCGCGACGCGTTTGCATTCACTATCTTTCAGCTAGAGACGCTCCGCGTGCCGGTCTGTTGGAGCCAGGCAACAGCAGCGGGCTCGAAGGCCCGGGAGGAAACAGGATGAAAGGCCCCTGCTGGCTCATTCCTGCCTTCCTGCTGCTCTCCTTCCAGTGGCCACTGACCGGTGTTCTGTATTTCCATGCCGCCCTCGCCTGTGTGCCACTGGCGGGCTTCGCCGGCGACCGCCATGGCTGGCGGGGAGTCGGCATGGTAGTGGTCGGTGGATTGCTGCTTCCCTTCGGACTCTACCTACCCATTGGCGGCTTTCCCGCCGAGCCTGGCCTCTATCTGGTCGCCATCGCGCTGGCCGCAATGCTGGCGTCCGGCTGGAGGGTGCCGGACCTCGCCGACCGCTTCCGGCCGGGCTTCGGCTTCCTCGCCGCTCTCCTCCTGCTGCCGCTGCATCTGGTCGTGGCCAGGGAGGGGCTCGACAATGGCGTCGATATCGATGTCTCGATCCGTCTGCTGCCAGCGCTGTTCTTCCTGCTGTTTCTGCTCGGCACTGCCCGGGCCCCGACACTGTCGGTGCTGGCCCCCCTGGCCCTGGCCACCGCCGCGGGGCTCGCCCTGGCCCTGCTCGACGGGACGCTGCTGGAGCTACCCAGGCGGATCGGCTACCGGCTCGACACCCCCGCCGACTTCCTGACCGGGTCGGCCTGCTTTCTGGCCGGGCGGTACCACCGCGAGCTCCATGAGGCGCAGGGGCCCATCACGCCGTTGCCGGCCAGGCCACTTGTGACTTCTGCGCTGCTGCTGGTGCTATGGGGCGGGTATCCGGCCTGGCATGGTCTCGTCATGTGGGCGGGGGAGCACGGCGAACTGCTGCGGCAGCTCGCTCCCGTGGGCAGCAGCCTCGCCCTCCCCCTGGCGGCCCTGCTGGCCGGCTGGTGCTATCGGCGACGCGGGATCGCCGGCGTGATATGCATGGCCGCCATCGTGGAGGCTAGCGGAGTGTTCCTGAGCTGGAGCAGTGCCAACCTGGGCGCCCCGGTGGTGGCCTTCGCCTTCGGGGCGCTGGGCAGCGACCTGCGCGATCGTCGGGAAGGCACCCACACCCCCTGCCACCCTGGTCGCTGGACCCGCCTGACCCTGGTCAGCGCGGTGAGTCTGACGCTGATCCTCGGGCTCGAGCTCGGTGAGGCGCGGGACCTGTTTATCCTGGCCCTGAGCGTCGCGGTGATCCTCGCGCTGCCGATCGTCCTGCGAACCCTGCTGCGCCGGGCCGGCCTGTGGCTCAGCGATGCCGCCCGCCAGGGCTGGCTGGCCATCACGGAGCTCACCCTGCTGCTGGGGGGTCTACTCTCCCATCTGCAGGAGGCGCTGGGAGTCGTCGTCGGTATCGTCACGGTGGTGCGCTCGGCATTACCGGGGTTTCAGATATCACCGGGATGGGAAGCGGAGGTGGCACCGCTGCTGGGCATCGGCGCACTCCTTTATGTCGCACTGCTGCTGGCGGCGCTGTCTGCGGTGCTGGACAGGCTGCTGGCGGTCACCGCCAGCGCTCGGACGCTGATCGACTGGCTGCGGGGGCGCCTGTCGCCCGACTCCATGATGGCGAGGAAGGCAAGGGAAGAGACGGTCGAGAACGCCGATGCTTACGGATGGTTGCACTCCCTGACCCGTGGCATTCGCTGGGCACGCAACGCCCTGTTACTCGCCGCCGTGGGAGCCACCCTGCTGCTGATGCTGGATGAGTTCTGGTAACAGGATTGGTAGCCGTGCCCCAGCGCTTCGGCCGAGCCGGACCTCGCCGCCAGGCAATGGACGGGGGATGCAAATCGCGGCGAGGCTTCCTATGCTGGAGGATCTTTCAGCACTGGAGACCCGACGATGATCGATGCCACCGATATGATTCATCTGGAGCGCTGCGTGGCGCTGGCGGAGAAGGGACTGGAAGCGGGCGATGAGCCCTTCGGCTCGGTGCTGGTAAGCGCTGAGGGCAAGGTGCTGGCCGAGGACCACAACCATGTGGCCGGCGGCGACGCCACCCAGCACCCCGAGTTCTTTCTGGCACGCTGGGCGGCGGAGCACCTCACACCTGAGCAGCGCGCCGGGGCGACCGTCTATACCTCCGGCGAGCACTGCCCCATGTGCGCGGCGGCCCATGGCTGGGTGGGGCTTGGGCGCATCGTCTACGCCAGCTCTTCCGAGCAGCTGATCGGCTGGCTCGAGGAGATGGGCGTTGCGCCGGCGCCGGTGGCACCACTGCCCATCGAGCAGGTGGTGCCGGGCGCCGTGGTCGAGGGGCCGGTACCGGCCTTCGCCGAACGGATCCGCTCTCTGCATCGCCGGTTGCACGGGCGCTGAGGGGGCTCTCAACAGCCCCCTCCCATTGCACCATCAGATGCTCGAGACGCCCGCGTGGATGCGGGCGTCGGCCACTTGGTTCAATTGCCAGCTAGCGGGCAAGATCAACCTACGAGTACATGCAGTTCGTATTCGAAACCCTGCCGACACTCGGCGAAGATGACTACCTCTGCACGCTACTCCCCCTGGTTCTGGAAAGACAATCTACCGGTTAGCGCATACCGCAACAGCTGGAGTTCATGGAGCACTTACTGAGATATTTACCAATCGAATGGTTAACCATACGGGGCTCGTCACCTAACAATATAATCGAATTAATCTTTCAGAACCCCAAACACAATAAAATATAAATTAAAATCTTTACAATATCGCATTAAGAACGCCACCCGGCGAACAGGGCGGCGTGTATAGAGGAAGCAATGTAATATTTATTATCGTCGGGAAAAAGTCCTCCAGATAGTTATCAAAGGAAACACTACCATAAAATCCATAACCAGACCTTAAATTATAAAAGCCACAACACCCATCGAAAGCGGAATAGCAATCACCATCGTCAGCGCTGTTCTGACCACCCAGATGACCGTCAGTCCGTAGAAGGAAATCGGGATATTGGTTGCCATGATGCAGGGAATAGAAGCAGAGACGAACAGAATAGACGAGATGGCCGTGATACCTGCCACCAGCTTCGATACAACATCCGCTTCCGCCATGATCAGCGCCGGAAGGAACATCTCTGAATAGCTGGTCGAGACTGCTGATGAGAGCTCCAGCCCATTCTCCATGCCAAAGAGAAGTGTGATGGGATAAAAGATATACCCGATGTAGTCAAAGGCCGGTGTGTACTTCTCAATCAACAGGCTGATCGTGCCGACCGAGAGGATAGTGGGCAGGATGGTCATAGTCATCACGATGCCATCCTTCAGGTTATCCTTGACCAGGTTGAGGAAACTCTTCGGGCTGTTGGCAACCCCGATGGCCTCCGCCACTGCCGTTGCCACACGATTCCCCTTGTCCGGTGTCGTCTCTCTATTCGAGGCGTGATCATCCATGCTAGAAATCGGGGGAATACGTGCGCTAATGGCTGTCACTATAACGGTAGTAAACAGAGTTGCCAGGAAGAAAACTACCCAGATATCCATCAGACCCAGTGTTCTTGCCACGATCACCATGAAGGCGACGGATACCGTGGAGAAACCCGTCGCAATAATCGCAGCTTCCTTCGCGGAGTATTCCCCGCTGAGGTAGGCCTTGTTGGTAATCAGGAGTCCAACGGCAAAACTGGTGATGAATGACGCCACCGCATCGATCGCAGACCGGCCCGGAACTTTGAACGCAAGCCGCATGAAGGGCTGTGTCAAAGTCCCAACCAGCTCCACTAAGCCATAGTTGACCAGAAGCGGCATGAAGATAGCGCCAATCGGCACCAGGATACCGACCGGAATGACCAGAGCCTTCCAGAGGAACTCCAGCATGAAGGGCTCATAGAGCGCCGCCGGGCCGGCCTTGAAGATAACCATACCGGCCAGCACCAAGCCGATGAACTTGAAGAGAGTGAACACGATACTGCCAAAGCCCTGTCGCCAGAACTTCTGCATGATGGGTAATACCGATCCACCAATGATAAGCAACAGCGCATACCACTGGCTGTTCTCACCCAGCAGGTTCTCACACCAGATCACCAAGTGGTCGAGAAGGATAGTGTTCTTGTCGGCTATTGTTATCGGAACGAAGAACACCATGATCCCAAGAAAACTTGGAATCGCCACCCTCAGGATTTCTGCAAGTGAATGTTTTCTCTTAGCATTGTTTTCAACCGCGCTATTTTCCATTTCCCGCATCCTCTGAGCCTAGGATGATGACGGGGGAGCAGGTCTCCCCCATCAGCAAGTTTTCAAGGGCGACCTTCAAGACCATCTGCCTCATCCTCAGAGGCTTTCGGGATCTTCATCTCGAATCGGTTGTCTACGACCGTATAATCGTGATAGCCCATGCGCGCAATAGGGCGGGCTTTCATGATGTCGATCTTGCCCTCTTCGGTAATGAACTCATCCTTGACGTGAATCTTCACGACTTCCGCAAAGACAATATCGATGGTGCCCACGTTCGAGTTTCCCTTGAGGCGGTGAGTAGAAATGTACTTGCACTCGAAGTGACAAGGACTATCTGCCACCATTGGTACATCTGACAGGTCTGCCTTAACCGTCTTCAATCCAGCGAGCCCGATTTCACTTTCACCATACGGCACCGCCATCGCGGACGTATTCATGGCGTCCTTGAGATCAAAGGTCACCATATTCCAGACGAACCAGCCGGTCTTCTCGGCGTTGATGACCGTGTCTTTGCGCCGGCCATCGGGATACTGGTTTGCAGCAAACATTACCATCGGCGGGTCAAACGTCAGGTTCTGCCATTGACTGTAAGGCGCCAGGTTCTCGACCCCATCCGGACTGATGGAGGAAAGCCAACCGATCGGACGCGGAACGGTACAGCTCTTGAAGGGTGAGTAAGGCAGCGGGCACTTCTCACTGTTCGGCATATATTTCATGTCATGTCCCCTCTGTTTGTTGGTGTCAGATGATTCAGTTGATCATTGGCAGGTCGAGGCCGTTTTCACGGGCGCAGTTCTTGGCGATCTCGTAGCCGGCATCGGCATGACGCATGACACCGGTACCTGGATCATTACGCAGCACGCGGCCGAGACGAGCGTGGGCGTCGTCGGTGCCGTCGGCGACGATCACCACGCCGGCGTGCTGGGAGTAGCCCATGCCCACGCCGCCGCCATGGTGCAGCGACACCCAGGTGGCGCCACCGGCAGTGTTGAGCAGAGCGTTGAGCAGCGGCCAGTCGGACACGGCGTCGGAGCCGTCCATCATCGACTCGGTCTCGCGATTGGGGCTGGCCACCGAGCCGGAATCCAGGTGGTCACGACCGATGACCACGGGCGCCTTGAGCTCGCCGTTCTTGACCATCTCGTTGAAGGCCTGGCCCAGGCGGGCGCGGTCCTTGAGGCCGACCCAGCAGATGCGTGCCGGCAGGCCCTGGAAGCTGATGCGCTCGCGCGCCATGTCGAGCCAGTTGTGGAGGTGCGGATCGTCGGGGATCAGCTCCTTGACCTTCTGGTCGGTCTTGTAGATATCTTCGGGGTCACCGGAGAGCGCCGCCCAGCGGAAGGGGCCGATGCCCTGGCAGAACAGCGGACGGATGTAGGCCGGCACGAAGCCAGGGAAGTCGAAGGCATTCTCGACGCCCTCTTCCATCGCCATCTGCCGAATATTGTTGCCGTAGTCGAAGGTCGGCACGCCCATCTTCTGGAAGTCGAGCATCGCCTGGACATGCACCGCCATGGACCGTTTGGCGGCCTTGACGGTGGCCTCTGGCTCAGCCTTGCCTCGCGCCACGTACTCCTCCCAGCTCCAGCCCTGAGGCAGGTAGCCATGCAGGGGGTCGTGGGCGCTGGTCTGGTCGGTGACCATGTCCGGCTTGACCCCGCGCTTGACCAGCTCCGGTAGCACATCGGCGGCGTTGGCACACAGGCCGATGGAGACCGCCTGGCCATCCTTGGTGTATTTCTCGATGCGGGCCAGGGCGTCGTCCAGATCCTCGGCCTGCTCGTCGAGGTAGCGGGTGCGCAGGCGGAAATCGAGGCTGGTCTGCTGGCACTCGATGTTGAGTGAGCAGGCACCGGCCAGGGTGGCCGCCAGCGGCTGGGCACCACCCATGCCCCCGAGGCCGGCGGTGAGAATCCAGCGTCCCTTGAGCTCGCCGTCGAAGTGCTGGCGACCGGCCTCGACAAAGGTCTCATAGGTGCCTTGCACAATACCCTGGGAACCGATGTAGATCCACGAGCCAGCGGTCATCTGGCCGTACATCATCAGGCCCTTGCGATCCAACTCATTGAAGTGCTCCCAGTTGGCCCAGGCAGGCACCAGATTGGAGTTGGCGATCAGCACGCGCGGCGCGTCCTTGTGGGTCTCGAAGACGCCCACCGGCTTGCCGGACTGCACCAGCAGAGTCTGGGTATCCTCCAGGCGCTGCAGGGTCTCGACGATCTTGTCGTAGCACTCCCAGTCGCGAGCGGCACGGCCGATGCCGCCATACACCACCAGATCCTCGGGGCGCTCGGCCACGTCGGGGTGCAGGTTGTTCATCAGCATGCGCAGCGGGGCCTCGGTCAGCCAGCTCTTGCAGCTGCGCTCGGGTCCGGTGGGGGCGGCGATCTTGCGGGAGGGGTCGTGACGCTTGTCTTGCTGGGTCATGGCGTATGGCCTCTGGAGTCTCGATGGATGGTCGTGGTCTTGGAGCCGTGGGCTCTCAGTCATTCAGGGTCAGCAGATGCACCAGGCGAGCCGCCGCCCTGGCGGTGCGGCCGTCGATATCACGGCCGGGGTTGAGCTCCGCCAGGTCGGCCAGGCGCAGCTTTCCGCTATCTCGTATGCCCTCGATCAGCGGCTCGATCAGGGCGAGCGCAACGCCACGAGCGGCCGGTGCGCTCACCCCGGGAGCCTCGGCGGCAGGCAGCACGTCCAGGTCGATGGTCAAGTAGACGTGGTCGCAGTCATGGATAAAGCCGGCGAGGTCCTGCTCGATGTTGGTCAGGCGTGACGCGGTGATCTCGCGATCCTCACGCACCAGCACACCAAGCTCGTCGGCGCGGCCGAACAGTGCTCGCGTATTGGCGGCACGGCTCACCCCCAGGCAGGCATAGCGAAATGCCCAACCGCGCTCCTCGCAGTCGTTGGCAATCTGGGAAAAGGGCGTGCCCGAGGAGCGCACGTGCCGCGGATCGCGCAGATCGAAATGGGCGTCCAGGTTGACGATACCGACGCGTGGCACCGTCTCTTCGCTGGTCGCCAGATGCTGGGCAAGCCCCGACCAGCTGGCATAGGCCACCTCATGACCGCCACCCAGCACGATGGGCAGGTGCCCTTCGCCCAGCAGCGCGGCGAGCCGATCGGCCAGCGCCTGCTGGGCCTCTTCCATGGCATCGCCCTCACAACGCACGTCACCGGCGTCATAGGCAGGCCCTCGGCGGTGCCAGGCCAGCGGTGCCAGGGCGCGGCGCATGGCCTCGGGACCTTCGGCCGCACCGGTGCGCCCCTGGTTGCGAGCCACGCCGGCATCGCAGGCGAAGCCCAACAGTGCGCAGCCGGGGGCAGCGCCCTCGCTCAGCGCCTGGACCTTCTGGTGCCAGCGCTCGCTGTCGGGCTCGGGATCGGTGCGCCCTCGCCACAGAGAACTGTCGAGGCCGTAGTGAAGCGAGGTATCAGACGGCATGGGTCAGCTCCCCCTGGAACAGGCGTTGGCGCAGGCGACCAGGCTGAACGGCATAGGCCAATGCGGCTGGGGTGTCGATATCCCAGATGCAAAGATCGGCGGTAGCCCCCTCCTGGATCCGCCCCCCTCCCTTGAGCCCGAGGGCGGTCGCCCCATGGGCGGTCATGCCGGCCAATGCCTCCTGGGGCGTCAGTCGAAACAGGGTGCAGGCCAGGTTCAGCATCAGCGTGGGCATGAACAGCGGCGAGCTGCCCGGGTTGGCGTCGGTGGCCACCGCCATGGGCACCCCGGCCTCGCGCAGCGCCGCGATGGGAGGTTGCTGGGTCTCGCGCAGGGTATGGAAGGCGCCGGGCAGGATCACCGCGACGCTGCCGGCCTGACGCATGGCTTGGATGCCCGCGTCATCCAGATACTCGATATGATCGGCAGAGAGCGCACCGTGACGCGCCGCCATGGCGGTACCGCCCAGGTTGGAGAGCTGCTCGGCATGCGCCTTGATCGGCAGTCCATGGGCCTCGGCAGCCTCGAAGACGCGCTCGCACTGCGCTACCGAGAAGGCGATCTTCTCGCAGAACACATCGACGGCATCGGCAAGACCTTCCTTGGCGGCCGCCGGGATCATCTCCCGACACACCAGATCGATATAGCCGTCGCTGTCGTCCTTGAACTCCGGCGGCAGCGCATGGGCACCCAGCAGCGTCGTCACCACCCGCACCGGCAGTACCTCGCCGAGTCGGCGCGCCACGCGCAGCATCTTCAATTCGTCCTCGACCGTCAGGCCGTAGCCGGACTTGATCTCCACGGTGGTGACACCATCGGCGATCAGCGCCTCGAGACGCGGCCGTGCCAGCTCAAGCAGCTGCTCCTTGCTGGCCTCCCGTGTGGCCGTCACGGTGCTCAGGATGCCACCGCCACGTCGAGCGATCTCCTCATAGCTGGCCCCTTCCAGGCGCGCCTCGAACTCATCGGCGCGAGAGCCCCCGAACACCAGGTGGGTATGGCAATCCACCAGGCCCGGCGTCATCACGCCACCGCGCCCCATGTCATGGCAGCCCTCTACCGTCGCTTCATCAAACTCCCGCATCGGCACCAGCGACACGATCCGCGCCCCTTCGCTGATGACGGCCATGGGCTCGGGCAGTGTGCGCAGCCCATCGAAGACGTGGATGTCGCGCCACAGGCGACGCGTCTTGGTGGTTTCCGACATGGAGGCCTCCTCCCTTATGGCTCGGCAGATGCAGACTCAATGTATATACAATAAGCCAAGCACGTTGGAAAACGTCAAGCCACCTTCTAAAGAAACCAACAGAGATAAGCCGTACGGGAGAAAGACAACTTTCCTTAATACATCTTTATAAACAGATATTTAAATAGAATTTTCGGCTCCGCTTCCATTCATTATCGATCGGCGTTTTAGACCAATGTCTAACCCTTCTGGCTAGACGAAGGCGCTGGCTTGCCCTGCACTATTGTATATACATATCGAGACAGGCCGCCTATCCCGATCCAGCCTCCGCGAGGCACAAGACAAGAGACATGCCTATAGATCGCTCCCCCCTTTGGCTCGACAACACACTTCTGCCGTCACCTGCCTCAGATTTTTCTGCCCAAGAAACTGGGCAGGGTTACGACGCCGTCAACCTTGCATACGCAAATGGCCGGGAAGTCCCGGCCATTTGCGTTGATACTGGATGAGGGTTACTTATTCAGGTTCGCGATGCATCGACGAGCGCAGCTTGTAGCGCTCCCCGGGGTGAAGCAGCCGCGCATAGCTGATCAACTGCTCACCCGACCAGGTGCGCCGAATCATGCTCAGGCAGGGGCTTGCCGTATCGATCGCCAGCCATTCGGCAGCCTGGTGATCGGGCAGGACCGCTTCGACGATGTGCTCCACATCGGTAATGGGGCAGGCAGCCACCAGCACCTCGTTGGGCGTGTGCCGGGAGAAGTCGGTATCGAGATAGTTCGGAACCCAGCGCGGATTGACGAAGCGACTTTCGAGCTGGATGGCTACGTCATTTTCGAGATGAAGAATCAAGGTGTGGAAGACCCGGCTACCGAGCCGCATACCGAGACGCAGAGCCACCTCATCATCGGCTTCGATCGCCTCACAGGCAATCACCTCATTACCATAACGATGCCCACGGGATCGCACCTCCTCGGCAATGTTGTACACCTCGACCAGCGACGACTCAGCCTTGCGATCGGTGACGAAGGTGCCAAGTCCTGGCTGACGTGTCAGATAGCCTTTCTGGACCAGGTCACGAATCGCCTTGTTGGCGGTCATGCGACTGACCTGGAAATCTCGGGCCAGCTGCTCCTCGGGGGGAATCTGGTGGTGGGCTGACCACTGCCCCCCGGTGATCTTGTCCAATAGATGTTGCCGTATCTGCTGATACAGAGGCGGCGAATTAGCCATGGTAGTTCCTTCGACCAAAACAAATGTATATACAAATAGTGTATCGCCTGCCGAAAGACCTTTCACCTGCTGTTTTATCGAAAAAAGTAGCCCCACCTACACTTCAGCCTGGTTATATACCTCAATCTGTCTGTCTGCTTCATTGTGAACAACCAAGACGATCAACTCGAAATCGGCCAAACCATTATGACCACTCACAGCAGTTGATCGGCTGGCTCGAGGAGATGGGCGCTAAGCAGGCGCATAAGGAGGAGTCAGGTATCTCAGGTACCTCCAGCCAGCACCCGCTCGATAAAGGCCTCGCAACGCCGTTGGGCCGGACGTTCGCGCAGGCCATCCCAGTAGGCCTCGAACTCGGGGCGACGAGGCAGTGTACCGAAGTGCATGCCCCAACCGATGTGCGAGCCCACATAGACATCCGCCGCACTGAAGGCGTCGCCGGCGATGAAGGGCTTGTCCGCCACGGCGCCAGCGAGGGTCTCCACCAGCGCCCAGTAGTCACCGCTACCCAGGCGCATCGCCTGCTCCGGGGTGGGCGTGACGCCCAGATCGTTGAGGGCGATGGCGCTCTCCAGTGGACCGGCAGCAAGGAACAGCCAGCGATAGTAGTCGCCCCGCGCGGCCAATGGCGGGGCCAGCCCCGCCTCGGGGAAGGCATCGGCCAGATAGGCGCAGATCGCCGCGGCCTCGGTCACCACGGTATCGCCATGACGGATGGCGGGCACCTTGCCCAGCGGATTGATGGCGAGGTACTCCGGGGACTTCATGGCGCTGCCGTACTCCAGCGTGACCGTGCGGTAGTTGATGCCAAGCTCTTCCAGCATCCAGTGCACGATGCCGCCACGCGACAGCGGGTTGGTATAGAAGACCAGCGCGTCGACTGTCGGCTGGGATGAGGCCCCTCCACCCTGTCCGACCACCTGGGGTTCCTGCAGAGCCGGTGGCGGCAGCACGACCTCAGGGGGCAAGAGATAGCCCCGGCCGGGTTCGTTGACCACCTCGATACCCACCGCGCGAAGCACGGCAATCTCCTGGTAGAGGGTGCGCAGCGAGACGCCCAGGGCCTCGGCGAGGGCGGGGCCAGGCATGGGCTCCTGGCGATGGCGCAGGAGCCGAATGAGCGTCTGCAGGCGGGTGGAACGGGTCATGCTGACCTCCCGGCGCCCAGGGCGCGCGTCGATACACCGTGTATGTCTCGCATGATGCCTGCCCAGCCCCGCCGGCACCAGAGCCCCCAACAAGAAAGGCGGCGAGGTTGCCCTCGCCGCCCATCGATCTTTATTGCCAGGAAAATCGGGTATCAGATCTCGAAGCCGAGCCCGAAATCTTCGGCGCTGATGGCCATCAGCGGCTCGGCCCCGGCCTCGAGCGCCCCCTTGTGGGCGCGGGTGCGCGGCAGCAGGCGCTGATAGAAGAAGCGCGCGGTATCCAGCTTGGCGCGGTAGAAGGCGGCCTCGTCGGTGCCCTCGGCAAGTGCGGCGTGAGCCTGCCGAGCGGCACGGGCAAACAGGTAGGCCAGGGTCACGTAACCCGAATACATCAGATAGTCGACGCTGGCCGCCCCCACCTCCTCACGATCGGTCATCGCCTTCATGCCGATCGCCATGGTCATCTCGCCCCACTCCTGGTTGAGTTTGGCCAGCGGGCGGACGAACTCGGCGAGCTGGCTGTTGCCCTCCTCGGCCTGGCAGAACTTGTGGATCTCCCTGGTAAAGGCCTTGAGACTCTCGCCCTGACTCATCAGCACCTTGCGACCCAGCAGGTCGAGAGCCTGGATACCGGTCGTGCCCTCATAGAGGCGAGTGATGCGCGCATCGCGCACCAGCTGCTCCATGCCCCACTCCTGAATGAAGCCGTGCCCACCGAAGACCTGCACGCCTTCGTTGGTCGCCTCGAAGCCCACCTCGGTAAGGAACGCCTTGACGATAGGCGTCAGCAGGCCCAGCAGGGTCTCGGCCCGCGCCTTCTCGTCGGCATCGGTGCCCTGCTCGACGATATCGATCATCTGGGCGGTATACAGCACCAGCATCCGGCCGCCCTCGGCGAAGGCCTTCTGGGTCAGCAGCATGCGCCGCACATCCGGATGAACGATGATCGGGTCGGCGACCTTCTCGGGCGCCTTGGCACCGGAGAGTGCACGCATCTGCAGGCGATCGCGAGCATAGGCCAGCGAGTTCTGGAAGCTGGCCTCGGTGAGGCCCAGACCCTGGATGCCGACCCCGATGCGGGCAGCGTTCATCATGGTGAACATGCAGGCCAGGCCCTTGTTGGGTGCCCCGACCAGGAAGCCCTTCGCCGAGTCGAAGTTCATCACGCAGGTCGCGTTGCCGTGGATGCCCATCTTGTGTTCCAGGGAGCCGCAAGTGACGCCGTTGCGCTCGCCGGGGTTGCCATCACTATCGGGCAGGTGCTCATTGGGTAAATACTTCGGCACCACAAACAGCGAGATGCCCTTGGAGCCTTCGGGCGCGTCGGGCAGCTTGGCCAGCACCAGATGGACGATATTCTCGGCCAGATCATGTTCACCGGCGGAGATAAAGATCTTGGTGCCCGTCACCGCGTAGCTGCCATCGTCATTGGGCATCGCACGGGTCTTGATCAGGCCCAGATCGGTGCCACAGTGAGGCTCGGTCAGGCACATGGTGCCGGTCCAGGTGCCCTCCACCAGCTTGGTGAGATAGGTGGCCTGCTGCTCCTCGGTTCCGTGATGACGCAGCGCGTCGGCGGCGCCATGGGAGAGCCCCGGGTACATGCCCCAGGCCAGGTTGGTGGAGCAGACCATCTCGTTGAGTACCATGGCCAGCGAGTGAGGCAATCCCTGACCACCATGGGCGGGGTCGGCGGCCAGGCTCGGCCAGCCACCCTCGACATACTGGGCGTAGGCCTCCTTGAACCCCCTGGGAGCCTTCACCTCGCCACCCTCCAGCAGGCAGCCCTCGCGGTCGCCGCTCTGATTCAGCGGCAGCAACACCTCGCGAGAGAAGCGCGCCCCCTCCTCCAGGATGGCAGCGACCACGTCGGGCGTCGCCTCTTCCCCACCGGGCAGGCGAGCATAGTGGCCCGGGTAGTCCAGCATCTCATCCATCACGAAACGAAGGTCACGCAGGGGGGCCTGATAGTCGGGCATCTCGAACTCTCCAATGTCTCGGTGAACCACAAGAGTGGCGCCAGTTGTCGATTGCAGGAAGGCAATGGCAACCGCTTTCAAACATGTGTTTGAAATTAGCCGCCACACAACCGAGAGTCAAGCGTTCGTTTGAAAACTCGCACGACACGGGCACTGCTGCCACCCCCCCCATAGAGCACCTCGAAAGAGAAAACACCTCGAAAGAGAAAACACCTCGAAAGAGAAAACACCTCGAAAGAGAAAACACCCCGAAGGTTGGATCGAGTGTCCAGCCTTCGGGGTGTTATTCAACGACACCGCGAGCATTTTCTAGAGCTGATAGATGATGGCTTACAGCTCCGAGGCAACCGGTTATTGCATGCGAATCCCACCGTCGAGGCGAATCACCTCGCCATTGAGCATGGTATTGGTGATGATCTGCTCGGCCATGCGGGCAAACTCCTCGGGCCGGCCGAGGCGCTTGGGGAAGGGCACGGCGGCCGCCAGGGCCTGGGCGGCCTCATCGGGAATCTCGCTCATCATGGGGGTCTCGAAGACCCCAGGGGCGATGGCCATGACCCTGACGCCGTGACGCGATAGCTCACGCGCTGCCGGCAGACTCATGCCTACCACCCCGGCCTTGGAGGCGCTGTAGGCGCACTGCCCCACCTGACCGTCGAAGGCGGCGATGGAGGCGGTATTGATGATCACCCCACGCTCACCATCCTCGCCCGGTGCATTCTTCGACATGGCGGCGGCGGCCAGGCGCATCACGTTGAAGGTTCCCACCAGATTGATCTGGATCGCACGGTTATAGGCCTCCAGGTCGGCAGGGTTGCCCTCGCGGTCGACCAGCTTGCCCACACTGACGATACCGGCACAGTGCACAACTCCCGCAAGACCACCCTCACCGCCGAGCTCGACGGCGGCGTCCACCGCGGCCTGGATCTCCTCTCCCGAGGTGACATCGCCACGTATTGCCCGGGCCGCTTCCCCCAGGCGCTCGGCATGGTCATGCACGGCATCGCTCAGGTCACAGAGCACCACGCGGCCACCGGCGGCCACCAGGCGTTCGGCGGTGGCCGCACCCAGCCCGGAGGCGGCCCCGGTAATCAGGAAGGTACTGTCTTTGATCTGCATAGGAACTCCTTGAATTACTCGCCTGCGGCCTTGTCGACGGCATCGGCACGCAGCTTGAAGCGCTGGATCTTGCCACTCGGCGTCTTGGGCAGCTCATCCACGAACTCGACCACCCGCGGGAAGGCGTGGGTCGAGAGGCGCTCGCGAACCTGCTGACGGATCTCATCGGCCAGGGCATCGCTCGGTTCAAAATTATCGCGCAATACCACATAGGACTTGATGATCTCGCCGCGGATCTCATCAGGCTGGCCCACGGCGGCCGATTCGGCCACCGCCGGGTGCGTCATGACACTATTCTCGACATCGGTCGGCCCAACCCGATAGCCGGCGGTGGTGATGATATCGTCATCGCGGCCGGCGAACTGGAAGGTGCCATCCTCGTTGCGGACCACCACGTCGCCGGTCAGGTAGTACCCCTCGGCGAAGGGGTGCTTCTCCTGCCAGGTATAACCGGGGAAGAAGAAGGCCGGCGAGTTCTTGATATCCACCGCCAGCACCCCGGGCTCGCCCGGCGGCAGCTCGTTGTACTCGGCATCGAGGATCGCCAGGCGATAGCCGGGCATGGGCACCCCCATGCCACCGGCATGCTTGGGATGCGCGAGGGCCTGATGGTTATTGCAGGTCATGCCGGTTTCGGTCTGACCATAGTGGTCCGTTACCGGGCACCCCAGGGAGCGCTCCACCCAGTTCACCACCTCGGTATTGAGCGGCTCGCCGGCAGAGCTGGCCGCGCGTAGCTCGAGCGTCTCATGGGCATCATCGAACAGGCCGGAGGCCTTCATCAGGCGATAGGCGGTGGGGGCAGCGGCGAAGTTGGTGAGGCGGTGACGGCGCATGAAGGCCAGTGCGCCTTCGGCCGTAAAGCCCGCCTCGCAGAAATGCGTGGTCACACCCAGCAGCAGCGGCCCGGTGATGGCGTAGTAGAGGCCGTAGGCCCAGCCCGGATCGGCCATGTTCCAGAAACGGTCGCTGTCACGCAGCCCGACGGCCAGCTCCATGTAGAGCGCGAAGGCCGGCATCGCGGCGAGCGGGACGGCCACGCCCTTGGGCTTGCCCACGGTGCCGGAGGTGAACATCTGCAGGAAAGGCGCCTCGCGCTCCAGGCGCGGCGGCTGGGTCTCGACCGGTGAATGAGCCAGCGCCTGGTGCCAGTCGAGATCGTCGGCATGCTCGCTGCTGGGGCCTCCCACCGCCAGCACCGGCGGGCACTGGCTCAAGCCGTCGAACTTATAACGATTGGCGTGATCGGTGATCACCAGCCGGGTATCGGCGCGCCCCAGGCGGTAGTCGACGGAGTCGGGGCCGAAGGCGGTGAAGAGTGGCTGATAGACGGCACCGATGCGCCAGGTGGCCAGTATGGCGACCAGCAGCTGAGGCGAGCGCGGCAGCATGCAGGCGATGCGGTCCCCCACGCCGAGGCCACGCTCGGCGAACCAGCCGGCGAGCCTGGCGCTTTCGGCCTCGAGCTCGGCATAGGTCATCCGGTTGACGTTGCCCTGAGTGTCCTCATGGACCAGGGCCAGCACGTCGCCCCGCCCGGCTCGAAGGTGGCGGCCACAGCAGGACTCGAAGGCGTTGAACTTGCCATCCTGGTGGTCGTCCAGGCGGGCGATGACGTCATCGATGGAGAATCGCTCCAGGTAGTCACGGTAGTTGGGCAGGCTGGCGTGCGTGCTCATGGGCTGTCCTCATGGGTTGTTTTGTGATTGTTATGGTTAGCAGTTAACGTAAGCGTAAACCTAACAAGCGCTAGGTCTAACCTAGCGAGTCGGACCGCACAGAACAAGAGCAGGAGCAGAGAGAAGCGCCTAGACGATGGTCGAGGCGGCGCCGAATAGGCGCCGGATTCAAGGAGTTGAGGCCGAGCGCGTGATCATGGCCACCAGCTCATCGGCCAGTTCGTCGGGGGTACGCGTGCCTTCCGGGTCATACCAGCGTACCGTCCAGTTGAGCGCCCCCATCACGAAACGGGAGACCAGGAAGCGATCACCGTGGACCAGGCCTTCGGCCAGCGCCTCGTCGATCACCTCTTCCCACAGCGCCTCGTAGGCGTCGCGCAGGTGGCTCAGATGGGCACGCGCCTCGCTGTCGAGTCGGCGCCACTCGTAGAGGGCAACCACATGGGCATTGCGATCGGTGAGCAGGGTCTCGAGGTGGGCACGCGCCATGGCATGCAAGCGTGCCGAGGCACTGCTGTCACAGCGGGCAAGCGCGTCTCGAGCGATGACCAGGGCATTCTCGGTGCCCTCTTCGATCACCGCGGCCAGGATCTCCTGCTTGTCGCGGAAATGGTGGAAGAGGCTACCGGACTTGATGCCCATCTCCTGGGCCAGCATACGCACCGTGGTACGATCGAAGCCCTCCTGGACGAACAACTGGGCGGCCAGGCGGGTCAACTCCTTGCGGCGTGGGGACGCATTCATTACATTCATCGGCATTCACACTAGCGCTTGCTTGGTTGAATGTGAGAGAACCACAGCCCCGCCAGTCGGTCAACGTGACACAGGGCAACCTACAACCATAACGACCATTACAGCCATAACGACCATTACAGCGCGGCTCCATCGGGAACCGCTCTCCACATCGGGAGAACCATCATGAGCCACTCCAACGATATCGTCTTCCTCTCCGCCGCTCGCACCCCCATGGGCGGCATGCTCGGCAGCCTCTCCAGCCTCACCGCCCCCGAGCTCGGCGCCGTGGCCATCCGCGCCGCCATCGAACGTGCCGGCATCGACGCCGAGAGCATCGATGAGGGCATCATGGGGTGCGTGCTGCCGGCCGGCGTCAAGCAGGGGCCCGCACGCCAGGCCATGCGCCAGGCCGGCATTCCAGATGCCATCGGAGCCACCACCATCAACAAGCTGTGTGGCTCGGGCATGAAGGCCACCATGCTGGCCCATGACCTGATTCGCGCGGGTAGTGCCGAGGTCGCCCTGGCCGGCGGCATGGAGTCCATGTCCAACGCCCCCCATGTGCTGCCCAAGGCCCGCGCCGGGTATCGCCTGGGGCATGGCGAGCTGAAGGATCACATGTTCCTCGACGGCCTCGAGGATGCCGAGACCGGCAAGCTGATGGGCGTGTTCGCCCAGGATATCGCCACCCAGCGCGACTACAGCCGCGAGCGCCTCGACGACTTCGCCATCGCCTCGCTGGAACGTGCCATGGAGGCGACCAACGCCGGCCACCTGGATGCCGAGATGGCACCGGTCACCGTCACCAGCCGCAAGGGCGAGAGCGTGGTCAACCACGATGAGCAGCCCTTCCAGGCCAAGCTCGACAAGATCCGTTCGCTGCGCCCCGCCTTCGCCAAGGAGGGCACCATCACCGCGGCCAACGCCAGTTCCATCTCCGATGGCGCTTCGGCCTTGATCCTGGCAAGCGGTGCCGCCGCCGAGCGGCTCGGCGCCAAGCCTCTGGCACGCATGCTGGGCCACAGCACCCACTCCCAGCACCCCAGTGAGTTCACCATCGCCCCGGTGGGCGCCATCGACAAGCTGATGAAGAAGCTCGACTGGAGCGTGGACGACGTCGACCTGTTCGAGATCAACGAGGCCTTTGCCGTGGTCACCCTGCTGGCCATGGACGGACTCGATATCCCCCATGACAAGGTCAACGTCTTCGGCGGTGCCTGCGCCCAGGGCCACCCCATCGGCTCCACCGGCTCGCGTATCATCGCGACTCTGATCCACGCCCTGCGCACCAAGGGTGGCAAGCGCGGCATCGCCAGCCTTTGCATCGGCGGCGGTGAAGCCACGGCGGTGGCCGTCGAGCTGATCGATTAAGGGGCCCGCGGGCGACATCCATGTCGCCCGCCGGCTGCCTCAGGCCGACATGGCCACTACCACGCGGCCACGAACCTTTCCGGCCAGCAGATCGTCGGCCGCCTGGATGGCGTCTTCCAGGGCGATGGTGCGGGTGATGGCATCGAGCTGCTCGGGCACCAGCAGTTCCCCGAGCCGCCGCCAGGCCTCCACACGATCCGAATAGGGGCGCATCACGCTGTCGATCCCCATCAGGTTGACGCCACGCAGGATGAAGGGCGCCACGCTGGCCGGCAGATCCATGCCCTGGGCCAGCCCGCAGGCGGCCACGCTGCCACCATAGCGGGTCGAGGCCAGCACGTTGGCCAGGGTGTGGCTACCCACCGAGTCGATGGCCCCTGCCCAACGCTCCTTGGCCAGCGGACCCCCCGGCTCGGAAAACTCCGCCCGATCGATCACCTGCTCGGCCCCGAGTCCCTTGAGATAATCGGCCTCCTCGAGGCGCCCGGTGGAGGCCACCACGCGATAACCCAGTTGCGCGAGCAGCGCAATCGAATAGCTTCCCACCCCGCCGTTGGCACCGGTCACCAGCACCTCGCCCTGATCCGGGGTGACACCCTGCCGCTCCAGCGCCATCACCGAGAGCATGGCGGTGTACCCGGCGGTGCCGATGGCCATGGCCTGCTGCGGGGTGAACGCCGACGGCATCGGAATCAACCAGCGGCTATCCAGCCGCGCCTTCTCGGCCAGGCCTCCCCAGCGGGCCTCTCCGACGCCCCAGCCGTTGAGCAGCACCGCATCTCCCGGGGCATAGGCCTCGCTGGTGGACTCCTCCACCGTGCCGGCCAGGTCGATGCCCGGCACCATCGGAAACTGACGCACCACCGGCCCCTTCCCGGTGATGGCCAGTGCATCCTTGTAGTTGAGGGTACTGCAGTCGACCCTGACGGTGACGTCGCCCTCCGGCAGTCGCGACTCATCAAGGGTTTCGAGGCCAACCCGTTGCTTGTTGTCATGACCGTTGTCCTGCTTGTCGATCAGAATTGCCTTGAACATCATGCACCTCACGTTGTTGACACCCTTTTAGACTGGTCGTCTATAAAAAGGCCTGAATATCCCGCCGTTCCGGATCGTTCTGCACGAACTAGCGGGGCAACCCCTGCATGTAGATCGCGATAAAGGTCTCCAGGGGGCGCGGGGCACCCTCCAGCCTGGCGCGCATCACGGCCCCTTCCCAGCCGATCCAGAATGCCTCGGCGAGCCGCTCGCAGTCGGCACTCTCGGCGAGCTCGCCCACCCCCTGGGCCTCGCGCAGACAGCGGGACAGGCGCCGCTGCCAGTCGGCAAGCGTCGCCCGCAGCCACTGTCGGTAGCCTTCCGGTAAACTGCTGACCTCCTGCCCCAGGTTGCCCACCAGGCAGCCACGCCGATAGTCGTGCCGAGCCATGCCCGCCGTGGCGTCCTCGACGAAGGCCTCGAGGCGCGCCAGCGGCGACCGTGAATCATCGTCCAGATGACGTTCGAGCTTGGCGGCGAAATAGGCACCATACTGCTCCATCACGGCACGCCCGAAGGCCTCCTTGCTGTCGAAGTAGTAGTAGAAGGAGCCCTTGGGCACCCCCACACGCTTGAGGATGCCGTCGATGCCCGAAACGGTGAAGCCCTGCTCGGTCAGGACCTCGAGCCCACTGCGGATCAGTGCGGCACGGGTGTCCGGATCGTCCCGTGGCACCTTAGGGGGCCGGCCTCGGCGACGGGGGTGTTGAGAGGTTGTCTGTGTCATGAGATTAATATAGACCAGTCGTCTATTTAATTCCAACATATCCCGTGGCGACGACATAAAGCACACAAGAGAGAGTACACAAGTGAGGTAAGAGACCGACTATCCCCTGGGGCGAGACAGACGATCCAGGCGCAGGCGCACGCTCGCGGCCAACGAACAGCGGTCAGCCACAATGGCATGTATGTTGAAGACATATGGATAATCGCATATCTTCAACGGACTCTCATTCACCTCGCCAAAGGCTGCCACCATGGCCCACCACGCTACTTCCAACACCATCGTGACCACCGAGGGCATGGGGCTTTTCGGGCGCTTCCTCTCCCTTTGGGTGGCACTCGCCATCATCACCGGGGTACTGCTCGGCCAGCTCGTCCCGGCGGTGCCTGAGACGCTTTCACGCTTCGAAGTCGCACAGGTATCGATCCCGGTGGCCATCCTGATCTGGGCGATGATCTTTCCGATGATGGCCCAGATCGACTTCTCTGCGGTGCTCGGGGTGCGCCGCCAGCCTCGGGGACTGGTCATCACCACCACGGTGAACTGGCTGATCAAGCCCTTCACCATGTTCGCCATCGCCTGGTTCTTCCTGATGGTGGTGTTCGCCCCTCTGATCCCGGAACCCCTGGCCAGCCAGTACCTGGCCGGCGTCATCCTGCTGGGGGCTGCCCCCTGCACCGCCATGGTCTTCGTCTGGAGCACCCTGACCCGCGGCGACGCCGCCTACACCCTGGTCCAGGTCGCCCTCAACGACCTGATCATGCTGTTCGCCTTTGCGCCCATCGTGGTCTTCCTGCTCGGGGTCTCCAATATCCAGGTGCCCTGGGACACCGTGGCGCTGTCGGTAGTGCTCTATATCGTGATCCCGCTCACCGCGGGCGTCGTGACCCGGCGCACATTGATCGCCCGCCGCGGCGGCGAGTGGTATGACACCGTCTTTATGAAGCGTATCGGCCCGGTGACGCCGATTGGGCTCATCGTGACCCTGGTGCTGCTGTTCGCCTTCCAGGGCGAGGTGATCCTCGAGGCGCCGCTGCATATCGTGCTGATCGCCATCCCGCTGATCATCCAGACCTTCCTGATCTTCTTCATCGCCTACGGCTGGGCCAAGGCGTGGCGGGTGCCCCACAGCGTGGCCGCCCCAGGGGCGATGATCGGCGCCAGCAACTTCTTCGAGCTGGCCGTCGCCGCCGCCATTGCCCTGTTCGGCCTGCAATCCGGCGCGGCCCTGGCCACGGTGGTCGGCGTGCTGGTGGAGGTGCCACTGATGCTGACCCTGGTACGCATCGCCAACAAGACACGCGTCCACTTTCCGGTCGTCGACGCACGATCTTCTCTCATATCGGGGGACAAGGCCGAGAGACGCCAAGGCTGATCAGCACAGTGCCGCCCGCCGTTCGGGTCGATTGCCCATGCGCGCCAGGCGCTCCTGCAGGGTAACAAGGGCGCCTGCGTGCCCCTCGCCCGCAGCCTCCAGCGCGGCCGCCGCCCACTGGGGGAGTGCCGGTGCCAGGCCGTAGTAGACCCACTGTCCCTCACGGCGGTCGTTGAGCAGCCCGCAGTGGCGCAGCTGGGCGAGATGACGAGAGACCTTGGGTTGCGAGGCCTCCAGGGCATGGGTCATCTCGCAGACACACAGCTCCCCCTCACGCAGGATCAGCAGGGTGAGCATCAGGCGCGTCTCATCACTCAGGCACTTGAACAGGCGCAGCGGGTCCAGCGTCATCGGGGGTTCCTTGTCGAGGCTTTCGGCCATTCTACGCCAAGGCCCGAGCCAAGTTCAGGCTCGCGCTCCCCTGGGCAGGGCCAGAGCCATCAGGGAGCTGGCCACCACCAGGGCCGACGAGATCCACAGACATGCCGCAAGCCCAAAGGCCTGATAGACCCAACCGGAGAGCAGGGTGCCGGCGAGTCGCCCCATGGCATTGGCCATGTAGTAGAAGCCCACGTCCATGGAGACGCCATCGGCGCGCGCATAGTGGACGATCAAGTAGCTGTGCCAGCTGGAGTTCACGGCGAACAGCACGCCGAAGGCCAGCAGGCCCGCCACCAGCCAACCCACCTCGGCCAGTGGCAACAGCGCCAGCAGGGCCGGCAGTCCGGCCAGGGCGAGAGCCCAGAAGACCGTAACGCCTCGCGCCTCGCCCTTGACCAGGCCGGTCAGCCGCGGCGCCTGGGTCTGAACCCCGCCATAGCCGATGACCCATATCGCCAGCAGCCCGCCCACCGTCCAGTGGCTCCAGCCATGCTGGTCATAGAGAAACACTGGCAGCGCCACCACGAACCAGACATCCCGGGAGGCAAACAGGCAGAGCCGGGCCGCCGAGAGCACATTGACGGCCCTTGAGGAAGAGAACACCTCGCGGAACTTCGGCTTGCGATTCTGGCGCCCCAGGTCGGCCTTGAGCCTCAGCAGGGACAGCGCCAACACGGCAATGAGCATGGCCGCCATGACGATGACCGCCCCACGGAAGCCGACGACGGACAGCAGCATACCGCCGAGGAAGAACCCGGCCCCCTTGAGCGCGTTCTTGGAGCCGGTCAGGATCGCCACCCAGCGATAGAGCGCGGAGCCGGCACTGGGGCTGTTCTTGGGCACCAGCACCCTCACCGCACTCTTGGCGCTCATCTTGTTGAGATCCTTGGCGACTCCCGACAGAGCCTGGGCGGCCATCACCCAGGGCACGGTCAGCGCCGTGGCCGGCACCATCAGCATGGCGAGCGCTACGATCTGCAGCCCTAGTCCCAAGTTCATGGTGCGGTTGAGGCCCAGGCGCGCACCCAGCCAGCCACCCACCAGATTGGTGACCACCCCGAAGGCCTCGTAGAAGAGGAACAGCATGGCCACCTCGAGTGGCGAGTAGCCCAGCTGGTGGAAGTGCAGCACCACCAGCATGCGCAGCGCGCCGTCGGTCAGGGTGAAGGCCCAGTAGTTGCCGGTGATCAACAGATACTGGCGCACCTCGAAGGGCAGCGTCCTGATGCGCCCGGCGATACCGCCCGCCTCAGACATGGCCCACCGACTCCTTTCCCACTTTCAGGGCCAGCTCGGCGGTGCGATTGGCGTAGCCCCACTCGTTGTCGTACCAGGCGTAGAGCTTGAGCTGGGTACCGTTGATGACCATGGTCGAGAGCGCATCGATGATCGAGCTGCGTGGGTCGGTGCGGTAATCGATGGAGACCAGCGGGCGCGTCTCATAGCCGAGGACGCCGGCAAGCTCACCTTCGGCGGCGGCTTTCAGTGCGGCATTGACCTCCTCGGCGGTAACCTCTCGTTCCAGCTCGAAGACCATATCGGTGAGCGAGGCATTGGCCAGCGGCACGCGAATGGCATGGCCATTCAGCTTGCCCTCGAGTTCCGGGAAGATGGCGGTGATCGCCTTGGCGGAGCCGGTGGTAGTGGGGATCAGGCTCATGCCGCAGGCGCGGGAACGACGCAGGTCAGGCTTGCTGGGGGAGCTGGGGGCGTCGAGGATGGTCTGGGTGTTGGTGATGTCGTGCACCGTGGTCATCGAGCCATGGCGGATACCGAAGGTCTCGTGGACCACCTTGACCACCGGCGCCAGGCAGTTGGTGGTGCAGCTCGCCGCGGTGACGATCCGATGAAGGTCGGGGTCGTACTGGTGATCATTGACGCCAACCACCACATTGAGGACACCCTCCGCCTTCACCGGCGCGCTGACCACCACACGCTCGACGCCCTGATCCAGATAGGCCTGGAGCTGGCCGGTGGTCTTCATCTTGCCGGAGCACTCGATGGCCACCCGACAGCTCGACCAGTCACTCTCTTCCGGCGTCTTGCTGGCACCGAAGGTAATCCGTCGGCCGTCGATCACCAGCGCCTCGGATTCCGCCTGAATCCCCTGCCCCGGCGACCACTGACCATGGACCGAGTCGAACTCCAGCAGATGGGCGAAGGTAGCGGCATCGCCGCCCGGATCGTTGATGCGAGTGATCGCAACCTCGCCAGCCTCGACGCGAGGCCAGAGGCTGCGCAGTACCAGCCGACCGATGCGCCCGAAACCGTTGATGCCGATGGATAAGCTCATGGTTGTCTCCCCTGGACAGATAATAATATCTGGAATTCCATATATAAACCGCCGCGATGTCAATTGCATGACACGTACAAACGACGACGGGGAGGCCAAAGCCTCCCCGTGATGCCGCTCAATCTCCGAGATCCAGCCTCTGACGTCCCTCAGCCATAGCGGCCGGTTATGTAGTCCTCGGCCTTCCTGGTGGCCGGATTGGCGAACATCGTGTTGGTATCGTTGTACTCGATGATCTCGCCAAGGTGGAAGAAGGCGGTGTAGTCCGCCACGCGTGCCGCCTGCTGCATGTTATGGGTCACCGTGATGATGGTGAACTGCTTCTTGAGGCGATCCATCAGGTCCTCGATGGTGGCGGTGGAGATCGGGTCCAGTGCCGAGGTGGGCTCATCCATCAGGATCACGTCGGGCTGCACGGCGATGGCTCGAGCGATGCACAGGCGCTGCTGCTGGCCGCCGGAGAGCGAGGTGCCGGGCTGATGCAGCTTGTCCTTGACCTCCTCCCACAGGCCGGCATCGCGCAGTGCCTTCTCCACCAGTTCGTCCTGCTCCGGCTTGCGGCTGACCAGATCGTGCATGCGCGGAGCATAGGCGATGTTCTCGTAGATCGACTTGGGGAAGGGATTGGGCTTCTGGAAGACCATACCCACCCGGCGACGTAGCGCCACCTCGTCCATCTTCACCTGGTTGACGTCACGCCCATCCATCTCCACCAGACCCTCGATGCGCACACCGGGGATCAGGTCGTTCATGCGGTTGAGGCAGCGCAGGAAGGTCGACTTGCCGCAACCGGAGGGCCCGATCAGCGCGGTGATGTTCTTCTGGAAGAGGTCGATATCGAGCCCCTTGAGCGCCTGGCTGTCGCCGTACCAGAGGCTGAGATCGCGCACGCGGATGCTCAGGTCGTGACAGGCGGTCTCATTGCGGGTATGGGGCTGACCCACCTCGGGGACGCTACCCCCGGTGTGACGAGAAACGGCTTGGATGTTCATGTCGGAGTTCTCCATGGCGCGCGGGCTTACCAGCGACGCTCGAATTTCTTGCGCAGGATGACGGCGGTGGCGTTGAGGAAGATCAGGATCGCCAGCAGGACCAGGATGCCGCCCGCGGTCTTCTCGACGAACGCCTTCTCGGGCTCCCCCGCCCAGGTGAAGACCTGCGCCGGCAGCACGGTGGCAGCCTCGGTCAGGGAGGCCGAGACGTCGGGAATGAAGGCCACCATGCCGACGATGATCAGCGGCGCGGTCTCGCCCATGGCCTGGGCCAGGCCGATGATCGAGCCGGTCATGATGCCGGGCATGGCCAGCGGCAGCACATGGTCGCGCACCACCTGCCAGCGCGAACAGCCAACCCCGAAGGCGGCGTGGCGGATGGCGTCCGGCACACTACGCAGCGCCGTGCGGGTGGCGATGATGATCACCGGCAGGGTCATCAGCGCCAGCGTCATGCCGCCCACCAGCGGCGAGGAGCGCGGCACCCCGAAGAAGTTGATGAAGATCGCCAGGCCCAGCAGACCGAACAGGATCGAGGGGATTGCCGCCAGGTTGTTGATATTGATCTCGATGGCCTGGGTGAAGCGGTTGTCCGGGGCGAACTCCTCCAGGTAGACCGCCGTCATCACCCCAATGGGGAAAGCGATGGCCAGGGTCACCAGCATGGTCATGATGGTGCCGACCGCGGCGGAAAGGATGCCCGAGGCCTCCGGCATCTTGGAGTCGCCGGTGGTGAAGAAGGTGGTATTGAAGCGCAGCTCGACCCGCCCCTCGGCCTCCAGCTCGTCGACCAGGGCCCGCTGGGCGTCGTTGAGCTTGTGACGGTGCCCCTTGAGGTACTGGTCGACCTCGCTGTCGGCCAGCACCCAGCGTGTCTCCTTACTGCCCAGCAGCTCGGGATTCTCGCGCATCTGCACGGGTATCATGCGCTCGAAGGTGCGGCTCACCAGGCGTGACAGGTCACGGTCGAGGGCGGCCCGCCCCATGCGGGCGGCATCCTCGTTGTAGTCGATCTCCACCTGGATCTGCGCCTGCTGAAAGGCCGGCAGCCCCTTGCCCAGCATGTCGGAGAAGAACCACAGGAGGAACAGGCCGGCCAGCCCCAGGGCGCCCATGGAGACCCACTTGAGCCGCGCCGAGCGTCGATGGCGGCGGCGCAACTGGGCGCTGATCTCGTCGAAGGTTTGACTCATCTCGGCGATTCCTCGGCGTTACAGGTTGTTGACGCGATACTTCTCGCGGAAGCGACGGATCATCAGCACCGACACCAGATTCAGGCTCAGGGTGACGGCGAATAGCACCAGCCCCAGGGCGAAGGCCGAGAGGGTCTCGGCGCTCTCGAACTCCAGGTCACCGGTCAGCGCGGCGACGATGCGTACCGTCACCGTGGTCATGTCCTCGAAGGGGTTGGCGGTAAGGTTAGGGCGCATGCCCGCCGCCATCACCACGATCATGGTCTCGCCCAGCGCCCGGGAGACCGCCAGCAGCGAGGCGGAGATGATCCCAGGCAGCGCCGCGGGGATGACCACGTCACGAATGGTCTCGCCCTTGGTCATGCCCAGCGCCAGTGCCCCCTGGCGCATGCTGTCGGGTACCGAATTGATCACGTCGTCGGAGAGCGATGAGATAAAGGGAATGATCATGATGCCCATCACGATCCCCGGCGCCACGGCGTTGTTGAAGGCGGCGTCCAGGCCGAAGGCATTGGCGATGGAGACGATGATCGGCGCCACGGTGATGGCAGCGAAGAAGCCGTAGACCACGGTGGGAATGCCGGCCAGCACCTCCAGGGTCGGCTTGGCCAGGGTACGCACCCCCCTGGGGGCGAACTCGGCCATGTAGATCGCCGCCAGCAGACCGACAGGAATGGCGACCAGCATGGCGATGGCGGTAATCATGAAGGTGCCGGCGAATAGCGGCAGCGAGCCGAACTGGGCAGCGCTGGCGCCCTCCTCGGCGCGTCCGGCGGCGGCCAGGAAGCTCGCCCCGGGATTCCAGACCGTGCCGGTGATGAACTCCCAGAAGCTGTGCATCTGGAAGAAGCGCAGGGCCTCGAAGACAATGGAGATCAGGATGCCGAAGGTGGTCAGGATGGAGATCAGGGCCGCGGTGAGCAGCGCGCCACGAATCACCCGTTCGATCGCCTTGCGAGCATGGAAGTCGGGCCTTACCTGGCGCATCCCCACCCCCAGCCCGATGGCGGCCACCGCCAGGCTGCCGGCCAGCAGGCCGAGCTGGGGAATCTCGACCTCCAGCAACAGCAACAGGAAGGCCCCCACCGCGCTTACGACGATGGCCGGGCCGGCGGTGGCGAGTACCGCAAACCAGGCATACTGGTCAGGCTGTGCATGCATGGTCGAGCCACCGGCGCGCACCCGCGCGGCCTTGGCACGCCCCAGGAAGAAGGCGATCAGACCCAGCAGCAGCAGCACGCCGCCGAACAGGGAAAGAAGTTGATCGGTCTGCATAGGGATCTCTCGATGGCGTTCATCGACAGTCGGGCTGTCGGAAGGTGCAGCGGCCGGCAGCCAGGACTGCCGGCCGGGTCAGGCATCCTTGCCCGAGTCCTGCTCCCTTACAGATCGGCGACCTGCAGTGCGGCACGGTTGGCGACCTTCTCGCGGGTCTGCTCGCGCTCCCCCTCGGGCAGCGGGATCAGACCCAAATCACCCAGATAGCCTTCCTCACCGATCATCATCTCGGAGACGAACATGTCGACGTACTCATACAGCGGAGGCACGGCGTCGGCGTGCTGGTTCTTGACGTAGAAGAACAGTGAGCGCGCGATGGGGTAGTCGCCGGCGCTGATCGCCTCGGACTCGGCCTCGACACCGTCAATATCCGCGGCGATCAGGGCGTTGGGATTCTCGACCAGGAAGGAGTAGCCGAAGATGCCGAAGGCGTCGGTGTCCTCGGTGAGGCGCTGAACGATCAGGTTGTCGTTCTCGCCGGCATCGATATAGGCGCCATCGGCACGGATATCGGTATAGCCCTCGCCGCCATAGCCATCGATCTCTTCGGAGACGGCTTCCATGACCAGCTCCTCGAAGGCATCACGGGTACCGGAGGTGCTCGGCGGGCCGTAGATGGAGATCTCGCGCTCCGGCAGGGAGGCATCGATATCGCTCCACTTCTGGTAGGGGTTGTCGATCAGCTCGCCCTGCTTGTCACCCTGTCCGGGCACCTTGGCGGCGACGGCCAGGAACAGCTGCTCCAGAGTCAGATCGACACTCTCGTTGGTACTGGACTGGGCGAAGACGATGCCGTCCGAGCCGATCTTGACTTCGGTCACATCGGTCACGCCATTCTCGATGCAGCGCTCGAGCTCGGCGGCCTTGATGCGACGCGAGGCATTGGAGATATCCGGTGTCCCCTCACCCACGCCATTGCAGAACAGACGAATGCCGCCGCCGGAGCCGGTGGACTCGATGACCGGTGTAGGGTACTCGGTCACCGCGCCGAACTCCTCGGTCACGTAGCTGGCGAACGGATAGACGGTGCTGGAACCGACGATGCGAATCTGGTCACGAGCATGGGCCACGGTGGCCATGCCCATGACGGCGGCGGCAATCGCCGTGGTCTTGAATGTGCGGCTGGTGAGGATGCGGTTCATGGAGCGATCTCCTGATGGGTACGGTGTGCAACCTTCGCGACACACACCTTGCCCCACACAGATGACAGCTTTATGACATCACTAGGCCCATCAGAGAACCAGTGCACCCCAGGGCTCTCGCTAGAAGTTCCTCGCTAGAGCAGCAGGCCCAGCGCCGCCAGGGTACAGAGCGCCAACGAGGCGCCCTGCAGCAGGCGACGATCGACGCGATGGGCGACGCGATTGGCCAGCCAGGTCCCGAACAGCACCGCCGGCACGAAACTCACCGCCATGCCCAGATGCCAGACATCAACCCTGCCGACCAGACCCAGGGTGGCCAGGGTCATCAGCGAGGTCACCACGAAGAAGGCCGAGAGTGTCCCGCGCAGACGATCCGGTGAGAGGCCATGCAGCAGCAGCACCATCGGTGGCCCACCGATGGCCGCGACCGTACCAAAGAGGCCGGACAGCACGCCGGCGCCGAACAGCGTGCCGCGATTGACCGGCAAGCGCAGGCGAAACAGGGTCACCGCGACGGCAAACAGCACGCTGCCGGCGATCAGCTTTTCCAGTACTGCCATCGGGGCGGCCAGCAGCAGCCAGGCACCCAACCCGTTGCCGGGCAGCCGCCCCACCAGGGCCGCACCGATCTCGCCAAGGCGTACCTCATGGAAATAATGGCGCAGGGTCAACAGCGAGACGGTAAAGCCGAACAGCACCAGCACTACCGGCACTAAACGCGGCTCCAGCAACAGCAGCAGAGGCGCCCCCACCACCGCCAGGCCGAACCCCGTGGCACGCTGCACGAAGGCCCCCAGCGCCAGCACCAGGGCACAGCCCAACCAGGTCGCGCCGTTCATCTCGAACCCGCTCGGCAGCAGCGACTCAGCCATGAGCCCGCTGCTCCGGCTCTGCCGTGCCTGCCAGCACTCGAATACCCAGGTTCGCCAGCAGCGTCGCCCCGAGCATGGTGCCCACCATGGGCCAGGCACTGTCGATCTCGAAGGCTCCGACCAGAACCCCAGCCAGGGCACCGCAGGAGAACTGAATGCTGCCCTGCAGGGCTGCCGCCGTGGCACTCATATGCGGGAAGCGATCGAGCAGCGAAGTGATGGCGTTGGGCGCCACCAGACCGATGGTGCCGGCAAACAGCATGATCAGCGGCACCATGGTGGCCAGCGACTCCAGTCCGGTGGCCACCAGCAGCGCCAGCCCAAGACCCGCCACCAGCTGAATCCCCAGCCCCAGGCGCAAGTTCTGCAGCGGCGTATACCACCTCAGCAGGCGAATGTTGAGACGGTTGGCGGCCACCATGATCACCACATTGACGCCGAACACCAGCGGATAGAGCGAGGGCGTCAGGCCGAAATGCTCCAGATAGAGAAACGGCGAGGCGGTGACGAAGGCAAACAGACCGGCGAATGTCATCGACGCGGCGGCGATGAAGCCCATGGCCCGGCGGTCGCGCAGCACCGACACGTAGTTGCCCAGCACCTGCCGTGGCGTGGTTGCGAAGCGCCCGGGGGCGCGAGTCTCGGGAAGGCGCGTACCGAGCAGCCACATCAGGAAGCTCGCGTAGACAGCCAGGAACACGAAGATCAACCACCAGTCGCCCAGGTAGAGCAACGCACTGCCCACCACCGGTGCCGCGAGAGGCGCCATCAGCATGATGATGGCCATGGTCGACATCACCTTGGCTGCTTCACGGCCCTGGAAGCAGTCGCGCACGATGGCGGCCGAGTTGACCACGGTAGCGCCACCGCCCAGGGCCTGGACGAAGCGCCACGCCAGCAGTTCAGGCAGCGATCCCACGGTGGTAATCACCAGGCTGGCTAGCAGAAACACCACCAGCCCACCGAGCAGCACCGGCTTGCGGCCTATTCGATCGGAGACAGGGCCGAAGATCAGTTGGCCCAGGGCAAAACCGGCCAGAAAGGCCGACAGCGACAGCTCGGTATGATGAATGCTGGCGCCGATACCCTCCGCCAGGGCGGCCATTGCCGGCAGGTAGGCATCGATGGCGAAGGGTGCAAGCGCGGTATTGGCCGCAACCAGCAGTGCCAGGCGGCGGGCGTTGAGCGTCAAGGCTGCTCCTTGCGGATAGCGTGTGGAAGTTAAATAGCCTGCAAATAATAACCGATAACGTCGCGACTTGCCGGATCTGTTCGCTCTCCGGCTAGCTTGCTAGAGTGGGAGTCCACTTCATGGAGGAGCACACAATGGCCGACGATCTGCTATCACAACTCAAGGACATGACCACGGTAGTCGCCGACACCGGCGACATCGAGGCCATCCGCCGCTTCCAACCCAGCGATGCCACCACCAACCCCTCGCTGATCCTGCAGGCGGCCCAACAGGAGGCGCGCCGCCAGCGTCTCGGCGAGATCGCCCGTTCGGCCATCGATCTCGATGACGCCCTGGACGCGGTGGCGGTGGAGATCGGCAGCGAGATCAGCGAACTGGTGCCTGGCTATGTGTCCACCGAGGTGAGCGCTCGCCTCTCCTTCGATACCGACGCCACCCTGGCGCGAGCCCACTCGCTGATCGAACGCTACGCTCGCCATGGCGTGGGTCCCGAACGCATCCTGATCAAGGTCGCCGCCACCTGGGAGGGCATCCGCGCCGCACGTCAGCTCGAGCGTGAGGGCATCCATACCAACCTCACGCTGCTGTTCAGCTTCACCCAGGCCCAGGCCTGCGCCGACGCGGGCGTCACCCTGATTTCCCCCTTCGTGGGGCGCATCCTGGACTGGCACAAGGCACAGCAGCCGGAGGCCGACTTCAGCGGCGACAACGATCCCGGCGTTCGCTCGGTGAAACGCATCTATGAGCACTACAAGGGCCACGGCTACCAGACCATCGTGATGGGCGCCAGCTTCCGCAACAGCGGCGAGATTCTCGCCCTCGCCGGCTGCGACCGCCTGACCATCTCCCCGGCCCTGCTCGCCGAGCTTGCCGAGACCCGCGGCCCTCTCGAGCGACGGCTGACGCCCCAGGGGGCCGAGACCCGTCCCCCCGAGCCGCTGGACGAAGCCGAGTTTCGCTGGGCATTCAACGAGGATGCCATGGCCACCGAGAAGCTGGCCGAGGGAATTCGCAAGTTCATGGAGGACCAGCGCAAGCTGGAAAGCCTGCTGAGTGAGCTAAGAAGGGGCTAGCCTACCGAGGCCTCCCCCTCACTGCTGGCGGGAGGCGTCTTCCTGAGCCTCGAGCATCTCCACGAGGGGCTGGAACTCCTCGCGGTTGTGTTCGTTCATGCGCATCAGGATGCGATGCGCCTCGAGGATCCGGCGTCGTGTCTCCTCGACATCGATGGGGATCTCGGGCAGATCACAGAGCTCACAGACCTCGGTGATGGGCGACTCCACCATGGTGAAGAAACGCGAGAAGCCCATCACATCCAGCATGCGCTGAACGTCAGGATTGTCGACCACGATGGTGGGGCGCTCCGCCAGCCGCCCCTGGACGGCCATGGCCACCTTGGCCAGAAAGCCCAGCGCGGTGGAGTCCACGTTGCTGGCATCACGCAGGTCGATGATCAACGACTCGAGCCCTGGAGTGCTCGCCAGCTGCTGGGCCTGACGGTCTAGGGTGGCACAGAGTGTCAGCCGTACGTCGCCGCAAAGCTTGAGGACGAATACCCCGGCATCGAATGCCGCCTTGATACGCCCTTCATGAATCAGCATGGCCAAATCCGCTCAACATCATGATCGTCAGGTCGTCGGGCAACGCCTTGTCACCCGGCGCGGTGTCCAGGGCCAGATTGGCCGTGAGGTCCGCCAGTGTCGCGCTGGCCTGAATCTGCCGCTCGAGCTCCACAAGTCGCGCCTCGAGGGTATCACCCGGCAGGCACTCCAGGACGCCATCCGAACACAGCCACAGGTGAAACCTTTCCGGTAGCGAACAGCCCAGGGTCGGGTAATCGGCGCCCGGAAAGAGCCCGACCGGCATGCCTTCGCCCGCCAGAGTGGTCACCTTGCCGTCCGTCATTAACATCGGCATAGGCAGTTGCGCGCCCAGCGAATAGTGCAGATAGCGACGCTCGAGGTCAATGATACCCACAAACAGGGTGGCGTGCTTGCCGATGCCGGTCTCCAGCAACTCCTGGTTGAGACCCTCCAGCCAGCGTGCCGGTAATGCCTCGGGATGCTCGCCATCCCACTCGGCCTGCCAGCGATTGGCCAGGTACTTGAGCAGTACCGTAACGAAGGCCGATGACGCCCCATGCCCCGATACATCGGCAAAGTAGAACAACAGATAGCGCTCATCGAGAAGATGGAAGTCGAGGAAATCTCCCGAGAGGTAGAGGTAGGGGGCAAACCAGTAGTCACAGGTGATACCACCCAGGGACTGGGGCCTGGGCGGCAGCAGCTTGCGCTGGATCTGGCCGCCGGCCTGCTGGTCGAGACGCAACATCGCCAGGTGTGTCTCGAGGGTCTCGTTGAGCTCTTCCAGGCGCAGCTTGTCGCGGCGGCGCGCTTCTTCGAGCTCATGCAGCCGAATCGCCTTGCGGATCATGCGTCGCAGCAGCTGACCGTGCCGACAAGGCTCGACGATATAATCCACGAGTCCCGCATCCACCGCCGAGAGCAGATCGGAAGCATCACGATTATCGCTGACCACCAGGGTTGGCAGGCTCTCGCATAACGCTGGCCAGTCGGCCGCCGGTACCGCCCGCACATGGGCCACCACCAGCGCCACTTCAGGAGGCAGAGCCTCACTGTCGGCGACGGCCACTACCGCCAGACCATCCCGGGCGATGGTTTCTGCCAGCGCATCGCGTGCCGGGCCTGGCATGTCGATTACGCCGATCAGCTGCTTGGGACGTTCCATGTTCAGGCCTCAGTCGGCAAAGGCGTCGTCGAAATCGCCATCATCGAAGTTGAATTCGTCGCTGGCAAAGGGATCGTCGCCCAGCTCACCATCACTGACCTCGAAACGACGCTGCTGCAACCAGGCATCACGCACAAAACTGTAGCGATCCCCCTGGATCAGCGCCTCCTGGTCGAGTATCCCTGCCCGTGTATCGACGAGGCGCAGGGCCGTCAGCCCTAGACGGGTGCCATCATCCTCGATGTAGGTCGTCGGGTAGGAGTAGATGTCCACGGGCTGGCCTCCGGCATCACGCACGGTGCTCGGGCCGAACAGCGGCAGTACCAGATAGCGCGACTCCTCCCACCCCCAGGCGCCGAGGGTCTGGCCGAAGTCCTCCTTCCTGCCGGTGACCTCCAGGCGACTGGCGACGTCCCAAAGCCCCCCTACCCCCACGGTGGAGTTGATCAGGAAACGTGCCGTGGCAACGCTGGCGTTACGCGGTTTGCCCTGCAGCAGGCTGTTGAGCGCGGTACGCGGTTCCCCAAGGTTGGAGAAAACGTTACCCACTCCAGTCTCCACCGGGTCTGGCGTGACGAAGCGATAGGCTCGCGCCACCGGTTTCAGCGCATATCGATCCAGCACATCATTGAAGGCGAACATCTTGCGGTTGAAGCCTTCCCAGGGGTCATCGGGATGACGCTCCTGCTGCGTGCCACCGCTTGCGCATCCGGCCAATACCCCGGCAATGGCCAGCACCAGCACACCACGCCACACCCGTTTATCCTGCCCCTTGGCATTGCTCATCAATATCTCCCTGAAATTTCTGATATCAGACGCGCCGAACCACCACGCTGCCGGCGCTGTAGCCGGCACCGAAGGAGCAGATCACGCCACTGTCGCCGGCGGCCAGGTCATCCCGGTGCAGATGGAAGGCGATGATCGAGCCTGCCGAGCTCGTGTTGGCATAGCGGTCGAGGATCACCGGCGCCTCATGCTCGTCGGGGTCACGCCCCAGCACGCGACGAGCGATCAGATCGTTCATATGCCGGTTGGCCTGATGCAGCCACATGCGAGCCAGGTCATCGCCTCCAAGGCCAAGACTCTGCAGATGATCACGGATCAGTGTCGCCACCATGGGACACACCTCCTTGAAGACTCGCCGCCCTTCCTGCACAAACAGCTTGTCCTCAGCCAGCGGATCGGTATCGGTCACGCGATTCAGGAAGCCGGCATTGTTGCGGATCGCATTGGAGAAGCGTGTCACCAGACGAGTACCGAGGACCTCGAAGCGCTGCGTGGCAGTGGCCAGGTCGTCACGTTCCAGCACGATCGCCGTGCAGGCGTCACCGAAGATGAAGTGACTGTCGCGATCCCGGAAGTTGAGGTGCGCCGAACAGATCTCGGGGTTGACCACCAGGGCACGACTGGCGCTGCCGGCGCGGATGGCGTTGGCTGCCGTCTCGATGGCGAAGGTAGCCGAGGAACAGGCGACATTCATGTCGAACGCATAACCGCCAGCACCGAGCTCGGCCTGTAGCTCCACCGCCAGCGCCGGATAGGGGCGCTCAAGGTTGGAACAGCCGACGATGACCAGATCGATTTCACCGGCCTCCACGCCGGCGTATTCCAGGGCCTCACGGGCGGCCCTGGCGCCCATCTCGCACTGGATCGAGGGCTCGTCGTTATCACGCTCGCGCAGCCTGGGGCGCATACGCTCTGGGTCGAGGATGCCCGCTGCATCGAGCACATGGCGGCTGTGAATGCCCGACGCCTTGACGATAAAATCACTGCTCGAGTGCGCCAGGCGCTGCTCGTTGCCGGCCCGCTGGCGGCGCTCATTCTCGGCGTCTACCCAAGCATTGAACGAGGCCACCAGGGCGTCGTTGTCGATGCTGTGTTCCGGCGTATAGAGTCCCGTGCCGGTTATCACCACTTGATTCATGCCATTCTCCTTGCGACGGCCGCGACCGCCAGGGTCACCGCGGCGCCCAGTGTGACGGGACGCTCAACCACGCCCGGTAATTTCGGCCCAGCGCCTCTCGAGTCGCTTCGCGGATACGGGGAAGGCGGTGCCCAGCTGCTGGGCAAAGAGCGAGACGCGCAGCTCCTCGATCCACCAGCGAAACTCGTCAAGCTCGGGCGGCACCATGCCGCCGCGGCGTTCGCTCTCCAGCCGCGCAGAGAGCCGCGCCTCGAGCTCCTGAACCTGCTGCATATACATCTGGTCACGATTGCGCTCCTTGGGAGCCTTCTCCAGGCGAATCAGCGCCGCCTCCATATAGCGAGGATACGCCTGCAGCCACTCGCCTGCCTCACTGATAAAACCGGGGTGCACGAGGCGAGCCATCTGCGTCTTGAGATCAGCGTAGACCAGCGCCAGCGCCAGATTCAGGTTGCCTTTCAGCGCCTTGGTCACGGCCAGATGGCCCTTCAGGGCATCCTCGACGATGGCCAGACGCCGCTTGGCCTCTGGCAGCAGCGCCTCCTGGTATTGTGCCAGACGCGTCTCGAAGTCGTCGGTAGAGCGCGGCAGCGGCTCCACCGCCAGGGTGCTGGCGAACACCGCACGCACCAGATCATCGGCGAACTGACGACGGCTGCCCACCTTGGCAAACAGCAGCGCACAGGTCTCCACCCCCTTGAGCCGCTCGACCTCGCGCACGATCTGGGGCAGTTTGCGCATGGCCAGCGTCACGATGCCATCGCGATGCGCCTGACGCGCCTTGTCGGGATGATCGAAGAGCTCCACCCCGAAGGCATCCCCCCTGGGCACCAGCGCCGGAAAGGCCTCGACACGAATGCCCGCCTGAGTGGTCACCCGAGACTCGGGAAGCCCCTCCGCGGGCAGGCCTTCCAGGTCATCGGCCACACTGGCCTGCCGTGCCAGGGCCCGGGCGCCCTCCCCCGCGGCCGCCTCGAAGCGCCGCTCCAGTTCACGTGCATCGCGCCCCTGCCCCAGGAGCTCACCGGCGTGATCCACCACCCGAAGGTTCATCACCAGGTGAGGGTCGAGTTGATCCAGGCGCCAGTCATCGGGATGCACCCGCACCCCGGTTCTGCGGCGCAGGAACTCGCCCAGCGCCTCGGTCAGCGGCGTATCATCGGGAACCATGGCCTCCAGGGCGGCATCGACCCAGTCGGGGATCGGCACCACCTGGCGGCGCACCGACTTGGGCAGCGACTTCATCAGGGCGATGCACTTCTCGCGCAGCATGCCCGGCACCAGCCACTCCAGCCGTGCCAGCGGCAGCTGTGGCAGCATCGCCGCCGGCACGGTGAGGGTGACCCCGTCGTCCACCGCTCCAGGTTCGAAGTGATAGTCGAGGGGGTAGCGCACCCCATTGAGCGAGAGTACATCCGGATAGTCGCTGGCGGTGACCTCGCTGGCCTCCCGCGCCAGCAGGGCATCCCGGTCGAACTTGAGGATGCCGGGGTCATCGCGCTCGGCCTTGCTGCGCCAGGCCTCGAAGCCCTTGCCGTGATGGATCTCGGCGGGGATGCGCTCATCGTAGAAGGCAAACAGGCTCTCCTCGTCGACCAGGATATCGCGCTTGCGCGCACGATCCTCGAGATCCTCGACCTCCTCGATCAGCGCCCGGTTGTGGGTAAAGAACTCTCCACGGGTTCTGAACTCCCCCTCCACCAGGGCCCGGCGGATAAACAGCTCCCGGGCCTCGGCCGGTGCGATGGGCCCATAGTGCACCCGCCTGCCACTGACGATGGGCAGGCCGAAGAGGGTGACCTGCTCGCTGGCGACCACCTGGGCCCGCTTCATTTCCCAGTGCGGGTCGGCGTAGCTGCGCTTGACCAGATGGCCGGCCACGGGCTCGATCCAGCGTGGGTCGATCTTCGCCACGGTGCGGGCGAAAAGCCGCGTGGTCTCCACCAGCTCGAAGGCCATCAGCCACTTGGGCGACTTCTTGGCCAACCCCGACCCCGGGTGAATCACGAACTTGCGATTGCGCGCCCCCAGGTAGTCGCGATTCTCGGTGAGCAAACCCAGGTGGGAGAGCAGCCCCGGCAGCAGCGCGCGATGCAGCGCCACGCTGCTCTGTCGTCTCGCCTCACGGCTGGCCTCCGTGGGCTCACCCTCATCGGCCACGGGAAGAGGCGCCGGTGGCGGCACCTCGATCTGCATGTCGCGCAGCAGCTGACGCAGCTGCCGGAAGGTATCCTGCCACTCGCGCATGCGCAGGTAGTTGATGTAGCGCTCCTTGCACCAGCGCCGGAGACGGTTGCCGGAGAGCTCTTCCCGGGCGGCCTCGAAACCGTGCCAGAGGTTGAGCAGCGCCATGAAGTCGGACTCGGGATCCTGCCATCGGCGGTGAGCCTGGTCCGCGGCCTGGCGCTTGTCCGCCGGGCGGTCACGGGGGTCCTGCACCGCCAGGCCTGCCACCACGACCAGCACATCACGCAGCCCGCCCTGCTCGGCACCGGCCAGCACCATGCGCGCCAGTCGCGGATCAATGGGCAGTCGGGCCAGCTTGCGTCCGATGGGGGTCAGGCGGCTTTCCTGGTCGACCGCGCCGAGCTCGAACAGCAGCTTGAAACCGTCGGTAATGAAGCGCGCATCCGGCGGGTCGACGAAGGGGAACGCCTCGATACTGCCAAGCTTGAGCGACAACATCGAGAGGATCACCGAGGCCAGATTGGTACGCCGGATCTCGGGATCGGTAAACTCGGGACGAGCGAGGAAGTCCTCCTCGTCATAGAGGCGAATGCATACACCCTCGGCAATACGCCCGCAGCGCCCCTTGCGCTGATTGGCGCTGGCCTGACTGACCGGCTCCACCGGCAGGCGCTGGATCTTGGAGCGGTAGCTGTAGCGGCTGATACGCACCAGGCCGGGATCGATCACATAACGGATGCCCGGCACGGTGAGCGAGGTCTCGGCGACGTTGGTGGAGAGCACGATTCGTCGACCGGCATGGGGGGCGAAGACCCGATTCTGTTCGGCATTGGAGAGCCGCGCATAGAGCGGCAGGACCTCGGTGCCACGCAGATCGGCACGCCGTAGGGTGTCGGCGGTTTCACGGATTTCGCGCTCACCGGGCAGAAAGACCAGCACATCACGGGGGCCATGACGCCACCCCTTCTCGCGCTCGATACGCTCGATCTCCTCCACGGCGTGGAGGATCCCCTCCTGCAGGGTGCGGTCCTCCTCGTCATCGGCCTCGCGCACCAGCGGTCGGTAGCGCACCTCGACCGGGTAGGTGCGCCCCGAGACCTCCACCACCGGCGCGGGTGTCGCCTCTCCCTCGGCACCTGGCAGCGCGAAGTGCGCCGCGAAACGCTCCACATCGATGGTCGCCGAGGTGATGATCACCTTGAGATCGGGGCGCCGCGGCAGCAGCCGGCGCAGATAGCCGAGCAGGAAGTCGATATTGAGGCTGCGCTCGTGAGCCTCGTCGATGATGATCGCCTCGTAACGGCGCAGGTCCGGATCGTGTCGTGTCTCGGCCAGCAGGATACCGTCGGTCATCAGCTTGACCAGGGTGTCATCGCCGCTCTGGTCGGTGAAGCGCACCTGGTAGCCCACCTGCTCGCCCAACGGTGTCTCGAGCTCCTCGGCCAGGCGCGTGGCGACCGAGCGAGCGGCCAGCCGGCGTGGCTGGGTATGGCCGATCAGTCCGCGCCGCCCCAGTCCAAGCTCCAGGCAGAGCTTGGGCAGCTGGGTGGTCTTGCCGGAGCCGGTCTCGCCGGCCACCACTACCACCTGATGGTCGCGAAGGGCCGCCAGGATATCCTCGCGATGCTCTACCACTGGCAGCTCGGGCGGGTAGTTGAGCGTGACCGGCCGGGCCGTACGGCGCTCCATCAGGCCGCGAGAGCGCGCCATGGCTTTTTCCACCTCGGCCAGGCCGCGATCCACCGGCTTGCCCTCCTTCAGGCGACGCGACAGTCCCTTGAGGCGCTTTTCCAGGTTCGGGTGGTCGCGCAACAGCACGCTATCCAGTCCGAGGCGCAACTGGCGCAGTCGCTCGGCATCGGAAAGGCTTTGTGAGGTGATGGCAGGGGTCTCGTCGGGCACGGCGACTCCGGTAAGGACTGGCAACTAGGGGCTGGTATCAAGGGATGACAACAAAGCCCGCGCCGGAGACTCCGACGCGGGCGGCCTATTGTAACGCCGCGGCCGCAGCGGCGGCCAATCGATGACGGGGACTCAGTCGCCCTTGCCGGCCTTCTCCCGCTCCTCGTCCCTGAGTTGGCGGCGCAGCACCTTGCCTACATTGGTCTTGGGCAGCTCGTCACGCACCTCGACGACCCGCGGCACCTTGTAGCCGGTGAGCTGCTTCTTGCACCAGGCGCGCAACGCCTCGGGGTCGATCTCGGCGCTGCCACGGGGCACCACGAACAGCTTGATCGTCTCGCCGCTGGCAGCATCGGGCACCCCCACCGCCGCCGCCTCCAGCACATCGGGATGCTGTGCCACCACGTCCTCGATCTCGTTGGGATAGACGTTGAAGCCCGAGACCAGAATCATGTCCTTCTTGCGGTCGACGATGCGGATATAGCCATCTTCCTGCAGCACGGCAATATCCCCGGTATGGAACCAGCCCTGTGCATCGATCACCTGAGCGGTCTCGTCATCACGGTTCCAGTACCCCTTCATGACCTGAGGACCCTGAACACAGAGCTCACCCGGCTCCCCGAAGGCCAGGTCATTGCCATCGGCATCCACCACCTTGACCCGAGTACCCGCAACCGGCTTGCCAATGGTCCCCAGCTGTATCGCGTCGACGGGGTTGAAGCTGACCACCGGAGAGGTCTCGGTCAGCCCATAGCCTTCGGCAATCTCGCAGCCGGTGACCTCCTTCCAGCGTTCGGCCACCGACCTGGTCAGGGCCATGCCCCCGGAGATGGTCAGGTGCAGGCGAGAGAAGTCCAGAGAGCGGAAATCCTCGCGGTTGCACAGGGCATTGAACAGGGTGTTGAGACCGATAAAGGCGGTGAAGGGCACCTTGCGCAGCTCCTTCACAAAGCCCGGGAGATCCCTCGGATTGGTGATCAACAGCGAGTGGTTGCCGGTCTCCATCAGAAACAGGCAGTTCACCGTAAAGGTATAGATGTGATAGACCGGCAGCGGCGCGATCACCACCTCATTGCCATGTTCGAGACCCGGGCCGATGGCCTGGCCGGCCTGGATCATGTTTGCCACCAGATTTCGATGGGTCAGCATGGTGCCCTTGGCCAGGCCCGTGGTCCCCCCGGTGTACTGCAGTGCCGCCACATCATCGAGCTCGCGCTCCACTTCGCGATGCTGTTGGGCGCTTCCCACCTTGAGGGCCTGGCGCAGTGGCGTGTGGCCGGGAAGCCGATAGGCCGGCACCAGCTTCTTGAGGTGCTTGACCGCCAGGTTGATCAGCGGTCGCTTGGGAAAGCCATGCAGATCCGCAAGCTCGGTCACCACCACGTGCTGGATATCGGTACGATCGAGGATCTTCTCGAGCTTGCCTGCCATGTTGGCGAGTATCACGATCGCCTTGGCGCCCGAATCCTTGAACTGGTGGGCCATCTCGCGTTCGGTATAGAGCGGATTGGTGTTGACCACCACCAGGCCGGCACGCATGGCACCGAACACCGCCACCGGAAACTGCAGCAGGTTGGGAAGCTGAATGGCGATGCGATCACCTGGCTGCAGGGTGGTTTCATGCTGCAGCCAGGCCGCGAAGTCACCGGAGAGACGCTCCAGGTCGGCGAAGCTCAGCGTCTGCCCCATGCAGCTGAAGGCGGGCTTTTTGGCATATTTGCCCACCGCCGCGTGGAAGATGTCGGTGACCGACCGGTACGCCTCCATGCCGCTGAGCTCGGGGCCTTCGAGAATGGGGGCGTGGGCATGTTCACTCATCACGTGTCTCCGCAGTATCGACGATATGACATCGACGCTTCTTGTTATCCCGAGGCTACCTTACTACCGTGCCTGCCGCGCTGTAAAACGATTGATTAAAACCCCTGTTTAGATTCTTGACCTGGCGCGTCCCGTGCTTCTTCGCGTTGGCCAAAACGGGCCTGTATCTGACCATCTCGCCACACCAGCAGCTCACCGGGCGCCATCCGCTCCCAGGCCTCATTATCGGTCAGCGGCTCGGTGGCAATCACCGAGACAATATCGCGGCTGGTGGTATGTTCGGCGAAATTCACCGTCAGCTCGGCATCCGACAGGCTCGCACTGCCAAAGGGGGCACGCCGGGTGATATGGGCCAGCTTGGTGGAGCAGTAGGTGTAGAGATAGTCACCATCGGCAAGCAGCAGATTGAATACCCCCAACCCCCGGAGCCGTTCGCAGAGCTCATGAAGCAAGCGCCACAAGGCCTGGCGCTGCTCTGCGTTCTCGGGACGCCGAGGGAAACCGCGGCGCAGCTCGCCCAGCAACCAGCAGAAGGCGTGCTCGCTGTCGGTACCCCCTACCGGGCGATAGAAGGAGAGGGGGAGCGACTGCCACCCTTCGAGCTGACCGTTATGGGCATAACACCACGGCTGTCCCCACATCTCGCGGACAAACGGATGGGTATTGGCGAGCCGCACCTGTCCCACATTGGCCTGGCGAATATGGCTGATCACGATATGCGACTTGATCGGATAATCACAGATCAGGCGTGCGATGGGCGAGCGCACCGAGGGGTGCGGGTCACGAAAGTCGCGATAGCCTCCCTCCTCGTAGAAGGCGATTCCCCAGCCGTCGCGATGCGGTCCTGTCCCCCCTCCCCGGTGCAGAAAACCGGTAAAGCTGAAACAGATATCGGTCGGCACATTGGCACTCATGCCCAACAGTTCACACATGGGGATCCTCCCGATGGGCAGGACGCCGCCGCTGGCGACGACCGCGTAACAAGAACAGCAGTATCACTATCAAAACAGCGCCGCCGGCCAGCGCCCAGACCAGCGGCCTGGCGGCCAGCCCCGATAGCCGCGGCTGCCAGCTGGTGCGCCAATGTTCTACCCCGGACGCAACCCCCCGATTGATAGCCCCGACAAATCGCTCGACGACACCACCAGGGTCAGCGTCTCTACCATGACCGGCGGCCAGATCCTGGTGGAAACGCTCGGCAGAAAGCTCGCCACGTCCTCTGGCCAGGTCGAGGCCGGTGGCAGACTCGGCAAACAGCATCAGGGGGGGCAGACGCAGCTCATGGGTCTGGGCCTGAAGGCGCACCTCGGCGCCCAGCTTCAGGGGGCGACTGACGCTGTCATCCAGTTCGGGCAGGGCGACCATCCAGCTTCGCTCGCCCCGGGGCTCGATCTCGAGGCGCTCCCCGGCCAGTTCCGCCCAGGGACGCGTATTATGATGAGCCAGCTCGGGGTGGCGAGCGGTCAGCACCACGCGCCGCGACTCGGGCTGATGGCTCGCCTCGAGTGGGGCCAGCAGGTTGATCGCCTGGCTGCGCTGACGGACCATCCCCTCGGCCTCGGCCGTGATCACCAGACGCGCCCCCCCCGGCAAGGTAGGGGCTGGCAGCTCGCCACGAAAGCGTTCGCCGTCGTGGGCAAGCCGGGTCGTGGCCCACACCTCGCCATCGGCAGCGGCGAGGTCGGCACGCAACGAGAGCCCCTCTAGCTCGTCTGTGTAGGGCATACCATCGCGTTCGAGCCAGGCTTCTACCGGTATTGGGAAGCCCAGGAAGGCCGTGGCAGGTAACTCCCCGGTACGCAGGGTCAGTGCCGAGGTAACGCCGATGCGACTCTGCTCGGTCACCTCGCCCTCTATGCGCCACTCGCCGGGTATGGGATCGGGAACCCGCAGCAGGTCGAAGCGAGGCTCTACCTGCCATCGCCACCCCTGGGGTGGCGCGTCGGCACGATACTCCCTGCCCTCCGGCCCCAACAGCATCAGCGGCTCGGCATCGGGGTCGTGGAAGAGAAGCGCCGAGAAGGTCTCGATGCCGGGCTCTATATGAAAGCGTCCACCCTCCAAGGGAACACGGTCGGTGGGAAAGATGCGTTCGACGATGTCCAGGAAGGCGACGAGCAGGCTCTCGGGAGACGCTACCAGGGCGGGCAAACCACCGGTAGTGCGGGAAAGCGACTCCACCAGAGCCATATCGGCCTGATCGGAGAAGGCGATGGCATGCACGACCACCCCGGAATCGGCAAGCTCCACTGCCAGCTCGTCGAGCAGCTCTCGACGCGAGGCCGCATCCACCTCGGGCTTGGAGCCTCGCGCTGGGGGCAGGTCGATCACGCCATCGGTCAGCAGAACCAGGTGGCGCCAGCCATCGGCCGCTGGCGCCGCGGCGCGGCGTACCGCGGCCTCGATATCGGTATAGGGCTGCACACCCGCCAGCGCAGGGCCCAGCGCCTGAGCTCGACGTCGCCAGACGGCATTGACCTCTCCGGATGGCAGCGGATTCGCCACCGTCTCGCCGAACGTCCAGACTCCGGCGGAGGTGCCCTCGGGCAGCAGCGATACCAGCAGTTCAAGGGCGCTGGCCCTGAGACGATCCGGGTCGTTGGCGCGCATGCTGCCCGACACATCGATGATCACCCGCACCTCGGGCCGTTCCTCGACCGGCTGTGCCAGCACGGCGGGAGCCAGTGCGCACAGGAAGGTGAGCACCAGCCAGGCACCCATATACCGCCCTGCCCTGTCCCGGACTCTGCTGGCCATCCCGGCCTCCTTATTCGCTTACCCCTGGTTCGGTCACCCCTGGCCGACCACCGGCTCTCGCCGTACGGCACCACGCGGACCGACACCAGCGCCATTCTCAGGCTCTCCCGGGGAAACCGACTTGCTGGGGCCCCTGCCACGCCACCACAGCAGCAGTCCGAAGAGCGCCCCCAACCCCGCACCCAGCAGCGTCAGGACAAGGGCCGGCATCAACGCGTCGGCGTTGCGCTCGAGAAAGGCAACCGCGGCCACGACAACTGCCGGTGCAAAGCCGGTGTAGACATCCCCATCTTCAAGCAGCGGGAGTTGAAAACGCGCGGGCATCCACATGACACCCGCCACCAGCCAGGTGATTGGCAATCTCAACAATCGTGGCAGGAAGGCCAGCCCCAGATAACCGGTGAGCAATATCACCAGCGACAAGACGCCGTAGCTCAGCCATAGTAGGCTCATCGATTCGGTAATAGGCATTGCCACCTCACTTTTCACTTATCCGAGTATGGTACATCCCGCGCCATGAAAGCACAGCCGCCACAGCGCCCTGAGCACTCCTCTGCTTCTCCCGTCGCCCGCTTCCGCCGCCCAGAAGACCCCGAGTGGCACTGGCTTGAGCAGCGCGAGGACTCGGGGGTCACCGACTTCCTGGAGGCCGCCAATGCCGAGTGTGATGCCTGGTTTAGCCCCCTGGAGCCGCTGGTCGAACGGCTCTACCACAGCCATCTCGCACGTCGCGAGCTTGCCGTGCATGGTCTGCGCACCCCGCTGGACCACTATACCTACTGGAGCGAGACCGCGGCCGACGCCGACTACCCTGTATGGTGGCGACATCCCAACGAAGAACCCGATCGCGCCACACCCTTCCTTGATCTTGAGGCACGTGCCGCGGCCCACGATTTTCTGGAGCTCGGCGATATGGCCCTCTCGCCGGACGAACGCTGGCTGGCCTGGACCGAAGACACCACCGGTGATGAGAGATTCGACCTCCTTCTGGTGCGGCTCCCTGATGGAGAACCCGTCCACCTGCTGGAGAACATCGGCGCCGAGCTGAGTTGGGCAGAGGACAACGCCACCCTGCTGTTCACCCGCTATGATGCCACTCAACGTCCCGAGAGCGTATGGCGCCTGGGGTTGCACGAGGGGGTGGCTGACGAGCCGATTCTGGTCCTGCGCGAGGAGGACCCCGAGTTCTGGCTGGGACTGGGCAAGACACGCTCCCGGGAGTGGCTGGTGCTCGAGAGCGCCTCCAAGGATACCAGCGAGTGCCACCTGATACCGGCTCGGGCGCCGGCCACCCCACCGCGCTGCTTGCGCCCCCGCGAGAGCGGCGTGGAAGTCGCGCTGGACCACCGCCCCGGCTACTTTTACCTGCTGCACAACCGCGGCGCCCCCCACTTTCGGCTCGACCGACTGGCTGAATCATCTCTTGAGATGGCCGCCGATGCCGAGCACTGGCAACCGCTGATTCCCCATCGCGACCATTACACTCTGGAGGGAGTCGATGCCTTCTGCTGGGGAGTCGTGACCACCGAGCGCGACCATAACGAGGCCCAGGTACACCTGAGGGTCCTGGAGTTCGACCCCGAGCATGTCGTTACCCGAGACGAGCGCCTCCCGCTACCGGAGACACCTTGCAGTCAAGCGTTGGGCGACACGCCCCATTTCGACAGTCGCCGACTGCGTCTGGTCGAAGAGTCCTTTGTATTGCCGGCAAGCTGGGTGGAGTACGACCTCGACAGCGGCGAGCGTCGCCTGCTCAAGCAGCAGCCGGTTCATGGCGACCTCAAACCCGAACAACTCGCCTGTGAGCGACTATGGGCCACCTCACACGATGGTGAACGTATTCCCATCTCGGTGGTAATGCGCGCCGATCGGGTCGGTCACACTCTGCCGACTCTGCTCTACGGCTATGGCGCCTATGGTGAGGTACTCGACCCCTGGTTCTCGGTGGCCCGCCTGGAGCTACTCTCTCGCGGCGTGGCCTTCGCCGTGGCCCATGTCAGAGGCGGCGGTGACCGCGGTGAACCCTGGTACCTGGCCGGCAAGCTGGCACACAAGGCCAACAGCTTCCACGACTTTCTGGCATCACGCGACGCCCTGGTGGAGCACGGTATCAGCGACGGTGAGCGTATCGCCGCCTACGGTGCCAGCGCCGGCGGCCTGCTGGTGGGTGCCAGCCTCAACCTGGCGCCGCAGGCGTTCTGTGCGGCGGTGCTCGATGTACCCTTCGTGGATGTACTGCGCACCATGGAAAACCCCGACCTGCCATTGACCACCGCCGAATACACCGAGTGGGGCAACCCCGCCGAAGCCGCTGTCCGTCGACGTATTGCCGACTATTCACCGTTGGACAATCTGGAGGCGGCCCCTTACCCCGCACTGTTCCTGCAGGGCAGCTGGCACGACACTCGGGTACCCTACTGGGAACCGGCCAAGCTCTATGCCCGACTCACCGAGCTGGGCAGCGCTCGCGGGCCGGTGCTACTGCGTTCCGATATGGCCGCCGGCCACGGTGGGGCTTCCGGACGCTTCAAGGCGTGGCACGACGGCGCCCGCCAGGACGCCTTTATCCTCTGGGCGCTGGGTCTGGCAGATCAGTAGGCATGATGTCTTGATGCTTGATGACAGCGCCCTGACGGCAGGGACCCGGCCGAAACCGGGTCCCTGTGACATGCGCATAAAGTGCATGGCGCGGTGTCAACGACCACCCGAGCCACCGCCGGAACCACCACCCGAGCCGCCGCCGGAACCACCACCCGAGCCGCCGCCGGAACCACCACCCGAGCCACCACCCGAGCCACCGCCGGAACCGCCGCCGGAGCCACCGCCGGAGCCGCCACCGGAACCGCCACCCGAGCCACCGCCGGAACCGCCACCTTCACCCCCCCCCGAGCCGCCCCCACCGGAGCCGCCACCTTCGCCACCGCCGTCATCCGTTCCATCATCGGAGCCGTCATCCGTTCCATCATCGGAGCCGTCATCCGTTCCATCATCGGAGCCGTCATCCGCTCCATCATCGGAGCCGTCATCCGTTCCATCATCGGAGCCGTCATCCGCTCCGTCATCGGAGCCATCATCCGCTCCGTCATCGGAGCCATCATCCGTTCCATCATCGGAGCCGTCATCACTGACGTCGTTGCTGGCAGCCAAAACGACACCGCCACCCTCATCTGGGCTGGACTGTCCCATTTCCGCATCGCCAGCGCTCGGCGGATAGAGCAACAGCAGCTGCTCGGGGCTAAGCCGCGTCGGCAGCCAAGACTGAAGCTGCGCCATCTCCTGGTTATCGAGCACGCGGCCCTCATTCATGAGGTCATTGAACATCTCAGCCAACTCATCATCACTGAGCGGGTCGCCGCTCCACGAAGAGGACTGCGCCGCAACGCTGGACGAGGCCAGGGCACCCACCGCCATGGCCAACGCTAGTTTCCTGAAGCCTTTCATGATTGCCCCCCTGACCCCGCACCTCTCACCACGCGGCGTCTATGCGTTGGGCAAATATGCCCATGTCAAAAACAAACTGTTACGCGTATCAAAGCATAGTTCCCGGCGGTGGTCGGCGCCATAGAACGAAGCCATGAAACAACGGTGACAAGCAGAGGGGGACCGGACGCCAACCGGCGAGGCGTCACAGGCATAGTGTGATGACGGTATCGTGGTGAAGGGTTGGCGATATCAACCGTCGATGGGCAGGATCGCGATGATATGGTCCTCGTAGTGCTCCTCGGGGACACCTCTGCTGCTGACCGCAAAGTTGCGAACGCTGACGCCCTTGCGATGAACGCGCTCCGGATCTCCGCTGAGCAGCGGATGCCAGGCGGCCAGCTTGCGGCCCTCGGCGACCCGCCGATAGGCACAGGAGCGCGGTAACCAGCGAAACTCGTCCACTCGCTCCGGCGTCAGCTGGGTGCACTCCGGCACTCGCTCCAGGCGGTTGGGATAGTCGCTGCAGCGACAGCTCTGGATATCCAGCAGCTCGCAGGCCAGGTTGAGTACCGCCAGCTCGCCGGTCTCGTCATCCTGGAACTTGAGCAGGCAGCACTGACCGCACCCGTCGCAGAGCGCCTCCCACTCCTCGGCGGTCAGCTCTTCGAGGGGGTAGTGCTCCCAGAAACGTTCTCGCATGGCACCTTCCAGTCTTCCTGCTGAACAGCAGGCATCTCGGGGCTGAACCGGCGGCTGGCCTGCGAGGAGGCGCTGTGAATACCTCCCTGTACGCTACCGACGCCTTCCCTGGCGTAGGACCTCCTCTTCGGCCTGCCCCCGGCGCCCCTGGGTTGAACGGAGTTTGTGCGTCGTCGGGCGCGACACTGTTTATCGCGGCCGATGCCGGACACATTGGGTCAGTAACGCGCCTGAGTTGGGGTGCGATATAGATCCAGCAGATACTCCTCCTTGGCCGGGGGCAACTGCAGATAGAAGCCGTTATCACGGATCGCCTGCATCACCTCCACGGCACTGGCGCGCCCCAGCCGTTTCTCGGGGCTGAGGATCAGCGTCATGGCCGGTACCGGCTTGCCGAAACGCTCTAGCAGGGGAGCAGGAACGCGCTGCGTGCCCTCGCGCTTGTCGACATAGAGATACATCTCATCCTTGCGCGAACTCTTGAATACCTGGCACAGCAGGCGGTTGCCGGACATCCGGTCATCACTCATCTCGGTAGTTCCTCCAGGGCCTTTATCAGCCCCGTGTTCAGGCGTTCACCGCGCCACCCCGTCGGCAGCGGCGGGTCACGCTTTTCCAGATGGGCCACCAGCAGGGCCTCCAGGTCGCGGCGACGCATCAGTACCTCCGGGGCAACACCTAGCGCCTCGGCCTCGGCATTCACCACCCTCTTCAGCGTCTTGATGCCACGCTTGAACTCGGGCTCCATGGGCGATGGCAGCTCGCCGGGGAGCTCGGTCTCATCAAGGTGCTGCGCCTCGGCCACCAGTGCCAGCAGGGTGTCGCCGTCGCGCTTGACCAGACTCGGCTTGACACCTTCGATCCGCGCCAGTTCATGGCGATTCCGGGGCATCGCCTCGGCAATCGCGAACAATACTCGATCATGCACCAGCCAGCCCCTCGGCAGGTTGCGAGCGCGGGCCTCGCCTTCGCGCCAGATGGTCATCCGCCGGTAGGCCTCGATCTGACGCGGCGCCAGGCGCCACAGCTGACGCTGGCGTAGATACCACTGCCCATCGGCCTCGACGCTGCGCTCGGCCTGGGCCAGCATCGCCTCACCATCGGCCTGAAGCCACTCGCTACGCCCCAGCCGCTCGAGCTCGAGGCGCTGCTGCTCCCATACCTGCACCAGATAGACCACATCCAGGGCGGCATACTGCAGCTGGGTCTCCGAGAGTGGACGTACCAGCCAATCGGAGCGGGTCTCGTCCTTGGGCAGGGTCTCGCCGACCCAATGCTCCACCAGCTTCTGATAGCCCATGGCGGGATTGTCGCCCAGCAGACCCTGGGCGACCTGGGTATCCACCAGTGGGCGCGGCGTCACACCGGCCCAGTGCGTGAAGACCTCCAGGTCCTCGCTGGCGGCGTGCAGCAGCTTGAGTGGCCCTTCGGCCAGCAGACACCGGAAGGCGGCGGTACATGTCACGGCCTGGGGATCCACTAGCCAGGCCACGCCGCCGGCGGAAAATTGAATCAGAGCCGGCACCGGGTAGAAGGTGTTCTCGCGAAAGAACTCGGTATCCAGGGCGATGACATCGTCATTACTCACCGCCTCACAGGCGGCATCCAGCGCCTCGGGGGTATCGATCCAGTGTATCTCGGGGGTCAGGGGCATCAGGGTTCCGGCAGTGTTGAATGGGGTGGAGCAACCGAGCGCAGGCTCACTCGCTCCGGAACGGCAGGCGACCATTGAAGGCGCGACTCAGGGTGCCACCGTCGACATACTCCAGCTCGCCGCCCATGGGCACGCCGTACGCGAGGCGCGACAGGCGAACCCCGTGGGCGGTAAGTTGCGCGGCGATATAGTGGGCCGTGGCCTCCCCCTCGACCGTGGGGTTGGTGGCCAGGATAACCTCCTCGACCCCCTCCTCGCCGACTCTGGCCAGGAGCCGATCGAGCCCCAGATCCTCGGGACCGATGCCGTCCAGAGGCGAAAGGTGGCCATGCAGCACGAAGTAGCGGCCGCGATAGCCGCCGGCTTCCTCGATGGCGAGCTGGTCGGCAGGCGACTCCACCACGCAGAGCAGGTCGTCGTCACGTCGTGGACTCGCACACAGCTGGCACACATCCTCCTCGGTGAGCGTTCGACAGCGCCGGCAGTAGCCGACTCGTGCCAGGGCGTCGTCGAGCACCGAGGAGAGCCGCCGACCGCCGTCGCGATCGCGTTCCAGCAGGTGCATGGCCATGCGTTGGGCGGTCTTGGGCCCCACGCCGGGCAGCACCCGCAGCGACTCCATCAGTTGCTCGATGAGGGGGGAGAAGCTCATCAGAACGGCATCTTGAAACCGGCCGGCAGATTCATGCCATCGGTGACTTCGGACATCTTGGCCTTGGAGTTGGCCTCGACCTTGCGAACGGCATCATTCACCGCAGCGGCCAGCAGATCCTCCAGCAGCTCCTTGTCCTCTTCCATGACGCTGGGATCGATATCCACCTTGCTGACGTCATGGCGGCCGTTCATGGTGACCTTGACCATGCCTGCGCCCGCCTCCCCCAGCACCTCGGCACGAGCGATCTCCTCCTGGACCCGCTGCATCTTCTCCTGCATCTCCTGGGCCTGCTTCATGATGTTGCCCATTCCACCCTTGTTGAACATGGTATGTCCTCTCTTGTCATCTAGTGATGTAAATAGTCGTCTAGTGTAGGTCGCCGGCGGGTTTCACCGTGGACTCGATCAGGCGGGCTCCGAAGACCCGCTGAAGCTGCTGTACATGGGGATCACTCCCCAGCGCCTCAACCGCCCTGGCGTGGCGCTGCGCGGCCAGACGCTCGGCCTGCTGACGAGGAGTCTCGACACTCGCCGGGATCTCGCCCTCCTCGACCTCCAGCCGCCGCGTGATGCCGTGCTCGGCCAGGGCCTGCCGGATGCGCTCGATATGGATCTCGGCGCGCATGGCGGAGAGCGTCGGGTCGAGGCGCAGCCGCAGCCGCTCGCCATCATCCTTCTCCACCACACAGCCAGCGGCCAGATTGCGCGTCAGCCCCCCCAGGCCCAGCGTCTCGAAGCACGCCAGCCAGTCCGAGTGGCTGAAATGACCATTCGTCTCGTCTGACACCGCTGCCGGGGCGGGTTCATCGTTTGACACCGCTGCCGAGTCGGGTTCCTCGGCAACGGGAACCGAGACCGGCTCCGGCTCCGGTTCCGCATCGCCTGATGGGGTCGCCTCCTGTTCCATCGAGTGAGACTCGGCCGGCCGCGTGACCGCAGATGGCCTTTCCTCCCTGAAAGAGGAAGGTGACGCTGTGGGCCCTGCCGGTGACGGCGCCTCCGATGCCGCAGAGGGGTTCGGTGAAGACGCAGGCTCTGCCTCGACCCATGGCGGGGGTGGCGCCGTCGACTCGGCAGGGGGCTCACTCGATGGCGAGGGATGGCGAGGCGCCTCGGACTTGCCCCCGCCCTCCTGACTACCGACAGGTGGGGCCTCGCCCCCCTGGGGCGTGCCACCCTCGGAGTTGCCGCGCAGCGGCAGGGGCGTCGTCGCCGGCCTCGGCACGCCCTGGGGACGGAAGGCCAGCATACGCAGCAGTGTCATCTCCAGCGCGGTACGTAGATCAGGCGCACTGGCCATGTCGCCACGCCCCTGGATGCCGATCTGGTAATAGAGCTGCACATCCTCGGCGGTAAACCGCGAGGCGAGAGCCAGCAGCGCCTCGCGATCGCCCTGGGCGTTGTCCAGGGCCTCGGGCACCATCTGGGCGATGGCCAGCCGGTGCAGCACGCCGGTCACCTCGTCGAGCACACCGGCGAAGTCCGGGGCATGCTCGGCCAGGTTGCCCACTTCGGTGAGCAGTCGAGCGGCATCCACATCGGCCAGCGCCTCGACCAGGGCCAGCACATGGTGCTGATCCAGGGTGCCCAGCATGGCTGCCACGTCAGCATGCTCGACCCGCCCCTGACCGAAGGCGATGGCCTGGTCGGTCAGGCTCATGGCATCACGCATGGACCCCTCGGCGGCCCGCCCGAGCAACCACAGGGCGCTCTCCTCGAAAGGCACCGACTCGGCCGCGAGCACCTTGCCGAGGTGGTCGACGATTCGCTCCGGGGGCATATGCTTGAGGGTGAACTGCAGGCAGCGTGACAGCACCGTGGGAGGCAGCTTCTGCGGATCGGTGGTGGCCAGCAGGAACTTCACATGGGGCGGCGGCTCCTCCAGCGTCTTGAGCAGTGCGTTGAAACTGCTGGTGGAGAGCATGTGCACCTCATCGATCAGGTAGACCTTGTAGCGTCCCTGAGTCGGCGCATACTGCACGTTATCGAGCAGCTCGCGGGTGTCCTCCACCTTGGTACGCGAGGCGGCATCCACCTCGATCAGGTCGACGAAGCGACCCTCGTCGATGGCCAGACAGCTGTCGCACTCGCCACAGGGGGTGGACGTCACCCCCTCGTCACCTCGACCGCCGGCGGTACAGTTGAGACACTTGGCGAGTATTCGCGCCAGGGTGGTCTTGCCCACACCGCGGGTGCCGGTAAACAGGTAGGCGTGGTGCAGCCGCCCCTGATCCAGCGCATTGACCAGCGCACGCTGGACATGTTCCTGACCGACCAGTTCATGGAAGGTGCGCGGTCGCCACTTGCGGGCCAGAACCTGATAGCTCATGCGGCGCGATATCCTTGCGGGAAAACGGAGGCCGGCAGCGCCGGCATGAAGCGCTCATTCTATCGCCCAGGGGGCGTCGCGGAAAGCGAGCCGCGCTGCCCGGAGCCGTGGGGCTGTGCTAGTGTGGCCCTCATGGATCATTACAGGGACGACGATGCCATGAACCCATCTCGCGATAGCGTACACACCACCCCATCGCTTACCTACGAGCAGGTCGCCGCCGCGGCCGAAAACCTCGAGCATCGCGGCGCCGACCCCACCCTGCAACGGGTGCTGGAGCTGCTCGGCACCGGCTCGCCCAATATCGTCCAGCGCCACCTCAGCGCCTGGCGTGATACCCGTAGCGTGCCCGAGCCCTCGGCTCCGCGTCTCCCCGCGGCATTGATCGACGCCCTGGAGCGCGAGTTGGCGACCCATGCCAACACCGGGCTGAACGAGGGTCGACGCCTGGCCGATGAGGCACGCGCCGACGCCACGACCCTGGCCGAGGCCGGCGAGGCCATCGAAAGGCGTAACCACGAGCTGGTACATCGGCTCGAGGCCACCGAACGCGCCGGACAGATGGCCAATGAGCGCGCCAACACCCTGCTGGCCGAGCGTGACCGCCTGCGCGACGAGCTGGAACGTGAACGGCAGCTGGTCCATAAGGCCCAGCAGACACTCGCCGAGCAGCGCCAGCAGGTGGCCCTGCTGCGTGAACAGCTGGAGGAGGCACAGCAGGCACGCCTGACCGCCGAACGCGGGGCCCGCGCCAGCGAGGAGGAGCGCATCAAGGCAGAGCGCGCCCAGGCGGTGGCCGAAAGCCAGCGCGATGGCGCCCTCGAGCAGGCACGTGAAAAGACTGAACAGATCGTGCAGCTCAAGCAGGAGATGCAGGAGGAGCGTGCCCGCCAGCGCCAGGAGATCACCGAGATGCGCGCCGAGCAGAAGGCGCGCCTGGATGCCGTGGAGCGCTCCAGGCAGGAAGCCCAGAAGCATGCCCAGGAGGCTCTGCAACGCGCCACCAAGGCGGAAATACGGGCCGAGGCGCTGCAGGCCACCCAGAGCGCCCTCAAGTCACGCATGGACGCCATGCAGGTCCAGCAGCGCCAGCACGGCCGGCAGACACAGACCGAGCGGGCTTAACCCCGCTCGACAACCCCGGACGTCATGCCACTCAGCACATTGGCCACGTTGACACCGATCTCCTCCACCGCATAACCGCCCTCCATCAACAACAGGGTCGGCAATCCCAGGGCCCCCAGGCGGCGTCCCATCTCGGTGAAGTCGTCGCTGCTCAGCTTGAAGGCGCTGATCGGGTCGTCCTCGAAGGTGTCCACCCCGAGCGACACGATCAGCAGCTCACAGCCCGTTTCACGAATGCGCTCCTTGGCGGCCTCGAGCACATGGAACCATACCTCGGCACCCGTGCCCTCCGGCAGAGGATAGTTGACGGTATAGCCCGCCCCCTCACCCTCCCCCACTTCGTCGGCGTGGCCCATGAAGTAGGGGAAGCAGGTCATGGGGTCGCCGTGGATCGACACGAACAGCACATCGCTGCGCTGCTCGAAGATCTGCTGGGTGCCGTTGCCGTGGTGGAAGTCCACATCGAGAATGGCGACTCGCGACAACCCCGCATCCAGCGCCCGCTGGGCGGCCACCGCGGCGTTGTTGAAGAAGCAGTAGCCACCGAACTGATCGACGGCGGCATGATGCCCCGGCGGACGACACAGGCCGAAGGCCGGCTCGCCTGTGGCCAGCACATGGTCAAGGGCCGAGAGCGCCACATCCTTGCTGGCCTGGGCCGCCTCGAAGGTACCGCCGCAGATCGAAGTGTCCGCCCCCAGGGCATAGTGGCCCAGGCGCCCGTCGACACAGCTGGGGATTCGCCGCCCCGGCATGGTGCGAGTCGGCCAGATCCAGGCGATCGCCTCCCCTTCGCGCCCCAGCGCCTGCCAGTCGTCCCAGCAGGTCGCCAGAAAGTCGACATAGTCGGCATCGTGAACCGCCAGCACCGGTGCCAGGCCATGCTCGGCCGGCTCGACCATCTCGGTGAACCCCGCCTTGCGCAGGCCCGCGAGGATCATGTCGACCCGCTCAGGGCACTCCCAGGGCGGCACCAGCTGGCCGCCATCGAGCTCGGTCCGGGCGCGACGCGCCTTGCTCATTTCAGAGTGATAGATACGCATGTCACCTCCCCTCACCCCAGCAGCAGCGAGTCGTCGTCGACCTGCTCACCGCGGGCACGCTCGAATAGTTTGAGCAGGTCGGGCACCTGAAGCCCGGCCCGCTGTTCTCCCTTGACGTCGAATGCCACCTCGCCCTGATCCATCATGATGGTACGGTGACCCACATCCAGCGCCTGGCGCATGCTATGGGTGACCATCAGCGCGGTGAGGCGCTGCTCGCGGATGATATCGGCGGAGAGCTCCAGCACGAAGCTGGCGATTCTCGGGTCCAGGGCCGCGGTATGCTCGTCGAGAAGCAGAATCTCCATGGGCTGCAGTGCCGCCATCAGCAGGCTGACCGCCTGACGCTGCCCGCCGGAGAGCAGGCCGATGCTGTCGTGGAGGCGATCCTCCAGCCCCAGTCCCAGGCGCGCCAGGTTGTCGCGCAGGCGGCTGCGCAGGCCTCCGTCCAGGGCACGTCCCAGTCGCCGGCGCCGCCCACGAGCGAAGGCCAGCGCCATGTTCTCCTCGAGGGTCAGGGTGCCGCAGGTACCGGCCAGCGGATCCTGGTAGACGCGCGCCACCAGGTCGGCACGCTTGAAGGCCGACAACCGCGTGACGTCGCGTCCGCCGATCAGCACCCGCCCCGGTTGGGCGATGACCTCCCCGGCCAGTACATTGAGCAGCGTCGACTTGCCCGCGCCATTGCCACCGATCACGGTGACGAACTCGCCCTCGTCGATGACCAGATCGATCCCCTTGAGCACATGATTCTCGAGCGGCGTGCCGGGGTTGAAGGTGACGTGGATATCCTGAAGTTCGATCATGCGACACGCCTCTTGCGTTTGAACCGCGGCAGCACCAGCGCGAAGCCGACCAGCAGGGCCGTCACCAGGTTGAGATCCTGGGCCTTGAGGCCGATGAAGTCGGCATTGAGCGCCACCGCCACCATCAGGCGATAGAGGATGGAGCCGAAGATGCATGCCAGGGTAGCCATCAGGATGGTGCGCCCGGGGATCAGCGACTGCCCCCCGATGACCGCCGCCAGACCCACCACGATGGTACCCACCCCCATGGTCACGTCGGCGCTGCCCTGGCTCTGGGCAAACAGCGCACCTCCCAACGCCACCAGGGCGTTGGAGAGTGCCATGCCGGAGAGCACCATCACCGAGGTGTTGATGCCGTTGCCCGAGGCCATGCGCGCGTTCTCTCCGGTGGCACGCATGGCGAGCCCCACCTCGCTGTTGAGGAAGCGGTTGAGCAGGACCGTCACCACCGCCAGGCCGACGAGGATCGCCAGCGGAAAGACGACATAGCGACTGAACGGCAGCGACTCCAGCGGCGTGAAGATGGTGTCATCGGTCAGCAGCGCGATATTGGGTCGCCCCATCACCCGCAGGTTGATCGAATAGAGCGCGATCATCGACAGGATCGAGGCCAGCAGATTGAGGATCTTGAGCTTCACCGCCATCCAGGCGGTCACCGTGCCGGCCATGGCACCGGCGACCACCGCCAGGGCGGTTCCCACCCAGGGGTTGCCGCCGCCCACGATCCATACCGCCGCCACGGCAGCCCCCAGTGGGAAGCTGCCGTCGACGGTCAGGTCGGGAAAGTCCAGAACGCGGAAGGAGAGATAGACACCTAACGCCACGAAACCGAAGATGAGGCCAAGTTCGATGGCCCCCAGAAAGGCTATAAGACTCATTACTCGAAGATCTCGACCGCCTGTTCCTCGAACTCGGCCGGGATCTCGTAGCCGATCTGCTCGGCGGCATCTCGGTTCAGGATCAGCTCGAGCTTCTCGACGGTGCCTACCGGCAGATCACCGGCCTTCTCGCCACCCAGGATGTCGGCGATCATCGCGCCGGTCTGGCGTCCCATGTCGTAGTAGCTGAAGCCCAGCGAGGCCAGGGCGCCACGCTCGACGGAGGAGTTGTCGCCGGTAAATACCGGGATATCGGCGTCGTAGCCGACCTTGAGCACGCTCTCCAGGGCCGAGACCACGGTGTTGTCCACCGGTACGTAGATGGCATCGGCACGCCCGGCCAGGCTACGTGCGGCCCCCATCACCTCGGAGGTGCGCGAGGCGGTCACCTCGACCAGTTCGAATCCCAGCTCCGGCGCCATCGCATTGAGCTTCTCGGCCTGTGAGACGGAGTTTGCCTCACCGGGGTTATAGACCACCCCCAGCCGCTTGGCCTCGGGGAACATGTCGCGGATCAGCTGCAGCTGCGCCTGCAGGGGGGGGGCATCCACCACCCCGGTGATGTTGGCACCGGGAGCCTCCATGTCGCTTACCAGCTTGGCGATCAGCGGGTCGGTGACGGCGGTGAAGACGATGGGGGTATCATCCTGCAGGGCCGACGCCGCTGCCTGGGCCGAAGGCGTGCTGATCGCCAGCACCAGGTCCGGGCGATCACCGGCGAACTTGCGTGCGATCTGCGCGGCGATGGAGGTGTCGCCCTGGGCGTTCTGGAAGTCGACCTCGAGGTTATCGCCCTCCACATAGCCGCGCTCGGCGAGCTCATCCAGCGCTCCCTGACGGCTGGCATCCAGGGCCGGATGTTCGACGATCTGGGTGATGCCCAGGTTGACGGTCTCGGCCTGTGCTACCCCTGCCACCAGCATGGAGCCCAGCACCGCGGAGAGAATTCGACGCCGCATCATGATGTTCCCTCTTCTTCTATTGATAAATTATTTCGATCGAGAAGCGATTGAGCAGCCTTGGAAAGGCCGAGGCTGCACCTTAGCGCGCATCGCGGCCAGGGCCAATACGACTTTCCAACGAACGGCCGTTTGGCAATCACACAGCGGGTTACAATCCCACAACGTAGGTGTTGACGAGACCAAGGATCGCGAGAGGTAGAAAAAGGAGACAGGAGAAAAAACGAGGGGAGAAGAAGAGGCTCAGGCGCAGATCCAGCCACCGGTCCGTCTGAAATGGAGGCGGCCCCGACAGCCACATCCCGGCACACGCGTCCACCACTACCGTTGCTCCCTTCCGGGCCTGGCGGGGTTTGCGGCTTAGCGTTGCGGGAGGACCGACGGGGCCACCACAGCGTAACATCGCGAGGATGTCGGCTCGGTCGGAGGCGATAGGCATGTATTACCACCAGCGCCTCGTTCGAGTGCGGGCGCACTATAGCAGCGTGCTACGAGGCAAGCAAGGGTCACGGTCGTGACAAGGCGTTAATTCCGCACGGATGTCGGTCAGCGCCCGGTGATGTAGGATGGGGGTACACCTTCCTTACGTCATCATCTCTAAAAGCAAACGTTGGGGGAGGCTTACTCCATCGCCAATAACAGGAGGCGCCGCATGAAGAAGGATCCAAACAAGGGCTATATCGCTCTGCTGGGCTGGAGCCTGAACGCCATCGAAGCCGCCGAGAATTTCGACCGACGCTATGTCGTGGTGGCGCCCGACTGGGCAGAGGAGTATTGCCAAAAACATGATATTCCCTATGAGCCTTGGAACTTCGAGCGTCTGAATGATCGCTCCATGGAGATCGCCGAGACACTCAAGGAGATGGGCGTCAACGTGGCCATCCCGCTCTTCGAAGAGACCGTGGAGTGGGCGGGGGCAATCAACTCGGTGCTGCTCGACAACCCGCGTCTCTATGGGCAGTCGCTACTGCTGCGCGACAAGGCGCTGATGAAACGCCGCGCCCAGCTTGGTGGCATCCGCGTCGGCATCTTTGAGGAGGCCCACGACAAGGACGACGTCATCCGCTTTTTGAAGCGGGTCAACCAGACCCTGCTCAAGCTCGACGGCGACCCCAACGATCCCATTCACCTCAAGGCGTTCGACAAGGCCGGCTGCCTCGGTCATCGGGTCATCCGCACCCCCGACGAGGTCGATACCATCCCCGAGGAGGAGTTCCCGGTGCTGATGGAGTCGCACCTGGATGGATGGGAGTTTGCGGTCGAGGCGTGGATCCATGACGGCAAGATCGTCTTCCTCAATATCTCCGAGTACGTGACCCTGGGCTATTCGGTGTTCGTACCGGCCTCGCCGGAACTGGAGAAATACCGCCCCCAGATCACCGCCCAGATCGAAAAGCTGATCAAGGCCTTCGACATCGAGTTTGGCCTGATCCACCCCGAGTACTTCGTCACCAATGACGGCGAAATGTACTTCGGCGAGGTGGCCTACCGTCCGCCGGGCTTCAAGGTCTTCGAGCTGCTCGAGCGGGTCTACGGCTTCAATGCCTACCAGGCCTCGATGCTGGTGTTTGACCCCAAGAGCACGCCGGACGAGGTCGCCGAGTTCTTCCCCAGGGAGGTCGAGGACGCCGATGGCTACGCCGGCTGCTTCGGGGTATACCCGCGGCTTCGCGTGGTCAGCAAGCTGGAGATTCCCGAAGAGGTCGAGGATGACCCCTACTTCGAATCCCACGAGCTCACGCCGCCGCTGGAGGAAACGGTCACCAAGCGCACCGCCTTCGGCACGCACTGGGGGCTGGTCTACTTCAAGGGCGACGAAGCGGCACGCATGAAAGAGCTGCTCAAGCACCTGGAAGAGCTCGACTTCTATGTGTGAACTGAGGTCTCAACCAATGCCTCAACCAGGGCGTTAGCTTGATTTCCTCGCACGATCTAGGCGTCATGGGAAGCCATGACGACCTGACGACAAGGAGTCAGCGTGACAACGCATGACGACACTCAAGCGGGTGGCGGTACCACGCCACCCGACGATACCAAGCTTCAGCTTCTGCTGGACAAGCTCGACGCGGCGATCACTCTGCTTGCCGATGCGCGCGACTTCGCCAAGCCCGGCAAACTGCCCCGGGTACTCGACACCGCACGCCGCGTGCTGCTTCAGGAGGGCGGTGCCGCCGCCGTTGAGGCACGCGCCCAATGGCTGGAGCAGGCCGGCGTCTTTGCCGGCTCCGACTGGGAGACCCCCCAGTATCTGGTTCCTACCCTCACCACCCATGCACTGAAGAGTGCCGATCCCAACGTCGTGGTGATCGAGACACTCAGTGAGCTGCGCCTTCTGGCGATCGCCAGAGGTGAGTATCTTCATCCCGTGGTCTCCGCGGAACAGGCACACCACTACCTGACCCAGACGATGGCCATCAACCTGTGGCTACTGTTCGGCGCCCCCAGCGAAGCCGAACGCGAAACCCAGGGCCGGCTTGCCCAGGTGCCCCGTCACCTGTTTCGCCATCTGGCCGAGCGTATCGGCTATGAACATATCATTGACCGCCTGATCGCCGAGATCTGGCGAATACTCGAACAGCGCCCGATCCAGGTCGGGCCGGTCAAGCAGATGATCACCCAGATCGCCATCTGTCAGGCCGACCCGACGATCGATCTGGGCGCCAGCGGCCAGGGAGCCGACCGCCTGGTCAGCTCGCTGTTCGGCCCTACTCGCGCCAGTCGCGAGGACCCCGGCCTGGAGGTCTACCGCGAGCGACTGGCCAGCATGGATGCGACCGCCCTGCAGGGTGAAGCCACCGGCTTCGCCCGTGCGATGCACGACACCGGCCTGGTCTCCCCTTACCACCCCGTGCTGCTGCGCCATCTGCTGGAGCACAACGACCACCTGCTGGCAGAGGCACTGGGCCTCTCCTCCACCGGCCGAGACTGTCTGCTCTGCTATCGCGAGCTGGTGTCGGCCCTGATTCGCGGCGGCGTACACTCTGCCACCCCCCAGGCCGCCTACGGCCTGGCCTTGATGCTCGAGCGTGGCATCCTCTATCAACCCCCTGTCGCACCGGCCATGTGGCGCCAGCTGAGCCTGGCGCTTTCGGAGTGGTCCAAGGCGAGACTCAACCTGGCCTTCGGCGAGGCCGTCTCGCCGCGCGCTCGACTGCTCGAGGGCGTACTGTGCATGCTCGGTCAGCCGCTGGGTATCGGCCAAGGCAACAACCCGACCTGTCAATCCGCCCGGGCGCTCTCGATATGGGCCTACAACGATCCCGACTATCTGCTGCAGATGGTAGCCTGGGCGGCCCGGGACGACGAGATCATCATGCATTTCGAAGGCATGCCACTCTCCTCCATGGCCAGCCTATCGGGGGTGGCCCAGAGCCTGCCCATGGACCTTGACCCGGTATCACTGATCGTGGTTCCCCATCTGGATCGCATCTATGCCGAGATGGGTCGACGCTGCATCGGCCGCGAGGGAGATCCTCACCGGTGGGTCAACCCGGAGTTCCACGGCTGGTGGTCGGGACGCGGCTTTCGTATCAATGTCGACGTTGCCACCGGTCAGATCCAGGACCTGGATACTTTCCTGCGCCATTTCTACGCCAGCTATCACCCCTACTACAACGGCAACCAGCCGCTGATTCACCCGCAGCCCGTCGGCATTGCCGTCACCGACAGTGCCGCACGCTTTATCGGCTGGCACGCCATTACCATATTACGAGTCAACCTCGACCCTTCCGAGGTGATGCGGGTCTACTTCTTCAACCCCAACAATGACAGCGGCCAGGACTGGGGTGACGGCATCCAGGTCAGCACCGCCGACCACGGCGAGCGTTTCGGCGAATCCTCCCTGCCCTTCGATCAGTTCGCTTCGCGGCTCTATATTTTCCATTACGACCCCCTGGAGCGCGGCGAGCTGGCCGAGGTCAGTCAGAGCGAGCTGGACCGGGTCGCCGACTACCTCTATCGCAGCTGGGGGGCCGACCGCATCCCATCCACCGACCTACAAGCCGCTGAAGGGCCCTCCACCGATCCATGATGGCGTCAGCGTTCTCGAGGGGGCAGTTTACTCAGCAACGCAGGCTCCTCGAGGGCTATAATTGCGCCCTTTTCCCGACCGGAGCCCCCATGCCTCGCCTCGACCTGCTGCTCGTCACCCAGGGCCTGGCCCGTTCACGCACCCGCGCCCAGCGACTGATTCGCCATGGCCGGGTGAGCCTGGCCGACTCCGACCGGGTACTGAACAAGCCGGGAGAGAAGCTGCCGGAAGATACACCGCTGACGGTGGCAGATGACCCCGAGGAGCGCTATGTGTCCCGGGCGGGGCTAAAGCTGGAAGCGGTCATCCAGGCACTGGGACTCTATCTGGAGGATCAGCTGGTGCTGGATGTGGGGCAATCCACCGGCGGTTTCACTGACTGCGCTCTGGCCCATGGCGCTCGACACGTGATCGGTATCGAGGTGGGGCATGACCAGCTCGACCCTAGCCTGCGCGAGGATCCCCGAGTCAGCTGTCTGGAGGGGCTGAACGCCCGCGCCATGGCCTCGGATGCGCGACTGACGAAAGTCCTGGCCGCCCAGCGGGCAGGTGCCCCTGACCTGGCCGTGATGGATGTCTCCTTTATCTCCCAGACACTGATCCTGCCCGAGCTCGCCTCCCTGCTGGCCACTGGCGGACGCCTGATCAGCCTGGTCAAGCCCCAGTTCGAGGTCGGGCCCGGCGGGGTCGACTCCCAGGGAGTGGTTCGTGACGCCGCTCGCTATGCCGAGGTGGAGGCACGCATTCGTCAGTGCTGCCAGGACGCCAACCTGCTCATCCAGCACTGGCAGGAGAGCCCGATACGGGGCGGTGACGGCAACCGCGAGTTTCTGCTTTACGCCGTACGCGGCTGAGTGCCAAGGCCATGCGACTCAGCGCCCACCGCTATCCGCTTCCCCATCCAGGCCGCCCTCGCCCGCACCATCGGCATCCCCCGTCTCGATGTCTCCCGGATCACCGTAGGCCCCGGGGGGCGGGTGGCGTTCAACCAGCCGGGCGGAATCTCGGCTCTCCATCCTACGCTCCACACCATCGTCGACACGGTGCAGTCGTACATCGAGCTGATTGAAGGCGATCTCGACGCCATGCTCGGCAAACAGCTCGCCGACCCGCGAGTTGATCTCGTCGGTGGCGAATAGTCGGTCTCCCAGGGCATTGACAAAGATACGCAGCTCGAAGTTCAGGGTACTCGCCCCATACGCCACGAAAAAGACCTGGGGCTCCGGGTCGGCCAATACTCGTGGATTCTCCTGGGCCGCCTGGCGCAGCAGGCGATGCACCAGGTGAGGTGCGGAGCCGTAGGCCACCCCATAGCTGAGCACCACTCGAGTCACGGTATCCGAGAGCGACCAGTTGATAAGTTGATCGGTGACGAAGGTCCGATTGGGAATGATGATCTCCTTGTTATCGAAGTCGGTCACCGTGGTGGCGCGAATGCGGATACGACTCACCGTACCGGTAAGGTTGCCCAGGGTTACGGTATCGCCGATACGCACGGGGCGTTCGAAGAGAATGATCAACCCCGAGACGAAGTTGGCGAAGATCTCCTGCAGCCCGAAGCCTAGCCCCACGCCCAACGCCGCCACCAGCCACTGCAGCTTGTCCCACGACACCCCCAGAGTCCCGAGAAAGGACACCAGCCCGGTGCCAATGATGGTGTAGGAGAGCAGCGAGGTGATGGCGTAGGCGCTACCCTGCTTGAGCTCCAGACGCGACAGCACACTGACCTCCAGCAGGCCCGGCAGGTTGCGTGCCAGCATCACGGTCAGCGCCACAATCAGCAGCGCCGTGAAGACATCCGCCACCGTCAAGGCGTCGGTGACCAGGTTGTCACCTTCACCTCCCCAGATTGCCACCCTCTCCAGATAGCCCAACACGGTCAGCAGGTCGGCCCATACAAGGTACAGCAGCAGCACGAAGCCGATCAGCAGGATCAGCTTTGAGAGGCGTAACGACTGCTGATTGATCTGCTCCATGTCGAGTGGCGGTTCCTCGACAACCTCGGGACCGCCTTCGGCCCCCTCCTTCCCCTCTGCTCGCCGCCGCGCCAGCGCGCGACGAAACGCCAGACGCCGCGCCGCTACCGCCAATCCTCGCACTACCGCCGCCTCGACCAGGATCCATAGTCCCAACAGATAGAGCGTGATCACAAAGCGGCCGACCAGGCTTAGCGCGGTATACTCGAACCCGCTCACCACCAGTCCGATCAGGACCAGTGGCACCCCCGCCATCGCCAGCCCCAGCACCAGGCGAAACAGCTTGATCCCGAAAAACGGCGCATGGGCCATGATCAGCCTCGCCATCTTCACGCTCATCACCAGCAGGCCCAGCAATAGAAGGCCCAGCGCCAGCGGGCGGTTGCTCAGGCCGAACTCCGACTCACGGGCCAGAGTGGCAATCCCCAGCACCGGCACCAGGGTGATACCCAGCCAACCCAGTTGTCGATAGAGGCGCAGGGCGTAGTCTGCTGGCCAGTGGAAGTGGGTCGTGGCCACCCCATCGGAGACCAGCAATCGACGCGACCAGGCCACCACCCCCCAGGCCAGGGAGATCTCCAGCCCGGCCTTGCCCAGCGCCTGGGCGGTGCTATCCCCACCGACAAGCAGCGCCAGGCTGGCCGCCGTCAGCAGCAGGGGACCCGGTGCGGCCATCAACGCATTGAGCAGTATGGCCAGGGGAGTGTGCAGCTGAGTATCGCTGCGCAGACGACCGATCTGCTCATGCAACTCCTGCAGACGCGCCTGGATGCGCCGACGCTTCCATAGCAGGCCAATTGCCAGCAGGAGGGGCAGCAGTCCCGTGAAGGCGCCCGTCGTGGGAAGACTCCAGGTGGTGGGCAAGGCCTGCCGCCACTCGCCTTCACGCCACTCCAGGGCAAGATTGTCGGGTAGCTGGCGCAGCCAGGCGAGCCCCAGCGGGCGCGTGCTGGCGACCCAGAACAGCTGCTCGTCGATGGTGGCGCGCAGGCCCTGTGTCGTCTCCCTAAGCTGCTGCTGATTGAGCTGCAACTCGATGGCCGAGCTCAGCAAGCTTCCGTAGATCTGCTCGAGACGATCGACCAGCTCGCGCCGCGACTGGTACAGCCGTTTCAGGGAGTCGATCAGTGCTTCGCTGCTCGCCACCCCGGCCTCATGCAGACGCTGCCTCGCCAGACGCTCTCCATCACGCAGCTGATCACGCTGATTCGCCAGATCGAACTGGCGAAGACGCAGATCGGCGATCTCATCCTGCAGATCGCGTCGCGTGGTGACCTGAGGCAGTGCGCGCCGCTGTTCACGCAGGATGCGCGCCAGCAGCGTCGAGCCACGGATCGCCTCGATCTGCTCGTTGAGACTACGTTCCAGCTGGCGCACCTGATCAAGCTGGCTACGCAGCGTGAGGTTGTCACGTACCAGTACACTGCTGCGATCATTGGCGCGCAGCAGCTCCTGACTAAGGGCACGGTTCACCTGCTGAGCACTCGCCAGCACCGGGTGTCCCTCTTCAAGAAGCGGGTCGTCTCTTACCGCATCGGCAATGGCCTGCTCGGAGGCCAGCCGTCGCTTGCGCTCGATGACATTCTGCAACAACGCAAGCTTCGCCTCATGGCGTGACTGCTGCCGCGACAGCAGCTCCTGACGTCGCTGATCCAGATCGCGCAGGCGGGTATTGGTACCCAGTTCACGCTGATGATAGAGCAGCCGCGCTTCGGCAAGGGCGCGAGCCACCTGGCGTCGCCAGCGCCTGGGATCATCCGCAGGAATATCTTTGACATCCAGCTCGTCAAGATCGCGCCTCGCCTGCTCGACCCGACGCATCGATTCGGCGATGGCCTGCTGAGCGCGTTCGGGCAGGGTCTGAGCCGTCAGCAGCTGCGCGTTGACCTCTGCGAGGCGATCCTGGAGCCGCTGCAACTCCACAACCGCTCGCTGCTGGCGCGCTTCCAGTGCTTCGAGGGTGAGCTCATCCAGCTCGGTGGCAGTCGCACGATCGGTGGCGGCTTCATCTTCCAGCTCACGCTCCAGACGCAGCAGCACCTCGGGTGCCTGATCCACTCGCGTTTCTAGGGCTTCTCGACGCTTCTCGATCTCGCCCAGGGCATCGAGGTCGGCGAGTGTCGCGTTGAGAAGCTCGATCGTGGCCTGCTCCTCACCGGAAGGGCCAGCCTCACCGGCGCCCTCCTCCAGGGCCGTCAGCCGTTCCTCCACGGCGGCCCGTTCGGGCAGTGGCTTCTGCTGGGCCAGTGCCGGCCACGCCATGGCAAGCAGCATCCACCCCAGCAGAACCCATGGCAGCAGCCAACAGACCGCTGTAACCCCTCTGCCCTGCCTGGCACTTCCCGCTGTTGCCGTCCTCACGCCCCTCTCCCGTTGCGTTTTCCTGGCTGTCGATTCTGTGCCCCCATCCTCCGCAAGGCAATCATGATTCTCGCCGGCGGTTGACTTGTCTTCCGGGCGTGGTAGAACGATCATCCAGCCCCTTATTACCCTGGAAAACCACCATGCGCCCGCCGATTCGCACCGCCGCCCTTGCCTGTCAGGCTCTTTTGATCGTCGGCACGGCCCAGGCGGCACCGGACTCGACCAGCCGCGCCGAGCTGGAGGCACGCCTGGCCGAGCTTCACACCGAGGCCGCTGCAGTGCAGGCCAGGCTCGATGCAATGGATACCCAGCCAGTCGATGACATATCGAACGCCAGGGAGTTCGTCTGGCCTCAGGAGCAGCTAGCCCCGGCCGATGTTGCCGTGGCCGAGGCCGCCGGCCGGCGTCAGCTGGAGCAGGCCTCGAACCGCAACCCCTATGCCATCACCGCCTACCGGCGCAACTACCTGTTTCCGCTCACCTACAATCGAAAGCCCAATCATGGCTCCTATGTGGATTTGACCGGTGAGGATGGAATGGAGCGCAGCGAGCTGAAGTTTCAGTTCAGTGCCAAGGTCGCCCTGTCCGAAGGACTGTTCGGTAAAACCGGTGATCTCTACTTCGCCTATACCCAGCGCAGCTGGTGGCAGGCCTATAATACCGACGACTCCTCGCCGTTCCGCGAGACCAACTATGAGCCCGAGGTGTTTCTCAGCTTCGACAACGACTGGCAGGTGTTTGGCTGGGCCAATATACGCAACCGTGTGGCCATCAATCATCAATCCAACGGCCGCTCCAACGAGCTGTCGCGCAGCTGGAACCGCCTCTACCTGGAGACGGTCTTCCAGCGTGGCGACTGGGCGGTCAGCCTGGCACCGCACTACCGCCTGCCAGAAACCACCGGGGATGATGACAACCCCGATATCGAGCGCTACATGGGCTATGGCGACATCACCCTCGCCCGGCGTTTCGATGAGGACGAGCTCAGCCTGCTGTTGCGCGGCAACCCCGGGGCCGGCCATATGGGGGGGCAGCTCGACTACTCCTGGCCGCTCTTCGACAGTAGAGTCCGTGCCCATGTACAGTACTACCATGGCTACGGCGAGAGCCTCATCGACTACGACCAGGTCACTCAACGCCTCAGCCTGGGGTTCAGCCTCAATCCGCTGTTCTCTCCCAATAGCGGCATACTGCGCTAGCCCTGTCGGTCTCACTGCCAAGCCGTATGTCGGCTGCTATGCTGGACCTGTCACCCACCGTCACAGGAAGACCCGAATGGCAAATCGTAATCAGGTAACCAACGCGCAACTCAAGGAAGACCTGCAGCACCTCACCCAGACCATCGAGGAGATGGTCAGTGCCACCGCCGATGATTCGCGCGGCAATATCAAGGAGCTGCGTGAGAGAGCCGAGAAGCGGCTCAAGGAAACTCGTGCTCGCCTCGAGGCCCGCGGCGAGCAGATCTATGGTGATGCGCGGGAGACCATTGACCATCAGGTCGATGCCTGTGATCGCTATGTCCGCGACAACCCCTGGACCAGCATCGGCATCGGCGCCGGCGTAGGCATCGTGATCGGCATGCTGCTCGGACGGCGCTGATGGCATCCAGCCAGGGACCGGCTCAGCGTGTCTTTACTGCCGGCAGGCGCCTGCTGGGCAGCCTGCTGGCCAGCGGCGAGACGCGCCTGCGTCTCGCCGTGCTGGAGCTGGAAGAGGAGCGCGCCCGCCTGGTCGGCATGCTGCTGCTCGCGGGGCTGGCACTGATCCTGTTGCTGCTCGGCATCGCGGTACTCACCACCCTGGTGATCGTGTTCTTCTGGGACAGCTACCGCTTGACCGCCATCGCCGTCAGCGCAGGGGTCTTGCTGTCCAGCGGCCTGCTGCTATGCCTGCGAGTCATGCAGCTGGCGCGCAGGCGCACCCTGCTTGCCAGCACCCTCAAGCATCTTGCCACCGACCGGGAGCTGCTGGAGCAGGAGCGCAAGGAGGGCCGACATGACAGCTGACACCGAAGCGCCACTCAGCCGAGCGCAGCGCAAGGCCGAGCTGGAGGCACGCATCGAACAGCAGCGGGTGGACATTCTGGTCGCGGTCAACCGCTGGAACACCGCCGCCGAGTCGATCGACAGCGGCTGGCATGCACTGATGCGCTTCAAGGTCCCCCTCTATGCCATAGGGGGAGTGCTGATGCTGGGGATCGGCAAGAATCATAGTCGACTAATACGCTATGGTCGCCGCGCGACGGCCAGTGCCCTGATGTTCAACCGCCTGCGTCGACTGCTGGGCTGACACCTCGCCGATTACCGCGGCAATACCGGCACGGCCTGCAGCGCGGCTGCCACCTGAGCCTCGCTGATTATCAGCGTGACCAACGCATGACCGCGGGCCGCCCAGTGCTCGGCGGCATCCTGCATCAACTCGACGAAGGCCGCCATGGAGGCCTCATCGGCGGGTGCCGCGGGCACCAACACCACCAGGGCCCGCTCCTCGCCCCAGTCTAGCTCCGTCAGGCAGTCCCAGGCGGCATCCCAGTTACGCCCGAAGTGGTCGGGAAACGCCAGGCTCGCCGCCAGGCCATCGAGCAGCGCCTCGCGACTCCAGTAGGGTGCCGCCGACAGCCGACGCCAGTCGACCCCTGCAACAGCACTCCCCCTCTTCTCGCTCACTGACTCGACAGGCGTCTCGATCCGCGAGGCTTCCAGACGGTACACCCCGGCATGGGCCGGGACGCTCAGATAGCGTGCCAGAACCCCACTCTCGCTCGTTGTGCTCAACGTCGATCCTCCAGTACCCGAAACGAGTCGTAGTGGTCATCGGTGAAGTAGAAGACCTCGGGAGGCTTGCCGCCGGTCACGATACGCCGCGCTCCACGGTGGGAGAGACCCGGCGTCTCCACGGTGTACTCGCGATAGTAGCCCCGCGGCTCCTTCGGCAGCCTGCCCTCGCGGTTAAAGAAGGTCGTGCCATCCTGGTCGTGGGGAAAGGGACCGCCACGCTCGATCAGCCGTAGCGTCGCCTCGATCTGCGCCTGTCCCGGCAGGCGCTGCTCCACGGCAGGGAGCTCTGCACCGCCGCGCCCCTCCCACTGCCCCTCGAGCCAGCTGAGCCCCGCCAGGGCCAGCAGTGCCACCAATAGCACTTTCTTCATGATTGGCAGGACCCCGTCTGCTTAAAGGCTCTGGCCGCAGGCCACACCGCTGGCCCAGGCCCATTGGAAGTTGTGGCCCCCCAGCTCGCCGGTCACATCCAGCACCTCCCCGATGAAGCGCAGCTGAGGCAACCCCGCCACCGCAAAGTCCCGCGAGGATACCGCACTGGTATCCACCCCACCCAGGGTCACCTCGGCGGTGCGCCACCCTTCTGTGCCGGCGGGCTTGAGGCGCCAGCGATTGAGCGCCTCGGCCCACCCCTGCAGTCGCGCATTGCCACACTCGGCCAGCACGCCGTCATCGTTCTGCCACTCCACCAGCGCCTGGGCGAGACGCCTGGGCAGGCGCTCGCCCAGCCAGGTAGAGAGGCGCCGCTTCGGCGTCTCCTGGCGCGCCGCACATAGCGCGGCGAAGGCGTCTTCGCCGGGCAGCAGATCGATCACGATCTCGTCACCGGGCTGCCAGTGACTGGAGACCTGCAGCATGGCCGGGCCCGACACGCCGCGGTGGGTAAACAGCATGGGCTCGCGATAACGCCCTTCGCGGCAACGGGCCTCCACCTCGCAGCTTACCCCGGCCAGCGCCTCGGCCCGCGCCTTCCACTGTGATGTCAGGGTGAAGGGCACCAGCGCGGGACGCGTATCGGTCACCTGCAGCCCGAACTGGCGAGCGATCTCGTAGCCGAAGCCGCTGGCCCCCATGGTGGGAATCGAGAGACCACCGCTGGCCACCACCAGCGCACCGGCATCGAACGTGCCGGCGGAGGTCGCCAGGCGAACGCCCTCCCCCAGGCGCTCCACCGAGTCGATACGCGTCTTCAGGCGGATCTCCACTCCCGCCCAGTCGCACTCGGTCAGCAGCACGCGCAGGATCTCCTTGGCGGAGTCGGCGCAGAACAGCTGCCCCGGGGCCTTCTCGACATACTCGACCCCGTGGCGCTCGACCAGCTCCAGAAAGTGCTCGGGCCGATAACGCTTGAGCGCCGAGATGCAGAAGTGGGGATTGCCCGAAAAGAAGTTGGCCGGTGTGGAGTTGAGGTTGGTGAAGTTGCAACGCCCCCCACCGGACATCAGGATCTTCTTGCCGGCCTTGTTGGCATGGTCCACCACCAGCACCCGCCGCCCCGCATAGCCGGCATTCAGGGCACACATCAGCCCAGCGGCGCCGGCGCCGATCACCACTACATCGTATGTCACCCTGCTCTCCTCTCGGCCATTGCCCGTACCGCCTGCGGCGAGGCGCGCATTCTAGCAGCCTCATCGCCGAGCGCCGAGAGTGGCCAGTGGTGTACAAGCCTTGTACATTGGACTCCTTTGGGCGGCACGCTGGCTTGTGAAAAGCGAGTTGTGAAAAGTTGCCACACTCTCATGGCCACGCCCGAGTAAGCTATTCGATAACGCCGTTGATCGTTGTCCGACCACCGCCTACCGACAAGATTGCCCCCATGCCGCTACGCTCTCTCCTTCGTTTACTGACCCTGCTGTCGGGCCTGCTGCTGGCGGTGGCCTCACCGCTACAGGCGCAGCAGCCCACGGCGGTGATCGCCGCCGAAGCGCACCTGGACGCCTGGTCCGACCCACTGGCGTCACTGGGAACCCTGCGTGCCGATGAAAGCGTCACGCTCTCGGCCACGGTGACCGATACCGTGGCACAGCTCAACTTCCGCGATGGCGAGGAGGTCGAGGCGGGTCAGCTGCTGGTTCGCCTGGCCGATGACGAGGCCCAGGCCGACCTGCGCGCCGCCCAGGCGTTGCGTGAGGAGCGCCGCAATGCCGTCAATCGCCTGACCCAGCTGCAGCAGCGCAACCTGGCCCCCCGGGGAGATCTGGAAGATGCCCGCTCGCGGCTGCGCCAGGTCGAGGCCGAGATCCAGGCCCTGGAGGCGCGGCTCAGCGACTACCGTCTGCGGGCTCCCTTCAGCGGTCGTGTGGGCTTTCGCAATGTCAGCGTGGGGACCCTGGTCTCCCCGGGCACCGAGCTTGTGACCCTGGACAAGCTCGACGTGATGAAGCTCGACTTCACCCTGCCGGAGCTGACGCTGGGCGAGATCTCCCCGGGGCTGGCACTGAGCGCCACCAGCGCCGCCTATCCGGACACCGTCTTCGGCGCCGAGATCGCCAGCATCGGCACCCGGGTCGACCCGGTAAGCCGCAGCGTGACCGTGCGGGCGTTGATCGACAATCCCGAGGGCAAGCTGCGCCCCGGGATGTTGATGAACGTGGTGGTACAGCGTAAGGCGCGCCAGGCTCTGGTGATCCCCGAGTCGGCGCTGATCCCCGAGGGGCGCCGCCAGTTCGTGATGACCCTGGCCCCGGATGACGAGCATCGCGTGACGCGTCGCGAGGTCACCATCGGTGCCCGCCGCAAGGGGGAGGTCGAAATTGTCGCCGGCCTGAAGGCGGGGCAGCTGGTGGTGGCCCACGGAACCGAACGAGTGCGCGACGGCCAGCCGACCCGCCTGCTGGGCATTCTCGACGACACCACCAGCGTATCCGAGCTGTTGCGTCGAGACCGTGATGCGGCGGGGGCCAGCGGCTGATGCGCCTCTCCGATCTCTCCGTTCAGCGGCCGGTGCTGGCCACGGTGCTGGCCGCCCTGATCGTGGCCTTCGGCCTGCTCGCTCTTCAGCGTTTGCCGCTGCAGGAGTACCCCACCATCGACCCACCCATCGTCAGCGTCAACACCGGCTACCCCGGCGCCTCGGCCAGCGTGGTGGAGGCACGTATCACCCAGGTGCTGGAGGATCGCATCGCCGGGGTCTCCGGTATCGAGGTGATATCCTCCTCGAGCCGGGATGGGCGTTCCAGCATCAATATCGAGTTCGGCCTCGACCGGGATATCGACTCGGCCGCCAACGATATCCGCGACCGCATCTCCGACGCCGCCGGCAATCTGCCCGACGAGGCCGACCCACCCGAGGTGGAGAAGGCCGACTCCAGCTCCCAGGTCGTGATCTGGCTATCGCTCTCCGGTGAGGGCTACACCATGGCCGAGCTCACCGATTACGCCAACCGCTACCTGGTGGACCGCTTCTCCATCCAGCCGGGGGTCTCGCGGGTCATCATCGGCGGCGGCCGCGAGTACGCCATGCGCGTGTGGCTGGATGCGGATGCCATGGCCGCCCGGGGCCTCACCGCCGGTGACATCGAGGATGCGCTGCGTGCCGATAACGTCGAGCTCCCCGGCGGCTCCCTCGAGTCCAGCGAGCGACAGTTCATCGTTCGCCTGCCACGCGGCTTCGCGACGCCGGAGGATTTCCGCAGTCTGGTGCTGGACAAGGCCGACAACGGCTATCTGGTACGCCTGGGTGACGTGGCCCGGGTGGAGATCGGCGCCGTGGAGGAGCGCACCATCTTCCGGGGCAATGGCACGCCACTGGTGGGTCTGGGCATGGTCAAGCAGTCCACCGCCAACGTGCTGGAGATCTCCCGCGAGGTACAGGCCGAGATGGCGCGCCAGCAGCCGAAGCTACCCGAGGGCATGACCCTGGCGCTCAACTTCGACGCCTCGGTGTTCGTCGAGGGCGCCATCTCCCAGGTGGTGGAGACCCTGTTTATCGCCATGGGCCTGGTAGTGGTGGCGATCTTCCTGTTCCTGGGCAATCTGCGCACCACCCTGATCCCCGCGGTGACCGTACCCATCGCCCTGATCGGCACCTTCGGTGCCCTGGCCATGATGGGCTTCACCATCAACCTGCTCACCCTGCTGGCCCTGGTGCTGGCCATCGGCCTGATCGTCGATGACGCCATCGTGGTGCTGGAGAACATCCATCGGCGCATGCATGATCATGGCGAAACCCCGCTGGTGGCGGCGTTTCGCGGTACCCGCCAGATCGCCTTCGCGGTGATCGCCACCACCCTGGTACTGATCGCTGTCTTCATGCCGCTGAGCTTTCTGCAGGGCGATATCGGCCGGCTCTTCTCGGAGTTCGCCCTGACCCTTGCCGCCGCGGTGGCCATCTCCAGCCTGCTGGCGTTGACCCTGACGCCGATGATGGCATCCAAGCTCCTCACGACCAGCCTGCACGAGGGCCGCCTCGCCCGGGGCGTGCAGTGGGCGCTGGAGCACTCCCGCTGCATCTATCGCCGCCTGCTCGAGCGCGCCCTCAAGCTACGCCTGCTGGTGATGGCGCTGCTCGTGGCGGTGATCGGCGGCATGCTCTGGCTCAACGCCGAGCTGCCCAACGAGTACACCCCCAGGGAGGACCGCGGCAACTTCTGGGTGCTGGTCAACGGCCCCCCCGGTGCCACCTACGACTACATGCTCGACTACATGGACGAGATCGAGGCGCGACTGCTGCCGATGATCGAGGATGGCGAGGTCGATCGCGTGCTGGTGCGCGCGCCACTCGGCTGGGGCAATATCGAGAACTTCAACAGCGGCTTCGTCATCATCAACCTGGCCGACTGGGACAGCCGCCGTTCCGCCTGGGCGATCATGGCCGAGGTTCGTGGCAAGTTGGCCGACCTGCCCGGCGTGCGTGCCTTCCCGGTGATGCGTCAGGGCTTCGGGGTCAGCGTCGAGAAGCCCGTGCAGTTCGTGCTCGGTGGCGGCAGCTACGAGGAGCTCGAGACCTGGCGCGATACCCTCTTCGCCCATATCCGCGAGGACAATCCGCGCCTCACCGGGCTGGACAGCGACTATGAAGAGACCCAGCCCCAGCTCCAGGTCGATATCGACTACCAGCGGGCCGCCGAGCTCGGGGTCACCGTCACCGAGATCGGGCGCACCCTGGAGACCCTGCTGGGGGGGCGCACCGCCACTCGCTATATCGATGACGGCGAGGAGTACGACGTCATTCTCGAGGGTGAGCCCGGCGCACGGCCCAGTCCGCAAAGCCTGGAGAGCCTGCGGGTGCGCTCACAACGCAGCGGCGAGCTGATCCCCCTGGCCAGCCTGGTGAGCCTGACCGACTTCGCCGGTCCCAGCACCCTGAACCGCTTCAACCGGCTGCGTGCCATCACCCTCGAGGCGGACCTCGCCGACGGCTATCCGCTGGGCGAGGCGCTGAGCTATCTGGAGGAGACGGTGCGCGAGCTGCTGCCCCCCGAGGCCCAGACCGACGTCAAGGGGGCTTCTCGCGACTTTCAGGAGGCGAGCAGTGCCACCGGCTTCCTGCTGGGCCTGGGCCTGGTGGTGGTCTTCCTGGTCCTGGCCGGCCAGTTCGAGAGCTTCGTGCACCCCTTCGTGATCATGCTCAGCGTGCCCCTGGCGATCTGCGGCGCGCTGCTGGGGCTCTACATCACCGGCCAGTCACTGAACATCTACAGCCAGGTGGGGCTGGTGATGCTGGTGGGGCTCGCCGCCAAGAACGGCATCCTGATCGTGGAGTTCGCCAACCAGCTGCGCGATCAGGGCTGGAGCTTCCACGAGGCGCTGGTGGAGGCCTCGGTGACCCGCCTGCGCCCCATCGTGATGACCGCCGTTACCACCATGGCCGGCGCCATACCGCTGATCATCTCCAGTGGTGCCGGCGCCGAGACGCGCCTGGTGATCGGCATCGTCATCCTCTGTGGCCTGGCCGCCGCCACCCTGTTCACCCTGTTCGTGGTACCGGTGGCCTACGACCTGCTGGCGCGGCGCACCGGTTCGCCCGGTGACGTTACCAAACGCCTGGAGCGTGAAATGGAGGCCGCCCCGGAGGGACCTTGAACCCGCTGTCCAGCGCTCAGTGCGGATCGGATGGCCCGAGGAAGCGTGTCTCGCGCTCGATCGCCAGGGCACCGTCACCGGCGGCGACGACCCTCAGTGTGACGGGGTGGCTCGGTCGGCTCAGGGCCTCGGGGGCAGCCTCGAGCGCGACCCGCCAGCGCTGGGTGCTATTCGCTTCCACCGCCATGACCTCGGGGCCGATCAGGGAGAGGGCCGGCAGGCCGGTGGCCGCGAGGTGAAAGCGATGCGCCCGGTCGTCCTGATTGCGCAGGGTCAGGGTGTAGTGGTTGACGACGCGCCCCTCTGCGACCTGAGTAAACAGCCGCTGGCGATCCCGTTCGATCTCGAACTGCAGGGGCGTGCGCTCGACCATAAACGCCACTATCAGGGCGATCATCACGGCAAGCCCAATGGCGTAGCCCACTAGCTGGGGGCGCAGGATATGCGAGGCCTTGCCGGCCAGGGCCCTCTCGGTGGTGTAGCGCACCAGGCCGCGTGGTTTGCCGATTCGCTCCATTACATCGTCGCAGGCATCGATGCAAGCGGCGCAGCCGATGCATTCGTACTGCAGGCCGTCGCGGATGTCGATGCCGGTGGGGCAGACCTGCACGCACTGCTCGCAGTCGATGCAGTCGCCCGTCGGCACGCTCTGGCCGCCGGCCTTGTGCCGACGATCGCGGCGCGGCTCGCCCCGAGCGGCGTCGTAGGAGACGATCAGGGTGTTGGGGTCGAACATTACCGACTGGAAACGGGCGTAGGGACACATGTGGAGACACACCTGTTCGCGCAGCCAGCCCGCATTGAGGTAGGTGAAGAGCGTGAAGAAACCGATCCAGAACAGCGCCCAGGGGCCCATCTCGAGGGTCGCCAGATCGCTCACGAGGTCGCGGATCGGCGTGAAGTAGCCGACGAAGGTCAGCCCGGTGATGAAGGCGATGGTCAGCCAGGCGCCATGCTTGACGGCCTTGCGCCACAGGGTATCGAAGCGCCGGGGGGCACGGTCGCGACGCATCCGCCGGTGACGCGGGCCCTCGAGGCGATGCTCGAACCAGATGAACAGGAAGGTCCAGACGCTCTGCGGACAGGCGTAGCCGCACCAGACGCGCCCGGCGAGCACGGTGATCAGAAAGAGGCCGAAGGCGCAGACGATCAGCAGCCAGGCCAGCAGGATGAAGTCCTGGGGATAGAAGGTGGCGCTGAAGAGGTGAAACTCGCGACTCGGCAGGTCGAACCAGACCAGGGGGCGCTCCCCCCAGCGGATCCAGGGCAGCACGAGGTAGAGCGCCATCAGACCCCAGTTCGCTCGGCGTCGCAGACGCTGGAAGACGCCCCGGATCTCGCGGACGTAGAGGTGCGTGCGCGTGGCGGGCCTCCCTCGCGGTGGGGTGCCGGCGGGGTCGTGCCGACCAACACCGGCCTCGGGCGCCAGGTCGTGCAGGGGAATGCGTTGTGTCATATCGGTATCCAGGAGAAGGCAGGCTGGCGATGCCTGCACTATGCGCGCGGGTTGCTGTGCACAACAGACTCAGTTTTCGATCAAAAAACCATATCAGATGCATTTTGCTCGGCCTGTTGCGGCATTGGCTGCTGTGCTGCGGTTTCTCCTCCAGGCCAAACCTGTTTTCGCGGCGAGCGTCTCGAGTAAGGTATGCTGATGCCCCTCGACTCGCCGGAATCGACGCCGATGAAGCGCTACGAGCAGTTTGCCGACAAGATTGCGACGCTGATCCGTCAGGGCGTGCTGGCGCCCGGGGAGCGCATCCCCTCGGTGCGCCAGGCTAGTCAGCGCCACGGCATCAGTCCCTCGACCGTGTTCCAGGCCTACTACCTGCTGGAGAATCGGGGGCTGATCAAGGCGCGGGCCCGCTCAGGCTATTTCGTGCGCGAACACGCATGGCGTCTGATGGAGGAACCTCGGGTCTGCGTGCAGCGGGCGGATCCCGCCCTGGTGGAGGTCAGCGAGCTGGTCTTCTCGGTGCTCGACTCTCTTCAGGACACCAGCACGGTGCCCTTCGGCTCGGCCTTTCCAAGCCCCGAGCTCTTTCCCCTGTCGCGCCTGGCCAGCAGCATGGCGCGGGGGCTACGCGAGCTGTCGCCCGACGCGATGATCACCGACATGACTGCCGGCCATCCCGATCTTCGCCGCCAGATCGCCCTGCGCTACATGCTCGGCGGCGTGCAGCTGCCCCTGGAGGAGCTGGTGATCACCAATGGTGCCATGGAGGCGCTGAACCTGGGTCTGCAGTGCGTCACTCAGCCGGGGGATCTGGTGGCCATCGAGGCGCCGGCCTTCTACGCGAGTCTTCAGGTGCTGGAACGGCTAGAGCTGAAGGCTGTGGAGATCCCGGTGCATCCTCGTGAAGGCATCGACCTCGATATCCTCGAGGCGCGCCTGGCGACACTGCCCATCAAGGCCTGCTGGTTCATGAGCCACCTGCAGAACCCGCAGGGCGCCAGTCTCAGCGATGAGCGCAAGCGTCACCTCTACGCCTTGCTGAAGCGCCACCGGCTGCCCATGCTCGAGGATGACGCCTATGCCGAGCTGTACTTCGGCAGCACGCCACCGATGCCCGTGAAGGCTCTCGACGACGAGGGCCTGGTGATGCACTGCGGCTCCTTCTCGAAGTGCCTGGCGCCGGGCTACCGCGTCGGCTGGGTGGCGGGCGGGCGCTTCGCCTCGGCGATCTCGCGCCTAAAGCTGATGACCACTCTCTCGCCGTCGGTACCGGCCCAGGCAGCCATCGCCGACTACCTGCAGCGCGGCGGCTACGACCGACACCTACGCACGCTGCGCCATGCCCTGGAGACGCAGCAGACCGCCATGCTGGCCGCCGCCGACCGGCACTTTCCCAGCGACACCCGCATCACTCGGCCCGACGGCGGCTACTTCCTGTGGGTCGAGTTTCCGGAGCGTGTTGACTCGCTGCGCCTGTTTCGCATGGCGCTGGACCAGGGCGTCAGCCTGGCCCCGGGGCCCATCTTCTCGGCTACCCAGGGCTTTCAGCACTGCGCGCGCCTGAGCTACGGCCACCCGTGGACGGAACGCAGCGAGCGGGCCATGGAGGCTCTCGAGCGGCTGCTCGCCTCATTCTGACGCGCGGCAGACTCTCTGCTGCTGATCCGCTATTTCGCTACAGCCTGCTCATCCTCCTCGACCGGTGATGACTTCCACGGGCCGCAGGACCGCCAGCACCCGCTCGACCTCGCGCCCAGCAGGGCGGGCGCCGGATCGGGTCAGCCAGTAGCCCTCGGTCATGGGCAGCGTCTCGGGGCTCGCGCGTTGAAGCCGCCCGGCCTGCAGCGCCGCCTGGCAGAGGGGCAGCGAGCCCAGCAGCACCCCGGCGCCGGCCTCGGCGGCGCGCAGGGCCTGGGTCAGGCTGTCCAGGCGCAGCACCGGCATCGGGCCGGGGCCCTCCTCCACTCGCTGATCCCACTCCCGCCAGCCCAGCCGCGGACCGGCCACGGCGATGCGCGGCAGGCGCCGCCAGTCGTCGACGCCGGCCAGCAGCGCCGGCGTCGCCATGGGTGTGAGCACCTCGCCGAACAGCCGGTGGCCGACCCGCTCCGGCCAGTCGCCCTCGCCGAAGCGGATGTCCAGGTCGGCCTCCGCCTGGGCGTAGTCCGGCCAGCGGTGCATGGTGGCAAGGACCAGCTGTCGCCGGGGCAGCTCGGCCTGCAGCGCGGCCAGGCGGGGGACGATCCAGAGCTCGATCAGCGAGGCCGAGGCCATCAGGCTGAGCCGGGTGCGGGGCGCCGCGAAGAGGCTGTCGGCGCTGTGGGTGAGCCGCTCGAGCGCCTGCTGCACGTGGGGCAGCCAGGCCTCGCCCTGCAGCGACAGCGTCACCCCCCGTGCCTGGCGCTCGAACAGCGATACCCCCAGCCGCTCCTCCAGGTGCCGGATGCGCTGGCTGACGGCGGCCTGGGTCAGCCCCAGTTCCCGGGCCGCGGCGGTGAAGCTGCCCAGCCGCGCCGCCGCTTCGAAGACCCGGACCCACTCCAGAGAGGGCAGCAGGGCGGTGGATTCAGCCATAAGAAATTTGCACCTCTCACCCCAAAAACCGTTGATTGTCGTTATGCCATCGGCAGCGTCAAATAGCCAGGCATCCATCCATCTCACAGTGTCATGGAGAGCCCCATGCTCGAGACCGCCGAACTGATCGACCACGGCCAGGCCGTCCTGCTGACCTTCCAGCAGGGCGAGCGACGCCGCTTCCATGGCGTCTGGCTGCGCGACAACGCCCAGGACGCCGCCACCCGCTCGCCCGACAACGGCCAGCGCCTGATCAGCCTCGCCGATATCCCCGCCCCCCTGCGGCTGACCGAGGCGCGGGTGGACGCGGGCTGCCTGATCGTGACCATGGCCCCGGAGGGGCGCGAGTTCACCTATGACGGCGTCTGGCTCTGGCAGCATGCCTACGATCGCGAACCGCCCGCCCGCCGCGGCTGGCTCGACGCGCACGCAGAGACCTGGGACGCCTCGCTAGCCGAGCGCCTGCCCACCGCCGATATCACGGCCGATATCACGGCCCTGGGCCGCGACGACGCCAAGCGCCGGTGGCTCGCCGACATTCGCCGCTACGGCATCGGCAAGCTCACCGGCGGGCCGCTCGAGGACGGCGCCCTGCTCGACGTGGTGGCCCAGTTCGGCTTCGTCCGGGAGACCAACTACGGCCGCTACTTCGAGGTGCGCAGCGAGATCGCCCCGACCAACCTGGCCTTCACCGGCCTCGGCCTGCCGGCCCACACCGATAACCCCTATCGGGATCCGGCGCCGACCCTGCAGCTGCTCTACTGCCTGGAGAACTCCGCGACCGGCGGCGACAACCGGGTGGTGGACGGCTTTCGCGCCGCCCAGCGCCTGCGCGAGGAGGATCCGCGCGGCTTCGAGCTGCTGGCCGGCTACTGCGCCCGCTTCGAGTATCGCGGCCTCGGCGACGTCTGCCTGCAGGCCCGACGCCCGATGATCGAGCTGGCTCCGGACGGCGAGCTGATCGGCATCCGCTTCAACAACCGCTCCGCGGCCCCCTTCACCGACATCCCCTTCGCCGACATGGCCGCCTACTACGCCGCCTATCGCCGCCTCGGCGAGATCCTCGAGTCCCCCGAGATGGGCGTGACCTTCAAGCTCGCCCCCGGCGAGGCCTTCCTGGTAGACAACACCCGGGTGCTGCACGCGCGCACCGGCTACTCCGGCGAGGGGTCGCGCTGGCTGCAGGGCTGCTACGCCGACCGCGACGGCCTGCTCTCCACCCTCGCCTGCCTGGAAGCCGACGCCCAAGGAGACGCCGCATGAGCCACACGCCGGATACCGTCGTCGAGACCCTCGCCGCCCTCTTCGCCGAGCAGGGTGCCAAGAGCTACCTCGGCGAGTCGGTCACCATGGCCGAGCACATGCTGCAGGGGGCCTGGCTGGCCGAACAGCAGGGCGAGAGCGACGAGATCATCGTCGCCGCCCTGCTCCACGACATCGGCCACTTTGCCGGGGATCGCGGCACCTTCGCCCTGACTGACACCGAGGATCGCTGCCACGAGAGCACCGGCGCCGCCCTGGTGGAGGCACATTTGCCGCCGGCGGTGGTCGCCTGCATTCGCGAGCATGTGGCCGCCAAGCGCTACCTCTGCGCGGTCGACCCGACCTATGCCGATACCCTGTCAAAGGCCTCGCAGCACTCCCTGCGCCTCCAGGGCGGCCCCATGAGCACCGAGGAGGCGGCGGACTTCGCCCGCCACCCCCACCTGGAAGCCATCCTCAAGGTGCGCCTGCTGGACGATGCCGGCAAGGAAGCCGGGCGCCGGACGCCGGACTTCGCCCACTTCGCCCATCGGGTGCGGCGCCTGATCGAGGCCCACGCCCGCCGGGCGAGCTGATCGTCTCCCCCGCCCGCTCGGGCGGGCATACGGCGGCGTCCCACCAGACGCCGCCGCCTCCATCACCCTCCCCCTCTTCGCCTCAGGGCAGCGCCACCACCCACAGCCCAGCGAGCATCAGTGCGGTCCCGAGCCACTTGGCCGGTGCCGCGCGTTCGCGCAGCCACCACACGCCGAGCAGCACGCCGAGCGGGATCGACAGCTGGCGTATGGCGACGACCAGGCTCACCTCCTCGGTAAGGGCCATGGCCACCAGCACCAGGCCGTAGGTGGTGAGCATCATGACACCGGTCAGCGCCATTGCAGATCGCTCCCCGTCCCAGAGCGCGGTGAGGCGGCACCGTTCGGCGGGCAGCAGCAGCACCGCGGGCAGGCCCCAGGCCAGGGTCATCAGCGCCTGGAGCACCATGAAGTGGCTGCCGGCGGCGAGGCTCGAGTAGCCACTCGCCATCATCAGCGCCAGGGCCCGGTTGTCGATCAGCGAGTAGCCGGCGGTGGCCACCGCCGCCAGCAGGGCGAAGCCGAACGCCGGGGTCAGGTAGGTCGAGGGCCGCAGCGCCCGCGGGCTCGTCAGGGGCAGGCACAGCGCGCCAATCACGATCAGCCCCATGCCGGCAAGGTCCAGGGGCGTCAGGGCGCGGCTGCCGAGCACGCCCACCGAGACCAGGGGCACCAGCACCACCGGCAGGGCACGGGCCATGGGATAGAGCACGCTGACCTCGCCGCGGGCATAGGCCCAGGCCAGGCCGCCCAGGTAGAGCATCTGGCACAGCCCCGAGGCCACCAGCCAGCCCCAGAACGCCAAGGGCAGCCGCGTCGGCGACGGCCCCAGCCACAGCAGCGGTGCCAGCGCCAGCGCCCCACACCCTATCGCCAGCAGGAAGAAGGCCAGCGACGGCGCCCTCCCCTTGCCCATCAGGTTCCAGCCGGCATGCAGGCACACCGACAGCAGCACGAGCCCCAGTGCCGCGGGACTCATGACGCGCGCCGGACGGGCGGGCCCAGCGCCGCGCCGGCCCGTCCATCCATCCGCCGTGAAAGGCCCGCCAGGGCCCAGGTCAACCAAGCGGGTCGCATGACACTCTCCTTGCAAAAGTGGGCTGCCCCGGCCAGGAGACCGGGACAGCATCGATAGGAGCGATGATCGCCTCGGGCGCCCGGAATCACCGGGCCGGCGGGTCTAGCTCGCCTGTCGCCAGCGCTGGGCGCGGGTCAGCAGCAGATGGCTGATCGCCGCATGGGCCAGCTTGACCGTCAGCGAAGTGAAGAAGATCAGCACCGCCATGGCCGCGGCACTGGCGAAGTAGCCGGCCTCGTCGAGGTGCATCACCGCCACCGAGGCCAGGCGCGTGTCGCTGGTGTAGAGGAAGACCACCGCCGACACCGTGGTCATGGCGTTGACGAACAGGTAGACCGAGATATCCAGCACCGCCGGCAGCGAGACCGGCAGGGTCACGCGACGAAAGGTGGTCCAGAACGGCACCTTGAGCGAAGCCCCCACCGCCTCGAACTCGGGGTCGAGCTGCTTGAGCGCGGTCACCGAGGTGAGGTGGCAGACGGTGTAGAAGTGCACCAGGGTGTTGAGCACCAGGATGATCAGGGTGCCGTAGATCCAGTTCAGCGGATTGTCGGCCTGGTTGAAGAAGAAGATGTAGGCCAGGCCCAGCACCATGCCCGGCACCGCCATGGGCAGCATGGCCAGGAAGTGCAGCCCCTGGCGCAGCGCGCGGTAACCGTCGCTCTTCTCGATCAGCCAGGCGTTGAAGAAGATCACCAGGGTGCCGATCGTCGCCACCGAGAAGGCGAGCGTCAGGGAGTTGAACCAGGCGGTCCAGCCGCCGCCGGCCAGGGCCTCGAAGGCGTAGTGTTTGAACGTCAGCGACAGGTCGTAGGGCCAGAACTGCACCAGGGAGGCATAGATGGCGGTACCGATCACCGTCAGTATGATCGCCCCCACGCCGTAACAGATGGCGGCGAAGGTCCAGTCCCGAAGCGGGCTCGGGCTCGGCTGCCAGGGCACCGCACGGGCCGAGAGCTGGGCCACCTGGCGGCGCTGGATCCAGCGGTCCACCACGAAGGAGAGCAGCGCCGGCGCCAGCAGGATCACGCTGACCACCGCGCCCATCTGGAAGTTCTGCTGCCCCACCACCTGACGGTAGACATCGGTGGCCAGCACGCTGAACTGTCCGCCGATGATCTTGGGTATCCCGAAGTCGGTGATCGCCAGGGTGAAGGCCACGAAGGCACAGGAGATCAGCCCGTAGCGGGCGCCCGGCAGGGTGATGGTGAGAAAGCTGCGCCACTTCGGCGTGCCCAGGGCTTCCGCGGCCTCGTAGAGGCGCGCGTCGCTGTTGGCCAGCGCCGTGGTCAGAATCATCAGCGCATGGGGGAAGATCCAGAAACAGAGCCCCATGACGATGCCGATGGGACCGTAGATGCTCTCTCCCATCAGCACCTCACGAAACCAGCCCTGGTTGCCGAACAGGTAGACCAAGCTGATGGCCGGCAGCAGCGAGGGGGCGAGAATCGGCAACACGGCCAGCATGCGGAACAGCCGCTTGCCCGGCATGCAGGTGCGGGTGATGCCGTAGGCGCAGAGGAAGGCCAGGCCCACCACGATTGCGGTGCTGGTCAGTGCGATGGTCAGAGAGTTGACGATCGAGCCGGCCAGGGCCGGGGTCTGCACATAGCGGACGAAGTTGGCCAGGCCCACAAAGTCGCCGGCGCGATCCTGCACGCTCTTGACCAGCATCGCGGCCAGCGGAAAGAGCAGCCCCACCACCAGCAGGCCCAGCGCCAGCAGCAGCGCCAGCAGTCGAATCAGGGACTCGCCGGAGAGCCGAGCGGACCAGGAAGAGACACCTGCAATCATGCCCGGACCTCCCCACTGGGGAAGAGGCGCACCGCCTCGGCCGGCAGGCGAACGCCGAGGGTCACCCCCGGGGTCAGCCCCAGGCGCTCGCCATCGCGCACGGCGATGTCTGCGGTCACCGTCTGGCGGCACGCCTCGAGAGTGAGGCTGACGCGCAGGAAGGCGCCCAGGAACTCGACGTGATCGACCCGGGCCGAGAGCCCCTCATCCCGCGCACACAGCTCCACCGCCTCGGGGCGAATGGCCAGCCGCACCCGATCATGATCGGCGCAGTGATGGGCCGCGCACTCCAGGCGCTGCTCGCCGAGGCGCAGGCCGTGACCGCCCTCGGGGCGGCAATCGAGAAAGTTCATGCTGCCGATGAACTCGGCCACGAAGGCGCTGGCGGGATGCCGGTAGATCTCGGCCGGCGTGCCCACCTGCTCGATCACGCCGTGGTTCATCACCACGATGCGATCGGCCATGGCCAGGGCCTCCTCCTGGTCGTGGGTCACCATGATGGTGGTCACCCCCAGGCGCGCCTGCAGCGCCTTGATCTGGCTGCGCAGATGCACGCGCACCCGGGCATCCAGAGCGGACAGCGGCTCATCGAGCAGCAGCAGACCCGGCTCGGTGGCCAGGGCGCGCGCCAGCGCCACACGCTGCTGCTGGCCACCGGAGAGCGCCGCCGGGTACTTGCCCTCGCTGCCGCTCAGGTCCACCAGGGCCAGCAGTTCGGCGACGCGCTGACGCATCAGGTGACGCTCGTCGCGACGGTTGCGCAGCCCATAGGCCACGTTGTCGAACACGGTGAGGTTGGGAAAGAGCGCATAGGACTGGAAGACGATGCCGAAGTCCCGCGCCTGGGGCGGCAGCCGCGAGATGTCGCGGCCGCACTGCACGATGCGCCCCGCGCTCTGAGGCGCCAGGCCGGCAATCGCGCGCAGCAGGGTCGTCTTGCCGCAGCCCGAAGGCCCCAGGAAGCAGACGAACTCGCCCTCGCGAATGGCCAGATCGATATCGCGCAGGGCCGTGAACTGCCCGTAGCGCTTGGTCAGGCCGGCGATCTCGAGATGAATGCCGGCATCGGCGACGCCGGCGTGCACCGAATCGGTCTGGGGAACGGTCAGGGTGGTCATGCAGAAGGACTCCAAGCCCCGGCGCGCGACGCCGGGGCGATGACGAGGGTGGCGAGGGGGATTACTGGCTGTCGGACTTGCCGTCGTAGCGGCGCTGCCACTCGCCGAGCAGACGCTCGCGGTGGTTGGCCGCCCAGTTGAAGTCGGCGTCGATCATCAGCTCGGTGATGTTCTCGGGATAGTTCTCGATGGGCTCGGCCACGCCGGGATAGGCCACCACCGCGTAGCCCTCGTTGTAGAGCGCGTTGGCCTCCTCGGTCACGGCCCAGTCGAGCAGGGTCTCGGCGGCCTCGCGATTGTCGGTGCCCTCGAGGATCGCCGCCGCCTCCATGTCCCAGCCGACGCCTTCCTCGGGGAAGACCAGTTCGAGGGGCGCGCCCTGGGACGCGAGGCGCGCGCCGCGGAAGGCAAAGGAGACGCCCACCACGGTCTCGCCGGAGGCGGCGAGGTTGCAGGGGGCCGAGCCCGAGTGGGTGTAGCGGGCGATGTTCCGATGCAGGCGGTCCATGTAGTCCCAGCCGCCCTCCTCGTCCCACAGCTGCATCCAGCTGGCCACGTCCAGGTAGCCGGTGCCGGAGGAGCTGGGGTTGGGCATGATCACATGACCCTCATACTCGGGGCGAGTGAGATCTTCCCAGGAGCCGGGCTTGGGCACGCCCAAGCGCTCGCCCTCGATGGTGTTGTAGCAGATCGACGCCACCCAGGCGTCCATGCCGACCCAGGCCGGGTCCTCTCCCTCGCGGATGGCCGGATCGACGAACTTGGGATCCAGGGCGTCCACGCCCTCGGGCGCGTAGCGGGCCAGCATGCCCTCCTCTTCCAGCACCAGCAGGCTGGTGGCGGCCAGACCCCAGACCACATCGGCCTGGGGGTTATCCTTCTCGGCCAGCAGGCGCGCGGTAATGACGCCGGTAGAATCCCGCACCCAGTTGATCTCGATCTCCGGATGCGCCTCGTTGAAGCGTTCGGCGTACTTCTGGAGGTCGTCGGACTCCACGGCGGTATAGACGGTCAGCTCGGTGGCGGCCTGGGCGGTGGTGGTCATGGCCAGGGCAACGGTGCCGGCCAGCAGTGAGCGGGGGAAAAGGGACATCAGGGTTCTCCGGATCGTGACGTAATGACAGGAGATTTGCCACCTGCCTGGTATATACCAAGAGTATGGCGATACCACATGACGGTTCCATGACATTTCATTGACCGTCGCGTGAAGGTGCAACTATTGATTACGAAGTATTTTCCAGGTCCACCGTGATGCACAGCGCATGGTGCAGCCAGTGCTCCTCGTCGTACTCCACCGGGCGGCGCCGAGCGTCGAAAATGGTGCGGCGCACGCTCAACCCAGCCGTACCGGCGGCCACACCCAGCTCCTCCGCTTCCTGCGCGCGCAACGCCTCGGAGTAGAGGCGCAGAGAGCGATGGGCCAGCGTCAGCCCCCAACGGCCCCGAAGCTGACCCCACAGGGAGTGGGAGACGTAATCGCCTTCCAGCAGGCCCGGAGCGCGCTCCGGCACCACCCATAACGACTCCGAAAGCACCGCGCGGTCGTCGACGAAGCGGCGCCGACGAATATGGAAAAACGTCTGGTCGGTGGACAGCCCCAGGGCCTCGGCGGCCGGGCGATGTGGGCGGGTATCGGTGAGCAGCACCTCGGTGCGCGGGCGCCGCCCCTGAGCCTTCACATAGTCGTTGAAGCCGGCATCCCGCGTCGGGTCGTAGTCGAGGGGCGGCGGCGAGACGAACCAGCCGCGGCGATTGCTGCGATGGATGCGCCCCTCTCCCTCGAGGTGGGCCAGGGCCTGGCGCAGGGTGACCCGGGTAGTGCGAAAATGCTCTGCCAGGGTGCGCTCGGCGGGCAGGCGACCCTCCTCGCAGGCGTCGAGATCATTGATCAGCTCGCGCAAGCGCTCGGTGAGATGGATGTAGTAGGCATCGCTCATGTCGGGAAGTCCTGCTGGCATGGAAAGCAGTGACCAAGGGTCGAGCCCTGGCCGGGGCGAGGCCCAATTCTGGCACATTCGACCCGCCAGGCGTCACCGCCAGCGAGCCCCCTGCCCTGACGCTTCCCAAACGCGCTGCCATGCCTTGCCGTGCTTACCCGACGCGCTTCCCGCCATGCTCCACAAACGCAACGACCGGGCCTGGGCCCGGTCGTTGCGATCCTTCAAGAACGCTTCCGCTCAGCAGGCCTGGGGAGATTCGCCGCGGGCCAGCCGGGCGTTGATGTCGTCGATCACCCCCGGCAGGTCGGCGATGGTGTCGATCAGATAGTGGGGCCGCGAGGCCTCGAACTCGCGGGCGACCCGAGCACGCCCTTCCGCCAGGGCCTCGGGCGAGAGCGCCTGGAACTCCTCGAGGGTCAGGCCCAGAGCGTTGCCCGAGCAGGTCAGGGCCACCGTCCACATGCCGGCGTGGCGCCCCTCGAGGATGCCCGGGGTAGTGTCGTCGATCTTCACGCAGGCGGCCACGTCCTCGATGCCCAGCGCGATGACGCTGGCCAGCGCCTGGGCCGGATGCGGGCGACCGTTGGGCACCTCGTCGGAGGCCACCACATGATCGGCCCGGTAGCCATGCTGGGCCGCCATCTCCACGACCCGCTCCATGACCACGGCGGGATAGCCGGAACAGGAGCCGATCTTCATGCCCTGCTCACGCATGGCGGCGATCACCTCGATGGCGCCGGGAATCAGCGCCGAGTGCTCGGGGATCTTTTCGACCTGCAGCGGCATGAAGCGCTCGTAGAGAGCAGTCACGTCGGCATCGGTGGGGGCATGACCGAATACCTTGGCGCAGCGTTCAGCGATCTCGGGGATATCGCACAGGGCGCGAATGTGATCCCACTTGCCCATGCCCATGGGGCCGCGAGCCTCCCCCAGGCTGAGCTCGACGCCGAACTCGGCGAAGGCCTCGACGAAGATCTGGGTCGGCGCAAAGGAGCCGAAGTCCACCACGGTGCCGGCCCAGTCGTGAATGGCGGCCTGCAGGCGGTCGGGGGCATTGTATTGCATGGAGCGTTCCTCTTTATGTTCAGGGGGTAGGCCAATCGGCGTTGTCGTGATAAAGGTTGTCACGAGCAGGGCCCCGATGCCGGAGCCCTCGGCACGTGGCGGCTCAGGCCACCGGACGGCAGTCGTCGACCCCCATGGCATCGAGCGCTTCGCGCACGGCGACGAGCAGGCGCTCGATCACCGTCGCATCCAGACGGCCGATGCAGCCGATGCGGAAGCTTTCGGCCTGAGTCAGCTTGCCTGGGTAGATGATGAACCCCCGCGCCTTGAGCTCGGCGTAGAAGCGGCCGAAATCGAAGGACGGGTGGCCCGGGCTGAAGAAGGTGGTGATGATCGGCGACAGCCAACGATCCTCGAGCAGGGTCGCGAAGCCCATCGCGCGCATGCCGGCCACCAGACGGTCGCGGCTGCGGGTATAGCGGACCAGACGCCCCGCAACCCCACCCTCGGCGAGGTGTTCGGCCAGAGCGGTGTGGAAGGCTGCGACCACGTGGGTTGGTGGCGTGAAGCGCCACTGGCCGGTGCGCTCCATGTAGCGCCACTGCTCGTAAAGATCGAGGCTCAGCGAGTGGGAGCGGCCGGCACTGGCCTCCAACAGCTCGCGCCGCAGGATCACGAAGCCGAAGCCAGGCACCCCCTCGATGCACTTGTTGGCCGAGGAGACCATGACGTCGAAGGGCACGTCCTCGACGGTCAGCGGTACCGCGCCGAAGGAGCTCATGGCATCGACGATCAGCCCCTTGCCCCGAGCCTTGACCACCTCGGCGATCTCGGACAGCGGGTTGAGGATCCCCGAGCTCGTCTCGCAGTGGACCAGGAAGACATCGGTGATCTCGGGGTCGGCGTCGAGGTGCGCGGCCACCTCCTCATCCCGGGGCGGCAGGTAATCGCCCTTGTCGAGCACGACATGTGCCCGGCCCAGGTAGTCAAGGATCTTGGCGGCGCGCTGGCCGTAGGCACCATTGGCCAGCACCAGGGCCTTGCCCTGACGGTCGATAGCGGTGGCCAGGGCGGCCTCCACGGCGAAGGTGCCGCTGCCCTGCAGAGGCACGCAGGCGTAGGCGTCACCGGGTGCGCCGGCCATCTCCAGCAGCTGCTCGCGGACCTCGGCGGTCAGGCGGTTGAAGTCGTCGTCCCAGGAGCCCCAGTCGTGGAGCATGGCGGCCTTGGTGGCATCACTGGTGGTCAAGGGGCCGGGGGTCAGCAGGTAAGGGGCTTGCTGACCGGACTCCTCGATGAGACGCGAGGCATGCGTGGCGGTGGCGGTGGCGGTGGCGAGGGACATGGGCGGCTCCAGTTCTTGGCTAAAGAGAGTTGGCGAATGGAGAATTGGCGAAAGAGAGTCGGTGCCCATCAGACCAGCCCCTTGACCATAGATAAAATCGATTTATCGTATCTTTGATACAAGCTGAACTTATACTGAAACCATGACCATTTCCCACGCGCAGCTGCGCGCCTTTCATGCGGTGGCCGTCCAGGGCAGTTTCACCCGGGCCGCCGAACGCCTCTGCCTCAGCCAGCCGGCGGTCTCCGACCAGGTGCGCAAGCTGGAGGAGCGCTTCGGCGTCAGCCTGCTGCGACGCAGCCGACGGTCGGTGGAGCTTACCGACCTGGGCGAGCGGCTGCTCGGCATCACCCAGCGGCTGTTCGCCGCCGCCGACGAGGCCGAGGCCCTGCTGGCCGGCGCCCGCGACCTGCAGTCGGGCAAGCTCACCCTGGCGGTGGACTCGCCGATGCACGTGCGGCACTTCATCGCCCGCTTTCGGGCACGCCATCCCGGGGTTCGCTTCCATCTGATGACCGGCAATACCGACGAGGCCCTTTCCCGGCTGTTCGAGCATCGGGCCGACTTCGCCGTGCTGGGCCGCACGGTGGAGGACCCCCGCCTGCTGACGGTGGAGTTGAGCCGCGCGCCGTTGATCGCCTTCGTGCCCGCGGACCATCCCTGGGCACGCTGGCGCTCGATCCGCTTGACCGATCTCGCCCGCGCCACGCTGGTGCTGCGCGAGCGCGGCTCCATGACCCGCCAGGCCCTGGAGGCCGAGCTGCGCGCGGCGGGTATAACGCTCAAGCCGGCCATCGAGGCCGAGGGCCGCGAGGCCGTCTTCGAGCTGGCGGCGGCGGGGCTCGGGGTAGGGATCGTCTCGGCAGCCGAGGCCGGCCACCATCCCGGCATGCATCGGCTCGTCATCGAGGACAGCGCCCACTGCATGACCGAGACCCTGGTCTGCCTGCATCAGCAGAGCGAGCGACGCCTGGTGGCGGGCTTTCTGGAAGTGGTGCGCGAGGCCCTGGCCAAGCCCGAGGAGAGAGGTTAAGCCCGTCGCGCTGTCGCTCTGGAATACCCGGCCCCTCCTGGCGATCGAACAGCGGTAGCTCGACCCGTTCCTCCAGCGTCCGGATGCGCAGGGAGGTGGTCGGCTGGCTGGTACGCTCGGCATCCGCCGCCGACATCGAGCCCAGGCGCACGGTGGCCTCGAACACGATCAGCGACTGCATGGAGGAGGACTCGGGGCTCACGGACGGGGCCTTTACATCGCGGAATGGTGTTCAGGGGCGTAAGGCAAGGATCCTCATACACTTCTGTGTTTGACACACGGTTCCACACACCGGTATCGAGCACCGCCCTCCCCCTGTGCCAGTGCTCAGTCCACCCACAACAGCCGGGCCTCGATGGCGCTCAATCGCTCGGTGTGTCAACCCACCTGGTGGTTAACGGAAAGCCCCGCCCAATAGCCCTCGGATCGCTGATGCTGCCAGAGCCAGGTATCGGCCATCATGGTCTCGAGCCCGCAATGGGAGCGCCAACCGAGTTCACGCTCGGCCCTGCCGGCATCGATCCAGAAGGCGGCTAGGCCGCCCTCGCAACGCGACTGGGAACGGCCCGTCACCTGTATCGCCATGGCACAGATGCCTCCCTCGGTATCGATAACACGCGCCGCTCGGGCCGTTGTTCAGACGGCGGACTGCTCCCATTGCTGTTTCTTGCGATAGATCGTCGAGGCGCTGATCTCCAGCCGGGCCGCGGCCCGGGGCACATTGCCGCCACACAGGGCGATGGCCCGCTCGATCAGGCGCTTCTCCTCGCGCCACAGCGGCTCGATCGTGGCCTCGCCTGCGTCGCCCTGCATGATCGATGCCCCCCCGGACGCGGGGGCAGGATCGGGCACCGGTTCCTCGTCGGCCGGGCGATCCGGTTCCGAGCCAGCGCGCAGAGCATCGAAGGTCGCGGGGAGCATGGCGGCCTCGACCCAGGTCCCCTCGTTGAGCACCACCACGTTGCGAATCACGTTGGCCAGTTCCCGCACGTTGCCCGGCCAGGCATGCCTAAGCAGCAGCGCCTCCACCTCCGGCCTGAAGTCCGCGAAGGCCCTGCCTTCCTCCTCGCAGCATGCGGCCAGCAGGGCCCGGGCGATCCGCAACACATCCTGCCCCCGCTCCCGAAGGGCCGGCATCTGGATGGGGATCACGTGCAGGCGATAGTACAGATCCTCCCGAAAGCGCCCCTGACGGACCTCCTCCAGGGGATCTCGGTTGGTGGCACAGACGAAGCGCACGTCCACCCGCTGTTCGCGGCTGGCGCCCACGGGCTGGAAGCTGCCGGACTGGATGAAGCGCAGCAGCTTGCTCTGCAGGTCCAGCGGCAGCTCGCCGATCTCGTCGAGGAACAGGGTGCCGCCATCGGCCCGGCTGGCCGCCCCCTCCCGGGCGGTCAGGGCCCCGGTGAAGGCGCCCTTGATGTGGCCGAAGATCTCGCTCTCCAGCAGGTCTCGCGGAATCGCGGCACAGTTGAGCGCCACGAAGGCCTGGTCGGCGCGTGGGCTCTGGGCATGAATCGCCTCGGCGCAAAGCTCCTTGCCGGTGCCGCTCTCGCCGGTGATGAACACCGTGGCGCGGCTCGGGGCGGCACTCTCGATGATGCGGTAGACGCTCTGCATGGGCAGCGAGGCCCCGACCATGCGATGAAAGTGCTCCCGCTCGAAACTCTTCTCGTACTCGGCCACGATCTCGGTAAGGCGCCGCTCCTTGAGGGCCTTGGTGAGCGTGACCCTGAGCCTGGCCCGGTCGAAGGGCTTGGTGAGGAAGTCACTGGCGCCGCGCTGCATGGCCTCGACCGCCACGTCCACCGAGCCATGGGCGGTCATCATGATGATCGGCGTGCTGGGGTCCTGATCGCGCACCCGATCGAGGATCTCGAGTCCCGACATGTCCGGCAGGCGTACATCCACCAGCAGCAGTGAAAAACTGTGCGCCTCCAGCGCGGCCAGTGCCTCGGCGCCGCTGTGCGCCACGCGCACCCGATACTCCTGGGCCAGATAGCCCTGATAGGCCAGCGCCGTCGAGGGACTGTCCTCGACCAGCAGTACTCGGGGTAAGGTGTCCTCTGTCGTCATGACGTTCGGCGCTCCCTGTTGAAGATGCATGACACCGCTCCTGGCCGGCTCTCCCCCTGCCCCGGAACGCGTTACCCCGGGGCCTGCGATCCCCTGCCCGCCGAGGGCCGGCTCCGGACAGTGTGCCACACCCCCTAGCCGATGCCAGCGACACGCTTGCACATCGCAGGCAGCGCCTGGCATCGATCAATGAACCGCAGGGTTCAGGATCTGGGCCGCCGCCATCGGCCTGCCGGTGAAGAACCCCTGGATGACATCGCACCCCATCTCGTTCAGGGTGGACAGCTGGCTGGCCGTTTCCACGCCCTCCGCTACCACCTCGAGCCCCAGCTCATGCGCCACGTTGATGATGGCCCGCACCAGTGACGCGGCCTTGGAGTCACCGGGGAGGTGGCACACGAAGCTGCGGTCGATCTTGAGTACATCCACCGGCAGGTCGCGCAGGTAGCTCAGCGACGAATATCCGGTGCCGAAATCATCGATGGCGACTCGCACCCCCAGGGTCCGCAATTGCCGAAGATGATTGATGACCGGACTGTCGCGATCGATCATCACGTCTTCCGTGACCTCGACTTCCAGCTGGTCGGGCGACAGCCCGCGCGTGTCCAGGGCCTGCTGCAGGAAGCCGACCACCCCGATCTGGGCCAGTACCGATCCCGGCAGGTTGATGGCAACGGGCAGCGCATGCGGGCCTAGCTCACGCCAGCCCTTCAACTGATTCAACACCTGGTCGATGACGAAGTGGCTCAGGGTCGTCATCAGCCCGGCCTCTTCCGCCAGCGGAATGAACCGGGCGGGGGGCACCATGCCCAACTCGGCACTGTTCCAGCGCAGCAGGGCCTCGACGCCGAGCAGCCGCAGGTCTGATGCCGCCACTTTGGGCTGGTAGTTCATGTGCAGGCTGCCACGCTCCAGGTCCTGGCGCAGCAATGCCTCCATCCGAGCTCGCTGTACAATCTCGTCGTTCAGGGCGGATGAAAAGGCCACCACTCCGCCGTCTCTTCGCTGCGTGCGTGCGGCCAGCGCAACGCGAGCCGCGTTTATCAAGGCGGAGCCGTCTTCCCCCGCCTCGGCGCTAGTAGAAATGCCCAGGGTGCAACTCACCCTGACCGGCGTGGCATCGACCTGAAAGGGTTCGTCGAGCGCCATGCCCGCCTGTCGGATCCAGGCCATGGCATCGTCGAGCCGCTCGACACCGGGCAACAGCACCGCGAACTCCTGATCCGACAGTCGCCCCATCCGCGCGGCGCAGGCCACCCCATCCCCTTCCAGCCGAATGGCGACCCGCAATCTCGCCACCAGTTGCTGGCAGATTGCCTGGATGCCAGGATCATCGAACCTTTCCAGCAACTGTCGGAAGTTATCCACCACCACCCGACATAGCACGGTATGGCGCTGCTGGCTCTGGTCCTGGGCGAGCGCCTTGGCCACCTGATCCCGGAAGAGCCGGTCCTTGATCAGGCCGGTGACGGGATCGTGGTGGCTCGCCTCGAACAATCGCTGCTCGGCCAGCCACTGCGCTGTCCTGTCCTTGAGCAGGCACAGGATGGCCCCGCTACGAGGCAGGAAGCAGACCTCGGCCACGAAGGGAGCGGCTGCTGTGTCGAGGTGCATCACGAAGGTTCCCGGCCGCCCTGTCTCCTGCGCCTCCTGCCAGGCCATCCGGGCCGTGCCTAGCATCGCCGCGGGCAGGGCGTCGAAGAGGACACGGCCCTGGCGCCAGCCCTCCGACAGGATCGAGGGAAGCCCCCCCAGCCGCTCGCTGGACAACACCTTTCCCTTCGGATCCAGCAGCAGGACGGTATCGGCGAGACACGTGGGCACCTCGAGTGGTAGTTCGCCCGGGCGAGAAGCGCCCACCTCACGCCGAGCGACTCTGACCATCGCCGCGATCCGCTTCTTGAGTACCGACCAGTGAATCGGCTTGTTGACGTAGTCGCTGACGCCCGCCTCGAAGGCGGTCTCGACGGAACAGTCATCCTCGAGCCCCGTGACCATGATGACCGGCAGCCAAGCATGATCTGGGCATGTTCGCATCTTGCGGCAGACCGAGAAGCCATCTACACCGGGCATGCAGGCGTCCAGCAGCACCAGATCGACCCGATGCGTCGCCAGCAGAGATAGGGCAGCCTCGCCGCTGTCTGCCTCGACCACCCTCAAGGCCTCTTTCTGTAGCGCCAGACGCGCCACCGTCCGCATCAGGCGATCATCATCCACCACCAGAATGCACGGCCGATCCGCATACTCGACGGCGGGGGCCGAACCTGTCATATCGCCTGCCATGTCGGTCGTCAGCTTGCTACTTGCCATGGCCTCGCCCACCTGTTCGACCGGATCACGTCCCACCACGGCAGGAGTCATTCGGCATGGTTGCTGCTGGTATGGCGCTACTTCACCCACCTAAATCACATCAACTACAAGCAAGCATCATGCCATAAATATCTTTTTTCCTTGTTTATAGCTACTGGGATGCCTCCTTCGGCGACCAACGCAGGCCTGAAGGCATTTCGCGTCGCATAATGCATATCGCGGTCACTTATCGGCTGGCCTCGGCCCGATAGGCGGCGAAGGCCTCGCGGGTCGGAGCGATCTCGCCCAGAAGAGTACCGGCCAGTGCTCGTGCTGCAGCCTCGTCAGGCGTCATGACTGCGGCTTCCAGCGCCTGGGCGATGGCTTGAAGGCGCCGCGCCCCGAAGGTGCCACAGCAACTCTTCAGCGCATGCGCCTGCTCGCGTAACTCCGCCAGGATTTCGTCGATCGATGCGGCCGACGAAACCATTGTCGCGATGGCCTCTCGCCGTGTGTCGAGCTCATCGAGGAACATGTCGAGCATGGGCACCAGCGACTCCGGCGAGATGTCCTCCGACAACTGATCAAGGACCGCGACCTTCAGACAGACCGCCTTGCCCCAGGCTGCGCCATCATCCCGCTGATCGGATACAGGCACCTCAGAGCCCTCGGCGGTCGACATATCGTCATCGGCCACAGCGGACGGGGCCGGCAGGTGCTGGCGGATGACCGCCAGCAGCCGCTCCTTGTCGAAAGGCTTGCTGACAAAATCATTCATTCCGACCTCTTGGCAGCGTGCCATTTCGCCCTTCTGCGCGTTGGCGGTAAGGGCTATCACGGGCGTCTCTGCATTGGGCCCTGCCCCTTGGCGCAGCCGAATCACGGCGTCGATCCCGTTGAGCCGCGGCATCCGCATATCCATCAGGATCACATCGAAGGATTTACCAGCGGCCTGTTCCAAGGCATCGAGGCCATCGACCGCCTCATCCACCTCATAGCCGCGGCTGCGCAGCAGGGTACTCGTCACTATGCGGTTGGCCTCCACATCCTCCACCAGAAGCAGGCGACCCTGGCTCGTGCCGTTCAATTCTCGCGGGGGCTTGGCGTACCGTCTCGAGTCTATCGAAGCCGAGGTGGCCAGGAAGGCACGCAGTTGACTGGCACACAGGGGCTTGTCGATGCACGTCAGTCGGCAAGCCGCCGACGGCAGTCGCGTGACGTCACTCACCATCAGCGCCAGCGGCAGTGACATCTCCGCCAGCCACACTGCCTCGTCGGGCCTGTGCCAGAGGCAGCGTTCATCGATCAGTACCCGCGTGTGGTCTTTGAAATCATGATTCATATGGCAGCGGTGCAACTGCTCCAGAGACTCGAACGCCCGGCCCTTCGCTCCCCAAGCCTCGGTCCTGGCCAGCATGGCATCGCGCAGGGCGGCGTGGGGGGAAGCGATGACCACCGGCCCGGCAGGGATCGGTGGCTGCCGGGGCGGCGCCTTCAGGTAGGTCACCGGAAGCAGGATGCAGAAGCAGCTGCCCTCGCCGGTAACGCTCTCGACACTGATCTCTCCGCCCAGCAGGGCCACCAGGCGCCGCGCAATGGTGAGTCCAAGCCCCGTGCCGCCGTTACGGCTGTCGCGGATCGGGTCCACCTGCTCGAACTCTTTGAAGATCGAGGCCTGCTGGTCGTCGGGAATGCCCACCCCGGTATCGCTGACCCGGATCTCCAGCAGTTCGGCTCCATCTTGTTCGACGTCATTTCCCGGGGTGCCACGCTGGACATCGATGGCGATCACGCCCTCGGTGGTGAACTTGATGGCATTGTCGACGAGGATATTGAGAATCTGACGCAACCTGACCGGATCGGTTAACACCTGACCCGTGGCCCGCCAGCGCACCAGCGCCAGCAGTTCCACCTCAGGGTGCGCCAGCCTGGCCTGGGCGGCATTCATCACATCCTCGACGAGGGACTCCAGCGCCACCGGCTCCTTCTCCACCACCAGATGTCCCGCCTCTATCTTGGAGAAATCCAGTACCTCGTTGATCACGGCCAGCAGGGCGGCACCGCTGGACTTGGCGGTCTTGAGCAGCCGCTGATGCTCCGGACTTTCGATGCGTTCGGCCACCAGCCCGACCGCTCCCAGCACGGCATTGAGGGGGGAACGAATCTCGTGGCTCATGTGAGAAAGAAAACGTGACTTGGCCAGAGAGGCCTGCTCGGCGGCATCCCTGGCCTCGATCAGTTCCTTCTCGGCCAGCTTGCGAGCCGAAATGTCCCGCAGAGACGCCGTCGCCATGCGCTCACCGTTCAAGTTGGCTGCCACCAGCGATAGCTCCACCGGGAACCGCTCCCCTCCCTTACGCAGGGCCTCGACCTCGACACGCTGCCCAATTAAAGGTCCATTCCCCTCGGCGGCGAAACGCTCCATGCCACGCCGATGCGCCTCTCGTATTTCAGGCGGCACGATGAATTCGTCCAGCCGATGACCGAGGACCTCCTCACGGGTCCAGCCGAAGGTCTTCTCGGCCATGACACTATACTCAACGATCCGTCCCTGGCCATCGGCGATCACCAGGGCGTCCAGGCTAGCATCGGTTACCATGGCCTTGATCTCGAGATTGCGCCGCACCTCAGCCTCGAGCCGTTCACGATCGGTGTAGTCCCTTACCAGCATCACCAACTTTCTCTCGCCCTCGAAAGTAATCGCGGCCAACGACACCTTGAGTGAGAGAGGCGCCCCCTCTCGTGGGCGTCCGGCGGCCTCGAGAGTCTCGCGACCGGCCAGCCGGCCGCTTTCCACCCACTCGGTGATGGGGGCCGGCAGGGCATCGAAGCAACAGGCCACGTCGCGGCCCAATAGCGCACCCTCGTGATAGCCGAACAGCCCCTCGCCGGCAGCGTTGACATGGGCGATCCGGCCATGGGCATCCAGCGTCAGGATGCCATCCGCCATCGTATCCATGACCGTAGTCAGATAGCGCGCCTGGTTCGCGCTGCGCTCGCTGAGGGCCAGCTGGGCCCGGTGACTCTCGTCAAGCCGGCGCTGCTCCTGGCCCAGCCGGTCGACCATCAGGTTGAAGGCGTTCGCCGTCGTCGCCATCTCGTCGTTGCCCCGAACACGGACCCGCTGCTGCCAATTGCCCCGCGCCACGGCACTGGCGGCCTGCTGCAACGCGCCCAGCCCCCGGCTCAGGTAGTGGCCGAACCACCAGGAGATCAGGGCCACCATCAACAGCTCGGCACCGGCAATCACCAGCAGTCGGTGGCGTGCGTCCTGCATCACCCGGGTCAGTGAGGTCACATCCAGGCCGACCTGAACCAGCCCTAGCCGAGTCCCGCCCTCCTCGATCGGCAGCACCACATCGAAGCGACCATCATCGACATCGGCGATGCTGGTATCCCCCGGGCCGATCGCAGCCTCCGCCGGCGTTCCGGCGCTGGCCATGAGCCCGAAGGCGTCCATCACGCGGATGTACTCCACACCGGCCATGGCGGCAATTTCCTCGGTCACCTCATCAAGGGTCGCCAGGTCGGAGGCGATCACGGCATTCTTGGTAGTGGTGGCAAACAGCTGGGCCGTCTGCTGGGCGCGCAGCGTCAATGCCTCCTCCCCGCTACTTTGCAGGTAACTGGTCGCCTGCCACACCAGCAGCACCAGGAACATGGCCTCGATCAGGGCCACCCCAATGATCATCTTGAGTCGAAACGACATGCCATTCTCCCTCTGCGTCCTCTCCATCCTTGCCATTCGAGTGGCAACGGTCGCATTCATGGCTCCTGCGTGCCTAACACGGTTTCGATCTCGAGGTCACGCACATCGTCCCAGTCGCTGTCCTTGGCCGCCACGAACCCGGTGATGCGCAAGGGCGCGAGCAGTTCCCGGCCGGCCGACCGGCGTCCCATCTCGACCAGCGCCGCGGTGAGCGCCTCGCGGGTGGCCAGCGGCACCCGCGGATGTACGGCGATGGCATGGGGGGTGTACCCGGGCGAGACCCAAAGCACCCTGAGCTGCTCACGAATGCTGTCCGGCAGGGCCTCGAAGGTGCGGTTGATGCCCCCCCCCGCCACGAAGCGCCCAGCGGCGACGCTGCGATAGACCGCATCATGCGACGAGACGAAATGAGAGCGGAAGTCGATATCCGCCTGTCTCAGGCTCGACTGGACCACCAGGGTAGCCGCAAAGGCTGCAGGGGCCGGAAACGCCAGGTCGCTCCCGTCGAGATCGCCAATGTCATCAGGCATCGCCTCACGCCCGGTCACGATGATGCCCTCCAGTCGCTGATCCGCCGCCCGTGCCAGCGGCTCCACGCCGATCTGCTCGTGAAAGACCACATAGTGGTAGGGATTCATGTAGGCCACGTCATAGGCGCCCTCCTCGACACGCTGCTCGAAGGTGGGAATGTCCGGCGCCGTTGCGAAACGCACTGGCACGCCACTCTGCCGACTCAGCTCCTCCAGCAGCGGCCCCCAGTCCCGTGCCAGCTTGAGGGCCGACTGCTGGGGCACGATGCCGAAGACCAGTGCCGGGTCGGTCACCCTGGCCTGCGCAGCGTGGCTAGCGGCTTCATGGCCGGCTGCCTGAACGCTGGAAAGGCTCCACAGTAGTGCCAGTGAGCCCAGCCATTGCATGACATACTTGATCATGATTGCCGCCTCTCTGTCGGAACGGCGTCACCGGACGCCTTGACCTAGGAGGAAAGCAACAATCATGCCCAAGTCGCAAAAGAAAACTCAAGGCACTGTAAACAAAACAATTATTTCCAATAAACACATGGCTCGCGGAGTCGAATCTTGACGTAGCCATTGCAACCTGCGTCGCAAATTGCAACGCAGAGTGGTAACTGGCAACTCCATGAGGGCTGCGAGACGGGTCATTCGATCGTGCAGCAATGCTTGTGCGCCTTGCCTTCCGGCATCTCTGTACTCACTCACGATTCAGCCGGCTATTACGACGTTGCTCACCAGCCGAAAACGCCAAGTGCCTATGAACGTTACCCTTCTCCACTCTCCCAAGCCTTAAGGCCAATCCAGCACCCCCTAAGCGAGGTAACGCGATATACCATTGCTACCTTGATGATTCCTCATTGGTTATCAGGGTGTCAGGCTTGATCTCTTCCATGTTCAATGTTGCACCAACCCTGGATTGAGAGTTGGACTCCGCCTGATTGGTCTGATGGCTCTCGGTCATGATCAGACCCTCGGCACCATCCCCCAACATCATCTCGATCTGCTGCCAGTTGCCCACGGCAATGGAAGTGGAGTTATTATTGATGATGGCGCCGGCATTGATATCGCCGCTGCCGCTTGTCCTAGCTCCCGACCCACTGCTGCCATTCCGACGTTTCGCCTCCTGCAAGATCAGGGAGCCCTGGACACTTGCCCGTGCGGGGAAGTCATAAGGGTAAGGGCCCACCAGAGAGTCTCGTTCCCTCGCCTCCACCTGCAGCGATGTGGTCAGCCACCCCGCGGTGATCACAGCAGAGACCCACCACCCCAGACTCGAGAGTGGAAGGGATATATCACGAGAACTTGAGGTGCCAGCGGCGCGAGAGTAAGGATGGGGCCCGGTCTTGTGAGTGTTCATAAGAGATTCCTCGGGGCATCCGTGGAAGCCACGGATGCCCTGCCTGAGAGAGGTTGTGAATCAGAAGTTGCCATCCACCGTGATCGAGAGGTTATTACCCACGGAGGTAGCAGCCGCGGAGACATCGGCGGTACCGTCTGTTCCCATGCCGTTAATGCCGTCGAACAGCACGCCTCCGGCGGTGGCGGTGCTCGTCAAGAGCGCCACAGACAGCTGCTCGTTGTTGGTGATGGCAAAGGCATCATCGTCAGAGATAGTGGTGAGATCCAGAGCCATATTGTTACCCACGGCAGTGGCATCCACATCCACGGTCGCATTGAGAATAGCCAAGGCCGAAGAGGTAGCCGTTACCGTGCCAACGGTGGCATCAATCCCCGAATAGACCTGCGAATTGTCGATCTGAGCCGAGACGTCGGATTCGATCGCGGCGTTATTACCCACCGCCGTGGCGATGCTTTCCACAGCGGCCAGGTCATCAACGGTGTTGCCATCAATCAGTGGAAGGAGGAGGTTATCGACGGCGGTCACCAGGCTGGTCGCCGTGATGGTACCGAGGGCGGTCTGATCATTTTCGGTCATGGCAAGGCCCTCGGGAGTCACGTTGATCTCCGACAGCGCCGAGGTGTCCACCGTGCTGTTGACGGTGGCATCCCAGACCCAGGTCACCGAGTCGAAAGCCATGGCGGCGGAAATGGAGGTCATACCCGCGACGGCGATGGCGGCTGACAGTGCGGTTTTCTTTAGAGTTTTCATGACGGCGTTCCTCATTTATGAGAGTTATAAAGCCGCTGAGTAATGCCCGTCTGCCACAAGACATGCTTCGGTGTCTTCGATCGGCAGGCCGAGCCCTTCCGTCAGGATCTGGTAAGCTGCCATCTCCACGACGGATCGAACACCGAGCTGGAGAGGTTCATTCCTCACCGACCCGGCGTCGAATTCAACAAGCCGATTGTCGAAGAAGCGGTAGACACCGGCTTCTACCTGGTTACCGACAATCTGCTTCTGCAAACTGGTGACATACACGGTCTGGAAGGTGGTGGCGTCCACCACCCTGAGATCCAGGCCAACATTGATGACCGCCTCGCGGTTGCTGGCGCCGACCAGTCCCACGTAGAGGCGAGCCCCCTGAGTCAAGATGTTGTAATTGAGTTCGGTGAGCGCCCCAAGAATCACGTAATTAACCGGCTGAACATTAAGGACAGCCGGGAGGCGTTGCATGGCTCCGGAGTCCTTGAGCTGACGTTCGGCGAGGGGAATACGAATATCGAGTCGCTCGGCCAGGCGAACCTTGCGTGTCTTGTACAGAGCGCTGATCAGCATTTCGGATACGCCCTGGGTCAAGGTGCGGCTCTCGGTGATGGTCGAGTAGCTGGCCTGACCGGTGCGATCCATAATTTGACCGACGCTGAGCACCGGCAGGTTCTCGCCAGGCTCCTGGCTGAGCGCGCTCAGGCAGCGGGTATAGGGGGTATGGTTGGTCATCACCCGGGAACCTTCTCGCGGCGCCACAGGATCGGTGCCGATGGAGGCACAACCACCAAGGGTGGCAGTAAGCAACATGGCGACGGTAATTTTCTGGGGCAGCGGAAGATTCATATGAGCATTCTCCTGAAGGTAATCGATGTAATACAGGAGCCATGCCAACACACAGACAAAACTATGTTTTTCAAACGCTTGGTTTTTTTATTGCGACATTGAGTCAGCCTTCACCTCGACCGACGGAGTGCCGATTAGCAATCGGCCAGCATTCACCTATCGCAAAATGCAAAGGGTTAGCATTTTGCCAGCCATCCTCTCGTCAAACTCCTTGCTCATGCCGAAGTGGTCCCCGAAATTCGGACCAGGCGCCAAGCTCTGATCAGACCGACCAGGAGAGCCTGATCATGAGCAAGGTACGTCAGCACTACAGCAGTGAATTCAAAGCCAAGGTGGCCCTCGCCGCCCTCAAGGGCGACCAGACGACTTCGGAGCTGGCCGCCCGCTTTGAGGTGCGCCCGTCCTTGGTAAGCCAGTGGAAGCGCGAGATGCTGGATAACTAACGTGGGCGGCCTGGCCTGGGCGGTCGGGGGCGGGGCTGGTGAAACTTCCTTCAGATGCCGAGGTGACTTGTTCAACTTGGCCAGCCCACTGCTTGCGGCGTACGTCGCGCACCGTGAACGGTTGAAGCAACTTGTCGCCGCGCTAGTGAACCAGGTGGGGCCTACCTGTGACGGCGCTGTACAACCATTGCGTATGGCTATGCCGGAACTCGGCCCATGCCAGGGCACGGCAGGTGTCGGTCTCGAAGGTCATGGCGTGGAGCACATAAAACGCTTGCCGGTACTGGTCCATGGCTTGAGCCGATGGCGCCCGGACAACCACTGCCAGTATCTGGGCTGGTCGGGCCATACCGCCAGTTGGAGCCGTTGGATCAGGCCATCGTCGTCGGTACCGTTGGTTACGCCTCGCACCAGCGGTGCAATCTTCGACGGCTGGGCCGTTCTGCGTTCAACCTGTCAGCGAAAGAATCAGCACTCGCCGATACGCTGCCCCTCGACCTCGGTGACCATCTCCATCTCGCCCATCTGCGGCGACCGGATAGTCACTTCAACGCGGCCCTCGGTGGTCTCACCCAGGAAATCCATATGGCCGACAATATCCGCCTGGCCACCCTCGGCCTGGCAGACCATGCGGTAGTCCATGCCATCGACGCCCACATTGTGTTCGATCAGCTCGCAGCTCTCCTCCTCCTCGATCATCTGGAAGTCAGGATCATTGAGATCGCCCTGGGCGATGCACTCGCGGGACGTCTCGGTCTGGTCGGGGAACGGCAGGTCACCGGAGACCGAGGTGGTGCTGGTGAACTCCCACTCCCCCGGCACGATATTGGGCGTCTCGGCCAGGGCGGAAACAGGTAGTGCCAGCAGCAGACCGGCGAGCATGGAAGGTAATGACATCGTACGTAAGGACATGGGACTCTCCCTGTCATGGATTCGCACCCAGCATAACGAACCGGCGCCCTCAGGCGTACCCCGGGGCGGCACACGGTTCGATTCTCGAGGGCGGCTCAGGCAATACACAGGAAACCGCTTGCATTCGCGCACTTAGGTCGATACTATGTGCGCCGTTCTGACGCGAAAGGGCCAACCGCCTCGGCGTGAGAACCACAATACGGAGGGGTGTCCGAGTGGTCGAAGGAGCACGCCTGGAAAGTGTGTAAGTCGAAAGGCTTCGAGGGTTCGAATCCCTCCCCCTCCGCCAAGAATTCTGATTAAGCCGCTGATTTAAGCGGCTTTTTCTGTCTGCACACCTATCTGACCAACCCCCTGTATCAGGCTCCCAACTGGCCTTCCCATGGACACTGGGTCCTTCCGAGTTGCCTGGGTCTCCAGCCGACCATCAGGCTGTCTCTGATATCAGTGTCACCAAGCAAGAAAGCTGCACAAGACGCCGGACAGGCACCCTCACTCCCCCTCCTCGGGCTGGGCAGAAGCGAGTGGTAGCGGTGAGCCTGACTTGAACACCAACGTGCGGTAGGGAAACGGGATCTCGATGCCGTGCTCGTCGAGAGCACGCTTGATCGCGGCGACCACCTGGTCTCGCGAGGAGCGAATATCCACCGGCCTGGAGCCGGTCCACCAGGTCACCTCGAAGTCGACCGAGCTCTCGCCAAAGGCCTTGGCGAAGACCTGGATATCGCGCACATCATCACACACCGAGTCGACATGGCGCACCGCGTCCCCGATCACCTCCCGGGCGGTATCGACGTCCTCATCGTAGGCGATGCCGACGATGATCGAGGTGCGCCGCACATCGCGGTCGGTGCGCACGATGACCGGGTTCTCGAACAGCAGGGCATTGGGCACCACGATGCGCTGGCCGTCGGTGCGCCGAATATGGCTATCGCGAACGGTGATCAGCTCGACCAGCCCCTCGACCTCTCCCATCAGCAGCGGCACGAACTGGATCTGTTCCATGGTCCCGGCCCCCTCTCATGATCAGGCGACTCGCCGCGGAGCGATACCGTATCCCCCAAGAGTAGCCGGGAATTGGTCGTGCCGGTCGCCGCAGGGCTGGGATTCAGTGTCCTGCCTCGCTTCGCGCGCCAGGCATTCGCGCGCCCTGAGGCGATCCGAGTCGTCGAGGACCTGCCCAGGGTGATGGATTCGCTATGGCTTCTGCATCGCGCCGAATGGCCGCTCACGGCTCGCGCCACTCACGCCATCGAGTGGCTCAAGAACCGCTTGTAACTCCCCTCCCCCATACCGGACGGCGCCGGCTCACATCGCCAGCAGCCGACGGCGAAGCGCGTGGTAGCGCGTCTCGAGACCCTCGAACAGGGTCTGGCGCAGCCAGGCGTGACCGGCATCCCCATGGTGGCGCTCATGCCACACCAGCCAGTAGGAGAAGGAAGCCACCTCGAGGGGCAGCCGCCGCAGTGCCAGCGGCCAGTGCTCGAGCACGCTGGCGGCGAGGCATCCCGGCACGCACAGCAGCAGGTCACTGTGCTGGGTGGCCGAGAAACTCGCCAGGAAGTGCGGCTGACGCAGGCTCACGTGTCGGCTCAGGCCGTGTCGGGCCAGCGCCAGGTCCACCGCCCCACGATCATCACCGCCCATGCTGATCAGCTGGTGATCCGCTTCCAGAAACGCCTCAAGCGTAAAGGCTGCTTCCGGCTCCCGGGCCAGCGGATGCGCCTCGCGCATCACGCAGACGAAATGGTCGCGACCAAGCTCACGGCCATGCACATTGGCCGGCACCTGGTCACCGAGCACGCAGAGCGCAAGCTCGGGGCCGCCCTCGTCGAGCCGCTGCTCGATGCTGCCGCTATAGGCCTGGATATCCAGCCGCAGATGGGGCGCCTGCCGCTTCAGGGCCTGCCACTGAGGCGCCAGGAAGGCGTGCATGCCATAGTCGGTGGTCGCCAGCTGAAAGCGTCGAGTGGTGCTGGCCGGGTCGAACTCCGGTGGCGCCAGCAGGGCCCCCAGCTCTTCCAGCAAACGCGCCAGGGGCGGCCCCAGCGCCTCGGCCCTCGCCGTGGGGCGCAGCCCACGGTGAGTGCGCACGAACAGTGGGTCATCGAAGGCCAGGCGCAGCCGCGACAGGGTCCGCGAGACCGCAGGCTGGCTCAGGTTGAGACGCTGGGCGGCCCGGGTGACACTGCGGGAGTCCAGCAGCGCATGAAGGGTCACCAGGGCATTCAGGTCGTGACGAGCGAGATCGGCGAGGTGCATGGGAGCGCATGCCTTGGTGATGGAAACCAGATTTTCAATGGCAATGATATCAGGTTAACGCATATTGCATTTAAGCAACTTGCATTGGCGTGATATCACTCGGATGGCGTAGCCTAGGCTCACCGTTGACAACCAAACGCATCGCTGCCAGGCGACGGGCGTCGAACCGAACGCTCCGATGCCTGCAGAGATCACTGAACTCGAAGGAGGCTCCATGCACAACCGCTATTTCACCATTCACGAACACCCCGAGGGCATGCCCGACCGCGAGCTGTTCCAGCTCGAGGCGGCGGAGCTACCCGCCCTGCAGGAGGGTGAGGTGCGCATTCGCAACACCTGGCTCTCCGTCGATCCCTATATGCGTGGCCGCATGGATGGTGTCACCACCTATATCGAGCCCTTCACGCTCGGCAAGCCGCTGGAAGGCGCCGCCGTGGGCGAGGTCATCGAGTCCCGGGATTCGCGCTTCAAGGAGGGCGACAGGGTTCGCCATATGGGCGGCTGGCGCGATATCGCCCAGCTACCCGGTGACCAGGTCGAGCCGCTGCCGACCTTCGATGTGCCCCCCCAGGCCTACCTGGGCGTGCTGGGCATGCCGGGAACGACCGCCTGGGTCGGGCTCAACGTGATCGCCGACATGCAGGAGGGGGACAACGTGCTGGTCAGCGCCGCCGGCGGCGCGGTGGGCTCTCTCGCGGTGCAGCTGGCCAAGGCCAAGGGCGGCACCGTGGTCGGCATCGCCGGGGATCCCAAGAAGCTGGAGTGGCTCGAATCCCACGGTATCAAGGCGATCAGCTACCGTGGCAAGGATGCTCGCCAGCTGAGCGAGGCGCTCAAGGACGCCTGCCCGGAGGGCTTCGACGTCTACTACGAGAACGTCGGTGGAGACTGCCTGGAAGCGGCGCTGGATAACCTCAGGGTCTGCGCCCGCATCGCCATCTGCGGCATGATCTCACGCTACAACGCCGAAGGCCCCGCCGCCGGACCGGCCAACCTGGCGATGCTGCTGATTCGCCGCGCGCGCATGCAGGGCTTTATCGTCTTCGATCACTGGGAGCATCACGGCGACTTCCTGAACGAATTCGCCCCCCGGGTCGCCAGCGGCGAGATCGACTACCAGGAAACCGTCATGGATGGCCTGGAGAGCACCCCGGATGCCTTCCTGGCCCTGTTCACCGGGCGCAACCAGGGCAAGATGCTGGTCAAGCTCTAGGTCTTCGGCTACCTGGCAGGTGAATTAACCGTCGCCAGGGGAAAAAAGATCGGCCTTCGTTACGAAGGCCGATCATGTCGTTCTCGCCGAGCGCTGTCTCAAGCGCGTTCGGCCAGCACCGCGTAGTCGCCGCGTGCCTCCAGGCACAGGGTCTCACCGCACCAGAGTCGCTGCACCAGGGCGATGCGCCCGCGCCCCTTCTCATCGAGCCTTGCGGCGAGGCGCTCGGGCCCCTCCTCCGCCTCGGGCAGACACTCCAGACAATAATCGCCGGTCACCGGTGCCAGGAATCGCTGGGTGGCCTCGGCCACCACCACATCCCGGGCGAGGCCTCGACGCCGCAGCCAGAGGGTGGCCCAGCACCAGCCCAGCAGGGTGGTCTGGGCGGCGAGGGAGCCACCGAAGCCGGTGCCCTTGTCATTGAGGTTGGGGGTGAGCGCCAGCTCCCAGCCGAGCCGGTCGCCCTCGCGGCGCATCTCGCGGATGCCCAGCTGCCGAACCAGCGGAATCGCCTCGCCTAGCCAGGCGAGAAATTCGCCGGGGTCATCCTCGCCGCCCTGGGGCGGCAGGGGGAGTCGCGGGTGGGGAACGCCGATATCACGCATCTCAGCGCCAGTGCTCGACGAAGTCGTCGATATCATGCTGGGCGATGGGCTTGTGGCGGCCGCCCAGGGTGCCGAGATAGATGAAGGCCACCACCTCGTCGTCCTCGTTCAGCCCCAACCCCTTGCGTACCACGGGGTCGAAGGCGTACTTGCCGCTGCGCCACATGGCGCCAAGGCCCTGGGCATGGGCGGCAAGCAGGATGGCGTGGGCGGCACAACCGGCCGAGATCACCTGCTCCACCTTGGGTACCTTGGGCACCTCCGGGGTGACCTTGGCGATCACCGCAATCACCATGGGAGCACGCAGCGGCTTCTTGCGGGCGGCGTTCAGGGCGGTATCACCGACATGGGGATCCTCACGATACTCCGCCTCGGCGAACAGCTCGCCCAGCCGCTCCAGGCCCTCGCCGGAGAACTCGATAAAGCGCCAGGGACGCAGCTCCTTGTGGTCCGGTGCCCGCAGGGCCGCCCGATAGATGGCCTCGAGCTGTTCGGCATTGGGCGGTGGCCCCATCAGCTTGCCCATGGAGCTGCGTTCATGCAGCAGCGATATCGCGTCCATCATTAACTCTCCCTTGGCAATCTTGATACGAGAACAGTTCTCGCTACTCTAAATGGCTTTCGCCACTCTAGCAGCGCACCGCTCGCCTGTCGTGCGAGTGGGGCGGCGGCACCTATTGACGCGCGAGCCTAAGCGGCTCAGGGGGGCGCTCACCCGGTGTGGCCCGCCAGGGGCTGATATCTAGCCCGCCTCGGCGTACATAGCGTGCCAATACCAGCAGCCGCTCGGGACGTGCGCGGGCCATCAGATCGGTGAAGATGTGCTCCACGCAGTGCTCGTGGAAGTCCTGATGCTGGCGATAGCCGATCAGGTAGCGCAACAGCCCCTCGCGGTCGAGCCTGGGGCCGCGGTAGCGAATCAGCACACTGCCCCAGTCGGGCTGGCCGGTAACCGGGCAGTTGGACTTGAGCAGGTGCGAGTGCAGGGTCTCCTCGACGATCTCCTCCCCCACCACCAGGTGCTCGGCGCTGGGCGTATAGTCGTCGATCTCGATATCCAGCTCGTCCAGGCACTCGCCGGGAAGGCGGCGCGGCATCAGCGCCTCGTCGTCGACGCCGAACAGCTCGACGGAGACCGCGGCCCCGGCGACATGCGCCAGATCGCGCTCCAGCGTCTCGATGACCGCCTCACGACTCTCGAAGCGGCTCTGGTTGAAGCCGTTAAGGTAGAGCTTCCAGGACTTGGACTCGATCAGATGGGGTGAGTCCGCAGGCAGACGAAAACGTGCCACGGCCACCACCGGCTTGCCGCGCGCGTTCAGCCAGCTAACCTCGAAGGCGTGCCACTCGTCCTCGCCGACGAAGGGCAGAGCCCCCTCCTCGATCCCCAATGGCGCCCGGTTGGCGGCACGCGGTATGGCATAGAGCAGCGAGGCATCGTAGTGCTCGGGATAGGCGGACTCACGCCCCAGCGGGGCATCCGCGAGGGTTTCGGGACGATGGTTCATGAGCGGATCCCCTTGCCACGCTCCAGCATCCACAGGGCCACGCCGAACAGCACCACGATAAAGGTGAAGATCGCGGCCAGGGCCCAGCCCACCGGGATATCCGAGACACCGAGGAAGCCGTAGCGGAAGACGTTGACCATGTAGAGGATGGGATTGAGCATCGACACGCCCTGCCAGAACTCCGGCAGCAGCGAGATGGAGTAGAAGACCCCGCCCAGATAGGTCAGCGGTGTCAGGATAAAGGTCGGCACGATGGAGATATCATCGAACTTCTTGCCCAGCAGGGCGTTGATAAAGCCGCCGATGGCGAACAGCGCCGCGGTCAGCACCACCACCAGTACGGTCAGCACCGGGTGCGCCACGCTCAGGCGGGTGAAGAACAGTGACACGACCGTGACGATCAGGCCGACCCCAAGGCCCCGGGTCATGCCGCCGAGCACGAAGCCGGAGAGAATCACCCAGTTGGGCATCGGCGACACCATCATCTCCTCCACGCTGCGCTGAAACTTGTTGGAGAAGAAGGAGGAGGCGACGTTGGAGTAGCTGTTGGTGATCACCGCCATCATGATCAGCCCGGGGACGATGAAGTCCATGTAGCTGTAGCCATCCATCTCGCCGATACGCGAACCGATCAGGTTGCCGAAGATGATGAAGTACATGGTCATGGTGATCGAGGGCGGCAACAGGGTCTGCGGCCAGATACGCGTGAAGCGCTTGATCTCCTTGATCACCAGAGTCCACAGGGCGATCGCGATCTGATAGGGATTCATGCGCTGGCCTCCTTGTCCTTGGCGGCGGCTTTCTGGTCCAGGGCCTCGTTGCCCTGCTCCACCATGGAGACGAACATCTCCTCCAGGCGGTTGGCGCGGTTGCGCATGGAGACCACCTGAATGCCACGCTCGGAAAGCGCCTCGAAGATGTCATTGAGACGCTGGCCACGATGGACCGCCACGGCGAGCTGGGCGGGCTCCGACTGGGTGACCTCGAAGCCGGGCACTTCCGGCACCTCATCCAGCGCATGGGCCAGGTCGAACAGGAAGGTCTCGGTATCCAGCTCCATCAGCAGGTCGCGCACGCTGGTATTTCGAATGATCTCACCGTGGTTGATGATCGCCACGTTGCGACACAGGCTCTCGGCCTCCTCCAGGTAGTGGGTCGTGAGGATGATGGTGGTGCCCTCCTCTCGATTGATGCGGCGCATGTACTCCCACATGCTGCGGCGCAGCTCGATATCCACGCCGGCGGTAGGCTCATCGAGGATCAGCAGCCTGGGGCGATGCATCAGGGCACGGGCGATCATCAGGCGCCGCTTCATGCCGCCGGAGAGCATGCGGGCATTGCCGTTGCGCTTGTCCCACAGGCCCAGGTCACGCAGCAGCTCCTCGGCCCGCGGCAGGGCCTCGCGCCGCGACATGCCGTAGTAGCCGGCCTGGGCCAGCACGATATCGATGACCTTCTCGAACTGGTTGAAGTTGAACTCCTGGGGCACCACGCCCAGGTGGTACTTGGCGCGAGCGAAGTCACGGTCGATATCGATGCCGAAGATCGACACCTTGCCGTCGCTCTTCTGCACCAGCGAGCAGACCACGCCCAGTGTGGTGGACTTGCCGGCCCCATTGGGTCCGAGCAGCGCGAAGAAGTCCCCTTCCGCGACATCGAGGTCGATGCCCTTCAGGGCCTGGAAGCCATTGCCGTAAACCTTGGTCAGGCCACGGATGGACAGAGCCGGTTCGGCCATGTGCAATCCTTGAAACGATTCGGTGTTCGATAGCGGGGATTCCGCAAAAAATATGCTGCTAACGATATGAGGGCGATACCTTACCGATTCAAGCGGGTATTCGCGCCATGTTGACCCCGTGACACCGGCCCCCTAAGCTGGGTCGCATTCCTGGGGGAGTCCTTGTGGACTGAGATTCCGGCAGCGTGCGCAGATGACACGCCCGGTGACCCTTCGAACCTGATCCGGATAATGCCGGCGAAGGGAAGGAAGTGCCATCTGGCCATGCTTCTCACCCAACGCAACTGCGTCCTCTCGTAGCGACGCTCGGCATCGTACCGGGCCTATCCACGCTAGGGAGTACGTCATGCTGTCGACCGCCCACGCCTTCTGGTGGCTCATCGTCTTCTCCGTGCTGTTCGCCGTGCCGGGCCTGCTCTATGCACGCCGCCACAACGAGAGCCTCGAGGACTTCATCATCGCCCGCAACAGCCAGGGGGCCACCGCCACGGTGCTGACCCTGATGGCCTCGACGCTGGGCACCTGGATCCTGTTCGGCCCCGCCCAGGCGGCCACCTGGGGCGGCCTGGGTGCCATTGCCGGCTATGCGCTGGGCTCGCTGGCGCCCCGGCTGGTGATGATTCCCCTGGGGCGGCGCCTGCGCGAGCTCTCGCCGGGCGGCCACTCGCTGACCGAGTTCGTGATGAGCCGCTACGGGCGCCCCATGTACGCCTTCACCCTGGTCATCATGCTGTTCTACCTGTTCATCTCCCTGGCCGCGGGAATCACCGCCATCGCCAAGATGGTCGCGCTGCTGGCGCCGGTCCCGCTGTGGGCGACCAGCTCGGTGGTAATGGCGGCCACCCTGCTCTACACCCTGTATGGCGGACTGCGTGCCTCGATCTTTACCGACAAGGTGCAAATGATCGTGATCATGCCGCTGCTCGCCGTGCTGCTGATCGTCGGCTGGCAGGCCGCCGGCGGCGTCGGCCCCACCCTCGCCGGACTCGAGTCGGCGGCGCCGCAACTGCTGGATATCACCGACCTGGGGGGGCTCAAGGCCGGCCTTACCTTCTTCCTGGCCGTGATGCTGACCGGACTCTTCTATCAAGGCAACTGGCAGCGGGTCTACGCGGCGCAGAGCAACCGCGCCGTGGGCCTTGGCTTTCTGCTCGGCGGCCTGTTGAGCGCCCCGATGATCTTCGTGATGGGGCTGTTTGGCCTGGCGTTCGTGGGGCTGGGTCTGCCCGGTGACGGCTCGGTCGCGCTGTTCAGCGTGCTGCTCGCCGATATTCCCGGCTGGTTCGCCGTGGGCCTGATCTTCCTGGGCCTGGCGCTGGTCATGAGCAGCGCCGACACCACCATCAGCGCCGCCTCGAGCATGATCGCCGTGGATGGCGGACGGCTGCTGCCTGACGCCAGCGGCCAGCGGCTGATGCGGCTGTCGCGCTGGCTGATCCTGCTGCTGGCGCTGCCGGTGACCTTCGTGGCCGCCCAGGGCTACAGCGTGCTCTACCTGTTCCTGCTGGCCGACCTGCTCTGCTGCGCGGCGGCCTTCCCGGTATTCTTCGGGCTGTTCAATCGCCGCTTCGACGGCCGCGCCGCGGTACTGGCCACGCTCAGCGGCCTGGTCGCCGGACTCACCCTCTTCCCGGTTCCGGGCGACGCCTTGAACACCCTGATGGAGTCCTTCCTGCTCGCCACCTTCGTGCCGGTCGTGGCGGGCCTGGCACTCCTGGCGCTGCTGCCGGCGAAGCAACGCTTCGACTTTGCGGCACTGAGCGCCGGCACCCGACGCTTCGAGGGGTAAGCGCCTTTCGCACCAGAACGCACAACGCCCCTCGAAAGGGGGCGTTGTTTATTGTGGGGAACCGCTACCGTGAACGGATCACCAGGAGCTTCAGCCCGCCGGCCTCTCGAGGCCGAAATGCCCCCGCAGCGTCGCCGCTTCGTACTCTTCCCGGAAGAGTCCGCGACGCTGAAGCTCCGGCACCACCTGATCCACGAAGTCCTCGATCCCGGAGGGTAGCGACGGCGGCATCAGGTTGAAGCCGTCCGCCCCGCGGCCGTGGAACCAGCGCTCCATCTCATCGGCAATGCTCTCCGGGGTACCGATCATGGTGCAGTGGCCGCCGCCCGCGGCGAGCCGCCCCAGCAGCTCGCGCAGGGTGGGCTGCTCGGTCTCGACGATGCGCAGAATGGTGGCATAGCGCCCCTGGGGACCACGAAATTCGGCCAGCGGCGGTAGTGATGGAACTGGTGCATCCAGATCCCAGCCACTGCAGTCCTGCTCGATGAACAGTCCCAGCTGGCGCAGCGAGGCCTCCACCGGCAGACAGTCGTCCAGCTCCCGCTGCTTGGCACGAGCCTCCTCCATGGTAGAGCCCACATAGGTGACGAGCCCCGGCAGGATCGGCACCGGCGCGGTGCGCCCGGCCGCCGCCACCCGCGACTTGATATCCCGATAATAGGCCTGGGCGGCCTCCAGGTCGTAGGCGACCGCATAGATCGCCTCGGCGTAGCGCGCCGCCAGATCGCGCCCCTGGGAAGAAGCACCCGCCTGCACCAGTACCGGGTTGCCCTGGGGAGGCCGCGGCAGGTTGAGGGGCCCATCGACCAGGAAGTGCTCACCGTGGTGGTCAATCTGGCGCACCTTGTCGGGATCGGCATAGCGGCCCTGACGATCGCGCTCGATGGCGTCGTCGGACCAGCTGTCCCACAGCGCCAATACCGTCTGCACAAACTCCTCGGCACGCGCATAGCGCTCGGCATGCGGTGGCATGGCCGCATAGCCGTGGTTGCGTGCCTCGCTGTCGAACATCGAGGTCACCACATTCCAGCCCACTCGTCCGCCGGAGATATGATCCAGCGAGCCCACCAGCCTGGCGGCGTGGAAGGGCGTGTAGAAGGTGCTCGAGATCGTGCTGATCAGCCCGATCCGCCGAGTGGCACGGCTCATGGCGGAGAGTGCGGTCAGCGGCTCGAGGTGCCAGTGGAAGCCATCTTCCACGCTACCGACACTCATGCCGTCGGCGAAGAACAGCGCATCCAGCTTGCCGCGCTCGGCGATGCGGGCCAGGGATTCATAGTAGGCGATATCGCCAAGGCGCTCGGCGCAGGAGTCGGGATGGCGCCATGCCGCGCGATGGTGGCCATTGCCCATCACGAACAGATTGAGGTGCAGCTTCTCGCCGGGATTGCGTGCCTTCATCACCCTTTCACCAGTCCACCGTCGACGATCAGATTCTGACCGGTGACCGCCCTGGACCAGGGTGAGGCGAAGAACAGCGCCGCGTCGGCAAACTCCTCCGGGGTGGTCACACGCCGCAGGGGGGTGTTCTGCGCGATCAGGTCGAAGACCGCCTCCGGGGTCGCACTGGACGCATCGGTCGTGCGCAGCAACCCACCGGAGATCATGTTCACGGTGATGTTGTCGGGCCCCAGGTCGTTGGCGAGCGTGCGGGTCAGCGAGAGCAGCGCGGCCTTGCCGGCGGTATAGTCGTGGTACGGCACGACGGGGTTCTGGAACAGATTGGTGCCGATATTGACGATGCGCCCACCTCCCTGCTCGCGCATGCCGGCCAGCGCCGCCTGGATGGTGTTCAGCGCTCCCCGGTTGACACCCTCAAGCTGCTGCTGAAGCTGCGACCAGTCCAGGGCATCGGCGTCGGGACGCGCGTCGCCGTTAAAGGAGAACGCGGGCAGGGCATTATTGACCACGGTGGTAATCGGCGTGCCGAAATGCTCACGAGCCTGCTCGAACAGCGACTCGATCGCCTCGGCGTCACGCACGTCGGCCTGGACGGCCAGTAACCGCTGTGGCGCCTCCTTCACCAGTGCCTCGGCGGCATCGCGACTCTGGAAATAGTTCACCACCACCCGGGCGCCCTGACCGAGAAAGGCTCGGGTCAGATGAGCGCCGAGCCCACGAGCACCGCCGGTGACAAGCACGACCTGCTGGTCGATGGCCTGCTGGTCGATGGAGAGAGAGGAAACGGCCATGACGACTCCTTGGTACGCGGCAAAGGGCGCCGCGCTGGAGCCGGCCGACATCCCTTCGCCAGTGTGAACTGGATCAGGTTCGACGGGTATTTTCTCAGCGGCCACGACCGCACCCCGTGTCTAGTGGGGCACCATAGCGCATTCGGACGGACAGCAACAGCCGGGCCGGCATTCCGGCTCATGCAGTGAGCCCTGGCCTGACCGGGGAAACAAGGGAGTCTTCTGGAGTGAAATACGAAAAACGACAAGCATCATCAGCCAGGCTGGCGCCTTAGCTAATGCTCAGAAGCTTATAATCAGAATTCAGGGGGGGGGAGGGGAAACCGATTGGAGCGGGAAAGGAGATTCGATCGGACTGGCGTTCCAGCTCCTGACGCGAGCCTTGGCCAGTAGCATGAAACCGATTGGAGCGGGAAAGGAGATTCGAACTCCCGACCCTCGCCTTGGCAAGGCGATGCTCTACCACTGAGCTATTCCCGCATCATATCGGTACTACTGTCGGTGCAACGAGAGCGAGTTGGCGTCCCATAGGGGGTTCGAACCCCTGTTCCCGCCGTGAAAGGGCGGTGTCCTGGACCACTAGACGAATGGGACGCTATATCTTCCTTTCAGAAGATGGAGCGGGAAAGGAGATTCGACCGGGCTGGCGTACCAGATCCTGACCCGAGCCTTGGCTCTCTTACCGCAACATTGGAGCGGGAAAGGAGATTCGAACTCCCGACCCTCGCCTTGGCAAGGCGATGCTCTACCACTGAGCTATTCCCGCCTGTCTCGCACTTCTCGTTCTACTACTACCTCGACGACTCACTGTTGTGAGTCGAAGAAGTGGCGTCCCATAGGGGGTTCGAACCCCTGTTCCCGCCGTGAAAGGGCGGTGTCCTGGACCACTAGACGAATGGGACGCTGTATCTTCTTTTCAGAAGATGGAGCGGGAAAGAGATTCGACGGGGCTGCCGTCAGCCGGGCTGGCGTACCAGATCCTGACCCGAGCCTTGGCTCTCTTACCGCACCGTTGGAGCGGGAAAGGAGATTCGAACTCCCGACCCTCGCCTTGGCAAGGCGATGCTCTACCACTGAGCTATTCCCGCATTCCGGTTATCTGACGATTCGAGTGGCGTCCCATAGGGGGTTCGAACCCCTGTTCCCGCCGTGAAAGGGCGGTGTCCTGGACCACTAGACGAATGGGACGCAATGTCTCGTCTCGTCGAGATGGCGCGCATATTATAGGCCACACGGCCAAGTGTCAAGCCTTGGCATGCCTTCCATATCAGGTAGTTGACAGAGGGGGCAACGCTGGATAGAGTACGCGCCGCTGGCTACGTAGCTCAGTTGGTTAGAGCACATCACTCATAATGATGGGGTCCCCTGTTCGAGTCAGGGCGTAGCCACCAGAATCACACAACCCGGCGCCATCGGCGCCGGGTTTTTTGTGTGCTCAAGCCAGCTCGGGGCGGTTGCAGAAGGCAGCCAGCACCCGAGTCAGATAGGCCACATCTTCGCTTCCCGCGGTCTCACGGATCGAGTGCATGGCCCACTGCGGCACCCCCACATCGAGAGCCGGCACACCGAGCTCGGTGGCGGTGATCGGCCCGATGGTGCTGCCACACCCCATGTCGGCACGCGTCACGAAGCTCTGCACGGGCACCTCGGCCTCGCGACAGAGGTCGCGAAACAGAGCCGCCGTCGCACTGTTGGTGGCGTAGCGCTGACTGGCATTGACCTTGATCACCGGTCCGCCGTTGAGTGCGGGACCATGGGCCGCATCGTGCTTGTCCTGGAAATTGGGATGCAGAGCATGCGCGTTGTCGCAGGAGATCATCCGCGAAGCCTGGATCAGCCGAATGAAGCCCTCCTCGCTGCCGTCGCCGAGCCGCTCGTGAACCCGGCGCAGCACATCTCCCAGAAAAGGCCCCTGGGCGCCACAGGCGCTGGCGCTGCCGACCTCCTCATGGTCGTTGGCTACCAGCACGACACCCTGCTTGCCGTCACTGGCCAGCAGCGCCTCCAGGCCGATAAAGCAGGAGAGCAGGTTGTCGAGCCGAGCGCTGGCAATCAGCTCGCCCTTGCCCCCCACCCGCGCAGGCGGCTGCATGTCATGAAAGCCCAGCTCGAAGTCGAGCAGCTCGAACGCCTCGATGGCATGCTGCTCTGCGATCCACTCCTTGAGCAGCCGCGGCAGGTCGCCCTCCTCACCGCCCTGCAGCAGCACCGGCGCCATCTGGGTCTGGGCGTTCAGCGCACGACCGCTGTTGGCCTCGCGATCGAGATGGATGGCCAGACTGGGAATGATCGCCACTGGGCGGTCGACATGCAGCAGGCGCCCCTCGAGACGGCCATCGGGGTGGCGGACATGCACCCGGCCGGCGAGCCCCAGTTCGCGGTCGAACCAGGGCGCCAACAGGGCTCCCCCATAGACCTCGACGCCGAGCTGCAGCCAGCCGGCTGCGGTCTGGGCGGCATTGGGCTTGAGCCGCAACCCGGGGCTATCGGTATGGGCACCGATCATGCGCAGCGCCTCGAGCCGCGTCTCCGGCAACTGCAGGGCGATAATGGAGGAGTCGTTGCGCGTCACATAGACCCGATCGCCCGGCGTCAACGACCAGGCGTCGCGCTCGTCCAGGCGGCGGAAACCGGCGGATTCGAGGCGGGCCGCCATATTGGCAGTAGCATGCCAGGGGGACGGCGAGCGGTGCAGGAAGTCGAGAAGCCGCGTAAGCAGTTCATCCTGAGAGAGCATGGGTTCCTCTAGGGTTGGGCAAAAGTGTAGATGATGGGCACAGCGGGTAAGCTGCTACAATGGACGACCGCCCCGCGCAACTCGCGAGCCGGATTACGGTCAAGGGAATTGAGTGTACATCAAACCGGGAGTGCTTCATTGATGAGCCCGCTTGCCCATATGGGACGAACCATGGCCTTGTTGGCAGCGCTGCTGCTGGCCACTGGCGTCGCCCTGGCACAGCCAGAACCCACCGACGACCAACGCCGGGCTGCCACCGAGATGGCCGAAGCGCTGCGTTATGGTCACTACGCCGACATCAGCCTGGATGACAACTGGTCACGCCGAGCCTTCGAGCGCTATCTCGATGTGCTCGACAGTCAGCGCGCCTTCCTGACCGAGCAGGATGTGGCTGAATTTCTACCACTGGAGAAGCAGCTCGATGATGCCCTGCTCGATGGCGAGCTGGCCCCCTTCTTCGCACTCTATCAGCGCTACCATGAGCGCGCCGAAGCACGCTTCGAGTGGCTACTCGAGCACCTCGACCAGGGCCTCGACTTTACCTATGAAGGAGATCAGCGCCTGGAGCTGGACCGCGAGGATGTCCCCTGGGCGGAGAGTACCCAGGCTCTGGATGAACTGTGGACGCGCCGCCTCAAGAACGCCGCCCTGACCCTGGTAATCAGTGGCCAGGACGACGAACAGGTTGAGAGCAACCTTCGCCAGCGCTATGAGGGCCAGCTCAATCGCCTGCGGCAGACCAACGAGGAGGATATCTTCGGCCTGCTGATGGCCGCGGTCACCGGCAGCATCGACCCCCACACCGGCTACCTCTCCCCCCGCCAGGGTGAGTCCTTCGATATCCAGATGCGCCTCTCGCTGGAGGGCATCGGCGCACTGCTCCAGGCCGACGGCGAATACGTCAAGGTCGCAAGCCTGGTGCCCGGCGGCCCGGCGGAGCGCGCCGGTGTGCTTGAGCCCGCCGACCGCATCGTGGGAGTCGGCCAGGAAGATGGTGACATGGTCAACGTAGTGGGCATGCGCCTCGACTCGGTGGTGGAGCTGATCCGCGGCCCCAAGGGCTCGGTGGTGCGCCTCGACGTGGTACCCGCCCAGGCGGTGGACATGACACGCTCCAGGGAAGTCCGGATCACCCGGGATACCGTGAAGCTCGAGGACCAGGCGGCCCAGAGCGAAGTGCTGGAGCTTGAGCGTGATGATGGCGTGCATCGCGTTGGCGTGATCACCGTGCCTACCTTCTATGTCGACTTCGATGCCTGGCAGGCTGGCGAAGATAACTATCGCAGCACCACCCGCGACGTGGCCAAGGAGATCGAGACACTGCAGAACCAGGGCGTCGAAGGTATCGTCCTCGATCTGCGCAACAATGGTGGCGGCGCCCTGCAGGAGGCCAACTCCCTGATCGGGCTATTTATCGATCGCGGCCCGACCGTTCAGGTACGGGATGCACGCGGACGCATCAGTCTCTACGGCGATACCGAGACCGGTGCCGTCTACGATGGGCCCCTGACGGTGCTGGTCAACCGGCTATCGGCCTCCGCCTCGGAGATCTTCGCCGGCGCCATCCAGGACTACGGGCGTGGCCTGGTCGTCGGTACCCCCACCTTCGGCAAGGGCACGGTACAGACCCTCAATGAGCTCAGTCATGGCGAGATCAAGCTGACCCGTGCCAAGTTCTATCGCATCTCCGGCGAGAGCACCCAGCACCGTGGCGTGGAGCCGGATATCATCTTCCCGAGCCTGGTCGACCCCGAACTGATCGGCGAGAGCAGCCTCGACAACGCCCTGGACTGGGATACCGTCCGCTCGGTGCAGTACCGGGAGTACGGCGAGCCATGGCGCTTCCTGGAGACGCTGCGGGCCCGCCATCGCGAGCGCGCCGACACCCACCCCAACTTCGTCTACCTCGAGCAGCAGGCCGAACTGAACCGCCGGATGCGCGAGGAGACGACCAGCGTCAGCCTCAACCGCGAACTCCGCCAGGCAGAGACCGAGGCACTCGAGGCCGAGCAGCTCGCCCTGGAGAATCAGCGTCGCGAGGCACTCGGCCTGGAGCCCCTGGAGGAGTGGATCGACGCCCGCGGCGAAGAGGACGACAGCGACCAGGAAAAGGAAGAGGAAGAGCCGGTGGAGCAGGTTCAAGTGCTGGAGGCCGCGCACATCCTGCTCGACCATTCCCAGCTCGAGAACAACTACCGCTTCGCCCACCGAGAGTGAGCCTTTCCCCACCATGAAAGAGGCCGTCGCCTCGGGGCGACGGCCTCTTTCATTGCATGCGACCCACCGTGCATGCGACCCGCCGTGACAGCCCCAGCGTCGGGCAGACACGCAACACTCACTCAGTAACTCACCCAGAAACTGGCACAGAGACTTATAGACATGCAGAAGCACCGGTATAAAACCCGGTGATCATTACCGTACGCAGAAATGAGGTAAAGCTAGAGAAAACGAAGCCAGAGAGGGTGAAGCTAGAGAGGGTGAAGCTAGAGAGGGTGAAGCTAGAGAGGGCGAAATTGAAAAGGGTGACGCTGGAGAGGATGACGCTGGAGAGACGAGATGGCTCCCGGAGCAGGACTCGAACCTGCGACCCAGTGATTAACAGTCACTTGCTCTACCAACTGAGCTATCCGGGAATAACCTGAGGTGACGATGCCGAGCGATTGGCTCCTCGAGCAGGACTCGAACCTGCGACCCAGTGATTAACAGTCACTTGCTCTACCAACTGAGCTATCGAGGAATCGTGTCGCATCGCTGTGTTGCCGTGTTGGCTCCCCGAGCAGGACTCGAACCTGCGACCCAATGATTAACAGTCATTTGCTCTACCAACTGAGCTATCGGGGAACGGCGTCGAACACGGTGCGTAGTATACGGATTCCCCCAGCAAGGTCAAGGACCTCCGCGAGGATTCCTGTGGCAACCCGTTCTAACGCACAGCGCCCGCACGACGAATGTCGGGCGGGCGCTGAAATGTCCTGGTGGCTACGCCCTGATTCGAACAGGGGACCCCATCATTATGAGTGATGTGCTCTAACCAGCTGAGCTACGTAGCCTTTCCACTAGATTGCGCGACCTCGGCCGCGCAATGGAGACGTATTATGCACATGGACTCGCCGTTTGGCAAGTCCAGCGGCGACATTTCAGGACTCGATCTCGAGCGCTTCGCGAACGGCGGCCAGGCCGTCCTCGCCGTCGCGGGTCTCGACACCCTCGAGCCAGGCGTCGAGCACTTCCGGATTGGCCTGCAGATAGTCACGGGCGGCGTCACGGGGGTCCTTGCCCTCCTCCATGATCTCCCCCATCAGCTGGCTCTCCATCTCGAGGGTGAACACGAGATTGTCCAGCAGGGTCGCCACATTGCCACACTCCTCGACGAGACCATCACGAGTGTTGGTATAGATCGTGGCCCCTCCCAGGTCGGGACCGAAGTAATCGTCGGCTCCCTCCAGGTAGGCCATATCGAAGTTGGTGTTCATCGGGTGCGGCTCCCAGCCCAGGAACACCATCCAGTTCTCGTCCGGCACCCGGGCGCCCAACTCGGAGAGCATGCCCGCCTCGCTGGAATCGATAAGTTGCCAGTCACCCAGACCAAAGGCGTCGTCATCGATCATCTGCTGGATCATCTGATTGCCGTCGTTGCCGGCCTCGATGCCATGGATGCTGCTGTCGAACTTGTCGGCATGCTGGTCCAGGTCGGCCAGCGAGGTGACGCCGGCATCGTACACATACTGCGGCACCGCCAGGGTGTACTTGGCGCCTTCGAGGTTAGCACGCAGACGGTCGACGCTACCCTCCTCGACATAGGGGTTGCTGATCGATGCCATGGAGGGCATCCAGTTGCCCAGGAAGATATCGAAGTCACCATTCTTCATGCCCTGATAGGCGATGGGCACGGAAACGGTGTCGATACGGGTCTCATAGTCCAGCGCCTCGAACACCTCGGTGGCCAGAGCGGTGGTAGCGGTAATGTCGGTCCAGCCCACTTCGGCGAAGTGCAGCGTCTCGCAGCTTTCGGATTCCTGAGCAAGCACCGGGGTGGCGCCCATCACCAGCGCGGCGGCACCCAGACCAAGGCTCATATGGCGACTGGAACGGCGGGAAATGCGAGATACGTTCATGAAATTACCTCCGTGAAGGGACTTGAGTATAGTCGGCGTCTGCCAACCCTTTATTGATTGAACGTTCAATAAAAAACTGGCAAGCTGGCACTATCCTAACCGCACATACCGGTGTGGTGGCAAGTCATCCGGACAAGGGAGGGCTCGAGAATGCCCAAGGTCGGAATGGAACCCATCCGCCGCCAGCAGCTGATCAAGGCGACCATGGCGGCCATCGATGAGGTCGGCCTTGCCGACGCCACCGTGGCGCGTATTGCGCGACACGCCGGGGTATCGGCCGGCATCATCAGCCATTACTTCGGTGGCAAGGATGGCCTGCTCGAGGCCACCATGCGACAGATCCTCAGTGACCTGGGCGAGGCCGTGGCCGCCTGCCGGCGCAAGCTGCGCAACGACACCCCCCGAGCCCGACTGGAAGCCATCATCGAGGGCAATTTCGACCGCAGCCAGGTAACCGACCCGGTGGCCAAGACCTGGCTGGCCTTCTGGGCCAGCAGCATGCACAAGCCGCGCCTTGCGCGCCTGCAGCAGGTCAACGACCGACGCCTATACTCGAACCTGTGCGCCCAGTTCCGCCGTCTGATGCCGCTCGACGAGGCGCGTCTGGCATCGCGCACCCTGGCGGCGGTGATCGACGGCCTCTGGCTGCGCGGGGCACTCACACCGGAGGGCCTGGATGCCGAAGGCGCCCGCCGTGCGGCACTCGCCACCCTCGACAGGCTACTTGCCGCTTCCGACTCAGTTGCCGCCTCCAGCTCTGTTGCCGCTTCCGACTCTGCCACCGCCATCGACGCTCGCTGAGGAGAGACTCATGACCGATTCAACTGCCCTGCCCCTCTATATCGACGGGCATACCGCCGATGCCACCTCAGGCGCCAGCTTCGAGGTGCACAACCCCTTCGATGGCAGCCTGCTGGCCCGAGTGCAGCAGGCCGCCAGCGCCGATGTGGATGCCGCCGTGGCCGCCGCCAAACGCGGTCAGCGCGAGTGGGCGGCGATGAGCGGCATGCAGCGAGGCCGCATCCTGCAGCGCGCCGTGGCGCTGTTAAGGGATCGGAATGATGAGCTCGCCGAGCTCGAGACCCGCAATACCGGCAAGCCAATCAGCGAAACCGCGGCGGTGGACATCGTCACCGGTGCCGACGCCCTGGAGTACTACGCCGGCCTGGCCGCCGCCATCGAGGGCACCCAGATCCCGCTGCGCGAGGACTCCTTCGTCTATACCCGCCGCGAGCCGCTGGGGGTGATCGGCGCCATCGGTGCCTGGAACTACCCCATCCAGATCGCCTGCTGGAAGGCCGCACCGGCCCTGGCCGCCGGCAATGCCGTGATCTTCAAGCCCAGCGAGGTGACCCCACTCACCGCCATGAAGCTGGCCGAGATCCTGACCGAGGCCGGGCTGCCCGACGGAGTCTTCAATGTGGTGCACGGCGACGGCCGGGTGGGCGCCATGCTCACCGAGCATCCGGAGATCGCCAAGGTCTCCTTTACCGGCGAGGTGGGCACCGGCAAGAAGGTGATGGCGGCCGCCGGTGGCTCGACCCTCAAGGAGGTGACCATGGAGCTGGGCGGCAAGTCGCCGCTGATCGTGTTCGCCGATGCCGACCTCGACCGCGCCGCCGATGCCGCCATGATGGCCAACTTCTACTCCAGCGGTCAGGTCTGCACCAACGGTACCCGGGTCTTCGTCGAGCGCTCGGTGAAGGCCGACTTCGAGGCGAAGCTCAAGGCACGGGTGGCACGCATCAAGGCCGGCGACCCGCTGGACCCAAGCATCAACTTCGGCCCGCTGGTGAGCTTCGAGCACCAGGCCAAGGTGCTCTCCTATATCGAGCTGGGTCAGCAGGAGGGTGCCACCCTGCTGGCCGGCGGGGAGCGCTGGGACAAGGATGAGCAGGCCGGTGTCGCGTGGTCCAGGGGCGCCTGGGCGGCTCCCACGGTATTCACCGACTGCACCGACGAGATGCGCCTCGTGCGTGAGGAGATCTTCGGCCCGGTGATGGCGCTCCTCACCTTCGATGACGAGGAGGAGGTCATCCGCCGCGCCAACGATACCCACTACGGGCTGGCAGCCGGTCTCTTCACCGAGAGCCTTAACCGTGCCCATCGGGTGATCCATCGCCTGGAGGCGGGCATCTGCTGGATCAACACCTGGGGCGACTCCCCCGCCGAGATGCCGGTGGGCGGCGTCAAGCAGTCCGGCGTGGGCCGCGAGAACGGCCTCGAGACCCTGGCTCACTACACCCAGACCAAGTCGGTACAGGTGGAGATGGGCCCCTTCGAGTCGGTGTTCTAAGGAGACCCCATGACCCAGATCCGCGAATTCGACTACGTCATCATCGGCGCCGGTTCCGCCGGCAATGTGCTGGCCACCCGCCTGACCGAGGACGCCGACGTCTCGGTGCTGCTGCTCGAGGCCGGCGGGCCCGACTATCGCCTCGACTTCCGTACCCAGATGCCGGCGGCCCTGGCCTACCCTCTCCAGGGCACGCTCAACAACTGGGCCTTCGAGACCGACCCCGAGCCCCATATGGACGGCCGGCGCATGGAGTGCGGCCGTGGCAAGGGTCTGGGAGGCTCATCACTGATCAATGGCATGTGCTATATCCGTGGCAACGCCCTGGACTACGACCATTGGGCCAAGACGCCGGGACTCGATGACTGGACCTATGCGGACTGCCTGCCCTACTTCCGCAAGTCCGAGAGTCGCGATATCGGCCCCAATGACTACCATGGCGGCGACGGGCCGGTGAGTGTCACGACTCCGAAAGCGGACAACAACCCGCTCTATCGCACCTTTATCGAGGCGGGCAAGCAGGCCGGCTACCCCGAGACCGACGACGTCAACGGCTACCAGCAGGAGGGCTTCGGCCCCATGGACCGCTTCGTCACGCCCAGGGGGCGACGTGCCTCCACCGCCCGGGGCTATCTTGACCAGGCCAAGGGACGCTCGAACCTGACCATCGAGACCCGCGCCATGACCGACATCATCGAATTCGAGAGCAAGCGTGCGGTCGGCGTGCGCTACCGCAGGCGTGGCCAGGAACAGCGGGTGCGCGCCCGCCGCGAGGTATTGCTGTGTGGCGGCGCCATCGCCTCGCCACAGATCCTGCAGCGCTCGGGCGTCGGCCCCGCCGATGTTCTGGAGGAGTTCGGCATTGCCCCGGTGCATATCAACGACAATGTCGGCGCCCATCTCCAGGATCATCTGGAGATGTATATCCAGTACGAGTGCACTCAGCCAATCTCTCTCTACCCGGCCCTGAAGTGGTGGAACCAGCCGAAGATCGGCGCCGAGTGGCTGTTCCTCGGCCGCGGGGTCGGCGCCAGCAACCAGTTCGAGGCCGCCGGCTTCATCCGCAGCAATGACCAGCAGGCCTGGCCCAACCTGCAGTACCACTTCCTGCCGATTGCCATCAGCTACAACGGCAAGAGTGCGGTACAGGCCCATGGTTTCCAGGCCCATGTGGGCTCCATGCGCTCCAAGAGTCGCGGACGCATCCGCCTGACTTCCAGTGATCCCAAGGCCGCGCCGAGCATCCTGTTCAACTACATGTCGAAGGAGGAGGACTGGCAGGAGTTTCGCGACGCCATTCGCCTGACCCGCGAGATCATCGCTCAGCCCGCCTTCGACGCCTATCGTGGCCGCGAGATCTCACCCGGCCCCGAGGTGCAAAGCGATGCCGAGCTGGATGCCTTCGTGCGCGCCAATGCCGAGACCGCCTACCACCCCTGCGGCAGCTGCCGCATGGGCGATGGCGACTACGCCGTGGTGGACGGCCAGGGCCGGGTGCATGGGGTCGAGGGCCTACGCGTCGTGGATGCCTCGCTCTTCCCGCAGATCCCGACCGGCAACCTCAATGCGCCGACCATCATGCTCGCCGAGAAGATCGCCGATCGCATCCGCGGCCGCGAGCCGTTGCCGCGCAGCGATGCCCCCTACTACGTGGCGGGCGACACCCCAGCACGCGGCGAGCCCCAGCGCCGACTCGACTGAGGATACCGCTGCCGCACCACTGCGCCCCGCCCTGCAACTGCAGCGCGGGGCGTTTTTTTGGATGAACACATTCCCGGATGACCACCACGTTCGAAGCTTGTCCGGCGACGGTCCCTCTCACGCCTCTTCAAGGCCCTGGCCAAGAGTCGTGCCGCTGGCCGGTTGCACACATCTACGCTAATCTGGAAGAATTCAAACGTCTGTTCGATCTTTCATCGCCTACCCTCATCGGAGTCACTCTATGCTCACCCTGATCCTGCTGATCGTGGCCATCGTCGGCCTGCTGGCGGTGATGCGCCGCGAGGCGGGCGCCCTGCCCGCCCTGGCGGTACTCGCCATCACCGGCCTGACCAGCCTGCTCGTCGCCTCCCCCGTGCTCGGCATCCTGCTGCTGCTTGGCGCCGCAGGCGTGGCCGCCGCCGGGCTGCCGGCCCTGCGCGGCAAGTGGTTGACCCCTCGCCTGTTTACCATGTTCAAGAAGGTCTCGCCCAGGGTCTCCGAGACCGAGCGCGTGGCGCTGGAGGCCGGCAGCGTCGCCTGGGACGGCGAGCTCTTCACCGGCAAGCCGAACTGGCAGGCCCTGCTCGACTACACCGACGAGGGGCTGAGCGAGGAGGAGCAGGCCTTCCTCGACAAGCAGTGCTCGGTGGCGGCCGGCATGTGCAATGCCTGGGATATCGCCAAGGAGCGGGCCGACCTGCCCCAGGAGCTGTGGGATCACCTCAAGCAGGAGCGCTACTTCGGGATGATAATTCCCAAGGAGTACGGCGGCCTCGGCTTCTCGGCCAAGGCCCAGTCGTTGGTGCTGCAGAAGCTGTCGATCAACGAGACCCTGATGGTCACCGTTGGCGTGCCCAACTCCCTGGGGCCGGGTGAGCTGCTGCTGAAGTACGGCACCGACGAGCAGAAGAACCACTACCTGCCCCGCCTGGCCGACGGCCGTGAGATACCCTGCTTCGGCCTGACCGGCCCTCGCGCCGGCAGTGATGCGACCTCGCTGCCCGATACCGGCGTGGTCTGCAAGCAGGTGATCGATGGCGAGGAGGTGATCGGCCTGCGCCTCAACTTCGAGAAGCGCTGGATCACCCTGGCACCCATCGCCACCGTGGTGGGCCTGGCCTTCCGCCTCTTCGACCCGGACCATCTGCTTGGCGAGGAAGAGGATCGCGGCATCACCCTGGCACTGATCCCTCGCGATACCGAGGGCATGGAGATCGGCCGCCGGCATCACCCCATCGGCAGCCCCTTCCTGAATGGTCCGATCCGCGGCAAGGATGTCTTCGTGCCCCTGGATACCATCATCGGCGGCGAGGCGATGATCGGCCAGGGCTGGCGCATGCTGGTGGAGTGCCTCTCGGTGGGTCGCTGCATCACCCTGCCCTCCGGCGCCACCGGCACCGCGCGTTACGCCATCGGCTGGAGCGGCGGCTTCGCCCGCATCCGTCGTCAGTTCAACGTGCCAGTGGCCGAGATGGAGGGCGTTCAGGAGCCGCTGGCCCGCATGACGGCACTGGGCTATATCGCCCAGGCCGCGGTCTACCAGACCGCCAACACCATCGATCGTGGCGAGAAGCCGGCGGTCCCCTCGGCGATCCTCAAGAGCCAGCTCACCGAGTTTCAGCGGGTGATCCTCGGCGATGCCATGGATATCCATGGCGGCAAGGCGGTGACCCTGGGCCCGCGCAACTATCTGGGGATCGGCTATAGCGCCAACCCGGTGGCGATCACCGTGGAGGGCGCCAATATCATGACCCGCAACCTGATGATCTTCGGCCAGGGCGCCATCCGCTGCCATCCTTATGTCCTCGAGGAGCTGGCCGCCAAGGATGCCGATGATATCCAGGCCTTCGATCGCGCCTTCTTCGGCCATGCCGGCCTGATCTTCGGCAACGCCGCCCGCGCCTTCACCCAGGGGCTGGGCATCGGCAAGCCGGTGGTGCCCTTCGATGGCGAAGCCGCCCGCTACGCCCAGGAGATCGCCCGACTCTCGGCCGGCTTCGGACTCTGCGCCGATGCCGCCATGGCCAGCCTCGGTGCAACCCTCAAGCTGCGTGAAATGCTCTCCGCACGACTGGGCGATGTGCTCTCCAACCTCTACCTCGCCTCCATGGTGATCAAGCAGTGGCACGAGGGTGACAGGGTCGAGGGCGAGGAGGCCCTGCTTCACTATAGCTGTCAGCTACTGTTGGGCCGTGCCGAGCAGGCCCTGGATGAGCTGTTCGACAACCTGCCCAACCGTGCCCTCGCCGGTGTACTGCGGCGGGTGGTGATGCCACGGGGCAAGCGCTTCAAGCGCCCCCACGATGACCTGGCACGCCGCATCGCCCAGGCGGTTTCCCACGACAGCGCCCTGCGCACGAAACTGCTGGCCAATACCTGGAGCAGCGACGATGGTCCCGAGGCCAACTTCCTGGCCCGCTACAACGCCCTGCTGGCCACCCAGGAGCGCGCCGAGGGGCTCTACCGCACGCTCAACAAGGCCTACGCCAAGGGCGAGCTTGCCGCCGATGCCCTGCATCCGGAGCAGCGGGTCGAGGCCGGCCTGGCCCAGGGGATCATTTCACAGGAGGATGGCGCCTTTATGCGCGAGCGCGAGGCCCGGGTACTGGAGCTGCTGACCGTGGACGACTTCGAATACGACGCCTTCGTGACCGACAAGTCCAAGGTACTGCGCCATAACGCGTCCTGACGTTCATCTACCTCTCCGTCGCATGCCCCGGCCAATGCCGGGGCATTTTCGTTCGGCCTCGGGCAGCGGTCCGTCTCTCCTTGGTTGTTCGCCTACCGCTGCCTGTACCACGCCCCCGGCTTCCTGTTTCCCCCCCACTCCTTGCTTCTCTCGCACCTCGCACCTCGCCCCTCGTTCCTTGCACCCCGTTCCTACAAGGGCCAGACCAGCAGGATCATCGGCACGGTCACGGCCATCACCACCAGCGAAAGCGGCAACCCCAGCCGCCAGTAGTCACTGAAGCGGTAACCACCGGGTCCCATCACCAGAGTATTGGACTGGTGGCCGATGGGGGTCAGGAAGGCACAGGAGGCGCTTACCGCCACCACCATCAGAAAGGGGTCCACCGAGGTATCAAACCCCGACGCCAGGCTCGCGGCGATCGGTGCCATCAACAGCGCCGCGGCGGCATTGTTGACGATATTGGAAAGCACCATGGAGAGAAGGAACAGCACCACCAGCGTGACCACCACCGGCCAGTCGCTGCCCCAGGCGAGCATCGCCTCGGCGATGAGGGTCGCCCCGCCGCTGGTCTCCAGCGCCTCGCCCACCGGGATCATCGCCCCGAGCAGCACGATCACCGGCCCGTCGATGGCCTGATAGCCCTCGCGCAGCGGCAGCACGCCGACCAGCAGTGAGACCAGGGCCGCCGTGGAGAGCGCCACCGCCGCCGGCAGAAGATCAAGCAGCATGGCCAGGATGGCGGCGGCGAAGATGGCGAGGGGTACCAGCAGCATGCGCGGCTGCCCCAGGGTCAGGTTGCGGCTGGCCAGCGGCAGGCAGCCCAGGGTCGACAGGCTCTCGGCCAGCTCGCTCTCATCGCCCTGCAGCAACAGCACATCCCCGGCACGAAAGCGGATCTCGCGCAGACGCTGCCTGAGGCGACCACCATCCCGGGCGACGGCGACCAGATGCAGGCTGAACTGGTTCTGCAGTCGCAGCTGGGCCACCGTGCGGTTGATCATCTTCGAGTCGTTGCGCACGACGGCCTCGACCAGCTGCAACCCTTCGGTATCAACGCCCTTGCTCTCCCTATCTGGTTTTCCGCTGGCCTTCCTGTCCACACTGTTGCGCTTGCTGCGGTCCTCCGAGATAGCAGGGGCATGCTCCGGCGCGGCCTCCCCAGTGCTCTTCCCCTCTTCTTCCTCGCTATCGTGCTCTTCCTCTTCCTCCTGATCCTCTTCGGCCTCCTTGCCCAGACGCAGCCCCGCCTTGTCCTCCAGCAGCTTCATCTCCTCGGGCCCCGCCTCCATCAGCAGGATATCCCCCTCTCTCAACACGCCGAAGAAGGCATGGCCGGCGCGGCGCTTCTCATCGCGCACCACCGCCAGCACCGGCACCGCCTCCTTCAGCTTCTGCTGAAGCTCACGCAGGGTCAGCCCCCTGGCCTGGGAGTCTTCACCGACACGCAGTTCGACCAGATAGTTGGCGGTGTCGAACATGGCCTCCGTGGAGGCCTTGCCCGCGCGCTGGGGCACCAGGCGCCAGCCGACCAGGAGAATGAAGATCAATCCCGCCAGGGCCACCGCCACGCCTACCGGCGAGAAGGAGAACATGCCGAAGCTCTCGCCGGTCACGCCGCCACGGTAGCTGGCGATAATGATATTGGGCGGGGTGCCGATCAGGGTGGTCAGTCCGCCCAGCAGCGACCCGAACGCCAGGGGCATCAGCAACAGCGAGGGGGAAATATCGTGTTCGCGCGCCATGCGCATGGCCACCGGCAGCAGCAGTGCGAGCGCTCCCACGTTGTTCATGACGCCGGAAAGCACCACGACCGTGCCCACCAGCACCAGCAACTGCAGGAAGAGGCGCTCGCCCACCTTGAGGAGCTGCTTGGCAATCAGGTCCACCACGCCAGAGCGTTCTAACCCCCGGCTGAGGACGAGGACAGCGGCAACCGTAATCACCGCCGGATGGCCGAAGCCCTGGAAGGCCTGATCGCCGGGAACCAGACCCAGCATCACCGAGCCCAGCAGCGCGGCCATCGCCACCAGATCATAGCGAAAGCGCCCCCAGACAAACGCTGCCAGGGTCGCGCCGAGGACGAGGAAGATCAGGGTGCTGTCGGCCATCGGTACACCTCCCTGTGAGATCGGATGTCCACAGCATCGCCAGTCAGGCGCCCTGGCGACAAGTGTTTTCTACCGTTCGAGGCCGACCCATCGCCTCTCGCCTGGCTACAAGGGCGGGACGGGCATCGGTCAGTGCCGGCAGGGTCGGGTCCTTGTTATTGGGGAGGTTCACGTCCTCCCGGATGACGGCCGCCCATTACGGCTCGGCAAAGGGCAGCGGCTCACTGCCCCGGCGCACCTGGAAGACGTTTAGGGTCATGGCTACCAGGGCGTAGTAACCGAAGACACCCACCAGCTCCACTACCGCCGGCTCGCCGAAGGCGGCTACAGCCTCGGCGTAGAGTGCCTCATCAACGCGCCGAGTGGTGTAGAGGGTCGTGCCGAGGCGATAAATCAGTGCCTCATCGTCGCGCGCGAAGGCGGGCTCGCGGCCCGCCCGCAGGGCCTCGATCACCGCCTCATCGAGCCCCGCGTCGCGGGCGATGGGCGCGTGGATCTGCCACTCGGCCTGGGACCGCCACCAGGCCGCGGTGACGAGGATCGCGAGCTCGGTGAGCCGCAGCTCCAGGCGAGTGCCGTAGCGGCAGAAGGCGCCGAGGCGCTGGGCGTGGTCGGCCAGCTCCGGGCTGTGGATCCAGGCCAGGAAGGGGCCATCCAGATTGCCGCGCGGGCCGCTCAGGATGGCGTCCAGAACGCGGCGCTGCTCGGGGGCCATGGCGGCCTCGTCCAGGGGAGAGAGGCGGGAGTCGATCGACATCGGGCGGGGCTCCATTACGAGTGGGTGAGGACGCGCGTAAGCGAGGCGTCGAGCTTGTCGACGATCTCGTCCAGGTGGGCGTCGTCGAGGATGAAGGGCGGGGCCAGCAGGATATGGTCGCCCCGGCGGCCGTCCAGGGTGCCGCCCATCGGGTAACACATCAGGCCCTCGTCCATGGCGGCGCGCTTGACCGCGGCGTGCAACTTGCGCTCGGGATCGAAGGGCGTCTTGGTTTCGCGTTCGGCGACCAGCTCGAGGCCGCGGAAGAGCCCCCGGCCGCGGATGTCGCCGACGTGGGGGTGATCGCCGAAGCGCGCCTCGAGGCGCAGCTGCAACTCCTCTCCCAGACTCACGACCCGCTCGAGCAACCCCCGCGCCTCGATGATGCGCTGAACCGCCAGGGCGGCGGCGCAGGCGGTGGCGTGGCCGATGTAGGTGTGGCCGTGCTGGAAGAAGCCCGAGCCCTCGGCGATGGCCGCGCGAATCCGCTCGCTGACCAGGGTAGCGCCGATCGGCTGGTAGCCGGCGCCGAGGCCCTTGGCGATGGTCACCAGGTCTGCCGTCACGCCCTCCTGCTCGGCGGCGAAGAGGGTGCCGGTGCGGCCCATGCCGCACATCACCTCGTCGAGGACCAACAGGATGCCGTGGCGATCGCAGATCTCGCGCACCCGCCTGAAGTAGCCGGGTACCGCCGGCACCGCGCCCAGCGTCGCGCCGACCACCGGCTCGGCGACGAAGGCCATCACGTTCTCCGGACCCAGGCGCTGGATCTCGGCCTCGAGCTCGGCGGCCAGGCGCTCGCCGTAGGCCTCCGGAGTCTCGCCGGGAGCCTGGTCGCGATAGGCGTAGCAGGGGCTGACGTGGCTCACCTCCACCAGCAGCGGCTCGAACTGCTGCCGGCGCCAGGCGTTGCCGCCGGTGGCGAGCGCGCCCAGGGTGTTGCCGTGATAGCTCTGGCGACGGGCAATCAGGTGCTTGCGCTGGGGTTCGCCGCGCTCGATGAAGTACTGGCGGGCAAGCTTCAGGGCCGCTTCCACCGCCTCGGAGCCGCCGGAGACGAAGTATACCGAGGAGAGGTCCGCCGGCGCCCGCTCGACCAGGAAGTCGGCCAACTCCTCCATCGGCTCGGTGGTGAAGAAGGAGCTGTGGGCATAGGCGAGCCGGCCCACCTGGTCACGCACCGCCTCGATCACCTCGGCATCGCTGTGGCCCAGGCAGGAGACCGCGGCGCCGCCGCAGGCGTCCAGGTAGCGCTTGCCCTGGGCGTCGATCAGGTAGGGGCCCTCGCCGCCCACGGCGGTCGGGTAGGCGTGCTTAAGGTGGCGGTGGAAGACGTGGCTCATGCGATCCTCTCGTAGGATATGCAAATTCATGAGCCATTCTGATAAAACGGAAATATATTTGCAAATGGATTCGACTCTATCCTGACGCCGGAAACGACGAAGGCTACAATGCGCGCCTCAATCCATGCAGGCCGATGCCCCCTCATGAGCTCCCCCTCCTCCCCACGACCGGACACCCTCGATGATCTCGAGCAGCTGCTCGCCACCCTCGAACAGGGCGAGGGACCGGTGCAGCTGGGCAAGCGCTCGCGTCGGGTACTCGCGGCGATGGTCACAGCACCCCAGCAGGCCGCGGTCTCATCGATCAGCGAACTGGCCGAACGGCTGGGCGTCAGCCCCTCGACCCTGTCGCGACTGGCCCAGCGGCTGGGGTTCGACGGCTTCGCCGGCCTGCAGGCGGTGTTTCGCCGCCACATCACCGAGGGCAAGAGCTTCTATAGCGATCAGGTCTCGCGCCTGCTGGACAGCGAGGGAGATGACGATGCCCTCGCCCGGCTGGCCCGCCTGGGCCGCCAGGAGAGCGCCAATATCGCCGACACGGTGGCGGGGATCGATGGCGAGGCCTTCACCGAGGCGGCAGGGCTGCTGGTGGAAGCGAAGCGCGTGCGGGTTCACGGCATGCGCCAGTTCGCCTCGCTGGCCTCCTTCCTGGCCTATGGCCTGGGCATGCTGCGCGCCGATGCCGCACCGCTGGACGCCGTTCGCCACGGTGTGGCGGACGCCCTGGCCCAGCTCGAGGCGGGGGACGTGCTGGTGGTGGCAAGCTGCTTTCCCTACACCCCCAGCGTGCTGGCAACGGCGGAGGTAGCGGCGCGCCAGGGCGTGCGCGTCATCGCCCTGACCGACTCTCGGGGCTCACCGCTCGCCCGGGTGGCGCACCACGTCTTTCCGGTGCCCGACCACAGCCTCTTCTTCAGCAACAGCATGTGCGCCTTCATGCTGCTGGCCGAGGGGCTGCTCTGCGAGGTGGCGAACCGACTCGGCGATGCGGGGCTCGCCTCGCTGAAGCGGCGCGAGCAGTTGATCGGCGAGCTCAGCGAGTCGCTGTAGGTGCAGCTCGCGCCTTAGGCAGGAAGCCGTTCAGGGAATCAGGATGGTGGAACCGGTGGTCTGGCGCCCCTGCAGGGCGTCCTGGGCCTTGCCAGCCTCGGCCAGCGGGTAGCGCTGGGCGATATCGACCCTGACCTTGTCGCTCTTGAGCATCTCGAACAGCTCGGCGGCCATCATCTCCAGACGCTCGCGGGTATCGGCGTAGCCGTTGAGACTTGGACGCGTGGTGAAGAGCGACCCCTTCTGGTTGAGGATGCCAAGATTGACGCCCTCCACTGCCCCCGAAGCGTTGCCGAAGCTGACCATCAGCGAGCGCGGCTTGAGGCAGTCCAGCGATGTCTCCCAGGTGTCCTTGCCCACCGAGTCGTAGACCACATCACACATGGCGCCATTGGTGAGTTCGCGCACCCGCTCAACCACGTTCTCCCGGGTGTAGTCGATGGTCGCCCAGGCACCATTCCGCTCGGCAAGCGCCGCCTTCTCCGGCGAGCTCACCGTGCCGATCAGCTTCACCCCCAGCGCCTTCGCCCACTGACAGGCGATGGAGCCCACCCCGCCGGCGGCGGCGTGCCAGAGCACGGTCTCACCGGCCTCGAGGCGGTGGGTCTGACGCATCAGGTACTGCACGGTCAGCCCCTTCAGCATGCTGGCCGCGGCGGTTTCGAAGTCGACGCCCTCGGGCAACACCACCACCTTGTCGGCAGGCAGGGTATGCAGCTCGGCATAGGCGCCCAGGGGGCCCTGAGCGTAGGCGACGCGATCGCCCTCCCGAAGGTGCGTCACGCCCTCGCCCACCGCGTCAACCACCCCGGCCGCCTCGGTGCCGAGGCCGGTGGGTAGCGCGGGTGCCGGATAGAGGCCGGTACGGAAGTAGATGTCGATGAAGTTCAGGCCGACGGCCCGGTTGGCGACCCTTACCTCGCCGGGACCGGGGTCCGCCGGGGCGACGTCGACAAGCTCGAGGACCTCGGAGCCGCCGGTACGAGACAACTGGATACGCTTGGCCATGTCGCTGTTTTCCTTTGCTGGCTACTGGATGAACCCACCAGTCAAGCGCCAAGGCCTCCTGCGGTCAAGTCGTGCCCCTTCAAAGGGTGGCGGGAAAGGCTTCCAGGCCGCGGATAAAGCGCGCCTTGTAGTCATCGAACTGTTGACGGTCCTGCTTGAAGGACTGGATCACCGCCGCCTCGTCAAAGGTCAGCGCCTGCGGCAGGTCCTCCAGCGAAGCAGCCGGGTGCTTAGGGCCCAGGCCGATATGCACACCGGCCCTGCCTTCCAGCCAGCGTGAGACCCCTGCTTCGCTGAAGCGTCTCTTCTGCGCATCGTCCTGGGTATCGACGCGCAGGGGCGCCTTGAGCGCCAGCTCGGCGACCAGTCGTTCGGCAGGTCGCGCCACGCTTTGCTCGTCGAGCTCAGCCAGCAGCATGACGGTCATGCTGCTGCCATGCTCGTCAAGTACCAGCAGGGCCAGCGCGACGGGGCGCGCCTGATCATCCACCAGCGCCAGCACCCTGGCCGCCTCCTGTTCGACCAGCACCGCCAGGGTGCCGGCAAAGGTGGCCAGGGGGCGAAGGCCAGCCTCATGGCCATAGGCCTCGGCGCAGAGCCGGGCCAGGCACGCCTCGCGCTGGTGGGGGTTGTTGATATTCACGACTCTCATCTCACTCTCCTGCACCGGCGGCGGCGCTCTGGCTGCATCGAATCTGGCTGCATCGAAAGTGGCGCAGCCTACCATATCCCGACCAGATCCTATCCAGACCAAACCCTATCCAGACCAAACCCTATCCAGACCATATATCCAGAACAGGAGGATGACGATACGCTAGGGCGGCTATTTCACCGCCGGTGACGGCGCTTCGCTGACCAGGACGATGGCTGATGCTCCACCCCGATATCTCACTTCCCCGCCTGATAGCCCACCGCGGCCTCTCTTCTCGAGCCCCCGAGAATACGCTAGTCGCCGTGCGCGCCGCCCATAACGCCGGCTGTAGCTGGGTCGAGCTTGACGTTCAGTTGCTGGGCGATGGCACCCCGGTGATCTGGCATGACGCCGGGATCCGGCGCTGCTCCGATGCCCGCGGCAGGCTTGCCGATCTTGACCTGCCCGCCGCTCGGCGGCTCGACGTGGGGGGCTGGTTCTCCGATGCCTTCCGTGGCGAGCGTATCGCCACCCTGGACGAGATGCTGACACTGATCGACGAGCTTGGAATGGGCCTCAACCTGGAGCTCAAGGTCAACCGTGGGCGCAATGCCGAAGCGCTGGTCAAGGCGTCGCTTCCGGCCACCCTCGAGGCCCTGCCCCCGGAACGGCTGATCGTCTCCTCCTTCAATGACCAGGCCCTGAGCCAAGCGCGCCGGCTGGCGCCGGCTTCGCGGCTGGCGCTGGGTGTCCTCTTCGAAGGCGTCGGTCGCGGCTGGCAGAAGCGCTGCGCCGGGCTCGAGGCCTACAGCATCCATGCCGACTGGCGCCGGCTGAACCGTCGGGGGGCCGAGGCGGTCAAGGGGGATGGCTACGCCCTGCTCTGCTATACCCCCAACGACCCGACCGCCTTCACTCATCAGTGGCAATGGGGTGTCGATGCGGCGATCAGCGATGTTCCTGATCGCTTTATCGATCACCTGTCCTGACCCGCTCCCTCAACGACCACGGGCCGCACAGAGGCGGCCCATGGTCATCGGGTAACCTCAAGCAGGCTACCCCCTCTTCACCTTGCTGATGATCCATAGCAGGATCAATGCGCCGACCACGGCACTGAACAGCGACCCCAGAAATCCGCCGGTGCCCATGCCGAGGATCTGCTTGAAGATAAAACCGCCGATCACCGCACCGACCACACCGACGCCAATATTCCCGAGAAGGCCGAAGCCTCCTCCCCGCATGATATGGCCGGCGATCCAGCCGGCCAGACCGCCGATAATCAACCAGGCAATGACTCCCATGGCGCCTCCTGTTCCTGACTATGGGGATATAGGGGTAAATCGTGAATGACGACTAGACAGTATCAGGCGATAACCCGCGTTAGAAGCTGGAGCCGGGGCTTGTCAGAAACTTTCGCTCCTCATGGGTAGAGTCTCGTCCCAGGGTGGCATTGCGGTGAGGATAACGCCCGAAGCGCAGAATGATCTCGCGATGGCGGCGCTCGACGTCCAGGTGCCTCTCGAGACCCGGCTGATCAAACAGGCGCAGTGCCTGCTCGTGGATCATGGCCGACTCGCTATGCATGAAGGGCATATACAGGAAGGCGCGTCGCGCCGGTGTCAGCTCGGCATCGGCGCCGGCGGCCACCGCTTCCTGGGCCAGCACCAGCGCGACGGGATCGGCGGCGAAGGCCGCCGCTGTATCACGATGGATGTTGCGAGAGAACTGATCGAGCACGATGATCTCGCCAAGTCGACCCGCCGGCGTCTCTCGCCAGCGCCACAGCTCGCCACGACAGGCCGCGGCCAGACAGGCACCGAAGCGTCTGGCGATCTCGGCATCCAGGCGTGGATCCTTGCGGAACCACTGGACCGGCTTGAGCTCATCAAACCAGAATGTCAGCACCTCATCCGATGACACCATGCCGTCCTCTCCTCCCTCTCTCCTCCCCCTCCTCGTTACAACTCGCCTCGCGCTCTCGCCGCCTTCTCAAGCGGTCTTCTCTTGCTCCTGCGAGCGTCTTACGCTCCCTTCACCGCGCCCTGGTGGCTCACCGGGATGTGGTTATCGAGCAGCGTAGCATGCTCGGTTTCCTGGGCCAGCACCTCGAGCAGCTCGGGCACCAACCGCTCCGGCGCCGAGCCATTACGGTAGAGTGCCGCCACCGACCGAGCCACGTCGTCCTGCGCCGCCAGCTCGTCGGCCATTCGACAGTAGTATTCGAGATCCTTGCTGGCATTGGCCACGCTGAAGCGAAAGCCCGCCGGGTCGCTGGCCTCGATATAGGGCCGTAGCCGCTCCAGCACCACGCCGGCGCCACCGCCGCTACCCAGCACCTCGAGCAGCGCGGCATCATCGATGCCGGCCCGGCGCGAGGCCGCCGCCGCCTCCAGCAACACCGCCGAGAAACCCAGCGACACGTAGTTGTGCAGTAGCTTGAGGGTGTGCCCCGCGCCTACCTCGCCGGCATGGGTGATGGTCTCGGCGAAGCTGACCAGCAGCGGGCGCATGGCGCTGAACAACGATACCGGTGCCCCCACGATCAGATTGAGCCGCCCCGCTTCCGCCTCGCGGGGGGTGCGGGTCATGGCGGCATCCATGAAACGACCGCCGGCCTCGGCCACGCGCCGCGCCACCGCCGTGGTCGAGCCGGGTAGCGCCGTGGAGCAGTCGATCACCACCCCGCCCTCGGCCAGCCCGGATAACACGCCTTCGGGTTCGAACAGCACCGCCTCGACCTGGGGCGAGCCGGTCACACACAGCAGCACCACATCGCTGACCGCGGCCACCTCACGCCCGCTGGCCACCACCTGGGCCCCGGCAGCCTGCAGGTCGGCCACCGGCTGGTTACCGGGATGATCGAGCAGGGTCAGCGGATAGCCCGCCTTGAGGATGTTGCGGGCGATGCCGTGGCCCATCAGGCCGGCACCCACCAGGCCCACTCGCCGGATCTGCGTCATCGTTCTCTCCTTGCTGATGGTTAGCGACGTTCAGCCGTGGCGCAGGGCGACGGTCTTGAGCCGGGTGTAGCTGCGCAACCCCTCGAAGCCCTTCTCGCGCCCGTGCCCCGAGCGCCCCACCCCGCCGAACGGCAGCTCGACGCCGCCGGCCGCACCGTAGTTGTTGACGAATACCTGGCCGCTGCGGATGCCCCGCGCCAGGCGCAGCTGACGCCCGCCGTCACGAGTCCAGACCCCGGCGCACAGCCCGAAGTCGGTGGCATTGGCCAGGCGCAGCGCCTCGGCCTCGTCACGGAAACGCTGCACCGCCAGCACCGGGCCGAACAGTTCCTCGCGCAACACCATATGGCCCTCAGGAATCTCGGTGAGCAGCTGCGGCACCACGAAGTGGCCCCGGGCCGGTGCCCCATCGGCCAGGTGTCCTCGGGCCAGCACCCGGACGCCGCTGGACTCGGCCTCGGCCAACCGCGCCTCCAGCCGGGCCTTCTGCGCGGCGCTGATCAGCGGTCCGCAGTCGGCATCTGCCTCGCCCACGTCGCAGCGCAGCGTCTCGAAACGGGCCGCCAGCTCACGCAGCACCTGATCGGCGATCTCCTCCTGCACCAGTAGCCGACTACCCGCAGAGCAGGTCTGGCCAGCATTCTGGACGATGCCGCGCACCACCGCGGGCAGCGCCGCGTCGAGGTCGGCATCCGCGAACAGCAGCTGGGGGGACTTGCCACCCAACTCCATGGTGGTGGGCACATGCCGCTCGGCGGCGGCCTGGGCCACCCGGGTGCCGGTCTCCGGCGAGCCGGTGAAGGAGAGGTGGTCGATGTCCGGGTGGGCCGCCAGGGCCGCCCCCGCCTCGCCGCCCAGCCCCGGCACCAGATTGAGCACTCCGGGGGGCAGCCCCTGCTCGACGGCCAGCTCGGCCAGGCGCAGCACGCTCAGACAGGCCTGCTCGGCGGGCTTGAGCACCACCGTGTTGCCGGTGGCCAACGCCGCGGCCACGCAGCGGCCGAAGATCTGCGCCGGGTAGTTCCAGGGAATGATCTGTGCGCAGACGCCGTAGGGCTCGCGCAGGGTCATGACGGCGAAGTCGTGCTCGAAGGGGATGGTCTCGCCGTGCAGCTTGTCGGCACCGCCGGCGTAGAAGCGGAAGTAGCGTGCACAGGCGGCGATATCGCCACGTGCCTGGCTCAACGGCTTGCCGGTGTCGGCGCACTCCAGCGCCGCCAGGCGCGCCTGGTCGGCCTCGATGGCCGCGGCAAAGGCCGCCAGCCACTCGCCACGGCGGCGGGCCGTCCAGTGGACCCACTCTCCCAGCTCTCCGGTCAGCGCCCGGCGGGCGGCACGCACCGCGGCGTCCACGTCCGCCGGCTGACAGCGGGCGATATGGCCCAGCTCGGTGCCATAGGCCGGCGCCTCGACGGCCAGCCGCTGGGGCGTCTCGATCCAGCGCCCGCCGATCAGCGCAGCGACGGGGGGCAGGGTATCCGGGGGCAGAATCGATGATGGCATGCTCAGGGTTCCTCACGACGGGCGGAGACGGGGGCGGCACCGGCGGTGGCCGGCGTCAGCGATGAACTACGGCGCGCCACCGAGCGGTAGCGCCAGGGGGCGGCGATGCGGAAGAAGCGCTCGACCACGGCGGCCTCGGTGGGGGTGGTGACCCGCGACACCAGCACGAACAGCGGCAGGTTGACCAGCAGCCCCCAGAAGCCGGCGTGGATGCCCAGCGGATGGGGCCACAGGGTGGTGAAGGCAACGGTGATCACGAAGCCGGCCAGGATGCCGGCCGCCACCCCGGCCCGGGTGGCCCGCGGCCACAGGAACATGCCGACGAAGGCCGGCAGCACCTGGGAGGCAAAGCCCAGTCCAATCAGCAGGATCATCACCAGATTGCCCGGTTCGGCGATCGCCAGCGGCGCCACCACCAGCGCCATCAGGGGGAACAGCAGCCAGCGCGCCAGTCGGCCGGCCTGACGGTCCGACAGCTTGAGTGCCGGCTGCAGCACATCGCGACTGCAGGTCAGCGCCACGGAGTGCAGGAACGGCTCGCAGGAGGACATCGACGCCGCCAGGGTACCGGCGCCCAGCAGGCCCACCAGCAGCGCCGGCAGATGCTGCATGGCGTACTCCAGGGCCACGGTGTCGGCGCGCGCCAGCTCGGGCAGCGAGAAGATGCCGATAAAGCCCACCACCACCATGGGCAGGATCACCAGGTAGTAGGTGGGCAGCCAGGTGGCGCTGCGCCGAATGGTGCGCGCCGAGGAGGCGCTCATCCACTGGGTCCAGACCGGCGGCATGAACGACACCATGGAGACCAGGATCGAGGTGGTCCAGAAGGCGAAGCTCATGTCGCCGCTCGCGCCGGGCAGGGTCAGAAACTCGGGATGCTCGCGCTGCAGCCGCGCGAACACCGCGCCGAAACTCCAGCTGCCGGTGGCGCTGTGGGTGGCCCACAGCCCGATGCACCAGGCGACGATCAGCATCAGCACCCCCTGGAAGGCGTTGGTCTTGCCGATCGCCCGCTGGCCGCTGGCGTAGAGGTAGACGGCGATGCAGCTCAGCACCAGTATCACCCCGGCCCAGATCGGGATCCGCCCGCCGCTCATCACGAACAGGATATAGGCCGAGCCGATGGTCTGCAGCACCGCATAGGCCACCGAGCCCACCGACATCACCAGCGCCGCCAGGGCGCCCAGCGCCGGGCTCTGGTAGCGGTCGGCGATGGCGCTGGCCTGGGTCACATGGCCGAAGCGCTCGCCGAAGGCCCACACCTTGGGCCCGAAGTACCAGGCGACCAGCGCCAGGTAGGCCAGATAGATCGCCACATAGAACACCGGAATGCCCTTGGCATAGGCCCAGCCCGGCGCCCCCATGAAGGTGTAGGCGCTGACGCTGCCGGCGGCGATCAGCAGGTAGAGGGTCACCGGCCCCATGCTGCGCCCGGCCACGCCCCACTCCTCCAGGCTGCTCATGGAGCGTCCGCCCCGGGCGCGCAGGCCGATCACCATGGCGATGGCCACGTAGCCGAGGGTAATGATCAGCGGCAGCGAACTAGTCATCGTCACCGTCCTCCTCGGCCACCAGCCGGTTGCCCAGCGCCATCACGGCGCAGCAGGCGAAGATGATCAGATAGCTCCAGGCCGCCACCGCCGGCAGCCCCGCCACCAGCGTCGGGCGGTTGATCCAGCCGATCACCGGCCAGATGCCGGCGACAATCACCGCCACGAAGCCGGCCAGCACCAGCCAGCCGCGCCAGCTGGCGGGTCGAACGAAGCGTTGCGACATCGGTCTCTCTCCTTGTTCTTGTCGTGCTCTTGTTCTTGTCGTGCTCTTGTTCTTGCCATGGCCTTGTTGCCGAGCGCGCCTGTCGAATGCCGCCGAGTTCGGCGGCGGCCTCAGGCCGGCGGCGCCGGCCACTGGGTGACCGGCCCGACCCAACGCTCCAGAGCGTGCGCCAGGCGCAGCACCAACGCATCGTTGAAGCGCGCGGCGATCAGCTGCACACCCAACGGCATGCCGTCGCGGCTAAAGCCGCCGTTGAGCGAGATCGCCGGCTGCTCGCCCATGTTCCACGGCACGGTGTAGACGATGTGCTCGAAGGGACGTTGGGGGTCATTGGTCGGCGACGGCCACTCGGCGGGGAAGGCGATCATCGGCGTGGTCGGCGACAGCACCGCATCGACTTCGGCGAACACCCCTTCGGTGGCGCGGCGCATGGCCAACGTCTGCTCGAAGCCCTGCACCACCTCGGTGCCGCTCAGCCGGGCACCATCATCCGCCCAGGCCAGGATCTCCGGCAGCACCTTGGAACGCTCTTCCGGCGGCAGCGCCTCGAGCTCGCTCCACTGACGCGCCCGCCAGAAGCGATCGAGCCCATCGAGCATGGTCCGCGTCATCACCGGTGCCAGCGGCACCAGGGTGGCCCCGGCCGCCTCGAAGTGATTTGCCGCCGCCTCGACGCAGGTGGCGATCTCATCATTCAGCCCCAGTCCACAGCCCGCCTCCAACATCACGCCGATGCGCAGGCCGCGCATCGGCTGCTCCAACGACTGCCAGTCGATGCTTTCGGGCGGCAGGCGCATGGCATCGCGACGGTCGGTGCGCGACAGGCTACCCATCATCAGCGCCGCGTCGGCCACGCTGCGGGTCATGGGGCCCGCGCAGCGTCCAACATAATACGGATCGATGGGCACCCGGCCCAGGGTAGGTTTAAAGCCCACCACGCCGCACCATGCCGCCGGCAGGCGAATCGAGCCGCCGATGTCGGTCCCGACATGCAGCGGCCCGTAGCCAGCCCCCGCCGCCGCCGCGGCACCGGAGCTGGAGCCGCCCGGATTACAGGAGAGATCCCAGGGGTTGCGGGTCAGGCCGTGAAAGGAGGAACGCCCCGACGACAGCATGCCGTAGTCCGGGCAGGTGGTCTTGGCGATCAGCAGGGCACCATCCTCGGCGAGCCGCGCGGTGGGCGGAGCATCTTCGGTGGCGGGCGGATGCTCTCCGGCCAGGGTACCGTGAGGAATCGGCGTGCCCTTGGTGGCGATCAGCTCCTTGATCGTGACCGGCACGCCATCCAGTGCGCCCCGCGGCTCACCCTTGGCCCAGCGGACACTGGACGCCCGAGCCGCCTCGCGAAGCGCCTCTGGCGCATAGGCGTACAGTGCATTCAGCTGCGGCTCCCAACGGGCAATATGCGCGATCAGCGCCTCCACGTACTCGCTGGGCGACAGCCGCTTGTCGCGGTAGGCGGCCAGCAGTTCGGTCGCCGTCCAGGCCAGACACTCCGCCATGCCCCTCTCCTTTTTTATCAGTTGCGGGTTGTCGTCTCATCATGGCCGGCCACAACGTCCACCGCTATTGCAATCTTGGCGCCCGGGTGTCCACAAAATGTGTTCACCCAAGCGGCGCTAATGCATTGAAGGCGGACCTGCAACGGGCGCAGGCCGCCGGCAGCTAGGCGCTATTCATCGACGTTACCAATCGCTCCAGGCACGCTTGCATGGCGAAGCTGGGTGTTCGATGACGGTAGACGCAAAGATCGACCCGGGCACGCTCCAGCTCCCCCGCGAGTAACGGCACCGCCACCAGCAGGCCCTGTCGACACTCACGAGCCACCGCCATGGCCGGCAGCAGCAGCAGAGCACTGCCCTCCATGGCCAATGCCTTCTGAGTCTCCAGCGAGGCGGTAGCGAAGGTCGGTGTCAGGTTCAGCTTTCGGGCCTTGGCCGACCGCTCCAGCGCCTGGCGTAACCCGAACCGCTCATCGGGTAGCGCCAGGGGCACGCCAACCAGCTCCGCCAGGGTCAGACGCTTGCGCCCAGCCAGCGGATGAGCGGGCGCCATCACCGCGCAGTGTTCGAGTTCGGCGCTGGCCACGCACTCGATATCTTCCCGCGGCGGCATGAAGAATCCCAGTCCAATGTCGGCATCCCCTGCGCGCAGCCCGGCGAGCACACCGCCGGCGCTGGCGGTGCTGATCTCGAAGGTCAGCCGGGGGTGGTCGCGATTCAGCTCGGCCAGCACCGGTACCAGCAGCCCGGCCACGGTGCCCTCGGCAGCGAGTAGCGCCACTCGACCGGTATGCAATCCTTTCAGGTCGGCAATGCGTGCCTCGACTCTCTCCAGATCCCGCAGCGTACGGCGTGCCTGCTCGGCCAGCAGCTCGCCGGCCGGGGTTAGCCGGATGCCCTCCGGACCGCGCTCCAGGAGCGGCGCGCCGAGCTGATGCTCCAGCAGATCGATCTGTCGACTGATCGCGGTAGGCGCTATATGTAGCCGCGAGGCCGCCTGCCGCAACGACCGACACCGGGCCACGGTGTCGAAGTAGCGCAACGCTCTCGAGTGCATTTCGAGTTTTCCATAGCTGGTCAATCATCAGTGATCAACAACATACCATTCGGAAAGGCTCCGCCAGAGAGCTTGAACGATGGGTGTCACTGCCGCATGCATGGCTCTCCTGATACCATCCCCGATCTGACACCACAAGCGAGGAGCGTCAGCGCATGAATCCCGACCCGCTCTGGTCGATGATCACCTATCTGTTCAATATCCTCGGCATGCTGATCTGCCTGGGGGGCTTGAGCCTGGCCCACTACAGCCGCCACCTGTGGCCGGGACGAATAATCGCCGGCGCGGGCTTTCTGCTGGCCGCCTCACCGACCCTCTACGGCCTTGTTGCCGGCTGACGGAGCCTCCGCATGCGCCAGCCCTTCACCCGTGAGCTACAGGATCTGCTGGAACGCGGCCGCGATCGCCAGCTGCGGCTGGCGGTCACCGGCCTCTCCCGCGCCGGCAAGACCGCCTTTCTCACCTCCCTGGTCAATCAGCTGCGTCATGCCGGCCTGGAGGCGCGCCTGGACCTGCTGCCTGCCGCCAGGGAGGGCCGCCTGCTGGGTGCCCGACGTATCAGCCAGCAGGACCTGGGGGTGCCACGCTTCCCTTACGACCAGGCCATGGCAGCACTCTCGGCGACCGCACCGCGCTGGCCGGAACCGACCCGCGGCATCAGCGAACTGCGCCTGACCATCCGCTACCGTCCGGCACGCCCCGGCCTGCTGGGGGGCGACTCACGCCAGCTGACTCTGGACCTCTTCGACTATCCGGGAGAATGGCTGCTCGACCTGCCGCTGCTGGGCCTGGACTATCCGGAGTGGTGTGCGCGACAACATACCCTGGAAGGCAGCCAGCGCGCGGCCCACTTCGCCGACTGGCAGGCCGCGGTGGCCAGGCTCGACCTCGCCGCCGAGGCCGACGAGGCGCAGCTGGCCGAGATCAGTGAGCACTTCGCCGCCGGGCTTCGCAGCGCCCGGGAGGCGGGCTTCGCCGATCTGCAGCCCGGTCGCTTCCTGCTTCCCGGGGACCTGTCTGGCGCGCCGGTCCTGCAGTTCTTCCCGCTGCCCGGGGTTTGCGACACGGCCCCCTCTGTCCTGGCCAGCCTATCCGAGTCGAGCAACTACGCTACCCTGGCGCGGCGCTTTCGTTACTACCAGCAACATGTGGTGCGCCCCTTCTATCGCGACCATTTCCGGCGTTTCGATCGTCAGATCGTGCTGGTCGATCTGCTGGGAGCGCTGAATGCGGGTCCCGAGCGTTTTCAGGACCTTTCCCGGGCACTTGCCAACCTGATGCAGAGTTTCGATTACGGCCAGCGCAGCCTGCTCTCGCGGCTATTCGCCCCGCGTATCGATCGCCTGGCCATCGCCGCCACCAAGGCCGATCATGTGACGCCCGAACAGCACCCTCGCCTGGTGGCACTGCTCGAGGCCCTGCTGGCCGAGCCCCTCAAGGACCTGCGCTATGCCGATGTCCCCGTACGCGCCCTGTCACTGGCGGCGATCCGCGCCAGCGAGTCACGCGAGGTCGAGAGCCAGGGGCGGCGCACCCCGGCACTGCGTGGCACCGGACTGGATGGCGAGCCGCTGCTGATCTATCCCGGCGAGGTGCCGGAGCGACTCCCCGACGACGCCTTCTGGACACGTCAGGGCTTCGACTTTCCGGCCTTCCGCCCGCTGCCCATGGAAGATGGCGCCCTGCCCCATATCCGCATGGATGCCGCCCTCGACTGGCTGATCGGAGACAAGCTGACGTGAGCACGCCCCACGACCCCCGCCCCGGACGGCGTTTCTCCCTGGAGGAGCCGCCCCCCTCCCCCGCACCAAGGGATCCGCGCCCACCCGAGGCCTATGCCCACGACCAGCCGAGCCAGGCACTGGCTCCGAGCCATGAGCCAGCCGCAGTGGCGATAGAGGCCAGCCTGGGGCGCCCCCGCAAGCGCCGCTGGGGACTGCTGGTGCTGCTTGTCGGCACCCTGGGGCTGGGGGCCATCGAGGCCGGCACCACCCTGTATGTTGCTGGTCTTGGCGGCGACTGGCTGGCCGGCGCCTGGAGCCTGCTGTTGCTGATCGCCCTGGCCCTCGGCGCAAGCGCCCTCGGCCGCGAACTCTGGCGGTTGCGCCGATTGCGCCGCCATGACCGGCTACGCAAGCGTCTGGGAGGTCTCTCCACGGCCACCCGCGGCGAGGCCGACGCCACCGCCGATGCCCTGCGCCGCTCCCTTGACCTGGATACCGACCATCCGCACTGGCAGGCCTTCCTGACCGCGCGACAACCCCATCACGGCGCGGCCGAACTATATACTCTGCTCGACCATCACCTGCTGGCCCCACGCGACCGGGCGGCCCGCCGTCTGATCTCTCGGATGTCCGGAGAGACCGCGGTCATGGTGGCGGTCAGCCCGCTCACCCTGGTGGACATGTCGCTGGTGGCCTGGCGCAGCCTGGCGATGGTCGACCGTCTGTGTCACCTCTACGGCCTGGAGCTGGGCTATGCCGCCCGCCTGCGCCTGCTGCGGGACGTGCTGCGCCAGATGGCCTTCGCCGGCGCCACCGAGATGGCCGGTGAGGCCGGCATGGAGATGCTCTCGATGAACCTGGCCGGGCGCCTCTCCACACGGGCCGCCCAGGGGCTCGGCATCGGCCTGACCAGTGCGCGGCTGGGGCTGCGCACCCAGCGTCTGACTCGCCCGTTGCCCTTCGAGGAGGAGCAGGCCCCGCGACTGGCGGATCTGCGCCGGGAGCTATGGCAGCAGCTGCGTCGCCTCGAGGCGGAGGGAGAGCGTGGCGGACCTGATGCAGGTCAAGGTTGAGTCCGCCGAGCGCCATGGGACATGACCCGTGCTGGGAAAGCGGCTAGGCTCGAGTTAAGCCCCAACCGATAAGGAGTCTCACCGTGTATACCTCCATTCTGGTTCCCGTCGATGGCTCCAAGCACGCCCAGCAGGCGCTCGCCGTGGCCTGCCAGCTGGCACAGCAGAGTGAGACCAGGCTGACCCTGCTGCATATCCCCGAAAAGCTCGCCCACGATACACTGCTGGTGTGGGGCATCGGCGCCGTCGACCTCAAGGCCTCGGAAGAGGAGCTCGAGGCAGCCGGTCGCAAGATCGTGGCGCGCGCCGAGCAGGCCGCCCGCGACGCCGGAATCTCCAACGTCGAGACAGTGATCGCCCAGGGCGATCCGGCACGGACCATCCTCAGCGAGTCACACAGGCGAGGCGTCGACGCCATCGTCATGGGCAGCCGCGGCCTGGGCGATCTCAAGGGCTTCGTGGTCGGCAGCGTCTCCCACAAGGTGGCTCACGCCGCCGAGTGCTCGGTGATCACGGTAAGCTGAGCCCCCTGGACGAGCCAGATGACGGCGCCAGCAGGCGCCGTTCTGCGTTACCGGCACCCGTGAAGTGCGCCAAGCCACTGATTCATGGCGCGCCCTCGCGACGTGTTTGGCGCGACGAGCGGGAATCCGTATAGTGGCCAGCCTACCCCCGCCACACGTTCGTGATCATGCTGCAGAACAACGCCTTGCTTGCTCAGCTCAAGCAACAGATTCGCTCCACCACCCCTCGTGTCGAGGGTGTGATCAAGGCCACCGAGAAGGGTTTCGGCTTTCTCGAAACCGACGAGGGCGACTCCTACTTCGTACCACCACCCGCCATGAAGCAGGTACTGCATGGTGATCGTGTGGCAGCGGTGCTTCATGAGGAGGGCGAGAAGAAGAGCGTCGAGCCCGACACCCTGATCGAACAGGGTCTGGACCGTTTTATTGCCCGGGTCCAGAAGCGAGATGGCCGGCTGGCCGTGGTGCCGGATCACCCCTCCATCAAGAATGTCCTCAAGGCCCGCATCAAGCGCAGCCTCGATGAAAGCACCATCGGCGATGCCGACTGGGTGGTGGCACGTCTGGTGCGCCACCCCTTGAAGGCCGACGACCGCGGCTTCTTCACCCAGATCGACGAGCTGGTGGCCAAGGCCGACGACCCGGCCGTGCCATGGCGCGTGACCCTCGCCCGTCATGCTCTCGAACAGGAGTGCCCCGACGCCGGAGACAACTGGCCGCTGCGTGACGAAGGCCTCGAGCGAGTGAGTCTGGTCAGCGAACCATTCTTCACCATCGACGGCGAGAAAACCCGCGACATGGACGATGCGCTACGTATCGTGCCGCGTGCAGAGGGCGGCTGGGACCTCAGCGTGGCCATCGCCGATCCCACCGCCTACGTCGAGGAGGGGCATGCCGCCGACCTCGAGGCACGCACCCGCGCCTTCACCGTCTATCTGCCGGGTCAGAACGTCACCATGCTGCCTGAGCAGCTGGCCGACGATCTCTGCTCGCTGTGGGAGAACAAGGAGCGTCCCGTGCTGGCCTGCACACTGACCGTGCACGCCGATGGCAGCCTGGGCGACTACCGCTTCTTCGCCGCCACCGCGATGTCGCATGCCCGACTGGCCTACGACCGGGTGTCCGACTGGCTCGAGGGCCAGGGCGAGTGGACGCCGGCAGACGCGGTCGGCGAGCAGCTCAAAACGCTGCGCGACCTCACCGAGGCACGCAGTGCCTGGCGTGCGGAGCATGCCCTGGTGTTCAAGGATCGTCCCGACTTCGTCTTCGATCTGGACAGTGCCGGCAATGTGCTGGATATCCGGACCGAGGAGCGGCGTATCGCCAATCGCATGATCGAAGAGTCGATGATCGCCGCCAACGCCTGCTGTGCCGACCTGCTGTCGGAGCATATCGGCCACGGTATCTTCAACGTGCACCGCGCCTTCGAGGATGACAAGGCCGAGGCCGCCCAGGAGTTCCTGGCCAGCCAGGAAATTGCCGTGGAACGCGAGGCGCTTACCGAGCTGCCCCGCTACAGGGAGCTCAAGCGTGAGCTGGAAGGCCGCGATGACGCCTGGCTCGACGCTCGCCTGCGCCGCTTCCAGGGCTTCACCAGCATGTCGGCCAAGCCAGGCCCGCACTTTGGCCTGGGCCTTCCCGCCTACGCCACCTGGACCTCGCCGATCCGCAAGTATGGTGACATGGTCAACCATCGCCTGATCAAGCGGGTACTCAAGGGAGAGCAAGCACCGGCCGAGGCGAGCCTCGAGCTCACCGAGCAGCTCACCGAACGGCGCCGCCTCAACCGGATGGCCGAGCGGGACGTCAAGGACTGGCTCTACGTGCGCTATCTGACACCGGCCGCCGAGTCCCAGGAGACCTTCGACGCCGAGATCATCCAGATCAATCGCGGTGGCATGCGCGTGCGTCTGACGGCCAACGGCGCCACCGCCTTCGTGCCGGCACCGATGATGCACAGCGAACGTACCAAGGTCGCCATCGACGACAAGGAAGGCCGTATCCAGATCGAGAGCGAGGAGCGCTACAAGCTCGGCGACCACGTTCGAGTGGCGCTGGTCGAGGCCCGCGAGGAGACCCGCTCGCTGGTGGCGCGCCCGGCCGAATAAGCTCCCCTCTTCCCACCTCAACTCGCAGGCGATTGCCAAGCCAAATCCGGCTTGGCGATCGCCCTGCCTACTCCCGATTCCTCGTCGAGGGTCGTCGAACCACGGCAATTGTGGCATTGTTTATCCAACAATGAAGAACCAGGGTTCCGAATAAGCCGGTCACGCCAGGCAGCCTCGGGATCGACGCAAGGGAAACCCCATGGCCTATCGCTGGGGACTGCGCGGGCAGTCCACACTGAGCCTGTTGCTGGCCTGTCTACTGGCCCTGATTCCAGCCCTTCTGATTGGCTGGCAAGCACTCGACAGTGCCCGCCACCACTTCGCCACGCGCTACGCCGAGCAGTACACCCTTCTGCACATGCAGCGAATTCTCGCGCCAGTTTCCCGAGAGCTCGCCCTGTCGCGGCGATTCGCCGATTCGGTGGTAACCCGAGAGTGGCTGGCCGCACCGGATGATGCCACCCGGCGTGACCGCTTCTTCCGTGAGGCCGAGGGCTTTCGCAGCCAGTTCAGCGGCGAGGCCTACTTCATCGTCAATCACGGCACCGGCAACTATTACTTCAACGACGATGTCTCGAGCGAGAGTCACCTGCCCCGCTACCGAATCGACCCCGATGACCCCGACAACGCCTGGTACTTCGCGACCATGGCTGGCAGCAACACTTACAACATCAACGTCAATCTCGACGCCAAGCTGGGGCTGGCCAAGGTCTGGTTGAACGTCAAGATCATGGACGGCGACCGGCCGCTGGGTCTGGCCGGCGGCGGCCTCGACCTGAGCCGCTTCCTCAACGACTTCATGCGCAGCAGCGCCCAGGGCCTGACGCCGCTTATCATCGACGCCCGAGGCGCCATTCAGGCCCACCCCGACCGCAACCAGCTGGCGTTGAGCTCTGGTGCCTTAACCGAGCTCAGCGACGATGCCCCCCACCTACAGGCGCTGCTTGGCAGCGACGCGCAGCGCGAGCGACTGGAGTCGGCCATGCGTGAGGCCCGTCTACGCCCCGGCGAGGTGCAAGTCCTGGACGCCGAGCTGAAGGGCGAGCCGCGATTACTCTCGGTGGGCTACATCCCCGAGCTACAGTGGCTGCTGGTGACGGCCCTGGACCTGAAGAGCGCCCCGCTTATCGACAGTCGCTGGCTCCTGCCCCTGGCAAGTTCCCTGTTGCTGGTGTTCCTGATCCTGCTGGCGGGATTCACCTATGGTATCGAACGCCTGGTTCTCGCCCCCTTGCGCCGACTCCAGCATTCGGCCCAGGCGATCGCCGACGGCGACTACGGCAGCCGACTTCCCGTCGAGCGCAGCGATGAGATCGGCGAGTTGTCGCGCGCCTTCTCGCATATGGCGGCTCAGATTGAGCATCATACCCAGGAGCTGGAGGAGAAGGTTCGCCAGCGAACCCAGGCCCTGGAGTCCAGCAACGCGCAGATGATCGCGGCACGGCGTCAGATTGACGCCTCACTGGAGTATGCCAGCATTATCCAGCGCGCCATCCTTCCCGACCGCCAGATGGCGCGCCACCTTGCCGACCAGCATGCCGTGCTGTGGCGCCCGCGAGACCAGGTCGGCGGTGACTTCTACATCTTTCATGCCACCGATAGCGGCTATCTGATGGGGGTGGTCGACTGCGCCGGGCATGGTGTGCCAGGGGCACTGATGACCATGCTGGCTCGAGCGATCATCGACCACGCCATCCGCAAGGTGGGGGCCGACGACCCGGCGGGTATCCTCAACGAGACCCACCGCCAGAGTCGCGAGACGCTGCATCACGAGAGCCTGCCCGCCTCCATCGCCACCAATATGGATATTGGCCTGGTCTGGATCGAGCACGGCGCTGGCCAACTGACGTTCGCCGGCGCCAAGCTGTCGCTCTATGCCAGCGACGGTGAGGAGCTGGCGATCTACTCCGGCGGCCGCCGCGCCCTGGGCCAGAGGCGCGCCATGACCTACGAAAACCGCGTTCTCCCGCTGCATGATCACTGGACCTACTCCCTCTGCTCCGATGGTTTCCTCGACCAGGCGGGAGGGGAGCACGGCTTCGGCTTTGGCAATGCGCGCTTCGAGAAGATGCTCAAGCGCCATGCCGCCACCCCCCTTGATCAGCAGATCGCCCGCTACGAGGCGGAGCTCGATGCCTATCGAGGCCAGCATTCTCAGCGCGACGACGTCACCCTGCTATGCTTTCGTTTCACGCCAGCCGAGCCAGCGGATACCTGATCACAGCATCACCACCAATCTTATACGTGGAGAGGCCATGGACCTTCTGACCTTGCGTAACACCTATCTCCAGCAGCACATCATGCTGTGCTTCAACGGCCCCATCTCACGCAGCCTGATCGAGGAGATCGGGCACGCGCTGCGCAACTACCTGAACAATCAGTCTGCGGCACCATCGGCGGCCATGGATGTCTTCGCCGTCTATATCGAGATGACCCAGAATATCCGTCACTATGCGACCCGCCGCGAATATGGCGAGGAGGATGCGACCGCGACCATCGCAGTGGCGAGAGACAGCGAAGGCCGCTATCAGGTATCGGCAGGCAACCTGGTGGAAGACGCCGACGGACAACGCCTGGTTGCGGCCGTGGAGAGCCTGGCCCCATTGGATGCGGCGGCTCTCAAGCGTGCCTACAAGCAGCAGCTGCGACGCCCCCGCGACGAGTCGGCCGACAGCGGTGCGGGCCTGGGGCTGATCGACATGGCGCGCAAGTCGACCCGGCCGCTGGTCGCGTCTCTGCAACCACTATCCTCGGGCCAAAGCTTCTTCAGCCTGACGGCGACCATCTAAAGGGAGAGTGATCATGAACCAGGATCTGAACCTTGCGGGCAGCGTTTCCACCCCTGCCATTCAGAGTGACTGGCAAGCGGGACGCCTCTGCATGCAGGGGGACTCCTATCCGGAGAACTCCTATGAGTTGTTCGGCCCGGTGATCGGCTGGGTCGAGGCCTATCTCGCCCAGGAGTCGCGCCCTCTCGAGCTCTGTCTCGAGCTGGTTTATCTCAACACCAGTTCGGTAAAGGTGATGATGGATATCTTCGACCTGCTCGAGGAGGCCTACCAGGGAGGGCGCCGGGTCGAGGTCGTGTGGCACTACGATGCCCGCAACGACCGCATCGCCGAGCTGGCCGAGGAGTTCAAGGAGGACTGCAGCTACCCTTTCGTGATTCGTGCCATGGAAGTCGCTCCGTGAACCAACGCGAACGGGAGCTGCTGGAAGAGGTGGCAGACCTACTGGCGATCGAAGAGTACCGAGGGCACAGGCTCCACTCGGCGCTTCAGCGCCTCTATCGTCGTCACCTGGCGCAGCAGGAGCGGCTGGAACGGTTGGTCACCATCGCCGACGGCTTTCAGAAGGGGGCCCAGCAGGACCTGCAGGAGACACGGCAGCAGCTCGAGCGTCAACACCGACGCCAGCACAAGCTATCGCGCATCGCCGACGGGTTTCAAGACCTCCTGCACGAGCGCAACCAGGCGCTCCGGGATGTTTCGCGCCAGGACCCCCTGACCGGCCTGGCCAACCGACGCTGTCTGCATGAACGGCTGGAAGGGCTGACCGTCGGTACCGCTCGCCAGAGCGGTACGCTGAGCCTGGTGATGCTGGACATCGACCACTTCAAGGCCGTCAACGACCGCCATGGGCACGTCACCGGCGACCGGGTCCTGGTGACCCTCGCCAAGCACCTGATGGGGTCGCTGCGACAGCATGACATGTGCGGGCGCTGGGGCGGGGAGGAGTTCCTGCTGGTGCTGCCAGAGACGCCACTCGACAAGGCCCACCTCCTGGTGCAGCGACTGACCGATCAGTTACGAGGCCTCAGAATACCAGCCGATGGCGATACCCTCTCGGTCTTTATCACCGCCAGCGCCGGCATCGCCGAATGGCAGCCCGGCGAGGGGTATCAGGCCACCATCGAGCGCGCCGACCGGGCCCTGCTGGCCGCCAAGCGCCAGGGGCGCGACCGCTGCTGCCTCGCCGAGGCATAGATCCCCTGCCCCTCGCCCCGAAAAAGGCCTACGAAAAAGGGCGCCCGAAGGCGCCCTTTTTACATCGCTTGCAGACGAACTTGGCTTACCAGCCGGTCACTTCCTTCAGCGCGTCGCCGATCTGAGCCAGGGAGCGCACGGTCTTCACACCGGCATCTTCCAGGGCGGCGAACTTCTCGTCCGCGGTACCCGTGCCACCGGAGATGATGGCACCGGCGTGGCCCATGCGCTTGCCGGGAGGCGCGGTGACGCCGGCGATGTAGGAGACCACCGGCTTGGAGACGTTGGCCTTGATGTAGGCGGCCGCCTCTTCCTCGGCGGTGCCGCCGATCTCGCCGATCATCACGATCGCCTCGGTGGCGGGGTCCTTCTCGAACATCTCGAGGATGTCGATGAAGCTGGAGCCCGGGATCGGGTCGCCGCCGATGCCCACGCAGGTGGACTGGCCGAAGCCGTGATCGGTGGTCTGCTTGACCGCCTCGTAGGTCAGGGTGCCGGAACGCGACACGATGCCGACCCGGCCGGGCTTGTGGATATGGCCCGGCATGATGCCGATCTTGGTCTCGCCGGGGGTGATAACGCCCGGGCAGTTGGGGCCGATCAGGCGCACGCCCAGCTCGTCACACTTGACCTTGACATCGAGCATGTCGAGGGTCGGGATGCCTTCGGTGATGCACACGATCAGCTTGATGCCGGCGTTGGCGGCCTCGAGGATCGAGTCCTTGCAGAACGGGGCCGGCACATAGATCACGCTGGCCTCGGCGCCGGTCTTCTCCACGGCTTCCTTGACGGTGTTGAACACCGGCAGACCGAGGTGCTCCTGGCCGCCCTTGCCCGGGGTCACGCCGCCGACCATCTGGGTACCATAGGCGATGGCCTGCTCGGAGTGGAAGGTCCCCTGGCCACCGGTGAAGCCCTGGCAGATGACCTTGGTGCTCTTGTCGATCAGGATGCTCATTACTTGCCCTCCGCTGCCTTGACTACCTGCTGAGCCGCATCGGTGAGGCTCTCGGCAGCGATGATGTTGAGTCCGCTGGATGCCAGCTTCTCGGCGCCCAGTTCGGCGTTGGTACCTTCCAGACGCACCACGACCGGCACATTGACACCGACCTGCTCGACGGCACCGATGATGCCCTCGGCGATCATGTCGCAGCGCACGATACCGCCGAAGATGTTGACCAGCACGGCCTTGACGTTGTCGTCGGAGAGGATCAGCTTGAAGGCCTCGGCCACGCGCTCCTTGGTGGCGCCGCCGCCAACGTCAAGGAAGTTGGCCGGGCTGCCGCCGTGCAGGTTGACGATGTCCATGGTACCCATCGCCAGGCCGGCACCGTTGACCATGCAGCCGATATTGCCGTCGAGGGCCACGTAGTTGAGTTCCCACGCCGCCGCCTCGGCCTCACGCTCGTCCTCCTGGGAGGGGTCACGCATTGCCTGCAGGTCCGGATGGCGGTAGAGAGCGTTGCCGTCCAGGCCGATCTTGGCGTCGAGGCAGTGCAGGTTGCCCTCGTCGGTGATCACCAGCGGGTTGATCTCGAGCAGTGCCAGATCCTTGTCGTGGAACATCTTGGAGAGGCCCAGGAAGATCTTGGTGAACTGCTTGACCTGGTCACCCTTGAGGCCCAGGGCAAAGGCCAGCTCACGCGCCTGGTAGGGCTGTGCACCCACCAGCGGATCGATCTCGGCCTTGAGAATCTTCTCGGGGGTCTCCTCGGCGACCTTCTCGATCTCGACACCGCCCTCGGTGGAGGCCATGAAGACCACGCGGCGGGTGCCACGGTCGACCACGGCACCCAGGTACAGCTCGTCGGCGATATCGGTGCAGGTCTCGACCAGGATCTTGGCGACCGGCTGACCATTGGCGTCGGTCTGGAAGGTCACCAGGTTCTTGCCCAGCCACTGCTCGGCGAAGGCCTTGGCCTCCTCCGCGCTCTTGACCAGCTTGACACCACCGGCCTTGCCGCGGCCGCCAGCGTGGACCTGGGCCTTGACAACCCACATCTCGCCGCCGATCTTCTTGCAGGCTTCCGCGGCTTCTTCGGGGGTATCCACGGCAAAGCCCTTGGACACCGGCAGACCATAGTCGGCAAACAGCTGCTTGCCTTGATACTCGTGAAGGTTCATCGATTCATGCCATTGGTTGCATGTGACTCGAACGGCGCCCCGGCTCGACCTCGGCGGTCTGACTCAGGAGGCACCACCGTCCCCTCCGATGCATCGCCGGAAGGGGCACGCCGCCCGGAGGGCGGCGCTTGTTATCCTTACTTCTTTTTCTTCTTGCGATTGGCCATGTGGATGGCATGGCCTTCCACGGCCAACGCGGCCTCATGCACCGCCTCCGACATGGTCGGGTGGGCATAGCAGGTCAGCGCCAGATCCTCGGCGCTTGAACCGAACTCCAGTGCGATGACGCCCTGGGCAATCATCTCGCCGGCATGCTGGCCGACGATATGCACGCCCAGCACGCGGTCGGTCTCGGCATCGGCGATGATCTTGGCCTGGCCCTCGGTGGCATTGTTGGCCATGGCGCGACCGCTGGCGGCAAACGGGAAGGCGCCCGTCTTGACCTCGATGCCCTTGGCCTTGGCATCCTGCTCGGTCATGCCGACCCAGGCCACCTCAGGGAAGGTGTAGATGACGTTGGGGATGGCGTCGTAGTTCATCTCGGCCTTATGGCCGGCGATGATGTCGGCCACCATGACACCCTCTTCGGACGCCTTGTGAGCCAGCATCGGGCCGCGCACGCAGTCGCCGATGGCGTAGACGCTCGGCACGCTGGTGCGGCACTGGTCATCGACCTGGATAAAGCCGCGCTCGTCGGTCTCCACGCCAACGCCGTCGCCAACCACACCCTGGGTGTAGGGCTTGCGGCCGACGCAGACGATCAGCTTGTCGAAGGTCATCTCCTGGTCGTTGTCGCCGTCGCTGTACTTGACGGTGACCTCGCCATCCTTGACCTCGGAGCCGGTGACGCGGGCGCCCAGCTTGATATCCAGCCCCTGCTTCTTGAGCAGCTTCTGGGTCTCCTTGGCGATGGCACCGTCGACCATCGGCAGGAAGCTGTCCATGGCCTCAAGCACGGTGACCTCGGAGCCCAGGCGGTTCCAGACGCTGCCCAGTTCGAGACCGATCACGCCGGCGCCGATCACACCCAGGCGCTTGGGCGTCTCGGTGAACTCCAGGGCACCGGTGGAGTCGACGATGATGTCGTCGGTCAGCGGAGTCGGCGGGATCTCCACCGGCACGGAGCCAGCGGCGATGATGATGTTATCGGCCTCGTAGGTGGTGGCCTTGCCATCCTGGTCGGTGACCTCGACCTGCTTGCCACCGGTCACCTTGCCGGTTCCCTCGATGCCGGTCACGCCATTGGCCTTGAACAGGCCGGCGATGCCACCGGTGAGGTTTTTCACGATCTTGTCCTTGCGGGCGATCATCTTCTCGACGTCCATCTGGACGTCGCTGGCCTGGATACCCAGATCATCGAAGTCGTGCTTGGCTTCGACGAACTTGTGGGAGGCCTCGAGCAGCGCCTTGGACGGGATGCAGCCCACGTTCAGGCAGGTGCCACCGAACACGACCTTGCCTTCCTTGCCGATCCACTTCTCGACACAGGCCGTCTTGAGGCCCATCTGGGCGGCACGAATGGCGGCCACGTAGCCACCGGGGCCCGCACCGATCACGATCACATCAAACTTGTCGGCCATATTGGCTCCTGTTGCATGTCTTGGGTTCAGGCGCCGCCGGGATCAGCCGGCGGCTCGTGCCGCTCAGATATCCAGCAGCAGGCGTGCCGGATCTTCCAGCAGCTCCTTGATGGTGACGAGGAACTGCACCGCGTCCTTGCCGTCGATCATGCGGTGATCGTAGGAGACCGCAAGGTACATCATCGGACGGATCTCGACCTTGCCGTTCACCGCCATGGGGCGTTCCTGGATCTTGTGCATGCCCAGAATCGCCGTCTGCGGGGGGTTGATGATCGGCGTGGACATCAGCGACCCGAAGATACCGCCGTTGGTGATGGTGAAGGTACCACCCTGCATCTCGTCGATGCCGAGCTTGCCGTCACGCGCCCGCTTGCCGAAGTCGACGATGCCCTTCTCGACATCGGCGATCTTCATGCTGTCGGTATCACGCAGTACCGGCACCACCAGGCCACGATCGGTGGAGACCGCCACGCCGATATCCTGGTAGCCGTGATAGACGATGTCGGTACCGTCGATGGAGGCATTGACGTCAGGGAAGCGCTTGAGAGCCTCGCTGGCCGCCTTGACGAAGAAGCCCATGAAACCGAGCTTGACGTCGTGAGTCTTGACGAAGGTGTCCTTGTACTGGGCACGCAGCGCCATCACCGCGCCCATGTCCACCTCGTTGTAGGTGGTCAGCATGGCGGCGGTCTGCTGGGCCTGAACCAGACGCTTGGCGATGGTCTGGCGCAGGCGACTCATCGGCACACGCTTCTCGGGTCGCTCGCCCTCGACGGCAGGCGCCGGAGAGGCTGCCTTGGCGGCACCGGTGGACGCCTTGGCGCCCTTGGCGGCAGAGCCCTCCTTGACGGCGCGCTGCACATCCTCCTTGAGGATGCGACCGCCCTTGCCGGTCCCTTCGATCTTGCTGACATCGAGGTCATGTTCGGCCACCAGCTTGCGTGCGGCCGGGGCCAGGATCTTGTCCCCCACCTGCTCGTCGCTGGCGCCATCATCGGCGGAGGCAGCCGGCTCGACATCGGCGGCCGTGGCTCCCTCACCGCCGGCACCCTCGGCGAAGATGCCAAGCACCGCCTCGGACTCGACCTGACTGCCCTCCTCGGCCTTGATCTCGACGAGGGCGCCATCGGCGGGCGCCACGACTTCCAGCACCACCTTGTCGGTCTCGATCTCGGCCAGCACCTCGTCGCGCTTGACCGCTTCACCGACCTGCTTGTTCCAGCTGGCCACGGTGCCTTCCTGGATCGACTCGGGGAAGGTCGGCGCCTTCACCTCATGCTTCTCGCCGCCGCCGGCAGCCGGCTTCTCGGCCTTGGCGTCTTGCTTGTCGCCGCTCTCTGCCGACGCCTTGCCGCCCTTGGCCTCGCCTTCACCGATACGTCCCAGCACCTGCTCGGACTCCACGGTGTCACCCTCCTCGACCAGCGTCTCGGAGAGAACGCCCGCCTCGGGGGCCAGCACTTCGAGCACCACCTTGTCGGTCTCGATCTCGACGATCAGCTCGTCACGCTCGACGCTGTCACCCGGCTTCTTGTGCCAGGCAGCGACGCTGCCTTCGGCAACGGATTCCGGAAAGGTTGGGGCCTTGATCTCGGTAGCCATGTCGTATCCCTTGTAAGTTCTCTCTCGTCCCGGTGGGCGCCATTACAGATTGAAGGCGTCTTCCACCAGCTGGCGCTGCTGTTCGGTGTGCACGGACATGTAACCGGCCGCGGGTGCCGCCGATGCCGGACGACCGGCAAACTTGAGCTTGCCACCCAGACCGTCCTTGAGCATCTCCGCGACGGCACGCATATGGTGCTGACTCGGGTACCAGGCGCCCTGGTTGAGCGGCTCTTCCTGGCACCACACGATGTCGGTGACGTTGGTGTACGCCTTGATCGCCTCGAAGAGCTCCTCCTTCGGGAAGGGGTAGAGCTGCTCGACACGCAGGATGGCGACATCATCACGGGCATTCTCCTCCCGCCAGGCGGCCAGGTCATAGTAGACCTTGCCGGCACACAGGATGATGCGCTCGACCTTCTCGGCCTCCAGCTTGGCCTGGTCGGCCAGCACCATCTGGAACCCGCCATCGGCCAGCTCATCCAGGCTCGATGTCGCATCCTTGTGGCGCAACAGGCTCTTGGGCGACATCACCACCAGCGGCTTCCTGACCTTGCGAATCACCTGGCGGCGCAGCAGATGGAAGATCTGCGCCGGGGTGGTCGGCACACAGACCTGCATGTTGTGCTCGGCGCACAGCTGCAGGAAGCGCTCCAGGCGTGCCGAGGAGTGCTCGGGGCCCTGCCCCTCATAGCCATGGGGCAGCAGCATGGTCAGCCCGCACAGGCGGCCCCACTTGGTCTCGCCGGAGGAGATGAACTGGTCGACCACGACCTGGGCGCCGTTGAAGAAGTCACCGAACTGCGCCTCCCAGATCACCAGATCGTTGGGAGCGGTGGTGGCATAGCCATACTCGAAGGCCAGCACCGCCTCCTCGGAGAGGAAGGAGTCGTGGATCGTGAAGCGCGGCTGACCATCGGCCATGTACTGCAGCGGCACATAGGCGCTGCCATCCTTCTGGTTATGCACCACCGCATGGCGGTGAGAGAAGGTACCGCGTCCCACGTCCTGGCCGGTGATGCGTACCGGGTGCCCCTGGTCGATCAGCGTGGCGTAGGCCAGGGTCTCGGCGAAGCCCCAGTTGAGGGCCAGGCCACCGGCCTGCATCTTGCGCCGGTCGGCGTAGATCTTGGCCACCTGGCGCTGTACCTCGATCCCATCGGGAATCTCGCACATCTTCGCCGCCAGGCGCTGCAGCTTCTTCATCGGGACCGAGGTGTCGGCGTAGCCCGTCCACTCATGTCCCAGATAGGGCTTCCAGTCGACGAACAACGAAGTATTGGGCTGCTGCACCAGGGCATTGGCCACATGGTTGCCGGCGATCAAGTCCTCGCGATAGGTCTCGATCATGGCCTTGGCTTCTTCCTCGGTGAGGACGCCCTGGGCCACCAGTCGCTCTGCATAGATCGCCCGCGAGGAGGGGTGATCCTTGATCTTGCGATACATCATCGGCTGGGTGCCGCTGGGCTCGTCGGCCTCGTTGTGGCCACGGCGGCGGTAGCAGACCAGATCGATCACCACGTCCTTCTTGAACTGCTGGCGATAATCCAGGGCCACCTGGGTCGCGTGCAGCACGGCGTCGGGGTCGTCACCATTGACATGGAAGACCGGCGCCTGAACCATCTTGGCGATATCCGTGCAATACTCCGTGGAACGCGAGTCCTCGGGATGCGAGGTGGTAAAGCCAATCTGGTTGTTGATGACGATGTGTACCGTGCCGCCGGTCTTGTAGGCACGGGTCTGGGACATCTGGAAGGTCTCCATGACCACGCCCTGACCGGCGAACGAGGCATCACCATGGATGTTGATCGGCAGTACCTTGTTGCCTTCGCTATCGTCACGGCGATCCTGACGGGCGCGCACCGAGCCCACGACCACCGGGGCGACGATCTCGAGATGAGAGGGGTTGAAGCCCAGTGCGAGGTGCACCTCGCCACCCGGCGTCATGACGTTGGAACTGAACCCCTGGTGGTACTTGACGTCACCGGAGCCACGCTCGATGACCTTCTTGCCGTCGAACTCGTCGATCAGCTCGCCGGGGTTCTTGCCAAGGATGTTGACCAGCAGGTTGAGGCGCCCGCGGTGGGCCATGCCGATCACCACCTCCTTGATGCCATAGCCACCGCCACGCTGGATCAACTCATCCATCATCGGAATGAAGGACTCGCCCCCCTCCAGGCCGAAGCGCTTGGTCCCCGGATACTTGGAGGCCAGATAGTTCTCCAGGCCCTCGGCGGCGGTCAGCCTCTCCAGCACGTGCTGACGCACGTCGTTGCTGAAGGCTGGCGCACTGCGTACCGACTCGAAGCGCTGCTGCAGCCAACGCTTCTCCTCGGTATCGACGATGTGCATGATCTCGCAGCCGATGGAGCGGCAGTAGGTCTTCTCCAGGGCGTCGACGATCTCCTTGAGCGGTGCCTTGTCCATGCCCAGGAAGAACGAACCGGTCTGGAACTCGGTATCGAGATCGGCCTTCGTCAGCTGGTGGAAGGAGAGGTCGAGGTCGGGGACCGGCGTCTCGCTACGCAGCTTGAGGGGATCGATATCAGCCTTCTGGTGACCGCGGAAGCGGTAGGCGTTAATCAGCTGCAGAACCCTGACTTGCTTACGATTTTCCTCGCCATCGGCGGCAGCGGGCGCGAGTGCCGTACGGCGCTGCCTGGCCAGCTGATGGAACTGTTCGCGGACGGGGGTCAGGGAAACATCATGGTGGGGGCCGTCATCGGGGCGCGGCAGCTCGTCAAAGTATTGGCGCCACTCGTCGGGAACGGCGGAGGGGTCATCGAGGTACTGCTCGTATAGCGCTTCCACGTAGTGGACATTGCTGCCACTGACGTGCGAGGAGCGCCACATCAACTCCATTATGCCTTGTTGCATCTCTCGGTCACCCTGCACTGATGGGGTGTGATCGGCGTCACCGCGACGCGGCCACGGCGACATCGGTGGTGCCCTGCCGGCTGGGGCCCATGCGTTTCCGGCATCTCCGGCCATCATGGGCCGGAAATCTTGAATCTGTGGTTACGGAACCTGTGGTTACTGAACCTATGGTCACTAAACCTGTGGTCACTGAACCCATGGTCAAAAGCCGGCGCCCAGGGCACCGGCTTCCGACACTATGTCATCACCCGCTGCGACACGGGGTCACAGGGGGTGAGCTGCGGCATATGATAACAAGCCACGGAGCTCGATTTAAGTGCCATCGGCTCAGGTACTGTCGGCCAGCAGCATCTCGCGGATCTTGCCGATCGCGCGCGTGGGGTTGAGCCCCTTGGGACACACCGCCACACAGTTCATGATGCCGCGGCAGCGGAACACGCTGAACGGATCCTCGAGCTCGGACAGACGCTCACGGGTAGCCGTGTCGCGGGAGTCCACCAGGAAGCGATAGGACTGCAGCAGCCCCGCCGGCCCCACGAACTTGTCCGGGTTCCACCAGAAAGACGGGCAGGACGTGGAGCAGCAGGCGCACAGGATACACTCGTAGAGGCCGTCGAGCTTGTCGCGATCCTCCGGCGACTGCAGGCGCTCGATGGCCGGCGCCGGCTCGTCATTCTGGAGGTACGGCTGAATACGCTCGTACTGCTGGTAGAACAGCCCCATGTCGACCACCAGGTCACGGATGACCGGCAGACCCGGCAGCGGGCGCAGCACCAGCTTGTTGCCCTTCGCCACCTCGGAGATCGGGGTGATGCAGGCCAGGCCATTCTTGCCGTTCATGTTCATGCCATCGGAGCCACACACGCCTTCGCGGCAGCTGCGACGGTAGGCCAGGCCGTTGTCCTGCTCCTTCATCATGTGCAGGACATCGAGCACCATGATGTCGCGGCCCTGGGTGTCGACCTGAAACTCCTGCATGTACGGCGCGGAGTCGGTCTCCGGGTTATAGCGGTAGATGGATACCTGAAGCATCGTGACTCACCCTCGTGTTAGCTGAATTAGTAGGTACGGACTTTCGGCTCGAAGGTGTCGACGGTCTTCGGCGCGAAGTTGACGTCGCGCTTGCCAATCGTCTTGTCGGCCGGGAAGTAGAGCGAGTGCTTCAGCCAGTTGACATCGTCACGGTCCGGGTAGTCGTAGCGAGAGTGTGCGCCACGGCTCTCCTTGCGCTCCAGTGCCGCGATGGCGGTCGCCTCGGCAACTTCCATCAGGTTATCGAGCTCGAGAGCCTCGACACGAGCGGTGTTGAAGGCGTTGGACTTGTCGGGCAGGTAGGCATTGTCGATACGCCCACGCAGCTCGGCCAGCTGCTTGACGCCCTTCTGCATGTTCTCCTCTTCGCGGAACACGCCGAAGGAGTTCTGCATGATGGCCTGCAGCTCACGCTTGAGCTCCGGCACCGTCTCGCCGCTCTCGGACTCGTTCCAGCGGGTGATGCGCTTCATCGCCGTCTCGATATCGGACTCGGAGGCATCGAGGTAGTCGATACCCTCGTTGAGCGCCCCTTCGATGAACATGCCGGCCGCGCGACCGAACACCACCAGGTCGAGCAGCGAGTTGCCGCCCAGACGGTTGGCACCGTGAACCGACACACAGGCCACTTCGCCGCAGGCGAACAGGCCGTTGACGATCTGATCCTTGCCATCCTCACCCCGCATGATGGCCTGGCCATGCACGTTGGTCGGCACGCCACCCATCATGTAGTGACAGGTCGGCACCACCGGGATCGGCTCCTTGGCCGGATCCACATGGGCAAAGGTCTTGGAGAGCTCGACGATGCCGGGCAGGCGCTTGCCGAGGACCTCCTCGCCCAGGTGATCCAGCTTAAGGTAGACGTGATCGCCGTTCTCGCCGCAGCCACGCCCCTCGAGGATCTCCATGACCATGGAGCGGGCCACCACGTCACGACCGGCCAGGTCCTTGGCGTTGGGAGCGTAACGCTCCATGAAGCGCTCGCCATCCTTGTTGACCAGGTAGCCCCCCTCACCGCGGCAGCCTTCGGTCACCAGGGTACCCGCACCGTAGATACCGGTCGGGTGGAACTGCCACATCTCCATGTCCTGCATCGGGAAGCCAGCACGCAGCGCCATGCCGACGCCGTCACCGGTATTGATCAGGGCATTGGTGGTGGAGGCATAGATGCGACCGGAACCGCCGGTCGCCAGGACGGTGGCCTTGGACTTGACGTGCACCACTTCGCCGGTCTCGATATCCATGGCGATGCAGCCCACCACGTCGCCATTGGCATTCTTGACCAGATCGACGGCGTACCACTCGTTGAGGAAGGTGGTATTGTTCTTCAGGTTGTTCTGATAAAGCGTGTGCAGCAGGGCGTGTCCGGTACGGTCGGCCGCGGCACAGGTACGCGCGGCCTGGCCGCCGGCACCGAAGTCCTTGGACTGACCGCCGAAGGGGCGCTGATAGATGCGGCCATTGTCGAAACGCGAGAATGGCAGACCCATGTGCTCGAGCTCGAAGACGGCCTTGGGGCCCTCGGAGCACATGTACTCGGCGGCATCCTGGTCGGCGATATAGTCGCCGCCCTTGACGGTGTCGTACATGTGCCACCGCCAGTCGTCATTGGGGTCGGCCGAGGCGATGGCACAGGTGATGCCACCCTGGGCAGACACGGTGTGCGAGCGCGTCGGGAAGACCTTGGAGAGCACCGCGGTCTTCTTGCCGGACTTGGCCAGCTCGAGGGCGGCTCGCAGGCCGGCACCACCACCGCCGATGATGATCGCGTCGAAGGACAGGCTACGCATGTTGGACATGAATCAAGCTCCCCACAGAATCTGAATGCCCCAGACCAGGAAGGCGAAGATGGCCAGGATGACAAGAAGTTGAACGGTCAGGCGAGTGGCGGTCGACTTGAGGTAGTCGGTCGTCACGGTCCACAGCCCAACCCAGGCGTGGCCAGCCAGAGAGATAAAGGCCAGCAGCGAGAAGATGCGCATCCAGGTCTGGGCGAACAGGCCGCTCCAGGTCAGGTAGTCGAGATCCGGATTGAACAGCAGATAGAGAACGATGAAGAGCGTATAGGCCGCCAGGATAACGGCGGAGACCCGCTGGATCAGCCAGTCGGAGAGGCCACTGCGGCCGAGGTTCGTGATATTGGTTACCATACCCAGACTCCCGCCAGAATGATCAGTACGGCGCTGGCCACCACGGTGATCTGCGCCTTCTTGTGGCCGCCCTCGAGGGTCACACCGATATCCATATCCATGACCAGGTGCTTGATGCCGGCCACGAAGTGAAAGGCCAGAGCCGACAGCAGGCCCCAGGCGATCAGCTTGGCCAGGAAATTGCCGGCCAGCGCATCGCTTACCGCGGCGAAACCTGCCGGCGATGAGAGCGACTCGCTCAGTGCCCAGAAGGCAAAGATGGTACCGATGAAGAGGATGACGCCTGTGATGCGGTGAGCGATCGACGTCAGGGCGGGTAGCGGAAACTGTATCGTGGACAGATCCAGATTTACGGGTCGTTTGCTATTCACGGCTCTCTACACACTCTCTATGGCCCACACGGTAAGCTTCGGGTGGCTCCGGGCGGGCGGTGGTTTCGGGAAGGCATCGGCCGTTGCCGGGGGGGCGGCAAGACCGGCTTTACCTGCCAGTCGCGCGGGGTGGATTATAGGGGCCCGACCGCCCCATGACAAACCGGGAGCGCCTTGACTAGACAATGGTGCAAAGCCTGCTGCTCTCCCTTTAGCGCAGTTTTTATTGCGCCGTTGGCGCCCCGCAGCCCACATGGTGCTATGCACCAATTCCTAGACAGCTCCTGGACAGGAGCAACTCCCTTGCACATGCGGCAGCGCACCATTGACCAATTGACAATCGCTGGGACGCTTCTATAGTGGGCAAACCTTTTTCGCCGGCTCCCCCAGCGAAGATGCCCAAGAATGAATGACTTATCGCCCTAACACGAACTCGAGAGGAGGCCTTCCATGGCTGACAGGAAAGCGACGCTTACGGTTGACGGCCTGGAAAAGACGATCGAACTGCCCGTCTATTCGGGTTCTCTAGGCCCCGACGTTATCGATGTCCGCGGACTCGGCGCCGAGGGTCTGTTCACCTATGACCCCGGCTTCATGGCCACCTCCTCGTGCCAGTCCGCCATTACCTACATCGATGGCGGCAAGGGTGTACTTCTGCACCGCGGCTACCCGATCGATCAGCTGGCCAAGCAGTCCAACTTCGTCGAGCTGTGCTATCTGCTGCTGTTCGGGGAGCTGCCCGATGATGACAAGTACGCGGACTTCGAGTCCCGTGTGCGTAACCACACCATGGTCCACGACCAGATCATCAACTTCTTCAAGGGCTTCCGCCGTGACGCCCACCCGATGTCGATCCTCTGCGGTGTGGTTGGAGGCCTGGCTGCCTTCTATCACGACCATATGGACATCAACGTCGAGCAGGATCGCACCATCAGCGCTATCCGTCTGATCGCCAAGATGCCGACCATCGCGGCGATGTCCTACAAGTACAACGTCGGCCAGCCGTTCAACTACCCGCGCAACGATCTGAACTATGCAGAGAACTTCCTCTACATGATGTTCAGCACCCCGTGCGAGGACTACAAGATCAACCCGGTCTATGCGCGTGCCATGGACCGCATCTTCATGCTTCACGCCGATCACGAGCAGAACGCCTCCACCTCCACGGTGCGTCTGGCGGGCTCCACCGGTGCCAACCCCTTCGCCTGCATCAGCGCCGGTATCGCCGCGCTGTGGGGACCGGCCCACGGCGGCGCCAACGAGGCCGTGCTGAAGATGCTCGACGAGATCGGAGATGACTCCGAGGAGAACATCCAGCGCTTTATCGACAAGGCCAAGGATAAGGACGATCCGTTCAAGCTGATGGGCTTCGGTCACCGCGTCTATCGCAACTTCGACCCGCGCGCCAAGGTGATGAAGGAGACCTGCGACGAAGTTCTGGCGGAGCTCGGCATCGACGATCCTCAGCTGAAGATCGCCAAGCGTCTGGAGCAGATCGCTCTCGAGGACGAGTACTTCGTCGAGCGCCAGCTCTACCCCAATGTCGATTTCTACTCCGGCATCATCCTCAAGGCGATGGGCATCCCCACCAACATGTTCACGGTGATCTTCGCGGTCTCCCGGACCATCGGCTGGATCTCCCACTGGAACGAGATGCTCAGCGACAGCTACAAGATCGGTCGCCCCCGCCAGCTCTACACCGGCCACGACCAGCGCGACTACCCTGGCAAGTAAGCCCGGTTACGCGCGCCCCGTTGCCGCACACGTTATGCTGCAGAGAGCCGCCTTCGGGCGGCTTTCTGCATCCTGACAGCGTTCGACCACCCACATGAAGAGAGAGCCATGAGCAATACTATCTCGACAGTCGCCTTTATCGGCCTGGGCGTCATGGGCTATCCCATGGCCGGCCACCTGGCCCGTGCCGGCCTCGACGTGCGCGTCTACAACCGGACCCCGGCCAAGGCCAAGGCCTGGAGCGAGGAGTACGGTGGCAGCCACCACGCCACACCGCGTGAAGCCGCCAGCGGAGCCGACCTGGTGCTGGTCTGCGTCGGCAATGATGATGATGTCCGCCAGGTTATCCGCGGCGAGGATGGCGCCCTGCACGGCATGGCCCCAGGCAGCCTGCTGGTGGACCACACCACCGCTTCGGCCGACCTCGCCGAGGAGCTCGATGCCGCCTGCCGTGAGCAGGGTATCGGCTTTATCGACGCCCCGGTTTCCGGCGGCCAGCAGGGCGCCGAGAATGGCGCCCTGACCATCATGTGCGGCGCCGACGAGGCCGACTTCACTCGCGTCGAGTCACTGCTCGGCCACTTCGGCCGCGCGGTGACACTGATGGGGCCTGTCGGCAGCGGCCAGCTGACCAAGATGGTCAACCAGATCTGCATCGCCGGCCTGGTCCAGGGACTGGCCGAGGGACTGCACTTCGCCGAGCAGGCCGGCCTCGACAGGCAACGCGTGGTGGACGTCATCGCCAAGGGCGCGGCCGGCTCATGGCAGATGGAAAACCGCCACGCCACCATGATCGCCGATGAGTACGAGCACGGCTTCGCCGTGGACTGGATGCGCAAGGATCTCGGCATCTGTCTGGAACAGGCACGTCGGCTACAGGCTCGCCTGCCGGTGACCGCGCTGGTCGACCAGTTCTATGCCGACCTCCAGGTGCTGGGCGGCGGTCGCTGGGACACCTCCTCCCTGCTGCGCCGCCTGCGCTCCATGAAGCTCGATTGACCCCTTCGCGGCGGTCCGTCACGGCCGCCGCAGCATGACTTTCCCACCGCCCTGGCGTTTTCCACACTTTCTGTGGATAACCCTGTTCAAAACCCCTCCAAAAGGTCGCACAATCGCCATGGGAAGCGGCCTGAGCTTAGATTGATCATTTTTTGACCTAATTTAAATTGTTGTTTTATAAGGCTTTTTAGACAAAGCCCGGCGACATGGGCATTTCCGGTCGGCTGCACACAGACAGCCGGCCGGAACGCCGCAAAGTGGACAAGTCAAGTGAAAATCGTCGCGGAATCGCGATCGATGGCAGGCAGCCTCGAAGAGTGATCGCCGCCGGGGAAAGACATCGGAGAACAAGAAAGGGCATCCTGCTGGATGCCCTTTCTCGAAGGAAGGTGGCGTCCCATAGGGGGTTCGAACCCCTGTTCCCGCCGTGAAAGGGCGGTGTCCTAGGCCACTAGACGAATGGGACGTTATCTTCACGCATGGCACGTTTGGTGGAGCCTAGCGGGATCGAACCGCTGACCTCAACACTGCCAGTGTTGCGCTCTCCCAGCTGAGCTAAGGCCCCGTGTGCCGTGAAGACGAGACGTATAGTACTGATTCCCCTCCCCTTCGTCAACCCCCTCGTGCTTTGCACGAGATATTTAAGCTGGAAGCTAAAAGCAGCTTGAGAGTTCGCCGACTCGAATCTCAAGCCCTTTCTTCAAGCTTCTCGCTTCCAGGAGCGAAGCGACGCTCTTCCAGCTCTCGGCGAAGCCGAGCACTTCAAGCTTACAGCTCCCGGAACTCCTTCTCGAAGCGCTTGGCCTGCTTCTTGGAAACGCCTCCCAGCACCGCGATGGCGTGACGCAATCGCGCCCGGGTCATGTCGGAGCCCAGTATCGCCATGGCGTCCATGACCGATGTGCTGGCACTGGAGCCCGTGATGGCAATGAAGACAGGCGCCAGTAGATCCTTCATCTTCAGCTCGAAGTGTGCGGAGAGCGCCTTCACCTCACCAAGCAGCGCCTCCTTGTGCCAGGCAGGCAGGACCTCGAATCGCCATACCAGGAACTGCAGCAGCTTGACCAGGTCCTCGCGCCCCAGCTTGACGGCGTCGAAGCTGGTCTCGCTGATCGCCGGCACGCCGGAGAAGAAGTGGCCGGCCAGAGGGGCAACCTCCGAGAAGGTTTCGACCCGCGGGCGTACCTGAGGCAGGATCTGCTTCACGTACTGCTCGTTGAAGGCCCACTCCATCAGCGCCTTGAGGAACCCCTCATCGTCGAGTTCCTCACGAATATAGAGGCCGTTGAGCCAGGTCAGCTTTTCCAGGTCAAAGACCGGCCCGCCCAGCGAGACCCGCTGGATATCGAAGTGGGCCATCATCTCATCGAGGCTGAACTTCTCACGCTCATCGGGCATCGACCAGCCCATGCGACCCAGGTAGTTGGTCACCGCCTGGGGCAGATAACCCATGCGCCGATAGTAATTGATCGATGTTGGATTCTTGCGCTTGGAGAGCTTCGACTTGTCCGGATTGCGCAGCAGCGGCATATGGCACAGCTCCGGCATCTCCCAGCCGAAGTACTCGTAGAGCAGCTGATGCTTGGGCGCCGAGTTGATCCACTCCTCGCCGCGCAGCACATGAGTGATGCCCATCAGATGATCGTCGACCACGTTGGCCAGGTGGTAGGTGGGCATGCCATCGGACTTGAGCAGAATCTGAGCATCGACCTGGGCCCAGTCCACCTCGATAGTGCCGCGCAGCATGTCCTGAATGACACAGGTACCGGTCGCCGGCACCTGCATGCGCACGACATGGGGCCAGCCCTCGCTCTCACGACGCGCCTGCTCGTCGGCAGGCAGGGCGAGATCGGCTGACTTGAGCGCCAGGTGCATGCCGGCGGCCTTGCGCGACTCACGCAACTCATCGAGCTCCTCGCTGGTGCGGTAGCACTTGAAGGCATGACCCGACTCGATCAGCTGGCGGGCATACTCGGCATAGATCTCCCCCCGCTCGCTCTGACGATAGGGCCCATGGGGGCCTCCCACATCGGGCCCCTCATCCCACTCGACGCCCAGCCAGCGCAACGAGTCGAGGATCATCTGTTCCGACTCTGCGGTGGAGCGCACGCGATCGGTGTCTTCGATTCGCAGGATGAACTGCCCGCCGTGCTGGCGAGCGAAGCAGAGGTTGAACAGGGCGATATAGGCGGTGCCGACGTGAGGATCGCCGGTCGGTGACGGCGCGATACGCGTGCGTACGGTCATGTCGTTGCGGTGTCCCGGATCCGAGGGTGGATGGATGAGTGAGTGCTCGCATTATACGCACCTGCTGACGCCTCGGCAGCCGTGGCCCGGGAATCATCGGCGGGATCGGGGGTCAATGTCTGGCAACCCGACGAGGAGACCCCCATGCTGCCCACTCTTCCCTCAGGTTTCACCGCCCTTGTCACCGGTGCCTCTGGCGGCATCGGTGGCGCACTGGTCGAGGCGCTGCTGGCAGACCCACGCCCGGGCCGAGTGATCGCCGTCGGCCGCTGCCCGCCCGCCATGGAAGATCCCCGCCATGAGACGCTGGCCATCGACCTCACTCGTGAAGGGGGGCACCAGGCACTGGCCGAGCGGATGGGGGAAGCACCACTGCATCTGCTGTTCAATGCCATTGGCACCCTGCACGATACCAATCTGGGGATCCATCCGGAGAAGAAGCTGGATGACCTCAACCCTGCAAGCCTGACGCATCTGTTTCATGTCAACGCCGTGGCGCCGGCCCTTCTGCTCCAGACCCTGCAGCCCAACCTGAAAGGGAAGCACACCGCGCTGGTGGCAAGCCTCTCGGCGCGGGTGGGCTCCATCGGCGACAACCGGCTGGGTGGCTGGTACGCCTATCGTGCCAGCAAGGCAGCCCATAATATGCTGATGCGGACCGCCGCCATCGAGCTCAAGCGCCTGAATCCTCAACTAACGGTAGTCTGCTTGCATCCCGGCACCACCGACACCGGCCTCTCGCGCCCCTTCCAGGCCCGGGTGCCCGCCGAACAGCTACTCTCTCCGCGCTTCGTTGCCTCACGCCTGCTGACGGTGCTGGGCGAGTGCGGCCCGGAGTCCAGCGGCAGTTTTCTCGACTGGGCAGGCAAACCCATTCCCTGGTAACCGGCGGGGCTACTCGACCCGGATCACCTCTACCTGATCGTGGGTGCGCCGCGTCTCGCTCCCTACCAGGAAGCGCTGACTGTAGCGGGCCACCTGTCCCAGACCGTGCCGCGACTGGTGAACCAGAGGCCCGCTGAGATGCTCGTTCTCCTCGCCCAGGCGTTCACGCACCGAGCGCGGCTGGACGCTGCCCTCCTGAACATCGACCGTAACGCGATAGCCACCATCCGGGAGTCCACTGCCGGGGCCGAAAGGACCTGCCACAAAGCCCCCCTCCGCCACCGACACACGCCCCCGCCAGCGCACCCCGCTGAGCTCACGCTCCACGATCACCTGCAGGCGAGTCGCCTGAGGCAGGTTGGTCTCGCCCTCCACCGTCAGGCGCCGATCGCTTTCCAGCCGGGAGCTCAATTCGAACGTCACCGGCTCATCGAAGGGAGGCACCTTGGGCGCCTCCTCGGTTGAGGCCGGCTCACGGCTCTCGCTGGCCGAACTCACCTCATCGGCCGTCGTCCTGTCGTCGGCCGCCTCGGTAGACTCCGGCGACGACGTCTCCTCGCCACCACAGCCGGCCAGCATGATCGCCAGCACCAACGGGACTGCCTTACACAGTGCCCTTGTCATCCACTCTCTCCAGACAGCATCATCAGCCTTCAGGCTACCACCGCTCGGTGTCTGCGTCGTCCACCCCTCGGCCTGACGCCTGCGGGCTGGTAGAATGCGTCCTCCTCCCCGCCCGACCTCCGTGATGCCGATGCCTCAGCTTGACCGCACCTTCTCCGTGGCCCCCATGATGGATTGGAAGTCACCCCAGTAAGAATGGGACTTTCAGCGGTTCGTTAGCAAAAATGCAGCAGCGCGAAAGAGTTTCGCGCCCCACCTCTCCTTCTGAACCTTGTCGAGTGATAGCACTCGAAGCTATCATCCCAGCATGAAAGCCAAGCACCGAAAGACCCTGGCGGCCATCTACCGCCACCCCACGGCCAGCGGCATCGTGTTCGCCGACATCGAGACGCTTGTCGCTGCCCTGGGCGGCGAAGTGCGGGAAGGCGATGGATCGCGCATCGCCTTCGATCTGGGCGAAGGTGGCCGGCTCTACCTGCACCGACCGCACCCCGGCAAGGAGGCCAAGAAGTACCAGGTCGAAGACGTGCGCGCCTGGCTGGACGAGAGAGGAATCAGACCATGACCAACGTGCTCAAGTACCAAGGCTATACCGCCCGCATCGAGTTCGACGCCGAAGACGAGGTCTTCGTCGGCCATGTGCTCGGCATCGCCGACCGAATCAGCTTCCACGGCGAGAGCGTCACCGAGCTAACCGAAGCCTTCCATATTGCCATCGACCACTACCTCGAGGACTGTCGAGCCACTGGCCGCGAGCCCCTCAAGCCCGCCTCCGGCCGGGTGCTGCTGCGCATCCCTCCCGAGGTGCATGCTGCCGCCAGCATCGCCGCGCAGGCATCCGGCAAGAGCCTGAACCAGTGGGCTACCGACGCCATCGCCCGCGCCGCCGGTGAGAACGGTCTCCAGCCCAGCCGCTGAGCCACCTGCTATGGCGAATAAGGAGGCTCTCCCGCCGCACCAGCCTGCCAGCTTCGACGAAGCCTTCGACAGTCTCTTGCTTCACTTGGGCGAAGTCGCCAAGCCTGGGGAAACCCGTACGCGTGAAGAGCGGCTGCGGTCCGGCGAGCTCACAGGAATAGTCGATTTGCTGAGATGGCTGCTTCGACTTGCGGAACTGATGCGCAAGTCAAAGCCGGATATAGCATGCAAGGTCGCGCGCCGAGGGTATTTCTTCGATCACCAGCAGGGAGGGGCGCTACCCGGGATTGATGTGCTTATCGAGCACCTTCGACGGGTAGCAGCAACCTACCTGCGTCTTGATGACGTACCCATCGACCCTTTCAATATCCTAGAGCTATGGGATGATTTGACGCGCGGCTTTGACCCCATAGAAAACCGGTTCGACCTGCCCGATGAGCAAGCCCCTCAGCTTTTGATCCTTGACTGGAACCAGGGGCACACCCCGAGACGCGCCGCGGATCGACTCGCAGTGGAAGTTGGACTAGACCCTCTGCCTGACGTGCTGATGGACACGTTATATACCGCATCCAGTCTGCTCCATACGACCACCCATGAGCGCTTCGAGCTGCTGGCCTACAGGCTGTGCGAGGCGCTCCGTCATATGGCGATGATCCAACGTGAGCGCGAAAAGACACTCAACGCGCGCAGGAGCCGTAAGCATGCAGATAAAGGGGCTTCCGGTAATGCCCGACCGGCCGAGTTATTTGCCCTCGAGTACCTAGAAGCCAACCATACAGACCCGGCAAGCGGCCGGGTTCGACAGAAGCGCGCCATTGCCAAGGAGATTCACGCCCGTATCAATGAGGAGTTCACCCAGCCTGGCGACTGGGCCGCCACCCACCCGAACGCACTGCGGATGATAGAGGCCTGGATCACCCCGCGTTGGCAGCAGCTTAAGCACTATCAGCGAATGAGCGAGGCCCTGGCTGCCGGGCAGCTTGAGCGCCAACAGCAGCTCGGTGACAAATAATCCATGGCAGCCCTGCGAAAGCGCCTCGCTGGCTATGTGCCTGCGGGGCGCTTTTGGATTTGGCCGGTTGCGATGCGGCTCAATCCGAGGGGCAAAGTCTTCGCTTCAAAAAGTACACTGACGGCGTCAGTGCCTTTTGTTTTTCCTGCTCGCTTGCCATTCTCGACTCGAACACAACGAACCGAGATTGGCCGCCATGACTCAGACCATCGGCTACCGCCTCCCTATCGTCTGCCCGCATTGCGGCAGCGAGATCGAGATTCGCAGGCCCAGATGTAGCCGTAGCGGACTTGCTGCCGGGGCCTACGGCGTGTGCCACAACAGCGAGTGCGGAGCCGCCTACCTGATGCGCGCCGAGATCGTTCGCCAAACCAAACTCAGCAGCCAGCAGCGCGACATAAAGGGTCTGGAAGTCGTGATACCCAGCACTTTCGCGACACCAGGCCGCAACCCGCCGCCCGGCTAAAACCACCCGCTACCCCATAACGCAAGAGACGCCATGCAGTCACCTTCGGGCCGGCTGTTGGCGCCCCTCACCCTGAACATCACCATTCGCACGCCAGGGAGTCACCGTCGCCATGCAAGAGATCACGAGTCGTCAGCATTTTCACCAGCCCTGCCTTGCTGATCGGCGGCTTGATCTTTCGCCCGCTCAGCCCGCTGGGCATGCCGAATGGCCATGTACAGGGCCTCGCTTGCGCCCTGAAGGGTCTTCATGGTGCCGCCTACGGTCTCGAGCAGTTCGTCAAGATCAAGCGCAGCGAGAGTGTCCGATGCCAACCCGATTGGCTGCCCGTAAAGGCTGCCTTCCTCGAGCGTGCTTTGAAGGCGCGCCACGATCTCCGCATTCATCGAGCGGTGATTGTCCTTAGCGGCCGCCTTGAGCTTCTCGTGGAGCTCAGGCGGCATGCGCAGCTTGTATTGGGGGTCAGTCTGGATCGTCATGCCGAAAATAATGGACCAAGTAGGTGTTGACGACAACGGACCTACTAGGTATCTTTTGATACGTACCTAGTAGGTACCAATGAAAACGCGAGAGGGAGCGTGATGAAACACACCCATCCACAGTTCAAAGCAAGGCTCGAGCCCGAGGTAAAGGTTTGGCTGGAACAGACGGCGGAAGCTACTGAGCGCAGCCAGACCTGGTTGATCAACCACTTAATCAAAAAGGCCATGCGCCACGAGCAGAATGCCAGCGCCCAGAAATGACGAAGCCCCGGGTGCGCCAACACCCGAGGCCAAAACGTCCGGACCACCGCTAAGAGGAACAGACATCATGTATCCTAGCAATTTGCAACAGAAACGCAAGAACAGCCCCCGCCGTTCGGCCGAGCTCAGCGCGCACCAGAACGCCGTGAACACCATTGGCAAGCTGCTGGTCGCCTATCGCGTCAACGGCCACCCCGATCAGCGTGCCGAGCTTATCGGCATGGCCAAGATGGCCGTTGCCCTGGGCGCGCTCGACACCGAGACCTACGCCTACCTGATTGACCTCATCTCACAAGACGACACGCCATCACCGACACCGCCTGCCTGTCAGCGCCGGGCCGCTTCCGTGGGGATGCACTAATGACCACACCCACCTATTTTGGCCTCCTTGCCGAGTTCGAGGGTCGCGCCGAGATCCCCCTGGAGGAGGTCGCGCCGCGCTACTTCGGCATCAACGCCCGCACCGCCAGCACCCGGGCCTGTGCGCAGGCGCTGCCCGTGCCGGTGTATCGCGCCCTCGACTCGCAAAAGTCGCCCTGGCTGGTCAGCGCCGGCGACCTCGCCGAATACCTGGACCGCCGCAAGGCCCAAGCTCGCCAGCAGTGGCAAGCCGTCAACGAATGAGGTCAACCGTCATGAAAATCAACACCCCTCCCCGTCTTCAACCTCTGACGTCCGCCTCCGGCATGGGCGAGTCCACTTTGTTGCTGAATGAAGCAGCCAGCCCCCGGGCGCTGTTCGAGCAGGCCGACAGCCGCCTATCTGCTGCGCAGGCGATGCTGTTCACCGTAGCCACCGGCGCTGACGCTCGAAGCCTGGACGGTCAAGACGTCGAAAACATCGCACAGGCCGCCCAACTGCTCGCCTCTGATGCCCTGGACCTGATGCGCGCCATGCACAGTGCCCACCTTCGCGCCACCGCACGCAGCCAGGATGCCGGCGCCGTTCACTGCTATTGCCAAAGCCAGGGGGTGTGACATGACCACACAACAGACCACCAGCGTCGACTTCAGGGCCATGGCCAGAGGTGTCAGGGCCGGAAGCCTCGCCGTCAGCATGGAGGCCAGCTGGCTTGCCGACAGTGGCGAGTCCGAGCGCGCCGAGAGCCTCAGCAAGACAGCGGGCAGCCTGGGGGCGCTGGCCAATCAGCTCGAGGCATGGCGCCAAGAGCAGGAGCGGCTCCGCCGCGTCACGATCAGCGCCGCCGCGGTGCTGGATACCCTGCAAGGGCTCGATCTGCATCAGGCCGGCCTGATGGGCCTGGCCGAGAGCCTGGCCAACACCGGCTTGAGGGAAGGCGACATCGAGCAAGTTCGCCAACATGCGAGCGCCCTGGAGGTCTTGCGTGAGGACCTGGCACTTTCCGTGCCCGAGCCACTGGAGTGACCGCCATGCTGACCCGAGTTCGCGACCTCGACGAGCGCGTCAATACCGGCGCGGTCGTCGAGTGGCAGAGCCCCATGGGCAGCCGCTACCGCTGGGAGCGCCGCACGCGCCGGGCCGGGGTCGAGAGCGGCCCCGGAAGCGGACACTGGCTGTGGCTGGATGCCCGCCCCGCCGACCTACGCGCCGCCCGCCGGGCGGTGCTCGAGCACATCAATCTAGAGGAGCTGTGACCATGGCCTACGACCTGGAAGAGCGCGATATCGACGCAATCACTGAGAGCGTTCTAATCACCTGGCGTGATGCGCTCGATCATGACCTTGCGGCACTGCGAGACCTGGAGGCTGAGACTCGCCAGCTTTCCCGGGATGGCTACAGCCTCGGCCCCGAAGGGGCAGGGGCAATCGCCGATCTGCTCGCCAACGTCGCCGACAGCCTCACGCAGACGCGCATGGAGATATACCACCTGGCCCACGCCGCCGGCGAGGACGACGAAGAGGCGCTGAACTGATGGCCAAGCAGAAGCGCGCCTCGCGGCACGGCCATCGGCAGTGCCGCCTTTGCGGCGAATACAGCTTGAGAGTGAGAACCACGGCGCCCACCGCAGAGGGCGACCAGGCCGCCTACCTGGAGTGCCGGGAGTGCCTGCGTCAGTGGAAAGTCGACGAGAGCCTCCAGCACCTACTCAGCCACTGCCAATGGCGGTGGCACTGGGCAGGCTACGGCCGCCAGACACTGTGGCTGGAGTACGACGGCTGGCCGATTGAAGTCGACAGCCGTTACCTGTGCATCCGCAAGCTGGACGACCAATGGGGCCGCGGCACCGATACGGCGCAACTCGACCGCCACGGCCGCGGCTGGGGCCGGGGTGACGAGACGGGTTGGTTCATCCTGACACCGGACTACCTGCTGCTTGAGGAAGCCGCCACCGAACATGCCGACGGGAAGCAGCCGACGCCGATGGATCTTCTCATTGACTCACTGTTCAACGAGCGGCTCGAAGGGCTCAGAGAGAACGATCGGCAGCTTGCACCGGTGACACCTCGTCGAAAACGTCGCAATAAATCGCAAAACATAAACAAATAAAAACGGCAAAAGTGCCAAAAAACATGACTTGTTGTAAGAACCCGCATTCTTACAACAAGTCGGGAGGAAATGCCTTGCAACCTCGTTCACCATATTCCGTACCTGCACCGGAATACTCGCCTTCAGTTTAGCGAGGTCTTGCAGGCGCCCCGGGAAGGGTTTGGGCTTGAACTCGTGGGCCCGGGGCACCCTACACATCGAGCGGAGACAGCAGTGGACCAGGAAGCCAACAGCCATCCGAAGCGGCTTATGCGCTGGCCAGAGGTCGAGAGATTGACCGGGATATCACGCGCCACATTAACCAACATGTCTGCCCGCGGTGACTTCCCGCGACCTGTTCAAGTCTCCACCCATATCACCGCTTTCCTAAGTCACGAAGTCTTCGAGTGGCTCGAGGAGTTAGAGCATCGTCGAGTTAATTACTCGCCCAAACGCTTCAATCGTGCAGGAGTTAAAGCATGAAGCTGATTGATATCGATCTCGAAGGGCTGCCTTACGAGTTCACCGAAGATGAAGCTATCGAGCTTTATACCTCGCTTCATAACGGCCTGATGAATGCCGGAGTCGACGTGGAAAAGCTAAAGACAGTGCCAGCACCGAAAGCCACCAGAAAGTTTAACCAGGGCCCGAGTGATACGGCCTTCTTCGGGCAGTGGCCCGTTCAAACCGACTGCTGAAGGAGCGACACCCATGGCGAAGCGAGTGATCACCCTGAGCGTACAAAGCGAGCGCATCACCTTCACCGCCGACGACTGGCCGGCGATCAAGCGCGCCGTCGGCCAAGCACTGGATCGGGACGGTGGCCGCAAGGAGACGGGCCGCGACTCGCTGATTCAAGCGCAGGGATTCGATGTTGCCGAGCGCAGCAAGCTGACCGGCGAAAGAGTTTACGAGGCAAGCTGAGATGGCGGGAAACGAGAAGGCCCCCGACGATCGCCACAATCGCATGGGGGCCCAAAACACAAACATTAACGGCGAGAAGCGTAGCACAGCGAGCGCCGCGCGCAAGCTCGCCGACTGCCCCGGCGACATCGGAGGTGCACGATGACACGGTTCGTGCTCCCGATGATGGTCAGCGCAGCCCGCGAGGTCGAGAAAGCCCTCGGCACGCCTTGGTGCCGGGAATGGCGCCGCAAAATCTTCAACAAGTTTCCCCTAGTTGCCGATGATCTTATTTGTGGCGTGGTAGCGGCCTCCACCGCTGCCGGGCATGGCAACCGCGGCAATGTGCGGGCGAACACCTGGCTGCGCGCCATGGAGGCACAGCTGTGCCTCGGCCCCTTCAACGCAACCTGGGACGACCAGGCGCTCGAGGACTACGCCCTGACCAAGGCTGAGCGCGTCGCCGCCGAGCTTGGTCGCCTTGGCCGAAAGGCCGACCAGGCCCTGGCCACCACCTGCCGCCACCACTACTGGCAGCCTCGCCGCCCGGCCGGCCTCGTTCTGGCCACTCTGGTCTTTCAGCGCCACACCTGGCCGAGCCGCCGCGATGCCGAGATTGAGGCTCTGCGCGCCGCCTTGCGCCAGGCTCACGAACACCATCTCGACATCGACCCGCCTGACGAGCTCGAGCGCCTAAGTCGTAGCCAGCGCCACACGCTGCTCAAGAAGCTAGGCGCTGCCGCCTGGTGGCGCCGTAAGCTGCGCACCGAAGCCACCCGTCGCCTCGACCAGTTCCAGCGCCTGGTGCGCCGCGTGCACAAGCGCGCCGAGATCTACCTGTCGGACCTGGCCTTCGGTCGCTGGCAGCACCGCCAGGCGTCAAACCGCCTCATGCTCGAGGGCACCACCGCCACTAACCAGTTTGACCAGGAGTTGACGCTCGCCGAGCTCTCCGAAAGCGGCCAGGCGAACCCCAAACACCGCTATGCCGAGATGATGCTCAGGGTGAGAGAGACCGAGGCTTTCGGCCGCCGTGCCGGGCATTGCGGTGTGTTCGTAACATGGACGCTGCCCAGCGCCTTCCACTCGGTGCTTGAGAGGAATTCAACGCCCAACCCCAAGTACAACGGCGCCACGCCGCGCCAGTCGCACCGCCTGCTGGGAAAGCTGTGGGCGCGGACCCGGGCCAAGCTCAAGCGGGATGGCGTCGAGTGCTACGGGGTACGGGTTGCCGAGCCGCACCACGACGGCACGCCCCACTGGCACCTGTTGCTGTTCGTGTCCGCTGATCAACTCGACCACCTCAAGGCCATCATCCGGCGCTACGCCCTCTCGATCGACCCCGAGGAGGTCGCTGGCCGGGAGCAAGTCCGCATCCGTTTCGAAGACATCGACCCCGCCAAGGGTAGCGCCGCCGGCTATGTCGCCAAGTACATCGGCAAGGCCATCGCCGGCGCGGCGAAGGCCGATGATGTCGACCTCTACGGCAACCCGATGGACGTGGCCTCATCCCGCATCGAGGCGTGGGCCTCCGTGCATGGCATCCGTCAGTTCCAGTTTATGGGCACACCCAGCGTGACAGTCTGGCGAGAGCTTCGCCGCCTGCGCACCAGCGATGCCGATAGCTATGCCGCGGCATGTTTCAAGGACTGGGTTGCCATCACCAAGCCCGATCCCGAGGCGCTGGCGATCCTGGAAGATCTCCACCGCGCTGCCGACGCCGGCGACTGGTTCAAGTTCATCGACCACATGGGCGGCATCGGCGTCCCCGTCGACGACCGCCCCGCCCGGCCATGGCGCATGGCGCGGCTGGACACCAAAGCACCCGAAGTTGACCCCGAGACTGGCGAGCTGTGTGAAGGCATCGAGAAGCTAGGCGCCTACGGCGAGCCCGTGAAGGCGACCTTCGGCGTAGTCGTCACCAGCTCGACGGGCCAAGCCGAGTTCCTGACTCGCTTCTACCGCTGGGACGTGAAGCCCGGCGCGGCAGCGCAGGGCCAGCGCAGCGGCGAAGCCGCGAGCACTTGGAGTCCTGAGAATAAGTGTACGGACCCTGATATCCAGCCCCGCACACCGCCGCCCGAGCTGGCAAAAGCCCAGCGTCGGCGCCTCGATGAGTGGCGAGGGTCCGCCGAATATCAGGCCAATCTCGCCGACGTCGAAGAGTGTGTTCGCCAAGACATGGCCGCCCTGGAGCTGCTGAGGGCACAACGCGCCATCACCGTGCCGGAGTACTCCCCGCCTGAGCTCGAGGGTTTCGAGGAGCCCGGCAGTGCTGGGGATCGCGAGCCTCTGCCGGACGACTCGGGCCGGCACCCGGTTACGCCGGAGTCCCGCGCCGCCTGGCAGTTCCTGACCTCGCCGGCCTACGCCGAGCGCCGCCAGGCCAAGGGTATCGACGACGAGCTGGCCTCCCGCCTGGCGTGGCGCTTCTTCGAGGCGCCGCCCGTCAAGGAGGATCGCCAGACCTGGGCGCGGCTGCTGGTCAAGGAGAACCGCGACCAGCACGGCCTCGATGCCGAGCGCGCCCTGCTGGCCGCCGCCGCCCTGTGGGAAGCCCCCGCACCCGTAGAACCTTTCCCCCAACGCACCACCACCTGGAGCACCGCCGCATGACCACCACCCACAAGCACTTCACCCAAGTGACTGAGAACTACCGCGCCATGCGCGACAAGCTGGAAACTGCCGCCGGCGAACTCAAGCGCCTGCAAGGTCAGCGCGCTGCCACCATGCAGAGCAGCCGCGACGCCGGCCGACAGTGGCGGCAGATCTTCAAGGATGCCGGCGGGGCCGCCGGAAAGGAGGTCCGCGAGCTGCAAGCCGAGGAGCGCACACTAGCCGCCGAGGTCGAGCAGCTCGATGTACTGATCAACGAGCTGACGCCTCATGTTGCCGAGCTGCGCCACTGGGCCAGCCAGCTTCGACAGCAGCACATCGCCCACCTGGCCGAGGCGCGCCGGGATACGGCAGCCAACCGCCTCGACGCCGCCATGGCCGAAGTCTTCGAGAAGCCTGAAGGCCAGGAGCTGCTCAAGGCACTTGCTCAACGCGCCGATAGCATTCGAAGCGAGGTCGTCGAGGATCACAGCTTTATGGGTGGCATTGGCTTCGATGGCCATGAGTCCAGCAAGCCCGGCTTTATGGCGAAGATCTCCGGCGATGACCGCCGCAAGATCGCCGCCGAGGCCGAAAAGCGGAAGCGCGCCATGATCGCCGATGCAGTAATCGAGCGGATGGCCGCCCTGGGCGACGAGAAAACCCGCTTCGAGGGCGACCTCGAGGGCCCGCTGGCTCCGCTGGCCTGTGAGCACTGAGCGGTACAAGACCACCCGGTAACCACCATCACCACCACCAGGAAGACATCATGAAGAACGAAACGCGCGAAGCCTTCACCCAACTGCTGAGCCGAATCGCCGAGCTCAACGGCGTCCGCGACGTCAGCCAGTCGTTCAGCGTCGCGCCCAGCGTGCAGCAGTCTCTCGAGAGCCACATTCAGGAAAGCTCCGCCTTCCTGCAGCGAGTGAATATCGTCGGCGTCGACGAGATGAGGGGGCAGCGCATGGGGCTCGAAGTAGGTGGACCCATCGCTAAGCGAACCGACATCACGAAAAGCGACCGCGAGCCCGTTGACGTGATCGAGCTGGACCAGGTCGAGTTCGTCTGCGAGAGCACTGAGTTCGACACCCACATCAGCTGGGCCAAGCTGGACGCCTGGGCCAAGTTCCCCGACTTCCAGCGCCGCGTCCGCGACATGCTGGTCAGGCAGCAGGCGCTCGACCGGCTGACCATCGGCTTCAATGGGACGAGCGCGGCGGCACAGACTGACAGCGGCGCCAACCCGCTGCTACAGGACGTCAACAAGGGGTGGTTGCAAGTGCTCCGCGAGCACGCCCCCGCCCGGGTGCTTGGCGAGGGCGCCGCCGCCGGCGAGGTTCGTGTCGGCCCCGGCGGCGATTACGAGAACATCGACGCCCTAATCTTCGATGTCGTAGGCGAGCTGATCGACCCCTGGCACCGGGGCAACCCCGACATCAACGTGATAGCGGGCCGCGAGCTGATCGCCGACAAGTACTTCCAGATAGCCAGCGAGCACGCCGGTACACCGACCGAGGCGGTGGCCATGGATGTGGTGATGAGCAACGCCCGGTTTGGTGGCAAGGCGGCAGCCAGGGTCCCCGGCATGCCAGAGAACAGCCTGTTCATCACCATGCCCGAGAACTTGTCGATCTACTGGCAGCGCGGCAGCCGCCGCCGCTTCGTGATCGATAACCCCAAGCGCAAGCAGATTGAGAACTACGAAAGCTCGAACGAGGCGTACGTGATCGAGGACTTCGGCGCGGCCTGTCTGGTCGAGAACATCGTCTTCGGAAGCTGGGCATAACCGGAAGGAGAACACTATGGCCGCCGCTGATGACCTGGAGCGCCAACTGGAAAGCTGGCTTGCTCCCACGCTCCACGCCCTGGGCGACAAGCAGCGAAAGAAGCTGATGAGCGAAATCGCTTTGGAGCTCGCCAAGTCCAACCGTAATCGCATCAAAGCCCAGAAGAACCCCGACGGCACCCCTTTCAAGCCGAGGAAGGAAAAGAAGCCGATCAACAAGCCGGTCAAGTTCCTCTACGAAAAACCGGGGGGCATCAAGCGTATGGCAGCGATGAAGTCCTTCCGAGACGAGGGGGACCGCATGATTGGCTATGATCGCGAAGCCAGCGGCATCCGCACCTTCCTGAAGCGCCGCATCCGGTTCTATACCCGCCCCGACTTTTCCGGAGGGGGTGGGGGGCGCTTGCGTGCCCAGAGGGGGAAGGTTAGGCGCCAAGCCATGTTCCGCAAAATCAGCCACGCTCAGAACTTACGCATGCTCCACGCCGGGTCCGACGGGTTGGCCGTCGGCTTCGTGCGGGGCGTCGCCGGCATCGCGGCAGCTCACCAGTATGGCGAGAAGGTCAAGATGGAGCATCACGGCGCGATGGCCGATTACCCTGAACGGAAGCTATTGGGCCTGTCACAGTCTGACATTCAGATGATCCAGGATAAGGTGATCGACCACATCACCAACGTGAAGCGATAGCCCTATATCGCCCTCAGAGGCCGCGTGAGAAGCGCGGCCTTTTTCTGTGTCAGGCATCGGTCTTTCTCTTGGCGCTCCTCCTGCGCTTCCGCTGATGGCTTTCTGCCCCCATATGCCCCCTACCCCACGGCGCCCCACGGCGCGCGATAAGTCCCCCTCCACGCCTGCGCTCTAAATAGTTCGGGAATTATGCACGTATGCAGCAGAGTGTCAGCCCGCGCCGTTGCTGGGCTCCCGGGGCTTCACAGGGGCGCAAGGGGCTATGCGAATTTATGCACTTTTGCCCACCCGAAAATGTCGAAAAGTCCGACAAGTGGGTGGGCGATGGCCGAAATGGCCGCTGTTCGGCGAAATCGCGCCCAAAAAGCTCTAGACGACTCCGCAAGAAGCGGCAACGCGATAAGGGAGGAGTCGGCATCACGGCAACACCGCTGTGCGCAGGGTCAGGTTCTCCGGCCGGAGGTGCGTGTAGCGTTTCAGCACATCCCAGCTCTCGTGGAGCGTGAACTGCTGCACCTCGACAATCTCGTACCCTGCTTCGAATAGCCTCGATGTGGCCTCGTGACGAAGGTCGTGGAAGCGTAGGTCTTCGATGCCGCAAGCAGCCGTCGCCGTCTGCCACCGCGTGCCGATCGAGGCCGGGCGAAAGGGGAAGATGCGGTCTTCGCCCTGGGTGCGTGGCTGCCGCTGGATGATGTCCAGCGCCTCGGTGGTCAGCTTGAACTGGCGATGATTGCCGAGCTTGTGCCGGGGGTGCTTGGCATCCCGCACCCAACACGTCGACGCGGCCTCGTCGAGGTCTGACCAGAGGAGCCGGGTAATCTCCTCCCGTCGCCTCGAGGACGCGATGGCGAAGTCCATGATGTCTTCCATCGGGATGATCGCTGTCGGCCGTATCCGCTGGGATCGCCGGAAGTAGGCACGCAGCTGCTCGACCTCCGCCGCCGTGGGCCGCCGATCCCGGGCCCTGGGCTTGCCGATCAGTCGCTTCGACTTCAGTAGCACTTTCGCCGCCTCGAACTCGGCGAGGTCAACCGGCATCTTCCAGGCGGCTACCGCCGTCCTCAGTATGATGCCGAGCCATGTGATATCGAGGTTGACGGTGGCCGGCGTCACGCCGCTGTTTCGGCGAAGTACACCATGCTCGACAATCTGCTCGCTGGTCAGCTCGTTGATCTGCACCCTGGCGATCGGAAAGCGCTGTAGCTGCTGGATTGTGGCCCGCTTCGTGCGCCCCGCGCCCTGGGCAAACTCGTGGAGGTATCGCTCAATGGCATCGTTCAAAGTCACGCCTCGCCACTTCGCGCTCAGTAGGCCGCCAGGCGTCTTGAGCTCGAGCTCCCGGCGCTTCGCCCATTCCTCGGCCATGGCTTTCTTGGGGAAAGTACGGGCCTCAGAGTGCGCGCGCTCCCCGTTGCGCATAATGCGTATTTGGGCAGTGTATGCGACACTCCCGCCCTTCTTCTTCCGCTTGGTGATCGTCGCCATCGAGCCTGGCTCCTTTGTAGCAAATCCACTGGCTACAGCTTAGCAAACTCGTAGCAACGCGAGGCCAAAAACGTAGCAAAATGGCAAAAAACATCGACAAACGTCGCGAGGGCGACAGCATGCAACCCACCGGAAAGCCTGAAAATACGCGCCCTGCGCTGGATAGGACGTTCTCCGTGGCCCCCATGATGGAATGGACGACCCGCGACTACCGCGCGTTCGCCAGGACCCTCACCCGTCACGCCCTGCTTTATACCGAGATGGTCACGACCGGCGCCATTCTCCATGGCAGTCCCCGGGAGCGCTTCCTGGGGTTCGACGAGGTCGAGCATCCGCTGGCCCTGCAGCTGGGCGGCAGCGACCCCGGCGCGCTCGCCGAGTGTGCTGCCATCGCCGAGGCGTGGGGCTATGATGAGGTCAACCTCAACGTCGGCTGCCCCAGCGACCGGGTCCAGAACAACCTGATCGGCGCCTGCCTGATGGGGCACCCTCTGAAGGTCGCCGCAGCGGTGAAGGCCATGCGCGAGGCGGTATCCATTCCGGTCACGGTCAAGTGCCGCATCGGCATCGACGACCAGGACGAGGATGCCGACCTCTCGCGCTTTATCGATACCGTTGCCGACGCCGGCTGTGACACCTTTATCGTGCATGCGCGCAAGGCATGGCTGGAAGGCCTCTCCCCGAAGGAGAATCGTGACGTGCCGCCGCTCAACTACCCCCGGGTGCATCGTCTCAAGGCGAGCCGTCCCGAGCTGCATATCGGCATCAACGGCGGCCTCAAGACGCTCGACGCCTGCCAGCAGCAGCTCGAGTTCGTCGACAGCGTGATGGTGGGTCGCGAGGCCTACCAGAATCCCTGGCTGCTCGCCGGCGTCGACCAGGCACTCTACGGCGTCCCCGGACCGGCAGCCAGCCGCCATGCCGCGGCCCGTGCCCTGCGCCCTTATATCGCTCGCCGCCTCGACGAGGGGGCCAGGCTCAACCACCTGACTCGCCATCTGCTGGGACTCTTCCAGGGCCAGCCCGGCGGGCGCAAGTTTCGCCGCCATCTGTCGGAGAATGCCCATCGCGAGGGGGCCGGCCTGACAGTGTTCGATGACGCCCTGGGCCTGGTCGCCGAGCGCGAGACCCCCGCCGTGGCCTAAGGCCGCTCGGCACACTCTTCAGTACAGCGGGTCGGGCGGTGGCTCCAGGCTGGAGTGAAAGCCTTCGATCGCGCTCTGGGCCTCCTCGATGGCATCGAAACGGGCGATATGAAACAGCGCCTCACCCTCGTTGGCCAGTGGCAGGCGACTCATGCCGATCACGATACCGTCCGCCATGGCCAGCACCTCCCCTTCCGCATTGCCGAAGGGGTCGGCCACCCGGCCCAGCACTTCACCCCTGGCCACCCGCGCTCCCAGGCGCACCCTGGGGCGCAGGATTCCATCGATGGGGGCTCGTGCCCAGCTTGAGCCATTGGCCACCTCGGCGGCCGGAGGCTCACGGCGGCGGTGCTCACCGCTCAGCATGCCCAGGCGACGCATCACCCTAAGCACCCCACGCACTCCAGGGGTGATCGCCCACTCATCGAAGCGCAACGCCTCGCCGGCCTCGTAGGTCAGCACCGGTATCCCGCGATTCTGGGCATAGTGCCGCAGGCTACCCTCGCGCAGCTCGGCATTGAGAATCACCGGCGCCCCGAAGGCATTGGCCATGCGTTCGGTCTCCCCGCCCGCCACCAACTGGGCACGAATCTGAGGCAGATTGGTACGATGAATCGCCCCGGTATGCAGGTCGACGATATGGGTTGCCTGATCGACGATCGCCTCGCGAAACAGTGCCGCCATGCGGCCTCCCAGGGAGCCCGACTCACTTCCGGGAAAGCAGCGGTTGAGATCGCGACGGTCAGGCAGATAACGGCTGTTCTGCACGAAGCCGAAGACATTGACGATCGGCACCGCGATCAGAGTCCCGCGCAGGCCCTGTAGCTGCCTGGAGCGCAGCAGGCGACGCACGATCTCGACGCCATTGATCTCGTCACCGTGGATGCCGCCGCATACCAGCAGGGTCGGTCCCGCCTGGCGACCATGCACCACCTCCACGGGAATAGAGAGCGGGGCGTGCGTATACAGACGAGCGGCGGGCACGTCGATCTGGGTACGACTACCCGGTGCGATCGCGACACCGGCAAGGTCGAAGGGGGCTCGAGGCATGGGGCCTCCTGCGGCAGAAATACCTATCTTACCGCTCTTATACGGCAGGTCGCCTCAAAAGACGAGCATGCGTCATTATGGCATACACTCACGAATGTAAAATCGTGGTGCATCGGGTAGAATGATGACGTTACCCACTCCCCACGAGATCCCCCACCATGGCCAGACGCACCAAGGCCGAGGCCGCCGCAACCCGCGAGGCCTTGCTCGACGCCGCCGAAGAGGTCTTCCTCGAAAAGGGTGTCGCACGCACCTCCCTGGAGCAGATTGCCCGTCACGCCGGCATGACCCGGGGCGCCGTCTACTGGCACTTCAAGAACAAGGCAGACCTCTTCCAGGCCATGCTTGGCCGGGTACGCATGCCCTTCCAGGAGCTGATCGAGGAAGTGGCCAAGCCGAGCCTGATGGAGCGTCCCCTGGAGGCCATCCGCCTGGCCATCCAGAACGGCTTCGAACGCCTCGAGCAGCCCCGCTACCGGCGCGTACATGCCATCCTGGTCCATCACTGCGAGGTGTTCGGCGATATCGACCCGCTGGCCATGCAGAATGAGATGACCAACGAGGCCCGCGAGGCCCTGACCGACTACTTCACCTGCGCGGCACGCCTGAAGCAGTTGCGTGAAGACCTCTCCCCCGATATCGCCGCCGAACTGATGCTGGCGCTGCTCGGTGGACTCTTCCATGACTGGCTGCGCAACCACGAGCGCTTCTCGATCGCGATCAAGGGCAGCGATCTGGTGGCGCTCCAGCTCGAGCTGATGCGCCGGCCCTAGGCCGCAGTGGTCGAGCGTCGCCCACCCAGCCGCAGCCGCCTGAGGTGAGCGCGGGCCTCGCGAAACTCTCCATCCTCGACGCTGCGATAGGCGCCCTCTTCCACCAGGTACTTCACCAGCACCCGCCGCTCCCCAGCCCGGGGCATGCTGCCTGCCTTGCCATGCAGGCGCACCTCGCACCGAGGGTCATCGAGCAGGGTTGCACTGGCCACCCCCTCGGCATCCGGCGCCGAGCGCACCTCGACACGCTCACCCAGCAGGCAGCGTTGATGGCTCTGCAGATGGCGGTGAAACCAGCGCCTCATCGCCGCGCAGAGCGTGGCGGCGAGCGGTGAAGCGATGGCAAACGCGGCCCACAGCACTATCACCCCCAGCGGCACTCGGAACAGGCCAAGCTCCAGCCAGCGCAGGGCGAGCAGCTCCACCAGCAGGGTGATGGCCGCCGCCAGCACCAGCAGCACCGAGAGCGAAACGCTGGCCGGCACGCCAACAAAGCCAAGGGCGACCAGCGAGCTGGCCAGATAGTCACCCTTCAGGCTGTCATGCTCGAACAGCTCCAGCGGTGCCAGGCGCAGCGCCACCAGCCCCCAGTAGAGCAGCAGCAGCGGCATCAGTAGGCTGAACACCACCACCGGAAAGCTCAGCGCAACCATCATGACGAACTCCATGGCCACCTCCCCGACACTACTTAGCCAACGAATGGGACCCTGAGAACCACTATAGCCTCTCCTCCCGGGCGAAGGCCAAGGACCGGCAGCACGACCAGGTAGCACAGCCAGGAAGCTTAGACAGGAAACATAGCCAGGAATCGTAGCCAGGAAACTTAGCCAGGAAACTTAGCCAGGGAACTTAGCCAGGGAACTTATCTAGGAAGCACCGTCAGGTAGCCCACAGGTAGCACAGTGAGCCTCGTCGGCGGGAGTTGTTTCCCGGAAAGACAAGGGGGCGCCTCCTGAGAGGCGCCCCCTTGTAACAGCCGGTCGAGTCAGGCGCTAACTAGCCCTGCTCGGACCCCGCGACCTGGCGCGGCGCCTCCTTGCCGAGAAGCTTGCGTCCCAGCCAGTCAGAGACCGAGGCGATCATGGCGTAGAAGCTGGGAATAAAGAAACTCCCCAGCACCGCCACCGATGCCATGCCCATCGCCACCGTGGTGCCGATATGGTGGCTGCTGACATCACTCGCCCCGGTGGCCAGGGCCAGCGGCAGAGTACCGAAGATAAAGGCCATCGAGGTCATCACGATGGGTCGGAAGCGCAGCTCCGCGGCGATGATGGCCGCCTCGCGGATCGTCTTGCCCAGCTCCTTGCGCTGCAGCTCGGCGAACTCGACGATCAAGATGGCGTTCTTGGCCGCCAGGCCAACCACCACCAGCATGCCGATCTCCACATAGACACTGGAGTCCAGCCCGCGCAGCGCGATGCCGCCGATCCCTCCCAGGAAGGCGAAGGGGGTGGCGGTCAACACCGCCAGTGGCAGTGACCAGCTTTCGTACTGGGCCGCCAGAATCAGGAACACCATCAGCAGACCAAAGATGATCGCCAGGCTGGCGGCGCTGCCCATCTGGCTCTCCTGATAGGCGGTACCGGTCCAGCCCATGCCCCAGTTGCTGCCCAGGGTCTCGGCAACGACCTCCTCCATGGCGGTGATCGCCTGGTTGGAGCTATAGCCCGGTGCCGGGCCGCCCTGAAACTGTGCCCCCAGGTAGACACCGAAACGCGACACCACAGAGGGCTTGGCCTGTCGCTCCAGGGTCACGAACTCCGACAGCGGGATGCGCTCCCCATTGCCGCCGCGAACATAGACGCTACTGATATCGTCCGGGGTCTTGCGGAACTCATCCTCGTTCTGCAGGTAGACCTGAAAGTTGCGGTTCTGGTAGCTGAAGAAGTTGACGAAGCCGGTACCGAAGGTATTGGAGAGCGTCGCGTTGAGCTGCTGCAGCGATACCCCGTAGCTCAGCGCCTTCTGCTGATCGATTTCGGCACGATAGCCCGGCACATTGACGTTGAAGGTGGTGAAGACACGCTGCAGTGCCGGATGCTGGTTGGCAGCCTGCATGACCTTGACCGAGGCCTGGAAGAGCTCCTGTGGCGTGCCTCCCTCGAAGGACTGCAGGTACCCCGTAAAGCCGCCGGTGGTAGAGAGCCCCATGATCGGCGGTACGTTGAAGGCCATCGCCGAGCCCCCCGGGACCTGAGCGCCCAGCTGCATGATCTTGCCAACCAGCTCATCCGCGGTCAGCGTGCGCTCATTCCAGGGCAGCATATTGATGAACATGATACCGCGGGCCGAATTGACCGCACTGGAAAGGATGTCATATCCCGCCACGGCGGAGCTGTACTCGACGCCTTCGATCTCCTCGATACGGGCGCTCAGTTCATCCATGTAGGCCCGGGTGCGGTCAAGCGAGGCCGAGTCGGGAAGCTGTACGGCGGCCAGCACAATACCCTGGTCAGTCTCGGGCACCAGGGTCGAGGGTGTGATCTGATAGAGCCACCAGGAGCCGCCGATCACCAGACCTGTCAGCAGCAGCGCCACTCCCCAGAAACGCACCAGTGCCCTGACCACCCACATGTAGCCCGCGGTGATACCGGCAAAGAGGCTGTCGAACAGGCGCAGTGGAGTGTGGATGGCACGCGTCAGCTTCGACTGCCCCATCTGCGACTTGTGCTTGATGAACACGGCCGACAGGGCCGGCGTGAAGGTCAACGCCATCAGTGCCGAGAAGGCCACCGAGATCGCCACGGTCAAGGCAAATTGCTGATAGATCTGGCCGGTGAAGCCGCCCAGGAAGGCCACCGGTACAAACACCGCAGCCATGATCAGGGAGGTGGCGATAACCGGCCCACCCACCTCCTTCATGGCCTGGATGGTCGCCTGGGTGACCGTGATATCCTCATCCTCGCCCAGCACCCGCTCGACGTTTTCCACCACCAGGATGGCATCGTCCACCACGATACCGATGGCGAGCACCAGGGCGAACAGTGTCAGCAGGTTGATCGAGAAACCGAACAGGAAGAAACCGGCGAAGGTCGCCAGTACCGACACCGGCACCACCGACATGGCGATCAACGTGAAGCGCCAGTTCTGCAGGAAGACGAACAGGATCACCCCGACGATGAGAAACGCCTCGATAAATACCTTGGTCACGGTATCGACGGAGGCACCGATAAACAGCGTGGTGTCATAGGGCACCACCTGCTCGAGCCCTGGGGGGAAACGTGATTCCAGTTCGGCCATGGTCTCGTGGACCAGTCGGGCAGTCTCGAGGGCGTTGGCACCAGGCTGCTGGTTGATGATGATCGGCGTCATGGCGCCACCATTCAGCTTGGCGTTGACCCCGTAGTAGGAGGCACCCAGTTCGATGCGTGCCACGTCACTAAGCCGCAACGACGAACCATCCGGGTTGGTGCGCAGCAAAATCTCGCGGAAATCGTTAACGCTATTGAGGCGCCCTCCGGCGGTGATCGTATAGGAGAAGGCCCTCGGATCACTCTGGGGCGTGGCAGCCAGGCTCCCCGCAGGGACCTCGGTGTTCTGAGTGCGGATCGCCGTCGCTACCTCGGTTGGCGTCAGGTCATACTGAGCCAGCTTGTCCGGATCCATCCAGATACGCATGGCAAACTCACCACCCCCCAGCACCGAGGCTTCCCCCACACCCGGCAGCTGACGCAGCTCATCGAGGATGTTGAGGGTGGCATAGTTCTGCATGAAGACGTTGTCGTAGTCGCCCTGCGGTGAGATCAGCGCGACCAGCATCAGAATCGAACTGGAGCGCAGCTCCACGGTCACGCCCTGGGCCTGCACCGCCTCGGGAAGCTGAGAAAGCGCCCCCTGCACCCGGTTGTTGACATTGATGGTGTTGATATCGCCTTCGGTGCCGATATTGAAGGCTACGTTGAGGCTCATGGAGCCGTTGTCGCCACTGGTCGAGGTCATGTAGAGCATGTCCTCGACACCGTTGATGGCCTCGGCGAGAGGAGCCGCCACCGTCTGCGCCACCGTTTCGGCATCGGCGCCGGGGAACTGGGCGCTAACCGATACGGTGGGCGGCACCACACTGGGGTACTGCTCGATCGGCAGCACGCGCAGACTGACCACCCCGACCAGGGTCAGGATGATCGCCAGTACCGTGGCGAAGATTGGCCGCTTGATAAAGAAGTTGGAGAAGTTCATCAGGCGTCATCCTCACCGGCCTCGGCCGGCCCTGACTCGCTCTCAGCCGCCGCTTCCTGGGTCGCCTGGCCCTCCTGGCCGGGCTGGGCAGCCGAGCCACCCGCTGTCGCCGCGCCCTGCTGCTGACCACCCGCCTGCATGGAGCGCTCGACCAGCGCCTGGGCATCGCCATCGAAGGGCAGCGGCTCGATGGTCACGCCCGGCTCGATGCCGGCGAGGTCACCGACCACCACACGCTCACCCGGCTCTACCCCGTCACGCAGGATGTTCCAGGAGCCGGCCACCTCGCCCAGGCCAATCGGCCGAGCGCGGGCGACGTTATCCTCATCGAGCACGAACACCTGGGGCCCCATCAGGCCCTGGCCGATGGCGATCTCGGGAACTGCCAGCACATCGAAGCGCTTGAGGCCCTCGAGCTCGACACGCACGAACTGCCCGGGAAGCACGCGATGCTCGGGATTGGCGAAGGTGGCACTGGCCTGCACCGTGCTGGTGCCCTCCTCCACGCGAGAGCCAAGGAATGTCAAGCGTCCCACGAGACGCTCACTTCCCAACCCGGGCAGCTGCAGGACCGCACGAATCTTCTCGGCGTCTTCAGGCTCCTGCATCTGGCGACGCAGCTGGAAGGCGTCCCGCTGCGGAAACTGGAAGCGCACCTCGAGTGGATCCAGCGGTGTGATGGTCGCAAGCTCGGTGCCACTGCTCACCACATTGCCGACATTGACCCGACTCAGGCTGATCAAGCCCGATACCGGCGCCGAGACTTCGGCATAATCGAGATCGATCCGTGCGGTGGCCAGCGCCGCCTCGGCCTGGACCACGGATGCGCGTGCCACACTCAGCTCCGAACGCGCCTGATCGACCTGCTGGCGGCTGACCGAGTTCTGGTTCAGCAGGCGCTCGAAACGGTTGGCATCTCGTTGAGCACGCTCCAACTGGGCTCGAGCACTCTGCAGATCCGCCTCACGTTGCCTGACCGCCGCCTGATAGACATCCGGCTCGATGGAGTAGAGCACATCACCCTTCTCGACCATTTGCCCCGGCTCGAAATGGCGCTTCTCGAGGGTACCGGTGACGCGTGCCACCAGCGTCACCTCATCATCGCTGCGCAGCAACGCGGGATAGGAGCGCTCCAGATCGAGATCCTGGCGGGCCAGCTTGGCGACCTCCACCGGATGCGGTGGTCGTTCCTGGGCACTACCCTGCTGGGCCTGCTCAGGTGACGGCTCTTGACCACAGGCGGCCAGCAACAGGCCGGCGGCCAGGGCAAGAAGGCCCGCCCGGCCGATTCGGTATGCAGTTTTCATGCGCGTGGAGTTTCCTTGGAAATGTCGGATGAACGAATCTTACATTCATTCATGTATGGATGTAAAACTTAGCCCCCTAATCAAGCCACCGAGTCATCGCTCACGCTCGACGGCTTGGAATCACGACTCGCCTTCTCATTAACCACTGCCTCGGCGGCAGTGGTTACCGATGGCCGTTCTCCAGCGGGCTAGGGGGTCGGGCGCTCACCGATATTCATCACCGGGTCATTGCCCGCAGCATCCGGCAGCTGGAGATTCACACTGCCGCCGTCCAGCCAGGCGTTGACCTCGGCCAGGGCCTCTTCATCGAGGGTGCCCGCACGCTGACGCAGGGTCAGCAGGTTGATCACGTAGTCGTAACGCGCGCTGGCCAGATCGGCGATGGCGTTGTAGAGGTTCTGCTCAGCATTGAGCACATCGACGATATTGCGGGTACCGACCTCATAGCCGGCGCGGGTCGCATCCAGGGCGCTCTGGTTGGAGACCACCGCCTGGGCGCGGGCCTCCACCGTCGCCACATCGTTGGTCACCCGGGTATAGCTGGAGCGTACGTCCTGGATGGTGCTGCGACGCTGGTCCTCGAAGTCGTACTGCGACGACTCCAGCAGATAGGTGTTCTGACGCACCGAGGCACTGGTGCGCCCACCGGTATAGAGGGGCAAGCTGACGCCGACCCCGACCTGACTACTGGAGTCATGGCCATCGATGCGATCTGCATCGCTATCGGCATAGTTGTAGTTGGCGAAGGCATTGACCTGAGGCAGGCGCCCGGCGCGAGCGATCTCCACCGCGCTGCGCGACACCTCGACACCGGCCTGGCTGGCCAGTACCTGGGGATTGTTCTGCATGGCCAGCTCTACCCAGGTGCTACGCTCCGCCGGCATGGGCGGGGCGATTGTCAGCTCCTCGCCCAGGGCATCGATACTCTCATAGCGCTGACCGGTAAGCCGCTCCAGCACCTCGAAGCGCACCTGCAAATCGCTTTCGGCGCCGATGCGCACCGCCCTGGCCTGATCGAAGGCCGCCTTGGCCTCTTCCACCTCGGTAATGGCGATCAGCCCCACCTCGAACTGCTCGCGGGCCTGCTCCAGTTGACGATTGATGGCCCGCTCCTGGGCACGGCGTGCCTCGAGCACTTCATGGGCCCGCAGGATCTCGAAGTAGGCGGTGGAAACGCTGATCAATACGCCCTGCTCGGTGGCAGCCAGGCGGTACAGCTGCTGATCGATCTGACGTTCGCTGCGCTCTACCTGGCGACTGGCGATAGCATTGAAGAGGGCCTGGGTGGCCTCGAGGGTGACGCCGAGGCGATTGACGTTATCATCACCTCGCGGCTGACCGGGAATCGACTGAGCCTCATATTGGCGGTTGTGGGTCAGATTGCCGGAGGCCGTGACCTGGGGCAGCAGATCCGCTCCCTCCACATCACGCCCCGCTTCGGTACTACGAGTCAGGGCACGAGCCGAGGCCAGCTCGGCGTTGTTCAGGAGGGCATCGTTGGCGATGGTCAGCAGGTCCGCCGCCTGGGCGGATGTCGACACGATGGTGGCCACCATCATCGGCAACAGGGCACGGCGCAGGACGCGCGACGGGCGGGAACAACGCGACGGGCGGGGAGACGTCATCGGCTCATCCTCGATCGATGGAATATTTACATACATTGTCGCATGTTCAGGCCTCGATTCCACCTTATCATCGAGGAACAATATGACATATTGTGATCATCCCCAGCGGCGGAGGCGGAGCATGCAACACCTTGATTGGGTCAGCGTAGACGATCTCGATGTGGCGGTGCGGATATGGCATCCCGATGCCCCCCGCACCCTGATCGCCTGGCACGGTCTGGCTCGCCATGGCGGTGACTTCGCCGATCTGGCCCAGCGCCTGGGGCCCGAGTGGCGGGTGCTGGCACCGGACACCCCGGGGCGCGGCCTCTCGACCTGGTCACTTCATCCCGAGCGTGACTACACCTACGCCGCCTACGCCGGGGTCGCCCGAGCCATCCTCGACCATTTCGACTTGGAACGGGTACCCTGGCTGGGCACCTCCATGGGTGGCCTGCTGGGCCTGCGCCTGGCCGCCGAGCCCGGCACCGCCGGGCGCATCGAGCGCCTGATACTCAACGATATCGGCCCCGAGCTTGCCCCCGAGGGACTGGCCGAACTGGGCGACTACTTCTCACGCCCCCACGAATTCGCGAGCTTCCGCGAGCTCGAGGCGGAACTACGCCGCCACTATGCAGGGTTCGGCATCGAAGGCGACGACAGCTGGCGGCGACTGGCGCTGGAGAGTGCACGGCGCCTGCCCGACGGTCGCTGGAGCTTTCACTACGACCCGCAGATCACCGCGCAGTTTGTCCACGACACGCCGCGAGACCTATGGGCCGACTGGGGCGCCCTCACCTGCCCGCTGATGGTGGTCCGCGGCGCTCACTCGCCCCTGCTCGCCGCCGCCACGCTCGAGCGCATGGCCGAAACTCAGCCACAACTCATCACCCTGGAAGCGGTCGGCTGCGGCCACGCCCCCTATCTCGACCGCGCCAGTCAGGTCGAGTCGATTCGCCACTTCCTCGACAACCCGGAGCGTTGAGATGTCATCGATACCGGGGGAGCTACTGATCGACCAGGGGCCGCCACGCCCGCGCGGTGATTGGACCCTTGAGCACCACGCCGCGCTGCGCCGACGCATCGGTGAAACCCGGGGCGCGGCGGTTGGCACGCCCGAGTCGCTTGCCGAGATCGCCGCCCTCGATACCGCCGGTGCCGCCCTGCTTGCCGAGCTCACCGGCGCCGAGCGCCTCGCCGGAATCGATGACTGGGCGCCACAGCTGCCTGCCGAAAGGCGCGCCCTGTTGCGTGCGGTGGGCGAGGCGCTGCTGCGCTGCGAGCCCCCGGCTGCACAACGCTCTCACCCCCTGCGCGGCCCGCTGGCCGATATCGGCCGCCGCATGGAAGACATCGGCCACCAGCAGAAACAGCTACTGGGCTTTATCGGCCGGGTGCTCGCCACCCTGGCCACCAGCGCCTGGCGACCCAGGCGCTGGCGTCTCACCTCCGTCGTCGCCCAGATTCACCAGACCGGCCTCGACGCCCTGCCCATCGTCGCCCTGCTCACCTTTCTGGTGGGAGCGGTGGTCGCGTTTCTCGGCGCCACGGTACTACGCGACTTCGGCGCCACCCTCTACACGGTGCACCTGGTGGCTTACGCCTTCCTGCGCGAGTTCGGCGTGATCCTGGCCGCCATCCTGCTGGCCGGCCGAACCGCCAGCGCCTTCACCGCCCAGCTGGGGGCCATGAAGGCCAACGAGGAGCTCGATGCCCTGCGCACCCTGGGTCTCGACCCGGTAGCGTTGCTGGTACTGCCTCGCGTGGTGGCGCTGACCATCAGCCTGCCCATCCTCACCTTCGTGGGGATGCTCAGTGGCATCCTGGGCGGCGCCATGGTCTGTCTGGTGGCGCTGGACATCTCGGCGGCACAGTTTCTGGCCATCCTCGAGCGCGATATCGCCATCCAGCACTTCCTGGTGGGCATGGGCAAGGCGCCGCTGTTCGCCTTCGTGGTCGCAGTGATCGGCTGCCTGGAGGGCTTCAAGGTCAGCGGCAGCGCCCAGTCGGTGGGCGAGCACACGACGTCGAGCGTGGTGCAGTCGATCTTCATGGTGATCCTGCTCGATGCCCTGACGGCGCTGTTCTGCATGGAGATGGGATGGTGAACGAGCAGGTGGATGACGGATTCCGGCCGCTGATTCGTGTTCGCGACCTGGAGAATCGCTTCGGCAGCCATGTGGTGCACCAGGAGCTCGACCTGGACCTGGAGCGTGGCGAGATTCTTGGCGTGGTAGGCGGCTCGGGCTCGGGCAAGTCGGTCCTGCTGCGCAGCATCGTCGGACTGTTGCGCCCCAGCGCCGGACGCATCGAGGTATTTGGCGAGGACCTTCAGCAGCTTTCCGCTTCGGCTCGCTCACGGGTCGAGCGCCGCTTCGGGGTGCTGTTCCAACGTGGAGCTCTGTTCACCTCACTGACCCTGGCCGAGAATGTCGCCCTTCCACTGATCGAGCATGCTGGCCTGCCCCGCAGTGAAGCCGAAGCGCTGGCGCGCCTCAAGCTGGCCCTGGCAGGCCTGCCGGGCAAGGCTGCCACTCAGTACCCGGCCGAGCTCTCCGGTGGCATGATCAAGCGCGCCGCACTGGCCCGTGCCCTGGCGCTGGACCCGGAGGTACTGTTCCTGGATGAGCCCACCGCGGGGCTGGATCCCATCGGGGCCGCCGCCTTCGACCGACTGCTGATGACCCTGCGAGACGCCCTGAGTCTCAGCGTGTTTCTGATCACTCATGATCTGGATACCCTCTACACGGCCTGTGACCGGGTGGCGGTGCTGGCTCAGCGACGCGTACTGGTGGCCGGCCCCCTCGAGAGCGTGGCCGCCACCGACGAGGCCTGGATTCACGACTACTTTCACGGCCCGCGTGGCCGCGCGGCCGAAAATGCCGCTCGAACCGCCTAGGAGAGTTGACCATGGAGCCCCGTGCTCATCATGTGCTAATCGGCCTGTTCACCGTACTCGCCCTGGGCGGCGCCCTGCTGTTCGCACTGTGGCTGGGAAAGTCGAACCTCGACCGTGATGACACCTGGTACGAGGTGGTCTTCGATCGTGCCGTCAGTGGCCTCGCCGAGGGTAACGCCGTTCAGTACAGCGGCATCGAGGTAGGCAATGTGGCCGAACTGCACCTGGACCCCACGGATCCCCGCCGGGTGCGCGCGCTGATCCGCATCGATGCCAGCGTACCGATCAAGGCCGACACACGCGCCAGCCTGGCCCTTGCCAATATCACCGGCAGCATGAACATCCAGCTCTACGGCGGCACCCCGGAGAGTGAGCGGCTGAGAGGCAGTCGTGACAACCCGCCGGTGATCCGCGCCCGCCCCTCGCCGTTGAGTTCACTGTTGAGCAACAGCGAGCGGCTGATGATCCGCTTCAATCGACTGCTTGAAGGCGCCGACCGGCTGCTCTCAAACGACAATATCGAGCATCTGTCACACAGCCTCGCCAACCTGGAGCAGGCCACCGCGACACTCGCCGGCACCGACCTTGACCTGAAGGCACTGGGCGAGCGACTCGGCACCACCCTGACCCAGGCCGAAGCCACTCTGGCAACCTACACCAGCCTGGGCGACCGGGCTGGGCGGCTGCTCGACGAGGAGGGCCACCGCACCCTGGCTCGCGCGGAGAGCGCCATGGCGGCCCTGGAGGAGAGCGCCAGCCGGGTAGCCAGGCTGACCGCCGACCATGAGCAGGAGATCGCCCGCGGTCTGCAGGGAGTCGGCGAACTCGACCCCGCCATGCAGGAGCTCCATGCGGCGCTGCGCGTGCTCAACCGTCTGATACGGCGCCTCGAGGAGAGCCCTACCGAGGCACTACTCGGGCGTGACCCCCTACCCGAGTATGCTCCTTGAGCCATTGACCATGATCTTTCACACCAGAAGGCATACCCCATGACTCCCCGTCACCCTATAGCGGCGCTGCTGGCCCTGTTGCTGCTATTCACCGCCGGCTGCACGATCCTTCCGGATCGCGAACCACAGCGATTGTTCGCACTCCCGGCAAGTCCGGACCTCGACATCTCAGGCCCCTCGGTTGCCGCCACCCTGCGCGTCGACTCATTCAGCGCCAGCGCGCCTCATGGCGGCAACCGACTGCTGGTGATGCCGTCACCGGACGAGTATGAGGCCTGGAGCGGCGTGCGCTGGCGAGACGATGCGTCGCGCTTGCTGCAGGAGCGGCTGCTTGAGGGCTTTCGCCAAACGGGACGCCTGAAGGGTGTGGTCGATGACGCCAGTCGAGCCCGCAGCGATGCCACCCTGACCGGCCATCTTACGGCCTTCTATCTGCGTCTCGACCGGGGCACCCGCCACGCCGTGGTGCGCCTGGACGCCCAGTTGATCGACGAATCCCGCCGTGAGTTACTGACCAGCCGCCGCTTCGAGGCAACATCAGCCGCCGGTGACGCCACACCCGAGGCGGCGATAAAGGCCTTCGGTCAGGCGAGCGACGCCCTCGCCGAGGCCCTGATAGGTTGGGTAGTCGAAGCACTCTAGCCCCCCAATATCACTAGGATATAATCCAGATTTGATATGACTCAGGGAAATCCGAGCATGGACCAGGCACCATGGAGGCCATTCCGGGAAAGAGGTGAATCAGAATGGGCAAGCGTGTCGCCAACCATTGGCCAAAAGCCACCCTCGCCGCGGCCGCCGTCGCGTTGCTGGCGGGAGTGGCCTGGTGGAGCCTGCAGCCGGAGGCCGAGAACCCCGGCCTGACAATGGGCAACGGCCGCATCGAGGCAACCGAGATCGATGTGGCCACGCGCCTGCCCGGCCGCCTGGCCGAGGTGATGGCCGAGGAGGGCGAGATTGTTGACCCCGGCCGAGCGGTCGCCCGCATGGATACCGCGACCCTTGAGGCCGAACTCGCCCAGGCCCGTGCCCAGCAGCGACGTGCCGAGAATGTCCTGGAGACCGCCCGAGCCATGGTGGCGCTGCGTGAGAGCGAGCTGACCGCCGCCCAGGCAGTCGTCAGCCAGCGTCAGGCCGAGCTCACCGCGGCCCGCAAGCGCTACGAGCGCGCGGCCAGCCTGGTGGAGCGCAACGCCATCTCGCAACAGCAGTTCGATGATACTCTCGCCGCCTGGCAGAGCCAGCAGGCGGCCTTGGCCTCGGCCAACGCTCAGGTACTCTCGGCCCGGGCCGCCATCCGGGCCACCGAGTCTCAGGTGATCGAGGCCGAGTCCCAGATCGAAGCCAGCGACGCCACCCTGGCCCGTATCCAGGCCGATCTTGACGATAGCGTACTGACGGCGGATCGTCTGGCGCGGGTGCAGTACCGAATCACCGAGCCCGGGGAGGTACTGGGGGCCGGAGGCAAGGTGCTCAACCTGGTCGACCTCACCAATGTCTACATGACCTTCTTCCTGCCGACACGTGAGGCGGGCCGAGTCGCCATCGGCGACGAGGTCCGCCTGGTCCTTGATGCCGCACCGGAGTACGTGATTCCGGCCCGGGTCAGCTATGTGGCGAGCGTCGCCCAGTTCACTCCCAAGAGCGTGGAGACCGCCAGCGAACGCGAAAAGCTGATGTTCCGCCTTCGCGCCAGGATCGAGCCCGGGCTGTTGCGCCGCCATATCGAACAGGTCAAGACAGGGCTGCCGGGGCTGGCCTACGTCAGGCTCGATGATACAGCCCCCTGGCCGGATAGCCTCGAACTCCGAGTGACGCCATGATTCGGCACTCGACAGAGCGTGTGGCGAGCGTCGAGGCCGTGAGCCTGCGCTACGGCGACACCCTGGCCCTGGACAATATCAGCCTGGACCTGCCGGCTGGCCGGGTGGTCGGCCTGATTGGTCCCGACGGCGTGGGCAAGTCCAGTCTGCTGGCGCTGCTCGCCGGCGCCCGCCACATGCAGCAGGGACATGTCGAGGTACTCGGCGGTGATATGCGCGATGCCCACCATCGCCGGCTCTCCTGTCCACGCATCGCCTATATGCCCCAGGGGCTCGGCCGGAACCTCTACCCCACCCTGTCGGTACACGAAAACCTGACCTTCTTCGGTCGCCTCTTCGGTCAGGATGGCGCCGAGCGGAAAGGGCGTATCGCGGCGCTGACCCGTGCTACCGGCCTGGCACCCTTTATCGACCGCCCGGCGGCCAAGCTCTCTGGTGGCATGAAGCAGAAGCTGGGGCTGTGCTGTGCGCTGATCCACGACCCCGACCTGCTGATCCTCGACGAGCCCACCACCGGCGTCGACCCGCTCTCACGAAGCCAGTTCTGGACACTGATCGCGAGCATCCGCGACGCGCGCCCTGGGATGAGCGTGATCGTGGCCACCGCCTATATGGATGAAGCCCAGAACTTCGACTACCTGGTGGCGATGGATGCCGGCCACACACTGGCCAGCGGCACGCCCACAGAGTTGCTGGCACAGACCGGGACAGACGACCTCGAGAGCGCCTTTATCGGCCTGCTGCCCGAGGCGAAGCGCCGCCAGCATCGCGCCGTCACTATCCCGCCTCGCCCCGTCAGCGATACCATCGCCATCGAAGCACGGGAACTGACCAAGCGCTTCGGCGACTTTACCGCCGTCGACCGGGTGGACTTTCGCATCCCACGGGGAGAGATCTTCGGCTTTCTGGGCTCCAACGGCTGCGGCAAGAGCACCACCATGAAGATCCTGACCGGCCTGCTGCCGGCAAGCGAAGGCGAGGCCGAACTGTTCGGCCAACGGGTCGACTCCCAGGACCTCTCGACACGCCGCCGAGTCGGCTACATGTCCCAGGCATTCTCTCTGTATGGCGAACTCAGCGTGCGCCAGAATCTCGCCCTGCACACGCGACTCTTCCAGCTGCCCAGGGCCGAAAGCCAGGCCCGCATCGAGGAGTTGCTCGAGCGCTTCGCCTTGACAGCCGTCGCCGACAGCCTCTCGGGCGGCCTGCCACTGGGGATTCGCCAACGACTCTCCCTGGCCGTGGCCATACTCCATCGTCCCGAGATCCTGATTCTCGACGAACCCACTTCCGGGGTCGACCCGATAGCCCGAGATGCCTTCTGGCGCGAGCTGGTCAGGGTGTCCCGGGAAGAGGGCGTGACCATCTTTATCTCCACCCACTTCATGAACGAGGCCCAGCGCTGCGATCGGATCTCGCTGATGCACGCCGGGCGGGTACTGGCCTGCGGCACTCCCGAGGCACTTCGCCAGGAGCGCGGCACCGATACCCTCGAGGAGGCTTTCATCATCTGGCTGGCGGAAGCCGCCGACGAGCCACCCGGCGATCCGGGGGCCACGCCTCGCAAGGCCGAAACGGTGGAGCCCCAGCGCGACCCTCCTGCCTTCAGCCTCAAGCGCCTGATGAGCTATACCCGTCGAGAGAGCATGGAGCTTCGCCGTGACCCACTACGCGGCACCCTGGCCTTGCTGGGCAGCGTGCTGCTGATGTTCATCATCGGCTACGGCATCAGCCTCGATGTCGAGAACCTGGACTATGCGATCCTCGACCGCGACCAGACCACCACCAGCCAGGCCTATGCCCTCAACCTGGCGGGATCACGCTACTTCAGCGAACGTGCGCCGCTGACCAGCCAGGACGAGATGGAGGCAAGGATGCGCCGCGGCGACATCAGTCTTGCCGTGGAGATTCCGCCTGGCTTCGGCCGTGACCTCAAGCGTGGTGCCATCCCCGAGGTTGCCTTCTGGATCGACGGTGCCATGCCGACCCGAGCCGACACCATCCGCGGCTACGCGCTTGGACTGCATGGTGATTTCCTGGCGACCCTTGCTCGTGAATCCAGTGTCGCCACTCGCGACAGCGGTCTGGAGATCGCCCTGCGCTATCGTTACAACCCCGATGTCGAGAGCCTGCCCGCCATGGTACCGGCGGTGATTCCGCTGCTGCTGATGATGATTCCGGCCATGCTCACCGCGCTGGGTGTGGTGCGCGAGAAGGAGATGGGATCGATCACCAACTTCTATGTCACGCCGGTGACCCGAACCGAGTTCCTGCTCGGCAAGCAGCTGCCCTACGTGGCCATGGGCATGGTCAATTTCGTCACCCTGGTGGCGCTTTCCATCTGGGTCTTCCACGTCCCGGTCAGTGGTAGCCTGGCAACACTGAGCCTGGCCGCCCTTCTCTACCTGTTGTGCTCCACCGGCATGGGGTTGCTGATCTCCTCGCTGTTGCGCAGCCAGATCGCCGCCATCTTCGGCACCGCAGTGATCACCCTGATTCCGGCGGTGCAGTTCTCGGGAATGCTGCATCCGGTCTCGGCCATGGAGGGCATCAGCGCCCTGATAGGCCAGGCCTATCCCACCACGCACTTCCTGATCATCACGCGGGGGGTGTTCTCCAAGGCGCTGGGCTTCAGCGAGCTGTGGCCCTACTTCGTGCCACTGCTGGTGGCGATCCCGCTACTGCTGCTGGCCAGCGTGGCTGGCCTGCGCGACCAGGAGAGATAAGATGCCATCACTGGGCAATATCCTGCAGCTGGGGATCAAGGAGCTGCGCAGCCTGGCTCGGGACCCTGCCATGGTAGTGCTGATCCTCTACGCCTTCAGCTTGAGCATCCATACCAGCGCCACGGCGGTGCCCGAGTCGCCGCACCGCGCCACTGTCGGAGTGGTAAACGAAGATGCCTCGGCACTCTCCTGGCGGCTGATCGATGCCCTGCAGATGCCCTACTTCCTGCCTCCCGAACCCATTACCCGCGAGCAGATGGACGCCGGCATGGACAGCGGTCGCTTCACCTTCACCCTGGACATCCCCCCCGACTTTCAGCGTGACCTGCTCGGCGGACGCGGTGCCGAGATCCAGCTCAATGTGGATGCCACCCAGGTCTCCCAGGCCTTTACCGGTGCCGGTCATATCCAGCAGATAATGGCCAGCGAGGTATCCGAATTCCTGAGTCGCCATCGTGCGGAACCGGTCATGCCGGTGGAAGCCATCGTTCGCACCGCCTACAACCCCAATCTGGACCGTGCCTGGTTCGGGGCCATCAACGCGGTGATCGATCAGATCACCATGCTCTCGATCATTCTTACCGGAGCCGCGCTGATCCGCGAACGCGAGCACGGCACCATCGAGCACCTTCTGGTCATGCCGATCACGCCGCTGGAGATCATGCTGGCCAAGGTATGGTCCATGGCCGCGGTGGTGCTGGTCGCCTCGGCACTGGCCCTGCGCCTGGTGGTCCAGGGCTGGCTGGCGGTGCCCATACCCGGTTCGGTGGAGGTATTCCTGCTGGGTGCCGCCCTGCACCTCTTCGCCACCACCTCCATGGGTATCCTGTTCGGCACCATCGCCCGCTCGATGCCCCAGCTGGGGCTGTTGATCATCCTGGTGCTGCTGCCCATGCAGATCCTCTCCGGCGGCATGACCCCTCGCGAGAGCATGCCCGAGCTGGTGCAGCAGATCATGCTGGCCGCCCCAACCACCCACTTTATTCAGCTGGCCCAGGGCGTGCTATTCCGTGGCGCCGGCATCGCGGTTATCTGGCCCCAGCTGCTGGCCCTGGCCGTCATCGGTGGTGCCTTCTTCCTGATCGCCCTCTCGCGTCTGCGCCGCTCGCTGCAGTAGGCTCAAGGCACCCGGGGCTCAGGCTGTATCGATCTCCAGCCGCGAGACCGCGTGGTCCACGGCGCCACGGTAGCCGCCGCCGAACAGCAGCAGATGGTTGAGCAGCGGATAGAGCTGAAACAGCGTCTCGCGGCGCGGCCAGTCAGAAGGAGGTGCTCCATCCCAGTAGGCCTCGAAGAAGGCCTCCCCCGGGGAGCCGAACAGGGTCAGCATCGCGAGGTCCACCTCCGGATAGTGACGATAGACCGCCGGGTCGATCAACGCGGGGCCTCTCGGCGTGAAGAGCACGTTGCCCGACCACAGATCACCGTGTATCAGACTCGCGGGGGCATTCGGCAGCCAGGCCTCCAGGCCGTGGGCCAGCGCCTCGAGTCGGCCACGCAGCCTGGCATCGAGCAGGCCTCGCGCCTGGCATGCCTCGGCCATCGGCGAGCGACGCATTGGGCTGGGGCGTGCGCCCACAGGCGTTGTCGCGATGCCAGCCGTGAGCATCGCCGACCACCCCGTGCAGCCTACGCAGTCCTTCCCCCAGCGCGGCCGGGTCACGACGGCGAGGCGCCACCTCCAGTGCCGCCATCACCAGCCACCCATCGCCCTGAGCCAGCACCTCGGGCACCACCAGCCCCGAATCGGCCGCGGCCAGGGTGACCAGCCCCTCCGCCTCACCGGCCAGGCGATCGCCGGTGTCCTGCTTGACCACCACATCGCCTCGGTCGGTGGCCAGGCGGTAGACCGCGGCGACATCACCGCCCGACAGCGGCGCAAGTTCACCTTCCGGGGTCAACCCGACCCTGGCCAGGCACGCCCGTAACCTTTTATCCATACCACTCCTCACGCTATCGATGAGGCCCCAGACTTGCCCTCGAAAGGCATGCCGTCAAGGAAGAGCACGCGCAAAAAAAAGCCGCCCGGAGCGGGCGGCAAGCAGGGACAACACACAACGCTTAAATATGACGGTCAAAAACGACTCTTGAAACGCAAGACTTGAAACAAGATGAATTCGCTGAAGCTCACTGGGGCATCAACACGCCGTCGATGACATGAATAACGCCGTTGCTGGCCTTGATATCGGCCGAGATCACGGTGGCATCATCGATCATCACGCTGCCATCCATGGTGGTGATGGTGATGTCCTGGCCCTGCACGGTGGTGGCACTATCGGCCGCCATGGCATCTGCGGCCATGATCTGGCCGGGGACGACGTGATACGTCAACACAGCCTGCAGGGTCTCCTTGTTCTCCGGCTTCAACAGCTCCTCGACGGTGCCCTCCGGCAGGGCGGCAAATGCCTCATCGGTGGGAGCAAAGACGGTAAAGGGGCCCTCGCCTTTCAGGGTATCGACCAGATCTGCCGCCTGCACCGCGGCGACCAGCGTCTCGAACTGGCCCGCCTCGACGGCCGTGTCAACGATGTCCTTCTGCTTCATGCCGTGGTGTTCTGCCTGGGCACAGCCGGCGATGAAAAGACCAACCGCACCGGCAGCCATCAGATGCGTCATGGAAAGGGTAAGAGTCTTCATGATCGGATACTCCGTTTAGGGCTGACTCGGGCGGATGCCCGATGGTCGTGTCACTGATGATGCTGGGTGCCATCTGCGTCGACCTATACAGAAACTATACCACAAACATAAATTGGACAAGTTTTTTCCAGTGCCTTTATGACACGTCAGGGCAAGAGAATGGCACGATAGGGCAAGAGAGCCTTGCTATGGCTGACGCAGCCCCCCGAATATGGCACAACGACAGGCTGGATCACCCCGATAGAGGAGTCACACTCATGTACAAGCTGGCGTTCTTTGTACCGATGGCGGAGGCCGAGGCCGTCAAGGAGGCAGTGTTCGCCACCGGCGCCGGGCGCATCGGCGATTATGAGGCGTGTTGCTTCCAGACCCCGGGTACCGGGCAGTTCCGCCCCCTGGACGGCGCCACCCCTCATATCGGCAGGGTGGGCGACCTGGAGCGGGTGGAAGAGCTGAAGGTGGAGCTGGTCTGTGAGGATGCCCTGATTCGCGAGGCGGTGGCAGCGCTACGCCAGGCCCACCCCTATGAGGAGCCGGCCTTCGATGTCTGGCGTCTCGAGGATCTTTGAAGCCGGGGATGTGCGACTAGCCGGCACCGGACTGACGTTCGCGGTCGGGCACGATGTCGCTCATATGCAGCGGAAACTCGCCCTGCTTGCGGTCCGCATAGAAGTGCCACAACGTGCGCTCGATGGTAGGAAAGGCGAGCTCTTCCCAGGGGATTTCATGCTCCTCGAAGAGACCCACCTCGAGGCTTTCCGGCCCGGGAGCGAAGCTGCCCTCGAGATCGGCCCGAAAGATCATGAACACCTGGTTGATATGTGGCAGGTTGATCAGGGTATATAGCCCATGCAGTCGGGTCTCGGCACAGGCCTCCTCGCGAGTCTCTCGGGCGGCGGCCTCTGCCGTGGTTTCACCGTTCTCCATGAAACCCGCCGGCAGCGTCCAGTACCCCTTGCGTGGGGAGATGGCACGGCGGCAGAGCAGCACGCGAGTACCGCTTACCGTTAGCGTCCCCGCCACGATACGCGGGTTCTGATAGTGGATGGTCTCGCACTCGTCGCACAGAAAGCGCGGACGATCATCCCCCTGCGGAATCGCGAGGCGCACGGTATGGCCACAGTGGCTACAGAAGTTCATGAGACTCCCAGGCAAGCGAACTGGCTTGACGTTGCGGAAGGCGGCCGGGTAGAAGATACCAAACCCCAATGGAAACCCCATGTTAGAGAAACTTCGCGAACGCCTGCAAGCGCACCGGCCCCGCCGACAGTCACTGCGCCTACCCGAGGCGGCGGTGCTGATGCCCATCGTCGACCGTCCCGTCCCAACGCTGCTGTTCACCCGGCGAGCCATCCACCTCAATACCCACAGCGGCCAGGTCGCCTTTCCCGGCGGCAAGCGTGAAGCCCAGGATGCCGACCTGCTGACCACCGCGCTGCGGGAGTCAGAGGAGGAGATCGCCCTGCCGCCGCAGCATGTGGAGCTGCTCGGCCAGCTGTCGGACGTGATCTCGCTGCATGGCTTGAGCGTCACCCCTTATGTGGGAGTGATTCCACCCGATCTGCCGCTGCTGCCCGACCCCGCCGAACTCGACCTGATCTTCGAGGTGCCGCTGGCACTTTTTCTCGAGGACCGTCGTCATCATACCGACGTCATCCCGGTAGACGGCCGGCCCTGGTACGTGCCCAACTACCATGTCGATGGCCAGGTCATCTGGGGGCTCTCGGCGATGATGCTGGTGGAGCTTCTCGCCGAGGGGTTCGGCCGTCCGGTCGACTTGCACCGGGAGCCACCAGGACCGTTATGCTACTTTCCAGAGCGGCTGCAGCGTATCCAGCAGCATGCCACCGGCTGACCCGGGGGCCGGAGCCATATGCCCGACAGCACACCCAACAGCGCACCCAACACCAGTGCCGCCCTTTCGCCCGAGGCCCAGGCCCGCTTGATCGAGGCGCATACGGCGCTTGCCGCCCGCTGCGACCGACTCGAGGAGAGGCACCGGGCCCTCGAAGCTGAGCGTGACCACTACCGCTGGCTGGCCGAGAGCAGCACCGATCTGATCTCGCGCCATGCCCGAGACGGAACCTTTCTCTACGCCTCGGAGGCGGCACGCGACCTGCTCGGGTATGCCCCCGAGGAGCTGATCGGCATCTCCGCCTATGACCTGTTTCACCCCGCCGACCTGGCCGCCCTGCTCAACAAGTCACCGCGGATCTACTACCGCGACGGCTTCTACCAGCAGACCTATCGCTTCCGCGCCAAGGATGGCCACTATGTCTGGTTCGAAACCACCAGTCGGACCCGGCGCGACCCGGCCAGCGGCGAGTTGCTCGATATTCTCTGCGTCTCCCGGGATGTCGGGCGCCGCATCCGTGCCGAGGCCAACCGAGAACGACTGGCCCGGGTGGTGGAGTCCACCACCGAGTTCGTGCTGTTCATGGATGACGATGAGCGGCTCTTCTACGCCAACCAGGCGGCACGCCACCTCCTGCAGCTGCCCCGCACGGGCGGCGCCGCGCGACTGGCCGACGCCTATATCGAGGAGTCACTGCGCGACCTGCATGATATCGTGCTGCCCGCCGTGGCCCGCTACGGCTCATGGAGTGGCGAGCTGGCGATGCGTGGTCCACAGGGCGTGGTGCCGGTGCTCAGCGTGGTGATGGCGCACTCCGGGCCCGGCACGGAATCGGGCCATGTCTCGCTGCTCAACCGTGATATCCGTCTGCGCCAGGCGGCCGAGGAGCAGGCCCGTCAGCATCAGGCCCAGATCGCCCACGCCAACCGGCTGGCCACCACCGGCGAGCTGGCATCGAATATCGCCCATGAGCTCAATCAGCCGCTGGGCACCATCGGCAACTACGCCAGTGGCGCCCTGCTCAAGCTCGATGCCGGCCAGCCGGCCGAGGCACTGCGCCTGCCCCTCGAGCAGATCCAGCGACAGGTAGAGCGCCTGGGGGAACGACTGCGCCATATTCGCGGCTTCGTGCGCAAGGGCCAGATCCGGCCGCGGCCCATGGTCCTTGCCGAGGTAGTGGACGCCGCCTGCCGGCTCTGCGAGTGGCAGTACCAGCAGGCCGGGGTCGACCTCGAGGTGGCCCTCAAGGCGCCACTGCCGAGGGTGATCGCCGACCCGGTGGGACTGGAGCAGGTGCTGGTCAACCTGCTGCTCAACGCACTGGAGGCGAGCCGCGACCATCCCGGCGCTCAACGGGTCGAGATCAAGGCCCGGCGCAGCGGGCGCCGCGAGGTGACCCTGACGGTTGCCGACCAGGGCCCCGGCATCCCCGCCGACCAGGCCGACTCCATCTTCGCCCCCTTCCACTCCAGTCGTGACGAGGGGCTGGGCATGGGCCTGGCCATCAGCCGCACCCTGATGGAAGCCATGAGCGGCAACCTGCGCCTGCTGCCACACACCGGTTCCGGCGGCGCCACCTTTGCCGCTACACTGCTCGCCGAACCTGACCACACCGCTGCCTTGAAGCGCCCATGACCGATACCTCTTCCCCCTGCATCGCCATCGTCGATGACGACCAGGCCCTGCGTGACTCCCTGGCCTGGCTGCTGGACTCTGTCGGCATCGAAAGCCGCCTCTTCGCCGACGGCGAGACCTTTCTCGCCGGCGACCCCGAAGGCTTCGACACGGTACTGCTGGACGTGCGCATGCCCGGCCTCTCAGGTCTCCAGGTACAACAGCAACTGAGAGAGCTGGAAAAGCCCCCCCCGGTCATCTTCATGACCGGCCACGGCGATGTGCCCATGGCCGTTTCCGCGCTCAAGGCCGGGGCGCGCGACTTCCTCGAGAAGCCATTCAATCACCAGCAGCTGATCGATATCGTCCAGCAGTCACTTCATACGCACCAGCAGGCGCGTCAGGCCCAACTCCGCCTCGAGGCGCTACGCGAGCGTTACGCCGCGCTGCGCCCCAAGGAACGCCAGATCCTGGTGCACGTGGCCAGAGGCCTGACCAGCCGCGAGGTCGCCGACCACCTCGGAATCAGCCCCAAGACCGTGGAGATCTACCGGCTGCGCGCCATGAAGTCGCTGGGAGCCGCCAACCTGGCCGAGCTGGTTCGCCTGTGCGTGGCGCTGGGGCTGGTGGATACCCTGCCCGAAGAAGCCCCCTGACCTTGACCCAGCACAGCTCTTGACCTGGGTGCTACACATAAGATGTATATTTCGAAACCAACCGTCCCTCCCTCGGCCGGATCGCCTTAGCCGGAGGCTGGCCGAGAGACAACCCTGCGCAACCACGCCATCTGGACCAGGAAAAGTGTCATGCTGAATCGCATCCCTTCAAGCGCCACCCTGCTCATGTCTGCCTCCCTGCTGCTGGGTGCCGGTACCGCCCACGCCGCCCTGCCCGCCGAGGCGACCCTCTACAAGAATCCCCAGTGCATCTGCTGTGACAAGTACGCCCGTCATCTAGAGGAGCACGGCGTCGATGTCACCATCGTCGACGATGTGTCGCTCGGCCAGGTCAAGAAGAGCGTCGGTCTACCCTACGGCCTCGGCGCCTGCCACACCATCGAGATGGGCGGTTACGCCATCGAGGGTCATGTGCCCTTCGCGGCCCTCGAGAAGCTCTTCGAGGAGCGCCCCGACACCGATGGCATCGGCCTTGCCGGCATGCCCATCGGCACTCCTGGCATGCCAGGACCCAAGCAAGAAGTGTGGAACGTCTACCAGTTCCGCGATGGCGAGGCCCAGCCGTTCATGACCCTTTGAGGAGAACCCGCCAGTCGTGATAGCGCCGCCCCGGCCAGCTCCTGGCCGGGGCGGCGTCGTGAGTATCGCCTACACTGTGGGCGTAAGCCCGGCCATGGTGACCGCGGCACCCCGACCCCAGCGAGGGGGAGGCAACACCATGAACAAGACCTCCGTTCGCACCCTTCAGCAGTTTCTCGCCGACCAGGACGCCTACCACGCCAGCATCGACGGTGTTCGCGGCCCCATGACCCTGGCGGCCGTGAATGCCACGTTACAGAGGCATGCCAGCCAGTTGCCCGACGGGGCCGACGGCTGGAGCGACCGACGCCGCGCCGTCGCCTGTCTGCAGGTCGCCTGCCAACAGAACACGATCGAGGTCGGGCCCATCGACGGACTGTGGGGCCCCCAGACCGAGCATGCGGTGGAGGTGCTGGACACCCTCCAGAAGACCGGCAGCAAGCCCACCCCCTGGCGCGATCAGCCGACGCTGGAGACCAATCCCAACGGCTGGTACCGGGAGGCCGAGTTGGAGCAGGCGCTGGGCTCTCCGACACGCAAGCCGCCCCTCACGGTCGTGCCCTGCCCCTGGAGGCTTGCGCTGGCCTGGGACCTCGGCACCAGCCCCAGCGGTATCGGCTGCCACGAGCAGGTCGCCGACAGCCTGGCGCGCATCCTGGAGCGAGTACATGACCACTACGGACCGCAGCGCCTCAGGGAGTTGGGCCTGCATCGCTACGGCGGCTGCTACAACAAGCGTCGCAAGCGTGGCGGCACCCGCTGGTCGACCCATGCCTGGGGCCTGGCCATCGACTGGGACCCGAGCCACAACAAGCTCCGGTGGGGACGCGACCGAGCACGCCTGGCTCGGCCGGAGTACGACACCTGGTGGCGCCTCTGGGAAGAGGAAGGCTGGGTCAGCCTGGGGCGCACGCGCAACTTCGACTGGATGCACGTGCAGGCCGTCAAGCTCTGACGCCGCCTCAATCACGCAGAATGGTCATGCGGCGCAGCTCGTCCTCGGGGAAGACCCGACCGCTCTCCAGGGCGACGAACAGGTGCTGAAACACCACACCGGGCTTGCCGGGCACGATGCCAGACCGAAAATAGGAGTGTCCCTTGGGGAAATCGTAGAGGGTATTGACGTCGTCGCAGTCGACCGCGAAGACATTGCGCGGCAGCCGGATCATGTCTTCGGGGCCAGTGTGACCGAGCCGCCGGGAGGCGATGCGATTCCTCAGGTTGGAGGCCTTGCTGGCACGCAACGCCAGGTCGTCGGAGGCAAAGTAGACGGTCACATTGCGTGAGCTATGCACGATCAGCTCACCACTGCGCCCCTCCTCCAGTGACTCGTTGACGATATCGGCGGCAACCAGGAAGGTATTGCGAAACAGCAGTGGCACCCCGCCCGGCAGCGAATACTTGTGCCAGACCCTCAGGGTCTCGCGCAGCACCCGGTTGCCCATGGAGTGGGCCAGCACATTGATGCGCTTCAGGCAGGGGGTCGGGTCCTGCTTGAACTGCTCCCCCTCCCGCCAGTCCAGGAAGCGCTGCAGCACGCGGGCGAAGGAGAAGCCGCTCAGGTCGGCCGACTCCTGATCATCCCAGTAGTCCTTCACTATCCCCAGGTCATTGTCACAGGGCCACACCAGAGGCACCACCAGCACCTCGCCTGGCTTGGTCTCATCGCACAGCGACTGAAACTCCTGGACCGCAACGAAGACATCTTCGGGCAGATTGGAGAAGCCGTGGATATAGATCAGCACCTGATTGACATCGGCTTCCTTGAGCCGCTGCAGGAAGGCCGAACTGCCGATCTCCTGATACTCCTCCTCCCCCTGCCGCTCGCAGTAGAACACCGAATTGCTGGCAGCGTTATTGTTGAGGTCGAAGGTGAAATTGCGGTTGACCCGAGTGCGAATGCTCTGGGTAGGAAAACGATTGGTAATGAACAGCATGGCGGCCACCTCGCAGGACGGCGGCAATCACACCGCCTTCCCTTGAAGTTAGCAGCTGCGCGGGGATTGGCCGCCCTGTTCCGTTAACGCTTCTCGGCGCGCAGGCGCGGCTCGAGCATGGCCAGATACTCGGCAAGTACCACGGCGTTGTTGTGGCGTTCATCCTTGGCGGCAAATACCAGGGTCACCCTTTTCCCGAGGGCTCGCTCGGCCAGGGGCCTGAGCCGTTCGCGATGCGCCTTGAGCTCGCCCAGGTAGCGGCGGCGGAACTCGCCCCACCCCTGATCACCGGCATGGAAGGCCTTGCGCAGGGTGTCGCTGGGGGCGACCTCCTTGGGCCACTCATCGATTCTCGCCTCCTCCTTGGAGACGCCGCGGGGCCACAGGCGATCGACCAGCACGCGATAGCCGTCATTGTGGTTCGCGGTGTCGAAGGCACGTTTCAGCTCCAGGCTCATCGGGGGGGGGACTCCTCCTTCGAGAATGGTGTCCCCCAGTGTAGCCAATCAACGCCGCGGGTTGGTATCAGGCCTTGAGCACGTAGCGTAGTACCTCGACCACCTGATCGGTGGTGGTGCACCAGGCCTGGGCGTCGGCATCGACCTCCTTGAGCGGGTGCACGATCTCCTCGCCGTGGAGGGTCACGTAGGGCTTGCCCAGGGCGGCACAGTAGCCGGCGTCGAAGGCGGCGTTCCACTGCTTGTACTTGTCGCCGAAGCGCACGACCACCAGGTCGCTCTGCTCGATCAGGGTACGGGTGCGGATGGCATTGACCTTGGAGGACTGATGATCCCGCCAGAACTGGCTCGGAGTCTCGCCCAGATGGTCGCCGGCGGCATCGCTGGCGTCATGGTCGGTCACCGGAGCGGTGAACACCACATCGAGGCCGGCCGCCTCGGCGCCGCGCTGGATCTCGTCGCGCCAATCGGTGTGGATCTCGCCGGAAAGATAGACGTGAAAGCTCATGGCAGGCTCCTTGCGCAAGTGGACAGGTGACCTGTCATGATAACCCAGAAGGCCATTTACTGGAAATACATTCCATTTCATGCATCCAGCCTTGTAATGAGCCCTTGCACGCCGCCAGCACGGTCATGATGCCTGTAAGGTCGGGAGCCGTTGCCCGACAGAACCCTGAGACCCCAGGGTCGAGAGGAGGCAGATCATGAAACGCACGCATGGGTGGAGGGCCGCCATCCTGATGGTAGGTCTGGCCTGGTCGCTGGGGGCCATGGCCGACGGGCGCATCTTCACGCGCGACGGACTGGCCATCGGCGGCACCGACCCGGTGGCCTACTTCACCGAGGGCAGGCCAGTGGCCGGCTCACCGAAGCATCAGCTCGAGTGGCACGAGGCCACCTGGCAATTCGCTTCCGCCGAGCACCGAGACCGCTTCCAGGCCGATCCCGAGACCTACGCCCCGCAATATGGCGGCTGGTGCGCCTGGGCCGCGGCACGCGGCGAGGCCGCCTCGACCGTGCCCGAGGCATGGAAGATCGTCGACGACAAGCTCTATCTGAACTACAGCCGCTTTATCCAGTGGCGTTGGGAGCGTGACATTCCCGGCCATATCGAGGCCGCCGATAGCCACTGGCCGAATATCTTCGCGCCTTGATCACTCATAGCACCGTTGGGCGCTGATCCAGTCGACCAGCGGGCACCAGTGAAGCTAGCGGGCTGGGTATGCGGATACCCTCGAGAGTACGCGGTTATCCTCGAGAGAGTCAGCGCGGCTTCGGCGTCAGGGGCTCGCCGACACTGATCGTCCGCCCCTCTCCTGCCAGCAGGATAGCGTTCTGCCCGAAGTACCCGCCCGGTGCCAGGCGGGTGTTCATCTCCACCAGCGTGCGCAGAGGCTCACCCGGCACCTCGATCTCGCCGCTGTGCTGATCCACGGTGGTGATCTTGCAGCGCTGGCAGGGCTTGCGCAGCCCCAGCCGCCAGCCACTTTCGGCGGCGGCCAGCTCTTGCCAGCCATCCTCGACGAAAGGCATTTCGTGGTCGATCACGATGCTGGGCCGAAAGCGACTCATCGGCACCGGTTCGAGCCCCTTGGCAGCCAGGCGGCGGTTCAATTCGGCAAGCGAGGCCTCGCCCACCACCAGGAAGGGATAGCCATCGGCAAAGCCGGTATGTGCCTGCTCGCCCGGCGCGAGATAGTGCGGCTCGACCCGGCGCCGCTGGTCGGGCGCGAAGCGGACCAGGCGCAGACCACTGCCCCGAAAATCACCCAGCACCCCGCCCAACCACTCCCTGGCCTCGGCCCCCTCATCCAGGGCGGCACAGCGATCCTCCCAGACATAGACCGTCAACCGTTCCTGCCCCTCCGCTGACAGGGGGACACGCAACGCCTCGGCATCCGGATGGCGCAACACCAGGGCATCGGCCTCGAGACCGACCCGAATGGCGGCCATGGCCGGCAATTGGCGCTGGGTAACGAAACGCCCCACATCGTCGACCACCATCCAGCGGCGATCCCAGGCGAGACCTTCGGGCGTCAGCTCGGCCTCGTTCAGGGCGATGGCACCCAGTGACTTGACCGGGTAGATAGAAAGCTGGGTGATCCTCACGGGCGGCTCCAGGGGCAAGAAATGCCCAAAGCCTAGCCCATGCGATCAGGGATTACAGCCGGGTGGTTTCGATCACGAAGCCGATAATGGGATAGCCAGCCTTGCGGGCGGCCTTCTCGGCTTCCAGCTGTGCCTCGATCTTGGAGATGCTCGACGACACATGCTCGAACACGGTGTCCATCTCGAGCTGCTTGGTGCGTACGGCCAGCTTCACCCGATGGCCTGTCTTCGGCGAACCGCCAGGCTTGCTGCGTGGCGCCTTGGGCTTTGTCTTCGCGTTGCTCTTGTCCTCGATGGGCCACTCGGGAGCGGAGGTCGCCGCCTTGCGTCGAGTCTCCTGGGCCTTGTCCATGAAACTGTCGATATCGCGGCGCATCTGCCGCTCGAATTCGCTAAGTTCCGTTTCCATCGTGTCTCCGTCTACTTCAATCATCGCGCGATTGTACCAGAACTCGCGCAGATACCACTCTAAGCCGCCATGATCGGCTTGACACGGAACCATCCGCTAACCGCTTGACTGTCGTCGCGGCAGAGCCGCTTCAGACAAGTTAGAGATGCAAGACATTTCCCGTATCTCGAGGAAGAGATCACCAGAAGAGACAGGCCAGGCGAGATATTCGCCCGGCCTGGGTGATGCTATCAGGCCTTACGATACTTCGAGGGCGATCTTGAGCACGCCGTCGCGCTGGTGGCTGAAGAGATCATAGGCGTCGACGATCTTCTCCAGCGGGTAGCGGTGGGTGACCATGGGGCCAAGGTCCAGACGACCGCTGTCGATGATCTGCATCAGGCGGCGCATGCGCTCCTTGCCTCCCGGGCACAGCGAGGTAACGATGCGATGGTCGCCCAGACCCGCACTGAAGGCATCCAGGGGGATGGTGAGGTCCTCGGAGTAGACCCCGAGGCTCGACAGGGTGCCGCCGGGCTTGATGACGCGCAGCGCCTGCTCGAAGGTCTGCTGCAGCCCCAGCGCCTCGATGGAGACATCCACACCTCGCCCGCCGGTGAGCTTGAGCACCTCCGAGACCACATCCACCTTGCGGAAGTTGAGGGTCACGTCGGCACCCAGCTTGCTGGCCATTTCCAGCCGCTCGTCGACGCCATCCACGGCGATGATCATGCCGGCGCCGCGCAGTCGTGCGCCGGCGGTGGCGCACAGCCCGATGGGACCCTGGGCGAATACCACGACGCTGTCGCCGATCTTGATATTGGCGGCTTCCGCCCCGGCGAAGCCCGTGGACATGATGTCCGGGCACATCAGCACTTGGTCGTCGGTCAGGCCATCGGGCACCGGCGAGAGATTGGCCTGGGCGTCCGGCACGCGCAGATACTCCGCCTGGGCCCCATCGATGGTGTTGCCGAAGCGCCAGCCACCCATGGGCTTATAGCCATGGGCATGATGGCCGCCATCCTGGGAGCTGCAGCCATCCTGACAGGCGTAGGAGGTGAAGCTCGGGCAGATCGCCCCGGCGATCACCCGCTGCCCCTCACGGTAGCCCTGTACATTGGCGCCCAGCTTCTCGATCACGCCTACCGGCTCGTGGCCCACGATAAGGCCCTTCTCCACCGGGTACTCCCCCTTGAGGATATGTACGTCGGTGCCGCAGATGGTGGTGGTGGTCACACGGATCAGGGCATCGTTGGGACCGATATCGGGAATGGGGCGGTCGTCGATCTCGATACGTCCGGGCTCGACGAATACGGCGGCTTTCATCATGGTGGGCATTGCAGGCTCCTGGACCGACAGGGAAGATGACCACTACAGCTATAGCATCTGGCAAGAATTACGCCTTGATATATATCAAGCGGAACAGCCAATCCCCCTGGCCGTTGCGTCGGCCATCTGCTCCGGTTCACCCAACGTGATCACCCCAGGTTTGTCGTAGCCCCCTGCTCCGAGGCAGACTGGCAGTGCAATACCCCATCTCAACAAGGGAGACTGACCCCATGACGATTACGACCGGCGAGCGCATTCCCGACGTGACGATCAAGACCAACGGCGCGGAAGGCCCCGAGGACATTCGCACCGGCGAGCTCTTCAGCGGCAAGAAGGTGGTGCTGTTCGCGGTACCGGGCGCCTTTACCCCCGGCTGCTCCAACACCCATATGCCGGGCTTCGTGGTCAACGCCGACAAGCTGCAGGCCCAGGGGGTCGACACCATCGCCTGCCTCGCGGTGAACGACGCCTTCGTGATGGGCGCCTGGCAGCAGGATCAGAACGCCCAGGCCATCACCATGCTGGCCGACGGCAATGCCGAGCTGACCCGTGCGCTGGGGCTCGAGCTGGACGCCAGCGGTGGCGGCATGGGGATCCGCTGCAAGCGCTTCGCCGCCATCGTCAACGACGGGGTGGTCGAGTATCTGGGTGTCGATGACAAGGGCGTCGACAAGAGCAGTGCCGAAACGGTCATGGCCCAGCTGTAAATGCTGGCATGTTTCTGGAGAGTGATATGAGCCTGTCCCCGTTTCATCTAGCGATTCCGGTCCATGACCTGCCGGCGGCCCGCGCCTTCTATGGCGAGGTGTTCGGCCTGGAGGAGGGTCGCTCGAGCGAGCAGTGGGTCGACTTCAACTTCTTCGGCCACCAATTGGTGATCCACGAACACCCGCAGACGCCTACCCAGGAGCAGGCCCACACCAACCCAGTGGACGGCCACGACGTACCGGTGCCCCACTTCGGTGTGGTACTGGGCTGGGAGGAGTGGGAGGCGCTGGCCGAACGTCTCAGGGCCCGCGACACGAGATTCGTGATCGAACCTCATGTGCGCTTCAAGGGCCAGGTAGGCGAGCAGGCCACCATGTTCCTGCTCGACCCTTGCGGCAATGCCCTGGAGTTCAAGGCGTTCAAGGATATGAACCAGCTGTTCGCCAAGTAGCCTTCAGGCTCAACCGACGGAACCCGTAACACAACGCGGCCGTGGCAGTTATGCCACGGCCGCGTTGTCATGATCTTTGACGATCACTGGGTAAACACCAGATTGAAGCTGACCGGCACCGCCGTGCTGATGGCGGAGAGCCCGGCGACCTCGCGCAAGGCCTCGACACCCTCGCCCAGCCCGAAGTCCTCGGCGGAGATAATCACGGGGTGCACCGAGCTGATCAGCAGGGTCGAGTCGTCGAGGCGAATCGCCTGCATCTCGGCCTCCAGTTCCAGTGTCTCGCCATGCAGGCTCAGACTCAGAGACTGGGTTTCCTGACGACGCTCGCCCACTTGCATGTCCGACAGGGCTGCCTCGCCCATCGCAATGCTGACCTCGGCTTCGCCAAACTGACCGGTCTCGAACAGCATCTCCTGCATGCGTTCATTACGAATATCGATGCCTGTCTCGACACTAGAGAGATCGATCACCACCCGGCTCTCCTGCTCCTCGATGCTGCCGGAGAGCTTACCGAAGCTGTTGATCTCACCGGTGGAGGCGTTCTTGATGGAGACGTAATGCACCGAGGAGTGCTCCTCGTCCAGTTGCCAGGCGGCCTGGGCCCAGGCTGGCGTGGCAAGTAGCAGTGCGGAAACTAACAGTGCTTTCATGACGGCTTTCTCCCATCCTGGAGTTCAGAGCGTTACTGCCAGCTATCACCATAGCCCGTCATTCAACCAGTGCAAGGGGAGCCTGGAAAGGCACCCCTGCAACGCAAGGCGGCCGTGGCTGAACTGCCACGGCCGCGCTTCAGCTGCTTCAGCTAAGGCAACGCCCCTTAAGCTAAGGCAACGCCCCTTAGAAGTTCGGCTTGCGCTTCTCGACGAAGGCGCTCATGCCTTCGCTCTGCTCCTCACCGGCGAAGCAGAAGGCGAACAGCGCATTCTCCAGGGCCAGGGCGCTGTCGAGATCCTGGTCCATGCCATCATGGATCGCCTGCTTGGCGGCGCGAACCGACTGCGGGCCGTTGCCACCCAGCTGCTTGGCCAGCTCCTCGACATAGTCCTCGAGCTCCGCCTGGGGCATCACCCGATTGACCAGACCGATGCGCAGCGCTTCGTTGGCGTCGATCTTGCGACCGGTGGTGCACAGATCGATGGCCATGGCCGGGCCGACGCGGCGCGGCAGACGCTGGGTGCCGCCGAAGCCGGGGATCACGCCGAGCAGCACCTCGGGCTGGCCGAAGATGGCGTTATCGCTGGCCACCGCCCAGTCACAGGCCAGGGCCAGCTCGCAGCCGCCACCCAGGCAGAAGCCGTTGACCAGCGCCACGGTGGGCACCGGCAGGGTCTCCAGGCGCTTGAAGGTATCCAGCGCCTGGCGGGCGAAGTCCCGGGCCTGCTCAGGGGTCTTCTCGCGCATCTCGGCGATATCGGCGCCGGCCACGAATGACTTCTCACCGGCGCCGGTGATCACCACGGCACGCAGGTCGGCGCGGCCCTCCAGGTCGGCCAGTACACGCTCCAGCTCGGCCAGCACATCGCTATTCAGGGCGTTGAGTGCCTTGGGACGATTGATGGTCAGGCGCACGAGACCGGCGTTGTCGACCACATCGATCAGCTTCTCGCTCATGGGTAGGACTCCTCGGATTCTTGTTGCATGGTGTTGAGACGATACCGCCCAACCCTAGCGAACGCTAGGTTGGGCGGCAATGCTTCCTTGGTGGATCCCAGCCCGGGTATGAGGCCCTCCCAGTGGCGCCTGGCAGCGCCTTCGCCCGGCGGAGCCGGCCTCCCACAGGAGATATTACCTTTGCCTGGCGGAGCCCGCCTCCCACAGGAGATACCGGCCCGACAGGCGCGTGATCAGGAGTAAACGTGGAAGCCACGGCCCGATTTACGGCCCAGATAGCCGGCATCCACCATGCGCTTGAGCAGCGGGCAGGGCCGGTACTTGGGATCGCCGAAGCCCTCCTGCAACACCTCCATGATGGAGAGGCAGACATCCAGGCCGATCAGGTCGGCCAGGGCCAGCGGCCCCATGGGATGCGCGGCGCCCAGTTTCATGGAGGCGTCGATGTCCGCGGCGCTGGCCACCCCCTCCTGGAGCAGGAAGGCGGCCTCGTTGATCATCGGCACCAGCAGTCGGTTGACCGCAAACCCAGGGGAGTCGGCGATAGCCACGGCGGTCTTGCCAAGTGCCTGGGTCAGCTCCTCGATACGCGCCACGGTGGCATCACTGGTCTGCTCGGCACGGATCACCTCGACCAGCTTGAGCACCGGCACCGGGTTGAAGAAGTGCATGCCCACCACCCGCTCCGGGCGTTCGCAGACGGCGGCCAGGCGAGTCAGCGACAGCGAGGAGGTATTGGAGGCCAGGATCGCCTCATGGCTCAGGCGGCTCAGATCGCGAAACAGCTTCTCCTTGAGAGCCGGCTGCTCGGGGGCGGCCTCGATGATCACCTCGCAGTCGCGCAGGGCATCCAGCGCGGTGGTGGTGTCTAGACGCGCCAGGGCGGCATCCTGGTCGGCCGCGGCGAGCTTCTCCTTGGCGACCAGCTTGCCCAGCCCCTTGTCGATGGCCCCACGGGCGCGCTGGAGCTGCTCCTCGGCCACATCGTAGAGCCTAACCGAAAAGCCGCTCTGCACCAGCACCTGAGCGATCCCCTGCCCCATGGTACCGGCGCCTACCACACCGATCGCTTGCTCACTCATTTACACTCTCCTGCTGATTTGTCTTGATCTGCCACGGACTGCCGCTCGAAGCTTTTCCGGTGACAAGCCTGCCGGGAGGCGCTGTGAACCCATCCCTGGGCGCTACCGACGCCATCCATGGCGTAGGACCTCCCTTTCGGCTTGCCCCCGGCGCTTCTCCCTCCAGGTAACAGCAACAGTCCCTCCCCTCATTGGGCAAAGGTCGGGTATTACTGCTTGCGCGCTTCGTCGCGCAGTACAAACTTCTGGATCTTGCCGGTGGAGGTCTTGGGCAACTCGGTGAAGATCACCGTCTTGGGTGCCTTGAAGGTCGCCAGATGCTGGCGGCAGTGGTCGATGATCTCCTGCTCGGTGACCTCGCCGTAGCCCACCTTGAGCTTGACGAAGGCACAGGGGGTTTCGCCCCACTTATCGTCGGGCTTGGCCACCACGGCCGCCTCCTCCACTGCCGGGTGCGAGTAGATGCAGTCCTCCACCTCGATGGTGGAGATGTTCTCGCCACCGGAGATGATGATGTCCTTGGAGCGATCCTTGATCTCGATATAGCCGTCTGCATGCCACACCGCGAGGTCGCCGGTATGGTACCAGCCGCCCTCCAGGGCCTGCTCGGTGGCCGCCTCGTTCTTGAGATAGCCCTTCATCACGTTGTTGCCGCGCATCAGGATCTCGCCGATGGTCTGACCATCCTTGGGCACCGGCTCCAGGGTGTTGGGGTCGGCCACACAGAGCGCTTCCAGCATGTGGTAGCGCACCCCCTGACGCGACTTGAGCTTGGCCCGCTCCTCCATGGGCAGCTCGTCCCACGCCGCGCGCCAGGCGCAGGAGGTGACCGGGCCATAGACCTCGGTAAGCCCGTAGACATGGGTCACGTCGATGCCGAGCGTCTCGACGCCGGCGATCACCGAGGCGGGCGGCGCCGCGCCTGCCGTGGTGACCTTCACCGGATGATCGAAGTCGCGCTTCTGCTCGTCGGGCAGGTTGACCAGTCCATTCAGCACGATGGGGGCGCCGCTGAAGTGGCTCACCTGCTCGTCGGCGATCAGGTCCATCACGCGCTTGGCCTCGACCTTGCGCAGGCAGACGTTGGTGCCGGCGGCGGCGGCGATGGTCCAGGGAAAACACCAGCCGTTGCAGTGGAACATCGGCAGGGTCCACAGATATACCGGGTGGTGCGGCATCGCCCATACCAGGATATTGCTGGTGGCATTCAGGTAGGCCCCGCGGTGGTGGTAGACCACCCCCTTGGGCTTGCCGGTGGTGCCGGAGGTGTAGTTGAGCGAGATCGCCTGCCACTCATCCTCGGGCAGACGGTAGGCATGGTCCGGGTCACCCTCGGCCAGCAGCGCCTCGTACTCCAGCTCACCGATGCTTCTCCCCTCGGGCACAAACTCGGGATCGGCCACATCGATGATCAGCGGTTTTCTGTCGAGCTTGCCGACCGCCTCCTCGATGACTTCGGCGAACTCCGGATCGACCAGGATCGCCCTGGCCTCGCCATGCTCCAGCATGTAGGCGATGGCCTCGGCATCCAGGCGAATATTCAGGGTGTTGAGCACGCAGCCGGCCAGCGGCACGCCAAAGTGGGCCTCGAACATCGCCGGCACATTGGGCAGCATGGCCGCCACGGTCTCGCCGGGCTGGATGCCACGCTTCTCGATAGCCGAGGCGAGTCGACGGCAGCGCTCCCAGGTTGTGCCCCAGTCGCGGCGCAACTCGCCATAGACCACCGCGGGGTAGTCCGGGTAGATCGATGTGGTACGCTCGATAAAGGTCAGCGGTGAGAGCGGTACGTGGTTGGCGGCGGTCTTGGGCAGACCCTGTTCGAAAATGCTCTGGCTCATGAGTGGCTCCGTGATCTGGCGCATGACCCTGTCGGGTGGTTCATGCTCCTGTCGAGTTGTTATGGGGGCGAGAGTGGCGCATAGCGGACAAGGAAGGCGGCCGCCGACCGGAGCCGGCGGCGCAGGCCTCGTGTTGACACTAGTGGGCGATGTCGAAGGCGGCCAGGCTGGTCATGCCGGCCTCGATCACCGCGCGTTGTGCACGCCCCACCGGCAACCACTGGCGTATCACATAGTCGGCGCTCTGGCGCTTGGTGGCGTAGAACGGATCGGCACTGCCACTGGCCTGGGCGGCGCTGGCCTTGAGCGCCGCCTGGCCCATCTGCCAGGCGCACAGCACGTGCCCGGCGAGGCTCAGGAAGGGGGTCGCGTAGGCCTGAATGGCGTCGACCCCGCTCTCCGGGTCGGCGCCCGCCTCCAGCACCGTGGCCATGGCGGCACGCAGATCGGCGACGCCAGCCGCCAGATTCTCGCCCAGTGCGGTCAGTTCGTCGCTGGCCTTGAGCGCTGCCACGGTGGTCTCGATCTCGCCGAGCAGCCCCTCGAGGGCGGCACCGCCATCACGCTGCAGCTTGCGTCCGGCCAGATCCAGGGCCTGAATGCCGTTGGTGCCCTCGTAAATGGGCGCGATACGCGCATCGCGCAGCAGCTGGGCGGCACCGGTCTCCTCGATAAAGCCCATGCCACCGTGGACCTGAACCCCCAGGGAGGCGATCTCCACGGCCTGGTCGGTCGAGAACGCCTTGACCACCGGGATCAGCACCTCGGCACGCGCCTGAGCGGCGGCGCGCTCGTCGTCATCCGCCGCATGACGCGCCACATCGAGCTGAGCGGCACAGTAGAGCGCCAGGGCACGCAGGGCATCGGTGCGCGCGCGCATGGATAGCAGCATGCGCCGTACATCCAGATGATCGCTGATGGTGCAGTCATTGCGCCCCGAGCGCGGGCTGCGCCCCTGGGTGCGATCCAGGGCGTAGGCGGCGGCATGCTGGCAGGCGCGCTCGGCCACGCCGATCCCCTGGATGCCGACCTTGTGACGCGCCTCGTTCATCATGGTGAACATATGGTTGAGGCCACGCCCCTCTTCACCCACCAGATAACCGATCGCGCCCTCCTGCTCGCCGAAGCTCAGGGTGCAGGTAGGCGAGCCATGGATGCCCAGCTTGTGCTCGATGGAGGCGCAGACCACATCGTTGCGCTCGCCCAGGGAGCCGTCGGCCTCCACCAGGAACTTGGGCACCACAAACAGCGAGATACCCTTGTTGCCCTCGGGGGCATCCGGCTTGCGCGCCAGCACCAGGTGGATGATGTTCTCGGCGGCCTCATGCTCGCCCCAGGTGATGAAGATCTTCTGGCCGAAGAGTCGATAGCTGCCGTCTTCCTGGGGCACGGCACGGGTCCGCACCTTGGAGAGGTCGGAACCGGCCTGGGGCTCGGTCAGGTTCATGGTGCCGGTCCAGCTCCCCTCGACGAGCTTGGGGAGGTAGGTGGTACGCAGTGCCTCGCTGCCGTGATGCGCCAGCGCCTCGATGGCACCGGCGGTCAGCATGGGACACAGCCCCAGTGACATGTTGGCACCGTGAAGCATCTCCTGCACCGAGCTTGCCACGACCTCGGGAAGCCCCTGGCCGCCCAGTGCCTCGGAGACACCGATGCCGTTCCAGCCCCCCTCGGCATAGGCCTGGTAGGCCTCGACAAAGCCGTCGGGCACGCTGACGCTGCCATCCTCACGACGGGTGCAACCCTGCTGATCGCCGCTGGCATTGAGCGGTGCCCAGACCTCGCCGGCCAGCTTGGCGGCCTCCTCCAGCACCGCCTCCACCAGATCGGGACTGGTTTCCTCGAAACCGGGCAGTGCGAGAGAGCCGTGCTCGAGCAGCTCTTCCAGTACGAAGCGAAGGTCACGGACGGGAGCGGCAAAGGGAATCATCGAAGCACCTCGGGAAAAATGATAACGGCGATAGTAGATTCACTACTTTCCGTCGACCATTATCCCAAGGTCTTAAACATGCAGACACCTCAGCCCGGCTCGAGCGCCTCCGACACCGCCAGATAAGTCTCGATCGACTCGATTCCCGGCAACGCATGCTGAACCGGCTCTTCGCTATCGTCTGACTCGGGATAGTGAGCGACACAGGTTTCATCCAGCAACGGTGGCCCTACCAGCGGCTCGGCCACCTCCACATCCGGCACCAGGTCGGTAAGGTCCTCCTTGTACTCATGCTCGGTGGCACCCTTGACCAGGTCTTCGGTGATAACCAGCTCGGCGCCGCTCGCCGTCATCGGCGTCCCGGCATGGAAGGGCGCCACCGGCATTGGCGCCGGACGCACGCTACGCCGCCAGGCGAAGAACAGCAGCAGGCAGATGCCCAGCGCACCGAAACTCCAGAACAGACCGGCATCCCCCAGCTTCCCCAGCACCGGCGAGATCAGCGGCGGGCTGAGCGCCGAGCCGATCGCGTTGATCAGCAACAGGCCCTGGCTCATGCGCACCAGGGCGCCCGCCGGCGCGCGGTCGGCCGCATGACCCAGCGCGACCGGATAGAACGAGAATACCCCACCACCGAGCAGGAACAGCAGCCCGGCCAGGCCCCAGCTATTCAGCGGCAGCCAGAGCACCGCCGCCGAGATCAGGGCGCAGAAGGCGGAGATCAGAATCAGCACCAGCTGACGGTCGTGACGGTCGGACCAGCGCCCCACGGGATATTGCAGCACCATCGCGCCGAGTATCACCACCGCCATCATCTGACCGACGCGGTCGACCGAGAAGCCGGCGCGCTGCAGGTAAAGCGGCAACAGGGCGTAAACCCCCGCCACGATCAACCCGGAACCGAAGCTACCCATGACACCGGTGGGGGTCAGCATGACCAGACGCAACGGCGAGAGCGGCTCGGCCTTCTCGATCATCGGCGTGAACTGAGGGATCATCGCCATGGGCAGCACCGACAGCGAGGCCAGCATGCCGATCACCATAAACGACGACGCCCCGCCCATGGCCTCGGTGACACCCAGCAATAACTGTCCAAGCACGCCTGCCGCGTAGAGCGAGATCATGTAGAGAGCGAGCAGCCGACCACGCACCCGTGCATCCCCCGAGGCCAGCAGCCAGCTCTCGATCACCAGATAGACGCCCACCGTGGCCCAACCACCGATCAGACGCAGGAAGAACCAGGCCCAGGGAGTCTCCACCAGACCCTGCAGGATCACGGTAACCGCCACCAGCGAGGCGAAGCTGCCATAGGCGCGAATATGGCCGATGCGCAGCAGCATGCGGTCATTCAACATGGCCCCAAACGCCAGACCGATGAAGTAGGCCGCCGACACCCAGCCGATCACCGCCGCCGACTCACCCGCGGCATCCAGACGCAGCGTGATCACAGTGGCCAGAAAGCCGTTACCGATACCGAGAATAAAGAGCCCCAACAAGGGCGCGAGGGCCAAAGCCAGCAGTTGCCGCGACATTGATGCATGCCTCGTACGGGAGGAAGGGAGTTAGGGGTAGGAGCCGGGTGGCACTCAAGGCACAAGCGGCCTTGTAGCGGATGTTATATCACGCCCACGACATGCTGAGCGCGCGAATCATACGCCCGGTGCGGGGCACTGCCAATGGCTTTGTGGCCCACACTTTGTGGCCCTGACACGCCCTTGCGTCGGGACTAGCCAGAGCCGACCGATGCCGGGTGCCACTCACGCGAAAAATGCTCGCCCCGGGGCTGCTGCTGAGAGCCACCTGAGCGCCGAGTTACACCGCTTCGGCAGGCGGCGTCTTGCCTTCTGCTTTCTTGCCTCCTGACTGTCTGCCTTCTTACTGTTTGATCTCTACTTCGACGAAGGCAAAAGGCGCCTCGCCATCGTTGATGACGTTATGCTCGGTGCCCTCGACTCGTCTATAACAAACACCCGCCTCGAGGGTAACCTCGCGCTCCCCCTCGGGGGTTTCCAGCCGCATCAGGCCGTCGGTCAACGGGATGATCACATAGTCATGTTCATGGCGATGCCAGCCCGTCTCCGCCCCGGGTGGAAAATCCCAACGGGTCACGATCACCTGACTGTCGTCGATTTGAAGCTGGCTCACGGCCTGTGCTCTCTGCATGGCAGGACTTGCCTCCTTTTGTGTTAGCGCTTTCTGTTAGCGGTGAACGACTGGCTACCGCAGGTGCCGCGCGTATCGGATGAATTCAGGAACTACACCGCTGACTTTCACCCCATGCGATCCCGCAGTTCGCTGGCGGAATAGCCGAACCGCCTGCGAAACGCGCGGCTGAACTGCGACTGTTCCGAGAATCCCCAGCGGTAGGCCACCTCACCAATATTGACCCCCAGGGGGAGCGACTCGAGCTCGCGATGCGCGGCCTCCAGCCGCTGGGCGCGTATCCACTCGGCGGCCGTATACCCGGACCCGGCAAAGAGCTTGTGCAGATAGCGCAGGGAGATGCCGCAGAAACGGGCAATACGCGCGGGTGACAGCTCGGGGTCACCCAGATTGGCCGAGATATAGCGCTCGATCCGCATCAGGTGGGCGGTCTTCAGATGCGACTGGTCGCTGTTCAGCACCCGCTCATCCTGCTCCAGCACCATCGACAGCATGCTCAGAGCCTGTTCGAACAGGCGGCTCTGATCCTCAACGCTGCACTCGTTCACATGCAGTGAGCAGATCTTCAGGAATTCGACGAAGGCACAGCCGATGCCCTCCTGCGCGGAGAAGCAGTGCTGCGAATAGCGTTCCGGGCGCCGAATGCGGGATTTCATCGACTCCTCGGGCACCTTGAAGACCCACATATCATTGGGCGCCGCGTAGCCGAACCGGTAGGGCGCATCGCCCTGCTCGACGATGAAGTGGCCCGGAGGGCAGTTAAGGTTCCTTCCATGCTGGGAAAAGAATACCTGGGCCCGCAGCGGGATCGTCACCAGAAACGATGCCTGGCTATCCTCGGCAATCTGCGAGCGCGAGCGGGAGTACTCGGCCCTGTCGGAGGTGAGGCGAGACAGGGAGTAGTCACTACCCGCCGCCTTCCAGACCTTCAGCGACCCCTGGAAGGCATCCTCCTTATGGCCACCGTAGCTCAGGGTCAATGGAAAGTAGGTATCGGAAATGATCTGCGTCCAGCGTTTCTGGGAGTTGGAGCTCAACCGTGTGTCGGGTCTTGTGCCCCCACCGCCCCTTGCCGGCCTTGTGGTTCCAGGAAAATCAGTGGTTCCTGGTAAATCAGTGGTTCCAGGTAAACCGGCAGCTCCTGGCAACTCGGCGGATTCTGGCATTGTCGTCGTTGTATTCATGCCACTCCTCTCTGACTGTTCACGCGCCGTATCTAGGCGTGTCGCAACGAAGGCGAGACTCCGGAGGCCCGGCCCGAACTGATCGGGCCAGGGTCCTACCGAAGTCTCGCCGTTCACCTTCGCGATCGCAATATCACGTCCAGAAGCTGGATGAGCGCTTGGCCAGCGAGTCACGATACTGTTGCGTCGACTTCTCCAGCAACTCACCCGTGCCCCAGTCCAGCACCACGCCGTAGCGACGAATCACGTCCAGGACATTCAGCTCGCCATTTCGGTACTGTTTGGCGACGTCCTTGGGGGGGGTCTGCAACCACTCCCGCCGATTCGCCCGGATCCACTCGCGAGCCCTGGCGGTGCGCTCGGTGTCGATCACATAGTCATCGACATCGGGGTCGTTGACCTGGATCACCACGCCATAGTCGCACTCGGCGCGCTCGACGGATACGTAGCCATCGATCACATCATCCAGCACCGCTTGTGCATCGCGCTCCAGCGGGTCACCGAAGCCACCGCCACCCGCCGAGGGTCGCGTGAAGGTGTCTCCGGAGCGTACCGTCACGTTCGAGAAGGTGGCCCCCAGGTATTTCTCATCCGGCGTTCCCTTGTTGATCCACACCCCATGCGGGACCGAGGGCAGCCCGCCATTCACCCCCCAGGTCACCGAACGGCCGCGGTCACAGCAGTAGCTCATCACCGTCTTGTCGACCTGGGTCAGCTTGCCTCCCTTCTCGACTCCACAACCCCCGCGGAAGCGGCCCGGACCGGCAGAGTCCATGCTGATCTCGTGACACATGGTCAGCACGGGGTTCAGCCTCTCCTGCCCTTCCACCGGCTGCACCGCCAGCCCGGTGCCGAATACCGGGGAAGTGGCCGACGAGCCATCCTTGGTCTGACGCCCGCCCCAGCCGCCGGCCATCCAGTCATACCACATGAAGTAGTCGCCGCTGCCGGTGCGTCCATCATTACCGCCGATCAGCAGGTACTCCAGGTTGAAGGCACAGGCCATGGCACGCTCCGGCATGACCCCGCTCCACAGCTCGAAGATACCGTTCATGACCTTCTCGTAGGGGCCGGAGCAGAAGCCGGTGACCGCATGAGGCCAGCCCGCGTTCACCACGCTGCCCTCTTCACCGATATTGGCCGTCACCGCGCGATAGAAGCCGGAGTTGAGCGGAACATCGGGGAAGAAGGTCTTGGTACCCGCGTAGATGGCGGAGTGGGTCGTGCCATAGCTGGAGTTGAGAAAGGTGGAGACCGCAGGCGCCGAACCCGACAGGTCATAGTGGATGCCGTTGCCATCCAGCGTCAGCTTGATGCGAATCGGCACCATCCCCTCACCAAGCGCAGGGTCGGCATCGATATAGTCGACCGTCTCCCACTCACCCTTCGGCATTCCCGCCAGGCTCTTGAGAACGACCCGCTCGACATAGTCCTGGGTCTCCTGCATGGCCGCCACCACGGTGGCCTTGGAGTACTTGTCGACCAGACGCAGGACCTCACGCTCACAGACCGCCGTGGCTTCTGCCTGGGCCTGCAGATCCCCCAGGGCCTGGGCCGGGGCGCGGGTGTTGGAGACCAGCAGCTGGGCGACATCGTGCAGGAACACGCCCTCGCGCCAGACACGCACCGGCGTGATGCGAAGCCCCTCGCTGAAGTGAGTGCTGGCGTTGACGTCGAAGGAGCCCGGCACGCTGCCGCCGATATCCGCCCAGTGCCCCTTGTTCTGGGCAAAGCCGATGATCTCACCCTCGGAAAAGATCGGGCGAATGAAGCTGACATCGTTGAGATGGGTGCCGCCACGATAGGGGTCGTTGATGGCGAAGACATCCCCGGGGTGAATATCGTCGGCAAACTCCTCGAGCACCGCCTTGCACTGGAAGTGCAGGGTGCCGACGTGCACCGCGATATCACCGCTACCCTGCATGACCGTATTGCCCTCGGCATCACACAGCGCGGAGGAGAAGTCGCGCGAGTAGATGACGAACGAATAGCAGGTACGCAGGATCTGCTCGCTCATCAGGTCGACGCTGGTGGCGAAGGCGTTCTTGAGGACTTCGAAGGTAACCGGATCGAGAGTGTTGTCCTTGTTGGTAGATGCCATGATCATGCCTCCTCTCCCGACTGAATCAGTTGAATGCGAATATTCTTCCACTCATCGATCGACGCCACCGTATCGGGCGGTACCACGGTGGTGGAGTCCAGCTGGTCGATGATGGCGGGACCGGAGAACTCGAAGCCTACCGGCAGGGTGGCCCGGTTGTAGACCGGCGTCCGGTGCCACTGCCCCTCGAAGTAGACCTCGCGGTGTGCATGCGGCTCTGCCTGGGCACCCGGCTGACGCTCGCTACGCGGAAACTCCGGCTTGGGTGTCTTGCCTACGGCACGCAGGTGAAGCTGGTAGATCTCGACGGGAAGCGCATTCTGGCGGAAGGAGAACTGCCGCTCATGCTCCTGGTGGAACATCTCGATGGCATCCTCGAGTGACGCATCGCCACTGCCCATCGCCACCTGCAGGGAGCGCCACTGTCCCTGATAGCGCATGGAGATGCCACGCTGCAGGACCACATCGGCATCGGCGACGCCCTCGTGGCGCAGCCTGTCCACCGCCTCATCCTCCAGTGACCGGAACTGGCGTTCGAGGTCTTCCAGGTCGGCACTCTCCGCCGCCGCGGTGTACATCATCGAGAGGTCGTGCTGGATATCCACCAGCAGACACCCCATCGCCGAGGTCACCCCGGGATTGGGGGGCACGATCACCGCCGGGATGCCCAGCTCCTTGGCCACCTCGGCACCGTGCAGGGCACCGGCACCGCCGAAGGCGATCAGGGCGAAGTCACGCGGATCCAGACCACGGCGGATCGACACCAGCCTCACCGCATCGGCCATGTTGGCATTCGCCACCTTGATGACCGCCTGTGCCGCCTCGGCCGTATCCAACGACAGCGGCTGGCCGACACGCTCTGCGATGACCTGGGTCGCCCTGTCCCGATTCAGCTCGAGTGCGCCGCCGGCAAGCACGGTGCCCAGGCGATTCAGCGCCAGGTTGGCATCGGTATTGGTAGGTTCCGTGCCGCCACGCTCATAGCAGGCCGGGCCCGGGTCGGCCCCGGCAGACTGCGGGCCATTGCGCAGGGCCCCGGCGATATCGATATGCGCCAGCGAGCCCCCACCGGCACCGACGGTCAGTACCTCGATGCTCGGAAACACGATGGGGTGCCCATACTCCACTCCCCACTGCTTGGTCACGCGCAGCTCACCATCATGGATCAGCGAGATATCGGTAGAGGTGCCCCCCATATCCAGCCCGACGGCATTCTGATAACCGCACTGTTCGGCGATATGCTTGGCGGCGATCGCTCCCGCGGCGATACCGGAGGCCGCCAGACGCACCGGGAAGTGCTTCGCCATGGCCGGCGTCATCGAGCCACCACCGGAGTGCAGCAGCAGCAGGTCGTTATCGTAGCCACCCGCGCTCAACTCATCGTCGAGCTGCTTGACGTAGTCCGACACCAGCGGACCCAGCACCGTATTCGCCACCGCGGTATTGAAGCGGTCATGCTCGAATATCTCGGGCAGGATATCCGATGACGTCGAGACGCTCGCCTCGGGAATCTCCTCCTCGAGGATCTCCCGCATGCGCTTCTCGTTCTCGGCATTGGCATAGGAATTGATGAAGCACACCGCTACCGTGGTGGCACCACGCCGCTTGAGCTTGCGAGCCAGGATGCGGGCCTCCTCCTCATCCAGCGGGGTCACGACTTCACCGGCGTAGTCGACGCGCTCGGTCACCTCGAAACGGTCGCGACGGCGGATGTAGGGGCCACTCACATCCTCGTAGGCATCCCACAGATTGTCCTTGGTGCCGTCACGAATCTCGATCACATCGCGAAAGCCCTTGGTGGTGACCAGTGCCGCCTTGGGGAAGCGACGGGTGATCAGCGCATTGGTGGCAACGGTGGTGCCGTGGAAGAACAGATCCACGTCCGAAAGATCGATCTCGCCACGCCGCACCCCGTCGATCACGGCCTGCTTGGGGTTACTTGGCGTAGAGGGAACCTTGGTGACGCGGAACGCCTGAGTCTCTTCATTATAAATACAGACGTCGGTAAAGGTTCCGCCGGCATCGACGGCGACTCTTAACTTGGACATAGTGATTCCTCTCTTGTTGTAGCGACTATGGCTTTAGCTGCTTTAATTTCTGAAGCTTTATTTATTTCAATTACTATTACTTATGGTTGTTTATCTATCTTTCTATCGCGGCAAAGCAGTGACTGTCGTGAATCAAGTTACACGATCGGTTCAATAGCTACTTGAGACTGGCTACGTACCACTCCGACTTGGCGAAACGCAGGCCCAGTGAGTAGGTCATGTAGGCACACAGGAAGGTGGCCGGCGCGGAGAACCCGGAGACCGAAGGAAGTTGCATGATAACGATGCCTACCAGCGCGGCTCCGCACCAAGCCATCAATCCACAGGGGTTGAAGGCTGGGATATAGGCATTATCCAATTCCACATGGCTATTGAAGCGGTCCTGATAGGTGCGGGACAGAATGTGCGCCAGAGCGACTCCCACCCACGCCACCACAAAGACTCCCTGATAGGCCAGAGCCTGAAGAATGTAGGAGAAGACATCCGCCATCATCAGCACATAGGCGATCACGCCTATCATACAGCCCGCCAGCACCTTGGACAGGCGAATCCCCGTCACCTTGCGTACAAAGGATTCGAAGTTGACGGTCGCGAGATAGAAGTTGGCCGTATTGATACGGCTCTGGGTCACCCAAACCAGCAGCAGCCCCCCAACTCCCATCAACTCCAGCAGGCCCAGCACAATGGAGGCCTCGGACAGCCCATCCGTGGGGATCATTGAATCGAGAAGGATGCCGACAACACCGCTGAACAGAAAGGTCATGGCATAGAAGGGAATCCCGAAGGTGAGACGGGCATGAAATCCCGAGTCCTTCTTCCGCCCAAAACGCGCATAGTCGAAGGTGAACATCATCAGCACCCAGACGCCCATGTAGTAGGCAAAGGTGTGTAGCCACCCCCAGGGAGAAGCTCCGCTCACCGGTACACGGGTCAACCAGCCCGACGGATAACCGAACTCCGCCACGGCCATGCCAACTGCAACCAGCATGCCGATCACATAGACTGGCAGCAGCACGCCATTAAACTTGTCCAGCCAGTGTTGCACGCTACCAAATATCAAGGCGACGCCGAATATCACCACGATCGCCGTGGCCAACGGCATGGAAAGGCTTCCACTCCACTCCGACAGCACCAGAGCCATGACATACCCTTCGAAAACCGCGTAGTAGAGGGCGGTGGCAAAGAAGATCAGCGTGGCGACGACGGCACCAAAGTGGCCAAACAGTACTTTAGAGAAAAGCGCAACGGTCAACCCCGTCTTCATGGAGTAACGGCTGATGATGCCATTGATCAGACCATAGGCAATCACCGTCAAGACAATGCCCAGCAAGGCGTTGGCAGTGCCATAAGTACGCGCCATGGCAGCTGCCACCACCATATAAAAGATCGCGCTACATACCGCCCACCAGGCCATCATCAGATTGACACGCGGCATCCTGCCCTCTTCGGGCACGGGACGTTCAGAAAAGTCGAGATCTTTAGCCTCACTATTGGCGGTTTCTTTTTTCATTGCTTTCTCCATTGTTATTGTATGCCTTTCTTTATGCATATTTATATTGCACAAAGATCACATAAGGAGTGGCTAATGGAATACCGAGCAAGGTCATGTCGAGTCTGCAGTTGTTATTCTTTAACTGCCTTCGCGTTCACGTCGCTGACCGGTACCCACACACCTTAGGCAGAAATCCATGGGAAGCGTTTGTCTCAGGGTGCACTGTTGATTGGCATTGCGTGCACTGCACTCATCCACACCACCCCACCCACACCACAAAGGGTGGCAAGCGGAAATTAACCAGCAATACACAACGACTATACTAATAATTAAACAGCAAATAAATTGACTGCTTTATATCATCGACCTATAGACCTGGATGAACAGAAAAACGCAGCACCCTGGACAGCACGATAGAAGCATGGGCCTGCGCCGAGCTCGACAAGATCCCTAGCGTGCAGGCACCAAGCACTGCCCAGTTAAGCTTAACGATTGGCCCATCATGCTTCACTGGGAGGGCCCACCCCTCTCAAGCCGACGAGAAAATCAACGGCCTGCCATGCCATGCCATGCCATGGCATGGCATGGCATGGCATGGCAGTACCTTACCCTTGGGAACAGACGTCCGACAGATAACCGATACCGAGCTACGCAGGATGGGCAATAAGCTGAATAAGCGTTCACAAAAACGGCTTGACTATCTGTCGTATACCGTATTTTAGGCAGTAAATACTGGAAAAACAGTCAGCCACCATGGATACTGCAGGTGCTACGTTTATTGCTTGAATTCGGCTTATGAACTAGCCTTACAGAGAACATTTAACTTCACTTTACATTAATCTCACTAGTTTTATCTTACCTTCAAGCATCACCCCATCATCTCAGCTTTAAGGAGTTCCAAATGGACCTGATACGTATCCTTCTCGCCATCTTCCTTCCACCTGTTGGTGTTTTCCTCCAGGTCGGCATTGGTATGCATTTTTGGATCAACATCATTTTGACTATTTGTGGATACATTCCCGGGATCGTACACGCCGTCTGGGTGATTGCTAAAAAATAGCCCTCGGCCATGAAGATGTTAAAAGCAAGGCCATGGGCTTATCGATCCTCGCGGAGTCGCATGGCAGGGGATAGGGGGGCGCGCAGATGGCTTTTAAAATGGGATACTTTGTCAACAGGATGAAAGAGAAGCTTTGGATAAAGCCTCTCTTCGTCTGTGTTTTTTCAGTTATATTAACATTTGCTGCAAAAGCTGCTGATCAGCTCCCGATTGAATCCATAACGCCTGATATTTCAAAAGAAACTATTGAAACATTATTATCAATAATGGCGGCAAGCATGCTTGTTATTGCCACATTTTCCGTTTCATCAATGGTGTCTGCCTTCGCCTCGGCAAGTAGTACAGCAACACCAAGATCTTTCCCTCTAGTAGTTTCAGATGATGTATCGCAGAATGCGCTCTCCATGTTCGTGGGTGCTTTCATCTTTAGCATTGTGGCTCTTATTGCCATAAAAAATGGTTTTTTTGACAAGGTGGGAAGGTTTTCACTTTTCTCTTTAACGTTAATATCCTTTGCTATCGTCATCGTTACTTTTATTCGCTGGGTTGACTCTATCGCACGCTTAGGGCGATTGGGGTCAACTATCGAGAAAGTGGAAACAGCCACTATCAATGCCATGAACCTGCAATTGAAAGCACCTAGAATGGGGGCCCACCAGGTGTCGAACCATAACTGGGATGATGAGGCGATATATAGTGACGAAATTGGCTACATACAAAATATTGACATGCCGACTTTACAATCCATCGCGGAGTCATTGGAGACTCGCATTCGACTCAATGCCTTACCTGGCACATTTTCCTCTCCAGGCCTGCCGTTGGCTTACATAGAGAAAGGTAAACAACATGGCGAAAATGTTGATAAGGAAAATATTCTTAATGCTTTTTGCATTGGGAAAAACAGGGTATTCGATGAAGACCCAAGGTTCGGCCTGGTTGTTCTTTCAGAAATTGCTAGTAAAGCGCTATCGCCAGGCATTAATGACAGCGGAACTGCGATCGGTGTCATTGGTGCACTTGTGAGAATATTAAAGGTCTGGGATGACGGCTTGCAGAACACTTCATCAGAAATAATATATAGCCGACTAGAAGCACCAGAAATAAAATCCGGAGACATGCTTGAAGATGCCTTCTTGTCTATTTCACGCGACGGGGCAAGCAGCTTGGAAGTCGGGCTACGACTTAGAAAAGCCTTTAGATCGATGCAGCATTTTGAAGATAAGTCAATAAGGACCCATGCCGCCGCCTACGCAGCCTTGTCACTCAAAAGAGCAAAAAAAGAGCTATCTCTAGAGGAAGATTTTAACACACTAGAGAAAATTAAAATCAACAGAAACTCCATTTCAACATGATGGCGTACCGGATATCTACCACCGGCTTCCCTATCTCAAACGATTTCTTCTTATTGTCAAGTATCGCACATGATATCTCCGATCATTGAAGCTTCTTTTACTTTGGTTTGCGCGAGCAAGTTCTGTAGCTATAACATGGCTCTGAGGCAGGAGCCACGGCAAACGTCAACCATGCTTTCATGGCAAGGATCGACGTCAGCAGGTTCTCGTGCTGATCAGGATTCACATGCAGCCGCCTGAGATCAAAAACCGTCTGATGCCTTCACCGACGCCGAACGCCAGCGACGCTGCAGCAACACCACATCGCCGGCGGGGAACTCGACGCTCATATCGTGCTCGTTGGCCAGCCAGCGAAAGGTTGATTCGCTGAAGAAACTCACATGGGTGGGGTCGAGGATATAGTGCCAGCGGGTGAAGGCGGCATGATCGGTGACCCGCTTGGTCATCAGTCCGAGCCAGCCACCGGGTCGTAACCGGCCCACCAGCCGCGCAAGCTCTTTGCCGGGTGAGAACAGATGTTCGGCCACCTCGGTGGCGGTAATGAAATCGTAGGTGTGCTCGAGCACCGATGGGTCAGGCGCATAGAAGGGATCATAGATGGCCATGGGGTGACCGGCCTCCTCGAACATCACCGATAGCGTCGGTCCCGGGCCGGCACCGAAGTCGAGCCCACGAGCTCCCTGTTCGAGCCTGGCATGCAGCGGCTCGAACAGCCGCGCCAGGAAGCGCCGATAGCCCGGGTCATCCGGCGAGTTTCGGTGCTGGTCGTATACCGCCCTCTCCTCCTCGGGGGCAAGCCGAAAGGTCGGTGGCACGAAGACCAGGGTGCAGCGCTCACAGCGATGGTAGTCGCGCCACGCATCACGGTGATAGAAGGCGGTATCCGCGGATGCGCATAGCGGGCAGGTCGGCATCATCGTATCCTCTGGGGCAACACCCCTATTCTCCAAGGAGAGACGAATGCTGTCAGGTCTGGACCATCTGGTCATCACCGTGACCGATATTTCCCGTGCGGTCGACTTCTACTCCCGGGTGCTGGGGCTGGAGGTGCGCTACCGCGATCGCGAACGCGTCGACCTGATCCTCGGCGACATGGCGCTGCGCCTGCACTGGACGGCCACCGATATCGAGCCCCGCGCCGGCACCCCCACGCCTGGCAGCCTGGATCTCTGCCTGCGCAGCCTGCTGCCGCTGGACGAGGTGGCCCGCCACCTGCAGGCACTCGACGTGGAGATCGAGCTGGGGCCGGTACAGCGTCAGGGCGCCACCGGCCAGCTCGAGTCGCTCTACCTGCGCGACCCGGACGGCAACCTGCTGGAGATCAGCCGCCCACTGCGCAGCACTCCAGAAACCGACGACGCAACCTGATCCCCCCGACGGTGGCATTGCGGCCCTCGCCGGGTATCATGTCGACATCAATTTCCATAAAGAACCAGGACGTTAGCCACGCCATGAGCGACAACCTGCAGCGTGAAAACCCGCACAGCGAGAACATCGTCATCGAGAGTCCCGAGCCGGTCGACACGACGCTCCCCATGGTCATCTATGCCCTCTATCTGGCGAGCATCATCACCGGCGGCCTGACCGCCCTGGTCGGCGTGGTCATTGCCTATGTCTATCGCGGCAAGGGCCCCGAGTGGCTGGAGCGTCACTACCGCTACCAGATCCGTACCTTCTGGATCGGTCTACTCTACTTCTGCCTGGCCGGCGTACTGATGTTCGTGCTCATTGGCTTTGTCCTCTGGCTGGTGGCCGTGGTGTGGCTGGTGATTCGCTGCGTCAAGGGCTTCAAGGGGCTCCAGGAGAAGCGCTCCCCCGACAATGTGGACACCTGGCTGGTGTAACCCATGGCCAAGGCTCCTTCTCGTACAGGCACTCTTGTCAGCACTCTCCAGGCCCGCGCTATCGAGAGACTGTGGCGAACGCTCGCTGGCCGGCGCCTGACCACGCTATGGCGGCTCGCGCGCCTGGTCGGTCCGCTGGTGCATCGCTTCAGCCGCCGCGAGCGTGACGTCACCGAGGCGAATTTAGCTCACGTCTATCCCGAGAGCAGCCCCGCCGAACGGCACCGCCTCGCCCGCGAGAGCCTGATCCACTCCTCCGCGACCATGCTCGAGATCGGCTTCGCCTGGATGGGCAAGCCAGAGCGTATCGAGACGTCTCTGCTGGCCGTTCACGGTCGTGAGCTGCTCGACGAGGCGCGTGCCGGGGGGCGCGGAGTCATCGTGCTGGCCCCTCACTTCGGCAACTGGGAGGTGCTCAACTTCTGGCTCTCCAGCCACTTCCCCTTCACCGCCATGTACGAGCCGCCCAAGCTCGGCGAGCTCGACGCCGTGACCCGGGCCGGCCGCGAGCGCATGGGGGCAAGCCTGGTGCCAACCAACCCGCGTGGCGTGGCGGCTCTGCTCAAGGCACTGAAGCGCAGCGAGGCGATCGGCATCCTCCCTGATCAGGAACCGAGCTGGGGCAGCGGCGTCTTCGCCCCCTTCTTCGATCGGCTGGCCTATACCGCCACCCTGCTCCCCAAGCTCGTCGCCCGCACCGAGGCCCGTGTGGTCACCGGTGTGGCACGCCGTATCCCCGGCCAAGGCTTCGAAATTCACTTCCTGGCGGCCGATGAGCGCGTCTACTCACCCGACGAGATCGAGTCCGCCACCGGGGTCAACGCCTGCGTCGAAGCCGCCATCGCCCTGGATCCGGCCCAGTACCAGTGGGAGTACAAGCGCTACCGCAAGGTGATCCAGGAACAGGAGGGGCACCCCGAGCACCGGCGCTTCCGGATCTACTAACGCGGCTACCGCGGCTTGTGCCCGGGAGGAGCCATGTCACTACGATTTCACTACGACGTACGTCATCCATGACCCGCGCCAGGCCACTCAAGGCACTGCTATGGCTCGGGTTGACTCCGGTAGTGCTCTACGGCATCTACCTCCTCGCGGCCAACGCCCTTCTCGCCAGTGCCTGGGGCCGTGCTCAGTTCGATCGTGCACCGCGGCTGACGGTAGAGTGGCAGCACGCCTGGACGGTGGTTCCCGGCCGAGTCGAAGTCACCCAGCTACGCTTGTCCGGCAGTGCCGCCGAGCGTGACGTGACCCTGGCGGCCGAGCGCGCCACCCTGAACCTTGCGCTCGTCCCTCTGCTCCACCGAGAGATCAGGGTTCACGTTCTGGAAGCCGAGAGGGTCCGCCACGCCAGCCTCGACGCCTACCGCCTGGCGGGCAAGGGCACGCTGCGGCTGGCAGGAGTCCACTGGCACGCCGGCGAGATAGGCGCCGATAGCATCGCGCTGGCACTGGAAGACGGGATCATCCGACACGGCGACAGGGTACTGGCGCAAGCCGTGGCGCTGAATGCCGAGCTTCGCCTGGCCCCGCTGATCCTGGCCGAGCATCCCGGCGGCGAGGCGACACGCTTTCTCTCCGGCACCCTCGCCCTGGCCGGGCGCAGCGACGCTTATGACGTCTTCAACCCCTATCTCGCCGCGCTGGACTGGCTGGCGATCGACGGTAGCGGCGACCTGACGGGTAACATCGCCATCGAGCGCGGCGAAGTGCTACCGGGCAGCCGTCTGCGTCTGAACTCACCTCGCCTGAGCGTGCGGCTCGACGAGCGCCACTGGCTGGAAGGCGGATCCCGCTATCGGATCGAAGGTAGCGGGGCCATCGAGGCCGAGGTGGCACAACGGGCTCGCCTGACTCTCGAGCTCGACCAGGTGGTGATGTCCGAGGCGATGACCGACACCGCCTCACAACGGCCTGTGATCGGCGGTGATGGGTTCCGCCTGACCCTCGAAACCCCCGTGCTGCGCCTGGATGCGCCACCGGATACGCTGCAGCGCGCGGAACTGCAGTGGCGCAACGTCGAGGCTCAGGATGTTGCCAGCTTCGATCACTACCTTCCCGCGCCGGTGCCGCTGACGCTGCTGGGGGGCTCGGCACGGCTAGAGGGAAAACTGACTTATGCCGACCAGCGCCTCACCGGCGGATTGGACCTGGCGGGCGACGCCATATCAGTCCGCCTCGGCGAGCAGCCCCTGCGCGGCCGGCTGGACCTGCATCTGCCCATCGTCGAGCTCGACATTGGAGAGGACAGTGTGGACGTTTCCGGCACGCGCCTCCATCTCGAGGCCGCCGCCTCGAGTGAGGAGGCGCCACTCTCCGCCCTGCTCGAGCTACCTGTCGCCCGGTTCCGGTCGCCGCTGAACTGGCGAAAACTCGATGATGTCACCCTTTCAGACGCCGGGGCCGAGTTTCCCACCCGCGTCGAGGTCGAGTGGCGGGATGCGCGCTTCCCCGACGTGGCGGTGCTAGATGGCTATCTGCCGTCGTCGTCTCCGCTGCGACTCCATGGCGGTCGAGCCAGCAGCGACGGTCGGCTGCTGTTCGCCGGGGAGCGCGCTCAGGGACGAGTCACCCTGAGCGGGGATGCTATCGAAGGCCGCCTGCTGCAGGAGGCCTTCAACGGCGAGCTGGATCTGACCCTGGAGCTGCGCGACCTCCACCCCGCCAGCCAGCGCCTGGACCTCTCTGGCAGCCGCCTGACCGTCAAGGCATCGACGAACGGTGCCGAACCTGTGCAGACTCAGCTGGTGGCCCGCCAAGCAAGGCTCCAGGGCGGCCTCGACTGGCCCGGCAGCGATACGCCGGCCAGGCCTCTCTCTGGCACGCTACGCCTGGACGGCCTGCTCGACCGACTCGACTTTATCAACGCCTTTCTGCCCGCAGAGCATGGCGTGACCATCCAGGGCGGCGGACGCCTGAGCACCGACCTGCGCTTCGCCGACGGCGATATCGTCGCCGGCAGCGAGCTCAGGCTTCACTCCGACCGGCTGGCGACTCGCTTTCTGCACTACGAGGCTTTCGGTGACGGCTCGCTGATCCTTACGACCACTGACCCCGGAGCAGAGCTTCATCTGTCGATGCCCCGTTTCGGCCTGCGTCGCCAGGGGGACGCAGGCGCCCTGATCGAGGGGCGGCTGCTGGAGATTCACAGCCAGGCACGCCATCTCGCTATGTCCCAGGGGCTGAGCGAGCTGAATACGCGCATCGAGATCCCCCATCTCGTGGCACCGGATCTCGCCGCGTTCAACGACTATCTGCCCCCGGGTAGTACCCTCGAGCTGCTCGCCGGTCAGGCGCGCCTCGCCCTCCAGCTGCAGCTCGAGGGCATGCGTGCCCAGGGCCGGCTGGAGCTGCATGCACCGGAGGCTCGACTCGCCGTGCATAAGCAGACCCTGGACGGCACCTTGCATCTGGATACCCGACTCACCGACGGCCATCTGGACACTCTCGACTTCGATATCTCCGGCTCACGGCTCAACCTGGATGGCGTGCGTCTGGCCGATGCCGCCGGCAACCTCAGCCGCGGCTGGTGGGCACGGCTCACTCTCCCCGAGGGACGCCTGCGCTGGGAGACGCCGCTGGTTCTCGACGCCCGACTGGAGCTGGCCATGCGCGACAGCGGCCTGCTGGTGAATCTACTCGTCGACGCCGCCCGAGAGCGACGCTGGCTGCGCAAACGCCTCACCCTCGGCGAGGTGCAGGGCGAGACCCGCGTAATCCTCGCCGACAACAGCGTGCGGCTGGAGAACCTCGACGTGCGGGGCGGTGAGAGCCTGGAGCTTTTGGCCAACCTGGCCCTGCGCGATTCACGACTCGTCGGCCGTGCCTTCGCCCGTTATGGGCCGCTGCGGCTGGGCATCGATATCGACGACGGCAGGCGTCGCTGGCAGCTGCGCAACGCCCGGGCGTGGTATACCAGTGGCCAGCCGGCCAGCGAGTTGGTACTGCCCGAGAGCGAGACATGGTTCGACAGCCTACGCCTCGAGACCGACTGAGCCGGGCGACTGGAAAGCGGCGGGCGACTGGAAAGCGGCGGGCGACTGGAAAGCGGCGGGCGACCTGCTAGACTGGGCATTCGCTTGACGGGGTGCCGGTGGAACCGGCTGAGATCGTCCCATGGCAGTGACTGTCATCACGACGAGGCCCGTTGAACCTGATCCGGTTAGTACCGGCGTAGGAATCAAGCGGTAGCCAGGCCACCTCTCTGCCCCTACCCTCCGCCTACGCCCTCTACCACCTGCCGGATTGCTTAGCTTGACTGGAGGCATGATGGGCTATCGATTCAGTGACCTTACGCAGGCCTGCCACGAAGACTGGCGCGCCTATATCGAGCACGACTTCGTGCGCCAGCTCGCCGCCGGCACCCTGCCGGACGAGGCGTTCCGCCACTACCTGAAGCAGGACTACCTGTTTCTGATTCACTTCGGGCGAGCCTATGCGCTGGCGACCTACAAGAGCCGCGATATCACCGAGCTGCGCCATAGCCTGGATGGCCTGAAGACCATCATCGATGTCGAACTCGGCCTACATATCGACTACTGCCGCGAATGGGGCATCTCGGAGACCGACCTGGCCGGCCTGCCGGAAGCCCGCGCGACCATGGCCTATACCCGCTATGTGCTGGATACCGGCAACCGTGGCGATCTGCTCGATATGCACGTGGCCCTGGCCCCCTGCCTGGTCGGCTACGGGGTTATCTCCCAGTGGCAGGCCAAGCAGCCCTTCACCGTTCGCGGTGAGGCCAACCCCTTCGAGAAGTGGCTGCAGATGTATGAGAGTGACGAGTTCCAGGCCGCCATGCGCGACGAGATCGCCTGGCTCGACGCCCGCCTGGCCGATGTCACGCCCGAGCGGTTCGCACAGCTGGCCACCATCTTCCGCGACGCCACCCGCCTGGAGATCGACTTCTGGCAGATGGGGCTGGATCAGAGCCTTTGAGTCTTTGCTGCCCATGGTCCCGAAATGGCTCCGGCCATGCCGACGACCCGTGAGATAGACAAAGGGAAATCTAGCGGTTTCCCGACCACCACGCTTGACGGGGTGCCGTTGAAGACGGCTGAGATCATGCCTCTCTCACCAGAGACACAGCATGGATCCCGTTGAACCTGAACTGGTTAGGACCAGCGTAGGGATCAAGCGACAGGCCGCGTGCTCCTGATGCCGTGGCCCCTGTCCTCCCCGCCTGTGTCCTCCCTGAACAAGACCCCGACAATCCAAGGGAGAACACCATGAGCAAGACCGCCCACTTCCTCGCCGAGAGCGCCCGCGTCGACGAGGCCGCCATTAAGCCGCTGCCCGGCTCGCGCAAGATCTACGTGGAGGGCTCGCGCCCGGACATCCGGGTGCCGTTCCGCGAGATCGCCCTCTCGCCGACCCGAACCTCTGGCGCCGATGAGGAAAACCCGCCGCTGCTGGTGTATGACACCTCCGGCCCCTACACCGACCCCCAGGCCAAGATCGACCTGCGAAAGGGCCTGCCCGAGCTGCGCCGGGCATGGATCGATGAACGCGGCGACACCGAGTGGCTCGACGGTCCGACCTCCGAATACGGACGGCGCCGGGCCAACGACCCGATGCTCGCCAACCTGCGCTTCGACCTGACCCGCACGCCCCGTCGCGCCAAGGAAGGAAAGAACGTCACCCAGCTCCACTACGCCCGCCAGGGCATCATCACTCCGGAAATGGAGTTTATCGCCATTCGCGAGAACCAGCGTCGCCAGGCGCTGGGTACGCAGGAGGTCGAGCGCATCCTCGGCCACCAGCACGCCGGCCAGGGCTTCGGCGCGCGCCTGCCCGAGGAGATCACCCCGGAGTTCGTGCGCGACGAGGTGGCCGCCGGCCGGGCGATCATCCCCTGCAACATCAATCACCCGGAAACCGAGCCGATGATCATCGGCCGCAACTTTCTGGTGAAGATCAACGGCAACCTCGGCAACTCGGCAGTCACCTCCTCCATCGAGGACGAGGTCGACAAGATGACCTGGGGCATCCGCTGGGGTGCCGACACCATCATGGACCTCTCCACCGGGCAGAACATCCACGAGACCCGCGAGTGGATCATCCGCAACGCCCCGGTGCCGATCGGCACCGTGCCGATCTACCAGGCGCTGGAAAAGGTCAACGGCGTGGCCGAGGACCTCACCTGGGAGGTATTCCGCGATACCCTGATCGAGCAGGCCGAACAGGGCGTGGACTACTTCACCATCCACGCGGGGGTACTGCTGCGCTACGTGCCGCTGACCGCCAAGCGGGTCACCGGCATCGTCTCCCGGGGCGGGTCGATCATGGCCAAGTGGTGCCTCTACCACCACCGGGAGAGCTTCCTCTACACCCATTTCGAGGAGATCTGCGAGATCTGCAAGCGCTACGACGTGGCCTTCTCGCTGGGCGATGGCCTGCGCCCGGGCTCGGTGGCCGACGCCAACGACGAGGCGCAGTTCGCCGAGCTCGAGACCCTGGGCGAGCTGACCCGCATCGCCTGGCAGCACGACGTCCAGGTGATGATCGAGGGGCCGGGCCACGTGCCCATGCATCTGATCAAGGAGAACATGGACAAGCAGCTCACCGAGTGCGACGAGGCGCCCTTCTACACCCTGGGGCCGCTGACCACCGACATCGCCCCGGGCTACGACCACATCACCTCCGGCATCGGCGCGGCGATGATCGGCTGGTACGGCTGCGCCATGCTCTGCTACGTGACCCCCAAGGAGCACCTGGGCCTGCCCAACAAGGACGACGTCAAGACCGGCATCATCACCTACAAGATCGCCGCCCACGCCGCGGATCTCGCCAAGGGCCATCCGGCCGCCCAGCGTCGCGACAACGCCCTGTCCAAGGCGCGCTTCGAGTTTCGCTGGGAGGACCAGTTCAACTTAGGGCTAGACCCGGACACCGCCCGAGAGTACCACGACGAGACGCTACCCAAGGACTCAGCCAAGGTGGCGCACTTCTGCTCCATGTGCGGTCCCAAGTTCTGCTCAATGAAGATCACCCAGGAGGTGCGTGACTACGCTGCCAAGCACAATCTGGACGGCGATGCCGAGGCCGTGATGCAGGGCATGGAGGCCCAGGCGGAGAAGTTCCGCACCCAGGGCGCCGAACTCTACAAGCCAGTCTGACAAGACGACGCCCCCACCGAACGGTGGGGGCGCTTGCATCGACGGAACTGCCAGCGAGTATCAGAAGCGGTAGCGCACACCCACGCTGGCCGCATCGAAGGTGTACTGATCCTCGTCGAGGTAACGCATGTAGTCGGCGCCCAGCGCCACATTGGGCGCCACATCGAACTCGGCACCGGCGCCGTAGGAGAAGCCCGACTCGCTATCGACATCTCCATCCACCTCGGTCATGCCGGCCAGGCCATAGAGACGAAACTCCTGAGAAAGCGGCACGATGCCCTTGGCGTAGAGGCCCACCAGGGAGTCCAGCTCGACCGGACCATCGGAGCCGCCACCCCCCAGGTGACCCTCCACGGCGAAGAAGTCGTTGAACTTCAGGCCACCGTTGACCCGCAGGCCGACGCTGTCACGGCTACTTGCCGGGCCATCAGGGTTCAGCTCCCAGAACATGGCGTCACCGCCCACATAGCCCTGGGGATAGGGAGGCTGCTGGGCCTGGGCGGAGGTCGCACCGGCGGCAAGCAGGGCGGAAGTCACAGCGGCAATGGTAAGGGTCTTCATAACGCACTCCTCATTAACGAACAGTGTTTCCTAACACCCCCAAGTGTGGCCTCTCTACGACGAAGTATCAAGGGACAAATGTGCAACGTTGCGCTAGGAAGATGTCGGGAAGTTGCGACATACCATGACCCACCCCGCCTGGCTATACTCCTCTATCACGCAGGTGCCACGCAGATGCCTACGCAGGCAAGGCTTACTCATCGGGAAAGGACCCAGGGATGCGTTACTGGTTGATCGCCAACACCCGTGCCGGAAGCGGCTCCCGCGGCGCAGACTTCTGGAAGCCGCGCCTCGAGCGGGCCGGTATCACGCCACACCAGGTTCGTGACCTGGGCGATGATGCCTGGGAGACAGAGCTTGATACCGAGGACACCGTGCTGGTCGCCGGTGGCGATGGCTCCGTCAACCTGGCCGCCAGGGTGTGCCTGGACCGGGGTGCCACCCTCGGCGTGCTGCCCTCCGGCACCGCCAATGACTTCTCGCGCAACCTTCATCTGCCGGAGGACCCCGACGCCCTGTGCAGGGTTATCGCCAGGGGACGAATCGAGCGGGTCGATGTCGGCTGGCTCGACGACCAGCTATTCCTTAATGTGGTGCATATTGGCCTGGGTACCCTGCCAACGACCCAGGCCTCGACACGCCTCAAGCGCTGGCTGGGTCGCTTCAGCTATGCGGCCATGCTGCCGCAGCTGCGCCGCCTGGGCCTGACGCGTGGCTTCAAGGCCACCATCCACACCGATGAGGAGCGCATCGAGGGGCGCTGGCTATCTCTGGCCATCGCCTCGGGGAGCTTCTTCGGCGGCGGCACGCGAGTCCCGGGTGCCTCACCCCGGAGTGGACGACTGACCCTCATTGCCGTGCGCCCTCGCCCCTGGTGGGAGCTGCTGTGGACCTTTCTGGTGACTCGCTATAAAGGCGCAACGCCCAGCGATAACGACAGCGTCGAGCAGTACGCCACCGCCGACTGTCGCATCCAGATGGAGCAACAGCATCGAATCACGGCCGACGGCGAACTGCTCGGCAAGTTCGCCGAGCTGCAGTTGCGTATCGACAAGGGCGCCCTGCCGGTGATTACCGGCAAGCGATAGGCGCCTCTTGCTCCCGCCCTTCACTCCTGTTTCGAGAGCCCCAGCATCACGATGCCCGCCAGCACCATGCCGCCGCCCAGCAGCTGCACGGACGACAGCGTCTGGCCGAGCACCAGGTAGCCGAGCACCAGCGCCGCCACCGGCTCCATGTTCATGGCCGGGGCGTTACGCGCCATGTCCAGGCGCGGCACGCTGATAAACAGGATGGAGAAGGCCACGCCGTAGCACAGCGCCAGCGCGGCCAGCCCCCAGGCTCCAGCAGCGCTCTGGGGCAGGTCCATGCCGCCCGGTACCAGGCCGGCGGCGCCTGCCGCCAGCATGCTGACCAGTACCGTGAGCATGGTCAGCAGGCTGCGCAGGGTACTGCCCACGGCGGCCAGGCGATGCTCGGTGATCCAGATGGCCACGGCGAACACCAGCGCGGCGGTCAGCCCAAGGCCCACGCCAAGCAGCCAGTCGGGCCCCATGGCGGCGGGGTCGGCGAGCCAGGTCGGCACATCCAGCACCACCACCAGGCCGGCGAGAATCACCCCCATGACCAGCGCCGCGCGCAGCGTCGGTCGCGGCCCACCCAGCGCCCAGCTGAGTAGCGCCAGCTGGATCGGCGCGGTGTTCATCAGCAGCAGCGCCACCACCACCGGAATCCGCGCCACCGCCGAATAGAGCGCGAGACTCTGCACCACGATCAATAGCCCCACCAACAGTTGCCAACCGGCGGTACCCGCCGGCAGGCGCAGCGACTTGCGCTGCAGCAGCACCAGGCTACCCAGCACCACCACGGCCACACAGGAGCGCACCAGTATCGCCAGCAGCAGTCCGGTACCCTCATCGAAGGCGACCCGGGCGGCGACATGGTTGGTGGCAAACAGCGTGGCCACACTGCACAGCAGCATGATGGCCAGTGGACGAGACAGTGCGGCGGCTTTCGGCATGAAGCTTCCTTGCATAAGCAGTCAGTGGGGAGAACCTGAACGGTATGGCGGCCGATGCTTCGAACCGAAGCATGACGCGCATCAAGTGACGGGTACGACTGAGATTGAAGCCCCATGGTAGCCTAACGTCTTATTCTTTCCACGAGGCTCCTCGATGCGTGACCCGATCCTGGTGATCAACTGCGGCTCCTCCTCCATCAAGTATGCTGTGGTCTCCGACGCCCCCAGCCAGCCACGCCAGTCGGGCCTGGCCGAGCGTCTTGGCGGCGGCGACGCGCGCCTCAAGGGCATGGATGCCGACGGCCACGAGTTCTCCCGGCCACTGCACGGCGCCGACCATACCGAAGCCATGGCGGCGATTCTCGACGCCTTGAGCGGTCCGGCACCGGCCGCGGTGGGCCACCGTATCGTGCATGGTGGCGAGCGGTTCACCGCCGCCACCCGCATCGACCCCGCCGTGCTGCGCGCCATCGAGAGCACCGGGGCCCTGGCACCGCTGCACAACCCCGCCAACCTGGTGGGGGTACGCGCCACTCTCGAGCTGTTTCCCGAATTGCCCCAGGTCGCGGTCTTCGATACGGCCTTTCATCAGAGCCTGCCGCCACGCGCCTACCGCTATGCCCTGCCCCAGCATCTCTACGCACGCCACGGGATTCGTCGCTACGGCTTCCACGGCAGCAGCCATGCCTATGTCAGCGAGCGCGTCGATCATCTTTCCAGCCGTCCCCATGGCGGCTGGCTGACCGCCCACCTGGGCAACGGCTGCTCGACCTGCGCGGTATGGCAGGGGCGGAGCGTGGATACCAGCATGGGGCTGACGCCGCTGGAGGGCCTGGTAATGGGCACCCGTAGCGGCGATGTCGACCCCGGCCTGCATGCCCACCTGAGCCGACAGCTCGGCTGGTCGCTGGAGCGCATCGACACCCTGCTCAACCGGGAGAGCGGCCTGCTGGGTCTCTCCGGGCTCTCCAACGACATGCGTCGCCTGGAGCAGGCCGCCGCCGAGCACCATCGCGGCGCCGAACTCGCCATCGAGGTGTTCTGCTATCGCATCGCCAAGTCCCTGGCCGCCCTCTCCTGCGCCCTGCCCCGGCTCGACGGCATCGTCTTCACCGGCGGCATCGGCGAGAACGCCAGTGCGGTACGCGCCCGGGTGGTGGAGGCCCTGCCCCACTTCGGGCTGCGCCTCTCGGCAGCCGCCAACGCCGCCACCGTGGGCGGCCAGGAGGGGCGCATCGATGCCGATGACAGCGGCCCCGAGCTGTGGGTGATACCCACCGATGAAGAGGGCCAGATCGCCTTCGAGACCCGTCAACTCCTCAGCGAGGCCCCCGCATGAGCACCAGCGCGACACGCCCCGAACCCCGCACCCTGCTGCTGGTCCCCACCGGCGCCAATGTCGGCCTGACCTCCGCCTGCCTGGGACTGATACGCGCCCTGGACACCCTGGGTCTCAGGGCCGGTTTCATGCGCCCCTTTCGTCAGGATGACATCAACGGGCCCGGCTCGGATCGCTCCACGGCGCTGGCCCGAACCACGCTGGGGCTCACGCCTCCCGAGCCGCTTCCCCAGGCACGCCTGGAGCGGCTGCTGCGCGATGACCGCATCGCCGAGCTGATGGAAGAAGCCGTCGCCCGGCACACCCGCGTCGCCTGCGGCGATGAGGAGACCTGTCCGGATCTGGTCGTCGTCGAGGGCCTGGTCGCCGGCCCCCAGAGCAGCTACGCCGGCCTGCTCAATGCCGAACTGGCCCGCGCCCTGGACGCCCGGGTGATCCTGGTGGCCGATGGCGACCTCGACAATCCGCGCCAGCTGGCGGAGCAGCTCGATATCCATGCCCAGCCCTTCGATGGCACGCGCTCCGCGCGCACCCTGGGGTGCATCCTGATGCGCGTGCGTCCGCTGCCCACCGCTGCCGGCAACTCCACGCTGGCCGCCCCGGAGCTGGCCACGCACGGCAACGGGGCGCTTGCCGAGACCCTGCGCCAGCACCTGCCGGCGCTGGATGGCGAGCAGTTCCGGCTGATCGGCGCCGTACCCTGGCATGACGCCCTCTCCGCGCCGCGCATCATCGATGTGGCCCGCGCGCTGGACGCCCGCTTCCTGCATGAAGGCGATGCCGCCACGCGTCGGGTGATGGGCACCAGCCTGTGCGCGCGCAGTGCCTACCGCGCACTGCACGTCTTCAAGCCGGGGCGACTGGTCGTCTCCCCCGGCGACCGGGACGATATTCTGCTGGCCGCCGCCCTCTCCACCATGAACGGCGTGCCCCTGGCCGGCGTGCTGCTCACCCACGGCGAACAACCCGGCGAGCCGATGGTAGAGATCTGCCGCCCCGCGCTACGTACCGGCCTACCGGTGCTGTCGGTCGATTCGGACAGCTTCGAGACCGCCAAGAGTCTCGATCGCATGGCCAACGACATTCCCATCGATGATGCCGAACGCGCCGAGCAGGTGACCCGCTTCGTCGCCAGCCATCTGGATCTGCACTGGCTCAAGGCCACCCTGAGCCGCGGTTATCCCCGCCGACTCTCCCCCGCCGCCTTCCGCCATCAGCTGGTACAGCTGGCCCAGCAGACCGACCGGCGCATCGTGCTGCCCGAGGGCAGCGAGCCACGCACCGTGGAGGCGGCGGTAATCTGCCAGCAACGCGGCATCGCGCGGTGCGTGCTGCTCGGCAGACGCGAGGAGATCGAGGAGGTCGCCCGACAGCGCGGCATAGAGCTGCCCGAGGGGCTCGAGATCATCGACCCCGATACCATCCGATCGCGCTATGTGGCCCCCATGGTGACGCGGCGTGCCGGCAAGCTGAATGAACTGACCGCCGAGGCCCAGCTGCAGGACAACGTGGTGCTCGGCACCATGCTGCTGGCCGAGGGCGAGGTCGATGGCCTGGTCTCCGGTGCGGTGCACACCACCGCCAACACCGTGCGTCCCGCCTTCCAGCTGATCAAGACCTCGCCGGACTACCGTCAGGTATCGTCGATCTTCTTCATGCTGCTGCCCGAACAGGTGGTCGTCTACGGCGACTGCGCGGTGAACCCCGATCCGAGCGCCGAGACCCTCGCCGAGATCGCGATCCAGAGTGCTCGCTCGGCGGCGGCCTTCGGCATCGAGCCACGGGTGGCGATGATCAGCTACTCCACCGGCGAATCCGGCTCCGGTGCCGACGTCGAGAAGGTTCGTCAGGCCACGCGCCTGGCCAGGGAGCGTGCCCCGGGACTGTGCATCGACGGGCCGCTGCAGTACGACGCTGCCGCCATCGAAAGCGTGGGCCGCCAAAAGGCACCCGACTCCCCGGTAGCCGGTCGCGCCACGGTGTTCGTGTTTCCCGACCTCAACACCGGCAATACCACCTACAAGGCGGTACAGCGCAGCGCCCATGTGGTCAGCGTCGGCCCCATGCTGCAGGGCCTCAATAAGCCGGTGAATGACCTGTCGCGTGGCGCGCTGGTCGACGATATCGTCTACACCATCGCCCTCACCGCCATCCAGGCGACCCAGCCTGGTTAAGCGTGCCATTGCCCTTTTGGAGCCGCTGCCACGGCTGGCCCCGAACGGGCAATGGGAATATGCTTGAGACACCAATTGCCTTCACACTGGAAGGCCAGAACAACCATGGAGAGAGAGATGCCCGGCTTGCTTCCCGATGTCGACCCCGATGGCCTGCTGGAGTACTCGGTGGTCTACACCGACCGCTCGCTGAATCATATGTCGGCGCGCTTCCAGGAGGTGATGCGCGATATCTCCGCACACCTCAAGAAGGTCTACAACGCCCACAGCACGGTGATCGTGCCCGGCAGCGGCACCTTCGGCATGGAGGCCGTTGCCCGCCAGTTCACCAAGAACCGGCGTGCCCTGATCCTGCGCAACGGCTGGTTCAGCTACCGCTGGAGCCAGATTCTCGAGATGGGCCACATCGCCGGCGACGTCAATGTGCGCAAGGCGCGTCGCCTGGACGAGGATGATGCCACGTCACCGTTCGCTCCGGCACCGCTCCAGGACGTGATCGACGCCATTCGCGACGCCCAGCCCGATATCGTCTACGCCCCGCATGTCGAGACGGCCTCGGGCATCATGCTGCCGGACGACTACATTCGTCAGGTAGCCGACGCCATCCACGAGGAGGGTGGCCTGTTGGTGCTCGACTGCATCGCCTCCGGCGCCATGTGGGTCAACATGCAGGATCTCGGCGTCGATGTGCTGATCAGCGCCCCGCAGAAAGGCTGGAGCGCCTCGCCCTGCTGCGCCATGGTGATGCTGTCGCGGCTGGCCCGCGAGACCATCGAGGAGACCACCAGCACCAGCTTTGCCTGTGATCTGAAGAAATGGCTCACGATCATGGAGGCCTACGAGAACGGCGGACATGCCTATCACGCCACCCTGCCCACCGACGGCCTGGTCAAGCTGCGTGATGTCATGCTCGAGATCGATCAGTACGGTCTCGACACGCTGCGTGACGAGCAGCAGGCACTGGGCAGCGGCGTGCGTGAACTGCTTGCCGATTTCGGGTTCAAGAGCGTGGCCGCCCCTGGCTACGAGGCGCCCGGCGTGGTGGTCAGCTACACCGATGACCCCGGCATGGTGGGCCGCTTCGCCGAGGAGGGCCTGCAGATCGCCGGCGGGGTACCGCTGATGTGCGACGAGGGCGACGGCTTTCAGACCTTCCGCATCGGCCTGTTCGGGATGGAGAAGCTTCACCACCATCAGCGCGCCATCGATAGCCTGCGCCAGGCCCTGGAGAAGATCGCGCAGCCGAATCAGCCCACCCCCGACGAAGCATAGCGTCGGTTCTCGAAGGTTCGAGAGCTCGAGCTGATGTATCACTGATGTAGTAAAGAAGCGGGCGGCCCTGGAGCCGCCCGCTTCGTACTTGTGATCATGTCATCGCCGGCTCAATTCTCACTCAGGCACCGCCAAAGCCACGCGGCACATAGCCCAGGTTGTTCTTTACCTCCTTGACGCCGGCAGCATTCTCGGCCGCGACCTGAACCGCCATGCGCTCCTTGTCATTCTCCACCAGGCCCCACAGCTCCACCTGACCCTGGCTGACGATCACGTTGATGCGATCCACCAGCACGCCGGTGTTCTGATCGATCTCCTTGCGAATCGCCTCACGAATCTCGCGATCATCAGCGCTGGTCGCGGCAGTCTCCGGACCGACCACGGCGAATCCCTGGAGCAGGTTGGCACGGCTGACGATACCCACCAGCTTGCCATTGCTGACGACCGGCACCCGCTTGATGTGATGCTTCTCCAGCAGTCGCGAGATCTGTGCCAACGGCATGTCTTCGCCGATGGTGAGCGGGTCGGGGGTCATGATCTCGTGGGCGCGGCGACCATGCGACTTGACGTACTCGCCGGGGTCATTGACCGCGAACAGCCGCAACCACCAGGACTTGCGCTTGTCATCCTCGACCCGTCGGATCAGATCGCCCTCACTGACGATACCCAGCACCTCATCGCTGTCGCTCACCACCGGCACGGCACTGATGCCGTGCTCAAGCAGCAGACTGGCGATCTCTCGCACCTCGCTGTCACGGCCTACGGTGATGACGTTACGGGTCATGATATCGGCGGCTTGCATCGACGTTCTCCAGCGGGTTCAGGGGCTTGTAGAATCAACCATAGCAACGTGCCGGGCCTTTTGCCTTGATCTTGAGCAGGATCCCTTAACGCCTCTTCTCACGCCGAAGGTGACGTTACTCCTCCCGAGGCTCCACCAGAGGCGACGTTTCGGATTCGGCGTCGCTGATCAGCAGGTCGATGTCGTCTAGAGCCCCGAAGCGGGCCGGGCGGATCACCCCCAGCTTGGTGGCATCGACCACCAGGATACGCTCACCGGCCGCAGCGATGGCGGCACGCTTGGGGGCTACCTCATGAAAGTGGAAGCAGCTCAGACCATGGCGCGGATGTACCCCCGCCGCCGAGAGGAAGGCGCGGTTGATGGCCAGGCGACCAACGGCCGCATCCACCCCATCGCTTTCGAAGGATTGCGAGGCCGGGTGATAGAGCCCACCCAGCAACACCAGGCGAAGCCCCGGATGGCGAGCCACGGCGCTGGCCACATTGAGGGCATAGGTGACCACGGTGAGCTCTCGATACCCGGCCAGTTCGGCCACCAACGGTGCCAGGGTGGTGCCGCAATCGATGAACAGGGTATCCCCCTCCTCGACTCGGGCCGCCGCTTTACGGCACAGTGCGCGCTTGGCCGCGGCCTGGCGGTCCCGCTGATCGTCGAGGTCGTAGACCGGGGCGTAGCGCGGATCGGCGGCGCGCACCAGATAGCCCCCCATCAGCACCAACTCGCCATCACTCGCGGCCAGGTCACGACGAATGGTCATCGGCGAGACACCACACAGACTCGCCGCCTCCGCCAGGCGCAGGCTGCCCCGTTCCGCCAGCACCTCGGCCAGCCGCGCTACCCGCCGTGCGCTACGTTCATTGATGCGTTGCGCCATGCATCGAGCCCTCGCGGCAACATGAAAATGTTAGAAAAATAACACTAGCTGTTATACTTTTCACGTGAGCCCGTCCCCCGGGGACAAAACCACAACACCAACCACCGAGACCCCTTCATGATCCGTCATCACCCCTTCTCGGCCGGGACACCGACCTACGGTTCGATGTCGTCCCCGTCTAGGCCACCCGCCCAGGCCAACGACAAGCTCGGCACGCCGGGGCAGTATCAGAACGCCATGATCTATACCCTCAAGTTCAATCTGCTGTAGACCCGAACTCACGCCTAAAGGGGACACCCATGACCCTCATCATGAGCCTTGTCGGGATGGTGACGCTGATCGCCATCGCCCTGATCTTCTCCTACGATCGCCGTGCCGTTCGTCTGCGCACAGTAGTCGGCGCCTTCGCCATCCAGCTCGGCATCGGTGCCTTCGTGCTCTACGTGCCCTTCGGCAAGACGGTGCTCAAGACGCTTTCCGACGCCGTCACCCAGGTGCTGTTCTATGCCAACGACGGCATCGGCTTCGTCTTCGGCGGCCTGGCCGATGTCGATAGCATTGGCTTCGTCTTCGCCATCAAGGTGCTGCCGGTCATCATCTTCTTCTCCTCGCTGATCGCCGTGCTCTACTACCTCGGGATCATGCAGTGGATCATCCGCATCCTCGGCGGTGCCCTGCAGAAGGCACTGGGTACCTCGCGCACCGAGTCCCTCTCGGCCACCGCCAACATCTTCGTCGGCCAGACCGAGGCCCCACTGGTAGTGCGTCCCTTCATCGCCCGCATGACGCCCTCGCAGCTGTTCGCGGTCATGTGCGGTGGCCTGGCCTCGGTGGCAGGTTCGGTGCTGGCCGGTTATGCCGCCATGGGGGTGCCCATGGAGTATCTGATCGCCGCTTCCTTCATGGCCGCGCCGGGCGGGCTGCTGTTCGCCAAGCTGATCATGCCCGAAACACGCACCCCCGAAGACAGCATCTCGAAGATCGAAGAGGAGCAGGAGGAGGAGGACGACAAGCCCAGCAACGTGCTCGATGCGGCGGCCTCCGGCGCCTCGTCGGGTCTCAAGCTGGCCGCCAACGTCGGCGCCATGCTGTTGGCCTTTATCGGCCTGATCGCCCTGATCAACGGCATCCTCGGCGGCATCGGCGGCTGGTTCGGCTTCGAGTCGCTGAGCCTGGAATGGCTCCTGGGCTGGCTGTTCGCCCCTCTCGCCTTCCTGCTCGGCATCCCCTGGGAGGAGGCCACGCTGGCCGGCTCCTTTATCGGCCAGAAGATCGTGGTCAACGAGTTTGTGGCCTACATCAATCTGAGCCCCTATCTCAGCGGCGAGCAGATGGTGGCCGCCACTGGTCAGGTCATGAGCGCCCATACCATGGCGATCCTCTCCTTCGCCCTGTGCGGCTTCGCCAACCTGTCATCGATCGCCATTCTGCTCGGCGGGTTGGGCGGTATCGCCCCGAGTCGTCGACACGAGATCGCCCGTTTCGGCCTGAAGGCGGTGCTGGCCGGTACACTGTCCAATCTGATGTCAGCCTCCATCGCCGGGTTCTTCATGGCCCTGTCGGCGCTGGGCTGACCCTTGCTTTTCCTGCGCCCGGGCCAACCCGGGCGTCTAACCTTTCACGACCTATTCTTCACGACCTATTCTTCACGACCTATGGACGCGACCATGACCCACGATCTCAAGCGCACCGCACGCCAGGCGCTGGCGCTGATGGACCTGACCAGCCTCAACGACGACGACACCGATGCTCGCATCGAGTCACTGTGCCGCCGCGCCCGTACCACCGCCGGCACCCCGGCGGCGGTCTGCGTCTATCCCGCCTTCGTCACCACTGCCAAGCGTACCCTCAAGGCGCTGGACCTGGCGGACAAGATCCGGGTGGCCACGGTGACCAACTTTCCCCATGGCGACGACGACATCATGGCCGCCGCCCGCGAGACCCGCGAGGCGGTCGCCGCCGGTGCCGATGAGGTGGATGTGGTGTTTCCCTATCGCGCCCTGCTGGCCGGCGATGAGGAGACCGGCCGCGAGCTGGTCGCCTGCTGCCATCAGGCCGCCGGGGAGGCAACCCTCAAGGTGATCCTCGAGACCGGCGAACTCAAGCAGCCGGCGTTGATTCGTCGCGCCGCCGAGCTGGCCATCGAGGGCGGCGCCGACTTCCTCAAGACCTCCACCGGCAAGGTGGAGGTCAACGCCACCCTCGAGGCCGCCGAGATCCTGCTGGAGACCATCAAGGCCAGCGCCCCCACGCTGCAGCGCAGCGTAGGCTTCAAGGTCGCCGGTGGTGTGCGCAGCGTCGAGGATGCCCAGGCCTACCTGCAGCTGGCCGAGCGGGTGATGGGCGCCAACTGGATCACCCCGGCGCACTTCCGCTTCGGCGCCTCGGGTCTGCTTGACGACCTGCTGCACACGCTGGACCTGGCAGTGGCGCCGGTCGAGGGTCAGGAGGGGTACTGAGATGACCTCGCCGCTACCCCAGGAGCTGATCCGCGCCAAGCGTGATGGCCATGCCCTGGACACCGCCGCGATCGGCGAGCTGGTCAACGGCGTCGCCGACGGCCGGCTCTCCGATGCCCAGGTCGGTGCACTGGCCATGGCGATCTATCTCAACGGCATGAACGAGGCCGAGACGGTAGCGCTGACCACCGCCATCCGCGACTCCGGCGTCACCCTGACCTGGGACGACCTGCCCGGCCCGATGCTCGACAAGCACTCCACCGGTGGCGTGGGCGACCTGGTCTCACTGGTGCTGGGGCCCTGGATCGCCGCCTGTGGGGGGCACGTTCCGATGAGTTCCGGCCGCGGCCTGGGCCACACCGGCGGCACCCTGGACAAGCTCGAGGCGATCCCTGGCTACGACGTCACCCCGAACACCGCCACGTTCCGCCGGCTGGTGCGTGAGGTCGGCGTGGCCATCGTCGGTCAGAGCGGCGAGCTGGCCCCGGCGGACAAGCGCCTCTACGCCATCCGTGACGTCACCGCCACGGTGGAGTCGTTGCCGCTGATCGTTTCGTCGATCCTCGGCAAGAAGCTCGCCTGCGGACTCGACGCCCTGGTGATGGACGTCAAGAGCGGTAGTGGCGCCTTCATGCCCACCCATGCCGCCTCCCTGGAGCTGGCTGCCTCGATCGCCAATGTCGCGACCCGCGCCGGCACGCCGACCACCGCACTGGTCACCGACATGAGCCAGCCACTGGCGCCCTGCGCCGGCAATGTCCTGGAGGTGCACGAAGCGATCCGTGCGCTGACCGGCAAGCGTCGCGACAGCCGCCTGATGACGGTGACGCGTCGCCTGGCCCGTGAATTGCTGATCGCCGGCCGCCTGGCCGACACCCCGGCCGGCGCCGAGGCCCGCCTCGAAGCCGCGCTGGCCTCGGGCGAGGCCGCCGACCGCTTCGCCCGCATGGTGGCAGGCCTGGGTGGCCCTTGTGATCTGCTCGACCACCCCGAGCGATACCTGCCCCGGGCGCCGGTCACCCTGGCGGTGCCGGCCGAGCGCGCCGGCATCGTCCAGCGCCTGGATACCCGGGCCCTGGGGCTTGCGGTGGTCGAGCTGGGCGGCGGACGCCGCACCCCCGGCGCCGCCATCGACCCCGCCGTCGGCCTGAGCGAGGTGGCTGCCATCGGCGAGGCGGTCGACACCGAGCGTCCACTGGCGCTTGTCCACGCCGCCAGCCATGATGCCGCCGAGCGCGCCGCGGCCCAGGTGCGTGCGGCCATTGTCGTGGATGACGCCCCCGCCACGGCGCCGGCGCCGATCCATCAACGCCTCCTGGGAGAGACCCCATGACTCACGGCACCCACCGTCGCGCCATCGTGCTCGTCCTCGACTCCTTCGGCATCGGCGCCGGTCCCGATGCCGAGCAGTTCGGCGACGCCGGCACCGACACCCTGGGCCATATCGCCGCGGCCTGTGCCCGCGGCGAGTGCGAGCCTACCCAGGACTCCACCACCGCTCCGGAGACGACGCGTAGCGGACCGCTGTCGCTGCCGAACCTGGCGCGCCTGGGACTGTTCCACGCCCACCACGCCGCTACCGGCGCCTGGGCCGACGGGGTGACGCCAGCCACCGAATTGATCGGCGCCTGGGGGCATGCCGCCGAGATCTCCTCGGGCAAGGACACCCCCTCCGGCCACTGGGAGCTTGCCGGCGTGCCGGTACGCTTCGACTGGGGCTACTTCCTCGAGCGCAACAACAGCTTTCCCGAGGCGCTGCTGGAGGCATTGGTCCGCGACGCCAACTTGCCCGGCGTGCTGGGCAACTGCCACGCCTCGGGCACCGATATCATCACCCGCCTGGGCGCGGAACACCTGGCGAGCGGCAAGCCGATCGTCTACACCTCGGCCGACTCGGTATTTCAGATCGCCGCCCACGAAGAGGCGTTCGGTCTCGAGCGACTCTACGCCCTGTGCGAGACGGCCCGACGCCTGCTCGAGCCCTACAACATCGGCCGTGTCATCGCCCGCCCCTTCACGGGCGACACAGCGACCGGCTTTACGCGCACCGGCAATCGACGCGACTACAGCATCGAGCCGCCTTCCCCCACGGTACTGCAGACGCTTCACGACGTCGGCGGCGAGGTGATCGCCATCGGCAAGATCGCCGATATCTACGCCCATTGCGGCATCTCGCGCAGCGTCAAGGCCAGCGGTCATGAGGCCCTGATGGACGCCACCCTGGCGGCCCTCGAGGAGTCGGGCGACAATCCGGCCGGCACCCTGGTGATGACCAATTTCGTCGACTTCGACACTCTCTACGGTCACCGCCGCGACGTCGCCGGCTACGCCGCGGCACTGGAGGCCTTCGACGCCCGGCTGCCCGAGCTGCTGGCCAGGCTCAAGCAGGACGACCTGCTGATTCTCACCGCCGACCATGGCTGCGACCCGACCTGGCGCGGCACCGAGCATACCCGCGAGCAGGTGCCGGTGCTGGCTCTGGGCGGCGGCCTGCCGCGTGGCCCCCTGGGGGCCCGCGACAGTTTCGCCGATATCGGCCAGAGCCTGGCCAGCTGGCTCGGCCTGCCGGCCATGGATGATGGCACCAGTTTCCTTCCTTCCTGTTCTTCAGGCGCCAACCCTCAAGGAGAGTGCTGATGGCAACCCCGCATATCGACGCCGCCCCGGGCGACTTCGCCGACATCGTGCTGATGCCCGGCGACCCGCTGCGCGCCCAGTACATCGCCGAGACCTACCTGACCGACGTCAAGCAGGTCAACCGCGTGCGCAACATGGCCGGTTACACCGGCACGTATCGCGGCCGCAGGATCTCGGTCATGGGCCACGGCATGGGCATTCCATCGGTGTCGATCTATGCCAAGGAGCTGATCACCGAGTACGGCGTGACGCGACTGATCCGGGTCGGCTCCTGTGGCGCGGTGCGCGATGATGTGGCGGTCCGCGATGTGGTGATTGGCCTGGGGGCCTCTACCGACTCGGGCGTCAATCGTGCGCGCTTCGCCGGCATGGACTTCGCCGCTACCGCCGATTTCGCCCTGACCCGTGCCCTGGCCGATACCGCCGACAAGCTGGGCGTGACCACCCGTGTCGGCAACCTGTTCTCGGCCGACCTCTTCTACGATCCGCGTCCCGACACCGCCGAGCTGCTGCGGCGCTACGGGATCGTCGGCGTGGAGATGGAGGCTGCCGGTCTCTACGGGGTGGCCGCCGAATTCGGTGCCCGCGCGGCCACCATCTGCACGGTCTCGGACCATATCCTCAAGGGCGACTCGCTGGACAGCAGCGCCCGCGAACGCAGCTTCGACGACATGATGCGGGTGGCGCTGGATGCCGTGCTGCTCGACGACCAATGCTCCAACATCGGCGAGGTCGGCGCATGAACACGCTGGATCCAAGCCTGATCGAGACGCTGGTGGCGGTACGCGACCGCGCCTATGCCCCCTACTCGCGGCACCCGGTGGGTGCCGTGGTGGTCAGCGAAAGCGGTAGTCGCTACGCCGGGGCCAACGTCGAGGTGGCTCACTACAAGGGGCTGTGCGCCGAGGCCTCGGCCATCGCCGCCATGGCCAGCGCCGGCGAGCGGCGCCTGCGCGAGGTCTACGTGATCGGCCCGGGTCAGCAGCTGTGCACGCCCTGTGGCGACTGTCGCCAGCGCATCCGCGAATTCGCCGACGAGCACACCCGTATCCGCGTGGTGGGCGCCGAGGGCAACCTGCTCAAGCAATACACCATGACCGAGCTGCTGCCCGATGCCTTCGGGCCCGAGAATCTGGCAAGTTGAGAGCCTGAGAACCGAGGCGCGGCACGGCAAGGGAGCGGCTGCCACTCGCCTCAACTGGGATCAGGCGCCTCTTCATGCCCCGGCCCCTCGCCGTGGACCCGTTCCACGTCGACGATCCGCGAGCGGCTCATGACGATCTTCCAGCGCTCCAGGGTGGCGGGAGCACTGCCCTGGGTCTCGCGGATCACCAGGTTGAGAAGATGGCGTTTCTCCACCTCTTCACGCACGACCTGGTCGCCTTCTCCCAGCCGGTAGACGCGGCGACTGCTCTTGTCCATCAGCCGGGCGATCGGGGACAGATCGAGTGTCAGGCTTTCGCGGGTGTGATCGTAGCCGCTCAGGAATCGGGTCGGCGACATCCGCGAACTGGAGCGATAGTGCACCACCACCTCCTCGCGCTGTGCCACGCTGCGCTTGCGCACCCGCTTGATCTCATCATCGAGTCGGGAAAACCGCTTGTAGTCGAACCACTCCAACTGGCGCCCTACCACCTGGTCGCGGGTCGGGTCCAGATACTGTCGACGCCACTTGGGGCGGCCGCGACGCAGTAGTCGCCACAGGGTATTGCGCAGGTCGTCCTTGAACACCTCGCGCAGGGCGTAGATGCCGGCCATGGCCAGTACGAAGAGCGCGGTGAGGTCGGCCAGCACGGTGCGGATCTCGAGCAGCCCGAGGGAGACGAATATCATCACCACCGCGGTGGCCAGCGCCTTTACCGCCTTCTGTTCGGCATTGCCCAGCTCCTGATTCTTCTGCTTGAGGGTCACCGGATGCTCGATCAACCGCCTCAACAGCCGCATCTTGTTGGACATCCGCGTCGGATCGCGGGTCACCCGTGCGGAGTTGTACTCCCGTTCGCGTCGATACGCATCCTCGGCACGACAGATATCCACCAGCCGTGCGCGTATCGGGCGAAAGCGTGCCCCCCGAGGCAGACCGGCGAGCAGTGCCAGCAGCCGCTGCTCGGTAAACCAGGAGAGATAGTTGTCGATGGTGGCGAAGTAGCGATGCAGGCTTTCGTCACTGGGCTCCTGGCGCCGCAGGCGACTCAGGATGCTGACCGCCAGGTCGACATGCTCGGCGAGCCTCTTCTCCAGCTCGGCCAGCTGCTCATTCTCTGGCGCTTTCTGCGGCTGATCGCCCTGCTCCGATGCGGTGCTGTCGTCCTCCCTGCCCTGCTCCTCCTCTCGCTCCCTCTCCGCCTTCTCGACCTTCTCGTTCTTTCTGGCGCGCCGCACATCATCGATCAGCGGCTGAATCGCGCTCTCCATGGCCACCACATACTGATAGGCATAGAGGCTCAGGCTAAGACGATAGTGCTCGGCATCGAGCTTGCCGCGTTCGGCCAGACGACTGAGGACCAGAGGCAGGCGGTAGCGGTCGCTGAAGTAGGTGCGTTTCACATGGATGGAGCCGTGATAGAAGTCCTCCTCGGGAATCACCTGACCGGTCAGGCCCAGCTCCCCCGGCACGAACAGAAACAGATCGAGCCGATGCGAGGTCTCCTCCTGCAGCACGCGGGAAACCTTGAGGTGGAGACTGTCCTGACGTTCAACCTGAATCATGGGTGACTCACTCTAGGCTGGGCGACTAGCCCGGGTCGGGCGAGCCGCCACTACTGCTCGTCTGGTGATGGGGGTCGGCAACACCGGCACGCCCCGGTGCGCGGCCGGATGCATCGCGTTCACCGGCCTGGTCATCACCGTACTCGCTGGCGCCGTCCAGACGGCCGCCACCCCGCCCCTCCATGCTGACACTGAGGCGCGGCACGCCGAGGTCGACACCCTGGGTCTCCATGCGCTGCTTGAGCAGCAGGTTGAAGGCGCGGGAGACGTCCCACTGCATCTCGGGCGCGGTACGAAAGCGCATCCGCAGGATCGCGCAGCCATCCTCGAAGGCGTGGATGCCCTGCATCTCCAGCGGCGACCAGATGTAATGGCGCATCATCGGATCCTGCCGCAGCGCCTGGGCGGTCTCCTGCATCAGGGTGATGGCATCGTCGATCGGCATCTCATAGGGAATGCGGATCTTCATCAGCGCGATGCCGAACTGCCGCGACATGTTATGAATCGACTCGATGCGGCTGAAGGTGATGATATGCACGATGCCGTCGAGATCACGCAGGCGCACGGTGCGCAGTGTCAGCCCCTCCACCGTGCCCATATGACCGTTGATCCTGACGAAGTCATCCACGGCCAGGGAGTCCTCGATCAGGATGAAGATGCCGGTGATCAGATCCTGCACCAGCGTCTGGGCGCCGAAACCGAGCGCCAGGCCGATCACACCCGCACCGGCCAGCAGCGGCGTGACATTGACCCCCAGATTGGCCAGTCCGACGATGGCCGCGATGATCACGATGGTGGTGAAGATGACGTTGCGGATCATCGGCGTGATGGTCTGGGCGCGCGCCTGATTGACGCGCCGCCCGCGGGAGCGCACCGAACTGGTCAAGGCGCGCTGGATGGCGGTATCGGCGAAGATCCACGCCAGCCAGGCCAGCAGCAGGGTCAGGGCGATGGCCATTAGCGCCTGGCCGATACGGGCACTAGCGACCCCTGCACTGCCGATGCCCAACAGCGAGCCGCCCCACACCTGCAAGAACAGCTCGGCGAAGGCAACCCAGGCCGCCACATGGCCCAGTACATAGCCGAAGCGTTCGAGACGCACGCGATACTGACTGACACGACGCCGACGTTGGCGCCGCTTGCGCCGTTCGCCATGGCGGCGCACCAGGCCGGTGACGACCAGCACCAGCACCAGCAGTGCCGCCGAGATGATGGAGCGTGCCAGGGCGGTGCCCACGTCGCCTCCGGTCACGAAGATCGCGACCAGCGAGCCGCCCACCAGCAGCAGTGCCGGTACATGCCAGAGACTGCCCAGCACCTGCACGATACTGGCACTGGCACCGGGCTCGCGGCGCTCACGCCAGGGCCGGTTGCGAATGATATGTTCGATGGGCCGCTTGAACCTGAAGATGAAACGCACGCTGAGCAGCGCCGCCAGCATATTGGCCAGCACCGAGAGCAGGCCGGCCAGCTCGGCACCGAGCAGCACGGTTAGGCGTCCCGAGTTGAAGGCATCTCCCAGCGCCACCAGGGCACCGATCACGAACAGTGGCCGCAGGCCATGGTTCTGCACCAGCTGCACCGCCACGAAGCGGTGGCCCCGGGTGAACTCCGAAACAAAGGTTTCCACCACCACCGACAGGGTGCGGCCGCACAGCGCGATATAAGCGACCACCAGCGCCAATACACGCCCACTGCTGGGTGGTACCAGTTGGGCCACTCCCAGCACCAACGCGAAGGCCAGCCCCCAGGGCAGCATGCGCCGCAGGAAGTGAACGGTGAGCAGCCAGGCGCGCGGCTCGCGGGGCAGATCCAGGGGCCAGCCACGACGCCTGGCCAGCAGGCGCCCGAGGGCGATCAGGATCACCAACAACCCGCCCCAGATGATCAGCAGCACGGTGGCCTCGATCGCGAAGCGAATCAGGTCGGCGTTTTCGGTTTTGGCCACCAGCTCGCTCAGGTCATGCCAGCCCTGGTTAAGCTGTGCCTTCCAGTGTGCCAGCGGTGACGCCTCCCCTTCGGCCTGCTGGCCCAGATCGCTGATGGTCTCTGCCAGGGCCCCGAGCAGGCCTTCCCGCGGGGCGATGCCGCGCTCCTCGACCGCCTGGCCATGCACGCTCTGCAGGTCCTGCAGGCTCTCCAGCAGCTGGCCGCGCCGCTCGGCATCCTCGAGGGTCGCGATGATGCGTTGCAGCGACTCCTGGAAGGCCTCGGGGTCATGCTGCTGCTGATCCTCACCGGAGGTCACCAGCCCCGGCAGGTTCACCGACTGTGCCTGCACGGAAGCCACAGGCAACAGCCAGGCGGCAAGACTCAGCAAGAGAGCGAAAAGCAGCGTCCAGACGGTTGCGTATGAACCGAGGCGGCGGTATGGGTACATCACACCTCCATGTCGATGAGTAAGCGAGCGCCGTAGGCGGAGCTCAGTATGATACGCTCCCAGGCGCTCCCATGTGATGCACAGGATGCCGCCATGACGCCACTACCGCCACCCGAGCCCACGACTCACGAGGGCGAAACCCGCCGCGTGGGCGTCGAGATCGAGTTTGCGGGCCTGCCACCGCAGGATACCGCAGCAGTAGTGTGTGCACTGTTTGGCGGCGAGGTCCTGGCGATCAGCCCCCACCGCCTCAAGGTGGAGGAGACTCGCTGGGGCACCTTTACCATCGAGCTCGATACTCAGTATGCCCATCCCGACACGGAAGTGCTGGAGGCCATGCCCAGTGGCGACAGCGAATGGGAGCGCCACCGCCACCAGATGCGAGTCGACCTGCATAGCCGTGCCAGGGAACTGATCGGGGATGTGGTCACCGGCCTTGTGCCCACCGAGATCGTCTGCCCGCCGATCCCGTGGAATGAACTCGAACAGCTCGATGCGCTGTTCGCGGCGCTCCGAGAGCATGGCGCCAAGGGAACCGACGACAGCCTGCTCTATGGCTTCGGACTGCACCTCAACCCCGAGGTCCCCAGCCTCGAGGTGCCAAGCCTGCTCGATCATCTACGCGCCTATCTGCTCACCGCCGAGTGGCTGCGTGAACAGATTGATGTCGACATCACCCGTGAGGTCCTGCCCCACGCCAACCCCTTTCCCAAGGCCTATGCCCTTAAAATACTGGCGGCGGACTATGCCCCGGATATTGACACCCTGATCCGCGACTATCTGGCCGACAACCCGACCCGCAACCGCGAGCTCGACATGACCCCGCTGTTCGCTCACCTGCGGCCCGACTACCCCCACGAGCTGTTTCGCAACAAGCTGGTCAAGGCGCGACCCACTTTCCACTACCGGCTGCCCGACGCGCGGCTCTCGCAGCCCGACTGGGGCTCGGCAGTTGAATGGAACCGCTGGCTGGAGGTGGAAAAGCTGGCCGCCGACACCGATACGCTCAGGCGCCGCGCCGCCGGCTATGTGGCCAAGCACACCCGCTCGCCGCTCACTCGGCTGTGGCTTAACCTGCGCCGCTGGGTGAAGGCCTCATGAGCAAGCGTCCACTGATTGGCATCACCACCTCCGATCGCAAGAGCCATACCGCCTGGCTCTTCGACTGGTTTGCGGTATGGCGCCACGGCGGCCGCCCCCTGCGACTATCGCCCTCAAGGCCCTGGCCGGAACACCTCGACGGCCTGATCATCGGTGGCGGTGACGACATCCAGGCCCACCTCTATGACGCCGAGGTGCAGATCGACGTGCGTGTCGACCCGCAGCGCGACGAACTGGAGCTTGAACTGCTCGAGACCTTTATCCCCCGGGGCACGCCGGTACTCGGCATCTGCCGTGGTGCCCAGCTGATCAACGTCTACCTGGGCGGCACCCTGGACCCGGATATCTACACCACTCACGAGGGGCTCAAGCGGCGCCGCACCGTGCTGCCGCGCAAGACCGTGGATATCGTGGGGGACAGCCAGCTGCATCGCATCCTGCGGGTCAGCTGGTGTCGCATCAATAGCCTGCACCATCAGGCCGTCAGGCAGGCCGGGCGCGGCATCGAGATCGTCGCCCGGGACCGCGATGGCCTGGTGCAGGGCATCGAGTCTCGCGAACACGACTTCCTGATCGGCGTGCAGTGGCACCCGGAATGGCTGATCTTCAACCGTCCACAGCAGCGTCTGATCCGCGCCCTGGCGAAGGCGGCGATGCGGCGACGCCGTGAGGCAGAGTCTCCCGCCTGAGGCAGCGACGACAAGGCGGCGACTTGGTGGCCACAATAACAACGCCGGGACCGCCATTCGGCTGCCCCGGCGTGATAGGTACCGCCCTAACACTACAGTCGTAACTGAATAAGCTACAATGCATGTGGTTGATATGGAAGCGATCACAGGGTGAAGGATGCAAGAACT